>CAVOSN010000036.1:0-14739 GCA_963698805.1 uncultured Acidobacteriota bacterium | reverse complement strand
TCTCTCCCCGACCAGCAGTGCTCCACTCTCTCGCCCCAAAAGTACCGCGACTGCGGATAACAGCAGCGCGATCAGGATCGACGCTATCGGGTCGAACCTCGGGTTGTGAAATAGGTGTCCCAGGAAAATTCCCAGGAACGCCAGCGCGGCTCCCACCAACCC
Organism: uncultured Acidobacteriota bacterium; assembly: GCA_963698805.1. GTDB lineage: Bacteria > Acidobacteriota > Terriglobia > Terriglobales > Acidobacteriaceae > Gp1-AA133. The sequence goes on along the minus strand of CAVOSN010000036.1, from coordinate 14,577 downwards.
CGCCGAGTTCTCGAGGAACACGGTAAAAACTGTTGGATCTTTACTCCCGATAATTTCGTCCCAAGTGCTCTCGTTCGGCTCTTTGCGCCGGACCAGTTCGCGATACGAAATTCGCCAGGAGTACAGCTCGAAGCCGGCTGTGACTGCAAGCACCGCATAGTTCCAGCCGGGATGTTGGGACAGCACAGGATCGCGCAGGTGGGTGATGCCTTCGTAGAGTGAAACATTCCGCCGATCGCGAAGATGTAGACCGCGACCAGCAACGAATAAAAATACAAAACCTTGCCGTGGCCATAAGGATGAAGTTCGTCCGGTGGCCTTGCACTCCGCTTCAGGCCCAGCAACAGCAGCAATTCGTTGCCGGTGTCGGCGGTTGAATGGAACGCCTCCGCCAGCATCGCGGAGCTTCCCGTGAAGGCGGCGGCCACATATTTGCAGATGGCGATGCCCAGGTTCGCCAAAGCCGCAATCAGAACGTTCCGTTCAGATGACCGTGAGGCCATCTCTTTCCGACGCTTTGGAAGACAACAAGGGATGTACGAGAGGGAAGGGTTTCTCTCAGAGGTTGCGGAAAAACTCTACTTCGGGCAGGGAAGGGAAGGGAAGGGCAGGTCAAGAGAAGGGCAGGACTTCACAGACTGCGGAAAAACTCCGCTCCGAAGAGGTTTAAGGGAAGGGCACGACTTCAGTCGTGCCGTTAAGTCGCCGAAAAATGTGTCTGCGCTTTAGCGCCTCAGGGGGGCGTTCTGTGTGTCTTCAAAGATTTTTCGCAATCTCCTAGGTCGAATGACTCGGTTCCCCTGCGATAAAGACTCAGTTACGGCGTGGTATCAACCAGAGCGCTCGATAGCCCTGACCCGCGGCTGAGTATGCCACGCCGTAGCCAGCGATTTAAGCGGCAACCCGTTCGTTGATGGCGTTTCGAACTTTGTCGAAAGACGTCGGCGCGACCAGGTATCCGATTCCGGTGCCAATGCCCACACCGAGAAGAAAGCTGCCCCAACTGGGCCACTGGCTGCGACCGCGTAGCGCGTCGCTGGCGTTCGACAAACGTTCCGACGCATCTTCGTATTTTTCGTTGATGGCGTCACTCAATCCGTCAGTGCGATCACGCATCTGGTTTTGGATCGCCGACCATAGCTTGGCATCCGTCATCAAGAGCCCCGCTCTCATGGCGAGCCTTACCCAATCCTTCGTACGTCTGTTCCGTAGCATGTTCGTCATCGTGTGACCTCGAGTGTGATTGATACTAGTAATGTAGGGAACCGAACCTGTTCTCGCTATCGGATGAGGTGTGTAGGAGTTCCCGGGGGATCCGTGTATGCCGGGACGGGTTTGTACGGCGCACGCTTCGGAGTTCACGGCTGGACGTTATCTCCTTGAATTAAAAGCACTTTTGCAACGTGAGCAGGAGATATGCTGTCGAGCGAAGACGTAGAGATTCGTAAACGGCGACGCGAAGCGACAACTCGCCAACGATAATCGTGTTCATACCAATAACCCGGGAATTGGGCATAAAAAAGGAGATTTCATGTTGAAGAATTGGATATTGGCTTTAACACTTGCCGGACTGGCATACGCCACGCCAGCGGTCATCGCGCAGGATACGCCGAGCAGCGATCAGCAGGCAGCGCCTACGGGTGCTCCCCCCGAACACAGTGGACGTGGTGGCCGATTCGACCCTGACCGTCGCGCCGAAATGCTGACCAAGCGACTCAATCTGAGCGCCGATCAGAAAACCAAAGTTGCCGACATCTTCAAGTCGGAGCAGGAACAGATGCAGAAGATCCATGCCGACGCTTCGGACTCACAGCAGGACCGTCGCACGAAGATGATGGATTCCCACAAAGCCTCCAACGATCAGATCCGCGCTTTGCTGAATCCTGATCAACAGAAGAAGTGGGACGAGATGCAGGCACAACGCGACCAGTGGGTCAAGGGACGCCACGAACCACCTCCGACCGCGGCGGCACCGCCCGACAACGATCAGAAGTAACGCCCCCAAGGAGGGCGGCTTTGTGCTGTCCTCCTTCTTTTCTGCTTCAGTTCGCATCGCCCGAATGCGGACGAACCCGGAGACGCACAGGACGTTACCAATTTTTATTCGTCGAGGGATTGGGTACGTTCCGGACGTCCCTCCATTCCCGCAAGAATTTCCCCGCAGAAACGAAACGCCGGACGAGCTGCCTGCACTACTGTAATGATTGCGGGCTCCAGCACTCCTGGCCGCGGCGCAGGTCCTGCACGCACCTGACGTCTCAACGGCTCCTATCACGATGGCATTTCCAAAACGAGGAGACACCTATGTACCAATTCTGCTTCACAATCGGTGGCAAGCGACATTGCTTCGATGTACCGTTGTTGGTTGATAAAAACCTGACTTGCGGGCCCTCATTCCTTGGCTCGATCGTTCCATTTCCAACAAGGGGACGAAAGTAAGGGGACAGACCGAAAAAGTCGCTTCAGTCTGCCACCGTCCACTCAAGATAAGGCCGCGATATTTCTATGATCTTGTCTGTGGGTACGTCTTTGTTAGGACCGGAGATCGCCAGCTTCACATCGACCTTGATGTACAGGCATTTTCGGTAGACGTAGGTTTTTTGTGAGGTTGTCGCGCTTTTGAACTCCAACCACCCTCAGTGGTGAAGACCTTCATCAACTCGGAACGTGACATCCCGACTTTGATGGCCTGAATCGAGCGCAGCGCAGTTGCGATCCACTCGGTATGTGCTTGATCAATCACTGCTTCCTGTCGCTGCTGCCCAGACTAAGCGAATGAGGTTGCCACAAAACTCACGCACAAAAGTGCGAGTGCCATAAGATGCTTCATCGGCGTCTCCTGTTCCTGCTATCCCATGCCGGTAGACCCTTTCTCCCGAAAATACTACGATAGAGTGGCTTTTGGAGGGCTGCCATGTACTTTGAACAGTTCTATTTGGGCTGTCTCGCACACGCGTCCTACATGCTGGCCTCCGAGGGCGAGGCCGTCGTCATTGATCCTCAGCGTGACGTCGAAATTTACCTGACCGCCGCCGCCGAGCACGATCTCAAGATCCGTCACATCTTCGAATCCCATCTCCACGCCGACTTTGTTTCCGGACACAAGGAACTCGCCGAGCGCACCGGCGCCACCATATATATAGGTCCGCATGGCGGGGCCCGCTTCACTCGCACGGAAGCCGGCGACGGTTTCCAGTTGCGCGTCGGCAACATGCGCATCGACGTCCTGAACACGCCGGGCCACACGCCGGAGAGCATCTGCCTGGTCGTCACCGATGAAGAAAAGTCCGACCAGCCCTGGGCGGTCTTCACCGGCGACACGCTCTTCATCGGCGACGTCGGCCGCCCGGACCTCTCCCAGTCACACACGCCGGCCGAACTTGCTGGGCTCCTCTATGACAGCCTCCACAATAAGTTGATGAAGCTGCCCGGCGACGTCCTGGTCTTCCCGGCGCACGGCGCAGGCTCGTTGTGCGGTCGCAACATGCGGGCTGAGCGTTCTTCCACCATCGCGACCGAGCGCATGACGAACTACGCCCTGCAAATCGGTAGCCGCGAAGAATTCATCCGTGAACTCACGTCGAAGGTTCCGGTCCGCCCCGACTACTTCCTGCAGGATGCGGAAATCAATCGCGACGGTGCCGCTCCGCTTTCAGAACTCAAGGAACTCAAGCCGCTGTCTCCCCAAGCTCTCAAGTCTCTGCTCGATGACGGCATCCTCGCTCTCGACGTTCGCCCCCCCAGCGACTTCGCCAAAGGGCATGTCTCCGGCTCGATCAACATCGCGCTTTCAGGCCAGTTCGCATCTTGGGGCGGATCCGTGCTTGGACTATCCTCGCGTCCCGTCCTGATCGCCGACAACGATGAGCAGTTATCCGAAGCGCGCCTGCGCCTGGCGCGAGTCGGCATCGAGGATGCCCGCGGCTTCCTGGACGGCGGCATCACCGGTTGGGAGCAGGCAGGAATGCCGGTCGCCACGTTACAAGAAGCATCTGTGGACCAGGTGAACGCCTGGCTGCGCTCCGGCGAGGCGCAACTCCTCGATGTCCGCCGAGAAGGCGAATGGAAGGCCAACCACATCGAAGGCGCCGCGTGGTCGCCCCTCGACACCTTGAATAGCAATCTGCCTACGCTGGCAAAAGATCGCCGCATCGCCGTGCATTGCAAGAGTGGATACCGCAGTGCCATCGCTTGCAGCGTGCTACAGCGCGCAGGATTTCAAAACGTAGTCAACGTGCTCGGCGGCATCGACGCCTGGCAGGCCGCCAGCTTGCCTACTATTTCGGAAGAAACGGTCAAGGTCTGAGGCCCGCACTTCCCCTATGCGAGCCTCAGCCAATCGCTCAACTGGCGTCGAGCGAATCACCTCTCAGGTTCGTCACCCTTCTCACAATGACCGAAGGAAATTCAACAGGTCCTGCGCCTGCGCCGGACTCAGCGTATTGAAGCGGTGCACCGTTCCGCTGGCTTCCGAGCCTCTGCCGTCATGCGCTCGAATTGCCTGGACCAGATTCGACGTGCGCCCATCGTGCAGGAAAAATAGCCGCTGCCCCAGACCCCACAACGGCGCAGTCCGGAACTGATCCGGTCCTGCCGCTCCCTGGGTGATACGGTCTGCAAGATTCCACCCCATATGGTGGAGCGCAAAGTCAGAGTACGGATGATAAGAAACACTCGACATGCCGGTGTATCGCGAAGTTCCAGTCGTCAATGTCGCCGTGTGGCACAAACTGCACCCGACCTTGTCGAAAAGTGCCGCGCCGTTTTGTGTAGAGGGCGTCGGGTCCGCTGGAGTAGGTGGCGCCGACAAACGCGCGAACATCGCGAATGCCAGCACGTCCGACATCTTCTCGGCGGCATCCCCGCCGGCAAAGTCTTCCGGCGACGGATTGAACGCGCACCCGCCATCCGCCGACCGTTCCGAAGGGAAGACTTCATTCGATACACCCTGCTCGACGTTGTAAGCCTCGCCCGAGAAGATCAGCAGCGATTTATTCTGTGCCTTCCATCCGAAGCGCGTAATCGTGCCGTCGTTTCCACTCGTATTAAAACTCCCGCGAATGCCCAAAAAAGACTTCTGCGCTGCATTCGCCGCAAGGTTCGCGCGCAGTACGCTATCCGGCGTCGCCTCCACCAACCCAAGTCCAAACACGGGTGTGGGGATCCGGAAGATCACATTGTTGCGCCCCAGTTCTCTTGCAAAGTCAGGCTGCGTCAGACCACAGCCGCCGGCATCGCTTCGTCCGGAAACGCTAAACAGATCATGCACTCCTCCATCCGGAACCGCGCCCGACTGCGTTACCGTCATGATGAAGCGTGCTTCGCGCACCGGCCCGTCCGGAGTAATAAAAGGAGGGACCTTATTCGTTGCCCCATCCAGTGTCGCCAGCGCTACCTGCGGATTAGGAATCGGATTCTGCGGACTCTTGCTTCCCGGGCTGCTTCCACCCAGCGCTGGTTGTGCATGGCATTGCGCACAGCTGTTGCCGTTAAATCCCGGACCCAGTCCGGTACCGCCTTCTCCCGTCATTCCTCCTGATACCGAATCGACTTCCATGAACGCTTGCATGCCTTGCGTGAACATCGCCTGCTCCCCGGCGCCCAGCCCCGGGTAGAAGCTTCCTGCGCCCGCTGTTCCAGCCCGCGGACCAGGATCAGTTTGTGCGTACACATTTCGGGGGAGTTGCACTACGACCACCAGACACACCACGACCATCAAAACGTTCTTACGTTTCACTTGGGCCCTCCTTCGGCGGAAGCAGACACACTCCCGCGAGGTTCTCGTTCTGTGGATTTTTGGGATGCTTAGCGCGAGTCGTCCCAATTGTCCAGCCAACTCACAGCAAGGCCCGATGTCATGTCGGCATACCCCAACACAACCCCACCTTGTGGCGTGGCGCCCACCTTGGAAGCTGGCTGACTCTCAAATGCGAGTGCGAGATTGCGTGGAACTCTACGTTCCTTCGTTGTGCACCGTCAAGATGTCCAGAAGTACATGGCAAGCCCCACGAATCGCACATGGCAATATTTGTCCGAACTCGCGTTCCCAAAACCGGAATGGGAAAACTCCCTTCCGCGTAACCTGCTCTCACACATGGCGCCTATTGCTACAACCGCCACGTCGCCGCCCACTGTTCGCAGCCACTTACACGATGTTACCCGCCATAGTTACTTCCTTCGTAATGTCGTTCACGCGACCGACGAAGCTCCCTCGCACATTGCTTTGTGACGCACGACACAGTGACTACGTGACGTGGAACACAGACGTGAGATACATGCCCCTGCCAAACTGCAACGGAATTTACGAAGACCACGCAGTCGAGATGGTCGCTTGAATGAGTCGACATTTGCTCCTGGGTTGAAGCACTGGCGAAGAGCTGACCCCCAATAGCTGTTCGCCAACGGCCGGTTGACGATTCGTTCCCCCCAGAACGTCTTCATCCGCAGCCGCAATTCCAGGAATAACTCAACCATCTACCTGCTTGGCCGTTGGCGGAATGCAAGTTAGGCCCCTCCCCAAAAGTTCAGTTCCAGAAGTGTGCGCAGGAAATGCCGGATTCATTTATCCCAGGTCGAGTTTGCTGGTTTGTTTAAAGGAGAAATCATGGAAAGCAACACATCTTTCAGGTTCTTGCGTTGGCTCCTTCTCGCCATTGCTGTCTGTGTGGGAGGAATTCAGGGGTTGGCACAGACGAAAACTGTACAGTCCAAGCCGACCGCTAAAGAGCAGGTTCTAAAGCAGCACCCACCCAGCAAGGCTTGGATCAAAGATCCCAACACCGTCATGCCCATGCGGCAGATGACAAACGCGCAACGCCGCGCCGCCGCCGAGCGTACCAGGGCTCGTCGCGCAAAAGCGGACGCTCAGAAAAAACTGAACACAACTTCCCAGAGTGGGGTGCAGCAATGAAAACCCGAATCTTTGTGACCCTGCTGCTGTTGCTCATCGGCACATTTGCTGCCGCTCAAACAACGATTCCAACCTGCAACTCCTTCGACGCGACAGGCGTGGTGCCGATCTTCAGTACTGCGACGCCGCCCGACGCTACGGGCACGACCCTCTGCACCGACTACTTTGGTAAAGCGAACTATGCGAACAGCCCTCTGCCAATCGGCGGTGTCGATATTTCCCTGACTGGTTTCACGATTCTGGATGGCGGCAGTGGCTACACCGCTCCTGTCGTCACGATTACCGACTACTACAACACGCCGGGCGCAAGCGGTGCTGCCGCCACGGTCACGCTAGACCCAATCACGGGATCGATCCTTTCCGTCAACGGTGTTTCGGCGGGTGGCGGCTACGTTGCTCCCATCGTAACCATCACCGATCCCACCGGGGCCGACGCCATCATCCTTGCCAAACTCGATCCGGCCACCGTCGTGGCTGGAACCGGTATCCGCAAGTTTGTTCCCACCGACGTGCTTCCCAACTTGCCCCTCGCCGCTCCGGATGCAAACACGTTCCCCGGGTCGGACTACTACGAGATCGCACTGGTTGAGTACACCCAGCAGATGCACGCTGATCTGCCGGCCACCAAACTCCGCGGTTACGTCCAGGTTCCAACCGGCACCTCTACCTGTCCAGCGGCGCCCACACCTCAATACCTGGGACCTGTGATTCTCGCGCAAAGGAATCGCGCAGCGCGCGTGAAGTTCATGAACTGCCTGCCGGTCGGCGTCGGCGGGCATCTCTTCATTCCCACCGACACAACTTACATGGGCGCTGGCGCCGGACCTGACGGCACCGCCTATTCCGAGAACCGCGCCACGCTCCACCTGCACGGCGGCAATACTCCGTGGATCAGCGACGGAACGCCGCATCAGTGGACCGCGCCTGCAAACGAGATCACCAACTTCAAGAAGGGCGTCAGCACGCAGAACGTCCCTGACATGTACTTCGTCGGCGGAGTGGTTGTTCCTCAATGCAGCGCGACCGTGACCACTAATTGCTCGGGTGGCACGGCAGCGCAGTTGCCCGTGGGGGCCACGACTGACCCCGGCGACGGCTCCATGACGTTCTACTGGACCAACCAGCAGGGCGGACGCCTGATGTTCTACCACGACCATGCTTACGGCATTACGCGTCTGAACGTGTATGTCGGCGAAGCTGCCGGCTACTTGCTCTATGATCCGGCTGAAGAAACTGCTCTCTTGAACGCCGGTGTTCCGGGAACGATTGCCACCAACGGTACTCAGGCCGCACCGGACCTCGCGCATCTCCTTCCGCTAGTGATTCAGGAAAAGAGCTTCGTGCCCAGCGCCAGCCAGTTGGCTGGTACCGATCCCACCTGGGTCTGGGGCACGGGCACGGCTGCTCCTGCCTCGAATGGCAACGGCGATCTCTGGTATCCGCACGTTTACATGCCCAACCAGAATCCTTCCGACCTGGCTGGAGCCAACGGCGTCGGCCGGTGGGACTACGGCCCGTGGTTCTTCCCCCCGCAGACGACGTTGTCAATGGCAGGTACCGGACCGCTGGGCGCCAATACGGCTGTCACGATTCCTTGCACCTCTTCCGCATATCCCGGTGTCGTCATCCAGCCAACTGCGGCAGACAACTACAAGAACGGTTGCCCGATCGCTCCTAATCCGTCGGGAACGCCCGAAGCTTTCATGGACACACCACTGGTCAACGGCAAAGCGTATCCAGTGCTCCATGTTGCTCCGGCCGCGTATCGCATGCGGATCTTGAATGCAGCCAATGACCGCACCATCAACCTGGGGTTGTACCAGGCTTGCGGAAGCGGAACCTTCACTGCGGCCGCCACCAACTGCGCTGTACCCGGCGCCGCTGGCACAGAAGTTCCGATCGTCCCTGCAATTCGCGGAGGCCTCGGAACTACCGGCTACGTGTGGCCCGATCAGCTCGATGGACGTGACGGCGGAGTTCCCGACAAGACCGCTGCCGGTCCAGCGTTCTACCAGATCGGTACCGAAGGTGGCTTGCTCCCGGCAGTCGCTGTGGTCCCGCCGACGCCGGTTGGCTTTGAATACAACCGTCGAAGCATCACCGTACTCAACGTATCGAGCCACGGTCTGCTGATGGGCCCTGCCGAGCGCGCGGATGCAGTCGTCGACTTCACCGCCTACGCTGGCAAAACCCTCATCCTTTACAACGACGCGCCCGCGCCGGTTCCGGCGTTCGATTCGCGCATCGACTACTACACCGGTGATATGGACCAAGTCACCACCGGTGGCGCCCCCACGACGATTCCGGGCTACGGTCCCAACACCCGCACGATCATGCAGATCGTGGTGGATGCGACCGCACCCAACGTCACCCCGTTCAGCTTGACCAGCTTGCTGGCTGCGTTGCCCGTGGCATTCTCCGCGTCCAACGCAACCACTCCCAAGCAGGCCATCGTGCCCGAGCCGGCCTATCCGGTCGCTTCCGGCGGAAATGCGCCCACCGCAACCTACGGACGCATCTCTGACAACACGATTACCTTCACGCCGCTCGGAGCCACCGCTCCCATCACCCTGGACTATGGTCAGAAGGCAATTCAGGAACTCTTCACACTTGACTATGGCCGGATGAACGCGACAATGGGCACCGAAATTCCGTTGACGAACTTCCTCACTCAGACCACGTTGCCCTTCGGCTACGCGGAATGGGCGACCGAGATCATTAAGGACAGCGCGAACGACCCCAACGCCGTTCCTCAACTCTGGAAGATCACGCACAACGGTGTCGACACCCACTTCATTCACTTCCACCTGTTCAACGTGCAGGTGATCAACCGCATCGGTTGGGACGGCGCCGTCAAGGTGCCCGATGCCAACGAACTGGGCTGGAAAGACACGGTCCGCATGAATCCGCTGGAAGACGTCGTGGTGGCCATGCAGCCGGTCGCGCAGACGATTCCATTCCCATTGCCTGACAGTATCCGCTCGCTTGATGTGACCATGCCCGACGGCGTGATCTCTCCCGCGATCTCCGGAATTGATCCCGGCACCGGCAATGCGATCCCAGGCGGCGGGGGCACCACCAATGCTCGGGTTAACTTCGGCCAGGAGTACGTGTGGCATTGCCACATCCTCGGCCACGAAGAAAACGACATGATGCGGCCCATCATCTTCCAGGTCGCGCCTCCCGCACCATCGGCCTTCACCGCGGTGCGCGATGCAACCGGACAGGTGCTTCTTACCTGGACCGACAACGCAGCCAGTGAAAGCGGATTCAATCTCCAAAGATCTACGGATCCAGCTTTCCTTAACCCTGCCCCGGTCGACCTCGTTACCAATAGCAACCACAGCGTACCGAGCACTGCTTACGGAGTGCCCATCACAGTCACCGACTCGTCGGCTCCTGCTGGCACGGTCTTCTACCGCGTGCAAGCTGAAGACGACTTCATGCCGCAGTCTCCGCTCGCTGGGATCTTCCAGGTCCAGGCCATGTTCTCCGCGTGGGTCTCAACCCAGGCGGGAGCGATGACAACGACCGTGATCCAAGCCCCGGCCATTAACTATGGTCAGAACGGCTTGGTAACTGTCAGCGTCACCTCAGCCGGAGGCGCCGTCATTGGCAACGTGACTCTTACAGTCGATGCTGGTGCGCCGATCACCGTGGCCCTCACGGGCGGTGTGGCGGTCTTCGATAGCACCAACACCCCAGCATTGCTCACACCTGCCGTAGGGAACCATGCTCTCGTGGCCAATTTCGCCGCGCAAAACGGATTTGCGGCGAGCACCGCTACCGGCACACTCGTAGTCAACCCAGCGGCTCTGGCCGTCACCGCCAGCAGCGCGACGATTGCTTACGGGACGCCAGTTCCCACAATCACACCCAGCTACAGTGGGTTTGTGGGCACGGATAACGTCGCCAACAGCGTCACGACTCCAGCGACTTGCTCGGTTACAGTCCCCGCCGGAAATCCGGTGGGCACTTACACCACGCAATGCTCGGGAGCGGTTGCACCCAACTACACGATCGCCTACGTGCCCGGCACGCTGTCGATCACCGCGGTTCCATTGACCATCACGGCCAACAACGTGTCTCGAGCGTTCGGAGTTCCGAATCCGACCTTCACAGCAAGCTACGTAACCCTGGTGAACGGGGATACTCCGGCTTCGCTGACGGGCACGCTGTCTTGCACGTCCACTGCGACTGCCACGAGCTTGCCGGGGCCATACCCGATCACCTGCTCGGGACAGACCTCGACCAACTACAACATCACTTACGTGCCAGGAACGTTGACGGTCACGGCGGTAGGGCCGGTGCTCACACTGAACCCGACTGCGTTGGCCTTTACCTCGCCTTTGGGTGTAACCACGGTTTCGCAAGCGGTCACTGTCTCCAACACGGGCAGTGCGGCGCTGCGTATTACTGGCATCACACTCGCGGGAGCCAACCCCCAACGGTTCGGTATGACCCAGAACTGCCCGATCGGCGGGACTGGTCTAGCCATTGGTGGATCCTGCACCATCAACGTGACGTTCACTCCCAATAACACCCTCAACCGCTCAGCGTTGATTCGCGTGAGTGTCGCTGCGCCCGCTGTCTCTGGGACGGTGACTCTCACTGGCACGACCGTTCGCCCGACTATCAGCGTTTCGCCGACGTCACTGGCTTTCGGGAACGTGCTGATCAACACGATCAGCGCTCCCCAGACGATCAACGTCAGCAACACGAGCGCGCTGCCGCTGGTGATCAGCAGCATCACGCTGGGTGGCGCGAACCCTGGCCGGTTTGCCCAGACCACCACCTGCCCCATCGGAGGCGCGGGTTTGGCTGCAAACTCGAGCTGCACGATTAGCGTAACCTTCCACCCGAATCGCAGAGTGGCTCGCACGGCAACTCTGTCGATTCGGAACAACTCGGCCACCAGTCCTATGACGGTCACTTTGACCGGCACGGGAATCTAAGAGGCTGCAGGGCGGACGGTGACCGCCCGGCAAAACGCAAAGCGAGGCTGCCCGCGGAACATTTCGCGGGCAGTTTTGTTTTTCCGATTGCCCTGTTTACCGCCGTCTCCCGCCCCGTTGGAACCCTGCCATTTTCTTGACTTCACTTCTTGACTTGGCTTTATTGGCCGTGTTATAAAATCGCCACTAAACCGATTTAGTTACTCCTTCAAGAACGGTCGCCCTGATGAAAAATGAATTCTTCCGTGCGGTCCTCCTCGCGGTTCTGCTAGCGATCGCTTCCCCCGTCGGTGCTCAGACCAACGAAACCATTGTCTTAGACCCCTCAGCCCCCGCTCATCCCTTTCCGCATTTCTGGGAGCAGATGTTTGGTTCCGGCCGCGCGGTCCTCACTCTGCGAGACAGCTATCGCCGCGACCTGCGCGAAGTGAAGCAGATCACCGACTTCAAATACGTTCGCTTTCACGCCATCTTCCACGACGAGGTCGGAATCTATAACGAAGACGACAAGGGTCAGGTCCAATACAACTTCTCCTACGTCGATCAGATTTATGACAGCCTGCTGGCCGACGGCGTTCGTCCCTTCGTCGAACTCAGCTTCATGCCCAAGGACCTCGCCTCGAAGGACAATGCGTTCACCCTTCTGGTACAAGCCGTTCGTCGCCCCGCCCAAGGACTACGCCAAGTGGGATGACCTCATTACGCAATTTACCAAGCATCTCGTCGAACGCTACGGCATCGACGAAGTCAGCCAGTGGTATTTCGAAGTCTGGAACGAACCCAACCTCGATTTCTGGGGAGGCAATCCGAAACAGCCAACCTACTGGGAACTTTACGATCACACGGCGCGCGCTTTGAAGAATGTGAGTCCGAAGCTTCGCGTCGGAGGTCCCTCTACCGCGCAGGCCGCCTGGGCCGATGCTTTCATCCAACATTGCGCCGAGAATCACATTCCCGTTGATTTCGTCTCCTCGCACGTCTACGGCAACGACAAATCAGAAGACGTCTTCGGCACGCACGACGTGATTCCGCGCGACCAGATGGTCTGCAAAGCCGTGAAGAAGGTTCACGACCAGATCAAAGCCTCCGCGATGCCCAAGCTGCCTTTGATCTGGAGCGAGTTCAACGCCAGCTACATGAACGAGCCCGCGGTTACCGATACTTCCTACATGGGGCCATGGCTTGCCGATACGCTTCGTCAATGCGACGGCCTGGTAGACTCCATGTCCTACTGGACCTTCTCCGACGTGTTCGAAGAGCAGGGCGTCGTGAAGACGCCGTTCTACGGCGGCTTCGGCCTGATTACCGCCGGCGGAATTCCCAAGCCCGCCTTCAATGCATTCCGGCTGCTGCACCAACTAGGCGAGGAGAGAATCACGCTCGACTCCAATTCCGCACTGCTCACCCGCAAGAAAGATGGCTCACTCGTGCTGGCAGTCTGGAACTACGCGCCTCCAGACAAAGAAGGAGCGGCGAAGACTGTGACGTTGAAATTCAAGGGCAATGCCCCGTCGCAGGCAACGATCTCGGTGGTCGATCCGCAGCACGGTGATCCGCATGCCGCCTATGAATCCATGGGCTCGCCCCGCTACCCGACGCAAGCGCAGATTAAAGATTTGCGAAAGGCTTCTGAGTTGGCCGCGCCTGAAATGCGCACGCTGAAGAACGGGGAACTCACTCTGACGCTGCCGTCATATTCTCTAGCCGTAATCACGGTGAAATAGAAAGTCAAAAATCACGGTGAAGTAGGCGGCATTTCTCTGCGATCTCCGCGGATGTTATCTGCGCCCTCTGCGTTTTAAGATTTCGGATGGCGTCTCATCCGCAGCGTATGCGAGCAATCGCTGTGCAGGAACTCTCTAAACTCGAGTACCAAAACATCACGATGGCTTCGCGCGACCTGACCCGCAGAGAACTTCTACGCATCTTCCAAGCGGGCGCGCTCGCCTTACCGCTAGCCTGGCTGCCTACCTGTTCCAGTTCGCACAAGAGCGGAGCCACCTCCCCACAGACCGACGACCAACTGCTTGACGAAATCCAGCGTGCCTCGTTTGATTTCTTCTGGAACGAAGCAGGCCCGAACACAGGCCAGGTGAAGGATCGTGCTCTTGCTGCCGGCAACGATACGCGGACCATGTCAAGCATCGCGGCCACCGGCTTCGGACTCGCCGTGCTCTGCATCGGCGACAGCCGCGGCTATAAAAGCTCCGCCGACATCAAGGAACGCGTGCGCACGACGCTGCGCTTCCTCGCCAACCAACTGCCGAACGAGCACGGCTTCTTCTATCACTTCGTCGACATAAACACCGGCGCGCGGGTGGGGAAGTGCGAACTCTCTTCGGTCGATACCACGATCCTGCTATGCGGAGTGCTCACCGCCCGCCAGTACTTCAACGACGCCGAAATTCAGGATCTTGCGACCACCATCTACAACCGCGTCGACTGGGCGTGGATGCTCAACGGCGGCTCGATGCTGTCGATGGGCTGGATGCCGGAGTCTGGTTTTCTCTCAGGCCGATGGGATCACTACTGCGAGTTGATGATGATCTACCTGCTCGCCATCGGCTCGCCCACGCATCCGATCCCGCCCGCCAGTTGGGACGCTGGTCGAGGCCGACCATCACGTATCAGGGCATCACATACATTTCAGGAAACGACCCGCTGTTCACGCATCAGTACTCACACGCATGGTTCGACTTCCGCAACGTGAGA
>CAVOSN010000035.1:0-24382 GCA_963698805.1 uncultured Acidobacteriota bacterium | reverse complement strand
GGGGACTACGCGTTCCGAAACAAGAAAAACCCAACTCCGAACGCAATAATCGCCAGTGCCCAAAATGACGGCGAATGCAGTACGTAGACCTGCGCACCTGTGACAGCGATTAACCCCGTCGCTCCTTGTTCCTTGACGAGAGCGACAACCTTCCAGTGCAGCCAAGTGAGAAAGCAAAGGTAGGTTATTGCCGAAGCAAGCAGTCCGGCCAAAACCGGCTTTAGATATGGCACGTGCGCCTCCCATGCTCAGAACGACAATATTACTTGGGTTGCTGAGGCTCGCACCCGCGGTTGCCGATGCCATTAGGATCAGCAGCCAGCTCCTCCGTCAACCCTGATGGACTTCGTCCAGAGGTTGCGACGCGTTTTTCTGGCCTGCATCCATAGCCGATCGAAGTGGACTGCCGATGACCATCCCAGAAGAGTCTTGGGGCCCCCAGGCCGGTCCGCGCCGAGATTACTCGATTCCCCAAAGTTACCGGTCAAGTCCCTTCTGCCTGCACGCCTGACCTTAGTGCACTGTTAAGGTCGCAATCCCGCTCACCCCGTTCAGCGTCGCGGTAATCGCTGCGGTACCTAGGCCTGCCGTGCTCGTTGTTCCTGTTGGATTTATCACCGCGATAGTCGCATCCGACGACTCCCATTTCACTTCACGGGTGAGGACCAGGGTCGTGCCATCACTGAAATGACCGGTGGCAGCGAACTGCACCTGGGCTCCCAACGCAATGTTCGGATTGCTGGGTGCAACATCGATGGAGGTCAGAATGGCGTCGTCTACGTTCAGGGTCGCAACCCCAACGGCGCCGCCGAAATCAGCCGTGATCGTCGCCTGACCCGGAGCTACACCGGTAGCCAAGCCCTTGCTGGCCGAAATGTTACTGATTGAGGCGACCGAGTCTGGAGAAGACGTCCACGTTGCGGCACCCGTCAAAACCTGGGTCTTTCCATCCGCAAACGTCCCCGTAGCGGTGAAGGGAACGCCGATATCCTGCGGAACGCTGGTGACTGCGGGAGCAATCGAAATCGATGCCAGCGGCGATGCCGCTACCACCAAATCGGCGGTGGCGCTGAAAGATCCAACTTGCGCCGTGATGGTGGTCGTCCCAGCTGATTGCCCGGTAGCTTGCGTGCCGTTCATCGTAGCCACAGTTGTGTCAGAGGAACTCCATGCAGCAATCGACGCTATGGGCTGACTTGATCCATCGGAGAACTTTCCTGTCGCGGAGAAGCCCTGGGTCGACGCCGGAGCAATTAGAGCAGTCGCCGGAGTAATTGTGATCGAGGTCAGAGTCGCTGTGCTGACAGTGAGAGGGGCCAAACCCATGACGCCACCGAAGCTGGCACGGATGTTCGTCGACCCTTGCGTAATAGCTTGTGCAAGACCCGCTCCCGAGATTGTCGCGACACCCTGCGTTGCTCGACGACCAAGAAACGTCGAGATTTAGCGGCTGGATGGTCGAGTCGTTAAACGTGCCGGTTGCGACGAACCCTATTTCTGTTGTCGGTGCAACGGTCCGCCCTGTGGGTGTCACGGAACTGGACTGGATCAACGCATTCGTGACGTTAAGCGTCACCGATGCGCTCACCAAACCGAGCGCCGCCATGATTGTCGTGGAACCGGCCGGCGACTCCTTTTGCGATCGGACTGTGACCGGAATATGGTGGCCACTGCCGGAGTCGAGGAGGTCCAGGTTACGTTTCCGCTGATGTCGCGAGTGCCGCCATCGTTGAACAAACCAATAGCCATGAAGCGATTGCTCGTGTGCGGGCGATGGTGATGTTCTTGTTGACGATCGTAATCGAGGAAAGGCTAGCAGCGTTCACATTCAGGCCGGTCGCGCCCGTAATCGAACCCAGCACAGCTTTGATGGTGGTGTCCCCCAGGTTCCTGGCAGTAGCCATTCCGGCAGCGCTGATGGAGGCAATGGTACTGCTCGAAGAACTCCACGTAACCTGGTTTGAGATGTTAGGCATCGTTCCGTCGGAATAAGTTCCGGTCGCGGTGAACTGCTGCAAAATCCCGAGTGGGACCGATGCCTTTGCTGGAGTTACGGAAATGGAAGTCAACAGGGCGGCAGTAACCGTGAGATTAGCAGTGCCCGAAATCGTGCCCGACATGGCGGTGATCGTGGAGGTTCCCACAGCAACACCCTGCGCCAGTCCCGTGGTGCTGACCGTTGCGACCGGACTGGCAGACGACTTCCATGTCGCCGAAGCGGTCAGATCTTGCATGCTGCCGTCGCTCAGGGTCCCTGTCGCAGTGAACTGCTGCGAAAGGCCCGCAGCGATCGTAGCGGTAGCGGGAGAGAGTGCGATCGAGACGAGGACGGGAGCCGTCACTGTCAGCACTGCCGACCCCGTCTTTGACCCACTTGCGGCCGTGATGGAAGAAGTTCCCGCGGCCTTCGCCGTGGCCCGACCGGCCGGCGCGATGGTCGCAACCGTTGGATTGGAGGAGTTCCAGATCGCGGTACTGGTCAGATCCTGCGAACTTCCATCGCTGTACTTCCCCATGGCGGAGAACTGCTGGGTAGCGCCGGCCGAGATAGAGGGATTTGCTGGAGTGATCTGGATGCTGAGGAGCGTAAGACCACTCTGCTTGGAACTGCCGCCGCACGCGATCAGCGGTACCAGAAGAACGAGTACAACCACCGGCCGCAGCCATGTCATAAGGGTTCCTCCGCCGAACACCGGACAACCCAATTGGGTTAGTTTCTCATGGTTGCAGGGACAAGGGCTTGGTCAAAGTGATCGAGATGAAAACACAAATCAGGACCAGCCAGGAGTCTCATGGTTGCGCGATTAGCACGGAACGCTCTAACGCTGCTGCTAAGCAAATGCCGGTTGCGGAGGTCATGGGAAGTTCTCCTTCGTAGCTACGAATTGAAAGGAACGTCGCGCGAGCTGCGCGGCCCCAATTTTCGAGAGAACACAACGCTACTCCCGTCATGCACGCGCGTCAATGCCAGCGAAGGATGCAGATCGCCCCTATTGAGGTGAAGCGCGGCAATACGCTCCAGTGAAGACGAAACACAGGTAGGGAATCACAGCTAGAAAATGAGGAGGCTAGGCAGACTTCTTTAATTGGACACGGAACTCGATCAGCTTTCCGCGTCTTTGCGGAGGAAGCCATCCCACTTTTCTCCGAAAACGGCTAGGGACATAAAAGTTGATTACCTTTGCCATGAATCGCTGTGCTGCCTTTCGCGCTGAAATCTGCGCTTTGTCGCCCGGGCTTGCAACCGGACTGCCGCATTACAAGGGAGCAGATTCGCTCCCGTGTGCTCTGCCTTTATTCCTGTCACCGCTTGGAAAGTGGCGAAGCCGGTTAGCCTCGGAAAGCTGCTTTCCATCTATAGTGCATTTGATTCACGAAATCGTGACACGCTTCCGCGTCGTTGTAATTTAATTGTCACAGGGTCATGTATGGCTCATTGCCCATTGCACCCCGCACATATGTGGCGTGATCCAACTCACCGAACTGCATGTCCAGGGCGGGGCCGTTTTGAGCCAAAGAGCAGCGAACATTTGCCGATTCATCGCGTGGTTCAAGCTATGTTTACCAAATGGTGGGGAGAGCCCGTGACCGTCGGATCGCGCGGTCCGCAGTGAGCAGCGACAGTCCTTCGACCAGCGCTGTGCCTGCGATGATGCGGTCCGCTGGATCCTTTGGATACGCTGTAGGAAGCCCGAGGGCCCGCACACAGGCGCGGCCACTGATCGGCAGGATGGTGAAGCGCGCCTCGATCTCGCGCAGGAAAGACTCGAGGCTGATGTTCAGACGGATGCGTCCTTTGCTCGCGAACGTGGCTAATTCTAGGAGAGTAATATCAGAGATGGCCAGTCCGTCGCTGTTGCGACGCGCATCGTCGATGGCCGCTCTGGCCTTCTGGGAGAGCTGAGCTTGGTCAAACGCCAGCCAGACGACAACATGGGTGTCGACCAGAATCACTTGAGCTTCCCCCACTCTTCACGCCCAAGTGCAGGGGAAACGACATCGCCGGTAATCGAACCCTTGCCGGCGAGAAAGTTGTAGATGTCATCGGAGTCGCTGTCGGCCGGAATCAGCTTCGCGACCGGCCTGCCACGTTTTGTGATCACCACGGTCTCGCGTTTGGCCTGCACTTCATCCATGACCGCAAGACAATGGATCTTAAAAGAACCGGCAGCCATCTTTTTCATTCAGGACTCCATAATCATGGTCATTATACCATGGTCATATATGCTATCCGCAATTAGCAGTGTCGGTGAACGAACCCATCATCGTCAAGCGTCTTGATTTGTCTGGGGGCCGAGTGTGCAGCACCGAATCTCGTTGCGGCTGATCCCGCGGGATCAAAGTAAGGCTGGACTGCTTGCCGTCAGTGTGCACTCAGGGTGCACAAAAACCCGTGCAACCAGGTTGCACAAACGTACGCCTCAGTTCCCTGCTGCAGTCAAGAACCAATGCCCGCGATGATGGCCGTAATTCGCTCCAGCAAAGGTCGGAGTACAAGTCGAATACCGATCGAGGATGGCGCGCAGTTTTCGCACGCACGAATATTAGGCGAAGATAAAGCGAAATGTCAACAGAAATGACCTCGCGGAAAGCATCATGAACACACGCCTGCCCGGTGCTCTCCACGCCGGTCTGGATAGCAGATCTTACCAGTGGGACTGACCATGCGCCGCGAATACCACATAGCTACCAAAACATATATATCGCTTTACGATATATATCGAAATAGAGGCTGAGCTAAGCCTCGTATCGCTCTGGTTGTCCCTGGCCTTGCTTATATTCGTCTGCCATTCGTTCCCCAGTGCTGATGTCAGATCGGGAGCGCCTGCTCACAAAGGCGAGGTGCGCAACGACCGACTAGTTCCCTCCCGTCCCTTTCTGCGCCATCCCGAAAGCCGAATTGCGCTCTTCTCCTTACTGCAAATCGGTCCGAGGAGTGTCCTCGCGGACCCTGCCGGCCGGTGGTGATCCTTTCCCCCTCTTTGGGTTTTGGTCTTCCCTGCGCACAACGTTCCCACTGCTCGGGTCGTAAAGAATGGAGCGCAGCGGTCGACCAGCAACACCAGCACCTGCCCCGTCCGCCGCCACGAGCGGCTTCGCGGTCTCCGGATGGGATGATTCACACGACCATTATCGGCCTCGCGGAGGACGAACCGGCTCACGAGCGGGACTGAAGAGACTGAGACTCCCCGTGGACAGGGCTTGTGCAGTAACCGCTACCGCTGTTTTGATTGCCTCAAGCGCCGGGCTGCGTCACCGAGTGATTCCGGAGCGGGCGGCGGACCTTTCTTCTCCAGCGCCCCGCTGTTGTCGACAATAGTCACGCCCCGGATTGTGCCGAGTTCCGCCGATGCGATGGGTGCCACCCTTACCGCGTATGGGGTGGTCAACGCCGCCGGAGCCGTGCCAGCGATTGCCGCAGGCTTGGGCGGAACTTCGGTTGTAGGCGCGACAGATATGGGTACTACTGTTACTTCAATCGAGGCCTGTGCGGTCGGTGCGGGCGTTTTAACTGGCACATTGACGATAGTTGCTTGCGTCGCGCCTACGGTCCTGGCCGGAGCGGGAGCGAGCGTAGCAACTGGTGTCTGCGCGGTCGCCGCGGAGGTCACAACTGAAGAAGGCAGAGGCGCCGCATGTGCTGTTTGACTTGACACACCGGCTTTGGGCGAGACGGCAGGCACTGGTATTGTCGCCCTCAGCATCGAAGGTTCAACTCGAGCTGCGGGAACTACCAATTGGACGGCTGGTGTTGTTGGGTCTTCTCTGCGCGGCGCGCTTGGCGTCGGCGGCAGCTTGATCGCTGACGTCTGTTTCCCGTCAATCGCAGCTTTCACCGCGTCGGTCACGTCCTTACCCTCTCGACGCTGGCCATACTTCCCGACTAAGCACACCTGGTCCCATAGCCACGAGTTGTCGACCCAAACCAGGTCTTTATCTGTTTTATAGACGGCAAAGCCTGTGCCCATTCCGCCGGATCCGTTTCGGCTTCGATACTCGATACATACACCCTTGCTCGTGACAATCGCGCGAGAGACTTGGAGGGTATCGGGATCACGCAGGCTTTCCTGCAGGCGAAGAATACCCTTGATGGCGTTCGCAGTGTAGTCATCAGAGACGGTCCGCCCAAGGCACAAGACGACCGACAACAATACAAATAGCGAGGGGAGCGCTATGCGTTTCATAGTGCTACTGAGTTTAGTAAAACCGACGTAGTATTTCAGAGTTACGAAAGGCTTGCCCCGGGAGCCAGGTAACCGGCGGACTTAGATTACCCGACAATTGCCGCGCCCCACAGTTCTCGAGATCCCGGAGACAGGAAAAACAGCAACGTACCTTGAGGAGGCAGCGGCACTCATTTGCTGTTGTCAGGTGTACGCCGTCCCTGTTCAAACCCGCGGAAGGTTGCTTGTACCCGAAATTCTGAGGAGTCCCCAAGCAACCCCGGGGACCTACGCGTTACGAAACAAGCAAAAAACAACTCCGAACGCAATAATCGCCAGTGCCCAAAATGACGGCGAATGCAGTACGTAGCCCTGCGCACCTGTGACAGCGATTAACCCCGTCGCTCCTTGTTCCTTGACGAGAGAGACAACCTTCCAGTGCAGCCGTGAGAAAGCAAAGGTAGGTTATTGCCGAAGCGAGCAGTCCGGCCAAAACCGGCTTTAGATATGGCACGTTGCGCCTCCCATGCTCAGAACGACAATATTACTCGGTTGCTGAGGCTCGCACCCGCGGTTGCCTATGCCATGAGGATCAGCAGCCAGCTCCTCCTCCCTCAGCCCCGATGGACTTCGTCCAGACGTTGCGACGCATTTTCCTGGCCTGCATCCGTACCCGATCGAAGTGGACTGCCGCTGACATACGACCGAAGCATGTTCTGAGAAAGCTCGGGATTCGCGCAAATGGGTCGGAAGAGCGGAGACGTGACCATTTCCCGCCACTGGGCATGACGGACGTGCGAATCTTCACCTGCCTTCTTCGCGGTCGAACGAAAAGATCGGACGCCAGCAGTCAGTTTCAATTTCGCGCTCCCACCCAGCGCGTACAATCGGAAGCGGGCCGAGTTCCCAAGGGTCAGGCTGACTTTCGCTTAAAGTCTTCGATCTTAATCTCTTAGGTTTTCCTTTCTGTTCTCGACGGACTGACTGATTTTGTCCCGCGACGGGTGCGCCTGTTCGTGAGCGCCGCTCTTGTGCGAAACCCATGCTCCTTCGACTTCAATGGAGAGCGACAAACCTTAGGGAAGCGCTGTGCGCGCGGTCTTACGGGTGTCGCAACTTTATTCCGTTCGGTTATTCTCAACCATAGGGGGACCAGCTGTGGCGAAACGAGCCGAGGGAGAACCACAATATATTCCGTGTTCTACGTATCGTTTACAGCTAAATAGGTTTCTCACCTTTGCTCAGGCGGCGGCTTTGTTGGACTATCTGCAAGACTTGGGGATTACCGATTGTTATACCTCTCCCTTTTTGATGGCGCGTCCAGGAAGTCTGCACGGCTACGACGTGACAGACCACACGAGTTTCAATCCGGAAATCGGTACGGAGGAAGAGTTCCAGCATTTCGCACAGCAATTGAAAGAGCACGGTATGGGATTGATTGTGGACGTTGTCCCGAACCATATGTGTGTCACTCATCCCTCCAACACGTGGTGGTGGGATGTGCTCGAGAACGGACCGGGATCCCAGTACGCACGATATTTCGACATCGACTGGAGTCCGCCTAAGGAAGAACTCACCAACAAGGTGCTGCTGCCTGTCCTTCCGGACCAGTTTGGCCGAGCCTTGGAGAACCAGCAGATCAGATTGATCTACGAAGGGAGTGCTTTCTTCGTCGACTGTCAGGGTATTCATTTTCCGGTTGCTCCTCGTTCCTGGCCGCTAGTCTTGGAGCGGGTGCTACACGAGATGCGGCAGCAACCTGAGGGTTCTCCCGATCACGTGATGGAACTGGAGAGCATTCTCACCGCAATCTCTCACCTGCCGCCGCTGGAGGAAACGGATCCCGCTAGGATTCGGGAGCGCCAACGAGAAAGGGACATCATTAAGGGGCGACTGACAAGGCTCATCGAAAGCAGTGACGCAGCGCGTATGGGTCTAAGCTCGTCGCTGGACCATATAAATGGACGCAAGGGCGACCCGCGCAGCTTTGACGCACTCGAGCGCATCCTCGCCGATCAAGCTTATCGTTTGAGTTTCTGGCGTGTTGCCGCTGACGAAATCAACTACCGTCGGTTTTTCGATATTAACGATCTGGCTGCGATCAGGGTGGAGGACGCTGAAGTATTTGCCACGGTGCACTCTTTGGTATTCGATCTCGTGCGCAGAGGCTACATATCTGGAATGCGGATCGACCATCCGGACGGCCTGCTTGATCCGCAGAAATACTTTGAGGACATCCAGGAGCAAGTTCCGCTCCGCAGAGGATCAGAGACGAGCCCGGTCCAAGTGGCTCCTCGGCGACGGTTTTTCCTGATGGCGGAGAAAATCCTGGTGGGAGACGAGGAACTTCGTCCTTCCTGGGCGATCGAAGGAACCACAGGATATGGCTTCCTGAATTTTCTCAACGGGCTCTTTGTCGACTCGTCCCGGAAGCGTGCTTTCCTTCGCCTCTACCGCCAATTCAGCGGCTGGTCCCAGTCTTACGCCGATTTGGTTTACCAAAGCAAGTTATTGATCTTGCGGGTCTCTATGTCCAGCGAACTGGAAATGCTGTCCCGCCGGCTGGACCGGCTCTCCGAGCAGCACCGATGGTCACGAGACTTTACACTACACAGTTTGCGCGCCGCCTTGCGCGAAGTCATTGCTTGTTTCCCGGTATACCGTTCTTACATCCGGGACAGCGGACAGTATCCCGATGACGAGGACGAGCGGCACATTCGCTATGCTGTAAGGTTTGCCAAACGGCACAATCCGGCCATCAGCGAGTCGGTGTTCAACTTCATCGAAAACGTTCTCCTGCTCAAAGATCCGGAAGGCCTCAGCGAGGCAGATCAATCCGAGCGCCGCCTTTTCGCAATGCGCTTTCAACAGCTCACTGGGCCCGTTATGGCGAAGGGTCTGGAAGACAGCGCGTTCTATCGTTACTGTCCTTTGCTGTCCCTGAACGAGGTGGGCGGTGCGCCCGACAAGTTTGGTGTTTCAGCCACCTTCTTCCACGCAAAAAGCCTTATCCGCCAGGCATCTTGGCACAATTCTCTCCTCGCTACTTCGACGCACGACAACAAGCGGAGTGAGGACGTCCGCGCCCGCATCAATGTGTTGTCTGAGATTCCAGCTGACTGGTATCGGGCAATCCGTTCCTGGCAACTGCTCAATCGGGACAAGAAGATATCGGTTGCCGGAGATGAAGTGCCCAGCCCCAATGATGAATACTTCTTGTATCAGACCTTAGTTGGCAGCTGGCCCCTGCACGGCATGAATGACAAAGAATACGCGGAATTCGTCAGCCGAATTGGCACTTACATGGAAAAGGCCCTCCGAGAAGCCAAGGTTCATACGAGCTGGATCAGCCCAAACACAGAATACGAAAGTGCCTTTCAGAATTTCATCGCTGCGATCCTGGATCGCTCGCCAGGAAACAACTTTCTGACTGCATTTCAACTATTTCAGGTCAGGATCGCGAGACTCGGGATATTCAATTCGCTCGCTCAGACTGTACTGAAGATCACTTCGCCCGGTGTCCCGGATTTCTACCAGGGAACGGAAGTCTGGAACTTCAGTCTTGCCGATCCAGATAATCGACGTCCTGTGGACTACGAGCCGTTGGGGAGCCTGCTCAAGCGGCTTCGGGAGGCCGAGAATCAAAACCCGGAAAATCTGCTCGACCAGCTCATTCAGAACCCTGTCGACGGAGCTCTCAAGC
The DNA here is from genome assembly GCA_963698805.1 of uncultured Acidobacteriota bacterium. Lineage (GTDB taxonomy): Bacteria > Acidobacteriota > Terriglobia > Terriglobales > Acidobacteriaceae > Gp1-AA133. Next base: position 14,515 of record CAVOSN010000035.1, on the reverse strand, counting down.
TCTATGTGACGCGATCGGCATTGCGCTTTCGGCGGGCGAATCGAGAACTATTTGCGAAGGGCAGTTATACCGGACTCCGCGTCATCGGCAAGAGACAGAGGCATGTCATTACTTTTTCCCGGTTGTATCGTCAAAGAGAGGTGGTCATCGCAGCTGGCCGTTTCTTTGCTCTGCTAGGTGCAGACGGAAGTCTACCGGTAGGCAAAGAGACGTGGAGCGACACCGCGGTCATCCTGCGGAAACAAACTACCGCCACTCATTTCCGTGAATTGTTTACGGGCCGCGTCATAGCCACCGAAAAGCGAAATGGAAACCTGGTCCTGCCCATTTCGGAAGCGTTTTCGCATCTCCCAATCGCATTGCTGACAAGTTGAAGGGAACCCGATGAGGTCCGATGATTCCTGCCGAAATCCCGCTGACTCGATCGCGCAAACGGTGATTGGACGCGCGCCGTCTAAAGCAGCGTCCCGAAGTTGCGAGTCTTACTGCCCAGGGTCTATCTCGATCGGTTTGCGTGGACTCTGTTTAAACAAGCGGAATTGGACCTAAAAGTTTAAGCTCGCCTACAGAGGCGATAGTTCATCCTCTTTGTCCTCTTTCTTCCCCGAAACAAGCCTCTTCTCCAGGAACTCCCGCGCTACGTCCTTGCCTCCGATACCGAACGCGATCGCCAGGCTGAGCATTATCGCTCCAAATGCAGTTCCGAACGTGATCAGCATCGTCTCTTTTGCAACTCCCAACACCTCGAACACCATAGACAGCGCAAAGATGCTAATAATGATCCGGATCGAAATACTCAACAGTCGCGACGACGGAAAGTTCACGTTGACCGCTGCCAGCAGTGCGGCGCGTGAGAAGAAGCTGGCCGCTAACAGCCCGAAGAAGAGAATGACCAGAGCCACAAACAACCGAGGCAAGAAGAGAAAGAACTGCGAAATATACTCCTGCAAAGCCACGATGCCGAGTACGCTCACGCCCAGAAGAATGAAGCCGACCCATGCCACCCAAAAGACAAACCGGCTCAACAGTTCTGTGGAAGACGGCAATGCCGCCTGATTCAGTAGCTGGGTGGCGCCTGCATTTTCCGAAAGTTTGGAAAACTTTGTCAGGCGTAGAATGCTGCGCGCCACGACCTTCAGTAGGTAGGCGACAATCCATCCTACGAAAGCAATGATTAACATCACGACCAAACGGGGAAGGTAGTGTGCAAAGCCTCTGGCCAGATCCTGCAAGGCCTGGGTTAGTTCGTTGATAATGATTTCCCGCATTGACTTCTCACTTTCTATCAGCCCAGACTTCGACGAGGTACGGCTTCAGTCGTTCGAAGTCGGCGCATAGAGATTCCAAATTGTTTTCGATGTCTTCCCCGGAACCATCTCGATTCTCCAGCAAAAAGGTCAAAGCTCTTCCACGGTAAAGAGGAACCAGAGCCTGGACGATGTGGTCACGACTAATGACGGATTTGTGATATGAAGCCGCGAACTCAAGCACTGTCTTAGCCCACAGGTCCGCCGGGTAATTGAACTCGCTTATTTCGAGCATCGCGATTCTTTGCAGTTCGGAAAGGGTCGACGCGGAGAGGATTGACCGAAACACAGGTTCTAATTGGGCAACGCCCGTGGTAAACATCTCCCGTAGGCGCTTTCGGTTTACCCGGACCGGCTCCTCGATGACTTCTGATTCTGTGCCTAAAGTTGTCACAGGTTGAGAACCAGCGATCGTACTCCAAAGGGGGAAATCGCTATCCATGGAAGAAAATAGAGCCCCGACCGTGCGGCGCATAGCTGCAACGAGATCGCTGGCACCTCGATCTGGCTGTGCCTTCGGTCCCAGGAAAGACTGGCAAACGCGGTAGTTTCCTGTGAGAGCCGCGATGGTAAGGCAGATTTCAGCACCGACCCTGCTTCTTTCATCGTTCCAGATTTCTTTGGTCAGGAAATCCGTTGCCAAACGACCGGAGATAGCAAATTCCGAGGCGTAGGGCTCACGGACTCTATATCCATAAATGGCGCGTGTCATGGGGTAAAGCAGATTTCGCATGAGGACACCTTCGAACTTCTGCCTGCGATAGAGGGGAGAGACTAGGTCGAAGTTGTCGTTGTAGATAGGGCGGACAAGCTGCTGGAGCCAGTCCGGTTCGATGGTTGTCGAATCGGGTGAAACGACCACACAGGCCTTGGCGCGCAGCAAGTCGGCTGCGGCCAAGATCGTCCGCAGCGCGGTCCCAGGTTCGGGACTGCTCGCATACCGGGTACTGATGGAGTGCAAGGTGCGTAACGCATAAACTTTGGACCCGCTCCATACGTCATCGATCGAGGCACCGACTATCAGTTCCGAAGTCCTGTCTCGCGATCCGCCATCGGCATTAATGATTACGGCTCGTTCGCGGGGAAAGCACTTAAGAATTCCTGCCTGAATGGCACGGATGACGGGCTCAATGGTTTTGGCATTATTATGGGTCCGCAGGCCTACCAGGATGTCCACTTCGCCGACGTTGATGAGCTGGCGAAGAAAATCATCCGGCAAAAGCGTCTCTTCCGCCAATTCAACCTCCCAGCAAGGTTTTAGAGCTGTGAGTCAATACCGACATGTCCAATATCCGGAGTCCATCAGATGCGCCTCAGCTTGAACCAGTAGAACTGGTAGGGGCCCATGGTTAGAAGATAGGGAAGATCACCGATACGGGGAAAAATGTTTTTCCCGAACATCTCAATCAGAATATTTCCCTTGTAGCGTCGCAGATCCAGTTCGACTGCCTGTGCGGCGCTCGAGAGATTGTTCACGACCAAAACCGTCTCCTTGCCCAATTGCCGGACATAGGCCAGCACCCTGTGATTCGCTGGGTACAAGAACTCGATCGAGCCCGACCCGAACACAGGACTTGAACGGCGAATCCGGATGATGTGCTTCATCCAAGAGAGCAGCGAATGTTCACTGCGCCTTTGGGATAACACGTTCACCGCCTGGTAGCCATAGACAGGGTTGAGAATCGGTGGCGAGTATAGACTTTCCGGATCAGCCGCTGAAAAGCCTCCATTCCAGCCGCCGCTCCATTGCATCGGAGTTCGTACTCCGTTGCGATCTCCTAGATGGATATTGTCCCCCATGCCAATCTCGTCCCCGTAATAAATAATAGGAGTGCCGGGCAGCGACAGCAGCATGCCATTCATCAATTCGATTCGACGGCGATCGTTGTCGAGCAGCGGAGCCAGACGTCGCCGGATACCGAGATTCAATCGCATGGCCTTGTCGCTGGCATAAATGTCATACATGTAATCGCGTTCGATATCGGTAACCATTTCGAGAGTCAATTCATCGTGGTTGCGCAGAAAGAGGCACCACTGACACGAGGCAGGGATCTCTGGCGTCTGTTGCAGAATTTCTGTGATGGGCTTGCGGTCCTCCAGCCGTAGACCCATGAACATCCGCGGCATCAAGGGAAAGTGAAAAGCCATGTGAAATTCGTCCCCATTGCCAAAGTATGGACGAAGGTCAGCCGGCCACTGATTGGCTTCCGCTAGCAGCATCGCGTCGGGAAATTGATCGTCGACTTTCTTGCGCAGTTCCCGGATCACATCGTGGGTCTCCGGCAGATTCTCGCAAGAGGTTCCCTCGCGCTCAATCAAGTATGGGACGGCATCCAATCGGAAGCCATCGACTCCGAGTTCGAGCCAGAACTTCATGACATTCCACATCTCCTCGCGCACCGCGGGGTTGTCGTAATTAAGATCCGGCTGATGGCTGAAGAAGCGATGCCAGTAGTAGGACTTGGAAACTGGATCCCAGGCCCAATTCGACATCTCGGTGTCGAGGAAGATGATTCGGGTTCCGCCATACCTGGTATCGGTATCACTCCACACATACCAGTCACGTTTTGGATTGTCCTGAGAACTTCGAGATTCAAGGAACCAGGGGTGTTGATCGGAGGTGTGATTGGCCACCATCTCGATGATCACCCGGATGCCCCGGTCATGAGCAGCCGAAAGGAACGTCTTGAAATCCTCCAGCGTTCCGTAGCTAGGGTGAACCAGATCTGTAATCTGAAATGTCGTAACCGTCATCCCGCAAAGGGGAGGGGTAAAATGGCATCAGCCAGATTGCAGTCACGCCAAGTTCTTGCACGTAATCGAGCCTCTGCGCGAGACCCTGAAAATCGCCAATACCATCGCCGTTGCTATCAGAGAAGGTGCGCACATGGACCTGATAGATGATCGCGTCTTTGTACCAACCAGCCTCGCGCTTCACTGACAACCGTGTTCCTCCCTAACGGACAGCCACCGGGCTCGGGCGTCAATAGAATAGCAGTGCGGTGCGATCCGCTCCCTGGCAGCAACCTGTCACTTTTCGCTGCACCGTTCCTTTGCACGATTCACACTCTTTGTCAGCCGCTGCAAATATTTGCCTTAATTGACGATCGCACCCTGCGGACAGAACGGGCGTTCGGCGCACCTCGGTCGCGTAACGGAAAGTTTACGGTTGCGAAAGATCGACGATCGCGCCGTCGAGCAAATTTGCATTTGGTACGATGGGACCCTGTTGGCATGATGGACGGGCGCGTATCGGAAACAAATCAGAACGCTGCAGCGCCATCGACGGCGATCACCGAGAAGAATCAACGGTCATACGCTTCATTCAATTCTCGTAAGCGCTTAGCTAATTCTGGACTCAGCACACCAGATTGGGAAGCGCCAACGCCAGTTGCCGCGTGACGTCCCGGGCAGGTTCATACGAGCTTCGGTACCCAGCCCCAGAACATCCTGCAGCGGGATGATCGCGGTATCAGCGATCGATGCGAGCACAGTGCGGATCATCGCCCAGTTGATCGGCTCCTCATCCGCATAACCCAGGTATGTTCTGGCGAACACGTGTTCTTTCAAAACGTCATCAGACGTGCGGATGCTATCCATCGTTCCTTCGCTATTCCACCACCCTAAGGTGGTGTCGTTGTCATGGGTTCCGGTGTATGCCACAAGATTCCGAACATAATTGTGGGGGCGGAAGCTGGGACCTTGCGGGTCATTGCCGAAGGCAAATTGCAGGATGGCCATTCCCGGAAATCCGAACTGCTGGCGGATTTGCTCGACTTCCACCGTGATAACACCTAGATTCTCAGCAATGATCGGCAGCTCCCCGAGTTCCTGTTGCAGTGTAGAAAACAATTCCGCTCCTGGACCCTTTATCCAGCGCCCGTTCATCGCGGTGCTCTCCGTGGCCGGCACTTCCCAGTACGCTTCGAAGCCGCGAAAATGGTCAATGCGGACGATGTCGTAGAGCCTGAAAGCAGCCCGGAAGCGCTCCACCCACCACTTGTAACCGGTGCTCTTGAGCAGCTTCCAGTTAAAGATTGGATTGCCCCATAACTGTCCGGTAGCGCTGAAGTAATCCGGCGGTACACCGGCAACCTTTATGGGATTCCCTTGAGGTTCGAGACAAAAAAGCTCGCGGTTCGCCCAGACATCGGCACTGTCGTGTGCAACATAAATAGGGACGTCTCCAATGATGCGGATACCGTGCGCGTGTGCATAGGAACGTAACACTTGCCATTGCTGGAAGAACTCGAATTGCCAGTACTTGATTACATTGATTTCCCCCGCGAAGCGAACCGCCCAGGTCCTGCAGTGCGCGAGGTTCACGAGCCGCAATGTCGGCCGCCCATTCAGTCCAACGGACGCCGCCGTGCGCGTTCTTACAGACCATGAAAAGTGCGAAATCATCCAACCAATTTGCGTTTGTCCGGCAAAACCGCTCAAAATCCGCACGCTCCTTCCCTTCTCCTCGTTTCAGGAAAGTCTGCGCAGCCCTGGTAAGGATCGGAATTTTGAAATGCAAAGCGGCGCCATAGTCAACGATGTCGCTCGGGAAAGAAGGACAGCGCTCCATGTCCACTTGGGAGAGAATACCTCGCTCGATGAGCCTCTCAAGGCTGATCAGCAAGGGATTGCCAGCACTGGCGGAAAAGCACTGAAAAGGAGAGTCACCGTAGCCGGTCGGGTTCAAGGGCAGCACTTGCCAAAGTTTGTTTCCTGACTGTTTCAGAAAGTCGATGAAGCGGTACGCCTCCGTTCCGAGATCACCAATCCCGGCAGGACTTGGCAGGGAGGTCGGATGCAGTAAGACGCCAGCACGTCGTGGAAATTTCATGAGCCGTTGGTAGTTGCCCCATCACACATTCTAACTGTGCAGGTTCTGATTACGATCTGCCCGGCACCATCCTCGCAACAAGATCCCCAACTACGCCCGGTTGATGCTGGCCCAGCGCGCCCTCCAGCGTACATGAGCGCTCGAACGCATTCGGACCCGTGATCTTCATCTCCCACCGGTCACTTCCTCGCGAACCGATGATCACAACCCACCAAGTCCCGGGCCGATCCGAAAGCACATGCTCGATCATCGCTACGACATCCCTCTGCAACTCCGCATCACCGGTGTTGTAAATCTCGACAGTCACTGCCATGCCCCAAAGTCTACGACATTCGTATCATCAGGATCGATCTCCCGGTCAAAGGCGCTGGCAACGCGATCGGACTCGGCAAGGGCCAGACAAGGCATCTCGCAACTGATCGAACCGCCCAGCAATTTGCCCAGACTCAACAGAGTTTCACTGTCCGACGCAGCGCAATGTCCGTTGTTCGCCTCGCTGATTAGCTCGCAGTTTGCACACAAGACTGCATGGTGCAGACGAACCAAATTCGTATTGTGCGAGAGTGGGCAGTAGTAGCAGCAGTCATACTCCAGCAGTCCTGGGATAGGTTGGGGATCGAGCGTACCATTTGGCATGAGCAAAATCTGTGCAGCACTTCCCGCTGGTCGCATGAAAGCCGACGCCTTGCTTCGAGGAGTTCCCGAAGACGAAGACGAGGAAGAAGACGAAGAGAAACGAGGGGAAGACGAGGACGAAGAGGCCGACGACGAAGGGGAAGGCTATTCGGAGTGATCACCGACCTCATCGGTTGCTCTCGAATGCTCCTCGGCTACGTGATCCAGCGAGTGGAACGGGCAGGGCATGGGTCTCTTTCACGAAGACGTCGGACGCTCGATGGAACTGCGGTCACCGCCAGCTTTCGGCCTCAGTACCCTGCTCGTGAAAGCCCGACGGCAAACACCACAACAACTACCGCTACAGCGACACCTACGCCTATGCCGATCTTTGCGCCTGTGGATAGGCCCGACCCTTGTACTTTCTGCACGTCCGCGTAGGAGATCGTCATAGGGCGTCCTGTGTTCTTGTCGGTTACGTCGAAAGATGCATCTTCAATCTGAAAGGTTCATTGCAACTTCGCGTACTCCGCCTTGGCTTCCTTCAGGATGGGAATATCAGGGTCGGCGTCCTTCCAAAGCGCGAAGAACTCCTGATAGGCGGCTCGTGCCTTCGCAGGGTTCCGATCGAGAGCGGAGGCGCGGGCGAGGCCCAAATGAGCGAGTGCACCAATGATCGAGTTGTCCACGATGCCAGGGTTGTCCAGCACTTTCTGGAACTCGGTAGCAGCATGAGCGCCCTGCCCCGTTTTAAGGTACGCCTCGCCCCGCAAATAAACCGAAAAGAAATACATCGCGGAAGAACGTTCGTAAGGAGACGTGATTTCCAACAATTGGAGAGCACGGGCGCCGTTCCCCCGGTCGAGTTCGACCGCCGCCTCGATGGTCGGCACCCAAAGGCTGTTGATCAGAGTGTCCAAAGGAAAACGCTTCTTCAGGTCGGCGGCAATGGCCTGGGCACGAGGTGCTTGTCCCGCTCTTGCCAGGACCAGCGCAGCCCCCGGCTGCACACTGCGAGCGTCAGCCGTCGCCAGCGCTTCGGTGACGCCGAGAACCGCCTTGTTCCGATCGCCGGTTTCGATTTCCCATGTGGCAGCGCTCAAGACGTACCCGGCGGCTGTCTCGTTGTCGTCATTCTGGTGAGCAAACTCACGCGCGCGAGTCGTGAGGTCGCGGGCTTTTTTCAAATGACCGTAGAAGGCTTCGGTTCCCGCCTGCAGCCCGAGCAACGTGTCGGTCAATCCGGGCCTGACCGGCGCGCTCCGCACCAGGCGATGCATCTCTTCCGCGTCACGTTTGTTGAACGCGATGCTGTAGAGATTGATCCAGAGCAGCTCATCGTCAAGCTTGCGTTGTTGCGCCTGCTGTAACACGTCGCGGGCTTCATCGAACCGGTTCATGTTGATCAGGCAGCCAGCAACGTTGGTGTAATTGCGCACGTCGTCGGGATCCACCTGAAGCCCCTCGCGATACTCCGCCAATGCTTTCTCGTAGCGTCCAAGGTACCAGTCGGTGTAGCCCAGGTTGGAGTAGGCGCGAGCGTCGCGAGGATAAGTTTGCACGTACAACTCGAACACTTGCGACGCCTTCACCAGGTCCCCGGTCGCGATCATGTAGTAGTTGCTCTCGATATTGAGCCGCTCCCGCGCCGAGACGCGGTCCTTCAAATCGTAAGCCTTCTGGGCGGACTGAAGCGCCTGCTCGGACTCGCCGAGACCGTAGTACGAGCCCGACATCGCACGGTAGGACATCGCGAAATTTGGATCGAGCTGGACGGCATGTTGAAAGAATGGCAGCGCGGCAGTGTCTCCTTTTTCTCGATGCGCCTTCAGGCCGAGGCTGTAGGCTTTGAGCCCTTCAAGGGAGGAGGTTGTGGTTTCCTCAAGCGGGGTATCGAATTTCTGAATCGAAGCGAGTGACTCGCCCAGTTTGTCGCGAAGTTGCGAGGCGGCCTTGTCCAAGGCCTTGAGCACGTCTGATTTTTGCGAGGCTCGCGCTTGCTGGGTAGCGATCGAATCTCCGGTGGCACAATTCGTGGCGGTCAGACCAACTACGTACTCTCCACCGAGATTCACAATGGATCCCGCGAGCGTAACCTTGCCTCCCACGCGCTGGCAAAGCTCCCGTGCGATTTCACCAGTAATGGGCTGATCGACCTGGAGTCCCATCAGGCGAACCGTTTGCTCAGTCTTGCGCTCGGACAGAATGTTCAGAAACGGAGACTGTTCCAGCTTGACCGTGAGTGCCTGTCGAAGAGTGTCGTCGAATACAGGATCTTGCGTCTTGTTTTCGAACTCAGTAAGGACGACGGTGTCCTTCTCGCCCAGCTTTGCCGGCCCCTTGCCCCGTAGCCAGAAGAAACCGCCCAGTACGAGGGCTGTAGCTACCCCGGTCCACGCGATCCGGCTTCGCCAGGTCTGCCACCAGCGAGCCCCCTCCCCCGAAGGATGCAGTCGGTTCGTCAAAATTGGCGCCACCGACATGCTGGTGGACCCAGCCTCACCGCTCTCAACCTCCAGCGCCCCCGACTGTTGATGGCGGCTCAGCGTCTTGAGATCTGCTCGAATCTCCGCAGCGTGCTGATAGCGCAATTCCTCCGGCTTTTGCAACGCTTTGTCGATGATCTCTGCTACCTGCCGCGGAAGTTCTGCATTCCAGGAACTGGGCGGAATAGCCGGTTCGTGCAGGATCGCTCCGCAGGTCGCTCCGGGCGTTGCTCGTTCAAAAGGCCGGCGACCGGTAGCCATCTCGTACAGCACAACACCGAACGAGAACAGGTCGCTGCGCTGGTCGAGCGGTCGTCCCGCAACCTGCTCCGGAGACATGTAAGCCACCGTCCCCATCGTGCTGCCACTCGTGCTTAGATCCTGGAGAGTCTTTGTGACATCGTCGGAACTCGATCCCGACGTCGTCCGCGGCTGCTCGATTTTCGCCAGTCCAAAATCGAGGATCTTGGCGTGGCCGCGCTTCGTGACAAAAATGTTTGCTGGCTTGATGTCGCGATGAATAATGCCGCCCGTGTGAGCGGCATCCAGGGCGTCCGCAATTTCGACGGCGAGGGACAGAAGGGTCTCCGTAGGCAGCGGGTGCCCAGAGATCATGTCCTTCAAGGTCACGCCATCCAGGTACTCCATGACGATGAATGTCTTGCCATACTCCTGTCCGATTTCATAGATCGTGCAGATGTTTGGATGATTCAGAGCGGAAGCGGCTTGCGCTTCGCGTTGAAACCGAGCCAGCGCCAGAGGATCCTTGGCGAGCTCTTCGGGCAGGAACTTCAGCGCGACGAAGCGGTGAAGCGAGGTGTCTTCAGCCTTGTAGACCACACCCATCCCGCCGCCGCCTAACTTCTCGACGATGTGGTAGTGCGAGATAAGTTGGTTGATCACGGAGTCGTCCAGATAGTAGGCCGGACGCGAGGGCGGGTCAATGTATTGCGGGCAAAGCCAGTTTCACTCCGCCACCCAATCGACTTGCAGGAAGCGCCAGCAGATCAGAGCACACCCCAAGGACAAGAATGCCTCGTGAATGTCCGCCCGCTTTTCGTAACGCACCCGCAGTTCGCTGGAATTGGTTCAGCCAAGCGAAGGTCCGTTCGACTACCCAATGCTTCGTTCCCCTGCTTCGCAGGCCTCGGTGACAGTCAAAAGGGACCCATGGGCAAGAAGAAACGCAAGAAATTCCGGGCTCTTTTTCGCTGACCCCGCCGTTACTATCCTTTCGGATTGGTACCACTATCCGTTTGGTTTCAAAGCGCAGCTCCTGTCGGCCTCTACGTGCTGTCCGTTCCTCCATGTACGCGGCGAATCCTTCCCGCTACCAATAAGTTAGTCCTCAGCATTCGGTGCAAGTCGGAAGACCGTAGATCTGGCACATCGCGTGCAAATACACCAGCGAACGAAACATCAAATCAACGGTTGTGGGGTGTGGAGAGCGGAGCGCACGGAAGGTCAGCGAATGCGCGACCTCCATCATTCTCGAGCCGGAGGAGGATCTATGAAACGGCAAGCCTTCAGTCTCGTCAGCCTTCTGAGCCTGCTCCTGGTAGCGGGGTCGGCAATCGCACAGACCGTCCATGTGCGCGCGAATATTCCTTTCAACTTCGCGGTCGGGAGCAAAACACTTCCTGCCGGAACGTATGACGTCGGAACGATCGACGGCACCAGCAACATGCTCCTACTGCAGGCCCGAGACGGCAGCTCGAGCACGATGGTGGGAAGCAACGCGGCACAAAATCTCAAGCCTGCGGACAAAACCAAGTTGGTCTTCAATCAGTACGGAAGCCGGTATTTCTTGTCCGAGATCTGGGTGAACGGCGCGTCCCGCGGACGCCGCCTGCCGGCGACCAGCCGCGAGAAGGAACTGGCTAGGGATATGGCTCAGGATCTTACACACCGACGAGTCGAGATTGTGGCCAGCTTGCAGTAAGGTGTGACGCAGGTTTGCCAAAAAGGAAGGGCACAGAGTAATGTGCCCTTTTTTATCTGGCAACACGACAGCCCAAAGGTCCGGTCCGGATTTCCAGAAGACATGAAAAAAACAACTCCGAACGCAATGATCGCCAGTGCCCAAAATGACGGCGAATGCAGTACGTAGCCCTGCGCACCTGTGACGGCGATTAACCCCGTCGCTCCCTTGTTCCTTGACGAAGAGAGACAGCCTTCCAGTGCAGCCAGGTGAATCGAGACCGCAAGTGCCACCATGGCCCGCGCAGTCGTACTTGGAGTCAACTGTCCTTTGCCCTTGTCTGCGTCGACGATCAATAGGGGAACGTGAGTCTGGAAACGACTGTCCTGACCCAGTTGCGTGTCAACGCTGAGCGTCCTTCCCGAAAGACCTACAATGTTCATCTCGTTAGTCGAACGATGGGAAGGAGATAATTCCGATGCGGCGTAGAGATTTTCTAAAAAGTACTGTCGCTGATGCCGTCATTCCTACTGACGAAGTGGTGATGACCACCACTTCTTCGGAAGACGTCGTGCCCGAACTATGGCAAGGGAGGTAGCCACCGTTGCCCAGCGCGAGCGTGCGGGTCCACGTGAGGTGGCGTTGACTCTGGTGACGAAGAGTTCGCCACCACAGCCCCAGCAATCGACCCCGGAAGACGGCCAGGCTATCTGGGTTTCCTGGTACCGCGTAGTAGTTGAAGTATCCGTGCACGACCGATTTGAGCCATCCCTCGGTTTTGGGCACGGGATCGTGCATGCCCCGCTTCAGAAGGTCGAAGCGAAGCTGGTTGTTCCGAGGCGGCGCTCCCGATGACACTCGACGGGGGTATAATTTTGCTTGTCAGGAAGGTGTGCGACGCCGCTGACTCTTCGTGCAAGTAGTTCACAAAACCGCCTGTAAAGGGGTCCATCCATGGAACCACTCAGCAAGCACCAGGAGGCACTCCTGACTCGCGCTCAGATCGAAAGCGGAACACTTCATTCGACGGCGGCATACGCTGCCTTGGTCGATTTAGGCGGCACTCTGAGGGAATCAGACAGGGAATCAGACGAGGAGTCGATTCTCGCCAGCGTCGGCAGCACCTTGCAGTCACTGGTAAAGCTCGGCTTATTGGTGAAAAGCGGACCCGGAACGTACAACCTGACAGAGGAGGGTTTTCGAGTCGCGCAGAACCTCGGGGGAGGGTATCCGGTCGTCGCGTAACAAATGAGGCAAAGATTCGTTTGCTTCGGTCTGAACGAAAAACTGAGAGCAAGCAATTATTGCAGCTTAAAGAGGCATTCCGAAGAAAGTTGCAGGCGACCGCCTCCGCCGCGAAGCCTAAAGCACAAGCGTCCGAAACTGACTTACGACGGCTAGTGGAAAGCGCTGCGGATACGGTGTGACGTGGCGGGAGATTTGGCGTCTTCCACTTGAGTCGGAGGGACAATTAACTCCTCACTGACGAAGCGATCCCCCGCAAAAGGGTCTCGGCTGCGGATAGAGGTTTCGAAACTGCATTCTGCTTGCGAAGGTATCCTTCCGCTCCGTCGCTTAAAGCTGCCGCTATTACGTCCGTATCGTTTTCTTGACTGACGAAGAGGATTTTTGCGACTGGAACGAGTCGCGATATTCGGTGGGCGGCCTCGATCCCGTTTAGTTTTGGGAGCCCGACGTCGAGGAGAATCAAATCCGGTTGTAATTCTTCGGCCTTCTGAACCGCCTGCAATCCGTCTGCTGCCTCGCCAACTACCTGCAGTTCCGGTCTTGCTCCCAGTGTCGCGCAGACGAAGCGCCTAAACGGTTCGTAATCATCGACCACAAGAACGCGGACAGCCGAACGGGTCCCCATAGCGGCACTCCTACGGAACCAAGATCGTCTGATTTCGCATGGACGCGTCACCCGGGAACACCATACAAGGAGGGCGGTGCTCGGATGCTAGAAGAGACCCGTTAAGGCTTACGCCTTTCCTTGCCACTGTCATCTAGCGAGGGCGCGATATCAAGACGTAACGAGAAGCTCAAATCGCGTGGGCTGCTCGATTGACTGGGATTACGCTAGACGACTTAAATTAACGCACCTAGGAGGTTGTTGAAGAACCACTGCCTTTCCACAAGAGAGCTGTGGTAAGAAGCAGGCATGCGTGGAGACGATCAGCAACTGCAATCAGGAATGTTCAGCTATGTGGCGTTGGAAGATCGGATTCCAGCCGATCATCCGCTGCGTGGGGTAAGGAAACTGGTGGACGCGGTATTGGCCGAAATGTCCAACGATTTCGAGGGATTGTACTCGAAGGTGGGACGACCCTCGATTCCGCCGGAGCGGTTACTGCGAGCCTTGCTGCTGCAGGTTTTCTATTCGGTGAGGAGCGAACGGCTGCTGATGGAGCAACTGAACTACAACTTGCTATTTCGCTGGTTTGTGGGCTTGGAGATCGACGACCCGGTATGGAATCACGCAGTGTTCAGCAAGAACCGCGATCGGTTGTTGAACCAGGACTTGGCACAGAGGTTCTTTGCCCATGTAAAAGCGCAAGCGACCGGGCTGATGTCGGATGAACACTTCACGGTGGATGGCACGCTGATCGAAGCCTGGGCGGGACAGAAAAGTTTTAGCCGCAAGGACGACGATAAGGACGGGGACGGAGGTGCAGGAGATTTTCGCGGTGAGCAGCGCCGTAACCAAACCCACGCCTCGAGCACTGATCCCGAGGCCCGACTCTATAAGAAGTCTGCCGGCCAGGAAGCCAAGCTGAGCTATCTGGGACATACCTTGGTGGAGAACCGGAACGGGTTGATCGCCGCGGCGATGACCACACAGGCAGATGGCCGGGCAGAGCGCGATGCGGCTCTATTAATGTTGCACGAGTTGAGCCGGAAACGAGGCGGTCGGATTACGACCGGGGCCGACAGAGCCTATGACACGCGTGACTTCGTCAGCACGGTGCGTGAGTTGGGCGTGACACCGCACGTGGCCCGCCGACAGCACGGCGCGATCGACGAACGAACGAGTCGGCATCCGGGGTACGCGATCAGTTTAAGCAAACGCTGGTTGGTGGAGAAACCGTTCGGATGGCTGAAGCAGATTGGTCCCCTGAAGAAAGTAAAACTACGAGGACTGGCGAAGGTGGATTGGCTGTTCGTGTTCAGCTGTGCTGCCTTCAACTTGATCCGCATCCCGAAACTGCGAACGCAGAGCGCGTGAAACCGTTGTCCAACCCTCGACTGCCAAGTACCAGTAGTCGAGCAGCAGAAAAACAACAACAGCCATGCTCTGCACGCGATCATAAAATGATCCGCTCGCTGCACGAAGGCTAATTTCAACAAGCTC
>CAVOSN010000034.1:0-17434 GCA_963698805.1 uncultured Acidobacteriota bacterium | reverse complement strand
CAGCCACGCATAGGTTAAACTTAAGAGCGCATACTGTCGTGGCGGTGTATCCCATAATGGTGAGACTCGACATGTATGCTACAAGCGCAACGCCTGCAAAGCTGATGCCGAAGTTGTCACCTGCCATGACCAGCGCGAAGAGGGGAATGCTCGCGCCGGCGAACGCGAGAGTCGCATACGCGACAATCGCAGCCGCCTGCACAATACCCCCGATGATTAGTGCGCGCATGTCGCCAAGCTTCAACGAGCAGAGATCCACCCGCTGCGATGCCTGCAAACGTTGCGATCCAGCCCGATTGAGCCACGCACCGCTCCCGACTGTTTGCTTCGAAAGACCGATGTCGTGGTAGTAGGGATTCGCCATCGGGCCCATGATGAAGTCCGGCAACCGGTACAGGCTGATTGCCGCTAACATCACAAGCGCAAGCCAGCCATGTGCGCGGAAGAAAGCCATGAACGGCCCCACAACAGCGTCGAAGAGGCCGCGAGGCTCCAGAATTGCGCGCGCTTCTTTTTTCATCCATCACCTCGCCTTGCGAGCTCCGGTTCCTTCGCAAACCAGGTGGCGATCATTCCAATCGCCATACATGCGCCGTAAATACCGTAGGAATGCGAGCCTAGGTCGCTGCCACGATGAGAATAACGGAATCTGCAGCCAGGAGCGCCAGCGGGATGACTGAACTGATAGGCAGACGCGAGGAGGCCTTGTTCTTCTCCGTCGTCTGCCGATTCAATGCGCCAGGCGTCGACCACAATGTCCTGTGTCGATGAAGCAAACGCGACGACGAGCGCAAAAGCGCCCCCGCCGGCCGAGCCCGGCTTTCGTGCCAGTTCCGCCCACTAGCGAACAGCGCCAGCCCGACGACAATCTGAGCGAACGTCTTAAGTCCATCCGCGCCGATGTCCAAGCCGTTTAAACATCGGTAAGTCGACGCGATCCATGGATGCGCACCGCCAGAAACTTCAGCGAATAGGCAATGCCCACCCAGGAAAGAAACCCAATAGCCATCAGGGAGGTGTGTTCATGGCCCACCAGTAGCCGAACGTATTGCCGACCAGGGAGAAAGGGAAGGCCTGAAGAAAACCCAAGCAACATCATCGTCAGCGATTTGGGCCGCAGATAGTCGGCAATCTGATGCTTGTGCGGTTCGAGCAACTCATCTCTACGGAGGACCCTCACAAATTCAACCTGTGTGGCTTCCAGCTTGTGCCGATCACATCTGCCAAATGACCGCCCACACTTGGCACACTGAGGGTCACTTTAAACCCCCAGGGAAACGCGTTAGCCGGTCAACCGACAGTCATCCGATCGTTCTTATCCCACTCGCCCTTCTCGCCGGACGACCTCCTGCACACAACTGGCACACTGCGTGTCCCACAGTGCCATTTTCCCGGTGGGACCAGGGAATGTTGTCTTGCACTTCCCACAAGGCCGTCTTTTGATAGTTTCGGACTCGGGGATTTAGTTGCCTATTCTAGCGCCCGCGCCAACCTTGCCAGACTTCGCCGCCGCCGCCGCCCGGTTGCCGCCGCCTCCGAAGAAGCACGCTAGGCCGAACAGATAGCCGAAGTTGTACCAGGCTCCAGTATTATGGACCTGGTCGACATTAAGGTCGCCCCTAAACAACGAGGGCACGAACACGAACGGCGCAATAAAGACTTGCCAGAGGCCGAGCCAGAAGCCCGCGATTTCGCCACTGTTCACTCACCATTCCCTTGGATGGGTTAGGGCCCGGCGCGCATCCGGTCAGAATGACCAGAAGCAGCAGTAGGCCAAGCACCATGATCAAAGATGATTTGATCGCAATTCCTCCCGCCCTTACACTTAGCGAAGCACGGGGATGAAAAATCTCAGGAGGGCCGGCCACCACGCCTTGCATCTTTTTTAGGTCCTCCACCCGTATATCCGGTGGCGCTGAAAAACACACAGCATCTTCCTTGATGATCGACATGGAGTCCGAGGCCAGAGCAATTGCTCGCGGTCTTTGCAATCACGTTCCGCCCTTGCTGGACCATCTTCATGGGCGGTTTTACAACACCGGCTGCTGCGTTATCTTGGTATACCTCGCGGGAAATCGTGAACTGGCGGAGGACCTGTTTTTCCAGGAAACCTGAGATTCGCGTGCTGGAACGCGGCCATAGGAGTACGACGGTAGGTATTAGATTCGCTTTCTGGCTCTATGCGGTGGCAAGAAATCTCACCATCGATTACTTCCGCAAGAGAACCACCAGGTTAGCCTGGATGGTCTGATGGAGGACAAGAGCGCGCCCACTGGAACCAGTCGACACCCGGCCATTGGCTTGGGAAGTTGTGGCGCAGCACCAGCAGGCCGAGCGCATCAGTGCCGCTTTGGTCGGCATCCCGACGAGAGGTGCCCCGCGAGATCGTGGTATTGCGTTTTTCAGGAGGGGTTAGCTTTTGAAGGAGATTGCCACGGTGACCGGAGCACGGTCGGCACGGTGAAGTCGCGGCTGTATCACAGTGAACATGCTGATGTCGCAGTTGGAGGGAGCCTAGGCATGACGCGGGACACACATGACGAGGCGCGGAGCTGATCGCTCTGGGTGACGCTCTCTGGATGCGCACCAGATCTGGCTGCGGAACCATCTCGAGGAGTGCGCATCCTGCCGTGATTATGCGGGAAGCCGCTGCCGGACGGTTCGCGCTTGCGCGCTCTTCCCGTAGCCGCTGATGCCCGCTTGGTGCGAGCCACGCAGATGCGTGTGCGCTTCCCATACCGCCCAGACTTCGGGAGACTCGGGAGCGCATGTGGCTGGTGGGGACGGCTTCTTTAAGCGTAGGGCTTACCGCAACACTGACCCTGCCGCTCGTGTGGAGCTTGTTTGCCTGGATGGGAGAGCAGGCCGGAGTCTCGACTATCGTTTGGCAAGCAGGTTTCCTGTTTTTCTTTATCGCGCCGGCACTCGTCGTAAGCGTGGTGTTGTTGGCTCGCGGCACTCACGTGAAGAGCCACGGACAAGGGTCGGGGCAATGGTGATCAGAAAGTGGGCACATTTATGTAACGAAAGAAGAACTCAAACTGGGCTGGCGGCGGGAAATCAAAATTATTCCGACCTGGGCCTGGGTCCTGGCCGGTGTCGCGTCGTCGCGGCGCAGTGGTTTTTCAATATCGCTGTGGTTCGCCACCCACAGCCTCATCCAATACCAGCATGGGGCCGGCCGTTGCTCGGCCTGCTGGCCGGTATTCTAGGTGGCTGTTTTTTGTTGTTAATCGGCTATATCAACCGCGATGCCAAACGCCGCGGCATAAGCCCGACCCTTTGGACAATTCTGGCTATTGTTGTTCCCAACGCTCTGGGCATGATTTTTATTTTACTACGGCTCCCATTGCGAAGCGTTTGCCCACAATGCGGCTATGTCGTGCAGCCTGGGTTCAGCTTCTGCCCTCACTGCAATACAGGCTGAGCCGATTTGTCCACAGTGCCAGCGCGCGGTTGTGAAATGACATCTACTGTCCCTACTGCGGAACCCAGCTGCGCAATCCAACGGGCCAGGCCTCTGGCCCTCCAACGCGGGTTCCCAGCTAGCGGCCCACAAAGTTGCACGACTTGGGCGATCACGATCGGAAATGCAAACTGAGGCCCGCCGGGTCGCATTCTTCCAGTGCCAGGCCAGAAGTCGCATCTGGGAGTCATCTCAGTAGGAGTAGCGAACGGCTCACCGACAGTCAGCCAATTCGTTCTATTCCGTCGCTCATATTCCTGACGAATTCCACGCACACAATTCGCACACCGGGCGTGTCCGGCGGTCTCCCTTGTCGAGCATTTCCGAGAAGCCCGTTTATGACCAACCTCCGAGCCCAAGCGGCAAATTCGCGTGGTCAATGAGCGTTATAGAGATTTTCGCAAACTACGACGTCAATGGGATCTTTATGTCGTGCTGGAAGTGGAAGGGTAAGAAAAGCATCAAAACCATAAAAATGAGAGTCAGCGCCTCGATCAGCAAGGCATAGTTGGTCATCCGTGTGGGCTTGGGGAAGCGCGAAAACAGGCGACTCATCCCAAGACCCAGCAGCACAAGAGGCGAGGCCAACACACGGTAAAGGCAGACGTAACCCAGCACAGAATTACTCTGACCCACGGCTGAAATCGCCATTAAACCGACCGATGCCGGAGCAGTCAGGCTCAGCGTAACCAAAATCTTGGAATAGGTCGTATAGGCCGCTTCATATTTGAAGATCGCGATCACGAGGAAGAAGCTTACTACCAGCAGCATGCCGGCAATGAACACTTCCAGCACCAAGTCTCCGCCGGCCCACATACCGCTGTACGCTGCCGCATCGTCAGGGTGTCTCATGTATGCCACGTATCGTTCAAAGATCAACACTGCGGACAGTGCCACAACCGCCGCGTAAGCCCCGACAACGCAGAATAGTCGCGTTCGCGGAACGGTCTGATCCATGGGGCATATTATCGATTCGCGATTACAAAACGGCGAGTAACTTAGGTCACGACAGGACACGTAGCGAGAACTCCGGGTTCTCGATGCAAGACAGGAGATCCTCAGCGTGGGCACGCTTCTACCAGCGTAATCCCAAAGCTGAAGAGAGGAACCATTGTCCCCCTGCGGACACGAAACGTAGCATACATCTGGGGGAATTCATGTGGCGGGTGATGGGGGCGGCATCGCCCTCAAATCCTGTGAAGCATTTCGCGGGTTCAGCAAACATTTCTCAAGGGCGAACCAACTCAATAGGCAAGATCTTGTGATCACGCTCGCAGCGCTAGACCGTCCAAGATAGTGGGCCGACATGTTCGCTCTCACTATTTGGGACGAGACTGTCTCATCTCGAGTGTGCGTGGGCCTTGCAGCGGAAAGAAGGAGTTACAGCATGGGAAATATTAGCCGTCGCGATTTTCTGGCTGTGGCCGCGGTGCTTGGTGCGGAAGCGGCTTGGGGTCGCTCATTCTCGACTCCCTCGAAGATTTCCTGGCGCGAGCGTCGCGACCTTTTCCCGGAAGGTGTAGCCTCCGGCGATCCCGACAGCAACAGCGTATTGCTGTGGACCCGGCGCGCCCCGCAGCCTAAACCGGCCCAGGAATTGATCGTCGAAGTGGCGCTCGACCAGACGTTCCAGCGTGTGATCGCAACTCAGAGAGTGTCGATTTCGGCGGAGGCGGATTGGACCTGTCGTGTGCTGGTCGGAGGACTGAAGCCGGCCCAGGTCTATTGGTATCGCTTTACCGATCCTGAGGGTTCCGGCAGCCGCCTCGGCCGCACCATCACCGCGCCTGCCGATGATGATTCTCGGCCGGTACACTTCGCGTTCGTCAGTTGTCAGAACGCAAACCTCGGAGCGCAGAACGCGTACCGAAGAATGATCTTCGAGGATGAGCACGCTTCTGAGCAGGACCGGCTCAGCTTTGTTCTGCACCTGGGCGACTTCATATACGAGCTGGTCTGGTATCCGGAGGACCGCGCCACTTATTACGACCGCAAGGTGAGGGAAATCGTTCGTTATCCTCAAGGAGAGAAAATTCAGGACTTCCACATCCCAGTGACGTGGATGACTACCGTGCTGTGTATCGCGCCTACCTGCATGATCCCGACCTGCAGGACGCTCGTGCCCGCTGGCCCTTTGTTCCCATGTGGGATAACCATGAGTACAGCTGGCAAGGATGGCAAGCCTTGCAAGTGTTCGACGGCAAAACGCGTCCCGCGCAGACACGCAAGGTCGCTGCCATGCAGGCATTTTTTGAGTATCAGCCCGCGCGTATGGTGAAGAGCGGTGGTCCCTCGTTAGAAGAGTTCAACCCACCTAAGGTTAAGGATGCCCCGGTCACTGTTTTCGATGAGCATGGACTCGGGCAGGAGGCCAACAATCTTGCGGCGATCAATAGTCTGAAGGGATACCGGTCGCTGCGCTGGGGCCGGAACGTGGAGCTCATTATCACCGACGAGCGAAGCTACCGATCGGAGGACCCCGGAACCAAGTTCGATGACGCAGATTTCTTTAATAAGGACTATTCGCAGTTCGTGCCTGAGGAGGTGCTTGAGATAATCGATGGCGGTCGGGATTACAACGGAGGCAAACCGCCCAACACCATCCGTTTCGGGGACCAGCAAGTTCCGAACCTCCGTAAGGCGGATCCCGCGCAGACCCTGCTCGGAGCCGAGCAAAAAGCGTGGTTTCTGGAACGACTGCGGAATTCGAAAACTACCTGGAAGATCTGGGGAAGCACAACTTCGACGCTGGATATGCGCGCCGACCCGCAGAACCTTCCTCCAGGGATGGTTGCAAGCGCCTGGCCCGGTGCTGGGTATGCCAGCTTTGGCGGCGGGGACGTCAGCACTGCCTATCAGGAGCGCGGTGAAATTTACGATTTCATTCAAAAGCATGGGATTACGGGGTTTGCCACGGTGGCGGGCGACCGCGCATAGCTTCTGGGCTGGTTTATCGGCGAAGTCTCTCCCGCCGAAGCCCTTTGACCCCGTAGGTGTGGCATTCGTGGTTGGATCAATCTCCGCGCCCGGAATGGTGGAGTCAATGGAACATCACCTGCCCAAAGACGCTCCGCTGCGGGCTCTGTTCCTCGGGCAAGGTCCTGGTGACAACCGTCCGCAACCCACTATTAATATGCTGGTGCGTCACGGTGTTCGGTCATGCCTGGAATATGCGAAGAGTGGTGACGTGCACAAGTCACGCCAGCTTTCCAACCGAGATTTGTCACCGCACGTGTCGTTTGTTGACATGGGCGGCCATGGGTATTCGGTAGTGCACGCAGCAGCGGACCGGCTAGAGACGGAATTCATCTGCCTGCCGCGTCCCATCGTTCGCCAGGACCAGCCGGATGGCGGACCTATTCTCTATCGGGTTCGACACGCTGCAAGGCTCTGGCGCAAGCACGAACGTCCGAATCTCGAGCAGAAGGTGATAGAAGGCAATCCGGCGTTTTCGATTTAGGGATCGGCTAACCGGAAAATCGCTCCCACGTCGGGATATTAAATGCTCTAGAAAATTATCGCTGCGTTAAATCCTATCTCGGTCGCGTGGAGCTCGGCTCCCTTTGATTATCCCCGAGCTGATTTCACGCCCCTGCTTTCTGCTTGTTGTTAACAGGCGATTACACTGGTTGAGAATTGGCCGATACCGGCAGCCCGAAAATTGTTCCGGGCCAGAAGTCGGCATCTGGGAAGTCATCTCAGAACTCTGCCCGCCGCCGACTGACCGACAGTCAGTCGGCGGTTCGAGGCTGATTTTCGGGTGGAACGTTGGCGTGACAGCGCTGCGTGAATCGGTTTCACAACAACTTACAAATACGCGGGGACTGCCAAACGCAGCGCAAGTCATACAAGACCCCTGATCTTCCCACTTTCAGGTTGCCAGCCACTTCGCATACGCCCGGATGTCAATCATGGGAACGGTCGCCGTCGCTTGAAGCCGAGCAATCAATTCGAACAAGAAGGCCGTCGCGGGCTTTCCCTGCGGGACTATCGTGTAGCAATCCTTTTCGTCGCAGCCAAAGGTTCCGTGGGCGGCCACGCAGCCGAGATCGAGTCGCCCGTCTGGCCCGCCTTGCTTCAAGGCATCCGTCAGAGGTTTCCCCAAAGGAGGCGAGAAAGTTCGTCGAGGCTGGGATCAAACCTGCGGAGAAGGAGGACAATCATGGCCATTCGAAGACGAAGGATTGAAAATCTCGTTGAAGAACTGCTCACCGCCCACCGCATATCCGACGCTCCTGTGCCCGTGGAACGCATTGCCAAGGCGAGGGGCACCAGAATCTTCCACCAGTCGCTGGAGGATGACGTGTCCGGATTTCTTTATCGAGACCAGGACCAGAGCGTGATCGGCGTCAACACCCATCATGCCCCCGTCCGGCAAAACTTCACCACGGCGCATGAATTGGGGCACCTGCTGCTTCACGATCAGGAACAGCTTCATGTGGATCATGCGTTTCGCGTTCGCTTGCGCGACGACGTGTCCAGCCAAGGGGTTGACGATGATGAACGCGAAGCGAATCTATTTGCCGCGTCGCTTCTGATGCCTCGCCGCTTCCTGGAGGGGATCTTGAAGCCGAGGATTATGTCAATTTGCTCGACGACGATTTTCTGTCCGATCTTGCCCGAAAATATGGCGTCAGTACGCAAGCCCTTGTGAACCGTTTAAAGAACCTCGGCTATATTCCCGATTAGCGGGCAATTGAATAGGAGAGGACCGTGGGTCTGCGAAACTTCCAGGTCGATGCAAACGTAACCGAGGCCGACCTCCTCAAGCGCTCCAACGGATTCTTCAATAAGCTCGTTGCGTCGTTCCGCCAAGCCGCCGCCAACGGCAACTTCACGTTTGGCCCCATCAAGCTCGAGGATGCTGACCTCAATCGCGTTCACAGCATAGTGACTGAGATCGATGCGCGCCGCCTATTTTATGCATGCGCTGAGGATGAAGCGCCGCGCTACGCGATGCAGAGTCTCTACGAGGCCCGCAAAGCTATCCGAGATGCGTCTAAAGGCGTGTGGGCGGACCCGTCCTGTGAAGTCCTCGTTCAGGATATTTCGGCAGCCTTAAGCGACTTCTGCACCCTCGCCGAGAAATTGAAACCGGAAGATGCAGGAAAATGGTCCCGCGCCGAACGCGATGCGTTTTACTTCCTGATGACCGACATGCGGCAGAATGTCTGGTTGCTGGTTGCAGTGTTGAAAAAGAAGCTAGGATCAATCCGTCAATCCGCGAAACCTGCCCGAGGAAATCTGCCAAGCCGTCTCCGGCAAAGAGATTTAGCGCACATGGCAACGATTGAATCTTACGTCCAACCTCGACGACTCTACCGCTACCGCTCGATCGCCAACCTCGACCGCGAGCTGGACAGCATTCTCAAGGGCTATCTCTATTGCTCGCCCTACATGAACCTGAACGATCCGATGGAGGGGCTTTTTACCTCTAGCAGTCTCTTGAGAAAGAGCGCCAAATATCGGGACATCAGGAACGCGATTCGTGACAATAAGGCACGTATTGGCGTGTGCTCGTTCAGCGAGGTTTACGATCACGAGTTGATGTGGGCGCACTACGCGAACCAGTTCACGGGCTTCTGTGTCGCTTACAGTCTTGCGCGCCTTTTGAGAGCACTAGGCGACAA
Source organism: uncultured Acidobacteriota bacterium (assembly GCA_963698805.1). GTDB lineage: Bacteria > Acidobacteriota > Terriglobia > Terriglobales > Acidobacteriaceae > Gp1-AA133. The sequence goes on along the minus strand of CAVOSN010000034.1, from coordinate 8,338 downwards.
TATTAGTTTTATCCGGATGTATTACGACGAAACAGTGCCGACAGTGCACCGCACAAGCAAAGACCCAAGGCAGCTGGCCAAAATGGTGTTGTCTACAAAAACTATCGCTGGCTCTATGAGCGCGAATGGAGAATGTTCGCCGGACTTGGGAAGGCCTACTACCGGGACGCGGAATGCGTCACCAAGGTCTATCTCGGTTCGAGGATTAGCGATGCCGACAGGGGTAAGATCGAGAAGAGCTCTCGGCCCTTTGGACATCGTAGTCAAACCGATGACCATCGACAAATACTTCACCACTTTTGAAGAAGAGGCCGACTAGTCACGCCTTGTTCATTCACGATTCAGCCAGCCTCTTTGTGGCGATGACCTTCGCTTGGATTGAGATGGAGCACACAGCCGGCGCACCGCACCCAGCAAATAATCACGATCTACTGCTTTCAAAAGCCTACTTCGCCTGTTGGAATGTCAGTCGGATGCGAAGAGGATACGCGCGTGACAGTGCATAGGCTTGAAGTACATAAAGGGCTTCGTTCTAGACAGACCAGGCGTAAAATCACGGTTCGCACCTCTTTCATACGGAGGCCCGATGAGAAAGAGGGTCAACGTGTCCACTCTTTCATCACATCTTGTGTCCCGGCGCAACTTCCTTGCACAAACTGCGGCTGCGGCGCTGGGAGTCACTATCGTTCCCCGTCGCGTGTTAGGCGGTCCGGGATATGTTCCGCCCAGCGACAAAGTCAATATCGCATTCATCGGTGTCGGCGCCCAGGGGTTGCGCGTAATGCTGCGCTTTTTGCGGGAGCCAGACGTCCAGGGTGTCGCCGTTTGCGATGCCAATCAAAGCAGCGCGGGCTATCCGCAATGGGATACCCACGAGTTCTGCAAATCTGTCCGCGAGTTGCTTGGAGTTGATAGTGGATGGGATTGGCTCAGTCCTGATCAACCAATTCAACTGACGCATTCGCTTACGGTCACCAGCGGCATGGCTGGGCGCGAGCCTTGCCAGAAAATCGTCGAAGGCTATTACGGAAGCCAGCAGCGTTCGGGACAGTATCGCGGCTGCGCTGCATTTACCGATTTTCGCGACCTGCTCGAAAAGCAGCATGATCTCGACGCAGTTGTGGTATGCACGACGGACCATCTGCACGCCGCCGTTTCCGCGGCGGCGATGAGGAAGCGGAAGCATGTTTTCTGCCAGAAGCCATTGACGCACACGATCTACGAAGCGCGGCAGATTGCCGCTATCGCCCGCGAGACCGGTGTAGCCACGCAAATCGCGGTTGCAAACCAGGCTTCCGAAGACACCCGCTTGTTATGTGAGTGGATCTGGAGCGGTGCCATCGGTCCTGTGCGGGAGGTGGTCAATTGGTCCAGCCGGCCATTTTGGGCGCAAGGTGTGGAACGCCCCAAAGAAGCGCAGCCGGTGCCAGAAGGATTGGATTGGGATTTGTGGCTCGGCCCGGCTCCGGAACGTCCGTTTAACCACGCTTACTTGCCGTTCTTGTGGCGCGGATGGTCCGACTTCGGGTGTGGCGCGCTGGGCGATATGGGCTGCTACAGCTACGACACCATATTCCGCGTGATGAAGTTGGAAGCGCCGTTGAGCATCGAAGCGAGTTCCACGGACCGCTACGATGAGACGTATCCGCTTGCCTCCATCATTCGTTACGACTTCCCAGCTCGCGGCGACATGCCTCCGGTGAAATTCACCTGGTATGACGGAGGATTGAAGCCGCCGCGACCGGAGGAACTCGAGCCCGATCGTCCTTTCCGGGGCGAGACTGATGAAGACGAAGGGCTCCTTTTCATAGGGGACCGAGGCAAAATTCTGTGCGGCTTCAACGGAAAAAATCCAAGATTGATTCCGCAATCTAAAATGGACGCCTTCCAACAACCGCCCAAAACTCTGCCCAGATCCCCTGGTAACGAGCGGGAATGGCTCGATGCCTGCAAAGGAAGCAAGATCAGGCCGGGCGGCAATTTCGAATTCGAAGGCTCGGTAACGGAGACGCTCCACTTGGGAAACATCGCCGTACTGACCGGTCAAAGGTTGACCTGGGACCAACTCAACATGAAGGTGAACAACTCCGATTTGGCACAGAAGTACGTCCATCCGGAACGACGCAAAGGGTGGGAATTGTAAGCGCTAGCCACTTATTTCTGGGAGATATCTCATGTCGGCAATTTCGAGAAGGGAATTCTGCAAGAGTGCAGCGGCGCAAGCCGCTGTGGCGGGCTTGATGTGCGGTGGAGTGATGGAGCTCCACGCTAATCCGCTTGGTCTTCCAATCGGGTGCCAGACCTGGCCAGTCCGCGACATGATCTCAAGAGATTTTCCTGACACGCTGAAGACACTCGCCGCCGCGGGATTCCAGGCGATCGAGATGTGTTCTCCTGCCGGATATTCCGATTCCGGATTCGGCGGGCTGACCAAGTACAAGGGATCCGAGCTGAAGCGAATCATCAATGATGCCGGCCTCACTTGCATCAGTTCTCATTTCGGCCTCGACGAACTCAGAAAAGAACAGGACGCGGCGATCGCGTGGGCCAAAGACCTAGGGCTGGCCCAGATGCTCGTGGCGACCCTGTCCGGGCCCAAGAACCCGACCATGGATGACGTAAAACGCGCTGCCGATGAGTACAACAAGATCGCCGAAAAGGCCATGAACGCCGGTATCCAGCAGGGCCTTCACAACGAGGATTTCGAACTCTCCATAGTCGACGGCAAGCGCACTTATGATGTGCTCTTCGAGCTTCTTGATCCTAAGCTGGTGAAGTTCCAGTTCCAGGTTTCGACCATCAGCCGCGGCTATGATGCCGCCGAATACTTGACAAAGTACCCCGGACGATTCATCTCCATGCACGTGCAGGGGTGGTCTGCGCAAACGAAGAAGATCGTGCCCGTTGGGCAAGACACCCTCAATTGGAAGAAAATCTTCACTGCTGCCAAACCCGCGGGTGTCAAGAACTACTTTGTCGAGATGAATCTCGACATGATGCGAGCCAGCGTTCGCTACCTGCGCCAACTGCAGGTCTGAGATGAATTTCCTGCCATGGCCCGGCGCGAGATATGATCGAAGCACCATGGCAGTTCTTATGCTCATGCTGAGCGAGTACCCTTGGGAGGAGCGATACCGAGTGCCTGATTTCGAACAGGTGCTCACTCCGGCACTCGTGATCTACCCGGCATTGATCGCCTCGAATATCGAGCGCACCCTGGCGCTGCTGAATGGCGACACCGATCGCTGGCGCGTGCATATCAAGACGGCGAAGCTGGGTTTCACAGTCCACATGCTGATCGAGCATGGTGTGAGAAATTTCAAGTGCGCCACTACGTTAGAGCTTATGACTGCGTGCGATGCTGGCGCTGCGGATGTTCTTCTCGCATATCCAATCATGGGCGCCAATGCCCGTCGTGTGCGTGAAATCGCAGATCAGGTCCCCAGGACGAAAATCTCCGTTCTGGCTGAGAACGACTACCAAGTCACACAATGGCGCGGAAGCGGAGTTGGTGTCTTTGTGGACATCAATCCCGGCATGAACCGGACGGGCATCGAAGTGTCGCAGCCAGACCGCATCTGCAGCCTGATCCGGCAGATTAAGAGCACTGGCCTGGAGTTCCGCGGGCTGCAATATTACGACGGCCAGTATGGAGTGCTCGAAGAGCCACAACGGACCGCGGCGGCACATGCCGGTTATGACGAACTGCTCGAACTTGTCCGCACGATTGAACGACACGGCCTGAACATTCCAGAATTGATCACGGCGGGCACGCCTACGTTTCCTGCCTCGCTCTCATACGCGGGTTTCAGCAACCGGCTAATCCACCGCATTTCGCCGGGAACGATTGTCTACGGCGATGCCACTTGCCTGGCGCAATTACCTGCTTCGTACGGCTATGCACCGGCTGCGCTGGTTCTGACTCGGGTAGTCAGCCATCCTCATGACGGCATCGTTACGTGCGATGCCGGGCACAAGGCTGTATCGGCCGATGCCGGAATTCCGACTTGTGTCGTTCTCGGACATCCCGGCATGAGCCCACTTTCTCCCAGCGAGGAGCACTTACCGATTCGGGTAACGGATGGAACGAGTACGCCTGTAGGTGAAGCGTTGTATCTCCTGCCGCGGCACATCTGTCCCACAGTGAATAATTTCGACTCAGCCCTGCTGGTGCGCGATGGCCGGGTCGCCGCAGTGGAGAAAGTGTCGGCGCGGGGCCGGGAAGGTCCTCTGCTGCACCAGTCCGATTGGTTTGACGAGAACTGGAGACCGGCTGTTTCTCAAAAAGCCTAACGACGAGGCTCCCTTTGTGATTCGTAAGAATCGTAATCGGCCATAATGGAGCGCATGCTCAACCGGCGCACTTTCCTAAAGACGAGCGCTGCATCCCTTCCATTGGCCGCCGCCGTCCAGACGCTCAATCTTGCGACGACCTCAGCAGAAACAATCGCCGACACAACCATCGGCGGCACGGTTCCGAAACTCACTCCGCTGCCAGCCAGGCTTGCTCCGGTCGATCCGTCCACCTTGCCCTGGCAGCAGAACATTCACCGCGTCGGTCAAAGCAACATGACCGAGCACGATCCGGCCGTGATGAACATTGAAGAATGGGCAGACTATTGGCACTCCGCCGGCGCCGACATCGTTTTCATAAGCGTGACCGGCATTCTTGCCTTCTATCCCTCAAGAGTTCCGTTCCACCGTCACGGAAAATTTCTCAATGGCCGTGACTTCTTCGGTGAATGTGTCACTGCCGCCCGCAAGCGCGGCATGCGCGTGGTCGCTCGTATGAGTCCGGACCTGAATTGGGGCGATGCCTTGGACGCCCATCCTGAATGGGCCATGCGTGACGCCAACGGGTCGGTTCTCCTCAGTCGCGAAGACTCGCGGCTATTCCGCACCTGTATGTTCACGAGCTATATGGACGATTACGTTCCGGCCATTATGCGCGAAATTAATTCGCTCTACGACGTGGATTGCTTCTACACCAATGGATGGCCTCCGATCGGCGATCTGCCGAACTGTCATTGCGCCGTCTGCAGCAAGCTTCCTCCGTCCAACACGACTGCCTATTGGCGCGTTTTCAATGATCGTGTTCTTGAGCTCTGGCACAAGTACGACGCCATAGCCAAACAAAAGAGACCCGACAGCTTTTACTTCGCAAACCTGGGTGGCAATGTCCGGTGCGGTCCCAACCTCGATCTCCTCGGCAAGACCGCAGTTTGGTTCCAGGCGGACAATCAGGGTCGCACCTCCGACGACCCGGCGGTTTGGGGATGCAGCCTGCAAGGCCGCGTGTGCAGCGCCATGATGGATGGGAAATTCGCCGCCAACGTATCAGCCGCTTACTCGACAGGCACGGTCCGTTGGCGGAATGCCTCTAAGAATCCCGCCGAAGCTAGGATGTGGCTGAACGAAACGCTGGCCAGCGGCATGGCGCTCTATTACCACTTCATCGGCTCGGAGGCGGGATTCGGAGAAGATCGCCGCTGGCAAAAGGTAGGCTCCGACTATTTTCAATGGGCGAAGAAACACGACGCCCATTTGAAACCTCGTCGATCCTTGGCGAACGTCGGCGTCGTCATGGGCCAGAGCACGCAACTTCTGTATCCGCCTCCCGTGGGCGCTCACGCGCACGATTACATGCGTGAGACGACCCACGGGATCTACGCAACGCTCCTCAACGGCCGCTTCGCTTTCGACTTCGTACACGAGGATCGCCTCGCTCTCGAACGGATCAGCAAGTACCGCGCTCTGCTTCTACCCAACATAGCCATGCTCAGCGATCACCAGTGCCAGCAGATCCGCGACTACGTCCGTTCTGGGGGATCAATCATGGCAAGTTTTGAAACGAGCCTGTACGACGAGAACCTGCAGCGCCGCGAGGAATTTGGCCTCGCAAATCTGCTCGGCATCAGCAAAGCTGGGGATGTTATCGGTACGAATGGCAACGCTTACTACGGCCGCATTGAACGCAGTCATCCAATCCTCGACGGCTTCTCAAATACCAACTGGCTGCCGGGAGCGCAAAACCGTGTGCCAGTGAAACCCGTGCAGAATCCGGTTCTCACCATTGTCCCCGGCTTCGTGCAATATCCCCCGGAATTGGCTTACCCGCCGGCTTCGCACACCGATGAGCCCGCAGTCGTGCTGACGGAAGTTGGCCGCAGCCGCCTCGCCTATTTTTCCGGAGATGTCGAACGAACCTTTTGGCTTACCGGTCACGGCGATCTTCTGCGCTTATTGCACAACACTATTCGCTGGGTCACCCAAGATGAAGCCATCGTTCACGTTGACGGTGATGGTTTCCTCGAATTCTTTGGCTGGGAAACTATTCCGGGTTACGCCGTCCACCTACTTAATTACACGAACCAGAACGCGCATCACGGATGGCTTAGCACTGTCTACCCGTTGGGCCCACAGACTGTCAGCATGACGTTGCCCAGCGGAATGAAAGTCAAGACGGTGGACCTCCTTCGTTCCGACAGAACGATTCCGTTCCGGCTCGAAGATTCGGTCTTGCGTTTCACCATTCCTCGTGTTGACGACTACGAGGTCGCCGCAGTGACTGTCGGATAAGCACTGTTACCGCCGGCTTTGCCTACTACATTTTTCCGTTCGATTCACATCTTATGGCAAGCAGCTTAGAAGGAAGCGCAACCCGACTGGTGGAACCGGTCGGGAGCCGGTTGGGCCGATCCTGAACCAGCAACCGGTGTACCAGTCCGAATTCGAAGACAGGGCACCGCACCGATGTTTGGAGTCAGCGCCGATCATGAAAAGATCGAACGCGTACAAGGACCGACAGTTCGCCGCGCTGCTGCCCGACGGGGTTCACTATGACTCTGTTCGCACAAAGACGCACACTTCCGGCACACTGCTTGGAAGACGAGCCCGTTTTGATCACTGAATTGGAGGAAAATGCGGCGAATCGGCCGTCAGTCCAAAGTTTTCGTTTGGCTACCGTTATCGGTTCGTGGGAACAGCCGCGCGCACCCGCCGTCAGGGCGATAGAACGTCAAAAACATCTGATTCTGGGCGGGCACGAGACCTTTGTCTCTGGTCAGTCGATTCAATCGGTTAGCGGATCGGGCACAAGAGGGTTTGTGGGCAGCCTTCCAATGAGGACCTTACCAGGGTGGATTTGAGCGTTATGGGGATTTTGCAACAGCTATCAACAAAGGCGGAATCTAGCTGCTCGATTCCCGCCTCAACCATGCACCCACGAAGACGACTGTTTGCGAACGAGGCAGCTCGGATTACGCCCGCCAGATGCTCCGGTCAGGATCGAGCGATGAATACATCGTGGGCTGGTGGTGCACCTCGGAAGCATGCCGATTGATAGCTGTAGCGGCTTGGGTGCGGAGATTGCCGCCCCGGTCGTCGAAATCGAGTGTACTGACTCCGTATTTGCAGCGGATGCACTTGAAGAGTATTCCACCTTCGATTCGACTGGTGGTGTAGTGTCTCACGGTTTTAATTGTAGTCCTCAGCTCACAAGGAAGGACGCACATCGGTGGGCTGTCGAAGGTAATCAGCGGAGCCCTTCTGCGAACACGACCGATCCCTCTACGTGACTTTTGCAGTCAAAACTCCCACGGCAGGGTCAATGAGTGTAATGGCGATTTTGCAACAGTTGAGCCGAAGGGCGAAAATGCTGGCATGAACGGGCAGGTCGCTTATGCGCTAATTGATGCAGAACTGCGCCGCCTTGACGACCGAATGCACTCGCTAATACTGTTTTGGCTACGAGCAGGGTCTCGTGGCATCGACTACGAACCTGCTTGGACCGCATTGCTTCGAGACACGGCTCCTCGCCGTTGCCCCGGGCGGACAGCTTGTAGGGTTATAAGCCTGGTGACAAAGCCGCCTCGCGAACCTGTGAGGCAGTACCCGGTCAGTCTGCCGTTACCCGCGACGCGACAAAGCCTGATCAGACAATTGGACGGGGACGGGCACGCGCTCTCAGGGTCAATCATCGCGAAGATGTCGGGGTCTCGCAACTCGAAAGCCGGAGCTGATTCCCCGCCTAGCGGCTTCGTATCCGCCAGCTTGAGGGAATATGGGAGTACAGGTTGTGATGCTTCGATTTGAGATTGCTCGGCGTGAGCGAAACAGAGACAAAAAACCGCGACAGGACAAAACCACGTGGAAGGCCTTTTCATAAGAGCCTCCTTCGAACGACGCCTTATTCTCCGCTGGAGTTTGTCAATTGTAAAGAAGTACGGAGCTTAATCGTTCTGAACGAAGCAGAGTTCTGTAGCTGTTGAAATCAGGCAATTACACTCGTTGACGCTCGGCCAGCCCCCCGGAGGAAGGGGTTTTGAGTGTAATGGCG
>CAVOSN010000033.1:0-30284 GCA_963698805.1 uncultured Acidobacteriota bacterium | reverse complement strand
TCGAAAATGCGAATGTTGCTGCTGGGATTCGTTGGCCTATTGGCGAAGATAATTCTTGTTCCATCCGGTGACCAGCCCGGATCGTATTTGTCCGTAGTGTCCTCCGCCATCAGTTCACGCGAAGCTCCCCCATCGGGGGAAACGGTGTACAACTTTGCGTTTCGGCCGGGCAATAATGCGTAGAAGATGAGTTGCTTGCCGTCGGGCGACCAACGGGGGAGGAAGGCGGTGAGCGGCGGGTAGCTGAGCTGAACTCGCTGGCTGCCGTCGGCTCTGCTTCTCCACAGCGTTCCCTCCGGGAAGCTGACATAAGCGACCCATTGCCCATCCTTCGAGAAACTGACACTGTCTGCTGAGATTCCGGAAAGAAATGGAACGAACGCTGCGGACTTCACGTCGTAGCGAGACAGTTCCCCGTGCGCCAGCGCACCCACTACGAACAGCCTCTTGCCATCCTTGCTGGGGAGAGGTGAAGAAAATGTCATCGGACCGGAGGTTAACTGAACGGGTTGGGCACTGACCTTCCCAAACCAACTCGCCTTTTCGGCAATGCCCCAAATGCCGCCCGCGGACTGGAAAACGAAATATTTCCCGTCGGCAGTCCATTTGCCGCAACACTCGCTCGCAGGCGTACGCCAGCCGGGTAAGACGGCATGCAGATTCGTGCCGTTCGCGGCAATCTCCCAGAGTGAGCCTTGAACGGCTTGGATGTCGCTGAGTCGAAATCGAATCATCTTGCCGTCCGGCGACCAGGCAAGATCAAAAGCGAAATCTGGCAATGAGACCAGTTTGCGGGATTCGCCCCCATCACTCTTTGCCAGGAATAGGTCCTTGCCCTCGGCATAGACGATTGCTTGTCCATCCGGCGAGCAGGCGGCGGCCTGTGACGTGATGTCCCCCAGTCTGCGCGGCGAACCGCCAAGGACCGGCAGTCCCCAGAGTGGCCCCTGGAAGGATGTCAGCCCTACTAGGTCCGCGACCAGCAGGGTCGCCCCATCCGGGAAAACATCTAACAGCGACATCGTGGGCTCGGGCAGCGGGACATGCGCCACCTCTCCACCAGTAATCGACACTTGCGCGATGGCCGACCCTCCAGGAGGGAACTCATTGAAATAAAGCCGCGCTCCGTCCGTGCCGACAAGGCCCTTTAAATACCCGTCATGCGTCACCGCGTTGTAGCCCGATACGTTGGGAACAGGTAGAGGCCGCGATTGAACATAGGCGATTGCCGCGATCACAGCCAGACCTAAGCCTCCGGTTGTAAGCGCCCATCTTCTCCGTGCAGGCGATCCTTGCTTGGGGACGAGCGCCGTACGCGCAGCGCTCTCTGTCCCCACCGCCGTATCACCTTCCGTACCGGCGGCAGAGATTACGCCTGACCTTCCCGAGTCGGTATCCCGCTTGAGTCGCTGCAGGTCGGCTCGCATCTCCGCCGCACTTTGATAGCGCAGGTTTCGATCCTTCTCCAGCGCCTTGCTGATAATGTCCTCCACCTTGGGCGGAAGCACCGGATTGAAGCGAATCGGCGAGGGAGGAGTCGAGTCGAGAATCGCTTTGAATATGACGCCCGAACTCTCTCCCGGAAATGGCAAAGTGCCCGTTGCCATCTCGTACAGCACAGCCCCGAACGAGAACAGGTCGGTGCGCGTGTCCAGTTCTTTTGCCCGCACCTGCTCGGGCGACATGTAAGCCACCGTGCCCAGCGTAGCGCCCGGGCTGGTGAGTTGCTGTTCGTTGATCGTGCGCGTCTGCGTGTTGGCGGAGGAAGAACTTCCACCGTTCCGACTTTTGCCAGTCCAAAGTCGAGAATTTTGGCGTGGCCTCTCTCGGTCACAAAAATATTGGCGGGCTTAATATCGCGATGGACGATTCCCTTGGCGTGGGCCGCATCGAGCGCATCTGCAATCTCGATGGCCAGTGGCAGCAGAATTTCCAGTTCGAGAGGCCGTCCCGCAATGCGGTGCTTCAAAGTCACGCCATCCAGGAATTCCATGGCGATGAACGCCTGCCCGTCCTGCTCGCCGATGTCGTGAATGGTGCAGATGTTGGGGTGATTCAGCGCCGAAGCAGCCTGCGCCTCACGCTGAAACCGGCTAAGCGCCTGCGGATCGCGCGCCACTTCGTCAGGCAGAAACTTCAGGGCGACGAAACGATGCAGCCGAGTGTCTTCGGCCTTATAGACAACACCCATTCCGCCGCCACCGAGCTTCTCGATGATGCGATAGTGCGAGATGGTCTGGCCGATCACTGTGCGCGAATCTTACGGCCGTGAGACGGGCTAGTCAATGAATGCAGAGAGGTTGGTCGCGCGTAAGGAGGATGGTTGGTGAAAAATCCCCATTACACCAATTACGCCCCAAACCGGGGTTGTGAGTGTAAACGCCTGTTTTCGTTCAACTGACGAAAGGCGGTTATTTTTCAGAGTTGCCGATCTGGGTGATCAAAGTCCACGGAGTATTCCTGTAATCGTCCAAGCCTTCAAACTCAAAGACGAACAGCAAATCAAGCTCGATTTCGATGGTATTGCCATCCGCACGGCCAAAGCGAATGGAAGTCACATCGACGGGGTGGTGGGCGTGTTGAACGTACACACTGCCGTCAAAGTACCCGGGTTTGGGATTTGCTGGAAAGCTGAACGCCTGCCCGGCCAGCTTCAGAATGTCTGCAGTAGGCAGGTTCACGCCACCCAAGAAAATCGACGTTTCGACCACTTCCTCATCGATAGTGAAGGGAGCCAGTGGAATTTCAATGGACAAACCAACCGGGTCGGCAACGAGATGGCCGAGAAGCGGCTGTAGTTTCTCAACCGGGAAGTCTCGCATGGGGCGATCTTACTACCGGTCGTTCTGCCAGAAGAACAGAAGTTCTGAAACAACAAAGCGTTTGAGGTGTTTGGCGCTACGGCATCGCAAAGAGTGGTTTTGAGTGTAATCGCCTGATTTCGCCAACTGAGGATCGAAACGTCCCTTCTCAATTTTTCCAAGCGCCGAGCCTATGCAGGGTTTATTGCTTCAGAGCAACGACATCGAGCCAGACAGAACCTAATCTTGTAATCGTCTCGGTTCGTTCACCCGACTTGCTGAGGGGGCGATGCCATGGAGTATTCAGTCACGGTGTGGCGCACACCGATAGGGGAGTGGAAGGAAGTTCTCTATCGCTTGACATACCGCAGAGAATGGCTGCCCGAACGGAACTGCTGGCGTGACGTTGTGTGAGGCAAGAGACAAGAGAGATGTTAGGGAATGCTGATTCGCAACTATCGCAGATCCCCTTCCCCACTCATTGACTATTAATGTAAGCGGGAAGCCAGCGGTCCGAGTCTGTCTTCGTTTACTGATTGACCGAGTCGTGAGTGTCGAGCCAGACAGAACCATAATCTTTATGCAAATACTTCACGCCAAGGAGGCTAAAATGGCGATTCCCTCTTCTTCATCAAAAGGTCAGCGGTTTTCCTGGGAAGAAGTTTGTACAACGGCTGCGTTAGAGACTGATCATACCCAGATCGAAGGTCGTATTAGAGTAGCGGAAGGGACCCTGATGGCGCGATTGCTTGAACTCCCTAAAGTTCCGGAGCATCAGGGCGAAATAAAAGCCTTAGAGGATGGCCTCAAAGCAATGCTGAATCTAAAGCAAGAACGGTTCGGCCATTGGAGATGAACCGGTATACGTGAGCCTCATAACGGAGCACCTTTACACTCACTGACCCGGATTTTGGCGAACAAACAGCGCAAGCTGGTGAAATGGCCTGGTTACAACAACTACGCCGTGTGGTCCAGGGGTAAACTTGTCCCGTCGTAGTCACTTAACCCGATGCCTCAAAATCATCGCAGCGACAAGTTGCCGCATCTCTACGATCGGGCACTGATGCTTCATGGGAGCAAACGAAATGAAGTACTCACTCTAGGGGAAATTAAGCGATACGGACTCGACAGCTTTGCGGATGCTGATTACGTCAGCATCTACGGAATGCCGCCGGAAGAATGGTACCGACGCGGCATTCGTGTGCTCGGCCGCACGGCGGTAGAGTGCACCCGTGACGCACTCGGCAATCGTGTTGGCTTCGATGTTGCGTCGGTTGCCAAACGTATGCCAGCGAATCAATTCGTGGTGATCGATCCATTCGCCGGTTCCTGCAATACTCTATTTTGGATCTTGCGACATCTGCCAAACTCAGAGGGCATTGGTTTCGAATCCGACCAGCAGGTGTTTGCACTCACGCACCGCAACCTCGCGGCGATTGGACAGAGGATCGACCTTGTCCATGGCGAGTATGTAACGCTCCTTAAGGAGCTCCGCGTACCGCACGATCGGGGTATAGTTGCCTTCGTCGCGCCTCCATGGGGCACCGCTCTAGATGAGGTGAACGGCTTGGACCTTTGCCGCACGACACCTCCCATTACTGAGGTGATCGACCAAATTGCATGCCAATTCTCTGGGTATAGCTTCCTCTTCGCAACACAGGTATATGAGAAAGTCAGTGCCCCTTCACTGAGTGACGTGCAAACACGACTTGATTGGTCCGACTTGCGTATCTATGACATCAACGAAAGAGGCGGGAATCACGGTATCTTTCTGGGAACGAAGGGTTGGGCGCCTCGCTAGTTGACGGCGGGACTGAGCTCGACGTGCGGCCGAAATCGATAATGAGGTTCAGGTGGCGAAATATCGCCATTACACTCAAAACCCCTCCCGACCGGGGTCAACGAGTGTAATGGCCTGATTTCGTCAACTTGGCGAGGTTGTCTTAGCAACGAGGGTCGTAGAGATAGAGCGTCGCCCAGAACTGGATTCCTCGGGCGGGGATTGGGACAAGAACGAGCTAGCACGGCTGCTGCTCTTTGGGTTTGGAACAGGCTTGGATATATAAAGCAAGATCGGCGGCCCTGCAAGCAGGCCTCTTGCCTGCTTTACTAACAGAACCGCCCACGCTGCTATTGCTTTCGCCCGTCCTCCGCTAGTCGTGCGGAATACAGGGGTTGCGCACTGGCCCACTACTAATGGTCCCAAAGAACCAAGGTAGATTCGGTGTGCCGTACTGGGCGTCGCCACCAAAATTGTCGATTCCGGCACCACTAAGATTGCCGAACATCAACGAACATTCCTCTCCACGGTGAGACACTGAGTAGAAGGGATAGAACACAGCACCCACCGGTGGAACCACGCAGCCTGAACCGTCTGGCATGCAGGTGCTCTCCGACGCTCCAACCTCGGTCTCAAACTGGACATGATTGTATGGGCGTTCGTACTCACCATCATCGGATACGCTAAGCGGGCCGCGGACGGCCAATGAAGTGGCGTTGTGACGGGTCCCATCTGGCCAGTCAACCAGGTAGGAGGTCCCATCAAAATCGACATCTCCCCCTTGGGCGAAGTTTATGCAGCCCGCGACTGTGGGTCCAGGAAAGCACGGCGGGTCGTCGGCATCGTTATCACCATTGACGCCGGGAGTAAAGTGCCCGATTTCGACGTCAAAGGTTACATTCGCTTGTAAGGCAGCCCACGGGACAAAGTTGCCATATTTAGCGGTGCCGTATTCGGGATGGAAGTTAAAATTGGTTCCGACGCAGGTGTTCGGATTCAAGGTTTGGTAGCCATTTTTAGCACTGGCGACCATGAACCCGGACTGACCCGTGCTCAGGTCATCGATGCGAGTCAGCAAACCATCCTGCGTATCTTTTAGGGTGACGCGCAGCCGATCGCCTTGATTCATCAGCAAAGTCTGGTTGTTCGGCGTGAAACTCGCCACGGTGGCGTTGGTAGGACCCGCCGGACCGGTGGGTATCCCATTTCGCTGAATGAACGCAAAGTTCGTCGTCTCCGCGCAATTGGGATTAAGTTGCCCATTGTCCATCACCTCTAGACTATTAATGTGTAGCGACGCACACCAGTGGGTCAGGTCGCAACTGATTTGAGTAATGAAAGGTGAGAAACCCGGAGGATAGAACTGCATTTCCAGGAACGCTGATCCTGCCTTGTTGGGATCGTTCTTGTCACTATCCGGGATGCATGTTCCCCTTGGATACGAATTAGGGTCGCAGAGCGCCATACCAAACCAGAAGGCAATGTAATTTTCAAAGGTCTGGGTTGCAGGGAGCGGGCGTTCGTGGGGTAGGGTGACCATCCACTGCATATTATTGCCCGACCGAGGAGCCGAGGAAAGGTAATCTACGCTCGGTTCATCGTGGCCAATGTATACGCCATTGTCTTCGCCGCGGCCTTCTGCGGTGCGAAAGTCGGCGCAGACGTCGTGTGGGCGAAGCGGTTTTTGAATCTTGCTCAGGCCGTTGCAGTCCAGACTCCCCACGGGCGCGAACTGCGCCAGAGACGAAAGCGGAAAAAGCAACGAGGCCAATGAAACCAGCAAGAACCCAACCTGTCTGTTCATAAGACAGCCTCCATTCGTATCTGTAGTTGCAGACCGGATCTTCGCTTACAAACGTGTGTAAACCAGGGCTAGGGGAAATTGTGCGTAGTTAGCCCGGCTCAGGGAGGTCGGAAGAAGGGCGCAGTACGGGGAATGCCTCGCTGTTGCTGAGTCAGGCCAGGTCCTACAGCGCCGGGAAAGTTATCCGTTGTCGGTGAGATTGTCAACGCGAATTTGCACACTGGGTGGACGTCCTCGCTTTGCGCGTACCCAATCCCCGCGCTACGCACCACTTTATCAGCTGTTCAAAGCGGGATCCGCGGTGAGAAGCGCCTCCTGGATTCGGGCTGGGGTTCCAGCTTTTCCGCATGGGAGGAATCGATTGTTGGCGAAAAAATCCCAATTACACTCAAAAAAGGCGAACAGACGGCGCAAGCTGGTGTAAAGGCCTGGTCTGAACAGTTGAGCCTCCTTCGCCCTCGTTTACACTTCCTTTCATGCCAAACGCAGACATCAACGAACTGTTCTCCCAGACGCTAGTCGGTGACTACGACGATGATGCGCCGTGGAAGGCAGTGCATGCTCTGCGGCGAATAGGTTCGCGGGAAATCTTTGTTCTTGCCTCAAAATGGTGCGGTTCCCCAGACCCCCGTAGCCGCGCCCGTGGCGTTGACGTGCTGGCACAACTCGGAAAGACCGCAGACCATCCAACCAACAGCTTCCTCAAGAAGCCTACGCGATCATCGCCAGTCTCCTTAACGACGAGAAGGATATTCGAGCACTCAATTCCGAAATCTCGGCTCTCGGACATTTGGACAATCCCGCTGCCGCCCCGTTGGTCGCCAGATACCGTTCGCACCCGAACGCCGACATACGATTTTCCGTCGCGTTTGCGTTGGGTGCCTTCCCAAACGAGCCTCAAAGCGTGGAGAACCTGCTTCTGCTCATGGACGATGCGGACCAAGAAGTACGTGACTGGGCCACCTTTGGACTTGGAACGTTGGGAGAATCTGATTCGCCTGAGATTCGTGAGGCTCTGTTTCACAGATTGTCTGACGGAAATGACGACGTGCGCCAAGAGGCGATGGCCGGATTAGCTAAGAGAGGGGACCAGCGAGTTCTTCCACTCTTAATCCAGACATTGGAGGACCCTCCGGTCTCAGACTGCATTATCGAGGCTGCGTACCAAATGCTCGGCATGGATTCAGATCGAGAGGATTGGGGAACGGACGAGTACATCGCAGCACTACGTGCACGCTTCAACTGCTGACCCTCGGGACAATTGGCGAAAAATCGCCATTGCACTCATTGACCTTTCGCGGCGGAGCTTGCCCCCAAGAACTAGAATGTCATCGGAGTCCGTATGTGTCCCGAACTACCTGAGCTTTCGGAATATCAGCTAGATTGCCTTCAAAGGTTCGTTCGGTTTGAGTTGCCGATCGAGACGTTGGGTAAGGTTCTAGCGCCACTAGTCACCTTCACATTGGACGGTCCTGCCACCCATCAAACAGTGGAGTACTCTGCTTGCATTCCGAAGAATCCTGTCAAGGTGACACGCGCAGACATCGATTTCGCCATCAAAAAGGCGAGAACTGGCAAAGTTACTCAGCGCCAGTTGCAGCAGTGGGCAAGCATGCTACTCCTTAACGACGCTTTCGATTGGTCTGGAGAAGATGAGGATGCCATTGCGGACATGCTAGCTGATCTCGCGTCATGAACTACCGTGTTCGATGACTGATGAAAAATCACCATTACACTCATTGACCTCAAAAAAGGGTGAAGAGACGTGCGCAAGCTTGTGTAATCGCCTGTGGGTGTTGAAAAAGTCACTGTGATTGGCGGTGGACTGGCGGGAAAAGCGTGGTAAGTAAGGAGGAGAAAACTCCTTGCCATGCTTTTCTTAATCGCCCTTCTGGGAGGGCTGCTGATCATGATGGGACAACACGACCGTTCCGAAGCGCTGTTCTATTACTTCCGGCTGGAAGATCAGGTTCCCGAGACTCATCTGCTCCGACTGATCGAGAAGCACATCAGCTTTGCCTTTGTGCGGGAGAGGCTGAAAGCGAGTTACAGCGATACCGGTCGTCCTTCCATTGATCCCGAACTTCTGCTACGCATCCTCTTGATCGGCTATTTGTACGGCATCAGCAGCGAGCGGAAGCTGGTGGAGGAACTGCGCATGCACCTGGCGTGGCGCTGGTTCACTGGTCTGGGATTCGACCAGGAGATTCCGCATCACTCCACGTTCTCGAAGAATCGGCACGGACGGTTTCAGGAGTCAAAGCTGTTCGAGGAACTGTTGGAGCAGATCGTGCTGCAGTGTGTGGAAGTGGGCTTGGTCGAGGGCCAGCATCTGTCGGTGGATGGCAGTTTCGTGGAAGCCAATGCGGCGAAGGAAAGCCGCATTCCACGCGAACAGTTAGGGGAGGCGGCGCAGGTGAACCAAACCGTGCGCCAGTATCTGGTGGAACTGGAGCAGCAAAACCCGACCGACGAACCCGTGCATAAGCAGAAACTGGTGTCCACCACCGATCCCGATGCGACCTACGCCACCAAGGGTGGAACTCCGGCCCGCCTGGGGTACTACGACAACTATCTGATCGACAACCACAGTTGCGTGATCGTGGGCGTACAAGCGACCGCCGCTCGCATGAGTCAGGAGACGGTCGCCGCACAAGACATGCTCACTCGTTTCGCGCACTGGCGAGGACGAGCGCCGGAATCGGTGGCCGCGGATACAACGTACGGAAACGGGGAGTTCTTGCAATGGTTGGCGGAGCGGAGCATCACGCCCTATATGCGAACCCGCGACAGTATCCACAGAAAGAACAGCCCGTTCTACGGTCCGGAGCGGTTCACGTACCAACCCGAGAGCCACAGCTATCGCTGTCCCGCCGGGCAGCAACTCAACTACGGGGGCCGCAGCCTGCGCAACCGCACCTATACCTATATCGGGACGCGCAAACGTTGCGGTGCCTGTGCGCTAAAAGCCCAATGCACGAATGGAGCGTTTCGCTATCTTGCCATTCACATGGAGGAACCAGCCCGGCAGCGTGCCCGCGAGTTGGCCAACACGCCAGAGTTCACCCATGCACAGCGGCAAAGAAAGAAGGTCGAAGCCCTGTTTGCGGAACTGAAGAACCAGATCGGACTGCGTCGCTTATTGCGGAAGTGGATTCCTTGGTAGATTCTGACGTTGACCACATCGTCAGCCATATCCGAAAAGCGCTGATGGCGATGTGATGACGCCTGGCCTCAGGGGTGCTGGCGAAACCACCTGCCATCAGCTTACCTGCTTGTATCGACCATGGGAATCTGGGCGGACAGTTGCAAGTTGATCAGAAGATCGATGCGATGGTCGATCTGGTACCACAACGCGGTCTTCTTTGGCGAGATCACCTTCTCAAACACCGGAACATACTTCATGCGCAATGCAATGAGTTGCTGCTCAACATCCGTCGATCTCTTGATGTAGTCTTGGGCCTGTGCATCGGTCATCGTATTGTAGTTCGCTGCGTAATCCTTGATCAGGGCCCAGCGTTCGTCATTTGGTTTGATAGCTTCCTGCCTGTACTGGTCAAAAATAGGCCAGAACTTGGTGGCCTCGTCGGCGGTGAGATTCACGTTTTGTGCGGTAATCTCCTTCCGCTGTGCGCGTAAGTCCTTCCGTAGCATTTCGATGTCTTGATTCGAAGCGGTATTCGATTGTGCGCCCGCCCCTTGCGCCGCGGGCGTCTGGGATGTCTGGGCGAATATTGATAGAGTGGCCGCAAACAGCAGGGTGACGACAACCAAAACGGTTTTGACACGCCTCTTCAGCATTTTATTGTCTCCTCCAAATGGGTCCGATTGTAGCCCATCGCGCGAGTTTAGCGCGCAGCTGTTGTTAACAGGATTACACTCAGAACCCCGGCTCGGGTCGTAGTTGGTGTAATGGGGATGTTACAACAATTGACACTGCCAACGGTCGATAGCAGAATTGGCCGTGGACGGCTAGACATATGAAGATTCTGCTGGTCGAAGATGCGCCTGTCGTCTCGGAATACGCGACGCAAATTCTTAGAAGGGCGGGTCACACTGTTAGGGCGACTGACAACGGGGACACAGCCGCTAAGCACTATGACGAGCATCCGTACGATCTGGTCCTGACTGATTTATGGCATCCCGGTCTCGAAGGCCACAACCTGATCAAACGCATCCTCAAGAAGAACCCCAAACAAGTGATTGGCGTAATCTCTGCCACGGAGATGGAAGAAAAAATCGACGTTCCGCTAATGAAGAAACCCTTCGAACCCAACGATCTTCTGGCTTTTCTCAGTGTAATCATGAGTCCGAGACTGCCGGGCGACAAGAGGGCGTTGGACCATGAATACGGAGGCACACAGTACGTGATATCAGCCCTAGAGAAAACCAAAAAGATCAGCAAGCGCCCAATTCATGGGGATGAAGATTGTAGATGTTGAAATCAGGCGATTACACGAAGAACCCCCTGACGCGGTCTGCCCGGATGGGTTTTTGGTGTAATGGGGATTTTTCGCTAGTTAGGTGAAGTCAGTGTTAGCCCAAAAGCCCACGGATCATGAGAAACGCCAAGAATGCCGCGATGAGTACCATGAACACGCCGCACATCCGTATCGAGGCTTCGGCATACTCGCTGTTCCACCAAATTCTGAACAGGGACATCACGGCTGAGCTTAGGAAGCGGTTGGAGGCGTAGTGATCTCGATAGAATTGGACAATTCTGTTCGCTCGTACCAAACAGAAAAGGCCGAAAGTCACTGAAAGAAGTATCGACAGCGATGTGATTAGGACGTATTTCAACATCAGTCGGTAGTGCAGGTCTCGTCTAGTTTACCTAGATTGACGAAATCAGAAGGCCTTTACACAAGCTTGCGCCGTCTGTTCGCCTTTTTGAGGGCAGATGAGTGTAATGGGGATATTTCAATTACAACGACAGCTGCGTTGGCTCACTTCAATTTTGCGGTTTCGACTTTACTTTTTCGTTCTGGTTCTCCGTTCGGCTCCCGATTGTGCTCCAGTCGGTACCATGATGTGAGCATATGGCGTTCCCTTCCACATCACATACGCGCCGCCGCTGCTTGGATCGGTTGAGAACGCCCCCAAATCCGCCACGTCAGCGACGATAACCATCACATGCGGACCTTCCACGACCCATTGATTGCTACCGGTCGGCGCTTCGGCGTAGGGATCGATATTGCTTGAACCCGTATCACCAGCCAGCATATAGCCAATGCCCATGTGTTCGGGCCTGAATGGTTTCTTTTTCAGCCAGGCACTACGCCAAGCGACCCACGTCTTGTCCAGGCACATCGGCTCCTTGCCCTTCTTTCGAAGCTCCGGCATTGTGGGGAAGCACGTGTAGCTACCGCTTCCTTGCCGCAAGACTGTTCCATCTGAGTCCACAACTTTGGCTGTCTTGGCTATCGCCGGAGGCGCCGCGGCCAGCGCATCACCGATCAGGGCCTCCTTGTCCTGCGCGAATGACTCGTGTCTTCCACAGAGCAAAAGGAAGGTGAGTAGCACAATTAGGCTTAGAACATGACTTGGAATGCACCGTGAAATTTCCTGCCACGAGAACATGTTTCCTCCATTCCAATGCTGCTGTCACCCGCTTCACGTGAATATCGTGCCTGCGCTGTGTCAATGCGTGTATTTCACACGCTTTGAGCTCATCGCTGATGGCTCAGCCGTGGTTCTCAAAAGCCCTTCAAAGCGCATGTGGCTTAGACGCCGCGACTCCTGAGACGATTCGGACGTGATGTCACATGATTGTCAAAGAGTAGTCGGCCTAAGCACAGCCTGACGTTGATTGACGGCTCAGTTACGATGGCAGGACCCATCCCGTGCTGCGATGGAAACGCGAGTAAGGATCATAGGAGAGAGGTGCGATCGATCAGGCGTATCGCGCTAATCAACGAGTTCAATGCGTGAAATGGGGATTTTTCGCTAATCACGTAGCTGCCGTTCATCCGCCACTGTGGACTCGATACAATTGGTGTGTCGGGGAGGTTCGGCATGAAGGCAGTGATGCTACTTCTGCTGTTGGGCAGTGCTACTTTTGCCCAGACGGGCTCGCCCAGTGGGGGATCTTCCTCAGCGGCGCTGAGAACAGAGATTCGTGCGAGTGCTGATCAGGTCGGGATGACCGACGATATAGCGGTGACGGTGTTTTTTCGTAGCCCGGAGAAAGACATTACCATCTGGAACGTCCTCGAGTGGGGTGCTACAGCCGGGCTGTATCTCAAGGTTGTCGATTCCGCTGGACATGAGGTCCACAACGACTTCGCCCCATTCCTCCATCCACTTCCACCGGACCTCACTGGGAAGGACGCACTGATTTGCCTCGGGGGAAGAGTCTTCGCAGGTTTCGAGTCTCGAATTGCGGTCAAGACGTTATTCCCGAAACCCGGCACCTACAAGATCTATTGTCTTTACAGTCCTCCGCTCTCGCGTCATTACTTCCAAGGTCAAACAATCTGGGGCAAAGAGGACGGCCCGGTCGAATCGGCCCCCGTCTCTATCGTCGTTAAGTAGGGACGTTCGTCAACTGACGAAATCAGGCCATAGCGCTCATCGACCGGGCTTTTGTGTGCGTCAGTGTTTCCTGCGGCATAGTCGTCGGTTAACTTCATCTGCAGAGAAGGATTCAGGGACAAAATCGCCAAGCCACTCACAGGCCTCATCGTGACTCGGGTGATTGGCGTCCTGGAGTGCTTGGAGAAGCTCTGCAAATCCTTGCGGCCCTCCACAGTCTTCGGGCGGACAACATCGTTTACCCGCCACGCATGTCTGCTGAAACGTTTCGTCTCCAAGCAAGACTTCTTCAAGAAGAACCTCGTGCTGCCAGCCGTCCCCGAAATCGTACTCGTACATTAACCTCGCCCCCACAGTCCCGATCAATTCCCCGAGCTTAGTTCGGTTCTCATCTGCGATCTTGCTCCCAACTCTAGATCCCTGGTGAGATAACCTTGGTCTCTGGCAAACAAATTGATGAAGGTGGGAATTGGTCCACCCCATCACCGTCTGCAAGGTCCGGTGCAGATTGCGAAGCGTAATCTCACGAGGAACTAAAATGCGCCTCCAGACCGGCGGGCTTGTGCCGAGGAGGGTCACTTTGATGGCATACACTTCCATGCGGGTTTCGGGCTGTCTCAAGCGGCCGTGTCCTCCGCTAAGAATTTCGCCTTACGCCATTTCGCCCACCGTGTTTTTTGAGGCGCTGCAACCCTTCTCCGGGCGGCTGGTGACATCGTTCTTTTCCGGACAGCGAAGTCGGCGGTCTACTGCTACTGGCCAACGGCCTTCCCCGAGTTGTTCGCACTACCTCGCAACATTGTCAGATGTTGTTGCGCTATGACGTAAGAGGTACCGGGATAGTCCAACTTGGGCTTCTCCACGCGGGAGTACATTTTCTCGGCCGCATCGAGAACGCCGTATTGCTCCGCGATCAGGGCAAACCCGAACCACACTTCCGAGTTCGGTTCTTCTAGGTGTAGCGCATCCATGGCCTTCAGCAATAGATCGCGTGCCTGACTGGTCTTCCCTGCCTGGGCATCGACAGAGGCGAGGGTATGGAGAATAGCGAAATTGGCGTTCTTGCTCAGGTCGTTGGCACGCTGAGCCACATCAATCGCGTTCTGATCGATCGGACCAGGGAGAAGCAACGCATACCATGCATACAGATTCAGGTCACTCTCCGTTGCCTGTCCCTTGTCAATCATCCCCTTAATAATGTCCCTTGACCTTCCGAACTGCCCTCGATAAGCAGCAAGCCTCGCGGACGAACGTACGTAGGCCAACTCATCGGGATATTCTTGTATCCGGGTTTGAACGAGCCTATCCCAATCGTCAAACCGTTTCAGTCCAGCAAACGGAGTTGTAGCAAGTTCGAAAGCACGCACCGAAGTGGGTAAGGCCTTTAGCAATTCTGCTGACAGCGGCAGCATGTCGTCCCATTTCTCTTGGGCCGCATAGGCGTATGCCATCACCATGGTCAGCCGGTTGCGATCGAGATCTGTCTTCGCAGCCTTCCGCGCTTGATCCAGCGCGGTGAAATAGGGCCCGTTGACCGCTTTGGATCGGAGCAGCACTAGGCCGGCGGTGCGCATGGTTGGGATATCAGCTTCCTGTCCTTTGGTCCAGAAGTAAGGAAAAGGCTGACCAGCAAGAGGATCGTCGCCACCGCTCACGTGGATCTTGTCGCGTGCCCGATCCAGCCATTTTCTTGCAGCAGACGGGTTGTTGCTCTCAATCGCCTGAAGCACGAGCTGAGCCAATCCTTCGATGTTCGAGCCGGATTGGGCAAAAGCGGCGACTTTGTATCGGCCTCCATCCTTCACAACATAGACGTCCTGGGCGGCGGCTCCGGGACTCTCGATGATGATTTTGTATCCGAGCGAGTCATCGCCGTCCACGGTGTAATGCATGTTGGACACTGCCAGATCAGCGATGGTGACGAGCGGAAGTCCGGTAGCCGTCATCTGCGACTTGAGTCCTGCCATCATCTCGTGGAATTGTTTTTCGTCCTGCATCGCGTCCGAGTCCTTCGGGTCGATGTAGATCGTTGACTTGAACTCTTCAAGGGTCAGTTGGCCACTTAACATCAGGCCAAATAACTGCTGCACCACGCCACGCGGGTCGGCTTGATTTATGGCTGTTGTGTCGTACGGTTTGGTTGTGGCGAAGATGGCGGCACTTCGCGTGATTTGACTCTCGTTGCTTTGTCCGCGCGCTCCCTCGGCGATCAACGCAGCACCTTCGGCATACTTCCTGACTCGAACTAGGACCGCTCCAGCATTAGCCAATACTTTGCTGCGGCTTTGGTCATCTGTTGTGATCTCCAGCGACCTTTTGAGCGCTGCATCTGAGCCTCGCTGGATGGCAATCGCCGCCAACATCAGTCCTTTTCGAACATCGCTGGCGGGCAGAGTTGCCGCATAATCGAGGACACCTTGGTAGTCGTGCGCGTACCAGAGATCGTAGAGAATATTGTCGTCGTACGTGCGACTGTATTCTTCGTCGACCTTCTTCAATTCACGCAAGACTTCCACCGCTTCCTTTAGCCGCGCTTTCTCGCCGTACCGCGTTCCGTCTGCGTCGTATTCAAGCAAAAGGGCGAGGTTTGCCCGCGTCTCTCTATCTTTCGGATCGAGCGCGATGGCCTTTCGGTATGCGGCGATGGCCCCGTCATAGTCCATCCCTTTTTTCAGAAGGCGGCCGATCAGATCATGTTTCAAAACCATACCGAGAGTGCTTTGCGCCAATGCCGAGTTGGGCTCAAGGGTCGTACTCTCCGAGGCCACACGGCGGGCTTGCTCCCCCAGTCCGGCAGTAATCAGCGCCTGAGCAAGTTGGACCTTGTGCAATGCCTCCTTGGGGTGCTGCGCTGCGAGCTCACGGTGGGCGGCGAGCCCTTCTTTGATCTTGCCTGATGAAATAAGCGAGTGCCCAACGTTGTCGAATGTGATGAAGATGGGATCGTCAACGCGCGCTTTCAGCACCGCATCACGCAGGTCCTTGGCCTGCTGCACAGTCATTCTGGTGTTTGTATTCTCGACTCGGAGCACAGCTTCCACGATGGTACCCTCTGCGTTGGTCGAGTACTTTTGAGTGAAGATCAGAGTGTCTACCTTCTCGTCCTTGTCCGTCGGAAGGGCTCGCAACTTGAAGCCGAGCGGTGCACTCACTCTGTAGCGCCATTCGGTCGTGAAAGGTGTTATCAACCAATCGGTTGTGCGCGGCTTTGGCCTCTCCGAGTCTTCCGCTTCAGCCGCCTCGTCGTTCTCTTTGGTCTTAAAGTACTTAGGGAGGCGGTCGAACAGAGATTCAACGCGGATGGCCACGAGGGCTGTGGTCAGGTCGGTATTACCGCGCTTCCCTTTGGCGACGAACCGGATTGACGCTGGTTTCCCCAAGTCAGACAGGTCATCGTGACCCAAGGAGGTGAGGGAATCAGCCAGATACATGTCTTTTACGTAGCTTTCGCTGGCTTCCCTGACTTGCTTGCTATCGCCACTGTAGTACTCCCGATAGTCAGCTTCGTCCGGGCCAATCTCATCATCTGTTTCTACAAACTTTGCCATCCCGTACTCGGCAAGCGTGACCTCCCGCGATTCCCGGTGCACGTTCGCTTCCGATGTAATGTCAGGAATCTTCTTCAGCGATTCGGTCTTCTCATCAACGATAAGGGCCCAACGCCCGTAGTCCATCCATGGCAGCATCCCCACTTGGGAGTATTGCGCGGTAGCGTCAACCCAAAGTTCTGAATCGGCACCAGATGCGGGGACATACACGATTGCGTGGTCAAACATCCCCATACCAGGTAGATCAGTATTTAGCTCTCGTCCCGGTCCGGTATTGAGAAGAGCTAGACTCGCGGGAATTCCTGCACTTCGAAGCATTGTGACCAGAAGCGTGGCCTTGTCTTTGCAATCGCCGTACCCCCGCTTCAGAGTCTCGGATGGAAACTGTGGGGTTAAACTAGACTCCCCAAACTCTACCCCGGTGTAACGAACGTTCTTGTGCAAAGTGCCGACAATGGCGCGAATCAGCTCGTTGCGAGTTCCATTCTTTGCCTTGATCTTAGCAATCAGTGCCTGAACGTCCGCCGACCGTAGTTTGTCATTCGATAAGCGCGCATACTCGGAAACAACCTGACCCCATGAGATTCCGGTCGAGAATTCTATTTCCGGATACAAGACGAGATCGGCTGGAAAGTGGTTTATCTCTTCCGTGTAGGCAGGCAAGGGCCCTTGTTGAACGGTAATCGTCTCCGTGCCGCCGGCGGTTGACTTTTCCACGGCGGCCTCTGGCATCAAGTGCAGCTCGTAGTGGAGGGGAAGCGAGACGGGATGTATGAGAACGACGCGAGTCTTATTTACAGGAACACTCCAACCAAACATCCACCTGTGAACTGTTCCCGCAGCAAAAAGGGGAGCCGTATCGCGGACCGACACTTCTTCCTCGACAATTGAGCCGGGAGCGACTGCAGGTAACGGTCCGCCATACTTTCGCTCATCGCTGTAAACATCTGGTGCATCCTCATGCACGGGGAAGTCATTCAAAGTCTTTGGATCGAGCCAGTGGACGGCTCCTTCGGCGGTAATGACCCGAGCCTTAATCTCCGGTTTGTCCTGATGCCAAGCCTCCCATCGGCCACTGGTCTCAGCCCAGTCTTTTACACCATCCTGATTTTCGATCCTGTAGATCAAGTGGCGGATCTCTAACATCTTGCCGTTTTCATCGAACTTGAAATGCAGTTCGTTCAACAGTACGGTGGCTTCACTATGTTTTCCTGCCTGGACTGCCTGAGCTGCTTGCCGCAGAATCGCCGGGTCCGTGGCGAAAACTGGGCTGTCCCAGGCATCTGTAGCGCCCACTCGGGTGCCGATTGAAAGAACACCAACGATTAGGAATGTCTGAAGACGTAGCAGCGAATGCACGTTTAGAACCTCGATGGCCAGAGTAGAACCTATTTTTTTTTACGCTAATATCGTAATGAAAGAAAGAAAAAATGCCCTAGAGGTGCTCAGTGACCGCTAGCCGCTTGCGGCGCGTAAACTACAGTCGCGGATCTAGAAGCGAGCCCCATGCACCCTAGGACGTTAGCGTTTCGCAGTCGCCGAGTCAGTTCCACTGAGCTATGTACGCAAATCCGAGCCCCATGTTCCACGCCTGACGAAATCAGGCGATTACACCAAAATCCCCGGCCCAGTCGCCCCGGAGGGGTTCTGAGTGTAATGGGGATTTTTCGCCAAACTAGGGCATAGTCATCTGCCAAGGAGGCTTTTCATCGTCCGAGACGGTAGGCTATTGACGATTCGCGTAAGAGTCGGCAGGTTGTTTGGGGTTGTAGTGAACGAAATAGTGATCGACCGGACAATTGGTGACGCTCTCTTCAACGAATTTCCGATCAATATCCATGTAACCTGATCCAGCCCAAACCGAGTAGCGCCTTCCTGCCACGGTATATTGAACCAAGCATTGGCCCACGTAGAATGGTCTGATGAAACTCCTACTCGGAGGAATCTCTTCAACCCGAGTATCAATCGGCACGCCGGTCGTGGTGGGCCACTGTTCACGCTCTTGTTTGCGCAAATTAGCTACCCAGTTGATTACGACTGTGCCAAGTATTAGCAGCGCCAAGAATCCAATTACGGATATATGCCCCCATGTCCAGCCAGCCATATCAGAGCTACGGTCAGGATTAGGTTTGCCACGCAATCTATGGACCGTCGTCAGTCCGATCCAAACGCTTATAATCCAATGCGATGCAGGTAACTTACGAATTAACCGCTGACGACTACAGACACGCCCTGCTTGCTCATCGAAACCGCAATCTGATTACACGGTGGTGGATGCTTTTGCTGACTGGCTTCTTCACTGCTTGGGCGGCTCTACAGGTGTACCTTGCAGTCGTGACCGATCAGTCGTGGATAAGATGGTCTCTACCTCTGACTCTCTTTAGCATCTGTCTTTTGCTCTTTGAGCATTGGGGTTCACCGTATCTCAACGCACGTCGGCAGTTCCGCAATACTCCGTCCGCCCACGGCGCAGTGACTTTGGATGTGCAAGATTCGGGCCTCCACTTCCGATCTGAGGGGACTGACGCATTGGTTGCGTGGAGTCGTTATGTGAAGTGGATTGAAGGCGAATGTGTCTTCGTGCTTTTCTCCTCACCGTGGATGTTCGTGAGTATTCCTAAGCGTGCATTTGACGCTGACCAGCAGTCTCAGTTCCGAGAGACCCTAAGACAGAAAATATCCGCTCCCAAAAGACGCTCGTAATCAGGGTCGTTGGCGAAAACAGGCGATTACCCGGCTCGGTCGCCACAGAGGGGATTTTGGTGTAATGGCGATTTTTCGCCAATTGACGCCACCACGCTAAAGTTACTTCTGTTTCTCCACAGGATCAGAGGTGGTGCTAATCCAGCACCTGCCTGTGGTTCGGATAAGAACTTCGTTCGGCAGAGTTGCCGATACGATGGTTTCAGTGGTCGTTGGTGTTCCATCCGGCTTGACGCATTCGTCTACGTCCGGAGCGTAGAACTCGAATCGGCACGTCACGTTAAGTTCGTGCTCTTCCTCTGACGGCGCAAATTTCCACTGCTTAAGGGCATCTAGAACGTACGTTGCGAATACGGCGTGGGCGCTGACGATTTTCGCTTCGGTTACCCGGCCATCCTTTCCCACCTTGATATGCGTTACCGTCGTGCCTGTCATCCGGGCATCATTCGCAAGCCTGGGGTACGCTGGAGCGACGAAAGTGACCAGCACAGGCGGTGACGCTGGCTCCGCGCAAGCTGCTGTGACAGGATACGCAAACAACAAAAGCATGACCGCCCCGACGTTCCTAGAAAGAAAGCAGTTCATGGAGTTTCACCTCAAAGGGCGATTTTACGGCGGGTAGAGCGTCATGAGTGACGAAAACAGGTGTTTACACAAGCTTGCGCCGTCTGTTCGACTTTTTGAGGGCAGATGAGTGAAATGGCGATTTTTCACCAATTGACTGTGCGAAACTAGCGTCCGATGCCATCTCCATTCTTGCGATCCACTGGCGGACCACGCCCAGAGTTTTACTGTTCGCTCTGCCAGATGAAATTCAAAAGACAACTGCTCTCACCAGACGCGAAAGTGGCGATCCAGAAGGAGTGGGACGAGCATCTACGCAGCGTCCATCCTCGTCAATGGGAGCGGGAGGAACGGAAGAGGGCTAGACGCGCCACACAGCCCGACAGAAGTCGATGAGTTCTATAAAAAGGGATGTCAAGAAAAAAAGCTCCGCCTCGACCGGAGACGAGAGGGTTTTCTCGAGATCCAGCCCACTTGTCTGTAAGAGTGCCTCTCGGTTCGCTCGAGAGGTTTGGGCTCTGACTTGTTGGCCATCCCTGTGGGGTTCATCTGCCGATGGTGACGACGCCAATCGAGTCTGGAAACTTGGCAAGCGAGTCCTGGCGTCTTCAGTGTCCACCATGGTTCTATCGGAGGCTCGAGGCCTATCGCTATTTCTGGTGAAACGAGGGGGCATAGCGTGTAATGGGTGACTCGGTGCCGAAGCACACGGGGCCGATCTCATTGACTGATACTCACCCTCGAACCGAGCGTCTCCAGAACCCGACCGACCACCACCAGAGAATCACCGGAGATGGGAAGGCCACACCAGAGAGCTCAAGCTGCTTGCCGATTTAATTGGTTGGCGTCGAAATCCGCTCCTTTCTTCCACATCGTTAAAGTGATGGTGACAATCTTTCGTGCCAGGGTGAGACGCGCCATGGTCGGTCGCATGCCTTTCTCCAGCAGCCCGACATAGAAATCGTACAGAGGACCAGGGCGAGTGCTGGCCGATATGGCAGCGCCTTTGAACAGATTCTTCAGATCGTGATTATGGTTGTGATTCAGACCGCGCACGGTGATGCGCTCCCGGTGGCGGCGTGGTTTTCCTCGCACCATGCGGTACTCGCCGCTGTCATGCGTCTCCAGTGCGAAACCACTGTAAGCCCACAGCTGTCGTTTGGTACGGAAACGGTGTGGCGTCTGCAGCAACGCCACCAGTAAGGCGGCACGAATCGGACCGATGGCAGGAATCTGGCGAAGCAACTGGACGGCCGGATGCTTGTGACTTTCCTGCAATAGTTCCTGGCGTGCTTGTTGCCGCACGGGCTGCAGCAGATCCAGTTGCTGGTAGAGCCGTTGGGCCCGCAGACGAACTCCAGGTTCTACAATCTTGGTCAACCATTCGCTGCGATGACGCGGGGCGTAGACGGTGGTACCGCTACAGGGAATGGCCCAGCTGCGGTACAGGGCTTTGATCCGACTCATGACTCGGGTGAGATCCTGGGTGATGGTCAGATAGCTGCGACCCAACTCCTTTAAGGTGCGCACTCCGTGTTCTCCGTGGTACACGGGGTTGAGCTTGTTCAGGCGTAACAGCTCCGCCAGCTTGCGGGCATCGATGCGGTCGCTCTTGCTGCCGTCTTTCAACAGAGCGTTCTTTCGTGGATCGCAAACTATGAGCTGAGCGACGTGAGGTTTCAGCAGATCATGTAACCAGGCGGCCGAGGTTCCTTCTTCGAAGGTCACCGATAAACTTCCCTGTAGCCCTTGGATAAACTCGAGGATCGTGCTCGCTTTGGTCTCCAGAATGCATTCCATGATCAGCTTGCCTCTGCCATCCATGACGGCAACCGAGATCGTTGCCTGGTGAACGTCCATGCCGATATACTTTTCTTGGTTCATAACGGCGCTCCTTTCGGTAAGTGGTGATGCTGACAATCACAACCTACCGTAAAGTGGGCGCCTTTTTATATTGCGTGTAATGGGGATATTTCGCCAGTCTGCTGCACAAGGCAAAACCATTCAGGGCTTTACATCACTGCACGGCAAGAATTCGGCTCTCGTGCACGATTCGCGATATCAGAATCCTCAAGCTTCCGGTCATCAATCTGGTCCTGCCATCCTGCTGGGGCTATATCGCCGGGATCTTTGCGGCCTCTCGTCGTGTTGAGACAATTCAGCCGTAGCTGAAATGCACGATCAACCCACTGCTCATCCGCATCGACCGACAAATCTAGGTAGAGCGCTCCCGTTCTCATTTCGCGCCGTGAGCGGTATCCGGGATGTCGGATTTGCTGTGCATGACGGCAGCGATCGAATAGACTTGGATCGGCCCCCACGAACACGCGGACCGTTGGATACTGAAAGTACTTGCCATCGTCTATGGATAGCCACTTCGCGACGGCGTTGCCAGTCGAGTCCACCTTTACGCCCGCACTAACGGTCCACCACTTCCATGGAAGAAGAGAAGGAATTTCTGAGGATCGGTGACCCCAGAAATCCGCCTTAGGCAGGTTTGAAACGTCCTTTTCCACATAGCAGAAGCCTTCCTCGCAAACGTCCTGATGGAACGCGACTGAACTTGGTTGCTGCCCTAAAGGTGCGCCCAAACGCACAGACCGAAGTGTGGCAACTACGACCTGCGCCTGAGTCAATTGGAAAGCGCCGTAAGCAAGGAGAGCCAGATATGCAGTGCACACGAGCAGTGCTAACGCCATCGCGATCCGTCGGGTTCTACGAAGCCAGCTCATACTAGTGAAGTGACATCGATCTTGGGTGAAACTACCAGAATTCTAAGATGGTTGTTGAAATCAGGCCATAACGCTCGTTGAGGGGTTTTGAGCGTAATGGAGATGTTACGCCAACTACGCGCCACTTTCCGAGTTGCCGACGAGCCGGGAGTCAATCGGTTCGGTCAACACAAGGGCACTTCGCGGGACCAATCACCGGAAATTGCTGATTAAGACGACGTCACTGCTTTTGGTGCCTCGTGTCAGAGCCAGTTGTCTGCCGTCATGCGACCAGGCAAAGTCAAAAATCTGTCCCGACTCAAAATTCGTAATCTGTTTCGGAGGTCCGCCGCTCAGTTTCTGTCGCCAGATGTTGGAGACGCCGTTCCTGATTAACAAATATTCAACCGCGTCACCCGCAGGTGCCCAACGGACGGCTTTTGGTGGCAACGGCCAGTCGACCCGGTATAAGGCGGCGCCGCCAGCGAAAGGGATTACCCTCAGTTGATTTGGTTTAGACGCAGACGGAGACGCGGGGGCCTCGACCGGAACGTTGGGCCCGACGAGATACGCGATTCGCTTTCCGTCTGGGGAGATATAGAGAGAGGCGCCAGAGCCAAGCCCAGAGTCCTGTGACAGCGTCTCTGGAGGCTTCTCTCCCGTGATGTTCACTCGCGCCGGGGTAAAGGAAGGACCCTGCAAATAGACCACCCACTTGCCATCAGGGGAACATTGTGGACTTATGGCAAACGTTTCGTCGGCGATGCGGATGGGATTAGAGCCATCGGCTTCCATGCGCCATATGCCGCGCTTTTGTTCCTGGTAGGCGGAGTAGACAATATAGCGTCCATCGCCACAAACCGACGGGTCCCAGTTGGGACGATGATGGGGCGTCAGCAGCGTAGCCCGCTCCCATCCGGATTTACCGCGAACAGATTGCCATCCTGGCTGGCCAAGACGATGCGGCCGTCGGGCATCCAAGAGAACCCTCCAACAGCAAACTCCTTCGTAGTGATCTGCTTGGCCTTTGCGGTGTTTCCGGCGGCCGCGATCCATAAGTCGGAGACCGTTGTTAGCTCGGTGTCGACAAGAGCCTTGCCATCCGGCGTGAGGTCCAAGCAACAGAGCCGGTAATCCATCAGGTCATTGGTGAGGCGGCGTGCTTCTACTTTTGGATAGGAGATGAACCAAAGTTGCCCGCGAAACGCCTGATCAACGTTACTTATGGGCGCCAAGAGACCACTGCCGTCGGGCAGCCAGCGCGGACGGCCGACAGCGTCCGATGTTGAGTAGATTTCACGGACCGATCCGTCCGCGACCGATATGGCCGAAAGCACAGAACGAACTCTTTTCGTCGCCTCCGTGGTTGTGAACGCAATCGTCTTGCCATCGGGAGACCAAGCTACATGGGCAAATCCCTCCAAGTAGGGAGCAAATCCCTCAATGAAGGGAGGTGAAGCTAGAACCCGTTGATCACTCCCGTCGGCCTTGGCAATCCAAACATCAATTTTTTCACTGGACGCCCACCGCAAGAAAGCGAACTCGGTACCATCCGGAGAGTAACTGGATCCGAAATCAATACCCCCCTGCATCGCAAGGTGTGGTGTTCCGCCGAGCACGGGCATCCGATAGAGATAGGTGTCCGCGAAGTTGGGCTTCGCGGAGCGGATAAAATCAATGTAGTTGGCATCCGGTGAGAAGGTCAGACTCCATATCCAAACCTCATCAGGCGGTAGAATCTGCACGTCGCTGCCGGTAGCGATTTGACGAACGTTGAGGCTTTGTTTTTCCCCTTCACGCAGAACATAGACGACATAACGCCCGTCCGGGGAAATCGCGACATTGGTGGCATTCCCGCTCTTCGTGACTCGGGTAATCTTCATGCCCTGCAAGTTCCACTCATTCCTGCGTCCGTTCAGCCTGGACAAGTAAATTCCTAATCCAGCAATCAGCGCCGCCAAGACAACCAGCATCAGTGCCAGAACTCCCTTGTGGCGTCTTGCTTCCGCGAGCAGGACTGCTCCGCTGGACGGTCGCACTTGCGTCGAAGAAACGGCTGCGGCGGAACTCGCGGAGACAACTGCGCTCCCCGTCTGTGTGCTGCTGGAATCCGTATCCCGGTTCAGCCGCTTCAAGTCGGCGCGGATGTCGGCAGCGTTCTGATAACGCAGCTCCACCGCATTGTCGGGCACAGTCGGGTCAGCCGTATTGGGCAATTGATCGACCCGAGCGATGAAACGATAACCACGGCGTGGAACCGTCTCGATGTAGGTCGGGTCTGTGGCGGAATCGCCGAGAGTCTCTCGTAGCCGGTTCACCGCGGCGTTCAGCCCATGCTCGAAGTCGCCGAAGCTGTCCCCCGGCCAAAGCTTTCTTTGGAGTTCTTCCCGGGTCACCAGCCTTCCCGCATTCGAGGCGAGCATCAGCAACACGTCAATCGCCTGACCAGAGAGCTTCAGCCGCTGACCATGCTTGCGCAGTTCGCTCGATTCGGTCGACAGCTCGAAAGGGCCGAAGTGCATTGAGCCGATCGTCTTGCGTGGCTCCGACATGGGCCCACCCCCATTTGGGCCACGATTTTATCACCGTATCCCCGCCCAGCATTCCCGGCCGTTTCCTCTTCTTCAACTGCTACCTCACCGATCTATCAACAAGTTGCGCAATGATCCAGAACTATCTGATTTGAACTTTGCGAGCATTGAGATAGCACCAGGCACAGCCCAAGTTCGGTGGCACCGACGGGGTGACCACCATGAAACCGAGCTGTCTCATCGCAGTTCTCTTTGCCGCCTGCGCGGCACAAACACAAACCCTTCGCGTCGTCCCAGTTCATCCTGAAGGGACTGGCCAGACAACCGAGAGTGTCCAGTTATTCTGCACGCAGGACTACAACCGCGATGAGTGCCTCCAACATGCACTGGAGCTGCAGCGGGTGCTCATGACGTATCCGCTAGAGCGGCTCGGAATGTGGTCTTTTGCTCTGGTGCCATCCGACAAGTGGACGGATCTCATACGCGCCCTCGGTGGACCTGCCCACAGTCCGGCTTTCACCATCTTCGAGCAGCGTACGACGGTGATGGAGAGTAGCCTCTTTTCCGCAACTGCAACCCGGATTGCCGAATTCCGGCGCGTCTTTGGTGTGACAGGAGAAGCTTTGCTGGAGTTGGCTGTCAGCCATGAGTTGGGACACGGCATTTGCCAGGAGAGAGACGAACGTCGGGCAGATGACTATGGTCGCGAACTGCGCCAGACGAAGACGGTGGATTGCACGAAAACGCCGGAAGTTCCATCAACGATACGATCCGCCTTTCGCTCATCTCAAACTGCCGCTCGACAGCATCAGCGAGGGACAATCACGCGTTAGCGCGATTCGCAATACGTCTAGTGCACCTCAAGATAGTTGTTGAAATCAGGCGATTTCACCAGTTACCGTGGGGAAAAACCATTTGATCGTCAGTAGTTGGCGTAATGGCGATTTTTCGGCAACTACGCAAAGTTGTCCACTCGCCGCATTTGTATTCGGCCTCCAAACTCAGTTGTATTCCATTACCTTCGGTGTTCTGCTGAGTGGCTATGTTCCGAACGTGTCGCGATTCAGTTGGTTCTGGTCATCTTCATTAGGGGACTCTGTTGAGGTTGCTTCGACCGGATGGGGATTCTTGACTTGCAGCAATTCTTTTAACCGTGTGGAAATCACGACGCCCGTGTCGTCCTGAGACTGGGTCGAGCCACGACGCTTCGTTCTTATCCACGCAAGCAACCGTTGCAGTGACATTGATGAGGACTCCGCTTTATCCTCGGATCCCTATAAACAGGCACAAATCAGCACTTCGGGATTGTCAAAGGTCTGACCGCACAATTGACGAAATAGGCGTCAATGGTCCGCCCTCCCGGCAACGAATTTGTAGCCCACACCCTTTACAGTGACGATCAATTCAGGCTGGCTGGCGTCCTGCTCGAGTTTCTGACGAAGGCTGTGGATGTGCATATCCACAGTTCGCGTAAATGCTCTGCCGTTATAGCCCCAGACTGAGCGCAACAGCTCATCACGAGAAACAAGGCTTCCGGCCCTCTCAATGAGGTAACGGAGAAGCCGCAGCTCGAGGTTTTTGAGATAAACAGGGCTGCCGTTTCGTTTTACTTCGGCGTGCCCGAAATCGACCCAGAGCGGGCCATATTTATGATCGTCCTTACGGAGGATACGTCGAAGTCTTTCGAGGATCGCCATCCTTCGATCTGGCTCCGCTTCCACCATCGCCTGGAGACAGATTTCTTGCCACTCACTCGTCCGCGTCTCAGACATGACTATTCTCCTAGTTCACAGCAAACAACGAACCGGAGTTTGACGCTCACGGATCGAAAGCTTGGAAGACGACTTTGAGGATTTGCAATTCCAGCGAGCTGCCTCAGCACTCGCCAAGTCGCAGAGTTTCCGTTAAGAGGCTGTGCAAGTTCTTCTCAGAGAATAGAACATCCACGCAAGGAGTAAATGGCTCTGAGGTGTCACCTCGTGTGGTTCAAATGGGCTAAAAGGTTGCCTGTATGCGAAGTCGTAGCCGAGGCACAGTCATTGCTGCAACTACAGCGATACCCGTATGGTCTAGCACACATTCGAAGACAAAACGGTCTACCTGGGTTTGCATCTAAAACTTTAGGCCACTTCCAGGAGGTGCGTATGAAACGCATGCTTTGGTGCTTGGCTCTAGCGTTCATGACCTCAGCTTTCGCACAGCAACAGCCCCCGACTAACTCCCCGCCATATACAACTCCCCCGACATTCCCCGAGGGCAGGCCCCAGCGGCAGATGCCGCCGGACACGAAGGCGCCACCTCCGCAAGACCTGTCGGCCTCCGAGGTCGAGCAGCAGATTCAGGACAAGCTCAATCGCGAGCCAACCTTGGCGAACACGGAGATCGGAGTCAAGATCGATGCCAAATCAGTGACGCTCACTGGGTCGGTGAATACTGAAAACCAGCGCGACCTCGCACTCCGTATCGCACAATCGTATGCAGGCCATCGAAAGATCTTGGACAAGATCAAGATTCAACGACAGGCATAGCGCCCGAGGCCGTTGCCTGCCAGGCGACCTAGCACAGAAGGTGGCGGAGACAAGCAAGGAAAAGCCCCAGTCAGACCGGGGCTTTTTCTGTTTGGGGCTGTTTCAGTGATATCTCAAGCGCCACCGCCGAAGAGGCTGCCCGGCAGAGTAGTTGGTGAAATGGGGATGTTACGTCAACTGGTGACTGGAATGCAGACATGGTACCCTTCCGCCGACATGGTCCTGGTTGGGGGTGCTTTGTGCCCTTTGCAGGAATAAGCGAATGGAAGGGTCATCTTCAGCAGCAAGTGGTCCGCCTGATTCCGAAGCGACACAGCTGTCCGGACCATGGAGCGTTTGGTGGATTCGAGTTCTGTTGTTCATCGCTCATCTGACCCTGTTGGTGGCGGCTGCATCGCTCACACCGGCAGGTTACTTTTTTCAGCTGGGTGAAATCACCGGCTCGGTGATGGTAGTCGGCGCACTTTTCTTGTGGCTTCTTCTGTGGTTTGCGAGGCGACGCGGGATCGTTTTGTTGTTCTGCGGTTTGGTCTTGGCTCAAACTGGTTTCATTGCATTTGTCGCGACGCAGTTCCGCACGGAGGACAGGCTAGTTCGAGAACTAGCGGCTGAAAACGCGCAGCGTCAAAATCTCTGGGAAACACAAATGGCGAACTTCCATCTCAATCGGGTTTTTGAGATGCTAACTCCCGGAAATGAGTTTCATCCGGAGGAGTTACCGGAATTGCTACAGAGTGCGCGTGCCGCGAACATCGCAAATAGGGAGCAGTGGGCCCAAACGGAGGCGTGGGCAAACGATGGGGAAAAGCGCTTGGCGGCGGTGAACTTGAGGGCGGCAGCCGAATTTCGACAAGGATTTGAGAGTAAAAGAGCCCGCAACGAGCGGGTTCAAGAATTGAACAGAGATTACCTTACCGGGATCGAGAAATTGGTGACTCTGCTCATCGATAAGCAAGGCCGCTTTCACTCTACGAAGGCGGGCCTCGCGTTTGACGCCCAGCAAGATGAGGATGTCTATAACGAAGAACTCAACGGCCTGAACGCGATTCAAGCAAAGATCAACGCGGAGCATCGCTCCGATTCTTCACCCTAAAGACATGCAGCTGATTCTACGACCGCATTCGGACGACTGACGTAAACAGGCGTCTCTAACAATGCCGGCGTCGTCAAGTACTTTTTGAGCGTAGTAATCCGTGCACTCCGAGGAGCGCGCCATTTCGCTCTAGCTGAACAAGTGCCATACCCAACCAAAGTTCGCTCGTAATCGCTACAGGTCAGGAATCTCGATCCGACCCATGCATCTCTTCGGTCACAACCGCGATCATGATTACTACTTCAGACTCCTCCGCGAAGAGGAGCGGGACGCCCAATCAATTACTCGGTGTTGTGTACACACCATCGCCTGTTCCGGGCTGGCCCGCGTGCGAACCGAACTTTTTCAACTGCTCGTAATCCCATTGCTTGCGCATCATCCAGTACAAACGAACCGCCAGTCTTCGTGCCATCGCTACCTTGGCGATCTTCCGTCCCCGCCGCATGCTCAGATGGAAATACTTACCGCGCCATTCCGGGATGCTGCGTACCGTGACCTGGGCCGCTTCCACCAACAAGAAGCGCAACATGGAGTTTCCCTGCTTGGTGATATGGCCCAGCCGGCGCTGATTCCCGCTCGACTTCTCCAGCGGCACTAGTCCCACATAGCTGGCGATCTGCTTGCCGCAGCCAAACCGCTCAGCTTCTCCGATGATCAGCACGAAGGCCAAAGCCGTCAGCGGACCCACCCCGGGATGCGTCATCAAGCGCTGGGCGGCCGGACACTTCTTCACTTCCTGCTCGACCGCTTGGTTCAGCTCCGCGATCATCGGATTCAGTCCATCCAGCAACGCCAGCAGATCCTGTCGTCGCCGACTCGCCCAGGGAGCCAACCGGAACGACTCCAGTTGCTGCCGTCCGCATTCCCGCCACAACTTCTTCTTCGCGCGCAGTCCTTCATTGAGGGCTACCGCTTGCAACTGGTTCATGATCCGGGTGCGCGCTTGCACCATGCGGTGCCGGTGCCACAACAGTTGCCGGAGATCGCGGTTTTCCCAGCTCGGCACCCAGATCCGCGGAAAACGATCTTCCAGCAGCAAGCGCAGCAGGAGCCGCGCATCCTCCCGATCCGTCTTTGCCTTGCGTACCCGCTTGGTTTGAATCTCCGCCGCATCGCCGATCCACAATTCGAAGTTCAGCTCCGCCAGCAAGCGTTCAAACCAGCGCGCGTGTCCACTCGCTTCCATGCCCACGCGCACTTTCTGTCCCTGCGCCGCCAGCTCTCGGTAGAACTTCTCCGCTTCCTCGCGGTGCTGCAACCGCCGTTCCTGGAACTCTCCCGTATCCGTATCCACAAACGCAATTTGCTGAAAACTCGGGTGGTAATCTGCTCCTATAATGATCATTGTCCGGCTCCTTTCTACCCGAGCCTCTTTGGTTGGTTTTGGCACCACCAAGCTTACTCGGGTCTAGGAGCCGGCATTGTTATGGAATCAATTACACTCAGAACCGACGTGGGAGGTCGTAGGGGCGTGTGCTTCTGGGTTATCCGCTCACTGAATGCGCTCTTTCGTGAAGCGATCACGTCCGGCCCAAAAGGGACACTGCGGGCAAGAAGCTCCTTCTGGGTAATCCATGCCTTCTTCATGCGGACAGCCGATAATCCCGTCGGTCACCACCGTGGAGCGGGGCGCGTAAGGCTTCAGAAAGGCAGGAGTACTTATTTTAGCCAATAGCAAGATCATGGC
>CAVOSN010000032.1:0-7296 GCA_963698805.1 uncultured Acidobacteriota bacterium | reverse complement strand
TCAACAACTATCCTTTCAAGAGGCTGGCAACTCTCTGACTTTCATTGACTTGCCGGTTCCCCAGACGTAAGATTCCGCGCCAGTGATTGGGCAGACTATTTCGCACTTCCGCATCGTAGAGAAGCTGGGCGGTGGTGGGATGGGTGTCGTCTACAAAGCGGAAGACACGCGCCTGCATCGCTTCGTCGCCCTCAAGTTCCTGCCCGACGATGTTGCCCAGGACCCGCAAGCCCTCGCCCGTTTTCAGCGTGAAGCGCAGGCCGCATCGGCGTTGAGTCATCCGAATATCTGCACGATTCACGACATCGGCGAGCAGGACGGCCAGGCGTTCATTGCCATGGAGTTTCTGGAGGGCGTGACGCTCAAGCATCTTGTGGCTGGGCGACCGCTTGAGCCTGATCGTCTGCTTTTACTCGCAACCGAGATCACCGATGCTCTGGATGCCGCCCACGCAGCGGGTATTATTCACCGTGACATTAAGCCGGCAAACATCTTTGTCACCACGCGGGGGCACGCCAAGATCCTTGATTTTGGGCTGGCGAAGGTTGCCGATCAGTTCAGCGGCACCGCCGGTGCTTCAGTCCAGGCGACACTTGACGACCCTCAATTAACCAGCCCGGGTACAGCGCTCGGGACAGTGGCATATATGTCACCCGAGCAGGCTCTGGGCAAACCCCTGGATGCACGAACTGATCTGTTTTCGCTAGGCCTGGTGCTCTACGAAATGGCGACGGGAAAACAGGTCTTCTCGGGGAACACCTGCGCCGCGATTTTCGACTCTATTCTCCATGGCAGTCCGCCGCCAGCGGGACAGCTAAATCCCTTGGTCCCCACTGAACTGGATCACATCATAGGCAAGCTGCTGGAGAAAGAACCGGACCTCCGATACCAGACTGCCGCTGACTTGCGGGCTGATCTAAAACGCCTGCACCGGGACACCAGTTCAGGACACACAGCCGCGCAAAGTCTGGTGGTTTCCGCTGCGGCAAACAAGAAAAGAATTCCCGGTTGGATATGGGTCTCGATTGCCCTTTTTGTCCTCGGTCTGACTGTCATCGCCGGTTGGCTCCATTATTCTGCTCCCGCAAAATATTCTGGCCCACCCCCGCGGGTCGTTCCCTTCACCAGTTCTGCGGGCGACAAGAATTTTCCTGCAATGTCGCCGGATGGCAATGAAGTCGCATTCTCCTGGCAGGGGGAAAAGAGCACAGACCCTGATATCTATAACATTTACGTGCAGCTTGTTGGCGCAGGCACGCCGCTTCGGATTACCAGTTCACGCGCTTCTGATCTCTCACCGGCTTGGTCTCCAGATGGCCGTTTCATTGCCTTCGAGCGTGAGGACGGACAGTCGCATGCTTACTTCATGGTGCCAGCCTTGGGCGGCCCGGAGCGCAAATTGGCCAGTGCTTATCCACAAGCGTTCGGCCGCGGCATTAGCTGGTCTCCTGATGGCAAATACCTAGCAGTTGCCGACCGCGGCTCGCCCAATGATTCCCGCACTAGCATAGTTTTCATTTCGGTCGAAAGCGGCGAAAGGCGTTATTCGGGAATTGAATCGCCGGCTCCATACATCGTCGGTCCGGCCTTCTCCCCGGATGGGAAGTACCTGGCATTTGTCAGCGGGTCTGGATTCCTGTCAAACGATCTTTACGTCGCACCGGTATCCGGCGGCAAGTCGCGGCGCCTGACCTCATTACACGCTGATATCAGTGGCCCCGCGTGGATGTCTAATGGCCGAGAACTTGTCTTTTCTTCAAATCACCAGGGACTCAAGACCCTGTGGAGAGTGGCGCTCACCGGCGGCGCCCCCGAGCCGCTCTCGATTGCCGCTGACGATGCTAGGCAGGTCACGATCTCCGCACGAGGAAACCGACTGGCGTTTCTTCGGTACAAAGTAGACACCAATATATGGGAAGCGCCGGCTTTCGCGGCAGTGCACCGACCTTTGAAGTTGATAGCTTCTACGCGCGAGGATGCGTCGCCAGCGTTCTCACCTGATGGACAACACATCGCTTTCGCGTCGAACCGCTCCGGACGATTCGAGATTTACGTGTGCGGCGGCGATGGATCCGATCCTGTCCAACTTACGTCAATGAGCGCTCCGGATACGGGCACACCAGCCTGGTCTCCCGATGGAAAGCGAATCGCTTTCGACTCTCGCCTTGAAGGGCATTCCGACATCTTCGTCATTAACACCGAAGGTGGTTCACCGCACCGTCTCACGACCGAGCCTTATGACAACGAGTTGCCTAGCTGGTCGAGAGACGGTCAGTGGATCTACTTCACTTCAGAGCGCTCTGGGGGAAATCAAATCTTGAAAGTCCAGGCCGGGGGAGGCGCCGCCGTTCAGGTCACAAAGAGCTGGTGGCTGGGGTGGATTCGAGGGACCTGATGGCAAATCTCTCTACTACTATCGTGATCAGGCAATCTGGAGGAGCGCTTTGACGGGGGAAAATGAAGTCCGCGTCGCTGATAACCCTGAATCGCAAGACTTTCTCGTGCGCGGCAATTCGCTCTGGTTTCTGAATAACGCCTCCAGCCAAGCCCAATTCGACGTTTTGGATTTATCCACGCACAAGCAGACCCACGTCGGTGTGTTGGACATCGGCCCTCACGGTAAAGCCGCAGCCGGCTTTGATATCTCTCCGGATAGACAGCGGATCATCTATGCCCGCGTGGACGCCCTCGAAAGCGACATCATGTTGGTCGAAAATTTCTACTGAAGCCTGAGAATATAAGCAGTGCATTGCGCCCCTCACGGGCAACATAGACGCTGACTGCCGCAATCAGGCGATTGCGCTCATCGACCTTGGCTTTGAGCCTAAACGCGACGCCAGCTACGATCTGCTTCTCTTGAACAGTCTTGACAGAAGCCCACGACTACGCGGTGAACGGCTATTAGCTTCCTTTAGACGGCACCACACGTCATCGATAGGCCCCGTTGTATCCATGTCAAGGCCGTACACCTCGGAATAACGCCTGAAGGCTTCTGCGAGCGCAATTTCAGCCTCTCCGTAGGAGATTTCGGTCACCCGTTGACCAGCGATCGAGATTCGCACAGCCCGGCCGTTTGCGTCCCAGAACAGATACTCGCCATTCTCAAT
Organism: uncultured Acidobacteriota bacterium; assembly: GCA_963698805.1. Taxonomy (GTDB): domain Bacteria; phylum Acidobacteriota; class Terriglobia; order Terriglobales; family Acidobacteriaceae; genus Gp1-AA133. The sequence continues at coordinate 4,189 of CAVOSN010000032.1, read as the reverse complement.
GTCGATTGGCTCCATGTGATACAGAACCTTATCCGGCGTCTCGACCACAAACATTGAGTAGTCGTCCTTCTCAAACACGAACAGTGGAAACGACACACTGGTGTTCATTCGCTTTCGCAACTCCTTCACGTAGCATACCTGTAGTTGTTGAAAACAGGCCATTTCACAAGCTTGCGCCGTTTGTTCGCCCTAAATGGGGTCAATTGAGGTCGCGGTAGGGACAACCATTTGCTGATCGCCCCCCGCGCGGATCCGCACGAGCGCTCATTAGCGCATGCGGCTCTTATCGCAGATGAATAACGGCCAAGCGTGCTGCTTGTCCGCACACTCGCCCACCCGTGGGACACGCGCTCTCCCGCCCTATGTCGGGTACGTGTCGAGTGGGAGAGTGTTCTCCTTGATCAGCAGCCTTCCCTCCTCACTCTCCGCCGACGTGCTTGCCGTCTTTGTTCGAATGATTCATCGGTACTATGCCGCTGTCCGACTCCTCGCAGACGTACATGCGGGCCGTGTGGCCTAAGCCTTCTCCCGCCGTCCTGCGACTCACTCTTGCCGCAGGCGTCTGCGAGGTCTCCCGGTTCTCGTGCATGAAGTTTCTAGGCGTGTCTGGGGTCTTCGACTACGCCGGACTGAGCAGGAGCTCGCGCTATCGCGCCTGTTCATGTTGCCTTCCGTGCATTACAAAGACGTCGGCGTCCGGATTGCATCTTTTCGGAGCTGAATACCCACCCCGCCTATCCTCTGTCTACGCTTCGCTGGGTCCCTCGCGGTAGCAGCGCAAGACTCGAGGCCGAGCGGATCGCTACTCCTTTCTCGTAAGGCTCTTGCATCCTCTACTTCATGCCGGTTTACCCCGGCGCACTGTAATGGGGATTTTTCGCCAACCATCCAGCAGCCCTATTTACGAGTGTTCAGGAGCTGCATCAATACTGAAACGTTCCCGGCATCTGCGTCGAGGCTCTAGAACGGGTTCGATGGCCGTTTTTTGCGGAGACTGTCAGGTCCGGTGAATCCCATGGAAAGCGATATTCGGCAAGAGGAAATTGACTTGACTTTCCGCGAAATGGGGGTGAATGCTCCGATTTCCAAAGAGGAAGCACGGCTTGTTCTTGCTACCTGCGGAAAAGAGGCCGCTGGATGGCGAAACGAACGTGTTCAACGAGGCGACGCACATCCGAATACACATTTGCGAACTCCACACTCCTCCGCCTGAGTTAGAGCCTATTGCTGCTCTTTCAGAGAAGTCACAACATGCACCAAGCAGGGAATGGGTCGCAGCACGCAGTTGCTCTTCGAGTTGCTCCCACGCAAGTAGCAGCGGTACTTCCTTCCAACGGCGGCGGACTTTTTCTAGCAAGTGGAACTGCGCTCGACTGGATAGCCCACCACAGATGCCACCCACGTGCTGATGCACCGTGCGGCAAGCTATCTTGGCTTGCGGACCACTCCATGGATCGGCTGCGTTCCGAAATGTGCGGTAGGCGGCCCCCCGAAAGTCATTCCAAGATTCGACAACTGAACGATCGTTCCCCCGGTCACGTCGACGGTCAGAGTGCAGGGCGTGGACGCCGAGCACTTCGACATGAAGGGTGCAGGGTTGCCGTCATTGGTGACATAAACCGGACCGGTCACCTCAAAGCCCCCCGTCGTGAGTGGCGTGATGCTGGCGTGGGTCACGGTAATGTGATGGGTGTGCGGGTGACGACCCGTCGCGGTGTTGTCGTCGGCTGATCCAGGATTCTGCACTACCCAATAATCGCTGTGGGTCATGTTAAGGGTGGCCGAAAAATTGGCCGTGCCCGACTCCCGCTCGAAGCTCAACGACCATTCGCCTCTCATTTCCCAAGGGCCACTCACGCCGCTGACCGCCGTATAGTCGCTGATTAGTCCGTTCAGATGCCAGCCCGAACCTGGACCCTGTGCCATCGCCCCAGTTGCCGTGGTTAAGATCAATGAACTCATCAGCACCGCCGTGCGAGTCAAAATCCTGTTTTTCATTGGCCTAAACTCCTGCTTTGCAGATTTTGTGCAGCCGTCAAAAGTGCTCGGTGGCACGTGGACAGAATCGGGTATTGCTATACGGGAACGCAACGGGCAATAGGCGGAACGGCCGTTCACCGTCTAATGCGGTCTTTTGCCTCTCCTCCGACGGGGTTTACAATGCGGCAACTCGCCTCGCGTCCCCCCCGCACCGGCAGGAGAACTCGATGGGCAAACCGTTTCCAGAGATGGGTGCGTCCGAGAACACAGCGGACGAGCGGTTGGACTCGTGGAAAGAAATCGCGGCTTACCTCAAACGCGATGTGACCACCGTTCAACGCTGGGAAAGGCGCGAGGGAATGCCTGTCCATCGCCATCTGCACGACAAGCGTGGTTCCGTGTATGCCCTGAGTTCTGAGCTTGACTCCTGGGTGATGGCCCGCAAACCCGTCGCGGGGGACGAACCCAGGGACCCTGCCTTAGAGGCTCCGCATGAAGCGCAGGCCGAACCAGCGCCAAAAGTAGACTGGTATAAGCGTCGCCGTTTTCTTTTGGGCTCTGCAGCGTCGCTGCTCGTCCTGCTTGCGGCTGGGTACTTCGCGGCGCGTCTCTGGGTGGCAAGACCGAATCAGCCTAAGATTAAGTCGCTGGCGGTACTGCCGCTGAAAAATCTGTCGGGAGACCCGACGCAGGAATACCTTGCCGAAGGAATGACGGAGGCGCTGATAGGTCGGCTCGCGGGTATCCACGATCTGCGCGTGATTTCCCATACGTCGGTGATGCGCTTCAAGAATCCGCAACTGTCCGTGCCGGAGATCGCGAGAATTTTGGGAGTGGACGCAGTGGTGGAAGGATCCGTGATGCGAGAGGGCAATCGGATTCGGGTGACCGCGCAATTGATTCGCGGCGCGACCGACGAGCACTTCTGGTCGGAAACCTACGATCGCGAGCTGAGCGACGCGCTTGCTTTGGAGAGCGAGCTGGCGCAATCGATCGCCAAGAAGGTGGAAGTGACGGTGAGCGGAGAGGAGCATGAACGGCTGGCGGCAGCGCGTTCCGTCGCGCCAGAAGTTTATGAAAGCTATCTGAAAGGCTGGTTTGCCTTCAGCAACGGCAACAGCAAGGAGGGCCTCGAGGAAAGCATCCGTTATTTCGACGACGCGAAAAAGAAGGACCCGACATTTGCACCCGCTTACCTCGGAGCAGCTCGGGCCTACGGGGAACTGGGTACGGTTTATTTCGGTGCTCCCCCGGAGGAGATGCGGTCGAAGGTATTGAACGAAGTCCGAAAAGCACTGGAGCTCGATCCGAACCTCGCTGAAGCGCACGTCCTGCTGGCAGACGTTCAGCTGGATGAGTGGCAGTGGGCTGACGCCGAGGCGGAATACAGGCGCGCGCTGGAATTGAGCCCGAGCAATGCTGATGCGCACGCCGGACTTGGTTCGTGGTTTCTATGCCACGGACGTACGGACGAGGCGCTCAGTTCGGCCCGTCGTGGCCGGGAACTCGATCCGTTTTCGGTCTCCGGCACTGACGTCGGGTGGATACTTTTTCAGGCTCGCCGCTACGACGAGTCCATCCGTGAACTGCGGAGCGAGCTGGCGGTGCAACCGGACGACGCGGGCTCGCTTTGGTACCTTGGATTTGTACTGATCGCGAACAATCAACCGAAGGATGCAATCCCCGTGCTCGAGAAGGCGGCTTCGCTCTCGAACCAAAGTCCCGGGGTGATTGGGGTCCTGGTCCGGGCATATGCCCATGCGGGACGCCGCAGCGATGCGCTGCGGCTCCTCGGCGAACTCAAGAGCCGGAAGAAGGCGGGTTACGTGCCCGCTGCCGCATTTGTGAATGCCTATTTGGGGCTCGACGAGAACGAAGAGGCGTTTGTGTGGCTCGAGCAGGCCTACAAGGAAAAGTCGAACATATTGCTGTTCCTCAAAGTACATCCCTATTTTGATCCGATTCGCAATGATCCGCGATTTGCCTCTCTCCTCCGGCGCGTGGGCCCTGGTTAGCCAAGCAGTGTGCGCACCCGAAGTGCTCGCATGCGAGAGCGCCGAAGGCTCTGCCGTCGTGGGCGGCCAAACTGCGTGCAACCCAAAAGCCGCCCACAACTATAGAAGCCTGGATTATGCGCACCTCTTTCGCCAACGCACATGAAGGTACTCTTTCATGACGGCATTCTCCCAACGCCGCTCAACTGTCGAAA
>CAVOSN010000031.1:0-17755 GCA_963698805.1 uncultured Acidobacteriota bacterium | reverse complement strand
TAGTGGACTGTCGCAGTGAATTCGTTAGTAGGTAAGCGGCGGCTGGGGTTGAGCTCCGTAAGGGCTTTTGTTTCTGTAACTTACAGATTCTACAAGACCGAGAAAACCTAAAAATCGACGATTCCCAAGGTCATCGTACAGTTATCGTACAGTCGGATCCCAACTAGTCATCGTTGCAAAACTGCGATCGCATCGCATATTTGGCTGATGCGGCTGAAACCCGCGTGGTTCCGCCACGACCTGCTCACATTGTTCGACCTACTGCAGCAGAAGAGGATCAAGCCGATGATCGCACAACGCTTGCCTCTCTGCCAGGCGCGGCACGCACACGAATTATTGGGAAGCGGAGGCGTGATCGGTAAGATCGTGCTGGTGCCGAACGGGTAGCAGAAGCGTTTGAGCTACTTCACCACAAAGGAGGCTCTCGATTGGGGACTTTCCAGTTGGTGGTGCTATCACGCTCGCAGAACAAATCACCTGTGGTTCTCACCTGTGGTGTATCGGTGCTCACGCGCTCTTCTTGGAGGTGATGGCGGAGAAGGCGGACCAGCACTGCTCCACTTCCTTGCTACCGCAGTGCGGGCACAAAACTTTGCCCTCTTCGTAGTCGACTAGTGACAAGACTTTCGAAAATGACTTTTTGCAAGCGTGGCAGAAGAATTCATAGTGGGGCATGGGGCGGCCTCCAGTGTCTGGCGGGGACTGAAATGATTCTAGACCCCGCGGCCGGGCAGGTTCAACGCGGCTGAAGCCGCCGACGGACGCCTCCGACACATGGCGTGGAGAAGCGAGGCCGTCATCACAGCCCTCTCCCCCAATAAACCGGTGACAGCGGCCTGGGCGTATATTGATGGCCATTAATAACAGGCTCCTCGCGCAACTCCTCTCAATACAATAACTTCCATCCCAAAGTCGATTCAAATCCCATAGCTCACCGCGTCCACCGCAAACGCCAGCAGCTTCCTCCTTGGTAGCCTACTCAGACCTTCGGGAGTTCCGGCCCCTCACGAAATGCAGGATGTGGAATTTGGCTCTCAATTCATGCGTCGGTTCTGGGTGGACAGAGGCGCGCTGGGTGGGTTTAATACGGAATCTTGTCGGTCTTCTCGTTCCAGGCACGGAAAGCGGTCAATGCCTGTTCGCGCATCATCTGGACCATCGGAATAGATCGCTCGGAGTGGGGCCGCGCGAATTCGCGATAGATGGCAGAGTCGTCGAATCCGATCCTGGAAGCGTCAGCAGCGAAGGTGCCGAAATAGACGCGAGCCAGACGTGCCCAGTAGATTGCTCCCAGACACATCGGGCAAGGTTCACACGAAGCGTAGAGTTCGCAGCCTTTCAATTCGAGGAAGCCCAGCTTGCTGCAGGCCTCACGAATGGCGACGACTTCGGCATGTGCAGTGGGATCGTTGGTCGAGGTGACCCGATTGACGCCCTCGGCGACGATGCTGTCATCTCGCACGATGACGGCACCAAAGGGGCCACCCTGTCCGGAGAGCACGTTCTCGATTGATAGCTGAATAGCGCGGGCCATGAAGGGGTTGTCCATGTGTTGGCTCGATCAATGTGTAACAGTCAACGGTGTGCTGGGTGCCAGCAACCACGAATTCGCAAGCAATTCGTCGACATGGACTCGTTCGCAGCCGCCTCGCTAGGAAAGAAGTATATGCCGGAACTGTAAATCCGTGAATGTTCTGGACGGCACCTTTGAGACGGATCTCCTGTGATTTGAAAAGCGTGGCGCTTCGGGATAGGCTTTTGCCTCCGAGTTCGAGGTTTCAGGAGCGCAGATTTGGAGTTGCGAGCTTTTCTCTCGCGCAGGGTGGTGACGCCGGAGGGCCTCCGGCCGGCAGCAGTGTTGGTCGACGGGGAGCGGATCCGTGCGATCGTGGAACTGAACGACGTGCCGACGAACGCGGTGAAGCAGGATTTCGGTGATGCCGCGTTGCTCCCCGGACTGGTTGATTCGCACGTCCACATCAATGAACCGGGACGAACCGACTGGGAGGGGTTTCGCACGGCGATGCTCGCCGCCGCAGCCGGTGGCTACACGATGCTGGTGGATATGCCGTTGAACTGCCTGCCGGCAACCACGAATGTGGCGGCGCTCCAAGCCAAGCGCCGCGCGTCGCAGGGGCAGTGCCGAGTTGATTGGGCGGCGTGGGGCGGAGTCGTCCCTGACAGTCCGGGAGAAATTGAGGCGCTCGCGGACGCCGGCGTACGGGGATTTAAGTGCTTCCTCGTGCATCCGGGAATTGATGAGTTCAGCATGGTTCGCGAAGCGGATTTGTGGACGGCGCTGCCACTTGTCGCCCGGACGGGGCTCCCGCTGCTGGTTCACGCCGAGCTTCCTGGTCCGGTGGATGCAGCGACTGAGCGTTTGCGAGGCGCGGACTGGCGTTGTTATTCGACCTATCTGCAATCCCGACCAGACGAGGCGGAACTAGCGGCGATACGGCTCATGCTCTCGTTGTGCCGACAGTATGAGTTTCGCCTGCATATTGTGCATCTGGCGACAAGCCTGGCACTCGAAGAGTTGCGAACCGCACGAGCAGCGGGGATGTCGGTGAGCGTCGAGACCTGCCCCCACTACCTGCACCTGGAGGCGGAAACTATTGCGGACGGAGCAACTCTGTGCAAGTGCGCGCCCCCGATCCGGGGACGCGTGAATCGTGAGCAGCTTTGGCAGGGATTGAGGGAGGGCGTAATTGATTTCGTGGTAACGGATCACTCGCCGTGTCCGCCGGCGATGAAGAGTATGGACACGGGAAGCTTCCGCAGTGCCTGGGGTGGCATCGCGAGCCTTTCGACCGCGCTGCCGGTCATGTGGACCGAGGCGCACCGGCGAGGCTTTACACTGATGGATATCGCGCGATGGATGTCGCGAGAACCGGCTCGACTGGCAGGCTGCGACGCGCAGAAGGGACAGATTGCCACTGGGTATGATGCGGACTTCGTTGTGTTTGATCCGGAGACCGAGTTTACGGTGATCGCAGATCGGCTGCATCATCGGCATCCAGTTTCGCCTTACCTGGGTGAAACGTTGCGCGGAGTGGTGAAGAAGACGTACTTGCGCGGTACGGCCGTGTTTGACGACGGAAAATTCCCGGGAGAGGCCTTCGGCCGAGAGTTTTCATCAGTGGGGCGATTGGAACGAATTTCATAGAGAATGAAATAGCGTGCAGACGGATCACATCATCGGAATGGCGGTTCCGCGGAAGGAAGGGTTGGACAAGGTCACGGGGCAAGCGCAGTATATCGACGACTTGTCGCTGCCCGATATGTTGTACGGCGCGACCGTGCGCAGCCACATTCCGCGCGGGAAGATCAAAGAGATCACCTTTGGTTCGGGCATCCCTTGGAATGAGATTGTCGTGGTCTCGGCGAAGGATATTCCCGGCCAGAATTGCGTCGCCTTGATCGTGGACGATCAGCCCTGTCTGGCGGACGGAGTCGTGAATCACCCTGAGGAACCGATCTTGTTGCTGGCACACCCGAACGGCCACCTTCTTCCGAAAGCGGTGCGGGCAATCTCGATTGAATACGCTCCCCTGCCGGCATTATTCACGATCGAAGAGAGCGAGCGGTGCGCGGAGATCATCTGGGGGAAAGACAATACCTTCAAGACGTACCTGATCGAGAAGGGAGATGTCGACAGCGTCTGGGCGCAGGCGGATTACATCGTTGAAGGCGAATACACCACCGGGGCGCAGGAACAGCTTTACATCGAGAACAACGGAGTGATTGCCAGTTTCGATCCGGAGCGGGGAATCACGCTGTGGGGCTCCTTACAATGTCCATATTACGTGCACAGGGCGTTGAGGAGGCTGTTCGAGTTGCCGGAAGACAAGGTTCGCGTCGTGCAAATGGAGACCGGTGGTGCCTTTGGGGGAAAGGAAGAATACCCTTCCATGATCGCGGGGCATGCGGCGCTCCTGGCGATGAAGGCGGGACGGCCTGTGAAGATCGTTTATGACCGCATAGAAGACATGGCAGCCACGACGAAACGACATCCGTCGCGGACGCGCCACCGGACGGCGGTGAGCCGGGACGGCAAGATTCTGGGCGGGGAAGTCGAATTTACGGTGGATGGGGGAGCGTATACGACCTTGTCGCCAGTAGTACTGTCTCGCGGCGCGATTCACGCGGGCGGACCGTACTACTGGCCGAATTTCCGGCTTCGCGCCAAGGCGGTAGCGACCAATGCGCCGCCTCACGGAGCGTTTCGTGGGTTCGGTGCACCGCAGAGCTTGTTTGCGATGGAACGACATATGGATCGCATAGCGGCGGTCGTCGGCCTGTCCCCAGTGGAAATTCGAAAGCGGAATTTCCTGAAGATGGGGCAGACGACTACGACCGATCAGACGATAAACGAGCCGATCGATCTTGAGCAACTCCTCGACCGAGGCCTCGCGCAGGCGGACTATCACCGGAAGAAAGATCGCTTCCGGAACGAGAATGCGTCCAGGACCCGCAAGAAGGGAATTGGCGTCGCGACGTTTCTTCATGGAGCCGGCTTCACGGGGTCGGGCGAGCGCTATCTCAGTTCCGAGGTGGCTGTAGAAGGTTGCGCGGATGGCGGAGTGCGGATTCTGGTTTCGAGCACGGAGTTCGGGCAAGGGACGAAGACGGTGCTTTGCCAGATTGCTGCCGAGACGCTGGGATTGCCTTACGAGGACGTTGAGATTGCGCAACCCGATACCCGACGGGTGCCGAACAGTGGGCCGACCGTGGCGTCGCGAACCGTGATGGTTGTGGGCAAATTAGTGCAGTCCGCCGCGCAAGGCATCCGGGACACGCTGACCAAATTGGGGGCGCTGCGTGACGCCTACTCGCCAGAAGAGTTCCGCGAGGCTTGCAGAAACCACATTGCGAAGCGTGGGCAACTTGTATCGTGGGCCCGGTACCAAGCACCCGACGACGTCTTCTGGGACGATGAAAAGTACCGGGGAGCGGCTTACGCAGCATACACATGGGCTGTCTACATTGCAGAGATTACGGTCGAGTTGACGAGTTATAGCGTATCGGTCGATGACTTCGTTGCCCTGCAAGAGGTCGGGAAGGTTCTGCACCCGGTGCTGGCACGAGGGCAAATCGTTGGTGGGGTGGCACAGGGTATCGGATACACGCTATATGAGAAAGTGGTCTGGCAGAACGGGCGCATGCAGAACGGCCAGATGACGAATTACATCATGCCTACCTCGGCCGATGTGCCTCCGATTCGCGTGTACTTTGAGGAACTGGGCAACGTTCACGGAGCATTTGGGGCCAAGGGCATTGGCGAGTTGCCGATGGATGGACCGGCACCAGCGATCGTGAACGCCGTTGAGGACGCGCTCGGCGTCCGCTTCGACTCGATTCCACTGCTTCCGGAAGATATCTTTGAAAAGATGACCGCGCCCTCTCCGGACACCACTTCCCCGGTTGCAGACGGAGTGCGATGAACACTTCCCACCCGCGGTGTGACGTTTCATGGAAAGTCAACGGCCGGCCCGTGACTGTGCGTGCGTATCCGATGGAGAGGTTGCTGGATGTACTTCGTCACCAACTGGGTCTGACGGGCGCTAAAGAAGGATGCGGGGAAGGCGAATGTGGGTCATGCTCGGTGCTGATGGATGGCGCGCTTGTGAACAGCTGCCTGGTGCCGATTCTGCAGGCGCAGGGCACGAACATAGTAACGATTGAGGGACTCGCGCAGGGTTCACGGCTGCACAGAATGCAGCAGGCATTTCTGGACTGTGGCGGCGCTCAGTGCGGCATCTGCACGCCGGGAATGATTCTGGCGGCCTGTCATCTGCTAGACAAGAGCCCGACGCCGAATATAGAGGAGGTCCGGGAAGGACTTGCGGGCAATCTTTGCCGGTGTACGGGGTACACCCAGATTTGTGAAGCCGTAGTGCAGGCAGCTGCAGGCGGGCTAGGGAAATTATGAGATCGGATCCAGCAGGATACGAACTGGTGGCTCCCGGAAGTTTGCAGACAGTGGTGTCGCTGCTTGCGGCCGAGCCGGGCGTGTGGTTGCCCATCGCCGGCGGGACCGATCTGATGGTGCAGTACGCTGCGGGAACGCTGTCAGCGCGAAAGCTGGTGAGCCTGTGGAATCTGCCGGAATTGCGGCGGATTGACGTTTCCGATAACGAAGTCCGTATCGGTGCGGGGTGTACTTACACAGATCTACGGCAGCATGAAATTCTGGAGCGAGAGTTTCCGTTGCTAACAAACGCAGCGCGATGGACGGGTGGCATCGCGAATCAAAATCGTGGAACGCTGGGCGGGAATATTGTGAATGCATCGCCCGCAGCCGATTCTTTGCCTGCATTACTGGTGCATGAGGCAGACCTGATTCTGATTTCAACGCGAGGCGAGCGGCGCGTGAAGTACTTGGGCTTTCACACCGGCTACAAGAAGACTCAGCTGGGGGTGGATGAGCTGATTCGAACGGTTTGCCTGTCTCGGCGATTTGTAGGATATCTTTCCTACTCGCGCAAGGTGGGTGCACGGAACGCGCAGGCAATCTCGAAGGTATGCATCGCGGCGCTTGGGCGGGTCGTACGGGGCGTCGTAGAAGACGTCCGCATCGCGTTGGGCAGCGTGGCCCCCGTGCCGATTCGGCTGTCGCAGACCGAGCACGTGGTGAAGGGGAAGCGCATGGATTCGGCGCTCGTGCTGCGGGCCAGGGATACCGCTATTGAGGAGATTCGGCCCATCGATGACATCCGCTCAACGGCGGCATATCGCGCGGCGGTGTCCGGGAATCTTGTCGCAGAATTTCTGGAGAAGTTAGCCGCAAGCGAGACAAAGGCATGAACGAGGTCCTGGCCCGCTTCAACCGTCTGTCAGCAGAGGAAGCGGCGCAGGAGATTCTGCCTTGCTGTGGCTCAACGTCTTGGGCGAGAGCTGTTGCGATGCAGAGACCGATCAACGACGCCACATCCCTGCTCGCTGTATCCGACGAGGCGTGGCGGAGTCTGGAGGCTTCCGATTGGATGGAGGCATTCACAAAGCATCCGCGGATTGGCGAGCGAACCGGGCCACTGGCAGCAGCAGCGCAATCGGCGGCATGGTCGGCGCAGGAACAGCGGAACGTGGCGGACGCGGGAGAGTCGGTACAGCTAGCGCTAGCGGAGGGGAATCGGCAGTACGAACGCCGATTTGATCGCGTGTTCATCGTGTGCGCGACCGGGAGGTCCGCGCCCGAGATCCTTGAGATCCTGGGCAGGCGCTTGCGGAACGACGATTCCACCGAGTTGCGGGAGGCCGCGGAGGAGCAGCGGAAGATCACCAACATCCGGCTAAGAAAGTGGCTCTTAGGATGAAACAAATTTCGACACACATTCTCGACTTGATGCGCGGCAGGCCGGCACACGACGTGCCGATTCGGCTGGAGCGGCAGGAGGCCTCGGGCAGTTGGCGGATACTGAACTCGGCGCGTACCGACCAGGACGGGCGTTGCGGTCAGTTGCTGCCCAACGACCAAATGGCGCCAGGGTTGTACCGATTGTCTTTCGACACCGCGAGTTATTTTGTCTCGCAGAAGATCTCGGCACTGTATCCGGTAGTTGACGTGACGTTTCAGGTGAGGGACGGAGAATCGCAATTTCATATTCCGCTGCTGTTAAGCGCAAACGGGTACACCACCTACCGGGGGAGCTAGGGTGAGCTCTTCGATTCGCGAATGGCTAAACCTCAGTGTCCGGTGGTTCCATGTCTTTGCCGGAATTATGTGGGTGGGGCAAACGTACTACTTCACGTGGCTCGACGGCCAGTTCAGAAAGCTCGAGAAGACGGCGGCCGGGGACGGGGCCGTCCCTGCCGTGTGGATGGTACACAGCGGAGGGTTTTACAGCGTCGAGAAGCAGAAATCACTGCAGGTCGCGCCCAACCAGATTCACTGGTTCCGCTGGGAAGCCCTGATGACATGGCTCGGCGGCATGGTACTCCTGGTTCTTGTGTATTACTTGGGAAGTGGACTCATCGATCCCGACGTGGCCGACATCTCCAAGCAAGTGGGCATCGCGATTGGATTGGGCGCGTTGGTGGCAGGATGGTTGATTTACGACGTTGCGGCACGGTCACCTCTAGGCAAATCGCGAACCGCGTTTGCGATCTTTGGCCTGGTGATGACAGCAGCGGCGGCGTGGGGGCTGACTCATGTACTCAGTGGTCGCGCTGCGTACATCCACTTGGGAGCGATCTTTGGCACGATCATGACTGGCAACGTGTGGTTCCGGATTCTCCCCGCGCAGCGCCAGATGATCGCGTCTGCTGCGGCCGGTGGTCAACTCGATGCCTCGCTGGGCACGCAGGCGAAGTTGCGGTCCGAGCACAATACATTCCTGGCGGTGCCAGTTGTTTTTCTGATGCTGAGCAATCATTTTCCGGTGGCGACGTACGGGAACCGATACGCTTGGCAGGTGTTGGTTGCGTTGGTGATGGCGGGCTGGGTAGCAGCGAAGTTGATCCGCGAGCTCTGAGTATTCAATCTGGTGCAGACAACGATTGACATTGCAAAACTCGCGGAAGAGGTGATCGCACGTTGCCGTACGCTGGCATGCTTTTCGGAAGACACTAGTGGCACGCGTCGCACCTTCTTGTCTGCACCGATGCGTGATTGTCACAGGGAAATCACCCGCTGGCTTGAACCGCTGGGGGTGGGAGTGCGTGTCGATGCGGCCGGAAATTTGCGGGCGATCTATCCGGCGGTGGAGTCCGCCGCGCCCCGCCTGCTGGTGGGCTCGCATCTCGACACGGTTCCGAATGCCGGTGCTTTCGACGGAATTCTCGGCGTGGTTTTGGCAGTTGCATTGTTGCAAGCCCTGCAGGGACGCAAGCTTCCTTACGGGATCGAAGTAGTAGGTTTTTCCGAGGAAGAGGGAGTACGGTTTGGCACGCCGTTTATCGGCAGCCGAGCGTTGGTGGGACGGCTCGACGAAGAATTGCTGGCACGGACAGACGCACAGGGAATTTCTGTGCGGAGAGCGATTCAGGACTTCGGGTTGAATCCGGCTGAGATTGCGCAGGCCAGGTTGGACAACAGTCTGCTCGGTTTCCTGGAATTCCATATCGAGCAGGGACCGGTGCTGGAGAAACTTGGGAGGCCGCTGGGCGTGGTCGAGGCGATTGCCGGACAGAGCAGGCTGGAGGTGACGTTCGTGGGGCGTGCGAACCATGCTGGGACTACGCCCATGGATCTGCGTCAGGACGCGTTGGCTGGTGCAGCGGAGTGGATTACGACGGTCGAACGCGTCGCGCGAGGCGTCCGAGGGTTGGTGGCGACCGTGGGTTCAATGGAGGTAAAACCCGGAGCAACCAACGTGATTGCAGGAGAAGTCCGGCTGAGCCTGGATGTGCGTCACAGTGCGGATGACGTTCGGACGCGAATGGTCGACGAATTGATTCGTCGTGCGGAGCAGATTGCTCAGTCGCGTGGCCTCTCCATGCGTCAGCATAACTGTTTGAGTCAGAGCGCAGAGGCGATGGATCCATTTCTTACCGGGCAGATCGAAGAAGCGGTCCGAAAATCCGGCTGTGAGCCACACCGGATGGTGAGCGGAGCCGGCCACGATGCCATGATCCTGGCGAAGAGAATTCCGGCCGCAATGATCTTTTTGCGAACACCCGGCGGGATCAGCCACAATCCGATGGAATCTGTCTCCCTGGACGATGTGGCCAAGGCGGTCGAGTGCGGGATGCACTTACTCGATCAGCTGGCTTTGTCACCCAACATTCACACGAGGACGTGCAGTGCATAATCTTGGGCAAACACGAAGTTCACAGCATGGTAACCACCTGTTGCTGACAGCAGACACTTTTGTGCGGACCCCGTTGCCGGGGATGAAAGGGTGCACCGCGATTGTGCACGCGGGACCTGCGCTGGGTGCGGGCTTCACCGAGTACACGGCCGAGTTCGAAGCGGGCGGTGAACTGGGGAGCACGTCGGCACAGCGCTTTCTTTTCGTCACCGAGGGCGCAGTCTGCGTGGACCTTGGAGGAAAGCGCCAGGACCTCGGTCCACGTGGCTACGCGTACTTTCCGGAAGGTGCGCAACACCGGGTTCAGGCCAGCAGCGTCAGCCGGGTGGCCGTGATCGAGAAACCTTATCAGCCGCTTAAGTCAGTCCAGGCGCCGCGTGCGATTACTTCCAGTGAAGACGCAGTCTCGTCCCACCCACTCAACGATGATTCGGGTTTGCAGGTAAAGTGTCTCCTCCCGGATGAGGTGAGTTTTGATTTCGCCGTGAACACCATGGTGTATCAGCCCGGGGCAGCACTGAGCATGGTGGAAATGCATGTGATGGAGCATGGCCTGATCATGCTGGAGGGCGGTGGAATCTACCGGCTCGGCGATTCGTGGTATCCGGTGACCGCGGGAGACTTCATTTGGATGGCACCCTGGTGTCCGCAGTGGTTTGGCGCGATTGGCAAAGTACCGGCGAAATATCTCATCTATAAGGATTGGAACCGGCATCCTTTGGCCGGCGTGCAGTGATGAAGCTTGCTGTTAATCATGACAGGCTGCATTCTGAGATCGAGGAGCTGGCCGCTTTCTCGGACGCAGATCCGCCGGCGGTTACACGCGTCGTCTTCACTCCCACAGATCTAAAGGCTCGGGCGTGGATGAGAGCGCGCTGCGAAGATGCCGGACTCGCGATACGACAGGACGCGATCGGCAATACTTTCGCGCGCTGGGTCGGTACCGAGGCAGCGACCTCGATCGTGGGGACGGGTTCGCACATCGATGCGATCCCGAATGCAGGGAAATACGACGGCGTGGTTGGAGTGTTGGGCGGTCTGGAGGCGATTCGGGCTCTGCAGGAAACCGGTCTTCGACCGAAGCACTCGATTGAACTGCTGATCTTTACTTCCGAGGAGCCGACCCGCTTCGGGATCGGATGCCTCGGCAGTCGGTTGCTAGCGGGAACTCTGTCGGCAGACGCGGCGAAGAAATTGGCCGACAACGATGGTGCGTCCATCGAGGATGTCCGTCGAAAGGCAGGAATGACGGGCGACCTCGAGGAGGTGAAGCTACCGACCGGTTACTACAAGGCTTTCGTCGAGTTGCACATTGAACAGGGTCCTTTGCTGGAGCGGGAGCAGAAACCACTAGGTGTGGTCGAGCGAATTGCGGCTCCGGCGAGTCTGCGCGTGCTGATTGAAGGTGCTGGCGGACATGCGGGCGGAGTTCTGATGCCAGATCGTCGCGATGCGCTTTGCGCAGCAGCGGAGGTGATCCTCGCAATAGAACGGGCGGCACGAAGCAGCGGCGCGGTCGACACTGTGGCTACGGTTGGGATCTGCGACGTCTTTCCGGGAGCGGTAAACAGCATTCCCGCCAAAGTACGCCTCAGCCTCGACATTCGGGACACGGAACTTCAGCGCCGCGATCGCGTGCTGACGACGCTCGATGAGGTGTGTAGCGTGGTCTCAGCCGCGCGGCAGGTCTCGATTCATTCGGAACTCGTAAATGCCGACGCACCGACCGATTGTGCTCCCACAATCGTTGCGACTCTGACTCAAATCTGCAAAAAGCATGGGTTCAGTTTTCTCCCCATGACGAGTCGCGCCTATCATGATGCGCTCTTCATCTCACGGATCGCGCCGGTAGCAATGTTGTTTATTCCATGCCGCAACGGATACAGCCATCGTCCGGACGAATACGCGTCGCCCGAAGATATTGGCCGGGGAACCCTGGTGCTTGCGGAAACGCTGGCGACGCTGGCGGCGTGATCTAACCAATACCCGACAGATTGCCGACTGACCTCTTTACACAGGTGCGCGCATAGTCTCGCGGATTCTTGCGTAGCCGGGCTTCAGGGTCTTGTAGATGAAATCGCAGCGCTGACTGTAAGGAAGGAATGCACTCTTCATCGCATTGATGGAGATTTTTTCGAAATCATCCACTGTGAGACCGAAAGTTTCTGAAGCCGCTTCGAATTCCCGGGTCATGCTGGTGTTGCTCATCAGGCGATTGTCGGTGTTGAGCGTCACACGGAATTTCTCCTGATAAAGAATCTTGAAAGGGTGTTGTTCCAGGCTGGGCGTGGCCCCTGTATGGACATTGCTGAGCAGGCAGATCTCCAGCGGGATTCGCTTGTCGAGAACATACTGTGCGAGATCCCCCAATTTAACCGCCTTACCATCTGAAACGGCGATGTCATCGATCAACCGAGTGCCATGCCCGATGCGGTGCGCTCCGCAGTATTGAATGGCTTGCCAGATTGACTCTTTCCCGAAGCCCTCGCCGGCGTGAACCGTAATGTTGAAGTTCTCACGTTGGATGTAGTGAAAAGCATCGACATGCTTTTTCGGCGGGTAGCCGCCTTCCTCTCCTGCCAGATCGAAGCCGACCACACCCCGCTCGCGAAAGTCCACCGCCAGTTCGGCCATTTCCAGAGATACGTTCATGTTGCGCATCGCGCAGATAATGAGTCCGGAATGTACGCCGAAGTCCTGGCGTCCACGCGCCAGACCCTTGAGCACAGCGGAAACAACCTGCTGGTGCGTGAGTCCCTTCTTGGTGTGGAAAATGGGTGCGAAGCGGGTCTCAAAATAGACGACGCCGTCTTTGCTGAGATCCTCGGCCTGCTCATAAGCAACGCGCGCTAGTGCCTCTTCCGTTTGCATAACAGCGATGGTGTGCGCAAAGCCTTCCAGATACTTTGCCAGGCTTCCCCGATTGGCGCCTTGCTGAAACCATTGGCCCAGCGTTTCCGGAGTGTGCGCGGGAAGCTCCGCGTACTTGACGCTCTCAGCCAATTCGATCACGGTTTGTGGTCGTAACACGCCATCGAGGTGCTCATGGAGTAAGACCTTGGGCAACGCCTTCAGTAAAGTTCGGTCAAGTTTCATTGCAATCGCGGTTTTGGTTTGCAGAAAAGGTGAAGCGGTGCCCAGCCTGCGGGTCGTTCAACCAGCCAGCCTACTCTTCGCCGATGTCCTCGTTCCACACCTCAGGATGGGCAGCAATATACTGAGCGAGCATCGTAACGCATTCGGTGGAATCCAGGTCAACGACCTTGACGCCTACTGAGCGAAGCCAGTCAACTCCACCCTGAAAGTTCCGGCTTTCACCCACAACCAGGGTCCCGAAGCCGAACTGCCTGACCAATCCGCTGCAATACCAGCAGGGAGCAAGCGAGGTCACCATGATGAGGTTCCGATAGCGGCGCCGGCGTCCGGTGTTTCGGAAGGCGTCAGTTTCTCGTGCAGGGAAGGTCGCCGTTCTGCACGCGACGGTTGTGGCCCGCCCCGATCAGGCCTCCTCTCGCGTCGAAGATCGCCGCGCCAATGGGGATGCCGCCCTCGTCCAATCCTTTGCGAGCCTCTGCCAGCACAACCACAAGCATCGCTGAGTAGTCCACCGCGCAGGACCTCCTAACCTCTTTAAAGTATGGCTTGACTGTAATCCTGTGCCTCATATTGTTTGCGAGACAAGTGAGTGGAACGAACTCTGAGGATACAGGGGACTCGTCGTGGGCAGGAGGCGGTTCTACGTGATCTACCAGGAACGAATCCTCGGGTTACAATGCACTGCGGGCCTGAATTTCAAGACTGCGGCGCCGATTCCGGTCTAATCCAAAGCTAGCGACGTTGGTGAAACCAGCAAGCCAACTGAGACCATCCAATCAGCGTAACGATTATGCCGGCTGCGTACACTCCCACGCCATCTCGTCTGCTCAATGCGGCTACAAGAATCGCGGGGCCGAGGACTGACAGAAGACTTGGCCAGAACGGAAACCCATTCAACAGGTTAATCTCCTTTAATCGCAATTGAACGAATATCCAGTCCAAAACAGAGTCCCCGCTCAACTAACCCAACTGCCGGCGATATTCGGAACTTTCGAGCTGGCCCTGCTTTGCTGATTGGGCCTGCTGCTTAATCCTTGGTGGCCTCTCTCACGATCCGGGTTGCGGCTTGGCTGAAGTCCTCGCGGACGCTTTCTTCTTCTTCGGTGCTGGATGGCGCGCCTTCTTTTCGAGTCGGTCGGCCTGACGCTGCGCTTTATCGGCCTTGGTTCGCTTTTCTGCCATGTGACTACCAGACTTGCGGACTCTTGACGGGCACCTCGCCCGAGCTCATCGCTATCAACCCCGCTTCTGAAAGAAACGGTAAGCTACATAGAGGATTGCCAGTACCACCACGACCTCAAGAAAAGTTGGTAACTGTCATTGTTTTCGCCTCCACCACCCCGCTTCAGATTTCCCCATCCTCATCTCGGTCTGGAATGGCAGGGGCAGGTGCAACCCGGCAGACTGCAATCACCATGCCTCGTTTCGTAGGTGGCATTTTCTCTGCAAAAAGAGGAAATTATCGGAGGCCAGACACAGAGCGGGTATCCCGGAAAGGAACTCTCGATTGGTTCTGGCGTTGTTTCCGGGTAGTGGCGCACTATTGTCATGCAACACCATAGCAACGCAGGAACAGCCAGGCTGCTCAACATTGCTCAAGAAGGCTGCGTCGAGCTTGATGCCCCAATCGTTGCCGGCGTGCGTGCCTTCGGCCTCTTTTCAAAAGTGTGCAATTATGGTCGGACACGACAGCTCCGACATCATAACCTGTATGCATTAAACGAGACGGAAATCGAGCGCGACCCGAAGTCGCCTCAAATCTCTTCCATGTGGCGCAGCCAAGGCGAGCAAGTTTCTGATATGGAGTGAACTGTCAGTCCGGTTATTTATTCGGCGCTGTTGGTTTTGGTGTCGGGTTTCATATTGTTTGCCTTTCCAAGGTAGAGCGGGTAGCGATCGAGGTAGCTTTTGCGACGGTTGATCAGCCTGATGTTCGCGGGTCGAAGCCGCATAATCGTGATCCGTCGGGAGCTGCCTCACACGACGAACGCCAGTCTGGCGGAAGGAATGAACGCCTGAGCCCGTATTCCGAAGCCGATGTTTGCCTTGCAATGCAAAATTAACGCGGCGTACGAGATCCAGGAGCCTCTAAGAGCGTACAACAAGCGGTTCGTGAATCTCGGGGCAAGCCCTTATCTCAGCCGGCTAGGGGAAGCGGGCCGCGGCATCTGCACGTGCAAACGCCTGAGACGAAAGTGATTCAGTCGCCTTCGCCTTTAAATGGACGAAGAAGGGGTCGCGTGGTTCAGCCAAATGCTAGAAAAGCCAATCGGGTTTCTTTGTCGTAGCGTTCGAGTCTGCCTCGATGACAACATCTA
This sequence comes from uncultured Acidobacteriota bacterium, assembly GCA_963698805.1. Lineage (GTDB taxonomy): Bacteria > Acidobacteriota > Terriglobia > Terriglobales > Acidobacteriaceae > Gp1-AA133. Next base: position 2,589 of record CAVOSN010000031.1, on the reverse strand, counting down.
CATCGGCGCCGGCTTTGCAACGTCACATCGTCTACATAGCTGGACGCATGAACCCGGTTTGGCAGATGCTTAGCATATGCCAGAGAGGTTGCTATGAGCCCGGAACGCCACGTCAAAATCTTTAAGGATGGTCGTAATCAGGCCATCCGGATTCCCCGTGAGTTCGAATTTTCGGGCGAGGAGGCGATCATGCGAAAGGAAGGTGACCGGCTCATCATCGAGCCTGCTCCACCCAAATCTCTGTTGGCAGTGTTGGCGACCTTGGCGCCGCTGCACGAGGATTTTCCGCCCATTCCGGACTTGCCCGCTGATCCGGTCGATCTCTGATGCGCTACCTTCTCGATACCAACATTGTTTCTGATCTTGTCCGCAACCTGCGCTTCGCCAACCTTGCGGATGTGCTGTGCCACCTTTCCTTGCGGGGGTGGACCGCCAGGTAAGCAAGTACAGCCTCGCTGGGCATCTGAGGGTAACTAGTTGCCGTCGCCGCCTGCCGGCGGAACGTTCTTCGTTGTGCTTGCGCTTCTGTTCACAGGAGTGTTGGTTACGAAACTTAGTCTCGGAGGATTCATGGTTCTATCCGTCAACTTCGCTCTGGCCCTGTTGAATTGGCTTTGGGCGTTCGATACCGCAGAACTCCCCGGGCGCCCGCCCATCCGCCACTCCCGATCAGCGATGATCGGTGAGCTTTGGGAATGGTTTGAGGTTCTCCGCTCAGGAAACAAGTCAACTGCCTGGCACACCGTGTATGCGACGATTGTGAACTTCCACTCCGATCATTCCCGGATCGTCGGCAACCTTACCTTACCGATTTATGGAAGGGTTGCCCGGACTCGTGCGCAATCGCTACGGGCGCCGATGATCGGTAGCAAACTTAGTCATTTCTGCATGAAGGCGACTACTCGTCTAATTGGACGGGGTTAGCGGATCAGGGTGCAACCTCAGTCACTTGTTGCCACTCGAAATGGCTAACGAACAGTCCAGAGACATCCACCCTTTCGCAACGGGACGCGAAAGGGTGCGCCACCTTAAAAGGTTTTGTGTGCGTCACTGAGTCGGCGCCAGCCACCGACGAGGTTTTTCAGAACGCGGTGGTGCCGTTGGGAGTTCCGTTCCCGGTCGGACCGTCGTAGCCCAACTTTCCTGTGCAGAGGTACGAACCGCCGCAGCTGCCGTTGTTGCCGGAGGTGACGTCATGTAAGGACGAAGTATGACCATAGGGATACGATCCATCAGTCGTGCTCGCAGCATTGCCCGCCAGCCCGTACACTGCAGCGATAAGCGGGGAAGAGAGGCTCGTGCCACCGACTTGGAACCAGCCGGACCGGCCTTGGTAGCGCACGCTGTCGTAAATCGCCGCGCCGGTATTCGGATCGGCATCGGCGGCAACGTCCGCCACCGTGCGGCGTACACACCCTGTGTCCGCCTGCCATGTCGGCTTTGGCTCATAGGCGCTGCAGCCGCTACCTGCACCGCTCCACACCGTCTCGCTCTTGTAGGTGTTGTTCGAGTTAAGGGTCAGAGTGGTCCCGCCAACCGCGGTTACGTATTGCGAAGCAGCGGGGTACTCGGCCCCGTAGCCGTTGTCTCCGGAGGAGAAAGTAATGGGATGGCCGATATGATCGAAATGGCCGTCGTAGCTGCTCGTGGTCTCGCTCGAGAACTCGCTGCCTCCCCACGAGTTGGAGACGATGGTCGCGTGCGCGATCGCGTAGTCCTCAGCCGCGATGAGATTGACAAAAGAGTTCGAGCTCGCCTCCACCAGCAGGATCTTGCAGTTCGGGCAGATGGCATGGACGATCTCGACATCCAGCGCGATCTCGAGCGACCAGCCCCCGTCCTTGCGCGGATAGGTTGAACCGCCGGTCTGATTCACCTTCTTGAAGCAACCGTTCGCAGTGGTGCAGCTCGGGAGTCCGAACTGCGTACTGTACACACCGAGGTCGCTCTCGATGTTGGGATCATCGTAGGCGTCCACGATGCCGATGGTCGTGGTCGAACTTCCGGTCGCAGTTAGGCTGTATCCGGTCCGGAACTGCACCGGGCCATAACCGGTTGGCGCACCGACCGCCTTAGGATTCCCGTTTTTGTCAGTGGCCACATGGGAATGGCAGCGGGCGGTGCCAAAAGCAGCAGGTCCGGGGCAAACAGGTCTAGAGCCGGCAGCCATCGCCACGCCGCACAAGAATAACGTGGCAGTAATCACGCGCAAGAACATATGCTCCTCCGAAGTGAGTATGCTACCGAAGCGGCGTGAGCAGTATGGGTTTGGAAGCGATGGTGGTCAACGTTACGGGAGACCGATACGGAGGCGCGGATTTTCCAAGCCGGACAACAAAACTTGCACACCAATTACCCAAAAGCTCGCTGGCAACTGCCAGAAAGAGCAAGGCCTACTCAGTTGAACCGTTGCCAGGTCGATATTGTTCCCATCGGCTTTGAGGTACGATTTGCGAAGCGCACGAAGGAACCGAGCTTGAGTTTGACGGTCGAAGTCACGCGTGAGGGGAAACTGACTTGGAGCGAACATCGGCTGGGCGCCTGTCGGATCACGGGCCTCGACGTCAGCGAGACGTTTGTGAAGATCAC
>CAVOSN010000030.1:0-92200 GCA_963698805.1 uncultured Acidobacteriota bacterium | reverse complement strand
GCCAACCACTGGAAATCGTATGGACCCCAGCGTAAAGTTCGACAGATATGGACAGGGCTATTAAGGCCGATGAAGTACAGGTCATCAATTGGCTTCCAGATCATGGGTTGGTTGACGTAACAGCTTATCGAGTTCACCCGGCAGATGAGTTGCGCGTCGTTAGGGAGTGCGGTTGTGGATGTGCCAGCCTGTACTTCAAATCTGAGACAGGAACCTAGAGAGGCTAGCCGACGAATTAGCAGTGTACCCGGATGGCCAGCACGCGGGCCTGATGCTGTGGGGACGCCAAGGTGAGATCGTGTTGCTGGAAGTGTACGACTTTGAGCCGGAGTCATCCCACCGTTTTCCGGACCTCTCAAATTTGTGCACTTGGGAAGAGTTGGGACTCCAGGGATCTGGAACACGCGAAGCGAGAGCATGAGAAAGCGTTAGCTGAATTGACGAAGCCGCCAACTGCAACTGAAGGGGCAATTTAACCGCATTATTGGCGAAAAATCCCCATTACACTCAAAACCCCTTTCCTGCCCAGGAACACCCCGCCTCATTTCTCTGTTTCACCTAATGGAGGACCCCCAGTCACCCCTGCGCGACGGGGGGTACGTCACATAAAAAGAGACGGTAGCTGCCACATCGCACTCATCTTTCTGACCCGAACGCCCACTCTTTTCGGGCCGCGCAAGTTTCCCTAATCTTGAAGCGTTCAATCACCAGAACAGCCACCCTGTTCACGGTGTCTGACCACTTTGGAGGTGCCCAGAAGCAGACTTCGGGGTGAACTTCGAACGCCCATTGTTGGCGCTCTGGCGTGATTGCGTCGTCCACCTGCTTGATTTTCGACCCTATGCCGAACGCCTGTTGGCTCAGCCCTCGGCCAGTCTTTTGCCGATCGATCGCGCTCGCCTCACCGTGGGTCTTTGCAGTCAAAGCCGAATCGGCACTGTGCGGCGAACACGCTGGTGCCACGGGGCTGACCGAGCAGTTTCCGGGCAGCTTTGTCAGATGCTCTGGAACCATCTAAAAGCCCAATTGGGATGTCGATGGCGAGGAAGGCGAGATCGCTAGGACGATTCGCCAGTAATGATGGGAGATCGATCACTTCGAGGGAAGTAGCGAGGGATGGGAGTTCAACCTTGAAGGCGATCCACCCTGCGCGACATCCATCGACTCCTGCGATGAACATATGCGTAATCGTTGCATGTGCTACGAATGTGGAAGTATTCGGTTTTGTGTCAAGACCGAATATCTCCGAGCCCATGGACAACAGAATCCATCTCCGGTCGAGAAACTGAAGGGGGGGTATAAGTCTCATGGAGGCAGTTCATGCCGTCCGGAGGATGAAACAGTGAAACCTGCCTCGCAGACCCCCTTGTACAAACAAGAAATGTGGAGACATCTATCCGATTATAAGGTATCGGCACTCGGCGTTAAGCCGAATGGCATCTGGCGCAAGAACCATCCTGAGTATGCTCACATCCTGCCTTTTGGGTATCAGCACTTGAACATTTTGGAGCCGTACCGGGACGAGTTCTGGAAATTCTTTCGCGGTAATACGATCAATTTGCACACGGGCTTCCATCATCTCTCCTCGTCGCAGGCGATGGTGCTCCACCTCTTTTTCCCATTCCTCGCCGAAGATAAGAAGGACTGCACTTTTGCGGCTGATATTCACAACGGACAGTGTTATAGAAGATGCGGGCTTCGAGGCCGTTTTTGATGCGACCGAAGGCACCAACTTTGACTTCTGGTTCAAGACGGCCGATTCCAGAAAGCTGTTTGAAATCAAGCTGACGGAGGTCATGACTTCGTTGTTCGTCTTCCATGAGCCTGCACAGACGTTCCGCTAACTTCGGCAACCGGGGGGCGGTGAGGAATACCTCCGATGCCGCTGCAATCGTTCAGCAACTCTTGTATGTCGTAGATGAAGGCGTAAGGGTGAATATCGTCGATGACCATATTTACAGCGTGCAGTTGTGTCTGTTGTTTGGGTTTCATTTACCGCTCTTTCCTAAGATTTGACCGCTAACTTTTCTTTCGAGAAACAACCATACGGCGGTTCCAGAAAATCGCAGAGATCACACGAGTCGGGGGCGCTCTGCGAGTCGGTGCAACAGACTTGAGTTACCTGTCGATGAACTAGTTACTATTTCGAACTGTTTTTCTGTGCAAATTTCTGTGGATTTCAAACGTTGACTTGGAATTGAGTCGATGGTAGTGTGAACGCTAATACCAGTAGGCGAAGAGAGGATTGCGACACCTGTTATCGCCGGGCCTGCCGCTTGCTGGGAACCAACTGGGAGAAGGATGCAGCGAGGCAACAACAGCTAAAACATTTCACGACGATTACGTTCAGTGTGTCTATGCCCACATTGGAAGCCGACATCGCCAGTGAGTTGAAGAAGATGCGTAAGCCTGTTGGAGCCGCAGCGACAGCGGCTCCCGATTCCAGTTTCACAAGAGAACGCACCACCTGCGCTCAGTGCGGCAATCCGCTGGTGAACGGGCGCTGCAAATTTGTGAATCACAAGGTATCGTGAGCCACGAGAAAATAGTTCAGTTCTCACAAGGTAATATGCTGGGCAGCGCGGCGGGTTTTATCTGAAGATTCCGGAAGCCCATTGTCCATTGGGATCACAGAGGTTCTGCACTTCCGGGCGGATCGCTCGCAATCCTCTCTTTAACCACGAAAGGCTGGGGTGGCATCTAAATAGTCAAAATCAAAATTCTGAGGTGGTTCTCTGTTCCCCTTGGCCTGACGCCGGAACCCCGGCGCGTGCCGAGGAGCGTTTGCTTGCAGCGCCACAATTCCCTGCCGAATTCCGGCACGCCAGTAACAGTCGGCACGCCGCTCTGGGACACAAAGCAAGCGGCAGAATACTTTCACGTCTCCGAATCGTGGATTAGGCGGCACCTTTCCGAACTGCCCCACAGCCACCACGGTCGGTTGATCCGTTTTGATCCCGACGAGTTGAAGCGTAGAGTAGCTGATCGGAAGTCGCTGGAACCGAAGGAGAAGCCAATGGCTATCAATCGGTTTCAACGAGGTACGTGGAAAGTAGTGGGGGAAAAAGAAGATGGTCTGGGGCACGTTTCGGCTGGAGGAACGGGATGCCAAGGGAGAACGCATCAGGAAAAGCGTTGCCCTCGGTCTCCGCAAGGAGTTCGCCACAAAAACTGCCATCGATGACAAGCTCAAGGAGGTCATGCAGGAGTTCCTGAACCCGAAGCCCGAGTCTGGCGCGGCGAAAGAGCCCGACGAGCAAATGCTCTACTCCGAACTGGTGGCGGATGGAAGGAGGCGGTCAAGCCCGTGCTGGGCGAGAGCACCTTCAACCATTACGCCAATTCTTTGCGAGCTTATGTGCCAGAGAGTTTCATGGCACGCAAGCTGACCAGCATCCAGAACGCAGATGTTGTCGGACTGGTGAACACGCAAGCGAAAAAGTACAGCGAATCCACGTTGCGCAGCTTGCGACTGGTATTGTGCATGACCTTACGCTGGGCGGAAAAGAACAGCAAAGTTGTCCGCCCCGTGGGATGGCTCCATGACATCCGTATCCCGAAGGTTGTGGGCGGACCAGGTGAAGCGCGTCGAACTGGAACCATGTCAGACGGCGGCCATCATCGCGCAATTGGAGGAGCCTATGACAGCTTGACCCGGTTGCTCGATTTGCTGGGACGGCGCATCGAAGAAGCCATCGGAGTACAACCCGATGACCTTGACGAAAAAATATTTGCTGACCATCCAGCGCATCATCTACAACGGCAAGGTTGTGATGCTGGAGCCCGAGCAGATGAAGTGCCTGCCGCTAGACGCTGTCGGTGCATGGCGATCTGATCCGTTTCATTCGGGAATCCGCTGGGCAACGCTGGGTGTTCCAATCTCGCAAGGGAGCGCCGTCAACCCCGGCGACTTCCGACGCCGCTATTTGCACCCGGCAGCGAAAGCTATCGGGGTGAAGCTGGGCGGCACGCACGATTTCCGCCGCACCTTGAAACGGCGATGCGTCGGGCGGAGGTGATCCCGTAGTGGTGAGGACACGATGGGGCACAAGCGGGTGGAGCAGCAGGAAGTCTACGATGCCGCCAAGCGTGGTGAAGTCGGAGATGCGCTGAGGCGGGTCGGCAGCCCGGATGCGCACCAACTTCGCACCAATCGGTCTCTACAATGAAGCAATGCGCCAAAACCCGTTCCCAGTGGGAGTCTGGTGAGCGCGGTAGGAATCGAACCTACAACCTACTGATTAAGAGTCAGTTGCTCTGCCAATTGAGCTACGCGCCCGCTGTTCGAGGGGATACACCTGCGGCTTCGACTCGAGACGATGACTTCTCGGTGAGAACAACGCACCTCTGGCCGGGACGTTGCGCTGCAAGCAAACATTTATAGTAACCTAGCGCGCCGAAAAGCCGCAACCGAGCGCCGGTCGTCGCTGCGGCTTAGGGTCCCGGCTGAAGATCTGCCAATGGCGCAGCCGCGTCGGTCACGCTAGCCACCGGCCGCTTGGATGGAACTTCTTCGACTTGAACGACAGGCAACCGCTCGAGCGTTCCAATCACCGGCGCTTCGTCCATGGTGGACGGCAACGAGATGAACCGGTGTTCGACACACAACTGGTCCACGAAGCGCTGCTGCCTCTCACTCAGGACCTTTTGGGGCAACTTGTCGAAGTGACGGAAGATCCACAGAAAATACGCGCGCTGCGAGAGGGTGAGGCGAATGTAACGTGGCCCTATCGGCGTGATGATGCGCACCACGCCGCCAACCAGCTTTTCGATCCACATGCTGAACCTGCCTGGGGTCCGATTTCTGAACGCGGCCAGAGCGCCGCAAAGAGCGCGCCATTATTGCACCAGCCGCGGAGCATTGACAAACGAATTCCTGTGAACCGAGCTAACTCGAAAGGGCAAGCGGATGAGCCCGCCTCTCTCAATGAAGAGAACGGCAGAAAATCCATAAAATAGGCCGCCCCGGCAGCGAATATATGCACTGGAAATGTTGCAACTCTTCTTTGGCTATTGTTCGGCGGCGAGCACGTGCGCTATTTTCTTCTTTTGGAGCGTTCGGCCCCGCGCGTCAGGTCGGGATTTCCGGCAGCATATCCAGGCGATCGATCGTGGCCGCGACTCCGAACTGGTCGCCATCCTCCACTCGCACCACCCGGGCCTGACAGCACGCCCACTGCTTCTCCCCCAGTCCGAGCTCCGCCGGCAATATCAGGACGATCTCCAGCTTGCTTCCCTCGGTGATTCGCCGATCGGTGTACAGGAACACGCCGCCCATACTGAGGTCGCGCGTGACAGCCGTGACCTCGGCATTCGTATCCTTACTTCGTACGGTCGCCGGAACGTTCACTGAAATGCGGGAACGTGTGCGCTTGTCGGCCTTGGGGTCGTGCATGGGAGTGAGAGCCTATCATGAGCGCGCACGTTTGTGTTTCGGAGATTTTCACAGAGGTGCCCAAGCACAAAAGGCGCCCCTTGCGGGACGCCCCTGTGCGGAAATTCAATTCCGGTGATAACCGAAAGCCGGCAAGGGAATCTACATCGTAGAAGGTTTTTGCAGCCGCACTCCCGGCACCACCACTGCCTGCTCGATCGTGGGAACATTCGTGCCGCGCAGGCGTTCTTCCACCTCGTGCATCTTTGCGCTCGCTCCGGATTCATAGTACGCACGTGACAGCAGTTGCATGGAAGAAGGATCGCTTTCGTCTTCCTCCAGATGCGCAATCGCATCCTGCCACTTTTCCTGCGACGCCAGCAGCGCTCCCGCGGCTCCGTGATACGAACTCTGGATCACGAGATTCCGACTGCTCGCCGCCATGCCTTCAAGCTTGTGCAAGGACTTGTGCGCCAATTCCTGGTTGCCCGCGTGTGCGGCGCGCACGGTTCGGTAACGCAGGATCCGTGACAATTCTTCATCGCGATCTAACTGCGAGATCTCCTGCCGATGGCTCAACGCATCCTCGGCCGCTTCCAGATGTTTGAGCGCCGCGGCATCGTCGGCCTGATACTCCGCCATGCGCTGATGCGCCCATGACTCCTGCAAATCGAGACCGAGAATGTGGGCCTGCTCCGCCGTTTCAGCAAATGCACGGTCGGCTTCGGCCGGCTTTGCTTCGCGTACCCAGCTGGTCGCGTTCTGCATCATGTAGTCGATGCGGTCCGCGTCGTTGTTGGCTTGCACAATGGCTTTCTGATACTCAATGCGTGCCTGCGCCTGATTTCCCATCAGCGCGTAGGTATCGGCGATTCCGACCTGGGACGACGCAAATTTCGGGTCGACCTTCAGCGCCATGCGATAGTGGATCAGCGCTTCGTCGAAGTGCCCGGCCATGCGGAGCAGCTCACCGTAGGAGTCGTGCGGATTCGGTTGCTTGGGCAGCACGGTCACGTAGCGATCCATCATCGCGAACGCTTTCGCAAACTGACGGTCGCGCGCGTAGACATAAGCCGCATCATTGATCGCCGCGGGATAGTTCTTGTCGATCGCCAACGCGCGATCCAGAAGCTTCAGAGCCTGATCGTTCCCGTTCTCTCCCATCAGCCAGTTACCAGCGAGGTAGAGCAAATGCTTGTCCTTGGGGAACATCGCCAGCATATCGTTCATCGCCGAAATGCCAGCGATGAAGTTCCCTTCCTGCACGTTCACGATCCACTGGACCATTAACTTCTCGCCGGGCGTCACCTGCGGCAGGAGCGCCTTGGCCTTCTCGCGGGCCAAACTGACCTCGACCGGATTGCGGCCGTTGAATGCGATCCACGCCCACGCCACCGCAATCGACCGATCCTCCTTGACGGCGGAGCGCCAGTCTTCGTTGCAGCGCTCAAGATAAAGATTCTCGTAGTCCTCCATGCCCTTCTGATAAAGCTCGCGCCCCTTGGCGGAACTCGCGGTCACCGGCATCGTTCCAGTAGCGGGCTTGGTTTTGGAGGACTTATCCTTGGCAAAAGCAGCACAAGCCAGGACGCAAAGGGCAATCAGCCCAGTCAGGATGCGGCGCTGCATCATCATTTCTCTCTGAAAACAGTGATTTTGCGGACCACTACGGCGAAAAGCGTAGCATCGAGGCGGATGGTGACCAAGGTGACGGAAGGTTTACGACGGGTGGGGTGACTTCCTAGGAACTGAGGCAGGAGCCCTTAATTCGCTTCGAGAGTTCCTCTTCCAAAACGACATGCGGGATAGCTCCGTAGACAAAAAAGCTCCTCCCACCCACGCGAGAGGAGCCAAGTAAAAAACTCCAGATCAATCTAAAACTTAACCTGAGCAGAGAACTGAATCCCTCTCGGTCCACCGCCCCCGAGGAAGGGGTTTCCGATACCCACATCGCCGGTCGCTTGCAAGGGGTAGAAACCGCTATGCCGGCCGGTCGCTGCGTCTGGCGATCCGATATCTGCCACGAACGCCGGCAAGATCGGACTCGAGAAGTTTGGATGGTTGAGAATGTTGAAGAATTCTGCACGAAGAGCGATCGCTACCTTCTCGGTAATCGCGGTGTTCTTGAAAATTGAGAAGTTGAACTCCTTGAACGCGGGTCCGCGCAGCGAATTGCGCCCCAGGCTGCCAAAGTGCCTCGTTCCGGGTACGCAATTGGTCTCGTCCGTGCTTCCGTCGTTAATCGGATTTCCCCAGGTGCACGGAGCTGCAAACGAACTAAGGTCCACAAAGTTGGAGGGCAAGGCGCCATAGTGGACCGGTCCGATGACATCCGGACGATCAAATCCCTGTCCCGCGCCAGAGTAGTCGCCTTCAAACAAGTAGTTGAAGTGGAAGGGCTGGCCATCCTGCAAGCTCAAGACCCCATCGAAACCCCAACCGTTTTTCAGTTTCGCCATCCCGCCACCCATCTTCGGGAATTCGTAGCCGAAGTTCCAAGAGAGTCTGCGGCGGAGATCGAAGCTCGAGTTCCCTTTCTCGGCCGAGGGATTCAAGCTGTTCTGCGGCTGCGCTTGGTTTGGGATGAAGTCTTCGCTATCGCTGGCGGTGTCGATCGAATGGGACCATACGAAGTTCAACTGCGACGTTAGCCCGTGCCACGCATTCACTCTCAGGCTGGTCTGCAATGCGTGATACATCGAGTCCGCCTTCGACTCTTCCAGATTGATGTAGAACGGAAGTGCATTCGGAAATTGTCTGGGAACCCCGTAGCCTGAAGGACAATACGAACCGTTCAGAACGTCGGGTACGCACGCGAGGTCCGCCGCAGTGATCTGGGCTTGGCTCGGCTGATTAATGTCTCGGAACCGGAACAGTTTGGTTCCCTTCGTTCCCACGTATCCCACTTGAAGAACTGCGCGTCCACCGATTGCCTGCTGCAGGTTGAGATTGAAGTTCTGAACGTAGGGTGTCCGCAGATGCGGGTCAGCCCCAAAGAACTCGGCTGAAGGAGATGTTCCTGAGAATACCGGCGTGTTGGGATCGAGTGCGCCGCCCGTCAAGCCGACGTCGGAAATCGCCGCCGGGCCAATACCGGAATAAGCCGGCCCCGGACAGAAGAAGCAGTTCCATGGGAAGTGTCCCAGAAAAATGTCCTGGGCAAAGGCATCGTAGAAGACGCCCCATCCAGCACGAACGACCGTGCTGCCCTTTCCCGTCAAGTCGTAAGCAAACGACACGCGAGGCGCGAAGTTGTTCAGGTCCTTGCCATATAGTTGGCCAGCCGGCACCTCTTCTCCGGCTGCCGTGTCAAACCGATAGAACAATCCGTCTTTCTCGTGTGCGACACCGAAATAGTCCCAGCGCAAGCCGAGATTCATCGTCAGCCGAGGTGTCCAGCGAAAGCTATCCTGGATGTAGAAGCCGTGACTATTCTCGGAAGTGTGCCGGCGTGTGTACCCAGAGCGCTGGCCGCCATCCACGGGTAGTCCCTCCAGGAAGGCTTGCAATGGAGTAAGTTGTACCGGAGGGGCCGGAGGAACGGTCGGGTTGTTGGGGTCGGCAATGACGTCAAAGCTCAACTTGCCCCGAAACGTGTTCTCCAGCACCTGCATGATCGTCGTCCGGCGGAACTCGTAGCCGAGTTTCACGTCATGCCTGCCGAACTTCCACGAATAGTTATCAATAAAGTGCCAGTTCGCATCCACCCGATTTCTCGGAACCCCATTGGTGGCGCCGATCTGCGAAAAGCTGCCCACGTTGATCGCCGGCAATCCGCCTTCGTAGCCAGTTACGCCCGTATTCAAGCCGATCGTTGAAGGGTTGAACTTCTGATCCTCCGGGAAAAAGCCCTCCGCGAAGCGATTCCAGCCGAGACGCGCCTCATTCACTTGCGAAGAATTCATGACTTTCACGTACGAAAGGGAAATCAGCTGCACACGGGTCGGTGTGACGGTATTAAAGCCGGGAAGGATACCCGCCGCCAGTTGAGCGAAGGGAAAACTCTGATCGCTGTCACCGAAGTAATAGCGGCCAGTCAGCAGATTGCTGGCGTTGAAATTGTGGTCGATTTTACCGATGAAGCTATCGACCCGATTCCTGAACGGTGTCGCGACGGCAAGATTCGGAGCGCTGCAGCCGGTCTCATCGCTGGCCGCACCGGGAATGTTTGGCTTTGGCCACGGATTTCTCGCCAACAAAGCCTGCGTAACCGCATTCAGACTGCCGCCGGAATTAAGCACTTCCTGGCTCGCTGCTGCGATGACCGTTGGATCAGGCACGCAGCTTGTTCCCGATTGCGCCCCACTCTCGCGCTGCCCTTCATAGTTGACGTAGAAAAATGTCTTGTCCTTGACAATCGGTCCACCGAACGATCCACCAAACTGATTATTCAGAAATGAATTCTTCGGCTCGGGCGCGAAGTTGAAATAGTTACGCGCACCCAACTGCCCGCTGCGCCAATATTCCAGCAAGCGATCCGTGCCAGTTGTTCGTTCCGCTCTTGGTCACGATATTGACGATGGCCCCGCTGTTTCGACCGTACTCTGCCTCGCCATTCGATAGCACGCGCAACTCGGCCACCGCGTCGATCGGCAAAATCGTTGCCGGATCTCCAAACACTCCCGCCTCGTTGATCGCCGGGTCGTTGCGGTATCCGTCATTCATGTCCGTGCCATCGAGCAGAAAATTGTTGGACCGACCTCGCGAACCATTCATCGAAAATGTTCCGAACGATCCAGCCGAGTCTGAAATCTGATCGGGGGATCCCGCGACTCCGGGATTCAGATACACGAGTTTGGTGTAATCCCGTCCGTTGACCGGAATGTTGGTGATTGCGTCTGCGCTCAGCGTTCCACCCAGCGTCGCTGAAGTCGTTTCCACCTGCGGCAATAAATCGCCCTGAACCTCCACGCGAGTGGACACCTCTCCCGCTTTCAATGCCGCGTCCACCCTGCGCTCGGTTGCCACGTCAACCGTCACGGCTTTCGCGACGAAGGTCTGAAATCCGGTTTGCGTCACTGTCACGTCGTACGACCCAATCGGCAATTCGGAGACGGCATAGCTCCCATCACCACTGGTCACTGCCGTACGCTCCAGACCGGTTCCGGCGTTCCGCACCTTCACCTGCGCTCCCGCCACTACCGCCCCTGTCGGGTCCGTTACCGTGCCGAGGATCGTCCCGCGAAAAGTCTGGGCCGCCAGTGAAGCGACGGCCACCACCACGAACGCCACAGTCATCCGGAATCTCATTTTGAAGGTCTCCCTGGCGAACCGATTCATTCGTTAACTGTCCTGATATCTTTGGGTTGAAGGTGGGAAGCGCAGACATGGCGAGGCCGGAGCAACCGCTTCACGACCGACAATTCCCCATGTGCACAGTTTTTCTCTTTGGAGGATCGATGCAAGCGCGCCTGCCGGCTGTAATAGGGCATCGAGGGTTTCGGGCACCTGTTCGCGGGGCCCGATGGCTTTTCTGTGGAGCGGATCAAGCTAAACAAATCGGCCCTTGCGAGTCAATAACGAAACCACTCCCTCGGCGACGGATTCACTGCTACAATGAGCCAACTTCAGGCCGCTCCCAGCCTCCTCAAGCGGCTATTCCCAGGAGTTCCAGATGGTTCGCTGGATCGCTTTCGATGACGAGACTGCAGAGGCAGTGGTCAGCCGGCTGCGCCGCGGTGCCGCCGAAATCCAGCACAATACCCCGGTCGATGCCGCTTTGCATGCGGTCGGGCCGTCGGTGATCGTGCTGCCCTCGTCGAATCCGGGAAAACTTCTGATTGCCCGCTTCACCAAGTTTAAGACCAGCGAACCCGCCGCCGGCCTCAAGCCTGCAGCGACGATGATCGCTACTCCGGTCCCACCCAAGAAGCAGGCCGCATCGATGAAAAAGCCGTGGTGGCGTAAGTTCGTCGCGTGAGCACAGTCGCCGGTCTTCAGTCGTCAGTCTCCACTCTCTAGTCTCCAGCCAAAGTCTTCCGTTCGAAGATTAGCTCCACTTGCATGGAAGTAGCCTGCATCGGTTTCCGGTCTCACACCCCGGTAATCGAGTCGCTGGCTGCAGCGTGTGCCTTGCTGAGGACTGAAGACTAGCAATTGACGACTGATCTACTTCTTCTTGCTCGGATCATCACCCGCATTGACGTAGTTGAACGCCAACGGCGACATGCCGTGTACCTGCACGATCGTCTCGCCGCTCGCCATCGCGTAGTGATGCATGCTCGGATCCATGTACGCGAAGCTGCCCACGCCAAAGCTGCCCATCTTCGTCTCGTCGAACGTATCGCCCATCCCGACTTTGAACGTACCCGACACAACGGTCACGTTCTCACGCTTCGGATGCCAATGCGGCGGGATGCGGTAGCCATCCGGCATCTTGATGCGGATGGTGAAGTCTCCAGACGAAGCAGCTGGGTCGCCTTCCAGCACGGCGAGCTGCGCGCCTGGCGGAACAAAAGCCGGCACCGGGCCATAGGGAATTTTGTCGGGTGTAAACACGTTATCGACCGGCGCAGGTGACGCCGCCACCAAAACCGCGCACAGCAATACCGCCAGCATCATGAATTTCATTCTGTTGTCTCCCGAATGGATGAGATTCGCGACGCCCACACGATCGCCAGAAGAAGCAGCGCCCCACTGGCGCGGAAGTATACGCCTAAATCAATTCACCACAGAGTCACAGAGATACCGAGAAAGCACTAGAAGGAAAAAGCGCTTTCCCGGTCTGTGACGCTATTTTCTGTGGTGAAGAATTTTCTTGCCGAATTAGAACGTGAACGCCACGCCGCCACGCACCGAGCGCGCGGACTGCACGAGGTATACCGTGCGGCCGTCGGTCCCCATCACGGGGACGTAACCCTGCGCCATCAGGTTTCGGAGATCGAGCATCGCTTCCATGTGCACCGGCAGGAAGCTGAAACCCGGCAGGGGCTGCCGGAGGAAAACGTTGAGGTAAGGATCCGACTGGCCCGCAGATGCGTTGAACATATCCACCTGCGTCAGGCCGTGTCCGCTGACCCAACCATAGGAAGTCGTCCAGTGAGTGCGGCATCCAGGAAGCTTGCCGTTGAACTTCGCGGTCACCGCGTGACGGCGTGCAGTCGTCATCGACTGGCGAGCTTCCCTTAGTTCGATATCGGGCTGGGTCAGATCAATCACGCCGCCATAAGCGTAGTCGAGTGTCGCGGTCAGGTCCGAACTCAATTTCCGCTGCAGTACGACCCGCAAGCCGCTCGTGTCGAGATTCGTTCCCTGGTACGAGAATGTGCCGGAATCAACATCGGGCAGCAGTTCTCCGCCGTCGGCGGTCGCCATGCCAACGCCCGTCAGCACCGTGTTCGTGACGCGATCGGAATAGTACGCCACCTGCATGTTGTTCTTGCCGATGCGATGCGAAAGGGACACTTCCTGGTGGCGCGCTCGCTCGAGCGCCGGCGAAAAACTCGCCATGCTCACGCGCGGACCGGAGTCGCCGAGCAGCGAGCTCTCGGTATCGCCGTCCTTGGTCATCGCATCCGAAGGACGCGAGCTCGCGAACCGATACTCCAGCACCGTGTTGGGGGACACATGCAGGTCCGCCGTCCCGAACGGACGGAATGCCGTGAATCGCCCCATGAACTGAACTGTCTGCAATTCGCTGCCGAACTTCAGCTCGAGAACGTTTCCCACCTGCATTTCGTCGGTGGTCGTCAGGCCGAAAGCCTGCAATCCCTGCTGTCGGAAGCTTCCTACTGGAGGCGCCAGCCGACGCACCGTCAACGCTACCGTCGGCGCAGAACCGTTGTCGGCGTGATGGGTGTAAGAAGTGCGCAAAATCGCCGCGCCCGTTCCCTGCCCGTATCCAACATTTCCTTCCAGCCGCACCGCATCGTCCGAAAGGATCTTGTGTTCGAGCGAGAAGCCCGTGCTCATGTCGGAAACGCGTGCCGTAGCCTTCCGAAGGAGAGCCCGCCAGGAACGACAAGCTGGCTTTCAGGTCGTGATCCTCGCCTTCACCGTTCTCTTTCACAGCCGCCGTAGTGACGGCGGATCCGTCTTCCAGCACTCGCAACATCGGGCGATTCGCTGCTGAGCGCAGCGTCCATTTCCAGTCATCGTCATCCGCAGGTCCGCGCAGCGGGTCCAAGCTGAATCGCTTCGAACAGCGTGTTCAGCGTGACGTTGACAACCATCGATGAGCCCGCATGCAGGCCGATCCGATCGCGCAGTGCAGGCAGGAAGGAAGGAGCTGTAACTTTCAGGGTGTAGGTGCCGGGAACCAGGTCGCTGATGGAGTAGAAACCGCGATCGTCGGTGAACACTTTCAGATCGTGAGCAGCAGCACTTAGCACTTCGACAACTGCGCCCATCTGCGGAACACCAGCGGAACTGCGCACGTAGCCGGAGATCGACCCCGGACCATCGGCCGCCAGCGCGGGGAGCGCCAGGCCGAGAAGAACTACGAAGCATTTGAAAGTTCGCAGCATCACTCCGCCACCTCAGGGGTCAAGCGAGACCTCACTCCACGGAAAACGTTGCCGTGGGACCGACGGTCTGCTTGGAGATGTTGTCGTTGACCTTGATCTCGATCCGGTACAGACCAGGCTGCAAATTCGCCGCCGACATGGTTTTCTGCAAAGTCACCTGTTCGCCAATATTGCCCATCTGCTCCGTCGATTCGGTTGTGTGCACCACGGCCTTGTTGGTGGCCGTGTTCACGACGTCGTACTCAAACGTGGCGGAAGGCTTGTGCGTCTTCTCATCCACGCTCAGGTTGTAAACCTGCATCCAGAAATTCATCTTCTGCGTGCGCTTGAAAGCGATCGGCTTGCCGTCGGCGGGCGGCACCCGCGGACGGACTTTCATCGTGCCAATCACGAAGTTCCCGGTCCCGATATCCTTGGTCGCCACCGGATACATCTGGTCGGCAACGATCAGCGAAGAATTCGTCAGGTGCTCATCGCCGAAATCGGGAACCATCAGGCTCTTGCTCCAGTTCCCTACCCGGTCGCCGTTCACGTCCTTCACGACGACGTCCAGCCGATAGTGACCCGGCTTCAGCGGAAGCGCCTTCCAATAGACCTGCGAGTTTTCTGCGGCCTTCGAAAGCAGTTCCGCCGGAACGTCCACCTGCACGGTGTCTTCGAAGGTCTGCGCGATGCGTCCGCTCAGCGTCGCCACACGACCAAAGATATTCACCGTACCGCGCTGCACGCCGTCCTTGTTCTGGAAGGTAATGTCGCGGTTCTTCATCTGGATCGTGATCGGCGTCAGAACCGTGTCGCTGGTGACCTTGACGAAGTCAGCGCGCACGTCGAACGGCATCAGGTTCACCGTGATCTTGTGCGAAACGATCTCCTCCAGATCCTTGAACTTCACGGCCGGCGGCTTGTTCAGCTTGGCAAACTGCTCCAACCGATCGAACTGCTTGGTCTGCAGATCCTGATTGAACGGGCCTTGTCCCAAACGCTCCAAGACCGCCGCCCTGGAAGCGCGCCGTCTTGTTCGACATGCCCATCTGCTCGTAGAGCGTGAGTCCGGCATTGGGCGTGTATAGCAGGGCGTCCTTCTCGGAGCGGTCGATCGTCATGTGGTAGTCGCCGCACATGCAGGTGTCGACGAACTCGATGATGATTTCCTGCCCGACGCCCTCGATGTAGCGGTAGCGCCACTGTCTCGAATGGGTAGGTGGAAGTCGTGCCGCCGCCTTCTTCCATGGGACGATCGTAGGTTCCGCCCGAAGGATGCGACTCGATTTCGTCAGCCGGGCCGTACATGATGTACATGCGGCCGCGGTCGGTCTTCCATCCCGGGATACCCGCTGGGAAATGCTCGTTGGCGTAGGCGATGCGGCGGTAGTGCTCTTCCTTGAATTCGTTTTCGATGGTGTCGGGCGTGGGATCGCGGCGCTGCCAGAATGCTTCGATGAACTGGTCGCGTTCCTCGTCGTTGGAGAGCTGCTTGAAAGCCGAGCGCTCTTCGTCGGTAATGATCCAACGCACGTCCTCGTCGAGCCACTTCTTGTAGGAGCCCGAAACTTCCTGCTTAAACCGCTTCTCGTTGGCCTTGCGCTCTTTGTCCCCGAGCGGCCGCTTCAGCGGATCAACCTGGCCGGCCTGATCTTTCGCAGGCTTAGCCTGCTCTTTTGTGGAGTCGGCGGCCTCCTGGTCATCGGTCTTTGCTTTGGAATCTTGTCCCAACAGGTAGGAATGGCCAAAAAGGCATACAGCGCTAGCGATTGAGAGGGCCAGAACGTGACGGCGGACACCTACCAGGAACATGACGGGGGCACTCCTAATAGCACACTGGTAACCGGATTGTACGGCCTTCGGGGGCTCAAAGCAAGGCTAAGTCTCGCCCCTAGAGTGTATTGTGAATCCTCGGCTTGAGCGCCGGGTTGCCTCGCTTGTAAGAATATTTGTAGGTTTCTTTCCTGGCACGAATGTCATGCGAAGCGTTTTATAATGCGGAGTTTACCTCCTCAAGGATGCCCGCCAGTCTTTCCGGGGTGACTCCTCACTCCCAAGGCGCGGGTGGAACTTTCGCAGGCCGCCGACCGTATCTTCAGAAGCGTGCGACCGGTTCGCCCTTTTGGACGCAAAAGGTATCGGCTCATTTCGGGGTAACTTGCTGACGTGAGCGGGGTTTCATCGAGCGAACGAGGACGCATGAAGACCTGGAAAAAGGTGTTGATCGGTGTGGGCGGTCTGTTTCTCGCCTTGATCCTGGTCGGCATAGGGATCCATCAGGCCAACAAGGGCGTAGTCACGGTTCAGACGGGCAAGGCGCAGCGCGAGAATCTCTCCTCCGTCGTGACGGCGTCGGGCGAGATCAAGCCGAAGACTTACGTCAACATTGGGGCCAATGCGTTTGGAAAGATCACTCACCTTTATGTCCATGAAGGTGATCGGGTCAGGAAGGGCCAATTGCTGGCGCAGCTCGAAAACGTGCAGTCGACCGCCGATGTCGCCGCCACCAAGGCGTCGCTGGAAGCTTCGCGCACCGATGCAGTTGCCGCCGATGCCAACCTGAACACCGCGAAGGCGGACCTTGCGCGCGCGAAGGCTGACTTTGAGCGCGCCCATCTTGACTGGGACCGCGCGGAGGGCCTTTTCAAGGCAGGAGTCATCTCCAAGGCCGACTACGACACTCGAAAAGCGACCTGGCAAACAACCGAAGCCGGTGTGGCACAAGCCGATGCCCGCGTCGCGCAAGCCAAAGCTCAACTCGATTCCGCACAGCGGCACATCTCACAGACCGACGCCACCTTGACCCGCGCCTCCGATGTCCTGCAGAAGACGGTCTACGCCGCGCCCTACGCCGGCGTGATCACCAACCTTCCCGTGCGTGAAGGCGAGACCGTGGTGATCGGCATCCAGAACGCGCCCGGCAGCACCCTGATGACCTTGGCCGACATGTCGATCATCACTGCCGAGGTGAAGGTCGACGAGAACGACATCGTCAATGTGCAACTCGGCCAGCCGGCCGAAGTGTCCATCGACGCGATCCCGAAGAAGGTCTTCCGCGCCATCGTCACCGAGATCGGCAACAACGCCATCGTCCGTTCGACTGGCGTCGCGACCTCTCAATCTGCTTCGGCGAGTCAGGAAGCCAAGGACTTCAAAGTCGTGGTGACCTTGCAGGATCCTCCCGAAGACCTCCGCCCCGGCCTCTCGACCACGGCCAAGATCACGACTGCGACCCGCAGCAATGTCGTCGCGATTCCGATCCAGGCAGTGACCATCCGACGTCAGAGCGACCTGTTAGCGACCACCGAAGAAAAAGGTTCCGTTCAGGCAGCGGCTCCCCAGAATGGTGCGTCCAAAGCAAGCAAGGATGATGAAACACAAGGCGTGTTCGTGATTCGGAACAAGAAAGCTCAGTTCGTTCCCGTGCAAACCGGAATCATTGGCACTACCGACATCGAGGTCCTGAACGGCCTGAAGGAAGGCGACGAGATCGTCACCGGAAGCTACAAGGTTTTGCGCACCATGAAGCCGGGTGCGAGCATAAAGATCGACAACTCGGCTGCGAAGAAAGAAGAGAATGAGTAGAGTTGGGTCATCTGAACTCGACAACTAACAAAGGTTTGGGTGGCTCGTCCAAAAGGAAAGCCGTCCGGATGGAGAAAGTAAGTGTCCCCACAGGACCAGGAGAAGAAGATGGCAACTGCTGAAGTAGTGAATTTTTCCCAGCCCACGGTGTTGGCGCCTCCGCAGCAATGCATGATTGCCACCGAGGACTTGTGGAAGACCTACGACATGGGCTCGGAGCAGCAGGTACATGCGTTGCGCGGGGTCAACCTGCGCATCCAGCGCAGCGAGTATGTCGCCATCATGGGCCCTTCGGGTTCCGGCAAATCGACCCTGATGAACCTGATCGGCTGCCTCGATTCTCCCAGCAAGGGTAACTACTGGCTGAACAACCAACTGGTGAGCGAACTCGACGACGACGAACTCGCCCGCATCCGCAACAAAGAAATCGGTTTCGTTTTCCAGACTTTCAACCTGCTGGCCCGCGCCACCGCGCTGCACAACGTCGAACTTCCCCTGATTTACGCCGGTGTTCCGGCTGAAGAGCGTATCGCGCGCGCCGAGGGAGCGCTCGCCGCAGTCGGCATGGAAAAGCGCATGTCGCACAAGCCGAACGAGCTTTCCGGCGGCCAGCGCCAGCGTGTTGCCATTGCCCGCGCCCTGGTTAACAAGCCCTCGATCATCCTAGCCGACGAACCCACCGGCAACCTCGACTCGCAAACCGGCAATGAAATCATGGCGCTATTCGATCGCTTGCAGGCGGAAGGCAATACCATCGTGCTGGTCACTCACGAACACGATATCGCCGAGTATGCCCACCGCGTCATCTTCATCAAAGACGGCGTGATTGCAGGAGACGAGAGGAAGAGATAGTTCCGGCCGAACTGCTTCACCGCACAGTCACAGAGGAAAACCTGAGATATTTCTCTTCTGTGATTTTGCGGTGATTTGTTTTCTTCAGAAGTAATGTAGTGAGTTTCCTTTTCGGTTTTTTGTTTCGTAAGGGGAATCCGCCATTCGCCCTTCCCGTCCGCTAATCGTTTCCTGCAAATGTCCGATAGACATGCTGAAGGACGGCGAATCCCGTGAAAATTCTCCTGGTCGAGGACAGCAAACTGTTGCGTTTGACTAACGAGCGCACTCTGGTCAAAGCGGGGTATGACGTGATCAGCGCGGAAGATGGAGAAGAAGCGCTGCGCTGCGCCAAAGAACAGAAACCGGATCTCATCCTGCTCGACTTACTGCTGCCGAAGGTCAGCGGCCTTGAAGTTTTGACCCGGCTGAAACACAATCGCGACACGGCGAAAATTCCTGTGGTCGCTCTCAGTGGACTGTCCGACAAAAACCGGCAGCGGCTGATCGATGCCGGCGCGGATGAGTACCTTGAAAAAAATTCTGTTATCACCGAAAAGGGGCTCAACCGACTACCAAAAATTCTCGAAGACATCATTTGCCGCATTAACCGCAAGCGCGGCATCAACTTCACGCCCCTCCTCAACAAGAAGACGCAGTGACGAACTGTATCGCTTAGGCGACCGGCTTTTTACGCGCGACCAGATCGTAGATCAGCACGACCAGCGCAATCACCGCCAGCAGATGGATGACTCCTCCGGCGATGTGCAAAACGAATCCCAGCAGCCACAAAATCAGAAGGACCGCAACGATTGCTCGAAGCATGGGTTTCGAATTGTCCTCTCGTCCTCGGCGCTTTTTCGGCAAGCGCTGAAGCCCAGTGAGCTTATCAGGAAAAAACTCGCGCGAGAATTTGAAGTACGCGAGCACCTGCGGAACGCCGCCCTCGTTTCTACCCGAAACGCCGGATTTGCCATGCATCGCACCCAGCCTATTTTGACTTCGGTCTGTTGGGACGGTTCCGTCTCAAGAACGACAATTTGCTGTTGAGCGAAGCAAACCTGATTGACCAAGGCGGACTGAGACGCCCGGCGATGATCTCCGGGAGCCCGGTCCTACCGATTGAACTAATGAAAGGGGAGCTATGAATACAGAAAAGACCGGACAGCAGTCCAACCCGAACGACCCCACGCAACGCGACCAGGACAAGCAAGGCCAACAGGGCCAGCGCGATCAGCAGGGCCAAGGCCAGACTGATCAGCAGAAAGATCGCAAGCCGGGTCAGGGCCAGCAGGACGTCAACGACCGCGAACGGAAGTCCGCGTAGTTTTTCTCCGGGACCCTAAAACAAAGCCCCCTTCCTCGCGGAAGGGGGCCGTTTCTTGCGGGCTGCATGAGGACTACTGGCTGTTTCCGGGCTGGTCGGAGGCAGCCGTCAAAGTGCCCAGCACTCCATCGGCTTCGTCGTTCGGTCCGGCTGTGAAGTAGAGCGATGTCGCCATCCCATCGTTGGTCGAATCCCCGCCGAAGCTCAATCCCCACAACCCGTGAACAACCAACGTCATTCCAGTCGTGTCGTCGAGCATCGCACCTTCATGCTTTCCAGTAGCGGTATTGAAAGCATGAACGGTTCCATCCCCGAAATTTCCGATTAGCAGGCGGTGCGTGAACTTGCCAAAATCGCCAGGGGCCATCGCGACTCCCCAAGGCGCATTGAACCACGGTCCGTGCTGCAGGGTTAGCAACAGCTTTCCGCTTGGGCTGAACACTCCGGCGTAGCCGAGTCCTGCGCCATGATCTTCGTCCAGGCTGCCGGGGGCGCGGTGCGCAAACGTGACCACCAGATTGTCGCCCACATTCTGAATGTTGAAGGGTGCGTAGCCTGAAGGAAGATTCGGGATGCGGAACGCGTTCATATCGTTCGGCTCCACCCGAACGAAATTGGCGTTGTACACTTCCACGCGGCCTGACTGGAAGTTCGTCGCGTAGAAGCGCGGTCCGAAGCTGGGTGTGGCGATCGCGCAACCTTTGTAGACGGCCTTGCCGCTATTGTTCTTGATGATGATGGTGCTTGCAAAGTTCGCGGCCGGATTCCAGCCCGAAATCGTGCCATCCTCGGTCACGAACAGGAATACGGCTTTCCCGCCGCCCACCTGAAATCCAGACGTCGAGTTGAACACTGTGCCGGTTGGAGCCGCAGTCCCTGTTCCATCCGGAGTCGCTATCTTCACGACCAGGGGCGAACTGGCGCCGCCCGGAACGAACGGCGCTCCCGCTCCGTCATAAACCGTGGTCAATCCCGCGCCATTGTCGGAAATCCACCAAGGTCCGCCGCTTCCTCGCGACATTCCCCAGGGATTGAGCAACTGCGGATCTACGTTGGGAGCACCTGAAACAGAAGATGAATCGGTAGTGAGATCGGTTCGGTGATACTTCTGCGCGCTGCTGATGGTTGGCATCAACAACGCAAAAAACGTGGCGGCAAGCATAAGTCGGCGATCGGCTGAGATCGGCATACATCTTCCTCCACTGAACTTGAAATCATCTTTGACTGACGCGGATAGAGGCGCGTCTCCCCTAGGCAGTGGGGCAACGGTATGCCTGCTCACAACTCGGGTTTGTCACCGAATTGTCGACTTTCGGCAATATTGTTGTCAGAACACACAGGTAAGGCAGTGAAAAGAGATTTGCGGAGGCCTGCGTTCGTCTAGCAGATGTAAAAGACGCTTACTGTGAGTTGGGAGCGGCTTGTACGCCGGCTGTATCGGTCGGAACGGGACGCGCCGCGAAGAAATTATGATCGTAAAGATTTCGATACATTCTTCCAGCAATCTCAGCGGCCTTCGGCCCGAACGTCGGACGCCCGCCCTGCAAGAACACCACGGTTACGATCCGTCCAACATCCGTATTGGCGTAGGAAGCGAACCAGCCATAGCGGGTGCCCGAGCGCGAGCAGGTTCCCGTCTTGCCGAGGACTTGTTCCTCGGAGAAGTTGTAACGAACGCTGCGGGCTGTTCCGTACTGAACTGCCCCGGCCATGCCGTCGGAGATTTCAGGAATGATGGGAGCAATATCGAGATGGCGCTTGACGCGCGGCTGGAAATTGGCGATCTCTTCCGGAGTATCCGGGTGCTGGACGTAATAAAGAGTGCCCCCGTTGGCGATCGCTGACACCATCGCGCCTAATTGCAGCGGGGTCATCGAGATGCCTTCGCCGAAGGAACACATCTTGCCGACGCCGCCCAGCTTGCTGGAGATCTCCGATTCCGGATACGTACCCAGATGTTCGCCGTCGATATTGTAGCCGGCCAGTTCGCCCAGTCCATATTCGTTCGCGTAGTAGCGAACCTTCTCGAAGCCGAGCTTCCGTCCGAGTGCCTCGAAATAGGCGTTATTCGAACGCGCCAGCGCCAGTGTGAGATTCATGCGGCTGCGGCGTCCGAGGGTCACGGGCGTGTCTTTATCAATCAGCCCTTCGCTCAACGCGGCCAGGGCGACAGAAACTTTGATTGTGGAACAAGGTTGCGCGCCGCTCGACAGCGCCAGCTTCTGATTCACCATGGCAAGAATGCGTCCGCTGGTCGGCTCGATCGCGACCACGGTTCCATTCATGTTGCCAAGCGCGTCGATCGCAGCCTGGCGGACCACTGGATCTTCCCCGGCGGTGTTGTCGCCTTCCGTGATGTCCTCCGCGAATGAACTTGTATAGAACCGCTCGTAGTAGCGGTGGCGACGGCGATGAATCGCCGTTCGCTTGCTGGCCGGAGTGACCGAGCGCTTGCGCGCGAGATGGGTCATGCGCCGACGCGCGCGTGCCGATTCTGCCACTTTTTGTGACTTGGACTTGCCAGTAAGTGACCGCGTATTGACGCTCGCGGCCCTGAGGAACTGCGACGCAGCCAATGTCATGACTGCTAACAGCAACAACTTGCAAAAGTTACTGGCCTTGGCCGACATCGAGCCCCTTACCTTACTCAAGACGATACAGAATTAGATGCACGAACCTTGCCAGCTTCCATGGCAAGATTCGGCCCTATCAATTTCGATACTAGAGACTTAGGCTGCTACGAGCAATGGAATTTTACTTGGCAGTTGTAGGAGCCAGACAGGAGGTAAGTCGATTAAATACTGTTATTTACGCGAAAAACACCCGGGTTCTCAGCCTTTCGTAATTCGTAACCAGGTAACCAAAATGGCACTCCCGTGCCAGTGAAATATTTTGCCGAAAAACGGAAGGGATTGCGACCGGGAGAATGCTAAGTGCGATTTGACGCAACAACAGTTTCAAAAACGGCCCGACTGACCGCCACCGTCACTCCAGCTCGGGCTCGGCCAGAAACCGGTAGCCGATGCCGCGCACCGTGAGCAGATGCCGCGGACGCGCGGGATCGTCTTCGATGTAGCGGCGCAGACGCACTACGAAGTTGTCGATCGCGCGCGTGTCCGTATCTTCTTTCAGTCCCCACACTTCTTCCAGGATCGATTTCCGCGAGACCACTTGCCCATTGCTCTGGATCAGGTGCCGCAGCAGGTCCGACTCCATAAGCGTGAGCTGAATCTTTCCCCGGCTGGTGCTCAGCTCGAGCGTGCCGAAGTCGATGGTCTTGCCGCGGAAAGAGAACACGTCGCCGGTCTTCGAGGTCTTGCTTCCGTTGCCTTCCACCTCTGACTCGTTCGCCTGAGATCCCGAGCGCAACCATTGCGCTGCGCCGCAACAAACCTTGCAACCGCGCCAGCAAGATCGCAAGTTCGAAGGGCTTTGGCAGGTAATCATCCGCGCCCGAGGCAAATCCTTTCAGCACATCTTCCGGACGGCCACGCGCGGTCAGCATCAGCACGGGAACGAAATTTTTTGCTTCGCGGAGCTGGGTCGCGACCTCGAATCCATCTTTGCCGGGAAGCATGACGTCGAGCACCACGGCGTCGAAGTTTTCTTTCTTGCCGAGCAGTCGATCGAGCGCCGCTTCCCCGTCGCCGACCACCTCGACCGAATGTCCTTCGGCTTCGAGGTTGTACGACAACCCTTTGGCGAGATGCGCCTCGTCCTCGACCACCAGCACGCGGCTCATGCGCCATTCACCGAAGTAGCACTGCGCGGCAATTCGAGGGTGACGGTGGTTCCCTTTCCTTCGCCAGCGCTCTCAGCGAAAACCTTGCCCGCCGTGCTTGCGCGCGATCGAGCGCACGATAAACAATCCCAGCCCAGTTCCCTTAACGTGCGCGAGCGTCCGATTCGAAACACGGTAGAAACGTCTGAAGATGCGTTTGAGTTCCTCGGGCGGAATGCCCACACCTCGGTCCTGCACCTGCAGCACAACGTTCTTTTGGTCGGCGGCCACGCGCACGGCCACGTCCACCTTGTCACCCGAATACTTCACCGCGTTGTCGATCAGGTTCGAGACGGCCGTGCGCAGTTCCTCCGCATCGGCGAAAACACGCGGAGGATTCCCGTTTGTTGCCGCGTTGTCGTAGCGCAGCGCCTCCGCCTGCAAGTGGTGCCGGGTCCGCACCAGTTCCAGGCAGTCGCGCACCAGGCCGTCGAACTCCAGTTCCACGCGCTGATGCTTGGCACCTCTCTGCGCGGCCTGCCCAGCCTTCAACACCTGCTCGACCGTCCCTAGTAAGCGGTCAGTGTCGCTGAGCATCAGTCCATAAAATTCGCGGCGGCGTGTTTCGTCGACCGGACGGCTCTGCAGAGTCTCCAGATAAAGGCGAATCGACGCGATGGGCGTCTTCAGTTCGTGCGTGACGGCGTTGATGAAACTGTCGTGCTGCTCGTTGCGCCGAATCTCGCGCACCAGGAAAATCGTGTTGAGAATAATGCCCGCGGCAATCGCACAGAAGAAGATGAATCCGAGAAAGACTTTTACGCCTTCTTGCCAATTGAGGATGATCCACCCGCTGCCGACCGCGACAGCGGTAGCGGCCAGCCCAACGCCGAGCGTCAGGAAGAACGCGATGGTTTTGCGCCGCGAGGTGATGCGCATAGCGTTAAAAGCTGATTGTACCGCTCGAGAGCGTGGCCGAGAGAGTCGCAAAGCGACGCCATAAGGTAGCCCCGCACGTAAGTGCGGGGAAGGCTCGGGAACGCGCGAGAGTCGCCTTCAGGGACGGCAGTGTCGTCCCGACGGGCGAGAACGCCCGTCGCTCCATCGGTAAAACCAGAACGCAAAAAGAAAAAGGCGGCCTCAACGAGGCCGCCTATCCGAAAACTCACACCGAACTAATCCGTGAACTGCGGAGCCGCCAGCTGCCCGTTCGGCGCTGCCACCAGGCCCGCTTTGATCTCGGTCAAGTTCACTTTCTGGATCTGCCAGGCCAGGCCGAGCTTTTTCAACGCCCAGATGCCGTACCAGTTCAAATCCACTTCATACCAGGTCAGGCCGTGACGCGCTGAGGTCGGATGCGCGTGGTGGTTATTGTGCCAGCCTTCGCCGAAAGTGAGGATGGCTACGAAGAAGTTGTTGGTCGAAAGATCGCGGGTCGAGAACCGACGCGAGCCCCACATGTGCGTGATGGAGTTCACCATCCAGGTCGCGTGCAGGCCGACCACTGTGCGCATGAAGATCCCCCACAACAGGAAAGGCAGCCGCCAATCGCGAACAGGATCACGCCCAGCACGATCATGGGCACGTAGTGATACTTAGTGAGCCAGACGTGAAATCTATCTTTGGCGAGGTCGGGAACGTAGCGCGCCAGCGTGGTCGTGTCGTGATGCATGGACTTGCCCATGAGGATCCAGCCCATGTGCGCCCACCAGGTGCCGTCGATCGGAGAATGCGGATCGCCTTCCTGGTCCGAAAACTTGTGATGAATGCGATGCGTTGCGACCCAGAAGATCGGCCCGCCTTCGAGAGCGAGTGTGGCGCATACGGTCAGAAAATATTCCACCCACTTGGCGTCTTGTAGCCGCGGTGCGTGAGCAGACGGTGATAGCTCATGCCGATGCCCAGCGAACCCGACACCCACCACAGGAAGCAGGCCACAAAAAATGCTTTCCACGTGAAAAAGAACAGCGCCGCAATGGCGCCTACGTGAAACAGACCCATGAAGATGGCCGTGACCCAATTAATCTGATCGTCGCCGGCGTGTTCGCGCGCGATGGTTTCCAGTTCCATTGAAATGTTCCCCGTTTGGAAGGTGCACTTTTAAGGTATCAAGGGAACGGGATAGGCCTCTGTAATACTTGTGTAATAGCAAGGACTTGCAGAGTTACGAGGGTAACGAGCGAACACCTGAAGTGCTATTGCGATTGCCGGAGCATCGCGAAGTGTGGGTCGGACACTCCTGTCCGACAACGCTCGAGCAGACCAGGCTGGTGGATCGCGTAGAGATTTCCGTCGGTACTCCCGAAATACACCTGATCGTCATCACTGCGGGGGGACGACAGGATCGCATGAGCCCTTGGTATTTCCAGACGCACCGCAACTTCCTCATCCTTGCAGCAGGAAGCGAGCCCCGATCAGCACCAGCACGCTGCCGAGTACGCGCCGCAAAACGGGCAGCGGGAGGTGCTGAGCCCAGGCAGCGCCAAAGTAACTGCCCACGCAAATGCCAAGCGCAATCAGCAGCCCCAATTTCAGGTCGAAGTGATGCGATCTGGCATACGGAATGAATGCGATGAACCAGATCGGCAACGAAGAGATCATCAGAGCAGTCCCCTGCGCGCGTAACTGCTCCATGCGGAAGATGTAAATCAGCGCCGGAATAACGAACGCGCCACCCGTACCCGTAATGCCGACAAGAATCCCAACCACCGCGCCGACCAGAAGCTGCAGCAAAATATTCATGCCATGGACCTTGCAGTAGAGATTGGCGGTGAATCGCCGGCTGCATTGTAAACAACGCACGGGATGAAAGCGGCCGGGTCAATGAACTCTTATAGTTATAGAGATTCGACCACCGGAGGGCGAGCCAGAGCACAAAAACAAGGGTCCAGAGGCCTCCTAGAATGCCCTTTAAACGCGCACGGAAGCCCCAGGAGCGCAATCAAGTACCTGACGAAACGGAGAATCCAGCTGTAATGCGCGGAGCGCCTATAAGTCATCCGGACGCTATTATTAGCTATTTGATAATCTAATCGGCGCGGGGTCCAGGAGAAGTCAGGCACCGACAGTTCGAGCTGCGGCCGATCGCAAAGTCTAGGACAAGCCCAGGGCTGCGGGCGGCGGCTTTTCGGATGGTCGTCTCCATTGGTTACCTCTGTAAGTGGGTTTGGCCATCTTTCCTGGGAAGGGCAGGGTCTTCTACAGCGATTAAGGTATTCAGAAACAATAGCTTGCGAAGTCAAGCAAGTAACGGTTACCTTGGGTTACTTTGGTACATTGATCGGTTGAGCGGAACTGCTAAGTTTATATGGCAAAAAAATTCGCCGAATTACGTAAAGCCGTTTTTACACGTCGCCCGTTTGTCGCCCGTTTAGGGTGGGACCAAGATGAGTTCGAATGTCCATCTCGCGTACTACACCCTGTGGTTTGCGCACCCCGTGCTGCAAGCCGCGCTGGTTGGCATTCTGCTTTGGCGAAAGCTGCATCGCACTTTCCCGATCTTCTTCAGCTACGTAGCGTTTCAGATCTTTGTGTTTGCGGTACTGTTTCCGCTGCATAGCGAGCGTTTTTATACGATCTTCTATTACGCGTCCTGGGGCACAACGGCGGTTAGCGTCATTCTTGGATTTTTCGTAATCCACGAACTGTTCCAAGACGTGTTTCGACCCTACCACACGTTACGCGATCTAGGCTCGGTGCTGTTCAAGTGGGCCGCTCTGGTGATGCTATTGGTAGCGGGCGTAGTGGCGGCTTCGACGGCATCTGCTACGGAAGAACCGCTGCGCACCGGCATCATGACGCTGCAACGAAGCGTGCGCGTCGTGCAGTGCGGACTGATCCTATTTTTGCTTGTCTTCTCGCGTTACCTGGGCACGAACTGGCGGCAGAAAAGCTTTGGAATCGCGCTGGGGTTTGGCGCGTTCGCCAGCGTAGAGCTCGCCCTGGTCGCCATCAACGCAGCTACTGACAATGTTTTCAACCAGGTGCTCAGCAGCTTTACGAATATGGCGGTGTACAACATCAGCATCCTGGTCTGGATCGGCTACATGTTCACCAAGAGTCCGGCACGCGAGCCGGCCACGCATATGTTGCGACCGCAGCGCTGGGAAGATGGGCTCACAGCTATCCAGCATCCGCACACAGCCGATTCGCTCATTCCCATGTTCGAGACCATGGTCGATCGCGCGCTGTCGAGATCGGGTACGGAGACCGAAACACCCACGCCGTCCGTAGAAGAGATCACACTGCCGGGCAGCGGATCGCGTCGTGTCACTTTCGAATACCCACCACTCACGCAACGGGCCGCCTCCAAAGGCTGATCAGCAATCTCGCATCAGACAAGCTCCTTAGCTGCGCCCGGGACCCGGCCCCTATTTGTTCCAACCTCAAATCCTGCCGACCCGTGTGTCCGAAGGTCGAATCAGCAGCATGCGGTTGCCACAATGGCCTGCCGACTGTTTTTCGTCTTAAATTGAGACCTAAGGGGCGGGGATTGATTTATGGGGATTTTTGGTCGAAATGTTCGTAAGCGAACCTCGCCCGCACCGAGATAGCCCGATTCGGAATCCCGGGAGCCCGAGGAGCGGCAAAAAATACGGAATCTTCTGTAGGAAATTTGCCTGAGTTCTGTATAATTCGGGCGCGCGACAGGTGACTTTAGTAACCTAAGTCATTCATCGTGTAAGGAGAGACCCCAATGAAACGAACCGTCAGGGCCTGGTTCCTGATGCTTGCGTTCGCGGCTACATACGTAGCTGCCGCCGCCCCTAGAGTTGCCGCTCCGGACGGCGGGCCGCTACCGTTGTGTCCACCTCGCAAAGGACCCAATTGCAGCCTAAACGTAAACTAGCAAACAGCAAGGTCACGAAAGTAACCTGCTGGTAACCTGCTGAACCATCGATATTTTGGGACCTGTGGGCTGACTCGAGCTGAATACTCGATTCGGCCCTCTTTTTTTGTTCAGGACGTACGCGATTGTTTGTTGGTCAGCCCGTGCTCAGGCCGCTGGACGGTTCGAGGCGCGCAGTTGTTGCTCGAGCTGCTCGACAGTGGATACCGGAGGCTGGCAACTCGCACCCAAGCACACCACCGCTTTCGCAACGCTCTCGCGAGCCCCTGGCAGATTGGGAATCGTCTCTGCAAGTGAGGGCGGCAGATTCTGCGCAACCGCTTCGTTCGTCGTCAGGTGGATGACCGCCTTGTTGAACGCCAAGCTTGACATGGCCGCGCGATAGAGATTGCGCGCGTCCTCGCCTTCCCCGATCACGACTACCTGCGTGTGTGGTTGCGTAAAATACACGCCGGCGATCCCGTACGTCGCCCCAAAAATTCCGAACTGTTCGGCCATGCCTGCAAACACTTCCATCGTTTCCTGAGCTTTGTCACGGTAGCTCTGCTCATTCGTGTAGCCGTACATGCGCAACAATGCGATGGTCGCCACGGAATTTCCGGCGGGCGTCGGCGAATCCTGAAAAGGTTTTCGGCGTGTCGCGAGCGTTCCGAGTTGCTTCTGTCCTTCCTCCGCTTTCTCCGTATCGAAGAATCCGCCTGACGTTGCATCGAAAAACTTCTCCACCATCGCGTCGGTGATGCGGCGTGCGAACTTGAAATAGGAGAGATCTGAACTCACCTCGTACGCGTCGAGGCACGCGACCGCGAGGAAAGCGTAGTCCTCGAGCATCCCGCGCACCTGCCGCCGATCGGCTTGCGAATCGGAATACGCAATCACGTGCAGAAGCCCATCCGTCCGCAAAGCTTCTGCCAGGACTCGATCCAGCGAGCGCAGCGCAAAACGGCGTGCGTCTTCCAGATCTAGCACTTTCGCGACCTCGAGATAGGCCGAGATGCAAAGCGCGTTCCAGCCCACATAGACAGTCTTGTCGACGTAAGGCGTGGGCCGTTCAAGCCGCGCTGCATACATCTTCTTCTTTGCCGCCGTCAGCAGTTCCTGCACTCGAGCGGGCGCCAGGCCCAGACGCTTGGCAATCTCGTCGATCGACGCCCGCACGTACAACACATTCTTGGCCGAGTTGTGATGCATCTCGCCGACTTCGTTGATGTCGTAGTACAGCAGCGCCACCTGTACTTCTTCGGCGGAAAGAACTACCTTGGCCTCGGCAACGGTCCAGGTGAAGTAGTCGCCGTCGTCGTCCATCGAGTAGTCAGCATCCTGGGAAGCATAAAAGCCACCATGTTCGCGGTCGCTGAGCCACTCATCCATCCAGCGAATGATGTCCCGGGCCACACTCGAGAAGAACTGCGAGCCGGTCACCTGGTAAGCGTGCACGTAGTTCTGGAGAAGCTCCGAGTTGTCGTAGCACATCTTTTCAAAATGGGGCACGACCCAGCGCTCATCGACGGAGTATCGATGGAACCCTCCGGCCAGCTGATCGTAGACGCCGCCGTTCGCCATCCGCTCCAGCGTAGTTGTGAAGACGTTGCGCAGCTGCTCATCGCCAGTGCGGGCGTAGCGCTCAATGATCAAGTCAAGCGTGCTGGGATGCGGAAACTTGGGAGCGTTTCCAAATCCGCCATTCTTCGGGTCAAACATGTTGAGCGCCGACTGCACGATAGCGTCGATGGCGCGTGGTGAGAAGGTCGCACTGCGTCCCAGGAACGATTCCGATTGAGAAATCGTCTGCTCCACCAGCTTCGACTGCTCGGTCACATCGGAGAATTTGTCGCGATAGGCGTTGGCAATGGAGGTCAGCACGCGCTTGAAGCTGGGACGTCCCCATTGATCCTGCGGAGGAAAGTAGGTGCCGCCGTAGAACGGCTTGCCATCGGGCGTGAGAAAGGCCGTAAGCGGCCACCCGCCTTGTCCGCTGATGGCGCTGACCGCTGCCTGGTAGCGGCTGTCGATGTCGGGACGCTCGTCGCGATCGACCTTCACAGCGATGAAATTATCGTTCACGATCTGCGCGACTTCGGAATCGTCGTAGGATTCGCGGTCCATGACATGGCACCAGTGGCACCAGACCGCGCCGATGTCGAGCAGCATGGGCTTGTTCTCGCGCTGCGCGGAAGCAAAGGCCTCTTCTCCCCATTCATGCCAGCGAATGGGTTGGTGCATCGCAGAGCGCAGGTAAGCCGAAGACGCTCGGGCCAGGGAGTTTTGTGTTTCAGAAGACATGGCTCCCAGTCTAAAGCCTGCGAGGGCTTTCAGTCTGGAAGCCAGTGGATTCGCGATCTGGACGACCTTAAGCGCCGAGAAACTCTACGTGGACGTACTCGCCCAAGCGCACGTTGTAAGCGAGATACCAGCCCAGGTGATCGGGATCCTCGTAGAGAACGATGTCATCGGAATCCCAAAGCCAGTCGGTGCAGTAAGCATAGTCGTAAGGAGCCACCGAGAAGTAGAAGCCGCTGAACCAGAACCGCTGTGGACCGCCGCCCGCCAGACGCCAGCGATGCTGCGGTCCGAAGCCGCCCGTAAAGTGCCCGTGAGCCCACGGACGATCCAGGCGGTAGTGCGGGTCATCGCGGCCACTGTTATGACCGATCCACTCGCCATTGGGGTGCACGTGCGGCGCGTCAGGATGACCTTCCTGATCGCGGAAGTGTCCGCGGTCCTGTTGCGCTGGATGCTGTTCGGGAGCGCGTTGTTCCGGCGAACGCTGCTCCGGAGTGCGTTGTTCCTGGGGATGCGCCTGTGGCGCACGTTGTTCCTCGCGACGCTCCGTTGGGTGCGGCGCTGGCGCAGGCTCCGGTCCGCGCTCGGGAATATGCTGGGCCGCCCCGCCCTGCGGTGGCGCGGGATGTTCGTCATGCTGCGCGACGGCCGGGAGCGAAAACAGGATGCAAACCGCAAGAAAAGCGAATATGACTTTCATCCGTTTCAACCCTCCACAATTCGAGTCAGCGAAGTGTTCGAAGAATGGATGATTGCGCGATGGCAAACAGTTGGTAGGGATGTTTCCTTCGATCAAGTGGTAGCCAGCAATTGCCTGGTGATCTTGCAGTACAACTCGATGGCGTCGTCCAGTTGCTTTTTCTCGACATATTCTGCGTCGGTATGCGCCACGTGAATGGAACCGGGACCGATGAGCAACGGCTCGCCCCACTCGGAGAGCGCGGGGATATCGGTAGTGAATGCGGCGACCATGGTGGGAAGCTTATCGAGTTCGCGAAAGCGCATGAACGGAATCTCCAGATAGAAGTCGACCTTGGCCAGATCGCCGACGGTATCGAGAATGCGGCGCCGCAGATCTTCGGTCGGCCCGATCAGGCGATACAGCAGGTGTGCCTTCGCCAGATCCGGGATAACGTTGGGGGCCCGTCCGCCTTCGATCAATCCGATATTGAATGTGCAGGGCCCAATTCCCTCGGCTGTGGGCAGAGGCATGGCGCGCAGCTTTGTCAGGGCCACCACTAGCTTGTCGATGGCCGATTCGCCGAGTTCCGGATACGCCGAGTGCGCCATTCGACCGGAGGCCGTGACTTCCACGCGCAACGTGCCCTTGGAAGCCAGCGCCAACCGATTCTCGGTGGGCTCGCCGTTGATGAGGAATCGCGATCCGATGGGCTGCTGGTTGGCTTTCTTGGCGCCGGTGCTGTCGCGCTCTTCGCCGACGACGAACAGCAGGCCCACCTGAACGCCTTCCTTGCGCAGTTTTTCTGCAGCTGCAATCTGGATGGCGATAATGCCCTTGGCATCGCAGGAGCCGCGGCCATATACACGGGTGCGATCTTCGGAAGACGGGATAAAAGGCGGCACTGTGTCCATGTGCGTGGAGAAGACGATGGACGGGCGAGGCTGCTCGGGCGAAGTCGCCAGCACGTTGAAGCGGTCGCCCTCCACCGGCATGCGGCGCACATCGTACTTGAGCGCAACGAGTTCCCGGTGCAGAGTTTCGCCGACGGCAGCTTCGTGCCCGGTGATGGATTCGATATCGACAAGTTGCCGTGTGAGCGCGACGACGTCCATGCAGAAAGAATAACCTAGACGGGTTCGACGTTTCGACGCACACGTCCGCACTTCACTCGATCGCGCACCGACGTTGTACTCTGTATTCGTGCCTGACGCGTCCAGCGCCATTCGCTCTTTCTTTCTCGACGGCCCAGCCGGACAACTGGAAGCGCTTCTCAACTCCGGGGCGGCCGATGCCAAATATGCCGCCGTCGTGTGCCACCCGCATCCTGTGTATGGTGGCACGCTCCACAACAAGGTCGTGTTCCATGCCCTGAAGGCGCTCAACAACCTTGGCATGCCGGTACTCCGCTTCAATTTCCGGGGAGCTGGGCTCAGCCATGGGGAGCACGACCAGGGCGCTGGAGAAATTGACGATGTACGGACCGCACTCGACTGGCTGGACCGCGAATTTCATTTGCCGATCGTATTCGCGGGATTTTCTTTCGGCGCCGCCGTCGGCCTGCGGGCTGCCGTCCCGGACGCGCGGGTGCCTGTGCTCATCAGCCTTGGGACGCCGATCTCGCCGGTCGACAATCGCTCGTATGACTACGATTTTCTCTTGTCCTCCACCAAACCCAAGCTGTTCGTGAGCGGGTCTCGCGATCCGTTCGCCAGTACCGCCAGGTTGCAGGGGCTCGTGAAATCGCTCGCGGAGCCCAAGAAACTGGTGATCATCGAAGCTGCCGATCATTTTTTTGAGGGACGCTTGCGCGAAATGCGCGAGGCCGTCGAGAACTGGACGAAAGAGACATTGCATCTCTGAGATTCGGCCTGCGCGGTTTCGCAGTCGTCTATACTCATGCCGACTTCTTGTCTGGAGAGCGGCTACTTTTATGGATGGAAGTGCGCTGGTGGATCGCGGGAACACGGTGCTTGGCGTGCTGCTGGCGCTGGGACTGGTCATCGGTGGTTGGGTGTTGGGATCGGAAATTAAAGCCACCCGCCTGGGCGATCGCTATGTGACGGTGAAGGGCCTGGTCGAGCGCAATGTGAAGTCCGACCTCGTCATTTGGCCACTCACCTACAAAGAGGCCGGCGACGAACTCGGTGCGCTGTACGCGAAGACCGAGGCCGACAAGAAAACGGTTCTGCAATTTCTCAGCGACCAAGGCATTCAATCGTCAGAAATCGAACTCGGCATCATTCGGGTGGTTGATACACAAGCCAATGAATATGGCGGCGGAACGCGCGCGCCCCATCGCTACATTGTTGAGCAGCAAATTACCGTGCACACTTCGCGGGTCGACCAGGTGGCCGCGGCGGCGCAGAAGACGTTGCAGTTGCTGCAGAAAGGGATCGTGCTGGGTGGGAATCCAGGCCAGGGTCTCGCCTATAAATTCACCGGATTAAACGCGATTAAGCCCGACATGATCACGGAAGCCACCCGCAATGCACGCGCGGCTGCGGACCGCTTTGCCGCCGACTCCGGCAGCAAGGTCGGATCCATCCGCACCGCGAACCAGGGGGTGTTCTCGATTTTGCCCGCTGACCAGGCGGGCGATGGCGCGGAAGGCGGCTTCGGGGCGGATGCGAGTTTGATGAAGACCGTGAGAGTGGTGACGTCGGTGGAGTACTACCTGGAAAAATGACTGGCGCTTCCGTCAGTAAGCTAGCAATATCCGCAGATCGCGCACGTTGTTGCCGGTCGGTCCGGTCATGATGGCATCGCTGAGCGCATCGAATAGCGGAAAAGCGTTGAAGTTCTGAAGCGCGCTGGCAGGATCGAGACCCGCCTGTTTCGCTCTCTCTAGCGTGGTGCCATCGACAACCGCGCCCGCAGCGGGACTGTTGCCGTCGATTCCATCGGTGCCCGCGCTCAGCACGGCGATGTTCTCCCCGGCAATCTTCGTCGCGCAGTCCAGCGCGAATTGCTGATTGCGGCCGCCGGCGCCGCCGTTCGTCACTTTCACCGTGACCTCACCGCCCGAAATCAGGCAAACGCGCGAGACATTCTTGCGCAGGGTTCGTAAGCGCTCGAGCAGGTAGTCCGCGGCACGCTGGTAGTCCCAATCGTCGCAACGGTTGTCGACTTCGACGGCGAATCCCTCGCGGGTCGCGGTCACGCCGGCCTCGTCCACCGCCGTTTTGTTGGAAAGGACCGGCCACCAGCGGGCGTTCACGAATGCAGGGTCGTCGGACTTCGGCGTTTCTTCGAGCGCGTGCCGTTGGAACAACTCGCGCACTGATCCCGGAAACTGTTCCAGCAGCTTGTACTTCTCGAGAATGGCGTAACAGTCGGCGATGCTGGTTGAGTCGGGCATGGTGGGTCCCGAGGCCAGGGCATCGAGCGTGTGGTCGGGCACGTCACTGATCATCAGTGAAACCTGCTTCGCGGGATAGGCCGCCTGGGCCAGTCGTCCGCCCTTCACCGCGGACAGGTGCTTGCGCACCGCATTAATTTCCGCAATCGGCGCACCCGAGAGAACAAGAGCGCGGTACGTGGCAATCAGATCATCGAGCGAGATTTCGTTATCGATTGGCTTTTCGGCGATGGCCGAACCGCCGCCGCTGAGCATAAAGATGACAAGAGACGATGCCGTCTGTGCATTCAGAGATTTCAGGATTGACTCGGCGGCTCGCACCGAATCGGCATTGGGTGTGGGATGCCCGCCCTGAAAGTAGCGAAAACCGTGGACTTGGGAACCCGGGTCAACAGAAGTAGCGACGATGCCCTCGAGCCGGCTGCCTACCTGAGCTTCGAGTGCTTCCACTAGTGTGTGCCCTGCCTTGCCGATCGAAACAACGAAGACGCGCGCGTAGGCGCTCAGGTCGTAGAGGTCTTCGCGAACACGCAAAATGCCTCGCTCGCAGTTCACGTGCCGGGCGAACGCTTTGGAAATGGACGATTCGGTGAGGGCGTACTGGAAAATTCCGCGGGCTGTGTCACGCATTGAGAGCATGCTCGATTGAGGGTATCAGGAGCGGGCGGAGGAATGCATCGGGAGCGATCAGACTGCTCAATAAAAATGGCGAGCTCGCAAGCCCGCCATGTCGTTCCGTTCCTGCGTCGATGTTTACGCGGTCTTCTTTTGGGGCATTTGTTTTGCCATGTCGGCTTCGGCGCGCTTCATTTCTTCAGCTGAAACGTCGCGCACGTGCGTGGCTAGCGCCCAGCGGAAGCCGTAGGGATCGACAATGTGGCCGTAGCGATCACCCCAGAATTGGTCCATCAGCGGCATTTTTACGGTCGCTCCGGCGGCCACAGCCTGCGCGAACAGTTTGTCGACGTTTTCCACATATACGTGAATCGCGAAGCCCGGCGCGTCTCCGCGAGGCGCAAGTGATCCGCCAAACTCCGGGAATTCGTCGTTCAGCATGAGGATCGAATCGCCGATCTTGAGCGAGGCGTGCATCACCTTGCCGTTCGGCATGTCACTTCGGTTGATTACCTGAGCATTCAGGGCTTTCTTGTAGAACTCGATGGCGCCCGCGGCGTCGCGTACCGTGATGTGAGGAGTCAGTGTGTGGAAGCCTTCAGGAATGGGTTTTACTTTATCGGACATGGAACCTCCTGAGAGAAAAAGTTCGGTTAATTCGAGGCCGGAACTGACTAAAAAAGTCTACGCCCGCTGCAAAAACGCTTCAAGAGGAAGAGAGGGCGAAGAGAATGTCGCAAGTGCGGATTTAAAGACTTTGTCACCACACAGGCACAGAGACACAGAGAAAAACAACTAAGGCAAGGTTGATTTTTATTTGAGGATTGCGCTTGAGACGGCAGACCTGACGCTACCAGCTAACGACCACCAGCTACCAGCCGATCTAAAAAAACTTAGTCAGCCCTTCTTCGAGTACGATCACGCGATCTTTCACGCCGGCTTTCTTCGCTTCCGAATCGAGCAATTGCAATGGTTCGTCGATCGGCTCGTGCGACAGGCGGAACGAGCCGTAGTGCATGGGCACCATCCAGCGGGCGTTGAGGTCGAGAAAGGCGCGGGTCGCATCTTCCGGGCTGGTATGCACGGTTCGGAACTGTTCGGGATTGTAGGCGCCGATCGGCAACAGCGCGACTTCGGGCGACAGTCGTTCCCCAATCTCGCGGAAGCCATTGAAATAAGCCGTGTCGCCCGCGTGATAAACGGAATGCTTTTCCGATTGCAAAACGTAACCGCCGTATCCGCGATGCGAGTCCTTCAAAATGCGCGCGCCCCAATGCCGCGAAGGTACGTGCGTGACGGTGATCCCGCCGTGGCGATAGTCATTCCACCAGTCGAGCTCGATGATTTCGTCAAATCCGAGATCTGACACCAGGTCGAACACGTGGTGCGGCACGACCAGGATGGGCGCACGGCCGGTCAGGCGACGATTGTGTTGCACGATGGCTCGCAGCGACGGCCGGTGCAGGTGATCAAAATGCGCGTGTGTGACCAGCACCATGTCGATCGGCGGCAGGTCGCCAATCCGCAGTCCGGGCTTGCGCACTCGTTTCAGCAGAAACAGCCAGCGTGCGAAATTCGGGTCGATCAGAATGCTCTGCCCGCCCATCTGCACGAAAAATGCCGCGTGCCCAATGAAGGTCACGCCCAGTTCGCCATTGCTGACGAGCCGTGGCTTGTATGTGCTGCCTGTGCGGGGAGTGACCGCCGAGTGGCGGACCAGCCTTCCAAATTGTTGTGCCCGCTTGCGCAGAGCCGGATTTCGTAAGGTCGCTTTAATCATCGAGCCCAATAAACCCAGGGACCAGACCCGTCCCCACACTTCATTGGATGCCGAGAGTACCCAAACGGCCTTATTTTCGGGCCGCCTCAGCTGAACACTAGATTACGGGAAACAGTACCCGTATTTTACGGCAAGTTCACGGCAGATTGCTTGACCGTCGTTACGATCGTCATATTTAATTCGGATACCGTACCTTCGGACAGACGGGCGTGACCCGTCTTGTTTTCTCGCCTTACGACCGGGCGTTCCCGTGCCGGGTCCATAACCGAACAATGGGAGATCGCGATGCGTGTTGCGTTTTTAGGGCTCGGCATTATGGGACGACCTATGGCAGCGAATCTGGTAAAAGCCGGGAACGAGGTTGCCGTCTGGAACCGCACTCCAGGCAAGACAGTTGAAGGAGCGCGCACGGCGGAATCTCCCGCTGACGCTGCCAACGGAGCCGAGGCCGTCTGGATGTGCGTCTCGGACACGAACGCGGTGGAAGCCGTGCTCTTCGGTCCACAAGGCGTCGATCAGTCCATCGCGTCGGGCGCGGTCGTAGTGGACTCGAGCACCATCTCTCCCTCGGCTGAATATCAATTCGCGCAGCGACTGAAGGCGAAGGGCGTCGACTACGTGGACGCGCCGGTCACTGGCTCAAAGGTCGCGGCCGAAGCCGGCAGCCTCATCTTCATGGCTGGCGGCGACGAAGCCGTGCTGGCGAAGCTCGAGCCCCTGTTCAACGCCATGGGGAAACAAGTGTTCCGTATGGGCGAAACCAGCAAAGGGCAAGCGGCCAAGCTGGTAATGAATCTGCAGATCGCGCTCATCTACGAAGGCTTCGCGGAGGCGCTGACGCTGGCAACGAAGCTCGGTGTCAACGTCGACAAACTGCTGCCGCTCATCCAGGCTTCGATGGTGAAGTCTGGCGTCGTGGAGTACAAAGCGCCATTCATCCTGAAGCGCGACTTCACGCCGAACTTTCCGCTGCGCCTGATGCTCAAGGATATTCATCTCGCGCTGGCGGCTGCGAAGGAAGCGCGCGTGAAACTGCCCGCGCTCGAAACCGTGGAAGAGGTCTACGAGATGGCTGCGGAAGAAGGCCACGAAGATCTGGACTACGCCGCGACGTTGACTCTGCTGGAAAAATGGGCGGGCATTGAAGTGAAGGGCGCCGCGTAGCCACCAGCGCCACGATACTTCCTCGCTGAACTATTTTGCAGCCTCCGCGGTTGGGCGCGCGTTTTGCGATTCGCTTGCGTCCCGATGGGAGGCCGGGTGCCCATCCTGACGTCGGCGCTCTATGCGACGCGCGGGACGGTCGTTACTGGCTGATCGTTACTGGCTGATCGCTCGCCGGGGCTTTGGCTTTCTCTTGCCCTTGCGATTAAGCGCTACGGCCGCGCGGATCAGATCCTTCAAAGCGGCCTCATTGATTTTTTCGCCTTCGTGGATGTCGATGGCGCGCCTCACGTTTCCTTCGAGGCTAGAGTTGAACAGGCCGGCCGGGTCTTTCAACGCGGCCCCTTTGGCGAATGTCATCTTGACGGCGTTCTTGTACGTCTCTCCGGTGCAGACGATGCCGGCGTGGGAGAATACGGGCACGCCCGGCGATGTCGCTTTGACCCATTTCCACTCTTCTACGATCTCAGGGTCGGCCTTGTGGATGATGTCGCGCACTTTCGCGAGCGTCTTGCCGCGCCAGTCGCCAAGTTCCCGGATTCTCGCGTCGAGGATTGCAGAAGCAGATTCCATGGGGACGGTCCTCTTCAAATGGAGTTTGCAGGTCTCGCAGAAAGCTTTAGATGCTCGCGGCGCAACCTGCAGGCGCCTGAAATATTCGTACGCAAGCCAAAAACGGGATTGACGGCGCTATTCGGCTCGAACCGTGCCGGCCGCGAAGAAAATCCCCGCCAAGCGGAGCTTAAACGGGGCACCCGGCTCAGCGGCGGCAAAGCAACGTGGGAATGATTGGACCGCGCTGGACGTGCGGCGTGCATTCAAGCCCTTAACGAGCCGCGGAATCCCCGGGCGGCATAGTAGGATTCAGCGCCGTTGTGATACAGGAACACGGTGTTGTAGCGGCGATCGCAAAACAGGGCGCCGCGGAGTTTTCGGATCGCGGAAGGGGTTTGTACCCAGCTCGAGGTTTTGGTGTCGAAATTTCCGAGTGTCTGCAACTCCCGATATTGCTCTTCGGTCAAAAGCTCAATGCCCATGGCAGCGGCCATATCCATTGCGCTGTCTTTTGGCTTGTTCTCTTTTCTTGCATTCAGCGCCTCGCGGTCGTAGCAAAGACTTCGGCGGTCCTTCGGGCTCTCGGGCGAACAGTCATAGAAGATGTATTCGCCCGTTTTTTTGTCATAGCCAACGACGTCGGGCTCACCGCCGGTTCTTTCCATTTCATTCAGAGACCACAGTTTTTCAGCGCTCGCTTCGAGCTTGGCTTGCACTGGAGCCCAGTCCAGATTCCTGTGGCGGTTTGCGTTCTTCTCGAAGCGGATTCGCAACGCTTTGCAAATTTCTTCACTCTGTTTTTTGGAGAGGCTTCGGTTTGACATAGTTCTCACGCCGCCACGTTCCCAGTCGCTGAAAGATCGAACGTAGGGTGGCATCTTTCATTTGTTGGTGCTCCATTGATCGGGAAGGCGCATGCGCGCTTCCTCCGTTTGATTCATGACTTTTGAGTCTGCGGCGGCCAGTTGGGCGTTTCGACGCCGAACTGCTGGGCGTACTCGGTGTTCAACCGCTGCCATCCGAACTTCATGGCCTCCGGGCCGACGATGCGCCCGAGGGGAGTTCCGCTGAGCAGGTGATCGAGAACCTCGAAGCAAATGTGCCATCCCGCAGCACCCATGGCGATGAAGCGGTGACCGATGTTGGTCCACAGCGTCAGGCGCGTGCCGCTGCCTGTGGCTTCGAGTTCCCATCGCATGTCGAAGTCGCCCCACTTGTACTCCAGGAATTCGGGAGCTTCCGCTCGCGTCACGGTGGTTTCGGTAATGCGCGGGACGGGCGCTCCCACGGTGGTGAGCTTCACAGTGTTGCCAACCGCGCCCAGGCTCCCATCTGCGTCGAAGGGCGCCCATTCGCGCAGGTGCGCGGGGTCGGTGATCGCCTGCCAGACTTTTTCCGGCGAGTGGCGTAGTTCTCGGACGAGAATCAGCGTCCATTTTTCTTCACCGTGTTTTCCGCGACCCTTTCGTATCTGGGCGCCGCTGGCCGGGCCCGGCGTGTATTGCTCGCGATTGATCACCTTCGTCTCCTCGGACACCTACGGTATGCCTGAAGGCATACCCCGATACTGTCACGCGCGCTCTTAGCCTGAATAGCGTAATTGGGTAAGCTGAATTAAGTTGCCGCAAGTGTCCTTCAGCATGGCAATGGTTGAGCCGGTCACGTCGGTGGGCGGCATGGTGAACTCGGCGCCGCGAGCCTTGATCCGCTCGTAATCGGCTTTGACATCGTCAGTGAAGAACATGGCGGCGGGCTGATTCTGTTGAAAAATCGCCTGCTGATACGCCTTGGCCGGGGGATTGTTGTTCAACGCCAGCTGCAGTTCGGTTCCGTCCGGCTCCTCGGACGAGGCCACGGTCAGCCAGCGGTACGGGCCCTGACTGAAGTCGGTCTTCTTGGCAAAGCCTAGTATGTCCGTATAAAAGTGCAGGGCTTTCTCCTGGTCGTCGACGTATAAGGTGGTCACTTTGATTTTCATTTCGTTTCTCCTTTCCCATGTTCGCGCTTCGAGCCGCGCCGTTTTTTCGTTGTTTTCTTTGTCGTGGGTGTTGGCTGATCGTCCGTCGAGTGGCCCATGCGGTCGAGGTGGCGTTCAAGAGCATCGATGTGAGCGGACCAGAAGCGGCGGAACTGCGCCAGCCAAGTATCCATCTCCCGAAACGGTTCTGGCTTCAGGTGGTAGAGACGGCGCTGTGCGTCCACTGTGGACTCGACGAAGCCGGCGTCGCGCAGCACGCGCAGGTGCTTGGACACGGTGGGCTGCGACATACGAAGTTGTCGCTCGATCTCGCCTACCGACTGCTGGGACGAGCCCAGGAGGCTCAAGATCGCGCGACGATTTGGTTCCGCGATGATTTCAAAAACGGATTCCACGCTGTTTGTATACCTCGTAGAGCATATACTTGTCAAGACATATACGACGGAAACTTGGTTTCTCCGGGCGGGCGCCGGCGAATACTCACTCGCGGGGATGCCGAAGGTCGGCGCGCCGATTCAACAGAAGGGTTGTGGAGCTTTATTTCGACAATTTCATGTCGCTGTTCAGAGAGAGTGCCTTTCCAAGGCGGAGCGGCCCTCTGATCCCCAATCGCATCGCCGGGCGACAGCGTTGGCTATAACCACGGCTACGGTGTCGAGTGAATGTACGCGAGCATCATGCGCACCTCGTCATCTTTCTCCGACAGATCCTGAAGAATGATGTCGCGCATGGAAACCATGCCGTGCAGTTGCTGTC
This sequence comes from uncultured Acidobacteriota bacterium, assembly GCA_963698805.1. GTDB lineage: Bacteria > Acidobacteriota > Terriglobia > Terriglobales > Acidobacteriaceae > Gp1-AA133. The sequence goes on along the minus strand of CAVOSN010000030.1, from coordinate 50,895 downwards.
CGTCGCAGACCGGCAGGTGCCGGAAGCCGTGGCGGCGCATGAGGAACTTGCAAGTCTCGAGATCGGCATTGGGTTGAACGGTCAGCGGGTCAGAGGTCATCACGTCGCCGACTTTGGTTTTCGCAGGATCGAGGCCTTCCACCACCACGCGCCGCATCAAGTCGCGCTCTGAAAATACTCCAGCCAAAAAACCGTCGCGCAGCACGGGCACAGCTCCGATGTTGCGCTCGACCATGGCCTGAGCCACGGCGAGAACAGTCTGTTCGACGTCGGCACGATAGGTGTCCTGATTTCGAACGAGATCGTGGATGCACGACATGGTGCAACCTCCAAGGGCGAGATGGGAAGGCAACTGCTCGACCAAAGGGCGCTTTTCAGGCGGAGTATACGACGAAAACGACCAGTAAGAGCAACGAATCGGGTTAACCCGCCGGACGCCTACAGTGTTTTTCCCCGGTTATTTCGAGGGAGGCACTTGCGGCAGACGCAACACCGGGTGCTGCTTCGCCCAAGTGTCAGCCCGTTTGCGACCCTTATCCAGCTCTTTGCTGCTCAATGACTGTTCGTAGGTGGTCTTGTCTTGTTGCGCCTTGGGCAAATCCCCAGTAGCCGCCAGCAGCATGAAGGAGTAGGCGACGATTTTGTCCTGATTGACTCCAGATCCGGTCCAGTACATCTCTCCGAGCTGATACATGGCTTGAGCGTTGCCAAGCTCTGCGGACTTCGTAATCCACCTTGTTGCTTCCTGCAAATTCTTGGCCGTACCCATTCCTTCCCGATACAAAAGGCCGGCACAGAGAGCGCCCGGTGAGTACATCTGTTTACCGGCGTCCTCGCATAAGTGGAGGGCTTCGGGATACTGCTGGGAATCATGCTGGTCGAGCAGGAATTTTGCCAGCTTCACACGTATTGGAGCTTCACCGAGTTCGGCCGCTTTGCGATACCAATCAATCGCGACCTTATGGTCGGCAGGAAGATCGCTTCCCTGTTCGTAGAAGTCGCCAATTTTCTCAAGACCGGCGGAGGTTTGCCATTGCGCAAGGGTGTTGCTCATGCGTGACACAGCATCACTCGCAGGGGCACTTCCATGCTCGCGCGCGAGCATGAACCAAGCGTACGCAGAGATGTCATCTAGGCTGACGCCATCGCCGTTGAAGTATGCGGTGCCCAGGTTGAACATCGCCTTGGCATTGCCCTGCTTTGCGGCTTTTCGATACCAGGCGACGGCCTGCTCCTTGTTCTGTTCAACGCCTTTGCCAGTCCGGTACATGAAGCCAAGAGAATTCTGGGCAGGCGCGAATCCCTGATCAGCGGACTTGCGGTACCACAACAAAGCATTCTTATCGCTCTGTGCTGCTCCATTTCCGAAGTCGTAAGCTTCGGCAAGTGCGAATTGAGCGCTAGCGTCTCCGGCGTCTGCTTGCTTTTGGATTTCGACAATTTCCGTCGAGGTAAGAGTTGGAAACTTCTTTGAGTCATCCTGAGGATGCCATGAAGCGAAAAGCATGATTCCGACGATCAGCCAGGAAGTCACGCGGCCAGGCCCTTTCCCGCGCTGAACTCAGCGCGAGTCGAGCAACGATTTTTAACATCTAGAGGCAAGACAATCAAGAATCAGCGGGGTCGGAGACCACCGCAGTTCGTTAGGAACGCGTACGTAACAGCTTTTCGGGTACCCGCGTTTTCTGGCTTCGCTGGCGTGACAAGTCTTCTCCCAGAAAAATCATGTAAGAGCGGTTCCAGAGAGCGGTGGGAACGCTACCCCGGGGTCGGCAAGTCAGCACGATGTTGTAGTCGCCCGTGACTGGGAGGGTGTCGATGATCGAGTCGCCGCCGGCCGGATCGACAAGAGCGAGGTAGGAAAGGAATTTGTAGACGTCGGGTTCGCCTTTGTAACCCTGCGCGACAAACGACATGTCAGCATCTTCGCTGGCGAAGTGCCACGCCAGCGATGCGGCCAGTGCGATGGCGCGCTCGTAGGCGTCGGGCGCGAGCACAGCGGGCCCGGGATTGTCGAACACCAGGCGCAACTTGCGCTCGTCTTCCCTGCTGAACTCGCGAACCTTGAGGGAGCCTGATTTCGCCGTGGCCTTCCAATCAACGTGGCGTGCGGAATCTTCCGGCATGTATTCGCGGATGCGGTAGAGATCGTAACCGCGGCCGCGCACAAAAGATTCAACCTCGCCCGTGATCATGGGAAGCGCATCGAGGAATTCGTCAGTGGGCTCGACTGCTGGATAGACCAGAACGGTGCGTTTGATGGGGACCCGCCGCGTTTTTGTTAGAAAAGCGAACGGGAAACGAGTGGCGAGGCCAAAGCTATTTTCCGAGTACTGGCCGCGCCGCTGGAAGCGCAGTTCCAGATCGGCGGAAAGGTCTACTTGCGGTGCGATGTACGGGAAGTAGGCCGAGCCGTCGAAAATTCCAGTGGCGGTGCCGTCATGCACGATGCGGCGGACGCGACGGTCGGGCAGGCGAACCCACTGCTGCTCCGGCGGGCGCTTGGGGGGAAAGCCAAAAGTGGCAGGCTCCCAAAGCCATTTGTTAACGGACCTTTTCTTCTTCGACGGCACCACATGGATTGAGAACGACGGCAGAAATTTCCGCGGGTTGCGTAGCAGGATTCGTCCGAGAACAGGCCGCCCCGCGAAGACGTGCTCGGGGAGACGCACGTCGAGTTCAAGATCACGCAGGATAATTGCGGAGACGAGCCCCGAAACCAGGATGGCAGCCAGCATCGCGGCCACCACGATGTAGAGCAGGTTATTCCCGGTGTTGAGGGCAGCTATGCCGATGAGCAGTGTTGCAATGACGTAGACGATGCCCGCGCGCGTGACCTCGTAGTCCACCGCATCGCGCAGACGGCTCACCGCCACGCGCCGTGCCAAGTGAGGAACGGTCGTCAGGCCAACGATCGTGGCAAGAATCAGCGCGGCCGAGGCAAGAACCAGCGTGGCCCAGATGTTGCCTGACTCGCGAGACACGGTGGAAAACAGTGCCGCGGCAAACGCCAGAATGAGGCCCATCAAGGCCAGCAGAAACTTCAGCCATAAATCGGCGTGCTCGAGGCGAGCAAGCGCGATCACTCGCGCAAAACGCGAGTCGCGGGACTTGTCATTGTGAGCGCGTGGCATCCGGGAAACTAGGCTCGAGCCTAGCACCACGCCACAAGGCGGGCAACGGGATGCGGCCAGGCCATGTAGCTTTCGTAACTCGGAATTGCGAAGGGAGGCTGCTTTAGGCGCGCCGGCGGCGGCGCCACAGCCACAGGATCACCACGCCAAGGCCAACCGCGATGAGCATGACAATGTTGAGGCGCTCGACGTACTCCATCAGCAGGTCCCAGTGTTTGCCGAACTTGTAGCCGACCAGGGAAATCACCGTCACCCAGAGCAGCGCTCCGAGGAAATTGAAAATGGCGAAGCGCTTCCACGGCATCCGCAACACTCCGGCCAGCGGACCGGCAATCACGCGCAGTCCGAAAATGAAGCGGGCAAAGAAAATCGTGAGGGCACCGTACTGGGCGAACATTGTTTCGCCGCGAGCGATGGTTTCGGGCTGGATGCGAAAGACGTTCTGATAGCGGTCGAGTAGTGGGCGGCCACCGCGATAGCCGATCGCGAACCCGAAGTTGTCGCCGAGCGTAGCTGCCAACACGCCGATCAGGATGATGTACGGAAGTTGCAATTCCTCACGCGAGTAAGCCAGGAAACTGGCTAGCAGAAGAATCGTTTCCCCCGGCACGGGGATACCGGCATTTTCGAGAAGAAGCGCTCCGCCGACCGCCCAGTAGCCATACTGGGCGATCAAGTTGCGCAAGAAGTCGAGGATGTCTTGCCCCATGGTGGGAATTGCTTTCGGTATCTTATCGCGGCGCGGGACAAGGCTGCAGAGGATGGCGCCGCGAACCTTGGCGGGTAACCCGGCCGAAGATGTCAAGTCTCGTGGAGGGCACGGAAGCGTGATTTGAGCGAAACACTGTTCTCGGCAACGTTAGTGGCTCGGCAAAACAGATGGCTGATTGCCAATCTGCTCCAGGACTCCGGTTCGAACGTCTGAGACCAGGGTTTTGACTGTAAACGCCTGGTTTAAACACCTACGCCGCTGGGAGGTCTCGAAACAGTCGTTCAGGTGTAGACTGCCCGCGCTGGGCGACTCGCAGATCAAAAACGCGAAACAACGCTATGCCGCGATGGGTCGACGCTTCCATGCAAGACATCCGCTACGCGGTCCGTGGACTGCGCAAGAGTTCGGGATTCACCCTGGTCGTTGTTCTGACTCTTGCCATTGGCATCGGCGCCACGACTGGGGTTTTCAGCGTGATCAACGGAGTTCTTTTGCGTCCGCTTCCATACCCCGATGCGGACAGGCTCATCTCTGTGTCCAATGTCGACCGGAAAGATCCGAGGTGGTCCCGGACAGTTTCTAGCACGGACGTTGCTCACTGGCGCGCCGACAGCAATGTGTTTGAAGAACTGGAGTTCGTCTCGCATCCCGACTTTGTCGCCATGTCGAGCGCGGGATCGGGCGAACGAGTTGGCGTGCAACACGTGAGCGCGCGGCTGCTGCCGTTACTCGGAATCAAGTCGTTCCTGGGCACTATTCCCGCGGCCGACGTGGTCGACAAGCCAGGGTACGGTGGTGTGTTGATCAGTTACGAGTTTTGGAAGCGCCATTTCGCGGACGATCCCAGCGTGCTCGGTCAGAAGATGTTTGTCGACACATTTTCGGCACCGATTGTGGGCGTCCTGGAACCCGGCTTTGATCTGTTCGGCTGGGGAACTCCCGATGTTTACATCGTCCATGGAGAGGGAAATCCGGCGATTTCCGGCGTCGACGATGTGCGCTGGTTTACCTCGATCGGGAAACTGAAACGAGGCATTTCGATTCAGCAGGCCCAGGCGGCAATGGACGTCACGGCAGGACATTTAGCACAGGCTTTTCCGGAAGCGTACAAAGATCTGCGCGTAAGGGTCGAGCCTTTGCAGAAACACCTGTTCGGTTGGTCGGCTGACGTCTACTACATGCTCTTTGGAGCCGTGGGATTGGTCTTGCTGATTGCGTGTGCCAACGTCGCCAATCTACTCCTGGTTCGGGGAGATGGACGCCGGAAAGAGATTGGAGTACGGGTCGCGCTAGGAGCCAACCAACGAAGCTTGATCCGGCAAATACTCACCGAGAGTGTGCTGCTTTCTCTCGTCGGAGGAGTTGCCGGGCTGGTTCTGTCCTTTCTTGGCGTCAGAGTTTTCAATGTGTGGGCTCCGTTTTGGCTTCCGAAGACTACGGGCATCGTTGTGGACGGACGGGTTTTGTTATTCACGTTTTGTACGTGCGTAATCACCGGCATTGCCTTCGGGATAATTCCCGCCTATCGCGCCGTGAAGACTAACGTCAACGAATGCCTGCGAGAATCCGGACGCAGCACCGCGTCAGTTTCACGTCATCGCACCAGGAACACCCTGGTCGTAACGGAGATCGCACTGGCATTTGTGTTGCTGATCTGCGCTGGCCTGATGATCAACACGATGATACGTATCCTGCGGACGACACCGGGTTTCAATCCAGAGCATTTGCTAACGGCAGAAGTTCGATTGACGGGAGAAAAATATATGGACTCATCGACGGAGGACACTACCGGGCTGAGTTCCATCCTTCCGCCTGTGGACCAGTTCTGCCGTCAAGCGCTGGAGCGGACACGAAACATACCAGGGGTCGAAGATGTAGCACTGGTCGACTGGCTCCCGCTTCTCGAAACAGCAGGATACGCGTCGCCTGGCTTCACACTTGCGGGACAGAATGTATCGACCGTTTCGGAGAAACCAACCGTTCTGAGGCAGTCGATCAGTCCCAAGTATTTTGGACTGATGGGCATTCCGGTGCAGCGGGGCCGAGGCGTCACGGAGCAGGACACGCCGAGTAACGCATGGGTCGCTGTGATCAACGAAGCCATGGCACGACGGTTCTGGCAAAACGAGGACCCGATCGGCCGCAGTATTAGCTTCGACGATTCGCCCGAGGAAAAGCCGCGACAGATTGTGGGGGTCGTTGGAAATGTGCACCAGTTTTCGCTGACGGCTCCCCCCGAACCAGAGGTTTATATCTCTTATCAACAAATGCCAACACGCATCAAATCCGTCTGGACGGAGACGCGGATCCACAAGAGCCTGATTGTCCGTACCCACTCCGCATCAAAAGCCCTGATGCAGGGCGTGCGCCGGACGATCTCGGAGCTTGCACCAGAGTCGGCCGTCTTCGGAATCACACCGGTGGATCAAACGGTCTCGAACTCGGCAGGTCCGTGGCGCTTTCTGTGCCAGATCCTCGAACTCGTTGCAGCCATCGCGTTGATTCTTGCCGTGGTCGGGATTTATGGGGTGATTTCCTACTCTGTCGGCGAACGCACTCATGAACTCGGTCTGCGGATGGCGCTGGGAGCGCAGCCCAACCAAGTCCTGGGGTTAGTATTGCGGCAAGCGATGATGCTTTCGCTGATCGGAGTGGCGATTGGTTTAGCTGGTTCGTTCGCCGTCACGCCTCTACTGGCCGAGCTTCTCTACGGAGTGAAGGCTTATGACGTGCCGACTCTGGTTCTGGTGTCCTCGTTCCTGATGGCAGTCACCTTCGGTGCCAGCTACGTCCCCGCTCGCCACGCGACAAAGATCGATCCGATGCGGACACTTCGACAGGAGTAGTCTGCATTTCCCACGCTCGCGATGCTCCAGAGGTAGGTTCAACTTCCCTTTAAGAACTCCCGCACGGTGGCGCTGAACTGCTCGGGCACTTCTTCATACGGCAAATGCCCAACGCCCGGATAGATGACCACTTCGCAGCGTTTGAAGTGGCGCCGGAGTTGCTCGGCGGACTGAACATATACCGCGGGGTCTGCGCTGCCCCAGACCAGGAGTGTGGGAATATCGGACAACGTGGGGATAACTCGTTCCAACTCGCGAAGATCGTTCGTCCAGTGGCTAACGATGCCGACTGCGTATTCGAAGCTGCCTGGGATGGAGACCGGCGCTTGGTAGCCTTCGAGGGTTCCGGGCGGAATGCGTTTGCTGTCTCCGTAAAGGCGGGCCAACCAGTAAGGAAACGTCCAGCTCATGTAGTTCACAGAACGCAGGAACAGGGTAGAACCGAGCGGACTTCCGATAAAGGGCGCAAGCCGGCGACCGTGCGCCGACCATGGATTCACCGGCGCTACCAAGATCAATTTTCGGAGATGAAGATCGGGACGAGTGGCGCGCATCGAGGCTGCCATCATGGCCACTGCGCCGCCGTGCGAGGTCCCCAGCAAATCGAAGGAAGAGACGCCGACCGCGTCCAGAAATTTAAAAAGACGATCGGCCATCGCGCACAGGCGGCAGTCGAGTTGCGCGGGGCGATCGGAGAAGCCCGTGCCTAACTGGTCCGGCGCATACACGGTCGCATGGCGCGCTAGCGCCGGGATCGTGAAGCGCCAGGAAAATGAGTACCCCATCAGGCCGTGCAGAAGAATCAGAGGGGGACCCGATCCAGCCGTCAGGTAACGCACGCGCGCGCCGTCAACAGTAACAAATCGTTCTTCCGCAGCGACGGCGGGGCGCGACGGCAAATTTTGCGCAGTGGTCGAATCCACAATGTTTTTCTTCCGGATGCTGGACAACGTTTTAGCATGCTCCGGAGTCTATGTATGTGATATCGCCTCTGTCGCTTCTGAGTAATGGGGAGCTTCGGCTCCCCGTTTTTTATGCCGCCTTGCGACGCTTTCTGCCCAGAAACTTACGAAGCACACGGATGCCCTTGTCGACGTGCTGCTCCTGCAGCAGAAACGGAGGCAGGAAGCGCACAACTGTGTCTTGTGTACTGTTGAAGAGAACGCCCTGGGCGAGTCCCTGTTCGACGATGGGACGAGTTGGAATCTCCAGGTCGATGCCCTGAATGAATCCGCGACCGCGGACTTCTTTTGCGGCGGCATATCCGTCAACCAGTTGCTGCAGTTCGTGTTGAAGGTAGGCGCCGACCTTGGCGACGTTCTCGAGCAGCTTTTCTTCTTCAACGATCGCCAGGTATTCAAGAGCGACGCGGCACGCGAGCGGTCCTCCGCCGAAGGTCGTGCCGTGCTGACCGGCTGAGATGGCTGAGGCAAATTCTTCTCGCGCCAGGAAGGCGCCGAGCGGGAGGCCGGCGGCGATCGGTTTCGCGATCGCGACGATGTCGGGCTTTACGCCGAAAGTCTGGAACGCGAAGAGGTTGCCGGTGCGGCCCAGCCCGCATTGAATCTCGTCGAAGATGAGAGCGACTTTGAACTGGTCAGCGAGTGCACGGCACTCTTTCAGAAAGTCGACTGAGCATTCGAGAATTCCACCTTCGCCAAAAATCGGCTCGAGCACGATGGCGCAGGTTTGGTCATTCACGGCAGCGCGCAGGGCTTCGATATTGTTGCGCGGGACGAACGTGACTTCCTCGAGCAGGGGCTCGAAGCCTTTGCGGTATTTGTCCTGACCGGTCAAGGACATCGCGCCGAAAGTTCTGCCGTGATAGGAGCCTTCGAGGCCGATCAGGCGGCTCTTCTCCAGTCCCCCGATGCGGTGGCTGGCCAGGCGCGCCAGCTTGATCGAACCTTCGATGGCTTCGGTGCCGCTATTCGAGAAAAACACGCGATCCAGACCCGAGAGCTGGACGAGTTTCTCGGCGAGTCTTCCCTGGTACTCGTGGCAGTAGAGGTTCGAAACGTGGATCAGTTTGGCGGCCTGATCGCGAATCGTCTTCACGATGCGCGGGTGCGCGTGACCCAGCGCGTTGACACCCAGGCCGGATACGAAGTCCAGGTACTTCTTCCCCTCGAAGTCGAAGAGGAAAACCCCTTTGCCGCGCTCAAAGGCGACCGGGTAGCGGTTGTAAGTTTGGAGAAGATAGCGGCGCTCGAGGTCGATGATCTGTTCAAAGTTTGTCATGGAAATCAGGATTCTACCTGAGAGGGCTGTGGACGCGGGAATTCAGCAAAGACTGTTATGTCTAGGGCGCTAAATACCAAAAGCAGAAGGGGATACGATATCCAAGAGAAACCTTCCAAAATCTGTATTCCCTGTTCGGCTAACCACCTATAATGATGGAAGTGGCTGTGGAGCAGGCAGTTTAGCGGTTTGTGGAAGAACGAATTCATGGCAGTGAAGTTGCAGATGCGCTTGGGGGAAGCAAAGACTCGTCGCGACTGGACGTGTTGGTGTCTCCCCACGAGTCCATGAACAAGGACTTCCAAATCCGCTTTACCGCCGGCCTGCTGTTCCTGCTGACTGCCGCCGCCTGCGCTTTCGCCTGGATCAACTTCCAAAAAGAGCACGAATTCCAGACTCCCTACCGACGGCGCGTGGTGGGTGGAGCGAGGCGGGCACCTGGTCGCGGATCGGGTGGAGAAGAATAGTCCGGCTGACAAGGCGGGCATCCGGCAAGGCGACGAATTGACCTCGGTGAACGGGCACGAGGTGAAGAACACTCCTGCCCTGGAGCGCCAGCTTTACGGGACCGGTGTCTGGTCGAAAGCTAGTTACTCGGTGGTCCGGCATTCGGTACCGGTTGAGGCGGGAGTCATCCTCGCACCGGCGGACAGACCCCTCAACGATTGGCTGCGGCTGATCGCGCTGATCTACCTGGGCATCGGCGTGTATGTTTTGCTGCGCAGGTGGACGGCGCCCAGTTCGACGCATTTTTATATTTTCTGCCTGGTCTCGTTCATCTTCTATTCGTTCCACTACACGGGAAAACTTAACGCGTTCGACTGGAGCATTTACTGGTGCAACGTGGTTGCCTGGATGTTGCAGCCGGCGCTGTTCCTGCACTTCGTGCTGACCTTCCCGGAGCGGCGGCACTTCGTCAAGAAGCACACGTGGGCGGTGCCGCATGCTGTATGCGCCGGGCATGGCGCTGCTGACAGTCCACGTGTTCACGCTGCGCTTCGTGCAAGCCAACGAACTGCGGCGCTGGAATCTGGACCGGTTGTGGTGGGCTTATCTGGGCTCAGTACTTTGTGGCCTCGGCCACGGTGCTCTGGTACAGCTACCTGCGCGCGAGCACCCCCATCTTGCGTCAGCAATTGAAGTGGGTCACGCGCGGGACGATCGTGGCCATTGCGCCGTTCACGCTGCTCTACATCGTGCCTTACTTGTTCGGCGTGGTGCCGACCGTCTGGATGCAGGTTTCGGTGCTGTCGCTGGGCTTGCTGCCGCTCACGTTCGGATACGCGATTTTCCGCTATCGCCTAATGGACGTGGACCTGATCTTCAAGCGCGGCATGGTGTACACGCTGGCCGCGGCGGCCGTGGTGATGGCGTACTTCGCGCTAGTTGCAGGCGTCGCCGAATTGGTCCACACGCGCATTCCGAGCACTGGACCTTACGGTCTGATTTTGGCGATGGTGGTCACGGCGCTGCTGTTTGATCCGGTGCGCAAGTGGATTCAGGATGGCATCGACCAGTTCTTCTATCGCACGCGCTATGACTACCGGAAGACACTGATTGAATTCGGCCGCGAGTTGAGCGCGGAAACCGATCTCGACGAAATGCTGAGTTCGGTAGTCGACCGCCTGTCGCGTACGCTCATGGTCGATCGGCTGGCGATCTTTCTGCAGACCGGCGAGGCTAGCGATCACTTCGTGATTGCGAAGTCGTTTGGAATGTCGCAAACCAGTGGGCTCGATTTGAGTTTCCTGAGTTCGCAGCGACCGGAAATGGAAGCCGGGCACCTGTTCTTCGACAACACACACCAGGTGCCGCGTGAGAATCCTGCGGCGCAGACCAGTATCGCAAAGCTTGATCTGAACTACTACATCCCGTGCCGCGTGCAGCGGAAGCCGATCGCCGTGCTGGGCTTGGGCAAAACGATGGAAGGCGATTTCCTCACCAGCGAAGATGTCGAATTGCTCGAGACGCTCGCCGGCTACATCGGAATCGCCATTCAGAACGCTCGGCTATATGCCTCGCTCGAGCAGAAGGTAGCAGAGTACGAGCGCCTGAAAGACTTCAACGAGAACATCGTGGAGTCCATCAACGTAGGCGTGCTTGCGGTCGATCTCGCCGACCGCATCGAGTCCTGGAACTCGCAGATGGAAGTGATGTACGCGCTGCCAAGGTGGCAGGCTCTGACTCGGCCTTTGAGCGAAGTCTTCCCGGCGGAGTTTGTCGAGGAGTTCTACCGGGTGCGGCAGAATCCCGGCATCCATAACCTCTACAAGTTCCGGCTCAACACGCCGGCTGGGGAAGTGCGCACCATCAACGCCGCCATCGCGCCGCTGGTCACACGCAAGTTCAACGTGATCGGGCGTCTGATCATCATGGACGACATCACTGAGCGTGTGGAACTCGAAGCGCAGCTCTCCCAGGCCGACAAGCTCTCTTCGATCGGACTGCTGGCGGCCGGAGTCGCGCATGAAGTCAACACGCCGCTGGCGGTGATCTCTTCGTACACGCAGATGCTTTCGAAGCAGTTGAAGTCCGATCCGCAGAAAGCGGGGCTGCTCGAGAAAATCACGCGGCAGACGTTCCGTGCGTCCGAAATTGTCAGCAACCTGCTCAACTTCTCGCGCACCAGCGGCACCGAGTTCGGGAATGTGGACGTCAACCGCGTCGTGCTCGACACGCTCGCGCTGCTCGATCATCAGTTCCGCACTTCGCGCATCTCGGTTGAGCGCGAACTTGCCGATCACCTTCCGCCGATCCAGGGAAACACCGGGCGCCTGCAGCAGGTCTTTCTGAATCTGTTCTTGAACGCGAAGGATGCGATGCCGGCGGGTGGGACGACTCCGGGTGGCGACGTCGAACGGCACGGGCGTCAGCGTCAGCGTCACTGATACTGGAAGCGGCATTGCGCCGGAACACATTGCGCGGATCTACGATCCGTTCTTTACCACGAAAACTGCACCGGAGGCAGGCCAGAAGCGCGGTACCGGGCTGGGCCTGTCGGTTACGTACGGGATCATCCAGGAACACGCGGGCAAGATTCGCGTGGAGAGTCGCCCCGGCGAGGGAACGACGTTTCATCTGGATTTTCCGCTGACCAGGAAGGCCGTCAATGTCTGAAGCCGCGGTATTGCCCCGCAAGATGAACGATTTTGAATCCCTGGCGATGGCTGGTTCGGTTCTCATCATCGATGACGAAGCGGAAATCCGCGAGTCGCTGCAGACCCTGCTCGAACTGGAAGGCTACGAAGTTGAGACAGCCGCGACCGGGCAACAAGGCTTGCATCGCGTTGGACAGCGGGCGTTCGACTTGATCCTGCTGGACCTGGCGCTTCCCGATCGCAACGGCCTCGATATCCTCGCGGACCTGCACTCGCAAGACCCCGGCCTGTCCGTGATCATGATTACCGCGTACGGCACAGTGGAGAACGCGGTGAAGGCAATGCAGTCGGGCGCGGCGAACTTTGTCCAGAAACCTTGGGACAACGAAAAGCTGCTGGCCGATGTTCGTGCGGCCATCGCGCGGCACAAGGCCGAAGAAGAAAACATCCAGCTGAAGCGCGCGCTGAAGCAGCGTTACAACTTCGAACACATCATCGGCAAGAGCGAGCCGATGCTGAAGATTTTCGACCTCGTCGCGCAGGTCGCTCCCAGCCGCTCGACCGTGCTGCTGCAGGGTGAGAGCGGAACCGGAAAAGAACTGATCGCGAAGGCGATCCACCTGAATTCCCCGCGCAAAGACCGGCCTTTCGTTCCGGTCAATACGGGGTCGATGCCGCCCGATCTGCTCGAATCAACTTTGTTCGGGCACGTAAAGGGCGCGTTCACGAGCGCGATCGCCTCGAAGAAGGGCCTGTTCGAAGTTGCCGACAAGGGAACACTCTTCCTTGACGAAATCGGCACGATGACCATGGATACGCAGAGCAAGATTCTGCGCGTTCTGCAAGACCGCAAGTTCATGCACCTGGGCGGCATTCATGAAGTTCAGGTGGATGTGCAGGATCATCGCAGCCACGAACGTCGATCTGCGGCAGCAAGTACGCGAAGGAAAGTTCCGAGAAGACTTGTTCTACCGGCTGAACGTGATCTCCATCGACTTGCCGCCGCTGCGACAGCGGAAGGAAGACATCCCGCTGCTGGTGGATCATTTCCTCAAGAAGTACTCGGAGGAAAACGAACGGGCAGTATCGTCGCATTACCCCGGAAGGATTGCGTCCCCTGGTGGCTTACTCGTGGCCGGGAAACGTGCGCGAACTCGAGAACGTGATTGAGCGCGCAGTGGTGTTGTCGTCGGGCGTGGATATCGGAAGCGATCTCTTGCCGGATCAGATGGTCGGCCGGGGCACGGCCTTCCCGGTCATGGAACATCGGCCGGATGCTTCGTTGTTCGACATCCTCGAAGATTGCGAGCGGCGGATCATTACCGACATGCTGGAGAAGTGCAATTGGAATCAGACGGAAGCCGCGGAACGATTCCGCGTGCCGCTTTCGACCTTAAACCAGAAGATCAAGCGACTGGCCGTGGAGATTCGGAAGAAGGGGCGGGAGGCGTAAACGCTTTCGATAACTATTTTTAGCTCGGCTGCGGCCGAGCTTTTCTTTTAGCCCCACGCGTGCTCTCTCTCACTCTATCCGGCCAGTGCTAGAAAATCCTGCGAGACCGGTGGCGACGTTGGGGGACACGGTGTCTTTCGACTGCGTTCGGCTGTCGCCTCACTTCGCTCAGGATGACAAATTTGGCAACGGGTCGTCGCGCGCGACTCGAAGCTCGAAGCTCATAGCTCGGAGCTCGCGCCTCCTGTTATAGTTCGACCTGGAACGGATGGGGGCTTGGAATGGCGGCGGGCGACTTTCTTAGCAGCATCGAATTCATCTCACCCATCGATTTCGCGAAGAGAAAGATCCAGTCGGTGCAGGAATACTCCCTGCTCTCGGCGCAGGCGGTCGCCAACCTCTTCCGGCGTCCTATCTACGGCGCTGACATGATGCAGCAGGCCGACTCCATCGGCTTCGGTTCCCTTCCGATCGTGCTGGCGTCGGTTTTCTTCACGGGCGCGGCCTTGGCGTTGAACAGTGCGACGACGCTAAGCCGGTTTGGCGCTACCACGGTCATTGGACAACTGGTCTCGATCGGAATTGTTCGCGAACTGGGCCCGGTGCTCGCGGGTCTGGTCGTCGCGGGACGCAACGCTTCCGGGATGGCCAGCGAACTGGGTTCCATGATCGTGACCGAGCAGATCGACGCGATGCGCGCGCTCGGCACCGACCCGATGAAAAAGCTGGTCACCCCACGCGTGGTCGCCACTGTGGTCATGCTTTTCTTCCTCACGATTCTCGGCGACTTCATGGGACTGCTGGGCGGCAACGTGGTCGCTGGTGTCCTGCTGGGCATGGACGCGCATGAATACTGGAGCAACGCCTGGCAGACGCTGGTGTTCTCCGACGTGTTCATGGGCCTGATGAAGCCGCTGGTATTCGGATTCATTGTCGCCACCATCGGCTGCTATTACGGGCTGACGACGAAAGGCGGCACGCAGGGCGTGGGCCGCTCGACCACTGAAGCGGTCGTGGCTTCGATGATCCTCATCATCGTGGTGGACGTTTTTGTGACCCGCTTCCTGATGGTGATGCTGGGATCCTGACCGATGCCGATTCCCTCCCTGCCAGTTGAAGAGCGCGCGACGGCAACGCAGGAGCGTCCACAGGACGTGATCGTCTTCGACGATGTAGCAATCTCTTTCGAAGACAACATGGTGCTCGACGGAATTTCGTTCCGCTTGCCGCGCGGCGAGACCAAGGCGCTGTTCGGGGTGGCGGGTTCCGGCAAGAGCACGATCCTGAAGATGGCGCTGGGACTACTGAAACCAGATCGCGGGCACATCTACACACTGGGCGAAGATGTCACGCAGATGCCGGAGGATCAACTCTTCGATCTACGCCGCAAGGTGGGCATCGTCTTCCAGGAGAGCGCGCTGTTCGATTCGCTCACGGTGCACGACAACGTGGCGTTCCGCCTGATGGAAGAAGGCCAGGTCCCCATCGACGAGATCGACGAGCGCGTGCGCGAGGTGCTGCGCTTCGTGGAGCTTGAGCACACCGTAGCCATGTTTCCATCGGAACTCTCCGGAGGCATGCGAAGACGCGTGGCCATTGCCCGCGCCATCATCACCCAACCCGAGACGCTACTCTACGATTCGCCAACGGGCGGACTCGATCCTGTGACTTCGACGACCATCGTGGAATTGATCGTGAAGCAACGCGATGTGTACAAGACGAGTTCGCTGCTGGTGACGCACCGCCTGCAGGATGCGTTCACGATGGCCACACACGTCTTCGACCCGAAGACCAATCACATGCGGCACGTGGAAGCCGGGGGCCGCGTGGAGATTCCCATGACCTTCCTGATTCTGCGCGAGGGCAAGGTCATTTTCGACGGCGATCTGCAGCAGCTCGTGCAAACCAAGGATGAGTACATCCGGGAATTCATTTCGTAGATGCCGAGGCGGGCGCCCATCCCACGCCTGATCCGGCCGATGGTTCCGCTGATTTCGTGGCTGACGGCGCGCTACATCGCCTACCATCGGCGGCGATTACTTCCGCGGGCGATGGCGATACCCGATCCCGTGATCGCGCGGATGCGAGCATTCTTTCCCGCTTCTGTTTTGGCCGAAACTCGAATCGTGCAAGCCCGCATGCCGGATCCGATTCTGTATCCGCTGGTCCGACTTTTCGGCATCAAGGGGATGCTCGAGATGTCTTCGATAGGAGCGATTACGCTTGTCGATGTCGTCGCGTATCCCGACGAACTTGACCCTGGCACACTATTCCACGAACTCGTGCATGTCGTGCAATACCGCGTTCTTGGGTTGAAGCAATTTGCGCGCCTTTACGTTCGGGGATTTCTGGAGAGAGGCGGCTACGAAGGAATTCCACTGGAGCGGCAAGCTTATCAACTGGGAGCCCGGTTCGATCGGGAGCCGAAGGGATTGTTTTCCGTCGAGGAAGAAGTGATCCGGTGGCACTCGGCTGGCAAGCTTTAGGCAAGCGCCACCGGTTACAAATACAGGCTCAGCCCGCCTTGGCGAGGCTTTCCGCGCGTGCCTTACGCATGTTCTCGACGTTCCTGGACATCACTTTGTAACGCTCCTGGCCTTTTTCGGTGTGGATAAGTTTTTCTAGATTGGCAAGCAGCATGGGATTCTGCATCTTCTCGCGCACTTCCTTGAGGAATGGTTCGACCTTGGCGTAGATCACGAACATCTCGCCGCTACAGCTCGGTTCGAAGAACAGGTCTTCGTTCAACACGCCGTTGGTGACGAAGGACCCGGCCATGCTCCAGTAGCCCAGAACCATGCGCATCCAGGCATTTTCCGGAGAACCCATGGAGCGAGCAATCTTGATGATGTCGTCGGCGCTTTCCGGCCAGAAGTTTGCCGTCCACCATTGACGGGCTTTGCGGATTTCAGGTTCGCGGCGGGCTTCGTAGAGTTTCAGAATGAGTTCGGCATCGGCGTGAGTCGGTGTCGCCATCGGAAGGCCTCCAAAAATGATTTGAGTTGAACGGCTGTGATTTTAGATGAAGAGGGGCTGCCAGAAGCGGCAAAAGGTTAGGAGCAAATAACCGATGGAGGCGGGCCGCCAAGTCACTTCAATGTAACGGAAATTGTCGCGCCCGCCTCGACGGGCGAGGACGCCCGTCGCTCCATCGTCTAATTCTTAACCGCCTTCTCCCGCGGCTTCTGCAACTGCCGCCGGCGGGGCCGGCGCCTCGCGTTCGTAGTCGCATTCCTTGTTCGGGCAGGCGATCACCGGCCCGGCCTTCAGGTTCTTCTCAACCAGAAATTCGCTGCCGCAACTCGGGCACTTCTCGGCAATCGGCTTATTCGCCGAAGTGAATTTACACTTCGGATAATTCGAGCAGCCATAAAACGTGTTCCCCTTGCGCGCCTTCTTTTCGACGAGATCTCCGTCTTTGCAGTCCGGGCACTTCACGCCGATGAAGTTCTGCTTCACGAACTTGCAGTCGGGATAACCGGAGCACGCCGTGAATTCCCCGTAGCGGCCGTGGCGGATCATCAGATTGCGTCCGCACTTCGGGCAGGGCTCGTCGAGCGGAATGTCGGGCACGCGTTTGCCCTGATCGAGACGGCGCGTGGTTTTGCAATCCGGATAGCCGGTGCAGGCCATGAACTGGCCGAAGCGTCCGCGCTTCAGAACCATCACCCGGCCGCAGTTCTCGCAATACTCTTCCTGCGCCGTCTCCTGCACGTCGGCCGAATCGAGATCCGGCAGGTTGATGGGATTCTCTTTGGTAAAGGTGCAGCTCTCGGGATTGTCCTTTTCGTAGGAACTGCAAGCGTAGAAGGACCCATGCTTGCCCCACTTGATGACCAGGGGCGAGCCGCATCGCTCACACTTCTCGTCGGTGGGCTTCTCCATACGCTTGATGTTTTCCATGTGCTTCTCAGCGTATTTGAGATCCTTGGCAAATCGCTTGTAGAACTCCGCCATGGCGTCGGTCCACTTCTCTTTGCCATCTTCGATTTCGTCGAGCTCTTCTTCCAGGCGCGCGGTGTAGGCCACGTCGAAGATGTCGCGGAAGTTTTCGATCAGGAGGTCCGTGACCACCAGACCAATCTCTGTGGGCGCGAACTTACCGCCTAGCTTCGTGACGTACTGCCGCTCCTGAATCGTGGTCAAGATGGTCGCGTACGTGGAAGGACGGCCGATGCCACGCTCTTCCAGTTCCTTCACCAGCGACGCTTCGTTGTAGCGCGGAGGCGGTTCGGTGAAGTGCTGCTCCGGCTTCAGTTCTTTCAGAGTCAGCTTCTGGCCGGGCTCGAGCGGCTGGGAGTTTATGCTTCAGCTCCTCGTCTTCCTCGTCCTTGCCTTCCTTGGATTCTTCGTAGACTTTCAGGAAGCCGTCGAACTTCATGACTGATCCGGTCACGCGGAACCAGTAGCTGTCGTTGCCCTGCTTGGCGTCGATGTCGACCGTGGTCTGATCGAAGACCGCAGGGTTGATCTGCGACGCTACGAAGCGCTGCCAAATCAGCTTGTAGACCTTGAACTCGTCTTCTTTCAGATACTGCTTGACTGAATCGGGAGTGTGCGCAACCGACGTGGGTCGGATGGCTTCGTGCGCTTCCTGCGCGCCTTTCTTTGACTTGAACGTGTTGGGCTGCTCGGGCAGGTACTGCGGGCCGTATTCCTTTCCGACCATCTCGCGCACTTCGGCGAGCGCTTCGTTCGAAACGCGGGTCGAATCCGTACGCATATAAGTAATGAGGCCGACCAGACCCTCTTCGCCGAGTTCCACGCCTTCGTAAAGGCGCTGGGCGATCATCATGGTGCGCTTCACGCTGAAACGCAGCTTGCGGGAGGAATCCTGCTGGAGTTTGCTAGTGGTGAACGGCGGAGCGGCATTGCGGCGGCGCTCTTTGCGATCGACCGAGCGGACCAGCCAATCGGCTTTCTCCACGAAAGCGCGAATCTTTTCGGCTTCGTCGCCGTTCGGTACTTCGATCTTCTCTTCGCCCTTGCCGACGAAGCGGGCATCGAACGCCGGCGGCTTGGCGGCAGCCAGGTGCGCGTCAATGGTCCAGTATTCCCTCTTCTCGAAAGCCTTGATTTCCCGCTCGCGCTCGACGATTAAGCGAAGGGCGACGGTCTGCACACGCCCGGCGGAGAGACCACGCCGGACTTTGTCCCAGAGCAGCGGAGAAACCTGGTAGCCGACCAGACGATCGAGAACACGGCGAGCCTGTTGGGCATCGACCAGGTTCTGATCGATCTCGCGCGGATGTTCGAAGGCTTCGCGGACGGCGCGCTGCGTGATTTCGTTGAAGGTCACGCGCTGGATGCGTGGAGCATCGCCGTTCTTATCCTTATCTCTATCTTTACTCTTTTTGGACTTCTTCTTTTTCGCGCCGTCGTTATCGAGCTCGCCGGCGAGGTGCGCAGCGATGGCTTCGCCTTCGCGGTCCGGGTCAGGCGCCAGGAAAATGTGGTCGGCTCCCTCGGCCAGCTTCTTCAGCTTGGCGAGGACCTTTTCTTTGCCGGGAATGACGATGTATTCGGTATCGAACTCGTTGTCGATATCGACGCCCAGGGTGCTCTTGGGCAGGTCCTTCACGTGGCCGAGAGAGGCCTCAACCGTGAATCCTTTGCCAAGATATTTCTGAATAGTCTTCGCCTTGGCGGGCGACTCAACGATCACTAAACCTTTGGACAATGTTTCCTCTTTATGCGTTTGCTTGGTTTTGAAGCTAGCACGAATGCGAGTTCGGTAACAAGTTTACGGTGGAAAAGCTTCGAGCTGTGAGCTATGAGCTTCGAGCCTGCGCAGAGCGGCGTGCCACTCCAAGCGACGAGTCTCGACCGACAGGCTGTACTCGTTGAATCAGGCTCGTCAACATCCGCTGAATTTCGTCGACTTGGTGCTCCAGCACCACAAAACTTGAACCCGCAAGCAATTCCAAATCGCGTGCCAAGAGCAGATGGTATTGCAGCTCGACCGCCGACCCGCGTGCGATGTGAAGAAAACGGGACATCTCACCATCTGATCTTCGGCCCGTGCCCTCCGCAATATTCGCGCCCATAGAAGAGGCCGCACGACGAATCTGAGATGTGAGCCCGTAAAGCTCTTCCCTCGGGAAACTGCCGAGTCAGTCGGTACAGTTCTAGTGTCACTTCATGCGCTTTGTTCGCACTTTGAGTTCCTTGAAATCCTTCAACACCCACTTCCTTCTCCCCACATCTTCATACTGGTTGATCGCTCAACGCTCGCGGCTCGTAGCTCGCGGCTCAGAAGCTCTTCACAAAATTCTTCCCCGGCATCTGCCTTACCTTCCCCGCCAGTTCCAACTCGAACAGGGCTGCGAAGATTTCGGACGACGACATGTCCTGCTCCAGTCGCTCCACGATGGCATCGATTTGCGTGGCTTCGTCCGCTTTGAGCAGGGCGTAAATCTTGCGCTCGTGCGGGCTGAGAGGATTGTCGGCGCTTGGAAATAGAGATGCGGTCTCCCCGGCTGGCGATTCATCGGTCTTGGCTGGGGCCAGCGCAAGTCGCACATTCTAAGGGAGTTCCTCCCAAACGTCCTCCCACGTGGCCACCAACTTGGCGCCCTGTTTGATGAGCGTATTCGGTCCCCAGGAGTTCTTGTTCGTGACGTTGCCGGGAACCGCGAAAACGTCCCGATTCTGCTCGAGAGCGCAGCGTGCTGTGATGCGCGTGCCGCTGTACTCGGCGGCCTCCACGACCAGCACGCCCATCGACATGCCGCTGATGATCCGATTACGGATCGGGAAATTCTGCGGGGCAGCGAACGTGCCTAGCGGGAATTCGGAGATGATCGCGCCGCCGGTCGCAACGATCTGCTCGGCGAGGCGGGTGTTTTCTTTCGGGTAAGGAACATCGACTCCCGTTCCGAACACGGCCACCGTTTTTCCATTTCCAGAAATCGCTCCGCGATGAGCAGCCGTGTCGACGCCTCGCGCCATTCCGCTCTGAATTACCAGGCCACGAGCGGCAAGATCAATCGCAAGGCGTTCGGCCATACCGGATCCGTATGGCGTGGGGTGGCGGGTGCCGACCACCGCGATCCCCGGCTGCGACAGCAACTCCACGGCACCGCGCACATAAAGAATGAGGGGTGGATCGTAGATTTGTTTCAAGCGAGGCGGGTACGCCGGATCGTCGAGCGACACGAGGCGGACACCGGCAGCCATCGTACGGGCGATTTCTTCCTGTGCGAGTTCAAGCGCTCGGCCGGTTCCTAACGCTTGCGCGGAGACCGCCAGGAGTCCGGTCGCCTCCAGTTCAGTAAGCGAGGCGCGAAAGATGGCGGCCACCGTGCCCATGTGTTCCACGAGCCGCCGCGCCCGCGTGGGCCCGAGGCCGGGCGTCAGGGTGAGCGCCAGCCACTGCAGGGTGTCTTCTCGAACAACATTCTCCGCTACGGCAATCGATGTAGACACGAGTGCCTCCGCTTTCCGGTCTACCGTCGCAGAAAAATGCTGTCAAGGGAGAGCCGCACAGGCCTTTGTTAGAATCAAACATATTGATATGAGCCGGCTTCGTATTTCCGCAATATCCTTCTTAAATACAGTGCCTTTGATGTGGGATTTCGAACACGGAACCGCAGGTGCCGATTTCGATATTTCCTACACTCTGCCGTCAGCTTGTGCCGCTGAACTCAACGCGGGGCGCGCCGACATCGGGATCATCCCGGCCGCTGCTTATGCCGAGATTGCTGATCTCGCCATCCTTCCCGGAGTCACGATTGCCGCGCGCCGGCCGGTGCGATCGATTCTGCTCGTAAGCAAAGTTCCGGTCGAAAACATTCGGAGCGTGGCGCTTGATACTTCCTCGATGACATCCGTGGCTTTGACGCAAAGTGTTGTTTGAGCGCTGGCTGGGCGGGGGTCGCAGCTTTACCGCCATGGCGCCCGATCTCGACACCATGCTTCGAGATCACGACGCGGCGCTCGTGATCGGCGACACCGCTCTCAAAGTAGATCGCTTCAAGTACCTCACGCTTGATCTCGCGGAAGAGTGGATTCGCTTTACTGGAAAGCCGTTTGTGTTTGCTTTCTGGGCGGTGCGTCGGGCGGCCCTTGAGAATGCGTCAGTCGACCTGGCCGGCATTTTTCAGGCCTCGCGGGATCACGGTCTGCAACCCGAGAACATCTCGCAGATCGCGCGCGAGTGGTCACCCAAAGTTGGCCTGAGCGAGGCTGAAGTGCGCTCCTATCTCACCGAGAATATCCACTACTATCTCGATGCGGGATGCATCGAAGGCCTGCAGTTGTTCTACCGCTACGCGGCTGAGTGTGGTGCTTTCCACACGCCGCCACCGTTGCACTTCGTGGAGGCCGCGAAATTCGTCACCACGTAAAGTGGTGTCCCTGAAAATTCATGGAGAGGCTTGATCGAGCGATGCATCTCGTCGCCCGTCGGTGGCGGATTCGTCTGGGTCCCCATCGGCGGAAATAGCCGGAGGGGGACTCGAGTACACAGGTCCTTCGCTTTGCTCAGGATGACAACGTAGTTGGGTGACAAGATAGCTGAACAAGACAGTTGGGTTCACAACTAATTCCCATGATGCCGCCACTTGGATTTTTCGTCGCCTCGAAGATCTGGACCTGGCTTCGCCACTTGGGCGGCCCTGGCCTGGTCGTCCTTGGGCTGGCGGACAACTCCATCATTCCCATGCCCGGCAGCATGGATGTACTGACCATCTGGTTCGTCGTCCACAATCGCAAGCATTGGTACTACTACGCGGTGATGGCACTGGTGGGTTCCCTCATCGGCGGCTACATCACGTATCGGCTCGCGCGCAAGGGCGGAAAAGAAATGCTGGAACACCGCATGGGACCAAAGCGCACGAAATCCGTCTACGCGCGCTTCGAACGTTGGGGCTTCTGGGGGATCTTTGTACCGGCGCTCTTGCCCCCGCCGGTTCCGTTCGTCCCGTTTCTGCTGGCGGCGGGTGCGATGCAATATTCGCGAAAGAAATTTCTGGCCGCGCTCGCCCTTGGCCGCGGCTTGCGTTATGGAATCCTCGCCTACCTGGGCGTCCTCTACGGACGACACTTCCTGCGCTTCTTCAACAAGTACACCAAGCCGACCTTGTACGCGCTAATCGCAATGTCAGCTATTGCGGGTCTGGCTGCGCTTGTCGCGTACTTCCGTTACCCAGGGCAGGGCGGAAGTCCCGCCAACGCGGCTCACCAATCTGCCCACTGATAGCAGCTAGCAATTTTTTGATTAACACCGCAGAATCAACAGCTTACCCTATATTCACGATATTTTTACTAGCCTTTTCAGCCTTCATTCCATCTAATGATTTATATGGAAAAGCTTAAATCCGCTAAACATTACATTTTTGCCAGCGACTTCGATCAGACGTTGAGCTACAACGACACGGGCTACGTTTTAAGCGAACTTCTGGGCATCCCGACCAAGGAGTTCGAGCGCAAGGCGGAAGGCATGGCGCGCCTGAACCTGGTGCAACAGGGAGGCGAACTCTCGTACCTGTTGCTGCACGATCCGGAGTTTCACGACCGCGTTCGTCCCGAGCATTTGCGTGAAGTCGGAAAACGCATTCGTTTGAAAGAGAACATCGACTTCCTGAAGCGAGTTCTCGACAAGGGGATCGCCGGATATCGCTTTGAGTTCTATGTGCTGTCCGCCGCGCCTGTGGAAGTCATCCAGTCGGCGCTGGAAGGCATCGTCCCGCCCGATCATATTTTTGGAACGCAGTTCCGGTATCACGCCTCGGGAGAAATCGCGGCCATCGAGCGCGTGACGGCAGGCTACGGCAAAGTCGCTGTTCTCGACCGCATTCAGAACGAAGTGCAGATCAGTTCCGACCGTATCGTGTATGTAGGCGACGGCAGTTCCGATGTGCATGTGATGCTGCACGTCAATCGACGCGACGGATTCACCATCGCAGTCTCGGAAAACAAACACCTGGCGCCGATCGCGCGCCGCACCGTGCTGAGCACGAATGCGCTGGGCGTGTTGATTCCAATCCTCGAAGAGATCGTCGGCTGGGATCGCATGCAGATTCGCGCGTTCCTCGAGGCACAAGGCTTCGTCATTCAAGAGTGGGACAAGGTTTCCACCGACGTGGTGACAATTCTCGACAGCAGCCCGGCCAACCTGGCGGCAGCGACTTCGAAGGCGGAGGGCGCGCGTGTCTGATCTCGTCGGGTGGCTGGCAACCACGATCTTTGCGATCTCGTACTTCGTTCGGAATCCCGTCACTATGCGCTGGGTACAGGCGGCGGCCGCGCTTTGCTGGATGACTTACGGCATCCTGCTGCACGCGGTGCCGGTCATCGTGGCCAACATCATCGTGGCGGGGCTGGCTGTGTACTCTTCGTTCCGGCCGGTGGCGCATCCCGAGACCACGCAGCAATAGAGGACCATGCTTGTCCCAGGTTAGCGTCCAAAGCGCGGACGCGAACCCGGGGCTCCGTCGAAACGCACCGTCGGGAACGGTCGTTTGGAAAATGTTCGGGAAGGACGCTAGAATGACGGGTTGGCGCCTCTTATGTCCCTGACCAAAGAACAAGCGATTGAGATGTTCCGTTCCGACGACCTGATCGGGATCGGTATGGAGGCCGACGCGGTGCGGCGCAAGCTGCATCCGGATGGCGTGGTCAGCTACATCATCGACCGCAACATCAATTACACGAACTTCTGCACGGAATACTGCACATTTTGCGCATTCTATCGTCCGCTCAAGGGGCCGGCGGCGAAGGAAGGCTACATTCTCGAGTTCGAAACGATCTACGACAAGATCGCCGAGACGGTGGAAATGGGCGGCACGGGCGTGCTAATGCAGGGCGGCCTGCATCCCGACCTGAAGATCGAGTGGCACGAGAAGATGCTGAGGGGGATCCGGCAGCGCTTCCCGAAAGTCCACCTGCATTGCTACTCTGCGTCGGAAATTCTGGCCATCGCCGAGTACAGCAACTTGAACTTGCGGGATACGATCGCACGGCTGCGCGATGCGGGCCTCGACTCGATCCCGGGCGGCGGCGCCGAGATTCTGGATGACGAAGTCCGCTTCAAGATCGCGCGCCTGAAGTGCCTGACGGAAGACTGGATCAGCGTGCACCGCACCGCTCACCAGTTGGGCATGCGCACCACCGCCACCATGATGTTCGGGGTCGGGGAAAAGATCGAGCACCGCGTGAACCACTTCCAGCGCCTCTACGATCTGCAGGAAGAGACGGGCGGATTCACGGCATTCATCCCGTGGAGCTTTCAGCCTGCGAACACGGCGCTGGGTGGGCGGCATTGGGACGAAGCGACGGCCGTCGAATACTTGAAAGTGCTGGCGATTTCGCGCCTCTACCTCTCGAACTTCCTCAACGTGCAATCGAGTTGGGTGACGCAAGGACTGAAAGTCTGCCAGATGGGCCTCCGCTTCGGCGGCAATGACGTCGGCTCGGTCATGCTCGAAGAAAACGTAGTGCGGGCGGCAGGCGTGACGAATTGCACGACGGAAGAAGAGTTGCGCCGGATCATTCGCGACGCCGGCTTCAAACCCGTTCAGCGCGATACGCTGTATCGAACATACTTCCTCAACTAAGCCCTCCCTGCGGTAAAGTCGAATGCGAATGAAACTGGCTGGAAACCTCGTGTGCTTCCTCGCGCTGGCCGTGTCTGCGTTGGCGCAGACGAACGCGAGCGAGGCGAAAGCTCCGGCCAAAGCCACGTTGCAAGGCAGTGTAGTGAAGGAACCCAGTGGAGAGCCGCTCAAGAAGGCCATCATCGAGGTGATCACGGAAAATCAGGAAGAAGGCGGCAACTATACGGCAACGTCAGATCAGGATGGGCATTTCAAGATCACTGGAATCGTGGCCGGGCGTTACGTGATATTTGCCGAGCGCACCGGCTACATCGAAGTGGACGAGAAACGGCGGCGCCTGCAAGGCACCGCTCTCAGCTTCGAGGCCGGGCAAGAAGTGAAGGACCAGACTCTGCGCATGGTCTCGGCGGCAGTCATCCTGGGGCGCGTGCGGGATGAAGATGGCGACCCCATGTCGAACGTGGACGTAGCAGTTTTACGGCGCAAAGGATCGTCGGCTTTCGAGCCCGCAGGGTCGGCACAAACCAACGACCTCGGAGAATATCGCGTCGGCGGGTTGCTCGCTGGTAAGTATTACGTGCTCGCAAACCCAATGGCGAATTTCCAAAGCCTGGTCGCTTCTCCGAAAACCGACGACCCTGTTGCGCCAAATTCAGACACAGCGTATGTGGCCACGTTTTATCCGGGCACGAGCGATCGTGCCCAGGCCACCAGCATTGATCTCCACCCTGGGGAGGAGATGCCCGTCGACTTCTCACTCTCCCGCCGGCACACTGCTCGGATTCGCGGAACTGTGGCGGGGCTCCCAGCGGGAGGAAAAGCCGCTGTGATGCTTCGGGGCAAGGATACGCAGTCCATGTTCAATGCGGCGGAAGTGGACAAGAGCGGCAAGTTTGAGATTCCCCATGTAGCGCCGGGCACATACATCCTCACCGCAATGTCGCTGCTCGCCGACCCGCCTCTGATCGTCCGGCAGAATCTCGAGGTAAGCGATGCCAACGTCGACGATGTACGCCTGGTACCGCAGCCAGTCGCCACCCTACGCGGGCACGTGCATCTTGAGGGAAAACTGCCAAAGCCGGGGACCCCTGGATTGATGGTGATTCTGCGCCCGGTCGACGAGGACAGCGACACGGGCAGTGGAGTCGTTTTTAACGACAACGATTCTGCCGGATCTTCCAGTCTCGGAAAAATCAAGCCCGATGGCAGCTTCGAACTGAAAAACGTCTTGCCCGGCGTCTACGACGTATTGGTCGGAAGCGACTCCCAACAGACAAACGATGCCTTCCCGCAATCGCTGATGGTTGGCACAAAGGACTTCGTCGATTCGGGCCTGCCCGTCTCCGGCGGCACGATCTCTGTGGAGTTGACCGTGAGTTCGGGCGCTGGCGTCGTAGATGGAACAGTCACCAATGACAAGGGCACGCCCGTCGTCCACGCCATGGTGGTTGCAGTTCCGGAAGTAAAATTTCGAAAGCAGCCCAACCGCTACCAGCGTAGCTCAACAGATCAGGCGGGGCGTTTCGTTTTGCATGGCCTTCGGCCCGGCACCTACACGCTCTACGCGTGGGAGGTGATTGAAGACGAGTATCTGGATCCCGACTTTCTAAAAGCTGCAGAGGGCCAGGGCGTTGAGACAAAAATCGAGAAGTCCAGCCGTCAATCTGTTTCCCTAAAACTCATTCCCGCGCCCGCTGAACAACCCTGATCGTCTCGAAAACATCGTAGCCACCGGCCTTCATTCCTGCTTCGGGTAAAATAGAAGGTTTAGCAGCGGAACGGAGACCCGTCCGTGTGGGAGTATCTGGCTGACTAGTCTGTTCATTGCGAATCTGGCGCCGGTTGCTGCGGCCGTGGCCTCCAAAGGAATTGGCTCGTATATCCGCCAGCACTTCCTCGACCGCACATTTCAGGGCCTCTACCACGCCAACGGGTTTGACATCGCGCTTTTGATTCCGTACTTCATCGTACTGATCCTGCTGGCTTCCTACGGTTTGCACCGTTATGTCCTCGTCTACCTTTATTACAAGAACCGCAAGAATCATACGAGCGAACCCGCCGAGCGATTCGCTGACCTGCCGAAGGTGACCGTTCAGCTGCCGATGTTCAACGAACAGTTCGTGGCGGAACGGCTCATCGACTGCGTGTGCAAGTTGAAATATCCGCGGGGGAAACTCGACATCCAGGTGCTCGACGACTCGACGGATGAAACGGTCGACGTCGTGCGGAATCTCGTCGAACGTTACGCCGCGCTGGGCCATCCGATCACCTATCACCACCGGACGAACCGAGAAGGCTTCAAGGCGGGCGCGCTGGCTGAGGGCATGAAGACCGCGAAGGGCGAGTTCATCGCGATCTTCGACGCAGACTTTCTACCTCCCGAGGACTTCCTCCTCAAGGTCATTCACCACTTCACCGATCCCAAGATCGGCATGGTGCAGACGCGCTGGACGCATATCAACCGCAACTACTCATTCCTGACCGAGGTTGAGGCGATCCTGCTCGACGGGCACTTCGTGCTCGAGCACTCGGGTCGCGCACGCAGCGGTGTCTTCTTTAATTTCAACGGGACCGCGGGCATGTGGCGCCGGCAAGCGATCGAAGAGGCCGGTGGATGGCAGCACGACACTCTGACCGAAGATACCGATCTTTCCTATCGTGCTCAGTTGAAAGGCTGGAAGTTTATTTACCTTCAGGACGTAGAATGTCCGGCCGAATTGCCGGTCGAGATGACGGCCTTCAAGACGCAGCAGGCGCGCTGGGCCAAAGGCTTGATTCAGACGGGCAAAAAGATTCTGCCGCGCGTGCTGAAGAGCGATGCTCCTCTTCATACCAAGATTGAAGCCTGGTATCACCTGACGGCCAACCTCAGTTATCCGCTGATGATCGTGCTGTCGGTCTTACTGTTGCCAGCCATGATCATTCGCTTTTACCAAGGCTGGTTTCAGATGCTGTACATCGACCTGCCGCTGTTCATGGCGTCGACGTTTTCGATTTCGAGCTTTTACCTGGTCTCGCAGCGCGAGCTGTTCCCGAAAACGTGGCCGCGCGC
Organism: uncultured Acidobacteriota bacterium; assembly: GCA_963698805.1. GTDB lineage: Bacteria > Acidobacteriota > Terriglobia > Terriglobales > Acidobacteriaceae > Gp1-AA133. Next base: position 22,801 of record CAVOSN010000030.1, on the reverse strand, counting down.
ACTCTTGTATCTTCCCTTTCTGATGGCTCTCGGGATCGGGCTGACCATCACGAACACAAAAGCTGTGCTGGAAGCGCTGGTCGGCCAGCAGAGCGCCTTCGCGCGAACTCCGAAGTACGGGGTAGACCGCAAGAAGCACAAGGTTGGCAAGAATAAATATCGAAGACGCCTCGGCTGGATTCCCTGGGTCGAGTTGCTGATTGGCTGCTACTTCGCTTCCACGGTCTACTACGCGCTCGACAACGAGAACTACATTACGGTACCTTTCCTGCTGCTTTTCGTTATCGGTTACTGGTACACCGGGCTGATGTCGCTGCTGCAAGGACGATTCACTGGCCTCGCGTTGAGTGCCGAGACGCACACCAAGCCGTTCCCGGTCGGGGTCTAACGCTTCACGTTTTGCAAATCTTGGACAAGCGGGGAATCCTGCGCCCGCAGGTGAGGTCCACACATGAAGAAGCTTGTGATTTTGGTCGCGTTGGTTTTTGCATCCTGCTGGACGTGGTCTCTCGAGCGTCAGCCAACGGCTGACTACCACGCGCGACGCGAAGCCCTATCAAAGAAGACGAAGGGCGCGGCCGTACTGCTGTTTGCGCCGATGGAGGCCGAGGGTCCGAACGCCGTTTACGGCTTCCGCCAGGACGACAACTTCTATTACCTCTCGGGATGGACTGAGCCCGGTGCCGCGTTGTTGATCGTTCCCGCAGTAGAAGCGGCCGCTGACACGAAAGCGCGTCCCTACACCGAGATTCTCTTTCTGGCTGCGAATAACAAAGTGGAAGAAAAGTGGACCGGGCCAAAGCTCAGCGCTACCGATCCGCAGGCCGCCAAGGTGACGGGCTTCGATCGCGTGGAACTCATGGACAAGTTGCGCGACGAACTGAACTCCCTTCTGCCGGAGCGGCCCACCGTCTACACTGACACGCCCTCTTATGGGCACGACTCGCCCTCCAGCAGCGGCCTCGACTGGCTCAAGCGCACGAATGCCTTTATTCCCTTTGCCACTTATCAGGACGCGAAGCCTCTGATCGGCTCTTCACGTACATTCAAAGACGAGCGCGAAATTGCCCTGATCCGCAAAGCCACGGATGCGACCGTGGCCGCGCACATGGCAGCCATGAAGACCATCAAGCCCCGCGTTACCGAGCGCGAGCTCTCGGCACTTCTGCAGTACGAGTGGGGAAAACGGGGATGCGAACGGCCTTCTTACGCGCCGATCGTAGGAGCAGGATTCAATTCGACCGTGCTGCACTATTCGGAAGACTCGGCCACTGTTCAAGACGGGGACGTGATCGTGATCGACGCGGCCGGCGAATACTCCATGTACGCCACCGACATCACCCGCACCTATCCCGCGAACGGCAAGTTCACCGCCCGGCAGCGCGAGATCTACGACATCGTGCTGGGTGCGCAACAGGCGGCCATTGCAGCTTTCGTCTCGGGCAAGTCTTCGTTGCGACGGGAAGATCCGAATGGCTTGTTTAAGGTGGCCTACGACTACATCAACACGCACGGAAAAGATTTGCATGGCGAACCGCTCGGGAAGTACTTCATTCACGGACTGGGTCACTACGTCGGCCTCGCGGTGCATGATCCGGGGGACTACTCGGTTCCGCTCGGCCCCGGCGCCGTGTTCACAATCGAACCCGGCATCTACATCCCTGAAGAAAAGCTGGGAGCGCGAGTTGAAGACACCCTCTACGTGGATGCAAACGGGAAACTGGTCAATCTGGGAGCGGCCCTGCCCCATACGGCCGACGAAGTGGAGCGTGCCATGTCGGGAAAGTAGTTTCCCTGAAACCGGCCCGCGCGACCGAATCACACCGGTGATTTGGTATCCTAGCTTGTCGTGCGGATGACCTGGTGGTTCATCATCCTGGGTTTTAGTGCGCTGGTCGTTGTGTGCGTGGCGATTGCCCTGTTTTTGAGGGTGCGCCGCCACATGAGTGCCGAAAGATCAGCTTCACGCGATGACCCGGATGCGATCGATCCAAATCGCGCTGGCCAGCCATAATTCTCTGGACCACCGGATAGAAGGTTATATGTCCAAATTCGGAACTCAAACACTTCCTCTCCCGCAAGATCGTGCCGCGGAATGGGCGAAGCAGATCGCAATCGTGGTGGGCGCCAGTTTGTTCGTCGCCTTGTGCGCGCGCGTCACCATCCCACTGCCCACGCCCGTGCCTCTGACGCTGCAAAATGCCGGTGTACTTTTGGTTGGCTTACTGCTGGGATCACGACGGGGGTTTGCCGCCCTTGTCCTCTACCTAGCCGAAGGCGCCGTCGGGCTTCCTGTGTTTAATCCGACTGGACTTGGCGGCATTGCGCAGTTGATGGGACCGACCGGCGGATTCTTGATGGCGTATCCGTTTGTCGCGGGTTTAGCGGGTTATCTGATGGAGCGCGGGCGCAAGACCTTCGCGAACGCCGCGATCGCGGGCCTGCTGGCTGAGGTGCTGTTGTTTATAAGCGGATTGAGCTGGCTTGCGATTTGGACAGGCTCGATGAAAACGGCTGTGCGAATCGGCCTGTACTGGTTCGTGTTCGCGGAAGTGATCAAGATCCTGCTGGCCGCCGCGGTCGCAGTGCGCTTCCGGCGCTCGCCCAAGGTGCAAGGATGACGGCCTCCAGCACCACTGACCGGCTGACATCACACGGGGCCGCCGAGGCGGACACACGCGAAATCAACATCGCGCATAGCCCCGACTCGGACGATGCCTTCATGTTTTACGGTCTCGCGACCAACAAGGTGCGCGTGCCCGGCCTGCGCTTCACTCATACCTTGTGCGACATCGAGACGCTGAACCGCAAGGCACAGGAAGGCGTGTACGACGTTACCGCGATTTCATTTCACGCGTTTCCCTACATCCAGGACCACTACGCACTGCTCCCCAGCGGCGGCAGCGTGGGCGACGGATACGGGCCGATGATCGTTGCCACCCGCGCGTTTACGCAGAGCGAAGTAAAAAAGAAGAAGATCGCCGTGCCGGGCAAACTGACCACCGCTTATCTTGCGTTAAAGCTATTCGCGCCGGGCGTTGAGGTTGAAGTCGTGCCTTTCGATCAGATCATCCCGCAGGTGCTTGAAGGTAAGTACGAAGCGGGTTTGATCATTCATGAAGGACAGCTCACATACTCGAAGGCGGGATTGCATCGCGTTGTCGATCTCGGCAAATGGTGGCTGAAGATGACTGGCCTGCCACTCCCTCTCGGAGGGAATGCCATCCGCCGCGCGCTGGGTCCGCAATTAATGCTCAGTGTAAGTAATGCGCTGCGCGACAGTATTCAATATGCACTCGATCATCGCGAGGAAGCACTTGCCTACGCGATGCAGTTCGCTCGCGACCTCGATCCGCAACTGGCCGACAAGTTTGTGGGCATGTACGTGAACGAGCGCACGCTCGACTATGGGTCCGACGGACGAGAAGCCGTGCGCCGACTCCTCGACATGGGGCACAAGGCGGGAATCATTCCGCAGGTGGCCAGGGTAGAGTTCATCGGAGAAGGACGCCCTACTTCACAGTCCGCTTAAAGGCGAAGATCGGATCGACGTCCACCGGCATGTCCGAGGTCTTCTTCTTCAACGCTGCCTTCAGGTCTTCCGGCATCGAACCGTACTTCTGAAACCAGTTCTCGGCGCGCTGGCGATCGCCGGTCGCTTCGATCTCGAGCAATTCCTTGGCAAGATCCGCAACTACTCCCGGCATCTTCTGATAGTCGATGGTGTATCGGCCTGACGCATCCCGTGTCACCGCGCCCCGCGAGTTCAGATAGTTGAATTCCATCATTTCCGCTTGCCCGTGGGCCTCGGCCACTCCAAAGCGAACGGTACGGAACATTCCTCCGACGTAAGACGCGTAGAACTCCTCAAGCTTCGCTTGGGGAAGCGCACCGCGATCGACCAGCCACTTCAGCCCGAACATTCCGGTAACGTCAGCCTTGGCTTCTTCTAAACCTCCGTATATGGGGCCGACCGATTCACGAATGCTCACTTTCCCCGATGCGGTGCGCGCGAACGCCGGACCCAGACCGTGCGCGATCTCGTGCATGATGGTACCGAGCAGGTAGCCTTCGCCGGAAACCTTCGCAGCCTGGTCTGTGCGCAACATCTGCCGGGCGACCGGGATGATCACGTAGTTCACGCGCGCATCCATGAAGTTCTTGAAGAACAGTTTCTTGCTGCCCTTCTGCTCGTGAACGCGCGGATCGTTGGGCAGGTTGTCCGCCACCGCCTGGTAACCGTGCGTGAGATCCGCCGAGCGGAAGGGAGTGTCCATGACCTCCAGCGGAGTCTCAAGCCCCTGCTTCGACGGACGGTCTTCGGGCGTCAGCGGCAGCGCATCCTGAATTTGCGGCACGTACTGCTGGAACATCTCGAGTTTCTTGCTCTCTTTTTCGTTGCGGATCATGACCGCGCCGCCGTACGTGGCTTTTACGCCCAACAGGTCGTCGCTGTAGGTCTCGTAAGGCGCGAAGATGATGTCAAACTTCGGATTCTTCAAGTCGAGCCAGGCGAGGTCACTCTTGAAGTAGTCATCGGTGAGCAACGCATCGGCACGAAGGCGCAGGAAGTTTGCAAAAGCAGAATCCGAAGTGAGCCTAGCGGCGTCGCGCAAAGACTTCGCAGCAGGCTCGAGGAAAGAACGATAGGCAATGTGATACGGCAAGGCCTCGAGCTGCCCGCCGTGCAACCGAACTACCGTCGTCGGGCTGTAGATTTCCTCCTTCTTTTCGGGATGTTCCTTGACGAACTCTTCGACCTTCTCGCGCGTGAGTCCTTGCGGATAGAATCCGCGACCGGGAAGCATGGGCTCCTTGCCGACAAACGGCTTGTTTTCGTCGATCAAGTCGAAGCGCGAGGCATTGATCCACAGATACCGGCGCAACTGCACATCGCGTGGATTCGTGCTCCGCTCGAGCGATTGATACAACGCCAGCGCTTCCGGATCGATCTGGCGCCAGTAGATGCTCTCCAGGAACTGGCAAGCCTCTACAAGCTTTCCCGCCAGTTTGCGTTCTTTCACGGTGAGGCTCGGCGGCAGAGGCATTTGTACCGAGCGAAAGCGCGCTACGCGGCGTGCCAAGTCGGGCACCACTTTGACGTTGGCAGGTTCTGCTTGTTTCGCTGCAGAGCCGATCATTAATTGGCGTTTTCGCTGGGCAGTTGATGCGCTGATGAAGAAACCAGCTAGGAGGAGGAAGATTGCGACGAGCCTGCTGGTTCGGATCCCCATGAATGTTTGTCGATTCTAGCAGAGCAAAGCGGCCCAACTTACGGCCAAGCGTCATCCCGCAATCAGATCAGAACCGTTATCATGAAAATATGGGGACGGGGGACAACGCAAAATCCAATGGTGCGCTTACGCTGCTCATCGATGCCGATGACACGCTCTGGGAGAACAACATCTACTTCGAGCGTGCGATTGCGCGCTTCATTTCATTTCTGAATCACCACGAATATTCTGCCGAGCAAGTTCGTGAAATCCTGAACGATGTGGAACGCGAGAACATCCTGACTCACGGCTACGGACTGCACAGCTTCGCGCACGCGTTGGTCGGATGTTTCGAGCGCCTCTCGGCCGAGCCGATCACTCCCGAATTGCATGCGAAAATTCACAGCTTCGCGCATGCCATCGCCGACCATCCAGTAGAGATATTGCCTAACGTTCCCGAGACGTTGCAGCACCTCGCGAGCCGTCATCACTTGATCATGATGACCAAGGGCTCTTTTCCCGAGCAGTCCGGCAAGGTGGAACGCTCCGGACTTAAGGATTACTTCTCCGCGCTCGAAATCGTGCCCGAGAAGGACGAGCAGGTGTATCGCTCGGTGATCGCGAAGTACGAACTTTCGAACGACACCACGTGGATGATCGGCAACAGTCCGAAATCCGACATTAATCCGGCGCTCGCGGCAGGATTGAACGCCGTGTTCGTGCCTCACGGAGACACCTGGATTCTGGAGCACGACGAGATCGCCATCCCGGATCCTCCCAGCCGCCTGCTCACCGTGGAAAGCTTCGGAATGTTACGGGAACATTTCTAGACGATCGTCATTGCTGGCGATCTGTCGCTTACGATCCGCCAACCCCTTGTTTTTCCGCACCAAACTAACCAACAATGCGCTCTCCTCCGCGATTTTTGCGCATGTTACTCTCAATCTGCTCTGGGTTTTTCGCTGCCGACTCGTGGCGGTGCAGAACAACAATTTTCGGCGACTGTTGCGCACGGTCGAAACGCTCTCTGATCTCGGTCCTGAACTGACGGCGGAGCGCGAATTTTCGCAGACCGCGCAGCTCATGCTTTCCGCTCTGATGGAAGCATCCGCTGCGTGTGAGGGTGCGCTGTTCACTTTCAGCGACAAGCCTTCGCTGCTGAGTTCCGTGGCGTCGCGCGGTTTCGCTCTTTTGCCCGATCCCGCCATCGTACCCCTGCTCCCCAAACATATCCATGCTCTGACCGCGGCGCGCGGCCCGGTCGTGCTGAACGAATCGACCTACACCGTCTTCCTCAGTTCCAACGGGAATGTTGCGCCGGAGTTGTTCAAGTGCATTGTGCCGCTGAAGGTGAACGGAAAGCTCGCTGGATTGGTGGCCCTGGGCCGCCGGGAAAGCGATGCTCTCTACGATGACGACGAACTCGATGCGCTGAGCTTGCTTACAAGTTACGTGGCTCTCGCTGTCCAGAATCACACGCTGGCCCAGACACTGACACAACGTGTCTCAGAAAACCTGCGGCTCCTCGCCTCGTTGCACGGTTTCTACGACAACGCTCTTGAAGCGTTCGCGACAGCAATTGATGTCAAGCACGTGAACATTCACGGACATTCGCTGCGCGTGGCGCGCTACGCAGCCGCCATCGGCGAAGCGCTGGGCATGGACCAGAACGATGTCGCGGCACTACGCTCCGCCGGCTACCTGCACGACATCGGCAAAGTCGCGGTCGACAAATATCTGTTCGGCAAACCCACGGCGCTTGATCCGGAGGAGTTCCGCGCGATGGCGGATCACACCACAGTCGGCCACCAGATCGTCGCCGGCATTCAATTTCCCTGGCCCATGATCCCGGAGGTCGTGCGCTGGCATCACGAGCGCAGCGACGGCTCCGGATATCCAGACCGCTTGCAGATGGACGAAGTTCCAATATCAGCGAGAATCATCGCCATCGCCGACACATTCGACGCGATGACCAGCATGCGCCCCTATCGCGAGCCCGTCTCCGTCGGGGGCACACTCAGCGAGATTGTTCGTCTAGCCCCTCAAAAGTACGATCCGAATGTCGTGCAGGCTCTGCTAATTCAGGTGCGCCGCGATGCGGTTGGAAGCAGTCGGATCCCTCTTCTCGACGATCGCATGGCGCCCAACATCGCGCCCGCCGATATCGACCAACTGGCAGCGGGACTGCAGCACAAGATGAGCCGCAACCGGCTGTACTTGACGCCACCATCGACGTAAGCCATAGATTACAAGGTGTTTATAGTGCAACTTTAGGGGCTCGAGGAGTGCAACTTTTTCCGCCTCACGGGTTCATACTGTAGATTGCACCGCACTGCCGCGAGGTACCCCATGCCATCTCAGCGCCGCACCGCTTTTCTGATTGCATCGCTGCTGGTTACGCTCGCCTGTTTCTCGGCCTACGCATTCAACAAAAAGAATCAGAAGAAATCGAGCGATCCTTCGCAGATGGAAGATTCGCGGCGCGCACTGCACGCCCTGCAGCGGCTAACGTTTGGTCCCCGGCCCGGCGACGCCGAGCGGGTGGCGGCGATGGGAGTCGACAAGTGGATCGACCTGCAACTTCATCCTGAAAAGATTGACGACAGCGCAGTGAACGCAAGGCTTTCGGGATTCCGCACCCTGCGCATGGATACGCGCGAAATCGTGGAGAACTTCCCTCCGCAACAGTTGATCAAGGCAGTCGCGGAAGGCAAAAAGCCGATGCCTTCCGATCCGGTGAAGCGCGCGGTCTATCAGGCGCAAATCGAAAAGCTCGAAGAGAAGCGGGAACGAAAGCAGGACGCAGCACCGCAGACAACGGCATCGACGACGCCTCCAGCCGCCGGATCCCCAACTCAGGATCAGGGCGCGGTCGACAACTCCACAGGCAGCGACAGTGTTGAAGCAGGCAAACCTTCTGTCAAAGACGAGCAAGCCTCGAAGCGTCGTGAGGAACGCCTCTATGCCGATCTCAAAGCGCAGGAATTGCTCGACCTTCCACCCGACGAGCGCATGAAGCAGATTCTGCAAATGTCTCCGGAAGAGCAGCGGGCGCTCTCCTCATCGCTCAAGGGTCAGCGCGGCGACGACTTTATGGAAGGCATGAACTCCAAGCAGAAGGAAACGCTGAAGGCACTGAACAATCCCCAGCAGGTAGTGGGCGAATGAACTGATGCAGGCGAAGCTTCTGCGCGCGATTTACAGCGAACGGCAACTCGACGAGGTGATGACCGATTTCTGGTTCAACCACTTCAATGTCTACCTCGGCAAGGGAGCGGATCGATACCTCGTCACCAGCTACGAGCGTGATGTGATCCGCCCGCATGCTCTCGGCAAATTCGAAGATCTGCTGGTCGCGACTGCCAAGAGTCCCGCGATGCTCTTCTATCTCGACAACTGGCTGAGCGTGGGGCCCGACTCCGACGTGGCGCATGGTATTCGCAAGAACCCGTATCCGCGTCGTCGGCGTGGGAGATTTCCGCCACCGCCGCGCCAGGCGAAAGGCAACGGGAAGCGCAAGAACGGTCTCAACGAAAATTATGGTCGCGAACTGATGGAACTGCATACGCTGGGCGTGAACGGCGGCTACACGCAGAACGATGTCACGGAAGTGGCCCGCGTGCTCACCGGCTGGACCGTCGATCAACCACAGAAGGGCGGCGGCTTCAAGTTCGAAGAGCGCATGCACGAGCCAGGCACCAAGATTGTGCTGGGCCACAAGATCAAAGAGCACGGCGAAAAAGAAGGCATGGAAGTGCTGCACCTGCTCGCGCATCATCCGTCCAGCGCGCACTTCATATGCACCAAACTCGCAACGCGCTTCCTGTCCGATGACCCTCCGCGCGCTTTGATAGAAGAGATGGCGCAGACCTTCCTGAAGAAAGACGGTGACATCCGCGAAGTGCTGAAGACGATGTTCCACTCCCCCGATTTCTGGCGGGCCGACACATACCGAGCCAAGCTGAAGACGCCGCTTGAATTTGTGGTGTCGGCGGTGCGTGCAACCGGCGCGGAGGTCTCCGACGCTGCACCCCTGGCGCGCCAACTGAACACTCTTGGAATGCCTTTGTATGGCATGCAGCCGCCCACCGGCTACTCCATGAAATCGGACGCATGGGTGAATTCATCGGCGCTGCTCGGTCGCATGAATTTTTCCTTGGCTTTGATGGCGGGACGGATTAAGGGAGTGCAGGCGGATGGGGATGGACTTCTGAATCGGACCTCAGCGAATTCGACTGATGCCGTTGCACCGGATCCTAAGCAAGTGCTGGCGCGGTTGGAATCGACTCTGCTTGCGGGCGATATCTCCAAGCAGACGCACGACGCGATCGTGAAAGAGATCGAGAATCCCACAGGTTCTGCGCAGCCAGCCGCTCGTAAGAACGACAAGCTGCCTTCATCAAGCTTGGGCACGATCGCAGGCTTGCTTCTCGGGTCGCCGGAGTTTCAGAGAAGATAAAAGCACAGAGGTCTACCATGTCGATTAGTCGCCGCGTTTTTCTTCGCAATAGCGCACTGGCCGTCGCCGGCACCGCCGCCGTGCCGAGTTTCCTGACGCGAGCCGCTCTCGGCTCAGCGGAACCGGCAGGCCGCCCCAAGCGTCTGGTGGTGATCTTTCAGAGGGGCGCGGCCGATGGGTTGAACATCGTCGTGCCGCACGGCGAGCGCTCGTACTACGCCATGCGGCCGAGCATCAATATTCCACGCAAGGACGTCCTCGATCTCGACGGCTTCTTCGGCTTGCATCCCTCCATGTCTTCGCTGCAGTCGATCTGGGCGCAGGGACATCTCGCCATCGTGCATGCCGCCGGATCGCCCGACCCGACGCGCTCGCACTTCGATGCGCAGGATTTCATGGAGTCGGGCACTCCCGGAATGAAGGCGACAACCGACGGCTGGCTCAACCGCGCACTGCATTCGATGCCTGCCGCGGACAAGTCAGCATTCCGCGCCATCGGGCTGGGGCCCGCCCTCCCGCGAATTCTCAACGGCTCGGAGCCGGCGGTCGCGGTCAACAACATCAACGAATTCGGCGTCGGTGGCCGCAACCCGAATGCCGCGCCAATCTCAAACACTTTTGAAGCCATGTACGTGCAGTCGGTAGACACGGTGCTACACGGCACGGGACAAGAAACTTTCGATGCGGTGAAGATGCTGAAGTCTGCCGATCCTGCGAAATACAAGCCGGCGCCCGGAGCCGACTACCCGCGTGGGCGCTTTGGCGACAGCCTCCGCCAGCTGGCGCAACTCATCAAGGCCAATCTCGGTGTGCAGGTGGCTTTCGCCGACATCGGCGGATGGGATCACCACGTCAACGAAGGCAGCACGCAAGGGCAGATCGCCAACGTGCTGCGCGACTTTTCGCAGGCGCTATCGGCATTCTGGATCGACCTGGGCGACCTTGGCGAAGACACCGTTGTGGTCACGATGTCGGAGTTCGGCCGCACCGCGCGCGAAAACGGCAACCGTGGCACGGACCACGGCCACGCCAACGTAATGTTTGTGATGGGCGGGCCGGTGAAGGGCGGCAAGGTCTACGGGCAGTGGCCAGGGCTCGAGCAGTCGCAGCTTTATGAAGGACGTGATCTTGCGGTGACGACAGACTTTCGCCGAGTGCTAGGCGAAGCAGTGACTAAGCATCTGGGAAATTCGCGGCTGGAGCAGGTGTTTCCGGGATTCGGAAGTCAAGCTTCGACGTTCTTGCAGTTCCTTAAGGTCTGATTTTAGGTTTAAGAATTCTCGTACCGAGGGAATCGTTGGCGCAGTGCCCTGACAAAGGCGACATCTCCCTTCTCCGAGATCATTTCCAGAGGAGAGAATCCCCGTCGCCAAGCTAGCCACATGGTCGCGATCACTAATCCAATAGTGAAGAGGATGTTCGGCCAAGCATCGAGGCGCCACTGGCCCCGCCACGAAAGCTGCAGAGCATGTGAGAAAGGACAGAGATACGGAATCGGCCACTGATATCCGTCAGGCCCACGGGATCCGAGGATATCTTCAAACAAATGGAGATGAAAACTCAGGAAGGCTAGGCTCCCTGTCACCCACCGACGCTGCGCAAGTGAGACAGCTATCGCCGTAACCAACAGAGCGAAAGCCAGGTTGTGCAGCGAATGGTGATAAAGGGTGAACCACTGCAATGGGTGAGAAGAATTACGGGTTATCAATTCAGCCAAGATCCCGAGACCATCGACGTCCGGCACCACGCAGGCGAACGTGACGATAGCGCGGTCTTTCTGCTCGAGCCGAGCACAGTTTGCCAGCACCCATCCGCTCAAGAAGTGCGTGACCGGGCTCATTAGCTTTTGTTATATCTCCACCAGCACTTCCCCATTCTCAACCTTGATTGGGTACACGTTGAGCTTGGCAGCAGGATTGTGCACGGCCTGACCGGTCGCCGGATCCCACGCCCATCCGTGCCAGGGGCAAACGACTTTTCCCTTCTCGATCACACCCTGACCCAGTGGACCACCGCGGTGCAAGCAGACGTTGTCCATGGCCGTGATCGTGCCGTTTACATTCGCAACGCAGATGGTTTTGTCGCCGCAGGGAAATTCGCGGGCTTCGTTTTTGAGAGGGAGTTCGCCCTGGGAAGCGATTCTGACGAATGGCATGGTTGTTCTCGCGCAGGTGCTACGAACGTGGTATCCCGAACGGCACCTATTTCGGCTGCAAAGTCTGCGCGATCATCACCTGGCGCTTGAAGTTGTCGACCATGTTTTCCTGCAGGCGAACTTCGGTGGGCTTCTTCGCCAGCGTCATCGTGTCAATCTTGTCCTGCAGCTTGAGCAGCGCATAGAACAAGTTCTCCGGGCGCGGCGGGCAGCCAATCACGTAGACATCGACCGGCACGATCTTATCGACACCCTGCAATACGGCGTAGGTATTAAACGGGCCGCCCACCGAGGAGCAGGCGCCCATCGAGATCACCCACTTGGGATCGGGCATCTGGTCGTAGATCCGCTTCACGACCGGCGCCATCTTTAGCGTCACCGTACCCGACACGATCATCAGATCTGACTGCCGCGGGCTTGGCCGGAAGACCTCGGAGCCGAAGCGTGCGATATCGAACCTTGCCGTAGAAGAAGCAATCATCTCGATCGCGCAGCAGGCGAGTCCGAAGGTCATGGGCCAGACGGCCGACTTGCGCGCCCAGTTGAAGACGTAGTCCACCGTCGTGATCAGAAAGTTCTTTTCAAACTTGTTCTGGAGCCAGCTCATGGATCCTCAGTTGGGGTGCGATGAAGACGCGCCATCAGTCTAGGTCGGGGTGAAAGCGGTGTCAATGAGCGCCGACAGAGCCAGGAGGGCACTCGTATCGACGGATCGCTGCCCACGAGCGCTCGTGCACTCCGCTTTTCGTGTCACCGGTACACCCATGTCTGTATGAGACAAAGTAGCTTCTGGGGCGAAATTCATTGCACATCACTTGTACTCGCTCCCTGCCGCTGCAGCGAGGCTGCCACGCTCGAAGTCACTAATCCCGCATGAATTGGGGGGGTTAGAGCAATCCACAGAATTCCCTCCCCGTGGACGAGGATGGCACGCGGCATGCTCGTAACACCGTGGAGAGTTTCCCCCATGCGTTATCGGCCCCTGCTTCATGTAGCCTGCTTCGCGTTGCTCACCTTCTTACTCTGCGGGATTTCAGCGGCAAACACCTGTGAGACCTTCGCCTCGTTTGCCTGCGACAAGGGAAACCCAAACGTTGCGCGCTTCAACGGCGGTATCGCGAGCGGTGAATCCGTCGGCCAACTCCTGAAGGGCTCCAGCTTTTCGGTCTTAACGGCGAACGGGAAGGCCGCTGATGATGTGATCATCGTCGGTGCATCCGTAGGCGCACTTTCGGGAACTCTCAACGGAATGTCCTTCACCAGTCTCAGCAATTTCGCGGAGGGGGGAGCGTTGGGAGCGATCACCAGCAGCCTGGCGAGTCTAGGCTTTTGCAGCGGTTCGTGCAGCCAACTGGCTTTCGGATATGTCGACTTGCACAGTTCGCTGACGGCGAATGCAAATCTCAACGTAATCGCGAAGGGTGTTCCCGCGGGAACCGTGCTCTATGCCCTGATGGCAGTCGACGGCAAGATCAAGTTCATCACGCCAAATTCCGCAGCCCTCATCGTCGACACGAATTCGGCAGCAATCCCCGAGCCGGGCACTCTGCTGTTGATGGGAACGGGCTTGATGGGCCTGGCAGGGATGGTTCGGCGCAAGGGCACCCGCTAAACCCCAGATACATACGGAAATCTGTTCAGAGTTCGAGGGAGATTCTCGGCTGGTTAGCGGCGCCCGATCGTGCCGCCTCGCCCTTTGCAGCCGGTTGCGACGTATTGACTGCCTCGGAAGGAACACTCCATAAGTACATCGTTGCGTAGGCTCGCCAGGGACGCCACGCCTCCCCTCGCCGCTCGAGTTCAGACGAGTTGGTGAGCCCGAGACTTCTAAGCAACCCTAAATCTCCTGAGGGGAACGCGTCTGGCTCGCCCAGCGCTCGCATGGCAACGTATTGCGCCGTCCACACGCCGATCCCGGGAATCTCGCAGATCCGGGAGAGAAAATCTTCCGGCGCCACCACGCCCTCGAAACTGATTTTCCCATCCACCACCGCACGGGCCAAGCCGCGGATGGTCGCGGCACGGGCCTTCGTCAGACCGATTGAGGTCAGGTCCACGTCCGCGAGATCTTCGGGACGCGGAAAGACGTGAGAAAGCCTGTTGGTGGAGGCATAAGGCCGCCCGAACTCTCGCACCAGAGATCCGGCGAGGGTGGTCGCGCCTTTCACCGTGATCTGCTGGCCAAGAATCGCGCGCACTGCAAGTTCGAACCCGCTCCAGCATCCCGGAACGCGCAGCCCTGGGTGTGCGTCGACGCGCGTGCCGAGCGCCGGATCGGCTCGCAAGCTGGGAGCGATCGCAGACCAATCGGCGTTGAGATCGAACATTGCCCGCAGACGCTCGACGATCAGGAACAACGATCGTGGATCGCCAAACCGCACGCGCGCCAGCAGAGCATCAACGTCCTGGTCGGGCGAGACATCCACCGAGCCGTCGCTGCCGTTTAACGAGATGGAACGGAAGTAGTGCCCGTTTTCCACGCATTCGACCCCCGGAGTTGCGCGCGCGGCGAGAAATCGAAGCATTCCTTCCCAGTCATACGGCGGCCGATATTTCAGGCGGAACAGGTACTGATTTTCGGGCTGTACACCTGCTTGGCGAGACAGGCGACGAATCTGTGTTGGGGTGCGCTTGTAAACCTTGCGAATCGCGGCATTGAAGCGACGCACACATCCGAAGCCGGATGACAGCGCCACTTCGCCCATAGGCAGACTCGTTTCGTCGATCAACTTCTTGGCGAAGTGCAGGCGGCGGGTTTGCGCCACCGCGCTCGGCGGCGCTCCCAGGTGCTGAATAAACAAGCGCCGAAGGTGCCGTGCTCCGACTCCGAGGCGATCCGCCAGTCCCTCGACTCCGCCATCGTCCAGGCCGCTTTCCGCGATGAGTCGCAAGGCTCGCGAAACGGTTGTCGGAGTACCCAACCAGGCCGGCGTTCCCGGGGAAGCTTCCGGACGGCATCGCAAGCACGGACGAAAGCCTGCCTCAGCCGCAGCCGCCGCGGTCGAGAAGTAGCGAACATTCTTTTCCTTTGCTGTCGGTGCCGGACAAATCGAGCGGCAATACACGCGGCTCCCGAGCACGCCGATGAAGAACTTGCCGTCGAAGCGAGGGTCTCGCGACAGACGCGCGCGGGAACAGACTTGCAGGTCGAGCTTCATACTGTCTGCACGTCATCATAGCCGCTTTCCAGAGCCATATTGGACGTTTTCGGACCATGCTCCGGCAACAACCTTTGGTCCCGCGGACCGAACCGCGTTCACGAAATAGCCAAACTGTGATCCTGTCATTGGACACCCGCACTCTTCGCTGAACGGAAATGGACAGCGAGGTCCGCTAACGTCCACTGTTTTCCGTGGTCGCGTCTTATCTTGTTAAGCGTTTTTATGCCCATGCATATTCGGCGCTGCGTGGAATGTCCGAAATGCTCCACGCGCTATTTAATTGGTTTCAGTCCTTACCGGAACGGCTCGTACCTAGTTCCGACAGCACACGGCTCTACCGATGAGTACACGCTCTACTGTTCTTGCTGCCGTCTGCCCGCGTCGAGCCATAGACGGGGTCCTTCTCCGCTATTGAAACCTGGTGAAACCTGGAAACCTGGGGACGAAACCTCGGGGACGAGAAACCTGGGGAAACCTGGGGACAGACGGGACGTTTTCCAGTTTTTCCAATCTGAGCGTTTATCGTTCAGATCGGGAGGGCGGGTGGAGCACGAATGCTGACGGGGTGCCCCATCCCTTGTGATTTTCAAGGGTGCGGGTTTTGACTTTCTTCCGGCGGCAGACATCCTCGCCGAGACTGACGACTCCGGCAACACTCTCAACGAATACATTTTCTTCGGCCGCAAAGGCCGGATGCCCCAGGTGCCGGTTTTGCACCTCGGTGTTGTGACTTTCTATTCGGCAGTCTGAGTTCTTTTCCCTCAAGGCCCGTCTCACCGTCTCACCAAACTACAAAATTCCCGCCAACCCCTTCCATCCCCTCAACTTCTCCGCGTCTCTTTCGAATGATAAACTTCTGGTACTGTACCTTTACAGTAATCCAGTTCCTTGCTATCATGGTTCATGTTTGCCCTGAGCCCCGAAGGGTTTCGCCCCCGCACTACCCTCGCCCGTCCCTCCGCAGTCCCTCAGCTAACCCATTTGCCTGCCACTCTTACAAGCCATCTGCAAAGAACTGAAAAGTCAGCTACTTTAAGTCTCGCATTTGCCACTCTTACGAACCGCGTCAAGCATAAGTCCTTTGCTTGCCACTCTTACAAAAAACACCCGGGGAGGGGGTACACCCTTCAGCCGGAGATCTCTTTCCGCAATTTAAGCACTCGGCACTCACCACTAGCCGCTATCTCCTTTACTACTCTGCGCCTTCGCGCGGTTTTGGCGCGAAGAATCCGCACTTCCAAAACACAGCACTTAAAACCCTTTAGAATGAACACTTACGAAAAAACCCGGGTGGGGGGGTGAAATTGTCATTAGCTACTCGACTAAGAATTTCCATGGTCAACATCTAGCGTGGGCGAACGCCCCACTTGTCCAGCCGGGAGGACTTGAACCGACTCATTCCCAAGTTTTTCCGTACGATCGAACTTTTCTCCATCGCGGTTTTCCAGCGCCGCAATTGTCACGTCATTCTTTACACCGCCCGAAGGTCTGGAGCAATTTCGTGTATTGACAAACGGCTTCGCGCTGATGTTTCTTTGTCCCGAACTCGAACGGCCTTTCGCGTGGCTGGGCTTGAATTGCCGAACCCGCAGGCCGAGAACTGGCAAAGGAGAATTCATGTCCATCTCGCGGCGTGACTTGTGTTCCATGCTTCCCGCAGTGCTGATTCCAGCCATGCTTCCGCTTGAGGCAGCCGCTCAGGAAGACAAGTCGATGCCTTCGGCGATGTTTCCCTTCGAGAAGCTGCCGGTCCACACCTCGAACGGCGTGCAGACCCGTCATGTGCTGAAGGGCAAGCTCGCGACGGGAGAAGCCGTGAAAGCGACATGAGACGTGCTTCCTCCCGGAGGCGCGCCGCATCCGCCGCATCATCATGTGCACTCCGAAATGTGGCTGATCCGTGAAGGCACGGTGAGCATATCCGTGAATGGCAAAAGCTACGAACTCGGGCCGGGCGGCGTAGGATTCGTCCGTTCGAACGACGAACACGGAATTACAAATGCCGGAACGACGCCGGCGAACTATTTTGTCGTGGCGATTGGTCCCGGCGGCGATGACTGAGCGCACTCGAAAGCTGACAATCAAGCGGGCCCAAAGGAGTTTCATGAAGCATTTGGGATGGATTGTATTCCTGTTCCTATGGGGGCATTTAGTTTCGCGACTAGCTCGTTTGCCCAATCCAGCTACGACTTGCGTTCACCGGACGGCAGAATCGAAATAAGAATCCGCACGGCGCAGGGCATTCGCTATGACGTGCTGCTGAAAAGTCAGGCGCTGCTCGAGAATTGCGCGCTCTCCCTGAACGTGGATCACAAAGTGCTCGGGCGAGAAGCGAAAGTGAGCCAGTCCAAAGAGCGAAGCGTCAACGACGTGCTGGAGCCGCCCGTCCGGCAGAAATTTGCGAAAATTCGCGATCACTACAACGAACTGCGGCTGAACATGGAAGGGGCTATGCGGTGGTCTTTCGCACTTACAACGAAGGCGCCGCCTATCGCTTCGAAACTTCGCTTCCCAGGGACAAGTTAAAATCTACGGCGAAGAAGTCGCCTTCAACTTTTCTGGCGATTTCGTCGTCTACTATCCGCAGGAAGACAGTTTCTTCTCGCACAACGAGCGCAAATATCTTCCTCAGCAGCTGAGAAATTGCTCCCGCATTCATTGCTACGCTGCCCGCGGTCGTTGATCACTCGAACGGCGCGAAACTCGCGATCGCGGAATCCGACGTCGAGGATTATCCCGGCCTGTGGCTGCGCGGCACGAGCGGCAACGGGCTGACGCGACTTTCCCGCCCTATCCGCTGAAAGAAAATCTGACCGGCGATCGCGACTTCCAAGTGATTGAAAGCGCCGACTACATCGCCGTCACGCGCGGAACGCGCACCTTTCCGTGGCGCGTGCTCGGCGTCGCGGAGCACGACGGGGATCTGATCGCGAACCCGCTGGTCTAGCTGCTCGAAAAGCCGTCGCAGGTGCCGGACACGTCGTGGATCAAACCGGGCAAAGTCGCCTGGGACTGGTGGAACGCCAACAATATCTACGGCGTGGATTTCAAAGCCGGCGTCAACACGGAGACCTACAAGTACTACATCGATTTCGCCGCGAAGTACGGCCTCGAGTACATCATCCTCGACGAAGGCTGGTACAAGCTCGGCAATGTGCTGGAGGTCGTGCCGGAGATCAACATGGAAGAGCTGACTGCCTACGCGCAAGCAGAAAAATGTCGGCATCATCCTGTGGGTGGTCTGGAAGACGCTCGACGATCAGCTGATCCGGCGCTGGACCAGTTCGCGAAGTGGGGCATCGAAGGGAATCAAAGTCGACTTCATGCAGCGCGACGACCAGACGGTGATGAATTTCTATCACAAAGTCGCGCGCGAAGCGGCGAAGCGCAAGATGCTGGTCGACTTCCACGGCGACCAGAAGCCGGCGTCGATGACGCGCACCTGGCCGAACCTGATCAGCACGGAAGGCGTGCGCGGGCATGGAGCGGACAAGTGGAGCGCCGACATCGGAGCCGGAGCACAACGTGACGCTGCCGTTCACGCGCATGTTCCTCGGGCCGATGGACTACACGCCGGGCGCGATGCTCAACGCGCAAAAAGATAGCTTCGCCCCGATCTTCAAACGCCCGATGAGCCTGGGCACGCGCTGCCATCAGCTGGCGATGTACGTGGTGTTCGAGAGCCCGCTGCAGATGCTGGCCGACAGTCCGTCGAACTACCTGCGCGAGCCCGAAGCGATGGAGTTTCTGGGGCCGTGCCGACGGTGTGGGACGAGACGCGCGTGCTCGACGGGAAGATCGGCGACTACGTGGCGTCGCGCGCCGGAACGGCAAGGACTGGTACGTGGGCGCGATGACCGACTGGACGCCGCGCGATCTGGAGATCGACTTCTCATTCCTGCCGGAAGGCAATTTCACGATGGACGCCTACCAGGACGGAGTGAACGCCGACCGGTACGGCAGCGACTACAAACTAGTACGACGCCAAGTCAATAAGTCGGCCAAACTGAAAATCCATTTGGCGCCGGGAGGCGGCTGGGCCGCGAGGATTCACCACTAGATTCCTCTGATCTCGAAATTTCGATCGGGGCTGCGTGATCGATGATTCCTCTAACAGAAATCGGAGCGCCTTCCTAAAAAGGCGCCCCGACCCTTCTTCTTCGGGGTGTGATTAGAAGAAGATTTTCAACGCCAATTGAGCGAGTACGCGCGGATCGGCGGCCTGTCCGGCGCCGAGGAAAGTGCCGAAAGCATTGTTGCCATTCAGCTTATCAAACGCGCTGATCTGGTCCGTGCCGTTGACGGTGCCGGTGCTGATGCTTTCCGGCGCAAAGTTGGGATGGTTGAGGACGTTAAAGTATTCGGCGCGAAGCTGGAGCTTCCAGCGTTCCGTGAAGTTGAAATACTTGGAGATCTGCACATCCCGAGTCGGAAGTCTTTGGGAGCCGCAGATCGTTCTTGCCGACGTTGCCGAAGGTCGGAAGGGCGCAGGCAGGCGTAAATGTATTGCCGCAACCGGTTTTAATCGCCGCAGTGGACATAAAGGCCGTGGGAGTGAGCCAACTCACACACTTGGCAGCGACGCCGGTGCAGGAGGGCTGAACTATAGGGATCAACACCCGCTATGAGTGTGCCACGATCCTGACCGATGCCTGTGCTCGATAGTTCCGTTCCCTGCAGGACTGTGATCGGGCGGCCGCTGGCGGCAGAAAACGATCCCACCGATCGGGTACATCACCCAGCAGGTAGTGGAGGATCGTGCTGGAACTCTTGACTGCGGGAGAGTGCCAGACATACGACGCGGTGAAAACGTGGGTGTGATCAAAGCTTGATTGGTCCGTAGTCGAACTTGTGGCGGCCCGGAGCGTTGAACGGCAGGGTCGAGTAGCCGGTGTCGAATCCGGAAACTCCCTCACCAAATGGAAGATCGTCCAAGCTCTTGGAGTAAGTGTAGTTGACCAGGAACGTGAAGCCATAAGACATACGCTTTTCCACGGAGGTCTGCAGCGCGTGGTAGCTTGCATTCACGTCGCGTAATATCGGCTTGAACCGTTGATGGAAAAGGTGTTTGGTCTTGAAGAGCGCCGCCGCTGCCGAGAAATACGGTGCAATTCGCCAGGCCGATCCCCTGCCTTACCAGGCGGCGCCAACTGAACCGGTCGCATTGCCCCCTTTTTTTTTGCGATTCCTACTTACGTCTTTTCGGGTCAGTGTGACTTCTGGGATTGTAATACTCGGTCTCGAGAATATGGAGCGTACGAGAACCGACATCAGCCGGCCCGGAACAGGATACCTACCGGGCAATTGGCGCTCGAGCGTGAGGTTCCATTCGTACAAAGTGGTAGGGACGTGATAGTTGCCACTGGGATCATAGCTAACAGCGATCTCGTTGAATGGCGGAATATAGGCAAAGTTTGTAGGCGCCGGGAAGGGACTTGGAAAAGTCGGGTAACTGGCCAGCCTGAGCTCCCGCTGCAATTGAGTGCCGCCTGAGTCGAGGCGCCTTCGTGCAGAGTGGGTCGCTGAAGGAACCGGAGGCTGGAAGCAGGCGGTGGGAGCCGCTGCTACCTGGCCGTGGAGAAGAATGAACTGTGGACTGAAAGGCCACTCGTCTACGAAACGGTTGCTGAGCATGCCCATCAACGCGGGTGGTCGTAGAAAAATGCCGGCGCCGCCGCGTAGGCTGGTCTTGCCGTCACCGAAAGACATCATAGGCAAAACCGAGGCGGGGAGCGGAATCGCTCAAGGCTGGTGTTCAGACCGTTCTTCGGCATTTGAGGATCGCTGGGAATGCCATTGACAGGAGAAAAAGATTCCTGGGGGCGCTTTGGGATAAACCCTGGAAAAGTGCCCGCGGTCATGGCGGCAGATTCACCTGGGCCCAGCGGTCGCCGGTATCGCTCCAGGGAAAAGCAGGCTCATAGCGTACGCCAAGATTGAGAGTTAATCGACGTGTTGACGCGATAGTTATCCTGAACATAGACGCCGGGAAATTTATCGCGATTATCCTTAAATTCTCCGGCGCCTTGCTGAAGCGCATAGCCGTTGCCGACGCCGGCCCCGTCCGACAGGTGCCGGCTAGAAAAATCTGGTAGGCGGGAAGGCTAGCAGCCCCGAATAGGTAGGTCCTGCGCGCCAAACAGAAATTGCCGGGCTAGATTGAATAAACTTGTTCAGGTCGACCGGACTCCATTTGATGGAACCGCCGAAATGAAAATCGTGTTTGCCCTTTTCCCAGCTGACATCGTCCGCATAGGTGTAATTATTTCGGGTGAAAAGGCGGGTGGGTTGTCGCCGAAGGAGAAGCCGTTTTGAACGCCGACGCCCTGAATGGCGGAGGGTGTGGGCTCGAAGGGAAAGGAAACGCGGAAGGCCGCGAAGTCCGCGGCTTTCGATCGGGTCCTCGGTGGGAAACTTCGCGCGAATAGCTGGCGCGGAAATCATTAATCAAAATGGGAGAGAAAACATGAGTCTCGTGGATCAGTGCATTTTGCGCCACTGATATAGAAGGTAGCGTCAGTGTAGGCCACCAGCTCCAGCGGATTGAACACGGGAGCTTTGGTAAAGCGATCGAATTCGTAGCGACCCGTGATTTTGTCTTTCTTTCCGAATGGAATGTGAGCCTGCCCATAGCGGAATCGTAGTTCTCGATATCTGGCTTTGAAAAAGCCACCGTTGGGTTGGAGCCTGTAGGGATGGGGCCAGCCAAGCTAAATAGTGCGGAAGACCCCAGGGAGCGCCCGTGGCGGGGTTGATGCCGAGGATCGTGGCCACGGCGGGATCGATTGGCCCCAGCCGGGACAGTCGCAGCTGTGGTGGGAGCCCGCAGGTGGGACAGGCCGCGGTCTTGAGCCAAATAAGTTGGTTGATGTCCGTCTGCCCAACCACGTGCGACTTCCGAGGACGAGGTTACGAAATGCGGTGCGTTGGTAGCCAGCAAAAAAGAAAGTCTTATCATGGATAATCGGCCCGCCGACTGTGCCGCCATACTGATTGCGTTTGATCTTATCGGGAGTGGTGGGCGTAGCAAAAAAGTTCTGGGCATTGAAAACTGGATTACGCACAAACTCGAAGGCATCGCCGTGGAAGGTGTTTGTGCCTGACTTGGTGATGACGTTTACGACGCCGCCAGCGTTCTCTCCTATCTGAGCTGTAATTGCTTGTCTGGACGCTGAATTCCTGGAGTGCGTCAGGGAACGGAAATGGCTGATTGACGTTGGTGTATTCGTCCACGTAGTTGCCGCCGTCAAGCTGATAGCTAATAGCTGTCTGGCGGGCGCCGTTGGCTGAAAAAGTAACCGCCCCGGGGAAAGTCTTTGTGGCGCCCTGGTCAGCTCCGCCGTTGGGGGAGTTTACGGCGCGGGCAACAAGCAAGGTGAGTTGCGCGGCATTTCTGCCGTTGAGGGGTAATTCGGCAATGCGCTGCTGCTCGATCACTTGCCTAAGCGTGGATGTGGAGGTATCTACTTGCACGGTGTTGGTGGTGACTTCACGACCTCGCTTACCGAGCCCTAACTTAAGACCCATGTTCAGAGTGAGGGTTTGATCCGCAAGCAAGGTGACCCCGTTTTGTTTTGAAGTGCTAAAGCCTTTGGACTCGATGGTCAGGGTATATACCGCAGGCCGAAGGGAGGGGATGAACGTAGAGACCCATCGGTGTCCGTGAGTGGCGGCGCGGGAAAAGCCCGTGCCCTCTTGTGTCGCCGTGACTTGTGCGCCCGCGACGCCGGCACCGGCAGGATCGGTCACTCTGCGAGAATGCTCCCCAAACCCTGCGCGTGCGAATATAGGGGAGCAAATAGAAGCGCGAAAA
>CAVOSN010000029.1:0-62906 GCA_963698805.1 uncultured Acidobacteriota bacterium | reverse complement strand
GTAGTTCAGCCGAATGTCCGCTACTTCTATCAGCCAGCGGGCAAAACGCCCGTCTGATACAGCTTTTGGGGGATATGACGATTGACAGCCCGGGATTTCGATGCTAGCTTCTGTGATCTCAAAGCGGTTGATCGCCGGCCCTTGCACGTCGGCCCCTAGCTCGACGGCCCATTTCCCTCGGCCCTAAGAAGTATCCGAGCCCTGACAAGAAGTTATTCAGTACGACCGCACCTGTTTTTGTGAAGGCACGCTTGCGACCATCACTCTTGTCGTAGCGAATCGCAGACACAAAGGCACGCTTGCGCACGTGTGATGGCCACTCACAATCTGACCGGGAGGTCACTATGCGCTACAGAGCGATTCTTCTCACCGTCGCAGTTTCCGCATGCATCTTGCTAGCCGGTTTATCCGTGAAAGCCGACTTTTCCGGCCGAGGTCCAACCGTCACGGTTTCGGTGCAGGCGTCCGATACTTCGGGTGGCACGCTGCATTACCGCTGGAAATCGACGGATGGCACCATTCAGAATGTCGACGGCACAACTACAACCTGTACCCTGCCTACTGGGCCGGGGCTGCACTTTGCCTATGTCCTAGCTCTCTCAACGCAGTGTGACAGTCCGAGAGCGGATTGCGGTGAACACTGATAGCAGCGGCAGCGCGGGTGAGTCGGAAGCAACCCCACGGCCCTACGTCGCTCCACCCGCTCCTGCTCCAGTTGGCGATACCTACCGGCTGTCCGTGCTTTGGGGAACTACAAACGTAAACGGAATCGAGCACGACGTCCACGCTCCTGATGTTTCGGTCTACATGCTGGACAACAATCTCAATACCACCTACCCTCCCACCGGCCCGGTAAAGTCCGCCTCCGGGGTGAACTATCTCATTCCCAATCTGCCTGTCGGGAACGCCTACACCACTTTCTGCCAGCCGCCCGGCGAATCTGCGCCAACTCCGTGCTCAGCAGGTTTCTTCTTTTCTAACGACTTGCCAATGCCGAATGTGGCGACGACAGACTACTTAAGCAGCGCCCCCAGCCTTGATCTTCAGAGCTCACTTCTCAGCGGTACCCTCACGCTGCAGGATGGCAGCCCGTGCGGCACGCTCAACGAATTTTTCGGAGTGCACGTAACCGGCACTGCAACCCTTCTGGACGCGAGCAACAATCCCATGGGGACATCCGTCCGCCTGAATGAACTGGGAGATTACTCGTTGGTGTACAACTTTCAAAGTCCCCCGGCCTCGGTGTCGCTCTCGTGTGAAACGGCTGCCGCGCTTGTCGTGCCCATCACACTGGAACAGCTGCAAGCCGGAGAAATGAACACTTCCGTTCTCCCCGGGGTGACTGCGCCCCAGGTTCAGTCAATGAGCGCGACCTTGAACGGTTCTACGATTGCCTCGGTTAATTTCATTTCACCGCCTCCGGCTCCGCTCCCGTCTGACATCCTGCCGCGTGCTGATGGCTACCTCGCCGAGAAAGGTCTGGACACTCGCCTGGGCGCCTGTCAGTACTACAAGGCTGTGGGCGCGGTGAAGGCATGCGATGCTACCGGCAATTTGTTGGCCGATCACCTTTCAGGACTAGCGCCACCTGTCAGGTTGGGAATTTCGCTTCAATCGCGGAGTGCCGACGTTTTTCGCGGCATACATCAACAAGGCCGACCTCAACCTGGCCGGGTTCACCAGTCCATCCGTATGGGCCGAACCAGACTGCTGCAGTGGTGTGCAACCACCTCGGACCTCGGCCAATTCGCCCGACCCGCTCATGAATCCCCACCAGGCCGAGATCGATACCGCAGTCGACAACGCCGTACACAATAAGAATCTCGTGGCCTGCGTCGCCATGGATTACATGGTGAGCCGGGCGTCAACAACCAGCCGTTTGTCCGCTTCCTGATCTTCGGGCCGAGCGGCGACTACTGCCTTCGGTCAACCTCGATGGACGGCGGGAGAAATTCGTGCCCGGCACGTGCGTCGTCTGCCACGGCGGCGATCACTATGCAGGCAAGTTCGCGGAAGATGGCTCCGGCTTTGCCAACGTTGGGGGACACTTCCTGCCGTCTGACGTCGGAAACTTGGGGTCCTCCAGCAAGTCGGGTTGCGGAGACAGGACCGAGGAACAGCTATTTACCCCTGAACCAGAACGTGCTGAAGTCAGACCGACGCCGCCCGAGCAAGCGATCGCGGGCTGGTACGCCAACCAGGGGCTCAGGAAGACACTGAACCAAAGCTGCATCGATCCCTCCTGGCCCGATCCCGCAGCAAACCCAGCTGCGCACAACTTCTACGAACACGTGTACGCCCGCAGTTGCCGCACCTGCCACGTGGCGCTTGTGGAAGGCTTCAACTTTGACCACTACCAGAACATTACGCCCGGAAGCTTTGTCTTCTATCGCGAAGACACGCCTGAGGTGGATATTCCGATCACCGTGTGTGGCGGGGACTTCCAGGTCTTTCGTGATCACTCCATGGCGAACTCGCTGGTAACATTCAACCGTTTCTGGCTGTCTGCAGATCCCATGGCCAACACTGCAGGCGATCCCAATCAGCCAGACGAACTTACGCAGTTCCTCCTGACGCCGAGCACCGGTACCTTCACTTGCAACCCCGGGCATATTTGTAAGGCAACTGATCCGTTGCGTTGGGAACAGAATAGGGATGTCAGGTACCTGACTGACATCCCTCTCTCTTTTGGAAGGTGGATGCGGCCAGTCTTATTTTTCACACTCCCGTTGCCATCACAGGCTGGATCGAAGTCAGTTCGAACGCACATCTCTGGTGCTATATGCTCCGCGCTTCTCTCTGCCGTCTAGCGCACGTGCGGATATCGTCCTTCGTATGATCCGCCATAAGCCATCACACGTCACACAACGGGCATCAGCTGGCAGTTTGTTGTTCGGATCGGCCCCATGTGTGCCTCTTAGCAATATGTGAAGGGATAGAGGAGAGTTACGGCTGCTTAGCCATGACAACGGATTGTAGCAAGAAGGGCGAACGTCCACGGTCAGGGCCGCTATGTTCGCCCAAGCAGATCCTCCCCCGAGTTCTGCTCTCTGATGTTTTAGTCTCCCATTCGACTTGAGAGAATGGCCGAATCGTGGCCGGGTAGTGGACGCCCGTTTCATGCTTACTGAATTGAGCTGGCCGCTTGCGAAAGACAGTGTTGGCGTTCGAACCAACCAGTCGAATAGTGCCGACCACCAGCACTAAGATCACGGCCAGCATGACCGCGTATTCGGCGATATCTTGACCATGATCGGACCCGATGAGCTTTAGCAAGGGCTTCATGGGACCTCCTTGTTTGCTTAGGCAACCGATGTCGGAATAAACGGAGTGCGAAAGGGATGAAGGCGGATGAAACGTTTGGACGCGCGGAGCATACACCTGCACCTTGCGGAGTGCAAGCGTCGATTTCGCTCAAACGGCAACGCCCGCGCGGGATTCAGGCGATCACGGCTTGTTGATATCCTTGAAAAACCGACTGCTGATCCAAAGGGCAATGAGACAAGGGCGAGTATAAGCAACCCGATCATGACGGGTCTCGGTTTTAAGGGGCAGGGGGCGAACTACGATAGCAACAATGGTAGACCTTGAGGTCCACACTGAGCAACGAGGGGGTTCGTGGTCCGCTGTGTCGCTTTCATGCTCCGGATTTTAGCGTTCAGCGGATAGTTGTTGCAAAATCCCCATTACACCAACGATGCCGCTAGTAGCAGGATCCGTGCTCCAGAGCAACGACATCAGCCATCAACAAACTAGCTTTTCAAACGGCTCGGTCTACAGCTGCCTGTTCGTTGGGGCCCCTTGCTTGTCTGCTCCAAGTTGCGGTCAGTTCGGGCCGAGCCATTCCTCCCAAAGACCTCATTTTTTCTTCTGAGTCGGCTGCGGAACCTAGCGCTGCAGGCACGGGTGGGGAGGGCGATCCCCGGCGCCAGTCCTTTCGGGGGCCCCTCGCTTCGCGAACCAAGCCCGGCTTGCTTGCATAGGCAAGGGCGTGCAGGATGCGCGCAGCAAGGGCGTGCACGGCAAGAGCGCAGAGCAGAGGCAGGGGTGGGGTGGGAGCAATGAGAAGAGCCCAGGGCTGGAGACCACTGGGCTCACTAGAGACACGGCCGACTACGCCTAGAACGGCCGGGCAAGCTCACACTATGCCAGCATGGGTGCCGCGTCAAGAGCACTCATGCCGCGTGTGTACGAGAATCAGGTGATAACGGGTCAACAACGAAGCGCCCCACCAGGATGGGCACCAAACGGGCATCACCGCCCTGCAAGGATCGCTGTGCATCAATGTGCATTACGTTAAACGGTGCAATTAGTTTGCCACGCTCCAACCACCCCTTCCGGCCCAGTATGCATCTACATGGTGTTCAATCTCCCGACTTGGCAGTCTCGAAAGCGTTGTCAAGTGACAGCGAGTTTCCAAGAAGTTTTCCACCTCGGCCGCCTGAGTGACCTTGTATTCGCTCGACGAGAGTCGCCCCGCAGCATCACCGCGATGGTGCGCGGTGGGGTGCACAAAGTCCAGGTCGAGATCGAGAATGGTATGCATGTGCTCACAACCTATCACTTTCGATAGTGGTGTTGGCTGGTGCGCCGGGACCTACATGCAGCGCTCGCGCTCTGACTCAATGGCCTGTTCCGAATCGGGCCGCTTATTTTCACCGCTGTAGCTAATTCTACAGAATTAGCTCGCAGAGCTCTGAACAAAGGAGCATGTTCCGTACATGGAACAGCAACGCAAACACGCTCGATGCTACGTGTACCTGAGAGTCAGCAGCCTCGGCCAAGTCGATGGCGACGGGTTCGAACGCCAGCTTGTGGCCGTCCGCAGCTACGCCCAGGCGAACGGAATCAAGATCGCAAGAACCTTCAGAGAGGAGGGCGTGAGTGGCACCAAGGACCTGGCGAACCGGCCTGCGTTGCAGGAACTGCTGACGGCGCTGCACTCAAACGGTGTGAGGCTCGTGCTGGTTGAGAAACTGGACCGACTCGCCCGCGACCTTATGATTCAGGAATCCATCATCGCGGATCTGGCGCGGTACGGGTTCGAGGTCCGAAGCGTCAGCGAGCCGGACCTGTGCAGCGACGACCCGAGCCGCACACTGATTCGCCAAGTCCTCGGCGCATTCTCGCAGTACGAGAGGGCAATGATCGTGCTGAACTGCGCGGTGCTCGCCAACGGATGCGAGCAAAGGTGGGGCGTTGTGAGGGACGTAAGCCATACGGCGCGCGCCCTGGGGAGGAGCAAGTCGTGAAGCGGATGCGTGAACTCCGTGCCAAGGGCTACTCCCTAACGAAAATCACGGAGACGCTAAATCTCGAGTCTAAGCCACGAACCGGAAGGCAATTCTACGCTGCGAATGTCGCTCGTATCCTGAAGACAGGGGGCAGACTCTGAGCAAATACATCGCTCCCGCGAAGCGCACCACCCGCCAGTCATTTCTTCCTGATCGGTCCACCAACATGAGCGCCTCGTCCCCCATCGACTTTACAGGAATTGGGGCGAACGAATCCTCGCAGGTACTGACGAGCGTGGTTTCGCCTGAGCCCAGTAGGGCTGCATGCTGCAACTCACTGAAGGTATCCGCTCTGTGCTAGTTTTTTCGCTTCCTTTTTTCAATTTCCTGAGCTCGCATCGAGAAAGCTTCCATTCCCTCCCTGCAGAGTCCCATGCGACGATTCGCTTCACATCGTCCCCAAGTATTTTCAGCGGTTCGTCCGTCAATTCCTCGTGGGATTCGCCCTCCTCAAGCATCTTCGGGAGTCCTCTCGACAGGTGAAGCGCTTTGGGCATACCACGACCCCGTATGCCTGCCCAGCCCTCAACGCGCACACGGCGCCGCCCAGTATTCGTGATTGTGAGCTTAAACTGCGTTGGTACATTTGGATCGTTGTCGGTCTGGCCCTCTATGAAATTCATGCTACCGAAGTGAAGCCTGCCAACTGCGTCAGTCACCAACTGTCCAAGAGTCCCTTTGAGTTTGACGTCTGGTCTGTTGCGGACGTCACGAAAGAGGTTCCATCCGAATGTGATGCTGGAGAGGACTGCACCCCAGATCGCAAGGACTGAAGTTAGGTCAAACTGCATAGGTCCGCGCATCGGTTCGTTTTTCTCCTCGAGCACGCTGGACGCAAGATAGAATCTTTGTCCATGTTTGCCAAGACGTACACAATGACCGCTTACCACAACGACAAAGTAGTCTTCGTATCGACTGTCTTGGACACTGTAGGATTCGCTCCTGGCACCGACTTGGGGGATGGGTGGCGACTAGTGCGGAATCGTCCCGAGAGCACCCAAGACCACGTTCATGTCGATGTGGGAAAAATACCCAAACAGCCAATTAAGGGGCCAAGTGAATAGATCACCGCGATATTGACGCAGGTCGATGTACAATTGCTGCCGATGTCGGACGCACAGCAAGCGTTTGACGAGTGGACGAGCGCAGTCATTTCTGACGCGCTGCGGGAGGAGTTGACCCTGGCAGCGGCCGAGTCGCAAGTGTCCCTGACGCGA
The DNA here is from genome assembly GCA_963698805.1 of uncultured Acidobacteriota bacterium. Classification (GTDB taxonomy): domain Bacteria; phylum Acidobacteriota; class Terriglobia; order Terriglobales; family Acidobacteriaceae; genus Gp1-AA133. The sequence continues at coordinate 56,395 of CAVOSN010000029.1, read as the reverse complement.
TTTGTCGCCGAAGTTCTGGAAAGCTTCGCCGCGGGAAGACGCCTGCCTAAGGTGCGCCGCTGAGGACTCGTTCCCCTATCCTGCCGACGTCTATCCCATCAGCCGACTGTCCAGGTCGAGATTCTGACGTTGCCGAAGGGAACTGATCGCTTCTTCCGCATCAAAGGTTCGCAGATCGGCGCCCGTGGTGCAGTCCAAGACCTGGAAGCCGTCCAACCTCCGGACGTTTCTTATCTGCTCTTCGACGGTTTCGTGCTGCCACCCGCCGAAAAAGTTATCGCCAACGTTCCACATAATGCGGTGGGTATAGCAGACGACCCAGTTCGCCTTGAAGATACTCACATGGAGAGCCTCTCCGCACTCAGAGCACGCGCCCCAGTAGGCATTGTCGCGGTCGCTAACAACCGTCGGTTTCATTGTTCTTCTCCGCAAGAGACTCGCTAGCAAAGCTGGCAAGGCTAGACAGGCGAGGGCGAAGGCCAGGAAGGAAGCGCAGTAGCCGGTGGCAGTTCTGGTGGCACTAGACTGTGCCACTCGGTGCTGTTTCTTGCGTTTGCCCTGCCTATAGTCCCGTGCATCCTTCTTAGTGCTTTCATCAGGTTGCGCGGTCCTGCATTTTCATGCGCTCATTGCAGAGGGATTATGAGTCCCCTGCTCTAACCGCTGAGCTACGGGCCCACAGCTAACAACAACCACCTCATTCTATTACGACCCGATGCCCGGCCGTGGATCGGCACCGCTATTGCGAGGTTGGTCGACGTCGGTGCCCTTGACAAACCGCCCATCCTCGGTCACCATTATGGCGTAGCGCGATATGACGTGCAACGACATATGAACCCTTTGCCTTTGACGGAGTCGGTGTTGCTCGTCCTGCTGAGCTTGGCAGAGCAGCCTCGCCATGGCTACTCCATTCTCAAGGATGTGGAACAAATGAGCGCGGGTCGAGTGAAGCTCAGTACAGGCACGCTTTATGGAGCGTTGAGGCGGTTGCTCGACCAAGCATGGATCGAACGCATCGAAGAGGACGAAAGCCCCCGCGACCGGCGTCCTTACCGGCTCACCTCACGCGGGCGTCGTAATTTGCAACTTGAGGTCCAGCGCTTGAAGCACTTGACCAAACTTGCGGCCCTCCGCATCGCACGGAAGGAGGCCTGACCGGAATGACCCTTCTCTACAGATTTTTGCTCTACCTGTATCCGCCGTCACATCGGCGAGAGTACGCAGAGGAAATGATCGCTGTTTTTCGAGATGCACAGGCCGACGTCCGGCCCGGTGGCTTTCGGGAACGCATCGCGTTCAGCAGTCGTGAGACCCTAGGCTTGCTCGCCGGCGCTATGCAGGAACATCTCAGATTCTTCAGTGGCCGCTCTCCGATGAGTTCATTCACGAGGTGTGACATGCGTCCAGAATTTCGTTTTCCGAAATCTACCGTCTTCCTGATGTCCGTAATCTTCGGCGGCGTGATGATCGCGATGAGGGAAGCCAGTGCCGTCCAGGCGAAATATGGTTCTGCGTCCGACTCGATGTGGCGTACCTTCCCTGGATTTGCCGGGTGGACGTTTGCGTTCGCGCTCGTCACGGTTGCAGTCGTGTGGGCAATTCTGTTTGCGTTAGGGCGCACCGGAATTCATCGACTGGCGAACATTCAGCCCGCTGGGAAGCAGGAGTAGTCGAACCATCTGCTGCACCCCGTGTCACCTCTCTGGGTACGGGAGTTTTTTTGCTCCCTCCCGTGAGCGCGTGACACCGCCTTGACTTAACTATCATGAGATCAATCGCTTACCGCAAGGCAACCTGAAGCGAGCCAGTAGCAACTAAATACTTAGTTGACGTAGTGCTCGGTCGTACGTCAATATCGATGGGTAGGCGTTCGGCGCATGAAATTACCCGCGATGACCTTCACACCTGACCCTGGAGGATGGTTTGGCGCGCACGCAATCGGCGACTTTGACTGAAGCGGAACTGCGCATCATGCAGGTGCTTTGGGACAAAGGTTCAGCCACGGTCCAACAGGTTCTGGAAGCCCTCTCCACTGAAAAACCTCTGGCCTACAACTCGGTGCTCACCATCATTCGCATCCTGGAAAAGAAAGGATGCGTGCGGCACGTGAAAGACGGCCGCGCACACATTTATCGCGCCGTGTTGAACCAGCAAGAAGCGAAGCGCACCGAGATTCGGCATCTGCTGAACCGGTTTTTTCAGAATTCGCGCGAGCTTCTCGTTTTGAACATTCTTGAAGAGGAAGGTATTGACGCCGAGGAACTGATGCGGCTGCGGCAAATACTCGATCAGAATCGATAACGAACAATGAACGCCCTCGACATGCACTTCGTCGCGCAACTCTCCGTGGAAAGGCTGGCCAACTGCCTCGCCCAGGGGACGGTGATCACATTGTTTGCGTGGCTCTTGCTGCGGATGATCGGGAGGCGCAATTCGGGGACGCGGTTTGCGGTCTGGTTCTGCGCCTTGCTGGCGATCGCGGCGGTTCCTTTTGTGGAGTTCTCTTCCGGCCCTTCGGCTGCTGCGCATGCAGTGAGCGCGGCCGTCACGCTGCCTCGCGCATGGTCTTTATATCTATTCGGCACATGGGCCACCATCGCCCTGTTCGGACTGGCGCAAGTAGCATTCGGCCTTCTGCACCTCAGGTCAATTCGCCGGAATTGCGAACCCGTTGATCTAGCAACGCTCGATCCTTTGGTTGCGCAAACCTTGTCGGACTTCCGCGCCGTCCGGTCTGTGGCATTGTGCGTTTCCGAAGACTTGCGCGTGCCGACGGCTGTGGGCTTTTTCAAACCATCGGTCGTGCTGCCCGTGTGGGCGCTTACCGAACTTCCACCCGCTGAACTAAATGCCGTGCTGCTGCACGAGCTTGCGCATCTGCGACGCTGGGATGACTGGACCAACCTCGCGCAGAAACTTCTGCGCGCCGTGTTCTTCTTCCATCCCGCGGTGTGGTTCGTCGAGAACCGCCTGTCGCTCGAGCGCGAGATGGCGTGTGACGATCTGGTGCTGTCGCAGACATCCGACCCGCGCGCCTATGCCGAATGCCTGGTATCGCTCGCGGAAAAGAATTTCCTGCAGCGCGGCCTTGCCCTAGCGCAGGCCGCGGTGGGACGCATGCAGCAGACTTCGTTGCGCGTTCTTCAAATCCTCGATGCGGGACGGTCGAACTCCGTAAACATCTGGAAGCCGGCGCCCTGGGTGGTCGCGGGGTTCTCTCTGTTTTGCCTGCTAGGCGCGGAACACGCTCCTCGTCTTGTGGCCTTCGCGGATCCAGCGGCACCACGAATCGAATCAAGCATTGCCAGCAATCTTTCGGCGGAAGGTGAATATGCTCCGCCGATTGTGCCCGTAAGCTTCAGGGTAGAGAACGATCGAAGCAACTCCGTGGTCCGGAATGCAGACGACAAGGCCGCGCGTCGAACGGCGCACAGCGCGGCCAAAGCTGAAGCAACGGTTTACCGCGCGAAGGCGATTGATCGCACCAGTCCGCAGACGATTCCTGCAGCGTATCAAGAGCGATCGGCGCAGCCAGCGTTCCAGACTACTTCCCCGGTTCCGCTGGTGCTTACCAACGGAAACAATCTAGGCGACGTTGCGGTCTTGCAGCAGGCGGTATTCGTCGTCGTTCAAGACAATCCGTGGAGCGATGGCGCTCCCGTTGTCTGGCGTGTAAGCGTGTGGCAGGTCACACTCGTACCTCGCTCCGCGCCGCACGTCGTTTCGCAAACTACTTCCAAGTCCATTTAAAGAGGATTGATTCGGTCAAACAGAGGTACAGGTTCTAGATTGAACAACTAAGTAATTAGTTGATAACGCATTCAAGGAGAAAAGCAACAATGATGAACTGGAAACAAATTGGCCGGCTGGCGATTGCGCCCGTGCTCGCACTGGGCATGGCCGCGTCGCTGACGGCGTATCACACAGCCAAACCGGTGGTTGCGAGGGCGGCCGCGGTCGCTCCCAGCGCCACACCACTCGACGACAATAGCGTGAGCCCGCTGCTCGCGCTTGACCAGGCCATGGAAACGTTGGCCGCGCGCGTTACCCCTGCGATCGTCAACGTCGCCGTCACCTCCAAGAGCAAGGGCGACGAACAAGCGCAGGCCGAGATTCCCGACGACATGCGTCAGTTCTTTGGCCCCGGCTTCAACTTCCGCCAGCAACCGCAGGGCCCGCAGATCGAACACGGCATCGGCAGCGGCGTCATCATTTCGCCCGATGGCTACATCGTCACTAACAATCACGTGGTGGATGGAGCAGTCGACGTTCGAGTGACCATGAGCGATCGCCGCGTCCTGCCGGCGAAGGTGATCGGCACCGATCCGCTGACGGATCTGGCTGTGATCAAAGTCGAAGGCAAGGATTTCCCGAACGTTCCGTGGGGCGATGCCACCAAGCTTGCGCCCGGGACAGACGGTGCTGGCGTTCGGCAACCCGTTCGGTCTCCGCTTCACGGTGACCCGCGGAATCGTCAGCGCGTTGAATCGACCGAACCCTTCCCGCGACGACGCCCGCAAGCCGGGCCAGTTTATCCAGACCGACGCAGCCATTAACCCGGGCAACTCCGGCGGACCGCTGGTGGATGCGCGCGGTGAAGTGGTCGGCATCAACACGTTCCTGATCTCGAACTCCGGCCAGTTCTCCGGCATGGGATTCGCGATCCCGACGCAGATTGTGCGCCCCACCGTCGAAGCCATTGTTCGTGACGGCAAAGTCAGCCACGGATACATGGGTCTCGGCATCACCGACGTTACGCCCGAGAACGCGAAGTTCTTCGACTCGAAGGACAATCTCGGCGCGATTGTGACCCAGGTGGAAGCGAATTCGCCGGCGGCGAAAGCTGGACTGAAAGTTGGCGACATGGTCCGGGCGCTGGATGGTAAAGAGGTCAGCGACGCGAGCCAGTTGCAGGTGACTGTGGGGCAGACTCGTCCCGGCACCACCATCAAGCTGAGCGTTGTGCGCGATGGCAAGGCCATGGAACTTCCAGTCACGCTCGAAAAGATGGGCGCGCGCGACAAGGGAGAAGATGAGTCGGCGAGCAGCGAAATCGGCAAGCCGCGCTGGGGCCTCGGCCTTGGCGAAATCACTCCCGACGTGCGCCAGCAGTTGCGCGGCGGTAGTGACCTGAAGGGTGTTGTCGTCGAGCGCGTTCTTCCCGGCAGCCCCGCCGACAACGCCGGCCTGCGTCCGGGAGATGTGATTCTGAGCGTCAATCGGAAAGAAGTGCAGTCGGTGGCTGACGTTCAGAACAACCTGGGAAGTATTCCGAAGGGACAGGACGCGCTGCTGCTCGTCTGGTCAAACGGCGGCAATACGTTCCGGGTGTTGCATTCGTTGGAAGGTGCGTAGAAGGAAGGGGACTTCTGATCTAGGGCGCCTTTCGCCGAAGTGGTGAAGGGAGAAGGGCACGCTCACAGGGAAGGAGCGTGCCCTTTGTGTTTGCGCTTGAGTTGTCACTCCCGGCGGAACGGCGTCAGGTGGTCTTATCGATCATCAGCACGCCACCCGAGGCGTAGCTTTCCTTTGATACTTCCACGAACGTGACGACGATGGCTTCCCGGCGGGCGCCGGCTTCTTCCACCATCGCGTCGGTGATGCGCTGTGCCAGCTTGCGCTTCTGATCGGCCGTGCGGCCCTGGAGCATCGTGACTTGGATTAGAGGCATAGGTATCAGGTCTTGGGTGTTAGTCGGTCTCAGGTCTCAGGTCTCAGGTCTCAGGCAATGCTCGAATCTGCGCACCTGAGCTGACAACTGAGAGCGGAAAGCTGACAGCTCACTTCGCCAGTTCGTATCCCGCGAAGAAGAAGCTCAACTCGAAGCGCGCCGTGTCGTCCGCGTCTGAGCCGTGGATCGCGTTGAACTCGATGTTGGTCGCCCACTTCTTTCGGATGGTGCCTTCTTCTGCCTGCGCCGGATTCGTCGCGCCCATCAGCTTGCGTAGGTCGGCGATGGCGTTTTCCTTCTCCAGCGCCAGCACCACGATCGGACCGCTCGACATGAAATTGGTCAGCGAGTTATAAAACGGACGGTGCGCGTGCACCGCATAAAATTGCTCGGCCTGATGCTTGGAGATCTCCAGCATCTTCATGGAAAGAATGTGAAAGCCATTCTTCTCGAACTGCTCAATGATGTCGCCGACCGCGTTCTTCTTCACCGCGTCGGGCTTGATGATGGTCAGAGTGCGTTCCAGCGTCTTCATATTTGGTCGTTGGTCCTTGGTCGTTGGCTAAAATCTTGTGGCGCGGGTGCCCTCTCTCGCGAACTGGCAGATAGGGAGCTACGATTTACCCGCTCCCACTCCGATGACCGAAAGCAGCGTCTCGCCGATAGTCGCCGGCGATTTGGCCACCTTGATCCCGGCTGCTTCCATGGCTTTGATCTTCTCTGACGCCGTGCCCTTGCCGCCCGAGATGATCGCGCCTGCGTGTCCCATGCGACGTCCCGGGGGGGCCGTCTGGCCGGCGATGAAGCCGACCACCGGCTTCTTCATGTGCTTCTTCACATACTCGGCAGCAGTCTCTTCCGCGTTGCCGCCGATTTCGCCGATCATGATCACGGCCTCGGTCTGCGGATCTTTGTTGAAGAGCTCCAGCGCATCCAGGAAATTGGTCCCGATGATGGGATCGCCGCCAATGCCGATCGCGGTCGATTGCCCGATGCCACGGGTGGTGAGCTGGTGAACGGCTTCGTAGGTCAGCGTGCCGGACCGCGAAACGACGCCGATATTGCCTTCTTTGTGAATATTGGCGGGCATGATGCCGATCTTGCACTTGCCCGGCGAAATGATGCCGGGACAATTCGGCCCGATCAGGCGCGAGCGGCGCGTCTGCAGAAATTCCCAGGCGCGCACCATGTCGAGCGTCGGAATGCCTTCCGTAATGCAGACGATCAGTTCGACCTCGGCATCCGCGGCTTCCATGATCGCGTCGGCCGCAAACGGCGGTGGCACGAAAATTACGGTAGCGTTCGCGCCCGTCTTGTCGACCGCTTCCTGCACGGTGTTGAAGATCGGCCAGCCCTCGTGCGTGGTGCCGCCTTTGCCGGGGGTAACGCCGGCAACTACCTGCGTGCCGTAGGCCGCGCTGGCTTTGGCATGAAAGGTGCCCTCGCGCCCGGTGAGGCCTTGGACAATCAATCGCGTATTTTTATCTACCAAAATTGCCATGATTGCTCTCTTCTTTGGGACTCTGAAACTGTCCCGATAAGCTTGGTGCTCCGATGCGTACATCGCAGCGAGGGCGAGACGCCCTCGCGACTGCCGCAAGATGCCGGCGCTACTTTCTCAGCCCTTCGCTGCTGCGACTACTTTTTCTGCAGCATCTTTCATCGTTTCCGCAACGATGAAGTTCAGGCCCGAGTCTTTGAGTATCTGCCGTCCAGCCTCGACGTTCGTTCCTTCCAGCCGCAGCACGATCGGCAACTGAATGTGCGTCTTGTTCGCGGCCTCGACTACGCCGGTGGCCAGCGTATCCACGCGCAGAATGCCGCCGAAAATATTGATCAGCACGGCTTTCACATTCTTGTCGCTGAGCAGGATCTCGAACGCATGCGTAACCTGTTCGGCATTCGCGCCACCGCCCACGTCCAGAAAGTTCGCCGGCATGCCGCCCGCGTACTTGATGATGTCCATGGTCGCCATCGCGAGGCCGGCGCCGTTCACCATGCAGCCTACGTTGCCATCGAGCTTGATGTAGTTCAGGTTGTACTTCGAGGCCTCGACTTCGAGCGAATCTTCCTCGGTGGTGTCGCGCAGTTCCTTGAGATCGGCGTGGCGGAACATAGCGTTGTCGTCGAAGTTGATCTTGGCATCGAGCGCGAACAGACGGCCATCCGTAGTCGTGATGAAGGGATTGATCTCCAGCAGCGAGCCGTCCGTGGCTTCGAAAACTTTGTACAGGTTGGTCAGAAACTGCACGGCCTGGTTGATCAATTGCGGCTTCAGGCCTAGTTCGAAGGCAATCTTGCGCGCCTGGAATGCTTCCAGGCCCATGCCCGGAGCGATGTATTCCTTGAGAATGGCCTGCGGATTTTCCGCGGCCACTTGCTCGATATCCATGCCGCCTGCCGCCGATGCCATAAACACGGGTTTGCCTTCCCCGCGATCCACGAGGATGCCGAGATAAAGCTCCTTCTCGATAGGCAGAGTCTCTTCGATCAGCAGTCGCCGCACGATGCGCCCTTCAGGACCGGTCTGATGCGTGATCAGCGTCATGCCGAGCATCTTCTCGGCCAGCTGGCCGGCTTCTTCCACCGACTTGGCGATTTTCACTCCGCCACCCTTGCCGCGGCCTCCGGCGTGAATCTGCGCTTTCACCACGACGCCGGTGGCTCCGGCATCGAACAGGGCCTTGGCCGCCGCGACGGCTTCTTCGCGCGTGGTCGCCATCTGGCCGCGCGGCACGGCCACACCAAACTTCTTCAGGATCGCTTTCGCCTGGTACTCATGAATTTTCATAATGATTCCTGGATGATCACTCCGTATAAACGGGCAGGGCCTGATTGCGGCTTAGGACTGAGGGCAGCAAACCTCTGATTTTATAGAACGGTAGGGGATAGGGCAAACGCAAGCGGTCACACGGCAACGTGACCTGTGATCTATCCGGATCACCGTCTCCTTCGGCCTTCGCCGCTACACACGGGAACGTACTGCGCGTGATGGTGCGGCGGTGGCCCGAGAAATTGAAATCTCAGTTCGTCCCTGCTATTCAAAAAGAATGTGTATTTCGGTGGAAACACGGTAGGACACGTAATCAACAACGCGCATTTCGCGTTTTCGAATTCAGCATCGCACGCTGCGGATCTACTTGCCTCGTCGAGGTGAGTTGCTGGAACCTCCGCACCGGAGTGCGGAGATTGAATGAAAAACACATCGTTCCTCGGCTTTTCTTCTCGAGGAAAGAGCCACGTAATACCGACCTCGTAACGCGACTCCTGTCTATTCTTTGCAAAATGGAAGCCACCGTGAAGCGTTTCTTTCTTTTCGGCGTGCGGCGGCGGTGGCTCTGGCGGCCACGCGCCCGATTGCCAGTTCCACTCGCCTGCGAGGCGGCCGGCCACGTCGCCACTTTCAAACCCCGTTGACTGTGCTACGCCGAACGTAGTGAGAGCGGCAGTGAGTAGTATTATGACGTTCTTGACGTGGCGCCTTAACTTATTCATGGCCAGTATTGTAGGACTATCCGACTTAACACACGCATGATCACCGACGCCCTCCACCGCATCGCCAACCACCGTCAGTCGCTGTCGCGCGAAGAGGCACGGGCCGTGATGTCGGAGGTGCTCACCGGAAAATGCACCGACGCGCAGATCGCCGCGCTGCTGGTGGCGCTCCATATGAAGGGAGAAACCGTCGAAGAGATCGTGGGCTTCGCCGAAGCAATCCGGGCCGCGGCCGCTCCCCTGCCCATCGCGATGAACTCGACCATCGACGTCAGCGGCACCGAGCGCGATGCCCTGGTCGACACCTGCGGCACCGGCGGAGACGCCAGTGGCACATTCAACATCTCGACCGCGACCGCACTGGTGGCCGCCGGCGCTGGCGTGCGCGTGGCCAAGCACGGCAACCGTAGCGTCACGTCGAAGTGCGGCTCGGCCGACGTAATGGAAGCGCTCGGAGTCAACATCTCGTTGCAACCCGCGCTGGTGGCTGAATGCCTGAAGCGCGTCGGCATCGCCTTCTTGTTCGCGCCCGCCATGCACTCGGCCATGAAATATGTTCAACCGGCGCGACGCGAGTTACGGCTGCGCACCGTGTTTAATCTCCTCGGACCGCTCACGAATCCAGCGCACGCCTCGGCTCAGGTGGTGGGCGTGTATTCCGATGACTTGGTGGAGAAATTGGCCGAAGCGCTGAGCATGCTGGGGCTGCGCCGAGCCATGGTGGTCCATGGCTCTGATGGTCTCGATGAGATCACCATCAGCGGTCCCACACGCGTCGCGGAAGTTCGCGACGGGCAGGTACACACCTACGAGGTGACGCCCGAGGAATTTGGGATCGATCGCGCGCCTATCGAAACGATCGCAGGTGGCGACGCTGACGAGAACGCGCGCATCATTCAGGAAGTTTTGTCAGGGAAGACGTCGCCATGCCGCGACGTTGTACTGTTGAACGCAGCCGCCACCCTTGTAGCCGCAGGCCAGGCCGCCCGCCTCTCCGAAGCGATGCCATTGGCAGTAACGTCGATCGACTCCGGAGCGGCCGCCGCGAAACTGAAAGCGCTCGTGGAGTTCACACAACAAGGCGAGGCCCGTAGCTCGTAGCTCGTGGCTTGCTACTTCGCATCCTTCTTCAACTTCTCAATCTGCGCCAGATGATTCGCCCCGTGCCCGGCCATCTGCTCGACGAGTCTTCCCACCGTCACATCCTTCTTATACTCGGGGTGAAACGCCGACTTCTCCAGGTCCCCCGCCTTCAGGCGGCGCAGCAACCTGAGATTGTGATGCCGGTTCAGCCCATACAACGCCACCAACTCGGGAGGTGACGCGTCCAAATAGCCCAGGTTTTTAGCCCACGCATCTTGATCCATCGGGGCGATGACCGGCTTTTCATCAGCTAGCATCTGGCGCAGACGGTAGCCGTACACGATTTCGATGTCGGCAAGGTGCGCGAGAATCTCGAGAATGCACCACTTCGCCGGGTCCGAGCGATGACGAAATACAGCCGGCGAGAGCCCCGACACGGCCGCCGCAATCTCCTTCGGACTCTTCTCGGCCGCCTCCAAATGCTTTTTTAGCTCAGCTTCTGTCATGCGCACCTCCCGCCAACAACTCGTACCCGCACCCGCTAGCGAACTTCCGCTTTCTGCATCCACTCGGCGATCTGCACGTTCCATCCCAATTCTTTCGTGATCGCGTCCCGCAACATTGACGCCGCCTCCTCTTCTCCGTGCACGAGGTAGGTCGCAGTCGGTTTCTTCTGAAACGTGTGCAGCCACTCCAGCAATTCCGGCGGATCGGCGTGGTCGCTGAACTGCTCGAAGGTGGCGATGCGGGCGCGAATCTGCACGAAGTCGCCGAAGATCTTCACTTCCTTGGCACCGCTCTTGATGGTCGCGCCGCGCGTACCTGGAGCCTGGAACCCGATGAACAGCACCGTGTTCTTGGGGTCGGGCAGGCGTTGCGCGAGATGATGCAGGATGCGACCGCCCGTCACCATTCCGCTCGAAGAGATGATGATGACTGGAAAGTGAATTTCGTTGATCTTCTTCGATTCGTCGACCTGCGACGCGAAGGTAAATCCCGGCCACTCCAGCGGCGATCCATATTTCTTGATCAGCGAGCGCGCCTCGTCGGTGTAGTCCTCTTCATGCTTCAGATAGATCTCGACGGCCTTGATGGCCATGGGGCTGTCGCAGAACACGGGCACGCGTGGAATTTGCCCTGCCTCCATTAGTTCCTTGAGCATGAAAACGAATTTCTGCGTGCGCTCGACTGCGAACGCAGGAACCACGATCGAGCCGCCGCGCTGCACAGTCTCGCGAATGACGGCGGCCAGTTCCGGCCGCGGGTCAGTATGCGGATGGACGCGGTTGCCGTAGGTCGACTCCATCACCACGACGTCGACGCGCTCGCCCTCCTGTGGCCCAGAGTGAACGACCTTCCCGGGCGCGACTTTCGTATCGCGAACGCGCCCGATGTCGCCCGTGAAAAGCAGTTGCCGCGTTTGTCCCTGCATCGTCAGCGTCACTTCGGCCATGCACGAGCCGAGAATGTGAGCGGCCGGAACGAATCGAAACGACAGCTCGGGGCTGAGCTGCTTCGTCTCTCCCAGGTGCGCGACCTGAAAATACTTCAGGCATTCTTCGGCTTCGTCGAAGGTGTAAAGCGGTAATGCCGGAGTATGTTTCGACTTCTTGACCTTGTTGTAATACGCGGCGTCTTCTTCCTGCAGGTGGCCGGAGTCGGGCAGGATGATCCCGCACAGATCAATGGTGGCGGAGGCCGCATAGATCGGGCCGCTGAAGCCTTCTTTCACGAGTCGCGGAATCCATCCGCAATGATCCAGGTGCGCGTGCGTGAGGATGACGGCATCGATCTCGCGCGCCGGAATCGGCAGCTCTTTCCAGTTGCGCTCGCGCCATTCTTTCTGCCCCTGGAACAGGCCGCAGTCCACGAGCACCTGGATGCCCTTCTTGCCGTCGCCATCAAAGGAAGTGTTGATGAGATGCTTCGACCCAGTCACGGTCCCGGCTGCGCCCAAAAATTGGATGTACGCCAAACTTGCCTCCCGAACTTCTCTGAGAACTAGAAAACCTACCACGGAGGCACTGAGGCGCGACATGAATCTAGGGTTCCTCTGTGTCTCTGTGTCTCTGTAGTGAGATCTTGCTTTTGCTGGTGATCTGATCTCTCCGGACCCTACGGCGAGACAACCCCAACCTTGAACGTATTGTTCGTGACATCGGTCTCGGGGACGCTGCCGTCGTTCACGACGATCTGTTTTGGAGGCTTCGGAGTTGCTACACGCAGAGTCGCCTTCCCCTTGCCTCGCACTTCCACGCGCTGCGTCATCTCACCGCCGTCAAATTGAATCTTGAGCGGAACTTCCGCCCCCGCCGAACCCAGATTCTCCACTGTCACCGTCACGAGATAGTTGTCCTGCGACGCCTTGCGGGGAAACGCAGACTCCACCCGAAAATCGGGCAGCCCGCGGTCGTGATAGACCCAATCGTCGAAGAACCATCCCAGGTCGCGCTTGGACTGCGCTTCCACCAGATGCTGCATGTACGCCTGGTCCTTGTCTTGATCGGGCCGGTAGTTGGCCAGCGCTTTCTTCAGCGCTTCCTCGCCCAGCATGTCGCGCAGCATCCACCACACGTAGGCGGCCTTGCTGCGGTAGAACGCGTCTACGGCGGTTGAGATCAGCGGCTCTTCCGGGGCATCTTTGGATTTCGAAGCGGTTCCTTTTTCAGCATTCATCACCGCCGCACGATGCAGGCCCAGAAAATCCAGCGCGGCCTCGCGGTTCTGTTGCTGCTCACGGTAAGCGGCTTGCATAAAGTGAGCGAGTCCTTCAAAAATCCACGGGCGATCGGACGGAAACGCGGCGTGCGTCAATTCGTGGACCATGGCTATCTGCAGAAGCTTGGGGTCAGTGTCGCCCAGCGGCGTCAGCAGCATGAGACCGCTTTCGAACGGGGACGCTCCGGCATCGAACAACTCCGCAACTACAACCTTGCGGCGGATCGCGCCAACCCACTCGTTCACAAAGGGCGCCGCCGCGGCGGTCGCTTGGGCAAATCTCTCGGCCCTGTCCTGGTGCTCCTCGCGGTAGAAGACCTGGAGTTGGGGAGCGTCAAGAAAGGCATAATCCGCCATCACGAAGCTAGGCGCTTGAAACCCGAGTGGAGAAAAATCGCATTCCGCGAATACCATCTGAACTCCAGCCGCTTGCACCATCCGCTTACCCTCCGCGCTGCAAATCAGCGTCGGTGGTTTCGCTTCGCCCGTAAACGAGTAACGCAACTTGATGTGCACTGACGCATTTGATTCGCGCACCTTCCATCGCCCGAGAATTTCGAACAGGCTGCCCTCGTCGGAGAGGTTCGCCGCTTCCATGGCAACCGGATACCAGACAACATTCCCCGCTCCGCGCACGGCGGAAGACAGCCGGATGATCTGGTCCCAGTCGGTGTGAGCTGCGCTTTCCTTTGGCATGCCGATGCGGGTGAGCCGCGTCGCGTCAAGCGCAATGGTGCCTTCATAGCCGACTGTGAGTTCGACGGAGTTCCCCGGGCTGACTTCAGTTGGCAGGGTAACGATCGCTTCCGACAATTCGCCGGTGTGGTCGATGTCCGAGGTATAGGGCTGACTGACGAACTGAAGAGGCTTGCCGGCAGCCTGAATGGAACGCCAGGTCAGGCTGGAAGAAATCTGCAGTGCGGCATTTCTCTGAGGAGTCTTGGAGTCGTTGCGCAAGGTCAGGGAACTTCGCACTGACAAGCGTTGCTGCTCCGGTTCGATCGTGCCCTCGAGATCGTATTTTGTGAACGTGAACGCATCGCGGTCAAGCGAGAACGAGGTCACGGAAGCGAAAGCAACCAACAAGACAGCCAGCAGCTTCATTCCGAATCCGGCGCCGCCTGCTTCCGCCGCTGCCGGACGATTTCATACAGGACAACTCCGGCGGCCACCGAAACATTCAGCGAAGAAACTTTGCCTAGCATCGGGATCGAAACCACGAAGTCGCATTTCTTACGCACCAGGTCGTGCACACCCTTGCCTTCCGAGCCCAGCACGATGGCGCAATCCATCTTGTAATCGAGCGCGTCATAAGTCTGCGTTCCGCGCTCATCGAGCCCCACCACCCAGATGTTCCGCTCCTTCAGATCTTCCACGGTGCGCGCGATGTTGGTGACCTTCGCGATCGGCAGATGCTCGCTGGCGCCCGCCGAGGTTTTGGTGACCACTCCGGTCACAGCCGTCGCGCGGCGCTCTGGAATGACGACGCCGTCGGCGCCTGCTGCGTCCGAGGTGCGCAGAATCGCGCCCAGGTTGTGCGGATCCTCCACGCCATCGAGCACCACGATCAGCGAGTACTCGCCGCGCTTGGCTTCGATCACATCTTCGACCCCGCTGTACTGCTTGGCCGAGGTGACCGCCACCACTCCCTGGTGCGCGGCATTGCCCGCGAGCCGATCAAGTTCGGTGCGCTGCAGAAATCGCACCGGCACGCCCAGCTTGCGGCATTCCTCGATGATGCGTTGCAGGCGCAGATCGTGCCGTTCCTTAGCCAATCCGACCCACTGGAACGCACGCCCGCGCGCCTTGATCGCTTCGCTGACCGCGTTGAGACCGTAAATGTAGTTCATGCGAATGGTCAGTGTACTGGAAATGCAGCCGTCAGCTATCAGCCGTCAGCTACCAGCCATCAGCTTTCAGTTCGCACTTCTGAGGTCACTTCCCGCCTTCACAAGATTGTACTGACAGCTGAGAGCTGACGGCTGATAGCTGCTCTGGGTGCTAGACTGAAAAGTTTGGAGGACGCATTTTGACGAACGTGTATATCCTCTCGGCGGTGCGCACGCCCATCGGCAAGTTTGGTGGATCGCTGGCCTCGATGACAGCAGCCGACATGGGCGTCATCGCTGCAAAGACGGCCATCCAGCGCGCCGGTATCGAGCCCGCGCAGATCGAAGAGACGATCTTCGGCAACGCGCGCCAGGCCGGCGGAGGCCCCAACCCTGCCCGCCAGATTTCCATCCGCAGCGGCGTCCCGCAGGAGGTCCCGGCTTACACGGTCAACAAGGCCTGTGCCTCGGGATTGAAGTCCATCGCGCTCGCGTACCAGGAAATCGCTACTGGCAACCTCGACTGCGCGCTCGCCGGCGGAGCCGAATCGATGTCCCGCCTACCTTATTATTTGGAAGGCGCGCGCTGGGGCTACCGTCTCGGCAACCAGGAACTGGTGGACGGCATGTACCGCGATGGGTTCTTCTGTCCCCTGGCGAAAATGGTTATGGGCGAAACCGCCGAAGTTCTCGCCGAGCAGTACAAGATTACGCGCAATGAGCAGGACGAATTCTCGCTCGCATCTCAGACCCGCGCCGCCACCGCCATCGCCGCCGGACATTTTCAAAACGAACTCGCCCCGGTCACGATCGAGGGCAAAAAAGGCGCTACCGTTTTCAGCCGGGACGAGCATCCTTTCGCCGACGCGAGCATGGAAAAACTCGGCAAGCTCGCGCCAGTCTTCTCGAAGTCCGGAACCATCACGGCCGGCAACTCCTCCGGCATCACCGACGGCGCCGCTGCAGTCGTCCTGGCAAGCGAGGCATTAGTCAAGGCGCACCATCTCAAACCACTAGTCCGCATCCTCGCCGTGACGTCGGCGGGCGTCGATCCTCGTATCATGGGGATCGGCCCGGTTCCCGCCCTGCGCAAGATGGCGGAAAGGCACAATCTCAAGCTGTCCGATTTTGACCTGGTCGAGTTGAATGAAGCCTTCGCCGCGCAGGTGCTCGCCTGCGATCGTGAGCTGCACTTCGACCGCGACACGCTCAACGTCAACGGTGGCGCAATCGCGCTCGGCCATCCCATCGGATGCACCGGCACTCGCATCACCGTCACGCTCCTGCACGAACTTCTTCGCCGCAAGGCCCGCCGGGGCGTAGCGACGCTCTGCGTGAGCGGCGGGATGGGCATGGCGCTAGCCATCGAAAACGTCGCCTGATTCACCGTCCCTATGCCCACGGAACCGTCATTCCGTCTCGCCAGCGAAGACGACGCGGGACTTCTGCTCGAGATGATGCGCGAGTACTACGCCTTCGACGGCCACGCCTTCGATCCCGAGCGCGCCCAAGTCGCCCTCGGCGCCTTCCTTCGTGAACCGTCCTTCGGACGGTCCTGGCTGATCTGCGACGACGCGACGCCCGTGGGATACATCGTTCTCACCCTCGGCTACAGCCTCGAGTATCTCGGCCGCGACGCTTTCATTGACGAGTTCTATCTTCGCGAGAGCTATCGGGGAAGAGGCTGGGGGAAAAGCGCACTGGCGCACGTCGAAGACCAGGCCCGCGCCCTCGACGTCCGCTCCATCCATCTTGAGGTGGTCCGGCAAAACACCGGCGCCAAAGAGGTCTATCGTAAGAGCGGCTATACCGACCACAACCACTACCTGATGTCCAAATGGATCGAGCAGAGCTTTCCCAAGCCCGGTTCCGACGCCCACGAGTAACTTGGCCCCCTGGGGACGTTTTGCTATTCTGAGGCTTGCCAACCCCCGATTTTGCGGCATTTCATCCCTGACAATTCAAGGAGAGCTCTGTGTCTCGTAAAGTCGCGTTTCAACTGGCCGGATCGCTTTTGCTACTCGCCGTTCCCGCCCTCAGTCAGGAGTTCAGCGCCGATCTCGTACGCCAGAAGCCACAGAACGTGGCTGGTACGAAGCTGTCGGTGAGCGGCGACAAGGTTCGCTTTGAAGTGACCGGACAGCAGAAGGAAGCCAGCTACGCCATCATTAACGTGGCGCAACGCAGCAGCATGATGGTGCTTCCTGGCAACAAGTCCTACATCGTGTCGCCTTCCGGACACCTCGCATCGTCGATTCCCCTGTTTCACATCGACGATCCCGAAAACGCATGCAAGGCCTGGGAAAAGGCCATGCAAAATCCGGGCACGTGCAAGAAGATCGGCGACGACACCTTAAACGGCCGTGACACCGTGAAGTACACGGGGACAATGGAGAATGGCGACACCGGCACGGCATGGATCGACAAGAAACTGAAGTTCGCCATCAAGTGGGAGGGCGAAAAAGCCGTCACCGAACTGCAGAATATTCAGGAAGGCCCGCAAGCCGCCAGCCTGTTTGAAGTGCCCGGCGACTATCAAAAGATGGACACCGCCGCCGCCCACAAGAGCGCGAAGAAGAAAATATCGCGGCCTATGCCTCCGGCGAATCCGCAGCCTCCCGCGAGTAAGTAGTCCCTTGCAACGGGGGGGCATGGGGGCACTTTCCGCTCTCAGTCCACTTAAAAGGGATGGCCAGGTCGGCCATCCCTTTTGTATTGCCACAGCCTTTCGCTACTTCATCGTCGCATAGGGCGACGCCGGAGTACGCCACTGCCAGAGCGACGCACCCGACCGGGTTCCCACGCCCGAAGCCGTCGCGGCTAAAGCGGTCTTCGAAGCCGCGGCCGCACCGCAGCTTCCTCCCCGCACGGTCACGGTGTTGTTGAAGGTGTTCGACCCTGTGAATCCAATTGGCGTATTGTCGAGCCCCGTGGCAGCGTCGTTGATCGTGTTGCCTGACACGATCGCCGCGCTGCAATTGAATTCGACCGCGCTGCCGCTGATGTTAGAGATCCGGTTCAATTGCACCACCCCTCCATCCGAGAAGAACCACACGCCCAGGTTCGACGCCGAAATCCGGTTGTTCGCTACTATCCCCCCACCCTGCAGAGCGACGCCCGCCGTTGTCAGACTCGTAGTATTGAAAGCGATCGACACGTTCGATGCCGTGTTAACGATCCCGAACATCGCATTGCTAACATCATTCCCGTTAACCGATCCCGTCACGTTATCGAGCCCGACCCCGATCAAGCCACTCGCGCTGACCGCAACCACATTCCCCTTAATGCTGGCGAACAAGTTCGGCGACGAAGCACTGCTGGCCACAAAAATTCCAAAACCATCGACATCATGCACGCTGCTGTTCTGCACGGTAACGAACTTATCCGGCCCATCGGCATTTTCCGCCCAAACGCCCACGCCGCAGCCACCGTCTGTCTGCCCGCTTACTTTGGCGTGATTCACCGTCCCCGACGAACCCGGCGCATAAAACATGCCCGCGATCCAGGTGCTGCCCGCACATTGCAGATCGCCGCCAGTCCCGTCGAAAGCGATGTTGTTGATGTTGACCGGCCCACCCTGCACCAGCACTTGTGCGGCAATAGACTCGCCGAAGACGCTGGTCGCATTCGTGACGAGCCCGGTCGAAGGCACCGTGATGATCGCAATGTCCTGGTTGGAATCCGAAATTCCTTCCAGAGTCACCGACTGCGGAATCACCACTTGCTCCGGATAAATTCCCGGACAGACCAGAATGGTCGCCCCCGCAGGCGCGGCGGTGACTGCCTGCGAGATGGTGGCGAAGCTAGGAACCTTCGCTTTACACGATCCCACGGCCAACGTGCCGGCCATCATCGGCTGCACGGCCAGCAACGGAATCGCAGTGAATAGCAACAGCTTGAGACGCAACATGGAAACTCCTTATGGCGGGGAAAGCTTTCAGATTGATGGGACACCTCACCCGAGAAACCTCAAGGGATTTCGGTGGGATGGAATGAATCGAAATGCTTCGGCGCGGGGGAGCTTCTCTTGGCCGAATAACACAGACGTGACTGACTACGCCCTCCTGATACAACGCGAGCACAGGGGAGGAGGCTTTGCTCGACATCATTGCGCCCAGCAATATCAAATGACAAGTAAACTTTCAATTACATATCGTGTGCAAATCTCACAATGAACATCAACCGGCAATCTTCCCTAAATTTCTATCTCTCAAATTCTCAAAATGAATCACAGAGCAAGGAACGAAGTTGCTCCCGAGCGAAAACACAATACCAGGCGGAGTGCACGATCCAAGATTGAACGGGTGCCCCATCCTTAACGTCGCGTACTTTGCGGCGTTAGGTGGGGATTTTTGAGCGATCGGCTGAGCAGGCTGATCACGCTCCTCTTTGTGTGAACGACCCCGACCGCGTTGACCCCCTCCAAAACTGCCAACTATACTTCTGACTGGACGAATCCATGTCTCTCTCCGCGGTCATCGTCGACGACGAACAACTCGCCCGTGACGAACTCTCCTTCCTTCTAAAGGACGTGGGCGACGTAAACGTCGTGGCCCAGGGCAAGAACGGGCTCGAAGCCGTGCACCTGATCCGAGAGCACAACCCCGATCTCGTCTTCCTCGACGTCCAGATGCCCGGGCTCGATGGCTTCGGTGTCATCAAGAAACTGCTCGACAAGAAAATCACGCTTCCAAAAATTGTATTTGCTACCGCCTTCGACCAATACGCCGTCAAAGCGTTTGAAGTAAACGCTGTCGACTACCTGCTCAAGCCGTTCGACAAGAAGCGGGTGGCTCAATCCATTCAGAAAGTCCGCGCGAAGATGGAAGCCGGCGGCTCGCCGACCGACAAGCTCGAGACCCTGGTCCGCATGCTCGAGTCGCAGAAGGAGCAGACCACCTCCAAGGTCCTGATCCGCTCCACTGGTCGGCTGTTGCTCATCGATCAACGCGACATCTGCTACGCCTCCATCGAGGACGGCGTCATCAGCGTTGTGACCGCCGGTCCCAACGGCGGAGAGGGCCAGTCCAACTGCCGCACCTTGGAAGAACTGCTCGACAGCCTCGACTCCAAGCTGTTCTGGCGCGCCCACCGTTCCTATCTGGTCAATATCAATCGCATTAAGGAAGTCGTTCCCTGGTTCAAGAGTTCCTACCAGTTACGCATGGACGACAAGAAACAGACCGAAATCCCGGTGAGCCGTGCCCAAACGAAACGCCTTCGGGAACTTTTCGGCCTGTAACGCGGCAACTCGACCTATCCCCCTCGCATCCGACTAACCAGCCAGCCGTGTGCCACTTGCACGATTTCCCCGGGCATTTTCCGCGGTGCCAGCGGATTGGAGATTTTTGATGAGAAAGTCCGCCCTCGCGCCTCTCGCCCTTGTGCTTCTTACCGCCGCCGCTTCAGCTCAAATCAAGCGCGACTCCTTCGCCTACAAAGTGGGACCGCGGCCGGTGATTTCCGTCCGCAACCAGTACGGCCGCATTACGGTGACGCCATCGGCGGTGGACCGTGTTGTCGTCAATGTCACTCATTCGGACGCCGTCGAAATTCTTCACCAGCAGAACGAAAACCGTATCGAACTGATAACGGGCGCCCAGGTCGCAACCGGTGCCAAGGGCGACAACGTCGACTACCAGGTGCTTGTTCCCCCGGATGCCTGCGTCATTCTTAGTACCGCCGCCGGGTCTCTTTCCGCCGAGAACCTTGAAGGCGACCTCGTATTCGAAGGCACCACCGCTTCCGTCGATGCGCGCTCTCTGCGTAACGCTCACGTGCACGTGAAAACTCTAAGCGGCCCCATCACCTTGCGCGAAATCAAGGGCGGCTACGTGGACGTAAGCACCGCCAGCGGCGAAGTCAGCCTGCAGGACGTCTCAGGTCCGATGATCGAAGTTCATTCCGGCACCGGGGGCATCCGCTATCTGGGTGACCCAGGCCAGGGTTTCTACAAGTTGGTGAGTGGATCGGGAAACATTGACGTCGCTCTTCCCTTTGCTGGAATGGCCCACTTCAAGGCACGCTCGGTGAAGGGCAAGGTCGATCACCAGATCCTCGGTCCCGTGCTGGCTGGCGTGGGACAGTCGAACTCGCTGCTGCATAGCGCGGCGGCTGCCTTTGAGATTCATTCGCTGAAGGGCAATATCTCGCTGCGGGAAGCGGCGAAGTAACTTCACCTGGCGGGATCTAGTGCATGTACATGGCCCAGTGGATTGAAATGTCCGGTCCGATCCGCCGTATAATCGTGGCAATCGTCAACAGGGGTAAATTTCTTTAATGAATCATCAACAGCAAGCGTGGCTTTGCGCCCGACGGGCGTCGCTCGCGTTGCTCTGCGCCCTGTTGATGCTCTTCGCCTCCTTTGCCCAGGCCAATCACGTCCACGCAAGTAGTTCCCCTTCCGCCAATCATGAATGTTCAGTTTGTTCGGTGGCGCACGCCGGCGTTCTGATCAGTACCGGCTACCAGGCGATCCCGGTCTTAGCTCGTTCGATCCTTGCGGTCTGCCCCGAAGCATCCCCGCATTCCCTACTTCTCACCACTTTCCGTTACATCCGTCCTCCGCCATTCGCTTAGAACAACTCGCCCATTTTTCTTCGAGTTTTTCAGCTGACTTTCTTTCCGAGAGGAGAGGTGTAATGCATTTCATTCGCGTTTCTGCAGTTTTTCTGATTGTCCTTTTGGTCCTCTTCAGTAGCACGGCTCTGCTGGCGCAATCCGGCGGAAACTCAACCTCGGTGGCCGGCACGGTCCTCGATCCGTCAGGCGCCGTAGTTCCCGGTGTGACCGTCGAGATTCGGAATCCCGTAAGCCAGTTCAGCCGCTCCACCAACACCGACAACAATGGAGCCTTCACTTTTCCCAACACCCCCTTCAACAACTACCACCTAAGTGTCAGCGCGCCCGGCTTCGCGGCCTACAGCCAAGACATCGACGTGCGCTCTCTCGTTCCCGTGAGTTTGAAGGTGAAACTCACCGTCACTGCTTCAGCGGAAGTCGTGACCGTGGAAGGTGCGGGCGGCGATCTGATTGAAAACGACCCCACCTTCCACACTGACGTCGACAAAGCCATCGTGGATCGCCTCCCGCTCGAGAGCCAATCGTCCTCGCTCAGTTCGGCCATCACCCTGGTCACTCCCGGCATCGCCGCCGATTCCAACGGGCTCTTTCACGGACTGGGTGACCATGCCGAGAATTCTTTCTCCGTCGACGGCCAACCGGTGAGCGACCAGCAGAGCAAGACTTTCTCCAACCAGATCCCACTCGACGCCGTGCAATCGATGGAAGTGATTTCCGGCGCGCCGCCGGCTGAGTACGGAGAGAAGACCAGCGTGGTCATCAACCTCACCACCCGCTCAGGCCAAGGCGTCAAGAAGCCGACCGGCAACCTGACTACTTCCTACGGCTCTTTCGGCACTGCCAACGTCGGTCTCAATTTCGCCTATGGAGGCGACAAGTGGGGAAACTTCATCTCTGCCAGCGGGCTCAACTCCGGACGCTTCCTCGATCCGCCGGAGTTTACGGTGATGCACGCGAAAGGAAACGAGGAGAATATTTTCGATCGCGTCGACTATCAATTCTCAACGGCGGACTCCGTCCATCTGAATCTCGGGGTGACGCGCTCCTGGTTCCAGAATCCAAACTCGTTTGACCAGCAATACGCTACCGCGTGGAAAGGTCTGGTCGTCGACAATAACGGCCTCGATCCGAATGGGCATTCCGTAGGGCCAAGCGACCAGCGGGCGCAGATCAAGACCTTTAACATCGCGCCGTCGTGGATCCGGTTAATCGACAACAACACCGTCTTCACCCTCGGCGGTTTCGTGCGCCGCGATCAGTACGACTACTACCCCAGCGACAATCCGTTCGCCGACCTGCAATTCGGACTGCAATCCCAGACGGTCGGTCAGGACCGCGTCCTCACCAACGGCGGAGTGCGCTCAGCCCTCTCCTACGTTGAAGGGATTCATAACGTAAAAGCGGGTGCCGTCTACCAGCAGACCTTCCTTGATGAACACGACACGCTCGGCATCGTCGATCCGACTTTCAACGATCCGGCCAACCCCGCCTTCAATCCGGTCCTGGCACCCTATGACCTGACTCGCGGCGGGCACCTTTTTGCCTTTAACGGCCACACCGACGTCAAACTGCTGAGCCTCTACCTGCAAGATGCGATCACCCGCGGCCATTGGTCCATCAATCTCGGGCTGCGCGGCGACTTCTACAACGGCCTGAGCACACACAAGGAGGCCGAACCTCGCGTAGGCGTGGCATACAACATCAAGCGGACCAACACCGTCCTTCGCGCTTCATACGCTCGCGTTCTCGAAACTCCGTTTAACGAGAACCTCGTGCTCTCCAGCACAGGATGCGGCAACGCCGTACTCAACCCTCTGCTCGGTTGTAATGGTTCGGGCGTCACTCCATTCCTGCCCGGATGGCGAAACGAGTTCCACGTCGGCTTGCAACAAGCTTTCAGCCGCTATTTGGTCTTTTCGGGTGAGTACATCTGGAAGTACACCCACAACGGGTATGACTTCAGCATCCTGGGCGCGACCCCGATCACTTTCCCCATCGAGTGGCACAACTCCAAAATTCCTGGATACGCCGCACGCCTCAGCGTGCCCAACGTTCACGGATTTTCCGCCCTCGTCGTCTTCTCGAGCGTCGCTTCCCGATTCTTCCAACCGCAGGTTGGCGGAGCGGGCGCAACTCCTTCGGCCGCCGGAGGAGTTTTCCGCATCGACCACGATCAGAAGTTTAACCAGACGACCCACATCCAATATCAGCCCTGGCAGCGCGGACCTTGGCTGGGGTTCAACTGGCGATACGATGGCGGCCTCGTCGCCGGACCGGTTCCGTGTGCCGGCGGAGACTGCAACAACGGGGTCAACGGCAGCAACACCATGGTCGACGTCTCCGGCCTAAGCCCCGATCAGCAGTTTCAGGCGGGGCTGTTCTGCGGAGCCGTTCACGCGCTTGCTCCCAGCCCCGCGAACCCGCTCGGCGTCCCCATCTCCCCCAACGGCCTTTGCTCCGGGACCCAGTATGGATCGACGCTGGTATCGATCACGGCGCCCGGCACAAACAACGCCGACCGCAACCCCAACCGGATCGCCCCCCGGCATCTGTTCGACCTTGCCGTAGGAGAGGACAACCTGTTGCACGGCGACAAATACAAGGTCAGCCTGCAATTCACCGCCATCAACGTCACCAATCGCGTCGCCCTCTACAACTTCCTTTCCACCTTCAGCGGCACGCACTATGTCACCCCCAGAACGCTAACGGCCGAGTTAGGTTTCCATTTTTAGGGAGGAATTCCTACCCGGAACGAACGTAGAGGATACAGGGAAATGGAGGGGAGCCGGCAGGGGCGAACTGCCGGCTCCTGCTGTCAGCAACGGTCAGGAGACCATCGCCTCCAGTGCCATGCGATTTCGAATTACCAGCGTTGAACCTTGGCCGACAACGTCTGCTCGATCGAAACCGATCGCCCCATCTCCGCCAGCGGACTGGTCGGAGCCGGCGACAGAACGTAAGCCTTCATGTTCTGCTGATCGCCCTCGAACAACGTGACTCCGGCGAAATCGTGCGGCACCACTCGCGTCACGCATTCCGAGATGAGCGGCAACAAGCGCTGCATCTCGAGACTGGACGCGAGCGTGCGGTTCACATCCACCAGTGCCTGCAGGCGTTGCTTCTCTCCCTGCAAGGCATCGCGCGTCATCGTGTTCTCCACCGCCAGCGCGACCAGTTCCCCGACCCGGCGAAGCAGTCTTTTATCTTCTTCCTGATAAGCATCGATTTCCGAGCTAGCCACGCCTAACGCACCCAGCCGGTTCTGCGCCGTAGTGAGCGGCACCAAATAATAAGTCTGGACACCAGGGTCCCTAAGTAGAGTCACAATGGCTGGAAAGCGAGTCTCTGTTTTCACGTCAGAAAACAGCAACTCCTCCTGACGCTCGCGCACCCACCCGCTCGGAGATTCCGACACACCTACCGTCGTCGGGAAGTCGGCCGCATGGGGTCCCTCCCACCAGTGCAAGTGCATGGAGTTGTCTTTGGAGTCGTGCAGGGAGAAGTTAAGAAACCGAAAATCCGCCACTTGGCGAAGGCGGATCGCTACATCACGAAATAGCTCGGGCAGGGACTGATGCCGGACAACGAGGTCCGCCATCTCTAACAGAGCCTCGTAACGGTGGCGTTCGTCGCGAGGGTTATAGTGGCTATTGCTAGACAACATTCAATCTTGGCTCGCGCCCCTCAACGCAAGCCGATCT
Source organism: uncultured Acidobacteriota bacterium (assembly GCA_963698805.1). Lineage (GTDB taxonomy): Bacteria > Acidobacteriota > Terriglobia > Terriglobales > Acidobacteriaceae > Gp1-AA133. The sequence goes on along the minus strand of CAVOSN010000029.1, from coordinate 31,316 downwards.
CCAAATTTGCGTTGATCATAGCCCCTTTTCCTTTGCTTGCACAGAAAAAATGCTCACACTTCACACGACAGTAAAAAGGTTTTTGGCTTTGTGATAGGGATCACAACAAACTGACCTTGAGGTCCATTATCCTTCGACGATCACGCATTCTTCCCGATTTTGGTCCGTCCGCTTACAATCTAGATATGGCACGTGGCTGGGAAAGTAAGTCAGTAGAAGAACAGCAGGCCGAAGCCGCTCTCGGAAAGCAACCTTCCAGCAAAAAACTTTCTCCCCTGGAGGCAGTACGAGTCCGGCAGATGGAAGGGCTTCGTCTATCGCGTCAGCGTGTTCTCCAGCAGTTGCAGAACGCCCGCGACTCGCGCCTACGTCAGATGCTCGAGCAAGCGCTCGCCGATCTCGATCGCCAGATCGAGATCGCAAAAACGCAATAATCCCCCACTTTTATGGAGTTTTTCGCTAGCCGTCCTGCGCCCCCTGTGTTCTTCAGTCCCTCAAAACCCCTGACGTATAATTGAACGGATGAAAGCCTACGTCTACGTTTCGCTCAAGAAGAGTGTTCTCGATCCCCAGGGAAAGACGATCCAGGGCGCGCTTAACAAAATGGGCTACAAGGGTCTGGGAGACGTTCGCCAGGGGAAATATTTCGAACTCAGTCTCGATGGCGTCTTGACCCGCGACGAAGCTCAGTCCGAAGTCGAGCGCATCGCTCGTGAAGTCCTGACCAATCCCGTGATCGAAGAGTATCGCTACTCCCTCGAAGACTAAGTCGCCCCTGTCGCGTCTTGGTTGGCAGCTACTGTAGATACCTTAGGTTTTGCAAGATAAGTCAGTACTCAAGCCCTCGTTCAAAACAGGAGTTCCGGTTTATGTGCGGCATCGTCGGCTACGTCGGCAAAAAAGAAGTTGTACCGGTCATTATTGAAGGGCTCCGCCGCCTCGAATATCGGGGCTATGATTCCGCAGGCATCGCGGTCGCCGGCAACGGCAACGGCCTCCAGATTCGCCGCGCCGAAGGCAAGCTGCGCAATCTCGAAGACGTCATCCGCCAGAAACCCCTCGAGGGCACCTACGGCATCGGTCACACCCGCTGGGCTACGCACGGGCGCCCCAGCGAAGAAAACGCCCACCCGCACCGCGACTGCACCGGCAAAATCGTCGTCGTCCACAACGGCATCGTCGAGAACTACCTTTCCCTCAAGAAAAAGCTGATCGAGGAAGGCCATAAGTTCACCACTGAAACTGATACCGAAATCATCGCGCACCTGATCGAGAAGTATTTTCTGAAGAGCGGCAACGGCCACCGCCCCCCGCTCGAAGAAGCCGTCCGCAAGGCGGTGAAAGAACTGACCGGCGTGTTCGCCCTAAGCGTCATCGCGGTCGACGAACCCAACAAAATTGTCTCCGCTCGGAACGGCCCGCCTGCCGTCATCGGCTTGGGCAAGGACGAATACTTCGTCGCCTCCGACGTGCCCGCTATCCTTTATCACACGCGCGATCTTTTCTTCCTCGGCGACGGCGACCTCGCCGTCATCACGCCCGACGGCGTGAAGCTCACCGACTTCGACGGGAATCCCGTCACCCGCCAGGTCCAGCACGTGACCTGGGACCCGATCATGGCCGAAAAGGGCGGATACAAGCACTTCATGCTCAAGGAAATCTATGAGCAGCCCCGCTCCGTGCGCGACACCACCCTCGGCCGCGTTTCCCAGGACACGGGACACATCTTCCTTGAAGAGATGGAGATCACCGAGGCTGAGTTGCGCGCCGCCAAGAAGATCAACATCGCCGCCTGCGGAACGAGTTGGCACGCCGGACAAGCCGGCAAGTTCATGATCGAAAGCCTTGCCCGCATTCCGGTCGAGGTCGACTACGCCAGCGAATGGCGCTATCGCGATCCCATCATCCCGCCCGACACCATCACGCTGTTGATCACGCAGTCCGGCGAAACTGCCGACACCATCGCCGCCCAGCGCGAGGCCAAGGCAAAGGGATGTAAGACTCTTGCAATCTGCAACGTTGTTGGATCGATGGTGACGCGCGAAGCGCAAGGCACTATCTACACCCATGCCGGCCCGGAGATCGGCGTCGCCTCTACAAAGGCATTCACCGCCCAACTCACCGCGCTCTATTTGCTCTCGCTCTATCTCGGACAGGTGCGTGGAACACTTACTCCCGAACAGTCCAAGTCGGAAGTCTTCGAGCTGACCCGCCTGCCCGGTAAGTTGGAACAAGTATTGACTCGGGAAGAACAGTGCGAAGAACTCGCCAAGATCTACTCGCGCGCGCAGGACTTTCTCTTTCTCGGACGCGGCATCCACTACCCCATTGCTCTTGAAGGTGCCCTGAAATTGAAGGAGGTTTCCTACATCCACGCCGAAGGTTATCCGGCGGGCGAAATGAAGCACGGCCCCAACGCGCTTATCGACGAGAATCTGCCGGTCGTAATTATCGCAACACGTGATCCCCACGACCCGCTCTCGGTGGTGCGCTACGAAAAGACGATGTCCAATTTGAAAGAAGTGAAAGCGCGCTCAGGACAGGTCATCGCGCTAGCCACCGAAGGCGACGAAGAAATCAAAGAGGCGGCCGACCACGTAATCTACATCCCGCCAGCCCCCGAAGAACTAGCGCCGATCCTCGAAATCGTTCCCCTGCAGCTACTGGCCTACCACATCGCCGTCCGCCGAGGCTGCGACGTAGACCAGCCAAGAAACCTGGCCAAGTCCGTAACGGTGGAATAATCTCCCTCGGCCCCGATGAATCAATGGAGCGGCGGGCGTCCTCGCCCTCGCACGAACGTTTCGCCACGAACCCGTGCATCGCCTCGCCACTAGCAGCCCTACTTCTTCTCTCCCTCGAACTCCACCACCCCATCGCCCGGCGGAATCGATTGCATCCAAGGCGCCGTAACATGCTTATCGAGTTCATAATCCGCTCCGGGCCCCAGATAAGTGAACTTCTCCAACACGAACGGAACGCCTTCCGCCTCGAGCACTGAGCCCCGATCGCTCACCTGCATATGCAAGTGCGCCCCGGTCGTATTGCCGCTGTTTCCGAGCAGCGCCAGCGCATCCCCTGCGTGCACCCGATCATGCACGCGTACCTTGGCGCTTCCATTCTGCAGGTGCGCATACGTCACGTAGCGGTTGGGAGCGATCTTCAGGATGACGTGATTGCCGGCGATGTTGTCGAGCGTGACCGGAGGCAGCACGCGCGGCACATTATCCGGGATTCCATCCACGACCTCGATAATCTCTCCGTCAGCCACGGCCAGCACCGGCTCGCCCCAACCCCACCAGTTGTCGTTGTGCGTCGATCCGTCGTGACGCGAGTCGCCATTCGGACCCACCTTGATCCAGTCGATCGCGAACCGCTCCGCCGAATAAATGTGCCCGTCAACCGCGGTGATCGCCCGCCGGTGATTCGTGTTATTTGCAGGACCATCCCCCGCAAGCCAAATGCCTCCATGAAACGGCGGGCGCAACGTCAACACCGCGTCGTGACTGATTGGCACCTGGAAATTTTCCAGAATAGCGTCGTTCGGACTGCCCCCTCCCCTAGCAGCCGCCGAGAAAATCATCCGGTGCCGAAGGCTGGCGGGTACGGCAGGGTTCGTCGGCAGCACGATCCACATATAGATCACGGAACGCGCTCCCGGCTCGATCACGCGCGCCACTTCCGCGGGACTTCCATGATCCCCGGACGGCATCATTCCAGATCCCACCCGAATCATCGCCGCCGCAAGCGCTTTCTCGTCGAGCGAAGCAACCGGCCCAGTGCTCTCGTCGCCAGCGAACACCTCCACGTGCTTTAAAGTCACCGGCACGACATCAAAATTCGTGACGTGCAGCTCATAGACCAGCACCTGCTGCTTGTCGAGGCGAACCGGAATGGGCGGCGAGGCACACGTCACCTCAACGCGAGGGCCACGCTCGCGGGCCAGCCCGGCCATCGCGACCGCCAGAAGTGCGAATACAGCTAGCGAAGCGCTACGAGCACCCCTTAATTCAGAACAAACCCTGCGGCGAACAGGCGTTATCGTCAGATGGGCAGTCTTCCCAAGAATCTTCATTCTGCGTGCTCCCGGTTGCAGACAAGAACATGCATGGTATAGAGACGCGGATCGGCTCCAAAACGATAGCTGGCGAAAAGGAACGATTCTCGGTAGCCCAGATTGCAAGCGTTAAAGCCCGTCGTAATCTTGGATAGGGTAGGAAACGCCGCTCACTTTGCCGGCAACGCAAACGCCACGTACACCCCACCCGATCCCGAACGCGGATCCTTGCCGCCTCCGGCTGCAATCACCACAAACTGACGCCCGTTGACCTCATACGTAATCGGGGTGGCATTGCCGGAAAACGGCAACTTCGTCTCCCACAACAATTTTCCGGTCGCCTTATCGAATGCCCGAAACTTCTTGTCGAAATTCGACGCCCCAATGAACAACAACCCACCCGCCGTCACCACCGGCCCTCCGTAATTTTCGGTCCCGGTCTTGTCCTGCCCCTTCGCCGCCAGTTCCGGATATTCGCCCAACGGAATCTTCCAGGCCTGCTCGCCGGTATTCAGATTGATCGCCGTCAATGTACCCCATGGCGGAGCAATCGCCGGATACCCTTCAAGATCCAGAAACTTGTGATACCCGGTGAACCGGTACTTCATCGACACAGGGGCCGGGCCGCTGCTCTCCAATTCCTTACTCTCGCCGGTCGAGATGTAGTTCACCAGCGCAAACACCTGCTCATCGGTCAGGTTCGGGAAACCCTGCATCCGCCCCTTGCCGTTCTTGATCGTCGCGGTGACTTCGGCGGGCGTGTTACGGTCCACCGCTCCCACCAGCGAAGGAATCGCGGGCGGCGATCCTTCCATCTTCTCGCCGTGGCAGACGCCGCACTGGTTTAGATAAATCGAGCGCACACTTCCCTCGCCTGTGTTTTCCGTGAGCGCACCAGTCCACGCGACCTCGTTGGCGTTCACATAAATAATTCCTGTCTCTCGATCGACCGCTGGGCCGCCCCACTCCGAGCCGCCGTCAAAGCCGGGGAACACCACCGTGTCTTTGCCCACGCTGAACGGAACGAACAGGCCCTCGTTGCGGAATTTGCGGAAGCGCTCGACTGCCCACTGATGCGCTTCGGGCGTGCGCGTCGTCAGCGCGTCTTCGCCGATGCTTTGCCGAGCGAAGGGTGCAGGCTTGGTCGGCACCGGCTGTTCAGTTGACGCAACTTCTCCCGGCACGTCACTCGCCGGAAATTTTCTGTATTCAATCGGAAACAGCGGCTTGCCATTGGCGCGATCGAAAAGGTAAATGAACCCTTGCTTGGTCGTTTGCGCAATCGCATCGACCGGCTTGCCGTCGCGCTTCACCGTAAGCAGCACGGGAGGCGCTGGCAGATCGCGGTCCCAGATGTCGTGCCGCACTTCCTGGAAGTGCCAGATCCTCTCCCCGTTTTCGGCGTTCAGCGCCAGCAGGCAGTCGCCAAACAGATCATCGCCGAGACGATCGGCCCCATAGAAATCCATGGCCGCGGACCCGGTCGGCACGTACACGATTCCCCGCTGCGTATCGAGCGACATCCCCGTCCAGTTGTTCGCGGCGCCCGAGGATTTCCAGGCTTCCTTCGGCCACGTGTCGTATCCAAATTCACCGGGGCGCGGGATAGTGTGAAACGACCAGCGCAGTTTGCCGGTACGCACATCGTAGGCCCGAATATCTCCGGGCGGCGCAGGCAGCGTCTCCGGCTCGCGGCCACCCACGATCAGCAGGTCCTTGTAAACCACACCCGGACTGGTCAGATAAATCGAAAGCGTCGAAGGGTCGCGCCCCAGGTCGTCGCGCAAATCGATGCGCCCGTTCTTGCCGAAACCCGGTACCGGTACGCCCGTCACCGCATCGAGCGCATACACAAAATTCATCACGCCGACGAAGATTCGCTTGCCCTTGCCATCGGTCCAGTAAGCGAGTCCGCGATCAGGCTGCGTTCCCCGAATGCCCGAATCAAATTTCCAGAACAGCTTGCCGGTCGCTGCCTCGAGCGCAAAAATCTTTTGTGTCGGCGTGATTCCGTAGAACACACCATCGACTTCAAGCGGACTGGTTTGAAGTCCGCCGTCCTCGCCGGTATCAAAGCTCCACGCCACCGCAAGACGGCCCACATTCTTGCGATTGATCTGCGCCAGGCTCGAGTAGTGATCGTTCTCCGGCGAGCCTCCGTAGCGCGACCAGTCCTGCTGCCCCAGTTTGGAGTTGCGCGCGACCTCCGCCCGCTCTCCCGCCGGACCAAACCCCACCGAGAACACCAGCAACCCAACGACACATAAAATCTGCGCCGCACGAAAACCACTACGGAAAGAACGCAACGCACGGGCAAACAAACTCAACGAACCCTCCCATACCTTCTCGTCGTGAGCGGAAAAACTTATCATCCTGAGCGCAGCGAAGGACCTGGGCACTTCGCTCTTCTCCCGGCCCCTACGATCAGATGAACGCGGCCTCACCGGACCAGGTTTGAGTAGCGCCGGCGTCTCGCCGGCAGTCGCGAGGGCGTCCCCGCCCTCGCATCGATCGCCAAGGCACACCTCCAAAGCGAAACGGAGAGTATAGCGATTTACGTCTCAGCGAGTCCCCACGCTCCGGAAGACCATCCGCAACCGCCGACCAATCGGCATAAAGTGACGTCATCACAATCGCCAGTGACAGCCAGAAACGAAATGCGAAGCGCAACTCCCCCAACATGAATCGCTTCCACAGTTTCACACATTTGCTTATAGTTAAGCACCGGGCGCACAGTTTTGCACAGTGTTCCACGTGGAAGATATCTCACATTTGCGAGCCGCACCGGAGCAGCCCGCCAATTCATCTACATGGTATGGCGTTTCAAACTCTGCTTGCGCGTCTCACGCGTAGCACTTCCCTCTCCGACTACACGAGGCACCTCGAGTTCGAAGTCGAAGGCGGCCATTTCGGATTCGTGCCCGGGCAATGGCTCTCGCTCACCCACACCAAGCCGGACGGCGAAGAACTCACGCGCGCCTACTCTATCGCGTCGCCGCCCGACGGGAATCGCTTTGCTTTCTGCCTGAACCGCGTGCAGGACGGATTCATGTCGAACTACCTCTGCGATCTCGAACCAGGCGCAGAGATTTCAGGACAAGGACCATTCGGCAATTTCATTTTGCGTCCGCCGCTGCGTGACACGCTCTTCATCGCAACCGGCACCGGCATCGCGCCGTTCCGCTCAATGCTGCACTGGCTGCTTGCGGATCGGGAACGACATCAGGACAAAAACTTTTGGCTGCTGTTCGGAAGCCGCACTGAAAAAGACATCTACTATCACGAAGAATTTCTTCAACTCGCCGCCGAGCACCAGAATTTCAATTACCTTCCGACGCTCAGCCGGGGTGCCTCCGAGTGGATGGGCCTGCGCGGCTACGTGCAGGAGCACGTGCCTGGCATCGTCGGCGCCCGCGCCGACATGCACGCTTACATCTGCGGTCTCGACAAGATGGTGAGCGCGAACCGTGAACTGCTGAAGAGCCTGGGATGGGATCGCAAGTCGATTCTGTACGAGAAGTATGATTGAGTGATTCCTTCTCACGCCCGCTGGATCTTCGCAGCTGCGAGACAAAACTTGTCGCTCCAACCGCGAGTTGCGGCTGCAATCTAGCGCATGACAACGGCCTCGGCCAGGTCTACAACGACTGCACCCATCCTCCTGGACAGCCAACGCAGGCGAGTACGTACACCCAGCAAATGGCGACGGCGGCAGCAGCAGCATTTGCCAACGGAGATGCCTCGAAAATCGACCAATACAATTGTTTTACGCGCGATCTTTCAACTTCGGTCGTGGTGAATAATTCATGCGCAGTGTGGACGTACGCAGGCCCCGATGCCGGCTTCGTGAAACTATCGAGTACGACAGACTGCCTGTGCCCGACCCCGACGGACGGCAAGCCTTGGAACTAGCTTCGTGAACGCGGTGTCGACGGGTGTGTAACACAGGCGAGAGATAGGCCTGCTCTAAGGATTTCCTTCTTTGAGCAGGACCACATCCGCTACGTCTTCACGGCGAATTAATGCTATGGATTTGCCGTCTGGGGACCAGGCGTAGCTGCTGATTTGTTCGGAAGGCAGGTGGGTGATCTGGCGGCCGGGGGAGCCGTCGAGGGGCTGCAGCCACAGGTTACTGCCGCCGTTCTCGCTGATCAGGTAACTCACCGCATTCATGTTGGGGATAAGCTGCACGCCCGGGGTAGAGTTCCCGGCCCCTAAGCGCGGATCGAGATCGACCATGTGCGCCGGGGATGGCGGCCCATCGAGGTTGACGATCGCGAGCTTTGCCACGGCGTCGTTGGTGCGCGGATCGATCAGGTCGACGGAGAATCCGATCGACTTGTTGTCGGGCGCGATGAAAGCAATGCCCTCGATGGCAAAACGGTTTGGGATGTCGCTGCCCGGAACCATCTCGGCGTTGCCGCCGTCAATGGGGACGCGCATGAGGCGCGGCACGCCCGGGCCTTCGATGTAGTAGACCCACTTCTCGTCCGGAGAGCAGAGCGGGCTCGTATCCAGCACGTGCGACGTCAGTTGCTTGGGAGAGGATCCATCGGAATTTGTCCGCCAGATGTTGACGGAGTTGCCGCCGTGAAAGGCCCACGTAAAAACCAGGTAACGCGACCCACAAGGGTGCGGATCGAAAATCGCTGCGTTGGGGTCGCTGACCAGCACCGTTGAATTCTGTCCGCTGGGATCGATGCGGGTGAGGTTGTCGATTTCGGGCACCAACAGCTTGCCGTCGGAGGTCCATTGGACCTGGCGCGGATCGGGGACTTGCGTCACCATCGTGGGCGTAGCCGACGCTGATTGTCCAGCGATAGGAAACAGCAACATCGAACGATTGGTTTTGACCTGAACGCTAGCCGCACTACGGGCATCGGCCGAGAGCGTGAGCGTCGCGTAGCGATTCGTATCGCGAGTGACGGGATGCAACTTGCCATCGTTCGTGAGCACGCCGATCTGCGCCCGATCACCGCGAGGCCCCTTAGGAGAATAAACGACCAGCAGAGCGCGTCCGTTTGGCAACCAGCTCAGCTCAAAGATGCTGGCCTGGGATAGGGCCGCCAGAGTACCAACCTGTTTTCGCGCGACATCGAAGGTCTCGACATAGCCGATGATCTCCCCTGTCCCCTGAAAAGAGTAAGCGATCTGTTTGCCGTCGGGCGACCAGGCGATGTGAGAGGGGTCGGCCCCACGCGCGGGCTTGGCGATCAAGAGAACGTTCTCGTCGCCGCCCTCGAGGTTCGTAGTGAGCAAACGATATTTGCCGGGCTCGGGGTCATTGGCGCGGATGAAAGCCATGCGCTGTCCGTCGGGCGAGAAAGAGACGTCGCTGTCGATGTCGCGGATGACTTGCCTGGGCGCGCCGCCTAGCACCGGAGCGCGAAACAGGTTGAACTCGTTCGCACGAACGGTGGCGGACTTGCGATATAACACGTAATTGCCGTCGGGCGAAAACGCCAGCGAGGCATAGGTCCCCGGAGCCGGAGGAAGAATCTGCGTGTCGCTTCCGGTAGGAATGTTGCGCAGCCAGAGACTCCGCTGGCCGGAGTCGTTCTGCACGTGCAAGAGGTAGCGACCGTCAGGAGAAATGGCGGCCAGATCGACCTTGCCGCTGTTGGTGATTTGCGTGATGGTGAAATTCTGAAATGGAAGCGGGCCGCTGCGAGTGACGAGGGCGTAAATACCAAATGCAGCCGCCGCCAGAACCGCAAGAACGATGAGTGCGAACACTGCGGTGCCAACCCGATGCTGGCGAGCAACGGCTCTGACGCTCGAACTGCTTCCGTGTGCCGCGGGTGTTGCAGTGGGCGGAGTGGCGTCGCGAACCGCGACACTGCCGGAACTTCCAGCGGACACCGCGACGGGATGGCTGTCGCTGATAGAGCCCACCGACGATGCCGCACCACGGCCGGAGCCGCTGTCGCGCTGCAGGCGCTTCAGATCGCTGCGCATCTCCGAAGCGTGCTGGTAGCGCATGTCGCGATCTTTCTCGAGAGCCTTGCCGATAATTTCCTCGAGCCGCGCCGGAATGTCGGGATTGAAGCGCACGGCCGGAAGCGGCGCTCGATTCAGAATGGCTTCGAAGATGACGGCGGTGGTGTCTCCGCGAAACGGTACCGAGCCGGTGGCCATCTCGTACAGCACCGCTCCGAATGAAAACAAATCGGTGCGCGCGTCAAGGTCCTTGCCCTTGGCCTGCTCGGGCGACATGTAGGCAATCGTCCCGACGGCGGTGCCCGGACTGGTGAGCAGAGCGTCATCGAGCAAGGTGGGCGAGCTGAGGTTGACGGTCTGGCCCGTGTCCCGCGACGATGGCATCAGCTTGGCGAGGCCGAAGTCGAGGATCTTGGCGTGGCCGCGCTTGGTGACGAAGACGTTGGCAGGCTTGATGTCGCGATGAATGATGCCCTGAGCATGGGCGGCGTCGAGGGCATCCGCGATTTCGATGGCGAGTTGCAGCAGGACATCAGTCTCGAGAGGTCGGCCGTCGATGCTGTGCTTCAGCGTGACGCCCTCGAGGTACTCCATGACGATGAAGGTCTGCCCGGAAGCTTCATCGATTTCGTGGATGGTACAGATGTTGGGATGATTCAGGGCCGAGGCGGCTCGGGCTTCGCGCTGAAAGCGCTCGAGCGATTGCGGGTCGGCGGCGACTTCGGGCGGAAGGAATTTAAGAGCGACGAAGCGTCCGAGTTTAATGTCTTCGGCCTTATAGACGACGCCCATACCACCGCCGCCGAGTTTGTCGACGATGCGGTAGTGGGAGATGGTCTGGCCAATCATGCGGGGAGCCGTCCGGAACTGAGATGGTATGGCGGGCGGGGGTGGAAGTCAAAAGGACGCGATGAGGCAGACTTCGCCATGGGGATGGATACGCGGGAGGGTGGCGGGAAGTTCAGTTGATTCGTGTGGCGACGGGTGAGCGGATTGAGATGCGGCCTGTAGACATAACACGTCTTCGATGGTTTCGTGAAGCCTCGAGATTCGAGTTTTTGAGCGGCGAGCAAGCGAAGGGACTCGCTGCGGAGCTTTCTTGTTTGGGAGCGTTGAGGTAACAGCATCTTGCCCCTCCTCAATCGCGGAGCGCGCGATCATTGGGTGTCAGAGGTGAAGGAGCCCAACCAGAGTTTCCACAGTTTCTTCGATCGATAAGCTAGTGAAGCGGCCGTTGCTCTCGTCAGTTTCAATCAAGAAAGGACACATGCCATTCGGCGACTCGATTTGCACCTGGAGGTTGCTGCCGGGCCATGTGAAGAACCAAAGTCCGTCATCATCTGCTCCGGGATGCAACACTTCCAGCTGTCGAATTTTTATAGTCGGACAAATGCTGATGATCCTTTGAATGACCTGCTCGATATCAAGCGTTAGATCTCCCATGTCCTCCCAAGAGCGAGTGAACCTTCTTTCTCCGTGTGGGCCACAGGCATTATTTTTTTATCGCTTAGCATTAACCGCGGTTGTTGCAATCGTTACATTTCACAACCTGCTGTTGCTGTTGTCGACGTCCACTACTGGGTAATCCCGCGGCGGCGGGACTTGAGGGCGAAGAATGGATGGGCAAAATCCCCACCCTCGAGCATTCATTTCCATCAGAGGATTTAGCGGCACGACTGAAGTCGTGCCCTTCCCAAAACCTATTCCAGGCAGAATTTTTCAGCAGCCTGCTCGTGGCCGGCATTATTGCGAGGTCCCCTTTCGCCGTCGTCGCTGCTCGCTCTCTTTTATGATTTCGCTCAAATCCATAACTGGCCGTATCTCAATTGGTCCAAGCCCAAACTTAAAGCCTGGTTGCTGCGAGACCAGCTGAACGGCATGATTGAGGTCTCGCGCCTCAAGGATTTGAATGCCGCCGAGCTGTTCCTTGGTTTCCGCATAGGGGCCGTCGGTGGTCGCGACTTTGCCGTTTTTCCAGTACAGGGTCAACGCGGTCTCTGGAGGCTGAAGAGGTACTTCGGCAACCAGATGTCCGTTGGCGCGCATATGGTCGTTGTGCTCAAAGCATTCGTCGAACGTCGCGTCTCGCTCGTCCTCGGTCATCCCTTCGAATTTTCCTGGCTCGAGGTATCCCAAACAGATGTATTTCATCCATTCCTCCTGGTCTCCTGTGACTTCTTCCTTCCTATGACTCAGAACCGTAGCTCATCGTTCTGTTATCAGATAGTCGTTCGGGAGACCGAAAATCGACAGCTACTCCGCAATTTGTATAATCCACGCATGCGAGGATTACCGTGGAGCACAATTGCGCTCGCCTCGCTGTTGCTCATCTCAGCTCGCTCCATGGGAGGACAGGAAGTGCAATCTCCGCAACCGGAAAAGCCGAAGCCGCTTGTGAAGATGGAGCAGCGCGGGCGCATCCTTGGAATCGGCGGTGTCTTCTTCAAATCCGCGAATCGTGATCAAATGCGCGAATGGTATGCGAAGCATCTTGGACTCGCTGACAACGGCCAAGGCGCGATGCTTCCGTGGCGCGAGCACGACGACCCGCAAAAGGAACACGTTACCGTTTGGACGGTTTTTCCCGCCTCCACTAAGTATTTCGATCCCAGCCCCGCACCGTTCATGATCAACTACATCGTCGACGATATGGATGCTTTGCTCGACCGCTTAAAACAAGAGGGAGTCAAGATTGACGCCAAACGAATGGATGAATCCTACGGTCGCTTTGCCTGGATCTATGACCTGGATGGGAACAAGATTGAGCTCTGGCAGCCGCTGCCCGCAAAGCCCTAAGGCATCTGTGCGCGGGTAGGTTCTTTGTTGGCCATTTCAGCTTCGCTTCGAATCCCACTTCTCCAGTTTTCGACCAGCGCCGTGACAATGGTGAACGTCCCGTCTCTCTGTCCCCGCATTTCACCCACGCTTTCCGTCGGCCCGCCTACGTAGTACTTTTACCGCTCGGAGGCCCACATGCTTTGGTTCTACGAATCTTTCTTTCCCGCGGTCTGGATCGTTTTTCTTCTCTACTGGCAGATCAAAGCTGCGGATACCAAAGCCACCCAGCGTATCGAGCCCGCAGCCTCGCGCATCCTCCGCATCCTCATCTTCCTGATCGCGATTGTTTTACTCTCGGTACCTCGCCTCCCGCTGTCTTGGCTTTACGTCCAACTCTGGCCGTCTGGTTATTGGCCATTTTGGCTGGGAGCCGCACTCACCGTCGCCGGCCTTCTCTTCGCCGTCTGGGCGCGCGAGCACCTCGGCCGCAACTGGAGTCGCTCCGTCACCATTAAGCAGGGCCATGAGCTGATCACCACGGGCCCCTACGGCGTGGTGCGTCACCCAATCTACACCGGCATTCTGACCGGGTTTCTTGGCATGGCGATTGCAATCTCCCAGGTGCGCGGGTTCATCGTTTTCGTCCTCATCTTCCTCGTGTTCTGGCTCAAGCTCCGCATGGAGGAGGAGTGGATGCGCTCCCAGTTTGGGGAGACGTATGCTACCTATGCCCGACAGACCGCCGCCCTGGTGCCCTACCTCCTCTGATCGCCTGCGGCGCGTAACGCAATGCTTCCAGGGCCACCCGCGGAGAACGCGTAAGTGTTCCTGGAGGAACATAACGTCATGACGAGAGCATCTGTACACCTGCGTCATGACACGTAAGTATCGCAAGACACGAAGGCAATCCCGACCAAAGCGGGCGGCGATTGATCGGGGCGGGCGGCCCGGCCTTTGGCCTCCTATCCACCACTAAAACAATCGGGTGCCCCATCCTTCGCGCATTTTGCGAAGGGTGGGTACCACAGGCCTCGACCTCTGGCTGAATGTGGTAGGCAACTCAACTTATGCGAAGGGGGCCTGCGCGCCACCCGCCAGCGAGATCAAAAGCCTAGGGCCACCCGCCTAAAAGTTGAGTCGCGCAACATAGCAGGGACTGAAAGGCAGACGCATGGCGTAAGAAGAGCGTTACATCGAACAAGCACGGTAATGTTGATTGCGTAGATTACATTTCTCATTGGATTGTCCCTCTCTTATGCACCAGCACTATGCGCCCCCTCTTACCCGCGACAGAAACGGACGCACCTCGACCGCCGGCGATGACCAGCGCAAGACCATTATTCAGCGTGCAGTGTTCTGTCTCCGTCGCTGCTCGCTTGCCTTGATGATTTCGTTCATGTCCCCGGCTGGCCGAATCTCGAAAATGTTGCCATACGTCAGAGCCGGATGCTGGCCGATGAGCTGTACAGCATGATTCATGTCCCTCGCCTCAAGGACGAGAATGCCGCCGAGTTGTTCCTTGGTTTCCGCATAGGGGCCGTCGGTCGTTGCCACCTTGCCGTTCTTCCAGTACAGGGTCAGGGCGGTCTCCGGCCCCTGAAGCGCTTCTCCACCGGCCCAGTGCCCGCTGGCGCGAAGATGGTCGTCATATTCAAAGCATGTATCGAACATGGCGTTTCGCTCGCTCTCAGTCATGCCATCGAATTTGCCTTTGTCGTAGTAGCCAAAACAGAGGTATTTCACTGTTCTTCTCCTCTTCCTTCCGGGTGGGAGCCAGCGGCGTAGCTTCGCGCTGGCTCGTTCATCCCATAGTCAAGACGGTGCATATTCCGAAGTCGCGGCGGGTGGGACTATTTCGTTGCTTCTTCCGGAGCCGGGTAGAAAAGAAGCTCGCGCACCTCGCCGGCCACATCGCAGGCGATGGCACCCTTCTTCGCCCATGCCAGCGCCTCGTCCATATCGGCGCATTCCAGTATCCAAAATCCGCCCATGTGCTCCTTGGTCTCGGTGTACGGCCCGTCGGTGACGAGCACCTTGCCGTCGGGCTGCGCCCGCAGCGTCTTCGCGCTGCCGGCCGGGGAAATGCCGCAGGCGAACTTCCTCACGCCGGCAGCAATCATTTCGCGGTTGAGCGCGTGGATCTCTTCCATCATCGCTTCGGTTACGGTGGACGGGTCGAAGTCGTCGGGGAGGTAGTTAGCAACCAGATACTGTGGCATGACTTTTTCTCCTTGGTTCCTTGTGGTTTGTTTCCGATGACTCGTTTCCTGTTCACTCAGGAGCCGTAGCTCATCGTTCTTTTGTCCTATAGTCGTTGGGGAGACGGAAAATCGACAGCTATCCCAATTTTTATTTCAACTGCCGAATCCGCTCTTGCAGGAATTGCCGCTCTGGTTCCTGTTGGGTCAGCGCCAGCGCTTTCTCATAAGAGGACCGAGCCTCAGCTGTCCTGCCGAGCCTGCGGTACATATCTGCACGGGCTGAATGCGCCAGGTAATAATTTGCCAATTCGCCATGTTCCAACACCGCGTCGATATGCGCCAGACCGGCCTCTGGACCATCGCACATGGCAATTGCCACGGCACGATTGAGCTGTACAACTGGCGAAGGCTGAATTCGTACCAATTGGTCGTAAAGCGCAACAATCTGCCGCCAGTCGGTCGCAGCGACCGATTCCGCCTCCGCATGAACGGCCGCAATCGCAGCCTGCAGTGTGTAAGAGCCGAAGCGGCGGGACTTCAGGGCTTTCTCCAGCAATGCCACTCCCTCCGCGATCTGCTCCCGGTTCCAGAGCGAGCGGTCCTGATTCTCCAGCAAAATCAGCTCTCCGGTCGGAGAGGTTCTCGCGGCGCGACGGGATTCCTGCAGCAACATCAGGGAAAGCAGCCCAATGACTTCCGGCTCTGGCTGGAGTTCGATCAGCAACCGGCCCAGTCGAATCGCCTCGCCGGTTAGCTCGGCCCGCGTTACCTCCGCTCCCGCCGCAGCCGAATAACCCTCGTTAAAGACGAGATAGATGACCTGAAGCACCGCGCCCAGTCGCTCCGGCAATTCCTGCGGCGTCGGCACCTCGTACGGAATCGGTGTCTCTCGAATCTTTGCCTTGGCGCGCACAATGCGCTGCGCCAGCGTACGCGGAGTGGTGAGGAAGGCCTTTGCGATCTCCTCGGTTGTCAGCCCGCACACCTCACGCAAGGTGAGCGCAACGCGCGCTTCCGGCGCCAGAGATGGATGACAGCAGGTAAAAATCAGGCGCAGCCGGTCATCCTCAAGGCTGTCCTCTTCATTGGACCTTTCCGCCGAACTCCATTGCGCTTCGAGATATCGCACGAGCTCGTCTTGAGACGCATCAAATCTTGCCCGTCGACGCAGAGTATCAATGGCTTTGAATCGGGCCGTCGAAATCAACCATGGTCGCGGGTTGCCGGGTACTCCACTCCTCGGCCACAGGCTCAGCGCAGCCGCAAAGGCTTCGTGCATCGCCTCCTCGGCAAGATCAAAATCACCGAGCAAGCGGATCAGAGTTGCCAGGATTCGTCCCGAATCCACGCGATAAAGGGAGTCGAGCAATTCGCGTATCTGCTCGGTGGAACGCTCGGACATGACGACGACCTTAGCAAACCAGCTACCCCGAATCAATTTGGCAAACGGCGGGATCGATGCAAAGTGCCCAGGTCGTGACTCTGAAATCTGGATAACCGCGTTGCTCTCGAGTCACGAGCAATCCGGAAGTTGAACCACAAAAGCGAGACGGTCAGAATCAGGCTTCGGGAATTCGAGTTTCTTGCCCGCTCACGAGCCTCCTAAGGGGAGGGATCGTAGAAATCCCACGTTTCGAAAAGCCGCGGCGAAACCTGGGGCACCCGCGGGCCGGAGAATGAGTTAGGGAACCGCCACCCTCGAGTTTCTCGCCGGCGGGCGAAATGACGGGGGACGCCGGTCGCTCCATCGAGCTCCCCCTCAGTCGACTTTTTTGATGTGCTCTGGATCACAGTCTCCGGGAAGTTTGCACAGTAGAATTCACGCGCGGATCGGCCTGACGAGGGCGGATCGAGCGGAGGCTCGGGATGGATCCAATGTTCGAGGCGATGCGGCAGAGCATTCTTGATGGGGCGCCAGAGAGCGCTAGTGAACTGGCACGGCAGGCGCTGGGGGATGGGGTCGATCCACTGGAGGCGGTGAATCAGGGATTTGCTGCGGGGATCACTTCGGCGGGGGAGCAGTTCGGGCGCGGGGAAATGTTTCTGCCCGATCTGCTGGCGTGCGCGGAGGCGATGAAGGCGGCGGTTAAGGTTCTCGAACCCGAGATGCTGAAGCGCGGATCACGGCGCGAGGTGCTGGGCAAAGTGGTGCTGGGGACAGCACGGGGAGACATTCACGACATCGGGAAGAATCTGGTGGCGACGATTTTGTCGGCGGCGGATTTGAGATTTTTGATTTGGGGACCAGCGTCACACCGGAACAGTTCGTCGCCAAGGCACGGCAGGTGGATGCCGATATCGTGGGCATTTCGGCCTTGCTGACGACGACGATGGCGGGACAGAGAGCAGTGATCGAAGCGCTCGACCGCAACGGGATGCGGCCGCGCGTGAAGGCGATTATTGGCGGGGCGTCGGTGACCTCGAAGTGGGCGGCGGAGATTCGCGCGGACGGCTTCTCGCGCAATGCCAGCGACGCGCTCGAGTTGGCGAAGCAATTGATGGCACATGGGGCGGCAACGGTATGAGACCCAGAATCCAGTTGCTGGCTCCGGAACTTATCGAACGAATTCTCGGGCGAGGCGTTCGAGTTGTTGACGACGCCCGGGGTACGAGTAGGCGCGGCGCCGGTGATCGAGTTGCTGCGGGCGGTGGGCGTGGAGGTGCGGGAAGGCGTGGCGCATCTGCCTGAGGCGCTGGTGCGGCGGTGTTTGGCGTCGGTGCCGCGGGACTTCTATCTGTACAACCGGCAGGGGGAGCAGGGCCGTTCACTACGGCGGCGATGACGTGCAGTTCGATCCGGGGTCGTGTTGCGTGCAGGTGCTGGATCGCGACACGCTGGAGGCGCGGCCGTCGGACACGCACGACCTGGTGCGGATCGTGCAGGTCGCGGAAATGCTAGCGCAGTTCGCGGCGCAATCGACAGCGGTGGTTTGCAACGATGCGCCGGGGGAGATTGGCGATCTCTACCGACTTTATGTCGTGTTACGACATTCGAACAAGCCGGTGGTGACGGGATCGTTTTCGGCCGAGGGTCTGCCGGGGATGATCAAGTTGCTGGCGGCGGATTCAGGTGGGCGGGAGAAATTGCGGCAACACCCGCGAGCGATTTTCGATGTGTGTCCTTCGCCGCCGCTGAACTGGTCGGAATTCGGATCGCGCAACTTGCTGGATCTGGCGCGCGCTGGCGTGCCCGCGGAGATCGTGGCGATGCCGCTGGCGGGCGGAACTGCGCCTGTGACGCTTGCCGGGTTCGGTGACGCAGCATGCGGCCGAGGTGTTGGCGGGAATCACGCTGCATCAACTGGCGAGTCCGGGATCACCGGTGGTATGGGGCGGGGCTCCGGCAATTTTCGATATGCGGACCGGCGGCGCTCCCATGGGGGCGGTGGAAACCGCCATGCTCAACATGGCGTGTGCGGAAGTCGGGAAGCATCTTGGACTGCCGACGCACGGGTACCTGGTCGCGACCGATTCGAAGTGCGTGGATGCGCAAGCCGGGGCGGAGAGTGCGCGGTCGGCGATGCTGGGAGCGCTTGACGGGAATCAATATGATTTCGGGCGCGGGGATGATCGAGTCGCTGGCATGCCACAGCGTGGAGAAGCTGGTGATGGATGCGGAATCGATTGCGTCGGCTTACCGGCTGGTGCGCGGGATTGAAGCGGCGGCGATACGCTTGGCTACGGGGATGTTCGCGCAGATCGGGTTGTCGGGGGAGTTTTTGAGGTTGAAAGAGACGCGGGCGATGTTTCGCCAGGAGCAGCATATTCCGTCGGCAGTGATTGATCGCGGGGCGGAGGTTTCGGGCGATGCGTTTGCCCGGGCGCGGGATCGGGTGGATGAGTTGGTGGGGGCGTACGAAGCGCCGGTGATTTCGGAGATTGTGTTGCGGGAGTTTGAGGGGATTTTGGAGCGGGAGGCAGAGCGCGCGAGTTGTCCGGTGAGCCTCTAGGCGGGGGGTCGCCGGCTCACGCCCGCATCGCGATGTACCCCCTTCGCGGGAGTATTGCAAAGAGCCAAAGACCGCCCCTAAAGGGGGAGTTAGAACGAACCTTTACGGCGCGCCTGAAGGCGCACCCTGATACGAACCCTTGCGCCTTGCGTCTTTGCGCGTCAGCCTTCCCAACCACATAGGCTTTGCATTTTTGCGCTCCCGCTTTCCCAACCACAAAGTTGCTACCATCCAAAGACGTGAGAGTGAGATTCGATTGAAGAGCGCGAAAGTAGCGAAACGCGTACGATTCGCGCTGATGACGACCGCCCTGGGCCTGGCGGCGAGCCTTGCCTCCGCACAGTGGATGGGCAAGCAGACTGGGTGCTACGCGGATTCGATCTCGGCGAATCCAAACCGGCCGACGGTGGCGAATCCGGCCGATATCACGCAGTACGGAGTGTTGGAACTGGAGTATGGGTGGGATCGGGTATGGCCTGCGCATGGTGTGACCAAGACGTCTACGAGCGGCCTGTTGAAGTTCGCCATGCTGTGCGACGTTGAACTGCGGTGGAACACGACTTCGTTCTTGTCGCAGACGGATGCGAGCGGCACGCATCGCACGTTTGGGGATAACTGGCTGGGACCGCAAGTGCGCGTCTACAAACAGACCAAGCGCGTCCCTACGCTGGCGTTCAGTTATGCGGTCAAGATTCCTTCGGCCAGCACCGAGGATGGGCTGGGGAGTGGGGAGGTTGATCATCAGCTTACTTTTCTGGCGAGCAAGGATGTGGCGAAAATTCATTTTGATTTCAATGCCAGCGAATTTTGGATTGGTGGCGGGAATGGGTTCGATCGGAATCAACAGTACAATCTGGCGTTTTCGCATGCGATCCGCGGGCCGCTGGAGTTTACCGGAGAGTTTTATGGGGACACGCGTTTGAATGCGATGAGTCCGGGATTTGCGTCGTCGTTATGGGCGTTGACTTACACGGTGACTCCCCGGCTGGTGATTGATGGCGGATTTGAGGCGGGGTTGACCTCGGGCGGTCCGCACCGGCATTTGTTTTTTGGGGTGACGTACGCAATTGCGAGGTTGTATCCGGGAAGAAAGTGATGGTTATTTAAGAGGCTCGCGGGCTTGCGCCCGCATCGCATTATGCCGCCCTGACGGGCTCTGTAGGCGGGGAATCCTCTTCCGGGGGTCGGGATCACTCCTGACGGCACACGCGTGTACGTGACTTGTTCGAACAAAAGCACGATCTACACGGTGAGCACTGCGAACGACGAGGTGGTGGATACCATCGCTCGAAGCGATTACTCGGGAGGACTCACGATCGGCGCGGCCAGGTAAGCCTGCCTTCGCTTAAGAGAGTGATCGGAGCGTTCCTCTAATCTGGAACGCTCCTATTTTCGCTAAAAACTCATTAAATGTAGAATTCCGCCCGGGCCGCAGTCCCCTAATCTAAGCGTTTTATTCTAAGCGGCTTAGCTGTGCTAAGAGGGGTGCAATCTCTGCATCCGCATGAGGCGCGTACGCATCTAAACCTTGACAGCGCGACACTCAAGTTCTATTATTGCGAGTCCTGTCATCGTTCAAACTTATGATTTTAATGCACTTATAGAAGCTCAGGAGGCTCGAAATGGGCAAGATTATTGGAATTGACCTCGGAACCACGAACTCCGTGGTAGCGGTGATGGAAGGCGGCGAGCCTAAGGTCATCCCGAACGAGGAAGGTGGGCGGACAACTCCGTCCGTAGTGGGCTTTACCAAAACCGGCGAGCGGTTGGTCGGGCAGGTGGCGAAGCGGCAGGCTATTACGAATCCCGAGAACACGATCTTCTCGATCAAGCGGTTCATGGGACGCCGTTACGACGAGGTGTCGGAAGAAATGAAGATGGTGCCCTACAAGGTGGAGCGCGACGGAGAAAACGTTGCGGTCATCGCGCAGGGCAAGAAGTACACCCCGCCCGAGGTCTCCGCGATGATTCTTCAGAAGCTGAAGAAGGCCGCGGAAGACTATCTGGGCGAGAAGGTGACCGAGGCCGTGATCACGGTTCCGGCGTACTTCAACGATGCGCAGCGGCAGGCGACAAAAGATGCCGGCAAGATCGCTGGGCTGGAGGTGAAGCGCATTATCAATGAGCCGACGGCGGCTGCGCTGGCGTACGGTCTCGATAAGGGTAAGGACGAAACCATCGCCGTGTATGACTTCGGCGGCGGCACGTTCGACATTTCGATTCTGGAAGTCGGCGAAGGCGTTATTGAAGTGAAGGCCACGAATGGCGACACGCACCTGGGCGGTGACAACCTTGACCAGCGCATCGTCGAGTGGCTGATTGACGAGTTCAAAAAGGATGAAGGTCTCGACCTGCGCGGCAAGGGCAACGAGATGGCTTTGCAGCGTCTGCGCGACGCGGCTGAGCGAGCGAAGATCGAGCTCTCCACAACCATGGAGACCGAAATCAATCTGCCCTTTATTACGGCAGATGCCAGCGGGCCGAAGCACCTGGTGAAAAAGCTGACGCGGGCGAAGCTGGAATCGATGGTCGAGGACCTGATCCAGAAGTCGGTGGGTCCGTGCAAGCAGTGCATGAAGGACGCGGGAGTCGATGCCAGCAAGATCAACGAAGTCGTGCTGGTTGGTGGACAGACGCGCATGCCGCGAATTCAGGCGCTGGTAAAGGAACTGTTTGGACGGGAGCCTCACAAGGGCGTCAATCCGGATGAAGTCGTGGCGATCGGTGCTGCGATTCAGGGTGGCGTGCTCAAGGGCGAGGTGAAGGACCTCCTCCTTCTGGACGTGACGCCGTTGTCGCTGGCGATTGAAACGCTGGGGGGCGTGGCGACGCCGATGATTCCGCGGAACACGACGATCCCGACCAAGAAGACGGAAACGTTCTCGACCGCAGCGGACAACCAGACTTCGGTCGAAGTGCATGTGCTGCAGGGCGAGCGTCCGATGGCGGCGCAGAACCGGACTTTGGGCAAGTTCCATTTGACCGGGCTGCCACCGGCTCCGCGCGGAGTGCCGCAGATCGAAGTGACGTTCGACATCGACGCCAACGGAATCTTGAACGTGACGGCGAAAGACAACGCCACGGGTAAGGATCAGAAGATCACGATCACGTCATCCTCCGGCTTGTCGAAGGAAGAAGTGGAGCGGATGGCCAAGGAAGCCGACTCCCACTCGGCCGAGGACAAGGCGAAGCGCGAAGAGATCGAAGCCAAGAACCAGCTCGACAGCATGGTCTACCAGATGGAGAAGATGCTGCGCGAGTCGGGGGACAAGATCTCGGGCGAAGATCGCGGGGCGGTGGAGAACGCCATTGCCGATGCGAAGAAGGCGCTGGAAGCGGGCGACAAGGCGGGCATGGATCGGGCGCGCGAAGCGCTGACCCAGGCTTCGCACAAGCTGGCCGAGCAGATGTACAAGGCGGCGGGTTCGCAGGGAAGTCCGGGCCCAGGCCCGGGACCCGGAGCAGGACCGTCGGGTTCGGCGGACGGCAACGGTCAGGCTAAGGATGAAGGCGTGATCGATGCGGAGTACGTGGACGTTGAGGATAAAAAGTAAGCTTTCAGCTCTCAGCTGTCCGCTTTCAGTGGGGGCGCCCGGTGGCGCCCCTGTTTGGTATTCAGGAAATGCTTCGCGAGGGCGGGACGCCGGCGCTACTTTTAAAAGCGCTACTTTAAGGAGATTTGATTTGCAATTCGAAGTTAATGATCAGGCTTACTTTTTGAATTATGTTGAGGATGAAGGGCTGTGGTATGTGTTTCGTCCTACGGGGAGCGGCGTGATCCGAATTCCGGTGGAGATGGAGGCGGTGCATTCGGAGCATTTTGCGTTTGCGCCGGAAGAGGGGAAGAAGCGGGTTGTGCACTAGAGACCGCCGAGTTTTGAAGCGCATGTGGAGCAGAGTGAAACCAGTGCAACGTACAAATGCCCGTGCAGACCGGAGAAGCCTTCCGGCGACCTCGGGGTCCTTCGACTGCGTTCGGCTGGCGCCTCACTTCGCTCAGGATGACACTCTGTTGATGAGTCAACCGCTAAGGGCTAGAAGCTAGCAGCTGATTTTTCATGGCCACACAGACAAAAGACTATTACGGCGCGCTGGGGGTGAAGAAGAGCGCTTCCACGGACGAGATCCGGAAGGCGTTTCGCAAACTTGCGCGCAAATATCACCCCGATGTGAACCCTGGGGATAAGTCTGCCGAAGAGAAGTTCAAGACGATCTCGGAGGCGAATGACGTCCTCAGCGATCCGAAGAAGCGGAAGATTTACGACCAGCTCGGGTTCTACTCCGACAATATTGATCCGGCAGCGGCCGAGGCTTATTCGCGACAAGGTGGAACGCCGGGCGGGTTTCCTGGCGGATTTCCCGGGGGGCAACCTGGAGCAACTGGATCGGCGGGTGCCGGGGGCACGCACTTCGACTTTGGCGGGTTCGACTTTTCGGACTTGTTTGAGGGGCGCGGAAAGAAGAGTTCTGGCGGCGGTGGAGGCGGCGGATTTCGCGACATCTTTTCGAGCATGTTCGATCGGGGCGGGGCGGCGGCGCAAGAGGGGCCGGAGCCCGGGACCGATCTGGAATATCAGGTGAATGTCCCTTTCTGGACGGCGATCCGCGGTGGGGTGATGAAGTTGAACATCGCGCGGCGGGAGACCTGCAATACGTGTCACGGATCGGGATTTGTGGAAGCACCGGGGACTTGCCCGCAGTGTCATGGCAAGGGGACCATCGAGCAAACCGGCGGGCGGATGAAGTTCAACGTGCAGTGTCCGCGTTGCCATGGGACGGGCAAGAACATTTCGCCCTGCCCGACTTGCCATGGAGAAGGAACAATAGAGCGCACGGAACCGCTAGAGGTGCGGATCAAGGCGGGGACGCGGGATGGGCAGCGGATTCGGATTGCTGGCAAGGGGAACGCCGGAGGGCATGGCGGTCCGGCCGGCGATCTGTACGTGATCATCAAGACTGGGGACCATCCGGTGTTTCAGCGGGATGGGGACGACATCCGGCTGACGGTGCCGGTGACCGCGACCGAGGCGGCGCTGGGCGCCAAGATCGAAGTGCCGACCATTGATGGGCGCACTTTGCTGAAGATTCCGCCCGGAACGCAATCGGGGCAGAAGCTGCGGTTGCGGGAGAAGGGCGTGCCTTCGGCGACCAAAGACGGGGCGCGGGGGGATGAGATTGTCGAGGTGAAGGTGACTGTGCCCATGCCTCGAGATGAGCGGACGAAAGAGCTTTTGCGGGAGTTGGCGACCTTGAATCCGGAGGATCCGCGGGCGGAGATTTGGGGAAAAGTGTAGAAGCAGGTGTCAGGTGTCAGGTCTTAGGTGTCAGGTCGAACGCACGTTGTTTTGTCCTTCCCGTAGCGTTTCCATCCCAGGTTGAGATTCCGTAGAGAAAATTTCTTTGGGCCGGTGGCGCTGCCGGCGAACACGGGGTCCTTCGACTGCGTTCGGCTGGCGCCTCACTGCGCTCAGGATGACAATGTAGGGAGAGCATTGGACACTCTCACGAACGATGTCAGAGACAAAGCCCTCAGCCTGTCTTTCCAGAAAATGCATCGCAGACCTGAGACCTGCTCTTCTGTTACTCCCGTACCGTGACTTCCGCAAAAAAATTTACGAAAAATCTATTGTGTCGCATCTAAATTGCCGTATTCTCTGTGCTGCGAACTAACTTCGCCGAAATGCCCGTGGAATCGCTGTAACCCGGGAGCCGCGCTGAAGAAAGACTTCAAGGGAGACGCGGTGGTGAGAGTGAGTCGCTTGAGGAGGAAGCCATAGAAATTGGCAACAGCTAGCGCCCCAGCCACCACGTCCCCATCCTTGTCTGTTCTTCCCCGGAACAAGAAATTCGGCAAGCTCACCTTATGGCCCCTGGTCGCCGCCACCTTCTTTATGGTGTCGGGCGGCACGTACGGCACGGAAGACATCGTGCACGGAGCGGGGTACGGTCGAGCCATCCTGATTCTTCTGCTGACTCCGATCCTGTGGAGTCTGCCTACTGCGTTCATGATCGGCGAGCTCTCCAGCGCGCTGCCCGAAGAGGGCGGCTACTACGCATGGGTGCGTCGCGCGATGGGGAATTTCTGGGGATTCCAGGAGGCGTGGCTGTCGCTGATCGCGTCGGTGTTCGACATGGCGATTTACCCGACGCTGTTCATCCTCTATTTACAGCGGCTGTTTCCGTGGTTCTCCGAGGGGCATCGCGGGCTGATGGTCGGACTGGGCGTGGTTGCTCTTTGCGCGCTGCTGAATGTGGCCGGAGTGAAGGTGGTTTCGACCACTTCGCTGTGGCTGTTCTTCGCTTTGTCGGCACCGTTTGTGGCGATTGTGTGCATCGCACCCTTTAAGTTTGGCGCGCTGGCCGGAGCCGTGACCAAGCCGACGAATTCGGGTATCGACATTCTGACGGGCGTGCTCATCTGCATGTGGAATTACATGGGATGGGACAACGCCTCGACCATTGCCGCTGAGGTGGAGAAGCCGCAACGTACGTATCCGCGGGCGATGCTGGCGGCGGTGGTGATTGTGGCCGTGAGCTACATCGTGCCGGTGGTGGCGATGTGGATGACTGGGCTCGCTCCAGGCGCTTGGGATACAGGCTTCTGGGCCGACGCAGCGGGCATGCTGGGCGGACCGGTGTTGCGCGTGGGACTTGCGTTGGGTGGCATGATCAGCGGGTTTGGGATGTTTAACGCGCTGGTGATGAGCTACTCGCGGCTGCCGTTGGCCATGGCGCAGGACGGAATGCTGCCGAAGATTTTCGGCAAGCGGACGAAGGGGGCGGGATCACCCTGGGTTGCGATCGTGGTGCTGGCCATTTCACAATCGAGGCGGCCGCCGGCTAGCTTCAACAGTACGTATTGCTCCTCCCCTCGCAGCTAGTTGGCGAGGCGCACGCCCACGGCGGTCGCGAGCACTCGACCACCGAGATAGGGATCGAATGGGAGGACGACGTGTGCGACATCAACAAGCTGACCACCCCGGCGAACATGCGGTGGAAGCTGATCGACCGCGATGCCGACGCCGAAAACCAGGCCATCGAGTTTCATGTCGGGTCGGGGATCGGGTGAAGATCCGTCTTCTCAACGAAATGGCTGGGGATCACCCGATCACCCCATCCCTTCCATATCCACGGCGCCGGGCGCTTCGCTCGTCTTGGCCCGCGACGGGGCGGCCGAGCGGAACCTGGTCTGGACCGACACTGTTTTGATTCCAGCCGGTCAGACGGTGGACATCCTCCTCGACGTCACCAATCCCGGCCACTGGATGGCTCATTGCCATATCGCCCAGCATCACGAGAGCGGGATGATGTTTAGCTTCGACGTCAGCGAGTCGTGAGCCACAGACGAGCTCAGCGAAGGGATTGAGAAAGTTTTTTTTTTTTTTTTTTTTTTTTTTTTTTTTTTTTTTTTTTTTTTTTTTTTTTTTTTTGCGATCTCCTCGGGTCGGCGAGCAGCTGAGGAAGCCTCGAGCTCTGCTGGCGGAGAGATCGACGGTGCCGGCGTGACGGCAACTCAAAGGGAAGACCACCCGGGCGTCGAGCCTCCGCGGCGCAAAGTCAGCCGCGATCGGAACTCTGGGTTGGGGTTCTAGCGGCCATGGCGAGCTGACTCTTGGCGAGCAGCTAACGCTGGCGCGCCAGGCGACCGTGGCCCAGATTGCGGATCTGCCCAGTTTCATCCGCGCTTCGCTCGGGCGCTCGTCAGCCGATAGCGCCCTGGTCACCGGGCGAAAGCCATTAGATTCCAAGCTGGCCCAGGAAGCTCTTGAGCTTGCCCGCGAGGCTTCCAGTCGGCCTGTTCTGGGTCATTGCCTGCGCTGCTGGCTTTGGGCCGACCTCTTTTCTCAGCGTGAGGTGGTCCCCGCCCACTAACGAACTGCTCTACCTCCACTGCGTCCTGCATGACCTGCCCCTGACCGACGCCTACCGCGCTGGGCCCCTCGATCAGGTCGGCTGCTTCGCCGTTCACGGCGGCGAGCTCGTCCGTGACAAGCTGCTCGAACTCGGAGCCGAGCAAGCGTTCTCCGAGCAAGCGGCCGAGGCGATCAGCCTGCACATGAATGTGCGGGTGCCTCGGGCCCTCGGCGGCGAGGCCCACCTTTTGCACGCCGCTGCCCATTTAGATGTAGCCGGTACCCGAGCGGGGGAGACCCCGGTCGAGGCCCGCCGGGCCGTCCTTCGAGAGTTCTCCGCGTCAGGGGTTTGCTGCCGAATTTGGCCGGCTGATGCTGCGGGAGAAGTCGGAGCGTCCTCGATCGCGGGCTGCGCTGCTCTGGCGATTGGGAATGGAGCTTCCTCTGAGGCACAATCCGCTCGACCGTGCCGACTAGACCCGATCGCCGCCCTCATTCGTGGGGCCGGCTGAGCGTGGCGAACCGGAGACACACCAAGGGCCCCTCTTTCAAGGGCCCAAGGGCTGGCAGGGCTAGTTTGGGCACATGAGACCGTCATCGCCGCGCTCGTCTGCGCAGCGCTGCCGGCTCGGTTCGTTGCGGTCACCCGGCAGGTGTAGCTGCCGGGAGCGGTCGTAGGTGTCTTGGGGCGCGTTGGCACCGCCGATGTCGGCGCCGTTGAGCCTCCACTGGTAGGCGAAGCTTTGTGGCGCGGGGTCCAGGGAGGCATAGGAGCAGGTCCGGAGCCCAGGCTGCCCCGCGAGCAGCTGAGCCGCTGGCCGACGGGGCCGGAGTGGCCGCCGCCGAATTGCCACCCTCCCGCTCCTCCTCCCGGGCCCCCTCCCGGCCCCCCTCGCGTCCTCCCGAGAACTCGTCGGGCAGAACGAGTGCCCATCAGATCAACGGGCGGCACGGTTCCGACCGGGGCCCGGAGCACTGCAAGGGCGCTCGGTCCGCCGATCCAGTTCGCGGGGCCGTAGAGGGTGTCGACGGGGCCGGTGCCGGCGAGCGGGGCGCTCTGGACCTTCTTGTCGTGGGGACTCCCGGGGTCGAGCTGAAGTTCCGGTGACTCCGTTGCCCCAGTAGATCCGTGCCGGGGGGGACGGGGTAGAGACGTCTCAACAAGCAAGTCCCTGATCCGGGTCCCAGGTGCCACACGCCCCACCCGCCTAGGTCGAAGGCGGTCAACAGTAGCCACCTCCAAGCGTTCAGGCGCTCCCGCGGGGTTGGGGTCGATCGCCAAATCCGCCCGGAAAGCTCACTCCCCGCCCCCTGTCGTAGAGGGTGTCGACGGGGGCCGCCGCCGGCGAGCGGGGCGTAGCCTGATCCGTCCGTCCTGCGGGTAGTTCCAGTGGCTGAAGTAGATCCGCCCCGCGGCTGGGTCGATCGCCAGCCACTGCGGTCCCGATCACCTGCGGGGGGCCGTAGAGCGGCCCCGACGGGGCCGCCGCTGCCGGGCGTGAGCGGGGCGCGCCAGATCTTCTTCCGCAGGACCCCGTTGGCCCAGTAGATCCGACCTGCGGGTTCGGGTCGATCCCCACGCCAAGCGGTCCGAGCCCACTCCTTGCGCCACGCCGTAAAGGCTCTACAACCGAGGCGCCGCTCATCGAGCCGAGCGCGCCGGATCGTTCCGGCAACGCCGGCGGTGTCTCCATTCTCCGTTGGTCCAGTAGATCTGCCCGGCGGCTGGGTCGATCGCGACCCCAAAGGGGATAATCACTCGCGTCCGCCGGGCCGTCGTTTTTCATCGACGTTGCCGCCGGCGGTGAGCGGAGCGCCCCCGGTCGTGCTGTCGCCGTAGTTGGCCCAGTTGATCCCGCCCGCGGTTGGGTCGATCGCCAGCCCCATTTGGGAGGTTCACGTCCTGCGCCGAGTCGTAGAGGGTGTCGACGGTGCCGCCGGCGAGCGGGGCGCAGCGGATCTCGTAGTCGTACGGAGTAGTCCAGTAGTCGGTGTCGGCCACCAGGCAGCGGGCCTTTGGACGGGTAGCTAGATAGACTTCAGCTTCGGGTTATGAGATGCCTCGAAACCGTTCTGCTCGCTTGTGGAGGCCCGGACGGTGGCCCGATCGTCCCCGATGTGATCGTGCGGTCGGACAAGACGACACAGCCCGGAAGCTGGAGAGGATTCTGGTGAAGGCGAAAGGCTCGGAGACAGCAGGACGCATCACCAACTGATCGCCCTTGACATCCTTGAAGGACCCAATCCGAAGGGGGCCCAGATGAGCGCTATCGACAAGCTGGTCAAGAACAACGAGACCTTTGCCGAGGCCTTCGACAATGGCGACCTGCCACTGCCACCCCGCCAAGAAGGTCGCGATCGTTTCCTGCATGGACGCGCGGCTTGAATCCGTATCCGCTCCTCGGGCTTTCGATCGGGGACGCGCACGTAATCCGCAACGCCGGCGGGGTCATCACCGAGGACGAGATCCGCTCCCTGGCGATCTCCCAGCATCTCCTCGGCACTGAGGAGATCATGCTGATCCATCACACCGACTGCGGGATGCTCACCTTCAACGACGCAGAGTTCGAGCAGAAGCTCGAGGAGGAGACTGGCCAGCGGCCGGGATGGAGCCCACGATCATTTCCTGACCTAGAAGATGACCTCCGCGACTCCATCCACATGATCAAGGAAAGTCCGTTCATCCCCCGGACGGATGAGGTCGGGGTTTCGTCTATGACGTGAAGACCGGCCGTCTCTCTGAAGTCACCTGAGTGCGGAGCGGTCTGGCGGATCGTGTGTTAACCGACTAACGGACGTCCCTGACGGCCTTATGCTGATGCGTGGATCGGAGCCGTGTGGCCCCCATCTCAGTTCTGTCGGGCCCCGTCCAAGTGATTCGCTTTTCAAGCGGGACGTTTGGCGCCTTGACGACGATGCCCCCAAGGCGGCGCAACGGCTGCGAGCCGCGCTGGAGGAGCACGTCAGGCGCTCACCTGGGTCTTCGCCGGAGGAGTCAGGAAAGGCCTGGATCTCCATAGGCTGCGCCCCGGCACGTACAGAGTTACGCTCTGCTGATGGCGGCCGCGGCGACACTGGTCATGTGGTTTCACCTCCGCTCGCCGGAGCTAGCCGAGGAGTTTGAGCGTCTGATGGCCAGCGATCGGGACATCGTCCATGGCTCGCTGGACACGATGGCGGATTGGCGATTGACGCGGCCGACGGATGTGCCCGGACAGGCAAGTGAATCAGCCGATTACGTGCTGATCGCCGAGATCGTCAACATCGAGCACTGGCAGCAACAGGCGGAGGAACGGGTCCAGGGGTTGGCTGATGACTTGGAGCATCTGGTGTCCAGCCGGAGGATGCTCGTCCTCGAACGCATCCTTTGAATAAGTTTCAGCCTGCCGGCCTGTGGGGTAGCGCAGTGGACGAGGAGCGGCGGCGTCCTACGAGCACTGACCCGAGACAGCGTCGATTCCCCTTACGGGAGGTGCCGGATGAGCATTCGGAGCCGGCGAGTTCAGATAAGTGGCGCGCTCGTTCTTGGCGTAGCTGTCGGGGCAGCCCTAGTTCTGCTCCTGTCTAATGGCTCCGGAACAGTGACACGGCCGGAATCGGCCGCTGTCAGTGAACGAGGTACGTCGCTCGGAGCAACCGCCTCCGCACCAGTTGCACAGTTCGTCGGAGCGTCGTCGCCACGCCGCGAGACCACCCGCCAAGCCTCGATCGCCCGCCTGCGATGATCGCGTCATGCCCGAGCTCTACGGCCGGGAGCACGTCGAGCGCTATCGCGCCACCGACGGCGCCGAGGGCCACTACTGGCGCGAAGCCCTCGTGCTGTTGCTGACCACCACCGGCCGCAAGTCGGGCGAGAAGCGGACCACGCCGCTGCTCTACGGGCGCCGCGGCGACGACGTGGTGCTGATCGCGTCCAACGGCGGCGCGCCTGCGCACCCGCCCTGGTACCTCAACCTGAAGGCAGACCCCGAGGTCGAGGTTCAGATCAAGGGCGAGAGGTTCAGGTCCCGAGCGCGGGAGGCGACTCCCGAGGAAAGGCCGGAGCTGTGGCGGACGATGGCCGGCTATTACCCGCCCTACGACGAGTACCAGCGGCCGACCGAGAGGGAGATCCCGGTCATCGGCTCGAGCGCGTGGCTAGCCGAGCAGGCTGAGGATCTGCAGGGTCCGCGTTCGGCCCAGCGCGGGGGCTATCAGGCGTCTTGGTGTCTCGGCTGGGTTGGCCGCCAGCTAGGCCGTTCGCGCGCGGCGTCCTGCATAGGCACCTGTTACGGCGACTCCGAGCAGAGCCAGGATCAGGCCGGCGCCGGCGCCCACTGCCGCGTCTCGGCGGGGAGACTGCGAGGCCGCTGGATACGCGCGGAACGGAACGGCCTTCGAGCCGTCCCGATGTAGGAAGACGTCGCCCAAGGCCGGGGTGGCCGGAGGCGCCACCCCCAGGGCGATCACAGCGGTGACAATGGTGCGTGTCAGGGTCGAGGTCTGCATCTCTTGCTCCTTTCGAGGGTTCGGGCGTGCAGCCTCGACTGCACGCCCG
>CAVOSN010000028.1:100000-654676 GCA_963698805.1 uncultured Acidobacteriota bacterium | reverse complement strand
GACGGGCGTGCTCATCTGCATGTGGAATTACATGGGATGGGACAACGCCTCGACCATTGCCGCTGAGGTGGAGAAGCCGCAACGTACGTATCCGCGGGCGATGCTGGCGGCGGTGGTGATTGTGGCCGTGAGCTACATCGTGCCGGTGGTGGCGATGTGGATGACTGGGCTCGCTCCAGGCGCTTGGGATACAGGCTTCTGGGCCGACGCAGCGGGCATGCTGGGCGGACCGGTGTTGCGCGTGGGACTTGCGTTGGGTGGCATGATCAGCGGGTTTGGGATGTTTAACGCGCTGGTGATGAGCTACTCGCGGCTGCCGTTGGCCATGGCGCAGGACGGAATGCTGCCGAAGATTTTCGGCAAGCGGACGAAGGGGGCGGGATCACCCTGGGTTGCGATCGTGGTGCTGGCCATTTTGTGGGCGCCCTGCCTGCTGCTGGGATTCGAGCGACTGGTGACGATCGACATCCTTCTTTATGGAGGGAGCCTGGGGCTGGAGTTCGCGGCTTTGGTCTGGCTGCGGATTCGCGAACCGGAGTTGCCGCGTCCGTTCCGCGTGCCGGGAGGCATGTTTGGGGCTGTGGCGATCGGAGTCGCGCCTATGATGATGCTCGGGTTCTCGATCTTCCGGAGCCAGCACGAGACGGTGTTCGGGATGAGCTCGTTTGCGTTTGGGATGATCCTGATGGCGGCGGGCGTGGTTGCGTACGGGCTGAATCATCTCCTGAGGCCGGGTGGGTGGACGCCGGCGAGGGCGGAGAAACCGCAGGTCGTGGCGTAGAGTTTTGGGGCCACAGATTCCGGTGAGATCTGTGGCCCATAATCTTTTCTGCAAGCCGATCCTCTCGTTTTGCGTTCTCTCACTAGATTCATTTCGCAAATCGAGCATGAACTGGTCCATCCTCAAAGAGGTGGTCGCACTTACGGCGCCCGCGCTCTCCGTCGGCTTTTTCATCATGGGCATCATTCGATATTTTTGGCACGAGACGGCTGGACGAGGACGGCACCTCGCACGGGCGGCCTTAATTTCCTATGGGCTGTACCTGCTGTCGATCGGAAGTTTCATCCTGCTTGGACGGGTCCTAGTATCAGAGGGGAATGCTATATTCCTTGTCGGCACTTCAGCCGGGGCGTTGTCGGCCGCGGCCTTCAGCGCCTTGCTAGGTTTTCTATCCGCTTGCCCTCTGGCAGACGCGTTGCGATTGCGGGAATCTTGATTTTGGTCGCGCTTCTTGCAGGGGCGTTTGCCCTTCTTAGTTCGCTGGCTTTTGGCAACATAATTACATGACGAAGCGTAAATCCAAAGGTGCCTACATGATCTCGGCGGTGGCCGAGATGTATGGCATTCATCCGCAGACGCTGCGGCTGTATGAACGCGAGGGGCTGCTCAAGCCGTCGCGCACCGAGGGGAATACCCGGCTTTATACCGATGAGGACTTGCAACGGCTGGAATTTATTCTGACGCTGGCCCGCGACCTGGCGGTGAACATCAGCGGGATTGCGATCATCCTGCAAATGCGGGAGCGGATGGAGGAGATGCAGCGGCAGATCCAGGATTTCGTGAAGTTCATGCAGCAGGAAGTACTGAACCGGGCATCGGCTGCGGCCGACCCCTCGAAGGGTGCGATTGTGCCTTTGCGAAGGCCGGTGGTGATGCCACAATCGCAACCGAGCAGAAAAAAGTGAGCAACGACAGACCGCCTAACAGGTTGCTAAGCCAACGACCACAGAAATTACTTCGCTTGCTCCAGTTCTGCGTCCAATTTCACGTGGCCAGCTGAGATCGAGATTCTTCTCTCCCCAGGCTGAAATCCTCGCTTCTTAAGAACGACCTGATGCTGTCCCGCTACTGCACCTAGCGTAGATGGTGTGCTCCCCACAAAGCTGCCGTCAATCTCGATGTCTGCTCCGGGAGGAGTCGAGACAACTTCAACTTCCGCCGGTGGTTTGGTCTCGGTGGCGAGGACGGTCGTGTTTTTCCCGCCCTCTGCTGCGGAAGAAGGCGACGTAGCATCCGTGCGGCTTCGGCGAGCCGGCCAGTCACCCGTTATCGCTTCGCAGGCGTCCTTCACCGCATTACCCAAGGAACGGGTCGAGTGGCTAACTATAGAATCGCCCTCCTTGTTGAAGACGGCAACCTTGTTGTCATGAAGAATCAAACCCTTGCCGCCCTCGTGATCAAGAAGAACAACATAGTCCGCCTTCTCTTGCTTATTGTTCACGATGACATCCGGGCAACGCTCGCCAAAGGTCTTGATGATTTCAGCTGTCTGCGGGCGCGCGCCACCACGCGTAGCGCCACCGAAGCCGCTGCTCGATCCGCCACCGAAGCCCGCCATCTCCCAAGACTTACTGTCGGTGATGAAAACCCGGGCCTTCGCTGTCTGCCCTACGTCACTAGACGTGTTTTGACCGTTCGAAATTGCGGCCAACAACGCAACAGTTATCAGTGAAATTGACAAGCGCATGACTCTTCCCTTCGCCGTAGATTCAGTATTGTGACCCTCGGATAGCAAACATCCTGTGACACGGGTCACCTCCCTTTGCCTGGCAGAACGTCGTGACTGCATTTATCGCGAAGCTTACGGCGAGCGTATGATATTAAGTTTTCGACATATAGCCAGAGCAGGTGGCCCGACCGTACCCTTCCATGCTGCCTTTCAAGCTCGTCTACAGCGACGACTACTATCTTCCGATCGGCATGCATGTCTTCCCTGCCGAGAAGTACCAGCGCATCCATAAGCGACTGATTGAGAGCGGTGTGGCCGACGCCACGGATTTTGTGATGCCGCAGCCGGCTTCGGATCAGGACATCCTGCTGGTGCATACGCCCCAATATGTACAGAAGCTGAAGACCGGCACGCTTTCGGCGCGCGAGGAACTGGAGATGGAGATTCCCTACTCGCCGGAACTGGTGCGGGCGTTCTGGCTGGCTGCGGGTGGGTCAATACTGGCGGCCGATCATGCCCTGCACGATGGCATCGCGATCAACATTGGTGGCGGATTTCATCATGCGTTTCCCGATCACGGGGAAGGCTTCTGCATGATTCATGACGTGGCGGTGGCCATCCGGCGGATGCAGAGGGAGGACAGGATCCGGACCGCCATGACGGTGGATTGTGACGTCCACCAGGGGAACGGGACGGCGGCGATTTTCGCGGGCGTGCGGGTGCCTAGCGATCCTCTGCCCTCGGCGGGGCCTGCGACGGTTACGACGGCGCGGCCAGCAAAGTTGCGAAGTGCCCATGCGGGAGATGTGTTCACGATTTCGCTGCACCAGGAGCACAACTATCCGGCGCTGAAGCCGCCTTCTTCGATTGACGTGGATCTGCCCGACGAGATCGGGGACGACGACTACCTAGCGTGGCTCGACAATGCGCTGAGTTCGGGACTGCGGCAGTTTGAGCCCGAGCTGCTGTGCTACATCGCGGGCGCGGATCCTTATCGCGAGGATCAGTTAGGCGGATTGAATCTCTCGATTGAGGGATTGAAGAGGCGGGATGAGTTGGTTTTTCGGGTAGCACGGGCGCGGGGGATTCCCGTGATGGTGACGTACGCGGGTGGCTACGCGCACAAGCTGGATGACACGGTGACCATTCATTGCAATACGGTGGTGGCGGCGAAGGAAGTGTTTGGGGGCCGATAGGGAACTTTTTCACCACAGAGTCACAGAGACTCAGAGAAATGCTTGGCTGCTTTTACTCTGCGCCTCTTGGTGAGTGATCGGGCGGGAGGTGGCATATGCAACGCGTGACTGTGTTGTATCCCAACGGGGCCGACGTAAAGTTTGACTTCGATTACTACCTTGCGAAACATGTGCCGTGGGTGGCTGGGTTGGTAGGCCAAAGCATCGAGGTACGTCGGGGAGTTTCTTCTCCGACGGGCTCTCCCGCGTTCGTATGTATCGCCACGATTCACATCGAGTCTGCAGGCAAGTGGGATGCGGTTCTTGCGCAACATGGTCCGCAGATCATGGCGGACATTCCGAACTACACCAATAGCTCACCTTTGCTGCAGATCGATGAGATCGTGCGCGCTGAATAGAGTTGAGACTTCAGCTGTCCCTATTGGTGAAACCGGAGTAGCACGAGCGGGAGCGCATCCTGCAGGAAATGGCCGATCATGCCCGGCCTCAGACTTTGGCGCCACTGGGCCAAGACACCGAACAGACAACCGAAAACAGTGATGACTATCATCAGGCGCGGGCCTTGATATCCGTGGGCGGCGCCAAAGACTACTGCCTGCAGGATCAGACCGGCGGAGGCGCTTTGCGTCCAGGCGCTGAGTTGTTTTTGCAGGTAGCCGCGAAAGATGATTTCCTCGCAGAAGCCCGCGGTCGCGCAGAGCAGGAGGTAGAGAGCGACTTCAGTGCGGGTGTGCGGTAACAGACGCGCCAGGACGGCACGATTGCCAGCATGCAAAAGGTGCGAGACCGTCGCCAGGATGATGGCCGAAACAATGATGAATCCCACGGCGAGGGCGATGTCGCGCAGTACGCTGGTCCACCGTGGCCAGGATCCGCTAATCACATGGCGGAGGGTTAGCCCGCGTTGGCGAATGCCGTATTGAATGAAAGCCAGCGTCAGCCACTGCATCACGATTACCGACAGATAGCCCAGTGATTTCCCGTGTGCGAATCCGACCGGCGAGAGGCTGTGCCGGTAGGCGCCCACGCCGGAAACAGAGAGCATGATGAGGAGCACCAGAGCCGTGTGCCAACGCGGAGCAACTTCTTTTGTGGACGGAGCAAAGGGCGATTCTGGATGGCTGGTGGCGGCGGTCTCTTCGGGCATTCTCGCGATCTCAAAGGACGGCGCGATTGTACTCCATAGAGAAATGACGGCTTCACATCACCTGTCACTACAACAGCAGCGGAGTCAGGAGACATCCGACAAACTTTAGAGCCACCAGGCGGTAGGATTGAGCATGCGCCTTTGCCTGGTCCGGCACGCTACCCTCAAAGTTGAGTATCACGGGCACACATTCCTCGTCGATCCCATGCTTGACGATGCTGGTGTGCGTCCGGCAATCCAGAACTCGCCCAATCCCAGGAATAATCCGCTGGTGTCTCTGCCTGCTCCCGCGCCGGAGGTGGTGCAAGGGGTCGACGCCATGCTGGTGACACACACGCACAGCGATCATTGGGACGAAACGGCGGCTCGACTACTGGCGAAAGACTTGCCGCTGTTCGGCCAGGTTGCCGATGAAGCGAAATTCCGAGAGCAAGGCTTTGTGAATGTGCGGCCGGTTGAGGACTCGCTGAAGTGGAAGGATGTTCAGATCTCGCGGACCGGCGGGCAGCACGGCAGGGGAGAGATCGGGAAGGCGATGGCACCGGTGTCGGGATTCGTGCTGCGTGCTTCCGGCGAGCCGATCTTGTATATCGCGGGTGACACGATATGGTGCGACGAGGTGCGCGAAGCCCTGGCGCGCTACAAGCCCTCTGTCGTCGTTTTAAACGCGGGGGCGGCGCAGTTCCTTAAGGGCGATCCGATCACGATGGCGGCGGACGACGTGGTGGCGGTCTGCCAGGCGGCGCCTCACGCGCAGGTCGCGGCGGTCCACATGGAGTCGATCAATCATTGCCTGCTGACGCGGGAGGATGTGGCATTTCAGTTGGAGGCGGCACGCGTACGGGCGGCAATTCCGGGTGATGGGGAGTGGGTAGAACTAAAAGCTTAAGTCCAGCGATGCTTTGTCATCCGCCGGGCGAGGACGCCCGTCGCTCCATCGGTGGCCTTACACTTCGCCCATGAAACGATCAGCGTCCCGCCCTCGGCTGCTAAAATGAAAAACTACACCTATGTTTGAGAATCTTCAGGAAAAACTTCAGCGCGCGTTTAAGACTTTGCGCGGGCAGGGCACGCTCACCGAGGAGAACATCCAGGAGGCGCTGCGGCAGATTCGCATGGCTCTGCTTGAGGCCGACGTTAATTTTAAGGTCGTCAAGCAGCTTATTGATCAGATCCAGGCCAAGGCCGTCGGGCAGGAAGTGGCTACTGCGCTCTCGCCGGGCGAGCAGGTCATCAAGATTGTGCGCGACGAGATGGTTGCGGTGCTGGGCCAAGATACGGCCAAGCTGAAGTTTGCTTCGCAACCTCCGACTGTGGTTCTCATGGCCGGGCTGCAGGGATCGGGCAAGACCACGACCTCCGGCAAGCTGGCCAACTGGCTGAAGAAAGGCGGGCACCGGCCCCTGTTGGTTTCGGTGGACGTGTACCGTCCGGCGGCGCGGCAGCAGTTGAAGGTGGTCGCGGACGCCATCAAGGCGAACATCTACGAAGGCGAGGTCACCGAGTCAAATACCGCAACGGTTGAGCGACTTGTCAAAGAAGCGCGGCGCGAGGCTATCAACACTGGCAGTGACGTTCTGATTGTCGATACCGCGGGCCGGTTGCACATTGACGATCAGCTGATGGATGAGATGCAGTCGCTGAAGAAGCTGCTGAATCCGTCGGAGATTCTGTTTGTTGCGGACGCGATGACCGGACAGGACGCGGTGCGCTCGGCCGATGAATTCCACAAGAAGCTGACGCTGACTGGCGTGGTGCTCACCAAGATGGATGGCGATGCACGGGGCGGCGCGGCTTTGTCGATCCGGCAGGTTACGGGGCAGCCGATCAAGTTCATCGGCGTGGGCGAGAAGTATGATGCGCTAGAGCCGTTTCATCCGGACCGCATCGTGTCGCGCATTCTCGGCATGGGCGACATCCTGTCGCTGATTGAAAAGGCCGAGCAGCAGATCGACAAGAAGAAAGCTGAAGATATGGCCAGCAAGATGCTGGCTGGCGATGGGTTCTCGCTCGAAGACTTTCGCGATCAGTTACGGCAGGTGCGCAAAATGGGATCGATCCAGAGCCTGATGGGGATGCTGCCCTCGATCGGGCCGTTTAGCGGGCTGCAGAAAGCCGCCGACAAGGTGGACGAGAAGCAGATCAACCGCGTCG
The DNA here is from genome assembly GCA_963698805.1 of uncultured Acidobacteriota bacterium. Classification (GTDB taxonomy): domain Bacteria; phylum Acidobacteriota; class Terriglobia; order Terriglobales; family Acidobacteriaceae; genus Gp1-AA133. The sequence continues at coordinate 647,729 of CAVOSN010000028.1, read as the reverse complement.
AAGCCATCATTAATTCGATGACCGTGCACGAGCGGCATCATCACGACGTGATTAACGGCAGCCGGCGCAAGCGTATTGCGCGCGGGTCGGGGACCAGCGTGCAGGAAGTGAACAACCTGCTCCGGCAGTACGCGCAGATGAAGAAGATGTTCAAGCAGATGGGGAAGCCGAGCTTTGCGCGGCGGCTAGCTGGGATGAAGATGCCGGGGATGTGAGAGAGCAGTCGTCGGTCGCCAGTCGTCAGTCGTCGGCCCTCCACCTTGGATCGCTAAACCGTGACACGCGGCGCTGCGAGCGCCTTGCGTTTTCCCAACCATGATTCATCACCCGTTTGTCTAGTCGTTTGGCTCACGTTGCCGCGTCCCCAACGTCTGTTCTGTGTCTGATATCAATCGCTCACGAGAATCGGGGATTCCATGCATCGATCATTTTGGCTCGGGTTGATGGCGCTTGTTTTTGTGTACGGATTGCAACCGGGTGCGGTCGCACAGGATAAGCCTGCTGAGAAATCGGCAATGGCGCCTGCGTCGGGGCCGCGCGCAGAGTTTCTCAACGAGTTGAAGGGGGAGTCGGACAAATTCGTTCGGCTGGCCCAGGCGATTCCCGCCGATAAGTACACATGGCGGCCCGGCCCCGACGTGCGCTCTGTCGCTGAAGTGTTTTTGCACGTGGCGGCCGCGAACTACAACTTGCCACACCTGATTGGCACGCCGCCGCCGGAAGGTTTTCAGGCCAAGGGTTTCGACAAGTCGACGACGGATAAGGCGAAGGTGATTCAGACGCTGCAGGATTCCTTTGCGCATCTGCGGGACGCCGTTATCAAAATGCCCGACGCCGATCTGGACAAGCAATTGGATTGGTTCGGCGGTAGCAAGAACACGGAGCGCGGCATCCTGCTCTTCATTATGCGCCACATGGGAGAGCATCTCGGGCAGTCGATTGCCTATGCGCGCATGATTGGGGTTGTGCCGCCGTGGACCGAGGAACAGCAGAAGGCCGCCAAGCCGAAACAGTGAGTCTGCGCTGACAGGCAACGAACGACGACTGTCCTTATGAGATGGCGATCGCTGGAAGAAAAAAATGCTGGGCCGGAGACGCGTACGCTGCGCGAGATTTTCGCGGAACGTCGCGAACGGATCGCGCAGTATGTGCCCGCAGAGACTCTGGCCGTGCATGCACGCGTTATCGCGGATCTGCGGTCGCAGGGCTTGGCGGCGAAGTCTCTGGCGGTGGGCGCGCGGATGCCTGGGTTCTCGCTTCCCGATCACAACGGAATGGTCGTTTCGTCGGCGGATTTGCTGGGCCGGGCGCGGCTCGTGGTGTGCTTCTTTCGTGGGCGATGGGATCCTTTCTGCTGCGGGCAGATGGAGGCCATGAACCGGGCGCTACCCGAAATCGAGAACGCCGGAGCGTCTCTGGTGGCGATCTCTCCGCAGACCGTGAAGCAATCGTTCTTCATGGCCGATCAGCATCGTCTGGGTTTTCCGGTATTGAGCGACGCGGGGAATCAGGTGGCGCGACAGTTTGGCCTCGTCTACCGTGTTCCGCCCGAGCAGGAAAGCATCTACCGGCGGGCGTTCATCAACTTGCCGCTGGCGAATGGGGATGACAGTTGGGAGTTGCCGATTCCGGCTAGTTACGTCGTTGACCGCGATGGGACTGTACTGTTCGCTTACGCGAACGAGGATTATACGGAGCGGGTGGAACCGGGGGAGATTGTGGAGGGATTGCGCTGAGGACAGTCGGCATAGCATTCCCGCATTCAAATCAGACTGTCCTACCTAAGAGGACAGCGACTCACGGCAGATTCCTCACTTCGTGCGGAATGACAAATTCGTAAACTTGACGCTCACGCAGTTTGAACCGATACTTCAGTTGGACAGGTTAAATGCTCTTCGAACCAAATATGGGACCCCGACTCATGGTGGGTAGCACCAGCCGGGCAGCGGGGTCTTATAAACCCTGGAAAAAGCCAGATTAGCGTGCCGGGAGGGGGCAGCACCCTCACCCACCACCACTCCAACTTTTCGTGCGACACGCCATCGCCATTGTTCTCGCTACTGCGATAGCTTTAAGCCTAACCGCAGCTATTCGCTTCTACGGAGTCCACGACATGATGGGCTTTTCGGCGATCGTCATCGGCCATCCGGGGTTCGCCGTGATTACTGCCAGCGATCTGGAAAACAAGGAAGCAGAATTCCTCTTCACTGCTGTGAACTGGGTCTTTTACTTCGGGCTGTTTGAGGTAATTTGGTCTCTTCGGACCCGCTTTCGACGGGCAACCGACTGATAAATCCAGATCCCTCGCTTCCGCTCGGGATTTCGCCAGCGGACTCCCGCTGCGCTCACGCCCGCTTATGCGGCTCAACTTGCCAATCCCGCTAACTTCCGGGATAATAATGGTTTGTCTTACCCCTCCCGGAAGGACTAGGAAAGGAAACCAAGTTCCGTGTTAATGATTCGACTCTCGCGCACGGGTGCGCGCAAACAACCGCAGTATCGCGTTGTGGTTATCGAGAAGGACCGGGCGCGCAATGGGCGTTCCGTCGAGGTCGTGGGAACCTACAATCCGCGGGGCGCGGCCGCCCATATCGATCTGAAACGCGATCGCATTGACTATTGGGTGTCGAAGGGCGCGAAGATGTCTGATCGCGTGAGCAAGCTGTTCGCGAAGCCTGTGCCTGCAGCCGCTGGTCCTGCCGCCTGAAAAGCTGACCTCAGCGGCTAAAGGCCCTGCTTTGACAGGAAGGTTATGGCACGACTGAAGTCGTGCCCTTCCCCAAAACAAGTCAGTATCGAAACGTGCAAGCGGTCCCGAAAACACGTGGGTTTGAAATGCGCAGGCAGATCCGAAAACAAGGCAGCATCGAAATACGCGGTCCGCTTTGAAAGCGAGTGCGAATCAGATGAGCGAGCAGAACGGCGACGCTAAGACTCTTCTCGAGCACGTCACCAGGGCGCTGGTGGATGCGCCCGACCAGGTGTCGGTAAACCATTTGGAAGAAGAGGGCGAGACGGTGCTCGAGCTCACGGTCGCCGAAGCCGACCTGGGCAAGGTGATTGGGAAATCGGGACGCACGGCGCGAGCGCTGCGCACGTTGTTGAGCGCCGCCGGTGTGAAATCGGGCAAGCGGTACGCGCTCGAAATCCTCGAATAGATTGCCGGATTCAGGCCTGCAGAATTCGCGCACAGGGGCGACGATGGGCGAGGACTACGTCAGCCTGGCGCGCGTCCTGAAAACGCAAGGACGGAACGGCGAAGTCGCCGTGGAAGTCCACTCGGACGTTCCGGACCGCTTCGTGGAAGGCATGCGAGTGTTTGCACTCGATGCGACGGGCGGGCGACGGCAGCTCAAGATCGAGGAGCTGTGGCCGCACAAGGGCCACCTGGTTCTGAAGTTCGAAGGGATCGATTCGATCTCGGACGCGGAAACGCTGTTGCGGTGCGAACTACAGGTGCCGCGGGCCGAACGCGCGGAACTTGAGCCCGGCTGGACCTATGTCAGCGATCTCGCGGGCTGTGTGGTGTTTGACGGCGACCGCGAGATTGGTACCGTGCAAGACGTGGAGTTCGGCGCGGGCGAAGCGCCTTTGCTGATCGTGCAGGGCACGGCGAAATTGCCGTACGAGATTCCGTTTGCGGAAGCGTACCTTGCCGGTATTGATCTGGAGGCGAAACGCATCAGGATGAATCTTCCGGAAGGAATGCTGGAAGTGAATGCTCCCCTGAGCGAGGAAGAGAAGCGGGAGCAGAGGAAGATCGAATAGGGATTGAGAAATTCAGTAATCGGGCAATTTGGTAATTTGTAATTGAAAATCGAAAACAAGCCGCGTTCGTGGTTTTTCAATTTCCCAATTACTAAATTTCCCAATTATTCAATGATCCAATGCGCGTCGATCTAGTCACGATCTTCCCGGACTTTTTTCATGGGCCCCTGGATTTCGGAATTTTGCGGCGGGCGCGAGAGGCGGGACTGGTTGAGATTCGCGTCCACGACCTGCGGGAGTTTACGCGCGACAAGCATCGCACAGTGGATGACCGCCCATTTGGCGGCGGCGAAGGCATGGTGCTGAAGCCGGAACCGATCTTTGAATGTATTGAGGAGCTGCAAGTGCCCCCGCGCGAAGGACGCGTTTCGCGGCGAGCGCGGGAATCAGTGATTCTGCTTTCCGCGCAGGGCGCTCGATTGAATCAGGCGCTAGGGCAGGAATTGGCCGCACTGGATCGCATCGTGCTGATCTGCGGACGGTACGAGGGTGTAGACGAGCGCGTCAGCGAGCATATGGCGGATCGCGAGATTTCGATTGGCGATTATGTGCTGAGCGGCGGCGAACTAGGGGCGGCGGTGATTGTGGATGTTGTCACCCGGCTGATTCCGGGAGCCGTTGGGAACGAAGCCTCGACGCGGCAGGAGTCGTTTACTGCGACCGGAGCCGAAATCGTTGGCGACGGGCCTAGTTCGACTTGCGTTTCGGGCGGATTGCTGGACTATCCGCACTACACGCGACCCGCGGAGTTTCGCGGCATGGCAGTGCCCGAAGTGCTGGTGAACGGCAACCATGACGAGATTCGAAAGTGGCGGCGGAAGACGGCGATCGAGAAGACGCTGCGGAATCGACCGGATTTGATTGACGCGGCGGAGTTGAGCGACGAAGACCGAAAGTTGCTGGCGGAGATCAAGAGATAGCGTCCTGGGAATTGTGTCGAATCCTACCCTGCACGCTAGGATGGGGCACCCTCGGTTGGTGGTGGCGCAGGCGAAATGCATAGGTCCTTCGCTGCGCTCAGGATGACAAGGTAATTAGGGATTGAAAGCTATTGTTCCTCTAAAGCGGGAACGAGATCAACTAAGGAAAAGATCATGTCGAATCTCATCATTGAAAAACTGCTGGCGAAGACCAAGCGGACCGATTTGCCGGAATTTGTGCCCGGCGACACGATTCGCGTGCATGTAAAGATTCGCGAAGGCGACAAGGAACGCGTGCAGGCGTTTGAAGGCGTCGTCATCTCACAAGCCAAGGGTCCGCAAGCGTCCTTCACGGTGCGCAAGATCAGCTTCGGACAGGGCGTCGAGCGTATCTTCCCTATGAACTCCAAGGTGATCGATCGCGTGGAATTGCTGCGTTCGTCGAAAGTACGGCGCGCGAAGCTTTATTACCTGCGCGCCTTGAAGGGCAAGGCAGCCCGTTTGAAGGACGTGGATCGCGAGCACGCGGCCCCGGCAGCTGCCCTAACGAAGTAGCTCCAGACTCGCGTACAGCGGCAGCGGTCTGTCAGCGGAGAAGACCGCGGTACGTGCGTTTTCTGAAAAATCAATTTTGCGAACCGGCCGAACTTGCCTTGTGCTTGTCGGCCTTTTCTCTTGTCTTGCGGCGATGTTCGAACTTCTGCAGCAAATGCTGCAGGACGGCGCGATCGCCCTTGCGAACTTCTCGAAATTCGATTCCCACGCCGACGTCCAGCGCCGCGTGGCGCACCTGTCCCTTGAAGGCCAGATCGTAATTGGAGACGTTCAGGACGAGTTTCAAATCCGTGCCGGGTAGCAAAAGGCTCTTGGTGGTCACCAAGCAGCCGATCTCGGAAACGTCCTTCAATATCCCCTCGAGATGGACGGGACCTGCGCCCTTCTGCAGCAACTCTACGTCACCCATGGCTCCGAACCTCTGAAAAAGGCGGCGATTCCCCACCTGGCCGGACCCTTGCAGCACGCGACGACGATCGCGGACCATCGGGTCATACACCTGCTCCATATCGCCCAATTCGGCGGTCCAGAGCGTCTTCTCGGCTTCGACGCACTGGATACCGACCTGGCCCTGCAAGTGAGAATTCGACTCGCCGATCCAGACGATGCGGCAGAAGGCTTTGCTGCGGCCACGTTCGATGGTGACAATCTCCCCGGCTTCCTTAACGCAGCGCAAACCCGTCAGACGCGCCCCATGCGAGGAGATGTCATAGGTGCAGGCCATTTCGAGCCGAGGTTTGGATTCGGCGTCGTAGTAGGTCACGCGGACGGGCAGGGCGACGGAAATGCGTTTGTCCGTTCGGTCGACGGCTTCTTTTGTTAATGATGGAGTCAATGAAAAATTCCCCGCGGGCTAATGTCAGGGGCTGCTCACGCCCTCTGGGGGATTGACGCGAGAGTATCAAGTACTCGCAGCATCTTCAATTTACGGCGGTACCCTTACTACACATTACCGTTGCGCTACTCGCAGCGCCGGAAGGTGCTACGGAGATGTAGCACTTCCCTCCCGTCGCTCAGCCTCGATTCGAGTCGATTTATGAGCTTTCGCTTGCACTTCCACAGTCCAGTCGGCGAACATCTGAGAAAGACCCGTCGCGTGCCGGTAAAAACCAAGTCCGCAAAATTGTCTGCCTCGGCGGCGAAACTGCGCCTGCTCAAGACGCTTCGTTGCACGCTGCGCTATGAGAAGAAGGCTTGGGCGTCGGGAGCGCGGCTGGTAGCGGGCGTCGACGAGGTAGGGCGCGGATCGCTTTTCGGAGCGGTGGTGGCGGGCGCGGTGATTCTTGATCCCGCGTACCGGATCCGCGGACTCCGAGACTCGAAACTGCTTCCTGCCGAGAGGCGCGAAGTGCTAGCGGAGCGAATCAGGGAACATGCGATTGCGTGGGCGGTGGCGGCAGTGGACGCGGCGCGCATCGACCAGATTAATATCTATCAGGCGTCGCGGCTGGCGATGCGCATGGCCGTGTCTCAACTCACGCCTGAGGCGGACTATCTGCTGATCGATGCGTTGCGGCTGGACTGCCAGCAGACGCAGCGGGCGCTGATTCACGGAGACGCACTGTCGGCGTCGATCGCAGCCGCGTCGATTCTTGCCAAGGTCGAGCGCGACCGGATGATCAGCACATGGGATCCGGTGTTTCCCGTGTACGGTCTCGCTTCGAACAAGGGCTACAGCACCCCTCGGCACCTGGCTGCCTTGCGGGAGCACGGCCCTTCGCCTCTGCATCGGCAATCATTCGCACCCGTGTGGAATGCGCCTGTGCCGCAGGAAGTGCTCAGCTTCATGCTGGAAGCGGCGGAAGAAGACAGCGGCGAGCTACGAGCTGCGAGTCTGAATAATGGTTGATGGCTCGTAGTTGATAGCTCGTAGGTCGCGGCCCGTAACTACCCTCGTAGCTTAGAATCCCTACATGCCTCGCATTCTTTGCGTGACTGCTCATCCGGACGACGAAGCGGCAGCATTTGGCGGGACGCTGCGGCTCTACCATGAACGCGGCGCTGAACTTTATCTGATCTGCCTCACTCCGGGGCAGGCGGCCACTCATCGTGGGACTGCGAAGACGGATCATGAACTTGGCGCTACCCGACGCAAGGAACTTGCGGCTTCCTGCGAGATTCTGGGCATCGATCGCTGGATCGTGCTCGACTATGCCGACGGGCAGTTGCATCGAGTGGATCTGCAAAAAGTGGTGGGCGATCTGGTTCGACATGTGCGCGAGTTTCGTCCGCATATCGTGCTGACGTTCGGTCCAGAAGGAGCGGTGACGGGGCACACGGATCACACCATGGCTTCCGTGTTCGCGACGCTGGCGTATGAATGGGCGGGGCGCAACAACCGCTATGCGGATCAGTTGATGGATGGGCTGACGCCGCATCGTGCGCAGAAACTGTACTACGCAACCGCGAACTTCGTCTTGCCGGACCGGGCGCCGACTTCGCCGCCGCCGATCACGACTACGATCGAGATTGGGGAGAGGGTGAAAACAAAGATCGACGCCTTCGCAGAGCACACGACGCAGGCTCCGGTATTTCCTCTGGTGCGGGACACGATTTTATCTCGTGGGTCAGAGGAGGTGTTTCATCTGGCTGCGATGTCGAAGCCGGGGATTGTGGGTGTCGAGACGGATTTGTTGGACGGAATCGAGGAGTGAGTTTTACGCCGTGGTTGAGGTTTCAGTCACACACAGCGCAGAGAAAATCTCTAGGACTCGGCAGCATTGGAATCCCATCCTAGCGCACAGAACGCGCTAGGATGGGGCACCCTCGGTTCTATGAGCCTTTGGGAGTCAGATTCCTTGCGACACGAACCACGGCTTTAATCCTCGGAAGGCCGCTACTTTGCCTTGAGGATGTCGGCCATCAGGTCGGGCTTACTTTCGTCGCGCACCAGGCGTGGATATTTTTCGCCTTCGTGGTAGTCGAGTTTGTAGGTCTTGAAGTAGTCGGTGTTTTCTACTAGCAATTCGATCGGCTGGTTTCCGCCCTTCGCCCCTTTGATCGCGTCATGCAGTACATCGGCGGAGAAGCGTCGGCCGTTCACTGCGACAATTTTCATCCCGGGGCCGATGCCCGCTTTTGCGGCCATCATGCCTTCGATCGTATCGATCACTGCTCCATCGTCGCGCAGCCGCAGTCCGATCGTGTAGACCTCGCGGACCTGTCCGTCTTCGCGCTCGTCGCTGCGGTAGTAGTCGGTGGGCGTCTCGTCGTAGACCAGTTTCCAGCCCGTCTCCTGAATTCCCGTGAGTGGAGCACCCGGGCCGTGGTTGGTGAGACGCTCGGTCCAGAAGCCCGCCCAGTCATACGGGACCACCTGGTTCAAGGTCTTCACGACATCCTCGAACGTATACGGCTTCACGGTCGGCGGCCCGCCGGGCGCACCGTGGAACGCCTTGCAGAAGTCATCGAGTGATTTGCTGCCCTTCGATTGCTGCCGGATGATGGCGTCGGCCCACATCCAGTTCAGTGTGTCTTCGTCGTAGAAATCGGTGGAGCGGCGCCAGGAGTACCAGGTATGCGGCGCAAAGTAGAGTTGGGGCGCGGCGTCGGCGGTGTCTTGCAAGTTGCGCCAGGTGCGTCCGGGAAGATGGTCGAGATCGGCGGCGACTTCGGCCAGGTACTCGCGATATTGATCGGGCGTCCAGAGTCCGCTGCGCGCAGTGAGGATGCTTCCCAGGTATTCGGTAAGGCCTTCATACACCCAAAGCAGATCATCCTGCATCGGCACCTGGTAGTCGGGCGTGGCAAGCCCGGCGGGACGGCGATACTTTCCATTCCACGAGTGCACATATTCGTGAGGCAAAAGTGACGCGTCAAGCTTGCGATCGTTCTCGTCGACGAGGCCGCGCTCGCCGACGCGGCTGTCGTCGGATTCGTGATGCTCGAGTCCGAAATGCGCAACGTGGTCGCTCAGCGTATAGAGAAAGTGATAGTGCTGGTAATGCTGCGCGCCGAAGAGGACGCCCGCCTGCGCAACCAGATTCTTGTAACGATCCCAGACTTCCTGCGGCGGCTCGAGGGCGGCTGCGCTATCGGCGGCAACGTCGAGTTCGGCGGACGGCTGTCCGGTGGTAAGCGGGACGGCTTTCAGATACTGGCCGGTCAGCACAGGGGAGTCGACCAGCATGGTCAGGGATACCGGACTGAAGTGCAGATCGCTGCCGTTCGCGTTGCTGACGGGGAGAGATGTCGCGTATTTCCATCCTTCGGGAATTCTGAGGCTGGCGGAGTACGTGATTTCGTCGCTCTTCCATCCCTTGGGATAGAGCACGACCTGATTCCAGCTGAGGATGAGCAGTTTGTCGGTGGCCGACGAACCGGCGGAGAAGCCTCCCACCAGGTTGGCAGGCTCGAGATAGTCCAGGTCGGCGAGGACTTCGTTCTGCCCGGCGGGAACATCCACGTTGATGGTCCATCCATCTTTCAGGTCGCGACGCCAGGTCAGGGGCTTGCCGCCGGCCGAAAACTTCAGGCCGGTGAGGTCAATGACCGGTCCGTCGGGAGCATGTTCGCCCGGAATCCACTTTGGGTAGTAAAGGGTCAGCGTTCCGGCGGCCGCCGGGATCCGCAGTTTGGCATGGATGATTTTGCGCGGCGCCTCGGTAGCGTCGACTGCAATGGAGATATTGGGGCCAGCGGCGAATGACGACAAGGTGCACAACGAAAGGATTGCGAGGACAGACACAACACGACCTCGGAAACAGAACATGAACAAAGCTCCTTGTGACCCCAAGCGAAGATCGGCGGAATCGCCGTGCAAAGCGAAGAATATAGCAGGTGTCAGGTCTCAGGTGTCACGTGTCAGGCTTGCGGTACAAAGTTCGTGAGTCAGGAAGGTTGAGTGTGGCATCACTATGTTCCTGAGACCTGAGAACTGCTAGGTAGAATTGAAAGCATTCATGAAATCTCTGTGCGTTTTTTGTGGCGCAAATTTTGGTCGCCGTCCAGCTTATCGCCTCGCTGCGGAGCGGATCGGTGGTCTGCTGGCGCAGCGGGGCATCACGCTGGTGTATGGCGGTGGGAACGTTGGGTTGATGGGAGCGCTGGCGGATGCGGCTCTCGCTGGCGGCGGGCGCGTGGTGGGCGTGATCCCGCGAGCGCTGGCAGAGAAGGAAATCGCTCATACCGGGTTGAGCGAGATGCATATAGTCGGGTCCATGCATGAGCGCAAGGCGCTGATGGCCGATTTGGCCGACGCTTTTCTCTCGCTTCCCGGCGGATTCGGCACGTGGGACGAGTTCTGCGAGGCGCTCACCTGGTCGCAACTGGGCCTGCAGAAGAAAGCTTGCGCCTTTTTGAATGTCGAGGGGTATTACGATGCTTTGCTGGCCCTGGCCGAGCGGGCGGCGGAAGATGGTTTTATTCGCGAAGAGCATCGGAAACTTCTGCTGGTCGATGGGGAGGCCGAGAGCCTGCTCGATCGCTTGGAGCACTATGACGTGCCTTTTGTCCCGAAGTGGGTGGAGCGGGAGGAACGGTAGGTTGGTGGGTGAATCATGGTTTCGATCTGTTACTCGGGCAAGGGCGCCGGCGCCACAAGACATCGAACCCGGCCCTGACACCTGAGACCTAAGACCTGACACCTAGCACCTGATTTATCATCCATCCGTGTCCTCTCCTGGCGGCAAGTTCATCACGTTTGAAGGGCTCGACGGCACCGGCAAGAGCACGCAGATTGAGAAGCTCGCACGTGCCTTGCGCGGCCGAGGTGTGTCGGTCGTCGTCACACGTGAGCCGGGAGGCACCGAAACCGGAGAGAAAATCCGGGACGTGATTCTCCATTCCGGAACGACCGGACTTTCTCCGATGGCGGAGATGGCGTTGATGTTTGCTTCGCGTGCCCAGCACATTCGCGAGGTCATCGAGCCTGCCTTGTCGGATGGAAAGATCGTTCTGTGCGACCGTTTCACCGATTCGACGGAGGCCTACCAGGGCGCGGGTCGCAAACTCGGAAGCAAAGCCGTGCTCGAACTGCACCGCATTATCTGCGGTGATCTTCAGCCGGAGTTGACCATACTGATGGACTCAGACGTGGCGCGCAGCGTGGAACGCGCGCGGCGCCGCAACCAGCGGTCGTCAAAGAACGGGCGCAATCATAAAGATGAGAACCGGTTCGAGCAGGAGAATCGAGCGTTCTTCGGACGCGTGCGCAACGGTTACCTGGCCATCGCCAAGCGCGAGACGAACCGAGTTGCGGTGGTTGACGCGCGGGGAACTCCGGCACAAACGCACCTCAAGATACTCGACTTGGTTTCGCGGCGGCTGCGTCTCGGAACCAAGGCACACTGACGCATCGGAAACGTTATAATCCACGGCCATGCTGAAAGTTCCTGCTCGCCTGTTGTGGTTGTGGGTCGTCTTCCTGAGCCTCTCTGCATTCGCAGCGGCACAAACACCGGATCGCCCGGGACACGCCCAGGTCAAGACTCTTAAAATCACGATTCTTTCGACAATGCTGGCGGATCGCGGCATCGGCGAATGGGGCTTTGCGGCGCTGGTGGAGAGCGACGGACATCGCATTCTGGTGGACACGGGCGCTCGGCCGGAGACTGTTCTGTCCAACGCGCGGGAGTTGAATGTCGATCTGAGCGATGTGAAGGAAGTCATCTTGACGCACAATCACGACGATCACGTCGGCGGACTGATGACGTTGCGGCGCGAGTATATGAAGAAAAATCCGGCTGCGCTTTCCGTGGCGCACGTGGGCAAAGGTATCTTCTACAGCCGGCCCGAAGCTGACGGTAAGGAAGGCAATCCGATGGTGGGCTTGCGGCACGAGTATGAAGATACCGGCGGCAAGTTCGTCGAGCATGATCAAGCAGTTGAGATTTTCCCGGGAGCCTGGCTCACGGGCCCCGTGCCGCGCACTTACCCGGAACACAACTGGTCGGTGAAGGGGAAGGTAAAGACGGCAGAGGGCCTGGTCGAGGACACGATTCCCGAGGACCAGTCGCTGATTTTGAACACTGCCAATGGCCTGGTGATGGTGACCGGCTGCGGACACGCTGGGGTGATCAACATCCTGACCTTTGCAGAGAAGGAATTCCCGAACACGCCCGTCTACGCCGTAGTCGGAGGCGTGCATCTTTTCCCAGCCACCGATCAGCAGATCGACTGGACCGCCGACAAGCTGAAAGGCTTCGGATTGTCGTACTTCGTGGGTGCGCACTGCACGGGGATCGAGAGCGTTTATCAGATCCGGCAGCGTTTGGGGTTGCCGCGGAAGTCAGCCGTGGTCGGGGCCGTGGGTGCGACGTTTGTGCTGGGCCAGGGGATTCATCCGGGGTTGGTGGCGCAATGAAGCTTTAGCACTCCGCTCAGTGACTGTCGATCTACGTTCCGGCAACCGCCGCGGATCGCGCTTCCGGCAGCTTTGCTGAAGCGGCCTTCTGGGCCAGTCGCAAGTGTTTCGTTGCGGTGACGAAGCAGGACAGGGCACCTCCCACGGTGAACCAGCTTCGTGTAAAGACGGAAATTACAAGAAACAACACCGCGAAGCCATAAAGTTCAACCGCCGACATTCGCAGACTCAGATGGCGGGAGTACTGAATCCGCCCCTGTACGACATCGGACCCTGCGATTGCTCGAAAGAGGAACAAATTCCGGAAGTGGCGAACGTGAATTGCCAGCTCTATCGAGACCATGGCCCCGAACACCATCTGGTAAAGGGCAATCGTGGATTGCCAGGAGAACCACCACGTGGCCGCCAACCAAGCTTCTGTCCATAGCAAGGCAGCGATGAAGCGGGGGCTGATGGCTCGCAAAGAGTTGATGTCAGCCTGGAAGTACGGCGTGAGTTCGTAGCTACCTTCGAACTTTATCTTTTCCTGCACCCCCCGTTGATACAAGCGCGCACATGTCAACGTGAAGTAGTAGTCAGAGATGTACAGAACTCCCCAGAAAACCAATCCTGGCCAACGTGATTCGAAGAAGTAGGCGTCGAGACCCATCATAGGTTTTCTTCTCAATCTCTTTACAAAGCAGAACATGGCCCAGTCGCCGGTACAAGATTACCTGCGGGCAATGCCGTTTCTGTAGATGTCCTTCGCGACGAACAAGGCTGCCCTGCGAGAACTCTGCTTGCGTGGTAATTTTGATCCGTGCCTTTCGCTGACTTCCACGGCAACGAGGAGATCGTCCACCGCCTGCGCGACATGCTGGCGCGTGGCCATTTTCCGCACGCGATGATCCTGGCCGGGCTGACTGGCGCCGGCAAATACACGCTCGCACTCATGCTGGCGAAGACCATGAACTGTCTGCAGCCGGTCGCGACCGACGGGCTGCCGGATTTCTGCGCCAAGTGCGCGAATTGTGTGCGCATCGGGCAGGCAGCCGACCTCGACGCGCGCTTTGCCGAAGCCGTCGAGGCCCGCGAAAATCTGCGCGAGACCGACAAGAAGGAAACGCGCATCCTGGTGCAGACCCATCCAGACGTGCTGGTGATCCCGCCCGACCCGCCGCAGATGATGATCAAGGTCGACCAGGTGCGGAAAGTGATCGAGACGATTTACTATCGGCCGGCCGAAGCCAAGGAACGCGTTTATATCTTCACCGATTCGAGCTTCATGAAAGAAGCGGCGAATTCCCTGTTGAAGGTTCTGGAGGAGCCACCGGAGTTCGCGACGATATTTTTGTTGACCGACAACGTCGGCGAATTGCTTCCGACGCTTCGATCTCGAGCGATGACGTTTACGCTGGGCGCTCTACCCGCGGAGGAAATTGAACGCGATCTGGCCAATCAACATCCGGAGTGGACCGCGAAACAGCGCGCGCTCGTGGCGCGGTTGTCGGAAGGCGCGGTCGGCAAGGCGCGGGGGTTCGATCTCGTTAAGTACGAAGGAGCACGGTCACACGCGCTGACCATTCTGAACTCAGCTCTGCGCAGCGGCGATCACACGGAACTATTCAAGACGACGGAAACGTATCGCCCGGGCGCCGATGGGCGGGAGAAGACCGAACAGCTTTTGCGGACGCTCTATTCCCTGCTGCAGGATCTGATGTTTCTGAATTCCGGAGCTCCGGAACTGGTCCTCAACAGCGACATTGCAGGGGAACTTCGAAAGCTTGCAGAGGCCACCGACTTTGCATGGATCGCCAGCGCGTCGGACCGTATCGCGGAAGTTGAGCGCGGCATGCGGCGCAACCTACTACGTTCCCTGTCGCTGGACTCGTTTGCGGTGGCGCTGGAAAAGGGGTTAGAGCGCTGATGGCTGGCGGCTGAGGGCTGATGGCCGATCGCTCGTGCTTACGTTTTCTGCTCTTCCTCGACGTAGCTAACTGCAGACAGACTTGATGGCAACCGTTGCGAAGCCGGGAGAGAGGATCCTTGTGCTCGATGGCATTCGCGGGTTGGCGATTGCCATGGTACTTGTTTGGCACTACATCACCGTGCCGTTTTCCGAGTCTTCCTCTCCAGTTCTTCGTTTTCTGAGTCACGTCACGCTGCAAAGTTGGAGCGGCGTCGACTTGTTCTTTGTTCTTTCGGGCTTCCTGATTGGCGGCATTCTGATCGATGCCAAAGGCTCCGAGCACTATTTCCGGACTTTCTACATCCGCCGCGCCTTCCGGATTCTTCCGATCTATGTGGTCGCTTGCCTGGCCTACTTCCCGGTGTCGCGATGGGCATTGTCTGGTTTCCAGGGAACGATGAAGCCTGCGATGCCCTGGTACATCTACGCGACGTTTACGCAGAACTTTTGGCTGGCGAGCGGTCGCTGGCACGTTTGGCTGTCGCCGACCTGGTCGCTGGCGATCGAGGAACAGTTCTACGTGACGTTGCCGCTGCTGATTTTTTTAGTACCGGCAAAACGATTGTGGGAAGTTGCCGCAGCGGGCGTGATAGCAGTCCTGGCTTTCCGGACGATCGCCTACTTGCAGTTCTATCCGGCATGGTCCAACGTCGCGTTCTACGTGTTGTCGCCGTTTCGCGCCGATGGTCTGTTGTTGGGAGTGTTAGCGGCGATCCTGGTGAGGCATCCCGGACGACTAGCTTTTGTCCGCGAACGCCGGCGTGCACTGATGCTCACGGACGCCGCTCTGGGTGCGGTCCTGGCATTCTTCACCTGGAAAGGGTGGGGTGTGCTGAGCACCGCGATGTCGACGGCGGGATACACCGTACTGGCAGCCTTCTATCTGATCCTCTTGCTGCTGACGATTACGTCCAGCGGCTGGCTGAAGAGGATTTTCTCGTGGCGCGCTCTGCGCTGGTTGGGGACGATCGCCTATGGCTTGTATCTGATCCACGTTCCAGCTCTCGACCTCGCGTTCCGTTTGTTCGAGCACCGAGGCCCGAGACTCGTGCACTCTCTCGATCTGGTTCCCCTGACGATCGCCCTCGGCGGATCGCTCTTGCTGGCGCATCTGTCATGGACCTTATTCGAATCGCGGCTTGTCCGATACGGGCATCGTTTTAGGTACTTGGGAGATCCGCCCTCAGGGGGTACGTGATTATTAGTCGTTGCTGGAGAGCGTCCGCGGGTGTGGGCAATCTGCGATATTTTCTCCTTGCGACCCCCGCCGGCCGTCAAAGTCTTTGCCCATCCATGACTTAAGGATTGTCTTGTTTCCGGTGACTGTGCTACGTTAAATGGAAAGTCCACGCCTTATTTCCACATACACAGAACGAGTGTGGTGGCCGGCGCACTGGATGCGTGTAGGTGGTGGTGCCATGAAGGATGTCGTCGCTTCGATGCCAACGGAACGTCTCGAGCAGGAAGGATTCGCGAACCGCAAGCTGATTCGGCCTTCCCTCAACCGCAACGATCACAATTCCAATCACACTCAGGCCCCCATGGAACGACGCGAACGTCCCGCCGGAGGCGGGGGCGGCAAAAAGACCCCGCCGCCCGAGACCACCAACGCCGAGAACTTCTACTACCAGAAGCAGATGCAGGGTAAGACGCCCATGGTCATCGTGCTGCGCGATGGCGAGCAAATTCACGGCGTCATTGAGTGGTACGACAAGCATTGCCTGAAGGTAAACCGCTCCTCCCAGCCCAATATCGTGGTCTACAAGCCCGCGATCAAGTACATGTACAAGGAAGGCGAGAACTCCCGGTAAACTGGCCGGAGGTCTTGCTACTTTCGATACGTGCAGGTACTTCTGAGACCTTTTCGCCCCTAGGTTCCTCAATCTCAGAGTGATATACTCCGCGTCAACAACCCTCTAATAGAGCCATTTTCGTCGCATCTGGCCGAGATGCGGGTCGAAGTGTCGACCTTCCGAAGAGGGAGCGACTCATGAGCACAATCGCGGTCACAGAGCGGCAGACTTTTGCGGGACGCCAGGCGATGATGCGCCGAGTTGCGCCACGCCGGAAAGTCGCAATCCCCTTAAACGTCACGATTCTGCGGTCGGGCGTTCCCGACGCCGTGCCGGGACGCTCGGTTGATGTGGGGGAGGGCGGAATCGGCGCTGTTCTCGCCGCCGAACTTTTTCCGGGCGAGCTTGTGGGCGTGGAATTCCGGCTGCCCGATGCCGGCTCAGTGCTGGCCAAAGCGCGGGTGTGCTACCAGGAAAGACTTCGTTGCGGTCTGCAGTTTCTGGCGATTCCCGACGAACAGCGGGAAATGCTGGGCGCATGGACGCTGGATGTTCCGCGGCGCAGCACCACGCTCCAGGCGCCGGCGAAACCAGTCACTCCATCCAAGCCTGTGCAGCGCGCCGACGCGCCGCTACCGAAATTCCTTGCGGATTCCTCTTATCGCTCGGAGACGACTCCTCGTTACCTGAAGCGCAAGATTTTTATGCTGCTGGCCGCGTCGGTGATCGTGGCCGCCGGCGTGGGCTGGTGGCAGTGGGAGCAGGGCTGGCAGGAACTGGAGTCGCGTGTTCCAGGTCGCTCCATCGAAGTGACGACGCAGGCTCCGACCGCGGTCGGCTTTGAAGTCATGCAGCGATTGCTGGTACACAAGGTGGACCCCGTGGCGCCGGCCGGTCCCAGAATTCGCGGCGTTGCGGTGGTCTCTGCCGTCATCGGACGTGACGGGTCGGTCCTCAAAGTTCTACCCGTGAGCGGTCCCGAACCGCTAATTCGCTCTGCGCTGGATTCGGTGCAGTGGTGGAAGTTCGAGCCGTATCGCCAGAATGGCGCTCCCGTCGAAGTTGAGACTTCGCTCGCCATCGAATTCCGATAGGCTTTCCGTCAATGGCTTCGCGTTTGAAGAGACTCGTCGCTACTTCGGGGCGATGCGGTTCTTTCTGATTCCATCCAAGACAACGACGCTGCTGATGCCAAAGCACCCCACGGCGATGAGCGCGGCCACCTGATAGAGATTCGCGCCCAAGCGAAGCCGGTCGGCGAACAAAGCGCACGCGGCACAGAAGATGCCAATGAGGTTGAGCCACTGCGGCACTCGCACCTGCTCGGGCGAAGCCTCGCGCAGCAGTCTCTGAAAGAGAACGGCGACGAGGCCGATCGCGGCAAGTACGACGGCGGCGATCGGGCTGCGAAATGCAGCGCCACGCGTGTAGACCACGACCATGGAGATGGCGAGGACAAGCAGGCCGGCGGCGATCACCGTCCAACGGCGGGATGCGTTGGTCGAAGGTTCTGGCAAGTGGATTCTAAGAAATCTCACCCATTGTAGACAGACTGCGAGTGAGTTGCGAGTGCGAAACGGGTTGCATCAATTTGTGCCCGGCAACCATTCGGCGGAGCGATGGTCTCCGTGATTGAGCGCGTACAGTACGAGTTCCACGCGGGTCGAGATACCGAGTTTCTCGAAAATCCGGAAAAGATACTTCTTGACGGTGTGCTCGCTGAGCGCCAGTGCATGGGCGATCTCACGGTTGGAAAGCCCTTCGGCCACCAGGGCGACGACCTGCTCTTCCCGCGGAGTCACCAGTACGTCCCCATTTACGTTCACGACGCGCAACGACGGAACCTGGGAAACCATATCGACAAGGAAATCGATCTGTTCGGCGGTGGCCCAGATCTGACCGCGGTGACCGCGTTGTACCAACGATTAGCCGCGGCCAAAGAACGATCAGCGGAACCTGTCAAGCCGGTGAAACCGACCAATACTCCCGTCCGCATCGCTTTCTTTGGGGGCCGCGGCGTGATCGGGAAATATAGCGGCATCGAGGGATATTACGAGGAAGTCGGGCGGCGACTCGCCGCAGCGGGACACGATGTTACGGTGTATTGCCGGAACCACTTCACTCCACCCCAGGAAACCCATAACGGGATGCGACTGGTTCGCTTTCCCTCGCCGCACTCGAAATATTTCGAGACTTTCTTCCATACGCTCGTCAGTTCACTGCCCACACTGACGGAGCCATACGACATCGTGCACTACCACACAAGAAGACGGCGGTTACCGTGCAGGGTCTGGACTGGCAGCGCAAGAAGTGGGGCACCATCGCGTCGTCCGTGCTGCGCTTCGGAGAATATGCGGCAGTACGTTTTCCGGATGAAACCATGGTCGTGTCCCGGACATTGAGGTCCTCCTATCGCGAGCACTACGGCGTGAGGACTCGCTATGTAGCCAACGGCGCCATCTTGCGCGACAAGCAACCGGCCGCGAGGATCAAGGAAATGGGCCTGGAGTCCGGAGCCTACGTACTGTTTCTTGGAAGATTTTCTCCGGAGAAGAACTGCCCCCTGTTGATCGAAGCTTTTGAACAGATCGACACTCCGGTGAAGTTGGTGCTCGCGGGAGGCGGCCGTTCGTCCGATCCCTACTCGCAGAACCTTCGCCGACATGCGAGCGATCGCATCGTGTTGCTCGACTATGTTTCCGGAAATACCTTCGACGAACTCCTGACGAACGCCATGCTCTTCTTGCTTCCTTCCGACCTGAAGGACTTTCGCTCGCCCTGCCTGAGGCCATGGGCGCGGGCCTATGGGTTCTGGTCAGCGACATTCCCGAAAACCTCGAACTCATGGACGGTGCCGGCTTCACCTTCCGACGCGGCGATGTCGTAGACCTGACCCGTCTGCTGGCTCTCCTCATCCAGGCAGATTCGCTGCGGGCAGATGCAGGACAGGCGGCACGAAGGCGCATCGAGGAGCAGTATCTCTGGCCCAAGATCACAAGGGAGATTGACGCTGCCTATTTCGAAATGCTTGGCCGCGAGCCCGATGCGACACCATCTCATAGGGTTGGTGTCGAAATTTCCGCCTAATAGGCGGATGCATTTGCAATAGCCCTGGCGCCCATCGACCCGCGACTTTTTCAATTACAATCGGTTAGTCATGTTGAACAGGCCTGGCGATCCTTGGATCCCGGGTCTCCAGGTGTTTGCGCTTGGAAAGGGGCGTCTGCTCAGCGTGGAGAATACGATCCTGGTCACCGGTGGAGCGGGATTTATCGGCTCCAACTTCATCTTGCGGTGGATGGAGCGCGAAGACGGCCGGGTCGTGAACCTCGACAAGCTCACCTACGCGGGGAATCCCCGGAATCTTGAGCGAGTCTTTTCGAATCCTCGTTATACGTTCGTAAAGGGAGACATCGGCGACCGCAAGCTGGTTGCGGAGAGTCTGCTTACCCACAAACCGAGAGCTGTTCTCCACTTCGCAGCGGAGAGCCACGTGGATCGATCGATCCTGGAACCAGATGGTTTCGTGCGCACCAACGTTCACGGCACTTTCAGCCTGTTGGAAGAAGCGCGCGCTTACTGGTCGAAGCTGAACGCGAGCGATCAAGAGTCGTTCCGCTTCTTGCAGGTGTCGACCGACGAAGTATACGGATCGCTTGGCGCCCACGACTCGGCGTTCACCGAGCTCACAGCTTATGCTCCGAACAGTCCATACTCGGCATCGAAGGCTGCCGCCGACCATCTGGTCCGCGCCTATCACCACACTTATCAATTGCCGACGTTGACGACGAATTGCTCCAACAACTACGGACCGTTCCAATTTCCCGAGAAACTGATTCCGCTGATGATTCACAATGCGCGATCCGGAAAGCCCTTGCCGATCTACGGCGACGGGAAGAACGTTCGCGATTGGTTGTATGTCGGCGATCATTGCGAGGCTTTGCGCACCGTGCTCGCGGGTGGCCACGCCGGATCGACTTACAATGTGGGGGGCTGGAACGAAAAAACGAATCTGGAAATCGTAGAGACAATTTGTTCACTACTCGATGAGTTTTGCCCGAAAGATCCGGTCGTGCCGCATCGGAAACTTATCAACTTCGTAACCGACCGACCCGGACACGATCGACGTTACGCAATTAATGCGCGGAAAATCGAGAGAGATTTGCAGTGGCATCCGCGGGAGACGTTTGAGAGCGGCATTCGCAAGACGATCTTTTGGTACCTCGAGAACGACGAGTGGACGAAGGAAGTGACCAGCGGCGCTTACCGGCAGTGGATGGAAACGCAGTATGCCACGCGCGACGCGAGTGCACGACCGGCATAGCGCGCACAGGAACAGCTCTCATCATGGCAACGACGAGCGGGGATCGTCCGCGATACAAGGGAATCATTCTGGCGGGTGGTTCGGGCACTCGTCTGTATCCCGTAACGCAGGGCACATGTAAAAGCCTGCTGCCGATTTACAACAAGCCCATGATCTACTACCCGCTTTGCACTCTGATGCTGGCGGGTATTCGCGACATCCTGATCATCTCAACTCCTGAAGATACCCCGAGGTTTGAACAGTTGCTGGGCGATGGGCACCAGTACGGCGTCCGGATCGAGTATGCGGTTCAGCCCAAGCCGGAAGGTATTGCGCAAGCATTTCTGGTCGGAGAGCAATTCATCGGTGGAAGCCCTTGCGCGTTAGTACTCGGAGACAACATCTTCTACGGTCATGATCTGGCGAAGGACCTGCGCTCTGCCACTGAGAAGAGCAGGGGTGCTCGCGTGTTCGCCTACCCGGTGTTTGATCCGGAACGCTACGGAGTGGTTGAGTTCGACAGCGCTGGTCGTGCCCTGAGCGTTGAAGAGAAACCCAAGAAACCAAAATCGCGCTACGCCATCACGGGACTCTATTTTTACGACAGCCAGGTAGTCACGATTGCCAAGTCTCTCAAGCCTTCCGCCCGTGGGGAACTCGAGATCACCGATGTCAACAAAACGTATCTCGAACGGGGCGAACTTGAGGTGATGGTCATGGGCCGTGGAATGGCCTGGCTCGATACCGGAACTCACGAGTCGTTGATGGACGCTTCTCTCTACATCCAGGCGATCGAGAAACGCCAGGGTCTGATGGTGGCGTGCCCCGAGGAAATCGCATACCGCTCGGGCTACATTGCTGCGGATCAACTCGAAGCCGCCGGCCGCTCCATGAAGAATGGATACGGCGAATACCTTCTCCAGTTACTCCGCGACAAAGTCTTCTAGGCACCAGCATTCAGCGCATGAAAATCATAAGCAACCCGTTGAAGGACGTGCTTGTTCTGGAGCCCAAGGTCTTCGGCGATGCGCGCGGCTTTTTCCTGGAGGGCTACAACGAACGTGTGCTGGCCGACGTGGGCGTTCGAGAACATTTCGTGCAAGACAATCAGTCCCTATCCGCTCGCAACGTGGTGCGCGGTCTGCACTACCAGGTTAGGCAGGTCCAGGGAAAACTTGTGCGCGTGGTTGTGGGCGAGATACTCGACGTGATCGTCGACCTCCGCCGAAGCTCTTCCACGTTTGCACAGTGGAGCGCGGTGCCCCTGTCAGGCGAAAACAAGCACATGCTTTGGATCCCTCCCGGGTTTGCCCACGGCTTTCGCGTGGTATCTGAAAACGCACACGTACTCTACAAGGCCACTGACTATTACTTGCCGGAGGCCGAGCGCACAGTCTCGTGGAACGATCCGGACCTGAAGATCGATTGGCGACTGTCCGACGACCCAATCGTTTCCGAGAAGGATCAACGCGGAACATCATTCCGCGACGCCGAGAAGTTCGAATAGGAAATTCCCGCCATGCGCGTCACGATTTTCGGTGCCACCGGCCTGCTTGGCAAAGCATTGATGCGGGAGTGGCAGAGCGATGAAGTTGCGGGCCTGGGTTCGAAAGACGTCGATATCCGTTCGCAAGATCAAGTCACAGAAACGATCCGGCTGCACCGTCCAGAGTGGGTCGTTTTGGCCGCGGCCTACACCGACGTTGATGGATGCGAAACGCATTCGCAACTTGCATTCGATGTCAACAGCCACGGCGCTGCGAACGTCGCGAAGGCGTGCACAAAAGAAAACGTTCGACTCCTCTTCTTAAGCACTGACTACGTTTTTGATGGCACCAAGCGCACGCCCTATGAGACCGACGACCCGATCTCTCCCCAGACGGTTTACGGCAAATCCAAAGCGGCTGCCGAGGCCGAAATTCACGCCGCCCAACCGGAGTTTTGCATTCTGCGGACTTCGTGGGTGTTTGGCACCGGGGGCAAATGCTTTCCTGACACAATTCTGAGATTGGCTGCGACTAGAAGGGAACTCGATGTAGTCAGCGATCAGCGGGGCTCTCCGACCTACACAATTGACTTGGCCCGTAGCATCATGCAGCTCTGCCGCAAAGACGCGCGCGGCATCGTCCATGCGACGAATCGCAGCGACTGCACCTGGTTCGACTTCGCCAGAGAGATTGTCACGGGAGCGCAATTGACGACGTGCGTGCGACCGACATCGAGCGACAAGTTTGTTCGTCCGGCGAAGCGGCCGGAATATTCCGTCTTGTCTTCCCGAAGCCTGGAGCAGTATGGAGTCGAATTACCTACCTGGCAGGATGCATTGGGCCGCTATCTCGCGGAGCGGGGGCTGCCTACCACTTGGTAGCGGAGGATACGGGGAATCAAGTCCAGCAATTCCCAGAAAGCCGAAACATCCGCAGAATGTCGTGTCTGGTGACGACCCTATGGCCGACCTGCGGGAAACTGATCTGAGCCTTCCCCTCGAAATCGATCTTGGCAAGAAACCATCGGAGCGTCGCGCTCTTCCGCGAAGCGGCACCGTGCTGAGCCGCATCGAGGATGCGACATACGCAATTCTGCGCGAACACGAGAAGAAGAGCGCCTAAGGTTCGGCTTCGCTTGTCCCCTGCCCAAACCCGACTATTTTCTGGCCCTCGTTTACCGAGACGTCGATTTCCGTGGCTCCCGCTTGCTTTAATTGCTGATTCAGCGCAGGGATATCCTTGCTACGCAGTTCCGTCCATTTAGCCAGCTGCTCATCGAGTGCTCGCTGCACTTCCGCGAACGTGGCCGTTGCCTGGGAGGTCGGCGCCGCGTCGGCTGAGTCCACGATCGCAAGGAGGGTACGCCAAGCCGCTGTTCAGTCGCCCAAGCCCTCTGCCTGCCGGCGTGCTCAGATACTGCGCGCCGTATCCGCCAGCTGATCCTTCCAGGTCTGCTGCTTTTTTATCTAGCTCGGCAATTTGAGGTTGCTGGTTGGTGGCCGCAGACGATGGCACCTCCTTCAGCGCTTTCCGTAGTTTCTGGACCTGCTTAAGCGCATCGACGTCGCGCTGCATCGCTTGGACAATCTTTATCTCCAGATCAAATTGTGCTTTTAGATCGGCTGCGGAGATTTTGACGCGCGGATCCATCTTGATGGTCAGCGGCTGCGTATAACTCTGCCCGTTAACCGTCAGTTTGACTGAGTACGTCCCCGGCAAGATCGTGGCTCCCAGCGGGTAAAGAGGCGTGTCGCCGAAGATCGCCGAGATCGGGTAGTCGCGATCGAGAGCCGCCGGGGGCGGATAGTGCATGTCCCACACGAGACGATGCATGCCGGGTTCGGTCGAAAGCTTGCGCTCTGGCCGAATCCAATATGTCGGCACGTTGATGTCTTTCGGGTCGAGAACATCGAGCTTGTCCGAACTGGAGAGTCGGCGCACCAGTTTGCCCGCTGTGTCTGAGATTTCTAGAACGACGTCGCCGGAGGCCGGCGACTTGAGCCAGCAGTCGATCATCGCGCCGTCTGGGGGATTCTGGCCCGCTGGAATTTCTGGTGGAAGCGGTGTGTCCGTACCATTGTTTCTTCGGACGCGATAGGTGAGTTGGGGAGCGAACAGGTGAGCAGCAGAACTCGAAACGTCCGCGTTCATTTGCCGGAGCGGCGTGATGTTGTCGAGAATCCAGAACGAGCGGCCGTGCGTACCGACCACGACGTCGTCGCCATGCACGACAAGGTCGCGCATCGAACTGGCGGGAAGATTAAGCTTCAGGGATTGCCAGTGATCGCCGTCGTCGATGGAGAAGTACACGGTCCGTTCTGTGCCGGCAAAGAGCAACCCCTTGCGCACAGGATCTTCACGCACACTATTCACGGGCTCGTTGTCCGCAATTCCAGCGGTGATCGCCTGCCAGGTTTTGCCGTCGTCGTGCGTGCGGTAAATGTAGGGACGCAGGTCGTCGAGGCGAAGCCTGTTGACAGCCGCATAGACAGTATTCGAGTCGAAGTGGGACGCGTCGAGTTGCGCAATCTTGCTCCATGGCGTCAAGCCCGGGAGAGAGACGTTCTGCCACGACTTTCCCGCATCGCGTGTGATGTGAATGAGCCCGTCATCCGTGCCCGCCCAGATGAGATTCTTATCCCGAGGTGAAGGCGCAATGGCGTAGATAACTCCCCGATGCTTGCCCTTCGCAGGGTCGGCTCCAACAAAGGGACCCAGCGTAGCGGGCACGCCGGGATCATCGCGCGTGAGATCGGGGCTGATCGTCTGCCAGCTATTGCCTCCGTCGGTCGTCTTGAACATTACGTTTGAACCAAGATAAAGCGCGTGCGGATCGGCTGCAGAGAAAATCAGGGGAGCGGTGCGATTGAACCGATACTTGCCGGTGCGCAATACCACGGGTGAGACGTCTTGCGTCTGACCGGTGGCGCGATTGAACTTTGTAACCTTGCCCCCGTAAATGATGTTGGGATCCAGCGGATCGGGCGCAACGTATCCATACTCTTCAACTCCCACTGGGTACCAATCACGAAATGTAATCTCGCCGAAGTCACTGCGGCTTGCGATGCCCGCGCTTCCGCTCTCCTGCTGCCCGCCATACACCCAGTAAGGAAACTGATTGTCGGTAATGACATGGTAGAACTGCGCCGTGGGCTGGTTGTACCACGAACTCCAGGTCTCGCCGTTGTTGACGCTGATGGTCGCGCCTTGGTCGCTGGCTAGCGCGATGATCTGCGGATTCTCCGGATGGATCCAGACTGTGTGGTAATCGTCCCCGCCCGGCGCGCCTTTGATCGCCGTGAAATTCTTTCCGCCATCGGTAGAACGATAAGTCGAAGTATTCGGCACAAAGACCGTGTCCGGCTCATTCGGATGAACTCGGATGAATGCGAAATCATCGCCGCGTCCGCAGACGCGCTCCTCGGAATTCACGCGTGTCCAACTTTCGCCCGCGTCGTCGGAGCGGTACACACCGCCTGCGTGTTCCGACTGCAACATCGCATACATGCGTTTCGGATCGCTGGGTGCGATGGCAATACCGATCCGGCCCAGGTCACTCCCCGACGGCAACCCCTGAGTCAGTTCGCGCCAGGTCTTACCGCCATCCTCGGACTTGTAAAGCCCGCTGCCGGCCGCGCCATAGGAATTGCCGGTCGTCCAGGGTGGACGACGCGAAGCCCACAGCACAGCGTAGACCGTTTGCGGATTGCGCGGGTCGAACGCAAGATCAGCACCACCGACGTCATCGTTTTTGGAAAGCACCTTCTCCCAGGTTTGTCCGCCATCAAGTGAGCGGAAAATTCCGCGCTCAGCGTTCGGGCCGTACGGATGTCCCACGGCCGCTACAAACACACGATTTGCATCGTGTGGATCGACGAGGACGGAGCCGATTTGCTGCGCATCGCGCAGTCCAAGGTGCTGCCAGGTCTTGCCGGCATCGGTGGATTTGTAGATTCCATCTCCTACCGAGAGATCGGGACGGCGGAGTCCTTCGCCGCTGCCCACGTAAATGATGTCCGGATTCGAAGGTGCGATCGCCAGAGCCCCGATGGAGCCGGTCGGTTGATCGTCGAAGATCGGAGTCCATGTGTGGCCAAAGTCAGTGGTCTTCCAGACACCGCCATTGTTGGGCGCCATGTAAAACACATTCTGCTTTCCCGGAATGCCTGTGATGGCCACCGTGCGCCCGCCTCGAAATGGGCCGATCATGCGCCAGCGCATCCCCTGATACAGTTCGGGACTGACGGACTGAGCGAACATTGCGACGCTGAGGGAACACGTCAGACAAAAGAAGAAGGGCCGCAGAATTCGGGGAAGAGAAATCACGTTGTCCTCCGGGCGGAGGCAAGGATAAACCAATCGTGACCACACCGCGAGACGGCTTGGATTTTTGAGCCTTCTGCTAAAGCACCCGCTCGTGTCGATAGCCGGCTTCGGCCAGGGCCTCGAGGATTCGCTGGATCTGATCCTTCCCGCGTGTCTCCAGCGTCACATCGATCAGCGTGTCTCCCAGGCTGACGCCGTAATACGCGCGATCGAATTGCAGCTCGACGATATTCGCATGATGCGCCGCGATGATCTTGGTCAGTTGATGCAACGAACCGGGGCGATCCGACAAGTGAATCTGCAACCGCACGAGGCGAGCATCCTTCACGAGACCGCGCTGGATAATCCTCGACAAGAGCGTGACATCAATGTTGCCACCGCAGACCAGTGCGACGGTCTTCTTGTTCTTGAGCTTCGCCTTGCGGTGAAGAAGCGCAGCCACCGCCGCCGCACCGGCACCTTCGGCTAACATCTTCTCGCGCTCCAGCAGCGTCAGAATTCCGCTGGCGATTTCTTCTTCTTCTACCGCCACTACGTCATCCACATATTTCTCGACCAAACGCACGGTGCGATCGCCTGACCGGCGAACGGCAATGCCATCGGCAATAGTCGGGTTCGACGGAATGACCGTCGGCTGATGCGACTTCAGCGCCTCGAGCATAGACGGCATGCGCGCGGCCTGCACACCGACGACTCGCACCGAAGGCTTCGATTCTTTCAAGGCGCACGCGATTCCGCTGATCAAACCGCCACCGCCGATCGGAACGACTACAGCTTCGAGATCCGGCACTTGCTCCAACAGTTCGAGGCCAAGCGTTCCCTGCCCTGAAATCACGGCCGGGTCATCGAACGGATGGATAAAAGTGAGGTGCTCGCTTTCCGCAAGATTCCGCGCATGTTCGTAGGCCTCGTCGTAGCCATCGCCATGCAGAACCACATGCGCTCCGTAGCCCTTGGTCGCGTTCACTTTGACCAGGGGTGTCATCACCGGCATCACAATCTTGGCGGCGATTCGATTGGCCTGCGCGTGAAAGGCGACTCCCTGCGCGTGATTGCCGGCGCTCGCCGCAATCACACCCCGCTCTTTGTCATGAGCGCTAAGTGTGAGGATCTTGTTGAGAGCGCCGCGTTCTTTGAACGATCCCGTGCGCTGCAGGTTCTCGAGTTTCAGATAGACGGGCTGGCCGCTCATCTCCGAGACACTCGGAGACAACGGGCATGGCGAAAAGTAGATGGAACCCGCAATTCGGTTGCGCGCTTCGCGAATACTGTTCAGGCTGACTTCAGGGTTGGACATGGTTTGACCGTTTGATCCTGGAAAATTTGTTATCGAGCCTTTCTACGGTTGCGCTTGCTGCAAAAATCGAAACCCACCATCAGTGCCTCTGGTGGTGGGTCTTCAGAACTTTGCGTGATTGCTGACTGCGCTAGCTCATCGTTCCCCATTCCACTGAGGCGGTCGATTCCGTCGGAATGGAAATGCTAATTCGACGAGCTTGGTTGATGAGCATACGCGAAAGCTTCCGAAACAAGGCCATATCGTAGCATAGGCCTCGGCAGCACAATTGAGAGACATCGACGCGCGCGGTTCTCAGCCCAACGGTCGAGACGGCCAACTCCAGGATTTCTAATCGTTTAGCCGAAAATGGCGCTGATCTGCCGTTCTTTCTTTCCTTCGGCGATGCTTAGCTTCTCTAACGTGGAGTTTGCCTTGCATTGACTGCTTTTAGTCCAGTTCTTTGCTTTCTTTTCCTTTCTCTTTGTGCTCTAATTTCCTCCGTTGCCTTCGGGACAGCTTGAGGGGGGAATATGAATCAGCGACGGATTTTGGTGTGTCTGCTTGCTCTGTGGATGACGTTGCCAGCCGCCTTCGCGCAAGTCGATACCGGCACCATCGCCGGAAGCGTGCGCGACAGCCAAGGGGCCGGACTGCCGGCTGCCAGCGTCACATTCGTCGAGACGGGAACCAACTCCACCACCAAAACGCAGACGGACGGTTCGGGAGACTTCGCATCTCCGCCTCTCCGCCCCGGCAATTACAAAATCACGGTGACTGCTCAAGGCTTCAAAACCGAGACTCGCGGGACCATCGTTCTGCAGGTGCAAGACCGCTTGCGACTCGATTTTTCAATGGCTGTTGGCTCGGTTTCAGAAAACGTCGAAGTAACAGCGGAAACGCCAGCCATCCAGACCGACACCTCTTCACTGGGAGAAGTCGTCTCGACCAAGGAGATGACACAGCTTCCCCTGAACGGGCGCGACTATATCCAGTTGGCCACACTGACCACTGGTGTAGTGCGCACCAGTTCCGGAACAAACGGCAATACGGGCGGCAGCAGCACAGGAGGCTTGAACAGCTTCGTCGCCAACGGTACACGCGGAACGCTGAACAACTTCCTGCTCGATGGCATCGATAACAACTCCAACGACAACGGCGGAGTTGTTCTGCGCACGAACGTCGACGCGATCCAGGAATTCAAGCTGCAGACGAACACTTACTCGGCGGAGTTCGGCCGGAGCGCAGGCGCTGTCGTCAACGCGATTACCAAGACGGGGACGAATGGCTATCACGGAAACGTGTTCGAGTTCTTCCGGAATTCGGCATTAGATGCACGCGACTATTTCGAGCTCCCCACCGACAAAAAAGCTTCCTTCAAGGAGAATCAGTTCGGAGGAACGCTGGGTGGTCCGATCGTGCGTGACAAGCTGTTCTGGTTTGGTGATTATCAAGCAACCATCATTCGTAATCCTCTAACCTTTACTTCAGTCGTGCCAACGGCCAACGAGCGAGCGGGAAATTTTTCTGATCCAGGAGAGCCGGTCATCTACGATCCCAAGACTAGTGCGCCATTTACCGGAAATGTGATTCCTTCCGATCGCATCGATCCCATCAGCCAGGCTTTTATGAACCTCTACCCCAACGCCAACCTCGTCGATGGGGGCAATTCCTTCTACGTCATATCTCCGATCGAGCAAGATCGAATCGATCAGGGAGACGGGCGATTGGATTACAACCCCACACAGCGAGACCAGTTCTTCGTACGCTATTCGATGAGCGGCAGGACGGACGTTCGTCCTGCTCCCCTTCCCGGGCTGGCCAATGGCGGCGACTCCTTTACGGGCAACGGGTTTGAGGACACGAAGGGCGCATCGTTGGGATATACCCGTGCGTTTACGCCCAGAACTGTCAACGAAGTGCGCATCGGCTTCAATTACGTGCACATTCGGCGTGGTGTTCCACCGGCAGGAACGGCGGTTCCGCCGCCCGAACTGCAGGTCCCCGGAGTTCCCAACGATCCGCGGGTGAACGGTCTGACCCTGTTCAGCCCAAGCGGCTTCAAGCGCGTCGGGGATCCCCGATACGCTCCCACGATTCTGGCCAGCCAGGAGCGGCAAATTAACGACGTACTCACACTCGTGCGCGGCGCGCACACCTTCAAACTCGGCGGAGAAATCCGCTGGAGCCAGTTCAATATCTCTCAAGAAGCCGCACCCCGCGGACAATTTACTTTTAACGGACAATTCACCCACAACAGCCTCGACGACAATAGCGGCAGCAGCCTCGCCGACATGCTGCTCGGATTACCGATCCGAGCCAACATCTCGACCGTGATTGCGATGGGTAACCGCCAGCATGTCCCCGCTTTGTTTGCCCAGGATGATTGGAAGGTCACGCGACAACTGACTCTCAACCTCGGCCTGCGCTACGACTACTTCTCGCCGATTGTCGAGGTCAACAATCGCCAGAGCAATTTCGACTACGCCACCGGAACTCTGATCCAGGCCGCGACCAACGGGGCGTCCCGTGCATTGGTGAAAGGGGATAAGGCGAATTTTTCGCCGCGCATCGGATTTGCGTTCACACCCGGCGACAACGCCAACACCGTGATTCGCGGTGCCTATGGAATCTTCTACGCGGGCCAGGAAATCCGCACGGCCGCTCCGCTCCAACTGGCATACAACTTGCCGTTCTTCTACGAACCGAGCTTTGTCAGCGACGGCGTGACGCCGGTGATTACTGTGGCGCAAGGATTTCCCTCACTGGATCCGAGCCAGGCCGTGAACCCGGGCGTGACGAGCGTGGATCCCAATCTGCACACGCCGTACTACCAAAGCTGGAACCTGGCCGTGCAGCACGCCTTGCCCGGTGCGATCAGCCTAGAGGTCGCCTACGCAGGTTCGAAAGGCACGCGCTTGCAGGTCGTGACCGACCGAAACCAGGATCCGGTTCCGGGCCCCGGCGACATCCAGGCTCGCCGGCCGTATCCGTTGTACGGCGGCTTCACATCCATTCAGAACACGGGCAGTTCGAACTACAACTCCTTGCAAGTCAAAGCTGAGAAGCATCTGAGTCACGGCCTTTATTTCCTGAGCGCCTTCACCTTCAGTAAGGCCATCAACGATTTGCCCGAGATCTGCTGCGCGGCACCGTTCCCGCAAAACAGCTATGACACGACAGCGGAGCGAGGGCTTGCAGACTTCAATCAGAAACTCCGTTGGGTATTCAGTTTTGACTATGAGATCCCCTTCGGAGGAACCAAGTCACACATCAGTAATCGCGCCGTCGATGCAGTGCTCGGCGGATGGCATGTGGGCGGCATCTACACGATTGCAAGTGGTTTCCCATTCTCGCCCCTGCTCAACTCGGACACCTCGAACACCGGTGCCCAGGTCGCAGTTCGACCCAACCAAATCGCCGATGGAAATTTGCCTCGCGGGCAGCGTACCCCGGCTCGGTGGTTCAATACCGACGCCTATCCCATTCCCGACGGCAGTACGTTCTTTTTCGGCAATGCCGGCCGCAACAGCCTGATTGGTCCCGGCCAGAACGTGTTCGACGGCTCGTTGCGCAAGGAGTTCCGTTTCACCGAGAGGCAGCGCCTTGAATTCCGCACCGAGTTCTTCAACGCGTTCAATCACCCGAACTTCGCACAACCTGACAATTTCATTGACGACGGTCCCGGAGTTGCGGGACAAATCACGTCCCTAGCCATTCCCACGCGCCAGATTCAGTTTGGTCTGAAGTACAGCTTTTGAGCATTGCAAGGACTCGCCTACCAAGAAGGGTCGGGACAGCCAACTCGGCTGTCCCGACTAGCATTTGAAGATCCCATGCTATAGGTTGGGTTAGTTTTGCGGAAAATTGGTCGGCACTAGCAGACGATTTTCGAACTCTTCTTTTGTGCACCGCCAGTTTCGGACCAGCCCTTTCAGCATTCGAAATTTGACTCGAAACAAATCGTTGTACCCAGGCAAATGATCTTCGAATCGAGGCACCCTTACCTCCCGGTTTGTCGAGATGCGACGGTTGGGGCTTGCACTCACTATGACAGGCCGAGTCTGCCCCTGCAGGTTCGCAGTACTCCTCAAAGTCTCCAAAACGTGCAATTTTGCTCAGACTGAAACTGCTGGCCGAAAGATAATTTCGTGTCACGAAAGACTCGGGCGGATTCGTTTTGGCCCCGCCGCCTACTCTTCCCATTGCGTACCTGCTTTTCGCGAAGAGAGAAGGACAGCATGTTCCCAGGGCCACAACCCCCTTAATGTTCCGCTAATGTCACGCAATCCTGTGATCGCTGTCACTGGCCGGTTGGTTATGGCGGTGCCACCTTCACTTAAGTCACCCCAGGGCAGTAAACCCACACTGGCACGGAGTATTCATCGTCATGGCACGATTCCTGAGGCTTGTTTGTTTGTTTCTACTGGCGGCCGCTGCGGCGATGGCCCAGCCCACGATAACGGCCCTGTCCAACACCACGGGCGAGCGCAGCAGCCGAGTGCTCATCACAGGTTCCGGCTTTGGCGCCTCCAAGGGGAGTGGTCACGTCACCATCGGTGGCATCACCGCGTCCGTCACCCGGTGGAGCGACACACTGATCGCTGCCTATGTTCCCGAGACCACTCCTATCGGAACTCAAAATGTACAGGTGTTTACTTCGCAGGGGATCTCGAGCGATGCTACGCCGCTGAGTGTAGCCATGCGTGCCAGCCAGGGAGATCACATCCGCTGGCGCTTTCAGGCGGATGCTGACTACATCCAGAGTCGTCCCGCCGTGGCCAGCGATGGAACGGTGTACGCCATCGATGTGTATGGGCATCTTTACGCTGTCAGTCCGACTGGAGGCCTGAAGTGGATTTTCGACGTTCCAGGCACCGGGTTTGGCTCGGTCAGTGTCGCGGCCGACGGAACCGTTTACACGGGGAACACGACTGTCATTGTGGCCGTGTCACCCTCTGGCGGCCTGCGATGGCAGTACAACCAGAATCCTGGAGCCAATACTTTGTTCGGACCCAATCTCGGACCAGACGGAAATCTGTACGCCGTGGCCTTCCAGGGTTTAGGAGTCTTCTCGCTCACACCGCAGGGTGTGCTTCGTTGGTCCACGCCTGAGGACATCACCAAGATTCGGGTGTTCTTTCAGGAAATAGTTTTTGGAGCCCCCTGGCAGTCGCAGTTGTATTTTCATGCGAATAATCACTTGCGCAGCGTCGCGCTGGACGGAACCCAACTCTTCTCGTATGCGGACGTACTGGGCGTTGCACAAGCAGACTCGCAACCTGCGGTGGCGCCGGATGGATCGGTCTACAGCAACCTATTTGTTGCTACCGGACCGGGAATTCTGCTCGGCAAGTTCGATAACCAAGGCAATCGTCTCTGGGCGATTTTCGACAAATTCGTCAACTCGACCAACGTACTGACCACGCCCGAAGTCGGACCCGATGGCGTCGTCTATGACGGCCGAAACCTCATGAGCCTGTACGCGATCAATCCCGACTCGACCGTGCGCTGGCAATACACCGATCCGGGCATTCTTTTCTCCCATATGGTCAGCCCTCTGAATGACGTGATCTTCGTCGGGGGAGTTGTTAATTACGGAGAGCCTGGGTTCTTCGAGGCCATAAGTACCACCGGAAAGTCTCTCTGGAAAACCGTCCTACCGCTCGCCAATGGACTCAATATCGTTCCGATGTCGCGAGCACGCTTTACACCCGACGGGCAGACCGCTTACATCGGAACCTCGATTCCCGGACAGTCTTCCGAGGGATTCTCGTACCTGTACAGCGTTCAGACCGGCACTAGCGCGTCGGCAAGCCCAAGCCTTGCCTCGTTCACGCTTGCGCAGACTGCAGTGGTGGGTGGCAGATCCTCAACGGCCTCGGTAACGTTGAGCGCGCCGGCACCCAGCGGAGGCGCGGTGGTCACGCTGGCCACCACCAATCCCACAGTTGTCATCGTGCCAGCAACGGTGACGGTAAGCGCGGGTTCACTAACGCGTTCATATGCTGTGAAAACCGCTCCCGTGACTACTGTCACAGCAGTTCCGATCACAGCCTTTTATGGCGGAAGCAGTGTGTCAGCCACGCTAACCGTGAAACCACCGTCGTTATCTGCGGTGAGCTTGCTCCCGAACAGCGTCAAGGGTGGTGCTTCATCGCAAGGCACGGTGAAGCTGAATGGCCCTGCTCCCGCGGGTGGAGTGCGGATCACCTTGGCGAGCGGCAACACGGCGCTTGCAACCGTTCCAACTAGTGTGACCGTAGTTGCAGGAGGTAGTTCCGCAAGCTTCACAGTGCTCACGAAACCGGTAGGAACAAATATCGCGGTGACCATTTCGGCTGCTGGTGGGGGTGTCACGAGGAAAACGAATTTGACCGTGACGCCGTGATTGGCGTGGCTGTCGGTTACTCGCGGTTTTGTTCGGGAAGCACCATGCCAAAGTGGGCCAGATGCGGAGCTCCCGAATTTGGGGGAATTGGCTTAATTCAGTGATCAGTTGAAAGGTTTGGTCGGGGAGAGAGGATTTGAACCTCCAACCCCTGGTCCCGAGCCAAGAGCAGGTCAAAATCTGAGTGCTTCATCTGGTGTCGCTTGAGAGCCAGGAAGCCCTCCTTTTTCTCGCCTCAATTGTACCGAGTTGCACCGAGATCGCGCGTATTGACTTCGACCTCGGAGTGTTACTGTCCATGACTGCCACCTAAAAGCGGGATAGCTAAACGTAAATCCGACAGATAAAGAAACACGGACGCACTGGATGTGACGCTCTAACAGCGGGAAACCATTGTGTTCCCGATGTGTCCCCCGGCAAATCGCGCGTAACACTCCAGATTTGGCCTGAACTTCTGATCGTGGTGACGCCGCGACCGCGCCTCGCCAGTTCTCGCAAATTCCCTACGATCGATGCGGGTAGCTAGACTCGCAAACGCCAGTCGCATCGCTTTTCTCCACAACGTCGCTGGCGGCGCTACCCGAATAAAGAAGGTTGGTCGATTGAACCCTTGCGGGAGATTGGGTTCACCTGTCGAACGACAACCGCACCGGGGATAAATCCAGTAACGTCGGTCGGACTACATGCGCGACTCTGGTCCACGAGGCCCGAGGGAGGAATTCTCATGGACCGGCGCACTGTTAGTTTTAGCAGCTTACAGCCAAACCGATTCTGCTGAAGATAGAGACGCCTCAGGCTCACGACCTGACGGGGCTGGTGTCTCAGGTCGCTGTCGCACAGCCGATTCGAATGCGGCTTTGTAGCTAAGCTACAAACTCACGGAGGTGCTCATGGAAACGAAGCACGCGAAGTACGAGCGTCTACTCGAGCGCTGCAAGATGTTGGCGCCCACACCAACCGCCGTGGCACATCCGTGCGACGAGACCTCGCTCAGGGGCGCCATCGAGGCCGCCGATCTTGGCCTCCTCACACCGATCCTGGTCGGACCGCGAGCAAAAATCCAAGCGGTCGCGAAGCAATCCGGCGTAGACATATCGCGTTACGAACTTGTCGACTCGCCCTCACAGCCAAGCCGCCGCGGATGCTGCCGTCCGCCTTGTCCGTGAAGGCAAGGCTGAGATGCTGATGAAGGGTAGTCTCCACACCGATGAGTTGATGGGCGCGGTGGTCGCTCGCGACACCGGACTCAGGACCGCGCGTCGAATCAGCCATTGCTTCGTCATGGACGTACCGACCCTCGAACAGGCAATCATCATTACCGACGCAGCTGTGAATATCTTTCCGACACTGGAGGACAAGGTCCACATCGTCCAGAACGCGATTGATCTAGCTCACGCACTGGGTAAGCCGCAGCCCAAGGTAGCAATTCTGTCGGCTATGGAAACCGTGAATCCCAAGGTGCAGTCAACCATCGACGCCGCTGCGTTGTGCAAGATGGCAGACAGGGGCCAGATCACGGGTGGCGTCCTCGACGGTCCCCTCGCGCTTGATAACGCAATCAACCTGAATGCGGCAAAGATCAAAAAAATCGAATCCCCAGTGGCGGGTCGGGCCGACATCCTTATAGTCCCTGACCTTGAGGCTGGCAACATGCTCGCAAAGAGCTTGTCGTTCCTCGCCGACGCTGACGCTGCAGGCATCGTGCTCGGTGCGCGTGTACCGATCATCCTGACCAGCCGCGCCGACTCGGTCATGACCCGACTGGCCTCATGTGCAGTGGCAGCACTCGTTGCCAACGCTCGTCGCGACAGCGCGAGTCGAACGGTAGGCCAGGCAGCATAAATACACGCCCAATTGCCCTGCAAACAGGTGACACATGGATGATGTAATTTTGGTTCTCAATTCCGGGTCCTCGAGCATCAAGTTTTCAGTATTCGTCGAACGTGCAGACCAAGTTGAACTTAAATTTCGCGGGCAAGTCGAGGGCCTCTACTCTTGGCCCAGATTCATAGCCAAGGACTCTGCGGGAACGGAAATCGGTGCGCACAAGTGGGGTGACGGCGAGCGGCTTGGTCACGAAGGCGCCGTTGCCTACCTGACTGAATTCCTGAGCGACCAGCGTAAACACAATCGCCTGATCGCCGTGGGGCATCGGGTCGTACACGGCGGCCGTGACTTTTCCTCACCGACGCTAGTCAGCCCGCAGGTACTTGCCACCCTCGAGAGATACATACCTCTAGCTCCGTTGCACCAACCGCACAATCTCGTGCCCATTCGATTGCTCAACCAGCGCCGGCCGGAAATGCCTCAGGTCGCCTGCTTCGATACTTCTTTCCATTGTTCCCAAGCAGAGGTTGCGCAGGCATTCGCATTGCCAGCCTCGATTACCAATCATGGTGTACGCCGCTATGGCTTCCATGGCTTGTCTTACGAGTACATTGCGAGCGTACTACCCGACTTCGAACCAAAAGCAGCCTCGGGACGGGTCGTGATCGCACACCTCGGAAACGGGGCCAGCATGTGCGCATTGCGCGCGGGTAAGAGTATAGCGACCACGATGGGCTTCACGGCAGCGGATGGTCTACCCATGGGCACACGTTGCGGTTCGATCGATCCTGGCGTGATTCTCTACCTTCTCAATGAGCTTAAGCTCGATTCCCACGCAATTGAGAAGCTTATTTACCAGCAATCGGGACTGCTCGGGGTCTCTGGCATTTCGAGCGACATGCGCACCCTGCTGGAGAGCCCGCAACCACGTGCCCAATTTGCAGTCGATCTCTTCACATACCGCGTCGGACGTGAACTTGGCTCTCTGGCTGCCGCGATCGGCGGCCTCGATGCGCTGGTGTTTACTGGGGGCATCGGTGAGAACTCGGCCGCGATTCGCGAAAGGGTTTGTCGTGACGCTAGATGGCTTGGCTTGGAACTCGACGTTGCCGCTAATAGTGCGGGCGGTGCCCGCATCAGCACCAAGTCAAGCCCAGTTTCGGTATGGACGATCCCGACAAATGAAGAACTCATGATCGCGCGCCACACCCGGCGGGTCATTGGATCTGCAGTCGCAGCCGCTTAATTTTCAAAGAGCCCAAGGAGGAGAGTATGGCCGCCAGTCCGGTATTTGTTGAAGACCAAGCAGAGAATGGGTGGCGTGGTTTCACCCCAGGCATGTGGCAGAGAAGCGTCAATGTTCGCGAGTTCATCCAGCGTAACTACACCCCCTATGAGGGGGACCAAACGCTTTCTACAGGGTCCCACCCCGCGCACGCTCGGAATATGGAAGACGCTGCAGCCATTATTCGCGCAAGAGCGTGAGAAGGGCATCCTGGACGTCGACCAAGTTCCCTCCAGCATCCTGGCGCATGGGCCTGGTTACATCGACAGGGACCACGAGATCATTGTCGGCCTCCAGACCGATGCTCCCCTCAAACGCGCGATCATGCCCTTTGGTGGCTGGCGAGTAGTTGCGGCGAGTTTGGAGGGGTACGGTTACGAACCGGACGCGCGCCTCCGCGAAATCTTCACCAAGTACCGCAAGACTCACAACGATGGGGTATTCGATGCTTACACGGAGGACATCAGGAAAGCGCGCTCGGCTCACGTGATCACAGGACTACCGGATGCCTACGGCCGCGGCCGCATTATCGGCGACTATCGACGAATCGCGCTCTACGGAGTGGATTTTCTCCTTGCCGACAAGCAGCGCGAGAAGCGTGAGTTGGACGATTACCACGCGACCGAGGATGTGATCCGCTTGCGCGAGGAACTCGCGGAACAGATCCGCTCGCTACAGGAGTTGAAGGAGATGGGATCGCGCTACGGCTATGACATCGCGGGTCCCGCCAGCAACGCACGCGAGGCAGTGCAGTGGACCTACTTTGGCTATCTCGCTGCCATCAAGCAACAGAACGGTGCAGCCATGTCGGCCGGTCGGCTTTCCACCTTCTGGGACATTTACTTTGAGCGCGACATGCGCGAGGGTACCCTGACTGAGAGCCAAGCCCAGGAGATCATCGACGACCTGGTGATCAAGTGGCGCATTGTGCGCTTTCTGCGTGCCCCCGAATATAACCAACTCTTTTCTGGCGACCCGGTCTGGGTCACAGAGTCGTTGGGTGGGATCGGCGAGGACGGACGGACGCTGGTCACCAAGACCTCGTTCCGTATGCTGCACACCCTGTATAACCTCGGACCCGCTCCCGAACCCAACTTGACAGTACTCTGGTCCCCGCGGCTTCCCGATGGCTTTAAGCGCTTTGCGGTGAAGACCTCGATTGATACGAGTTCTATCCAGTACGAATCCGACGACCTGATGCGGCCCAAATGGGGTGACGACTGCGCCATCGCTTGCTGCGTTTCAGCGATGCGGGTTGGCAAACAGATGCAATTCTTCGGAGCTCGCGTGAACTTACCCAAGGTGCTCTTATACGCACTGAACGGCGGACGCGACGAGGTGAGCGGTAAGCAGGTGGCACCTAAGCTTCAGCCACTCACGGCTGATGTATTGGACTACGACGAAGTAATGGATCGTCTTGAGAAGACTCTGGATTGGCTAGCCAAGACCTATGTAAATGCGCTTAACGTCATCCACTACATGCATGACAAGTATTGCTATGAAGCAATTGAGATGGCGCTGCACGACCGCGATGTACTGCGCACGCTTGCATGTGGGATCGCTGGCCTCTCCCATGCGGCCGACAGCCTTTCTGCGATCAAGTACGCGAGAGTAAAGCCGGTGCGCGACGAGCGTGGAATAATGGTTGACTTTGAGACTGAGGGAGAATTTCCCTGCTTTGGCAACAATGACGACCGTGTAGACGACATCGCTCGCATGCTCGTCTCGATGATGATGACGAAAATCCGCAAGTACCCCAGCTACCGCAGTGCCGTCCACACTCAATCGGTACTCACCATCACTTCCAATGTGGTTTATGGCAAGGCAACGGGGAACACCCCTGATGGTCGCAAGAAGGGCGCAGCCTTCGCACCTGGGGCCAATCCGTCGAACGGACGGGACACACATGGCGCGCTCGCTGCCCTGATGTCGGTCGCCAAGATTTCGTATGACGATGCAGAAGACGGTATTTCGCTCACCCTGTCGGTCGTGCCCAGCGCACTGGGCAGCGAAAGTGATCGCATCGCCCGCGGTACCGGCGTGCTCGACGCTTACTTTTCGAGTGGCGGCTTCCACGTCAACATCAACGTGTTGAATCGGGAAACGCTTCAGGACGCGATGAAGCATCCTGACAAATATCCTCAACTCACGGTTAGGGTATCGGGATACGCGGTTAACTTCGTCAAGCTCTCCAAGGAACAACAGCTGGACGTGATCAATCGCACGTTCCACGGCACCATGTAGGAGGAATTGCATGAGCCAGCCAGTCATCGGCAGCCGCTACGATCTTCACGTCACGCGCAAGGGGGCAGCGGAGAGCAAGGCGGCGCGGGACTACTTTGCGGTGCATCCGGGGGACATCGAAGAGGTTCAGGAGGAGGATGACGTCACCGGCTACGTGCATTCATGGGAAGTGGGTAGCACCGTGGATGGCCCGGGATTACGTTTTGTGGGTTTTCTGACGGGCTGTCCGTTACGCTGCCTGTATTGCCACAATCCGGACACCTGGCACAAATACAATGGCCATCCCGTGTCGGTTTCCCGCGCGATGCGGCAAATCGGCAACTATGTGCAAGTTCTCAAAATCAGTAACGGAGGCATTACGCTCTCCGGCGGCGAGCCCCAGTTACAGCGGGAATTCGTGACCCGTATTTTTCGCCATTGTAAGCAGCTCGGGCTGCATACCTGCCTCGATACCTCGGGTCGCCTCGGTGATCGCTTTACCGATGAGGAATTGATGGACATTGATCTTCATCTGCTCGACGTCAAGTCCGGCGATCCGGATACTTTCAAAAAAGTCACGAACCAGCCCTTACAACCCACGCTCGACTTTGCACGGCGACTGGCAACTCTGAAGCGACCCATGTGGATACGCTTTGTCCTGGTGCCGGGCTTTACGGATGACCACGATAACGTCGAACGAGTAGCCGATTTCTGCGGTGGTCTTGAGTCCATTCAACGAGT
The DNA here is from genome assembly GCA_963698805.1 of uncultured Acidobacteriota bacterium. Classification (GTDB taxonomy): domain Bacteria; phylum Acidobacteriota; class Terriglobia; order Terriglobales; family Acidobacteriaceae; genus Gp1-AA133. Next base: position 607,583 of record CAVOSN010000028.1, on the reverse strand, counting down.
GGAGATTCTTCGATTCCATCAAATGGGCCAAGACAAGTGGCGGAAGCTCGGTCTTGAGTACGCGTTGGCAAATGTCGCCCCGCCCGGCGTCGAACTCACAGAACGTGTCCGCGGGCAGTTTCGCAATCGCGGATTGACCGTGTATTGACTCGCAACAGAAGGACCCATCGTGGAATTTATCAAGACCTTTCTCGAGCAGCAGCCGATGATGGCGCTTTTTCTCACCATCGCGGTCGGCTATCTCGTAGGCGAGATTAACATTAAGGGTTTTTCTCTCGGAGTAGGCGCAGTTCTCTTCGTTGCACTCGCCATGGGTTGGTTCGCGCCAAAGTCCGTGCCGGCGGCCATGGTTGGAACGCTAGGGCTAGCGCTCTTCCTTTATACGGTGGGCGTCCAGTACGGGAAGCAGTTCTTCACCGGCTTGACCAGCCGTGCAGGCCGCCGCGCGAACTTAATCGGGTTAAGCGGTGTTCTGTTCGCGGGTGCGGTTAGTCTTCTGCTGATGAAAACGATCGGTGTCAGCGTGGGAAATGCTCTGGGACTGTTTGCGGGAGCGGGAACCAGCACGCCGGCGCTTCAGGCTGCGATCGAAGCCCTTCGCAACAACGATCCTGCGGTCGGCTACTCGGTTTCGTATCCAATTGGCGTGGCCGGTCCCATCCTGTTCCTGTACGTGGCCTTTTTAATCATGAAACCGAAGATCGAGAGGTCGCCGAGTACCGGGTTGGAAATGCTCGAAATTGTGGTACGCAACGCCGGGCTGACCGGCAAGACGCTCGCCGAAGTCATGACCACATTGCCGACAGGCATTCAGATTGTGGCAAGGCGCAGGTCGGGACATAACGAACCGGCTTCCCTAACTGCGTTGGTCGCCGAGGACGATGTCTTGCTCGCCGTCGGCGCCAGCAAAGAAGCGCTCTGTCAAGCGGGTCAGAGGCTGGGCGAGGAGGCCGCCGGGCACATAATCAAGGATCGCGAGCATCTGGACTACCTCCGCGTATTTGCCTCTCGTCCCGCCGTCGTAGGCAGAGCCTTGGGCGACCTGACCCTGCCGGGAGAGAATGGATCAGTCATCCTTCACGTTCGCCGCGGCGATGCCGACCTGATGGCACAGCCGGATCTGGTTCTCGAGTTCGGTGACCGTGTCGGCTTATTGGCCAATCGCGAACGCTTCACGGCGATGCGGAAGTTCTTCGGCGACTCGATCAGGGGCACTGCCGAGTTTAGCTATATTTCCATTGGTCTCGGCATGGCACTCGGCTTTCTTATCGGTGTTGTGCAGATACCTCTGCCGATCATCGGGAAACTCATGGTGGGTTTGGCCGGCGTGCTGATCGTGGCACTGATACTTGGAAACTTGCGCCGCACGGGCGTAATGAACTGGACGATCCCGCTGTCCGCCAACCTCGTTCTCAGAAATTTTGGGTTAACCCTTTTCCTCGCACAAGTTGGGATGTCATCCGGACCCAAGTTTGCGACCACGGTCTCGGAGGGCGGGTTGCAAATGCTGGGACTTGGTACTGTTGTGCTGGTTGCTCTCGTCCTCCCGATCGTGGTACTCGGCCTAGTTGTCTGCCACATGCCGTTCGACGAGGTTGCGGGCATTGTCGCGGGCAGTTGTGGCAATCCAGCCATTTTGGCGTTCTCCAACAGAATCGCACCCACGGATGGACCCGATCTCGCCTACGCGATGATTTTTCCTGGCATGACGATAATCAAAATCCTCTTCGTCGATATCGTCGCAAAACTATTTTGAATGGTGAAAATAGCGCGAGCCAACTCCCGGAAGCGAGTCGTTTAGAATGAATCCAATTGTGGCTCAGCTTGAGCTTTTCTTGCAGTCTCAACCTTCTGCCGGCGGTGTGTCACACTATTGATTACGAATCTGCCCGGGTAACGCTGGCTGCACAACAGCTGCGGTGTCCGACTGGCTAGTACTACCGAGCCGTTTCGCTGCCTGGTCGAGATCGTGTTGGACACTGTCGTGCAAGGCGGCGAGCACCTCATGCTGCATCATCGCGACCTGATATCTCTGTTGAATCAAATATTCCGCCTCGGCGCGCGTAATCTGGTTGGTTCGGTTCGCTTGTGCGATGCGAACCAGTTCAGCGGATAGGCTCTGAGCCAAGAAGTTCATTTCGTCTTCGTATTCTTTGAGCGCATCGGCTGGCCCCAAGGGGATGGCTGGCTGGAATGTAAACAGACCTGCGATGACCTGATCGGACTGGCTTGTTTTAGCGAATGCAGGCGCCGGCAAAACGGGCGGCTCCGCCGCTGCACTCACTGGGGTTGCCCGGGCTTCTTGGGCAACGGCGAAACGCGGCATGACCGCAAGCATGCATGCAGCCACAACAATTAATCGGGATTTCATCGTTCACTCCTGTAGCGATGGTAGTCACGCAACCCGGAGATCGATTCTCCGCGCCGGCCGCCTTGTTGCCGACAGTGACGTCACACTCTGCCCACCTTCATTCGGGCGAACACTCATGCTACCGGGCCACCAGGGGAGGCAGAACTGGGAGTTCTTGCAGAGGCAGCCCTAAAAAGAGCTAAGTGTTGATAACAGGCGTCTCTGACGATGTCGGCGCCAACCAGTGCTATGGCGGTATACGCCGACCATTGACAAGTCTCGCGAAAAAGCTATTTAGCTTCTTCTTGGCAGGCAGGTTTCCGAGTGAACACAACAATCGTCACTTGAACTTGGGATAAACAAAATCCCATGCTAGTCGGAAGACGCGAACCAAGAAGCAACTCGCGTATCAAAGTTCGGCACGGTCGATCCACAAGGTCACTCGCGGAAATAATGGAAAGGGCAAGCCCCCGTGGCCCCCGGACGGTCCGGGTTTGCAGTTCCAGCGCTATTCTGGTTCGAAGAGATGGTCCTCTCGAACTGTAGAGACTGACAGTCTCAGGCTCCTTATGCTGTGGTATGACCATGAGGAAACACGCCACACCCTCAGCGAGCTATTGGAGGACAGTACCGGCAGCGCCCTCGCTTTTTCGCTCAACCTATTGCGAACGCAGGGATTGCGAGAGGCTCAGCAGATTCTGGGGAGCTACAAGAATTAAACCTCCACGCGGGCTATCAATGTCAGAAATCAAGAAAAATGCGATGGCCACTGCAATCGGTAAGATCAGAAATATGCGCCGATTGGTCTGATGGGCGCCATAGCCAATGAGCAAGTTACAGCAGATGGCGATGGCCGCCATCAGCCCCCACGCCGCAATTGGAATGCGGTTCCACCACGCGGCCTGGGTGTAGCCCTGCGAATTCAATACATCATTCATGCCGGAAACCACGAGGGCAAGTGGAGGTGTCGGCTGAGCCGCTGCTCCCGGTAACACTGCAGACCACAACTCTTTCTGTAGTTCAGCCGTATCGGCGTCGATCTTCGCAAGCCGTTGCTGGCTGCGCGTTGTGTAGTATAAGACGCGCTCATCGATATACTTTTTCAGCAGGTCTTGCACTCTCGCCGCGTCCCTAGCAGGAAGGAGGTCGGCGCGCACGTACTCTGTGCCAATGGCGTTGGCCTCAGCCTCTTCGTAGTTCTTGCGTTGATCGTAGCGGCTGACGGCCATCGAGAAACTGAAGCCTATCAAGAGTGCCAGCAAGGTGAGCGTCGCTCCCAACACAACGCTGAAGTCTTCTCGCCCGTCTTCTCTTAAAGGTAGTACTTTGTTACGGAGGAGGTCGCCGACGTAAGCAGCAAGAAACAGCAGCACAAAAGTAAAAGCCAGTACCAGAAGTGGGAAGTTCATTAGGTTCATATGCGCACGCTCCTCAAGTTTCCGCCACACAGCAGTCTTCCGTGCCTTACCGCGGCACCTCCATACTTGCGAGGAGTACCGGATGAGTCAAAAGGTGGCAATCCCACTTAAGAAGGTGGGGAATCCTGCACGGAGACATGGCTCAGGTAAGGAAGCGCACGTGCCCCGAGGTGATTTCGTATATGGCTCCGGCCAGCCTGGCGCCAGCCTTGGTCGCATTCTGTCCTTCAGTGGTCTCCAGAATCTGGTGAATCGACCAGCGGACATTGGCTTCTACGGCCTTGCTCAGTTGTTGCTGTTCAGAGAGCTGCGAGTCTATCTCTTTGAGTCCTGGCACGATGCAGTCAACCAGGTTTTGAATGCGGGACAGATGTTCACGTCGAGCCAACTTGTGTTCCAACGCCGCCTTTACTGCGCCGCACCCTTCATGACCGAGAACAACAAAGAGGGGCGTGCGCAGATGCGCTCCCGCATACTGGAGACTACCCATCACTTCCGGCGAGATCACGTTCCCGGCGACGCGTACGATGAACAACTCTCCAAAGTTGGCGTCGAAGATCAGTTCGGGAGGAACGCGCGAGTCACTGCAGCCCAGGATGGTCGCGAAAGGCTGCTGGCCTTTGGCCAGGTCGGCAAGTGTTTCCTTGCACACAGTGGAAAAACGAGCCTCGCCGCGTTTAAACCGCTGGTTGCCTTCGATCAGTTTCTGCAGTCCCTGGTCGGCAGCTGAGCGAAGCGATGCAGTCTGTGAATACATCATTGCGTTGGTTGGCTCCTCTACCTCATGGGGCAGATGTTGCAGCCCGTAACTGGCTCACGACGGAGCGAACTGCAGGAGTAGACATTCGGTCGCCCAGCTATGGTTGTGAGGCTGCATAGCTATCCAGCTCCGTCGCCTGAGCGTTCTCGCCTGCGAGCTCGAGGTTGCCGTGGTGTGCCAGCCATTCTGAGACCCTGGCCTGGCCCTCGCGCAGTTGCGCTTTTGTCATGATTTCCGTGAGCGCCTGCAAGGCACGCCTGCTGGTAGCCCTGCCGTTTGCAGCTAACGTGAACCACTTATAGGCCTCTGGGTAACTCAAGGGAACGCCTAATCCATTCTGATAGAGAACTCCCAGATTCGACTGTGCCAATGCATTGTTCTGATCTGCTGCTTTCTGGAGCCATTCCGCTCCTTGTCGATAATCGCGGCTGACTCCTTCCCCGCGACAATACATATAGCCGATCGTGTTTTCTCCGATTGGATGCCCCTGTTCAGCTGCTCGCCGGAACCACTTTGCAGCCTCGAAATAGTCCTGCTGCACACCTTCCCCAATCCTGTACAAATCGCCCAATTCGAGTTGCGCCGTTACAAGACCAAGTTCCGCCGCCTTGCGATACCATTCCACCGCTTTCACCGGATCTCGGTCTACACCCTTTCCGTACTCATACATGTGCCCCAGGCTTCGATACGCGTCAACGAGTCCTCGACTTGCAGCTTCGCTGAACCATCTCAATGCCTCAGGATAGTTCCGCGCCGTGCCTCTACCCTCCAGATACATCACTCCGAGATTCTGCTGGGCAGACGCCTCTCCCTGTTCCGCTGCAAGGAGGAATAGTCTAAAAGCCGAAGCCTCACTCTTTGGGACGCCGGTACCGCGCGCATATGCCTCCCCCAGTTCGTTCTGGGCTGCGCCCAGACCTTGTGCTGCGGCTTGGCCGTACAGGTCCGCCGCGCGAGCGTAGTCACGTGGCACACCCTGACCATATTGATACATATGGCCGAGATTGTGTTGCGCTACTGCAAGCTTCTGCTCTGCCGCGCTGCTGAAATAACGCGCAGCTTCACGAAAGTCCTGAGGCACTCCCAATCCGTTCTCGTATAGATATCCCATACGATTCTGCGCCGCAGCCAGTCCGTTCTGTGCCGCTTGTAGCCACCACCGCATGGCTTCCGCGTCGTCTTTGAGAACGCCAGTCCCGGCACTGTAAGCGTTCGCCACGCTATACTGCGCATGTTCATCGCCCGCCTCGGCTCGTCGCAGGAGTTCAACAAACTCTTCATGGGATAGGTTAGCTACGGCAATCTTCGGATCTTCATGATGAGTTTGGGGCACGTCCTGCGCGCTAAGTAAGCTCCCGGCAAGCAAAGCAACTGCGCAAATCCACAACTGCTTATTCATGGGCACAGCTTCCGTTTCCCTGACGCCAGTGCTGCGGACCTAGACGACAGGCATGCGCCGCCTAAACCTCGGCGGGCGCAGGGAACATCACCGACAGTCATAGGAAACGTAGACTAAGACACTACACGTAGAACACTGACAGAACTTACAGATCGCTTGGCTTAACGGGGTTTGAGTACTCGGTCAGAGTGGCTTGCGAAGCGGTCAACGAGGGGAGAGCAATGACCAAGTGGCATGTACATGGCCATTTCGATCAATGAAGCTTCGTCACTTCGCCGGTATCTAGTGAGTAATATGCTTCGATGATGGTGAGCTTCCCCTTATCGACAGCCTCTTTCAGCAGTTCGCTCTTCGCGAGCAGATCTTCTGAAACGCGGTGGATATGGTCGCGAACGGCCAAGTCAAGAGTCTCAGGCTTCTTCGGATCCATCTTGGCACACGAAGAGGCGATGGGAGCTACAACGGCATCGAGATTCACCGATTCCGACTTTTTGCCAGAACAGGCTGCTGTGACCGCACCACAGTTTTGATGGCCCATCACGACGATTACCGTTGAACCCACGTGCTCGACTGCATACTCAATGCTTCCGATCGATATGGGATCATCATCCTCACCTGCCGAGCGCACCACGAACAAGTCGCCCAGTCCCGTGTCAAAGACTAGTTCCGGAGGTACGCGACTGTCGGAGCAACTCAACACTGTGACGCGCGGATGTTGGGACTTAGTGAGCGCTTGTCGCTGAGCAATAAGGTCCCGCGACGCAGTCTTACCCACGACGAATCGGTGATTGCCGGCCGCCAGATCGCTCCAAATCTGTTCGGCAGACACTGTTGGCGGGTTCTGCCCCACGGCGGAGCATACGCACACAATTACAACTGCAAGGTATGCAAATACACATAGTGCGCGACACATGAACCCTCCTTATCGGATACGGAGTGCGCGTACAAATGAGTATTCATTTACACACGTATCGTTTTCTCGGGTAATACCTCTACGGCATTCTGAATGTGGCGCCTTAGCAAAGCACAACGGATACAGCTAGACCGCCTTCTGAAGTCTCTTTGTACTTCGTATTCATTTCCTTTGCAGTCAGGCTCATTGCGTCAATAGTCGTGTCCAGATCGACGCGACGCTCCTCAGGGATCTCTTCGCTTGCGATGCAGTATGCTGTCCAAGACTTGACCGCGCCGTAAGCGCAGCGTTCGATGCACGGAACCTGGACGTAGCCGGCGACCGGGTCGCAGGTCATGCCGAGGTGGTGTTCAAGAGCCGACTCGGCCGCATTGGAAACCACCTTAGGGCCGGCACCCAATGCCTGCGCTATCATTGCAGCTCCCATCGAAGATCCAACGCCGACCTCGGCCTGGCACCCACCTTCAGCGCCGGACAGAGTTGCGTTGTGCTTGCACAGGTAACCGATCGCTGCTGCTGCCAGAAACCCTTCCCGAATCTTTTCCTGCGGTGTCTTGAGGTCGCGGAGGGACTTGACGACCGCGGGGATGATTCCCGCCGAGCCCGCTGTAGGGGCAGTCACGATGATATGGCCGCGCGCGTTCTCCTCACCCATCGCAAAGCCGTACGACGCCACCCGAGTGACCGCTCTTCCCGCCTCCCCCTTAGCGGTGTTTTTCAGATTGCGTTGCATTGCAGCAGCCTTGCTATGCAGCTTAATTGGTCCTGGGAGAACACTCTCCACCCTCAATCCAGTGTCAACCCCACGCACCATGACCTCGGTCACTTGGTCGATAAATTCCCAGATGTCTTTCTCGCTCTTTCCTGAAATGGCCATTTCGTTAGCCAGCAGCAGTTGTGGCAGAGGAATCTTGTCGTCAATGAGATACTTCTTCAGATCGCGGGCATGCTCGAAGACGTACTTGGGCTGTCCTTTGTCGGGTGGTTTGTAGCCCTTCCACTCGATGAACCCGCCGCCCACCGAGTAATATTCCAATTCATAGAGCGTTTCGTTACCGGCGAGCAGCTTCGCCGTCATCGTATTTGGGTGATGGAACTCGCCCTTCGGGGCGTCAAAGATGATGTCCTTCAACGTCAGGTTCAGGGTCGTAGGTCCGATTGTAACCTTGTGCACTTCATCAGGATTGTTCGCTAGTCCGTCGAGGAACTCTGGAGGGCACGTCGCTGGAGCTTTCCCCAGAAGTCCTGCGAGGGATGCCCTGTCCGTTCCGTGACCTTTGCCGGTCGCGCTCAAACTGCCAAACAAATGGACCTTGAGCGCAGTGGCCCGCTTGAGCTGATCCTCCGGAAGCTTGGTAACTCTCTGGAAAAAGTCGTATGTGATTCTCATCGGGCCCATCGTATGCGAACTCGATGGGCCAGGGCCTATCTTGTAGAACTCTTCGAGCGTTGTCATGATCGGGCCCTTCGACTGCTTGACGACGGCGAGATCGGGCGACAGAGCGGGAGCGGCGGGAGCCGCCTCGACTGCTTTTTCAGTGGATGCTTTGTCCGAGCATCCAACAAGCAGTGTGCTGACAGATGCGGCTAGAATTCCTCGGCCTAAATCTCTGCGGCTGAAGGTCGTTCGAACTTCGCTCTTGGGCGCTTCGGTTGTACACGTCCCACAGCCTGTCGTATGGCAGCTTCCACACCCGCTAGCTGGGCTGTTGATCACTTTGAGTAATTTGTCCATTGGTATTTTTCCCTTCGGAGGTCGCTTTAGTGCTTCGCATGCTCCGTACAGTTATTGCCGCCGGCCAGTCATCGTTTGAGGAATAGGAAGTTGATTTCTCTTCGACCTCTGGAGAGTCGCAGACACCTCTGGGAGTTAAAACTGTCAATTCTGTCAGCAATCGGAAAAGGACGAGGTGGTAGACGGGCGCACTTCGGCGAGTAATTTCGTGGTGGCCTGGATGGAAGGGGTGGCCACTCCGGACAAGCCTAAGAAAAATGCGTAGCCCGTGACCCACGCGCTGCCTCGCGCAAAGGCAGCACGTGAGCACGGGACATTTCACAGCCGCGAGAGTGCCCTAGTTGCCGGCGATTCCCTGGTTGACGAAGACTTTGACCTCAACTCGACGGTTCTCCGCCCGCCCGGCCTTAGTCTCGTTCGGTGCCGCTTCTCCGTATTCGCCCATCGCGCCCGGTGCCACGATGTAGCCGAATCGGCACGCTACCCTGTTGCATCAGGCAAGTAATCACCGCTTTGGCGCGGTCCTCACTCAGTTTCGTATTGATCGCAGCCCTGCCGGTTGAGTCAGCATAGCCCGTTACCTCGACGATATACCCAGCGAGGCCCTTGGCAGTTTCGGCGAGCTTCTTGAGTTCTTCCTGGTCAGCCGCCGAGATCTTGGCGCTGCCGCTATTGAATTTCACAGTGGCTTCGCCCTTCACGTCATATTCGGCCAATGAAGTGAAGCGTTTTGTGTTCGCCTCGATATTGCTTAAGTGCTTTTCAATGTTCTGACGATTCGTCGCGATGTCCTGCTGGTTGGTTTCGATATTTTCCTTGTGAGCGGCGAGCTGCACCTTGTTCGCCACGATATCCCCGCGATTGACATCGATTGCTTGCACGTTGGCCGCGACTTGCTCAGCGGTTGGGTGCAAACCGGCCTGGATCATCTCGGCCGACTCCAGATCGTCACCATCGACGGTGATGGTTTTTGCTACAACCCGGCTCTGGCCGTCCGACGTTCCGTCAACATCCACCTTGAGCCCGAAGATTAGCACTGCATTGGACATTTGCTGCTTGTCCAAGCCGAAGAGCCCCTTGTCATCTTTCGTCGTCGTATCATCGGTGAGAACCATGGTAACGTTTCCGTCTGCGGTCTGCACGACCAAGCCGTGTTAGATAGACACTTTTGCCATCCAGCTTCTCGGCTACACCAGCAGATTCGCGATTACAGTGTGGACCGTTGCTTTTGGCAGTCTCATTCCTCTTTCGCGCGAGAGTACGATTTCTCGAGAAAATGCGGAAACAAGGGTGACCCAATGTCAAAGCTGATTGCTGCTGTTGCGCTCGTGGCGCTATGCTCCGCTCTGACCGTCGGTTCAGGGCAAGGCCATGTACCCGTTCGCTCCTGATTCATGGGTATCTCCCTCTTTAGTTGCTTCCGCATACGCTAAGAGTCGCGTTTCAAACCGACCACTGCCACTTCTGACAGTTGGATACGGATGACGCCATCACTACGGTTAAGAAGCGAGATTTGCGCCTGACGGCGAATGGGCAGAGGTATATATGCGGATCGAGCACGATCTACTTGGGGAAAAAGCAATTCCCGACGATGCCTACTACGGAGTACAAACCGCCCGAGCTCTGGAAAACTTTCACATTTCTGGAGTGCCGATCTCCCAGTATCCAGATCTGATCCGGGCATTGGCCATGGTGAAACTGGCAGCGGCGCGTGCAAACCATGAATGCAAGCAGTTCAACGAAGCAATCCTTCACGGCATTGAAGGCGCTTGCCAGGAGATTATCGATGGACGGCTGCATGAACAGTTTCAAGTCGACCTGATCCAGGGTGGGGCCGGTACTTCAACCAACATGGCGGCAAACGAGGTGATCGCCAATCGTGCACTGGAGTTCATGGGCTTTGGCAAGGGACAATACCAGCGATGTGATCCCCATAATCACGTTAACTGTTCGCAATCCACAAACGATGCGTATCCGACAGCACTACACGTTGCAATCTTCTTGCTCAATGGCAAGTTGATTGCACAACTGCGGAAATTGGTCGCGGCGTTCCGCAATAAGGGCGATCAGTTTCGCGACGTCATCAAGATGGGTCGGACCCAATTGCAGGACGCCGTTCCCATGACACTTGGCCAGGAGTTTCTGGCATTTGGCGAGAGTCTCGACAATGAGGTTCAGGCGCTGGAGCGAGTGGAAGCGGTGCTCTACGAAGTCAATATGGGTGGCACCGCGATTGGAACCGGCTTAAACGCTCCCGCAGGGTACGCGGAACGTTGCGTTGATCATCTGGCGAAGATTACGGGTAAACCAATCAGGCTAGCGGTAAATCTAGTTGAGGCCACGCAGGATACCCAACCCTTCGTTCTGTTCTCTTCCGTTCTGAAGAGCCTTGCGATCAAGCTATCGAAGATCTGTAACGACTTGCGACTGCTCTCTTCCGGGCCTCGCGCAGGCCTGAACGAGATCAATCTGCCCGCCATGCAGCCCGGATCGAGCATCATGCCCGGCAAAGTGAATCCAGTGATTCCAGAAGTTGTGAATCAAGTCTGCTTTAAGGTCATCGCGAACGACCTTGCAGTGACTTTGGCTGCTGAGGCTGGTCAACTGCAACTCAACGTCATGGAGCCCATCATCGCGTATTGCATTCTTGAGTCGCAGACAATGTTTATGAATGCAGCCAACACGCTACGACAGCATTGCGTGGATGGCATCACCGCGAATCAGGATATTTGTCGCAGATATGTAGAGCACAGTATCGGGGTGGTAACCGCGCTCAATCCTTTGCTGGGCTATGACGTTGCCACCGAGCTGGCGGCCGAGGCCATGAAAACGGGCAAGGGTATCGTCGAATTGGTGCGCGAGAAAAAGTTACTGTCAGAGGAACAGATCAGCACGGTGCTTGATCCAAGGGTGATGACCGGGGCCGGCGGGCAATAGAAGGAAAGCCCTAATGATCTGGCTCGAGCTCCTGGTTGTACTCGTTTGCATCTTTGTTGGCGCTCGTCTGGGTGGGATTGCTCTCGGCACGGTCGCGGGGATCGGCCTGGTCGTTCTGGTGTTCATCTTTGGTCTCCCGCCTGGGATGCCTCCGCGCACTGTTCTGGGGATGATTCTCGCGGTCATTACAGCGGCTGCCACCATGCAGGCGGCAGGCGGACTCGACTACCTCATTGTGATTGCCGACCGAGCACTGCGCATATGGCCCGCCGGCGTCACTTTGATCGCACCCATCATTGCGTATGTGTTCACCCTAGCGGCGGGCACTGGCCACATCATCTACGCGTTGCTACCAGTCATTGCAGAGGTATCACGCAAAGCCGGGGTGCGGCCCGAGCGACCACTGTCCATCGCAACCATAGCATCTCAGCAAGCCATTACCGCTTCTCCCATTTCTGCCGCCACGGTGGCCTTACTAGCGTTGCTGGCGCCCATCGGTATAACCCTGCAGAGCATCCTGTTGATCTGTATACCGGCGACCTTGCTGGGCAGTGTGCTGGGCGCGGTTGCGGTCATATGGAAAGGCCCAGAACTCAAAGACGATCCTATATATAAAGACCGACTGGCTAAGGGACTAATTGAAATTCCAGCGTCAAGCACGGTATTGCAGGGCACAGACCTGATGCATGCCAGAGGTTCTGTGATCGTATTCTTGGTGGCAGCTGCGCTGGTCGTAGCAATCGGTTTGTTTCCCTCGCTGCGACCGAGCTACTCGCTCTCGACTGCAGGACAGGAAAGCATCGAGCAAGTAGAGATGGCCCCCGCGATTATGATCGTCATGCTTGCAGCGGCAGGTATTAACATGCTGCTTTTTAGGGCTTCGCCTATAAAAACTGTCAAGGGCAGCATCATGAATGCTGGTATTGTTGCTCTCGTTTCAATCGCTGGCCTCGGCTGGCTCGGCTCATCATTCTTTGAAGGCAACCGTCAGTTCATCATCCACAGTATTTCTGGAGTGGTCCAGCAGCACCCCTGGGTCTTCGCTGTGGGACTCTTCACGCTATCGATCTTGCTGGCCAGTCAGGCAGCAACCGTCGTCACCCTCATGCCAGTGGGCATCGCGCTGGGGCTTGGAGCTCCCGTCTTGATTGCTCTGTTTCCGGCAGTCAATGGCTATTTCTTCCTCCCCACGTACGCCACACTGTTGGCTGCCATTTCGTTTGATCAAACAGGCACAACGCGGATCGGAAAGTACGTCTTGAATCACAGCTTCATGCTTCCAGGAATGGTGGCCACCGTATCATCAGTGGTCATCGCATACTTGATCGGAAAGGTTGTCTTGTAAGCAACAAACATGGCCATGCCGAACATTCACGTGCTCCTAACGATTGTGCTAGGGCTGATAGCGCGCAATCAACGTCTGTCCGTTCCGCGGCCATATCCTTTTAAACTCAACCATGAGAGAGTGGACTAGAAAGTCCACCCGAGTGACGTGGTCAGCCCTAGATCGTTCTTCGGAGCATTAATGGGGGGCCTTGTGTCGTAGTTCTCATAAACCTGGAAATTCCAGTAGAAATTACGGATCAACTCGATGCGTAAGTTAGATTGCGAGCTTATGCGGAGGCGACCCGGGTCGCTGAGGCTTGGGAACAAGAGAGTTTGCGAATTGATGTTGAGAGTCTTGAACCGAAAAGTAGAGAACTTCACTCCTAAGAGAGATTCAGCATTGTTGCGAGCGGGTTCAGTGCCCGGCTGGGGAACATAGCTCTCATGGCTATAGGCCCCCCCTGCAAATAGTGCCAGAGAGGTCCTGTCGGTCTGAACCAACCTTCGTCCAATGGCCGCCCCATAAGTAGAGCGCAATTGTAGGTCCTGCTGGTTGCTCTTTAGCAGGGAGAACAATCCAGCCGCGAGCCACTGGTTGGTAATCATTCGCGCGTATTGCGAATCGAATGTAAAGCGATTGGTGTCCTTTGCATTCGCTTGTGAACCGAACTGCGAACTGGTCGCTAGTTGCACTGAGTTCTTAGCAGTGCGAAACGCGACATCCGCACTCAGAGATGAGGTCGTAGCTGTATTGCCACTGGAGAAATCGAACCCGTAACTGATAGAGCCGGTCAGCTGATTCCAGAAGGTCACTTCCCGCTGCCCAATGGCGATTACATCTGATGAAGGCACGTCGACGGCTGCACCCTCGGCGATAATCTTTAACTCGCTGCTGCTGCCACCCTTACCGTCGTTTTTGCTGATGAATCCGGTCACGCGTTTCCCGTCGCTCAACCCCACAATGAAAGTATCTTGGCTCTCCATTGTTTTGACTTCCTTCCAGTCAAGATGGACGTCATCCTTCATATAACTGGACTTAAATATGAGTTCACCATACTGGAGCGCCTTAATCTCACCAGTAAACTTGTCGCCATTTTTCATGATAACGACATCATCTTTTCGTTTTCCGAACGAGGAACAGGTCCAGAGCACCACCAATGCCAGTGGCGCTACGTACTTGAGCACAATACAACCTGCGCACCCTAGCTTCTCCATCACTTCCAGGCCCTCCTGAGCCCCTGCCGACAAAGGCTGAATTGGCCCTGCAACGACTCCGGATTCGAATTCGCATTCCGGTAGCTGAGCTCTACCTTAGCGAGCACGACCCGCCACGGCCACACATGATGGGGGTCACCCCCGGATACTAGCGGAGCAGAGAACGTGCTCTTCCTGACAAAACTGACAGTTCTCCCTTAGGCCACCGTTGGGCATCTTGCTAGTAATTGATGGAGATACTATGACTCGTCCCCGCTTGTGTAACTGGATGCGATTTGTCTGTGCAACAGGAATCATCGTGGTTGTCTTGCCTATTTGGACGAGAGCACAGACCCAGGCTTCCCAAACGTCGGACGTCCAACAACTGAAGGACAAGCTCCTGCAATTGGAGCAGGAGATGAATGCGCTAAAGGGGCAGATCAGCGCCATCGAGCAGCCCCCGCAATCCGCAAATCTGACTATTCCCACTGCTGCATCAAATGGCGCACCTGCGCCTGAGAAACCGCCAAGACCGCAAAAGGAGGATGAACCGAAGAGCAATATCGACCTTTACGGTTTCATCATGCTCGACTCCGGTTACGACTTCAAAACGAACAATCCAGACTGGTTCGACGTCATTCGACCAACGAAATTGCCTTCTTTTAATGGTGAGTTTGCACCGGATGGTAAGGCCTACTTTGGCGTGCGCCAGACGCGTTTCGGCGTGAAGACTTCGACCCCAACCGGACTTGGCACTCTAAAGACGCAATTCGAGTTCGAGTTATTCGGGAGCGGAGTCGATGCCGGACAAACGACTTTCCGCTTACGGCATGCCTATGGGGAACTGGGGCAATTCGGAGCGGGGCAGACCTGGAGTCCGTTCATGGACATTGACGTGTTCCCGAACTCGATCGAGTACTGGGGACCCACCGGGATGGTGTTCTTCCGCAATGTACAGGTGCGCTGGATGCCGATCCGCAGTGACAATACGCGGCTCACTTTCGCCGTGGAACGGCCTGGTGCCAGTGCCGATGGGGGCGTCTACGCGGATCGCATTGAAGTGCAAGGGGTCAAACCGAAGTTTGACATGCCCGACTTCTCCTGGGAAGCACGCTTCATTCGACGCTGGGGCTATGCAAGGTTCGGGGGTATATTCCGGAAGATCTCGTGGGTTGACACAAACACCACCGATAACGTCGACCTAACCGGCGACGCATTTGGCTGGGGCGTGAACTTCAGTTCCAATCTTAAGTTCGGAAAAGACACTATCGGCAGATTCATGGTCGTTTACGGCGCGGGAATCCAGAACTACATGAACGACGCGCCGATCGACATCGGTGTCAAGAACAACTTCAGCAATCCCGCCTCGCCAATCAAAGGTGTGGCGCTGCCTCTACTGGGAGTTGTGTCGTTCCTTGATCACAACTGGAGCGACCGTTTTAGCTCTTCAATCGGCTATTCGATGGAGAACATCGAGAATTCTGACGCAGAGAAAGCGTCAGACTTTCATCAGGGTCACTATGCCCTCACCAACCTGCTGTATCACCCAGTTCCCAGCGTCACAATCGGAAGTGAGTTTCAGTTTGGCCGACGGGTCAACTTTAGAGATGGCTTCAATGTGAACGATTATCGCCTTCAGTTTTCGTTCAAGTACGACTGGAGGAAGCTCTTTGAATTCTGACGACAAGAAACCACTACCTTGCGTAGCTCACGCACATGGAACGAGCTCAGTGATCGGCGGTCGGCTGATAGAAACAATGCTGTTCTCCGGAGTCAGCAGATGAGTGTCCATGGATTGCGCCGAAACAAGATACTTACAGCGGCTCTGGTAGCCGTAACTTTCGCTCCCTTTCTCGCGTCAGGGCAGACTGCTCGCAGCCCGGTGGCACCCAGGCGGGAGCTCGTAGAAGCGGTGGTCCGCGAAGCGTATGACAGGTTTAAGAGTGATACTCAGGGAAAGAATGCCGACTACATCCCTTACCTCGCCCAAGTAGATTCGAAACTATTCGGCATCGCAATTGTCACCACAGATAATCAGGTTTTGACGCTGGGAGATGTCAACTACTCGTTCTCCATCCAGTCAATTTCCAAGGTGTTCACGTTGGCACTTGCGATGGAGGAACTGGGGCCGGACAAGGTCTTCGAGAAAGTGGGCTCGGAGCCAACCGGCCGTCCCTTCAACTCTCCCTTGGCAGTTGTGGACATGGGCACTCACACTGGGAATCCCTTCGTCAATGCCGGCGCCATCGCAACGACTAGTCTCATCTCCGGCAAGGACGCGATAGAGAAATGGAACAAGATCCTCACTTTTTATAGCAAGGCTGCTGGAGAGAAACTCGTCCTCATCGATGAGGTCTACAAGTCAGAAGCTGCCACCAATACCGGCAACAAGGCACTCTCCATGCTTTTGGCCAAGTATGACCGGATTTATGCTGATCCCTTCGAGTCCGTGGACATTTACACTAAGCAGTGCTCGGTCGGTGTGAACGCTACTCAACTCGCGCGCATGGGCGCGATGCTTGCGAACAACGGCATCAACCCGGCCACAGGCGTCCAGGTCATTAAGAGCCAACACATCCCCCACATTCTGAGCACTATGACTATGGCCGGTCTCTATGATGGCTCCGGCGGCTGGGCTTGGCATGTTGGGCTGCCGGCGAAGAGCGGAGTAGGCGGCGGGATTGTAGCCATTGCTCCCGGTAAGGGCGCCATCGTTGTGTTCGCGCCTCCCCTCGACGGGGCAGGAAACAGCGTAAAGGCTCAAGAAGTGATCGAATACGTCGCTCAGAAGCTGAACTACAACCTCTATTCGCCGAGTTCAGTGGGCTTGAAATAAATGCCGTGACTTCACTAGGGACAATGAAAAATAGTGATGAGGCCATGTCCAAGAGACTCTGTCTGGCCCTTATCGTCTTTCTGCTCGCGTGCCAATGGGCAGCAGCGCAATCCTATCCCTCCACGACTGATCAGCCCGAACTGAACGATTCGCACTTTCACCTGACCAACTACGTTCAAGTAGGCACGGATATCCACGATTTCTTGAACATCATGGGCACGAAGGTTGGGCGCGTCGCGCTATTCGGAATACCGCTGCAGCAGGAGTGGTCGTACCAGAATTCCGGAGATTTGGCTCCAACCTACTATCTGCAGACTGACGCCCCCCTCTATTACTACTCCTTCACAGACGCGTACATCGCGATGGCTTATCGTTCTCTGTCCAAAGAGCAGCAGTCACGATTTGACCCCATGATCACTGGGTTTAATCCGGCTGACATGTATGCGGCGGATCACATTCGCAGAGTGCTGCAGACTTTTCCGGGCGTCTTCTCAGGCATCGGGGAATTCACAATCCATAAAGAATTTGTCTCCGCAAAGGTCGCAGGAGAGACCGCCTCGCTGCGAAATCCTGCCCTCGACAAACTGCTGGACTTCGCCGCTGAAGTCGGTCTCGTCGTTCTGATCCACAACGATATGGACGTGCCATTCGCCAAGTCCGGCACAGAACCAGCTTACCTGTCTCAAATGAAATCCGTTCTCGCGCGCCACCCTAAAGCGACGATCATTTGGGCACATACGGGAATGGGCCGGATTGTGCGACCGGTTCAGGGTCATGCGGCCGTCATCGAAGAGATTCTCAAAGATCCGCAATTTAGCCATGTGTATTTCGATATTTCTTGGGATGAAGTTGCTAAATACCTGACGTCTACTCCCGAGTCGATCAGGATCTCAGCAGACCTCATCAATCGCTATCCAGATCGATTTCTGTTTGGCACCGATGAAGTTGCGCCAGCAACCCAGGAGAAGTACCTGAAGGTCTACTACCAATATGCCCCGCTGTGGAAGCAGTTAAATGAAGACGCCAGTGCGAAGGTACGCTCCGGGAACTACGAGCGCATCTTTGACGCAGCCAGGCAGCGGGTACGAACGTGGGAGGCAGCGCATTCGAAGTGATTCCGTATCGTTTGTGCCAATCATCACGGCTTCGCTAGATCCCGCAGGCTTGTCGTCGCGACCAGAGGTGGCGATCCGTTAATTGCGTGCAGAGGAGTTCTTTATGAAACCGAGTACCAGAATCCGCCTTTTGCTTGTTCTACTCGTGTACGGCACCGCCCTGACCTCAGTGGCCAACGGCAAACAACTGCCGAATATCGTAATTCTGGCAACCGGCGGCACCATAGCCGGAGCGGCTGCTACCGGAACTCAGGCCGGCTACACCTCCGGTGCGGTGACCATCGACGCAATGCTCGCAGCTGTTCCGGGGATCAAGGACCTCGCCAGCGTTAAGGGCGAACAGATCTCCAATGTGGGATCCCAAGACATGACGCTGGACATAATGCTGACGCTGGCTAAGCGCATCAATGTCCTACTGGCACAGAACGATGTTGACGGCATCGTCGTTACCCACGGTACCGACACCATGGAGGAAACTGCGTTCTTTCTAAACTTGGTCGTAAAGAGCGATAAGCCTGTCGTAATGGTGGGCTCTATGCGGCCGTCCACCGCCGTAAGCGCAGACGGGCCATTGAATCTGTACAACGCTGTTGGCGTTGCCGTCGATCCACAATCCCGAGGCCGCGGCGTGCTGGTGGTCATGAACGACTGGATCCATGGAGCACACTCCCTTACTAAAACCAGTACGACCGCGATTCAGACGTTTATGTCACCCCTGCGGGGACTCGTGGGTATTTCCAGTTATGGTAAGAATGACTTCTACAGCGTACCGGGCTGGAAACACACTACTACTAGCGAGTTTGATGTAGCCAATGTCATGAAGTTACCTCGCGTCGACATCCTGTTTGCGTGCGCTGACATGTCGCCCGATCTCATCGACTCCGCAGTGGCGAATGGCGCCAAGGGCATCGTCATTGCCGGGGTCGGCAACGGAAATATGAATCAAGCTTCGCTCGAAGCCGCAGCAAGGGCCGCCAAGAAAGGTGTGATAGTCGTTCGAAGCAGCCGAGTCCCTACCGGAACCGTTGGACGTAACGTGGAAGTCAATGATGACAAGATGAATCTTGTGGCCTCCGATGAGCTAAACCCTCAGAAGTCCAGGATTCTACTTATGCTGGCACTGCTCAAATCGCGCCCAACTGCGGACATTCAGAATTTGTTCTATACCTACTAGATTGGAGTCGCGTATGGGTTCGCCTGGTCGACATCTGACATGAGAGCCCGTCTGCTGAGCAGTCAACTCAGTCGGCCCACCTGTAACCTTGATTGGCGGTGGCTTGCACCCCATGATTGACACCAACGACTGTCATCTCTAGCAGTTTCCAGGGTGGTTCCCTCAGCCGAAGATGCTCTTGCCGGATAGCATGCGATATGCGAACTCCGGCAACAGGGCAGCTTCGGAATGCCATGCGCTAAAGCCCATAACGACTCCTATGTCGCGCACGATGGAGATGGTGCAAAACGAGACCCCTTTTTCTCGATTTCCCATCCGTCTGTTGTAGCATTCACTTTCGACCACCACAGTTTAAGAGGAAGAAAGCACATCTATGCGTGCTGCCTGCTCGCTGTCATGTCCAGTGTACTTGCACTAGCCCAGTCGGGACTGGAGGCTCCTAGTCCAGTGCCGTTGATCGCTCTCGACTCGAGGCCTGGGTTTGCGGAACTCCCTCTCGAGGCTGAACACCGATCCGCTCGTGTCGGCGATACCCAGTTCCCTGTCGACAAACCCACTCCTGGATGTCAGGGCGTGCCATTCTCGACAAACAATACGTTGACTGACGTGAGCCACCAATGGCAAGCGGAATGGACGACGGGTAGTGAGCTTGCCGCAAAGATTGAGCAGGACTCGTCTGTCGTCGAGGACCCCATCCTAACGGCCTATGTTAACAGTTTAGAACTTGCCATTGTGCAAAGGTCGGATTTGCATGGTTGTTTCCTCGTCAAGATTTTAGACACTTCGGAGGTCAACGCATTTTCGTTGCCAGGGGGATTTCTCTACCTAACCAGTGGCCTGATCCTGATTGCTGACAGTGAGGGAGAGTTGACAGCCGCTTTGGCTCATGAAACTGGGCACGTAACGGCCCGACACTTCGCGAAGGTCGAACATAAGATGCGCATTGGGCGACGAGTGGCGTTGGCTGCCGGACCGGCGGGGTATCTGGTCCGCCGTCTTCTTGGTCCGCTCTTAACCAAGAAAATGATTCGCAACACCGAATTCGAGGCGGACCAACTGTCTTTGCAATATCAAAATGCGTCCGGCTATGACCCGAACGAATTCAGCAGACTATTGCAGAGTGCGCTTCAAGACCAGGACAAGCCACCATCGTTCATCGGGCGGTTGTTTGAGACACATCCCTTGATCTCGACGAGAATAAAGCGTCTGAACAAGATGCGGAATCAACTGCCTCCGGGGACCATCGACCAACCCACCGACACCAGCAAATTCAACCAGGCCAGGGCACGTCTTGCAACGTTGCTGAACCTGGCGAGCCCCGACTCGGACATTCCTTAGCATCAATCGGCTCCACCGCTGCGCAATCCACTTTTCGCTCGACCTGTCGATTCTGCCAGTGGCAACTGCCCGGTTGCGACTACTAGCTGACACAAGGCGGGGAGACGGCCGTATCGCTGTTTGTGCATCCGTTACCCTTTGAATGGAGCACAAGCTCCGGCCACCCGAGGAGAAGAAAATAATGACCAGGAACATTGTCGCTGCTTTCGTGCTGGGAACTATCTTTCTGAGCTGCGCATTCGCACAGCAAGGACCTGCAACTCCAACCGCGTCTGACCATGATATCCAGTTACTGAGAAAGGATCTGCGATCGGCACAAAAGCAGATCATCGCGGCGAATATGCCGTTGACGGATGCTGAGGCCCAGAAGTTTTGGCCGCTGTACGAGCAGTACAATGCCGAAAAAGTGAAGATCAACGACGATAAGCTGCTGGTCATTAAGGACTACGCTGCGAACTTTGAGAAGCTCACTGACAACCAAGCTCAGACGTTGGTAAACAAGTGGGCGCAGGCCGACCAGTCAGCAGTTCAACTTCGAACAAAATACATCCCAATGTTCCAAAACGTACTACCCGGCAAAAAGGCAGCCCTGTTTTTCCAGTTGGATCGCCGAATCTCCGTTTTGCTGGATCTGCAGTTGGCTTCTGAGATTCCTCTGGTGGAGCCGTGAGCTCCCCTGCTCTCGATCGGACAAACGAGACAGCTAGTAGCCGAGATGTTTCGCCGAGGTTGGTAAGGAAGACGAAGCGCCACTCGACCCTACTACCAGGCGAAACCGAGGAATTTTATGCTTATTGCTTCTTGGGTGGGAATTGCTTGAGCAACTTAACAACCGCCTTGTCGATTCGCTCCAGAGACTTCTGCTTATTTTCGATATCAAGCTTTTCGGTGACGGTACCGGTCCATACAACTTTGTTGGAGACGCGATCGACGAGGGTGAGCATGAGAGATCCTTCCGGGACATATGGGGCCATCAGGTTTGTGGGCATGGTGGCTCCGATCCAGGTAGTCGGATCATAGGTTGGGAGAATGGGTACGCTTGCTGCCTGATTGAGCCCAAATTCCATTCCCCCTGCGGGAATCAGAACGAGATCGCCGTCCCTCTCAGTCCTCGTCAGTCCCTTGGCCTTCAATTGTTCATCAACCCGACCGACAACACTCGCATAAGCCAACGGTCTGGTTACTGGCATCGCGGGCGCGACCCACGTGTAGCTCCTGAACTTCAGGAAGTCGGTTCCTTTGTCATATCCCACACGGACTTTCTGTCCGAAGGCAACTACAGGAAATGCAACCACCAATACGTAAATCCACATCTTCCCCAGGTTTAGCTTCATTTGGTCCCCGCCGTCATTGAACATAGACGGAACTCAATTCAGTCAAGGACAGAGTACCGATCCGGCCTGATCAGAAATACTGACATTTCTCACAGGTTCCCCGGATCATTCAACAGGATCTCGTACGCTGTGCGAATTGACAGTTTTCAGATATGTGCGATTGCAACTAGGCTCGCCTGGACCGGAAAGGGATTCACGATGTCGGATGTGGACGTAGCTCGTAGTTGCGCCGCTGCCCCGCAGATGTGGGCCACGCTATGGTATTGCAACCACTGTAACGCGATGGTTTCGATACAGTCTGTCCAAGCGGTGGATGAAGCATTCTGTCCAGCCTGCCTTGAAGCACCGCTAGAGTTCTGTGGACGCTTCTCCGGTTTTCCAGGGCTTCAACTCGTAGATGCATAGCATCGACGTGCGTGCTTGCAGTCTCTTGGGTCAGGGCCTGATTCAGAAGAATGTGGTTATCCCACGCCGGGAGAAACGAACGGAGTTCCGCTCAAGGCCAAGTTGATCGCCGGCACGAGATCGCTGCATAGTCGCAGCTTCAGCACGTATGCCAAGGATCCACTTTCCTTGGCGGCGTCAAAGGTATCAATGTCCGAGCAGGCGGTCAGGAAAACCACCGCGACATTGGTCTGGGTATCCCTGATTCGTCTCGCAACCTCGATGCCGTTTAGAACTGGCATACAGATGTCGAGAATCGCAACGTCGGGAAGCAGTTGAGTAGCAGCGGTGAGTGCCGCACCACCGTCACCGACCGCCCAAATGACGTCGAATTCGGCACCCAGCATCGAAGTAAGCATATCGCGCATCTCTTTGTTGTCATCGGCTATCAGTACACGAATCGTCCCCATGAGCGCCTCGAATTGAAATGTCGTGCACTTGGAGCTCCATCACCTGGGGGTAGGAGTAGTTCGATAGCTTCAAGAGGAGTAAGGGACAGGACCGGGGATGCAAGAGGCCGCAAGCAAACGTTGGCGTCCCTTCCGATATCAACAATCTGACGAGCACCCATTACAGGTGCTCAGTCGTTGGCAATTGACGCTTCTGCGGGCCACTGGTCGTCGGTGACGTGCCAGGTCTTGTCCGGATTGTATCGATCTATATTCTGGGCGACGTCGAGGGTGGCAGATCCCAAATCCTTTTCATATACAACACCGTCAAAGCCGACCAGGAAGCTCTTCACACCCGTGACCTTATACTCGGCAGGAAAGGCCAACAATGCGAAGCCTCCGATCATGGCTCCATCAATGACATAGTCGAGTTGGCCAAAGCGAGCGGCAGGACCTTGCCCCTTGAGTACCTTGAAGTAGTAGCCGTGGTAGCCTGAGGTCTTGCCGGGCGAATACCCTTCCTCGATGGCGCGAGCGACTGCTTCGCTGATCGGACCGCCCGGCGTGCCATCCTCGTTCTTCCAATACAAACCGTCATGCTTTCCGGGTGTGCTGATGATCTTCTGCGCGTATTGATTGATCCCAGAGTTGTCGTAGATGTCCGACGCGTACTCGTGCTGCGCCTCAGCAAAACCGCGACAGACTTGGAGGGCGTCGAGTTCATTGGCGCCTATCCGCCGGAAAAGAATCTCGGCATGGCCCTCTTTAGAATCGAAGTACCACTTCCCCTGCTTTTTGACGATGGGGATTGGCAGTGGCCAATTGTTCGCGCCGACCTGGAGAACAGCTCGTGACTTGTCGTGGGCATCGATGGTCACGCTGTTCTTTTCGCGAGCCTTAGCCGCAAAGCTCTCGGCATTGGTTTTGTCACGAATCGGGTCTGCCGACGAGATGAAATCTTTGCCCTCTGGGCCGAATATCTCCAGCAACGCGGGGACATCGTACGTCTCCGCAGCCTTGATCAATGTCACCGCCGCTTCTTCCGGCGTATTGAAGGCTCTTTGCACCTGCTGAGTGGTGGATGGCACCTCCCCTGCTGGCTTTGCTTGGAGGCGAAATTCAAAAGCACACACAACCACGAAGAGGACGACCAATGACTTAATCTCGGTTACACCAACCCGTTGCCTTCTCATGTAATTCTCCTGATTCATGGCTTAACTCATCTACGCCGCCCGCCGCCGCCCCCGCTACGCCCCCCCCAACCACCCATGCTGGACGAACCGCGCGCGCTGCTGGTTCGAGCGCTGCTCGCGCTTCCTCCCGATCCACCGCCAAAGGCGCTGGAGTTGCGAGAGCCGCCACCACTGGAAACGCTACGATCCCCGACACGGTCCCCACCGCCGCCGCGGTTCGAGCTCATGTCGCTAACCCCACCTCCGCCGCTGCGGCCGCCGGAGTCTCTCCCGCCTGCACCGCGATCATTTCCACCGGCTTGTTGCCTACTCCGATCAGAACTCCGGTCGCTAACACCAGCCTGTCCCCTGCCTCCCTGTTGACCCTGGTTCTGACGGGCATTTGCTTGCCGATTTGACATTGAATCTCCGCGAGTTGTGCCACCATACTTGTTGGCGGTCGCTCGGTTTGAGTAGGGAGCACCCCCGCGGTGTTGCGGATTATGCGACCAGTTGTTGCCACCGCTTGCCGACCGATTCGAAACGTTCTGCCGATTGGAGTTGTTGACGAAGGTGTTGTTTCTATTGATGGTGATGTCGTTGTTCCCGCCCCACCCGCCGTGATAGCCCCAACCGCCGCCCCAAGCCGCTCCCATCGCAATTCCAATCCCAAACGAGATCGCCATACCCGCGGCGTAATACCCAGCTGGAGGATAGGCAATGGGCGGGTACGGATAGACCGGCGGACCGTACACCACAGTCGGGTTATAACTAGGAACATAAACGACTTCCGGACTTGACTGCTGGATCACGATGACCTGCTTGCTTTCAACCACCTGGGTCTCCACCTTCTGCTGCTCACTTGATTTCAGGTTCCCCGCGTCTTTGGCTTTCTTGCGCATCCTTTGAGCCGCATCCATGACGTCACTCTGCTGCGCTAGAAAAGCGTTGCCCAGGTCCGTCGTCCACTTAATGTTTTCGGCCATTTGCTTGACCACATCCGGCAGCGCTGCCATCGCTTGGATGCTTGGATCCCAATCTTGCTTTTTTACAGCATCCGCCAGAGCCTTGTCCTTCAGGCCTTTATTCTTTCCTAGCCACTGTTGAAGCTGGATGATTTCCAGAGGATAGGTAGAAGCGACAAGCGTCTGGGTTAGCATCGGATCGGGATAGAGTGCAATCGGAGCAACCAGGGAATCAAGTTGTTCAGGTGGAATACGGGCTGCCTGCTCTCCAGCGGGGGGACTTCCCCCAGGAGACGATTGTGCAAGTAAGTTCACATCGCCCGGCACAAGCACTATCGCACAAAGGATGGCCATGAACTTTTGAATGATATGCATGGGAAATTCTATCTGGAGAAATGTGACTCTCATGATGGAGGTTCCTTCCTCTCAGCACCAGCAACCACGCCCGATCCGTTCATATTGGCAATGCCGATTTATCGCAGGGGCACAGATTGAGCATGTTTTGACGCCCGGATCTCTTAATGAATGATTGCTTAGGTAAACAGTAAGCACGACTGCCAGAACTGACAGTTCGATCGGTAAAACTGCCCGTTTCCAACTTCTTGCTAGCGGGAAGACTGTTTCAGGTATTTCCGCTCATGCACTGCGACGAATGCGTGCCCGGTTTCATCCGAATTGATCGTCATGTTCTTCGCGCATTCCTGGCACAGCCAAAAGTATTCCTTACTGCGGAATTGACTCTTGCCAAACCCCGTTTCTGGAAATGACGTTACTGCGGCCTGCATCCTGATTGGCACCTCGATGAGGAACAGCCTCCCTCCCCGGAGATAACGGAACACAGCACCGCAAGAAGGATTTGCACACTTTGTGACCATGGGTCCGCTTCTGCACCTCGTTTCACTTCGCGGCCGAATCCAATTTTCGCTTCTAATGCCCCTTCACCAGCAAGTCATTCAGGTAACGACAGCAGCTAAAGTGGTGCACAATCCAACCAGCCGCTAGGAGGTTGAGCGGCAATAGGAACGCAAACGTCAAGCGTAAGGTCAAGGACATGATATGACCCGTGAACGCTCGACGTCAGCGTAAGAGCATTTTGGTAATGGAGGATATGTAAGTTCTGACAGTTCTTCTGCTGAAAAATGTCGCCTGCCAGAGGGCCGAGTGCTGCATCTGCGCTAGTCAGTTCGTCTTTTCAGTGTTGGGTGCTCGTCCTCGCCTTCGGGCTCATCTTGATCACCGGGAAACCTGCGCCGCAGAGTCGGGCGATCTAGTTCCTCCCCTCGCACCTGACGCCGATTCTCAATAGTTGTTAGGCGTGATTTCGTGTCGTCGAAATCTGAGGTGGATATCACGTAAGCTTCCCGTGGAGGAAGTATTTTGACAATCTCCGATTGAGTCTTCCGTAAGCGATCCGCCGTTTGTGGATGATCAGAAAATATCTTAGCCATGACACCGGGTTTCTGCTTTTCGAGGGCTTGAATGCGCTCAAAGAAAGAGATGAATGCCTGAGGATCGTAGCCGGCCTGGTAGAGGTACTCCACCCCCAGGTAATCTGCTTCGGCCTCGAAACCGCGTGAAAACTTAGTTAGGGTAAGCGGCATCGCAAGCCCAGCTGCCTCCCTTACTGCGATACCGATGCCACCGCCCACGAAAATCAATGGAATGCTGGCCAAGGTAAACATCTGGGAATGAGTCATCTGCCGGGCGGCGTGGTGAGCAGCAACATGGGCAACCTCGTGCGCCATCACCCCAGCCAACTCGGCCTCCTCCTGTGCAGCCAGGATCAGACCACTGGTTACGTACAAAAATCCACCGGGAAGAGCAAAGGCATTGATTTCGTCAGAGTCGATGACTTTGATCGTAAACGGCACCTTGGCATCCGAGTTTCGGACTAGATTTTGCCCAATCCGGTTCACGTATTCCGTAACAACGGGATCTTTTAGCAATCGGACTCGGGCTTCGATTTCTATCGAGTACTCGCGGCCGATCCCGATTTCCTGTTCAACCGAGTACCAATTGCCTACTCCCTTGCCGCCGAAGTTGCGGGTACCAATCGCCTGTATGTCGTCTTTGAGCGCGCTGTGTTTCGTCTTGGGAACTTGGCGAGTTTGTGAGGTAACAGCCTGATTCACCTGCCCTGCCATGGACACGCCAAAGAGCAAGCACACTTCAACCAAAGCGAGGAGCCACTTTCGGTGTTCCATAGCCATGCCCTCTGATTCTCACCGATTCCGCGTTTTGGCGTGACCAACCCCAAGAGCCATCTTGCGGAACCCATGTTCCACACTCCCCAGCGTTGCACGAACTAGCAAAAGTACTAGTTGTTCGAGACAAGTGGTGTTCGGCTGGCAGATGTGGAACGCGGGTCAAACAACAATGGGTCTTGACTTGCTAGCACCTATCACTCTTGACAGTTCAACGCCTTGGGCGTGTTGCATACACTGACGCTGCTTCTTCCACGAACTCGGATAGCTCTGACTGAGGGTGCATTTCGGGGGACAACATGCGACTCAACTTCCAGGATTTTCTGCTGACGACATTATCGTTCCTGCTGCTCCCAAGCGTGACTTTGGCGCAACGAGACCAACCGCTTCGTGTCTTGGTAATAGACGGACACCCCGGACATGCCAACGTGATCCAAAAAGACGGACGCGCCTACGTCGACTTGCAATCTCTTGCGGAGATCACGAATGGATCTCTAAGCTTCAAGGAGAATCGGATTATCTTGAGCATCCGCGCAGCCGATATGGGTCGTCCGGCAGCTGAAGCACCAGGGGATCCGGTACATTCTCCGGCGGACGACTCTGCGTTGTCACGGGATTTCATGCGAGCTGGAATTGAGGCATTCGCGACGATGAGGGAGTGGGCAAGCACAATGGCCAACGCGGTCCAGAATGGCTACCAGATCACTGATGAATGGGCAGCGAACTACCGAGAGCAAGCGGCGAATAATCTCAGACTGGCGTCCGCTGCTGCTGCTACGGAGGGCGACCGAAAAGCCCTTCAGCTGCTCACCAATGAGTTCGAAGCTGTGCATGATTGGAGCAATAAATTGGTCGAGGCAAAAAAGAGCATGGACACCGCGAAATATGCTCTGTCCCCCGGTGCGTTGCGGGATGAAGCTCTATCTCAGAAGATCATAAGTTGCGGACGTTTCCTTGCGAAGATGTTGGGAAGCAGCAGTTTCCAGGATGATCCATCCTGTCACTGACCCCCACTCACTTAACCGAATATCCACGCGCATCCATGCATGCCGAGAACGCCCTCTTGAAGGTATCTGAGGCTCCTTGATGCTCGGCTTGAGCTTGGGCCTGCGATTGCTGCTGCGCCTGCGCGGTCTGCTGGGCCGCTTGTTGTCCAGCTTCTTTCTGTGCCTTCTTTTGCTGGCGTCGGCCGCGCACAGCACCAGCCGTCGCGCCGATCGCAGCGCCCGTTCCTGCATCTCCGGCAATTGCTCCGATGGCAGCACCTCCGGCCGCTCCTTTCGCCGAGCCTTTTACGGCCCCGCCCTTGGGCGTTGAGCCTGCAGCTTGCTTTGCAGCCTGCTCTTGGGCGGCTTTTTGTTGCTCAGCACTGGGTGCAGCGGGTGGAGGAGCTTGCGGGTCCACTCCCGACTGCTGTTTCGCCGAACTGTAGCATTCAGTCTCGTCCTTGAGTTGCTGATCAGCATTCTGCTGATTCTTTGGGTATGCAAACATCCCTATGCTCTTCGCTGGCGACGATGCCGCCGGGCCAGGCGATGAACTTTGTGCCATTCCCGACACGGCTAGCAGTAGAAGGATTGGAAGTATCGAAGCATTTCTCATTGGATTCTCGCCTTCCCATTGGTCTCGTTCACGGCCAATACACGCCTTTGTTTAACCACTCATCCCGTCACCGAATACTGGCAAAACCGACAGTTCACGAAGGAACACCTCGGTGAGAAAACTCTAGGCGTGACCGGTGCCAAACGGAGACTACCTCAGCATCAATTCAGAGATTAGAAGCACCAGACTGTGAGGCGCTGCCGTAGTGGGTGGGCGGTAGGGCAGAAGTTTGACTATCGTGCGTCTATTCATCCCTAAGTTTCAGCGATCAGAGATTTTCGGATTTGTAGCAGGGCTTGGAACGACTTTTGCTGCGGCGCCAGATTTGGTTGCTATGCTCAGGCGCCGGTCCAGCGCTGGCATGAACCCGAGGATGGTGGCAATCATGGGCATCTTTCAGGTCCTGTGGATCCACTACGGGTTGCTGATTGCGTCACGGCCGGTGATCGCGTGGAACGTGATCGCGGCGTTCATCAATTCACTCAGCGTCGGCGCGTACTTTCACTTTGTACGCAAGGAGAGAATGCAGGCGACAACCTGAGCAACCTACTTCTCCGTTGGTCAACGTCGGTCCACCGATTTTGGAAAAGCACTTTTGCAGTCAGTCCGCGTCGCAGTTCGAGAGGAACACTACGATGTCCCACACGCACCGTGATGATCACGTGAGTCGAGCACTTGAAGTGTCCATCAACGTTGGGCTCTTCATCTTGCTGGCCGCCGGTTGTTTCCTCATCGTGCGCCCCTTTCTGCCTCTGGTTGCATGGGGCGTCATTATCGCCATTGCTGTGTACCCCGGCTACCGGAGAATACGGAATCTCCTGGGTGGACGCAGAATACTTGCCGCGGTCGTTTGCACCATTTTCCTGCTCGCACTCCTGATTTTGCCGGTCATTTTGCTGACCGGATCATTGGTGGACGGTATTCAGAATCTGGTGGGACACCTCAAAGAGGGAATGCTGATGATCCCGCCGCTTCCTCCGCGTATTGCAGCTTGGCCTATCGTAGGTGCTCGATTAAAGGATGTATGGGAACTGGCGTCGAAGAACCTATCCGCTGCGCTGCAACAGTTTGCGCCTCAGATCAAAGCGCTAGTTCCACAGATCCTTTCCGCCTCAGCTGGAATCGGCGTGGCAGTTCTGCAATGCATTCTTTCTATTTTCGTTTCCGGAGTCCTGCTCGCTAACGCCAAGAGCGGGGAGAGAGTGGCGCACTCACTAGCGGGCCGTTTTTTTGGCGACAAGGGCCCGGAATTTGTAGATCTTGCCGGAGCTACGATCCGTAGCGTCACGACCGGAATCATTGGCGTTGCGTTTATCCAGTCAATTTTCGCCGTCCTCGGATTTCTGGTGGTGGGGCTACCGGGTGCTGGATTGTGGGGCGCGGTGTTTTTGATTGCCGCCGTGCTCCAGCTTGGAGTTGTGGTGCTGCTACCGGCGTTGATCTACGTGTTCGCAGTTGCCACCACCACCAAGGCTGTGATCTTTCTGATCTGGTGTGTCATCGTGGGAACGATGGACAATGTGCTGAAGCCGTTGCTCCTGGGGCGTGGGGTAGCCGTTCCAATGGTGGTCGTGTTCCTCGGTGTGGTTGGCGGTTTCGTGGCAATGGGTGCTATTGGTCTTTTTCTAGGAGCAATCGTTTTGTCCATCGGATACAAATTGTTTCTTGCGTGGCTGGAAGACACTGTCCAACCCCACGAAGCGACGTCGGAGCACAGCGTTTCTGCTGGAAGTGGAATTTGAGTTTGCTCCAGGACAAAAGCGCAAATGCAGGAACGAAACCGAAGAACGGGTGAAGCGAAACACTTTCGCGCCCTAGTTCGCTTGTGCATGAGGGACAAATGTCTTCCATTTCCCGTACTTCGATACTGTATGCGGTGTTGATCGCACTATTATTGGCTGCCTTGCCAGGCGCTATACGCAAACTAATTTACACTGGCGACCCGTACCTGTTTACCGAGCGGTTTTTTCAGGACATCTTGGCACGTCTGTCTGGACCGGGAAGGCTGCGTTTCATCGTGCAACCAACGGTGGCAATCTTGCTCGGCGTGAGAAGTGGAATTAGAGATGCTCGGGAAGGCATCCCTCCATTTCTATGGGCGGTGGCTTTCCATGGAAAACACCGGCGCAACCTGTTCCGAAGCGCATTCGCTTCGATTCAAGATCTGGTCGCCATCGCGATTCTCCTGGATGTCATCTCGCAAGTTCTCATCTTTCATGAGGTTCGTCCGGGCGCAGCCCTGCTGGTTGGGCCGGTGCTGATCACGTTGCCTTATGTTCTAGCCCGAGCACTAAGCAATCGGATTGTGCGCAGGAGAGCTCCCATTGCGTCGTCGGCTCACATATCCTGAAACGATCGGAGATGAAATGGTTCGCTTTTGGTGTAGACGAATCCTGGTTGGAGTGAGCCTCCTGTTCGTGGTCATGTCAGCAGTGGGCAAATCCAGCAAGGTGGTGATGAGTTGGAAGAACCCCGCCTACGTGCGCACCAAACCTTTTTCTCGAGTGCTAGCCCTGGGGCTTAGTGACAAAGCAAAGATCCGTGCCGACTTCGAAGACGCACTTGCAGCGCAGCTTGCGGACACTGGGGTGGAGACCATTCCCGGCAATACGATTTTGCTCAGGCCAGAGGGTACCCATCTCGATCTGCAGTACCTCAAGACACAGGTGCGGGAGAACAAGCTCGATGCAGTCGTGGTGTCACGACTGATTAAAGTAGACAATACCGTCACTTACGTTCCGGGAACTGCTTACGTTCCCCCGCCCCTTCCCTACTATGGCACCTTCTACGGTTACTATGGCGCGGTATACCCGATGGTCTACACTCCTGGATACTTGAAGGAGGAAAAGAAGGTACGCATCGAGACGAATCTCTACGTTGTCTCATCAGGAGAAGGAGAACTCGTCTGGACGGGTATCACCGACACCTTTAACCCTACCGACGTGAACAAAGCGATTGACCGCCTAGTCAAGCTGGTAGTGAAGCAAATGCGGAGCGACGGTGCCCTTTAACCCCATGCCGAGACCACAGGACCGAATATTCTCCCGCAGCTTGAAGCCGACGTTCTCCGTTTATCGAATTCATCTCATCTCTTGACGGAGATCCACTAGAACCTGGTCAGCAGCCTCCAGGCGGATAAGGCCGGCACGCGGATACTCGATGTCGAGGACAACGTAAACAACAATCACTGTAATCACTGTGAAACCGAGAATGTGCAACCAACTCCGGTGCTGCCCGGTCGCCATCCGATAGCCCGCCAGGAGCGAGCAAATAAGACCCAGGCCCAAAAAGAAGCGCATAAATGATTCTGGGGGGATGCATTTGCAGCGCCATAGTCCGCGTGGTGGTGATGTCGATCATGTTGTTAAGCGCGGGAAGCAACAACCAGCCTGCGGCAGGATGGGAACTTGGGAGACGGGTGGCTGCGACAGCCTCGGTCCAGATCTCTTCCTGGATCCTCTTGGAGTTGCCCATTTCCAGGCTCGCCGCTTTCATATTCGGCATCTTTCGATATGTTTCCAGCCGTGAGTCCAAATATTGGCGAAACAAATTCTGTAACTTGGGTTCTGCGTCGGGCACCAAATGCAAGCGCAGATAGGCAGTTTCGACCGTATTTGCCTCCTCGGCGATCAACATGCGCTTTTCGTTAAATCGCGATGCCGCTCCCGAAAAGGTAAACGCCATTAGCAAACCGAACAAGGCAAAAACCGCACCTTCGATCGGGCCCAGGTTACTCCGCTCGCCGTCAACCTCTTTCGACCGGCGCCTAACCGCGAGGCGGCGGCCAACTTCCAACATGGTCAGCATGCCGAGGAAAAACAATATAGAAAAGAGGACGGGAGATATCGGTGGCTCCATGAAATCTGCTCCTGTGATTCAGTTCAGAGTCCACAACTACGACAAACCACCCGGGCATATGGGCAGTACTGCGCCTGCGAATCAGTTAGGTCTCCCGCGCCAGGTGTATTGCCACGCGAACGAAACATTCTGGTAGTTCCCTCCATACCTGATGTAAGCACCGCGGTTATAGCTGAACTTAATAGACTGATGCTTGCTCACAGGCACGGAGACTGTACCTCCAACGCGCGAGTTTCGCTGCAGTGTGCTTGGATTTTCAACGCCATTCAAGCTGCTACGACCGCCAACCCAAAAATTGCCGTCGAACGAA
The DNA here is from genome assembly GCA_963698805.1 of uncultured Acidobacteriota bacterium. Lineage (GTDB taxonomy): Bacteria > Acidobacteriota > Terriglobia > Terriglobales > Acidobacteriaceae > Gp1-AA133. The sequence goes on along the minus strand of CAVOSN010000028.1, from coordinate 574,810 downwards.
GCCCAAAGGCGAGGTTTCACGTCGTAGCTCAGGTGTCCCTCGAACGCGAAGGTCGGGCTCTGCTTTTGGGTATTGGTCCCGGGAGAAAACTGATTCCGCGAAAAGAAGTCGTGATTTGTGGTGAAGAACCAGCCTGCTCCGTACGTGTCGATTATCCAATGTCCCAACCGTTGTGACAGACCCAACTCGGGCTTAAAAGCCCAGCGGTTTGCGCCGTAATTGATCAGTTTTGTGGGATCGTACTGTCCCGTCGGTGCTACCACTTTCACACTGACGCCAAGAAGCGTCTTTTGTTGCCACCCGCGGAACTCCTTCAGATCCATGGCGGGCCCGCCCTTCAGGTTCACGGACAAACGATAGGAGGAATCCAGCGCACCCGAACGGTACGCGTTCGTTTCTGCACCAACTACCGTTCCCCGGAAGTTACCCACACCATACGGCAGCGATGCACTGAAATTCGCGGAACGCCCGAACATGTTCAGGGAGTGGGTATAGCTGAAGACCGACACGTTGACTTTTGCGGTGGCACCCGTGATGGGGAGCGAACCATCGAGGATAAGGTCGCCTGTGAAGTATGCATAACTTAGCGTAACCGCGTTCGAGTGTTTGGGAGTGATGAGGTACGCGCGCGGAGCTAAGTCTTGAGCGTTCCCTAGAAGGGATGCGAAGCAAACGACCATAGCCAGACCCGCTCGGCACAACTTCATGACGCCGAATCGTGTTGCGTTCTCCAGCGTCAAACGTTTCCTCATTTACAAACGCTTGATAATGACCGCGGTCAAATCGTCCTGCTGTTTGGTACCGTTCGAAAATGCTGTAACGCCCTCGTAGAGCTTCGTGATGATCTCCGCAGAAGCCGAGTCCCGTGCTGCCCGAATCACCCCTTCCATTCGGGGTACACCAAACTGCTCGCCCTGATCGTTTTCCCATTCGAAGAAGCCGTCCGTGACCAGCAGTACCAGATCCCCCGATTGGAGCTGCAGATGTGCGGAGGGATCCGGGCGGAAAGAGGGCAGAATGCCGAAGGGAAGCCCCTGTGCATTCATCTCAGTGAACCGGTCTTCTGGTCGGCTATAGATAACGATAGGGCCGTGTCCCGCAGAAAGTACCTCTACGTCGGGGCACCCGGGACAGCAGACCGCAGCTGCGAAGGTTACGAAGCGTCCAGTGGTGAGATCAGCTCCGAGTTCTTCATTGATTCGTTCGAGGGCCGTCGTAAGATCCCGCGCCGAGGCAAAGTTGGATCGGGCATAGGCGTGGCACACTGAGGCCAACAACGCTGGCCCGATGCCGTGACCGGTAACATCGGCGAGACTGACTACCACCTTTCCGTCGGCAAGGGTCTTCCAGTCGAAATAATCGCCACCCGTATCGTCCGCCGGCCGATTCCAACCGGCAATGTCGAATCCTGCAAGGTGAGGCGTATCCCGAGGAAGAAGCGACTGCTGGATGGACTGTGCCACTTGAAGGTCGTGTTGGATCGCGTTCAATTTGCTCTTGGTTTCCGCTTCGCGAAGCGCAGCCTGAACATGCTTGCGAATCTGTCCAGCAACGGCCCCGGCCACGAGCCCACCCACAAAGAGGGTTATCGCATTCAGGCTTACGCTGGATTGGGTGACATGGGCCGGAACGCCGGGAATCGGTGGCCGCCACCCCAAATACAAAGCGGCGCAGAGATAAGCAACGCTGGCAACAACCCCGGAGAGACCACTGATCCAAGGGCTCAGCCTAAGCGTGGACAGTATAATAAAGATAAAGAAAACGAGGATCGCCGGGCTGGCCAGCGGGCGATATGCACTCTCGATCTGTGAATTGACCAGGAATGCAAGTGCAAATGCGGGAATCGACGTCTCTACAATCGTGCTAAGCACCCAAAATCCGTCTTGGGAGGCCAGCGCTTGTCTTCAAGGCAGCATCTACCTGGCGCAACGTCCAACCCTCGTAGGCGGCAATGGCGGCAGCCAGCAGCAAACTCCAAATCCACGGGCTCTCACTGGACGCAGTACGGATAACAAATACCCGCACGATCGTTACGCCGACAAATACTGCCACAAAGCAAAGGACACCGAAGATGCGCAGGCGCTCACTGCGTAACTCAGCCGCTCTGAGCGCGGTCGATTGAAATTCTTCGCTCATAACCAGATCCAACGAATGGTCTCAGATCAGCAAGAAGCATCACCGCAGATTGCTCCGGCTTTCGACATATCGAAATCCAGAAATGGCCGGCGCTGGTTCTTGCTCGGGAAGCCAAGAGGAGCCCAGGAGTGGAATCAACGCCCTATCGTTACAACGGTGATATACATTTCCGCGGCTCTCCACCGAGTACAGTGCTCTGCTCTGCCGCTTTGGTGCCGTCCTTTCTGAACTCCCGATACCGGCGGATTAGCGCGTTGGTCGAGCTGTCGTGTTCCGACACAGGTTCCTCAGTGCCTTCGAGTTCAGAAATGATTCGCTGCGCCAATTCCGTCCCAAGGTCTATGCCCCACTGGTCGAATGAGTTGATGTTCCAAATCACACCCTGAGTGAACACCGAGTGTTCGTATAAGGCCAAAAGTTTGCCCAGCGTTGCCGGGCTGAGTTGGTCTGCAAGGATCATGTTCGATGGCCGGTTGCCGTCGCATACTCGATGCGGCACCAGCCAATCGGGCGCGCCGTCAGCCCTGACCTCCTCATCCGATTTCCCAAAGGCCAACACCCCAGCCTGGGCAAATGCGTTCGCCAGGAGCATGTCGTGGTGACGTCCGATCGGATTGAGCGACTTTCCAAATGCAATAAAATCACACGGTACGAGACCGGTCCCCTGATGGATGAACTGGTAAAACGAATGCTGACCGCTCGTGCCCGGTTCACCCCAGTACACCGGGCTGGTAAACTGAGTAACCTCTGTCCCAATAAGGGTTACGTGCTTACCATTACTTTCCATCGTTAACTGCTGCAGATATGCGGGGAATCGACTGAGGTACCGCTCGTAGGGCAAAACCGCGATCGACCGGACTCCAAAGAAATTGACATACCAAACAGTTAGCAGCCCCAGCAGGACAGGAATGTTACGTTCGAAGGGAGTCGCCAGGAAATGCATATCCATCTGATGAAAGCCATCTAGCATTGCGCGAAACTGATCGGGTCCAATGGCAAGCATCGTAGACAGTCCAGTAGACGAGTCGATCGAAAAGCGTTCTCCTACCCAGTCCAAAAGGCCGAACATGTTCGCAGTATCAATACCAAACTTCGCTACTTCTTCGGCATTCGTCGAGACAGCGACAAAATGCTGCGCAATGGAAGCCTTGTCGTCTCCAAGACCAGCAAGTAACCAGGCGCGGGCCGAACAGGCATTCGTCATCGTTTCGAGGGTCGTGAAGTTCCTGGAACAGACGATGAATAACGTCTCGGATGGATCGAGATCTCGAACACCTTCCACAAAATCACTATCGTCAATGTTTGTTACAAATCGAAACGTCATGGTCCGATCGCTGTATGCCTTCAGCGCTTCGTACGCCATAACGGGGCCCAAAGCTGAAGCACCGATTCCGATATTGACAATATTGCGAATGCGCTTGCCGGTCTGCCCTTTCCACTCACCTCGTCGGACACGGTTGCAGAATTGAGTCATTTTGTCGAGTACTGCATGGACCCGCGGCACTACATTATCGCCGTCGACGAAGACGGATGAGCCTCTTGGCGCGCGAAGCGCCACATGCAGGGCTGCCCGGTTTTCAGTAATGTTTATCTTCTCACCGCGGAACATTGCGTCAATCCGCGCCTGCAAGCCTGACTCAGCTGCCAGTTGTATGAGCAGCTTTATTGTCTGGTCCATTACTCGATTCTTGGAGTAGTCGAGGTAGATCCCTGCGCCTTCGACCGTCATGCGTTGACCACGCGAGGGGTCATCGGCAAAGAGTCTACGGAGATGCGTGTCACGAACTTTTCTGTAATGGCCCGCCAAGGCCCGCCACGCTGAACGCTTCTCCTGCAGATGCTGGCTGAATGGTTGTATGTGCGCTGCCATATCGCTTTTCCTTCGACTCGCGTTGTTGTATGAAACGAATGATCTGGATTGTTTCCGTAACGGCCAGGAAGCTCACATCATCTACGCTGAGCTCCGACTCTCGCGATTAGCGCATTTAGCGACATTTCTCCTCCCCAGCTCGAAGGGTTGGCCGTTGGATTTGGTCCAGTGTTGTGATCTCCGTACTTCCCGAGAAGACCGCCAACTCCCCGAGCAGCCACCATTCGCATGTGCGGGACTGTAACTCTCACTGCTTGCTGACACTAGACGTCATACACATCCACATGGCATTTGGAATGCTTGTCGCCCGAGCCACACGATCGCCGAACGCGAACAACAAGCAAAGGGTAGGAGCAAGAAAACTCCCGCGCCACTGATAGAAATGACAGTCCGCACAACAACTCGGGCTGGGAATCAAACCCAGCACCCATTCGGTTCGGTCCGGTCTGGCTTTGCAGAAAAATGTGCTTGTCGGCTGTAACTGTTCACAGTTCCTTCGACTATTCGCCTCTGTAATTCTGAGCTTGGGATGCTAACCATGTGGTTTTTATGGAAAGACCTTCTGGTCGAAGGTCCCCCAAAACAAGTCAGGCGAAAGTCTCATGAGGAACCCATTATTTTTCATCTTCACTGCTCTATTTCTAATTACGCTGTTTTCTTCGGCATGTGCCCAGGATAGAGGTAATAGCAAGTACGAGGGAGCTGCGAGTGTGGCGACGACTTCTCGACCCGAACCGATAGGAGTCGGCTCGAGTCTGGCGGAACCCAGCATCCCATTCTCTGCGCTATCGGTCTTTGCTGACAGCTCTAGCTCCAACTCAGCAGAGCCGGAAGCACTAGCAATCCCCATCTCGCCGCTTCCCAAGCCCGTGGTACGGTCCTCTGATTCTCCTGCCCCGAGCGTTCAGTGGAAATCGCTGTTGAAGGGATCTATGTCCTACCTCGGGGTCATGCATTCTTTCCGGTTGGGTACAGAGGCAGGTACACGCGAAGCTTTGAGCAACAGTGTCGTCGGGGGATACTTCAAGTCACTGGGAGCAATGCACGGTTGGTCGGACGGCGATGGCTATTATGAGAACTACCTGGGGCATCCGATCGAGGGTGCGGTTTCTGGTTACATCTGGATCCACCATGACCCTCGCTACCGTGTCGTGCAGTTCGGCACCGACCGAGATTATTGGATGAGCCGGCTACGCGCGTACGCTTTCGCGTGGGCCTTTAGCGAACAATTTGAGATTGGCCCTATCAGCGAAGCATCCATCGGGCAGATTCAGCGGTACTGCTGCCAGTACGGGTTTGTCGACCATGTGATAACACCTAATGGCGGCCTGGTTTGGATGCTCGCCGGAGATGCCGTCGACCGGTACGTTACGGTTCCTATCGAGAACCGTGTACACAATAGAAACGTCCGGATTCTGACGCGAATGGCTCTTAACCCGCCTCAAACTTTCGCCAACCTAATGATGTTCCATTCCCCCTGGCGTCGGGAAAACCGCGCCAGCCCTACTCAATACGATGGTGAGATTTATCTGCGCCGCTCCGAGTCGCTCGCCGCAGCCGTTAGCCCAGAAGGTTACCCCGAGGGATTCAATGTCGTGCCCAAGTTCGAATTGGCTGCGTCGCTGCCGGGGTTATATCAGATTGGTGGGCTCAATTGCCTTGGAGGTGGAGGGATTGGTGCTTTTCGAGCCACAGACCTCAGGCAGTGGACGGTGGAAGTGAGTGGCTGCACCCTGGGTAACTCCCTGCCTCGCAACTGGAGCGGGGACTCGCTGACTTTCGCTGTCGGCCCTCAATGGATCGTCCACACTGCAGGACGGTGGAGCCCGCATGCCCACTTCAGGGTCGGGGTACAGAAAATCACAGAAGAGCTACTCAACCCCGAACTCGAAAAGCTGGTGCTCTCAAAGGTACCGCCGGGCGCAGACAAACACAAATATTATGACCTCTACACCCAGCACTGGGAGACGACTGGGTTTTCCATGGCGCTCGGAGGCGGAGTCGATGTCGCCCTTAACCGCGCCCTCGCGTTGCGTGTCGCCAATCTCGACTACACACGCTCCTGGCTGGGAAATCTGAACGGCAGGAACTTCGATCATGGCCTGCGTCTCAGCACTGGCATCGTCCTGCGTATAGGCACGTGGTAGTCATACGCCGGGAACCTCTTCGCCTGGCCAGAGGCCAATAACCCCCAGGCAGTAGTGGCCTCACGGCACGCAGAGCCGAATGGGGAAACGTCCTGCTAAGCGCGCAAAGCAACTAAAAATTGAACCCCAGCGACAGAACCACAGTCGGGTCGGTCCACCCCGCGTTGAATATGTAGGTTGTGAAATTCACCTTCTTGTGCGAGAGACCGATCAGGATCCCGCGCTGAATGTCGAGGCTGGTTTGGTAAGCCTTTGTCCGCTGCGCCACGAGACCCACCCGACACCAGTCCCTGGGCGTGTAGCTCAGTTCCGTCCAGCTGTAAAAAAAGTTACCCGCACTGTTCCGGGTATCGAATACGAATTCGCCCTCCGTGGAAAGGTCCAGCCTCTTCCAGTTGATTCCCGCCAGGTACCCTGGAGCAACGCCTGTTGTGTTACCGAAAACGCCACCTACCATCGGAGTGGCCCTGAAGACCAGTTTCTCGCCCGCTTGAAGGTTATAACCGAACCACAAGGAGCCAGTCTCCTTGTCCTCGTAGTTGTATCGCGATCCGAAATGAAAATGGCCGCGATCGGCAGAGAATGTCGGAGACGCATAGGATCGCTCATGGGGCACTATGTAGCCTGCGATGTTGAGGGAAAAGGACCACTCGTCGCGGGAGGAGTCCGTTGCAGGGCTCGCCGCCTCGCCATTCGGTGATTGAGCTGCGGCAATTCCCACGAGGAGAATTGCGATGGCGGAAGGCCATAAAGATCGCGTGGTTTGTTATCCTCCAAGGGAAATTGTGATCGCAACCATGGCCCCTCCAAGAATGACCATAGCAGTGGCCATCCAAAGGGGACGATGGCCTGAAAAACGCCCGAACGCGTATCCCGTCACGAACAACATCCCAATAGCAATCCCATTCGAGACTCGCAGCGCCCGTTTCGCATCCTCGATCAGTGCAAAAGGAATTATTACCGGCAGTGTCGCCGAGACAACGATCAGGAACACTCCCAAAGCACCAAGCCAATCAGTGACCCGAAGTCGCGGACCGGGTGGCGGGTCCGCTAGATTGTTCAGCTTCTGGCGCATGCTCTCGAGTTCTGACGTAGACAATACGGAAACCACCACTGGCGGTAACGCATCGGCAATGATCTGGTGTGCTTGGGCAGGGTTGGTTGCTTCGCGTAGGATTCTTACCTTCAGGATACCTTGGCCCAGCATACTGAAGTTACCCATTAAATAGAAAACCGCATCGATGATCCCCCATGCGAGGTTGCATCCTAATGCTCCAACGAGCATGGTGCGCACTTGCTCACGGCCCGCGCCCGCAACGGAGAACGAGCAAGTGAACGTGAGGACCATGATTAAGGCGAACAGCACCTCGGTGATTCTCTCCATCGGCTCGAGAATTCGTTTAGACGGATGCACCGAGTCTGCGAACATGGTTGTAGAAGGTCTCCTACTGCTGCCATCCCCCTCCAAGCGCATTGTAAACTTGCACTAAGGCAAGTCGCTCGTTGAGCCGCGCCTGTGCCAGGCTCAGTTGAGCATCGAAATAGCGGGTGTCGCTATCAAGAACCTCCAGGTAACTTGTCACGCCACCCCGATACCGCATATCTGACAACCGAGTCGCGTCTTGCGCCGAATTCGTGACCAACTCCTGCTGCGCCCGAAATTCCTGATTCTTGCGATAAGCCACCAAGGAATCTGAGACTTCGCGGAAGGACTGCTGAATAGACTGCTGATAGACGAGGACTGCTTCCTGCTTCTGGGCTTCCGTCAGTCTCACATTGGAGCGGATTCTTCCGCCGGTGAAAATGGGCTGGACCAGTTGTCCGCCAACAGCTCCACAAGCCTGCGGGCCCCGTAAATAAGTTCGTCAGGGCCGCACTCTGGTATCCGCCAACGGCGGTTAGCGTGATCTGCGGAAAATATGCTGCTTTCGCGACGCCTATCCGCGCGTTGGCAGCAACCAACTGTTGTTCCGAAGACTGAATATCCGGACGCCTCTCCAGCAGGGACGAGGGCAACCCAGCCGGCACCGTCGGCAGGATCACATTCTCCACCAGCGGCTTGCCCCTCGTTACAGGTGCTGGATTCTTACCCAGTAAAATGCTGATAAGATTCTCTTGCTGCTCGATACGCCGTTCCAGATCAGGAATAGTTCCCGCCGCCGTGTACACCAGTTGCTCCGACTGACGAACGTCGAGCATTGATGTCGCGCCGCCCTTCGCTCGGACTTCGACCAGACGTAAGGACTCCTTGCGCGAAGCGAGCGTGTTGCGGGAGATGTCCATTTCGGAATCCAATTCGAGTAATTGGAAATACGCCGACGCCACGTTGCTGACCAGACTGGACATCACTGCTTTCTGGCCCCACTCCGTCGCCAATAGGTTTGCCCGTGCCGCTTCCGTAGCTCGGCGGTACTTGCCCCAGAAGTCAAGTTCCCAAAATAGTGAGAGGTTAACTTGGGAAGGGCTAGTTTCGAAAGCCGGTGTGATTCTCGTTGCCGGTAGACGTTCGTTGCTGGAAGATGCGCCCCCAGTGATCGTCGGGAACTGGTCAGCCCGTGTGATACCTAGCAGAGCTTGTGCCTGAAGCACACGCGTTGCAGCAATGCGTACATCGTAGTTTTGCGAGAGCGCTTCCCGGATCAGTCCTTGCAGTTGTGGATCCTGGAAAACCTGCCACCACTTTTCGTCGCCGATTGATGTCGCAGTTTGCGGGCCTTCATCTGGAGCGATCCCCCGGTAAGTGTCAGGCACGGTAACTGGGGGACGTTTGTATTTGGGCCCTACCATGCATCCCGTCAGCACCAAACACACCACTGCAGTAAGCCAGCGCAACCTGAACATGTTAATCCCCTTCCGCCGGCAGAATGGCTGGTGTGGATGCTGGCGGCAGATGCTTCTTTTTTCGATGGGCAAGCCGTTCGACTACATCGAAGCACACCGGAATCAGGAAGATTGCCAGAACAGAGGCGGCCAACATACCACCAATGACGGCGGTTCCCAGCACTTGTCGCGAAATGGCACCGGCCCCAGAGGCTGTCCAGAGCGGCACGCATCCCAGGATGAATGCGAATGCTGTCATCAGGATCGGCCGCAAGCGCAACTTTGCCGCAATCAACGCTGCTTCTTCAGCGGACTTGCCTTTGTCGAACTCCATCTTGGCAAACTCGACAATGAGAATGGCGTTCTTGGCGGCCAAGCCGATCAGCATGACCAAACCAATCTGCGCATAAACGTTGTTGTCCAAGCCTCGCATCCACAGGAACCAGAACGCGCCGAATACCGCGATGGGCGTCCCCAAGAGAACGCTGAAGGGCAGGGACCAACTTTCGTATTGCGCCGCCAAAATAAGGAACACGAAGAGCAGCGACATGCCGAAGATCACCGCCGGTGATACTCCTTCCGCTGCTTTCTTCTCCTGATACGACATGCCCATGTAGTCATATCCCATTTCAACCGGCATGGTTGCTGCGAAGGTATCTTCGAGTGCCTTCATTGCCTGGCTGGAGCTGTAGCCGGAGCGCGGGGCTGCCGTTGATCTGCGCACACCGATAGAGGTTGTAGCGCAGTGTGAATTCTGGACCGGAGCGGGGTTTAATTGTAGTCAACGCACTCATTGGCACCGGCTGGCCGGTATCATTGGTCACATAAAATTGACCTAAGTTCTCCGCGCGAGTCCGATAATCTCCCTCTGCTTGAACGTAGACCTGCCACTGCCGGCCGAACCGGTTAAAGTAGTTCACGAGGAGGCCGCCCATAAACGTCTGCAACGTCTTGTAGACGTCGGAGAGCTGGACGCCCTGGGCAATCACCTTTGGACGATCCACGTCAACATATACCTGGGGTACCGTTGGCAAAGCAGTCGTGTAGATGGCTCCCAACTCAGGCCGCTTGCGTGCTGCGGCAAGAAACTTGTCCAGGTTTTGAGTCAGGAATTGAGGGTCTTTGCCTGCACGGTCTTCCAGCATGAAAGTAAAGCCTCCTGACGCTCCCACGCCAGGAATCGCTGGAGGCGGGAAGGAGAAGGCAACACCTTCAGTGATTTTCGAAAGCTCCTGGTTCAAGTGCTTCTTGATAGCCTCGTACTGTTCCTCGGGAGCCTTGCGCTCTGCCCATTCTTTGAGTGTGATCCAGTAAAAGGAGCTGTAGGTATTCTGGGCCCCGCTCAACATGCTATAACCGAGCACTGCCGTCACCGCGTGAACGCCGGGCGTCTTCTGAATCATCTCTTCGATCTTGCGGGATGACTCATCATTTCGCTGGAGTGAAGCGGCATTGGGCAACTGCAGGCCGGCGAAGACATATCCCTGGTCCTCGTCCGGCAGGAAGCTGCTTGGCAGGCGCGACCCGAACCATCCCGCCAGTATTGCCATGCCCAGCAGCAGAAGCATGCTCACGCCGGCCTTGCGAATCAACCCTCCGCAGACGACTGACGTAGCCGTCCGTGGCCCGGCCAAACACGCGATTAAACCAGCGGAAAAATGCTCCCAGAGGACCGCGGCTTTCCTTGCGAGGGCGCAACAATAAGGCCGAGAGCGCCGGGCTGAGTGACAACGCATTGAAAGCAGAGAAGATTACGGAAATAGCAATGGTGATTGCGAACTGCTGGTACAGACGTCCCGTAATGCCCGGAATAAACGCCGTGGGAACAAATACTGCCGAGAGAATCAGGGCGATGGCGATGACCGGGCCCGAGACCTCTTCCATGGCCTTGAAAGCGGCGTCCTTGGGAGTCATGCCGTGCTCGATGTGGTGCTCCACGGCCTCGACCACCACAATAGCGTCATCCACGACGAGTCCTATCGCCAGCACTAGCCCAAAGAGTGAAAGAGTGTTAATGGAAAAGCCAAGAAGTGGAAACACCACAAATGTGCCGATCAGTGAGACCGGTACCGCCAGCAGCGGAATTAACGTAGCGCGCCAGCCCTGCAAGAAAATGTAGACGACGAGGATGACCAGGAGGATGGCTTCAAATAGCGTGTGCTTGATCTCGTTCAGTCCTTCAGTAACCGCTAAGGTTGTGTCCAGCGCGATGTCGTATTCCAGGTCCTGCGGGAAACGCTGCTTGGCCTCCAGCATCAGCTTGCGAACTCCAGCCGCAGCCTTCACCGCATTTGATCCAGGCAGTTGGTACACGGCTACGACTGCCGCCGGCTTACCACTGTAACGCCCGATTACGTTGTAGACCTGCGCACCCAAGATCCAGCCGAGCCACATCCTTCAAGCGAAGGATCGAACCATCGGAGTTCGCCCGGATCACAATCTGACCGAACTCCTCCGCTGAGGGCAAGCCGCCCCTGGGCCAGCACAGCATAAGTAAATTCCTGCCCTGTGGGGACAGGTTCACCGCCAATCTGACCTGCGGGATTCACTGTGTTCTGCGTCTGGATCGCCTTGACAATTTCCGGAACTGTAACCCCCAACTTTGCCAGTTTGTCCGGCCTGACCCAGCAGCGCATGGCATACTGGCCGGCTCCGAACACGCTCACGCTTGCGATACCCGGCACACGTGTAAGCTGATCATTCAAGTTGATATAGGAATAGTTCGCGAGAAAGATGTTGTCGTACGTCCCTTTCGGCGAATACAGGTTCACCAACATCAACGGGGCTGTCGGTGGACTTCTGGACGGTGACCCCGTAATTGACCACGTCCGCAGGCAACTGTGAATTAGCCTGATTCGTCCGCATCTGCGCCAGGATTTGATCGGTATTGGGATCGGTCTTGATATCGAAGTTGACGGTCAGAGTAATCTGCCCAGTGTTGGCGTTGTTGGAGTACATGTAATTCATGTTGTCCACGCCGCTCATTTGTTGCTCGATAGGCGTAGCGACGGACTGCTCAACGGTTACCGCATCTGCGCCAGGATACGTGGCTTTCACCTGAACTTCAGGGGGAGCGATGTTTGGAAACTGGGCTGTGGGTAACCCCAACATTGCTGCGATGCCAACGAGTACCATGAGAATGGCAATCACCATGGCCACGATGGGACGTCTGATGAAGAAGCTGGACATGGTTCATTCTCCTTGTCCGGCGAAGTTAAATTGCTTAGGGCGAACCGTTGAGCCTTCCCTGGCCTTCTGCATGCCTTCGGCAATTACTTGTTCTCCCGACTTTAATCCGTCGGTAATCACCCACATCTGGCCAACGCGTTCACCGATTTTCACCGGGCGGATGCTGGCTTGATTGTTCGAATCGACCACGACGACGCTGTAGCTGCCCTGAGCCTCAACCACGGAACGTTGCGGGACCAGCAAGGCAGCCTTAGCAATTCCTGTCACCGCACGGACTCGGCCGAACATCCCGGGACGCAAAATGCCGCGCGGATTGTCGAATGCCCCCGCCACGCGAATGGTTCCGGTCTTCACATCAACCTGGCGATCGGCGAGTACGACCCATCCTTTGTGTGGATAGACCGTTCCATCCGAGAGTATAAGTTCAAGAACCCTCCGCTCGCCCATTCGTGTTCTACCTTCAGCCACCGCGCTGATCCTCTCCGCGAACTTCAGATATTCCTGTTCACTAATCGCAAAGTAAGCCTTGATAGGCTCTACCTGCGACACGGTTGTGAGAATCGTTGTAGGCCCAACCAGATCGCCAATCTGTCCCTTTGCCAGTCCAGCGACGCCATTCACCAGCGAGCGTACCTTCGTGAATTCAAGATTAAGCTGCGCTTGCTCTACCTGTGCCTTCGACAGCGGCTACCATGGCCTGCGCCGCCTGGTTGGCCTGAATGTCGTTATCGAGCTGAGCTTGCGGAATCGCGCTCTCTTTGGCCAGCGGGGTATCTCGTGACACGTCAAGCCTCGTCTTGCCAAGTTGTGCTTCGGCTTGGGCTAGCTGTCCCTTGATCTGTTGTAGCGCCGCTTCGAACGGACGGGGATCGATCTCGAAAAGCACCTCCCCCTTTTGAACCACGGTACCTTCCTTGTAGTTCTGCCTCGTCAGGTAACCCGTCACCTGAGGTTGGATTTGAGCGTTCACGTAGCCGTCAAGGGTTGCGATGAATTCGGTATAAAGAGAAACATCCTGCTGTACAACGGCCGCTACCTCCACTTCGGGAGGTGCTGCTGCGACAACCGCTTCCTTCTTGCCACATCCGGTCGCCAGCGTGAGGGCAAAGACCAGGATGAGGATGCCTTCGCGTCGCTGAAGCCTTGAAGCTGGCGTTTGACAGCGACACCGCCCTTTCGGTTTGAAGTTCCAAGCGATACAGCTCATGTCCGATTTGCATGGAAGAGCTCCTCAGGACGGGGCTAGTAAACCATGTGATCTCGCTCGAAAATAACTCAGCCAAAGCAGCGGGACGACAGATTTGGTTTGGTTGGACGTCTTGACTCCGTCACGCTCTCTTTCGTTCATTTTGATTCATCTGGCCAGAACCGGGTCAATGCTGATCCGACACGAGAGTAGTGGGGGTGTAGTGGAGGGAAAACTGGCAGAAGTTACAGTCGGCTCGACCGATATTGCACCTCAGCTGGATCAAACCGCCCCGACGCTTTTGACGACGAAGGACATACCCGGCGGATGAGTTCGACGCCTCCTTATTTGTCTTTTCGGGGAACGAATCCCTGGCTCTTGGCATCCGATCGAAATACGCAAAGACACAAACTCTGGAGGACCAGAACTGGGTTCCGGCTATCGTGCGTCGTCTGATCAGCTAGCCAATTTACATATTTCTACAAGTTCAGACTGGGAGTAAATAGGATCAGGACTGTGAACCTTGCTGGCAGACATCGACGCTTGTCTCGTCGTATTCTCGAGTTAATGCAAAGCACCATCGAGAGCGAGGTTTGCGGTCAGATCACTTCAGAGCGATCGCAGACCTTGGACGGGATGAACACTGCCATGCCTGTGCCTCGGATCCTAATTGCTGACGACCAGGAAGAGATGGTGGGAACAATTGCTCAGGCACTTGCGAATGAGTTCGACATCATCGGCACCGCTGAAGACGGCAAGCGTGCGATCGAGCTTGCGACTCAATTGTTCCCCGACATTCTGATACTGGACATCTCGATGCCGCTAGTGAACGGGATAGAAGCGGCGTGGCGTCTCAAGAGGCTCGCCTCTCCCACGAGAATTATCTTTGTGACGGTACACACGGATCCGGATTTCGTTGAAGCTGCGCGGGCCGCAGGCGCGCTCGGTTACGTGTGGAAAGAATCCGTGGCCAGCGACTTGGCTCCGGCTGTTCGAGCGGTCCTGCAGGGCAACCGATTCACTTCCCCGTCTATGCCGTTATACTAGCCGGCACGGCCTCTAGCCGGACTGAAGCCTGCTGCTCCTGAACCCGTTTAGACTATCCGATTCACTACTGTCTCCAGTAATACACGGCTTAGTTCTCGCCAGCTAGCCCACGGTTCACTAGAACCTTAACCTCTACACGCCGATTCTTCGAGCGCCCCTCTGATGTCTCGTTCGAAGCTACTGGAGCCGCCTCGCCCATGGCCCCTGGTGCTACGATGCGTCTCACCGGCACATTGCAATCTTGAATCAAGAACGCAACAATCTCCTGCGCCCGATCCATGCTCAGCCTCTGATTCATCGCGGCATTACCCGAGGAGTCTGCGTACCCCCTGACCTCGATCAGATATCCCGTGAGATTGACTGCATTGTGTGCCAGGTCCTTGAGAGCGGCCTGATCCTTAGCTGAGACGCTCGTGCTGCCGCTTGCGAAGAAAACGGTCGCTTCACCCTTGGTATCAAATTCGGTCAGATCGGAAAAGCGCTTGGAAACATCTTCAATCTCTTGTTCGTTCGAAGCAATATTTTCTCGATTTGCTGCAATCTGCACTTTATTGGCCGCGATGTTCTCCTTATTGGCTTCCACCCCTTCTTGCGTTGGAGTCAGTCCCGCTTGGATGCTTTCGGCTGTCTTCAGGTCATCTCCGGAAAACGTAATCGTGTCCGCTACCACCCGGCTCTTCTCGTCCCTGAATCCATCAACCGAGATCTTGAGACCCGGAATCAGGGCCACGAAGCTCATCTGTGTCTTGCGCAGCCCCAAGCCTTTGGGTTGTCGGACTTCTGTATCGTCGGTAAGAACAACCGTGATGTTGCCATCGCTCGTTTTTACCTTCAGCGTGTCTCCAGTCCGCCCGGTGATCAATCCCTTAATTTTGACTTTTTCACTGTTGTCGAGGCCATGCAGCGTTAATGTCATCCAACCCACCAGTACTATAACTGCTATCGTCCATCGGCGACTTCCATGCATCGGCCACCTCCCAAGAAAGAGCGGCACGTTGAGCCGCATAGTGATTGAAGCAACAGAATGCTAAGAGGCGGCGCCAACCGCGCCTACTGGCAAAGATGACAGTCACGGGGAACCGCACTCCGAGACTGAAGTTGCTGATACCCCTTTTGTATCCGACTTAATTTTTCTCAATCTAACTGAAAGAACTGCCAGTTATAGCGACATTTCCTTCAGTCTAGTATCGATGGAGGCAGTGCGGCAACTTCACATTCGCCGCCTGCAGTGAAGAGAACGCGTTCTATAAATAGAGCGGAATGCGCAATGGAACATCGTCACAGAGCCAGGTTGCTGATCGCCGATGACCACACGTTGCTGGCAGAAGCCTGCAAAAGTTTTCTCGAGCCCGAATTCGATGTTGTCGGCATTGCGGATAACGGACGGACTCTGGTCCAACTTGCGTCCGAACTCAAACCGGATGTGGTAGTCCTCGATATTTCGATGCCGCAACTGAATGGGCTCGACGCGGGTGATCAGATTAAGCATATCTTGCCGGCAACGAAGCTGGTCTTCGTGACAATGAATATGTCGCCGGAGGTGGCAGCTGAAGCATTCCGGCGCGGTGCCTCCGGTTACGTCGTAAAGAGTTGTGGAGCTGAGGAACTGGTCAAAGGCATTCGTCAAGCTCTGCAATCGAAATCCTATTTGTCTCCGGTTATCACCAAGGACACAGTAGATTTTCTACTGAGAAGCACCGATTCCTATGCAGAAGAGAAGCGGATCACTCCTCGCCAGAGTGAGGTCCTGCAACTGCTTGCAGAAGGCATGTCCATGAAAGAGATTGCCAGTGTCCTGAACCTGAAACCAGGAACGGTAGCTTTCCACAAGTACAAGATGATGGAGACTCTGGGCCTAAAATCTAATGCTGAGTTGATTCAGTACGCGATTAAACACCACCTTACCGGTTGATGTTGCTCTGAGCTTTTCGCGAATCCATGGTCTCTTATTCCAACTCGCACTTTTGCACTATTATGCTGCCAGTTCTCTCAGTCGCGCCGCAACCCGTGGCGGCTATTCAAAGGGTGAGAGCACTGAGGCCCTACAGCACAAACAGTCCGAGGGCTACGAACGAGAATCACAGTTTCTCTTGAACGGACAGGAGAGAGATATGGTATTGACCTTACTGCTGATGGCAATCGCAATGGTCGTTGCACTGGGAACGGCGTTGTACCTCGCTTACGTTGAAACAGAAGCTGACTTCCCAATAAGACGCGTGCCTCACCACGGGGTGCGAGTGTGACACGATGACGTTGTATGACCCCATCCCGAGCGCCTCTCGCGATTCTAACCATTTACCACAGATCAGGTCGTTTGTTGCGCCCGGATTCGTATCTGCAACGAATTCCCACGGAGCTGAGAGTTTACCGCTAGCGGGATCGCGGTCCCCGGCGTACCTGGATGCTATTGCATGATCAGTTCTCGATCCGCATCGGCCGTTTCCGGACCCTGCGCGTTCTTGGCAGGGCTCGAGCGATCGGCAATTAATGCAATCCTTGGGGCAGCCGAGCTCCGCTGGGTACCGGCCAAGCACGCAGTTACTAACGGGGGCGATCCTGCAACCCACTTGTTCTTGCTACAAAGCGGGCGGGCCCGTTACTGTCATTTGACGAAAAAAGGTGACCTGGTCTTACTCGCACCATTAGTGCCGGGAGATGTCATCGGTCTGATGGTTCTGCTGAAGAATCCGGCCTCATATATGGCTACCGCCGAAGCAGTTTCCGACTGTGAACTCATGGTCTGGGATCGCGCCCGTGTGCGCCAGTTCGTGTCCCTCTACCCTCTGCTGGGTGAAAATGGTTTGCGCATTGCCTTTGGCTACCTGCAAAACTACATCGAACGCCATGTTGCGTTGGCCACAGAAAGTGCCCCGGAAAGGCTGGCCAAGACTTTGCTCAAACTCGGTCAACAGTCCGGCAAGTTTCATCCCGACGGAGTCGAAATCCATACCACGAATGATGAACTCAGCGCGTTAGCAGATATTAGTCGGTTTACTGCCAGCCGCACCCTGAGCGAATGGGTGCGCTCCGGAACTATTTCTAAGGGACGTGGCCGAATCCTTCTCCACGCTCCCGAAGCACTCATGGTTGATTAATAGACGAGCCAGTGCCTTTTCCCGGCCGAAACTTTATTTTTCTTGGGTGCGCTGGAGCAACGACGAGCGTCCTTCGGCAGCCCTATCCTCAAACCGTGCCCTCCCCCGGGCTCTTTTCTCGGGGTACTCCCTATGCTGGCCGTTTGAGCAGATATGGGCATCGGCCGGTCTTGTCCATGAATGGCTAAGTCGGCTCGCCTGCGAGAAAAAGAGTTAAAAAATGGGCGATTCGAAAGAGCCCGAATCCGATAAGGATCCAGGACTCATTTCTACGTCGGAAGACGAAGTTCCCGCTGTGCAAGGCGCCAGCCTCTCCGTACATACACGCTGGCGCGAATTGGCACGCCAGATCCAGCAAGAGACTGATCCTCAGAAGATGTTTGAACTCGTTCGTCAACTCTTGGCCGAGTTCGACGATCAAGAGCTGCGCAAGAGTCTGCGTCTGCCACCGGAGAAGAGATGAGCCCCCTGGGATCGGATATCCCAGGTCGCATTGCCCAGAGACCAGGTTACCCAGTTTTCCTGGCGTCACAACGGCTAAAGAAGTCCCACCGTCTCTATCGACTCGGCTCCGCTGCAGTCAATCCACCCAAAGCACGCTCCGGAAAACCAGACTCGTCAAGCTAGTACAACTGACAGGCCCAACTACCGGACACTCGCCGTACGCTGCTTTCTGGGCTCTCGGGTGCGTCATGTCGCCTATCCTGGCTGGATTGCCGATCGCTTGTCGGAATTTGATGCCAAACATCTTGGCGACAAAAGCTCGCCCACCACTATCTTGGGCACGTCGTTTTCTCACGACGTGTGCCTTCGTCTGCATCTTCCTTACATTTGCAAGTCCAAACAGCACCAGCCAAGCGGCACACGATCCGTCTGCAGTTTCTGACTCCGTTGCAATTGAGAACAATGGCTCCCCGGTCGAAATTGATGGCAAGCCGATCCTCTTGATCTACGTGCCCATCGGAGGCTTCACCCCACAAGACAGAGCGAGCGCCATCCAACAACGCATCATCGCCCTCAGCAGCAACACCAACATCGCGATCGAGGCCATTCATGCGGAGGACCGCGGTGGGTGGACTGAGGTACTCGCCGGAAGCAACCGCCTCATGGGCATCACGGAGGGTGACGCAAAGGCTGCGGAACGTCCGCGAGCGGAGCTGGCTGAGGAGTATACCGAAATCCTTCGCCTAGTTGTGAAGCAGTACCGCGAAGACCACACTTGGCGGCGCTACTGGTGGGGAATGTTTTATGCGGCATTAGCGAGCGTCGGCATTGCCGTGTTGCTGACTGGCCTTTTTCTTGCTCGGCGGAGCGCGAGATCCAGAATAGAGCGATGGATGGCACGTCGGGAAGCCGAGGGAACGACCGTGCCTGCAGCTCTGCGACTCGGGCGATACCTCGGTCCACCATTCACCGCCCTGTTTCGTACGCTTTTCTGGATCCTCGTCCTTGCGTTATTGCAGAGCTATGTGACCGTCGTGCTGCGCTTCTTTCCGTCCACCCGATACACCTCGTATCGCATCACCAACTGGCTCTTTTCGGAGTTTGCCACATTCGGGAAAACCTGTGTCGGGTACGTCCCAAACCTGTTGCTGATTCTGTGCATTTGCTTCATCACCTCCTACCTCATCAAAGTCAACAAGTACATCTTCCAGGAAATCAGCAACCAAAGCGTGACTATCCGCGGCTTTTATCCCGACTGGGCAGAGCCCACAGCCAAGCTGACACGAACTTTGATCCTCGCAGCAGCTGCGATTGTGGTTTTCCCTTATCTCCCCGGATCCGAAAGCCCTGCGTTTAAAGGCATTTCTGTATTCCTCGGTGTTCTGCTATCACTCGGCTCCACTTCGGCTGTGGCGCACGCCGTCGCGGGCACCATTCTCACGTATATGCGCGCTTTTCAAGTTGGGGACTTCGTGCGCATAGGAAACGAAGTCGGAGAGGTAATCGAAAAGACTCTACTGGTGACCCGTATCTGCACCCAAAAGAAGGAGGTAGTCACCATTCCCAACGGGACGGTTTTAGGTGGGGTGGTAGTCAACTACAGCGCCGAGGCCCGACAAAAGGGCGTGATTTTCCATACTACCGTGACCATTGGTTACAACGCCCCGTGGCGACAAGTTCACGAGCTGCTAATTTCTGCAGCTCGTGCAACCGAGGATGTGCTGTGGGATCCGGCGCCATTCGTAGTGCAAACCGCACTCAACGATTTTTATGTCGGGTATGAACTGAACGCTTCTACGGTCAACCCTAAGAACATGCAGAACATCTATTCGAAGCTCCACCAGAATATCCAAGACAAGTTCAATGAGGCAGGAGTCGAGATCAATTCTCCCCACTACACTTCCCTGCGAGATGGTAACCGGACCACGATTCCAGACGCATACTTGCCAGCCAACTACCGCGATCCCGTGTTTGAGGTTCGGGAAGTGAATGGCTCGCAGATGTCGCCGACCGGAGTGAAGCACCCGTGAGCGGTGAAGGCCTCCCGTACCTCCGGTGTCCCGCAGGGTTTGCAAATTGGGGAGAAGTGCCGATGCAAGCCAGCTAGATCTACTCGATCGGTGCCAGCAAATATAGCCCCCACCGCCGGCACGCGATGTTGAGGAGGCCGAAATGATAATGCGAGCGTTCAAAGCTCTGGCACCTGGCGCTGCCGTGCTCTTACTCCTCACCACCTGCGGTGCGCAAGAACCGACGGGCCAAGAGCACAACGTGATGACTCAACTCAGCCAGTCTTTCCAGCGAGTGGTCACGAAGGTTGCGGCCGCGACTGTCACCTTGGATGTCGTGGCCTACGTGCGTCCCGAAGACGATGATGATAACTACAGGTTTACGCACGACCGCCAGCAACTATCGAAGGCCCATACAATCGGGTCGGGCGCCATCGTCGATACGAACGGTTACATAATTACAAACGCTCACGTGGTCGAGGGAGCCAGGATCGTGCGGGTCACCCTTGACGAAATGCTTCGTTCATCCCATGCACATAAGGTCGGCGATCTCACCAGCATCACATTTGACGCACGAGTTGTGGGAGTATTCGAAGAGGCGGACTTGGCTCTTGTAAAAATAGACGAAACTGGTTTACCCACTATTCCTTTCGCAGACTCCGACGCGGTTCGACCTGGACAATTGGTATTCGCAGTGGGAAGTCCAGAGGGCTTCAAGAACTCTGTTTCCATGGGTGTGGTCAGCGCGGTAGGTCGTTACAGTGAAAGCAATGAGGGCAGCAGTTTCATACAAACGGATGTGGCCATTAGCCACGGCAGTAGCGGCGGCGCCTTGGTCGATACTAACGGCGATCTGGTCGGCATAATCTGTTTTATGGTGACCGTGCACGATGCCAACCAGAGACTCGGCTTTGCCCTGCCCAGCAAGCTTGTGCGGTCGGTTTTGGAAGAACTGAAAACTAATGGCCACGTCACTTACGGCGACATTGGATTTAAGGTCCAAAACGTGACACCGATTCTGGCTCGGGGACTTCACCTGTCACAGGAGTGGGGTATGGTCGTTTCAGACGTGTCCCCAGGAAGCCCTGCTGAAAGAGCTGGCCTTGAAGTTCAAGATCTGATTTTGGCGATGGATGGGCAACCATTAACTACCGTGCCTCAGTTCATTGCATCCCTGTACGGAAGGCGCGTTGGGAGTCGCGTCCACCTTGACCTTCTGCGCGGATCACGGCATCTTGCCTTGACCGTGGCAGTCGCTGAACGCCTTCCTGAATCGGAGACACTCCCGGACCCAGCGGGCTTGGAGCGCGGTCTGATTGCACGACTCGGAGTCGTATGCACGCCTCTCGACCAGCGTCGATCGACACAACCAAGCCAACTACGCTCCAGTTCCGGGGTTCTTGTAATTGCTAGATTATCCGGAACCGATATCGATGCCGAGTTAAGGTCGGGTGATGTCATTCGTTCGCTAAACGGAACAGCAGTGACCAGTATTGAGGGCTTGCGGTCCGCAATAGATAAATTAGCCCCCGGAAGTAGCGCTGTTCTACAGATCGAACGGCAGCATCGATTCGAGTACGTCCCTATAGAGATCGACTGAACACGTGAAGACCCGGCGCGAGCGGAGTGAACGGGTTGGGACGATGATTACAGTTCGGAGTGGCTAGACGTCACCCGCAACGAGGGGCGGGCGGTGTTTCCGAACGCAATATTTCGCCAGGCAAATTCAAGCTGCACAAGTCAGGTTAGACTGCAATCAAATGGTGTCGGATCGCATACTGAACCAACTCGGCGTTGCTCTTGGCATTAAGTACTTCCATGATGCGGTATTTGTGAAAAGCCACGGTGCGGGTTGTGAGGTTCAACACACCCGCGACCTCCTTCATGCATTTCCCCTCGGCCAGGAGTTGGAGCACTTCACGCTGCCTCTCCGTGAGTTTTTGCCCTTCTTCGACCAGTTTTTTGTCCTGCCGCAACAGAAAATCGACCGTGTCCTTCGCAATCATAGGTGACAAATAGGACTTATTCCGCAAAACCTCTCGGACTGCGATGGCCAGTTCGGTGGCAGCACACGTCTTCAGTAAGTACCCTGATGCGCCACGGCGAAATGCTTCCGCTGCCAGATCGGCATCATGGTTCATTGTCAGGAAGATCAACTTCACTCCAGGCAACAACTCCTTGATTTGTTGCCCCGCGTCCAAGCCGTTAAGGAGCGGCATGGAAACGTCAACAATGATGAGGTGGGGTCTCAGTTCAACAGCAGCCCGGACCAGGGCGCGACCATCGCCGACGGTGCCAACGACCTCGTAGTCAGCCTCAAGAAGTTTTTTGCAGGCCTCGGCAACCAAGGTGTGGTC
The DNA here is from genome assembly GCA_963698805.1 of uncultured Acidobacteriota bacterium. GTDB lineage: Bacteria > Acidobacteriota > Terriglobia > Terriglobales > Acidobacteriaceae > Gp1-AA133. The sequence continues at coordinate 552,510 of CAVOSN010000028.1, read as the reverse complement.
GTCCGCAATGAGGATTCGTGGGAGATTTCTTCTGATCATAACCGATACTCCTACCAGAGTATTAACCGTGGCCGTAGATGGACGCTGGGCGCAATAACCTAAGGCTGACCTGCCGCCCCCACCGTCTGTGATTCCAGTCACCGCGAACGTCCGGAAAAACGGTCCTAGCCTACCACCATTCTTTGCATTCCACCTCTAGCATTTTTGCTAGCCATGACGGTCCGCCACGTGGCAATCGAGTGCTGGTATGCTGTCTGTTTCGACAGAGAGAGAGGGTCCGAATGGGTCCCAAAACCTGTTCGGAGGTCGCTTCAATTGTCTGAAGGAAGGGTTCGAGACGGCTGACGTGCAACGCTAGCCTTCCCGAACCCATGCTGAATCAAAAGGTTTTGCGGATCACTCCCAGTCCGAGCGAGCACAGGAAAGAGAGGCTGCCCAGCAACCCGACCAATGGCAGCACACTTCCAGTCTTCGGCAGTTCCGGAGCAGCTGCTGCCGGCACTGGCGTTGGTTCCGCTACCGCGACCAAGATTGGTGCATCGGCGGGCGGGGGAGGTGGTGGCGGCGGCATCGAACCGGTGAGCTGTTTCTGATGCTCAACCACAGTTACCGGTTCTTCTACAATCTTGGTGGCCGAGACCATCATGCCCTTCTTCAAGCCAAAAGCATCCACTTGCTGCCCATCGACCGTGAACTTCTGCCCTTTCGGAATCTTGAACTGCTGGTTGGTGCCATCTTCCAGGGTCAGAATTACGGAATTCGGCGCGGAAATGTGCCACACTTTTCCGGTTACCGTCTTTACCGTAGTGATGGTCTGAGGAATTGTCGTGGTCGTGATCGTGCGCTGCAGCTTCATTCCTGGCTTCAGATCGTGGATCCCGAGTTCTCGCCCATCCACAGTAACCTTCGCACTCTCGGGAACGTTGGCAACATGGCGGATCGATCCATCCTCCATTTTCACCAACAGGTCATTGCCCTGAACGAGGACAACTTCGCCGCGCTCCACCGTCATTTCGTGGGAGGCTTGTCCGCTCGTCGTCTCGGTTGCTGTTTTCACCTGTGCACTCATGCTTAGGGCAAAGGCAAAGCACATCACCCCTACCGCAAGCATCAGCCACACTCGTGTCCATCCTGTCGCTGAGTTCATTGTGTTTTCTCCTTGGTAACCCTTGCTATTGTCGATTTAAGTTCCATAATGCTCGTTCAGATTTCAGAAATTGTGGCGTTCATTCGTTCAGTTGCTCAGTGCTTGCAATTTCGATCCCCTGCCGCTTCCCGTTCCGTTATCGTCGGAGTTCCTGACGGATGCTTGAACGATGTATCGTTGAGGCGCGCTGCCAATAAAATAGAACGGATAGCAGGTGACTAGCGTTAGTGATCGGCCCGGCCGCTCCTGAAGGACAGATACGTCGCTTGGACTCACGAGCACGATCTGGTCAACCGTATAGACATCTTTTCGGCTTGCAGTCACGAGTTCGATGGTGTCCCCTGGACCGATATCCTTCAATACTCGGAAGAACCCGTCACGATGACCCGCAATCCCGATATTCCCTTCCTGCCCGGGGCGTCCGGTGCCCGCAATATGACCTACTCCTCGGTTAAGGGTCAGATCATCTGTGCCCTCAAGCACCGGCGCCTCGAGGTTAACCTTGGCGATGCGCAAGATTGCCAAGGGCGGATCAAAGTGCTCCATAAGGCTGTCTTCATAAGCTTCGATCCGCTTCGGCGACCAAAGGTCAAAACTAACGTTGAGCCCAGACAGCGAGAGTACGATGTCTGCCTTGTCGGCTTGTGGTTTCGCTTGGAGATCCTCGAAGCGTCTCAATTCCGCTCGGGACATGATTGCCCGATGGATGTGTGCGCCCACATAAATACCGAGCAACAACAAACCGATGACGAGCAGCAAGCGTTGAATCCAACCCAAAGTTCTCATTTACAGATGGTCCTGTCGGTGGTCGGTACGTACCAAATTTGACGCAACGATCTCAGCGAGATCTAATCCCTCGACTACCGCATCGGTAACTTGAAGTGTAGGCAAGCGAGACCGCTGGCAGTAACTGTCAGTAGTGACAGTGCATAAGGAGCGGACGGGGCGCATTGCAAGAAGATCGACGGCTCTCGACAATCGACGATTGCGCCGCTTCGCTCTGTCAAGACTGCTAGTTGAGAAGTTCTACAATTGGCCGTACAAGGGAGCTTGTGGGAGGTTGGTTACCCTTATGGTCAATCAATACACGCAGATCGGCGGAGAGCCTGTTCACATTCGTGATTGTTACGTTTGGGCAGAAATCTACTATCTGGATTCAAAGACCGATTACCGCGAATATCTTCCGGAACGCGCCCCCTCGCTCCCAGAAAACGAACTCGTCATGCTGGACTCGTCCTCGCCCAATCCCAACTCTATCGTGAGCGCGGCGGTTCCGCTCGCCCTCGTAGTGCTCTCCGCACTGTTCATGTATCTCGTCCTCTGCTGGTAGATAAAACCAGGCGACCCACGGTTGCACGGCCATTCCCGCGACGCCACACACGGCGTCCACTGTCCTCACCGAGTTTTGCCGAACAAAGAGGAGCCGGCGACCGAGGCCTGCGGGAAGGAATACGAGGCCATGGCCGCCGGGTGAAGGAGCTACCGAAACTGAAATCCACTTCAGCTGCGGAGCTTGATGGGGCGTGCGAATCCGAAGCTATCAAACGCTCCGCCTCTGTCACCTGTCAATAAGAACAGAAATGCGTTCACTTCAATCAGCAGCAAGCGCGAATAGAGCAATGAATACGACGAGCAGACGACTCACACGAATCCCAGCCGGGCGATCGGGACGAAGCAGTTTCCACATTCCCGCGATCGGGATTGCAAGCAATGTGAAGGCCAGAATCGGAAACCACACCTTCCGCAGAAGAGAAGAAAGCGAGCCATTCGTTCCGTTCTTCATAGCCCGAACCGTCCTAAGCGCCGGCAGTGGATCGAATATTCAGTTGCTGGGACTGTCCTCGCTCAACGACTATGGTTGAAAAGGTTCTCGAGACACTCAGAGCTGGACAAAACGAATGATGAAGACTGTGGGTGGCATGGAGCAGGCGAACAGGAGTCTTGTCATGCTGGCCCACTTCACGCTGCGTCTTTCTCACATGCGGCAACCGGTCAAAGTCTCGGCAAAAAACGCCAAATAGACCTTTAACGGCTAACGGCAGGCAAACGCGCTGGCAAAACTGACAGCGGCTGTCTCGAAGTCCCATTCTGGGCGCGCGAATACTACCACAAGCGTGGCATCGTACAACTAGACACTGGGCAAGCGGATCGAAAACGTCTCAGGGGTGAGACCGGCCTTCTACGGGGCGCCCTCGGACCTTGGAATGCTAATCAACATTATTATTATTACTGTTTTCGTTCGTGAACCGCTCTCCCCGCGAAACCACTTCCACCGCGGGCAGAAGTTCTGTTCCAGCTTGTGCCTTCGTAATGTAGCCCCATGCACCCAGATTAAACGCTTCTTGTACCACCTCGGGTGCGGACTCCTGAGTCAGGAAGATGATTCGGGCTTTATTGGCAATTTCGCCGATTTGACGGGCCGCTTCAATGCCATTGATCCCTGGCAGGCCAATGTCGAGAAGAATCACATCGGGTTGAAGGACTTTAGCTTGCTGGACAGCCTCCAGCCCGTCGCCCGCCTCGCCGACCACCCGCACTGTGGCATCTTCCCCAAGCATCGAGAAGATATATTGACGAAACGGCTCGTGGTCATCGACAAGCAGAATACGAACGTGACTTTGTTCCATCTGGTCTCACGCCCTTTTCCGTGTCTTCACCGTTAAGGTTGCCGAAATGACGATGCAGGTCGAGACAAGCGCGGTCAACCGCCAACCCAAGCCACTGTGGTGAAACCCCGCAGTGCACGAAGCCCCGAAATGCCTGATTTGTTCCACTTGGAGAATATCGGCATCCCAATCAAAACTCCATGGCACCAAAGTGGCGGAGCATCTGCACGCCAGCACGAGTGTCCCTAAACAACTCTGTCCTACAGGAATAACCCGGCCCCATCCTCAATGTTGCGCAGCACGGCAATCATCACGGTTCTAGTCGAAGTCCCTCAATACTTCTGGGGGATCCAACGGTAGTTCCAGTCGGGAGCTTTGTATCCTCTCGGTTTCTGCCGCTTCGGGAGTGTCACCTTCTCCATCGGGATCTTTTTCCATGGCACCACGCTGAGCAAGTGAGCAATGCAATTCAGTCGAGCGCGCTCTTTCTCGTCGGTCTGAACACAATGCCAGGGAGATTGTTGGGTGTCGGTGGCCGCAAACATCGCATCCCGTGCACGCGAGTAGTCGTACCAGCGGCGGTGCGATTCCAGGTCCATAGGACTCAGTTTCCATCTCCGCATCGGATCCTCAATACGCTTCAGAAACCGCTTGTGCTGCTCCTGCTCATTGACCTCAAACCAGTACTTAACGAGGATGATGCCATTGTTTTTTAGGAGAGACTCGAAGCCAGGAATCATCCTGAGGAAGTCGGCGTATTGTTTATCGGTGCAGAACCCCATCACGCGCTCGACGAGCGCACGGTTATACCAGCTGCGATCGAAAAGCACTACTTCACCCGCCGCCGGCAACTCCTTCATGTAACGCTGGGCATACAGCTGTGACTTCTCGCGATCGGTGGGAGCCGGCAGAGCTACGTGGTGGAACACGCGGGGGCTAACCCGTTCCATGATGCGGTGAATCACACCGCCCTTCCCGGCTGCATCTCGCCCCTCGAACACAACTACGACCTTGGAGCCGCTGCTTCTGACCCATTCCTGCATCTCGACAAGCTTGGTCTGCAATTTACGAAGCTCGCGCTCGTACGTCTTTTTCTTGATCGCCGTTGTTTTTGAATTGTTTTCTTCTTCGTTCTTCTTTTTTGCCACTGGCGCCTCCCTAACGAGCACCACAACCAACCGTTTCGTTGAGTAGTTTGCTGGTAGGCCTACAGATACGTTAACTGGCAGTTCTATCAGTTCTCCCGAGAGGGTACCCCCGGGGAAGATTTGCCTTCGTACACTTCGGATGGCAGCCATGATTCGTGGATCTCGATGTGCGCCGGTGGGAGTGTTTTCTGTATGAGTGGATTGGGTCACTATCTGACGCATCCGGCCAGGGCTTCTGCCGTTCTCCTTCTGCTGCTACTCTCTCTACCTGCCAGGCCGCAGGTTGCCGTTCCCAAAGCCCCCGCTGCCGAAGCGGAACCTGAAATCCCAAAGGATACCCTTGGCCGAAACACCCCTCGCGGCGCCGTCCTGGGCTTTCTCAACGCTGCGCGGAAAGGCAATGCGGAAATCTCTGTCCTGTACTTGAATACTCCCCTGCGCGGCGAAGAGGCCGAGGATTTGGCGCGTCAACTCGCCATCGTCCTCAACCGTCGCCTTCCTGCCCGTCTCAACACGCTTAGTGAAAAGCCCGAGGGCTCGATACCCGATCCTCTAAGGCCCGACGAAGATCTGGTCGGGACTATCCCCACCGCCAACGGCGATCTCGACATTCTCGTCGAGCGCGTCGATCGCGGAAAGTTGGGCAAGATCTGGCTCTTCTCGCGAAATACTCTCAAGACGATTCCGGATGTTTTTCCTGAACTAACCAAGTCAACCGTGGAAAACATTCTCCCGGAGTTCCTGGTTAAGAATCGAGTGGCAGAGGTTCCTATCTTTGAGTGGCTGGCGCTTTTTGTCGGAATGCCATTGCTCTACGTGCTGACGGGCCTTCTGGACCGGTTCATAGGCTTGGCTGTCAGGGCATTCCGCCGCCAACTTCTACGACATGCCAGTGCGCAAATCTCTCGAGTCTTGCCGCACCCACTTCGCCTTCTGCTTCTTGCTTTCACCATCCGCTGGCTGTTGTCAACCGTTGGCCTCCCACTCTTGGCGCGGCAGTTCTGGTCAACTATGGCCCTGAGTATTGCGATTGCCGCCTGTACGTGGCTGCTAATTCTCGTGAACGGTTGGGGCGAGCGCTATCTTGTTGAGCGCCGTCCAGGTTTGAGTGGGTCGGTTGCGGTCTTGCGTCTCATTCGTCGGGTGATCGATGGAGTAATTCTCTTCTCTGGCCTGTTGTTCGCGCTTTATCACTTTGGCATAAACCCAGCTGCAGCACTCACTGGTCTTGGGGTAGGTGGCATTGCGGTTGCGCTGGCGGCGCAAAAAACACTGGAAAACGTCATCGCGGGTATTTCCCTGATCGCTGATCAGGTCGTTCACGTGGGAGATGCCTTGAAGGTCGGTGACATTGTGGGAACGGTCGAGGAGGTCGGCCTCCGCTCAACCCGCATTCGCACAAACGATCGCACGCTGGTCTGTGTACCGAATGGGCAGATTGCGAACATGAGTCTCGAGAACTTCTCGGCACGCGACAGATTCTGGTTTCATCCCATGGTGGGATTGCGCTATGAAACCACCCCCATTCAAATGCGGTCAGTGACGGCCGAGGTTCAGAAACTCCTCACCACTCACCCCAGCTTTGACGCCTCGTCCGTGCGTGTCCGGTTTATCCGTCTTGGTCCCTCTTCCCTGGACGTCGAGATTTTCGCCTATCTCTACTCCCGTGACTGGAACCACTTCCTGGAGATTCAGGAAGACATGCTGTTGCGCGTGATGGAAATCATCCAGCAGGCAGGAGTTGAGATTGCGTTTCCCTCGCAAACTACTTATCTCGCAACGCATCCATCTGACGGGCTATCGCTCAAGGTCCATGAGGGCGGAGGCAGGCGCCGCACTGACCGTATCCATATCGAGGAAACGGTCCATCACTAGGTTGCACCTCTTCGCAGGTGTGCCGTATAGCGGATGCGGCACAAGGAGAGTGTTGTCTGTCAGTTGTGACAGTTCCTGCGATAGCCCCGCGACCTTACCATGGGCTTCGTGCTTCAGCCAAATCCAGAACTGTGTCTGCCGGTCCGCCACATAGCCGAATCTTGAGGCAGGTCCGCTCTGGGATCTCGCAACCGATCTGCAAATTGGAGGATAGGATGAAAAGGATTCGATTATTATCGGTGCTCGGCCTTCTTCTGGTAGCGACTGTCGCGTTCAGTCAGGACGTTCGCTACAACTTCGATAAGAACGCCGATTTCTCGAAATTCAAGACGTACAAGTGGGTCACCCTTAAGGACGCACAAACCGTCAATGATTTGGTGAGCAAGCAAATCGTAGATGCGGTGGATGCAGAACTAGCTACCAAAGGCCTAACTAAGGTCACCGATGACAGCGCCAACCTATATATCGGATATCAAGTTGGTATCGGACAAGAGAAAGAGTTTACGTCATTTAACTCGGACTGGGGATACGGCGGAGGGTGGTACCGCGGTGGGTGGTACGGTGGCATGGGTGGAACGAGCACGACCACAGGACAGACCTCAACCATCTATATCGGCCAGCTGGCTTTGGACATGTATGACTCCGCGAACAAAGATCTCGCGTGGCGGGGCGTAGCGAGCAAAACTCTCGATCCGAAAGCCAAACCCGAAAAACAGCAAAAGAATTTGGCGAAGGCCGTCAAGAAATTGTTGAAGAACTATCCTCCTCAAGCCAAATAGCAACCGTTCGCCCACAGCAACGCGAACACCGGCTCGGGGTCACTCGTACCCGAGCCGTGCGCACCTTCGAGCGCTGCGCCAAGTTGGTTGTGTCTGGCAACTCACCCGCGGCTTCTATGTCGGCGCTGAGACATTACTGGCTCTATGGTCCCACGCGAATCGACTAGAACGCCTCGCCTACTCCCATGCCTCGGTTCGCTTCTTGCCGGACAATTGGTGCAAGCCAATTTCCGCTCTCCGACCGCCGCTGCATCGCACCTTAACCGGGCTCGACAGACCGGTTCAACGTTATATATCTTTCGGGCGAATTAACTCTATTATTATTCATGTTCCACAAGGTGCTGCAAGTCGGGCGATACCGACTTCGCGTGCATCGCACCGAGACATGCAGTGACCGCAGAGTCGACTCCACGGAACAAGAGGCTCTCCGACTCTTCCACGAAACCGCTTCTCTTGAAGAGATCTCGAACCGGATCTGCGACTCGCGCGAAATAGAGATGAATACCCGACTCGCGTAGTTCGTTCCTAAGCTGGCTAAGCATTTCCAGACAGGTGACGTCGATTTCCGGACTGGCTTCGAGATTGATAATGACGGCTCGCAGTGACGGACCAGTCGTCTTAATCAGTTCGCATAACCGGCTATGCACGCGATTAGTATTTGCGAAGAACAAGACTCCATTCGGCCGAAAAATCAGGAGACCCGGAACCTGTTCTGCCTCGGAGTATCGCGCCACATCCACGAAGTTGTCTGAGCCCGGCAGTCTGCCCAAGACGGACTCCTGTGGCGAACTGAGCTTGTGCATCAATACGATCAGAGTCAGGCCAACTGCAAATATAAGGCCCTTGAGAATTCCCATCTGGAGAACGCCAACCAACGCGGCCAATGCCGCCCATAGACTTCCGGTTCGGAGTTTCGCGTAGTACTTTAGAGTTCCAACATCGGCCAGGTGGGCAACCGCATGAACCACGATCGCTCCCAGAACTGCTTCGGGCAAATTGTGAAATAGCGGCAGCAAGAACGCCAGTGTCAACCCTACCGACAGTGATGCAGTTATAGTCGACAGCTGTGTGCGCGCCCCTGCAGAATCATTGGCAGCCGTTCCGGACATGCCTCCGCCCACAATGATTCCACCGAAGAAGCCCGACGTCAGGTTGGCCATTCCCATGGCCAGGAGCTCTTGATTGGGAACAATCGAATAGTTGTGCTTGGCTGCGAATGTACGGCCCGCTGCCAGCGCCTCGGCAACCAGGACTAGCACGATTCCAATTACACCGATAAACACATCCCCCAGATCCTCTTCCCCAATCCTCGGCAGCGTTAGAGTTGGCATGCCGGCATGAATTGTTCCGACCACTTCTACTCCGTGGTGTGCCAGCCCGAACCATGTGGTGCTTAGGATTCCGAATACCAGGACCACGAGCGCCGATGGCACTCGGGGAACTAGCGCGCCCAGAAGGAGCATGATCGCGATGGCCGCTACCCCCACTCCCAACGTCCACGGGTTTATGTTCGCCAGTGAAGTGATCACATGCCACAACTGGTGAAAGAAGTTTCCCTTCCCGCCTGGAATTCCCATGAGTTTGTGAGCTTGCTTCACCATGATGGTGAGCGCCAACCCAAAAACAAATCCTTTCAGCACAGGCTTGGAGATGAACTCCGAAACAGCGCCGAGTCTAAGCCAGCCTCCTAGCAGAAAAATTACGCCAGCTGTAATCGTGGCAGCAGACACCAGCACCATGTACCGTCCAGCATCTGCCAGGGCAAGCGGAGCAACGAGCGCGGCCAGCATCGCTGCAGAAGACGACGTTGACGTTACGGCGAGTTGGCGGGAGGTGCCAAATATCGCATACACAAACATGCCCAGCATCGCGGCATACAAGCCCACTTGAGGCGGAACGCCCGCGATGCCCGCATACGCCATTCCTTCTGGTATGAGCAGTCCAGCAACAGCAATACCGGCAATCACGTCTCCGCCACTCGTTTTCCAGGAACGCGTCGGCAGCCAACTAACCATTGGCACTAACCGAGACATTGACGATCGATCTGGCACAGCTGCCCCCGCTGCGTGTCATCAAGCGACGACAAGACATAAGCATCGCCGTCGACTGCCGTCTCAACCTAAAGCTGGTTTGCAGGGTCGGCCACTGCTACTTCTACTAGTTGCTGACGCTCTCCCCCAATCGTTCCGTTACTGCGAGTGGTCCCAGGCTCGTTGTGGAGAATTCATCCACCTGAACTGTCATCACGAAAATGCACTGTAGATTCTGCCAGTATGCAGACCCGAGCACCGTCGCTAGCCTTTGCTGGCGATGTGCGAGAGGCGCGAGCCCTCTCAGGTCGCAACCCGGATTGCAATGCTGGAAGCAGGCCAGTATCTGCTCGAACCGTAATCCAGCCCGGGCCATCGCTCCGGATCCGCAACCCAGAGGGAGAACACGATGCGTGCCCTTAAATTGATTCAGCACATGAAGGGGAATGCTGAGCGGATGTCTGGTGAAGTGCTCCAGAAAATCAGGAACTCCGAAAGGTGCAGGCAGCTGATGTTAGTCGTGCCTGCAGAGGATCAAGAGCGATCCACGCTGGGAGTTTATCGAGACCTTACCGCCTGGCTGGGAACCGAGTCCGACGCGACGATTGAAGAACGCTACGTATCACTGGGCATGCGGCGCGCCCAACAAGGGGTTCCGTTCAGCAACTTGTATTGGGGCATCTGTATAGCGCACGAGCACCTATGGGCTTACATACAGCAGGAGTGCCTGCTCGACGAACCGGTTGAGTTCTGGGGCGGTGTGAATCTGCTTCGCTCCCTCACCCAGTTCTTCGACCGTGCATTGTATTTCGCACTACTGGGTTACGAGAAAACGGGCGGCGGCGACCTTACAGCCTCAGCGGCGACGCGAGTTGCACAAAGGTAACTTCATGAGAACGCTTTGGCTCACCGTGATGCTCCTGGCTCTGGGTACTACGTTGACCGTGGTGATGAAAACGACGTCGCCATCCGCCTCAGCGGCGACGATAGCACCCGTACCTCAGGCGAGCGCGCCGAGCGAGCCGTCCGAGGAACACGGCCTGTCGGCCAAGGCAGTAGAGATCGCTCGTCTGTTCAACTTCCGTATCACCAACTCCATGGTTGTCAGTTGGATCGTTGCCCTAGGTCTAATCGTGTTTGCACAAGTAGCGACGCGAGACATGAAACAAGTACCCGGAGGAGCGCAAAATTTCCTGGAATGGCTGGTTGAGGGACTCTACAAGTTCATGGTCGGAATTATTGGTCCGCATTTGACCGAGCGCACCTTCTGGTATTTTGCCACTATCTTCATCTTCATACTCTCCTCCAATTGGATTGGATTAATCCCCGGCGTCGGTTCGATCGGCTGGGGACACCAAACGGCGCATGGCTTCAGAATCGAGCAGCCCTTATTCCGTGGCGCCAACGCTGACGTCAACATGACATTGGCGATGGCCCTCATCTTCTTTGCCAGTTGGCTAGTCTGGTCGTTTCGCGAAGTCGGTATCCGTGGATTCTTCAAAGAACTATTTGCCCCTAAAGGGGACACCGAAGGTCTGCTCAAGGTCCTGATGGTGGTCGTGTTTTTTGCGGCCGGGTGCCTGGAAGTTGTCTCGATTTTATTCCGGCCGATCTCTCTCACGTTCCGTCTTTACGGCAACATTTTTGCCGGAGAGAACCTGCTGGAGGCGATGTCCAAGCTGGTCCCTGGCTTTGGATGGCTGGTTCCAATTCCCTTTTATTTTCTGGAGTTACTCATGGGGCTGGTTCAGGCACTCGTCTTCATGTTATTGACTGCTGTCTTCACTATGTTGATGTGCCAGCACGAAGAAGCTCAACCAGTGGCTTCTCACGGTTGACGGATTCATAATCGGCGGCTTGACCGTGTTCAATCGCGGGAGCCGGTGGGAAAGAGAAAGGACAATCACTATGAACGGAAGCCTGCATGTTGGTTTGGCGGCGCTAGGCGCTGCCATCGGCGTCGGACTGATCGGAATGAGCGCTTCGGAGGCAGTTGGACGGAATCCGGTGGCCTCCACGAAGATTCTGGTCCAGTCAATCTTGGCGATTGCTTTTGCGGAAGCGATCGTTTTTTACGCCCTGTTCCTGGTTAAGTAAGGGGCGCACCTCGGCGCAGATCGCAAAAGGTCAGCGCTCGCAGTAATTGAGAGACGACTATGAATGCTCTGGCTTTTCTGGCTGATCCGGATAGCGGAGGACAGATCCAGCAGCTCGCGAACACCTTTGGCGTGGACTGGCCTCATCTGATATCCCAGATCATCAGCTTCTCCATCGTCTGCCTTCTTCTTCAACGGTTCGCCTACAAGCCGATCCTCAAGATGCTGGAGGAGCGACGGAGACAAATTGCTCAAGGACTTGCCGACACGGAGAAGATAACCGCCGAACTGAAGGAAACGGCGAACCAGCGCCAACAGGTCTTGCTGCAAGCCAATACGCAGGCGACCAAACTGATTGAGGAAGCTCACACTGCCGCCGCCCGAGTGGGGCAACAAGAAACGCAAAAGGCAATCGCTGCTGGTGAGCAGATCCTGGTCAAGTCGCGTGAGGCAGCGGCGCAGGAACACGCGCGCATGCTGCTCGAACTTAAGCGCGAAGTGGGCCAGTTGGTCGTACAGACTACCGCAACCGTCGCGGGCAGGATCCTGACTCCAGAAGATCAGCGCCGTATGGCCGAAGAAACCGTGAAGCAATTGACCCCAGCGGCATAAAGAGTCAGGAGCTTGACCTCATGAAAACGACCAAACAATCCGTGCGTGAGGCGACGCAACTGTACCGAATGTGTCTACTCGAGGGACGAGTGCAAGAAGATCGCGTTCGTTTGGTTGTCCAGAAAGTACTGCAGTCAAGACGACGCGGTTATCTGACTACGTTGCGACACTTTCTGCGATTACTGAAGCTCGAATATGAGCGTCATGCCGCCAAGATCGAAAGCGCTATGCCGCTGCCCGCCGACCTGCGATCTCGCGTTCAACTGGGTCTGGAGAATATGTATGGTCCAGGCCTGACTGCACTGTTCACCCAGAGTCCCCTGCTTATCGGTGGCATGCGCATCAAGGTCGGCAGCGACGTCTATGACAACAGCGTGCGTTCTGCTTTAGCGGCATTGGCAAAGAGTTTCGGGATCATGAACACGAACTAAGCGCGAACGGAAATTTGAAAGAGTATTTTGTGACTTTCGCAAATAGGGTGGAGCGCAATGGCTGATTTATTGAAAGAGCTTGAAGCCCAAATTGCAGGGTTAACCACGACTACAGCCCGCCAAAATGTGGGCGTTATTCGTGAAGTTGGCGACGGTGTGGCCAGGGTGGAGGGCCTCACCGACGCAATGCTCAATGAGATGCTCGACCTCGGCCACGGCATCACCGGCTTGGCTCTGAACCTCGAAGAGACCGAGGTCGGCGTTGTCATCCTGGGCGACTACACCAAGCTTCAGGAAGGTGACGAAGTCCGAACAACCGGCAAACTTCTGCAGGTTCCCGTTGGCAAGTCCCTCTTAGGACGGGTTGTGAACACACTCGGAGAACCTTTGGATGGCAAAGGGCCGATAGAGAGTAACGTCTTCTATCCGGTTGAAAAACTTGCTCCGGGCATCATCCGCCGCAGCCCGGTCCGGCAACCAATGCAAACCGGCATCATGGCTATCGACGCAATGATTCCGATCGGCCGTGGCCAACGCGAGTTGATCATCGGTGATCGCTCGACCGGCAAGACGACAATCTGTATCGACACCATCATCTGCCAGGCGGTTCTCAATAAAGCGGCCGAAGCGGCTGGCGACAAAGATTTCCGCCCTCTCTATTGCATCTACGTTGCGATCGGTCAGAAGCAATCCAATATCGCTCGCATCATCAATATTCTCGAACAATCCGGTGCTATGCCTTACACCATCATCGTCGCCTCGCCGGCGTCGGACTCGGCTACCAACCAGTACCTGGCTCCGTTTGCCGGGGCGGCGATGGGCGAGTGGTTTATGGACAACGGGATGGATGCGTTGATTATTTACGACGATCTGTCCAAGCATGCTGTTGCGTACCGGCAGGTCTCCCTCGTTCTTAAGAGGCCATCCGGCCGTGAAGCGTATCCCGGCGATGTCTTCTACCTGCACAGCCGATTGCTCGAACGCGCGGCCCGCGTCGGTGAGAAGTATGGAAACGGCTCGCTCACTGCTCTGCCCATTATCGAGACACAGGCCGGCGATGTTTCCGCATACATTCCCACCAACGTAATCTCCATCACAGACGGACAGATTTACCTGGAAACGGACTTGTTCTACCAGGGCGTACGGCCGGCCATTTCGGTAGGATTATCGGTCTCACGTGTCGGTTCCGCCGCACAGCTGAAAGCCATGAAGCAGGTAGCCGGACAGCTTAAAGGCGACCTCGCCCAATTCCGCGAATTGGCTGCCTTTGCGCAATTCGGCTCCGAACTGGATGCGAAAACCCAGGCACAGATCGACCGCGGCAAGCGCATTATGGAAATCTTCAAACAGCCTCAATACAGACCGATCGGCGTCGAGACGCAAGTGTCAGTGATCTGGGCGGTCCAGAACGGGTATGTGGACGACGTGCCGGTGGAGCGAGTCAAGGAGTTTCAACTCAAATTGACGGAATACCTGAGTACCCGAAAGCCAGAGCTGCTGGCCAAAATTGGAAAGGAAAAAGCTCTCAGCGCGCCCTTGACTGCCGAGGTGAAGGCAGCCCTCGATCAGTTTAAAGAAACATGGAGATGAGGTCAGCATTGCTCGGCAAGGTTGGTTGGATGCTAGCTTTCTTTCCGAGATCTAGGAGTTAGGACTACCGATTATGCACAGCCCGCGTGATTTGCGACGACGGATACGCTCCATCAGTAGTACCGCCCAGATTACCAAGGCGATGCAAATGGTGGCTGCGTCAAAAATGCGCAGAGCGCAACTCGCCGCTCTTGCCGGACGTCCCTTCGTGCAGGTGCTGTACCGTATTCAGCGTGAAGCGACAACTCGTATGGGAGAGTTCAGCCATCCCCTACTCGAATCCCGCGAAGTCCACAAGCGCGCTGTCATTCTCGTTGGCGCGGACAAAGGTCTATGCGGTGCGCTCAACAGCAATGTCTGCCGACTGGCCGCCGACTTCGATCCGCAGTCCACGCTTTACATCACAGCAGGGCGTAAGGCCGCGCAATTCATCGCGCGCACCGGCCGGCAATTGGTCGCCGATTTTGCTTATACCGATACTCCCCGAATCTCCGAGGCCAGAGCGATTTCTGCTTTTGCCCGCGACCTCTTCTTGAAACGGGAAGTAGACCAGGTTCAGGTGATCGCCACCCGTTTCGTCAACACGCTAACCCAACAGGCGCTCTGTCTGGACTATCTGCCCGTAGGCGAAGTGAGAACAATCAAGATTCCGGGCGTCAGATCCGAAGAGGAACTCTCAAACGACACCACCGAGTCCCTGTTTGAGCCCAGCCCTGAATTCGTGCTGAGCTACCTGATTTCGCACTATCTCGATATTTACATCTATCAAGTGTTGCTGAATGCCAAAGCCAGCGAACAAAGTGCGCGCATGGTGTCGATGAAGAACGCCACCGATAGTGCCGAAACCCTCATCAAGGACCTGACGCTCGAATACAACAAGCTGCGGCAAGGCAATATTACGAAGGAACTGCTGGAAATTGCTGGCGGGCAGTCCGAATAAAACGAATCGAGTACATTTCAGATCGCGGTAACTGGATACAAATATGAATACAGGCAAGATTGTAAAGATCCTCGGTCCGGTTGTGGACGTCGAATTTCCGGGAGCGCTCCCCGGAATCTACAACGCTCTCACCTGTGAATGCACAATTCAGAGCGTGCCCACGAAAGTAACGCTCGAGGTGCAGCAGCATCTTGGGGACAAATGGGTGCGGGCCATTTCAATGTCGGGCACCGAAGGACTGAAGCGCGGCTACGAGGTCAGCGACAATGGCGGTCCGATTTCCATGCCCGTTGGAGAAGGAGTGATGGGCCGGATATTCGATGTGGCCGGGAATCCCGTGGATGAGCGCGGACCTGTCAAGGCGGACAAATATTATCCCATCCACCGGCCAGCACCTCCGCTCGTGGACCAATCGACCTCTCCGGAGTTGCTCCCCACAGGAATCAAAGTAATCGACCTCATCTGCCCTTTCTTGAAGGGTGGAAAGATCGGTGCTTTCGGTGGCGCTGGCGTCGGCAAGACCGTCGTGATCATGGAACTGATTAACAATATCGCCAAACTCCACGGCGGTGTTTCCGTGTTCGCCGGTGTCGGTGAACGCACTCGCGAAGGCAACGATCTCTACCACGAGATGTCCGAGGCGGGAGTCATTAAGCAGGACAACCTGCGCGAATCCAAGATCGCTCTGGTATACGGACAGATGAACGAACCGCCGGGCGCTCGCCTGCGCGTGGCCTTGGCGGGTCTCGCCATTACCGAGTACTTCCGCGACGAGAAGAACCAGGATGTGCTGTTGTTCATCGACAATATTTTTCGCTTTTCGCAGGCAGGGTCCGAGGTCTCCGCCCTGCTCGGCCGCACCGCGAGCGCTGTGGGTTACCAGCCGACCCTCGCCGCGGAGATGGGGGCCCTGCAGGAGCGCATCACTTCCACCAAGAACGGGTCAATCACTTCTTTTCAGGCCGTATACGTGCCAGCTGATGACCTGACCGACCCGGCGCCTGCAACAACCTTCGCCCACCTAGATGCCACCATTGTTCTGGAGCGTGCGATTGCGGAATTGGGCATCTATCCAGCGGTGGATCCTCTTGCCTCGACTTCCCGCGCTCTGGCGCCTGACGTTGTAGGACAGGAGCACTATGACGTAGCGCGCGGCGTGCAGAAGGTTCTGCAACGTTACAAAGACCTACAGGACATCATAGCGATTCTCGGAATGGACGAGCTTGCGCCACAGGACAAGTTAACCGTGTTCCGTGCGCGCAAGATCCAGCGTTTCCTGAGTCAACCGTTTAGTGTGGCGCAGGTCTTCACCGGCCGTGAGGGCAAACAGGTACCCGTGGCGGAAACCGTCCGCGGCTTCAAAGAGATTCTCGACGGGAAACACGACGACGTGCCGGAAGGCAACTTTTACATGAAGGGCGCGATCGAAGAAATTAGGCAGAACTAGACCCATACATAAGAGCCGGGTCTTGCGTATCGAGTCAATATGGCCAACACTCTAAGACTGGAAATTGTGACGCCTGAAGCAACCGTTTATTCCCAAGATGTAGAGATGGTCACGCTGCCTGCCGTGGGTGGCCAGATGGGCGTTCTGCCGCAGCATATCCGCCTGATGACCCAGATGGTGCCGGGCGAGATGATTGTCCGAAAAGACGGACACGATGATTTTCTTGCCGTTGGCGAAGGTCTCGTCGAGGTAACGAACGAGCGGGTATCCATCGTGACCAACATGGCGGTTGCGGTTGAGAGCATCGACGAAGCTGCAGCTGAGGAAGCACGTCAACGCGCCGCGGCTCGCCTGAAGGAAAAACTTTCCTCTGAAGAGGTCGCATCCGTCAACGCATCGTTAGCTCGTTCACTGGCGCAGCTGAACGTGAAACGCCGCCATCGGTAAGGAGATCCTTGCCGAGATCCACAAATCCACGCCCTGGCGCTAGGCTTCACCTAGAGCACATGGAGGGTTCGGACATATTTGACGGGAATGCTTCCCAGGCCGCTTATTCCCCGCAATAGATCACAGAACGCCCGGACCAAACAAAAACATAGTCTTTTTTATTAACCGTAATGTAGTAGCGAACTGTCCCGGTTACATGGCACCCGTCCAGAGAGCACCGGATAGAGTACGGACGAGGATCCTTGGACACAGACGAGATCGTCACTGCGGTCTGCGCATGAACCATAAAGATTCTTGACGGCGCATTCGCTGAGAAGAAGTTTTCGCTTGAAGCGAACCCATTCTTAAAGCATCGCATTCTGCCGAGCTCCCAGATATTCTTGCGATCGCCCTTTTTAGCATCCTTGCTCGTTCGAGCAAGCCAAACAGGCAGAGCCACGCGTCCATCTGCGCTAGCGCCACCGTATTGAACTGTGATGTCAGAGTCCGTATTGTTTGCTATGGTCGTCGTGTAGTTGAGAAGTTCACCTGCCTCGCTCGGGCTGACTCGCTCATATCCAACCCGGGAGCTTACCTCGATCCCCGCAGAACTCAGCTTGTGGATCTCATGGCCCGTTAGCGGGTCCCAAACAATGGAGGAGTGTCCACTCTCCGGAAAGTCCGCGTCCCACACGAGGGCACTTTTCGCTTCCGCCTTAAACGTGGGAATGTCACTTTGAGCAAATGTCTGAAGTGCACACACAAACAAGGCTGAGACGATTAGCAGACTTCTCCTCATTGGACGACTCACATCTGGCGCCGTCATGCCGAGGCCACTCATTGAAGCTTAAGTCTCTCAAAGACGTGAGTATTCCTAGGCAGACACTCTGGTCTCCAATATCGTAGTCAGCAAGAGGGAGGAGAACGACTGGCAAAAACAACAGACTGGGCGTGGCGAAACTGTGTATCGAGTTTTCAGGCTGTAAAGGGCGCTTGCGGAGACCGATTTCCGAACTAGTCGTGCAAAACAACATGTTCAAAATTGAACAGACACCTAGCCGACATGGTTGTAGGTTGCTTTCTAGATTTACTGTTCAGAACAGTGATGGGGTGATCGCTGCTGGTTTTGGACGATCTAGCATCAGGCAGCGCGCCGCCGTTCGTTTCATTCGTGTCGTGGCTGTGCCCTGCTCTCCAGGCACAGTGCGCCACCTCCTTGTCGAACGTTTTGTCGACAGCTCGCCGCTGGCCGAAATTGTTCGCGCTCCTTGGCCGTTCCGTTGGTCGTCGGCTTCATCTCATCAGGCGGAACTAGAGGCACGCCAAGGAGCACTGGAAATCTAAACTCGCGAGTCAAACGATGATCTGCAAGCGATGTGCTTCGGATAGTCAGCGTTCGTTCAACGGGGAAATTGCCATCCATTTCCTCGGGCTCAACGGGCTGGACAAACCCATTGTCTGGGTATTTCCAAAGCTTGCCGTCTGTTTAGTATGTGGCTTTGCGGAATTCATCGTTCCCGAACGAGAATTGCGCGTTCTCGTGCAAGGTACTCCTGTGGGGAATGCAGTGGTTTTGTCGAATAATACAGCCCGACCATCAGAAGGCTAGTGCGAAATGCTCTTGGTTGGAGATGAACGGCTGAATGTTCATCGCTGATTCGTTGAAGAATCTGGATCCCCATCCTCTCCTGAATGGTACCCAAGCAACACGGGCACTGGAATGCTCGGATCCTGTACCCGTCCCTTCCATTTGCCTCCCTTGTTTGACCAAAATTGGATAGCCGACCAGACCGTAGCTCCGATATAGAAGAACGCTACCAAGGGTAGCGTCAGGGACCAGTGGGGCTTTAGCCCATAGAACCTCACTGTCGGAAAGTAGCAGATCGTCATCCCAGCCCACGCGATCATTCCCAGTACCATCGGAACTGGAGGAGCAAAGAACGTCAACGCAAATGGAAGAACATAAGCGATCGTCAAGCCGCACAAAGTCCCGAGCAGCAACAAAACGGAATGGTGTAACTGGCTGAACGCTGTCCTCGAGATCAACCGGCCGATGTGGGTGAACGATTCGTACCGGCGAGTGCTCGTCGTCAGGTTGGACACCCCCAAGTACAGCTTCCCGCCGCTGCCCTTCACGATTCTTGCCAAGGTGCAATCGTCGATGACCTGATGTCGTATAGATTCGATGCCTCCGGCGCGCGCGAGTGCCTCAGGCCGGATCAGCATGCAACTCCCGTCGGCTCCGGCGGTCCTGCGCTGTGAATTCGCAATCCAGGCTGGTGGATAAAGCATGAGAAAGAAGAACGTGAATGCCGGAATAAGCAATTTCTCGGCAAGGGTCTCACAGCCAAGCCGCCCTGTCACCGATACGAGATCGTAGCCACCAGTCTCTGCCATTTCGACGAGGCTAGCGATACTCACTGGCGCGTGCACAACGTCCGCATCAGTCAAAAGCAAGTATCGGGGCTTGAGCAGAGATGCTTCTTCGATACCCGCTCGGACGGCCCAAAGTTTACCTGTCCAGCCAGGCGGCAGGGGGCGACATTCAACCACCGTCAACAACGCAGATTTTTCGACTTTTTGTGCTGCCTCGCGCGCAACCTGCACGGTGCGATCGCAGCTGAAATCATCGACCAGAAATATGTGTATCGATTCGCAGCACGTTTGCTCGAGCAGTGAGGTGATGCATCGCGCTACAACCTCCTCCTCGTTTCTGGCAGGCACCACAATGGCCACGCGCGAGGGACTCGAGTTGCACCTGCCCACCCCGACGGTACGATTCGCCGCTTGCCAGAATCTTCCTCGGGCGAACAACAAATAGACCCAAGACAAGACTGCAAGAATACCCGCGATAACAAGTGAGAGCATCAGCCTAATCTCAGAAGCTGCGCGGGGGCCAAGAATCTTGGGCCGCAGACTGCGTCAATGCTGAGTTCTGTGCCCGCTTACCACTCTGGAGATCGTGTCCAATAGCCAGATGGCGATACACGTTTCGAAAAATACTTCGTAGGCACGCACCCAGTTCATCACGTATCTCCCGACTCGACCAGGAAAGGTTTCTTGCCGCTGACGTGTCACCTTGTCACATCACCAGATCGGCCTACCCTTTTCATCACGGAACACAAGTCCTTGGTTGCCGCGCCTAATCTCCCGGGGCAAGATGGCCTCCGTACCCTGGATGATTGCTATTACTCCGACGACCTCCACCGTTTCGCCCCTCTGAAAAGCCGCTCCATACATCTTCACAAACTTGACGGGAGCGACATGCACTTCGTACACCTTCTCATCAACCTTGACCGTGAGGTGCGAACCCACACCGCGGCTTATGGGGCAGATGCGGTCCTTCATTTTGTCGATGACACCTTGGAATCTAGTTTCCTTCGACACGTCATACTCGGGAACGGACTCTTTAGAATCCGCTTCTTGCGCGCACGCCAGCAATGGGATCATCACCCAGGCCGCGAGCAGCATCCCGGCGAGTAGTAATGTTTTCATGGCGAACTCTCCCCGAGAAGTGATGCCGCGCGCTGTCGTCCCCAAAATTGGATTACATGTGTTCAACAAGCTGATGCTCCGCAGCACCATACCGTTCCCAAGTTGACGCCGCAGAACTGGCTGGCACGGCGACCGAACAGGGCTCGCGAAAATGACTCTCATTTCGTCCCAGCTGTAAGCGAACTCCTTACCGCAATCCACACACACGACGTACATTCCGGTCATCCCTGCTGCCTTTGGGCGGCGTTGACCCGCTCTCACACTGATTGGGAAACTGTATCGGGCATGAGTGCAACAATCGAACAGGACATCCACTAATTTGGACAAGGCACATCCTGTTTTCGACTTCAGGGTCGCGTCGATTCAAGCTAAACACTCGGTCTTCCGCACACGACTGTCAGAAAAACTAGTCAGGACATTAAAAATAGTGAGGTACTTGGCGGCTACTACGACTGGTCCACGAAGGAGAATTCGTGCGTCACAATTGTTAGTTGGTACAACGGTGGGTTGCCGGAAGAAGGCGGCAGTTGGTGAACTGTCTCCTCTGGGGTCAATGAGTACTGGTGAACAGGGCTAACCTGCGAATTTTCATTTCTTCCCAAACATCTTCTTCTCGACATCCGGTCCAAACTCGTTGACGAGTTCATCGATCATGCCGAACGGAACGGACATCGCCACCCGAGAGAATGTGGCACCTACGCCGCGATTAGCCTCAGGATAATAGGCATTTGAAAGGCTGCTTGTAGCGATGCTGGCTAGCAGCCCAGACCAATTGAAGGCGCGTCCACCTGAATCTTTGTGCGTCAATACGGGCCGGATGAGCGCGTGCCCGAGGCGTTTTTGGAATGGCCCAGTGCCCAGGCGATAGTAGCGTGGATCTTGATGCAGGACAGAAGGAAACAAGAAGGTTCCAAAGAATCCACCCGCGGTTTCATTGGCCAATCTGGCGCCGAATCGCTTGCCATAGCCGGCAGCACCCTGTCCATATTCGGGGAAATCGTTGTTCGCCTGCGCGAGACCGGCATCGAAGGCTACCCAGCCAATCGTGAAGGGATCGGTTTTGTCCTTCACAAACAGTCGAAATTTTCCGCTCGCCGTGAGCGGGCGAACTGACTTGCTGTCAGCGACGCTGAAGGTCGGTAGAATCCAGAAGAGGCGAGCATGTTCCTCTTCAAGTTTTCGTGCTTGTTGTAGGAGGAGATTGCTGAATCACGAGAGAAGTCGGTTCAACTCTCATCGCCTCAGAGCTTTTTGGGCTAATTGCAGCAGATTCCTGTGTCCAAGCAAATGGTGTGCTCCTCGACGTTCCCAATTTCAGCGTTTAAAGGAACAGTTTGGCAGTGGCAATTCTGACAGGGGTGGCAACCAATACATGCACGGCTGAACTCCCCCATTGTCCTCGTGTGCAGCCATCCCGCAATCACATCATTGAGATTTGAGCACCTGTCAATTCTGACGGTAGCCGCTCCGGTTCGCACCGTATTGCGTGATCATCTTCCGTCAATGCACAATCCTTCGAGCTGTCGCCGCAGCTTTGACGTGCCCGAGGAGAATGCAATGGCCCCAAGCCGGATCATGGTGGTCGATGATTTTAAGGATTGGCGACTGAAGGTCTGTTCGATTCTCGAACAATCCCAAGAATTGCTAGTCGTCGGTGAAGCTTCGGATGGAGCAGAAGCTGTCCAAAAAGCCCAGGAACTGCAACCAGACCTGATTGTCCTCGATATCGGACTCCCAAAACTCAATGGAATTGAGGCAGCCCCGAGAATGTCTGAGCTTTCCCCGGGGTCAAAAATACTTTTTTTGTCACAGGACAACGACGCCGATTCGATACAGGCGGCTCTCAGCGCAGGGGCGTGTGGTTATGTTCACAAGTTGAGCGCTGGAACCGAACTGTTGAGTGCGGTTGCGGCGGTTCTTCAAGGCCAGCGGTTTGTCACTGGTGGGATCAGTTACAAGGAATCTAATGGCAAAAATCCGACAAGCGCGACGGCTTGGTCCGATATTGACGCCGGCGTTCCAAGCTAGCCTCCCGCGGTTGGTCTTTTTCTCAGGCTTTGCTACGGCAGATGACTAGAACACAAACTTCAGGGCCAACTGCCCGACACGCGCGTTCACAGCTGTGCTGCTAATGACGCCAAAAGTGGGCGATGTAAAGTTCGGGTCGGGGTTCGCAAACTGTGTATGGTTCAGTGCATTGAAGAATTCCGCACGAAATTGAAGACTACCTCTCTCAACGGGCCATCTTAGCTTTAGCACCTTTGAGAACGCGAGATCCAGATTTGCTTGTCCGGGACCGTTTACAATTCCCGTCGCACTGTTGCCAAACGCGGTTCCGATGCCATCCGCCCCGATTATTGGCGTGCTCGTAAAGCACGCTGCGTTGAAATAACCACCCAGTTTCGACTTGACCGCCCCTCCCTTCACCAATTGGCTTTTCGAGCACGTACCGCTTAGCTGTGCCCGATCTCCGATGATTCCGAAAACATTGGTGGAATTTGTTTGGGCGATGGTAAGTGCGCTACCGGATTGGATGGTTGCAATAGCTGCCAGAGACCAATTACCCAGGATGGCACGAGGCACGCTGCCAGCGGGACTGGGAAGCGTCCACGTACTGCTAAAAACAAATCGATGAGTGCGGTCGAAGTTCGCCCGCCCCCACCGCTGACGCGGAGAGTTTTGATCTCCCAGTGTCAATGCATTTCCTGAGGATGTTGAATTAATGTCGGCGCCGTCGGAGTCCAGCGTCTTGGAAAAAGTGTACGAAGCCAGGAATTGAAGGCCGTGTCCCAACCTCTTCATCAGGCTCGCTTCCAGCCCGTTGTACCAAGAGCTGCCCTCGGATTCCATTTCCTGAAGCGAGTCTGGAGGCACGCCGAGAATCGGAACTCGCAATGGAATGTTGGCGAAAGTGTTTGAGGTGACGCCCCGGATGGGATCGTTCGTAGAGGCTGGCAGCGCCTGATTCAGAGAACGTTGCCGAACCAGGTGCATACCGCGAGTCCCCACGTATCCAGTTTCCAAGAGCCAACCTTCGTGCAGTTCTGCTTGAACATTCAAAGAAAACTGCTGAATCACGGCAGGTTGAAAATTTGGGGCGACCGAATAAATTGTCGTGGTAGAGGTGGGAGAGTAGGCGGGGAATGAAGGAAAGGACTCCGGCGTGGGGAACGGCTGCGCAAAAGGCGCTTGAAATGTCGCACTAGCATTCGCCTCGCCGGCATTTAGCCGAAATACGGAAAACGGAGCGCCAAAGACATTTTGATAAAACGCTTGGCCGGTGGGTCGGGAGTAATACGTGCCATACCCCCCTCTGAGAACGAATCGACTTGTGCCAGGCAAGAACTGCCAGGCAAAGCCAAGTCGCGGAGCAATCGTGTTTTGTCCCTCGCCAGCATTCCCAAATGTATTATTCGCGCGCAAGACACCCGGGGGGATAACACCTGAAAAGTTGGAAGCCACTATGTAGCCGGCCGTACTTCCATCCGGCGGGGGGTTGGGATCAGCTTTGCCGATGTCGAAGCTCGCGTTTCTACCGAGTCTGTCAGCAAATTGACCGAGACGCTCGTAGCGAAGGCCAAAATCTAAAGTGAATGACTTGCTGGCTCTGTAGTTGTCCTGTACGTAGACTGCACCCTCCCAAACCCTGTATTCACGCTCTGTGAGACCGAAGTCGTCGAACGAAGCGAAGATGTTACTGAAATCGGTACCGTTGCTCGCTGCGCTGAGCCCGAGTAGAAAATCTGGCCAGCTCAGAAACCGCATGAACGAGCCAAGACCCACGAGGTTGACATCGTCCAGCAACCGCGTGACTGATCCGCCCAAATGGACGGTGTGGGCTCCCCGAATGAACGTGAGATCATCACTGAACACAAAACTGTTTTGAGCAATCGTCCGTGGAAACCCGGAAGCAATGCTTGCGGAACCGACAATACTTAAGCTCGGGAGCTCGTTATTGTGGCTCATTTCGCCTTCGGCAACTCCAACGTCCGACCATTTAAACGGAGTCACAGCCTGTGTGCTGCTGTTCGTCCGCACATACCCAATTCGTGCTTCGTTGAGCAATGCGTTGCTGAAAGAGTAAGTATCGGCCAGAGAGAACACGGTGTAGGCCGAATCGCTGGGACTTGGAAAACCAGGGATATTGCCAGCCGGATTGAGGCCGTTCCCTGGAAACGTGACGGTCTGATCATTGTCTGCCAGATAGAAATGGGCCGCGAGCTTACTCCTCGGCCGAGCGAGGTATTCAACATTTGCCGAGAACTGATCGTCGTTGAAATGGCAAGGGTCCGTAAAAACTGAAAAGCCCTGCTCCACAAGTGGTTTTGTCGGGTCAACCGTCTGTGGTGTTGGGATCAGGAAAGCTCCGTCAGGAACTTTGAAATTCAACAGGGCTAGCGCCACGGGATTAATGTTGGAGCCATCGAGCTTGATGGCCGTGCCCCCATGCACTCCGGTCATCCCCGCAAACATTTTCCCAAGTTCAGCCGGTGTCCTGTCATCCGTCAGTGCCGGCTCACTCAGGCTGGCGGTGCAAGCAGTTCTGGATTGACCGGCAGCAATGCCGTTAACCTGGCGCGTTCCTTGATAGGAACCGAAGAAATACAGTTCATCCTTCTTTATCGGTCCTCCCAATGTGAACCCAAACTGATTCTCCTTGAGGACAGGGCGCCGCTGGCCTGTTCGGTTCAGAAAGAAATCATTCGCGTTGAGGAACTCGTTGCGGAGAAACTCGAAAATCGTTCCATGAAGATCGTTGCTTCCCCTTTTTGTAATCAAACTGACGTTGGCACCCCCATAGCGCCCATAGGTCGCATCGTAAAGGCCAGTCTGGACTTTGAACTCCTGTATGCTGTCGGGGTTGGGAGTAGGTATTCCGCCACTCCCACCTGCGCTGCCCTGTACGTCGCTTACACTGATCCCGTCCAGTTGGTAGTTATTGTCATAGGAGCGTGCCCCGTGTACGTAAATCCCATCATTGGATTCGGCGATCTGGGACAGCGCGGTTCCACCAAATCCAAGCTCCCCTGCGTTGTACACTCCCGCTGAAACTCCCGGAGAGAGGCTTGCAATTTGAGCAAAATTCCTTGTGACCAGCGGCAAACCACTGACTGCGCTTTCGTTTACCACTCTTCCCAATGCCGAGGAGTCGAGTTGAACCATGAGCGGGTTCGCGGATACCTGTGCTCGCTGTACGTGCGTCGCGACCCGAAGATGCAGCTCGAGCCGAAGCGTTTCCGTAACATGGATGTTTATCTCCGGGAGACTCACCATCTCGAAATCAAGCGTGCTCGCTTGGACTTGATACCTGCCGGGTGGCAGCAGTAGGAAGCCGAACCTTCCAGTCTTGTCCGAGGTGGCCGACCTCTTCTCGCCGCCACCCTGTCTCGTGAGCTGAACAACCACGCCCGGGACGACCGCTTCGGAGGGGTCCAGCACCACGCCAGTCAAAGCGCCGGTAGAGGCCGTCTGGCCGAATGTGCGACCTGCAAGCCCCCAGCCAATAGCAAACACTCCTAAAAAGGCCCACCGTGGAAGAGGGCGTAGGGCAAACCACGAGTTCGAGCCAATCGACACCGGCGAACCCCCAATCTGGCTAGGAGGCCGCGCTCCGGTCCAAAGCTACTGGCGCGAGTTGATCCTATTGAGTAAGCTGCTCGCCGAAAGACCCGGCGATGGTACTCCCGGTCGCCATGCTTGACAAGTCGCCTCCGACTGTAAGTTCTGACAGCTTGGGATTGCCGAAATTGTGCGGGAGACTCTCAGGATGCAACTTCGTCTCGGTGACTTACGAAACCGGATTGAATCCCCCGCCCGAGCCATGTATGTTGCCTGGGAATCACCAAAGCTCATGCTTTTGCTGTTGGGCGTCTTGTTGCTCTTCCAAGGCCTTGCCCCAGCCCAGGTTAGGGAAGTCCGGCGTGTCCTCATTGTTAATGAACTGGGCCTTTGGTCGCCTGGCATTGCTGCCATAAACAACGAGATATTCGCTGCCCTAGAGAAGTCACCTTACCAGATCGAGTTCTATACTGAGGATCTGAACACCAGCCTTTTTCCAAATGAAACTTCCCAGCGTGAGTTTCGTGACTGGTACTTCCGCAAATATCAGAACTGTAAGCTGGATTTGATCATTGCGATCGGGCCATCCCCTATCAGGTTCATGTCAGACTCGCACGAGAAATTCTCTCCCGGTACACCCATAGTTTTTTGGGGAAGTACGGAGGCGTTTGCGGAGCCACCAAAGCTTGATTCTGCCTTCACCGGCGTTTGGGGAGTAGTGCAGCCGGACAAAACCTTCGAAGCAGCGCTTCAACTACAACCCAACACAAAGCACCTGGTTGTCGTTGGTGGCGTGGCACCATATGATCGCTACCTTGAAGGCCTCGTCAAACAAAGGATCCACGGATACGAATCGAAGCTCGACATCACCTACCTTACTGACTTGGCAATGCCTGACCTCCTCGAGCGATTGAAGCACCTCCCGAGCAATACGATCGTGTACCACACCTCGATCATGCAGGACGCAGCGGGAACGCACTTCATCGATGCCACTCAGTCAGTTCCGATGGTTACCAGCGCTGCAAACGCGCCCGTGTTTGCTGTCGATGATGTCGATGTCGGTAAAGGTACAGTAGGTGGTTACGTTTTTAGCTTCTCCCTCGCAGGCCGGGTGGCTGCCGGGATGGCCGTAAGGATTCTCGGCGGGGAGAAGCCGCCAGACATCCCGATTGTTCGGGGCGCGAACACCTACATGTTCGATTGGCGAGCCCTGAAGCGCTGGGGCTTCAATGAGAACGCGCTTCCCCCCGGTAGCGTCATCCTCAACCGGGAACCAACGATGTGGGAGGCTAACAAGGCATACATCATTGGCGGCATATCTCTCATCCTGGCGGAGGCTCTGCTGATTTTTGGGCTGCTGTGGCAGAGGACTGGACGAAGAGCTGCGGAAACCGAGCTGGCGATTACCTACGACCGGCTCCGCATGGCTGTGGAAGCCGGGAGGTCCGTCGGCTGGGATTGGGACCTCAAGACCGGACGTGATCAGTGGTTCGGTGACCTTGAAACTGTGTTCGGAATCCCCTCGGACAGCTATTCCGGTCACGTCGATGACTTTCGTCGCAAGATACACCCCGAAGACCGAGAGCTCGTCTGGCAGGCCGTCGCGGACGCCAGAAAAAACGGGAAACCGTACGTCGCAGAATTTCGTGTGGTTCGCACCGACGGAACCGTGCGCTGGATCACTGCCCGGGGAAACTTCTATTACTCGCCCAATGGCGATGCCGAGCGGATGCTGGGCATGGCGGTGGACATAACTGATCGCAAGCTTGCGGAAGAGGCATTACGCGGGAGTGAGCAGAGATTGCGCCTCGCCGTTCAAGCGGGCAGGATGTACGCCTACGAGTGGGATGCCTCCACGGATGCCATCGTGCGCTCTGCCGAGTTCGCGGACATTCTGGGGACAGATCAACCGATGCAAACCAGCCGTCGGGATCTCATCGTCCAGGTTCACCCGGACGACCGTGAACGTCTGGCCGCTGAATTCAACAGATACACACCCGAGAGTCCCTCCTCTCAGGTCCAATACCGCCTGTTGCGTCCCGATGGCAGCACGCTATGGCTGGAGAGAAGGGCGCGAGCCTTCTACGACGCTGAGAGCAAGTTGCAACGCATAATAGGCGTGGTAGCCGACATCACCGAGCTCAAGCACGCGGAACACAAACTGCATGAGAGTCAGGACCGGATGGCAGGCATCGTGGGGTCCGCAATGGATGCCATCATCGCCGTCGACGACGAGCAACGAGTCGTGTTGTTCAACGCTGCGGCGGAGAAAATGTTCGGCTGCGCCCAAGGTGAGGCCATTGGAACTAACGTCGATCATTTCATCCCACAACGCTTCCGCTCGGAACACGGGGCACAGATAACTGGTTTCGGCGAGTCAGGTATTACCACTCGCGCCATGGGCACGCTGGGCGCGCTGTGGGCGGTTCGCAAGAACGGTCAGGAATTCCCCATCGAAGCGTCGATCGCCTACGTCGACTCCGATGGGAGGAAATTACTTACAGTCATCATTCGGGACATCACTGAGCGTCGACTAGCCGAGCAATCGATACGTGAAAGTGAGGAAAGGTTCCGCCTGGTCGCAAACACCGCGCCGGTAATGATCTGGATGGCCGGCACTGACAAGTTGTGTAACTACTTCAATCAACCCTGGCTGGATTTCACGGGGCGGTCCATAGAGGCGGAACTCGGCAATGGCTGGGCGGAGATGGTGCACCCGGAGGATTTCCAGGCGTGCTTGGAGACCTATCAGGCAGCCTTCGATCGCCGCAAGCCGTTCGAGATGCAGTATCGCTTGCGGCGCCACGACGGCGAATACCGCTGGCTCGTCGACATAGGCGTGCCCAGACTTGATGCGAACGGCTTTTTTACCGGCTACATCGGATCTTGCATCGACATCACCGACCGCAAGCTGGCCGAAGAAGCCATGGCCAACATAGGCCGAAGATTGATTGAAGCCCACGAAGAGGAGCGTACCTGGATCGGAAGAGAACTCCACGACGACATCAATCAGCGCCTGGCCTTGACAGTGATCGAGTTGGAGCGATGGGGCCAGGAGCATCCCAACTCCGAAGTTGACCTTCACGAGCACATTGGCCACCTCAAGCAACGCCTCTCCGATTTAGGGAAGGACGTTCACGCCCTGTCGCACCGCCTGCATTCTTCTAAGCTTGACTACCTGGGCCTAACGGTGGCAGCCAGCAGCTTCTGCAGGGAGTTCGCCGAACAACAGAAGGTGGAGATTGATTTCACCCACGCGCGCATGCCCAGCAGCCTTCCCAGGGAAATTTCGCTTTGCTTATTCCGAATCTTGCAGGAAGCCCTGCAAAATGCGGTTAAGTACAGCGGCGTACGGCACTTCACGGTGAAACTCGAAAGGGCCCCGGCGGAGATTCAACTCACGGTTAGTGATCACGGCATTGGCTTTGACCAGCACAACGCCTTTAGCGGGCGGGGCCTGGGGCTTATCAGCATGCGCGAACGAGCGCATTTGGTGAAAGGCGAGCTTTCTGTCACGTCGCAACCCGCGGGCGGTACCACGATTCTTGCTCGTGTTCCCTTCAACGCGGAAGAAAAGCGGACCAGCTTGGCTGGATAGCGGGTTCCCTTTGGTTCATTGCTTACACAGAAAGCAGGCGATTCCCCAGGCCTGGAGAAGACTCTCAGTCTTTTTTTCACCGGGAATGAACGGCCGAATGTGCCGCGCAGATTCGCTGGAATGTCTGGCTGTCGATTCCGCCCTGAACGCTACCGACCGAATACCCGCACAGAATGTCCACGTCGTAGCTCTTGACTAGCTGATTGGCGAGTTCTTCAACCTGAATGGCCGCCTCTGCGTGACCTTCTGCCCACAGGAGATGCACAGCTTCTCCGAAAACCGCCACGCGGGCTTGATCGCCTTTCGCAGCTTCTGCCGCGGTCGCAATCAGATTACCGAAGAGTTTCAAAAATCGAATTGGATCAGGCATGCCCTTGACCATGAATGTCGAAAGCGCGTCGGCCGCATCCAACGAGATGTATCTCCCTTGCTCAATGGCGGCAGCAATGTCCACGCCCTGTGCCTGCAATCGCGGAAGAAGTTCTTCACGATGTGACTCAGTCGCGACAACAATCGCTGCATTCCCAGCCTGGAGGGCGGTTCCGATGAACTGCGTAACGTCATCCAAAAGACGTTGATCATCAGAATAGAATCCAGCCTGGTGGCGGCGGGCGATCGAGAGGGTTCGCGCATCGGAAGCCGCGGTAAAGCCATAGCCTGCGAATCTCCTCCCCACAAACCTCTCCCCCGAAGAACAGCCTCTACGGCGATCAGTAGTTCGGTCCCCACATCCACTTTAACGACGTAGCCCGATGCGCCTGCACTGAAAGCCGCTTGCACCACCTCGACCGACTGTTCTTGGCTAACAAAAAGTATCTTCGATCCCGGAGCAAGCTCCTGGATTCTCCGCGCAGCCTCGATTCCGTTGATCTTCGGGAGTCCGATATCAAGAAGAATCAAGTCCGGCTGTAGCGCTTCCGCCAGTTCGATGGCTTCCACTCCATCCGATCCAGCGACGATGGTTGGTAATTCCAGTTTGTCCTGAAGGGTCGAGCAGAGAAGCCGTCGAAATGGTTCGAAATCATCTACTACCAGTACGCGCATTGAGGACTTAGCCAAACGGTCTCCTTCATGATCTAGTAACCCCGAAACCACCGAAAAGTTCTAGAGTCCAAACATGAAAGAATCGCATAAACGAATTGTACGGTCGTTGCGCAAGCGCAATGTTCTGCTGCGAGAAAGGCTCAATCCCAGGATGTGAGCCTGATCCAGACTGTGGCTTCGGCTTTGCTTATGAGCGGCTTCCCCAAAAGTGCGCAAAACCAAAGCACTCAGACTCGTTGAGTCAAGGGACGTTCGCTGAATATCCAGCCTAAAGGAAGCGTTGAATTTAATCTTTTTAATCCTGAGGTGCAAATGGCTTGAACAGGCACCGAGTACAAAAGTTCAACCACGGCTGTTGCCCAAAGCCAGGGTTGCAGCCTGCACAGCGACGGCAATGACAATACCGGTGAGCGTTAGCCCCAAGAAAGCAATGATCACCGCTAAAACTTAGCGATTTCCTCTTGACCGGCCGAACATCGCCGTAGCCGACTGTAGTCGCGGTGATGAATGACCAATAAAAGCTGTCAAAGCGTGACCAGCCCTCCTGCTTCCCTGCGACTTGCCCTAACAAGGTTATTCCCAGAGCGAGGCTCAATAACAAGGGGAACGTCAACCAAAGACCAACACAGAACTGCTTAAGGAATGTGACGGTCAGGCCTGAGAAGAGCAAAGAGGATTGCTCCCCGTATCCGGTGTTTTGCTCATTCTTGAAGGGAAGAAAACGGCTGTCAGCCTGTCAGATTTACAAGTTGGTGCTTGGCGCTTCGGTCGCACGGTTGTGGGCGAGACACATCCATTAGGGTGACAGAGGCTCGGTGACTCTCCGTCGTCGAGATTCTCTGCTGCGTCTTTCACCACCATGCCTAGAGATGCCAAGCACGGAATCAAGGTTCTGTGCTTCGCCGTCACCATGACGAACCTCAGAACTTTATAACGATGCCCGCGGAAACCCTGCCCTGCTTGGCTGGATGATAGGTGCCCTTGGCCATTGGTTGTGTTGCGCGATTGACGGGCCAGGATCAGGTTGTTCAGTCACGCTCGGCAAAGACTCCCAGAGAAAGCGTCGACCATCGGCTGCCGCCTCGTCATCGAATAGCTCTGTCTGAATTGCCAGTTCTGATCGCTGCGGACGACCGGTAGGCTCGAAGAGCGAGGTCCTGCACTTTTGCTTGCCCGAAGCCGTGCGGCCTTGACGTGCGTGGGTTAGCGGGACGCGATGAACGCGAAAAGGAACAACAAATGCGAGACATAAGTGGGTCTCTTCGTAGCAGCCTCATCGGTTTTCTCTTTTTCTCCCTGACTGTTATCGGCACAGTTCTCCATGCCCAGGAACGCATGACGATCCAGGCGACCGCAATGGGCACGAGCACCCAATTAGGCAAGATCTACAACGTCAACATTCACATCGAGCAGTTCTCCACGGCCGAAGATCGAAAGGCACTAATCGATGCATTCAAACGCTCTGGTCAGGACGGCCTTATAGATGTCCTCGAGGATATGAAGCCTAAGGGTCGAGTCCGATTCGCCAGTGGAGGTGTGGGCAACGATGTCAAGTACATCATGGAATTACCCTCGGAGAACGGCCGTCGATTCCGACTCGTCACCGATCGCACGCTTGCCTTCGGCGAACTGCACGGGGGTACGCGTTCCCGAGACTACAGCGTCGGTGCGATCGAGTTGGTCCTCACGCCCGACGGCAAGGGCTCTGGCAAGGTACTGCCGGCGTGCAAGCTGAAGGTAGACAAGAAGACGCAGCAGATTGAGATCGAGACGTATCAGAACCCCTGGAATCTGACTAACCTGATGGTCTCTAAAGATTGAGGAGCGCTGCCGCTCACCTCGAGTTGTTGGCGTTCATGAAGGTTCGGCTTGAACAACCGAAGGGGGATGTTCTACTGCTTCGCCCTCGCGATGATGCTCAGAACTTTATAACGATTCCAGCGGATACCCTGCCCTGATTGTCTTGAGTCTGGTCACCAAACTTGGTCATGAGCCAATCTGCCTGCACTAGACGAAATCCGATTCCCTTCCGAAATCCAATGTCTAAACCGCCTCCGACAAGCATGGCAAATGCATTGGAGTTGACACCTGACCCCGTAGCAGTAGCGCCCCCGAACAAAGCATGCACAAAAGGCTGAACGACCGGCAGGCGTGCCGTGAGTACGGGACCAACGGTATACGTGTAAACCGATGAACTCCCTCTCCGCGAATTGTAAACACCGCTGAAGTCACCGGTGATTCCCAAAACGTGTTTGAAATTTCCAGTCACCGAAGCGTTCCACCCCGCAGCGTTATAACTGGACTGAAGATGCTCGAACTGCGCTCCTCCAAAAATCTCCACTCGTTGCGCTAATGCTGGCGCGCTCAGGAACCCGGCGAGCAGGGACATAAATATGAGTTTCCTCATCAGATCCTTCCTTCAGACAGAACTGCGTCTTTCGAATAGTCGACCTACCTACGGTCCAGAACCTGAGCCTAAGCCGTCGGTGACAGCGCCAGATCTGTCAGAAGTTACAGCGGCCCGTTGAAGGAAGGATTGCAAATTGATATTGATTTCTGCGGAAGTGACACTGGACCTCCAGCGTCCCCCGTAGTGATCTCCACGTCTAGAGATCTGTGCTTACGGTGCGGCCTTATTCCCGATAAACGATTAACAATATGCCCAGCAGCACCGTGGCACTTGGCCAAACGTAGGGAACGAAGCGACGGCGCCAAAATTCACCATCGGAAACGAGTTTGAACAGCGCCACACCAAGGCCAACGATCATGAACCAGAAGTGTTCGCGCTTGACCAGCAGCATGGAGAGCGTCATGTGGTGATGGTGAGTAGTGGCCGGAGCGGGATCGTTACCAATCGGCATTGACATGTGATCCATGGTGGAGTGATCCATGGGCATGTTGGAGTGGTCCATGTGCATGCCGGAATGATCCAGATCCGTCACGGAGTGGTGGATGCCGGGCTTGGGGTCCGATACGTAGCGAGCGGGTGGGTTACCATCGGGATCGAGCGTCGGATTAACGAGGTAAGCGCGAGCTTCCGGCGAAGTTACACCCGAACTGGCGGTATGATCGTGGACGAGCAGAAAAGCTGCGCCGACCATGGCGAGGATGGAAAACGTCCACGCTCCCCAGAAGCGATTTAGGGAGCCACACAAGCGAAGATATTCGACGAAGCCCATCGCAATGAGGATCAGGGCGTAGATCTTGTGCTGTCCAGCTTCCTGGTCGTGGTGCAGAAGCCATGCCCAGCTCAGATTGCCGCGCGGCCAGATTTCAGCGTCACTCCAAAGGGCCAAAAATAACCCCGCCAACACAAACAATGCCGGCCAGAGATAACGCAGGGCGCGGAGATTGGGAGAAAGAAAGGAGGCGAGGACAAGGAAGCCGACTCCAACCAGCGCCCATCCCGCAACGTGGTGATTGAATTCTGAGAGAGCCTTGTCGGGATCCTGGGATGGGACGGAGACCGGACCTGGCGCAGTGATCTGATCCTGGCCAAAAGCCGGGATTATGATGACGTTGTCCGCAAACCCACCCAGTGCAGCCAGGCTGAGCCAAAACATCAAAAGGTAACTCGTCCCACGCACACACACCTCACCTTTGGAGCGCTCTACTCCACCCACATCTGCAGCTAAATGTTTCCCCGCAAGAATGCGACAACCCTGAAAAGCACCCTGTCGCCCGCACGTTGCTAGGCGAGATAGTCGATCCAAACACCACCTCAATACCACTGTGAGAACTACCAGTGGGTAACTGCACCAGCTTTGCAGCGAACCACGGGTAAATAAGCCCCAGGCGGCACGATTCTGAAGCGAGGTCAGGCGACGAGTGCAAGGGCTGACTACCTTCTTCGGCCACCGCCGCCTCGCGCTCCACCACCCATCGAGCGACTGAAGTTCTGACTGCGCTGCTGCCCGGAAGCACGTGCCTGCTGTTGCTGTTGTAGGTTGGCCTGAGGTTTGGACGTGGACTTCCATCCGCTGCCGTTGTTCTGGGACCAATCTCCACTCTGCCGGTCATAGCGATAAACGTTTCCGTCTTTTCCCGCATAAATGTTGTTCGAGCCCGCAGCAACCCCGGCACCAGTGTTGGTGTTGTAAGCAAATCCACCGCGGCCTGCCGCCCCCTGGCCGGTGTACATATTGCCCGCGTAACCGGCGCCGCCACCAGCTACGATCCCTGTATTCGGGTTATAGCCAACCGCCCCACGCCCTGCAACGGCGTTGCCGGTGTAGACGTTGGCATTGGCGCCGCGGCCGGCCACGCCTACGGTGCCGCGTTGCGTGTTCTGGAAGGCGGTTCGGCTTGCCGCACCATAGTTCCCTGTGTAGGGATTCGCCCAGGCAGCTCCAGTACTCGCGTAAGCGGTATTGCCCCAGCGGCCGTATACGTTCGCGCTCGCGTAGCCTCCGTAGCCATATCCCCAGGCGGGTCCCCAGCAGCAAGCTCCGTAGTAGCCCCACGGCCCCCACCACGGATAATAGTAGGGATAGCCGTATGTATAGCCAACACCGATCGTGATGCTCCAGCCCGTCCCCGAACTCCACGTAGAGGCTACGCCGACTCCGTAGGTGTAGGGCGCTCCATACCAGTAGTGACCGACATAGGGCGGATAGTACCAACCGGTACCGTACACGACCGTAGTGGTCGTGGAAGACACTACCGTGCCGTAATAACCGGGGGTGTAGCCTACATAAACGACGTCTGGAGTGGAGCGATACACCTTAACGTATGTGACGTAGTGCAGGGAGGAACTCGGAGGTATCGAGTAGATCGCCTCCGGAACTGAGGTTGCCACTGCCCACGGCCCACCCGGCGTCGCCCCCTCGAACCAGACTGCATTCTCGACAGCATAGTAATTTTTGACATCTACCTGAATGACCGGGGTCGAGGTATTTACCGCGTACTGCAGACCTGTGCCTTCGATGTTCTTGAACTGGGGGTCTCCATCGTATTCAACCTTCAAGTGGGCCTCGTTGCGAGTTATCGTGGCTGTCTGCGGTATGGAGTTCGCGATCAGCGCTTCCTTGGCTGGCCCGGTTCCCGGGACGGACACCAATACACCAGCTTTGGGACTGCTTTCGGGAATGGCAGCGAACTTCTCAGGTAGATTCTTCCCGTCAACAAACGCCCAAGGACCGCTCTCCAGAGATTTTGATCGAAACCAACGCCCCGCTAGAAGGATGTAGTAATCGAGACTCCCGGTATCCCGAAAAATGTTGGCCGTCGTGTTCTTGACGAACTCCAGCTCTGTGCCTGGAATGACCTCGAACTTTGGCGGACCTTCTGTTACCAGCAACTCCGCCGGACCCAAGCTGACATGAATCGACGGAATCTTCCCTGCTTTGTTCGCCTCCTTCAATGAGGGCGGAGTCTTCCCTTCCGGTGCCTTTGACTTTTGATTTTCCTGGATGCCCTTGGTGATCTCTTTCATATCATCGGGAATTTTCGAAGCATAGGACCAAGGGCCCGCCACGAGATCGGGGGCCTGCAGCCACCCATCCATCACACTCAGGTAGTACACACTCTTTTTGGTGTCGAGCAGAATCGTGGCTCGGGTATTCAGCATTAACTGCAATTCGGTTCCACCGACATCCCTATATCGCGCTGGGCCGTCGATCAGAACAAGCAAAGAAGATTTTGTGGTGAAGATAACTTTTGGAGGATCGTTGTTCACCTGAAACGCCTCGGGCCCCGCCTGCTCCGAATCACTCGCCGCCAACGCAGCTTCCAAGCGGTCCAGAGCAATCACTTTGGACTTCCCGGGCAGCTTCGCTTGCAGGAAGGTCTGATATTCCGCTTCCTTGGTTTCCATCGTAGGAAACTTGACCTTGGTGATCTGGAAGTTGTTCAAGGTGACCTGACGGTTAACTTTGTCCACCTCAGTTCGTGCCGTGAACCACACCACTCCGTACTTCGTTGTCTTGTTGGTCTTGCTTTCCAGCGCAAGCGCCGCGTAGGCACGCAACTCGTCGTCCTTCCACGCTTCCATTTGTGGTTGGTACATGGAAATCGTTTCATCTGCGCGAGTAGCCTTACGGGGCCATGCCTCGTCAACCCGTGGCTCGGGTTGCGTTTTAGCGGCAGAAGCCTGGGGTCTGGAATAATCGGGTGGTCGACGCACGGCAGAGGGCGCATCTGGCAATGACTCCTGGGCTTGCGGATGATCCGGCAACGACGTCTGCGCACGCAAAAAGGAGAGAGGAAATGCAAGCAGCAGAGGCGAAGAGCAACGAATGACGGCGATCAACCTGCGATGCATGAATACCAGATGGTAGACGGCACTCTGTCATCCAGACACCGGCAGAATTGACAGGTCGGTCGCCGCTTGGCGCGCGCAGTGAATCAGGCGGACTTCGGCCGGGCAGAGTCTAGATATTTGATCAGCAAGACCTCGTTTCCATCCTGCCCGTAGATGAGTTCGTCTACGAGTTGCTGCGCCAGCAGAACGCCGAATCCCCCCGGACGCATTCCTTGTTCTTCGCGCAGTGCAATATGGCGGATCGGGTCGTCGGTCGGGTTAGCGATCGCCGCGTGAGGGATTTCGTCAAGCGTAAAGCCTTGGCCGGGATCAGTAATGTGACACGTCACCATATGACGTGCACGGACATATTCGATCTCTACGTATTGATTCGGATCCAGTCGTCCGCCATGTTCGATGGCATTCATGAGCATCTCGCGAAATGCCATGGCCACTTGATTCCGTTCAGGGTCAGGCAGGTCGGCGATTTCGTTGAGAAAGTGCACCA
Source organism: uncultured Acidobacteriota bacterium (assembly GCA_963698805.1). Taxonomy (GTDB): domain Bacteria; phylum Acidobacteriota; class Terriglobia; order Terriglobales; family Acidobacteriaceae; genus Gp1-AA133. The sequence goes on along the minus strand of CAVOSN010000028.1, from coordinate 514,938 downwards.
GTCGGTCAGCCGTTTTTCGATCGCAACGGGCGAGGATCCGAATCAATTCCGGCGTCCCTGAGACAATCTCGATACCATCGTCCCAGCAAGGCCCATCTGTAGCCAATTGAATCATCTCGGCGAACGTGTCCAATGAAAATGGCTTCGAAAAATAACTGAAGGCGCGTTCGCGCATCGATGTGATCACGTCCGAAGGTGTGCCTTCGCCAGCAACGATGATCAGTCGAGTGTGAGGCCGCACGCGCCGAATCTTGCGCAATAATTCGATGTCTTCCCTGCCGGACGTCTTGTCGCTGGTCACGATCAGGTCAAATGCTCGTGCCCGAACCGCAGCAAGTGCCGATAAATTATCTGGCACATTCATAACAGCCCAGGAGCCAGGGTCGAGAACTCCCAATAGAACAGTCTGGACTTCGGGGGCGGCGCCAACTAGCAGCGCATTCTTAACCGCAAAGGGCCGCCTCTCGGTATTGGGGGCAGAACTCATCTATTTCCCAGGGAAAGCAGCTTTTGCGCGAACGACAGCGATGGGATCAGCATCCACATCGTGAGAAGCACGACGCCAGGCGCAACAAGTTTTCATGACAATCTTTCTCAGGATTCCGGCGGCGCATCCTGTTTCGGCCTAGGATCGTGTCGAAATAAGCCTAAGCATTCAGTCCTAAGCTGCGCGACTGTCAGAAGAACTAGTCTGCACATTGAAAACGTTTTTCACTGTACACGCCTGATTTTCATCATTTATGACCCGGTGCTATGGTGTAAGCGTCCGAATCGGAGGCGCCGGGACTTGGCTGGGAAACGCATCGATGTTTGTCCTTTCATCACGGCGCTGCTTTGCTTCGCGCTCTCGCCAGCTCTCAGCGCACAGCAACCACCTGAGCCAAAACCGCTGCACTTTGATTTCACCCCTTTCATCGGCTATCGCAGCATCATGAGCTTTCCGGTTGACCCCCATGTCACAGGGACAAACCCTCGAGTCGTACTCGACGCAAGCCCCAGCTATGGAGCTTCGTTCGGTGTGCGCCTCCAAGAAGATGGCCTGGTCGAAATACGATGGGCAAGGCAGGACTCCTATGTCCACACGGAGGACATCCTGCCCCGACCTCCCCGTCAACGCGTGATTCTTGATCAGTTTCATGGAGACTTCAGCCACGAACCCTTTGTAGAAGAGTGGCCCCATTGGGTGAAACCGTTCGTGATGGCCAGTGTCGGCGCCACACATATTTCGGGTAGTAGCAATTTCAATTTCACGCGTTTTTCGTTTGGACTTGGAGGCGGGATCAGGTTCTATACCAGTCGTCATTTCGGCTTCAAGATTCAAGCCGAGTGGTTACCAGTTTTTGCAGACCCTCATGTGGCATTCATTTGTGGATCGGGCTGCGTTGTGCACGTCGGTGGCACCGTCAGTTCTCAAGGTGAAGTCCTGGCAGGGCCCTTACTGCGATTCTGATTCTCGACCCTCATTTGAGATCTCCGTTCAAAAGGGTACTTCCCAGCCACTTGGCGTTGTCGGTGTTTCACTCATAACTGTCAGTAAGAGGAAATTGTCCACACAGTCACTGGTGAAATCGCGCTCTTGATTTACGACACATCCATTCGTTTCCCGCGAGCGGTCCAGCGTCATTATGTTGGAGCTGGCACTTCTGCCAGTGCAATATAGCGGTATGTCGAGCGAAGCTTAATTCCGTGTTCTCCTAATTAAATCCCGTCATTCATCAGATTATGAGTCACACGAATTATGAGTCACACGAACCTGTTTGAAGAAATCAAGGTAGAGTCCGTTTTTCATCCGTCGGATTTTTCCGAGGCGAGCGAAGTTGCCTTCGCGCACGCCCTGAAGATCGCTCTGGTGGCCAAGGCCAAACTGACAGTGCTTCATGTCCAGGCGGTCCCTGGTACAGAATGGCAAGACTTCCCTGGCGTCCGCGACACACTCGAGCGATGGGGGCTCATCCCGAAAGGAAGCCCTAAGAGCGCCGTGGGGCAGCTCGGTATCGGCGTCGGCAAAGTGATCGCGTCAGGCAAGGATCCGGTGAAAGCCTGCCTCGGTTTTCTGGAGAAGCATCCTGGAGATCTAATCGTGCTGGCGGTGCACCAGCACGAAGGTCGCATGCTGTGGCTGGATAAGTCGGTAGGCAAGCCGATCGCGCGCGAGGCCGGACAAATGACGCTCTTCATACCCTATGGGGTGGAGGGCTTCGTCTCGCGACAGGACGGCTCGATCTCACTCCGGAACATCCTAATCCCGGTCACCAGCAAGCCCCGTCCTCAGCCGAGCGTAGAAGCCGCCGCACGTCTGATCCGCAACCTCCAACTCCCTGCTGGCGAGGTCACATTGCTTCACGTGGGATCGGCTGCCGAAGCGCCCTCGGTGAAGTTGCCGGACACGCACTGGATATGGAACCGCGTGACCAAGAGTGGCGAACCGTCTGAAACAATCCTGCAAACCGCCACGGAGCTTCGCGCAGATCTTATCGTGATGACGACCGATGGCCCTGACGGATTTCTCGATGGCCTGCGCGGGACCACGTCCGAACGCGTGCTGCGAAAGGCGCGTTGTCCCGTGGCGAACCTGCCCGTGGGGTCCATGTTGGGCTGACGCGGGCACCGCTGACAGCGCATAGAGGCTCATTCGTAAGCCCCATTTGAAATGAAGTGCATTCGAGCTGAAGGCCTCCGGAAGCGCCATTGTGATGTGTTTCAAGTCTGATGGTTGTCTAGGAGCGTGATGCAATTTTTCAACGGCTGATCTGGATGGGTGATTCGCCTACGCCGTGCGACGTTTTATTCTTGCCATCTGCACGATGGTCGGTGGAATGCGAACGCGCCTGACTTGGCCTGATTGCCGGTCCAGCGCATCGATAAATACCAACTTTTCGCCGACGCTGACTGGGTCGGATACCAAGTCAAATACCTTTCCGTAGAGCCTTACCTGATTGTCTTGAGCATAGCCCAGGCGTTTTATCGTTTCGCAGAGAGAGTGTCCGCTTGGTTTGGCCCGCGGTACTCCTTGTACTCATCTTCAAGCCGGGAATGGTCTTCGAACTGAGTACTCCTCATGCGGCGAACCGGCCGGATTCGGCGTGCAGTTTCGGGTCCAACAAATGTGCGCCGTCAGAATGCTCTTGTTTGTCTGTGCTGGCTGTTTTCTCGGACAATTTGCCCTCAACCGGATCACGTTCTTGCTCGATGACTGCAATCCAATCTCGTATCCACTTAGCAAACTTTTCGTTTTCCTTGTGCTTGGGTGTCATAGACTCCTTCGGACGAACAGTCATACTACCGGCGTGATTCGGGCGATAGAACTGGGAATTCTTGCAGGCTGAAAACCCAAAAAGAGCTCTTTCTTGAGATCAGGCACTTGCACTCATTGGCAGGGTGGGGGGGGAAACGTCGGCCAATCCCAGTTCACTCAACCGACTAGCAGGACGCTGAAAAATCGTATTTCGATGCGATTCGGTCCACGTGGTTCGTGATTTTTATGAGCGGCGAGAGCTTGTAGACTAGCCAGACCGGTCTCGCAATGACTGTTCTCTCGCTTCTTCCAAAGTTTCAGGCACACTTCGGCATCAGTGTCCGCATGCGAACTAAGTTGTAGGTCGCCGCCGCCAGCGTGAACATCCAGCCCACTCGCTCCAATCCACGATGCCGCAGCTTGCGCAATAGTCCGACCGTCTTCATCCAGCCGAAGACTTCCTCGATCCGCTTCCGCTTTCTTTGGCTTACCTCATAACCGGGGTACCGAGTCGTGCGCCGGTCCACCCGGCTCCTGCGTCGACCCTGGTTTTGCGCCACATGGGGTGTGATTTCCATTTGTCGCAGCTCGTCGATGAACTCGAGTTGGTCGTATCCTTTATCTGCACCCAAGGTGACTCGTCCGCGCCCGGGCAACTTCTCCGCCATCAGCAGTCCGGCATGGCATTCCGCCGCACCGTAGGCCGTGGTCACAAGCGTGTTCACTACCAGCCCGTTTCGATTCTCCGTCATCAGGTGTCCGTGGTAGCTCAACTTGGCCTCCTTGCCTCGTCCTTTACGGGCCAGCATCGCTTCCGGATCTGTCGTCGAACAGTGCGTCTGATTGCTACGTTTCTCTCCCCGATAGTTGATCGTGGGGTTGTTCTCGTCCCACCGTGGCGCCGGCGGTTTCGGTTCGTCATCCTTCTTATCTTTCTCATCCTTGGCCACAGCATCAACCGGCCGGAAGCTCTTGTGCGATGCCCAGGCCTCCAGCAGTGTCCCATCCACGGTAAAATGTTCGTCGCTTAGCAGTTCCCCAGCTCGCGCTTCTCCCAACACCCCCTGAAAGAAGGCTTCCGCAATGTCCCCTTCCAGCAATCGCTCCCGTTTTTGGAGAACGTGCTGGCATCCCACACTTCGTCGTCCATACTCAATCCCACGAACCACCGGAACAACAGGTTGTAATCCAGTTGTTCCATCAGCAGCCGCTCACTTCTCACCGAGTACAACATCTGCAGCAACAACGCCCGCAGCAGCTTCTCGGGTGCGATCGACGGCCGTCCCGCTCTTGCATAGAGCCTATTGAACCGCGGCGAGAGTTGTTCCAACACTCCGTCTACTAGGCTTCGAATCATCCGTAGCGGATGATCCTGCGGTACTCGTTTGTCGGGTGAAATATAGCTGAACATCCCATCTTGCTGCTGATCGTCTCCTCGCATGCTGCCACTACTAACACGTCATCCTGTGGATTGGGAGTCGTTTTTCAGCATCCTGCTAGAGAATCCCGATCACTTTCTCTAAACCGGCGGATACAACGCTCACATACGTTAATAGCGAAACTTCTGTCGAGGGCGCGCGATACATAACAACCAATGGAGTCGAGTGTCGCCTGTTTGTATCAAGTGCTTGCGGTGACTGCCCCGAGGTTTGTTGCATTTCGCAGCTTTTCGTTTAACCGCAAATTCTCAGACCCGCTACACGTATTTTTGCTAGTTGTTTCAGATCCGAGCCTTCTTTAGGTTAACGCTCAGCGCCACCTCAGTTCAAAACGCACCACCAGAATCCACACGCACAATTTTGCTCCACCCCACAATTCAAGAAAACGGCCTGACAACAACGGTAAAGAGGAGAATAGTAATGCCAGTTAAGAATCCGAAGGAACTCTTCGTCCGCATGCTCAGTGACTTGCGTCAGGGCACCGAGAAGACAACCAAGGTATTTCAGGAACTCGGCGAAGTGGCGCAAGATCCTGACGTCAAAGAGGCGTTAGAGGCGCGGGTCTTCGTCTCCCACAAAATTCTCGACACTCTCGATCAGTGCTTCAAACTTATGGGCGAGCAGCCACAAAAGCTCGGCGGACGCCTACACGATTTGTTTGCCGAGGATTTCCGTCGAGAACTTGATGAGATACAAAACCCAACCGTGCGGCATCTCTTCATCCTGGCAAAGGCAAGCCACCTGATTCACTTTCGTATTTCTGAGTACACCGCGCTGATCGCGGCCGCTGACTTATCGGGCCACTACGGCGTTGGCGTACTTCTAGAAAGTTGTTTAGCCGACAAACTCGCCTTCGCGGAGCGCACAAGGCGCCTAATCCAAAATATTGCTGCAACAAGAGTGGCCGAGAAGATCGCCGCGAGGTCAGTTGCATAGCGGCAACTTTCTCGCGAAATCCAATTCGCTATCGCGCCGGGCTCGCGTGGTCGAATCTGCGCAACCGGCGCGGATTTTGAACTGTTACAAGTCCTCAGAAGACCGAGGACGTAAACATAAAGAAGTCAGGTCTGGGAGGCTCTCCTATGCTATTGGAAGGCTGGTTTTCAGCGATAAGACAGCATTGCAGTCGACGGTTCCGGCAATCCGGCGATGAAGAAGGCGTCGAGATTAGGAGATTGCTGCAGGAGTTGCTTGACCTTGAGAAGCCAACCGAAAAAGTCCCCGCTGAAGTCCCAGTGGATCTTCGCCACGGTCGCCTTCACCGCTGATGCAGGCTTGTGTCTTTTGCTACCTCTCTGCCACAGGCGGTCTCCGTATAGAAGACGCTTGGGGTCGAAATCGATAGCCGTGCAAAAGGTCCAGGATCTGCTTATTCGACCCAAATTGACCCAAGTTGCTTTGACGGGAAACCACAAGCTCGCGAATTCAATGATGGGATTGAGAAAATTGGTCGGGGAGAGAGGATTTGAACCTCCGACCCCCTGGTCCCGAAGCAGTTCTGGTTGTCTAACCTATTGAATCGCTTAGCACGGTTCTGCGTCTTGTTCTGCGGTTTTAGGGGGTGTTCGGCGCTGTCTGGACCCAAAATGGACCCAAGTTTGTCTGGTTCATTGACCCCCTGGCTGACCCCCTGGTTTTTCGATCTCTGCTCGCCCGTAAGACTTGACCTTTGACGTATCAATCTTGAGATCAGCAACCTTGTCGTTGCCATCGTTCTTGCATCAGTTTGGGCATCATCGTCATCATCGGCGGCGGCGGAGGCCGGCGGTGGCAGGACGGCGGCGGCAGGGCGGCGGCGGTGGCGGAGGCGCCGGAGAAAGGAAAAGAGGTCGGGTTTACCTGGAATTTCGATGGCCAAGAGTGATAAGCCGCTGAGACAAGGAGAACGTATAATTCAATGTAAAGTACCTTTATTAAATAGTTTAGATCATTTCAATAAACTATTATTGCTCACTAAACAAAAGAAGTTTATCGTGCTAATCTAGTTTATCCAATGGACAGCCTCGTCAGCCAACCCGTACTGGACTACGTAAGAACAATCGCCGGCGAATCCCCATGGTTGGGCCAGCAGACCTGCAGAAAACCTCCAGCCTTCCATTGTTTTTGCGACAGCACTACGAACTTTCGCGCATGGATTTGTTCGGTCGAAAGTTCCTTCTTGCCACTGAAGTGGCCGGAGAATCCGAATCTTCACCAACGGATTACGCGCGCGATGTTGCCACTCTAAAGAACAAGCTTTCCCAAGACGTTGTCCTAGTTTTGTCACAGATTCCTGCCTACGTTCGGAATAGACTCGTACACCAATGTGTTCCATTCATTGTGCCAGGCAGTCAAATGTTCCTTCCGATGCTTATGATCGACCTCCGGGAACAATTCCCGAAGTCAAAACAGAGATCCCAAACTGTCTTGTCAGCGGTTTCCCAAGTGCTGATCCTCTACCACATTTCTCGGGAGTCCTTGAGCGAAATACCGTTGGGACAAATCGCGTCCCGACTTCGCTACTCGGCCATGGCCATCAGCAAAGCCCAAGACGAACTCCAAACCATGCAATTATGCAAAGTCGTTCGCTCAGGGAAAGCACTATTCCTACGCTTCACCTATGACGGACTTGACCTCTGGAAACGAGCAGAACCGCTACTATCTAGTCCTGTTAAGCGCACGCAATGGGTCCGATGGGGTCATCCCCGCCCTCATGTGGTCACTGCAGGCCTAACCGCGCTCAGCAACTACTCAATGGTAAGTGACGATCCCATACACACGTTTGCTATTCGAGACAAGCAACTAATTAGCGCACTGGGGGCAGGAGTGATTCTCGGTTGTGGAGGACCAGAAGACGCTGAAGCCCGAATAGAGGCCTGGAAATACGATCCGTCACTTCTCGCGGACGGGAACAATGCTGATCGATTATCAGTCTACCTAAGCCTCCGTCATTCCGCAGACGAACGGGTCCAGAAAGAGCTGCAAACGCTGGTCTCCGGTATGTTTCCATGATTAGAGGTCTTGATAGGTTTCGCGAGCATTTTGCAGGTTACAACAAGTCATTCGTGCTCATTGGCGGTGTCGCGTGCCACGAATGGTTATTCCCAGGGTCTCCAGTTCAGGGCCACAAAAGATATTGATTTCGTTCTGCTAATCGAAGCTGTCGATCGAGCCTTTGTTGCACGATTATGGGATTTCATCGCGGCTGGACGCTACCAAGTTCGCGAGAGAGCATCGGGCAACAGAGAACTTTATCGATTCCCCAAACCGAAGCGATTCATTTCCGGCAATTCTCGAAATCTCCAGCCGAAAAGCTGAGAGTATCCAGCTTGGCGAGGGACAAGAGATTGTGCCCCTCCAGATTGATGGCAATTCAGTCAGTCTTTCCGCCATACTTCTGGATGATGCTTACTATCAGATGATTGTGCAAGAACACAATAAGGACGGGACGCTTCCCACTGTCGATCCAGTTGCACTCATCCCTTTGAAAGCCCGCGCCTGGCTAGATCTTAAAGAAGCGGAAAGAACAAGGCGAGGGTGTCGACGCGAAAGACATTGTCAAACACCGCACCGACGTCTTTCGTATTGCAGCCACGCTACCTGGTGAACCGGGAACGACCTTGTCACCTACGGTTAAGGAAGACCTTGCCATTCCTTAGAGCTTTTTCGGAGGAGAGTAGTGAATGGCCAGCGATTCTTGAGTCACTCAAGACTACTTTTCCCAGCACCAGGTTTGCTCCGTCGCAGCTGATCACCGCGATATGTGTTTATTTCAACCTTCGTTGAGCGCTTCGAAAGCAGCTCGGAATCAGGCTAGCGCCTCAACCTGACGCTTCGCGGTCCCGCGATACTGCTCGACAGCATTTGCGGAGCGCTCTGCCAGAGCCCTCCGCTTCAGTTGGCACGTGTATGTGCCTCTCTGCAGCTGCCAGCGATCAGTTGGCACTGCTTTCGGCACTGCACTACGACGCTGCTCGATGCGGTCGGCACGCCCTTTGGTACGGTATCCGCGCTCATCGGGGATTCGTCGGAAATCCGCCGAGACGTGTACTTGCACTCGCTGCCTGCAGGTGCAAGGGAAGCCGTCACAAAGGTGGAAGCATTGCTAATTGGACCAAACGGACAATGGTGCCAACTCGTCGCAGTAGCGAATGTAGAGCTCACCGACATGGATACTCCCGGAAATGTCTAAGTCCAGGGATTAAGAACTGCTTTGAGCAGGGGAAAATCGGCAACATTCCGGGTCACGAGCGTCAACCGACGGATTTCTGCAGTCGCCGCCAAAAAGGCATCCATCACGCCCATAGGGCGTCCCGCCGCCTCACTGCGCGCAACCGTTTTGCCCCAGATCCCCGCCACGTCACCGTCGATTGGTAGAATTCTGCCTTCAAATCTCAAAGGCAATTCGTGTCCCAGCCACTCCTCCAGCCGACGTCGACGGCGTCCGGCCGCTAGGCGTTCAACGCCGTAGCGGAGCTCTGCAAATGTGATGACACTGACAAAAACCCGATCCTCATCGGTGGATTCGATCCACTCGATCAGACCGGGATTGGGTCGCGGTTTAACCCATTCCGAAACCGCGTTTGTATCCAGAAGAAAGCTCATAGATTAATCTTCCGAGGCCGTTCCTTGCGTCGGCGGACTTTCAGGCCCGATCCCCGTAGCGGAGATGCCGCAAAAAATTCAGCCAGACTGCCCACGCGTTTCGTCTTTCGTTGCCATTCCTCCGCTCCCACGACCACGGCCGCTGTGCGGCCTTTTCGGGTGATCGTCTGCGGTCCTTCGGACATTGCCCGCTCGATGATTTCACTGAATTTTGCCTTGGCCTCGGCCACGGTCCAGCTCTGAGTACCCATTAGCGAATCCCCCGTGTAACCCATATGGTCATCATGGTCATTATAGTCACCAAGGGAGCCATCCCGCAACATCGGGCTAGCAAGTGAACTACGTGAATCCGTTCAACGGAACGCACAAAGCTGGGAACCATGCGTTCCGTCCTTTCGGAGCACGTACCTGCGGAACTTGTCCGGCGTCAAGCATCCTTTGCAATCGTGTTGCCGCGCTTCGTTGTTCATGTGTCATCCGAGGAGCACGGCGGGACTCTTTTTATGTTTTACAGACGCTGTGCTCCGCAAAAAGTCCATACACATAAAAAGGTTCAACTTTCGCAAGTGAGGCTGACGTAAACTGTCACGTTCCAGCCGCAACTTGAAGGTTTCGTCGCCAACCACTCATGCGCAGCACAGCTCACCACCCGCTGAAAATCCTTCAAACTGGCGACCTCATCCACTTTGTGGTCAGAGATACGCACACGAAAGACAGCTTGGTTGGCATTAAAGCGGTTGTCGAAGTAGACGAGTTGGCTGTCGGGAGACCACTGAATCCAACCGATGGCAGCCTTCGTGAGCTCGGACCATCTTTGGGTGGCAAATTTGAAGAACCGGGCCGTGTGCTGTGCAAATATTCAATCACGAATTGAAAATCTTAAAGAATTTCCCCAACACTCTGCGATCTTCCCCTTATTAGTTCATCAAAGATCGCCGTCAGCCAAGAATCGGCCGTAGTCATTGGCTTCGAGCCAGTGATAGAGATGCACTTGATAGAGGTAGGAAGCCACGAGTTCTTCTCCCAGAGCTTCATTGTCAGCACATACGAAGGGTACGGTGAGACTCGCGAGAAGAGCAATTGCGGATTGGAAGATGTGGTTGGGATTGGCGGCGCTGTAGGGATAGCCTGTCTTCACCTGGCTCAGTGTTGCCGTGATGACCAGCAGGCGATGTGGGTAGTTGCACATCCGTTTTAGGCGATTAATGAAGATGGGCCGCTCGAGAGTCAACGAATGCACCAGGTCGGGCAAGGCCTTGCGCTCGACCACACACCGATCCTCCAGGCCGGCAACGGAATAGTCACCCAGCTTCAGCGCCTTTTTCTCAACTCCAGCGAACCAGCCTTCAAATCGCGAAAAGTCAAACGGGTTTTGCTCGCGGGTGTCGACTAGTATCGTCCCGCGTGGAGCCTTCAATTGTGTGCCACCCCGCTCCGCCAGCGCCGGAATTGCAGGCGGCGCAACCGGCGCATCGCCCATGTGCCAGGCCAGCGGCGATTGGATCAATGTTGGGGATCGTCTCCTCATTTCCCGCTCCGGTTATGCCGCTGCTTTCCACGCATACTCGTGGTGCAGTCCACCGAGTATAGAACGGGAGATCACCGGTGTGTTTGCTTCGATGGATCTCACCTTTGTGCTGGGTCGCACGTCGCCTTTCTGTGTTTCATCCGGAATCCCAGGTCCCAGGCTGCTGTGAGGGCGCCCGCAGTTGTAATGCTGAACCCACTCACGAAGAATGCGCCGCAAATGACTCTCGTGGAGTGGAATCATGAACGCCAAGCACTCGCGCCGTATGGTTCCCACCAATCGCTCACAGTAGGCGTTAGCCTTCGGCGACTGTGGCGGAGTGATCAAGATCCTTAAGCCGAATCCTTGTCTCAACTCTTGATCCAGCCCCGCGGAGAAGATCGAATCGCGGTCATGGATCACAAATCGATAACGCTTATCTTCCGAGAGGCCGTCCCGAAACTGCTGCAAAGTCCATTCGGCGGTGGGATGCGCCGTGACGTTGCAGTGCAGAATCCGTCGCGAGCCGAGTTCGAGAATTAGAAACACGTACAGGATCTGGAACCTCGTCGTTACGGCGACCAGGAAGTCGCAGGCAACGATCGCATCGGCGTGGTTGCGCACGAATGTCGCCCAGCGCTGGGACGAGGCTCGTCTCCCTCCTCGGTCCCTGGGTTCCCATGGCCAGTACTTACGCACGGTTCTGGGGGACACCAGAATGCCGAGTTTCAGATATAGTTCCGCTGCCACTCGCATCTGTCCCCAGGTCGGATTCTCTCCTGCCATGCGCACGATCAATGCGCGAATCTCAGGGTGAAGCGTCGGTCGACCCGGCCGGGACTTCCATCGCCAGAAGAGCCTGAAGCCCTTGCGATGCCAGCCGATCAGAGTGTCCGGCTTGACGACCACCAGAGCATTTTTCCAGTCGAACATCCGAGACCAGACGACGAGAGTGTAGCGAGCCGCGTCCGTCAGCCGTTGCGGCTGCATTTTGTGTTCCTTGTAAAAAGCCAACTGCTTTCGCAGAAACAAGTTCTCGGCTGCCAACGAGGTGCGAGACCGAACCATCGCTTTCAGGAAGTTGCCGAGGTCGGAAGTGACTGCGAGTGCGACCGCAACGATGGATCTCAGACACGGCATGGCGACGGGATTCTACCGAATGGGTCAGGGAATGGGAATCAGAAATAGAGCCGCAGCCAGGAAGAGAAACTCGCGAGGAAGGAACCGTTTCTTCTGAACCGCGTTGGGTGGCTGACGATATTTCTGCGTACCACACGGGTTGAGAAACAACTTTCGAGCAAGAGCAATGGCAAATGATGTTTTGGTCGCACGTGAACCTCGCCGTCTTGGGGATCACGCAATGCGAAGAGAGTGCTGGTGCCCGGATCACAAGGTAAGTTGCCCCCAGACGTCGACTCGGATACTGGAGTTCGACTACCAGCCGGGTTCAGAACCTGAATTGTCGTCTGTACGCGCGGTTCACGTTTCCTGGAGGGGAAGATCGTCTCATGCAGTTGCGGGACGATGACGAGCAAACCGGAAGCAATCCGGTGGAAGTAAATACCTCTACAACAGATCTGTTCAAAAGCGCTGAAGGGGCTGTCTCGCTTATCTCTGAAAAGACGGACTGAATTTCTTGGTCGGCCCTAGCAGACGATTTTCGAACTTTCGTACAGACAGACTGACCGGTGGGACCTGCAAATCATTGCATCGGATAGGACGGGCGCGCCCCAAGCATAAGGTATAGCGGCAGCTAAACTCACAGCTTCCACACGTTTCTTCCCACCACGTTCGGTTGTAAACGTTCTGTGTTACATCAACCGTCGAATGGCCCATGTTTTCATCGCGTCACCTGTGGCCCCGAACCCCAGCTCTGCTCCGCCTGCCATTGTCGGTTGAAATGACACTCCGGGAGCGAAGCGGACTTCTGCCGGTTCGACCTTTTTCAGCCCGTCCGCGTCATTCATTGACTGGCGAATGCCGCGTCTTTAAGATGAGGCGTCCCGAAAGCCAGGCATCTCCGAATGATCGGCCAAACCATCTCGCACTACCGCATTGTGGAGAAGCTCGGCGGCGGCGGGATGGGCGTCGTCTACAAGGCCGAGGACATAACTCTTCGCCGCTTTGTGGCGCTGAAATTTCTGCCCGATGATGTCGCCCAGATTCCCAGGCGCTGGCGCGCTTCCAGCGCGAGGCGCAGGCGGCCTCCGCCCTGAACCATCCCAATATCTGCACGATCTACGAAATCGGCGAGCAGGACGGAAGCCTTTCATCGTGATGGAGTTTCTGGACGGGCTGACTCTCAAGCACCGGATCGCCGGGCAAGCCCCTCGAACCGACGTTCTCTCGGTGGGATCGAAATTGCCGACGCGCTGGATGCCGCCCACAGCGAAGGGATCGTCCATCGCGACATCAAGCCGGCCAACATTTTCGTCACCAAGCGCGGACACGCCAAGATTCTCGATTTCGGTTTGGCCAAGGTGCACCCCCGGAGCCGATTCCCAAGCGAGATGGTCGCCACCTACACCCAGACCGGAACCCTCGAGGGCCGCATCTCACCAGCCCGGGAACCGCGCTAGGCACCGTCGCCTACATGTCACCCGAACAGGTGCGAGGCAAAGAACTGGATGCGCGTACCGATCTTTTTTCCTTTGGCGTGGTGCTGTACGAGATGGCGACCGGAGCATTGCCGTTCCGGGGCGAGACCTCGGGGATGATCTTCGAGGCCATCCTGAATCGCGCTCCCGTCCCCCCGATACGACTCAATCCGGACTTGCCGCCGAACTTGAACGCATCATCAATCGGGCGCTGGAGAAAGATCGCGATCTGCGATACCAGCATGCCTCCGACATGCGAGCCGAACTGAAGCGCCTGAAGCGCGATACGGATTCAAGCCGCCATATCTCAGCCGTCAGCGCTGAGGGAACATCCGCGCCGCAACAGCGATAGTCCAGCCCACGCCTACGAGCGGCAGCGCAACTGGTGGCGGCGCCGCAGCAGCGCCCATGGTGGTATGGGGCAGCCGCTACGGTGGCGCTCATCATCCTGGCAGCGGCTGGAGTGGGTTTGTACTTGCTGCTTCATCGCGCAAGCGCCAACCCCATTCCAGAACTTCGCGATCACCCAGGTCACCAATTCCAGCCGGGCAATCGTCACCGCTATATCTCCCGACGGGAAATACGTGCTGACGGTGATGGACGAGAAAGGACTGAACAGCCTTTGGCTACGCAATGTGGCGACTGGAAGCGACACACAAGTGGTTCCGCCTTCGTCCACCATTGGAAATGTTGCGTTCTCGCCGGACGGAAACTACATCTTTTTCCGCAAGGCGAAAATGCCATCGCCAGTGATTTCAATGTTTATCGCGCCCCGGTATTGGGCGGCACCCCAAAGGTCGTGGTCCACGACGTGGATAGCGCATTCACGTTTTCTCCCGATGGCGGACGGATGGCCTTCATCCGCGCTAACAGCCCGGAAACGGGTAAGTATCGCCTGCTCGATGCGAATCTTGATGGCAGCGATGAGAAGGTACTGCACATTGCACCTATGGTGTTTTTGCCCGCTGGGTGGCCTGGTCTCCCAACGGCAAGCAAATCGCCTATCCCGAGGTCCAACCGGGCGATGCGCTCGGTGGAATCAATCTTTTCGATTTGGATACAAAAAAAATACAAACCCTTATCTTTGCCGACAAGGCAATCTGGGAAATGACGTGGTCGTCCGGTGGGGATGGCCTGTTTGTGATCTATCAGCAAAAAGGGCCGAACTACAACCGCCGTCAGATCGGTTATGTCGCGCTGGCTGACGGCCGGTTGCGTCCGATTTCCCGGGACACCAATAGCTATGCCACTTTGAGCCTTTCGGAAGACGGCAAGACTTTGGCCACGGTTCAACAGAAAGTGGCGAGCAATTTTTATGTCTTGCCCGGGGAAGGCAGCACGTCTGCCGACATCCGTCCGTTGACTTCCGGCGGCGACCATATCCAGTTTTTCAATTGGACAGCCGATGGTGGCCTGCTAACATCCGACCTGACTCAACTCCTGCGCAGGGATGCTAACGGGCAAAATCCCAGCCAGCTGGTCAGCGACCCGACGGCGAACATTCTCAGCCTGTCTCCATGTGGCAGCTACATTGTTTTTCCGTGGGCATTTCATGACAACAGCAACTCGGTCAGCATCTGGCGTGTCAATGCGGATGGCTCCAATCCGATGAAGCTGGCGGATCACAGGTTTGACACGTTTCCAGTGTGCTCGGCCAATCAGAACTGGGTTTACTACTGGCCCGGGGTTAAACAGCTTTGGCGTGTTCCTTTAGATGGTTCTGCCAAACCAGAGCCGTTTCCCGGCAGTGGTGTTGAAGGCTGCATTTCTGGCAGGCGGGGCATCGGCATTTCGCCAGATGGAAAGACCCTCGCCTATGTGGTCGCAGTCGTAAATACGGCAACGGCCCGACAAGCCGGATAAAATTGCCCTGCTGGACGTAGCGACCCTAGTTCGCCGCGCATGTTCGACGCCAATCCGCGAATCTCGAAAGGCGTGCAATTCACGGCAGATGGAAAGTCCGTCGCCTACCAGTCGCCGAGAATGGTGTGGATAACGTCTGGATTCAGCCCATCGACGGCACTCCTGGACATCAGATCACACCTTCAATTCCGAGCGAATCCTCTCGTTCCACTGGTCGCCGGATGGCAAGAGTCTTGGCATCCTCCGCGGCCACACCGATTCCGACGTCGTTTTGCTGCAAGAGTCCAAGCCCTAGGTTGTTGTTCATTCTTCCTTCTCATGGCGCCGACGAGGTGTCTGTTTTAGGGCGTGTCAATTCCTCTCGCCCTGGCTAGTCAGACACGTCGATAGTTCAAAAGTATCTGTATGGGATTCGACAAATGCCTGAAAACAGAGGACATTTTGGATTGGTCGGCCCTGGCGGCGATTTTAGAACTCTCGTCCTCGCCGACCGGTCGTGCCCTTGGTTACTGGTGCAGTCGGAAAGGGAAGGGCGATGTGTTGCCCGGTTTGAGATCACCAGTGGCTGCATTCTGGTTGAAATTTGATCGGTTCTGCAAGATTGGGAGTATCATCTCGCAACTCCATCCGTTGTCCTCGATTGGAGACCCTCAGGCGTTTTATGCGGGTGGGGCCGACATTCCGCACCTTTGCGTTTCTCTTGCGGTGCCCTCCTTTCCGGCGATCTGCATAGCCAGACAACTACGTTTGGCGGCTCGGCAGGTGTAGTCATCGATCAGACCACTGCCGTTGTTCCCGATGCTGTGGTTGAGATCAATAATTCTCGAAGGGCACGACACAATAGGAAAACCGATAAGGAAGGTGAATATCAGTTCCCCTTCTTGCGTCCAGGAACGTACACGCTCAGGGTGAGGCATCCCGGCTTTCCGGAAGAACGACGGTCGGTCAATGTTCAGGTCGGCCCTCCGGCAACCGTCAATATCGCCCTTCAAATCACGAAAGCCAGCAGCGAAATTATTTACGGACGAAGCGCCGATTATCGACTGAAACCGCCGACGTATCCACCACCACGAACCAGACGCAAATTTCCGAGGTTCCAACCCCGGCAACGATCTCACCTATATCGTGCAGGCCGCTCCCAGTGTGGTGATCAACGCTGATCTTTCCAATGGCTCCCGCTTTTCGATTCTTGGAATGCCTGCAATTCGTCTCTCCTCACGACCGACGGAATCAGTAGCAACGGCCCGGGGAACGACACGATATCAGGCGTTCTGGGTCTGCTGTCGGGGCAGAATGGGTTTCAGGAAGCCACGGTAGTGAGCACTGGCTGCTCGGGTCAGTTTGGGGGCGCTGCCGGTGGAAACATCAATTACATCACTAAATCAGGCCTCGACGGTTTTCATGGAAACGCGCAATATTATTCGAACGGCGGCGCATTCAACGCCAACTATTGGTTTAATAACGCTTTCAATATTCCGCGGCCCTTCAGCATTGCCGATAGTCAGCCGACTCCCTGGGAGGACCAATTAAGAAGGATAGGCTGTTTTTCTTTTTTGATGGGAAGGTCTGCGTCTCAGGTGCCCTCCACGACACAGGTCACGATTCCCAGTCATCAGTTTGAAGACACGACGATCAAGAACATAGATTCGGACTCGAGATTTGGCGCTGGTTCCGCAACTTATGCCTTTTATCGCAAGATTTTTGACCTCTATGGCTGCCCGCCCCTCGGCCCGGGCGTGAGCGCGGTTCGGACGGAGGGTTCCTCGATCCACTCGGCTGTGCAGGATTTGTCGATCCTAATCTTGATCCGAACGACCTCGCCGCCTGGGCGGGGATGTGCGGTGCTCGGTGAGCTTCATCAAAGTTCGCGGCCGCCCCGGTCAGGATACGCTGATAACCGGCATGTAGATTCGAACGCAAGCCGAAGCGATGAGATTTTCTACGCCTAGAGCGCGATAGCGGGTCAGTGCAGACCGCAACGACCCCATCAACTCGATGTTTGACGAAGTTCGCCTGGCTCTTGGTGGAAAGGGGAGGTCGTCAGACTGCTCGTTCGGTAGTTCCGTGGCAGCTCAATTCTTAATGGGTGCTTCCTTGTTTTCAGGAATGGGGGGGGTGAAGAACCTGGCCAAGTCTTTAGCGGCCTTCCCCACCAGTTTGTTCTTGGATGGGCTGCCATTATCAAATCTCGGAGACAGCGGTGGTTCTGATAACTCATACAGGACGTACGCTTTTTCCGGTGACCTGGTGAAGACCCTGATTAAGCAGAAACTTGAATTCGGAGCAACTTAGAACATAGTCATTGTAATCTCAGTGCTCGTGGGTGGGACGCCACGGCTATCTCTTTCCCCGAGCCTTCTGGCTTTTTATCAGGGCGGGGTTGATCCAGCCCACCCCGATACAGACTTTACGCGGCTGAGCCAGCGCTTCCCTTTTCAAAACTCAGAACGGATTGCTTCCAATCACTTTGGCTCTATGGCCAGGATGAATGGCATGTACGGAAGAGCATTTGGCTGACGTTTGCGCTTCGGGCAGAGCATCAGTCAAATCCGGTATGCGAGAATCGCTGTTTCGCCCGTTTTGCGGGTCCGTTTGAACTCATCAGTCACGATCCGAATCAGCCCTATAACCAAGCCATTGTCACCAATCAGAGACAAGCTTTGATAGGAACGGACCGTATCCTATGGTCGCCACGCTTTAGCTTCGTTTGGCAACCGTTCGGTGCAACGCGGAATACGGTGCTCCGCGGAGGCGTTGGTATCTTCCACGATCCTTTGGCTGTAGGCCTCGCGTCTTGGTCTTTTTTAATCCTCCGCGGGCCAATTCCTTCAGCGCCGTCAAAGGCAACCTCACCCCCGGAGAATCGGAAAGTCTTTTTAAGATGTGGCTGCTTCAAATGCAGCGTTCGTGAATGGCTTCTCCGTGGGTGAAACCCTTGCCGACTTTCAGCGTGAAGTACCAAACTTTTCTCGGCCTGGGCTGACTGTTCCGCAACAGCGGATGCACGCGCCGCAATATCAGCGATGGAGTCTGGAATTGCAGCAGGCCTTGGGGAGCGCTACATCATTCGGCGTTGGATACTTCGGCCACCATGGCATTCACGAGCTCGTGCCGAATGTGACGGTGAACGCTTGGGGTTTCGGCTCACTGCCGGCCGGGCGGTGCGGCGATGCTACTCCGGATTGTGCTCCGGATCCGCGATTCGGTGGGGTCACAGATCTTGCCACGACAGCAGTCTCGAGCTACAACGGGTTGGTCGCTTCGTTCAGGCATCGGATGAACCGTTGGAGCCAGGGTCTGCTTCAACTAAACTACACCTACGGCCACGCATTCGATGAGCTGTCCAACGGCGGTCTTTCCACCTTTACTTTGTATGCCCAAGGCCCACAGAACCCAAACAACTTGCGCGACTCTTATGGCCCTGCCGACTACGATGTGCGCCACTCCTTCAATGCAAATTATGTTTGGGAACTTCCGCTTAAGGCAGCCTTGGGCGGTCACGGTCCCAGGTCTCTGGTGAACGGGTGGCAGGTTTCGGGCACATTCTTTGCCCACACGGGATTTCCTTATACCGTGGTCGACCATAGTATGACGACATCACTTGCTACCAGAAACTATGGTGGGGAAATTTATGCAGTGCCTGTCGGCCCTCTGGGAGCACAACCGCCATGCGGAGGCGGCGCAGCACTTACGCCTGCGGGAGCGCCGCAGCCTTGCTTGCCCGGAGAGCTTCTGTTCCCTCCGGATGGCCCACCAACGGTTAATCCCAGTGCGCTTTTTGTGCAACCGGGGTGCGAAACAGACTTCAATCGTGGGCACCTGTCGGGCCCAAAGGGACCGTGCAGCGGCCTGGAGGTGTCTTTCGCGCAGGGGCGCAACCACTTCCGAGGGCTAGGCTATTTCAGCACTGATTTCACAATCATGAAGAGCACCAAGATTCCCCGTTGGGAAAATTCTGAGCTACGAATTGGTTTTCAGTTCTTCAACATTCTTAATCACCCGAACTTTGGCTTGCCGTTTACTGAGTCGTCCGATCCTCTCTTAGGCGTAATCGGCTACATGGGGCAGTCAAGTACGACACTTCTTGGGGGCGCGCAGTCAAGTACAAGTTTCCTCGGGACCAACCAAAATGGCGCCGCTAGGATGATCCAGTTGAAAGCGGAGCTGAAGTTCTAGTTGAAGCATGAGGAATCTTGGGATCGCGTGGGATCAATGGAACATGCAGCTCAGAAATTTTCCATCATCCACATGTTGTTGCTTTGATCCCTGTCAGTAATGGCCAGATGCCGGCCATCGGGAGAGGGAAGGCCTTCACAACCGCCGCCGAGGCCGTTGGTGCCGCCGCCGCATTTCCGCAGAGATGTCGCTTTTCCTTGGAAATCAAGATATAGTAGCTCGTTCCCGCTTTTACCCTTCCTCGTCGCAAAAAATCCCTTTTGGTCCGTCGACCAATTCAACCAGATCAATTCCCCTACTGATCGAGAAGGAATTTCGTGTATGAGCCGGCCGTGCAGTGAACGAATCTCAAGCGGACTTTCCGGACTTCGCCACATCGCGAGACGAGTGCCATCCGGGGAGATGACGCAAGTAGCATCGAAGTCAAAGCGTACTAACTCGGAACCGCGGCCCTTTATCGGATCGAGGATTGAGACGATCATTTGCTTGCCATCCTCGCTTCCATGCGCTAGCACGCAGATGCTGGAAGGTGGTCGGGCGCAGGAAACACTACCTTGACGTGAAAGCTGCAGTATTGTTTCTGGGGTTCCGCCGGCTAGCGGAATTCGCAGGATCGGAAAAGGGATTGTGGGTGGTAAATACTTTCGCCGTTCGGCCAAATGCGCCCGATATACCATTTGCCATCTGGAGTCGTTGCACCCAAGGTCAGCGCTCCGCCGGCCACCGAGGAGATGATCGGTTCTGGAGTGTCCGAATCGAGAGATTGCTTGGACAGGCTCCAAGTATCTCGGTTTTGAGCGACTATAACTTTACCGTCCGCAGTCCAACCACGTACACTGTCGTCCTCCTCAAAAGTAAAGCGTCTCATGTTATGGAGCTTTCCACCAACCTCAAGATCGGCGACATATGACGTAGCGAATCCCGACGACGCCACGAACGCCAGTCGCTTGTCATTGTTCGTGACGCTACCGCCAAACACGCAAAAGTTGGGCCAGTTCGTTAGCCTCCTAGGTTCTTCGAGCTGCCTGCCGGTGCTCAGGTCGATGCGCGTTGTCCAGTAATTGCAGGTTCTGTTGTTCGTAGGCTCGGGTAAGGCATAGATCATCCGTCCATCGTGCAACCGCACCCAGTCTGACATCTTCGCCAGCACGGGAGGCTGAAACAAGGTGACGGGCAGACCTCCCTTTACGTTGCGACTTACCACCGACTCCCCAGAAATGTAGAGGTATTGTTTGCCGTCGGGTGACCACGTAAGGCAGCAAGTCGCGTGGTCTTCGTCGGTTTCCTGGAACTTCCGCCCTGTTCCCCATTCGGCCCCATAAGCCAGACTTCGTCACCCAGCTTTCCCTTGTTTGTCCCAAACGACACCAACGAGCCGTCAGGAGAAACGGACCAAGCGATGGCATGATCGCGAAGTTTTGTGGGCGCTCCGCCAAGTACAGAAACCACCCAAATGCTGGTGTTGGCAGAATTCCGTTCCTCTGTGGCGGGATGAAGATTGACCAGGAACCTGTTACTGTCGGGCAACCAGAATCCATCTTCCCATTTCACGCTTTGATCCTTAAGCGCCTCCGGTTAGGAACGGAACGAGTTTCGCCGGTGTCAATGAACTTGATGTGCATCCCATGCGTGTCGATATAGGCCAGGTAGTTGCCGTCGGTGAAATCGCGCCATTGGCGACTGGATTGTCGGTCGAGTTGGTTGTGAGTTGCCGCATCTTGATTTCAGGGGCAACCGACACGGTCTTCGGGGGTCCGTTCAGAACGGAAAAAATAACCGCAATAGCGATTGCGACGGCGACTCCGACCCTGTAACCCAGGCGCGCGGCAGACGCTTCGGCGCCGACAGGCGCTGAAGCGCTTGCAGGTCGGCGATATTCGCTAGCCGTTTGATAACGAGCCTCGCGATCCTTTTCGAGAGCTCTGGTAATAACGCGTTCGAGCTTCTCGGGAATTTGAAGGTTTAGCTCGCGCGCAGGAACCGGCGTCCGGTTGAGGATGGCTTCATGCAGCACTGGCGCGGTGTCGCCCGGGAACGCTCGCTGCCTGGTCGCCATTTCATAGAGCACCAGGCCGAACGAGAACAGGTCGGTGCGCGCATCCAGTCGCTCACCTCGCACCTGCTCCGGAGACATATAGGCGGCGGTCCCCATGGCCACGCCGGTGCGCGTCAGGGTCAGCAGTGGACTCGATCCGAGGTTCGGCCGTGGCTCGGCTGATGATTGAGGTTGGGAATCCACGGAATCAGACTCATGCAGTTTGGCGAGGCCGAAGTCCAGTATTTTCACTTGTCCGTGATTGGTAATGAAGATGTTTGCCGGCTTGATGTCGCGATGGATAATGCTCTTCTGGTGCGCGGCTTCGAGTCCCTGAGCGATCTGTAGGGCAGTATCGAGCAGCGGCACAAGTTGAAGCGGTCGCCCTCGAATCTTTCTCCGAAAGTACGTCGCGCAGCGTGTGGCCCTCCAGCAACTCCATCACAATGAAGGGCTGCCCTTCCCGTTCTTCAACCGCATGGATGGTGCAGATGTTGGGGTGGTTGAGCGACGAGGCGGCGCGTGCTTCGCGCTCAAATCTCTGCATCGCGGCAGGATCGTTGGCCAGTTCCTCGGGCAGGAACTTCAGCGCGACGCGGCGACCCAGCTTGATGTCTTCCGCCTTGTACACCACACCCATGCCGCCGCCGCCCAGAACCTCTAGCACGCGGTAATGAGATACCTTCTTGCCGATCAGACTCCCGCCTGCGACGGCACGGTCTGTCAGCGCCCTGAGCCTCCGCCCCTTCGGCTCGTTCCGCTTTTACCCACTCCAGGGGAATCTTCCAGCGATAGCCACGGCGGGCGAGCGTCTCGATGTACTGCGGCGCCTCAGCCGGGTCGCCGAGCGCTTGCCGCAGCCGCTTGATGGCGGCATTGATGCTGTGATCGAACTCTACCACCGTGTCGTGCGGCCAGAGCTTCTTGCGAATCTCTTCCCGCAGCACCACATCGCCGGGCTTTTCCAGCAACAGCGCCAGGATCTTTATGGACTGCTCCGGCAGCCCAGTATTCAGTCCTGCTTTCCGAAGTTCGCGTGCCCGGAGATCCAACTCAAAGGCTCCAAAGCTAACGAGATGGGGAAGCGGAGCAGGATCCACGGGATTTCTCGGAGTGAGTTTATCACTGTGCAGAAATTGTTCCGCTCCTCTTCATCGCCCTCAGGGATGACGTTCTTACTGAACCCAAACGTGTCCACTCAATAGGTTAGCGATGCCACAACTATGCCATACAAATGCCAGCCCCAGTGCATTGCTCTTCTCGCGTGCCTCAGTCAATGTCGCCTTGAAAGTGGGTAAGTGGGAGTCGCCCATCATAAACAACTAGTGAGCGTACCCGCCCCCAACATGAACATCATAGGAGACGTGTATGAAACATCAGACTACTTTCGCTACATTGGCGCTACTCGCAGCGTTGGTGATCCCGGGTCAGACTACGGCCCAAGGGGCACAACAAGAGGGCAAGCCCCACCACCACAAATACAGGCTCATCGACTTGGGAACCTTCGGAGGCCCCCAAGGCTTTATTAATCCTTCGGGGAACGAGACCATACATCAACAACGGTGGCGACGCTGTGGGTACCGCGCAGACAGCAGTTCCTCTTCCGCCGAACAGTAACGGATTCCTCTGCGTGCCTGGGCCGAATGTGAACCATGCGCTCCGACGGCATAACCGTCAGATCACCGACCTAGGTGCACTGTCGCCGTCGGAGCAGAACTGCAGCAATGCCTTAGGGAATAATGATAAGGGCGAGATTGCCGGACAATCGGAGAATGGCGTGATCGACCCACTGCTTGGTTTGATCGAAGTCCGCGGGGTAGTTTGGAAGGACGGAAAGATCATCGAACTGGGAACCTTCGGGGGAAACCAGAGTCCCGCATTTTCGATCAACAACCAGGGACAGGTAGCGGGTTTTGCCTTAAACGCCATTCCCGATCCGCTTTCCATTTACGGTGTTTTTTTCTTTGGCTCCACTAACTCAACGCAAACTCGCGGGTTTTTGTGGCAGAACGGAAAAAAACGCGACTTGGGAACCTTGGGCGGACCCGATACGTTTGCCGTCTGGGTGAATGCGAGGGGTCAGGTATCCGGTGGGTCGTATACGAATTGGACTCCGAATCCGACGACTGGGCTGGCCACCATTGATCCGTTTCTGTGGGAAAACGGTAGGATGATTGACGTAGGTACCCTGGGGGGCACCTTTGGTCTTCCCCTCGCTCCCAACAACCGAGGCCAACTTGCGGGGTCCTCGAACCTTGCCGGAGATCTGGCCTTTCATCCGTTCTTTTGGGATCACGCTACGCTGACTGACCTGGGCACTCTGGGCGGAACCAACGGCGCGGCCAACTGGCTCAATGATGCCGGTGAAGTTGTAGGTCAAGCTGATTTGGCCGGCGACCAAGCCTCCCATGCATTTCTCTGGAAAAACGGGGTTATGAAAGACCTAGGTGTTCTGCCCGGCGACACGTGTTCGAGCGCTTTTGCCATCAACTCTTTGTCACAGATTGTGGGTATATCCAGCCCAGACTGCGGCTTTTTTATTTCGGCCTTTCTTTGGGAAGAGGGAGACCTGGTTGATCTGAACGATTTGGTTTCCCCAAAGTCAGACGTAATCCTGCTTGAACCCAATGCCATTACCGATCAGGGAGTGATCGGCGTCAACGGGATTCCGCCCGGCTGCGACAACTCGGATGTTTGCGGGCACCCCTACCTGCTGGTACCGATCGGCGATTGCGACAAAGATAATGAAGCGAGAATCGCCTCCAGGCAGAACCGCGAAGCCACCGCGATCCTCGGAGGCTCTGGATGGCATCCCATGATCGGCGGAAAAACACCCGTAAGTCCGATCCAGCGGATGCGGAATCTTGTTCGCAGGAGTTTTCGCTTGTCTGGAAGACGGATGATCCAACCAGACTAGAGTCCGGGGCAACGCCACAAGAGATAGAGACGAAGGTTAGCACCGCATCGGTGACATCCTATTTGCGAATCGCAGATTGCGTGGCGAATCCCGTGGCGGCGGATCCCAGCCACTAAGGAGATTAAGAGATGAAAACGGCGATTGCGATCGTTCTTGCTTGCATTCTTTGCGCA
Organism: uncultured Acidobacteriota bacterium; assembly: GCA_963698805.1. Taxonomy (GTDB): domain Bacteria; phylum Acidobacteriota; class Terriglobia; order Terriglobales; family Acidobacteriaceae; genus Gp1-AA133. Next base: position 490,412 of record CAVOSN010000028.1, on the reverse strand, counting down.
GGCTGCGGGAGTCTTGCCGAAGCCGTGTGTACCGGCACATCGGTGCAGGCGTTCGGTGCGAAGGGGGACGGTCACACCGATGACACAGCCGCGATTCAAAGCGCCATTAGCGCTGCTGCCGCCGCGGGCGGCGGTTCGGTGGTGTTCAATGTGGCACGGTACTTCACCACCGGCAGCTTCGTTGTGCCTGCGGGAGTGATCCTATGCGGCTCGATTGAAGGACCTTTCGACGATGCCTCGGGAGCGAATCCCGGCGTTACAACGATCGCGCCCACGCTATTGGTCACCAATACCAGCGCCCCGGTCATTACCCTGAATGGCATCAATGCAGGAGTGGCTGACTTGCTATTTCACTACCCGAACCAGGTCAGCGCGAGCGCCTCAGCCCCGAATGTTTATCCCTACACGATTGTTGCGAACTCTCCAGGCACAAAGGTAGTTCGCTCCATGGCGACCAATGCCTACAACTTTCTCGACATCGAGAGTGGTAGGGTCATCGCACAGGACCTATACATCGGCGCGTACAACATCGGCGTCAATGTCGATCACGCACTCGATCACGTCACGCTGCGAAATCTGCGCAACACAGTGTTCTGGGATGCGTGGGAGTTCGTTTCTCCACCCACGATCGACGATTGGGTCATGAGCCATGGATCGCACTAGTTGTGAACCGCGCGGACGGCGTCGCGATGCACAATGTAGTCCTGTCCCACCGTTACGCAGGAATGCTTCTGACCGATTCGCCCGACACCACCCAAAATCCCCGGTGTGGGATGGGACTGGAAGCGACATCAATTTCGATACCGTGCAGTACGGCATCATCGTCAGCGCGTCCAATGCGGCAGGCTATGAGTTTGCGAATGTAATCATTGGGGACGAACAGGCGGCGGTGGAAGTGAAAGCCGGTGGTTCCGCCTCCGGACGTGCTCGTTGATGGAGGCTCGGTGCGCGGTTTTCAGGCCGTGGGTCCTTTCCCCGCGCCCTCGGCGGGCCATCTGACTGTTAAGAATGTAATCGGATACGACATACCCTGACCCCCAGATTGGCGTGGCGCACAGACGTCGATGTTCGTCGAGGAATTTCACGATGAAGAGATCCCTGCCGTTCTTGTTCCTTGCTCTCTTGTGCCTACTTAATGCTTGCGGAGGAGGCGGCGGCACTATTACCACTGCTCCCTCAACAGCCACTCATTTCTCCGTCACCGGTCCGGCCAACATTCCCTCCGCGATTTCCTTTCAGTTCACAGTGATGGCACTCGATGCCTCGAATCACGCGGTGACAAACTATTCCGGCACAGTGCATTTCGCCAGCACCGATCCCCATTCGCAACTTCCCGCCGACTCGACGCTTGTATCCGGGACCAAAATCTTCTCAGCCACACTCGCTACGGGTGGTCACCAGATGATCACTGCAACAGACAAGGCCACATCTTCGGTCACGGGAAGTTCGAACTCCATCAACGTCGGCGCCCTGGTCGGCGCGTTTCCGGTGGAGTGGTTCGGCGCGAAAGGCGATGGTGTCACCGACGACACCTCGGCAATACAAAGCGCTATTAACGCTGCGGTTGCGGCGGGAGGCGGGTCGGTTGTCTTCAAAGTGGCTCGCTACTTCACCACCGGCAACTTCGATGTGCCAGCAGGGGTGGTCCTGTGCGGAGTGATGGAAGGGCCTTTCGATGTTGCTGGAGTCAATCCTGCCGTGGCAACGATTGCACCCACGCTCCTAGTCACCAATACCGGCACCCCTTTCGTGACCCTACAGGGAGTTGGAGCCGGAATAGCCGACCTGCTCTTTCACTACCCAAACCAGGTTGGCACTAGCGCCGCAGCTCCCAAAAGTTTATCCCTACACCATACGGGTCACTTCTGGCGGTGGCGCGAAAGTGGTCCGCTCCACGGTGACCAATGCCTACAACTTCCTCGACATCGAGGCCGGCCGAAACATGGCCCAGAATCTGAACATCGGGGCGTTCAACATAGGTGTCAACATCGAATCACACTTTTCGACTTTGCGGGCCTGCACAATCTTACGCAATGGCGTTTTCTGGGACGAAGGCGGAAGACGCGCCTTATCCGACTGCCATCGACACATGGGTGCTCAATCACGGCACCGCATTGGTGGTCCATCGAGATGGACTGCCCTGGTCATGCAGGACTTCTTCGGGGCTCACGTTTCGCGGGGATATTTCTGACCTATTCGCCCGACACTTGGGGACCCGGCATTCGGACTGTGTGGGGAACCGGAAGCGACATTGATCTCGAGAGCGTGCAGTATGGCATCGTCGCTGACGCAACCAACTCGCCGGGCTTTGAGCTCACCAACGTTCAGATGACGGCGGCCCCGGGGCTTGGGCAGGCCGCGGTTCAGTTGAAAGCCGGCGGAACCAATCCGCCGGACGTGTTGATCAACGGAGGTTCGGTGCGAGGCAGTTGGGTTCTGGGTGCCTTCCCAACACCCCAAGCAGGGAATTTGACCTATATAAACATCGATCCGGGTCTGATCACCCGTGATGGAAGAGCACAACCTCGCATGCAGTTGGGATACTCGCACAACTCTCAGTCACCGGGCAGCGCGGACACAACAAACCCAAATACCGCGAACAAGAATTTGCATTTCGCGGCTTGTTACATTGCGCGCAGGATCATTGCGCGATCACGGCAGAGCGGAAGAAGGGAAACGTGTTTATTACCGCTGCACAAGGTATCGCGGGAAATGTAGCACCCCACGTTTTACGGAACCCGAGATGGCGGGAAAACTGGGCGTCATCGTTAAAGGGATTCAAATCCCCGATCACGTGTTAGCAAGTTTGCAAAAATCTCTGGCGCGCGATCAGGAGCAAGCCCAGAACGTTAGCACCGCGCAGCGCAACGCATTGCAGCCACGTTTGTCCGCCGTGCGGCGTCGCATTGACCAAGCCTATCATGACAAACTGGATGGCAAAATCCCGGAAGATTTCTGGGAGCGCAAGATGTCCGAGTGGACCAGAGAGGAACGCAGATCGAGGTTGCTCTTACCCGCCAGGGACAGCCTACAGCGATCGACTGCTGACGTGCACAAAGAATTTTAGAACTCGCGAACAAGGCTTATTCTCTGTACCTTACGCGGAATCCGGCGGAACAAGGCCAAATTGCTTAGAATGGTACTTTTGAACTGCTCTATTGACGCTGTAAGTCTCTATCCCACTTACAGAAAGCCCTTTGACTTGATCTTCGAAAGGGCGAAAAATCAAGAATGGTCGGGGAGAGAGGATTTGAACCTCCGACCCCCTGGTCCCGAACCAGGTGCTCTACCAGGCTGAGCCACTCCCCGACTGTTAGCTCCATATTCTACTATACTTTACGCTGCACCGCTTTCGCCCTCGATTTGCGCGAAATTGGACGATTGGGACTAAGCCTACAATTTTTCACGCCCTGTATTGACTGATCGGACCAACTTTCAGGTGGTCGGCTACTATAGTGAGCGCTCTGGTTGGTTAGACAAAATACAGTCACCGACCTCACGGCGTCTCTCGCGTCTATGGACGGCCCGCGTTTTCTAGACGCAAGCCCCAATCGAGATCGGCAGGAAAATCGGGCAAGGCGATGATGCCGGTCGAATCCGACTGCACGTTGCCATTCCCCGCAACGCTCCAGGTTCCCGCGCGAGGATCAAACCATTGCGCTCGATAGTTGGCCAGCGGTAGGGCCCCGCGAATCTGGCTGCGGGGACAGCCTTTCTCAAAGTAAATCAAAAAGATTTTTTTGTCCGGTGTGCGCGCGGAAAACGCCCAGCCTTCATATCCGAGGGTCACGTGGGTTTTGTTGGGCGAAACCAGGTCGGCGTTTGGCACCAGGTCCTGAAAGTGTCTCCCGATGGAAAATGCGAAGGTCTTCAAATATTGCATTTCCGCGCCAGAGCGCCACTGGAACGCGTCCCACATCTTAACCGGGGATGCTGGTTCAATGTCGGCGCCCCAGATGCCTTCCGCGCCGTAGATATGTCCTGCCAGCCCGCCTGAAAGAAAACTCCCGTACATCGAGGAGCGAACGTATTGGTTGTCTTTGTCGGACCCGCCATCCGCGCCGTACTTATAGCCGCCTTCGCCCAGCCCAAATTCATCCTTGTAACCAGCGTAGTACGGCTCCCCGTTCAATGCCGGCTGATGATACGGAGATTGATAAATCTCCGTCAGGTACCAATACCAGTCGTGCTCCCGCTCATTACCCATCTGGTGCAACGTCACCCAGGAATCGTCTCCAAAGTTTACGAGAGACGATGGGTTCGAGTTGGCTGTAAGCAGCGTGCCATACGGTGGTGGCCCAAACTTGGTCATGACCATTTTGATCGCGGCATTGTAGTCGCTTGCTGGAATCGTATCTTGATCGATGTCGAAGTGGATGGGGCTAAAAACCGTATTGTTGGCCTGGTAGCGGGACCAAACGTACTGGATGTACCGCGCATACGAGTCCGGCCAGGAGTGATACTTCTTCCAAACCTGGCCGGTATCGCGCCGTGCAACCTCGATGAATGGAATGAACCCCTGCTCGTTCAGATAGTCAATTTTCCGGTCCAGATAGTGGAAGTAGGCAGGATTAATGCGATCCAAATCCGGAAAAACTTTTTCAAATCCCGGCACCTGTCCTGGGAACAAAAACGCGCGGCCGCCTTCGTTCTCCATATTCTTGGCGCTCTTGGTCCATACTCGGTCCAGGCGGATCGCACACAGGTCCGCTCCGGGTTCTCCATGAACAACTCCACGGGATATCCATCCGTAGCCCACGCTGGAAACGCAGCAATGATGAGGACGGAGTTGTAGCCCTGAGCCTTGCGGTAACGCAGATAGTCCTTGAATTCAGTGTCCGGCCCAAGAGGATGTTCATGGTTGTCGTCCTTCCAGAGAAAACGATTGGTGCCGGCTGAATACCAGGTGTCACCAACTACAAAAAACGGAGTGCCATCCGCCTGCTCGATGGCGTGACGATTGGCGGTGGCCCGCAGAAGTCCGCGTCGCAGCGGGTTCTTCTCTTTCTCTTCCTCGCTCCAGGCGACGGCATTGAACTCACCGTGCCTGCCGGATAATCCGGCGTCTTCGGGATTCGACCCGCTCTCCCATTTCCATTCGCCGGGCACCGTAGCGAGAAAGCGGACGCGAAAGGTTCGCTCCCCGTCCCAGAATCCATAGATCCTCTTGCGAAAGTCGGGGCCTTTTAGATCCACCCAGACAATCACATCGGTATAGGGATTGGCCCAAGTCCGTGCAGACGTAAAGGTCACCTCCTGTTTCTCCCAAACATGCACGGGCGGCGCAACGGCGACACAGTTCCCAGCAAACGCGAAAGACAGCAATAGGGGAATCAGAATTGGACGACAACGACGGAGAAAACTCGTGAGCTGCTTTGAAAAGAGCATCTCTCCTCTCCTCCGTGTACCAAGCTTGACATCATATATCAGGTCGCATATCGTCCAAATTCTCTTATCCGTCTAGGGGTGCTCCTTGACGAGCAGCTGCTTCTCCATAATCTCCATCCTGCTCCTGTTGATGGCCTTTGCATTCTCCTCTCTCGCTCACGCTCAGTTCGTTGACAATTTCGATGGTCCCACGGTGGCGCTCGACCCGGAGGGCAACCAGGGCTGGCTGTTTTTGGCGGGTGACGGAACCGCCACCATGGACTTGCGCCAGGGAGCTGCAGGCCACGCGTCCGTTTTTGTCGATGGAACGACAGACAAGCGAGGCATTTGGTGGGCGCTTATCGAACGCAAGCTGAACGGAAAGCTGGATTTGTCACTGCTGAAAACACCCGGCTACGAAGTGCGCATTGAGGCGCGTGTGCGGTCCAGTCATGCGCCTCGGCGCATCAACCTTCAGTTGGCCACTCAGCGAACGACGGATGACTATTCCCAATTGATGGAATACGACATTCCCACTACAAACAACTGGTACACCTTCAGCTTGACCACCAATCATTTTGATGCTGTGCCGGGTGATACGGTGATCGCTCACCTTGCTCTGATGGATTGGGGTCTTGAGAAATACCAGCTCGACATTGATTACATAAGAGTAGATGTCGTGAATGTAGCCACCGCAGGACCTGACAAAGGCGACTCGGTTCCTTATCATCCGCCAGTTGCCGACTCCAAGAAGTTTCATCAGGTCGTCCCGGTGGCGCAGGATAGCATGATCGACCTCGAGAATACGGACGTAAACCTAAACGATTGGCAGGCACAAGACAGAACTGGGAAGGCGATAAATGTTCTGACCGTGGATGGAAGCCACTACGTCATTTTGCGATGGGACTTTAAAGCGTTTGGCGGAAAGAAAGTGGCTGACCATGGATTGTTGGAACTCACCACCTGGGCGCTCCAGCAGAAGGCGCAAGCGGTGAAAGACTTCGGCCTGGTGCGCGTGGTCGAGATTCTTGGGGAGACCCGGACTGGGATCAGCGGACTGTGACCACCGACAGCTTCTGCCATTACGAAAGACTCGATCGCGTCTTGAACACCCAGATGATCATTGATTGGCCGATTACCGCGGGCGACGGGGGCAAGACCTATCTCACCATCGGGAAGCCGGTCTTGCAGCGGATGATCGACGGAAAGACATTGGGGATTGCCATCAAGCCGTTGGGGGCCATCAGCAGTTCTTTCTATTCCATGGAGGATGAGGCCGGGAAGAACGCAGCACGGTTGTATTTCGATTTGCAGAAATAGGGACTTTGCTCCACGACGGCGGAGAGCTGCTCCGCAAGTGTCGCGCGTGGAGTGAAAAAGGGAAATCGTGAATGTAGGATTCGTTGGTCTTGGTGCGATGGGTCTGCCCATGGCGAAGCGCGTGGTTGGGGCGGGCTTTAAGACTTATACGACGTTCCATCGTCGGCGGGAACCCGCCGAAGAATTGAGTGCGCTGGGCGCAGAAATCAAGCCAACTCCGCGAGATGTAGCGACGTCATCCGACGTCATAATTACCATCCTTCCGGCAGATGCGGAACTTCGCGAAGCGGTGTTTAGCTCGCAGGGAATCTTGGCCGGCTTTTCCGCGGGCAAAGTGCTCGTCGAAATGACCAGCGGAACAGCCATGGCCATGCAGGAGGTGGAGCAGGCTATGCGAGGCCGCGGCGGCCAAGTACTAGACGCGCCGGTGAGCGGGGGCACTACCGCGGCGGCGCAAGGCACATTGACAATCATGGCGGCCGGCGAACCGGCGCTGCTCGAGCGCTGCCGCCCCCTTCTTGAGACCATGGGGACACGCATTGTTCATGTGGGAGAAGTAGGTCACGGAAAAGTCGTCAAGATGGTGAACCAGGCCCTGGCGGCGATTCACCTCTTGGCTATCGGGGAGGCGTTTGCTCTGGGCGTGAAGTGCGGCGTTGCCCCCGCGACTCTCTATGACGTAATCAAAACCTCTTCTGGCTATTCCAAAATGATGGACCTGCGCTTGCCCGGTTTCCTGCTCGAAGGCTCGTTTCAGCCCGGCTTCAAACTCGAGCTCATGAAAAAAGATGTGAACCTGGCGGTGGAATCAGCGCGAGCGCTGGGCATTCCCTTGTTCATGGTGTCGAATGTGGCGCAAATTTTCGCCGCTGCCAGTGCCGCCGGGAAAGGGGACGAGGATTTCGCCGCTGCCGCACAATTCCTGGCCACTCTTTCCGGTGTTGCGTTGAATCAAGCAAAGGGCCACACATGAAAATTCTTCCAGAGACTTTGCGCTTGTTGTCCGAATTCGATGCGGCCACTTTGTATGAAGCGTCTGGGTTGCAGGGCATGGTGGATCCGCAAATCCGACCGATGTGGCCAGGTGCCGGATTTGTGGCGTGGCCCTGACGGTAAGCTGCCCTCCTCGTGACAATCTGATGCTGCATCACGCCGTTGCCCACGCAGAACCTGGCGTGGTGCTGGTTGCCAATGCGGAGCGATGTCAATCCGCAGGTGCTTGGGGCGAAGTACTTACGACAGCCGCTCAAGCCAGAGGCATCGCGGGGCTCGTATTGGATGGCGCCGTCCGTGACATGGAAGCCATCGCTGCGGTTCTTTTCCAGTCTTCGCAAGAGGGCTGGCAATTGGTGCCTGCAAAAAGGAAAAATTCGGCAAATTGAATGAGCCGGTAGATCTAGGAGGCGTGACCGTCCGGCCGGGCGACGTTGTCGTGGGTACTGCGGACGGTCTGGTCGTACTCGCCCAGGAAGCTCTCGAAGTGGTGCTGCAAGCGGCGATTGCGCGAAGAGATCGCGAACAGAAAATCTTCCGTCAATTGGCGGAGGGTAAGACGACCGTAGAAATTTTGGGGCTTCCCCGACTTGCAGGGCAGTCCCGTGGGTGAAATCGCGCGCTATCGAGTCGACGATCTTCAGAAGTTTTGTTGCGCCGCCTTGCAGGAGCTGCAGGTCCCCGCGCTCGACGCAAAGGAGGTAAGCGAGTGTCTGGTGGCCGCTGATTTGCGCGGCGTGGACTCCCACGGCGTGGTTCGGCTGCCAGTTTATGCCGGCCGCATCCGGCAGGGAGTCGTGAACCCTCGACCTGTGACTCGCGTAGTTCAAGAACGCGGGAACACTGTTCTGTTCGATGGTGACAACGGACTTGGTCCCGCGGTCGGTGTTCGGGCAATGGAGAAGGCTATCGCGTTGGCGGAGGTTTCGGGCATCGGGATTGCCGGTGTGCGAAGATCGAATCACTTCGGCATCGCGGCTTTCTATGTGCAAAAGGCCATCCATCGAGGATTCATCGGGTTCGCTGCTTCGAATGCGCCGCCGCACATGGCCCCGTATGGCGGCCGCGCGCGATTCCTGGGAACGAATCCCATCGCGGTTGGCATTCCTGCTGGACAGGAGCCCCCGCTACTGTTTGACGCATCGACCAGCGTAGTCGCACGTGGAAAGATTATCGTGGCGGCGCAGGAGGGCAAGACGATTCCCGCCGACTGGGCCATTGATACTGACGGCCATCCAACGACTGACCCCAAGGCTGCGCTTGCCGGTTCAGTTCTTCCCTTCGGGGGTGCGAAAGGCTCGGCCATTTCCTTCATCGTGGACATCCTGTGCGGCGTGCTCACTGGCTCGGGGTTTGCCCTGAATTTGCACAGGCTCGAGGATCTCGGGGTGGAACAAAACCTTGGACACTTTTTTTCTGCTGCACGAACCGACTTGTTCATTCCCGGCAAAGATTTTGCCGCCCACATGGACGAGATTTTGCGAATGCTGAAGTCCTCGCCGGCCGCTGCCGGAACGTCTCAAGTGCTCGCTCCCGGAGAACTTGAGAGGCAGAATGAAGCCAGGAACAGGATTCTCGGGATTCCGCTCCTGCAAAGCATTGTCGCCCAGCTGGCAGAACTCGGCGAAAGCCTGGGTCTGGCGTTCCCCAGGGCCGCTGACACCAGAGGCCCCGCGGAGGCTCAACCGTGATCCCGTGGAGGGCAGACCAGGGTTTTAATTTCTTCCCCGTCCCCACGGACATTCACTTTGGATTTGGTGTGGTGCGTTCGCTCCCCGAACGTGTGCGTTCGTTTGGCTGCACCCGGGTGTTCTTGGTTACGGATCCCGGGATTCGGGCGGCTGGGATTCTCGATTCTATCCTCACCCTTTTCTCCGAAGCGGGAATCGGGTGCGATGTGTACGACGAGGTTAAACCTGACTCCGGCTCGGGCCTCATCCTCGAGGCGGCAGAACGCCTGATGCGCAGTCAAGCCGGCGTCGTATTAGGGATAGGTGGTGGAAGTTCTCTGGATACCGCTAAAGCGGTTGCGATGTTGGCCACCAATCCTGGCTCCTTACTTAGCTTCACCGGACTCCATCGGGTGAAAAATTGTTCTCTCCCTGTGATTGCGGTACCGACGACCGCGGGAACAGGCAGTGAAGTCAGTCTCTGGTCTGTATTTACCAATGATGAAACGGGTCTGAAGGTCGCCATCGGCAGCTTTCACCTTTATCCAGCGGTTGCGCTCTGCGACCCCGAGCTGAGCCTCGATCTTCCGCCGGGACTCACGGCCGCAACCGGCATGGATGCGCTGGCTCACGCCATTGAGTGCTATACCAATAACGCCTGCCAGCCGATTTCATCTGCCGTGGCATTGGGCGCGATTGAACTCATTGGCGGCAATCTTCGCGGCGCTGTGCTGGAAAGCCACAACCGCGCTTCGCGTTACGCCATGCTCCTCGGCAGCACGATGGCCGGCATTGCCATGAATCCCACCCGGCTCGGGCTGGCGCATGCCCTGGCAATGCCGCTCGGAAGTTGGGACTTGCGCATTCCCCATGGTTTGGCGGTAGCCGTGACGCTACCGCGGGTGATGCGTTTCAATCATACCGCTGCTCCGGACCGCTTCGCGAGAGTTGCCGAAGCGCTGGGCGAGATCACTCGCGAAATTTCGCTTTCGAACGGGGCGCTACTTGCCGTGCAGGCCGTCGAAAGACTTTCTGTGGATATCGGCATCCCTCGCGGGCTCGCGCAGTGTGGTTTGCGGAGCAGCCATATTCAGCGCGTCGTGGAGGAAGCCATGAAGAGCGGGAATGTGGCCGTAAATCCTCGCTCAACCACGAGGGAGGAACTCGCCGGAATCCTCGAGCAGAGTCTCTGATATGGACTGCCACCTGAACTATATCGCGGGACGTTGGATGCCGCCTGAAAGCGGCACTTATTACCAGACCCGCAACCCTGCCCGCCCCGCGGAAGTTCTTGGGGAATTTCCCTGTTCCACGGAAGCGGATGTCGATCACGCTCTCGCCGCCGCCGACTCAGCTCGCGTGATCTGGGCGGGCACTCCCGCTCCACAGCGAGCGGCAATATTAGTTCGTTTCTCGCAGTTGCTGGCGGATTCCCAAAACGAGCTCGCAAGAATTATCACCCTGGAGCAAGGCAAAGCGCTTCAGGAGTCCGCCGGCGAAGTTGCGCGCGCTTCCTCCGAAGCCAGCTTTTCGGCGGGAGAAGCGCTCCGCTTGTGCGGAAATACCTTCCCCAGCGAACGGCCCGAGGTTACCTGTTACACGATTCTTGAACCTATAGGTGTGGTGGCCGCGATTACCCCTTGGAACTTTCCGGTGGTTGCTCCCGTGCGCAAGATTGTGCCCACGCTGGCCTGCGGCAATACCGTGGTATTAAAGCCTGCTTCCCTGACGCCGTGGTCGGCCGTGTACATTACCAAGCTGGCTGAGAAAGCTGGTTTGCCGGCTGGAGTTTTGAACCTTGTTATTGGCCCGGGCAGGACTGTCGGAGATCGCCTGATATCCGACCCGCGAGTCCGTGGCATCAGTTTTACCGGCTCCACGACTGTGGGCGCGCGGATCAACGAGTGCGCGTCGCAAAGGATGGTCAAGGTTCAATTGGAACTCGGCGGCAAGAATCCGGCCATCGTGTTCGACTGTGACGACCTCGATGAAGCTGCCCGCGAGATCGTGGCAGCGGCCTTTTTGTGTGGTGGGCAGAGGTGCACCGCCCTGAGCCGGGTGCTGGTGGAAGAATCGCTTGCCGACGACCTTGTCGAACGGCTTCGCCTCCGCATTCTCAACATTCGAATTGGCAATGGTCTGGACCCAGATACCACCATGGGCCCACTCGTAAGCCGCGAACAAATGGAGACCGTAGCCCGTTATGTGAGCGTGGGGGAAGAAGGAGGGGCCAAACTCGTTCTGGGAGGACACTCACTGGTCAAAGACGCTGAGCAGGAGGGCTATTTCTACGCCGCCACACTCTTTGATCATGTTGCGCCGGACTCTCCGCTTGCCCTCGATGAAATCTTTGGTCCGGTATTGCCCGTGATTCGCGTGCGTAATGCCGAGGAAGCCTTTCGTATTGCCAACTCCACGCGGTATGGCCTCGCTGCAGCGCTGTTTACGCGGAATCAACATCTCGTCCACGACTTTCTGCGATATGTGGAATGCGGTATGGCGCACATCAATCACGGAACTGCTAGCCAAGCGCACGTTCCCTTTGGCGGCGTGAAAGATTCCGGGCTAGGAGCCTTTTCCATCGGGCCGACGGTGAAAGATGCGTTCACGAACATCAAGACGGTATACGTCAAAGCGTAGGTTTGGGAAGCGGATGACTCCAGCCGGAGTTCAGCCGCTGGCGGAACGTTCTCCGCTCGGTGTGCGTGTCTATCATTGTCTAGGCGAAAACATGGTCAGCGGAGCTCTCCAGAATGGCGGAACATCTGATGCAACAACCCCTCCGGGGTCCTCTGGAAGAGGTTCTCAAAACTCTTACTGTGGTTACCACTGAGAGAACTGAGCCCGGAGCCGCTTGAGCACCCAACGCATTTCGAACGAAACATTCAAGAGGCTGGCCGTCCTGGCCGCCTTATTTTCGCTGTCTCTGATTCTCTACCTTGATCGGGCCGCGATCTCTTCAGCAAAAACCCCCCTGGCCACCGCACTTTCCTTGTCGGATGCAGCCATGGGAGCGGTGTTTAGCGCTTTCGCCTTAGGCTACGCCTTTGCTCAAATTCCGTCGGGATGGTTCGCGGACCACCTGGGGCCGAGGATGGCATTGGCTTTGGTCGTCGCTTTATGGAGCGTGTTCACTGTGTTGACGGGCGTCGCCAGCGGGCTTGGCACGTTGCTCGTTGTTCGATTCTTGTTCGGCGCGGCTGAGGCCGGTGCTTTCCCCGGCTCAGCTCGCGTCATTTACAACTGGCTGCCGCCACGAATGCATGGCATCGCAAACGGCATATTGTTTTCTGGCGCTCTCGTGGGAGGAGCGGTAGCTTTTCCGTTTTTCCAATGGCTCTTAGGAGCGCACGGCTGGCGCACGGCTTTCTATCTCCTCGGCCTTCCGGGGGGCGTCTGGGCGTTTTGCTGGTTGATTTGGTTCAGAGACTTTCCCAGCGATCGAGCTGCCGCTGGCCAAGAACAAGAAGCTGTGCGTCCGGTGTATCTAGTTGTCTTACTTCGTTCGAAAGCCATGGTAAAGGCCATGGCTCAATATTTCGTCGGGAACTTCACGTTCTTCATTTGCATTTCGTGGATGTTTCCCTATCTGGTGCAGCGCTATTCATTGTCACCGGATCAGGCCGCAAAATACTCCATGGTCCCCCTGTTGTCAGGCGCAGCGGCGAATTGGGTTTCGGGATTCCTTGTAGACCTGTTGTATCGCTCTCGCTTTAGGCCGTGGTCAAGGCGCGTGCCAGCGGCGGCAGGGTTCCTCTTGGCAGCTTGCGGTGTATACGGCGTCACGCTCCTGGATTCCCCCGGGCCTGCCATATTAGCCTTTGCGGTCGCTACCTTCGGCGTTGAAATGACCATTAGCCCAAGTTGGACGTACTGCATCGACATCGCCAGGAAAAACTCCGGGAGCGCGTCAGCCGCTATGAATATGGCAGGCAGTGTGGGTGCGTTCGCGAGCGCGAATGCTTTTCCGCTACTCTATCGCCTGACGGGAAATTCGGACGCTTACTTCCGGATTGCTGCTGCGCTCAATGCATTCGCTGCAGTGTGCTGGCTGACCATGCAATCGTCGCAGAATTCCGCTGCGGCGGAGCCGAATAGCCACGTGTAAAAACAGCTGTGAGATCAAGCCGTCGCGACTCACCCTAAGGAGGGCTGCAGAAGAACCCTGCCAACTCCCGAGTGGTCGCTAGGCTTGATCGGAAACGCCTTGGGCAAACTCCGATGCGAAATTCTTGCGGTCGATCCGAGGCGTTTTCGATGAGCAGGCTAGAAGGAAGCCGCTGGCGTTTGCGGCGGGCGCGGGAGATGCGGCCGGCTATGGAATTTGAATGGGTGTTTGTTCGTCTTTTGTTCGGGCCCAAACGTGAATGCAGACACTGCCAAGACCGCGGAGAAGAGACGCAGATACCACCTCATACGTGGCGGATTATCTTACGCGCAGCGTCCGCCGCGCCAGCGGCTCGTTCTTGTCGGCTAACCGGAAGTGATCTGATGCCGGCTTACCGCGATTCCTAATGGGAAGTCGGTGTCGCAGAACTGGGAACTGGTGGATCAAACGCTTGGGACTAAGGATTGGGACTAACCAAGGCCGGTTTTCGGGTGGATCTCTGAAGCTAAGCGACACCGAATCAGTGAATTTCCACCGTGTCCCGAACCAGGTGCTCTACCAGGCTGAGCCACTCCCCGACGTAAGGCGCGGGATCCATTGGATGGGTCGCCCAAATAATGGATGCTACCGCTTTCCTACCCGTCAAGTATAACATTCTCAGGATTTTGGTCTGGCGCTGCTGCTAAGATCGCACGGCGAGCGGCCCGTAATTCCGGTTGCATCCGACGCGGAATCAAAAGCGGGTCCAATTTTCGGAAACCGTCGCCGCTTCGATACAATACCTCAACATTAAATCGATTCAATGGACCTCGCTATCCTAGCCAAGGAGCTCTACACGCCGCTCGATCGTATCGAGCGGCCTGTGCTGCTTATCGAAAACGGAGTCATCGCCAGCATTGGAATGCAGGCGGAGAGAGAGGTTCCGAAGAGCCGTCGAATTCTTGACCTGGGAGAAGCAATCCTGGTGCCCGGGTTCATTGACATGCACATCCACGGCGGCGCGGGACGCGACGTCATGGATAGCGCACCCGACGCTTTGCCTGCGGTTGAGCGCCTGCTCTATTCGCACGGAGTGACCTCTTATTTCCCGACGACCATAACGGCTCCGATGGACCGGACCCTGCAGGCTCTTGATCACCTCGGGCAGGCGATTGAACGGGCCGCTGACGGTCAGGAGTTGCGCGCGCGGCCGGTGGGTATTCATCTGGAAGGTCCGTTTATCAGCCACGTGCGCCCGGGCGTTCATCCCACGGCCGATTTGCAGAAACCGAGTCTGCCGCTTTTCGAGAAGATGTGGGAGGCTTCGCGCGGCACGGTGAAGGTGTTGACTATCGCTCCCGAGTTGCCGGGAGCGCGCGAAGTCATCAGCGAAGCGACTCGTCGTGGCGTGTGCGTGAGCATGGGACACTCTGATGCCGACCTGGCGCAAGCACTGGCCGGGGTGGACGCCGGCATAAGGCATGCCACACATACCTTCAATGCAATGCGCCCCCTGGAACATCGTGATCCGGGCATCATTGGTGAAGTACTGGTCGACGAGCGCATCAGCGCAGAAATCATCGCAGACGGAATCCACATCGACCCGCTGGTGGTTCGCCTTTTTTTGCGAGCGAAGGGCGCGGACTGCGCGGTCCTGGTCACTGACGCCACAGCGGCGACCGGCATGCCGAACGGTCGTTACTGGCTGGGCTCGCTTGAGGTCGAAGTAAAAGACGGCAAATGCCTGCGCGATGGACGGCTTGCGGGCAGCGTATTGACGATGGACAAGGCTGTGCGCAACATCGTTAAGTTCGCTAATTGGGATCTGCAGCACGCCGTGCGGCTCGCAACTTTGAATCCGGCTCGCGCTACCGGACTCGCGAAAGCAGGCCTCTTGATCGCTGGCGCACCGGCTGACCTGGTCGCCCTGAATGCGGGCGGAGATGTTTTGAAGACGTTCGTGCGCGGACAAGCCGCCTAGAAGCCCAAGGAGTGAAAATGGCAGAAAAACGCGAGTTCCCTCACCACATGATCAAGGAAATCTTCGAGCAGCCGCAGGGGCTGCATGACACCATCGCCCCTCGCATCTCGCTGCCTGAAGGCGTGGTGCAACTGAACGAGGTGCCGATCCGGGGCGAAGAACTTCGTGGATTGAGCCGCATCAATATTGTCGCGTCCGGCACCAGTCGCCATGCCGGGATGGTCGGCCAGTACATGATCCAGGACCTCGCCAACATCCCGGTCGACGTCGACTACGCCAGCGAGTTCGAATACCGCAACCCGATGATCGGCCAGAGCGAACTGACCATCGTCATCACACAATCCGGAGAAACCGCAGATACCGGTGCTGCGCAGCGCGAAGCAAAAGTGCGGGGTTCACGCACCGTGGCGATTTCGAACGTCGCCGGCACAACCATCGCCCGCGAGGCCGATGGCGTCATCTACACGCTGGCGGGCCCGGAAATCAGCATCGCCTCGACCAAAGCATTCACCGCGCAAATGGCTGCCCTGTTCCTGTTTGCGCTGCACCTGGGACAGGCACGAGAATCGTTAAGTGCCGACCGCCGCGAGTTCTACATTCGCGAATTGCTCGATCTTCCCGCAAAGCTAAGGCGACTCCTGGAGTGCGCGGACCAGTGCGAACAGATCGCTACAGAATTTCACAAAGTTGATGACTTTCTTTTTCTGGGACGCGCGATTCACTATCCCATCGCAATGGATGGCGCGCTGAAGCTGAAGGAGGTCTCCTACGTACATGCCGAGGGCTATCCGACGGGCGAAACCAAGCACGGCCCGAATGCGCTGATCGACGAGAACCTGCCGGTCGTGATCATCGCTACCCGCGATGCCTCGGATCAGGGCTCGATACTTCGCTACGAAAAAACGGTCAGCAATATTGCCGGATTCAAGAAGCAATCAAGCCGCGTAATTGCGCTGGTTTCTGAAGATGACAAGAAAATCCGGAAAATTGCGGATCACTCCATCACGATTCCGCAAGCGCCTGAACTGCTCTCGCCGATTCTCGAGATCGTGCCCTTGCAGCTGTTCGCTTATTACATGGCAGTAAAAAGGGGTTTGGACGTGGATCGTCCACGTAACTTGGTGAAGTCAGTTACTCTGGAATAACTGCTTTGCGGGCGGACGTTAGTTGGGCTTTCGCGTCTTTCCGTCGGCCAGGTATTGCAGCATGAGCGCTTCAGCCGCGCCGCGAATGCGGTCATTCAGAGGAGTGGGAGCCTCCTGTGCCACGCCGTCGTTGGAGGGCTTTTGCCGAATCGTCTCGCGAAGCCGGTCACCGAACTCAGATTCATTCGTGACCACCTGCCCGTAAAACCAAAGGAAATGCCTCATCTGGTCAAGCGCTGACTTCAGTATCTGCAGCGATTCCAGTTCCGGGCCGGTGCTCAGTTCTTCGAGCAGTTCGGGGTTTCCCGGAGCCTCCATGGCCGCACAGTTAAGGTCGCGCTGGATAGCTCGCAGGTCTTCGGTGACCCGCAGGATGCGCAGGTGAACATTCTCGAGATACTCGTTTTTGTTCATACGGGGCGTGAAAAATACACCTCAACATCTCACCGCGTGTTGCACAGCGAACAGATGTCCCACGGGCATGAGCTTTGGTAATTCATGCATACGACCGGGTTACCTTTGGGTCGAAAGGCAATTTCGATCAGATTGTATGCGGGTTTCATGCGTGTCAAGACACAGGCCAACTGGCCTGACGAATCTCCGGCACACTAAGGACGCGCACGTTCGGTGCGGGCGAAGCAATGGCGTTAGTTAGCGTCTGCAACATCTGCTCTAAAGTAACCAGTCCCAAACGCTGCGCGCCCTCTCGCGTTGATGGCAATTTTTCGAAGAGCCAATACACCGGGATCAGCAGATATGGCCAGCGATGCCCCGGCCCAAGGACGTACCACGGACGCAAGATCGTTGCATGCAGGCCACTGCTGTGAATGACCGATTCGCACTCCGCCCGCACTCCCTGATATGCCTTCATCATAGGCGCCTGCTGCGCGACGCTGACGTACACGAAATGTTGAATACCCGCGTAGCAGGCGGCCGCGACGGCTTCCCGCCCCGCGACCAGATCGATGCTGCGGAACTCTGCCGCCTTGGCGGGGCTCGGATGGGCCACGCCCACCAATTGCACGAACGTGGTGGCCGGCTTGACCCTGTCGCGGTAGGACCCAGCATTCAACGCGTCGCCGGGCACGGCCTCGCAGCCCAACGGTAACCTGCCTTGCGATTGCGGACGCACCAGCGCGCGCACCGGGTGACCTCCAGCCAGCAGGCGCGGGATCAATCGGCTGCCGATGTACCCCGTGCCTCCCGTGATGAAAACGTGAGTTGGAGAGGTATCCATGCGGGCCTCTACCTATCACCTCTGCGTGGAGTACGCAATATTGCAGCGATCGGATTCGCGCTTCGAACAATTCGACCGCGATTTCCTGCACCCTTCTCACCGCAGCTGCGCAAGACCTTCCGGTATAATCCGCGCCGTTCCACGTCCGACTTCAGATCTGCGGGAGAGTTCCTTGTCGATTCGTGCTCGAGTATGGCGAAGCGGTATTTTCTTGACCGTCGCAGCGTTGGCAGCAGCTCAGCGCGAGCCCGTGTTGAAGCAGGTCGCGACACCCCATCCTTACTACTTTCGCGAGATGTATTTGCCGCAGCTGACCACGGGCCCCAGTTCTCTGGCCTGGGCCCCTGACTCGCACTCGGTCGTGTACTCAATGGCCGGATCGCTGTGGATTCAGAAGATTGATTCGACAGTCGCCGAGCAGTTGACTGCCGGGCCCGGATACGACTATCAGCCCGACTGGTCTTCCGACGGGCGATGGATCGTTTTTGCGAAGTACGATCACAGTTCCATTGAGCTATGGGCGCTGGATCCAACGACGCGGAAGGCACACCCTTTAACGCAGGATGGCGCCGTCAATGTCGAGCCACGCTTTTCTCCGGATGGCAGCCGGATCGCTTTCGTGTCGACATCATTCAACGGCCGCTTCCACATTTTTACGGGTCGCTTCGCTGACGGCACTCTGCGCGATGTGCAGCGCCTGACCGGAGAAAACCGTAGTCCTCTGCCACGCTATTACTACAGCCCGTTCGATCACGAGATCAGCCCGACGTGGTCACCCGACGGCAGCGAAATTCTCTTCGTTTCCAATCGCGGCCACATCTACGGCACCGGCGGATTCTGGCGGATGAAACCCGAACCGGGTGCAGAAGCGCGCGAGATCCACTACGAGGAGACGGCATGGAAGGCACGTCCCGCTTTCTCCCCTGACGGCAAGCGCATCGTTTACGCGTCGTACATCGGACAGGCATGGCACCAGCTGTGGGTGATGCCCTCCCAAGGTGGCGATCCCTTTCCTTTGTCGTACGGAGACTTCGACAACATTAATCCGCGCTGGTCGCCTGACGGAAACATGATCGCATTCATTTCCAATCGCAGCGGCAATACCTCTTTGTGGCTGCAGCAGATACCGGGAGGTGCCCAGCGCCAACTGGAAGTGAAGCAACGACGATTTCTCGTACCGATGGGACAGGTTCACATCACAGTCACCGATGCGGCAGGGCACAAAACGTCGGGACGCGTCTTCGTCACTGACAAAGATGGACGGGCCTATGCTCCGCACGATACATGGATGCACGCGGATGACGCCTTTGATCGCAGTCAAACGCCGTTCGAGCCGCACTACTTTCATACCAGCGGGGAAGACGAGATCGAGGTTCCCGCCGGGCGAGTGCCCATCGACGTGATGAAGGGATTCGAGTACAAGCTCGATCATCACGACATTGAGGTCGCTGAAAATGCAACCGCCAATCTCGACGTTCACTTGCAGCCAGTCTCCCTGCCGGAAACTGGCGGTTTGCGCTGGGTCAGCGGCGACGTGCATGTGCACATGAACTATGGTGGGGCTTATCGAAATGCGCCGGCCCATCTTGTATTCCAGGCCGCAGCTGAGAATCTTCCGATCGTTCAAGACCTGGTGGTGAACAAGGAACAGCGCATTCCCGATATAGCTTACTTCCGTACCACACCCGACCCCGCCTCCACGACAGACAATCTCCTTTTGCATGGTCAGGAATTCCACACCAGCTATTGGGGACATCTCGGACTCCTGCACCTGACGCGCAATTTCCTCATTCCCGACTACGCAGCCTACGCCAACACGGCCGCAGCCAGCCTCTATCCGACGAACGCGGCCGTTGCCGACATGGCGCATGAACAGCAGGGCGTGGTCGGATATGTGCACCCGTTTGATACGTACCCGGATCCCGCCAAGGAGAAGCTCACCGATGAGCTGCCGGTAGATGTGGCCCTCGACAAAGTGGACTACATCGAAGTGCTCGGCTTCAGTGATCACAAGTCGACGGCGCGCGTCTGGTATCGCCTGTTGAACTGCGGATTCCATTTGCCCACGGCCGCCGGCACCGATGCCATGGCAAATTTCGCATCTCTGCGCGGTCCGGTCGGCCTCAACCGCGTGTACGTGGAAGTTCCCGAAGGCAAGTTGGACGTCGAGCCGTGGCTCGCGAATCTGAAGCAGGGACGTACGTTCGCAACAAATGGACCGTTACTTGGATTTTCGCTGGGAGATCAGCCTTTGGGTGCCGAACTGAAACTGACCGCGGGCACGCAGGAGGTTAAGTTCAAAGCATGGATGCGATCGATCGTGCCGGTGGACCACCTGGAAATCATTTGCAACGGCGCTGTGGCGCGAGAATTGAAGCTGGGCGAAAAGCAAGATACCGCCGATGTCGAGGGTACTCTGCCGATCGCTGAATCAGGCTGGTGTCTTCTGCGAGCCTGGAGCGAGAAGGCGCACTACCCCATTCTGGATTTGTATCCCTACGCCACCACTAGCCCGATTTATGTGAGCGTCGCCGGCTCCAAACCGAGAGCTAAGGAAGATGCAGCCTACTTCATCGCGTGGATCGATCAGTTGATCGCCGCGGCGCAGGCCAATACCGATTGGAATACAAACTCCGAAAAAGCCATCGTGCTTGACCAACTGTCGCGAGCCCGCAAGGTCTACGAGAAGCTTCTCGAATAGTCGCTTGCGGGCTCCAGCCGTTTAGCGCGCGGAGGCTGTCGCCGAACGCCCCCGCGCGGCGTCCTGCTCCATATCAAGCAACGCCTTCTTCCGGTCCACGCCCCAGCGATAGCCGCCCATTTCGCCGTTCCCGCGAACGACCCGGTGGCACGGAATCGCAAGCGCAATCCGGTTCGATGCACAAGCACGAGCCACGGCGCGCGCAGCCGTCGGCCTCCCAATGGCCTTGGCCACCTGCGCGTAAGACTGCGTCGCCCCGAACGGCAGGGACTGCAGGTGCGCCCACACACGCCGCTGAAACGCGGTTGCCTGTATGTCGAGCGGCAACGAGCGATTCAGTTTGTGACCCGACAGTTGGCTCAGAACGGTATTCGTCCACGTTCGCATTGATTCTTCATCCCGCTTGCGAATCGCGAAAGGAAATTCACGCTTCAGTCCTTCCGCCAGTTCGTCGTCAGAGTCCCCGAACTGAATGGCGCAGATTCCCTTCTCCGTCGCAGCGACCAGCATCGTGCCCAAGGGAGAATCCACGCACGTGTACCGGATCATCGCCGCCACAGCACCCCGGCGGTACTTGTCGGGAGTCATCCCCAAGTGCGAGGCGGTCCGTTCGTAGAGCCGGCTGCTCGAGCTGTATCCGGCCTCATAGAGCGCGTCGGTCACGTTCCGGCCCGACTGCAGGTTGCGCTTGAGCAGTCCCATGCGGCACGAATCGGCGTACGCCTTCGGCGTGATGCCGAGTGCCTTCTTGAACGTCCTTTGCAGGTGGAATGGACTTAGCCCGAACACTCTCCCAAGCTGATCGAGAGTCACCGGCTCGTCCATATGCTGCTCGATGTACCGGCAGATCTGCTTCACCTTCGCAATTTGAGGATTTTCTCCAGCCGTCTTGGGCCGACAGCGCAAGCAAGCGCGGTAGCCCGCCTTCTCCGCCTCTTCCGGTCGACGAAAGAATGCTACGTTTTCGCGGCGCGGGCGCCTGGCGGGGCAGGAAGGGCGGCAGTACACCCCGGTGCTCGATACGGCAAAGAAGAACTTGCCGTCCTGTGCGGTGTCCCGGGCAACAACCGCTTCCCACCATTTATCGTGCGGCATCGGCGCCATCGTGAACTCGGTCTCCATGTTGAGTATCGCATTGGCTGTCATAGTGAGGAAAGCTTACGGCGAGCCGCTGCGGTGAGCTATCCAGAGCTTGCGGTCAAACTAACTTTCCTGCAAGATGCAGGGGACGGCGAATCTTCGGTGAAAAGAATCCTGCAATGCTGGGCAGTCTCTCTGTTGGCGTGTTGCCCTATGATGAGCCAGACCCCGAATAGCGAACCTTGCGGAACCTCACAGGAAGAAATAACGGCTGCCTTTGTGGGTAGCGATGTTGCTCTCAATGCTGCTGCCCCCTCGTCCGCGTGGAAAGCCGCCGCGCCGGTCACCTTTTGTTCAGACTGGCAAGGCAAGAATCCTGCCCCCGACCGCGAAACAACCGTGCGCGCTCTGTGGTCGAAGACAACGCTTTATCTGCGCTTCGAATGCCGTTACCGCGAGCTGAACCTGTTCATGGACTCGGACCCCAACGGTCGGCGCGACGAGTTGTGGGACCGTGATGTGGCCGAAGCCTTCCTGCAGCCCGATCCCTCGCAACCGCATGCCTACAAGGAATTCGAGGTGAGTCCAAACGGTATGTGGATCGACCTCGACATCGGCCTCGGCGCAAAGCCCGACCTGAAGAGCGGCATGACTCGTTCCGCATACCTCGACGAGAAAGCCCACACTTGGGCCGCCGAACTCGCGATTCCGATGCGAGCGCTGACACCAGAATTTGACCCGCATGTAGTCTGGCGTGTCAATTTCTTTCGTTGCGAGGGAAAACAGGAACCGCGTGGTTACTACGCATGGCAGCCGACGCACTCGCCACAACCGAACTTCCACGTGCCGGCGGCGTTCGGACGAATGAGCTTTGGCGGAGCCACATAGGCTCGGGCCTAGTGCGACAGAGGCTGGATGCGCCCGGGGCCGGTGGGTAAGCCTGCGCGTTTGCGCAACTTTCCGAGCAGGGCCTTGGCTGCGTTCATATAAGTTCTGCTGCTATCCGATGTGTCGGCCCACACCGCGGCATAAATCGTCTGCGCCGCTTCCTTCAGGTCCATCTCCAGAGCAGACTCGAAGAGGTCTAGGCGTGTTTGCAGACGGTCATAGCAAACCCCGCAAACGGTAGCCGAGTCGTGGCCCGGATCATCCTCCGCCGAATAAGCACAGCGATGCGAAGTCGTGTTGATCTGCATGTGGGCTTCGTAAAGCTTCGCTTTGAACTCGCGCAGGAAACGTTCTTTCTGTTCGTCGAGTTCCTTTGGGGCAGGTTGCGCTTCGACCGGAGCGCACGGAAGCTTCGCCGCAGGCATGACGCGTTCCTTCGATTTGCACACGGGACACTCGCTCAGCCCGGCCGAGTAATACTTGTGGCACTTCGCGCAAGGGAGGCCGTAACCGACTGGTTTGGGTATCGAACTGATTCCGGGCTGTGGGCGTGACGCTGCAGAAACTGCGGGCTTGGCAGGGACACTCGGCTTCGAGAGCGCTGTGCGGACTGCGGTTCCTGATCCTGTGGACTGAGCTGAACGAAACGATTCCATACTTGCCCCCTGGCCCGCGCCGGCGCAGCCGGCAGAAATCTTTCTGCAGCCATTCTAGGAGGCATTGCCGCGGATTCCGACACACGAGAGTTCAGTGAACCTCTCGTCCACTAGTACAGGGAAAGCCAGGTTCGACAGGAAAAACTCGGAAGTTCCTGCGAACGTTCTATTGGTGGCTGGGTTGCGCCATCACCTTCAGCAGTGCTTCCTTGCGGGCTCGATACAAATTCTGCGCGGGATCGAGTCGCGACGCGTTTTCCAACTCCGCGAGCGCTTCGTCATTGTGGCCGATCGCCATCAGGCACGCCGCCAGCGAGTAATGATTCTGTGCTGTTGGCTCGAGTCGAACGGCCTCCCGGAACTCCTTTTCTGCCTGATCGAAGGACTCCGTCTCGAACAACGCCGTTCCCAGGTAGTGATGCGCAATGGCCGAATCGGGCGCCAGGTAAACGGCAGCCTGCAGTTCTTTCAAGGCTTCTTCCGGCTTCCCAGCCAGGACAAGCGCCTGACCCAGGACGCGGTGCTCGGAAGCGCCCGTGGGATTCTGCAGCACGGTCTGCCGCAATTCGACGATCGCGCTCGCGTAATCCTTCTTCACCATGAATGCCTGCGCCATGCACGCGTGGCCGCCGTCCCAGCCCGCGTCCTGGCGGTAAAGTTCGCGAAACTCGCTGATCGCGGCGTCGTACTCCCCTTTATCGCAGTAGGTATTCCCCAGGTTATTGCGAACCGAGGACTCGTCGGGCGCCAGCCGTTTGGCTTCGCGGTACTCGACAACTGCCTCATCGAGCCTTCCCAAGTCGTGCAGGACGACGCCCAGATTGCTGTGTGCTTCCCAGAAGTCGCCATTAATGCGCAACGCGTGACGATAGGCAACGACCGCACCTCGCAGATCGCCTACTTCGCGACGCGCGATGCCAATGTCGTAGTAAGTATCCGGGTTCTCCGGCTCCCGGATCAGGGACTGCTCGTAGGCGTGAAGCGCGGCGTAGCTCTTGCCCATTCCAAACAAACCAAGTCCCAGATAGCGATACGCTTCCGCGTTTCCGGGATCCATGCTCAACGCGGTGCGCGCTTCCCCAATCGTGTTCTCCGAATCGTCCGAACGATAAAAGAGGTAGGCCAACCGGCTGTGCGTCTCCGGGAACCCAGGCGTCAAGCGCGCGGATTCCGTGAATTCGTCCATCGCGGCGTCAAACTGCTCCTGTTCGAGGAGCATCTGGCCAAGCGCGAAGTGCAAGCTGGAATTTTCGGAATCCGAACGCAGAAGATTCGTGAGCTGACCGGCGGCCGCGTCGTATTTCTTCGCCCGCGCCAGTTCGGCTGCCTTGTACAAAGCTGGCGGGCACCCTGCCTTCGAATCTGCCCCGTGATGCGCTGTACGCAGCGCCTTTACAAGTGCCGAATCCGCCCCCAATGCTCGAAGCTGTTTTTCATCTGCGGGCGACACCGTAAATGTCACACCCCGTTCCGCCGCCAGCCGCGCCAGCCGGGTGTTGGAAATCCCACCCGTGAGCCACGCCGCCAATTGCGTGCGATCGACCGGCGACACACGAGACGTCTCCCCATACGACTGCCCGAGAACAGCCAGCAAGAACAAAACCGGAAAAACCAGGCGAGAAAACTTCACGGCGACTCCTTGGGCAGTGGGGAGGTCCTGCGGATATCTCTTTGAAAACATAGACTGCATCGGTAATCCTCGGAAGGTCACGGAGGTAATAGGACCGTAAGCCTGTCCGACTAGACCGCACCGACCCCGACCTCGGTTCCATAAGGCTCGCCGGATCAATGATATGAACTAGGCTTCGGCCCGGGACTGCGTTTGACGGGAAGGGTGCGCCTCCGTTAACGTTAAGTCTCCGGAAATAGCCTGTTTGGGAGGTTTGGATGTTTGAAGGTCTCTTCCAACCAATGCATCTGCTGGTCATTTTCTTCATTGCTCTTCTTGTGTTCGGTCCCAAGAAATTGCCCGAGCTTGGCAAAGGTCTGGGCGAAGGCATCCGTTCGCTGAAGGAAGGCATGAAGGAGCATCCGACCACGGACGAAAAATCCGACACCGAAAACAAGGCTTAGATATCGTTGTAACCGCCTTCGCGGTTCCCGTCCGCGTCCGGGCAGTTCCCAGGTTCATCCAGCTTGCACGTCCCAATTGGTTTTCATTCCGCCATGGCTCGCGCGCTATTCGGGCCACCTACCGATTCTGCATTGCACTGTTTGACAGTCTTGGGCATCACTTTCCCTGGATTGTGAAGGGCCCCATTCTCTTAACTGTGGAGGAACGGCTGTGCGCATCGCAAAAGTTGGAATCTGTCTCTTCATCGTCGTAGCTTGCTCTTCTCTCTTCGCCGATCAGATCACCTTGAAAAATGGAGATCGACTCACCGGCACCATCGAAAAATCCGACGACAAGTCGCTGGTCATCAAGACCGAGTTCGCGGGCGAGGTCACAGTCGACTGGTCGGCAATTCAAGATGTCAAGTCGGAGCAACCGCTTCACGTCGGCTTGAAAGACGGGAGAACTGTCGTTGGGCCTGTCACAACGGTCGACGGCAAGCTGGAAGTTGCGACCAAGAACGCTGGCACTGTCGACGCTCCCAAGGAATCGATTGTCGTCATGCGCGGCGACTCAGAGCAGGCAGCATGGGAGAAACTGCAGCATCCCACGCTGCTGGAAGGTTGGGAAGGAGGAGTCAACGTCGGGTTCGGCTTGACCGCCGGCAATAGCGAGACTAAGAACCTGGCTCTTGGTTTCAACGGCGTCCGTACCGGGTTGCATGACAAGTTAACGCTCTACGCGACGTCGGTCTACTCCAATAATGCCCTGGCTCCTGCTGCAACGCGCGTAACCGCGAACACAAATCGCGGGGGGGCACGCTACGACCACGACATCACTCCGCGGCTCTTCGCCTTCGTGAACGCTGACTTCGCCACCGACGCCCTGCAGGACTTGAACCTGCGCCAGGTGTATGGCGGTGGTTTGGGCTGGCACGCCATCAAGAATCCCAACACCACGCTCGACATCCTCGGCGGCATCGCGTACACCCGTGAAAACTATACGCAGCTCGCTCCTCTGCCCCGCCTCATCCACAGCTTTGTGGCCGGCCAGATCGGCGACGAGTTCATGCACAAGCTCACGAAATCCACCGTCGTCACTCAGCGCGCTTATTTCTTCCCGGATTTTCAGAACTCGGGTGAATACCGCGCCACCTTCGATTTCGGCACGGTCACAAAGATTAACAAGTGGTTGGGATGGCAGAACACTTTTGGCGACGTCTATGTCACCAACCCGCCAACCGGCAAGAAGAAGAATGACTTGGTGTTCGCGACAGGCCTGAACGTTACGTTCACGCGCTAATACGAACTAGCTCTCTGAATCGGGCAAACGGAAACTCAATCCCGTTTGCCCGATTTTGTTATTAGAAATGAATCATCCGAATGGCGACTCCCGCCATCGCTGCCCCGATGAGCGGCCCCGCGACCGGGACCAAAGCATAGCCCCAATCGGAAGCGCCTTTGCCCGCAATCGGCAGCAATGCGTGCGCGACACGCGGGCCCAAATCACGCGCAGGATTGATCGCATACCCAGTCGGTCCGCCAAGTGAGAGGCCGATCCCCCATACCAGGCACCCCACCAAGTACGGACCGTAGCCGGGAGGGAAGCCCGTCGAGGACACTGCTTTCGAAAAAATCGCGCCCACGACAAAGACAAGAATAAAAGTCCCAATGATCTCGCTCATCGCATTGGCCGCGAAGTTTCGGATCGCGGGTCCCGTCGAATAACACGCGAGCTTGAGCGATGCATCGTCCGTAGCCTGCCAATGCGGCAGGTAGTGCAGCCATACCAAAGTCGCTCCCGTCATGGCACCCAGCATCTGCGCTATCGCAAAAGGCAAAAGCTTCGCGAAATCGCCGGAGACAATGGCGAAGCCCAGAGTCACGGCGGGATTCAGGTTCGCGTCGTGGCTTCCACACGCCATCGCGGTCAGTACCCCGAACAGCACCGCGAACGCCCATCCGGCAGAGATGACAATCCAGCCTCCACCCTCGCCCTTCGATTTCTTGAGCAGAACATTCGCCACCACACCGTTTCCTAAAAGGATCAGGACCGCCGTGCCCATGAACTCGCCGAAGAGCGGAGATGCCATCGGAGCTCCTTTGGAATTTGGAGAATCTGACCGGGTGCTAGTCCATCCAATCGAACGATCGAGTGACAGCTTTTTTCCAAAGCCGGTACATCTCTTCGCGCTTTGCGGACTCAAGATTTGGTTGCCAGGTGTGATCGACCGACCAGTTCTCGCGCAGATCCTCGACATTTTTATAGAAACCTACCGCGAGTCCGGCCGCGCATGCGGCACCCAGGGCAGTGGTCTCCTTGATCACGGGACGCACCACGGGCCGACTGAGAATATCTGCCTGAAATTGCATGAGCAGATTGTTTTCGACCATGCCGCCATCGACGCGCAACGAATCCAGCTTGATTCCCGAATCACGCTCCATCGCCTCGAGAACTTCACGAGTCTGAAACGCAGTCGCCTCGAGCACCGCGCGGGCCAAGTGTCCCTTGCCGGCATAACGAGTAAGGCCGGCAATCACCCCACGAGCACTGTCTTTCCAGTACGGAGCGTAGAGCCCCGAAAACGCCGGCACGAAGTAGATTCCTCCGTTGTCGGTGACGGAGATCGCGAGCGTTTCGATGTCGGAACTCTTCTCGATCAGCCCGAGGTTGTCGCGCAGCCACTGCACGAGGGCACCGGTAATCGCGATGCTGCCTTCGAGCGCATACACGGCAGGCTGTTTGCCCAAGCGGTAACCCAGCGTCGTCAGCAGACCGTGCTTCGACGCGACCGCCTGCTCTCCAGTGTTCATCAGCAGGAAGCATCCAGTGCCGTACGTGTTCTTCGCCTCCCCGGCTCGAAAGCATGTCTGTCCAACGAGTGCCGCCTGCTGGTCTCCGAGGATCCCGGCGATCGTCACGCCCTGCAGAGCGCTCTCCGTCGCCATACCGTAAATCTCGCTGCTCGACTTGATTGCGGGAAGCATGGCTTTCGGGATGCCGAATGTAGAGAGCACATCATCGTCCCATTCGAGCGTCTTGAGATTCATCAACTGAGTCCGGCTCGCGTTGGTCACATCGGTGACATGAATGCCCCCGGCGGTTCCACCCGTCAGATGCCACACCAAAAAGGTATCGATGTTGCCGAAGAGCACTTCGCCGTTTTCCGCCCGCTTGCGAAGTCCGCGGATGTTTTCGAGCATCCAGCGAATCTTCAAGCCGCTGAAATACGTCGTCAGCGGCAACCCTGTGCTTGCCCGAAAGCGGTCCTGGCCGCCGTTTTTGGAGAATTCCACGACCTCGTCGGCGACCCGCGTGTCTTGCCAGACGATCGCGTTGTGGACCGGTTTGCCGGTCTTACGCTCCCATAGCACGGTGGTCTCTCTCTGGTTCGTGATTCCGATGGCCGCCAGGTCCGAAGGCTGCAGAGCCCGCTGCTGCAGCGCGCCCGCAATCACCTCCTGCGTGCGCCGCCAGATTTCTTCCGCGTCGTGCTCCACCCATCCGGGCTTCGGATAAATCTGCTCATGCTCGCGTTGCTCGCTGGCGACGATCCGGCCCGCCCGGTCGAACACGATGAAGCGAGTGCTGGTAGTGCCCTGATCAATTGCCCCGAGATAACTGGCCACACATTTTCCTCTGCGGTCGGAATTCCGGAAGAGAGTTGATTTCGAGTTAACTTCCGTGGGACGAAGTCAGAGCTTGCTTTTGCCGCTCTATCTTACTGATGTAATCCTGAATCGCGCGCACTTTCTGGTTCGCCGACCATTCCTGCTCGCGCGCCAGTATTTCGCCCACAGCGGGCGCCGCCGCTACCGCCAGTTCCCAATCGAACATCTGCAAACCAAACCGCCGCGCCAACACGTCCTCGATGGTGACAGCCATTTCGCTTCTCGCACAATAGACAACTTCGGCCAGGATCGGAGCGCCACCCGCGACGATCGGGGATTTCAGATTCGGATCCTCATTGGTCAACGCCAGCACCGCTTCCGCCTCGTTCCCAAACTTCTCTGCCAGATGCCGCGCCGTCACTTCGCGCATACCGTAAACACTGGCAAGCAGCCGCCAGTGCTCCGTCGTGTACCCTTCCCCACCCGCCAATCGCAGTTCGCGCGTCTTCGAAGGCGTCGAACTCCCGAGTTCCCTTCCGACGGCATCAATCGTGTCTTCGGCCATCGCCCGGTACGTCGTCCACTTGCCACCTAAAATGCTGACCAGGCCGCTGCCCTTGTCGACTTCGATTTCGTGGGCGCGAATCAGCTTTTTCGTTTCGCGGGAACCCTTGGCGCGCACCAGCGGGCGCATCCCTGAGAACACGCTGACGATATCCGCCACCGTATACTGCACGCTGAAATAGCGATTCAGATGCCGCAGCAGATAGTCCACTTCATCTCGGGTCACATCAAGCACTTGTCCCGACGCAACCTCCACGTCGGTGGTACCGACCAATAGCCTGCCCAGCCAAGGGATCGCGAAAAGAACTCGGCCATCTTCGGTCCGCGGAATCAGCAGAGCGCTCGTGATGTCCCCGACCAGCGGCAGCAAAATGTGTACGCCTTTGCTCAGAATCAGACGACCCGGCATGCTCGGGTTCGCTATCGCTCTCAATGCGTCAGAGTAAGGCCCGGTGGCGTTAACGAACACTTTTGCCCGCAGCGTGAAGCTGCGCCCAGTAAATACATTCTTCACAATCGCCGAAGCCAGTCGGCCGCGCTCATCCCGCCCGAAGCCAGTGAGTTCCAGATAGTTCGCGACTTCGCCACCCGCATCGCCAAACGTTTTCACCAGACTGACACAGTAACGCGCGTCGTCGAATTGGCCATCTTCGTAGCTGATCGCACCCATCACCCCAGCTCGTGTAAGCGTTGGCAGAGCCGCCAAAGCCTCACTACGCGACAATAGCCGGCTCTTGCCAAGACGCATCGAACCCGCCAGCCAGTCGTATAGTTTGAGACCAATAGCAAAGTAGAAAGCTTCAAAGCGGCTGAAGCACGGGACCAGGAAATGGCGGGAATCCGCCAGATGCGGCGCGTTCTGCAGCATGAGCTTGCGCTCACGCAGAGCCTCGCGAATGACTTTCAGTTGTCCGGGATCGAACTCGCTGACTGCCTGCTGGAGATAGCGAACGCCGCCATGGGCAAGCTTCGTCGAGGCGCTGGAGGTGTGCGAAGCGAAGTCTCCGGCATCGACCAGCGCCGTGCGAAAGCCACGCGTCTGCGCATCGAGCGCACAGCCGGCTCCGGTCGCGCCCGCTCCAATCACGCAAACGTCGTACGAATCGAACTCGAGTGCGCGCAGCGCGTCGGCCCGGCTCTTCATCTTTGGTTAGGGTACTGCGAAGTTCGTGGGGATGGCGAGTTCGCAGGAAGGTTCGAAAAGCTGCGAAGGAACTTACGCTCGGCTATTGACCGGTCGAAGACGCGGGGTGCGTGTCCTTTTGGACCATGGGAAGATCGGTAGCATTCCACCCTCCGCCCAGCGCCTTGATCAGCGACACACTAGCAGCCATGCGTCGCCCAGAAATCTCGACGGCCACTCGCTGATCTGTGAGGGCAATACTCTGTGCGGTGATGACTTCGAGATAGGTAGCCACACCTCCCTTGTAGCGGTTGGTCGAGAGCTCGAGCGAGTGCTGCGCCGAGGCAACGGCTGCATCCTGGGTCTTAGCTTCGTCCTCCAGCAGGCGCAGCGCAGAGAGACTGTCTTCAACTTCCTGAAATGCTCCCAGCACCGTCTCGCGATAATCTGCAATCGACTGATCGTAAGCGGCGCGCGCCTGATCGTTCACGGCCCTTCGTCTTCCGGCATCGAAGACGGTTCCAATCGCCGAAGCGCCCGCTGAGATGAAAGCGCTGGGACCGTTGAACCAGTTCGTAATGGACGTGCCCTCGAATCCCCCCGTGGCACTCAACGTGATGGTTGGAAAATACGCTGCCCGCGCAATGCCAATCTGCGCGTTGGCGGCCGCCATACGCCGTTCATTGCCGGCAATATCGGGACGCCGCTCCAGCAATTCCGAGGGCAGTCCCACGGGAACGACCGGTGGAGCACTCGCCTGTGGAGATACCGCCAAGGCAAAACTCGGAGCCGGTTGCCCGATCAGCACGGCAATCGCATGCTCGAACTGTGCCCGCTGCACGCCCAAATCAACAGCCTGAGCCCGAGTCGTCTCCAGTTGCGTCTCGGCCTGCGCCACATCGACCTGCGACACGACTCCGCCGCTGTAACGATTGCGCGTTAACTCCAGCGCCTTTTCGTAAGCCGCAACCGTCGAATTCAGCAACTGCGTTTCCGCATCCAGTGCGCGCAATTGGAAGTAGTCGCTGGCCAACTCAGCGTGTAGGCTGAGGCTCACGTTCTCCAGATCCGCCGCCGTGGCCTGCGCATTCGCGCGCGCGGCCTCGACCGTCTTGCGCACGCGCCCCCATACATCGACTTCGTACGAAGCATCCAAAGGAAGCTGCAGGTCCGTGTAAGTGGTGGTGGGCGACAACCTCCCGTTCGGACGGTTCTTCGACAGCTTGTTGCGCGTCGCGCTCATGCCCGCCGTCACGTCTGGAAACTCCGCAGAGCGATTGATTCGCACGGCCGCCCTCGCCTGCTCGAACTGCGCTTGCGCCGCCTTCAGCGTTTGGTTCGAAACGTTAATCTGCTCCTCCAGCGCATTCAGCTGTGCATCCTGAAAAACCTCCCACCATTTTCCCTTCGCCGCCTGATCACTCGGCTGCGCCGTCTTCCAGTTCGGCGGCACTTCTTTATATGCCGGAGGCGCAGGCGCATTCGGCTTCGCGTATCGCGGACCGACTGCGCAACCCGTCAGGAGCGACAGACCAGTCACGCCCAGCAGCCAAGCCGTCCGCATAACGGCGCGTCCGCATTTTGAGCCAAGCTTCACTGCTGCCCCCCCTTCTGGGGCTCAGCGTTCGAGGCCAGACGCACCTGCTGCCCCGACACGATAGAATCCGGCGGATTGACGATCAGATTTTCATCGCCCTTCAACCCGACCAGGACCTCCACTTCACTTCCGAAGTCGCGACCAAGTGTCAACGGAACAAGTTCCGCCTTGTTGTCTTTCACCACCGCCACCCGCAGTCCCTCGGACCGGAAAAGGAGTGTGTTCACCGGAATCGTGAACGTCGATACGTTGCCGGGCAACTTCAGATGCACGGCTGCATAGGCGCCGCTCAACAGTTCGCCGGTTGGATTGTTCACTTCGATCTCCACCAGCAGGGTCCGGCTGGAGAGATCAATGGAATCCGCAGTGCGCACGAGTGTCCCCTCAAAACGCCTTCCGGGGAATTCGTCGAGTGTCAGGTCTGCCTTCAGTCCTGGTTTCGCGGCACGCGAATAAATCTCAGGAACATTAACGTACACCCGCAACTTCCCAGGCGCTGCGATGTGAAACAACTCGCTCTTCGTTCCCGTGCTGCTGCCCGAATTTATGAGCTGGCCGATATCGGTATTGCGCGCCGTGATCACTCCATCGAAAGGCGCATAAATTTTCTCGAACGACTGCAATTCTTCTAGTCGCCGCAAGTTCGCTTGCGCCGACTGCACGATCGCCTTCTTCGCCGCGAAATCTCCCGTGCCGCATTGTCTGCATCCTGCTGCGACACGGAATCGCTTTTCAGCAGGCCTTGATACCGCGATAGCCGTAATCTCCGAGAGATGCATATTCGCTTCGGCCGTGCCTAAGTCCGCTCGCGCCTGATGCAGTTGCTGATCCACTTCCGGCGTATCGATTTCAGCGAGAACTTGCCCAGCCTTCACGCGCGCACCAATGTCGACATACCAGCGCTTCAGATAGCCATTCGTCCGCGCGTAGATCGGAGCATCGCGGAAAGCCTGCACGT
Source organism: uncultured Acidobacteriota bacterium (assembly GCA_963698805.1). Classification (GTDB taxonomy): domain Bacteria; phylum Acidobacteriota; class Terriglobia; order Terriglobales; family Acidobacteriaceae; genus Gp1-AA133. The sequence continues at coordinate 457,381 of CAVOSN010000028.1, read as the reverse complement.
TGGCCGGCAGAACGATCTCCTGGCCGGGAGCCGACTTCTTCGGCTGCGCCACGATCACTGCCGGAACGGCCAGCTGGTTGGTTTCGTTGCGCAGGCAGTGCGCGCGCGCGTACGCGTGGGACGATGCCCGCAGATGACGACGATCGCCACCACGACAGAAAGGCGAGCAGCGCGATCAACCAACCCTTCTTGCGGTTCGACGGCTCTGCGGTCCGACTTTGCGTTCTGGCGAATTGCCTGTCGCGACTTGGTCTCCACGTTGTCGCTCCTGTTCCACCTGCATTTTAACTCTCCAGAATCCTAGCGACCCATACTTCATTTCGGCTGGCTGGCGTCCGACTCTGGCCCTTGCCCGCCGCCCGTGCAGCAGGCTGAAGAACACCGGAACAAAAAACAGCGTCGACACGGTCGCCAGCAGCAGGCCGCCGATCACCGCGCGTCCCAGCGGCGCGTTCTGTTCGCCGCCTTCGCCCAGGCCCAGCGCCATCGGCACCATGCCGATCATCATCGCCATCGCCGTCATCAGCACGGGACGGAAGCGGGTGAATCCGGCCTGCGAGCGCGGCCTCGATCGCGTCCTTGCCCTCTTCCATCTGTTCCTTCGCAAAGCTGACCACCAGGATGCTGTTCGCCGTCGCCACGCCCATGCACATGATGGACCCGGTCAGCGCCGGCACGCTGAACGTCGTGTGCGTAACGAACAGGAACCACGCGATCCCAGCCAGCGCCGCCGGCAACGCCGAAATGATGATGAACGGATCCAGCCACGACTGGAAGTTCACGACGATCAGCAGGTAAACCAGCAAAATCGAAAACGACCAATCCGCCGATCAGGCCGATATAGGAGGACCGCATCGTCTGAATCTGGCCGCGAACCACGATCGCGCGATCCCGGGGGCAAGTCCTTGCGGCTGTCATCGACAATCTTGTCGAATCGCGCGCCACGCCGCCCAGATCGCGTCCCTGCACCGAGCCATAAATATCGATGACCGGCAGCAATGTCGTAGTGCGATACAACTCCCAGGCCGACTCCGCGCCGAATCGAAGCAAGACTCCCTAGAATCTGCGGAGGCGCTCCGCTGGCGCCGGTCACCGGAATATTCTCTAGTCCCTGCAGCGAGTCGAGCCGGTACTGGGGGGTCTGCGTCGCGATGGCGATAGCTCACGCCATTCTTCGGATTCAGCCAGAATGTTGGCGACGTCTGAAAGCTTCCGCTCAGCGAGATCAGCAGGTTCTGCGCAACATCGCGCTCCGTGAATCCGATCTGCCCGGCCTTCGTTCGGTCCACGTTGATGTGCAGTTTGGGCTGATCGAAGGGCTGCTGAATCCGCAGATCGACCGTGCCCGGAATGTAGCGGACCTTCTGCAACAGCGTTGTCGGCAAACTTGCCGGTTGTCCTTCCAGGTCGTTCCCGACGATCTGGACGTCGATGGGCGCCGGCAGCCCGAAGTTCAGAATCTGGCTGACGATGTCGGCCGGGAGGAACGCAAACGTCACGCCCGGGAAATTCGTTGGCCAGCTTGATCCGCAGGTCGTGGACATATCTTCTCGGTCGAGTCGATGGTGCTCGGCCAGAGTGACCAGGATGTCGGCGTCGCCGGTCCGACCGGAGCCGACGTGCTGTACGAGAAGTTAATGCCGCTATAGGGCAGGCCGATGTTGTCGATGACGCTCGACATCTCGTTCGGGCGGAATCTGCTCGCGAATCGATTGCTCCACCAGGTCGCATAAGCCGGCCGTCTCTTCAATGCGCGTGCCGGTGCGCGCGCGCAGATGCAAGCTTGAACTGCCCGCTGTCCACGCCGGGGAAAAAGTCCTGCCCCAGCCATGGAACCAGGAAACACCAGCGACAGCACGCACGCCGACGAAAAAGCCGATCAGGAAGAATCTTCTGATGATGCAGGCAGCTCTCCAACAGGCCGGTGATAGCGCTCGCGGAAGTGCTCGAATGCTTCTTCAAAGCGGACCTGCATCCGGACAAGACGGATTCCTGCTCGTGCTTCGAAGCGTGCCCGGCTTCGGCCTCATGGCCGCGCAACAGGTACTTCGCCATGGTCGGCACGACCGTTCGCGAGAGCAAGTACGACGCCAGCATCGCAAACGAAACCGCCTCGGCGAGCGGCACGAACAGATATCGCGCCACGCCCGTCAGGAAAAACATCGGCACGAACACGATGCAGATCGACAGCGTCGAGACGAAGGCCGGCACCGCAATCTGCTGCGCGCCGTCCAGAATCGCGTGCTCCACTTCCTTGCCCATCGCCAGGTTGCGATTGATGTTCTCGATTTCCACGGTGGCGTCGTCGACCAGAATGCCCACCGCCAGCGCCAGCCCGCCGAGCGTCATGATGTTGATCGTCTCGCCCAGCGCGCTCAGGCAGATGATCGACGTCAGAATCGACAGCGGAATCGAAACCGCGATGATCACCGTGCTCCGCCAACTTCCCAGGAACATCAGAATCATGAATCCCGTCAGGCAGGCCGCGATGATCGCCTCGCGCACCACGCCCTGAATCGATGCCGCGCACGAAAAGAGACTGGTCGGCCAGCAAACGGATGTTCAGATCAGCGGGCAGTGTCTTTCTGGACGTCGGGCAGCAGGCTCTTGATACCCGACAATGATGTCGAGCGTCGAAGCATTGCCCGCCTTCTGAATCGTAAGCAGCACCGCGCGCTTGCCGTCGACGCGAGCAATGTTCGTCTGCGGCGGAAAGCCGTCGCGCACGTGTAGCCACGTCCCGGATATAGATCGTGCTGCTGCCCACGGTCTTGATGGGCAGATCGTTCAGTTCCGCCACCGTCTGCGGGCTGGCATTCATGTCGACGTCGTACTCGAGCGGCCCGATCTTGGTGGTGCCCGAGGGCAGAATCAGGTTCTGCGCGCCGACCGCATTGACCACGTCCAGCGGCGAAAGGCCCTTCGCCTGCAAAGCCGCGGTATCCAGATCCACCTGCACCTGCCGCTGTTTGCCGCCGTAGGGATAAGGAATCGCCGCTCCCGGCACGGTGATCAATCGCGTGCGGATGAAGTTCACGCCCGAGTCGAACAGCTGCTGCTCGGAGAGTTCGTGACCGGAAAGGCCGAACTGCAAAATCGGCACGGTCGATGCGCTGTAAGTAATGACCAGCGGAGGAGTCGTCCCCGGAGGCAACTGCCGCAGCTGCGTCTGCGAAATCGCCGTGACCTGCGCAATGGCCTTATCAATGTTGGCGTGAGGCTGGAAAAACACCTTCACTACGGCGATGCCGTTCAGCGACTGCGACTCGATGTGCTCGATGTCATCGACCAGCGTGGTCAGCGCGCGCTCCGTCACCGACGTGATCCGGTTTCCCATGTCCTCCGACGGACAGGCCGGAGTAATTCCACACAATGCTGACCACCGGAATGTTGATTTCCGGAAACACATCGGTCGGCGTGCGCAGAATGACGATCGGCCCCAGAATCAGGATCAGCAAGGCCAGGACGGTAAACGTATACGGCCGACGAAGAGCAAGCTTAACAATCCACATAGCGTTCTCTTACGGATGGACGGAACAGCACAATCGAATGTGACGCAATCGCGGAATCAAGACGGAAGATGTGCGAATTGCGACACGACCCCAGATGCTTATTCGCAAGGGCATTGCCAATCCCTCCCGGCAACGCTCCACAAGCTATTCGATGACGACGAAAGCACTTAGGGAGCAAAGTCTTTTCGCAACGAACAGGAGATTCCACGAATTTAGTGTCGATAGATCGACACGCCTCGACACCTGCGAATTAATCGCTGGGACGTTCGATTCCCAGACGCCGCATCCGGTAGATCAGCGTGGTGCGCGGAATGCCCAGCCGGGCAGCGGCGCCCGTCGGCCCGCCTAGGATCCAGTCGGTATCTCGCAGAACCTGCAGCACGTGTTTACGCTCGACTTCTTTCAGAGTCGCACCTTGCGAACTCTTCGATTTGCCTTCGCGCAGTTCGGCCAGCGGCACACGCAATGCCGCACCCTCCGTCAGGATCACCGCGCGCTCAATGAAGTTCTGCAACTCGCGGATATTTCCCGGCCACGCATAACGGACCAGCGTATCCATCACCGATTCGGGGATGCGAGTGATCTTCCGGTTCATCGACTTGGCAAACTTGTCGACGAAATATCGCACCAGAATCGGAATGTCGTCGCGCCGCTCGCGCAACGGTGGAATGTGAATCGGAAAAACATTCAGCCGGTAATAGAGGTCAGCGCGAAAGGTACCCTGCTCCACCATGCGCCCCAGATCGCGGTTCGTAGCCGCAACCAGACGAACCTCCGTGCGAATCGATCGGGTTCCACCTAGGCGTTCAAATTCCTGCTCCTGTAAGACTCGCAGCAGCTTCGGCTGCAACTCTAGCGGGATGTCGCCGACCTCATCCAGAAACAACGTGCCCTTGTGCGCGATCTCGAAGCGTCCAACCTTGCGGCTGATCGCTCCGGTAAACGCTCCGCGCTCATGCCCGAACAACTCGCTCTCCAGTAGGCCGAGCGGGATGGCTGCGCAATTCAGCTTTACGAAAATGTTGTCTTGTCGAGAACTGAGCGCGTGAATCGCTCGTGCCACCAGTTCTTTTCCTGTACCAGTTTCCCCCTGAATCAGCACCGTGGTGTCATTCGGCGCGACCGTCTCCACTTGCCGGAGTACCTGCCGAAGGCCCGAACTGTTGCCAAGGATGTCTTCAAAATGGTGCTCAGTGCGAATCTCGTCGCGCAGGTACAGTCCTTCTTCCGCCAGCCGTTCTTTCGACTCGCTCAACTCGCTGAACTCGAGCGCGTTCTCCAGAGCGATGGCAACCTGGCTAGCGACTTGTCGCAGAAAATCGACATCTTCCTCGGAAAATGCCTCTTTGCGCCGATCCAGCAAGTGGAGCACGCCGAGCGTCCGGTTTCTCCGCATGATCGGAAGGAAACATCCCGACTCGAATCCTTCTTCGGCATTCACTTTGAGCGCTACGGGCGCAAGCGACTTCGGAGCACTGCCGAAACGCAACGGCTTGCCTGTCTGGTACGCCCTCCCCGGACTCGTACCCGCCATCGGAAGCACCATCTGGTCCTGCATGAATCCCTTGCCGGCAGGAAAGTCGAGTCCGTAAACGCGCAACTGGGTCTGCTCGCGATCGGGCAGCGATAGACATGCGGCATCGCACTGCATCGCGTTTCGAACGCTGGCAGGAATCGCGCGGAATAACTCCGACAGCGCAAGATTCGAGACCACCGCGTTATTCACATCGAGTAGCAGCTTGAGCCGGTCGCGTTCGCGCACAACCTGCTGCTGCAGTTCGCGCGCTTCTTGATAGTTCAGCGCATTCTCAACCGCCACCGCCACTTGCGCCGCCACCATTGTCAGAATCGACAAGCTAGATGGCCGGTACGCGTCGCGCTGCGAACTCCCCAGGTTCAGAGTTCCGATTTTGCGACGCGCGCTGGTCAGTGGAAGACTGCAAAACGATTTCAGTCCGTTTTCCATAAGCACACGTGTCGCTCGTGGAAAACGGTTCGCCTGCTCCGGTTCACCAACGATGAACGGCCGCTGTGTCCTCCACACTTCTCCGGAAGGCGAATCGTCCACTCCAAACTCCATGCCGGGATGGATCGTCGTCACACCATCAAAATGCAAGGTGTGCACTCGCATCACCTCGTGCTCGGGGTCATGCAGAATGAGGCTCAGATAATTGAAATTCAGAACGGTGTGCAGACGGCGCCCGAGATCTTCAAACAGCTCGGTCAGACTTTGGTGGGAAGAGATGGCCTGCGACACTTCCAGCAGAGTGGTGTACTGATTTTCGGGAAGAGCGTTCGTTCGTTCTGGGAGCGTAGCCATGCCTGCGTGCCGCCAAACTCTGCCGCGGCACCGCCCCAGAGCCTCGGCTGTAGTCCCAAGTATATCTCGACACGTGTCGAATCATCGACACGTGCCCGGCCTCCGCCGTCGCTCTGGTCCCCTGCCTACCGGTAAGCGATTGAATCCCCGAGACAAACGCCCGGCCGCGCGCCGACCACAGTTGGCCCTCACGGTGCAAGGTTCGCCACGACTTATGCTGAAGGTCACGCTGAACAACAACGGCGACAACGGGGTCACCCTCGTTCTTGAAGGACGGCTGTGTGGGGCTTGCGCCGCGGAAGCCGAACGTGCGTGGCGAAGCGTGATCACTGGCGCTAAGCAGATTTCCGTCGACCTCGCGGGCGTTTCCTATGTGGATCGAGATGGAGAGTCGTTGCTTCAGGACATGCTTGAGCAGGGAGCTACCCTTCGGGTGGGCGGCGTCTGGATGGAACATCTCGTGGCAGATCTTCGCCGGCGGATTGTGCCCGCCGACTCCGCGCTTTCCCGAAGGAGGCCGAGGCCGCAGCGCAGCCCCGGCGTTTCGTAGCGCCCTGGCCCTCCCCCAAGTGCAAGGGTTCCTTCGGAGACTTTAAAAATCGGCGAGCGTTTTCGCTAGCTGGTTTGCATATCGCGCAGCGCCCGCCGCAGGTGCTTCTTCGCACTCTCTTTGCTGATGCCCAGCACTCTCGCAACTTCCGGCAGCGTATATCCGTGCAGTTCCATCAGCACGAACACGTCGCGGCACCGGGGCTGAAGCGTCAGCGCTCGGAGCATGGTCAATTGAAACAGGCGATTGGTCTCCACGCCTGGTTTGGTCGAGAGACCGCCGATCGAACCCTGCTCCCTCACCTGCCGATCTCGCATCGTCGCCATCACACGAATCGTGCTTCGTGCGGGCATTCCGTTTCATCGATTGCAAAGATTTTTGGACTGCGCGATATCATCCAGAACGGCATTTGCCGTTTGCCTGGTGGCCTAGTTTCCCTCCAAAACCCCGTCCACGGGCCGACTCGGGGATTCCCCGGTTTTAGGTGTAAGATATTCGCCACTCTGCCGTCCCCCGAGGCAAGTCTTGCAATTTGAGGCCTTTGACCAATCCTATTTGGATCGTCTCCGCTCCGGGGACCCTCGGACGCAAGCGCACTTCTTCGCCTATTTCAATCAGCTCATGCAGCTCAAGCTGCGCGCACGCTTGCGCACCGTACAAGAAATAGAAGACGTCAAGCAGGAGACTTTTGCGCGCGTCTTCACGGCCCTGCAGAATGGCAAGATCCGCCAGCCCGACCGTCTCGGACCGTTTGTAAATTCCATGTGCACCAATGTGTTGCGAGAGCAGTACCGCAGCAACTCCAAGGTGACATCGATCGACGACGAGGTCGCCAACGAAATTCCCGATGGTGCCGTTAGCGTGGAAGGCGTCGTGTCCGCCCGGCAATTGGAAGAAAAGGTCCGCGAAATCCTCGACGAGATGCCGGAACGCGACCGCCGCATCCTGCGCGCAGTTTTTCTGGAGGAGCAAGACAAAGATGAAGTTTGCCGCGACTTCGGCGTCGACCGCGACTATCTGCGTGTGCTGGTGCACCGCGCCAAGCTGGCATTCAAGTCGGAGTACTTAAAGGTCCTTCACCGGCCACCGCCCAACCAGTCAGCGGTCAGAGGTCTGTGAAACGATTCGAGCCTTGGGTTCACTACCCAATGTAAGAGGGGGAGGCAGTGGACATGGACCACGCCGACGCACTGCGTATGAACGCGACTGAAAGATATCTATTAAACGAGTTGGACACGACGCAACTCGAACAGTTCGAAGAACATATGTTCGAATGCCAGGAATGCGCGCTCGACGTGCATGCCGCCGCCGACTTCCTCGAACAGAGCAAAAACATCCTCGCCGAGCCCGCGCCAGTGCCCGTACCCGCCCCCGACCGGTTCCGACGCCCGCGCCCAGTCCATGGCTCGCCTGGCTACGCCCGGCGATTGCGGCGCCGGCCATGGCGGTACTCTTGCTGGCCATTGGATTCCAAGGCTATCTGCTGCACGACACGCGGCCAGGGCAAGCGCCCCCGACATCCTGGCCTAACAACCATTAACGTCGCGACACGTGCCGCCGCCACTCCCCAAGTGCATTCGAAAGCGGGCCAGCCATTCGTCCTACTTCTCAACATTCCTTCCGAAAGTCGGTTTTCTTCCTACATTGCGGACTTGTACGATCCCGCGGGACATATAAAATGGTCGCTCCCGATTTCGGCGGAGATGGCCAATGACACGCTGCCGGTGCGGGTTCCGGGTCTGCGGGACCCAGGTCTTTATGTTGTAGCTATCCGAGGAATTCCGCAAGACAGCAACAATCCCACGGAAATCGGCCGGCAACCCTTCGAGTTAAGTTTGCAGTAACGGCCCCGAAAACAGATCTCCATTCTGAGCTAAGGAGACACCTATGTCACTTCGTGACGAACGAATTCACTTTTTTCATGCGAATGCCACTGCCATTGGCGGATATATCGAGTAAGCCGCTCAAAAGGGATCATTCCCGTGCAGTCTCCGACTTCTTCTCGCCGTCTGGCGGATCCGACGAAGCCAGCACGATACAATTTCGACTTCGAAAAAATCATGAGCGCCAAGGTAACCCGCACTCGCGTCGAAGGGTCCACATCCGCGGGAGCCTTGCCCATGACCCGAGCCACCGCGGAGGTCGAGGACCTAACGTTCTCGACGTCATTCGCGCCCGCGAACTTGTTCGGCGTATATTTCCAGTGAGCACCCGGGCGAGGCTCCTGACGTGCCCAAAATCGTTAACTTTGGCCGAGCACAATCAATGGCCTGCGCGATGGCTGACAGCACTCTCCGAGTGCAGCTTGACACGAATCTATTGGACCTCGGTGACGGCAAACGGTTTCCCAAGAAGCCGCACCTTTTCGAAAAGGACTATGGGAGAGGGCCGGCAAACAGAAGCTTCGATCCAGCATAAGGGTTCCTGCAATGTTCGCTGGTGCGAGAGATCGAAGTATCCACGGCGACAAGCCCGAATCAACGGCCAACATCATCACGATTGCCGGATGTCGGACGTGTGCATCTGGCGGAATTGTTGGTGAGCGGCAACTCCTACGAGCTGATCATGATGCGCCTCGAGTTCGGCTGCCCGACCGTAGGCTCGTCAAGCGCATCGGCCACCAAGGTCAATGGACGGGGGCACTAGTCATCAGCCTTAGTTGCTTTGTCTATGTATTTTGGTCGTGGGCTGTCGACATACCAATACTCCACAACTCGAGTTTGTCGCACTAAGAGTCATTTCTTGCCATGGGGACTCATTCACGCACAAGAGGCGCGGAGCAAGCGGCTCCTACTTTCCATACCGTGACCCCGTCTGGGCATGGCGATTTCGCCTCTTAATGCCAGTGCCCTAAGTTTTAGAGGGTTGAGCGAGCCGGTACTTGCCACTGTCTCTCTAGATCTTCCGGGGTCTCTTGCCGGGAGTGACCTCGCCGCTACGAAGACACATCCTGCCAGGTCGAGCGTCCGGAAACTTGCATCATTTCACCAGCGCGGAGCGGTCCCTTGCTGACGCCATCCAGACTTGCAGTGCGTTGAACACCGCTTGCCAGGGCGATCTTCTGAAGTCGCTGGCTTGCTCGAAATAAATATAGGAAATTACGAACACGCCTCAGACTATTTCGTGCAGAGCCCGTCGCACTTGCTCGACAGAGTCACGATCAGTTCCTCGAAGCATGCGCGCTACTGGATCTCGGCCACGCTGCGCTGCTCCGTGAGCATTTCGATGAAGCCATTGATTGGTCGACTGCAGCATTGACGGCCGCGACGCGTATCGACGCGAGGCTCGTAACGGAGCACAGCTCTCAGGAAATCTGGGCTGGGCATGCTATAAAACTGGAGACCCCGAGAAAGCCCTCGATCTATATGGCACGGCACAAGCCCGCGCACGCGATTTGGGTTCCCCTGGCGATGAAATCTTTGGCTCACAACGAGCGGTTACGTGTATGTGGATCAGGGGAAGCTATCGACGTAGCCGAGGACTCCTATCGCAAAGCTCTCGACCTCGCCGCCCGGATCACAGCATAGAAGAAGTCCTGAACGCGCAAATCTCCCTGGCCTTCGTCAGCGTCCTCACCGGGAAACTCGATCTCGCCCGCAATACAGCGACGACGCTATCGCTTCCGCCCGAGCCGATGGCAACCGCATCGACGAACTCTACCCCCTGTTCAGCAAGGGACAGGTCGCCGCTCGCCAAGGAAGTCTTAACGAAGCCGAAACAATTTTCGCCGAAGTCGCCGGCGATCCAAAGTCGACCCGTCGCTCAAGTGGGAGGCGCAGCACGAACTGGCTAATCTCTATGCTGATCAACACCGGACCGCCAAGGCGGAAGGCGCCTATCGCACTACCCTGACCACGTTCGAAGCGGCCCGATCCGCGATCGAGCATGAAGACGTCAAGCTTCCCTTCCTCTCCAATGCCACCAGCCTCTACGACGACTACGTCCGCTTCCTGCTTTCCAAAAGAAAACCGCCGAAGCTCTGAGCGTCGCCGACCACGCGCGGGCTCGCACCCTGGCCGAAGGCCTAGGCCAATTGCCGAAGAACGAATCCGTGCTCCCGAAAGCGCTCGACGCGCAACGTATCGCTCGCACAGCAGGCGGCCCGATCCTCTACTACTTCCTTGGCGCGAAGCAGTCCTACCTGTGGGCGATCACTTCGCAAAGGACGAGCCTGTTCCAGCTGCCGCCTGCATCCGAAATCGAAGCGGCCGTTCGTCGTTATCGCAAAGCTCTTGAGACTCCCAAGGAGCCCACCGAATCCCAAAATTCCGATGGGCTCGCGCTCTACCAGATGCTGGTCGCTCCTGCCCAGCCCATGCTCGGCAAAGCCGCCAAGGTCTTCATCATTCCCGACGGCAGCCTCAACGCTCTGAACTTCGAAGCTCTGCTCGCGCCCGATCCCAAACCCCACTTACTGGATCGAAGACGTCACTCTCGCCAATGCCAGTTCCCTCCGGCTGCTGGAACGCGCTCGAGGACATCGACAAGCCGCGCGCAGATCACAAGCTTCTGCTCATGGGAATCCAGCGTCGCGCCAATCCGAAATTCGCGCCCTCTCGCCAAGGCCGGCGACTCGAGATGGAGAACGTGGCAAACACTTTCCCGCCGATCAGAAGCGCGTCTTGCACGGGGCGGAAGCCACCCCGGCTGCGTATCTCGCCGGCAAGCCCGAGACAGTTCGCCTATATCCATTTTGTCGCGCACGGCACCGCGAACCGCTCCAACCCGCTCGACTCCGCCATTGTGCTCTCCAGCCCAGCAACCCCCGACGACGACTCTTCAGGCTCTACGCGCGGGACATCATTCGTTCACCTCTGCACGCCGAACTTGTCACCATCTCCTCCTGCTACGGCGCTGCCGGTCGCGCGCTTATTCGGCTGAAGGCCTGGTCGGCTTGTCGTGGGCGTTCCTGCGCGCGGGCGCCCACACGTGATCGGCGCCCTTTGGGACGTGAGCGATGTTTCCACCCAGCGCTTGATGGACCAGTTCTATGACGCCTGGCCGCAGGGGCTTCGCGCAGATGTCGCCTTGCGACACGCCAAGCTTTCGCTGCTACTCACGGTCCGTTTCACAGGCCGTTCTACTGGGCTCCGTTTCAGTTCTACACCGGCTCCTGAGCCAACCGCAGTTGCAGACCGTGCTCTGTGCTGGCAACAGAAATTTTGCTGCAGTTCTTGACGACCCAGTGAGCCCCCGCGTCTCCCAGAAGTCTCGGGCTCTGAGGTTGTGGGGAACGCGATCACGCGCGCGCCCGCAGCTTTCCCCGCTCGTATGCCCGCTGCTGCATCTTCCACCACCACGCAATCGCTCGCGGCAACCCCCAGAATCTTTGCAGCCTTCAGAAACGGCTCCGGGTGCGGCTTCCCGTTGACTACGTCGGTGGCAGTAACGAACTTTGCTCGGAGCCGGCAGCCCCGCCGCCCGCAAACGAACGCTCGCCAGCGCGCGTGTGCCCGAGGTCACGATCGTCCAGCGCTCCGCCGGCAAACTCTCCAGCAGTTCCCGTGCGCCCGGCAGCGGCACCACGCCCTCCAGATCTTCGATCTCCGATTGCTCCACGATCCGGTTCTCCGCTTCGTGGTCCGCGTTCGGCAGATACTCGCGCACGGTGGCAATGCTCGGCCGCCCGTGCGCATGCGCCACGACTTCTTCAGGATCGAACCCGCGCGCTCGCGCCCACTTGCTCCACACGCGCGTCACCGCCGGCGTCGAATCGATCAACACTCCGTCCAAATCGAACAACAGAGCTTGGCACTGCACCTCGATCACGATCTCGAAACCTTTCTGCAAATGAAATATTGGGGTGTTTGTTGGAATGACAGCTACGCTTTCATCACGATATCAGCGATGCGCTCGGCGGCATGCCCGTCCCAAAGCGGCGGGAATGCCGCCCTGCTTTCCTTGACCACCGAGCACACGCGCGGTTTCGCTTTTCAGACGCACCACGTCTTCGCCAATCAGCACGTTCGATCCCACGCTCACGGTAACGGGCCGCTCGGTCGTCGTTCTCAGCGTGAGGCACGGCACATTAAGAAATGTCGTCTCCTCCTGAATACCCCCAGAATCCGTAATGACGACCGTCGCGTGCTTCTGTAGCGCAAGGAATTCGATGTAGGGCAGAGGTTCTAGAAGTCGCAGCCCGCCCTCCTCTAACCCGATCTCCGCCAGCCGTTGCTTGGTTCGCGGATGCATGGGGAAGACCACGTCCACATCTTTCTGGATCTGCTGCAGCGTGCAGAAGATCTCCCGCAGGCGCTCGCCGGAGTCCACATTCGACGGCCGATGCAGCGTCACCAGCGCATAGCGTTCCGGCATGCCGTTCATTTTCTCCGCGTTAGGCAACAGCCGCATCAGCGTGTCGATCATCACGTTGCCCACGCGATGAATCTTCCCGGTCGGCACGCCCTCGCGTTGCAGATTCGCGTCGCCATCCTCCGACGGAGTAAACAAAATGTCCGCCAGTTGATCGGTCACCACGCGGTTGATTTCTTCCGGCATCGCGCGATCGAACGATCGCAACCCGGCCTCCACGTGTCCCAGCCGTATCGAGAGCTTCGAGCACACCAGTGCCGCCGCCATGGTGGAGTTCACGTCGCCATACACCAGCACCAGATCCGGCTTGCGCTCCGTCAGTTCGCGCTCGAGGCGAAGCATGACCTCGGCGGTCTGCACAGCATGGCTGCCCGAGCCCACTTCGAGGTTCACGTCGGGAGCAGGCATCCCCAACTGCGTGAAGAACACATCTGACATGTTGGAGTCGTAGTGCTGCCCGGTATGAACCAGCGTCTGCTTCACACCGCGCTCGGCAAGCGCGCGCAGCACGGGCGCCGCCTTCATAAAATTCGGCCGCGCTCCGACTACGTGGAGTACATGCATAGAGATGAAAAGGCAGTAATGATTCTAAAGGAGAAAGTACTACGCAAACTTCATCAGCCCAGACACTTCACCTAAATTCTGTTTTCAAAGATGAACGGCCCCACTACATGTTGTTTCGGAGAGCCGACTTGACAGCGAATAGCATCGAAAAAGCTGAGGAGGCATCATGTCGAATACGGTGACCATCGCTCCAGCCGCGGAATTAGCTGCGAGGAATCAATCTCACTTCCCCCACGAGAGCCGGGACTATCGTGTAGCACGCAATGCTCTCCTCGCCGAAGAAATCAACCTGCGCCGTCAGATCGAGCACGTGGCCGCCCAGCGGCGCGCCCTGCCCATCGGTGGAAAGATCCCCAAGAACTTCGACCTGATTTCCGAAACCGGCAAAATTGCGTTTTCCAGTCTGTTCGGCGACAAGGACACGCTTATGGTCTACAGCATGATGTATGGCCCTCAGCGTAAGGCGCCATGTCCGATGTGCACGTCGTTCCTCACGAGCTGGAACGGGACCGCTGTCAACCTGCGCGAGCGCGTTGCTATCGCTGTCACTGCTCGTTCGCCGATCGAACGCCTGATCGAGTACAAACGCCAGCGCGGATTCATCAATCTGCCTTTCGTTTCCGATCCCAGCGGCGAATACACCCGCACGTACGTCAACGCGGACGACGCGGATGTTCCCGGCTTCAGTGTCTTCACTCGCCGCAACGGCACCGTGCATCACTTCTATACCGGCGAAATGAGCGGCGAAATGGTCGACCCCGGACAAGATCCTCGCGGCGCGCCCGACCTTGATCCTCTTTGGCTCGTGCTCGACCTCACCCCAAACGGCCGCGGCACCGACTGGTACCCCAAACTCGAATACGACCGCCCATAGGTAAACACTGGACACTCGTAACAAGCACTGAGCCTCGTATGTGATGAGTCTTAAGTGTGTCGCGGTGAGAGCAGCGCAGTGCGTCTTGGGAGAGACTCCTGTATTGCCAGGCTGGAATGAGTGCGGCGCAGATCAACTTACGAGTTAGCGACGCGGGATCTCGTGAGGGGACAACGAGTGCTGCGAAATCATGGTGCCGGGAGGGGGAGTCGAACCCCCACGAGGGGTGAACCTCGGCGGATTTTGAGCCCGCTGCGTCTGCCAGTTCCGCCATCCCGGCACTTCGTGGAAGTGCATGATTCTAAGGCAGTTCATCTACTTATTCACATCAGTGCCCAAGGCAACAAATGTGAAACTGTGCAACAAGCGTGGAAGTTTTCGATGATTTCCACAGCTTCTTGTCCGTGCCCGCAAAGAGCTTTACCGGCGATTCTCGGGCTCAGAGCCCATTGCCCCAGTAATAACAGGGCACCCGTTCGAGATTCTACCACTCACTATGTCTTGGCTCACCGTGAAATGGAGAAGCGACGTTCTCCGTTGAGCGTCGTCGTCACGAGCTGCATTGGCCGGCAATTTTCTGGCCGGGCTACACTGGAACTGGCAGCGTGCCGCCAGTTGCTCCTTCAAAATGATCTCTTTCGCAAACATCAATAAACAGTATGGCAAGCAGTTGCTCTTCGTGGATGCTTCCTTTCAGTTGAATCCCGGTGAAAAAGTCGGACTGGTCGGTCCAAACGGGGCGGGCAAGACAACGCTCTTCCGGATGGTGGTCGGCGAGGAAACCCCCGACGAGGGCGCGGTCTCTGTCCCCAAGAAGTTGACGATCGGCTACTTTCGCCAGGACGTCGAGGAAATGCAGGGCCGTTCGGTCCTGGATGAAGCGATCGCAGGTAGCGGACGCGTCGGCGATCTACACCACGAGCTCGAAGCCTTGCAGCGAGAAATGTCCGACCCTGACAAGGCTGATGACATGGACCGTATTCTTGATCGCTTCGGCCATGTTCAGGAGGAGTACGAACATTTGGGCGGTTACGCCCTTGAGTCGCAAGCCCGTGAAGTGCTCCACGGTCTGGGATTCAAGGACGATCAGATTGACGGCGACGTGGGGGCTCTCTCGGGCGGATGGAAAATGCGGGTTGCGCTGGCACGGGTCCTGCTCGGAATGCCGGATGTATTACTGATGGACGAACCGACGAACCATCTCGACATCGAGTCCATCATCTGGCTGGAGCAGTTTCTCAAGTCATTTCCCGGCTCGCTGCTCATGACTTCACACGACCGCGAGTTCATGAACCGTCTGGTCTCAAAGATCGCGGAGATCGATAGCGGCGAGATCATCACCTACTCCGGCAACTATGACTTCTACGAGCGCGAGCGGGTGGTCCGAGAGACCAACCAGCAGGCAGCGTTCGCCCGGCAGCAATCCATGCTGGCCAAAGAGCAGCGCTTCATTGATCGTTTCAGGACGCACGCGGCCAAAGCGGCCCAGGTGCAGAGCCGAATTAAGGCCTTGGACAAAATCGAGAAGATCGAACTACCGAAGAAACGCCAAGTGGTGAAGTTTGACTTTCGTGTCCCCCCGCGATCCGGCGAACAGGTGGCCGTCCTTGAGAATCTGCACAAGAGTTACGGCCCGCGTGTGATTTACGAAGGGTTCAATTTCACCATCCGGCGCGGAGAACGCTGGGCCGTCATGGGAAGAAACGGCGCGGGCAAGACCACGCTGCTCAAGATGATTGCCGGAGCCAGTGCTCCAGATGCCGGAAGCGTGCGGCTCGGCGCCAGCCTGTATATGGGCTACTTCGCGCAACAATCCCTGGACGTGCTCAATCCCGATCTCACCGTCATCGAACAGTTGCAACAAGATTTTCCCCAAGACGGTCTCGGGTCATTGCGGAACCTGGCGGGAGCATTCCAGTTCTCCGGCGAAGACGTGGATAAGAAGATCCGCGCACTCTCCGGCGGAGAAAAGTCGCGGCTGGCAATAGCACGCATGCTCTACAACCCGCCGAACTTCCTGGTGCTCGACGAACCTACCAATCACCTGGATCTTGCGACCAAGGAAATGCTGGTGGACGCCCTGAAGGATTTTGAGGGCACCATGATCTTCGTATCGCATGACCGCATGTTCCTTCGCGGTCTCGGCTCACGTGTGCTGGAACTGGGCGGTGAGAGCGGCACGGACCGCCATCCCACTGTTTATCCTGGGTCGTACGTTGAGTACGTGCAGAAGCTTGGACATGAGGCGCCGGGGATCTATTCGTAGACCTTGCAGGGCTTTTGTGCAATGACTCGCCGATGGATATCGAAGCCTTCGTCGCAAATTCGACGGAGACATCGCGGGTCGAGCATCCGTTTTCGAGCAGCCGGTGCCGTGTGAAGGCCGCGTGTGATTGAGAGCGCTCGCATTGATTCTGAACAGAATAACCTCATATATTGTTAGTTTGGGATTATTATGGGGTCGTTGGCGCTGCTGGCAGTAGTCGCGTGGCAGTTAGGATGGGCAGCAATCGTTGACTGGCGTGCCGTCGTTATCTTGATTGCGAGTGTTTCCCTTGTACTCAAGTTCCGCATCAACTCCGCATGGGTGATCGCTGGCGCAGCCTTGAGCGGTTGGGTTTTGCACTGATCTCCTTACCGCATGTTCATCGCTCGCGGGAATTCAGCCGAAAAGTAAACCGGTTGTGGCCGGAAGTTCCACGGGCGCGGAGCACTCCGGACCATCATTCGTCACCAGGTTCACCTGCGTGCTGACCGGATACCGCCGCATCCTGCTTGCTTCGTAAGGCTTCAGCAGGCCAACCGCGCGCTCCGCATCCTGCATGTTTGGATCAAGCCAACACCCATAATCTTCCGCGCGGAGGATCGCGGGCATACGATCGTGTACGTCGGCCAGCAAATCATTCGGTGTCGTAGTCAGGATGGCGCATGTTTCCAGTATCTCTCCACGCGGACCTGCACAGCGATCCCAGAGTCCCGCGAACGCAAAAACGTCGCCGGCTCCAACTTCAAAACAAAAGGGCTGCTTCTCACGGGCGGCGCGCCGCCATTCATAGAATCCGTCGGCAGGAATCAGACAGCGCTGCTTGCGTAGCGGATCGCGAAAGGATGGCTTGCTGGCGACAGTCTCGGCGCGCGCATTGATCGTGCGGGCGGCGCCAGTCGAATCTGCGGCCCACGAGGGGATGAGACCCCATCGCATCAGGGATGCATTCCGTCCCGCGTTCGCGCCCGCCCACTTGATCACGAGGACGGGCTGGGTCGGAGCGATGTTGTAGCGCGGCTCCCAATCGAGGTCGTCAAAATCCGTATCGAATTGTTCCGCAAGAATTTCCTTCCGGCGAGAGAGCCGGTACCGGCCGCACATGAGAGGGCAATTCTAACGTGACAGCCAGGACGCCCGGAGCGGATTGTGAAGAAGTTTGAGCACCGCCCCCCTGCAGTAGCCCGAGCGCTCGCGCTTGAGCGAGCACAACGACCGCGCTCTACTGCGACGGCGCCGTCGTTTCCTTCCGCAGTTCGTACTTCAGGAGCTTGTAAGAGAGATCACTGCGCGAGAGCCCGAGCCGGCGTGCCGCTTCCGCCTGCGCTCCACGGGTCGCCTGCAGCGTTCTTTCGATCAGCGACTTCTCCACCGACGCCAGGAAACTGCGCATGTCGAAGCTAGGCGGCAACGCCTCGATCCATCCCAGGCTCAACGGATCCGCCTTGCCATCGCGCCGGCCGAGTTCTTCTTTCAGCCGGGAGTTTTCGCGCAGCAGCGTCGAGCGATCGCACACTCGCTGCAGGGATGTCCGCAGAACGTCGAGAGCCACCGGCTTTGTCAGGAAATCGATGAAACCCTGCTGCATGCTGGCCATCGCGTTCTCGCACGTGCCGATCGCTGAGAGCACAACCACGCCCAGGTTGACGTCGCTGGCGCGCGCTGCCGCCAACACATCCACACCGCTGCCGTCGGGCAGTTTTTCGTCGGTCAGCACGGCATCAAATTGCGGATCGGCGAGCGCCCTTCTCGCCTCTTCCACCGAACCCGCACGCACCACTGCGTGCCGGTGCTGCTCAAGCGTGGCAACCAAAGCTTGCGTGGAGACTTCGTCGGTAACGATGAGAATTCTTCCCATAGTCGATACGATCTGCCTTGCTGAAGTTCGATTTCCCTCACTCGCGTGGGCGGTCGCGGGCGGTTCGGCCGCCGCGTTTCACCGCCGCAGCCTCGCCAAGCAATCTCGATTCCGAACCAAAATTTCCAGCCACTCGGGGGAGAGCCTTACGCCACAACTATCTAGCATAGTTTTCGTAGGCATGCCGGGTTCCAATTCTCCGACACTGTCAAAAAAACAAAAATTCCACTTGGGATAGTAGGGATAGCAGACAGAGTGTGATGTGCGCCTCGGATGCGTTCAAATCATTGAACGCCTCGCCGAGATCAGCGCTTCCCCGCGTACCGGAAGCAAGTCACGAGATGGTCATCGACCATGCCCACCGCTTGCATGAAGGCGTAGCAGATCGTGCTTCCGACGAAACGGAAGCCGCGTTTTTTCAGATCCTTGCTCATCGCATCCGACTCTGCCGTGCTCGGGGGAACCTGGCCTGATTTTGTCCACGCGTTAGTCCGCGGAGTGCCCCCTACGAACTGCCAGATGTAACGATCAAAACTACCGAATTCCTTCGTAACTGCCAGCATTGCCTGCGCATTGCTGATAGCGCTGGCAATCTTCAGACGGTTGCGGACGATGCCGTCGTTGTTCATGAGGCTGCGCACTTTCTTCGCGTTGTAACGCGCGACAATTCCCGGATCGAAGTTGTCGAACGCGGCCCGATAGTTTTCGCGCTTGCGCAGAATCGTGTCCCAGCTCAACCCGGCCTGCGCGCCCTCCAGAATAAGGAACTCGAAAAGTAGCCGGTCGTCGTGCACCGGCACTCCCCATTCCCGGTCGTGGTAACAAATGGCCAGATCATTTCGCGCCCACGAGCACCTCACCCGCGAATCCGATTGGGATGTAACTTTTTTGTCCACGCGTTTTCCTCCATGATCGGCGGCTGAAAAATCAGGATTTTCCCTGAATTTGGCATCCGGCTGGGTCAATTTGCGACTCACCTCTGGGACATCAAAATGAAGGGCAACTGAATGGATTTTATGGCGCTTCCGTGCCATGACCAACTGCGTGCTCCTTTTGTAACTTGGAAGATGCCCGGGTCTCTCCTACAGTCTGGGGTGCAGTTAGGGCCGCTGGCGCGGCTTTCGGCCAGCAAAGTGCATCTAATCGTTTGGGTGTACTTTTGGCGTGAATTGTAGTGAAAATTTTGGAAATGGTGGGCATGAAGTACACGAAATCCAATTTTGGTGTGGCGATTCTTACCCTGGTGCTGAGCGCTCTCCCCGCCGCCGCTCAGGCACCTGCGTCTTCCTACGTCGCGAGCACGTCCGCAGCTTCCCCCTCGCCTAATCTGGGTGATGATCCAACAGATTCTGTATTGACTATTCGCAAGCGGGTGGATGAAGTCAACGTGCTGTTTATCGCGACCGATAAGCACGGCAAATTTGTCCGCAACCTCACGCAGAACGATTTCAACTTTCTCGATGACCACAAGCCGGTGCAGTCCATCGTAAATTTCCGGCGCGAGACTGATCTGCCTTTGAAGATGGGGTTGCTAATCGATGTCAGCGGATCGGTACACACGCGTTTTGACTTCGAGCAGGACGCAGCCAACAGTTTCATGCAGCACGTGATTCGTCCGGGCTTCGATAAAGCGTTCGTGATGGGCTTCAACGCCCATCAGGATTTGCGCCAGGACTTCACTGATAATGTGCACCAGCTCTCGCAGGGAGTTCATTCCTTGCATGAGGGTGGCGGCACGGCGTTGTATGACGCGATCTATCACGCCTGCCAGGACAAGCTGGCTAAAGAACAGTCCGATCGTCCGCAGCGTCGCGCACTGATCATTCTCAGCGACGGCGATGACAACCAAAGCGAGTACACCCTGGCCCAAGCCGTGGAAATGGCGCAGCGCAGTGAAGTCATCATTTACGCCATCTCGACTGATGACAGCGGCCTAGTCCTGCGCGGCGACAAGAATCTCGAAAAGCTCGCATCCGCCAGCGGTGGACGCGCGTTCTTCCCCTTCAAGACCAAGGACATCAAGAACTCCTTCGCCGCTATCGAAGACGAACTGCGCAGTCAATACGTCGTGTCCTATCACCCCGCCGATTTCGATTCCGACGGCCGCTACCGCAGCATCGAAATCAGCGCCCTCAAGAAAGACCTGCAAGTCCGCGCGCGCAAGGGATACTACGCGCCGCGTAACTAGTCGCTAGTCGTCAGCCTCCAGTCGCTATCGATCAGACTTGAACCTCACCAAGATCAGCTGAGCCCACTGCGCCCACTGCCCCCCTTCGCGTCCCTCGCGGCTTTTCTTGGCGAACTTCGCGGTCAAAAGCTTTGCCCCTAATCCAACTCAAACGAAACAAACTGCAATTTCCCCGCGCGCTCGATTTGCAGCGCGACGGAGTCGCCCGACTTCAATTGCGACAACGCGCTTCTCAGATTGTCGACCGTGTCCACCGGACGGTTGTTGATCGAATGAATCACGTCGCCGGTCGCGAGACCGATGTCCGGGCCCAGCAAATCCGCGGCTCGTCCTAGCACCAGCACTCCTCCCGGGCTCCGGAGATCCCCGACCATGGAGCGCACGCGATCATCCACGCCAATTCCCAGGATCGCCAACTGCGGCACCAAATTTCCCTGCGGATCCGCCAGGTCGAGCAACTGATCCATCGGATGTTTTTCCTGCAGCACGGCGATGTTCAACGTCTTCTTTCCACCAGCGCGCAGCACGTCGAGCTTCAACACACGATCCACCGGATGCAGGTACATCGAGCCCGTGAACGCAGGCAGCGTGTCGATTGGCCGATCATCGACTGCCAGCACGATGTCGCCGATCTTGAGTCCCGCTGCCTCCGCTGGCCCGCCTGGTTTCACGTCCGCGATCAGAACTCCCCAGCTTCGCTTCAGGCCCAGTCCAGCAGCCAGCGTAGGCGTAATCGTCTGCGCGCCCGCTTCGATTTCCGAGCGATGCACGTGCCCGTATTTCCGAAGGCTCTCGTATACGAAGCGCACGATTCTCGTCGGGATGGCAAACCCGATGCCTTCGCTCCCGCCGCTGCCGGAGAGGATGAATGTGTTGATCCCGACGACGTTGCCATCCATGTCGACCAGCGGTCCGCCGCTGTTGCCGGGATTGATGGGCGCATCGGTCTGGATGTACACCATCGGCTTGTTGGGATCCGGTTGGCGCGCCACCGAACTGATCACGCCCATCGTGATCGTGTTCTGCAGTCCCTCGGGGCTACCGATTGCGAATACGAGCTGCCCCTGGCGTACCCGACGCGAAGCCTCGAGCGGCAAAGCCGGTAGGTCCTTTCCCTCCACCTTCAGCAAGGCCAGATCCGTTTCCTGATGAGCGCCGACGAGTTTGGCTTCGAGAATCCTTCGCTTGCCCTCGGGCTCCAGGGTCGCGCTGTCGCTCGACGGAACCGGCAGGACGATGCGAATCCTCCGCGCTCCTTCGACCACATGCGCGTTTGTCATCACATAGCCGCTCGGATCGACAATGACGCCGGAACCGATCGCACGCTGTCGCGCGATGAAGGCGGTCTCGGTTCGGGAATTGTCTTCCACTGGGCCGTAACCGGTTACCAGGATCTGCACCACGCCCTGCGACACCTTGTCGGCCAGGCCAACCAGCGCACTGTTCAGCTGAACAAGCGTATCCGGCGTCCGCATCTGCGTCGGCTTCTCGCCTCGATTCTCGGCGGGAGCGCTCGCTTGGGAAGCCGGCAGCCGGTCGCGATCCTGCGCCTTGCACGTTGCAAACAAAAGAGTTGCCACGAGCATCACGGCGAGGGAATGAGTTGTGGGCAACTTGCGGCTGAGCTTGCTCCGCATGATGTTCTCCTTCACAAGCCCGCTCAAGGTGCGATTGGGATTGAAGACGTATTGTGCCAGAAGTCTCCGATGCTCCGGAAACAGGCGCGGGACGCCCTTTTCGGACAGGGGTCACTGGGTAACCTGCTGCCGGGGAACCTAGTTGCTACCGTTAACTAACGAGTGATCAGGCTTTTATCAGAGGTGTCAAACGTGATATAACCGGCCCTATAGCAGACGTTTCTGCTCCCTCAGGAAATGTGGTAGCGCGAGCCCGTGCCCTTATGCGAGCCGCAACGGAGGAGGGATTGTGTCCGAAGCGCGGACCGGTAAAAGATTTCCGCTAGAACTGCCGATCAAGATTCACAAAGAAAACACCTCTGGCGAAGCCAGCGGTATGACCGGGAACCTGAGCGCGGCCGGCGTGTACATTCGCGCCGACGCATCACTCGAGATGGGTTCTCCCGTTGAGTTTGAGATCACCCTCCCCCCAGAAGTGACCGGTGGCAAAGAAAACGTAGTCATCCAGTGCCGCGGACGGGTTGTCCGCACCGACGAGTCCAGTGTCGATCCTGACGGGACCCGTGGGGTGGCTTGCGTGATCGACTCGTACGAATTCGTACGCAACTCTTAACCTCGGAGCGGTCTCAGATGCTCAAGCTAATTCTGGCCGATAATCAGGCTATTTTCCGCGCGGGGATCGCCAAGGTTCTGGCGGTCGAAGACGAAATGCGCATCGTGGCACAGGCGCAAACTCCCGAGCAGATGTTCATGGCGCTCGATAAGTTCCGGGCGGCCGTGCTCATCGTCGCGGGCGGATTTCAATCCGACTTCAACGCCGTTGTGCAGGGTGCTACCAAGAACAAGACCCGCATCGTGGTGCTCGCCGACACTGGCGAGAGCGCACAACGCTACATGACCAACGGCGCCCATGGCGTCGTGTATCGCAACGTCACCAGCCCCGCGCTGGTGGATTGCGTCCGCAAGGTCGCGCGCGGCGAGAACTGGGTGCAGGACGTCGCCGTGCCCAGCGAGTTGACCGAGAACGATATGGTCGGACTGCGCGTGCGCGATCGCCTCACCGCGAAAGAGTTGCGCATCGTCGCCCTGATCGTGCAAGGCTACAAGAACAAGGAAATCGCCTCGCAGCTCGGCACCACCGAGCAGGTCATCAAGAATTACCTGCGCAACGTCTACGACAAGATCGGCGTATCGGACCGGCTGGAATTGGCGCTGTTTACCATTCACCACCGGATTCTGAACGAAGCCGCGGCTGCCACAGCGGCAACCAATCAGCCACAGGCCGGCGCAGGCGTCGTCACGCCTTAACCGCACTCAGCACAAAAATCAAGGCTGCCTCCACGGCAGCCTTTTTGTTTTGCACCGTGTTCCGCCGGAACTCAGTTGGGACTCGCAGCGGGGGCAGGCTTCGTGGTAGTGGACACAGGCTTTTTTCTCCTGCTGGGCTTCGCAGGCGTGGGCTTTTCCGTCAATGGCTTCATCACAATCGACTGAATCCACGGCTCCATGTCTTTCAACCCATTCGCATCCGGACTCACCAGCATAAATTGCAGCAGAATCGAGCCCTGCGTTGTGACGTACTGCTCGACGTGCTGTACGGCTCCCTCGGTCGTCTGATTCAATCCGATCGTCCAGAACTTGTTGCCGTTGATCGCTACTTCCTTCGGATCGCCCTGATATTCGACTGGCATGTTTCTCTCGCGGGCAGTGTGCTTCGAATAGATGAGATATTGCTGTCCCTCGTTTGGAGCGGTCGTCTTGAGCAGACGGGTAGCGACGACCTGAAGCGACTTCCGCTCCACGCTCTTCTTCATGGGCGCGTTTTCAGTCATCACCAGCAGAACGTGGTTGGTCTGCGCGGCCTGCATGAGCGCAGCCTCCTTGGCATTCGCCGGGGGTGCCACCGGATTCTTCGAGGGCACGACGACCCAGCCCGGCGGTACCTTCATTGAGAAGCCATAGGTCGAGTTCGTATACAGGTCTTTGGCGATTGAACCACCGTTCGCTGCCAAACCGGTGGGCGTCATCTTCGACTTATCCGCACCGACCGTACCCGGAGCAGTTTGCCCCTGCGGGGATGGCACCGGGCCGGGCAGGGCTTGGGAGAACGCTGCGAGGCTCGCTGCAAGAACGAACGCTGCCGCAAGGTTTGTAAACCGCTTGAAGGACATTGTCATAACTGGATTTTCCGAGCGTAGCATTGAACCGCAGCCACAAACAATCGCATCGTCGGCACCTAGGGTTCGACACCGCGGCGGGTTCTCCGCTCATTGTCTACTATACCCATAGTACATTGACCGCGTAGGGGTTACCCCGATTGACGTTGTGAAAACAACCATGAGAAATTCGCGATTCAATTTCCTCCACAAAGCATTTGAACTGCGAGCGGTTTCAGGGGGAGGAGTCTCGGGTCGTAGCCGTTGCGCTGTCGACTCGCCAATCATGGTTCGATCTTCAGGTCAGCCCTGCAAGGGTTCCGTCCTGAGGGGGTCGGAGCGCTGGAGGGAAGAGGTGAGGGATAAAGTGTACCGTCAGGAAACGGTACGGCTCGACGGTAAGTTGTTCTACAACTGCTCCTTTGAAGATTGCCTGCTCTGCTACGGCGGCGAGCGCTGCGAATGGGAACATACCAAAGTTCGCCAATTGTCGCGTGGTGCTTGACGGTTCTGCCAACAATACCGTTCAGGTCCTGCAGGGTTTCGGCTTCCAGGTGATCCTGCCCAACCTGGTGTAGCTTCTCGCTAAGCCCATTTTTCCAGCCCATACACGCGTTCGGCGGTTGACGTCCCCGCCAAAATCGCATACGCTTCGACCAATCCCCGACCATCCCCGGGGGTCTCAGCCGTTTCCGCGCATATAAACCTCCTCTGTGCCGCTGGAACGACAAGCTGTATCCACAAGGAGACCTACCATGGCTGGAAAATCCCTGCTTTTAACCCTGGTTCTTTGCGCTTCGGTGGTCGGGGCACGCGCCGCCTCGAGGGACGAGATCGTGCCCGCCGGAACGCTGCTCCATTGCACGATGGACGAGCAGAACTTCTCATCCAAGACCGCACAGGTCGGCGACCCCGTGCTGTGCCATCTGGGACCCATCTCGGCTTTCGGACATTCCCTGTTTCCGCGCGGCGCCATGCTTAGCGGACACCTGCAGGAATACAAAGACCCCGGCCACTTCGTAGGCAAGGGATGGCTGCAACTGGAATTCGACCGCATCATTCTTCCCGGAGCGGACGTTCTGCCGCTGGCCGCGAAGATTGTCGCCGCCCCTCACCTGAAAACCGATCGCGATGGCAAGATTCGTGGCGGTGGTCATCCCACACGCGACGTGGTCGAGTGGATGATCCCGGTGATGTGGCCGATCAAGGTGCTGAACCTTCCGCGACGCGGACCCTACCCCGCGCTGAAGGGCGAGTCGCGCCTCACGCTGCGGCTGATGGAAGACGTCGTGGTGCCGGCCACTGTACCTCTGCGCGCCGCTGTGCCCTCACCACCGTGGACACAGCCGACCAAATACATCCCGTCGCCTTACGGATTGCTGCGGCCCGCGTCGTATGTGAGCCGCACGTCGTCGGCCCAGCCTTCTTCGCCGGAAGTCGTGTCGCCGAATTCTCCGGGCTACGTCGAGCAGATGGAACAGGTGCCGGCCGAGCGCTCTCCGGATGAAATGGCGGCGAGCGCGCGACCATCGGCCGGGAATGCGCGGACGACCATGGTGATACTCAAAGGCGGTTCCGCGTTCTTGTCGCGCGAGTACTGGGTGCAGGGCGGACAGCTCGAATGCGTCTCAGAAAGCGGCGAGCACAAGACGTTCGCGCTTGACAGCGTGGATCTCTACCAGACGCTTCGGCTGAACCGCGAGCGGAATGTGGAGTTCGTGCTGCATTCCAAGAGCGGGGTGCTGGAACAGTAGGGCTTGCGGTGGGGCGGGGGCGGGAGACGCCCGCCCCACTGCCGGCGGGACGCCAGCGCTACTCTGAGAGTGAGCACGCCCTTTCGCTATGAGCTAAGTTATTGAAAGTACGTACAGGGTCTGCAAGCTGTTGAAAACCGTCCTGCGGACACTGCGCAGAATGCCCATTGAGAGCGTTTTCGGGCCCGTAGAGCGACGATGGTGGCTGGGATGATGGTTTGGTCATCCCGGGCTTCAGAGAGCGCCTAGAAGTCATCCTAGCGCGCAAGTTAGCAACCAGCTAATCGCGCCGGGCTGCTGGCTCGTTTGCCCCGGGCCTAAAACCCTGAAAACACAGAGGGCGCAGAGAAAAGCCGCAGCGAGCGCAGGAGAGAACCGCGTGGTGAACGATTTTCTCTGCGGACTCTGCGACTGTTCTCTGCGTACTCTGCGTTTTAAGATTTACAGCGCTAAACTTTCTCTCCCACCGACTTCCCTTGTGAGAACAGGTACAAGTAATCCGGCCCGCCGGATTTTGAATCCGTGCCTGACATGTTGAATCCGCCAAACGGATGCGCACCCGCAATCGCGCCCGTGCACTTGCGGTTGATGTAGAGGTTGCCGACGTGGAAGTCGCGCATGGCGCGCTCGATCTTGTCGCGTGACTTAGTGTACACAGCGCCGGTCAGACCAAACTCGGTGTCGTTGGCAATTTCGAGCGCGTTCTCGAAATTCTTCGCCTTGATCACGACCAGCACGGGCCCGAAGATTTCTTCCTGCTCAAGCTTTGACTTGGGCGGAATGTCAGCGAAGACGGTGGGCTGCAGGAAGTATCCCTCGCCAGCATTCGTTGCGCGGCCGCCGCCGGTGAGCAGACGTCCGTCACGCTTGCCGCCTTCGATGTATTCCATGATGGTCTTCATCGAGCCTTCGTTGATGACCGCTCCCATGTTGAAGTTCTCGGCCGGATCGCCGATGGTGAACTTCTCGACCCGCGCTTTCAGCATGTCGAGGAACTTGTCGTACACGCGCTCGTCGACAATGGCGCGCGAACAAGCGGAGCACTTCTGGCCCTGGAATCCAAAGGCGGCCTGCGCCACGCCTTCGACGGCGACATCGAGATCGGTGTCGGCATCGACGATGA
Organism: uncultured Acidobacteriota bacterium; assembly: GCA_963698805.1. Lineage (GTDB taxonomy): Bacteria > Acidobacteriota > Terriglobia > Terriglobales > Acidobacteriaceae > Gp1-AA133. The sequence goes on along the minus strand of CAVOSN010000028.1, from coordinate 430,270 downwards.
TGGCGTCCTTGCCGCCCATCTCTAGGATGGTGCGCTTGATCCAGATCTGGCCCGGGGCCTGGGTAGCCGCACTCTTGTTGATGTGCAAGCCAACTTCGCGGGAACCGGTGAAGGCGATATAGCGCGTCTTCGGATGCGACACGACCGCGTCGCCGAAGCTGCCGCCTGCGCCCGGGCAGAAATTCACGACGCCTTCGGGCATGCCGGCTTCTTCGAGAAGTTCGATGAACTTCGCGGCGATGGTGGGCGAATCGCTCGACGGCTTGAGGATGACGGTGTTGCCGCACACGATGGAGGCCAGCGTCATGCCGGCCATGATGGCGCACGGGAAATTCCACGGCGGAATCACGGCGCCCACGCCGAGCGGGATGTAGAAGAGGTGATCGCGTTCGCCGGACAACTGCACGACCGGTTCGGCCTTGGAGAGGCGCAGCGCTTCGCGCGCGTAGAGTTCGCAGAAGTCGATGGTCTCGGCGATGTCGCCATCGGCCTCAGCCCAGTTCTTGCTGACTTCAAATACCAGCCACGCCATGAATTCGTACTTGCGCTCGCGCAGCAGGTCGGCGACGCGAAACAGGAGGCTGGCGCGCTCTTCGAACGACGACTGCCTCCAGGACTCAAATGCCTTCAGCGCCGCGGCCATCGCGGGCTCGACGTGTTCCTTGCCCGCCTTCTGATGGATGCCCACAATCTGCGAGGGCTTGGCGGGATTGAGAGACTTGATCTTCTCGGCGGTCTTGACGTGCTTGCCTCCGATGATGAGGTCATACTCGCGGCCCAGCTGCCCGCGCACTTTTTCGATGGCGGCGCGCATCTTGCGGGCGTTGTCTTCGCGGCTGAAATCAACGGGTGGCTCGTTACGGAACGGGCCTTCGTGCAAACGGACTTGCAGGCGCGGGGGAGCTTCCATGGTTGCCATAAATGCACCTCGAGGGGATTTTCGGAAATGAGGACGAACTGAAAGTGTACGGATAATTGTAGCACCGGGCCGCGTTTTCAGCGGACCGGCGCGTCCACCAACGGTTCCAGCCGGGCCGTGAAATGGCGCAGGAACGGCGCCTCGTGGGCCAGTCTTAAGCCCTGGATCCTTTCGCGGTTCTTCCACACTTCAAGGATGACTTCGACCACGTAGTCGATGTGACTTTGTGTGTAGACGCGGCGCGGGATGGCCAGACGCACTAAATCCATCTTGGCGGCGGTCCCGAACATCAGCGTGCCAATCTCGACGGAGCGGATACCGCCTTCGAGATAGAGTTCCGTCGCCAGCGCCACCCCGGGGAATTGCTCCTGCGGAATGTGCGGGAGGAAGGCGCGCGCATCGAGGTAGACGGCGTGGCCGCCCGGCGGCTGCACAATGGGAACACCCTGCTCAGCGATGTGATTTCCGAGATAAGCCGTCGAAGTAATGCGGTAGCGGAGATAGTCTTCCTGCAAGGCTTCCTGCAGTCCGATGGCAATGGCTTCGAGATCGCGTCCGGCGAGGCCGCCGTACGTCGGGTAGCCCTCGGTGAGGATGAGCAGATCTTTTTCTTTCTGCGCGAGCGAGTCATTGTTCGTACATAGAAAACCGCCAATGTTCGCCATGCCATCTTTCTTCGCCGACATGGTGCAGCCGTCGCCGTAGCTGAACATCTCCTGCGCGATCTGCTTGGGAGTTTTCGATTCGTAGCCCGGCTCGCGCAGCTTGATGAAATAGGCGTTCTCGGCGAAGCGGCACGCGTCGAAGTAGAGCGGAATGCCGTGCTTGCGGCAAATTTGATGCACGGCGCGCACGTTTTCCATGGAGACTGGCTGCCCGCCGCCAGAGTTATTGGTGACGGTCAGCATGACCAGCGGAACACGGTCGCGGCCCACGTTGGTGATCAGCGTGTCGAGTTCTTCCACGTCCATGTTGCCTTTGAAGGGATGCTTCAGGCTGGGCTGGCGGCCCTCGGGAATGACGAGGTCGACAGCCTCGGCACCCACGAACTCAACGTTCGCGCGCGTGGTATCGAAGTGCGTGTTATTTGGAACGACGTCGCCTTTCTTGCAGGCCACCCCGAACAGGATGCGCTCGGCGGCGCGGCCCTGATGCGTGGGGATCACGTGGCGGAAGCCGAAGATGTCCTGGATGGAGTCGCGGAAGTGATCGAAGCTCCGTCCGCCCGCGTAGCTCTCGTCGCCTTCCATGATGCCGGCCCACTGATGCGTGGACATGGCACCCGTGCCGGAATCGGTGAGCAGGTCGATGAGCACATCGTCGGCCGGCAGGAGGAACAGGTTGTAGTAAGCCGCGCGCAGCAACTCCTCGCGCTGCTTGCGGGTGGTCCAGGTAATCGGCTCGACGCTTTTGATCCGGAATGGCTCGATGATGGTTTTGACGGGCATAGCGGCTCCCGTCTATCAGGAGACCGCAGATCGGGCGGGTCGTCAGTGATGGGGGTCACGACGGTTTTCGTAGCGCCGGCGTTCCGCCCTCGCTGGCAAGACGTTCGCAACCTGAAGGATGTGCACGAACTACGGGAGCAGGCGGGACGCCTGCTCCGACTGCCGGAAAGATGCCGGCGCTACATGTGGAGAAGTGGGCGTGCTCGCCCGGTGTGGGTCGGACACTCTTGTCCGACTCCGGGCCGTGCTCGTCGGGGATGTCTTGCTTATTCTTAAGTTTGGCGGACGAGGTGTCCGCCCACACTACGGGACCCTTACCGATTCGCGTCGCTCGGCTGGGGCCTTCACTGCGGCCGTGCGCTCCAGCTTGTCCCAGGCGAACTTCTGGCCTTCGGCGGCGCGCTTCAGGGTTTTCAACAACACGATCGAGAACAGTTGCCGGTAGGCGAAACGCTGCAGCCAGACCTGGCTGAGCAGCCAACTGTCTTCTTTGGTTTCAGGACGGCGGCGCTCGAGCGCGAAGGCAATCGCCGATGCGAAAAAGTCAATGATCAGGAATGCCAAGAAGAAGACGACAAGCTTCTGGAAGCTCGCCGGGTCAGTCGATTCCGGGTGGAAGTACTTCTGCACGAAGTACCAGCCCACGCCGACGATGAACATGATGTCGATGAACGGCGAGACCAGCGGGAGCAAAATCTGGAACACGAGGATGTTGGGAAGCGCGATCCAGCCCAGCACGCCTTTACGCGCGAAGACGGCGCGGTGCTTGTAGATCGCCTGCAGAATTCCGAAAGACCACCGGAAGCGTTGCCGCATCAGGCCATTTGCGTTGGTCGGAGCCTCGGTGTAGGCGAGCGCCTGGTCTTCGTATTCGACGCGGTATCCGCGGCGCAACAACGCCATCGTCAAGTCGGCGTCTTCGGCTACGGTGTCGACGTGGAAGCCTCCGGCCTCGCACACGGCAGATACGCGCCACGCGCCAATGGCTCCGGGCACGACACTGACTGCGCCCATGGTATCGAGCGCGCGTCGCTCAAAGTTCTGGCTGGTGATGTATTCGAGCGCCTGCCAGCGCGTCCAGAGATTGACACGGTTGCCGACCTTCGCGTTTCCAGCAATGGCGCCGACTTTCGGATTGAGGAAGTGCGGCACGAGATGCGAAACGGCGTCGTGCGCGATGATCGTGTCGGCGTCGATGCCAACGAAAATCTCTTCGTCGGTCAGATGTTCGAGCCCGTAGTTCAGGGCTTCAGCCTTCCCGGCGTTGGGCTTGGTGAGGATCAGCACGCGGCCTTCGGCTTCTTCCTGCGCAAAGGCGCGACGGGCAACTTCGAGCGTGCGATCTTTGGAGCCGTCGTCGATGACGATGACGTGCAGGTTGGGATAGTCGGAGTCGAGCGCGGCGCGCACCGTGCGCTCGATGACTTTCTCTTCGTTGTAGGCCGGGATGAGCAACGCGACCTTCGGCTTGAATGCCGCAATCTGCGCGGGCGTACCAATGGCGGGCGAGCGCACGCGGTCATATACGGCCAGGGCGCCGATCAGGAGCAAGCGCGAGGTCATCAGCAGGTCGCCCAGGAAGAAGACCCAGGTGATCGACTTCATGCCGGCGCCCCACAGCCAGAAACCAACCCAGTTCAGCCATGCAGCCCAGCGCTCGTTGTTGGGGATGGGCGGCATGACGTCAGCCTTCGTCTTGCCGAGTAATTGGTACACCGGAACGATTTCGTATCCGCGAGCGCGCAAGCCTTCGATGATCATCGGCAAGGCGCGGACGGTTTCCCGGCGATCGCCTCCGCCATCGTGCAGCAGGATGATGTTGCCGCAGAGCTGATCGTTCACGTTGCAGGGCGGCAGGTCTTTCATGACAGCTGCGGTGATCTGCTCGGCGCTGCGATGCGGGTTCTCGCGCCAGTCGTTCGGATCGATGCGGTTGCCGATGGTGACATAGCCTAGATCTTGGGTGGTCTCCAGCGGGCGCACCTGGTCGGCGGTGTCAGGTTCCTGATCGATCGAATAGGGCGGACGGAAGAGTATCGTGCGCATCCCCAGGCGGCTCGCGAAGAGATTCTCGGTCAGATTGAGCTCGAGTCGCATGTGGCTCCGCGAGATTTCGCTGATGTTGGGATGCGTGAAAGTGTGATTGCCGATCTCGTGGCCTTCTTCGTAAATGCGCCGTGTGAGCGCGGAATTGTTCTCGGCTTGCAGGCCGATCACGAAAAATGTCGCCGGCGCATGTTCGCGCTTTAACACGTCGAGAATCTTCGGCGTCCACTCGGGATCGGGACCGTCGTCAAAGGTGATCGCGACTTGTTTCGGAGTCGCCCCATAGCGCGCGATGCGGTAAGGCTCGGGTAAATCCTGAAAGACCTGGTCGGTGATGAGTCCCGTGGCGGGATCGACCGTGATGTCGCGCTTGCCATCAGCGGGCCGCGCTTCAATGCGCAGAATTTCGCCCTGACCTTCCATGTCGACGTCCTGACCCGGCGGAACGTCTTTCAGCTTGTCGGTCGCTGAGCTATCGTTGGGGAGATCCCATATCTTCCACAAAGAGCGGTCTTCCGAACCGAGACGCCATAGCGCGAACGTCTTAATGCCAAGCGTGCGTGCTGCCCGCATCTCATTCAGCGCCGTCACGCCGTCGAGGAACCAGACGTCGTGGCGAAGGTTGCTGTCATCCATGTAGCTGAAGTGAGGATTGAGGCTGTCGTAATCGAAGTCGACGTCCTCGTCGGAATCGCGCGCCGAGATCCAGGCTTCCTGCACGGTGACGTTGGTGTTCTTCAGATTGGGCGGCGGATTCTTTTTCGGCTTCTGCACCCAGTCATAGCCGTAGTTACCGATAGCGCAGATCAGTTTGTCGAGCGGAATTTTCTGCTTGGCGAGCTCGAGGTTTTTGGTGAACCAATCCTGCGACGCGACCGGGCCGGCCTCGTTCTCAGACTCGTGTTCGTCGTAGTCCATCAAGACGACGCCGTCGGTTCGAGCCGCGATCGTCGCGTAGTCGAAGTCTTTGTCGCGCGCCGGCACGCTGACGTAGAGCTTCATGCCCTTGGCATGCAGATCCTGGGAAAGTTCGCCCAGCAGCGCGAGATAGCCGGGCTGCGCACTCTTGGCGAAATCTTCAAAGTCGACCATCAGGCCGCGGTATTTGTCGGAGGCGAGGAAAGCGTCGACCTGCTTGCGGAATGAGGCGCGCGCCTCGGGATTCATCAGGAAGCCGGCGATCTCGGGCTTCCACTCCGTCTCGTCAAAATTGTTCACGAGCGGAAAAACTTCCATGCCGGTGTCCTCCGACTTAAGGAAGGGCATGACTTCGTCGTCGACGGAGCGGACTTTGCCGTCCTGCACGACGTTGAAGTACTTGTAACTCTGCTGGTCGAGACCCTGCACGTTTCCGTCGGAGCCGAGCACATGCAGCCACTCCGGATAGAGCAAGTCAATCTGGCGGGCGTATTCCTTGAGCGAGGAGTAGCTGGCGGCATCCCACTGCACATAGAAGGCGGCGCGGATACCTTCGTCGGCGTTCAGCGTGACCTGCGAAGGTGGCTTCTTACTCTTCCGGCGGCGCAGCGCAATTTGCCGACGGCGTTCTTTTTCCTTCTCTTTTTCCTTCTCCTTCATCGCATGAATGGGCCGCTTCTGTGCGGGAAGGAACAAACCGGGCAACTGCTCGTCGCGGATGGCGGTGTATATAAAGAAGACGACCAGCAGGGTGATAGTCACGCCCAATACGTCGAACAGCCGCCGCAGCACTCTCCTGCGGAGTTGCCGGGGATCATAAAAAACCGGTTTCGCCATGATTTCCTATCAATCGTATGACGGGGGAGCAGGGGGGTCAAACAGTCTTCTGTGTGTTCCATGTGGGTCGGACATTCTTGTCCGACTGCTTGCGAGCGCATTCCCAACCTTTTGTCGGATGGAGTATCCGACCCACTCTGGATTGGAAACAGGCTATAGTCTTAGCGTGCGCGAACTTGTGCGCCAAAACCTTCGCTTTTTTGCATTGGGGACGGCCGCGGCGATTCTGGTGCGGCTTCTGTTCGTAGTTTTCGTTTCCAAAGTTACTGCCGACTCCACCTTCTACGCCGACATCGCGAAAAACTGGCTGCTGTATGGAATCTATGCGCGCACGTACGACGCGGGCGTGATCAATCCGACGTTCGTTCGACTACCAGGGTACCCGGCGTTTCTGGCGTTCGTGTTCACGATCTTCGGACTCGACAACTACAAAGCGGTGCTGGCGATCCAGGTCCTGGTGGATGTGGCAACTTGCTTCGTCGTGGCAGACCTGGCGCGGCGCTGCATTTCCGATCGCGCGGCCAAAGCGGCTTTTCTGCTGACGGCCTTGTGCCCTTTCCTTGCGCAGTATTCGGCTGCAGCGCTAACCGAGACGCTCGAGATTTTCTTCACGGCGCTCGCGCTGGACTATGCGGTGATCGGATTGGATCAATTGCAGACGGGCAATTTGCGTCCGTGGGCGTGGTGCGGTGTATGGGTGGCGGCATGCATTCTGCTGCGACCGGACGGTGGAGTGCTGCTCGTCGCGATGGGCTTGTACTTGGGGATTTTGCTGGTGCGAGCGTTGCGCTCGCGAAGTAGAGCGATGCCGATCGTGCTTGCGGGTCTGACCGTGGCTGCGTGCGCGCTCGCGCCGCTGGTGGTGTGGGGTGCGCGCAATCTCCACACGATGCATCGCATGGAGTTTCTGGCTCCGCGCTATGCGAACGAAGTCGACGAGTTTGTCCCCCTCGGATTCAATCGCTGGGTAAATACCTGGATCGCCGACTACACGTCGACGGAGGAAATCTACTGGAACGTTCCGGGAGACAAAGTCGATGTGAACAATCTGCCATCGCGTGCCTTCGACACGCCCGAGCAGCGCGAAACGACGGAAGCGGTACTCGACGAGTACAACCAGGCGTTGAACATCAATGCGTCACTCGATCAGAAATTCGCGCAGTTGGCGGACGAGCGGATTCGTTCTCATCCGCTGCGTTACTACATCGTGCTGCCTGTGCTGAAGATTGCCGACATGTGGCTTCGTCCGCGCACAGAACTGCTCCCGCCGGACAGCCGCTGGTACGAATTTGACGACGACACGAAGTGGATGGTGCTCGCGATCGGGCTGGGCGTTGTCAACCTGCTTTACATTCTGGCAGCGGTCGCAGGACTTGTGCGCGGCGGTCCGATCGCGTGGGTCGGGTTGCCGCTGACTTACGTCGTGTTGCGATCGTCTACTGCTCGGAACCCTGGGAAATCCTGAAGCCCGCTACACTCTGGAGTGCTATCCCTGCATCATTCTTATGGCGGCGGCGCTGTGGTTCACGCCGCGCGCTCATCCATTGACTTGCAGTCATCCTGATTTCGCACAACCTGAGCCTGTCTAGTCGTTTCGGCTTGATTGCCGTCATGACTTGCGGGCAAAATATGCGCCAACGATCCTAAGCAACCGTTTCCCACCTCCACCCGAACCGCGCCACTGAGGTTGTTGGCAGATCCGCTCTTGAGGGAGAGCACATGCGAAATCAACGACGTGGAATTCTGATTTGCACTCTGCTGGTGATGGTCTCCTGTCTGCTTTGGGGACAGTCGGGCACAACCTCGCTTCGCGGAGTCGTCTCCGATGCAAACGGCGCGGTGCTGCCCGGCGCGAGCATCACCATCACGGACCCAACCACCGGATTCACACGATCCGTGCAGACCGAAAACGACGGAACATATCAGTTTCTGCAATTGCAGCCTACGGTCTACGTGGTTGAAGTCAGTGCCAACGGCTTCGCCAAGCTGAAGCGCGAGGATGTGCGCTTGCAGGTGAATACCCCGTCGACGATGAACTTCACGATGCAAGTGTCGGCGACGAAGGTGGAGATCGAGGTCACCAGCGAAGCACCGCTGGTGAACACGCAGGACGCTAGCATCGGAAACGTATTTAACGCTCGCCAGCTCGTTGATTTACCTTCAGAAGGTCGCGATCCCGTTTCGATTTTAAGCCTTCAACCAGGCGTGGCTTACATCGGTAACCAAGTGGATCAGACGAACGACAGCCGGGGCGGTTCGGTCGCGGGAGCGCGCAGTGATCAGACGAATATTACGTGGGATGGCTTGGACAATAACGATCAACTGACGGGCAACGCGTTTGAGGGCGCCCTGCGATCAACGCTCGACTCGTTGCAGGAATTCCGTGTGACCACCAACAGCGGAAATGCGGACGAAGGACGTTCATCGGGAGCTCAGGTATCCCTGGTGACCAAGAGCGGAACGAACAGCTTCCATGGAAGCCTTTACGAATACAACCGAAACAGTATTGGTGAGGCCAATGACTGGTTCAACAAAGCGGCGCAGATTCAAACCGGCGAAGCGAACCGCCCTCCGCAGCTGATCCGAAATACTTTTGGAGCCGCGATTGGCGGTCCGATCCTGAAGGATCGACTCTTCTTTTTCGCGAACTACGAGGGACAGAGAACACACGAGACGCAGCAGCTCGTGCGAACCATCCCGAGCGCGGCCTTTCGGCAAGGAATCATTCAATACCTGTGTACGAACGATGGTTCCGATCCCATGTGCGTGCCGAATAGTCCGAATGCCAGCAACCCATTCACGGTCACTGGCTCGCCGTCCGATTCGCAGCTGCTGGTCCAGCTCACGCCCGAGCAATTCGCGAATATGGATCCGAATTGCACGACCACGTGTCCCTTGGGACCGGGGGTGAATCCGCTGGTGGCGAATATTAATGGAGCCAATCCGGACGCGGTGTTCGCACACTACCCCACGCCGAACACGCTGGTCGGCGGCGGTGATCTGTTCAATACTCAGGGATTCACTTTCGCGGGCGCCAATCCCATCAAACACGATACCTACATCGTGAGGCTGGACTACAACATCAGTGCGAATGGAAATCACAAGTTATTCGTGCGCGGCAATTTGCAAAATGATCATCAGAGTCTGCCACCGCAATTCCCCGGCCTGGCGCCGAACGAGACGGACACCGACAATGCCAAGGGAATGGCCGTCGGTTACACGGCATTGCTGCGCAGCAATCTGATCAACAATTTCCGCTGGGCGTTTGTGAGACAAGGTCTGGGAATCGCGGGCGACAACTCACAGGATTACGTCCACTTCCGCGGCATCAATGACACGTCTGGGCTCGGCTATCAATCGACGTTCACGAACGTGCCGGTCCACAACTTCGTTGACGATCTGTCCTGGACCAAGGGCAAGCACACCTTACAGTTCGGCACCAACGTGCGCTTGATTCGAAACAACCGTCGGGGAAATGCGAGTAACATTACCACCGCGGTGACCGATCCATTCAGCCTGATTCCTTCGGGCATTGCGGGCAGCGGCAGCAGCCTCGATCCGGATTCTTCCACTTTCAACGGGTCCGCCTATCCTCTGGTCGATGCGAACTTTGCCGAGTCGTACGACTTTGCGGCCACGGCTCTGGCTGGGCTCGTTACCGTCGTGAACAAGAACTTCAATCAGGACAAGAATGGCAACATTTTCGAGCCCGGTGCCTTGATCAGCCGGCACTTCAAATCGTGGGAAGCGGAGTGGTACGTGCAGGACTCTTGGCGCGTCACTCCAAACCTGGTACTGACCGGAGGCCTGCGCTACTCACTGCTGCAACCACCGTACGAAGCGAACGGAAATCAGGCCAGTACGAATATCGGGATGGGCCAGATCTTTGCGGACCGCGCGCGAGCCATGGAAGCCGGACAGGCCTATCAGATCCCTGACATCAAGTTCGTGCTTTCGGGCCAGGCCAATGGCAAAAGACCTTACTGGAACTGGGACTACAAAGACATCGCACCCCGCTTCGCCATCGCCTACTCTCCACACGCCGACGGCGGCTGGCTCCGTCGCTTGTTCGGCGAGGCGGGCAAGAGTTCCATCCGCGCCGGATACGGGATCTACTACGATCACTTCGGACAAGGCATCGTCAACACGTTCGACCGCAACGGCTCTTTCGGCCTGAGCACCTTGGAGACGAATCCTTACGGCATTCAGGACCCGGACTGCTCGGCCCGATTTACAGGCTTGTTCGATGTGCCGACCGGGACGTTTTGTGGTCAGAATCTCGCGGGCGCGGCTCCGGGCCCCTTCCCGGTGACACCACCTTCCGGCGTCGATGCTCCCGGAGGGTTCGCCATCTATTGGGGAATGGACGAACGCCTGAAAACTCCGTACTCGCACGTGTGTCGATTTCTCAGTGACGCGCGAACTGGGGCGCAATTTTTCTCTGGAAGTCTCTTACGTAGGCCGCTTCGGGCGTCGTCTGCTGCAGGAGACTGACCTCGCCATGCCGGAAAACATCCGCGATCCGCAGTCGGGCATGGACTACTTCACGGCGGCGACGATGCTTTCCAAGATGGCTTATGCGGGAGTCGATCCGAGCGATCCGACCATTGCGCCGATTCCCTTCTGGGAAAATTTGTTTCCGGTGCCAGCCGGCTCAACACAGACGGCCACGCAACAAATCTACGGACAGTTCTGGAACAACATCTATCCGCCCAACTATGGGAACGAAATCGTCGCGCTGCAAGCCATCGACACCGCATGCGATCCTCTCTGCGCGCAGCTTCCCGGTCAGAGCTCGCCGCAACCATACAACTTTTTCCTGCCGCAGTTCTCTTCGCTTTGGGCATGGCGCTCTTCTGGCAACAGTTCCTACAACGCACTCAACTTGAGCCTGCGCCACGCGTTCAGCTACGGTGTGCAGTTCGACGTGAACTACACCTACTCAAAATCCATCGACGTGGGCTCGAACGCCGAGCGCATCAACCTGTTCGACGTTGTCGGGAACAACGTGGGTGGCTTCTCGAGCCAGGTCATCAATTCGTGGGCACCGAACCAACTGCGCGGGCCTTCTGACTACGACATGACGCACCAGATCAACGCGAACTGGATTGCTGAGTTGCCGATCGGCCGGGGCAAGCGCTTCGGATCGGGCATGGGACGGGTGACGGATGCAATCCTTGGCGGCTGGAGTTTCAACGGCCTCTATCACTGGACCACAGGATTGCCTTTCAGCATTTTCCCGGGCGGATGGTCCACAAACTATGATCTGACGGGCGAGGCCATTCTCACCGGCAACCCCGGGAAGGTCGGCGTGTATCGCGACGCGTCGGGCAACCCGAACATGTTCCCGAACGTCGACAATGCGATCAACGCGTTCCGGCATCCGTATCCCGGGGAAGGTGGAGAGCGCAATATTCTCCGCGGCCCCGGATATTTCGACATCGACGCCGGACTCGGCAAAGAGTGGTCGATCACCGAACAGCAAAAGCTGAAGTTTGCCTGGGAGGTGTTCAACGTCACGAATTCGGTCCGCTTCGATGCGGCAGATTCTTCCAACGGCTTCGACCTGAGTTCGTCTGGCTTCGGTGTTTATAGCTCGACCCTCACCAAGCCACGCGTGATGCAGTTCTCCCTGCGGTACAGCTTCTAGTCAGAAGTACGGGAGGCCGGCCAAGGTCGGCCTCCCAGATTTTCTTCATTCCTTTCGATATCCCTCAAACAGAGTAGGCGGCGTACGCAAGAAGAAATCGATGGCAGGGATCGATCCCGCCTGCGCCCTCTGAAATAGCTGACCGCAGTGCGTGACTCAAGGTCATTCGCGGGCAGTCGATCGGGGACGTACCCCGCAAGAACATCGCGGAATCCGATTGTGAACACTCGCTTTACAAGTCAGAGTTGTAGGTCATCTCCAAGTTTCCGGACAGCATACCGATGAAAATTGGAATTCCGCGCCGCCGCCGGGAGGAGCGGTTACTGAGCGGAAGGCGAAAGGCAGATGCAACATTTTTCGCACGGGGGCAGCGCAGGCCGAGGTGCCCTTAAATTATTACAAAGAAACACTTGTAAGTTGTCGATTGTCTAGCTGCACAATAGCGCCCCATTAAGCGCCGATGGTCTCGGTCTCAATCGTCGCCAAACAAGACAAGAACGGACATGGCGATTCACTTGCCAATGTGAATCCAAAGGAGATTTCCATGCGCTTCTCCCGGGTAGGGTTGTTGGGGCTACTGCTCACCACACTTGCGTCTCTTACATGGAGTCAGACCGGCACTTCCACCATCCGCGGCACCATCACTGACCCGCAGGGGCGGGTGGTCGCGAATGCTAACGTCACGTTGACGAACGCTGGAACCAATGCAACGCGGACGACCAAATCCACGGACGCGGGCGTTTACGTTTTCGACCTGATCACACCCGGCGATTACAAGGTGGAAGTCGACGCACGAGGATTCAAGAAGCAGGCCACCGCCGGCATTCATGCGTTGATCGGCAAGGCGACCGACATCCCAATCCAGATGGAAGTGGGCACGACGAGCGAAGTGGTTGAGGTTACGTCTTCGTCTCAGGAAGTCCTAGTCAATACTCAAGACGCAACCCTCGGCAACAACTTCATCAACCAGCAGATCACGCAACTCCCGATGGAGTCCCGCAATCTGGTTGATCTCTTGAGTTTGCAGCCGGGATCGACACGAGAAGGCTATGTCACCGGAGCACGCGCGGATCAAGCAAATGTCACATTGGACGGCGTCGATATCAACAATGCGCAAACTGGAAATGCCGAGATCCCGCGACAAACGAACGGCCTGATGGTCGGTGCTTTGGATAGTGATCGGGGCAACATCACCAGTGGCCCGGTCCTGCGGCTCAACGCGGAGGCGATTGACGAATTCCGAGTGACGACTGCGAACGGAAACGCCAACCAGGGCCGGTCGTCGGGATCACAGGTCAATTTGATTACGAAGGCTGGCACCAACGGTTTGCATGGTGCAGCCTTCGAGTTCTATCGCTCAAGGGGATTCACGGCCAACGATTGGTTCAACAATCATGCTGATCCCGTCGTTCCGCGCCAACAACTCATTCGCCACACATACGGCGGCGCGGTTGGAGGCCCCATCTGGAAGAACAAAGCTTTCTTCTTCTACAGCTATGAGGCGCGACACGACGCCAGTGCGCAAACCACGTCCACGTTTGTGCCCTTCGCGAGTCTTGGACAGGGGACGATCAATTACCAGTACACGGATGCGTCTACCGGCGCAGTGAAGACTGCATCACTGACCGTGAGTCCAGCTAATCCTGGACCATATGACTACTGCGGGCATCAATCAAGCTGCACTAGACACTCTTGCTGCCGCTGCTGCGAGATATCCGGCCAACGATCAAACAACTGGTGATCAACTGAACGTGGGCGGATTCCGCTTCAATGCTCCCACTCCAACCAGACTCAACTCACATGTTGCGAAGTTCGATCTAAATCTGTCGAGGAACCAAACGGCTTTCGTCCGAATGAACGTGATCTACGATCACCAGACGCTTCCGCAATGGCTAAACGACACGCCTTCTCCTATAGTGTGGAATCACCCATGGGGAGGAGCTGCTGGACACACCTGGACGATCGGAAACAATTGGGTCAATAACCTTCGATATGGCTTTACGCGGCAAGCCTTCACTCAGGGAGGAGACAGCACCGGCAACGATTCGGATTTTCGCTTCGTGTTTCAACCGAATGCCCAGAATCACGATGTGTCCCGTGTAACCCCAGTCCACAACATTACCGACGATGTTTCGTGGATCCACGGCAAACACAATTTCCAGTTTGGTGCGAACATACGGCTGGTCAGTAATCAACGGGTCAGCCTTCAGAATGCTTTCGACTATGGCGAGATGAATCCGTCCTTCTATTCGGGGACTGGCTTCCCGATCGCAGACCTCTTCCAACAGTACCTCGATGACAACAACCTGCCAGGCGGAACGCCTGGAGGATCAGGTGGTTGTGGCGCGGAGCTGGTTCTATCCTGCCGCGAAATCAGAGACGCAGGGACCTCGTTGATCGGGCGGTATTCGGAAATCACGGCGCGATTTACTTTCGCCAAAGATGGCAGTCTGCAGTTGCCGGGCACGCCGACCTCTCGGGATTTTGCCACGCAAGCGTACGACGGATACGTGCAAGACACATGGAAGGTTAAGCCGAACCTGACCCTCACGCTCGGCTTGCGCTACAGCCTCGAACGCCCAGTCTATGAAACTCATGGCTTTGAAACCCAGCCCACCGTCTCCTTGGGAGAATATTTCGCAAAACGTGTCGCCGCCGGCAAACAGGGTACCAACTTCACAGATCTGATCACGATCGACAAATCCGGCCCCGCAAATGGGGGCAAACCGTTGTACAACTGGGATAAGAACAACTTTCAGCCGCGAGTCGCTTTTGCGTGGTCCTTGGACTCGCAATCCAAATCGGTGCTGCGGGGCGGTTACGCTCTGACTAACGACTATTTTGGCCAAGCTCTTGCGGTTGATTTTGACCTAGGAAACGCACTTGGATACACGCAGCGCTACGACAGTCACGCGAATCAATTCAATGTCTCAAGCAGGCTCGGACCCCAATTCACCGGGTTCGGCCAGGATATGCGGTCGCTGGCTGTTGTTCAGGCCAATTTGCCTCCCAATCCTTTGCAGTTGCCGGCTACCGCACCTGGTGATCTCAGCTTGCTCATCCAACGTTCGCTGGATTCGGGCCTCCATGCACCCACAGAACATGTCTGGAACCTGACTTTCGAGCGTCAATTGCCGAAGGGGGCAGTTCTGTCTCTTTCCTACATCGGACGCATGGCGCGCAGCCTGCTCGCGCGTCGTGACATTGCCGGCTTTAACGATCTTCGTGATCCACAGACCGGGGTGGACTGGTATACGGCAGGCACAGCGCTCGAAAAATTACGCCAGCAGGGCGTTCCGATATCCGACGTACCTTCGCAATTGCCCGCTAATGTCTCGCAGTACTTTCAGAATATGATGCCTAAAGGTTCGTTTCCAAACTTTGTGGCTCTCCTGAACGACTTCGAAGGCTGGAGGCATAACGTACGACCCGAACTGGACTAATGCTCAGGCTGTCCTTGCCTATCAGGATACTTACGGTGGGTACTTTACGGCCAATGACTGGACGGATACGCAAGCAGAGATTGATTTCGCGATGTACTTTAATGGCCTCCCACTCCTCTTCACGCAGCCTCAATACGGCGCCCTTTCCACGTGGGCCACGATTGGAAACTCCAATTACCACGCTCTCACGGCTTCTCTGCGAGAAAGGCTCAGTAGCCTGACCTTCGACTTCAATTACACCTGGTCGCACTCACTCGATGACGCTTCCGGGCTGCAACAGGAGACCGGCTTCGGCAATCAGCAGAACAGCGGCGCGTTTATTCTGAACGGGCTTCGCCAGCATGACAATTATGCCATTCCGACTTCGACATAAGGCACAATATCAATGCGAATGCAGTGTGGCAGATGCCGTTTGGTAAAGGACGCACATTCCTGAACGGCGCTCCGAAGGCCGTCGATGCGATTTTAGGAGGCTGGCAACTCTCGGGTATTTTCCGTTGGAATACCGGGCTCCCACAGTCTCGCCCTTTGACGAAGGTCAGTGGTCAACCAATTGGGAGATTGAATCGAACGTAACACCAACCCACCCGATCCAATCTTGCCCAAGCAAGCCCAAGGATTCGTCCGCACCCAAGCTTTTCGGAAACTGCAATGTCACCGCGATCTATCAGAGTCTCCGACCCGCATACCCCGGCGAAACCGGTCTGCGAAACTGGCTTCGCTACCCGGGATACGTTGCTCTTGACCTAGGTATCGGAAAGACATGGAAAATGCCTTGGAATGAGGGACATCAATTGCAACTACGGTGGGATGTGTTTAATGTAACCAATACCCAGCACCTCACTGGAAACGCAGATTTCTCTGTTGCACCGGACGCAGGCGGCAGCGCACTCGTTTCGCCGCAAGCTCCACCGTCCGATTGGTCAAACTTCACAGCGACTCAGGGGAGCCCCCGCGTCATGCAGATCGGAGCGCGTTACTCGTTCTAGGCCTTTAGGATTTTCACTCACTCAGGGCGGACTTCGGTCCGCCCTTGTTTTTTGCTCTCAACTTTCGCCCAGCAAGCTCTTCCGCGCGCAACAAGCTCTTAGCATTGATATCCATCTATATTGGTTCTCCCCTGCCGAGGGGTTGATCACGGTTCGATTCTGTCGGAGACACTCATAACACTCATGGGTTGTCTATGGCGTTGTTTGTTCTGTTTTGTCTATGCGTCATATCTGAGGAATGGCCGCACTTCCAATACCCGACTGCACATTGACGCGCAATACAAACATATTTTGTTTGTTGATGTATTGGATTCGTAAAAAATTCTCCTTGATTTGTCACTAACTTCTTGTAAGTCGTCAACGTCTCACTGCAGAATACCGCGCCAATGACGCAGGTTTTCGCCTTCCAAAATTCCTGAGTCAACAAAACAAAATGCAATGAGCGACCTCTCGATGAACGAGAGGCGCGGGAGCAGCCCATGCGTTCAGCTTCACGCTTCACCGCACGTCTGATGTTTTTCGTGTTGGCATCCATCTCCATGTTAGTTCGCGCAGTCCGGAACGACCTCGCTGCGCGGGACCGTGACCGACTCCAGTTCGGCAGCGATTTCAGGCGCAAAAGTCACGCTGAGCAACAATGAGCGCGGCTTCTCACGGATTGTGACCACCGGCGCTACGGGCGATTATTTGTTTTTGCAGTTGCAGCCCGGCACCTATCACCTCATCCGTGGAAATGGCGGGCTTCCGCACTGCGGAGCAGAAAGAAATCCAGTTGCTGGTTGACACGCCGGCCACCGCTGAACTTGAAGATGGAAGTTGGTACCGCGACGCAAGTCGTGGAGGTGAATGCCGAAGCGGCCGTGATCAACACCACGGATGCCACCCTGGGCAATGCCTTCAATGAAACGCAGGTCAAGACGCTTCCCCTTGAAGGCCGCAACGTCCCCGATCTGCTGAGCTTGCAGAACGGCGTCTCCTATACCGGCAATCGTCCGGACGTCAATCGAGACCACAACGACACCCGGAGCGGCGCGGTGAACGGTGCGCGCAGCGACCAGAGCAATCTCACGCTCGATGGCGTAGATGTTAACGACCAGATAAACGGGTACGCCTTTACGTCGGTGTTGCCAGTCACGCTCGATTCCGTGCAGGAGTTTCGCGTGACTACGACCAACTATGGCGCGGAAGAAGGACGGTCATCTGGAGCCGAAGTTTCGCTGGTCACCAAGAGCGGAACGAACAATTTTCACGGATCCCTCTACGAATACCTGCGCAACACGTACACCAGCGCAAATGACTTTTTCGTCAAGTCGGCGGAAATAGCGAGTGGACAGCCCAACGTTCCTCCCAAACTCAACCGAAACGTTTTCGGTGGTTCGATCGGCGGCCCGATCATCAAGGACCGTTTGTATTTCTTCCTGAACGCGGAGGCGGCGCGGCAGCGGGAAGAAAATAGCGTGGTTCGCATCGTGCCCAGTGACGCGCTGCGCGACGGTGTCATTCAATACCAGTGCCAACTACTCGACAACGGGAACCCGGACCTGGCCAGTTGCCCGGGAGGCACCGTGCAAGGCCACCAGATTCCGGCCGGCTACAACGCTTTGACCGGCGACCAGATCAAGCAGATCGATCCTTTGCACATCGGCCTCAACCAGGTGGCGATGACCCTCTTCAACACCTTTCCCCACGCCAACGACTTTTCCCAGGGCGATGGCGTCAACTTCATCGGCTACCGGTTCCGTGGACCCGCGCCCAACGACAAGAACTGGTATATCGGGCGAGTGGACTACAAGCTCACCCGGAATGGCAACCACAGCCTGTTCTGGCGCGGAGCGTTGCGCAATGACAAGCGGTCCGACGTGCCATACCTGCCGGGCACGGACCCGATTCAGAAGTTTACCGATAATAGCAGCGGGTTCACGGTCGGCTACACGGCGACCTTGCGTTCCAACCTGCTCAACAACTTCCGCTATGGTTACACGCGGCAGAGCTTCGGCAATCCCGGAAACACTTCGACGCCGATTGTCGTAATGCGCGGGCTGAATGACAACAGCCTCTCCAACAACTCCACCCTGGCCTACGTCTATAGCCAGTCGTACACCACACCTGTACACAACTTCGTGGATGACATTTCCTGGACGAAGGGGACGCACACAATCCAGTTCGGCACGAACATGCGATTCATTCGCAACCCGCGCAGCAACCTTTTGAGTTCATTTCCGTTCGGGGTCACCAACTCGCAAGGCCTCAATACGGTGGGTATCGCGGGTACCAGCAGCCCGCTCGATCCGGCCAACAACGGATTACCCGCAGTTGATGGGGGTTTCTCACTGAACTACAACTATCCCCTGGTGGCGATGATGGGGCTGGTGTCTGAGCTGAGTGCGACCTACAACTTCGATAAACAAGGAAACGCTCTGCCTTTAGGCCAACCGCTCAAGCGGCACTATGCAGCCAACGAGTTTGAGTTTTATGTTCAGGACTCGTGGCACGCGAAAAAGAATCTGACGGTGAACTACGGCTTGCGCTACTCCCTGCTGTCGCCTCCGTGGGAGACTACAGGGACGCAGGTCGCACCGACGGTGAGCCTGGGAAAGTTCCTCAAGCAACGCGAAATCAACATGGGAAATGGGATCGGCGCGGAAGCCGATCCGACCATCGCCTTTGGTTTGGCGGGGCCGGCGAATCACAAGCCCGGTTATTACCACTGGGACTATCACAACTTCGCGCCCCGGCTCTCGATTGCCTACAATCCACGGCCGAACACCGTTATTCGAGCGGGCGCAAGTATCGTGTACGACCGCATTGGCGCGGGTCTGCTGAGCACTTTTGACCAGAACGGCTCGTTCGGCCTTTCCACGCAGCTGACTAACTCGTTCATTCCCAGCGCATCGACTTCTCCCCGCCTCACCAGCCTGACGGAAGTTCCATGCTGCACGCCCGGCGGAACGAACATTTTTCCTCCACAGCCGACAGGCGGATTCCCGTTTGTCTTTCCTCCGGGAGGCACGGGCCTCGCGATTTACTGGGGCCTGGATGACACCATTAAGACTCCGTACGCCTATGCTTTGAATTTCACAGTTGGACAGCAGCTTACGCATAACACCACTCTGGAACTCTCTTACGTGGGCCACCTCGCGCGTCGCCTGCTGTCGCAAGAAGATCTAGCGATGCCGCTCAACATCAGGGATAAGAAGTCAGGTGTGTATTACCTGGACGCGGCGAACCGCATGTCAAAACTGGGCGCGCAGGGTGTACCCACGGACGCCATCAACGCCAGTGTGGTTGGACCGACGGCAGCTTACTGGCAAAACATGATTCAACCGTTGAACCCGGGCGATCAGTACAACCTTTCGTGCACGGGTCCGGCGAACGTTCCGGGCGTAACCCCGCTTTACACTTCTGATCCGGTGCAGGCCATGTACGACCTCTTTGCCTGCGGCGGCGGCCCGTTTGGCGATCCGAACGTCGGGCCGTTTGGACAGAGCTTTGGAGACGAGACCACTCCGCTGGCCCAATTGGATTATTGGGGCTCGGACTTCAACGGAACCCCTGGGATCCTGGGGCAATCGGGAAATTACTACACCTCGACGCTTGGCCCCAACGCCTTCTTCAACAGCCAGTTCCACTCGCTGTTCGCGTGGAGGTCGATGGGCAACGCCAACTACAACGCTCTGCAAGTTTCGCTGCGCCATTCCATGTCGCACGGGTTACAGTTTGATCTGAATTACACCTGGTCGAAATCGATCGACCTGACCTCGGACGCAGTCCGCGTTTCACCGAACGGCGGGTTATCAACCGGTGTTGGGGGCATCGTGAACACCTGGTCACCGAATCAACTGCGCGGAGTATCGGACTTCGATACCACCCACCAGTTCAATGGCAACTGGATCCTCGACATGCCCTTCGGAAGAGGAAAAGCGCTCGCGGGTAATGCGCATGGCGTGGCCGATGCGATTATCGGTGGCTGGCAACTCTCGGGCATTGCGCGCTGGACGAGCGGATTCCCGGTCAATGTCAGCAACGGCGGCACCTACCCGACTAACTGGCAGTTGCCTGGCAATGCTACGTTAATCGGAACGCCGCACACCAAGACGACAAAGACTGCAACTGCGAACGGCACGATCGTTTCCATATTCCCGGGCCCGCTCCAACCACTGCAGAACGGGCTTGGCCTCGGGCCGTTCCGCCACAACTTTCCGGGAGAAAGCGGGACCCGGAACCAGATTCGCGGCGACGGCTTCGCGACGTTCGACCTCGGTCTCAGCAAGAGCTGGAAGATGCCCTATGCGGATTCACATCTGCTGCGGCTGCGCTGGGACGTTTTCAACGTATTCAACCTGACCCGCTTCGACGTGGCTTCGATCACGAACGGCATCGATCAGGGAAGTTCGTTCGGCAATTACTCTGGTCTGCTGACCAATCCTCGCGTGATGCAGTTTGCGTTGCGGTACGAGTTCTAGGGAAAGGGATTGCGATCACTTGGAGGGCGGACTTCGGTCCGCCCTTTGTTTTTGCCGTAACTCAGTACGGTCACATTGGGCGCAGGAAGCGAACCGCAGCGGCTAAAGCCGGCTGCTTTTCAGACTCTACGGCTCGACTGAAGTCGAGCCCCTCCCTACCGTTGTTAGGCGAGATAGATCTCTCATCTACCCCAACGGCGAGTCGCTCATGCGGAAGCGGGTGCGGACGTGTTCGGAGAGCAGTTCGATGGCGGAACGGTTGGCGACGGGGTCGGATTGCGCCAGGTACTTCATGGCTTCGACCAAGGTACGCTGTCCGTCTACGTAGCGCGGGTCAGAGGTGCGTTCTCTCTTCTTGCGGCCCAGGTTCGGAACGACTGGAATGGTAAATACTTTGGCCATCGAAAAAATCACCCGGTGCTTTGAAAGTCAGTATATCTGCCCGTCCTGCAATTTTCAGCCTTAATCTTGGGCGTTTACATTCAGGGAGTTAGGAACTGCAGCCCCTAGTCGTCAGTCGCTAGTCGTCAGCGAATCCAAGCACTCGCCCACCTGCATTGTTAGGCTGGCGACTGACGACTGCCCACTGACGACTCGTTCCCTTACCCCTTGGGCCCCGACATGAATTTTGTATCGCTAGTGGTCTTCAACTTGAAGGCCGTGTCGGGAATTTTCTGGTTCACCTTCAGGTCTGAGTACTTGGCCAGGCGGTAGTCACCCGAAGGTTCGAAAAACTGCTGCTGCACCGAAATGCCGAGTGCCGGATCGATCCACAGCCAAATCCTGGCGAAGATGTTGCGCACGCGCTCGGCCTTTGGTACGAGTTCGAGTTTCATTGCGTCCACGTCACCTATTTTCTCGTTGGCGACATACTTCACGTCGAACGACTTCAGCATGTCGCGGCCGCTTCCGCCGAAACCGAGGACCAGGAAGCTCTCGACCGCATCGCGATTTTTTCCGGCTTCGTAGCTCGTCACGCGTTTGAGTTTCGGTTCATACACCTGCACCTTGCCGTCGCTGAAGAGCACGGCTTTCGGTGGATCGGTGATGTCAGCCATCATCTGAGTGTCTTTGCCATTCTTGCGGTAGTAGACAGTGCCCTTCTGCGAGTCCTTGTCGTTGACAACCTTGAAGAATTGCTCCCACACGAAATCGGCCTGCGCGCTGTGAAAGCCGGCGGCAGCTGAGTCCATGGAAGTGAGAGCCTTCTGGAGGTTGGGATCGGTCTGCGCGAGAGAGAAAGTCGCCGCCAGAGTAAGCACGGCAACGAACAGGAAACGAACAGCACGACTTCGAGGATGATGATTGTTCTTCATTGGAAATAAAATTGGCAGCACCTTCCGCCGCTACTCGCGCTCGACCCAGACCTTGTAGCTCTGTACGTGCCCTGAGCCGTCCTTGACCGGTTCGTACTTCAGAATCGCGGCGGCCCCAGTGATCGGCTCGATAATGCCGAGCATCTGCTCGCGCAGTCCGGCCTCGTTCTTGGCCGTCAGTTCTGAAGCCTCGATCTGGTACACGAAGCCTCCCCGGCCATCGGGCTGGATCACTACACCGGTCTGATGCGAAACACGCTCAATCGGTTTGTCCTTGAAGTTAATCCAGTAAGGCGAAAGGAAGACGAAGAGCAGAATAAGGGTGACCATGACGTCATAGTGGAGGGTGCCACGCTCGTACGACCAAAGAATGTATCCCCGGATTGTCCGCCAGATTGAGTTCATCGGCAGAGGAGGCGTACCTGCGATCGCCGGACCTGCTTTAACGCGCTCCAAGTCTAGTGATTTGCTCCTGTGGTGGCAACAGAAGTTCAGTCGCCAGTCTCTAGTCGCTAGTCTTCAGCTAAGACTTCCTGGGCGTGATGCGATCCGTACCCATGTAAGAACGCAGCGCTTCCGGAACCACGACGCTGCCGTCGGCCTGCTGATAGTTCTCGACGATCGCCACCCACGTGCGCCCCACGGCCAGACCGCTGCCGTTCAGCGTGTGCAGGAACTCCGTTTTTCCCTTTCCTTCAGGACGGAAACGGATGTTGGCGCGCCTCGCCTGGAATGACTCGAAATTCGAGCAGGACGAAATCTCCCGGAACAAGCCCTGCCCCGGCAGCCAGACTTCGATGTCGTACGTCTTGGCGGAAGAGAATCCCATGTCGGCGGTACACAACGTGACCACGCGATAGTGCAAACCCAGTTTTTGCAGAATTGTCTCGGCGTGGTGCGTGAGCTTTTCGAGCTCGTCGTAGGAACGGTCGGGATGCGCGAACTTTACCAGCTCAACTTTCTGGAACTGGTGCTGGCGAATGATGCCGCGCACATCTTTGCCGTACGATCCCGCTTCGCTGCGGAAGCAGGCCGTATAGGCCGTCAGCGAGACGGGCAAGCGCACGCCGTCGATGGTTTCGTCACGATAAAGATTTGTGACCGGAACTTCGGCGGTCGGGATCAGCCACAGGTCTTTATCACCGTGCGGCACGCGAAACGAGTCCGCCGCAAACTTGGGAAGCTGGCCGGTGCCGTACATCGACTCGGAGTTGACCAGGTACGGCGGAAGAATCTCTGTGTAGCCGTGCTCGCGGGTATGCAGATCGAGCATAAAGTTGGCGAGCGCGCGCTCGAGTTTCGCGCCCATGTCCCAGTAGACAGCAAAGCGCGCGCCGGAAAGTTTTGCGCCACGTTCGAGATCCAGGATGCCCAACTGCTCGCCCAGTTCCCAATGCGGCTTGGGAGTGAAATCAAATTTCGGAGCCGTGCCCCAGCGCCGCGCTTCGACGTTGTCGTCGGCACTTTTTCCCACCGGTACCGAAACGTGCGGTAGGTTCGGCACTCCTTTCAGGGTGGCTTTGAACTTGTCGTCGGCTTCGGCGACACGTTTCTCGTAGTCTTCGATGACGGCTTTCTCACGCGCAACGGCCTCGGTCAGCTCCGTCAGTTCTCTTTGTTGGTCGGGCGAGAGGGCGCCCTTCTTCTCGGCCTGCTTCAGGACACCGATTTTGGGCGAGAGTTCGTTGCGGCGTTTTTGGGCCGTCTCGAGAGTGGTGATGAAGGAACGCCGCTCGGCGTCGACCGAGCGGAAATCACCCAGCACTTCCGCTGGATCCATTCCACGGAGGCGGAGCTTCTCTTCAACAAGGGCAAGGTTGTTACGGACGAACGCCAGATCGAGCATGGAAACTTTTAGTGTACAGAAAAAGCAGGTTTCGGCGCACGTTCGATCCAGCGTTCGTTGCGCACAGGTTCTCCAGGGTATTTCGGCGGATGCCCCGCAGCCTGCATCCTCCTGATGGAAGGGGTAATGGGGCATGGCGGCCGCGCCGGAAGATCGTTGTAGCGATGCCGGTCATCAGGAACCGAACAGCATCCTTGTCTTCCCCACCGGGAAGACCGGTAATGTTGGATGACTTGTCGGCCCACATTGGCATGGGGCCAGTCGGCTTGAAGGGAAGAATCGTGCCTCGGAGAAGCAACGTAAGACTCCGGGGAATCTTCTCCTGAATGGCCTCGCCCTTTTCGTTGTGCGGCGTGTGCGGCGAACTACAATTTGCGGCGGCGGTGCATTCGGGTTTCGATCCTCGGCCACTCGCTGTACACTAACCAACGCATGAAAGGCTCCCTCCGAATTCTGCTTGCCAGTTTCGTCACCTGCCTTTCCGTTTTGTGCGTCGTTTGTCCCACGGCCGGCGGCAGCGCCTACAACGGCCATCCGAAGCTGGTGGTGATCGTGATCATCGACCAGTTTCGCGGAGATTACCTGGAGCGCTACCGCGACCAATTCGTGGAAGGCGGCTTCCGGTTGCTGCTCGATAAGGGCGCCTACTTCACCGACTGCAACTACGACTACGCGAACACGCGCACCGCCCCCGGGCACGCCACGCTACTGACCGGCGCCTACAGCAACGGGCACGGCATCTTTTCAAACGAGTGGTGGGATCCGCAGAAAAAGCGCAATGTCTCGTCAGTCGAGGATGACACGACACACCTGGTTGGGATCACGGGCGACACCAAGGGGTCGTCCCCGCACAATCTGCTTTCGAGCACGTTAGGCGACGAACTGAAACTGGCCACCGGCGGGAAATCGCGAGTGTTTGCGGTGGCGTTGAAAGATCGCGCTGCGGTTCTTCCCGGCGGACACGCGGCGGACGCAGCCTACTGGATCGAGCAGAAGTCGGGCGCGTGGGTGACGTCCACCTACTATCGCAACGAACTTCCGAAGTGGGCAGCCGACTTCAACTCCAGCAATCGCGCCGGAAAATACTGGGACCGAGATTGGCGCGATGGCAATGGCGCGACCTTGCGCTCGACCGCACATCGCAAGGCGAAAGACGGCACGGATGCCGGTTTCTACGAAGTCGTCGGATCCACGCCGTTTGCCAATGACTATGAACTCGAATTTGCCAAGGAACTTGTGCTGTACGAGCAACTCGGCGTCTCGGGGACCACGGATTTGCTCACCGTCAGCCTTTCTGCGAACGATATCCTCGGCCACGCGGTCGGTCCGGATGCGCCGGAAATGGCGGCGATGGCGCTGGCGCTCGATCATCAACTGGCTGAGTTCTTCAACTTTCTCGGACACCAGGTCGGTCTGGCAAACGTGTGGATCGCGCTATCAGCCGATCACGGAGTGGCACCGCTGCCAACGGTCGCGAGCAAACTGCACATACCTTCCGCGTATCTGGATATTCCTGCACTTCAAGGACAGATCAACAAAAGTCTTGCTAATAGGTTCGCGGCCGGGAAGGCCACAGAGTTCCTGAAGTCATTCGACTATCCCATTGCGTTCTTGAACGACGAGGCTTTCACCACTCTCAAGGTGAAGGAAGAAGACGCCGAGCGCGCCACAGGCGAAGCCATGAAGCAGGTCGGCTTGCGTGGATATTTTACGAAGGCGCAACTGGGACAGGGCGCGGCACCGGATACCGAACTCGGCCACCGCTACTTGAACAGCTATTCGCCCGAAGGCGGATGGTACGTGCTCGGAGTTCCGGTGCCGTTCATGATTGGAGGAAGCGGCGGTACCGATCACGGCGCGCCATACACGTACGACACGCACGTGCCGCTGGCGTTCTACGGCTTGCCCTTTCAGCTGGGAACCTATCGCACGCATTCGGAGCCTGTGGATATGGTCGCGACGCTCGCTTCCCTGCTGGGCATTAACGCACCCACCCAGGCGATTGGACGCGTTCTGACCGAGGCTCTGGCGCCGACGCATCATGCCGACAGTTCCGCTCCTCCGGCCGAGCGATCGCCACGATCTCCGCGGCCTTCCGGAGAGTTAAAGCCGGCAGCTCTGGTTTCGGTCGAAGGAGGTCAGCGTTGAGCGCTGCTTCTCCGAAGAATTCTGCCGATCTCAGCGTCCGCTTTTGCGGTATCCAGCTGAAGAATCCTGTCATTGGGGCCAGTGGTACGTTCGGCTACGGGCTCGAATTTGAAGACGTCGTGCACCTCGACAAGCTGGGCGGCTTCGTGGTGAAGGGGCTATCGCGCGAGCCCATGACCGGGAATCCTCCGCCGCGGCTTTACGAGACAGCGGCAGGCATGTTGAACGCGATTGGGCTGCAGAACATCGGGGCACGGGCCTTTATCGAGGAGAAGCTGCCCAAGCTGCGCGAAATTAAGGAAACAGTGGTCTTCGCGAACGTCTTCGGCTATACCCGCGAGGATTACGAGCGCACGATCCAGATTCTGAACGAAGGCGAAGGCATCGCTGCTTATGAACTTAACGTCTCATGCCCGAACACGCAGCATGGAGGAATTCAGTTCGGATGCGATCCGCGTTCGCTCGATGAGGTGATTACCACGGCGAAACGGGTCTCGGTGCGCCCGCTGATCGTGAAGCTGTCGCCGAACGTCACGAGCATCGCGCAGATGGCGCACATCGCGCAGGAGGCCGGCGCCGACGCGATCTCGCTGGTGAATACATTCATCGCGATGGCGATTGATCCGGAAACGCGCAAGCCGCGCATCGCCAACGTCACGGCCGGATTGTCGGGTCCGGCGATCAAGCCGATTGCGGTGCGGATGGTTTACGACGCGTCGCACTCCGTAAAGATTCCGGTGATCGGCATGGGCGGGATCTCGACCGCGGCCGACGTGATCGAGTTCATGCTGGCCGGGGCGACCGCCGTGCAGATTGGGACCGCGAGTTATTGGGACCCGTGCGCAACGGAGAAGATTGTCAATGAACTTGAGACGTATTGCGCGGAGCACAGTATTCCGGAACTCGCGGAGCTGACCGGCGGGTTGATTATGGAGTAGGCGCGGGATCCGTCCCCACGGGACTGTCGCGAATCTCAGCGGCTAAAGCCGCAACTCAACTGCGCTCTTATGGCCCGACTGAAGTCGAGCCCTTCCCGAAACCTTTTTGACTGCTGGCCTTTCCCGAGACCCTTTGCATGCCAGCTATTCCTCAGACGCTTTTGACTGGAACTCGGTCATTTGTGGCAAGCGCAGGCGAGCGTCCAAAGTGCGGACGCGAACCTGGGGCACCGAGCTGCAGAATTTGCAAAGTGCTAGATGCTAAGTGCCAAGTGCTGAATGCTGAGTCCAGCGTTCAGCGTCCTTCAGCAGCCCACCCACTTCCCCAGGATCGCGCCCATCGCCAGGTAGCAGCACAACTGGTAGCCCGTGTTAATGAGGAAAAGTTTCATCGGGCGATTGGTGAAGAGCTTATCCGTCAACTGAACGGTCATCACGAAGGCCAGCCAGACGGCGAAACCGACTTTCATTCCGTATAAAGGCGTGGAGATCGCCAGGTGGTAGATGATCTTGCCGAGGATGAACGCGCTCAGCATGCTCGCCAGAAACGAGATGCCATACTTGGGGCCGGCCGACTTCTGCATGTCGGCAACTCTCGCCTTGTCAGCGGGATCGTAGCCCATAGCCAGCATCCACGGCTTGGCGAAGAGAAACGGCGAATACCACAGGAAGCCGATGACCATGCACGCAACGGCAGATCCCACCACGGCCCAGAGATTGACGCACATGAGGATCATCATGCATTCCTCCTTCGGCCCGTCAGCAGCGAACAAGACGGATACCTAGAAGAATGCCTTAACGCCCGTTGCTATACCAGATACTACCTGGTGACTCATAGGTTAACCCTTCGCCCCACACGGCCTGGGTGTCGCCGTGATTGTCGATGTCCATCTCGAAATAGTCGCCGAAGGGAAACTTGAATCCTCGAGGCTCGATGTAGTTGTAGCCGGGGACGAATGAGGAGAGTTGCGTCTCCGGACTCCAGGTGGCGCCGCCGTTGGTGGAACTGCGGTAAAAGGTATTCCAGAAGGGGCTGCGGCGCGTGTCCATCCAGGAGATGCGCACGTCGCCCGCGGTTCCGGCGACGATGGTGGGAAAAGCATGGCCCACTCCATACGGTGCGCCTGAGACGCTGGACTTCGCCGACCAGGTCACGCCTCCGGTGGTGGAGGACGCGAAATAAATCCGTTCCGCCCCCTTGTTGATGGGGCCTGCGTTCCAGAGCGCGTACAGCGTCCCTGCGGCGTCGGAGGTCACAGTGATTTGGGCTCCGAGATAGGCCCATCCGCATTCGTTGGTGGAGCACTCGGGCGGCGCGCCGGAAATTTCAACAAGCGTGCTGGACCAGGTCTTTCCGCCGTCAGCGGACCGGCTCACGTACAGATCGACCGGGCCCTGGCCGGCGTTGGCGCGCGTGTATCCGGCCCATGACAAAAAGACGCTACCGGAGGGATCGATGGCGGCGCCCCCGGCTTGCG
The DNA here is from genome assembly GCA_963698805.1 of uncultured Acidobacteriota bacterium. GTDB lineage: Bacteria > Acidobacteriota > Terriglobia > Terriglobales > Acidobacteriaceae > Gp1-AA133. Next base: position 401,831 of record CAVOSN010000028.1, on the reverse strand, counting down.
CCCATCCCATGCCGTCGGTGGCGTTCACATTGACAGGGGCGAAGGTGTTTCCTCCGTCATGCGAGGCTGCAACCCATACTCGCGCAGCGCGATTGTAGGCAATGTAGACATCGAGTCCGTGCACGGCCAGCACGGGCTTGTCGGCCTCGGTCTCCGTGCGGGTCGCGATGATCTCCGTCCAGGTCAGGCCGAAATCTACGGAACGCGAGACCACGATGTCGCGGCGATCGTTCTCGAGCCACGCCGCATACACCGTACGGCGGTCCACGGGGTCAACCACAATTTGCGGATCGAACTGCGCTGTGCCGCGATTGGCAAGGCGCCGCTGCGACTTCCACGTGACCCCGTTATCGCTGCTCGACACCAACACCATGCTGGGGATGGGACAGGAAGCGCACCCAGGAATGCGGATGTATTGCGGATAAAGAATGTAGACGTGGCCATAGCCGTCGGCCGCGATGGCAGGCTCCCACTGGTCGCCTTCCTGCATGCCGACGCGTTTCTGCGCAGAAAATCCGGCCGCGAATGCCGACACGCTGAGCGCGGCGAGACACAGGAAGACCAGCAGACCCTTCAGGTGAGATGCTTCGGACACTCTACTTCCCCGGGGAGGTACAAAGGCACTGCAAAGATTGGACTTTATCTTGAAAGGGCGACACGGTCAACGAATTGAGGACGAAACATGGCCCTTTCGGGCTACGACAGAGCGCGTTTTCCCTCTTACGCCGGAACTACACGGTCAGCAGGAGGGGCGCACCCTTGGTGACTACGATCGTGTGCTCGTAGTGAGCGGCGGGGCGGCGGTCTGCGGTCTTCATCGTCCAGCCATCTTCGGCGAGGATCGTGCGTCCTGATCCAGCTGCAATGATGGGCTCCACGGCGATCACCAGGCCTTCGGTCAGAAGCTCGCGCGCCTCGGGATCCGGATAGTTGGGAATGCGGGGTTGTTCGTGAATCGTGCGTCCGATGCCGTGACCACCCAGTTCGCGGATCACGGAGAAACCGTCGCGGCGCACCTCGCGTTCCACGGCGCGGCCGATTTCTGAAACGCGGAATCCGGCTCGCGCCACTAACATCGCTTTCTCGAATGCGCGGCGGGCGCAAGCTATCAATCGCTGTGCCTCGGGCGTGACTTCGCCCACTGGCACGGTTTCAGCCGCGTCGGCCATGAAGCCGTCTTTTTCGATGGTGACATCGAGTTTCAGCAAGTCGCCCGGGCGCAGTTCACGTTGGCCGGGGACGCCGTGAACCGCTTCCTCGTTCAGACTGATGCAGTTCGATCCAGGAAATTTGTAGACGGTGGCGGGGGCGGAACGCGCGCCGTTCTCGGCCATCACTGCGGCACCAATGGCATCGAGCTGCGCGGTTGTGACACCGGGGCGCACTTCGCGCTTCATCGCTTCCAGAACTCGGCGTACGACGGCGCCGGCGGCGCGCAGAGCTTCCAGTTCTTCTGGCTCGTTGATCGACAATTTCTCTCCTGAAAGGAATCTTAAGGGAATTGCCGGTAGGAAGCTATGCTTCTGCGGTAATCGGTCGGCGCGGACCGAAAAACAGGAGAAGGATGAATCCAGCGATGTAGAAAGATGCCACTTGCGACAGCGAGAATCCAATCAGGCGCAGCACGAGCCCGAACATCGCAATTGCTTCGGACAGCGCGTAAGTCATCACGTATCCGGCGCGCCAGCGGTTGAGCGTGGCCACGTCATTTGGGCGCGTGGCGAGTGTGACCGCCGACTGCAGCACCAGAGTGCGGCGCACCACGAGGATCACACCCACGATGGTGATGGTCGCCAGCGACAAGGCGTAGAAGAGGGTGGGATTGCTGAGCTTTGGAATCGAGCCGACCATTTCCCCCGCCACTACAAAGATCCCGACGCTGAGCAACATTGCGATCTGGATGAGGCGGACGATCTTGATCGCATTTTCCATGGATGCGCTCATTCTGCACTAAATTCAAGGCCCTCGTGTGAACTTTCTACACTGGTGCCGCGCTTGGCAATAGTTCTTACAGACGGTTTACAAACGCTACCAATCTTTACTCAAACGAACGCCAACTGTCAGTGATGATGCCCGGTCAAGGCCGGGCGAACGCGCAGAAAGACGCGGAATGACAACGGGCTGGCGCCATAGGCGGCATCGAGTACCGCCGGCTTGCTGTAGACCGTTATGTCTGCTCCCAACCCAAACTGCCAGGCATGATTCTGCCACAAGTCGCGCACGCCGCCGAAGGTGTAGCCTCCGATGCGGTATGCCGGATGAACTGGCGCCTCCGGAAATAGTTCGTCCTTGTCAACGAGTTCGAGGCGCGTATAGGCGTAGTTGCTGCGCTTGAAGTTCACCGTCGACTCAAGCAGATAGCTGTTCAAATTCGTGCCAGTGTCGTCCTTATGTTTCCGTCCCCAGACCGCAGTGGTCGCCCAATTTCCTTCCGCAAACGGACGGTTGTACTCGATAGATGCGGTCTGGCGTTTCTCGTTGCCTGGCTCCAGTGCTTCGGGATGGACCAGGCGACCGAAGCTATACTGCGCCACCCAGTTGCGCGAGGCGGCCACGCTGGCGCGTACCGACCATGAGTCGAAAGCTGCGAGCTGAATACTCCAGCGTTCTTCGTTCGGCTCGCGGCCGTTGAAGGCCGACCCTTCCAGTTTGAAGCGATCCACGATCAGGCCCGTCGTGACCACGCCAAAACTCGTGTGAGTCGAATCCTGCAGGTGATGACTCAAAGGAGCGGCTGGCAGTTCCAAAGCCGACGTACGATGGACATATGCGACCGGGCCGAGCGCGGGCTGCGCCGAAGGTCCGCCATAAAGAAGCCAGGAGACGTGGCGAGTCACCGGTAACGAGTAAAGCGCGGAAAGCTCGGCGAACACGTTGTGCGGATGCTGATGATCGACCAGCGGCTGACCGTGGTAAGTTTCGCCCGTCTGAAAGAGTTCTGGAAATCCCGGGTGCGGCGCGGTCAGCGATTCCGCCGAAAACATCTGCCGCAGCAGGAGTGTGCCCTTGCCGAGTTTGTGCTGCTCCATGAACATCAGCCAGTTCACCGACTCGGCTTTGCCCGCCCCGCGCGGTCCGCCTTGCTGGTTGTAGGTGAGAAAGACGATGCCGTGTGCCATCAGGTCCCACTGGCCTCGCCGCGTCATCCACATATGCGCCGGCACCGAGGCAGGCTCCCATGCCGTTCCCGCGCCGGAGTGCAGCGAGGGCAGCCAATCGGGCGTTTCCGCGGACATGTCCATCCCTGGCATGTTCTGCATGTCATGACCGGGGTGACTGTGCGCTGGCAGGTTCTGGCCGGCGTCCTGTGCGACGAGGGGAGCGTTCGCCACCGCCAGGAGTGTCGCAATTACAGCTGCACGCAAGAATCTTCTTCGCACCCTGACTTTCTCCAAATCAAACACCGCTAAGTCGTGTTTCGTTGAGTATCCGCTGCGATGGACGGACGCACGAAAATCAAGCGGTGTGCGAGTTAGACGCGCAGGGGAGCATTGCGGCTTGCGAGGTTGGGTGGAGTCTCCGCAATCGAAGTGAAAAGACCTAAGATTTCGGCGACGAGCCGCACGGCCAATGCGATTGCATTATCGACCTGGCAGGCGGAAGGTGGGACGGCGGCAGAGCGTAGCAGAGCAGCATCATGTCCCACTACACAGCATTTATAGTCGGCGGGCTGGCGTACTGGAGACTTTTTTTCGTGCTGGTGACATCCCGCGGGCGGCTCGTGCGGACTTGAGGTGGAATGCAATTGCGCGGCCAGAGCGCTCGTCATTCCGACAATGATCAAGACGACGGCGGCGACCTTGGCGTAGCGTTTCATGCCTTCCTCATGGATGCGTGAGCAGCGAATAAGTGGCGGTTGGGGCGGAGCTCATTTCAGAAATTATTCAGTTGCTAGGAGCCCGTGATTTTCAGGCGTAAGTCTTCCGGAAGCCGCTCGCGGATCTCCGCCGGAAGACGATCGTGGACACGGCGAGCGCCCATTCTGGCCACATCAACCATCGTGGTGGGCGCGGGCGTAGCGACGGCCACAATCAGCCAGAGCAAGGCCGACAGCGCGAATCCAGCCAAGGCAGCGACCTCAAGCAGCAGGGCGTGGCGCGGCCCAAAATGGCGGATTACACCGAATGCCAGCAGGAAAACGCCGGCGGAAACCGAAGCCAGCACGATCAGGGACACATCGATAATGCGGTGGATTTTCTGGCGGCTGCGGCAGTGTTCACAGTCGGAGAGATGATGCTCGTAGTCCTCGCGCATCTCGGGCGCAAGACCGGAAATGTCGTACCGCCAGCCGGCCAGAATCTTGCCCACGAGAGGGTCGACACACTGGCTCATACTCATGTGACTACAGGCGGATCGGCTCCAATGGCTCAGTTTGCGAAGCCAGCATCACGCGATTGAGAAGCAAGGTTTGGCGTGGCCCCAAGGCTTTTTCCGCTGCTTTCCGGGCAAGTTCGGGATGGTTATTGTGCTCGGAAAGATGCGCCAAAACCACATATGCCGCACCTCCATCATAGTCGCTGCTGAAGAATTGCGCGAGTGCGTCATTGGAAAGGTGCCCTACCCGGCTCATCACGCGCTGCTTCACCGACCATGGATACGGCCCCACGCGCAGCATTTCGACATCGTGATTCGACTCCATGACCAGCACTTCGCAGCGCTGCAAATGATCGCGCACGCTGGCCGGGATGTATCCCAGATCGGTAGCGATGCCGATCTTGACGCCTTCGGCGCGAAAGGTGAAGCCCACGGGATCGGCCGCATCGTGCGGAATGGTGAAGGGCGTGACAGCGATGTCGCCGAGTTGAAAACTCTTGCCGGAGGCAAAAATCTCAAGGCGCTCGAGGGTGGGCCGCACGCCGTTTTCATCGCGCATGGCGCGCGCCCAGGTCTGGTGCGTCGCTCCGGTCATGAACACCGGGAGCTTCAGTTTCTTTGCGAGAACCTGCAGGCCGTACACGTGGTCGGAGTGTTCATGCGTGATGACAATGGCCGTGAGCGAGCGGGGATCATCGCCCAGCGCCTTCATGCGCCGGAAGGTCTCGCGGCACGAGATGCCGACATCCACCAGGATGCGAGTCGTCGATGTCTGCACCAGGGCGCAGTTTCCGCGGCTGCCGCTGGCCAGCACCGAAACCGATACACTCATACGCTCGCAGGATACCCTTGAAACCTGTGGATCAGGGAGTAACTTTCTGGTCAGCCGAGACCTTCGTGTGCGGCCGTCATTTGTCGCCGAGGATGTTGCTGACCGCCTGGTGCAGTAGCGCACCCCCGTAGGAACCTGCGATTCCGGGCAGAAATGCCAGGAACGATTCGTACACCTGCGCACGATTCATTCTCTGTTTCAGGATCAGGCAGCCGAGCACTTCCACGATGGGTACGCAGACGGCGACGATGGCCACCCAGCGCCAGGCTCGCTGCGGCCGCATCATGCCCAACAGCATGCAAGGTGCAAGCACGAGCAGAGCCGTGAACAGCAGATCCCCAACCTTGATATCGATCCAACCGGCAAACACTCCGGCGAATACGGCGAACACGTAGAAGCCCGTATCGCTCTTTCTACGAGAATCGTTTTCTTCGGGTAGAACCTGTCCCCATGCGGTGGTCATCGATTTACAGCCGCCTGCTCTCTTCGGTCAAGTCATTCGAACCTGTGGTCTGGCGACGCCGATTAATACTGGTAAAAACCGCGGCCGCTTTTGCGTCCGAGCCAGCCGGCATCCACCATCTTAATCAACAATGGACACGGCCGGTACTTCGGATCGCCCAAGCCCGCCTGCAGTACGCGCATGATGTCGAGACAGACATCGAGTCCAATGAAATCTGCCAGGGTCAGCGGCCCCATGGGATGCGCCATGCCCAACTTGAACACTTCGTCTACGGCCTCGGGCGTCGCTACACCCTCCATCACAGCGTACATGGCTTCATTTAGCAGGGGCATCAGCACGCGATTCGAAACGAAGCCAGGGGCGTCGTTGACTTCCACCGGAGTCTTGTCGAGAGCAAGCGCAAGATCGCGAACCGTGTCGAAGGTCGCTTGCGTGGTGACCAGGCCGCGAATGATCTCAACCAACTTCATCACCGGCACCGGATTGAAGAAGTGCATGCCGATGACCTGCGCGGGACGCTTGGTTAGCGCCGCAAGTTTGGTGATGGAAATCGACGAAGTGTTCGAGGCCAGCAGGACTTCAGGACGCGCCATCCGGTCCAGGTCGCGGAAAATCTCCGCCTTGATTTCGAATTTTTCGGTGGCTGCTTCGATGACGAAGTCGCTGTCCGCCAACTTGCTGCGGTCCACTACGGTCGCAATGCGACCGCGGGCGACCGCTTCCTGCTCGGCTGTAATTTTTCCCTTGGAGGACTCGCGAGCAAGGTTCTTGGCGATCATTTCGAGTGCGCGATCCAGAAAACGCTGTTCAACGTCATACAGAGTCACCGCATAGCCGGCACGCGCGAACACGTGGGCGATGCCGTTGCCCATCGTGCCTGCGCCGACAACGCCGACTTGCTTGATCTGCATTAGCAGCAGGGCCCCTTTGTTTGGGCGGAACAAAAAAGTGTAGCAGAAGTACAAACGCTACTTGCGGGTAGGACCAGCGTGGTGTCCGGAGAGAGAAGTCAGGCCACGGTTTTAGTTTGAGCCTTAAACCACCAAATATACGGAAAGCGCATCAATGTACCGCCACACAGTATGGCCTGCGAGATGTAGAAGTAGCCTCCAAACGTCTCTCCCCGATGAAGAAGATTGGCACCCTCAACAAACGGTGCCGCAATGAGTACAACAATTATCGAAATGAACGCGATTCGATTGACAGTGTTAGGAAGAAAGCGCTTTACCCACTTCGCGTGCGGGCCCATCAGCAGACAGAGAAAAAGCGGAATGGCGAGCAAAGCAGTTTCCTCGGACAGCATTCTAGCTTGTCTTGGACGAATACGCGCCTGATGCAGTAGCGCAAGGGTGCTTCGCACCGTAAACCCGCGACAGCGCGAAAAGTTGCGCGACCGCGTAAACATTGAAGTTGCCAAGTACTCTCGATTTTTTGGACAGCGTTTTGTAACTTTTCTGGAGGCATCACGTTCAGGCACCCGCGCATCCCAATTCAACAGAACACCGAACACGTCCCCCGGTGACGGAGATGAGTATGCGGCGACACATGAGGATGGCAGCTCTGGCGGTTTCAGCGGTACTGGCACTGGGCACGTTCGCGCTGGCACAGGATTGGGACGACTATCACTACCGCGGGGCGAACGCAGGTCAGACGCGGCAGTACGGCTATGACCAGGGCTTTCGCGACGGGCAGAAGCGCGGTCAGCATGAAGGCCGCGAGAACGATCCGTACGACTACCACACGCCCGATTGGCGGCAGGCCACGCGCGGCTACAAGAACTGGATGGGGCCAGTGAACGCCTACCAGAATGGTTATCAGCAGGGCTATTCGGATGGGTTCCGCAACGGCTTCATCGCGGAGCGTCCGGGATGGCGTGATCGCGGCGGCGACCGGTATCGCGGAGATGGCTATCGAGACGAGGGTTATCGCGGCAACGGATACTACGGCGGCAACTATCGCAACGACAGCCGCGTGGGCTACAACACGGGCTACCAGGACGGGATAACGATGGCGCGCGAGGATCAGTACAATCGCAAGCCGTTCAACCCGAATCCGCGAGCTCGTTACGGCGGACGCGACAACGGCTACGTGCGTGAGTATGGCGACAAGAACAGTTACAAGGCGGAATACACCGACGGCTATCGCGCCGGGTATCAGTCGGCTTTTAACGGGAGATATTAGGGTTAGTCGCTGATCTTTGTAGCGCCGCCGTCCCAGCGGCCGTCCGGCGGGCGTCCCGCTCGCCGCTGCGAGGGCGAGGACGCCATCGCGACTGCCGGCAAGATGCCGGCGCTACAAAAGGCAAAGCCGCCGGAGTGATCCAGGCGGCTTCATGATTTCAAATGCAATTTGGCAGCCAAGAGTGAAGGAGATGCTAGCTACAAGCGATTGGCTACCCGCTATCGGCGATCAGCTGACCGTCTTCCCTTCTTTCGCAGCCGCCTCCAACCTTGAATTCGCACGGGCCAGCGCGTCTTGTGCACGCGGCACATCGACTTCCGGATCGCCGCTCGTCAACCGCTGTTCCGCGCGCTCTTTCGCTTTCTGTGCACGATTGCAGTCGACGTCCTCTCCTCGCTCGGCAGTCTCGGCCAGGATCGTCACTTTATCGGGCAGCACTTCGGCGAAGCCCCAGGCCACACAGAGGTAGTGCGTCTCGCTCCCGTTGCGATAGCTGATCTGACCCACCGCCAGTTCGGAAATCAGCGGCGCATGCCCCGGCAGGATTCCGAGGTATCCGTTCTTGCCGGGAATCTGCATCTCCTCCGCGCGGTCTTTGACGACCAGCTTTTCGGGAGTAACGATTTCGAGTTGGAAAGAGTCAGCCATTAGTCGCCAGTCGCTAGTCGTCAGCCAAGTCGTCGCACCGCCATTGCTAGCGACTGACGACTAGAGACTGACGACTGCCCTACGCTGCCGCCTTCATCTTCTCGGCGGCTTCCATTACTTCGTCGATCGTGCCCTTCATGTAGAAGGCTTGCTCCGGGATGTCATCGTACTTGCCGGCGACGATGTCCCCGAAGCCTTTCACAGTGTCGGCAACTTTCACGTACCGTCCCGGTGAACCGGTAAACTGTTCGGCCACGTGGAACGGCTGCGACAGGAAGCGCTGGATCTTGCGGGCACGCGCCACCGTCACCTTCTGGTCTTCGCTCAGTTCGTCGATACCCAGAATGGCAATGATGTCCTGCAGATCTTTGTAGGTCTGCAGCGTCTTCTTCACCTGCTGCGCAACGTCGTAGTGCTGCTGTCCCACGATGCGGGGATCGAGAATGCGCGAGGTCGACGCCAGCGGATCCACGGCCGGATAGATTCCGATCTCAGTCAGGGCGCGCGAGAGCACCGTGGTCGCGTCGAGGTGCGCAAACGTGGTAGCCGGAGCCGGATCCGTCAAGTCGTCGGCGGGCACGTAAATCGCCTGCACCGACGTGACTGATCCTTTTTTCGTGGAGGTGATGCGCTCCTGCAACTCGCCCATTTCCGTAGCGAGGTTGGGCTGGTAACCGACGGCGCTGGGCATGCGGCCCAGCAACGCCGACACTTCCGACCCGGCTTGCGTGAAACGGAAAATGTTGTCGATGAAGAGCAGCGTGTCGGCGCCTTCCTTGTCGCGGAAGTACTCCGCGACGGTCAGTCCGGTGAGTGCGACGCGCAGGCGCGCTCCGGGCGGCTCGGTCATCTGGCCGTAGATCAACGCGGCCTTCGACTTCGAAGGATCGCCCGGCTTGATGACGCCCGACTCGCTCATTTCGAGCCACAAGTCGTTGCCTTCACGGGTACGCTCGCCGACTCCGGCGAACACCGAGAAACCCGCCGTGCTGCTTGGCGACGTTATTGATGAGTTCCTGAATGAAAACAGTTTTGCCGACGCCGGCGCCGCCGAATAATCCGATTTTGCCGCCCTTCAAGAACGGCTGGATCAGGTCGACGACCTTGACTCCGGTCTCGAACATCTCGGCGCTGGTGGCCTGCTCGTCGAACGCGGGCGCGGGCCGGTGAATCGGCATGCGCACCGTGTATTCGATGGGCCCCAGCTGGTCGACGGGCTCGCCGATGACGTTCATCACCCGCCCCAGCGTGCCGTGGCCCACGGGAACGGAGATCGGGCCGCCGAGATCGATGGCTTTCATGCCGCGCACCATGCCGTCGGTGGCTTCCATGGCGACGCAGCGCGCACGGCCTTCCCCGAGGTGCTGTTGCACTTCCAGGACGACATTGATGGGCTGCGGCACGTTGAAACCTTCGCTGACGACACGGAGTGCCTGGTAAATCGGTGGCAGGCCTTCTCGGCTGAACTGTACGTCGACCGCCGGGCCTGCAATCTGGATAACGTGTCCAATATTTTCTGGCATAGAAATCAGCTCTCAGCTCTCAGCCGTCAGCTTTCAGCCGCTCTCACAACCGCGCGCTAGCTGTCCGACTTGTGTCTACCATCAGCTCCGATGGCTTCTGCAAAAACCTTTCATCTTCGCGAACCAGCTGACAGCTGACGACTGACAGCTGATAGCTGCCCTACTGCGCTGCCGCTCCACTTACAATCTCGATAATCTCTTTTGTGATCTTCGCCTGACGCGCGCGGTTCATGGCGAGCGTCAGCGAATCGATCATGTCGGTGGCGTTGTTGGTCGCCGATTCCATCGCCGTCATGCGCGCCGCGTGCTCGGCGGCGACCGACTCCAGCAGTGCGTGGAAAATCTGGATGCCAACGTATTTGGGCAACAGGTCGTTGAACAGTTCCGCGGGCGACTGCTCGTAGATGTAGTCAACCGGCGCGGTCGCGAATTCGGACGCTACCCGGTCGATTTCGCTCTGTTCGCTCGATCGCATGCCTACACCCGCCGAGATGGCTGCTTTTTGCGCTTCTTCTTTTTCGCGTTGCGTCAGCTCGCGCGCCACCTGTTTTTCGGTGACGCCGACTTCCACGATGGGCAACACGCGCTCGACCACCAGGCGTTGCTGAATCACCGACTTGAATTCATTGAAAATGATGTAGACGGCATCGATGGAGCCTTCCGCATAGCGGGCAATCACGCGCTCCGCCAGCTTCGTCGCCAGCGCATGATCGACTTTGTTCAGCACTCCGACTTGCTCGCCGATCACGGCAGTCCTAGCCGCAGCCTCCGATTCGGCAGTGCGTGGCTCGGCCATCGGGAAACGGCGGCGTAGGAAATCGCGGCCCTTGCGCCCGATGGTTTCGATCTCGATATTCTTGCCGGCCTTCTCGCCCAGAAACTGCATGGAAGCTTTCAGGATGTTGGTATTGAAAGCTCCGGCCAGGCCCTTGTCGCCGGTCACCACAATCACCAGCACGTTCTGCTCCGGCCGTTGGGCCAGCAGCGGATGACGGGGCTCGCCGGTCTCGGGATCGTATATCTCTGCGCGCGATACCAGTGACTTCAATACATTCGTCAGCATCTGCGCGTACGGACGCGCTGCCAGCGCGCGATCCTGCGCTCGCCGCAGCTTCGCCGCCGAGACCATCTTCATGGCCTTGGTGATCTGCCGCGTGTTGATCACGCTGCGAATGCGCCGTTTGATGTCGAGAATGTTGGCCATTGAAAATCTGCTGTCAGCTCTCAGCCGCCAGCTATCAGTGAAATCCTTCGGTCTTTAGTCGCCAGGAAGATCAAACCTCCCAGCCACCTGAAGCTGTGAAAGCTGAGAGCTGATGGCTGTTCTACTTCTTTCTTGCCGCTAGGAACTGCTCCTTGAACTCCTTGAGCACCTTCGTCATCTCGGCTTTCAAGGAATCATCGAGAATTTTCTTCTCCATGATGGTCTGCAGCAGTTTCGGGTTCGCGGTGTCTACGTACTTGTATAGTTCCGCTTCGAACGGCCGCACCTGCTCGACCGGCATGTCATCCAGAACGCCGCTGGTGCCGGCGAAAATGATCAGAATTTGCTTCGAAAATGGCAGCGGCGAGAACTGGCCCTGCTTCAGCAACTCGACCAGCCGCTGTCCACGGTTCAGCTGACTCAGCGTCGCCTTGTCGAGATCGCTGCCGAACTGCGCAAACGCCGCCAGTTCGCGGTACTGAGCGAGTTCGAGCTTCAACGATCCTGCCACCTGACGCATGGCCTTGATCTGCGCGCTGCCGCCTACGCGGCTTACCGAGATGCCGACGTTGACCGCCGGGCGCACGCCCGAGTTGAACAAGTCGGTTTCCAGGAAGATCTGCCCGTCGGTGATCGAAATGACGTTGGTCGGAATGTAGGCCGAAACATCGCCCGCCTGCGTCTCGATGACCGGCAACGCTGTCAGCGACCCGCCCCCCATCTTGTCGCTCAGCTTGGAGGCGCGCTCGAGCAAACGCGAGTGGAGATAGAACACGTCGCCGGGATATGCTTCGCGACCCGGGGGACGCCGCAGCAGCAGCGAGATCTCGCGATACGACGCCGCATGCTTCGAAAGATCGTCGTAGATCACGAGCGCGTGGCCTTTGTTGTCGCGGAAGTATTCGCCCATGGCGCACGCCGCGTAGGGCGCGATGTATTGCATGGGGGCCGGTTCCGAGGCCGAGGCTGCCACCACGATGGTGTATTCCATGGCTCCGGCGTCTTCGAGGATCTTGACGACCTGCGCAATCGACGACCGCTTCTGCCCGATCGCGTTGTAGATGCAGATCAGGTCGTTGCCCTTGTTGTTGATAATCGTGTCGAGCGCGATGGCGGTTTTACCCGTCTGGCGGTCGCCGATAATCAGTTCGCGCTGGCCGCGACCGATCGGGATCATCGAATCGATGGCCTTGAGCCCGGTCGCCATTGGCTCGCGCACCGGTTGCCGGTCAATCACGCCCGGCGCGATGCGCTCGAGAGCAATGAATTCCGTAGTCGCGATCGGGCCTTTGTCGTCGATGGGCTGGCCCAGCGAATTCACGACCCGCCCGACCATGGCCTTGCCCACCGGCACGCTCATGATGCGACCCGTACGCTTGACCTCGTCGCCTTCGCGGATCTCGGTGTATTCGCCGAGCAGCACGACGCCGACCTGGTCTTCTTCCAGGTTCATGGCAAGTCCGGCCACGCCGTGCGGGAACTGGAGCAGTTCGCCGGCCATGACCTTGTCGAGCCCGTAAACGCGGGCGATACCGTCGCCGAGAGAGATCACCGTGCCGACTTCGTCGACCGTGATCTTGCTCTCGTAGTTCTCAATCTGCTCGCGGATTAACTGTGATATCTCGTCTGCCTTAATTTGTGCCATAGAAAATCAGCTCTTAGCTGCTAGCTTCTAGCCGCTAGCTTTGTTTTAGTCACGCCGCCTCAGCTGGCCAGCGGGTTTTGATGCCTTTCTCTTTCGCCCCGAATGCCGCACGCCATCAGCTACCAGCCACCAGCTCATGGCCGCCTTCGGCAATCTCTTCCCGAATGCTCTCGAGCTGTCCAAGAACCGATCCGTCATAAATCGTGCTGCCCACGCGCACGACCGCGCCGCCGAGAATACTTGCGTCGCGCGAATAGCGGGCTCGCACTTTCTTTCCCGTCAACTTCCCCACCTGCACCTCGATCGAGCGCTTTTCAGGATCGCTGAGGTCGCGCGAAGTCGTGATCTGCGCCTCGGCGAATCCCATGCGCACATCGAGTTCGTGCCCGAGTTGTTCAACGATGGCATCGAAGAAATGCATTCTGTGGTGGTCGATCAGAACCGCCACAAAGTTGCGCACCTGCTTCGACAACCCTTCCCGCCTGGCAATCGCATCGAGTACATCGCGCTTTTGCTCGGCCGTGATCGCGGGATTCTCCCAAACGCGGCGCAAGTCGTGGTTCGCACGCAGCAGTGCGCTGAGCAGATGCAACTGGTCCAGGGTTTTCGCCGCATCCAAGCGGCTTTCAAACACCACGTCGGCAAAGGCGCGCGAATAGATGCTGACGACGGAAGCCATCAGTTTTTGCCTCCGTCCTCGGCGCTGCCCAGACGGTCGGCGAAGTTGCGCACGAGATTGGAGTCGGTTCCCGGATCTACGTGAATCTGTTTCTTGGCCAGCGCGATGGCGAGATCGGCGGCGTAGGCGGTCAAGTCGCGCCGCGCAGCTTTGCTGGCGGCCGCGATCTCCTGCTCAGCCGAGCTCACGATCTTGCGCGCGTCTTCCTCGGCTGCCGCTTTGATGCGCGCTTCTTCTGCGGCCAGATCGGCATCGCCCGCGGTCTTCATCGAAGAAATTTCGTCGCCGAGCCGCGCCAGGCGAGATTCGATATCGGATAAACGCCGGTTCGCGTCCTCACTGGCGCGTCGCGCTTCTTCCATCGCACGCTGAATCGCCGCCGTCCGTGCCCGGAAGGCGCCGGGCAAAAATTTCTTCCCGGCCCAGAACACCACGCCAGCGATGACCGCAAAATTCAGCAGCATCGCCAGCCAGTAAGCGTGCTGCAAGTTGCCGCCAGTAAATTTCGACAACCAGCGCACCGAGGCCGACTGCTTGAACTGGGCGTTCTCGTCATCTTCGCCAGCGGCCTCACGCGTCTCTTTGGCGAGCTGGGCGCCAAAGCCGGGACGCTCGGCCTTCTTGGAATCTTTCTGTTCGAACGGCTGGTCCGCCGTCTTCTCGGAACGAGCTTCGGGGGCGTTGCCCGGTTCCTGCGCAACGCCGACCACGGCAAGCGCGCCGACCAGGAGTATGAGAACCGTGGGGCGCACCAGCATTCTCAACACAGAAGATCGCAGGCTCATCGCGCGCCCCCCCCGGGGCTGGCCGCCGTCACCGGACGCAGCACCCGGCTGATGATCTCGGTTGCCAACCGCGCAGACTCCGCCTGCAGCGTCTCCTGTGCGGAGATCTTGTCCCGTTCGATGGCCTCGCGGGCCTGCTTGATCTGTTCCTGCGCCCGGGCCCGAGCCTGGGCTACCGCCGCCATACGGGCCTGGAGAGCAGCCTGCCGGCGGGTTTCCTGGTGACGGAAAACCGCCACCCGGGCTTCCCGCAGTCGCTGTTCGTACTCGGCAGTCTTAGCCTCGGCCGCGGACACATCGGCGCGCGCCTTCTCGATCGCACCCTCGGTCTTGGCCCGCCGTTCGGCAAGAACCTTGGCCAGCGGGTTGTGGACCACGACCGTATAGATTGCGTACAGCAGCACCAGCATGATCACGGTCGGAACGGACCCGAGCAGTAATCCGCCTAGCTGTCGAAGCGTCTCTTGCATGGCTTAGTTGAATGATCCGGAAGAAAGAGGGCTACAAAACCCCTAAAGTTAACATCCTAGGGAGCTTGTGTCAACGCCGGGAAAGTCTTGTGGGGGTTGCAGATGGCGGATTCCTGGGAAATTTTTCCCAGCCGCAGTCTAATCTTTTGCATTTTCGGGAAACAATTCTTGACTTCCCTGGATTAGGCGATACCATAACTACATCACCTCCGATCCAATTCAGGATCGAATGGGCCGGTAGCCAAGAAAAGTCACCGCTTTTTGGCTCTCGGCCCATTTAAATTTTCAAACCAGCTTTTAGCTTTTTGCCGTTAGCTTTTGGCCCTCCCATCCGATTTCTGCCGCCTTTCGTAACCCTGTAACAAGCGTTATTCCTTCCATTGTCCTCCCAGCCTGCGTTTTAATTCTGGAACCCAGCCATCCCGCAACGCGCCCGGAAGGAGTGTGTATGAATCGAACCTTAGTCCTCTTGCTGTGCCTTGTCGCCTTGATCGCGGGCTGGATAGCCTACTCCGGATTCTCAACCCCGCATGCCTCCGCCGGCAGTCCCGGATCGCTGGCTGCCAAGATCGCGGGCAGTAGGGTTTATTTCGTCCCGATGGGATCCTTCAGTAGCGACGACCTCACGGCCCTCGCCCAGTACTACCGGTACGATTACAAACTCGATATCACGATCCTGAAAAGCATTCCGCTGGATGACGCCGTACGCGACTCATCGCGCGGGCAGCTGATGGCAGAGAAGCTGGTGGAAAGTGTTCGCGCCGGCGTACCGGAATACACCAACGATCCGCGGGCGATTCTGATCGGCTTCACTTCCGAAGACATTTACCCGACATCGCAAAATTGGCAGTTCGCCTTCGGCTGGAGACTTGGCAGTTTCCACGCCGCCGTCGTTTCAACGGCACGCATGAGCCTGCACTACATCGGACAGCCTATGGATTCCAATTTGGCCGAAACACGCCTGAGGAAGATGGTCACAAAGGACATCGGCATCCTTTACTATGGCCTGCCGCAAAACCAGAATCCGAAGAGCGTTCTCTACAACGGAATTATGGGGATTGAAGAGCTAGATCAGGTCGGAGAAGATTTCTGAGGTTTCTACCAGCCAGCAGCCCATAGCCGGTGGCTTCTAGCTTTTCACCACAAACTCTCTAACCCGACGCACCACTGACTCGGGCGCCTCAGCTTCCATCTCGACTACTCCGTCGCGATACTCGCGGGAATAAATTCGCGACTGGGCTGCCAGCATGGCCAACACTTTCCCCTCCTTTTGCGGAATGCTTAACCTCACGCGGCTTACCGGATCTTCTTCGAGCAACTGGTCGATTCGTTCCAACAACGTCGCGATCCCGACTCCCCGCACGGCCGAAACATGCACGGTGCGCTCATCGTCGCGCAAAGCCTCCCGTTGTTTCGGTTCAAGCAGGTCGATCTTGTTCATCACGTGCAGGCGGGGTTTCTTCTCAGCCTCGAGTTCCTTGAGCACCAACTCAACTTGCGCGTCCTGCTCGGCCGTAAGGGGGCTTCCCGCGTCCGATACGTGCAGGACCAAGGCTGCCTTCTGCACTTCTTCGAGGGTGGCACGAAACGCCGATACCAGCGTGTGCGGCAAGTTGCGGATGAACCCCACCGTATCGGACAGCAAGACTTTTCGGCGGGAAGGTAGCTCCACTCCGCGAATCGTCGGGTCGAGCGTGGCGAACATCTGTGACGACGCCAGGACCTCGGCCTTGGTCAGAGCGTTGAAGAGTGTCGACTTTCCTGCATTGGTATAGCCGACGAGTGCGACGGTCGCCACTGGCACTGACTCGCGGCGCTGGCGTTGCTGCGCCCGAATGCGGCGCACGTTCTCGATCTGCTCTTTAACATGCCGGATGCGCCGGTAGATTTTCCGGCGATCGGTTTCGAGCTGCGTTTCGCCCGGGCCTCGCGTGCCGATGCCGCCGCCCAACTGCGACATCTCCACACCGCGTCCCGCCAGGCGCGGCAGCATGTATTCCAGCTGCGCCAGTTCCACCTGCAGCTGACCTTCACGGGTCTTGGCATGGCGCGCAAAGATGTCGAGGATAAGTTGCGTGCGGTCGATCACGCGCTTGTGCAGGATGCGCTCGATGTTGCGCTGCTGCGAAGGAGAGAGATCGTGATCGAAAAGGATCAGGTCCGCATCGGCCGAGGCCGCCGCGCCTTCGATTTCTTCGAGCTTGCCGCCGCCAATGAGCGTGGCAGGATCAGGCCGGTCACGCTTCTGCAACACCTCGCCCACCACGACGGCGCCAGCGCTGGTGGCTAAAGTCCGCAACTCGTCGAGCGATTCTTGCGCGCTGAACTCAGGAATCGGCGGAGCCTTGGTGCCTGGAGACACGCTGGTCGCCGCGTCGCGGGAAGCCTGCGCGTTCGCCGTCAGGGAGCGCTTCGCGGAGTTGCGGGAACGCACCCGTAGGTCGAGCCCGACCAGAAAAGCGCGCTCTCCGGAGTCGCGCGCATCCGTCTTTTCGGACGCACGTACGCCCCGGATAGCGCGGCGAACCGCGTCGGGCTTGCCTGATTTTTTCGATTCTGCAGAGCGCAACTGAGATGCGCCTTAGCCTTCAGTCCCGGAAGCACTGGTCGGAGGCACGGGAGATGGCACCGACGTTACCGCCGTCGGCTTACCTTCGCCATGCGCCGCAAACGGAGCGTGCGGCACTCGCCCCATCACTACCGTGGAGATGGCGTGCTTGAAGATCAACTGTTCCTGGTTGTTGGTCTCGAGCACGACCGAGTATTTATCGAACGACCGGATTCGGCCCGTCAGCTTGACCCCACTCAGCAGATAGATGGTGATGTTGAGCTTTTCCTTGCGGGCCGTGTTGAGGAATGAATCCTGGATGTTTTGCGCCGGCTTGTTCTCCATCTGCCGATCTCCTTGCAAGTTTGGACTTTGAGAGCACTGCTCCCCGCAACCCGTGGCGCGTACGGTCGCAGAGACCAGGGGGGATAAAACCCGCGAGTGTCCGGCTGTTTGACAGTGCTCACGGCCAGCCGGGCCCCCTTGGGCAACATTTTGTACCATACGGCGTCAGGCCAGACTTTTCAACCCGTTGGACGAGAAAGTTCTGCAAAAGTCCTGAGATTTTTTCGGGGCAACTTGGAGACAACGAGTAACCTCGCAGAGATGATTACCCGGGTACTGATTTGAGTCACCCTCGCCCACTTACACGCAAGAATCCCGGTGCCGAGCCGACTTAAGGGATCACTTGCTTGTCACCCCGAGTTTCGGGTTTTGGTGCTTGGGAAACGGGCACTCATCATTATCCAATATCCAAAAAACTCCGGGCCGGCGTTGGTGCCGGCCCGGTCTCTACAGCCCGTGCTTCGCGATTCGTTAGTGTCGGTCGTTGTGCCCGTGGTCAGAGTGACCTTCCGGGTGAGGCGCGTTGCCGTGCGGTCCATCGTTACCCCGCGGTCCGCGATCGCCGTGAGGCGCGTCATTGCCGCGTGGCCCATTATTTTCCGGGCGAGAGTTCCCCGGACGCGGCGCTTGCTCATGACGCTGGTCGGGTGCGCGATTGCCGTGCATTTCTTCCCGTGGCATGGGGCGTTCATCGCGACGAACTGGGGTCTCCGGGTGCGGGACCGGCCGAGTGGCAGGATGCGCATACGGATTTCCGGAGGTGCGTGCCGGCATCACGTGCGGTCCGTGGAACTCCCCGGGTCGCGGCGTGGCTGCAATCGTCGGTCTGCCGTGATTTTCCGAAGCGAGGAACGCACGATTGCCAGAGGCCAAGTGCTCATGATCGTGCTGGCGTTCCGTCATTTCGAAATGATGTTCCCGTTCCGCCCTCTCCTGGTCGTGCGTCGGACGCGCCCCGATTCCGCCGTGGCCGCCGTTGTAGCTGACGCGATTGACCGTGACGTTGTTGATGACGGTCTTGTTATAGATGTGCACGTTGGTGATGTGTACGTTGTTCACACTCCGGTTGTAGTAGAAGTGACGGTCTCTCCAGTATCCGCCTTCATAGCCGTTACCGAAATAACCGAAGCCGTAGTTCACGCCACCGTAGAACCCAATGTGCGGACCCCAGTAACCTCCGTGCCACACGTACACGCCGTTGCCCCATCCCCAATAGCCAGGCGTCCAGAGCAATCCAACGGCCGGTGGTGTCGCCCAAGTACCGGGCACCCAGAAGTAACCCTCGGGACCATAGGCCCAGTAGCCGGGCGTCCAGATATATCCGTCACCAGGACACGGAGGCTGCGTGTAAACCGGCAGCCCAGGAGGAGCAATCGTGACCGAAACGAAGACTCCTGCGAATGAAGAAGCAGGAATTACAAAAAACAGAAGAGCGAGCAACCAACAACGAACCAACTTTAGAGAGCGCATCGAGTTTCCTCCTGCCGATTGGTCTCTGGCTTCGTCACGATTTGCTCGCGGCCAGGCCAACCCAATCAGCCTTGGTACAAAATCTCTACCTGGAACGGGAAATCTCTAGTGAGTACAAACCCCAAGAGAAGACGAATGTTGCTGACGCGCAGTGTGTTGATTCTAAGTCGCTACTTCGGCGCGGGGGCCGAAAGAAGGGCAGATTCAATTACGTTGGTAACGTGGTGCAGACCAGGCACTCAAATTTCTCCTATAAATGCGCGACCGCGAAGCCAGCTAGTTCCGCGGTCGTTGGTTCGAATCGTTCCCAGTTCAGTATTTCCAGCTAGTGAGATCGGCACCCTTCGGGGCGGTGGCTTCGATGTGTTTCACCATCTCTGGCAAGAATCGTTGCGGGATGGTTGAGCCCGCAGGGCCGGACGAATCGCCCATACCCGAATAACAGTGCGGCTGGCGCACGCCGAAATCAAACGTGCCGTGATAGTACGGGTCCGTCGTGGTTTCGAGAAAGTCGTGCAGCAGGTGAACGCCGCGATCGAGATACCACGTGTCGGATTCACCCACGTAGAAGTGCAGTTTGCCAGCCAGCTTCGGACCCAGCGTTTTCCAATCGCGCTGAATGATGGCGCTCAGGTCGTAATGCTCTTTCCAATAGTTGGCGACGTCATGATCAATGACGCCCGTGAGCTTGTCGTAAATCGGCTTGGGATAACCGTCGCTTCCGATGGGGCTGAACGTTGCTTGCCAGATGTCGAACTGTTCCCCCGACCGGCCGTGCGTGCCCATCACGAGTTCATAGTGGTTAGCCTGTTCCATGGTGGCAAGCACGATGCCGTCGGCCTCACGCTTCTCAGGACGGGGCACGCGGCCGAAGTGTCCCTCGATGAAATATGCGTTTTTATCCTGGTAGAGATTCGTAGTGACGTAGGTGCGGAAGTCCACCACGTCGGGGCATGAGACCCAGGCGCCGTTGTACATGTCGGGATAGAAAACCTGCGAAGCAAGCGCTTCCCATCCGCCGGTCGACCCGCCATACACGGTGCGCGCCCAGCCATCGCCGATCGCGCGAAATTTCTTTTCGATGTAAGGCAGCAATTCCTTATTGATGGCATCGCCGTACGGACCCTGGCTTTCGGAGTTCACGGCGTAGGAGTCGTCGAAGTAGGGCGTCGGATGCTGGATGGTCACAATGATCACACGCGGAAGGCGTCCGGAAGTCCAGTCCTGGTAAAACTTGTAGGCGTAGCGCGCGTGTTCAAGCGGAGAGCCTTTTAGCTTTGGCTCCGGCGCCTCGGTTCGGAATCCATTCGGCAAGAACAAATCGCGGTGAAAGTGATCCTGCTCGACCACTACTGGGTAGTGCGCCAGCGGATGTTCATCGTACCCGTCGGGCAGCAGAACGATCGCCCCGAGATAAGTTGGCCGTCCCCAGAACTTGGTGAGCAAGTCGCTCTGGAAGTGGATGCGCTTAACCCACTTGTTTTCGGAAACGGGTTCGCCCAGGCCGCGTCCCCAGTCCAGAACGCTGTCGACTTCAGCGAGCTCTTTTTCGATCGGCGGAATTTTCTCGCTAAGCGAGATGCGAATGACCTGGCTGGATTTCGGGTCGAGATGCATCTTTTGCGGGCGGCTGTAGAGGTTGCCGGGTTTCGTCTGCCAATGCGAACCTTCGCCTTTGTCGGGTGGCAGCTTGACCGTCTGCCCACTGGAGAGATGAAAGGTCTCGTAAATATTGATCAGACCCTGCACGTAGTAGTCGCCCGCGTGGATGTCGGCGAGACTGCGCGTGGGATAGCCGAACGCCTTGGCGTCAACGACGGCCGGTGAATCGGGTGCGAGGCCGTCGACGTCAAGGCCAAATGCCTCTTGCGATTCGGCGAAGTCTTCCGCAATCTGGAAGCGGGGCTCGTCGTGGTCATTCATGGAGATCAGCAGGAAGACGTGACCGTCGAGAGGCGCGGCGCTGGCAGACTTAGGGAAGGAAACTTCGAAGCGCAACCCGGAGTCTTGCGCGAACAATGCGCCCGCCGACGTAACAACGGCAAGAAGCAAACACCAACGAAGCGATCGACTCGACACACGGCCCTCCTCGCGAACGATGTTGATACCAGCCCGAGGGCAAGGGGGTCAAGTTGCGGCAGCAGCCGTGAAAGCAGGGAAAACCTTTAACCGCAAAGGTCGCAAAGGAAATCCGCGATGCTCGCGAAGAGAAGGTGCTTCTCTTTGCGTCCTTGGCGGCTGTTCTTTGCACGCTTTTGCGGTTAAAAGCTTTCGCCGGCACTTGCGTGCGCGAACGCGAAAAGTGCACGATGGCACTCGCATGGCAAACATTCTCTACGGCGTGAACGGCGAGGGCTCAGGACACTCGAGTCGCGCACGCGAAGTGATCGCTCACCTTGAAGAGGTAGGGCACCGGGTTCACGTGGCGTCGTTCGATCGCGGCTACCGCAATCTCAACGACGACTTCGACGTCACCGAAATCGACGGTCTGCGGTTAGCCTATGTCGAGAACCGGGTCCGCTATCGCAAGACCGTCTTGCGCAACCTGCTCCACCTGCCCAAGACCGCGCGGACGGTCCGCGACCTCGGGAAGAAGGCGGCCGACTGGCAACTGCATCTCGTGATCACGGACTATGAGCCAATCACCTGTCACGTGGGGCACAAACTGAAGCTGCCTATCATCGCGATCGACAACCAGCACCTGCTGACCGATGCTGAAATCACTTATCCGCGAGAGTACCGCAAAGAAGCGGCGGCCGCGAAACTGGTGACGCAGCTGATGACACCACGGGCGGACGCGTATCTGGTCATTTCATTTTTCAAGGCGCGACTGAATAAGAAAACGACGTTATTGTTTCCGCCCATCCTGCGCGGGGAAGTTTTGCGAACGCGGCCGACCGAAGGCGATTCGGTGCTGGTGTATGTGACCTCGAATGCTGCGGATTTACTGCCCGTGCTTCGCTCGGTACGGCAGAAATTCATCTGCTACGGCTTTGACCGCGAGGGGAAAGACAGCAATCTCGATTTCCGCAAGGCTTCGCTCGATGGGTTTCTGCGGGATCTCGCAAACTGCCGGGCGATTGTGGCGAACGCCGGGTTTTCGTTGATCAGCGAGGCACTGTACCTGGGCAAGCCTTATCTGGCGTGGCCGGTTAAAAGGCAGTTCGAACAGGTGTTCAATGCCTACTACATCGGCCAGATGGGGTACGGGGCGTATTGGGACGATCTCAATAAGGAGCGGGTTGAGTCGTTTCTCTTTAATCTCGAGAGCTATCGCGAGACGTTGGCGGAGTATGAGCGGACCGATAATTCCGCTTTGTTTCGGAAGCTCGATGAGTTGATCGCGGGCTTCACGCGGTGAAGTGCAAAATCTTAAAACGCAGAGGACGCAGAGAACTGCCGCAGAGTTCGCAGAGAAAAGCATTCATGGGTGCTCTTATTTGCAGCCTCTTCTATCGTCCGCTATAGTTTTTGGGTATGTACAGCGACTTCCACGCCCTCGACCGCTGGTCCAAGAAGAAGGTTCACTGCATTTACCAGGCGTTGATCGTCGCGATCGCGACCCGGCACGCCGACGCCATCGACATCAAGTTTCTCGTGGACGGCCGCCCGGTTTGGATAGCGCTGCCACATCCGGCGTGGGTTGAGTATCAGAAACGAACCGGCAAAATCATCACCGACCCACTGGCGATCGAGATCGCCGGACACTATCTGAAGACGGCGCTCGAGTCTGGTGAAGGTGTGGGACGAGAAATGTATTCGCTAACTGTGGACGATACGTTGCAGCACCTCGACGGTGTCGTATCGGACATCGAAGGCGCGCCAATTCCTTCTCGCTAAATACATCGTTCAAGAAACCGACCGTTCGGAAGTGCCGACGAAGTTTTTGCATCACAATGAGTTGTGACCCTCACTGCATTCCGGAGCAGTGACATATCCGACCCGCCTCAGCCGGTCAGGCCAATTTGATTTGGACTACTCTGGCACAATGAGCGAAAATACTAAGTTTGCCGAATCAGATAGCAGCCTGGCGCCTGTCGTAATTTCATCATCCTGCCAGGTGTTTCACGCCGCTTCTAATTCATTCCGCTGCAAGCGCGGCGCGTTGCGAAAGCCCGTCCGGTTTGCGGAGACGCTCTTATGTCTAGTGTCACTGTCGAAGTAGAAACATCCCGCAGCGAAAATCACAAGCAATTGATCCGATGGGTGGATGAGGCGGCACAGATGTGCAAGCCGGAACATGTCCGCTGGTGCGACGGATCGCGCGAAGAATACCAGTCGATGCTGCGCTTGATGGTGCTGTCAGGCACGGCCACGCCGCTTGACGAGGAGAAGCGTCCCAACAGCGTTCTTGTGCGCTCGAACCCTGCGGACGTGGCGCGAGTGGAGGATCGCACGTTCATCTGCTCGCGCACCAAAGAAGAAGCGGGGCCGACCAACAACTGGGAAGACCCCGCGAAGATGAAGCAGAAGCTGACGCGGCCTTTTTGCGGGTTCGATGGCGGGCCGCACCATGTATGTCATCCCGTACAGCATGGGCCCGATCGGATCGCCCGATTGCGAAGATCGGTGTGGAAATCACCGACTCGCCTTACGTCGTAGCCAGCATGCACATCATGGCGCGCGTAGGAACACGCGTGCTCGATGCGTTGGGCGACCGACGGAGAATTTGTGCGAGGTCTGCACTCAGTAGGCGCGCCGCTTGGGCCAAACGGATCCGGACTCCACGTGGCCTTGCAACGCTGACCAGAAATACATCTGCCACTTCCCTGAGACGCGCGAGATCTGGTCTTACGGTTCCGGGTATGGCGGAAACGCGCTGCTGGGGAAGAAGTGCCATGCGCTGCGTATCGCGTCGGTGCAGGCGCGCGATGAAGGCTGGATGGCTGAGCACATGCTCATCCTGAAAATGACGAACCCGTCGGGCCAGGTGAAGTACATGACAGGCGCGTTTCCTTCCGCCTGCGGCAAGACCAACCTGTCGATGCTGATTCCGACCATTCCCGGATGGAAAGTGGAAACGATTGGCGACGACATCGCGTGGATGAAGTTCGGTGCCGATGGCCGTTTGTACGCGATCAATCCGGAGTACGGATTCTTCGGCGTAGCGCCTGGCACCAGCATGCAAGTCGAACCGCAATGCCATGCTCGACAGCCACGCAGAATTCGATCTTCACCAACTGCGCGATCACTCCCGATGGCGACATCTGGTGGGAGGGCATGACCGAGGAGAAGCCGGCGGATTTGGTCGATTGGCTGCGGCGGCCCTGGACGCCGGCTTCGGGCCGAAAGGCGGCGCATCCGAATTCGCGTTTCACGACTCCTGCGTCGCAGTGCCCTTGCATCGCGCCCGAGTGGGAAGATCCCGAAGGGCGTGCCGATTGACGCGATCCTGTTCGGCGGACGGCGCGCCGGAATCGTGCCGCTGGTGACCGAAGCATTCAACTGGCAGCATGGGACGTTTCTGGGCGCAACCGCCAGCAGCGAGACCACGGCCGCGGCCGCTGGCAAAGTCGGACAACTGCGGCGCGATCCGATGGCGATGCTGCCCTTCTGCGGATATCACATGGGCGACTACTTCGCGCACTGGCTGAGATCGGGAAGAAGCTCGAGCGCGGAAAAGCTGCCCAAGATTTTCTATGTGAACTGGTTCCGTCACGGACGAGAACGGCAAGATTTCTGTGGCCGGGCTATGGCGAGAACAGCCGGGTGTTGAAGTGGATTTTCGAGCGCTGCGACAACCAAGTTAAAGCTGTGGACACCCCCATCGGCAGGTTGCCGGCGCTGTCGGATCTTGATCGTGCGGGCCTCGAGATGCCGCCAGCGAACCTCGAACGATTGCTCAGCGTGGATGTCGAGGGATGGCGTGCGGAGATTCCGCTAATCGAACAACACTTCGCCCAGTTCGGCGATCACCTGCCGCAGGGATTGCGGGGTGAGGTACAGAATCTGGCGGCTCGCCTGGACAAGACGTAGATTTCTTCTGGTACTTGAGGCCCGGCTGCGCGCCGGGCCTTTTTCATTTTTGCGGCTTCACGCCTTTTTCAGCTTGCGGCTCAACCAGATCAGAATGACCGCACCAACCGTGGCAATCACAATTTCGGGAATGATGCCGCCTGAGGAGAACAAACCGAAGAGGTGAAACAGAAATCCGCCGACGATGGCGCCAGCGATGCCCAGCAGAATGTCGATGACCGGGCCATATCCGCCGGTGCCCATAATTTTCCCGGCAGCCCAGCCCGCGACGAGGCCCACGATGATTACCCAGAGAAGCCACATAATTTGGCAAACCTCCTGTTGCGCGCACCCTTCTGGCGGTGCAGTGCGGCAGGGTATGGTGGCGGCTTGCGGCCTGTCAAGCGACCGGGTGCACCGGCGAACCGGGGGAAAAAATGTTTAGAATGAGGGCGACATGTTCTTGCGCAAGATTCGCGTGGAGTACGAAGAAAACGGCGGTCGACATGCATGCCCCTTGAAGTGGATGGACAGCTTCAGCATGCGGAACTTCACCAACGCCAGCGTCTTCGACGACACGCTCCCTACGGACGACGGCCTCATCGAGATCGGCGCCAGAGTGCCCATCGACACCCTGCGTGAGGCGATGGAGGACTGGTTCCGGCGCAAAAGTTACCTACCCCCGGGCGCAAAACTTCTCGTTACTGAGTTGTAAACATCCCTGCAGCTGCACCAAGAAATCCAGTAGTACGTCTCACTCGTCCGCATGGTGAGGGCAGTTTCGTGCGCGAACACAAAATTTCGCTGGCCGTAGGTAGGCCACGCCACCCAACCACTCGGTGGTGCAGTTTTTCTCGGCAGTGGAAGCGCGGATGCAGTGATCTCGGGCAACGATATGCGATCTGGCCGCGAGCGTGCCGCTTCGCTCCTATTCTGAAGTTCGCTCCCAGGTAGAGCGGAGGGAGGTTCTGTGAGAGAAGAATCACGGACAGCGCAGGAAGTGGATCTGAACTGGAACGCGATTCTCGGCATGATGGCGTTGATGCTCGTGAGCTTCGGGCTTTATGGCGCCGCGGTCGGAATGTACTTCACGCTGACAAGCTAGTGCGCGCAAAACCAGGCGCCCCACAGTTCGACAGCGCTCGACAAAACAAAGGCTCCGGCGGGCGCCGGAGCCTTTTTACCCAGACTCGATCCCTTACAGAGGCCGAACGTTCTCGGCCTGCAGGCCCTTGGGGCCCTTCGTCACCTGAAACTCCACGCTCTGGCCTTCCTGCAAGCTGCGGAAGCCGTTCGCCTGAATCGCGGAGAAGTGCACGAAAACATCCTCGCCGCTCTGGCGACTGATGAATCCGTAACCCTTGGCATCGTTAAACCACTTCACTGTTCCTTGTTCCATATATCGTTGTGCAAATACCTTTCGGTGAATTTTTACGCTGAATGCGAGTCGGAGGGTACAGCAGGGCAGGTACTAGCTGGTAAAGCTTGAACTGCTCACAACCGATTCTGATCAAACGCGACCCAAAAGGTAGCAGAAACGGGCGCTTTTCGCTATCAAATTTCAAAAAACAGCTCCCCCCGAGAGGAAGCCGTGCCGTTCTGAATTTCGTTCTTGATCCACTCCCAGGGAGCTTTTTTGCAATAATCCGCGGTTCCGTGACGTACGGGAATTCAGGGGAGACGGCGTCGTGTATCCAGCATATTGGCGTATAGTAGTGAGGAGACTTAACCACGAAGACCAATTTCGCTGAATCATTTTTGCGCCTTCGCGATTGAGAACCACACGGTAAAGAAGGCGCGTCCCATGACAATGTGGCGGCCCGACAAAGGCTGAAGCAGTGCTTACACCGAGCCGCGCTTGCCCTGCGCTCCCTTGGACAAATTGAACCTGGGCTGGAGGAGATCATGTCCGGAATTAACGGCGATAAGTCGAGGTTCCACCGGATGCGCAAGCAGAAGATTCAACGGCGCATCCGCAACCGCGTGATGTACGCCCAGCTCAACATGGGGCAGTCTGCTGGAAGTTCGAAGACGTCGGCAACCGAGGCCGGCAAGAGAAACGACGCGGCTCGTGAGTAGGGCCGCGGGGAACGGTTTGGCAGCGGTCCGCAAGAAAAGAATTCTGCTCATTGACAGCTATGCAACCAAGCGCGACCTGCGCGCCAAGATTCTGCGCAAGCTGGGAGTTGAAGTGGATTGTGCGTCAGACATCAGCGAGGCACGTTCGTTGTGGCAGGCGGACGCTTACAACCTGGTACTGATGGACGTGAAACGCGAACCGCGCAACGTCGAAGATTTCTGCGGTGAAATGGCCAGCGCCAAGCCTCCGCAGCGCATGGCGTTCCTGGTAGGCAAGCCCGAGTATCTGGGCAGCACACCTGGAGCAGGTGATGAGCTTTATCGCGATCCGACCCGGAACGGGTTGTGGAGCGAGATGGTGGCATCGTTATTTACGAGTGCCTGCGAACTGCTTCCGCAGCGCTACGGGTTTCTGGAAGCATCGTGGCGTATTGCAGCCACCCGGTCATTGAAAGATCCCCGCCAGAAAGGCTCGGCCACAGATTCTGCAGTTCCCGCCGACTACGTCTCGCAGGGTTATTGGAATGAAGCTTTGCGTCGACATGCCGCTCCCGCGATCGATGCTCGAGCAGCGGCCATCCCCCAATTAGCAAGCAGCGAAACCGATCTGCAACCTGAGGAAGCCTGATGAAAAACCTGTTTGTAGGCAACATCCCGCACAGCACCACCGAGGGCGAACTTCGCCCCCTGTTCGAAGCGCACGGCGCCGTGGAACGGGTCAGCATAGTCACGGATCGTGAGACCGGCCGTTCGCGCGGTTTCGCTTTCGTGGAAATGACCGATGCCGACGCCGCCGGCAAGGCGATTGCCGCGCTCGACGGCAGCGACTTGGGAGGACGCCCCATGAAGGTCAACGAAGCCCGCCCCAAAGAGAAGAGCAGCGGTCCGCCGCGCGGCGGACGTTTCGGAGGCGGCGGACGTGGAGGCCGTGATGGCGGCGGGGGACGCGACGACTATCGCGGACACGCGCGCCAGCCTCGCGAACCGCGCTGGTAGGTTGCTCTAAACGAAACGACGAGCAAGCATGAATTCGACGGACCACGTTCGGTCCAGAGCACAAGTGTGCCCTTGGAGGTGTTGATGGGAGGAAGAGGCAGATCCAGTTTCACCAAGCGCCAGAAAGAGCGCTCGCGGCAAGACAAGCAGCGCGAAAAAGCCGAGCGCAAGACTCAACGCAAGCAGGAAAAGTCGTCAGGAGAAGGCGGCGGAGTGGATACCGATCTCGAAGTCTTGGTAGACCACTCGAGCGACCCGTTTGCCAGGAATCTGGGAGAGAACTTCCTGACCGAATCAGATCAGGAAGAATAGAAACCATCGCGGGGAACAGTGCGCTCTGCACTAGTTCCCGCGATACTTTGCGCGTTCTACTTGTCGTAGTGCAGCACGGAGTAGACGTCGTACGGCTTGAGTTTGTCGCGGCCCTTCAGGAAGTCGAGTTCGACCACAAAGGCCAGGCCCGCGATGTCGGCGCCGAGTTTGGTGGCCAGTTTGGCTGTCGCTTCGGCCGTCCCGCCTGTGGCCAGCAAGTCGTCGACGATCAGCACGCGCTGGCCTTTCTCGATGGCGTCCTCATGCACTTCGAGGACATTACTGCCGTACTCCAGGTCGTATTCCACGCGCGTAGTCGCAGCCGGCAACTTCCCAGGTTTACGGACCGGAACAAATCCGGCGCTGAGGCGATAAGCCAAGGCTGGCCCGAAGATAAATCCGCGGGCCTCCATGCCGAGAATCAGATCGACTCCCTTCCCGATGTAACGCTCGGCCAGCACATCAATGAGGGTCGCGTACCCCGCTTTGTCTTTCAGAAGCGTGGTGATGTCGTAGAACAGAATTCCCTTCTTCGGGAAATCGGGCACTTCGCGGATCAGGTTTTTCAGTTGGTCGGAATTCAGGCCCGACTTGGACATTTACCAGGCTCCTTCAATGCGAAAAGTTTTGA
This sequence comes from uncultured Acidobacteriota bacterium, assembly GCA_963698805.1. GTDB lineage: Bacteria > Acidobacteriota > Terriglobia > Terriglobales > Acidobacteriaceae > Gp1-AA133. Next base: position 372,751 of record CAVOSN010000028.1, on the reverse strand, counting down.
GACCTTGCGACAGCGGGACTTCCGAGACCTCAACGGTATCGACTCGCGCCGCTCGTGGCCCCTGCACCAGCTGACCGTGCAGATTGCTGAGCTGCTCGCGAGTTCCCTGCGCGAACACTTCGACCGCGCCATCGGCGTTGTTGCGCACCCAGCCGGCGACCCCGAGGATATGTGCCTGTCGCTCGACGAACCAGCGAAAGCCGACGCCCTGCACGCGGCCGCGTACGAGAAAGCGCCGAGATTGAATGGATGACGAGTCTCGATCGGAAACCATAAAGCTTCGAGTTGCGAGCGAGCAAAGCCAGGGCTAAAGAAAAGAACTAGGCAGCTACGAGGCTGGGAACGCTCGTGTCTCGTAGATCGCGTCTCGCACCTAAGTTACGCCCTTGACAAATACGTGCCCTCAGCCGTATCGACCTTGATCTTTTCCCCCTCGTTGATAAAGGGCGGCACCTGCACAATCAAGCCGGTCTCCGTCTTGGCGGGCTTCGTCACGCTCGAGGCAGTTGCGCTTTTCAGGCCGGGCTCGGTCTCCACGATGGTAAGGATCACTGTTTGCGGCAGCTCAATCCCTACTGCTTTGCCGTCAAAGAACTCAACCTTGATCTGAAGATTGGAAGTCAGATACTCCACGGCATCGCCCAAGGTATCGCGCGTCAGATGCGTTTGCTCGTAGTTCTCCGTGTTCATGAAGTAGTAGTCGTCGCCATCGTTGTAGAGGAACTCCATGTTGATTTCGTCCACGGTGATCTTCTCGATGGGGTCAGGCGATCGGAAGCGGTGCTCGAACATGGCGCCCGTGCGCAGGTTGCGCAGTTTGGCTTGGATGAAGGCGCGCAGGTTGCCCGGCGTGCGGTGCTCGACCGAGAACACCGAATGCAGATCGTTATTGTGCTTGATGATCATGCCGGGGCGAAGTTGGGTGGCAGGAATCGACATGCGGCTGAAAGTCTCCTCAAAAATTGCGATCGTTGGGACCGGCGACGCGGGGACGAGCCACTGGCTCGCCGGGCACGGGGATCAAACACCTTAGTTTACACGGAGATGGCGCTACCTCCAAACCTACGGCGCCTGGGTCGGGAATCCACCCTAGAGCGCTCGGGCCAGGGAATACAATAAAGTAGAAATTCAATATTTCATGGATTCCACCACGAGGAGATGTCTTTATGCGGATTGGAAAATATGAGTCGTCGAGTAAGAGCAACGTCGGCACAGCCGTCACGTTTTTGATGATCGGAGTCGGCGCCGGTGCTCTTATCGCGCTGATGCTCGCGCCGAAGACCGGCAAGCAGATGCGGAAGGACCTGCGCAAACGTTACGACGACGCGCGCGACACATTGCAGGATTGGTCGGAGGAAGCAATTGATCGGGTGAACGACATCGCCGATCGAAGCAGCGATTGGGCCGACGAGTTGCGGGATTTGGCCCGGGAGAAGGCCGCGCCCATCGCTAAGGCGATCAAGCGGGACTAGGAAATCAGGTATTAGGCCTTGGGCTTTGGGCCTTAGGAAAATAGATAGGGTCTTGGTTATTAGGTTTGGATCTTGGGTCGTGCCAAGACCTATCACCTAACACCCAAGACCCAATTTCTTTCTAGTGGAAGATCGAGGAGAAGAACCCCTTCACCTTTCCAAAAAATCCGCGATGTTCTTTTTCGGACTCGGGCTTCTGAGCCACGGCCTTCGGTTGCGGAGCCGGTGCGGGAGCGGGCGTTGGAGCAGCGTTCGGCTTCGCTGGAGAGCCGGGCGGCATATTCGATGCTGTGGTCGTGGTGCGCGTGCGATCGGAACCGCGGAAGACCAATGGCGCTTCGATCTGGACGTGCAGGTCTTCTTTCTTTGCCCGGACAGGAGCGGCGGCTTCCGGAGCCACGGCTGCGCGCTGCGCTTGCGATCCGGCAGGGCCAGCCATCGCAGGCCGCGAGGCATTAGGCAGCGGCGGCAACATGGGATCGATCGAAGCACGCGATGTACCCGAATTCGACGACGGCAGTTGCAGGTTTGGCGGCAATTTCGCTTCGGCCACCTGCGTTGGCTCGGGTACGGTTGAGGCGCGCATCACCGGCGGCGGGGGCGCTGCGCATCCGCAATCGAACGGAACGTCATTGCTGACGCGGTCGATGCGTCCTTCATGAAACACCACTTGCTCCGTTGGTTTCACCTGGTAAGTGCGGTCTCCCATCAATTCTGAAACCAGCATGGACGCGGTATTGCCAAGCAAGGCGCGCACGCAGGTGTCACCGTGCGAGTTGGTGCTGATTGCGTAATCGAAGTCACCCGGCCCGGCGAGCAGCATCCGGAAGTCAGGCGTCAGCACGGCGTCGGAACCAGCATCGATGTGGTAATGCGTTTCGAGCGTGCCCGTGCTCATCCCGAACATTAGTTCCTGGCCGCTCTTGGACGCCGTCACCGAGACGGTGCTGTTGGGACAGACGTGCAATTCCCCGCCGCGAGCGATGTGTAGGACGGCGGTTTCGGTGCTGGCCGTCACTGACGAACCGGATCCGATCCGGCTGCCGACGATCACCGCCGACCCCGCGCCGTTCGAAGAGACGGGCACGACTGCTGGCTTGGCCGCGGCTGAGAACGTCGGAATGGTCGCAGGTTGCGCGGGCGCCGGCGGCGGCGCGGCCTTGGCGGCGGCAGGATCCTCCGCAGGCTTCAGGCGAATCGTGAGCCGGTTTCCGGCGGCGTCCCATGTGTAGGGCTTGGCTTCCGTCAGTTCCACCGTCACGCGCGTTACCGGAGGCGCCTCCTGGAACTGGTCCACGTGCAGTTCAGTGAACTGGTCGCCCTTGGCGACAAGGAATCTTTCTTTGACCGCGACATTTGCGTTAGGCAGATCGATGACGAGGCGCGGCGGATGGTTCAAGGTCTGAATCGCCGGGGCGATCGCGCGGCTGTTGACGATTTCTATGATGCTGCCAGTCTTGTCGTGTCCGATCTTTACGCTCTTCACCAATGCCGGGGCCTGCGATGTCGCGGGCGTTGCCGGTGCGGCGGGCACAGTGGAAGGCGGCGTCGCAGGAGCCTGCGTCTGAGTCGTCGGAATTTGATCCTGTGGTACCGGAGCCTGGGTTGGCGGAACGGGAGCCTGGGTTGGCGGAACGAGAGCCTGCGGCGCGGGCGCGGTCTGCACAGGTGTCGCAGGTGCTGTCGCAGGTTGAGTCGTGCCTGTCGCATCCGTAGGCGGCGTTGCGCCCTGGCGCGCCGCGTTGCGGCGAGCGGCCTCCTGCTGCATCATTTGGCGGATGGCGGCCGATCGCGATGGCGGTGGCTGCGTAGGCTGCGTGTCAGAATTTTGGGCGAACGCGCCCCCGCCGAGCAGCGCAGAACCGGCGCCGAGCAACAGCGTTAGGATCAGGTTTGTAGCAGATCGCGGCAAGACTCCACCCCGCCCAGCCAACGTGCTGGGCTCACAATATCATCGTCAGTCAAAATCGAGAAAGCGCGGGGGAATCGGCTTCCGCGGATTATGCCTCGGACAGGAATTCGTATTCATCAATCACGGCAGCGACGGCCATCTTGCCGTTGGACGCTTCATCGTCGAGGCGCACCACCGTGCCCTTGCATCGAACCCGAATGCTCTCGGTGAGGGTTATCTCGGCCGGGAGAGTTAAAGTGAACTCAATCGGAGACCCGGTAGCGATCGGCGAATCCACGTAAAACGAAATCCCTCTTGCACTTACATCGCGGGTTTGCGCGGACCGTTCCTGGGTTCCATTTTCGGCATACGTCACAGCTACCGGCAACCGCAGTGCAAATCGCCGTGTCGCCCGCTTTTCCTGCTGGGCCTCAGCCATGAATTGCCTCCGAAAAAGCTGAGTTAGCATGGCGTGCGGGGCTATTGCTGTCAAGACCACTTCCGGGGGATATGTGGCCGGCATGGGGAAGGAACCGTCATGGGGTCAATGACTTCGGCGTGGGGTGTCCGGCGCCGGACGGGGCATTCGCCGCAAGGCTTTCTTTCGGCTAGACTGGATTCAGGCGCGTTTATGGTCTTTGTTCTCGACAATTACGACTCGTTTACCTACAACCTGGTGCAATACATCGGCGAATTGGGAGCTGACGTCGAGGTTCGCCGCAACGACCAGGTGACGGTCGAGGAAGTCGAGGCCCTCCGCCCAGAGCGCATTCTGGTCTCACCAGGGCCTTGCACACCCGCAGACGCCGGGATCAGCGTGGCGTTGATCCGCCACTTCGCGGGAAAGGTGCCGGTGCTGGGGGTGTGCCTCGGACATCAGGCGCTCGGCGAGGCATTCGGCGGAACGATCGTGCGCGCCAAGAACCTGATGCACGGCAAGACTAGCCCCGTACGAGCATGACGGGAAGACCGTTTTCCGTGGGCTGACTTCCCCGATGACGGCTACCCGCTACCACTCACTCATTGTTTCTGAAGACAATCTGCCGGCCGAACTCGAAGTCAGCGCACACACCGTCGAGAGCGACGGGACGCGAGTCATCATGGGCCTGCGGCACCGGAAATTCCCCCTCGAAGGCGTGCAGTTCCATCCCGAAAGCGTGCTCACCGACCAAGGCAAGAAGCTGGTCGAGAACTTCCTCGCGCTTTAATCAGACCTTCTCCTCAGAGCACATGAGTCCTTCGCTTCCCTCGGAATGACAGGGTATCGTGCTGCCACATTCGTACCGTGGTATATTGGTACCATGGTACCTATAACCGAACGACTCACGATCGAACGAGTACAAACCGGCGTACGCATAGAGAAACGATTGCTAAAGGTGCTCAAGGCTTTGCGGACTACCACGACCTGACTCTGGGCGATCTGCTGGAGGGCATCGTGTTGCATGCCTTCGATGGCAAGTGCCCCTTCAGCCAGGATTCGTTACGGCGCATTCGCGATTTGAAGAAGTTCTACGGGCTGGATCTGGACGCAAATGCCAGTCACAAACTCACGGAAGGCAAGGCTGCGGAAGACGCTGCGAAGCGCAAGGCCAAATGACCGCATCGCCGTACAGCATTTGCAATCCGCTACCTGCACTGGGCGGTGGGATTGGTCGTGCTGGTGGAATCGCGCCGAACTTTCTACGCGGCTCATTTCGGTCTTCACAACTCCGGCCATGCCGGCATTCTGAACTCGGTACGCCTGTGTCTTTCCGGAGCCGAAATCATCGCAGCTCTTCTATTTCTCGTGCCGCTTACGACGCTCGTGGGTGGGTACATGCTGCTCGCAATCTTTGGCTTGGCCATTGTCATTCACGGGCTGCACGGAGAATTTGGCGGACTGGAGATCCTAGTGCTGTACGGAGTAGCGGTGTGGGTCAGCCTGGCGGCCGGGAAGGATGCAGAGCTCACCGCAGAGGCGCAATTGCCGACGTCCAAAAAGCTTTGAACCGCAAAGGACGCAAAAGTAGCCGCTAAGAACGCAAAGACAGACTGGCTGATTTTCTTGGCAAACTCGCGGGCCTCTTCGCGAACTTTGCGAATTTCTTTGCGAACTTCGCGGTGAAAAGATTTGTTCTGGTCGGTTGAAGCAATACACTCCACCCCACTAGTACAGGAGCAGACGCCCGGCAAGCAGCAGAAAAAGGAGAATGGCGGCGATGCTGTTGACGCGAACCATCCGGTAGCTCGCCGGCCAGGGAAACATCAGGACGTCGAAGAGCGGCCGGAATTTCTCGGGCCAGAACAGGCCTGCCATTCCGAAAATCAGGGAAAAGTTCGCGATTAAAAAGACGTCTACGTTCTTCATTATTTCGGGCTGCACGTTCCGAAGCCTCTCTTATTAAAAATGAACCCCTGCTGCCGAAGCATCTTACGAAGGTAACGAGCGCGGCGAGCAGTCCTCTGCCCGCGAGGCCTCGCTACATTCCCTGCCTGGCAATTTCCACGGCGCGCAGCACAGCCTGCGCCTTGTTGACGGTTTCCTGGAACTCTCTCTCAGGATCGGAATCGGCCACAATGCCGCCGCCCGCCTGCAAGTACGCGTGCTTGCCTTTCATAAACATGGTTCGGATCGCGATGCAGGAGTCGATGTTGCCCGCAAAGTCCGCATAGAGGACCGAGCCACCATAAACGCCGCGGCGGGTCGGTTCGAGTTCTTCGATGATCTGCATGGCGCGCACCTTGGGCGCACCGCTCAGCGTGCCCGCAGGAAAACAAGCGGCGAAGGCGTCAATGGCGTCGAACTCGGGACGCAGCTTGCCTTCGAGCGCCGAGACGAGGTGCATCACGTGGGAGTATCGCTCGACGTACATGAGGTCCTTCACTTTGACCGAGCCGTATTCGCTGACGCGGCCGAGATCATTGCGCCCCAGATCGACCAGCATGACGTGCTCGGCGCGCTCTTTTTCGTCGCCGCGCATCTTCTGCTCGAGCGCGTGGTCTTCGGATTCATCTTTGCCCCGCGGATGCGTGCCGGCAATGGGCCGGTATTCCAGCTTGCGGTCGGTCACGCGCACCAGCATCTCGGGGGACGAACCCAGCACGTGCATGTCTCCCATGCGCAAAAAATACAGGTAAGGCGATGGGTTCACCGTGCGCAGGGAACGGTAAAGATCGAAGGGCGGGACCCCGGGTTCAAAGTCGAGACGCCGGGAAAGCACGACCTGGAAGATATCGCCGGCGGCAATGTATTCCTTAGCCCGCTCAACATTCTTCATGTGCCGCTCGCGGCTGATACCGCTGTGCACCTTGAGTGGTCCTTTCTTCTTTTGCGACTTCTTCCACGCACCCGGCCTCAGCCCGGCCGCGAGACGCTTCTCGATGGCCGCAATGTCTTTCAGCGCGCGATCGTAGGCGCGCTTCGGCGATTCCGAAGCAACATCGGCCGCCGCGACGATGTGGATCTGGTGGCGCAGGTGATCGAAGACCAGCAGGCGGTCGAAGAACATGAGCACGCAGTCAGGAACCGGGACATCGGCCTTGGCATGTTCGCCAATCGATTCGAGGCGCCGTACCACATCGTAGGCAAAGTATCCGACGGCGCCTGAGGTGAAGGGCGGCAGTCCGGGATAGTGCGCGGGCCGATGGGAGCGCAGCAGTTCCTTGATGGTGGCGAAGACATCGCCGGTGCGGCGCTGGCGCACCTTGCCGCGTTCGATGTGGATCTCGTCGCCCTGCGCCCATAGCCTCATGTAGGGGCGCGCGCCGACGAAGGTGTAGCGTCCGATGTGCTCGCCGCGCTCTACCGACTCCAGCAAAAAGGAATGCGGCTCGTCGGCCGCGACCGCGAGGAAGGCGGAGACCGGCGTGAGGAGGTCGGCGCTCACAGTCTTGACGACCGGCACCAAGGTCGCCTCCCGCGCCAGGCGCGAGAATTCCTTGAATTCAGGCTGCAGCATGATGGTCTTCCGGCGCCGAAGGGGGAGCAGTGTTGGCTATCCGGAGGGTAGTTGAATTATAGGCGATGGTAGTGGTCCCGGGGTTGTGGGAGTTGGCAATGGCATGGATTTTTTCTGATACTGCAGTGTCTGAAATCAGGGCGTTTGCCCCGCGACGGCGGGACGCCGTCACGACTGCCGGCGAGACGCCGGCGCTGCAAAGGGCTCGGTGGCGAGTTCCGGTACCTCCCGCACTACACCTCCGTCACTGTTCGGAACCAGCGAAACAATTGACGAGGACCCAGCAGCGTCGGAAGATTATGATTCAGCTCAAAGTCCAGAGAACGGGGGAGTATGCGGGTCAAGTTCTGGGGAGTGCGCGGATCAACCCCTACCCCCCTAGCCGGGAACTTGCGCTATGGAGGCAACACCTCGTGCGTCGAGGTCCGGCACGGGAACAGCCTCTTTGTCTTCGACTGCGGCACGGGCTTTCGCACGCTCGGACAGCAGTTGGAGAGCGAAGCCAACGGCCAACCGATCCGCGCGCACATCTTTGTCTCGCACTTTCATTGGGACCACATCCAGGGCATTCCCTTCTTCCGTCCGCTTTACGAAAATCCCGCGAACCAGTTTGCGTTTCACTCCTCGAAGCGAACCCGTACCCTGCAGCGCGTGATGGAAGAGCAGATGGCCTCGCCCTACTTTCCGGTGAACACCAGCGAAATGAAGGCAGAGCGCAGCTTCTACGATATGGAGGAAGGCGAGTCGCAGGTCGACACCGCTAGCGTCCGCGCGCTGTGGCTGAATCATCCGCAGGGATGCATGGGGTTCCGCCTTGAAACCAAGGACGGAATCCTGGTTTACGCGACCGACAACGAGCCGGGTGATGAAGTCTTCGACAAGAACGTGCGCAAGCTTGCCGAGGGTGCCGATGTCCTGATCTACGACTCGCAGTACCTGCCCGAGGAATACGCCGCCAAACGCCGCGGCTGGGGACACAGCCACTGGCGCGAGGCGGTGAACATCGTCATGGAAAGCGGCGCCAAGGAACTAGTGCTGTTTCATCACGATCCAGATCATGATGACGAACTGATCGACAAGGTCGTAAAGGAAGCGCGCGACCACTATCCGCGTGTGCGGGCCGCCGCTGAGGGCATGGAGATCAAAATTCAGCGCTGATGACCAGCAGCCGCCGATTACTCCTGAGTTAACCCTTCGGCTTGCCACGTTGCCCCCTGCCCCATATACTGCTCGATTTGTGCGCAGAAGCAGGAATCAGCATCCATATAGCTAGCAATCATTTCTGGAGATTATTCGCATGAAAAGCGTCGCGATGGAGCAGGAAACAAATCCATGGGAATCGCAGGCGGCCCGATTTGATCTGGCCGCCCATAAGCTCAATCTGGATGAAGGCTTGTGGAAAGTCCTTCGCTACCCCACGCGGGAAATCATCCTGCACATTCCGGTGCAGATGGACGACGGGCATCTGGAAGTCTTCACGGGATTTCGCGTACAGCATTCCATCGCGCGCGGTCCGGCCAAGGGCGGCATCCGTTACGCGCCCGACGTCACGCTCGACGAAGTGCGAGCGCTGGCGAGTTGGATGACCTGGAAATGCGCGGTCGTCAATATTCCGTTCGGCGGCGCCAAGGGTGGAGTCATCTGCGATCCCCACAAGATGTCGATGGGCGAACTGGAGCGCATGACGCGCCGCTACACCGCCGAACTGGTCGAATTCATCGGCCCTGAAAAAGACGTCCCTGCGCCCGACGTAAACACCAACGAGCAGATCATGGCGTGGATGATGGACACCTACTCCATGCACATGCGGCAGACGGTAACGGCCGTGGTCACAGGCAAGCCGATCAACATCGGCGGATCACGCGGACGTCGCGAGGCGACAGGACGCGGCGTTCTTATTGTTTGCGAGCAGGCCATCAAGAAACTGGGACTAAACCGTGAAAGCTCTCGCGTGATCGTGCAGGGATTCGGTAACGTCGGATCCAACGCAGCGCGTCTGATGGCGGCGGCCGGATACAAGATTATTGGCATCGATGAAGTAGGCGGCGGCCTTTACAACAAGAACGGCATCGATGTGGAAGCGCTCTGGGAATATCGGCAGAAGAACGGAACGATTCAAGGCTTCCCGGGCGCGGAAAAGTTTGCCGCCGGCGGATTGATAACCGAAGACTGCGAAATCCTGATTCCTGCGGCTACCGAGAATCAGATTACCAGCCGGAACGTGGACCGCGTGAAGTGCAAGATTCTGGCCGAGGGTGCGAACGGACCCACCACGGCGGCGGCCGACGAGGTGCTGGCCGACAAGGGCGTCTTCGTAATTCCCGACATCCTCGCCAACGCGGGCGGGGTCACCACTTCGTACTTTGAGTGGGTGCAGGACCGGCAGGGCTACTTCTGGAAGGAATCACTGGTAAACGAGCAACTCGAGGAAATCATGGTATCGGCTTTCGACGATGTGGTGCGCTACGCGGAAACCCATCACGTACACAACCGCATAGCGGCGTACATGCTGGCGATCGACCGGGTAGCGTATACCATCAAGCAGCGCGGAATTTACGCGTAGGAAAAAGATTCTCCAAGGGCCTTCGTCGTGCGAACGAAGGCCTTTTGCTTGTAGCGCCTTTTTTGTGACCGCGGGTTGACCTAAGCGTCCCGGGCTGGCATGATGGCTGCCCGCGAATGTGTCGAGGTTGGCCAAGGGGTTACGCATCCCATCCCAGCGTGAGCCGGCTGCAACGCGCATCGCAGTTCCACTACCTGGGGCCGTTCCAGCGCCCCTTAAACAGAGGACCCAGATGAGCAGACTCCCCATCAAGTTCACGACCTGGATGGCAGCCCTGTGCCTGTTGCTGGCAGTGTCGATGCCCGCGCTGGCCAAACCGCAAGCAACTTCGAGCGACCAGAGCACCGACACAACAACGACCAAGAAGAAATCGAAGAAGGCCAAGAAAGACGCGGGCACCACCACCGACGACAGTTCCGCGTCCAGCACGACAAGCAAGAAGTCCAAGAAGAAGAAGTCCGCGGCGGCAGCAGATTCCAGTGCGTCGGATTCGTCGGCTACGGCCAGCGATACCGGCACCAAGAAAAGTCACAAGAAAAAGAGCGCGGACAGCGCAGCCGCGGGTGATCAGGCTGCGACCGCGGACTCGACTTCCACCACAAAGAAGAGCCGGAAGAAAAAGTCGGCAGACACCCCCGCTGGTGCAGACCAGACGGCTAGCGCCAGCACTGATTCAGGAACACCGAAGAAGAGTCACAAGAAAAAGAGCGCCGACGCTTCCAGCGATCAGACCGCTGCTGTGGCGTCGAACTCTGACGCCACCGCCACTCCCAAAAAGAGCCGCAAGAAGAAGCCCGCAGACGACACGAGCGCAGCCGGTTCAGCGCCCGCGGCCGCGCCCGCAACAGCCGCATCCAGCAAGTCGTCGATGCCGGCCAGTCCAGCGGCGAGTGCTCCGGCAGCAAGCGCGCCTGCTCCTGCGAAAAAGGCCAGTAAATCTGCGCCCAGCGGCGAAGCCTCTGACCCGGAAGTCGCTTCCGCAAAATCGAGCGGCAAGGTTTGGGTCAACCTCGACAGCGGCATTTATCACAAGGGCGGCCAGTTCTATGGGAAGACCAAGAACGGCAAGTTCATGACTGAATCCGAGGCCAAGGCAGCTGGTTACAGAGAGTCCCAGAAGGACTAAGGAGAGGCAATGAAACGTAATCTATTCGCAAGCATTCTCATCACTCTGTTCGCAATCGTTTTGATTGCGAACGTCGGGCTGGCGTCGTCGGCGCCGCAGGCGGATGCCAAAAAGCCCGCGGCGGCTGCGGCTTCTGCGGATCTGGTCGACCTCAACACCGCCAGCAAGGAACAGCTGGACGCGTTGCCGGGAATCGGCGAGAAGTATTCGCAGAAGATCATAGACGGCCGTCCCTACAAGGCGAAGACCGACCTGGTCCGGAAGAAGATCGTCCCCCAGGCCACCTACAACAAGATCAAGGACAAGGTCATCGCTAAACAGAAATAGCGTGCTCCAGAAACCGGGCCGCGCCTCTTCGTCTGGGGCAAGGTGCTTCGGTCTCTGGTGCATCGCGTTTCGCCAAATTTGCGGAGGTTCTATGAGTCTGCTCGACGAACTTGGAAACAAAGCTGCCAACAGCATGCTGGGGGACTGCAACAATCCGTTAGCGACCGGATTGCTGCACATGATCAACAACACGCCCGGCGGACTGTCGGGCATGCTGCAGTCCTTCCATGACAAAGGATTGGGCAGTCTGATGTCGTCCTGGATCGGCACGGGTCAGAATCTGCCCATCTCGGCGGATCAGATTCAGCACGTTCTGGGTAGCGATCAAGTGAAAGAACTCGCCGCCAAGGCCGGAATATCGCCGGATATGGCAAGCAGCGCGCTCTCGCAGCTGCTTCCCACGCTCGTCGACAAGCTCACTCCCAATGGGCAAGTACCGCAACACTCCAGCCTGCTGGAAACCGGCATGAGCATCCTGAATTGCCTGAAACCCGGCTCCGCAGCCTAGTTTCGTCGCAAAACTTCGCGGGCGGACCCGATCGGGTCCGTTTCTTTTTTTACAATCGAGACATCGCCGATGCTTAGTTCGTGTCTCCATTGCTTTCCCCTTACAGCGTGGAGGATAATCAAACCAACGCTGCGTTTGTGACCGCCCGCAGACGGCGCTCGATGCCCCCGTGAATCTGCCGAACTCAATCACGTTTGTACGCATCCTCAGTATCCCTCTGCTGATCTGGGTTTTGTCGACCGCGCGAATCGGTAACGCACACGGCGAAAAAGAATTGCTGGCGTCCGCCCTCTTTATCGCTGCGTCGATCACCGACGGCATTGACGGATATCTTGCGCGCAAGCGCGGGCAGATCACGACGATGGGTATCCTGCTCGACCCCCTGGCCGACAAGATGCTGATTGCCTCGGCCTACATCACGCTCGTGCAATTTAATCCCAGTTTGGTGCCGGCGTGGGTGGCCGTGATCGTGATCGGGCGGGAATTCCTGGTGAGCGGCCTGCGCAGCATTGCTGCCAGCGAGGGCTTTACGATTGAAGCCAGCGAACTCGGCAAGTTCAAGATGGTGGTACAGATCGTCTCGGTAGTCGCGGTGATTCTCGATCATCGCTGGAAGGAGTGGCCGCTGTTTGGAACGTACTTCTTCCCGGTGCACTGGATTGCGTGGTCGTCGATATGGTTCATGGTGTGTCTCTCGTTGATCTCGGCGGTGGATTATTTCGTGGCGTTCTGGTCGAAGATTGATCGCCAAGTGGTGAGGACCCGCCGGCGCGCGTTCGTTCTGAGCCGCCGGAAACGCAATGTCGTTCCAACCTCCTAATTCGCTGGCTGGAAGTTCGCATCCATGTCAATCCTTATCCGCAGGCGCCGAATACTCGGCGGACGAACGCCGTCTTCTGTTGCTGGTCGCTCACGATGCGGTTGAGTCTCTAGTTCTTGAGCATGCGCACGGTCAGGAAAATCCCGGTTCGCACCTGGAAGAGCCGCGAGGCGTCTTTACCACGCTCTATCTTCACGGCAAGTTGAGAGGGTGCGTCGGGTACGTCGTGCCGGTGCTGCCGCTCCACCGCGCTGTATTTGAGACGGCGCGTGCCGCCGCTTCGCGTGACTCGCGATTCACGCCAGTCACGCCAGACGAAGTCGGCGACCTGCAGGTGTCGCTCAGCATTCTCTCTCCCCTGTTTCCTATCGAAGCAGCACAGGTCGAGATCGGCAGGCACGGCCTGGTGGTGACTTCAGGCGCGAACCGGGGGCTATTGTTGCCGCAGGTGCCCGTGGAGCATGGATGGAGCCGGGGAGAATTCCTGGAGCAGACGTGCCGGAAGGCCGGTCTGTATCGCGATGCCTGGAAGTCGGGTGCAACGCTCGAAGCTTTCACCGCGGAGGTGTTCGGAGACCCGGGCGCTCCTGACTGAGCCGAAACATTTTTTCTTCGCGTGAGATATTGCTGCGCATCTTACGAGAAAGCCGCTACGAGCACTCGAAAGTAACTTGGGGCGGGATCCAGTTTGGGGTATTGTGCTGAGATCTCTGGGGAGGTAAAGATGGAACTCGGAATTCTGACCGTTGCGCTAATTGTGCTGGCCTCGCAAATTCCCGGCGACTATCACGTAGTGTTCTTCCGCTAGCCCTCGGGCAGGATCCGCCCTGGCAGAGACTCGCAGGGAGAAGACTCGAATCGCTGGCGAGCTAACTAAACCCCGGCAAATCTAACCCCCTCCTTGTTTAACGACCCTCACTGGGCATTAGCTCTGCAGGCATCTCGTCCTAAGCCCAGCAGCCTTTTCGTTCATAGACAGCCCACCAAAGCAAAACCGGGAAGGCTTGTGGCCTCCCCGGCTGAGCTTCTGCACTAAGTATCTTATTGCTGGTCGTCGAGTTCCACGCCATCGCCCACGTGAACGTCTTCGAGCGAGAACACGATCATGCCCGTCGCGGTCGTGGGAGTAACGCTGATGACGACGATCTCGCCTACTGCGCGGCGCGGCAGATCACTTACGTGAATGTTCGGACCCTTGGTCTTGGTCATCCAGTTGCCTTCGATCGACGGAGGCCGTCTCTGGGTGTCTTCCGCAGTGGAAGCGGCAAACGAAAGGGTATCGACCGGGTCAGCCAGGTCGGATGAGTAGCTACGAACTGCACGGAAGTAGTCGCCGACCTTCACGCCCTGGTTCGCACCGAGATTCATATAGACCTTCATGCCCGTGCCAAGCGTCGAGTCGAAGTCCTTCGCCAGGACGATTCGGGCGCTGGTCTTTCCGGTCTTCGGAACGAAACGGTCGAAACGTGCCGGCGGATGGAACGAAACTGATGGCTTCTCAGCAAAGGGAACGGCAATATCGCCCGGGTTGATCGGATCGCAGCTGTATTCAATCTGGCCGATCGCAGTCTTGCTGCGCGTATCAACGATCTTGACGCGGCCGATCTCGCCATAGGGCTGGCCGGTTGCCGCGAGCGTCTTGCCCTGTCCCGGGAAGACCTCATAGCGGTTCTGATCTTTGAGTTCGCGGAGGATCGAATACTGGCCGCCGAGAGTGTAACCACCTCCCGCGAGATAAATGATGTCTCCGGTCACGAACTTGGTGGTGTTCGGGGTCTGCAGGCCGCCCGCAACATAGTTCGCATTAGGCATCAGCGACTTGCTGATGAAGCCGGCGCAGTACATGTCGGCATAGGTCGGAGTCTGCACGCGCTCGATCGGGGAACTCACCGAAGTCGGCGCGGTACCCTGCGGCGCATTGACGTCAGCTGCGGGGCTTGCGTCTTGCGCGCTCGCCGCAACTGCCCATAGCAGAATTAAAAGTCCTGTTTTCTTCATCTTACCTCCGAGTCCACTCTGGAAACTGCGTTGCTTCCCCATACACCGCCGCAGACACAGGGGCTCAACCGGAAAGTAACTCGGGGGTCAGGGTGGGTCAAGGTTACGAGGGTGTTAGCCGTCCTTCGCCAAAAGTTTCCCTCCGAGCAAAGTTAATCCGTTGTTGCATCTGGAATTACGCCCCTGTAATATCGCGCGCGACTCCGCGCCATGAGTTCAGCCCTCTCCAGCTACGTCCCGCGCCTGCTGCCCTTGCGGATGCCCCGCGTCTGCGTGGCCGTGACCGGGAGCGACCCCGGTGAACTGATCGACAAGGCAGAGGGCTTGGTCCGGGATAACCCCTTTCTGGAGTTCAGGTTGGACTATCTGCCCAAGCCTGGGCTGGCGCTTCCGAAGATCCGTTCTTTCTTCGAGATTTACCCCCACGCCGTGGTCATTGCCACCTGCCGCAGGACGACCAGCGGAGGTAAGTTCAAAGGAACGGTGGCGGCTCAACTCGACGTTCTCGCCAAGGCGGCCTCGGCCGGGTGTCAACTGGTCGACGTTGAACTGCAAACCGCATCCAAGATCAAGCCGCAGCAACTGCAGAGACTAAGGTCGCAGGCGGCCGTGGTTTTGTCTTTCCATGACTTCCACGCCACCAAGAAGCTGGAAGAAACTCTCGCCAAGATGGAGGCCTACCCGGCGGACTTCTACAAGATCGTTTCGACCGCAACCACCCTGTACGACAACGTGACGATGATGAAGTTCCTCGAGAAACAAAGCGACCGGCACTCCCTGGTCGCGCTTTGCATGGGAGAACAGGGGATTATTAGTCGCGTGCTGGGGGTGCGTGCGGGAAGCGCGTTTACATTTGCGGCGATCAGTCCTGACGAGCGCACTGCTCCGGGGCAGGTTACGGCACAGGAGTTGCGCAGCGTCTATCGCATTGACCAGGTGGACGTCGCCACTCGAATGTATGGGGTTGCGGGCGATCCCGTGGCGCACTCATTGTCACCGATCATCATGAATACGGCCTTGCGGCGCGAGAACGTGAATGCGGTTTACGTCGCGCTGCACGCGAAGACTCTTAAGGATCTGCTGGCCTGCGTGCGCGATATTCCGATTCACGGCCTCAGCATCACCATGCCGTACAAGGAAGCGATCCTCGAGCATCTCGACAACACGGATTCGCACACCACCAAGATCGGCGCTTGCAACACGGTGGTGCGGGCACAGGATGGAAAACTCTACGGGTTCAATACCGATACCGCTGGCGTCGTGCGACCGCTCGAACAGCGCCTGGGACTGGAAGGAGCCCGGATACTAGTTCTGGGGGCGGGCGGCGCGGCGCGCGCAGCCGTCTTCGGCCTCAAGGAACGCGGGAGCGAAGTATTCATTCTGAATCGCACACCGGCTCCCGCGCAGAAACTGGCGCGTCAAGCGAAGGCGCGAACTATCAAGCGCCCCGATCTCAAGAAATTAGCGTTTGACGTCATCGTCAATGCCACGCCGGTTGGGATGTCGAACACGCGCGAGACTCCGCTGAACGAGAACGAGATCAACGCCAAATATGTTTTCGACATGGTTTACGATCCGGCGGAAACGCGTTTCCTAAAAGCGGCAAAAGACCACGGAGCCCAAATTATTCCCGGCATCGAGATGTTCGTCCACCAGGCTGCCCGCCAATTCGAGATCTGGACGGGGAAGCCCGCGCCCTGGGACGACATGCTTCGCGTCGTCACGATTGCGTTGCAAGAGCGCGCCGCGCGGGCGGCGGCCAAAGCCGCGGCAAAAAAGTAACAGGGCCACGCCTCAAAACCATTTTCCCTAAAAAAATGACCGCTTCCAGGCTGAGGCGGACGGCACTCCCTAGCTTGACCTCCGGTCAAACTAGTCTCAAAACGCTCCATTGAAACGAATCAATGCCACGAAGTTGTTGCAATTTGTCATGTGACGGAAGTAATATGCGGTTGGACGCAGTTGAACCTGATTCGCGTCCGTTCTCGTCGTAGTACTGCCCATTTCTTCCAGATTTAGAGTCGGACCCTACTTTCGCGAATACCCAAGAGGCGGAAAGACCGTCTCTGCCCAGATTCGGAGAGATCAATATGGCGTGGTACGCATACTGCCTGACCGAGCATCAGGCACTCCCTAATGGTACCCGTGCCCGGCGTCCCTTCCTCTTGGAAGGCATCCAGGGTGTGAATGGAGCCCCCGTCCTCAGCTACCCGAGCGGAGACTTCGCAGTCGTTGTCAGCGAATACGACCGCGCTACCCACAAGGTAGACGAGAAAACCGTCCTCGAGCATGCCCGCGTGGTAAGCGTCTGCTTCCGCACCGGCACCGTATTGCCGTTCCGGTTCGGAACCATCTTCGACAGCGACGACGCGCTTCGGCAGGCCGTCCGGTCCAATCGCCGCGCCTTCGGAGTTAGCGTCGAGAAGTTGCGCGGTAAGTCTGAGATGCGCCTCAAACTGGTCGTCCGGGACGGTTCGTTGCGCGAAGCCATGATGAATGTCGTACTACCGGATACGGTAGGCCGGGAATATCTGGCCAAGCTGCGGGAGAAGGCCTCCAAGGAAAGGGAGCGCCAGACCAAGGCGCGTGCCCTGTCCGTCCAGGTTCACAAGCTATTCAATCCCTTGGAAGAAGAAGTCAGCTGCAAGAAGGTCGCGTCCGATGGAATGCTCATCGACATCGCGCACCTGATTGATTCCAAGTCGGTTGAGAAATATCAGAACCGCTACAACATGGCCGCCAAGCAGCTGAAGAACTGCGAACTGGCCATCAGCGGACCGTGGCCTCCCTACCACTTCCTGCCGGGCAAGCTGCGGACCGTGGCAGGAAATAGCTAAGTCCAACTTTTGAAGTAAGAAGCCCCCGCTTTCCTGGCGGGGGTTTTTCAGTTTTGGAGAAAATCTGCAGCAGTGTCGTGCAATGAATGTGCAGCAATATGCACCTTGCCTGACGGAGGGATTTTACCTTTCTACTCAAGTCACGACTGGCGGCAGATGGCAAACCTAGGTCGTGCAGGGACTTACAGTGATCGAGATCACAAGTCTTTGTGACAAAATTCTTTGGCGCGGCAAGTGCTTAATTTCTGAACAATAAAGAGGCCGCACACAAGCACCATGACCTTCACCACAACTCATAGTTCTCGACAACTCCCGAATAGTCGCTCTGCTAGACAGAACGACACCTTGCAAAGTCTTCCCTGACTTCCCGCCTTTCTGCCTCTTTGAATAGTGGCCCCAGAAATGGGGCCGCTTTTTCTTTGCGCTTTGTACGCACCAGGGCGCACTTGCGGTATGCTTCCTTCCCATTCCAGCTTATTCCTGGGGAGGGAGCCATGCGGGACGTCTACCAGGTGATCCATGAGAAGGAACTCGAGATCATGAAAGTCCGTCAGGAGGTCGACGCGTTGCGCTCGATCCTGCCCTTGCTGACGGATGAAGAAGACGACGATGTGCCGGTGGATGGTCCGGTGTATCCGTCGCTGAGAGTCGTAAACCAGGAGTAGTGTGTGGGTGGTCAGTCGGACTTAGATAAGTTCGTTCGAAAACAAGTCCGCAGGGTGAACGTTGTTAGGAAAGCTCTCGCAAAAACACTCACGTCTTCTCCGCTTTGCATTCGTCGCCTCGATTGTCGGACTGGCTGTTGCTGGTCCGCTTGGCGCCGGCAGTCGCCGCCAAAGCAACCCGGTGGCTCAGGCCGAGGGAATTCTAGCGCCCGACCTGAAGCAGCAACTCATTGCGCTGCGGGACGCGGCCCTCGGTGACGACTACGCCTACAAGCAAGTTGCATACCTCACGGAGAATATCGGGCCACGACCCAGCGGCTCGGCCCAATCGGTCAAGGCGGCGCAGTACGTGGCTGACCAAATGCGGAGCCTTGGGCTGGAGGTCCGGCTGGAAGAGGTGAAAGTTCCTCACTGGGTGCGTGGCGCCGAAACCGCCGAATTGGTCGATTTCCCTGGGCAAGTTCCGAACACGACGCAGCGCGTATTTGTGACGTCGCTGGGCGGAAGCAGTTCTACCCCCGCCGATGGCCTGACCGCAGAAGTGGTGGTCGCCCGAAACTTCAGTGAACTGGCGTCTCTCGGACGCAGCAGGGTCGCGGGCAAGATCGTCCTGTTCAATTTCCCTTTTGACACGCGCAAAGCGGACGCGGGTCATGCCTTGGACGCGTACAGCGAGGCCGTCATCTACCGCGGAGCAGGAGCAAAGGCAGCCGCCGAATTGGGAGCGGTGGCGTCGTTGATCCGGTCCGTGGGCGGGGCCGCATATCGACTGCCGCACACAGGATACAGCGTTCCCGCCGGGATTCCCGCCGGTGCGGTGGCTGCCGAGGATGCAAGCCTCATTGCAGACCTGGCGATGCAGGGCAAGGTCCGCATGCATTTGACGCTGATTTCTCAGAACCTTCCGGAAACCACCGGCTACAACGTGGTCGCGGATATAAAAGGGAGTGAACATCCCGAGCAGATTGTTGTGGTTTCAGGGCACCTGGATTCCTGGGATCTGGGCACCGGGGCCATCGATGATGCGGCTGGCGTGGCCGTCGCGATGGAGTCGGCACAACTGATCCAAGAACTCCACTACCGGCCGAAACGTACCTTGCGCGTGATTGCGTGGGTGGATGAAGAGAGCGGGGGACACGGGCGAACTGCCTACACCACCGCCCACGGGACAGAGTTCGCCAATCATGTGGCCGCGATGGAAAGCGATTTCGGAGCGGCTCATCCACTCGGGTTCACGGCGAAGATCAGCCAGCAAGCGGTTGAGTTCCTTCACCCGGTACAGGAGATTTTGCAGAGCTTCGGGGCGAGCCTCATCGAGATCATCCAGACGAGTCCGGGATCGGACATCTCGGCGATGGCGCAGGCAGGCGTACCAGCGCTCGGCATCATGCAGGACGGCCGCACCTACTTCAACTATCACCATTCGGCCGCTGACACACTCGACAAGATTGAGCCCCGCGCATTGCGCGAGAACGGCGCAGCCATGGTGGTAATGGGGTATGCGCTCGCGTGCACAGACCAGCCGATCCCCAGATAAGCTTCGGAGCAATGCGCGATACCAACATCTACCAGAAAACCGTCTAAAGCGTTACAGGGTACCCCTGTTGACGGGCCGGAAAACAAGCGCATATGATTTTTGTTTGGCCTCAGGCCGGTTCCCGGCTCTGGGGCCTACGGCTGAGAGCAGCAGAGTAACGACCATGGATAAAAAGAAACTGGAAGGCTTCAAGAAGCGACTGGAGACGCGGCAGCAGGAGTTGCGGCACACCGTCTCCCGCACCGAACAGGACGGCCGCTCGGCGGACGAAGACGCGACCCAGGACATCGCAGACAAGGCCGCGAATTCCTACAACAAGGAATTCCTGTTCCATCAGAGCAACAACGAGCGCCAACTCCTGCTGATGGTAGAAAAGGCTTTGTCGCGCATTCGCGAAGGCAGCTTCGGAGAATGCATTCATTGCGGCCAGGAGATCAACGCCAAGCGCCTGGAGGCGGTGCCGTGGACTCGCCATTGCATCGAGTGCCAGGAGAAGCTCGAGCAGGGACTACTGGAAGAAGCGCCCAAGTAAGAATCTCCAAATTGCTAAGCGCCGCCGGTTCCGATGACCGGCGGCTTCGCTTTTGAAACGCTCGGACATGTGCGGCGGTGTGTGCAAACCTTTGACGCTGCTGAGTTTCCCCGGTAGACTGAGTGTTTGTCAGCCCACAATTGTTTGTTAAAGAGGAGTACGTGCGCGCAGAAACTCGCCATCAACTGAAGACCGACCGCTTCACCCAAGCCACTATCGGAGCCGCCGAGGCCACGGCGCACTGGACCGCCGAACATAAAGGAAAGCTGGCCGCCGGCATTGGGATCGCGGCTGTAGTGATCGCCGTCGCGCTGGGTGGCTGGTACTACCTCAGCCAACAGGATGACAAGGCCAACCTGGAATTGACGAAGGCCGTGCGTACGTTGCAAACATCGGTGCGTGCCGCCGGAGCACCCGAAACTCCTAATACACCTTCGTTCGCGTCGGCTCAGGATCGCGCGGGGGCAGCAAAGAAGCAGTTGCAGGACGTGGTCGATAAATATCCACATACGCACACTGCCGACATCGCTCGCTATCTTTTAGGCACAACTGCGGTTGAGCTGGGAGACAAGGCCACTGCGGAGCGCGAACTGAAAGATGCCGCCGACACTCGCAACAGCGATCTTGCTGGACTCGCAAAGATGGCGCTGGCAGCTTTCTACGGGAACAACAACCGTACGAAGGAAGCGGTCGACATCTACAAGGGACTGATCGACAAGCCCACCACCACGGTGAGCAAGGTCATGGCTCAGATGCAACTGGCCGGACTGTATGAGTCTTCGCAGCAGCCGCTTGAGGCCAAGCGCATTTACGAGCAGATCGTAAAAGAGAACCCCAAGTCGCAAGCGGAAGCGATGGCGCAGGCCAAGCTCCAGACCATGAAGTAGGAGCAGTGCTAGTCGCCCAGAAGGCGTCGGATTAACCCTCGCGCCTGGTAAACAGTTTCAGCCAATCTTCAGTTTTAGCGGGCGGCAGCAGTCCAGGTTTGAGATTGGCTGCGACATGTTCGGGATGCCCCATCCCGATGAGCGACGTGGTCAAACCTGGAGCGGAACGGGCAAACTGGATTGCGTTCTCGCTGTCATTTTTCATTCCCAGAGCGCGCGTAACAAATTCCGGCAAGCCGTGCGCTAGCCGGCCCTGATAAAGCGTGGCGCTCCCCACCACAGCAATCCCCAAATGCTTCGCTGCGGTAAGCAGCGAGACGTTCTTCTTTTCCACGTTCTGGTTGGAGAGGACGTACGCTTCCGGCATCGCAAGGTTGAATGGCAGCTGGACGAACCGGAAATGATTCGCCGAGCCGCCAGCCTCCCGGGCAATCTCGGCACAAGCCGTCAGGCTGATGTAGTCGCGCGAACCCTCGGGCACGCGAAATGCGTTCCAGGTAGCTAGCCCATAGAAGCGGAGCTTCCCAGCCTTTACGCACGATTCCAGAAACGCGAAGGCATGTTTGAGGCGTTCACGAAAAGTCTCAGGAGAAACTTCCGCCAGCTGCGTCTCCGGATTGTGCAGGTAGAACAGGTCAATGGTCTCGAGGCCCAGATTCTTTCGCGAGCGCTCGATCTGATCGCGCAAGTAGTCCGGGGCAATGCAATGCATGCCGCCGACGACTTCTTTGGGATCGACGATTCCGCTTTCGATGTATTCGTGGACAAAATAACTACGCGGATCGGGTGGGAGATTTCCGTCGAAGGAGAGATAGCCGGCTTTGGTGGAGATGAAAACTTCCTGCCGTGTTACTTCTCCCTTCTCGACCAACCGCGCCAAGGCAACGCCGATATTCCGCTCCGATCGCTGGTGCCGGTAGTTGATGGCGGTAGTCCAGCACGTTGATGCCGGAAGCCGCGGCCAGGGAAATTGCTTCCGTGTAGGCCGCATCCGCCACGTCGTCGGGCTCGCCGAGATACGTTCCTAACCCAATCGAAGACAGCCAGAGTCCGGCGACGCCCGGTACATGCTCGGCGCGACGAAAGAAATCCGCTTCGGCCAGTTGAGGAAATCGCGAACTGTAGTGCGCGGTGCCTTCCGCGGTGGCGACCCCGGGAATCATAGCCAGCAGTGTAGCAGCGAGAAATGTCGGAACTTCGGCCATCGCTGAAATTGACTGAAACATGCTCAAACGTTGACTAAGGGCTTGCCCGGCGAAAACGGGGGCCCCGGACCGACGGACCGAACATTTCCCTTTCCTGACATTTCCGCTACCATGTGGGGCTTCGTAGACAACAACTGGGGCCTCCATGGCAGACATCACTCTTCGGGTCAACGGGAGCGAGCGCAAAGTCAGCGTCGCGCCCGAAACTCCTCTCCTCTGGGTGTTGCGCGACACTCTTCAACTTCCAGGCACGAAATTCGGCTGCGGCGCCGGACTGTGCGGCGCCTGCACGGTGCACGTTGAAGGTACGGTCGCGCGATCCTGCTCCACGCCGGTCTCGCAAGTGGCAGGCAAAAGCATCACGACGATTGAGGGGCTGGCGGCCAACGGACAACATCCGCTGCAAGCTGCGTGGATTGCCGAAGAGGTGCCGCAGTGCGGCTATTGCCAGAGTGGGCAGATCATGGCCGCGGCTGCTTTGCTGGCGAAAACTGCACACCCTACCGACGAGGAGATCAGCTCCTTCATGTCGGCGAACATCTGCCGCTGCGGGACCTATGACCGCATTCGCCGGGCGATTCAACGTGTCGCCAATGGTGGAGGTGCCCGATGAGTCCACTCTCCCGTCGCGACTTCATCGCCGCCGGCACGGCCGCAGGCGCAGGTTTGGTCATCGGGTTTTATCTTCCCCACGGTTCGAGCGCAGGCTCGGGCGACGCGTTCTCGCCGAATGCCTATCTCAAAATCACGCCCGACAACAAAGTCACGATCGTCGTGGCGCGCTCCGAAATGGGGCAGGGTGTGCGCACGTCGCTGCCCATGATTCTCGCCGAGGAACTCGAGGCCGACTGGAAACAGATCCAGATTGAGCAGGCCGGCGCGAGCACCTTGTTTGGCGACCAAACCACCGGTGGCAGTGCCAGCGTACGCACGACCTGGGATCCAATGCGGCGGGCCGGAGCCGCCGCGCGCGAAATGCTGATCTCCGCGGGCGCCTTGCACTGGAACGTGGCGCGCGCCTCGTGCAAGGCCGAGAACGGCACCATCGTACACGCGGCATCGAATGGGCGGGCCACTTACGGAGAACTGGCGAGCAAGGCGGCCACACTTCCTGTTCCCACCGACGTCACGCTGAAGCAGGCCAAGGATTACAAAATCGTCGGCAAGCCGCTGGCGCGGCTCGACACTCCACCAAAAGTGAATGGCACGGCCGTCTACGGCATCGACTTTCGAGTGCCGGATATGAAGTATGCGGTGCTGGCACGGTGCCCGATCATCGGTGGCAAGGTCGCCAGCTTTGACGACAAGGAATCCAAAAAAGTTTCTGGCGTGAGCTACGTCGGAAAGATTACCGACTCGTCGATCGCAATCGTTGCTGACAGCGTTTGGAGCGCGATGGAGGGCCGCCGTGTTCTGCAAGTCAGCTGGGATGAAGGCCCCAACAAAGACCTGAACACGGCGACGATCATGCAGTCGCTGCGCGATTCCGTGGGAAAGAAAGGCGCGACGCTTTATTCGACGGGCGACGTGTCGAAGGTCTCCGGACGTCGAATCGAAGCCACATACGAGTTGCCATTCATGGCGCATGCTCCGATGGAGCCGGGCAACGCTACCGCTCACGTGCAGGGATCCAAGTGTGAGATCTGGGCGCCGACCCAGGTCCCGCAGGACGTACGCGACTCCGCTGCGGCCGCGCTGGGTTTGGATTCCGATAACGTCAAAGTGAATGTACTGCTGATCGGCGGAGGCTTCGGGCGGCGGTTGGAACACGACTACGCCGTCGAAGCCGCACAGGTTTCGAAGGCGATCAACGGACCAGTAAAAGTGATCTGGACGCGCGAAGACGATATGCGCAATTCCGTTTATCGTCCCGCGAGTTATCACAAGCTGAGCGCCGTGCTCGACGGGCAGGGATTTCCCATCGCATTCACGCATCATGTGGTCTCTCCCTCCATCAGCGCGCAGAAAGGTTCGCCCGGAGAAGGCGGCGTGGATCCCGACCTCAAGGACGAAGCTTCGCTCGTATATTCGTTCCCGAACGCCTTGGTCGAATACATCGATGTGCAGACCCCCGTCCCCCTGGGATGGATGCGCTCTGTATATGCCCTGCAGGTCGGCTTCGCCAGCGAGTGTTTCATCGATGAACTGGCCAGCGCTGCGGGCAAAGATCCGCTCGCGTATCGCCTCCACCTGCTGCAGAAGGATGAGGACATCAAGTACTTTGACTCGACGTGGCGCACCGCGCGCATGCGAGGCGTTCTTCAGATGGCGGCCGACAAGGCCGGGTGGGGCAAGCCGCTACCGGCAACGCACTATCGCGGCATCGCGTGCTTCGGCAGCTTTGGAACCTACATGGCGCAGGTCGTCGAACTTTCGATGGAAGGCGACCAGCCGCGCATTCATCGCGTGGTCGGAGCCATGGATTGCGGGCAGGTCGTGAATCCTGGCATTCTCGAGCAACAGATTCAGGGAGGCGTGATCTACGGATTGGCCAATGCGCTGCGCGCCAAGATCACCATCGAAAAAGGCCGCATCGTGCAGGGCAACTTCGACGACTATGCTCCTTTGCGCATGAACGAAGTGCCTCCGGTCGAAGCCTACTACGTGGAAAGCACGGAGGCGCCGTCCGGGGCAGGAGAGCCGCCTATTCCGCCGCTGGCTCCGGCCATCTGCAACGCGATTTATGCCGCCACAAAGAAGCGCGTGCGGGCACTGCCGATTCTAGGATGAACCATCACAGATGGGCCGTGGCTGCGAGATAGGTCGTAGCCCGACATAGCGGCAGTTTCATTCCAGCATGCCTGTTTACCGCGAAAACCGGCAGTGCTATGCTCGTTTCACGCGCGGAGGTCGTTGTGATGGCCAAGCCTCTGGGTATTTTTCTTGCCGCTGTTCTCTTCGCACTCTGCCATTGTGCCCTCGCACAAGACTCGACTGAGACATCGAACTCATCGACTCTCGCCTCTTTAAAGGACGCGGATGTTTTCCCGCCCCACCCGCTCCATACGCCCAACCCGAAATATCCCGCGGAGTCCCGTCGAGCAGGAATTCAAGGAACTTCAATACTCTCACTGGTGGTCGGGACCGATGGACTTCCGCGAGATATAAAAGTAGTCCGCAAATTGGACGACGTGTTGGATGAAAGTGCACGAGAGAAGGTGGGCACCTGGCGATACAAGCCCGCTATGAAAAACGACCAGCCGGTCGAGGTTGAGATTTTGGTGAAGATTGCCTTTCGCTTGAGAGACGCAACGCACCAAAAAATCGCTGACCTATGGAAAGGCTCAGACTGCGCCGACCCAAAAGCAGAATGGGCGCTCTACAAAGCGTATCGAGATGGTGCAGGCGTGCCGCAGGATGAACAACTCGCGATGTGGTTCTTGAAGCGGGCGGCGGACTGGAATCTTCCCGAAGCACAGTTCCAGATGGGCGAGCACTTTTACGAGAACCCGGATGGACCGCGCGACTACGTGAGCGCCTACATGTGGTACGCGCTGTCAAAGCGTGCGGGCGGTCAGGATGGTGAGCGGATGCTGAAAGTGCTGGCTGGGGAAATGACCCCGGAACAATTGTCCGAGGCGGATGTCCGAGTGGGCTACTGGCCGGAGGATCCGCCCACGAACGGTCAATAGCGAAGAGCCCTTCCCATTACTCTCTCGTCCTCAAAATTCAAGCGGCCCGCCTCCGACTGCGATAGCAGGCCGCTTCCGGCGATGTTGCCAGCCGAACGTCAGTTGGAGAAATTGTTGCCGGATGTCCCGTTCACTGCGGTGCGACTTTCGATCGCCATGGGCACCGTCAGATTGCCGGGCAGGGTCACGTAGAGCACGTTGCCCTTCTGGCTAGCCCGGACGGCCTGATCGGTGGCGAAAACCGGCGATACATCTTCGAACGCTGACTGGTAAGTGGTCTGGTACACAATTTCGCCAACGCGGATCGCGATGTCGTACGAGTAGCTCGCATCGCGTAGCGGGGCATCGGATGACGCGCCGGCATTGGCCGCGGGTGACACTTCCTGCTCGACACTGACCACGGTCGCCTGATGGAAATCGCTGTTCGTTGTAGCGAATACGTTCGTCAGCGTCATGCTCGTTGCGAGCGCACACAACACATAAGTCTTTTTCATACTTCCTCCTGAAGCACCGTTCTGGTTTTTTGTGCGGCGCTCATGAGGAATAACTGAGCTGCGCGCAATTTATTCCACGACCAGAAATCTCGCGGTCAAGGGAACAAATTACGCGCTCAACAGCCAACTTCAACCTGAAGCGCGATCAGCACATTGGATAGGATGCGTCTGGAACGCGAGGCATTGCGCACGCAGGCAGTAGAACCTGTCGCACTCAGTTGGACACTCAGTATTGCGGATGGTCGTATGGGCTACGATCCAGCGCGGAGACAGGCTGGCTCAAGCTCGGCAGCTCTCTACACGAGTTGCTGAAGCCTCTAATTCGGCGCTTTGTCGGCGGCCGCGGTGTCCGCCGGCTTCTTTGCCAGCCAGCGGACGTAGTTCACCATATCCCAGATGGTCTCGTCCTTTACTCGTGCGCCTTCGGGAGGCATCTGGTCCTTGCCCTTCTGAATAATGTAGAAGAGTTCGCCGTCCGTGCGATCCTTGAGCACCGAGGGATTGGTTTCGTCATTCATCGCAAGCTTCATGTCGGCAGCGACATCGCCTTTGCCATTGCCGGTCTTGCCGTGGCACATCGCACAGTCGTAGCCGTATTGCTTCTTGCCGCGCGCGAGCGATTCTTCCGTGGACTTGACGGGATTCTCACGCTTCGCGGCATCCACCGGGATGCTGTTGATGGTAGTGCTGCCGCCGGGCTTCGCGACCGATTGCTTATCTTGCGCGGAAACCATAAAGCCCAAGAGCGACAAAGTTAAAACCAGGAAAGGCGTTCTCCACATGGGAGCCTCCTTGATGCGAGCCGGAGACGAGGCCAGTGTACAGCTGAGGCGTGGCTCAGTCTCCGCGGAAGTTGGCCGGAGCGTCGGGAGTTGAACCCGTGTGGGAGGCCGGGTAGCCCGATTCCCAATCGCTTTACCCACTACGCGCTCCGGAACGGTCCCGCGTACCGCTTTTGAGGAAATGAGTCCTCGAGGGGGGTCGCGAAAACCGCGCTACAGGACAGGCTAGAACGTCCCGCATTGACTTGGTGTGATGCTCATCACATCGGTCAGTAACTTGGGTACCAGGGACTTCCGCGCCGGGGAATTGGGCGCGGCGACTGCCGCGGCGCGGACAAGGTCCTAGTGATCTCCCGTCAGCGTCTCTGTAGTGAGGTTTTTCGAGGGATTGGCTATGATGGGCCTGCCCTTCGCGGCCGGACGAGCGTGGGCACGGAGGTCTCAGGCGTGGCCGAAAACGCGGACGTCATCGAAGCTATCGAGTCGGGGAACGCAGAGCGACTGAAAGAACTGCTGGCCACAGATCGCACGCTGGGTGCGGCACGCGATGCCGGCGGCGTCTCGGCGTTGATGCAGGCGTTGTACCGGCAACGCAAAGACATGGTTGAGTTACTGCGGCGGGCGCGCCCGGACCTGGACATTTTCGAAGCCGCCAGCCTTGGGCGTGCCGACCTGGTAGAGGAGATGGTGGATCGCGATCCTCGGCTCGCCAATGCGCGTTCCGGCGACGGCTTCACGCCTTTGCACTTCGCAGCGTTCTTTGGCGAAGACAGCGTGGCCCGCGTGTTGCTCGAGCACCACGGAGACGCTGGCGCGGTAGCCAATAATCCGATGCAGGTCACGCCGCTGCACTCCGCGGTAGCCTCCCGGAATCTCGCGATTGTGCGCGCCCTGCTGGAGCACGGCGCTCCCGTGAATGCGCGCCAGCAGAAAGGCTGGACCGCGCTGCACGCCGCTGCACAGCACGGCGACAAGCCCATGGTCGAGGTGCTCTTGAAACACGGCGCGAACCCCAACGCGAAAAACGACGAAGGCCGCACGCCCGACGAGGTGGCCGACGAAAAGGGCCACGTCGACGTCGCAGAGCGCTTGCGGGCGGCTTGAAGAAACAGGAGCGTCGAGGGAACCCTGTTCACTTCTCGTGCTCTAGGTTAAGCTGCGGTGGCATGGGCTGGGGCTCCCGCAGCTGGAATTCTGTTGGCTTGCTGGCAGGCATTCTTTTCCTTTCTTCGCTCGGCCCCTTCCTGGAAGCGCAGACCGGCAAGGCGATCCAGTTCGCCGACGTGACCGCACAGTCCGGAATCAAGTTCACCCACTTCAAGGGCAACCAGGGCATCTCCATCAACCGCGAAGAATTTGGGCCCGGAGTGTGTGTCGCGGATTTCGACGGGGACGGCTGGCAGGACATTTACTTCGTGAACGGACGCGACCTCTACGATCGCGGCCTATCCGTTCGCAACGCGCTCTATCGCAACCACGGCGACGGAACATTCACCGACGTCACCGATAAGGCCAACGTTCCCGGGACCGGCTACGGGCTGGGTTGCGTCTGGGGCGATTACGACAACGACGGCTTGCCCGATCTCTACGTCACGCAATTCGGGCGCAACGTTCTCTATCACAATAATGGCGATGGCACCTTCACCGACGTGACCGACAAGGCTGGCGTCGCGGGCATTGAGTTCGGCACTCTGTTTCACGCAGGCGCGACTTTCTTTGATTATGACCGCGACGGGAAGCTCGATCTGTACGTGGGCGGCTACGTGGCGCTGGGTCCGGACGCAAAGCGTTACTGCGATCTGGGACGCGTGAAAAGCAGTTGCCCGCCGAGCGCGTACAAGGGCAGTCCCGACGTTCTCTATCACAACAACGGCGACGGGACGTTCACGAACGTAACCAAGGCCGCGAAGCTTTATCAGCCCGGGGGGAAGAATCTGTCGGTCGGTGCGGCCGACTACGACAATGACGGCTGGCCGGATATCTTCGTCGCGAACGACGGCTTGTACGCGTATCTCTACCACAACCAGCACAACGGAACCTTCGCGGAAGAGGGCCTGCCCGCAGGCATGGCGGTCGCCGGCCAAGGGCAGATAATGGCGGCAATGTGCATTTCGCTGGGCGACTACGACAACGACGGCTGGCTAGATCTTTATATTTCGGACTTCCAGAAATCTTCCGATCACCTGTGGCACAACAGCGGCAAGGGATACTTCGATGAAGTGAGTGGTCCGGCAGGGATCACGGTACCCACGCGCGAGGTGCTCAGCTTCGGCGGCGGATTTTTCGACTACGACAACGACGGATGGCTCGACATCTTTATCGCGAACGGGCATGTGTATCCGGAGGTGGAGCAGGCCACGCCTGAGATTCACTACAAGCAGACCAACACGTTGTTTCACAATGAAGGCAACGGCAAGTTCACCGAGGTCTCGAAGCAGGCAGGCAGTGGGTTTCAGAAGCCGTACGTGGGTCGCGGCGTCGCCTTCGCGGATTTCGATAATGATGGATTTACGGACTTGGTGGTGGGCAACAACGGAGATTCTCCCTTGCTGTTGCACAACAGCGGAGGGAACGGCAATCATTTCGTCAATTTCAGGCTGGTAGGAACCAAGAGCAATCGCGACGCTCTGGGCGCGCGAGTACGCGTCGTGGCTGGAGGAATCTCACAGATTCGCGAAATCGCAGGCGGCGGCAGCTATCTCTCGCAAAGCGACCTGCGCGCGAATTTCGGACTGGGCAAGGCGACCCGGGTCGAGACCGTCGAGGTATCGTGGCCAAGCGGCCAGAAGCAGACGTTCCGCAATCTGGATGCGGACAAGTTTTATTTGATCGAGGAAGGGAAGGAGGCTGTCGAGCAGCAACGCTGGAAAGAACCGCAATCGCGAGCGTCGCATTAACTTCAGAACATTAACCACAGAGGACACCGAGGTCCACAGAGGAAAAGCAGTCCTCTGTGCGACCCTGTGTCCTCTGTGGTTATCGCATTTCTCAGTCTCCGCCAGCGCGTTCGATCAAGCGGTTCGCCTGGGCTAGGAGTCCGAACGTGGTCGACCAATCCAGCGGTTGGTTGCCGAACTCGGCTGCCTCCAGCTTCTGAATGATCTGGGCTGCCAGCGCGTCGCGTTGACTTCCCAAGGATGTCAGACGATCTTCCAGTCGATTGTAGGTCCGGTCGTCTCCCGCCAGCGCTTTGGTGGAAGTTGCCAGCGTGGTACGGCCAAACTGTCCCAGAGGAGCGTTCAATTGTTTGTAGGCCTGAGCCAATAGCGTGAACGCCACTGGATTCCGGCGGATGCCATTTGGCAAAGACCCGCTGCGCATGACTTCGGCCAAGACGCGTCCATCGTGCGAGTAGTCGTCGAGCAACCCCACCAGAGACAGGATCGTGGGCCGGATGTCGGTGTGATCGGACCAGGTTTCCCGGTCGACTCCCTGCCTTCTCACTCCGGGGCCAACCATCCCGAGCCAGGTCGTGGTGATTTCCTTCTGCACGTCGCCATGGTTCCAGGCAAAGCCCGGATTTTCGGTGACGCACGGTGCATTGCAGTTGGGCGCGCCCGCGAACAGGAAGTAGTCGGGGTTAGCAAACATGGTCAGCGTCGAGGTGCGCGCGGGATCTGCGGTCACCATGTGGAGCAGCTTCATCTCCACGGGATCCGCCATGAACTGCGTGAGCATGTCGGTGTTGCCGGTGATTGGGTTCAGCGCGGTAAGGGCAGCCAGGCCGTGCTCGAAACTGCGCGTAACCGGATCCGTGCGCGACGGATTGCCGGTGATGTAGATGGTGGGCGCATCGTCGGAATGAACCGTGAAGGGCGTGGTAATGCCCGCCTCGGTGGTCAGCAGTCCGGCGAGGTTCGTATTGAGTTCACCAATCTGCGCGTAGGTGCAAGGTACGTTCACACCATCGCAATTGGCGGGGCTGGGCGCGCCTCCGACGAAGTGATCGCCTTCGTCGGCCGTGAAAACGAATAATGTGTTGTCTCGGGTGATGCCGTCGGCCGCGAGACGCGCAAAGAACTCATTGAACGCGTCATCGTAGGCAGCCAGAGCCGCGACGTACCCTGCGGAGCCGGGCCCGAAGGCGGGGCCAGCCGGGTGATTGTCGTGCGCGTCGGAAATGTAGGCGTATGTCACCGGAACTCCGTGCTCCTGCAGCGCTGCCACGTAGGAGAGCGAAACCTTCGCCGCCATCCCGTCGAAACCGGGGAATCCGATGTGCCCAGTGGCGTCCTGAATGACGGCTCCGTTCAGATCGGTCAGAGGTCCATTCGGGCTGACGACGGGCGCAACATAGAGATGGCCGAAGAGTCCGTTGAATCCAGAGTAGCTTCCGGGTTCGTCGGGCAGCAGGTCCGGCTCGCCGCCATTGGCTGCGCTGCACAATGCATCGCCCGCGGCGCAATGCACGCCGATGCCGACGAAATCGGCGAACGCCTGTCCGGGATTCGTGGCGACCTCTTGTGCCTGCGGGGAGCCGGCGCCGAACACTGTCGGAATATCGGTCTGAATATTCTCGAGGATCGTGTTGGCCGTGGCGACTGCGCCGAAGTTGCAACCGGCACGGGTGAAAGGCACCCAGGGGGCAGGGGCATTTTTGCCATCGGCAGTCAGCATGTTGAACTTCGTGTCTGTCGGCGCCGTGGTGGTGGGGTCGAACAGCGGATCGGTCCAGTACGCGAACGAAACGCCCAGGCTGGAAGTTCCATCGGGCTTGAAGTAGCGGAAGCTGTTGGCGACAGGCACGCCGTGGCGGTCGCCGTACACACCGGTGATGGCGGTGAGGATATCGGTGGCTGTGTGCGAGATAAGCGGCGTGTGGTGGTTCGAGAGCAGAGTCCCGTTCCCGCGAATGAAATTCAGCAGGTGCGGCATTTGCTCCAGATCGGACGGGACATTCGGATTGTCGCGCGTGAAATGCGTGTTATCGAACTGCACGTAGATCACATGTTGGACAGTCGCACCGTTAGAGTTCAACGGACACACGGCAGCCGAAGCGGATACCGCAGCCGCCAGCAGCAGGCCGAAGAGGCCATTCACAAAACGAGGGAGTCGCATACTACATGATCCTCCTGGTTGGAAGTTGGGAGTCTTTAGGACGAGGGCGCAGAATAATTGCGACGAGGGGCGGCAGAGGTTAACGCCGGGTGAATATTCGGCAAAAAATATGTCGCGGCGCTGAACGGCCGGTCCAGCGCAGCTTCTGGCTAAGAACGGGGTTGGACCAGAAGCGCCACAGTGTACACCAAGTCCATAGACCAGGTCTTACACAAGGGCGCATAGGTGACCAACGTTTTGTGAGTTGGTTCATGCAGGCGTGGTTCGCGGCCCGCTTTTGATAGGCTGAAACGACCACCTCCACCATGTTCGCCCGCATTCTTCGTATTCTGCGACCGTCGCACCAGCACAGTGCGTTCTCAGCAACCGTTCTGCTGATGAGCACGGTCATGCTGTCGCGCGTGATCGGCTATCTGCGCGAAGCGTACATCGCGTATGCCTTCGGCGCGGGTGGACAAACCGACGCCTACGTCGCCGCCTTCACCTTACCCGACTGGCTCAACTACATCCTCGCGGGCGGCACGGCCTCAATCACGTTCATTTCAATCTACACCCGCTTTCTGGCAGAGAAACGCGAGGTGGATGCACAGAAAACCTTCTCCGTGATCATCACAGTCATGACCAGTGTGTTTCTGGTTGGGATCCTGGCGGCCGAGATCTTTACGCCGCAATTCGTCGCCTGGATGTTCCACGGATTTTCCGCGGAGCAGATGAAGCTATGCGTCTCGCTCACTCGCATCCTGCTGCCGGCGCAAATCTTCTTTTATGTGGGCGGCGTTGTGGGAGCGGTCCTTCTGTCGCATCGCATGTTTCTGTTCCCCAGTTTCGGTCCGCTGCTCTACAACGTGTTCATCATTCTGGGCGGCATCGTCGCCGGCAAGCAGTTGGGCATTGCCTCTTTGGCCTGGGGTGCACTAGCGGGTGCAATCATCGGTCCATTCCTCGTGAACGCGATCGGAGCGGCACGCATTGGAACGGGATATCGTCTGTCGTTTGATCTGAGCAATCCGGCATTCCGCGAATGGGTGCGCCTATCGATCCCGCTGATGCTCGGCGTGTCGCTGGTCACGGCTGACGATTGGATTCTGCGCTATTTCGCGTCGAGCGGGGTCGGTGACATCGCGCGGCTCAACTATGCCAAGCGTCTGTTCGCGGTGCCGATCGCGGTGCTGGGACAGGCCACAGGGCAGGCGTCGCTTCCCTTCTTTGCCAGACTTTTCGGCGAGAAGCGCATGAAGGAGTTCGGCGAGACGGTGAACGCTTCGGTCTATCGCATCTCTGCCCTCTCGTTCCTGTGCTCGGCATTAATGATGGTTGCTGCCTTGCCGCTCATCGACCTGGTCTACCGGCGCGGACGTTTTTCTTTCGGCGATTCCCAGGAGACCGCGCTGTACTTCTTCTGGTTCTCGCTGTCACTGGCATTCTGGGCAGCACAGGGCCTCTACGCGCGCGCATTCTATGCGGCAGGCGACACGTTGACTCCGATGGTGGCTTGCACGCTCGTGACCCTGGCGTCCATTGAGGTGTATCGAGTCTTATTCCACTCGATGTCGGTAGTGGGACTGGCGATCGCGTCCGACATCGGAATCATTGCGAACACGATCGTGGCCGCCATACTGCTCCATCGGCGGAAACTGGTATCGCTCTCCGATTTGCCGTGGCTGGAGTTGGGAAAGTCGATCGTCGTGGCGGCCGCGGCGGGAGGCATCGCGTGGCAGGTGGGGCGGTTCATCCCCCTCCGAGGAAGCCGAGCGGCGGATCTCGAGTCGCTGGGCTTGAGCACGATCACGTGGGCCGGGGCGGTGGCTTCGGGATTGTGGATCTTGCGATCCGACTTACCGCAGACCATGCGACGACGAAGCGCAGATCCGGTAGCGCAAAAGCCGCTCGCCGAAAGAACAGCGCTGGAACCGTAACGCACGTCCTGTTAAAGTTCGCCGTCGACCAAGTGTTTGTCGGACACTCCTGTCCGACAAACTTCTTTGTCTCTCAAGGGTGCACGAATCGCTCTCGGGATTTACCTACCCTGCGAAAAAGCCGACGGGCGGGGACGCCCGTCGCTCCATCGTCTCAGCGTGGTCTCTTCGGCGAGAACCTCGGTCAGCCGGGATCTCTCCCATGCGGAACATCAGAAGGGGACCTTCTTCTGGTCGGACCCATCGGCATGCATGACGTAGATGTCGCTTTGCTCGCCTTGGTAACGGGTGAAAAGGATTACCGTCTCGTCTGCCGACCAGTACGGAACCCCGTGCCCCGGAGCATTCGTCGTCAGCTGCTTCAGTTCTTTCGTTCGCAAGTCGAAGGTGTAGATATCCAGGCCGTGACCGGCATCAGACGTAAACAGGATGCGTTGTCCGTCGTGCGACCACGAAGCCGCGTGATCATCGCGTGAACTGCCAAAGACAGGCTGCCAGTCGGAACCGTCTGGCCGCATCGTGTAAATCTGGTTGCGACCGGTCTTGTCGGAGAAGAAGAGGACTCTCTTCCCATCGGGCGACCACTTCGGCACCTGGTCGTTGAAAGCGTCGTGCGTGAGCTGCCGGACGTTGCTGCCGTCGGAGTTCATCAGGAAGATCTGCCAGTGCGCTGGATCGAGCGTCGGGTTCAGGTTGGCCTGGAACAGAATCTGGCGGTCATCGGGCGACCAGTCCGGGACACCGGAAAATCCTGCCATATCCGTAAGCCGGATCTGATTCGAGCCGTCGGCATTCATGACGTAGACCTGGGGCTGGCGATCGCCACGAGGCGACTGGAAGGCAATCTTCTTGCCGTCGCGCGAAAAGGCGGGATGAGCATCGCGTCCCGCGGAATGGGTCAGGCGCTGCAGGTGGGTGCCGTCGGCGTTCGCAGCGTAGATTTCGATATCGCCATCGCGGTCCGTCATGAAGACGACCGTCTTGCCGTCGGGCGACCAGGCGGGGTCGCTGTCGCTTGCGGCGCACGGGAGACATAACAACAGGCAAGCCAGCAGTGCAGTCAGGATTCTGGAGGGCATAAGTCGCTCTTGTACAATGAAGGTCTGCGCTGTTCATGAGTAAGACGTGGGTTTGCCCCATTAGAAAGCAGGGACAGATCGCAGCTGATATCTGCGCCTATCTGCATATTTTCCAATCACTTGCCTGATGATTGAGGTTTGTGACCTGCGCGACCGCCTGTGCATTGCCGCCTGCATCGGATTGCGGGACAGTGGCGCTCGAGGCAGGCGGCACCGAGATGGCGAGTCCGATGGTGGATTACTGTGAGCAGGCGAATCCGGGAGTTCTGAGAGATATTCGACGCGTGGGAACAGCGGTGGCAAACACGAAGCGGGTGCAGGCGAGTTTCCTGGCGACCGCCGAGAAGAAAACGCTCATCTGGATGGCCGAGCGCACTCCCGCGTGGATCAATTCCGACCACCTGACCGCCCTCGGGCTCGTAGGCCAGA
The DNA here is from genome assembly GCA_963698805.1 of uncultured Acidobacteriota bacterium. Taxonomy (GTDB): domain Bacteria; phylum Acidobacteriota; class Terriglobia; order Terriglobales; family Acidobacteriaceae; genus Gp1-AA133. Next base: position 337,055 of record CAVOSN010000028.1, on the reverse strand, counting down.
TCATGGCAGGAGTGTTCTACGCCCTCTCGCGATGGAATAAGTACTACCTGCTCGCGGTGATTGGATGCCTGGGGGTGAACTGGCTCGGCGACTCGCTCGACGGAACGCTGGCGCGGGTGAGGCAGCAGCAGCGGCCACGCTACGGATTTTACGCCGATCACATGGTCGACAGCTTCGGCGCGGTGGCCATGATGGGCGGGCTGGCGCTGTCGGGGTACATGCATCCGTGGATCGCCATCGGATTGCTGATCGCGTTTTTGGTGATGTCGATCCAGTCGTATCTGGCGACCTACACGTTGGGAGAATTTCATTTGTCTTTCTGGAACTTTGGACCGACTGAGCTGCGTTTGCTGCTGGCGGTTGGAAATCTTGCATTGCTGCGTTGGCCCATCGTGCTCCACAGGCACTACCGATTGTTTGATATCGGCGGTGCCATTGGATTAGCGGGGATGACATTGATGATTGTGTTTTTCACCTTGAAGAACGGCTATCGACTGTATCGCGAGGAGCAAATTCAATGAGCGCTTCGCGCACGGGAATTCGGTGGCTGAAGTTCAACGCCGTGGGTGCGGGCGGGATCGTGGTGCAGTTAGCGGCGTTGACCTTTCTCAAGTCGGGCTTGCGCGTGGACTACCTTGCCGCAACGGCTTTGGCGGTGGAAGCGGCGGTCATCCACAATTTCTTCTGGCACGAGCACTTTACCTGGGTCGACCGGACGAAGGGGAGTTCGTGGATGCGGTTTGCGAAGTTCAATTTGACCACGGGATTATTTTCGATTCTAGGGAACGTGCTCGTGATGAAGGCGCTGGTCGGCGGAGCGCATTTGAATTATTTTGTCGCGAATATTCTGACGATCGCGACGTGTTCGATCCTGAATTTCGTGGTAAGCGACAGATTTGTGTTTGAGGAGTCGTGATGTGGAGTGACGGGGCGTCTCGTCCCTCCGGCGGGCGAGGACGCCCGCCGCTCCATCGGAATGAAGACACCATTCCCTTAGCTCAGTATCCCCATCTTCTTCCCGACATTCTTCAGAACTTCCAGCGCTCGCTCCAGTTCCTCTTCCGTGTGCGTAGCGGTCATGATCGTGCGTATGCGCGCTTTGCCTTCCGGCACCGTTGGGAATGCGATGCCGGTGCCCAGCACGCCTTCTTTGAACAACTCACGGGAGAATTCCATGGTGCGGGCGCCATCGCCGATGATGATGGGCGTGATCGGCGTCTCGCTCGCTGGCGTGGTCTTGCCGCCGATATCGAAGCCCAGCAGTCCGAGCTCTTTCTTCCAGAAGCGCGTGTTCTCCCAGAGATTCTCGATGCGCTCCGGCTCATCTTGGAGCACGTCGAAAGCGGCAATGCAGGTGGCTGCCACCGATGGCGGATGTGAGGTCGAGAACAGGAACGGTCTTGCGCGGTGGTAGAGATAGTCGATCAGATCGCGGGTGCCGCAAACGTATCCGCCCAGCGCACCGATGGCCTTCGACAACGTTCCCACCTGGATGTCGACTCGTCCATGCACGCTGAAATGATCAACAGTGCCCCGGCCCGCACGGCCAAGCACCCCGGAGGCATGAGCGTCGTCCACCATCATGATGGCCCCGTATTTCTCTGCCAGATCGCACAGGCCGGGCAATCGTCCGATGTCGCCATCCATGGAGAAGACGCCGTCCGTGATAAGCAGCTTGCGCCCGGGCTGGTCTTTGATGCTGGCCAGCTGCTCTTCAGCGTGGGCAAGATCTTTGTGATTGAAGACGAGAATCTTTGCGCGTGACAGGCGGGCGCCGTCAATGATCGACGCATGGTTCAGCTGGTCGGAGATGATGAAGTCTTCTTTGCCAAGCACGGCTGAAACCGTTCCCGCATTCGCCGCGAAGCCCGACTGAAATACCACGCAGGCTTCGACGTTCTTGAAGCGTGCGATCTTCTCCTCCAGTTCCATGTGAATCTTCATGGTCCCGGCGATGGTGCGCACTGCGCCCGAACCCACGCCGTACTTGCGGGTAGCCTCAAGCGCGGCCTCGCGCAGCTTGGGGTGGGTGGTCAGTCCGAGATAATTGTTCGAGGCGAGGTTGATGACCTTCTTGCCGTCGAACGTGCACTCCGGCGCCTGCTCGTCCTCGAGCACGCGCAGGTTAAAGTGCGTGCCCTTGGCTTTCAGGTCGTTAATCTGGTCGGTCAGGTAGGAAAGCGGGTTCGTGCGGGTAGCAGTAGGCATCGCGACCTCGAAGAAGTTCTCCGCAAGGCCAATGGGCCAGCGGATTCGACCTATCAGTCTAATACCGCCGGGCAGATTAGAGGAACGTCGCCGGCTTCGTTCATGTCGTCCGGGGCGAAAGTCGCCAGGGCTGGCGCGGTTCGCTGCACTGTGGAATGATGGCTCATGCCCAAAGACCGCAATCTAACCTACTCTGACCGCCAGGCGCAGGCTGCGCGCGACAAGAAGCTAAGCGCCCAGAAGAAAGTGGCCGTCGAAAGTTCCAAGCCGAGTCCCACCCCGGCCCCAGCCAAAGCGAAGGGAAAACGCTAACGCCTCAGCGCCTCCCATTTCTCCTACAATTCAGTTTGCCCACAAGCTTCGGATAGCCCAGTCTCGTAGTCTCTGCGAATTTGGTGGAGTACCACAGCTCATCTGAAGCGAGAGCCTATGCCACATTCCTTCCGCATCGCCGCTATCCCAACCAAGCTTGCCGATCTCGTTCGCTCAACAATGCGCTCGCCCGGGTACGGCCACCCTGCGCATGCTGAGGTGGCCACTGGATATGGTCCCTGCCGCCACTGTTTGCGCGACTTCCAGGTTGGGAAGGACCGCAGGATTCTTTTTACGTACGATCCTTTTCACGGACTCGAGCCGCTCCCCTTGCCGGGACCGATCTTCATTCACGAAGAATCATGCGAACGGTTTGGAGGGGAGGCGGGCTTTCCCGAAGACCTTCGCAGCCATCGGCTGACGTTAGCTGCGTACGGAGATGGGCGACGTTTGATTTCAGAAGAGCACGTCGAAAACGGCGAGGTCGAACCGCTCATTGCACGACTAATGGGCAACAGCAAAGTGAAGTACGTGCACGTTCGTGATACGGAGGCGGGGTGCTATGACTTTCGGATTGAACGAGTAGAGAGCTAGAGCGCCACAAGAGTGCGCTACTTCGTCCCGTTGGGATAAACCAAAATCTTACTCGCCTCTCCGGTCTTCAACCGCTCCATCGCTTTCGAAAAATCTTTCATGGCGATGCGGTCGGTGATGACTGGGTGCAGGTCCAGTTTCCCGGCTTTGAGGAGCGCGGTCATCTGGTACCAGGTCTGGTACATGCGACGGCCGTTGATGCCTTGAATCGTCAGGCCCTTGAAGATGATATCTTCGGAAAAATTCAGGGAGACGGGCTTGGAGGTAAGTCCGAGAAGAGAAATTCTGCCGCCACGGCGAACTATGTCGAAGGCTGTTCGGATCGCGCTGGGATGTCCCGCCATCTCGAGCACCACGTCGACGCCCGCGCCGCCGGTCTTTTCCATGACGATCGCGTTCACGTCGTCTTTCGACGGATCGAGGATGAAGTCGGCCTTCATCTGCTTGGCGATGTTACGGCGGTGCTCATTGACCTCGATGGCAAATACCTGAGCTGCACCTACAGCCCGCGCGACCGCGATCGCGAACAATCCGATTGGCCCGCAACCCGTGATCGCCACACTCTTTCCGGCGATTTCCCCCGCCAGTACCGTGTGTACGGCGTTTCCCAACGGATCGAGTATGGACGCGTACTCCAGCGGAATGCCGGGATCGAGTTTCCAGATATTTGACTCGGGGATCACCACGTATTCGGCGAAAGCGCCGTCGGCGTCGACACCGATAATCTTCACGTTCTGGCAGATGTGCGCTTCGCCCGTGCGGCACTGCAGGCACTTGCCACAAGCCACGTGCATCTCAGCCGAAACGAAGTCGCCTTCTCTCACGCTGGTCACTTCGTCACCAAAAGCCACAACCTCGCCGCAGAATTCGTGGCCCGGCACCAGAGGCGGGTGGATGCGGCCCTGAGCCCAACGGTCCCACTCATAAATATGAAGATCGGTTCCGCAGATAGACGCGACTTTAACTTTCACCAGGACGTCGGTGCGTCCGAAGGATGGGACTTTTACTTGGCGGACATCGGCGCCCGGAGCGGCTTCCGGCTTCACTACCGCCAGCATGGTTTTCGACATGAGAGTTACCTTATGAACATGACACTATCAACGCAAACTATTGATTCTAACATCGGTGCTTGTGGGCCCCGGCGCTCCCGCCTACAATCCATCATCCCCCTGCCAAAACGATGAGATGCGGTTTCTGTGCCGACGAACTCTTCCCTTCCGCGATACTGATGACGCTGCTGATCGTGGGTATCGCGTGCCTGGCGCCTTCGCAAACGCGACCCGCTGCGAATGAATCCGTCGCTCGCCAGGAGTTCCTACACCAACTGGTCGCGGCAGCGGTCGAACGCACTCACCACGCCGTCCGCTACGACCCTGCTTATGTTCGCATCCCGTATCCCGGCGGTGATGTGAGCGCCGACACAGGCGTCTGTACCGATGAAATCATCCGCTCGTACCGGACCGTCAGCGTTGATCTGCAGAAGGAAGTACACGAAGACATGGTAGCCAACTACTCCGCCTATCCGCGGAAGTGGAACTGGCTTCTGCGCCGACCCGACCCGAACATCGACCACCGCCGCGTCCCCAACCTGATGGTCTTCTTCCAGCGCCATGGAGAAGTTTTGCCCATGACGACCAGCGCCGCGGATTACCACCCAGGCGACCTCGTCACCTGGGATCTCGGTGGAGGCGTTCCGCACATCGGCATAGTGGTTGATCAGAAAGGAATCGGCGGCCGATATATGATCGTGCACAACATCGGCCAGGGACCGCGCATGGAAGACGTGCTCTTCAACTGGAAAGTAACCGGACACTATCGCTATTACGGGCCCAGTCGATAGAGGACTAGTCAATCCCGCCAATCAATCCTTCTTGGAAGACTGCAGCGTCGCCAGAGGATGTCCGGTGCGCTTCCGCTCTTCAAGGGACATGCGATTGAACTCCTCTGATTTGCCTCGCGGTACGCTCAGCGTCTTCCACTCGTTCGAGCGGAAATGCTTCGCAAGGAACACGATCTGTCCAAGGTGCGTTGCATAGTGAGCCATTGCCCGGTTGAGCGCCTGTACAACCGTATGGGGTTCTTGACGAATATAAATCGTGTGCATCACGTCATCGGGCGTAAGGGAATCCAGCGCCCCAAAAACAACATTCCAGCCGTTCTCCCACCAACCCATCAATTCCGCGCGCGTCGTCTTGTCGGAAAGCTCAAATTCCCCGTCGCGATGACGGTCTGGCTTCTCGCCATCGGAGGTGAGGAAGTCGGTAAAGCGGGACCGCATGTTGCCCGAAATGTGCTTGATCAGGATCGCGATGGAATTCGATTCCGGATCAAGGGTGACGAAGAAGTCTTCGTCTTTCAATTGCGCCAGCGCGCCTTCAACAAGGCGTCTGTGCCCGCGAAGCTGCCGGCGGATTTCGTCGAGATAGTGCGAAGCAATGGTGTCCATAGAAATTATCCTATCGCTTGACGAAGCAATTTGCCTCATGGCAGCGTTCCCGGGCTCCGCCCACACGGAATCTGCCCTGAAAACAAAGCTTCGATCGTGCCTTTGCCAAGCCTTGATTGTGCGGGCAAGCCGGTCGAGGGCTGGGTTTGAGCCTGCACCTGTATCCCTCCCACCCATTTCGCGAGGAGGTTATAGAGGAAGGCGGAGATTGCACCCATCACGAATCCCATCACGGCGTAGAAAATCGGTGCGAACAGCCCGAACACCAGGCCACCGATCATGCCGAATGGGTTCTGACCGTTTCGGTTAGGAATCAGCGCGCTCATCCGCAAGAAGAAAGGCAGAAAGATAAGCCCCATGACCCCATAAATCGCGCCGAATATTTTCGCGACCGAAAGGACGCCAACTGACTTGATGGTGTGCATTGCGGACTTCCTCCATGTCTATTTGGAAAGCCGATCACATCGGAACTACGACTTCCCCCAACCACCTGCCCCCGGCGATTCAATCCGGATACGCTCCCCCTTCTTCAGGCGGACGTTAAATTTTCCAGGCAGATCGCGACCCGTGCCGTCTGTACTCGCGACGGCGGCTTTTCCCGGGGCGCCGTCCTCTCCGCCCTGTAAACCCCACGGCCCGCGACTCCGACGGTCCGCCAGCAATGTGACCTCTGCATCGGTGAGAACTTCGATTTCGCGTACCACGCCATCTCCCCCGCGATACCGGCCTTCGCCTCCACTTTCCCGCCGCAACCCGTACTGGCGCACTCGCAACGGGTACGCGTACTCCAGAGCTTCGGCTGGCGTATTCAGGGAGTTCGTCATGTGTGTGTGCACGCCGGAGACACCGTCTTTCGTCGGCCGCGCTCCAAATCCGCCCGCGATGGTTTCGTAGTACGCAAACGGCTCCCCGGTCCGCGGGTCCATCCCTCCGATCGTCAGGTTGTTCATCGTGCCGGAAGCGGCAGCAGGAATTCGATCCGGAACAGCCGCGGCCAAGGCCCGCAAGAGCACGTCCACGATGCGCTGCGACATCTCGACATTTCCGCCGGCTACCGCTGCCGGTGGACGCGCGTTGACTACCGTTCCGGACGGCGCAATCACTTCAATCGAGCGCATCAAGCCTGCAGTTGCAGGAATATCCTCTTGCACCAGACAGCGAAACACATAGAAGCATGCGGAGTACGTGATCGCTTCCACCGCATTGATGCTTCCCTCGACCTGCGGATCGCTTCCCGAGAAATCTACGGTCACCAGCGGCGAAGACCACCTTCCTTTTTCTTGTCGCGATGAACGCCCAGAGCGGACTCGCACCTCGACCACGATCTTTACGGGCTTTTCACTCACCCCGTCGTTGTCGAGAAAATCCTCCGCGCGGTAGGCACCCGCCGGCACCGTGCCGAGAAACGCGCGCATGATCTCGTCAGAGTAGTCGAGCAAGTCGGCCGCGGCCCGGTGCGCCTTATCGAGTCCGTAGCGTTCGCAGATTTCCCGCAAGCGAGCTGCCCCGGTGTGGCAGGCCGCGATCTGCGCGCCCAGATCGCCTTCACGTTCTTTAGGCGTGCGCACGTTGGCCAGCAGCAGGTTCAGGACATCACGATCTATCTCGCCACCGCGCATGATCTTTACTGGAGGAATGCGAATGCCCTCCTGGTAAATCTCCCGACACAACCCCATCGATCCGGGATACGTACCGCCGACATCGGCATGGTGAGCGCGCGACGCGACGTAAAAATCGGGAACCGGACGCGAGCCGCGCTTCGCGCGCACCCTTTCTGCAAACACCGGCGCCACCAGCGTGATGTCGGGCAGATGCGTGCCGCCGGCAAACGGATCGTTCAGCATCACCATGTCGCCGGGCGCCAGTTCGCCGTGCGCGATCGCAGCACGCACCGACATCGGCATCGATCCAAGATGCACCGGCATGTGATCGCCCATGGCAATCACTTCGCCGCTCGCGTCAAACACTGCGCAGGAGTAGTCGCGCCGCTCTTTGATGTTCGGAGAGAACGCAGTGCGCCGCAGCGCCGCGCCCATCTCCTCGGCAATTGAGTGGTAGAGATTTTTGAAAATCTCAAGTTCGATGGGATCGCGTTTCATTCAGCGGCCTCGTGCGCGAGCCAGTGTACTTGAAGCAACTCCGCGACGAGACCGATGGAGCGAGCCGAAAACAGCAAGAATTTTGTTGACACAGCTGTAACACTGCCGCAATATCTTGTATTAACAGGTGGGCCCACACTACAAGTTGGGCTGCATCGGAAAGGCAAGCGCCCGACCGAGCACCTTGCAAGGGAAAAAGTTCACGGAGGAAACACTTCATGGCAACCAAGAAAAAGGCTGCGAAGAAGAAAAAGAAACACTAACCGTCCTGCGAGACGAAACTTCGCAAAGACCCAAGGGATTTTCAAGAAAGGCCTCGACGGAGAAGCACCTCCAGCGAGGCTTTTTCTTTCAGTCGCTAGTCGGCAGTCGTTAGCAAACCTTTGCGTTACCCGCTTCCGACCTACCATGCACCGCGCGAACCTCTGTCGAACCCAAGGCTCGACCAACGACAGGTTTTGCTAACGACTAGCGACTGAAGACTGGCGACTGACGTATGGCACGAAATGGGGTTGTTCGCGGACGCGCATTCTGCTAGAAACGGCTGAGTCAGGAATTTCTGGCCTTCCTGCCAATCCCAGGGTGCACGACCCACAGGCCACATGAGTCCAAAAAAGAAAACCAACGGCAAGTCCGGAAAGGCCCACGAGATTCTTATCCCCGAAAAGCTCTATTTCCGGATCGGCGAAGTCGCGCGCCTCTGCCGCCTTCCCGCGTATGTCCTGCGTTTCTGGGAAACCGAGTTCCCGCAGCTCAAGCCGGTCAAGAGCAGCACCGGCCAGCGCATGTATCGCCGGCGCGACGTCGAAAGCGTCGTCCGCATCAAGCAATTACTGTATGAAGAGGGTTACACCATCGCCGGCGCGCGCCAGCATCTGCGCGACGAAGGCAAGGGCGACAAGAAACAGGTAGCTTTACCCTTCATGAGCGGGACACCTGCCGATCTTCGCCAGATCCGGCAAGGTCTGCAGGAAATCCTCACCATTCTGTCGCCGCGGCACTAGCCCTCGCCGCCAACTTCCCATTTTGGAACTGCTTTCCCGAATTGTGACGCGTGCGCTTGCGCCTCGCCTCGCCTTCCCGCATGTTGGACGCAGGAGTCCATCATGATTCAAGTGCTCGTGCATCATCAGGTCGCTGACTACAACAGCTGGCGTTCGGTCTTCGATGCCGCTCTCGACTTCCGCCACAATGGCGGTGAGTGTACCTGTCGCATTTTCCGCAAAGCAGGCAATCCCAACGACCTCACTTTATTGTTTGATTGGGAGGACGTCGAGCGAGCCAAGCACTTCATGTCATCCGAAGAACTACGCGAGAAAATGCGCCAGGCCGGAGTCGTCGGCGTACCTGAAATTCAATATTTGGCGGAAATGTATACGGTGCGACGCAGCGCAGCGGACTGAATCCCCGAACGGGAGCGACGCTCAAGCCGGGCAGCGGTACGAACGGGCTTAGCGCGCTGCTTCGGATGCCGCCGGGGTGTTGACCGGCTCGTCGAGCAGGACGCGGCTGGCGCGCTGCGTTTCCTGGATCAGGTTCCGTTGCTCATCCGTTACAGCCTCGCCCGCTGCCGACATTACCGAACCGGCCGCCAGCGCGAAACGGAGAGCGTCTTTCTGGTCGTCAAAATAGAGGATTACCTGCGTGGCCGCCATGCCTACTTCTCCTGGAGTCAAAATCGTGGCGCGCGCTGAAACCTTGTTGCCATTCTAGAGGCCACACGCCGGGTCGGAAGTGCCGTTCTTGGTACCTCACCGCTCCGGCGGACCCTGGAGATCACGCGAAAGGAAAAGCATTTAACCGCTAAGGTCGCTAAGGATTCCGCGAAGGGCGCAAACAGGCCCGTGAGAACTCTTTGCGATCTTTGCGAGATCTTTGCGAACTTCGCGGTTAACGGCTTTTGCTCTAACCCCGTCACGGAACCTATCCTGCCAGGGATGCGTACTGCTATGGGAGCACCCTTGCTCTGGGGAATTTCTCTGTGCAGAACCTGCCCACGATCGCCAGAATCTCCTTGTTATTCGCCCTCCTGATGGCCTGTGCCCCGCGTTCGGGCGCGCAAGCCAGTTCTACCAGCCCAGCCGTTCCGTCCCTGGATGGCATTCAAAATCAGGCCGATCTCGACAAGGCAATCGGCGCGCTCGACGCCGCCTTGTTCGATGCATACAACCGTTGCGACCTCGAGAAGTTCAGCACCTTCTTCGTCGACAACGTCGAGTTCTATCACGACCAGGGCGGCGTCACGCTGGGCAAGGACAAACTGACACAGAGCATCAAGGACAACATCTGCGGCGGCGATGTGCGTCGTGAATTAGTGCCGGGAACATTGCAGGCGCACTACATGAAGGGTTACGGCGCGGTGGAGATCGGCGTGCATCGCTTCTACCATCCGAAGTCGAACACGCCGCCGGGCGAGGGCCGGTTCATTCATCTCTGGCAATACAAAGACGGCGCCTGGAAAATTACCCGGGCGATCAGCTACGACCATCACGCCGCCCAGCCAAAATAGGTCGCATGCCGAAGCACCTCACCGCGAAGGCGCTTCCCCTCGGGCGCAAGCAGCGGCGCGCTCCAAAAGAAGCTCTCGCTCCCGCACATTGCGGGTAAGCGAGGCGGCGCGCTCGAATTCTCTGCCCGCCTCCTGCAAACGTCCCAGCTTGCGCAACAAATCCCCACGCACGCTGGGCAGCAGGTGATAGTCCTTGAGCGCTGGCTCGTTCTTTAGTGGATCCACCACTGCAAGCGCGGAGGCCGGTCCCGAAGCCATCGAAATCGCAACTGCGCGATTCAGTTCCACAATCGGCGACGGGGATAACTGCGCCAGTTCCCCGTAAAGCTCCACGATTCGCGCCCAGTCGGTCTGATCTGCGATTCGCGCCCAGGCATGGCAAGCCGCAATCGCCGCCTGCAAGGTGTAGACGCCGCGAGCCCTGCCCATTTGTTCCGCCCGCTTCAGAGATGCCAACCCACGGCCGATCAGCAATTGATCCCAATGCGCGCGATTCTGATCGAGCAGCAGCACTGGCTCGCCGGTCGGACTAACGCGAGCCCGCGCGCGCGACGCCTGGATTTCCATCAAGGCAACCAGGCCGTGAACCTCGGGCTCCTGCGGCATCAGTTCAGCAAGGATGCGCCCAAGCCGCAACGCGTCATCGCAGAGAGCGGGCCGCATCCAGTCGTCGCCAGCGGTCGCCGAGTACCCTTCGTTGAAAACCAGGTAGATGACTTCCAGAACGGAAGCAAGGCGCGCCGTTAGCTCGGCTGCGCGCGGCGTTTCAAATGGAACTTTCTTTTCGGAGAGCGTGCGCTTCGCACGGACGATGCGCTGCGCAATGGTCGGCTCGGATACCAGGAAGGCGCGCGCGATTTCGTCCGTCGTCAATCCCCCCAGTAGCCTCAACGTGAGAGCGACACGCCCCTCCGTCGAAAGCACCGGGTGGCATGTCATGAAGACCAACCGCAGCAGGTCGTCGTCCGTATCGGGTTGGGTAGCAATGCGCGCACCCGACCCAGCATCCAGCGTCGCGTCGAGCGCTGCTTCGAGATCGGGCACTTCCATCTCGCGCACCGCGACCTCGCGACCCAGTTCCTCATGCTTCCGGTCGAGCATGCTACGCCGCCGCAACTGATCGATGGCGCGGTGCTTCGCCGTCGACATCAGCCAGGCACCGGGGTTCTCGGGCACGCCAGAACGCGGCCACTCTTCGAGCGCGACCAGCAGCGCTTCCTGCGCCAAGTCCTCAGCCAAGCCAACATCACGCACGATGCGCGTCAGGCCGGCGATGACCTTTGCGGATTCAATCCGCCAGACCGCGTCGATGGCACCATGGGTGTCGGTGGCAGGCATAGTCAAGGATCACAACATTTTCGGACAGAGAGCGCAAGTTGGGGAGGGAGCGCAAGCGAAAAGCTCTTAACCGCAAAGGGCGCTAAGGTTGCGCGAAGGACGCGAAGAAAAGAGAGAAATTTTCTCGGAAGCTGGCCAGGGGGCTTTTGCACTTCATCGCGTCCTTTCCGTGTTCTTGGCGAGCTTTGCGGTTAAAAGCTTGGGGTTAAGGTCTCGTGCCCGCGGCCCAGTACTTGTTAAACCCTTCATACTCGGCCGGCAAATTGGCGAGAATGGTGCGGCGCAGTTCCAGAATGTCGACTTCGCCCTGCTTCAGATACAGCACTTTTCCTCCGGGAGCGATCAGCACGGTGTAGGGCACCGCCGACTGCCACGCCGGATCGAACGCGGCCTGCATCGCAGCCGTGTCATCGGAAGCGAAAAGCAGGTTACGGCTGGTGGCGTGCATCTTGTCGAGAATCCGCTGCACGCTGGGCTTCTCGTCCGGCAGATTGGCCGCCACCGTCACCAGTTCCAGGTCGCGAACCGAATACATCCGGAACGTATCTTGCATGTCCGGAAACTCGTGGATGCACGAGCCGCACCAGGTCGCCCAAAAACTCACCAGCAAGGTTTTGTCTGTAGCATTCGCTCGCAGTTTCTTCAGTTCGTCCGCTGACGCCATCTCCAGACGCGCCGGCTGCGCTTCAATCTTCCGCAGCGCTTCGTCCCGCGCTACCTGCTTCTCTTTCCACTTCGTCGAGCACCCGAACACGCCCGTGTGCTGCACCGCCGGCTCGCGATGAGCGAGCAGAGCATCGATCGCGTCGCGCGCCTCGCTCGACTTCACCTGTTCGACGCGGTAGCTGTTGTCCATGCGCCCTTCGTAGCGCAGCCGACGCTCGCGGTCGAAAACAAATACGTGCGGCGTGGCCTGCGGTCCGTAGGCGCGAGTCACCGACTGCGTCTCGCCGTCGTACAGGTAGGGATACGTCAAGTGCTTAAACTGCGCGCGGATCTTCATCTCCTCGAGACTGTCACTCGTATCCGAGGAATCGAGTTCGTCGATGCGGATCGCGCTCGGATCGTTCGGCTCGATAGCCACTACGGCAACGCCGCGATCTTTGTAGTCGGCTGCAAGTTGCGCGATCCGCTGTTCGTACATCTGTGCGATCGGACAATGATTGCAGGTGAAGACCACCACCAGGACGGGGCTCGCATCGTAGTCCGCAAGCTTGTGAGTTTTCCCGTCGACGCCCGGGAGCTCAAAGTTGGGCGCGTGTGAACCGAGCGCGAGGATAGGATGCGCGTCGTCGGCCCAGGCCAAGCCAGCCAAACTCAGCAACAACAGCAGACTTCCCAAGTTCTTTGCGACTGATCTTACGGCGACTCGATTCATTCCTATTTCAAGCTCCTAGCCCGCCAATTTGCGGGCGTACTCGACTTCCTGGCGCAAATCATCTTCAACCGGACCTTCCTTTTCGTACTCCACCGCAACGAGCCCGGCAAATTTTTGCCGCCGCAGTTCCGTCATGACCTCTGGGATTTTTGCGATTCCCGTGCCCAGCAGCACATTGACCTCTCCATCGCGGGCTTGAATGTCCTTGAGATGAACGAGCTTCAATCGCGGGCCCAGCTTTCGGAGTGCCTCCACCGGATCGTAGCCGCACGACGTGAACTGTCCGACGTCAGCCGTCGATCCGACGGTGGAAGACAAACTCGCCAGCGCCTTTAAGACGTCGTCAGGACTTTCATACGGGAACTTCTGTCCGGGGAAGTAGTGATTGTGAATGCCGAAAGTCAGCCCTGCCTTCGTGCAGCGCTGATCGATTTCGCCGAGAATCGAGCCCGTGGCATCGCCCGTAATGTTGCGCGCCCCGATCGCCTTCGCGAAGCGAACGGCGTTGTCGAGATCCTGACGGTCTTTGATGGTCGCCGTGTAATACGAAACGCACTGGATGCTGGCGCGGTTCAGCTTCTCTTTCGTCGCGCGAAACAGGCTCTCTTCGGGCTTGCTGAACAGCATGAACTCGCCGCGGGACATCTCGATCTGTGCGATGCGCAGAGCTTTCAGCTGCGCAATCATGTCGTCGATCGAAAGGTTGTGGTAGCTGTAGGTGCCGACTCCGATATTCAATTGGGTCTGTGCGTAGAGTGGCAACGCGGCCAGGGCCGCGCTCGCGGCGAGCGTCTTCGTGAATGACCTTCTGGTGATCATTTCGGATTTGACTCACCAACGCACAGCGCCTAAATGCGCATCAGGAAGATGCCTTTACGGCGCGCCTGAAGGCGCGCCCTGATACGAACCCTGAAACGCAGTTTGTCTTTATACTCTCATGCGCCGACGGACAAGATCCTCCAAGCCGCCACGCTCTATTGCTTCGGCAACGGCCGCGGCGTCGCATCCCCTTCCACCAGGCCCATCGCCCACTTGATGCCTTCGACATACATCTGCTGAAACTTCGGATCATCCCAATTCTCTTTCACGTGTCCGAGATTCGTGTAGAACACTCGCCCCTTGCCGTACCTTCGCACCCACGTCACGGCGAAGTCCCGGTCCGTCCGATGAACCTTGGGGTTCGCCAAATCAAGCTTTTCCGGATCGAGCCGCATCAGCACGCGAACCCGGTCACGTGAATAATCCTTCAACTGATAGATTTCGTCATTCAACACAAACGCACGGGGCCACTGCTGCATACCGGGGAAGCTGGGATCTTCCACCAGGATCGGCGCCTGAAACGTCCCCCAGGGATGCTCGTCGAAGTATCCGCCGATCATCTCTCCGTACGCGGGCCACTCCGTGAAAGTAATGGTGGCGCTGTGCACGCCGATGAACCCCTTGCCGTCGTCATGAATAAAAGACAGCAGATCGGCTTTCTGCGACGCCTCCATGGGAAGTTCCCCACCGGTGTAAAACAGGACCGCATCAAAGTCATTCAGGTTTTTCGCGTTGTACTCGAGTTTTTTCTTGGTGAGCACTTCAGTGTCGGTGCGAATCGTCGTGTCCCACAGTCCGGTTTCGTTGCCTAGCCGTTCAATGGTCGCCATGGCATGCGAAACGGCTTCATGCCGGTAGCCCTTCTCTTCACCTAGCACGAGAAGATGCTTCTTTGCCGTAGCGGACTGCGCTGATGCAAGTGCTGAAAGGGCTGCCAACAAGAACGCTAAGCTGCGAATGAGCCTCATGAAAGGCGTACGCTCCCGCGGTGAAGATTACTTGATTCATACTAGCGCACGAGAGCCTGGTGGTCGGGATAGAGACGCCTCACCGGCACGACAATGCAAAAACGATAAGACAGCATCCGCACGAGCGAGTACCGTATGAGGAGAAGCAGAGGAGAATCACTTTGTACTCGATGCAAGCGATCGGATACGTGAGAAGTCCGTACAAGGAACCCAAGGCCGTTCCAAAAGGGCTGGGAGCAAAACACGAAGCCGAAGGCGAACTCGAAATCCTCCCCGATTACGCGGCCGGCCTTACCGACATCGAAGGCTTCTCGCACCTTTACGTGCTGTGGCTCTTTGACCGCTCGCAGGGCTTTGACTTGACAGCCAGCCCGCCGAGCGACAACCGCACGCACGGCGTGTTCGCCACCCGCTCGCCGCGGCGGCCGAATGGAATCGGCTTGACCGTGGTCGAACTCCTCGCTCGCGACGGTCCGCGCTTGCGCGTGCGCGGAATCGACATGCTCGAGGGCACGCCGATCCTCGACATCAAACCCTACCTGTCCTCGATCCCTCTGGAAAAACTGCGCCGGGGTTGGCTGGCGGAAGCGGAAGCGAGGAGCGGTGCCTAGGCGTTAGGCGTCAGATTTGACGGTCTGATCGTGGCAGCATGTCGCAGCGACCAGCTTTTGGATTTTTGTCGCCGGCTCCGTACCTTGACGACTCAGTTTTGGGAGAGCACAATGCGCCTGCGCTCGCTCAACGGCCCCCACCGATTCCCACAGCTCGCGGCACTCAGGAGCAGACATCATGCCTGTTCAGCAGGGAGACCTAAGCCTTCTTCAGCATCCCGTCGCGCAAGAACTGCTGGCCTCGAAGATCCCGGCCCGGCTGGCTTACATCTCGACCGACGGCACTCCGCGCGTCGTGCCCATCTGGTTTCACTGGGACGGTCGCGAACTGGTCATGGGCACTCCGCCCAAGGCACCGAAGCTGAAGGCGCTCGCCAAGAATCCCAAGGTGGCGATCACCATCGATGATGAACACTTCCCACACAAGGTCCTATTGATCCGTGGCAGCGCGCGACTCGAGCCAGTCGCTGGCATTGTCCCCGAATACGCAGCGGCGGCGGAGCGATACTTCGGCAAGGAGCGAGGCCAAGCCTGGCTCAAACAACTTCAAGGAATGGTGCCCTCGATGATGCGAATTTCCATCACTCCAGAATGGGTCGGCATCCTCGACTTCAAAACACGCTTCCCTAGTGCGCTGGCTGGATGAGAGATTCATCGAACGTGTATCGGAAATCCGCTTAGCCTTTTAGAACCCGGCCAGCCACCCCCAGTCGAGAATTGCCCCAATTGTCATGCACGACGTCGTTCGCACGACCATTATTGACACATTTTACGTGTGCACGTATTATGTGGTAATGAATTTGACGTTGTCTGTGGATGAACAACTAGTCGAGCAGGCTCGTAAACGCGCGAGCGCACTTGGCAAGAGTCTGAACCAACTCATCCGCGATTATCTGCAGACCCTCGCCGGCGGCGACAATCCGGAACGCAGCATCGACGAATTTCGGAAGCTCTCTGGCAAGGGAGATTCGCGCGGGTGGCGATTCAACCGCGACGAGATCCATGAGCGTTCGTAGTTTTCTCGACACCAATGTTCTGGTGTATGCCGACGACAAAGCTGCACCCGCCAAACAGCGACGCGCCCTCGAGGTAATCGCCGAGCATCGCCGGGCAGGCACCGGTGTCGTATCCCTTCAGGTGTTGCAGGAATATTTCGTGGTTGTCACTCGCAAGTTGCAGGTGGACACGCGCATCGCGCGCCGGAAAATCGAGCTACTTGCGGAATTCGATGTAGCCACACCGGATGTTGCAGACATCCTCGCGGCCGTCGATCTGCATCGTCTCCATTCGCTTTCATTCTGGGACGCGCTGATCGTCCGCTCCGCAAAACAAGCCGGTTGTCGCGTGCTTATCTCGGAAGACATGCAAGCGAGAGAAGTGGATGGCGTGCGCGTGGTCAACCCTTTCCAATAAGTGAGAATCACCCTCCAAAAAATAACACCCTTGCGAGACCGAATACGCAAGGGTGGTGGCGGTGCCTCGGAAAAGCACGCGATCTATCGGGCTACGCTGTTTTCCTCTTTTCCAATTCGACCTGCAACTCGGCGAATCCCGCGGCGGCTTCCTGTACTTCCGGAGTGAAGTCGGCCATCTCCTGGACCTGCCGGATCTCGATGGTCTCGTTCTCCGAACCAGGACACCGCTTCGCCCAGTCGATCGCTTCTTGCTTCGAGTTCACCTGGATCATCCAGAACCCGCCGACCACCTCTTTCGCTTCCGCGAAGGGTCCATCGGTGACCTTCGGCGTGCCGCCGGCAAACGAAACCCGTGCGCCGGCAGAAGGCGGATGCAAACCTTCGAGCGACAGCAGCACGCCCGCCTTCTGCAGTTCCTCGTTGTACTTCATCATGGCAGCGACCGCTTTGGCGTCGGGCATGGTGCCCGGTTTTGCCTGCTCGTAGCCTTTGGGAATCATCAGCATCATGAATCGCATGATTTCGATCCTTTCCAACCTGTTTGGACGAGTGGCCTGTTTCCCGAAATTCTAGCTTTCGTGGCCGTCATACACCTGCCGGATTTCGCATTCGCCATCGCCTGCCAGCTTCATGAAGTCTTTTACATGCTCGATCATTTCTGCTTTGGAGTTCGCCTGCATCACAGCAAAGCCGCCGACGATCTCTTTCGCCTCGGTGAAAGGGCCGTCAGTCACGGTGAACTGGCCGTTGGAGAGCCGCAGTTTGGCGCCGAGGGCACTGGGCAGGCATCCTTCGGTCGCTATCACCACGCCGGACTTCAGCATTTTCTCCACGTACTTGCCCATCTCCTCCATTTCCTTCTGGGTGGGAGGAACGCCTTCAGGCTTGTTTGACTTGTAGATGGATAGGAATTTCATGATCTTTCTCCTCTTTCAAATTAGATTCGTTGAAGGTCGGTCGGCAATTCATCGCCGCCGCGCTTCCCTTCTACTGTTACGACGAATGAGCCATGTTGCTCTCGACAACCGTCAGAACTTTTTTTATTGGCACGACACTCGGTCGATCGGGTTCTGTCGCTGACGCACACTTCCCGCACAGGATACAGAGACAGACCGAAGGTGCTAAGCTCCCGGAGGAACAAGGCGCCGCGCTCAGCAAAACGCGGCCGCCCGCCGCTGTTAGCTGTGTCCTCATCATCAAGCCCGCTTCTTCGACGTCTGCTGGCGGAGCCGGGCTTCCTGCTCGCGCAGTTCAGGAGTCAGGTTCTCCCCGAAATCCTCAGCTTCGAATACCCGGCGGATTTCGACTTCAGTGCCGCCGTCGAAGGGGGCGCGCTTCAACCACTCCACGGCTTCATCCATGGAACGCACCTGCCAGAGCCAGAAGCCAGCGATCAGTTCTTTGGCCTCCGCGAACGGGCCATCAATGATGGTTCGCTTCTCACCCGAGAATTTCACTCGCTTACCCTTGGAACTAGCCTGCAGCCCTTCGCCCGCCAGCATGATTCCCGCCTTCACTAGCTCTTCGTTGTACTTGCCCATGCTTCCGAGGAGTTCTTTGCTGGGCAGGATGCCTGCTTCCGAATTCTTGTCAGCCTTCACAATCACCATGACTCGCATCGTCTATCTCCTTGATTTTGTGTTAGAAGCCGGAATCGCGACTGTCATCCACCGTCCCCCTCAATCCGCCCTCTATGGTGAAGACGAACGGGCGCCAGGGAAATCGACACGATCACTGATTTTTATTTTTAAGGCGAAGACCCTAACCGCCGGCGATGGCTCCCAGGACGATGAGTGGCTCTTCCCCGGAAACGACGTCATCCGGAAGTGGCGTGTCTGGCGGATCGTGGGACATGTCCTGCTCACAAGCGAAGAAGCGCAGGAACGGACGCCGCTGCTGCGTGACGTGATCGCGGATCGTGCCACGCAGCATCGGATACCGGGCCTCCAACGCATCCAGCACCGCGCCCAGGGTGACCGGAGCGGCCACCTCGAGTGTCGCTTCATTTTCAACATGCGCCAGCGCACGCAAGTGCGGAGGAAGAACCACGCGAATCATGGCAGGGTTTGCACCTCGACCGACAATACCGCCGGCAGATCGCGGACGATGGGATTCCAGCTGTCGCCCGCGTCGGCCGACGCATAGACTTGTCCGCCCGTTGTCCCGAAGTAGACGCCGCATTTATCGAGCGTGTCCACTGCCATCGCGTCACGCAGCACATTCACATAACAGTCACTTTGTGGCAAGCCTTTGGTCAGGGCTTCCCATTCATTGCCGCCGGTCTTGCTACGGAACACGCGCAGCTTGGCGTCGTGCACGTAGTGCTCCGAATCGCTCTTGATGGGTACCACGTAAATGGTTTCCGGCTCGTGCGCGTGGATGTCGATCACAAAGCCGAAGTCGGTGGGCAGGTTGCCGCTGACTTCCTTCCAGTTGTCGCCAGCATCGTCACTGCGCATAACATCCCAATGTTTCTGCATGAACAGCACGCCGGGCCGCTCGGGATTCATGGCAATGTGGTGGACGCAATGCCCAATCTCGGCCGCTGGATCGGGAATGTACTGCGACCGCAGCCCGCGATTGATCGGCTTCCACGACTTGCCACCGTCATCAGTGCGGAACGCTCCAGCCGCGGAGATGGCGATGTAAATCCGGTCGGGATCTTTCGGGTCGAGGATGATGGTGTGCAGGCACATGCCACCTGCACCCGGCTGCCACTTGGGCCCGGTGCCGTGTCCCCGCAAGCCGGACAGTTCCTTCCAGTTCTCTCCGCCGTCGGTCGTCTTGAAGATGGCGGCGTCTTCCACGCCCGCATACACGGTGTCGGCGTCGCTGAGCGAGGGCTCCAAATGCCACACCCGCTTGAACTCCCACGGATGCTGCGTGCCGTCATACCATTGGTGCGTGGTGAGC
The DNA here is from genome assembly GCA_963698805.1 of uncultured Acidobacteriota bacterium. Classification (GTDB taxonomy): domain Bacteria; phylum Acidobacteriota; class Terriglobia; order Terriglobales; family Acidobacteriaceae; genus Gp1-AA133. The sequence continues at coordinate 317,445 of CAVOSN010000028.1, read as the reverse complement.
GGTTTTCCGGTATCCGATGATGCATCGTAGGCAAACTTGTTGCTGTCACCCTTGGGCATGCCGCCGGGAGCGGGCGCTTCGCCCTTGGGAGTGCCGGGCTGGTGCCATGTTTTGCCGGCGTCGTCAGAGCGCTGAATGATCTGGCCAAACCAACCACTGGTTTGCGAGACGTAGAGACGATTGGGATCTACGGGCGAACCCTTCATGTGGTAGATCTCCCAGCCCGCGAAGTGCGGCCCGCTGACATCCCATTTCTCGCGCTTGCCATCGGAAGACAGTATGAATGCGCCTTTGCGTGTACCGACCAGAACTCTCACCTTGCTCATGTCGTGCTCCTTCGTAAGATTTAGACAAAACGGTGAAGCTTCAGCCCTTAAGGTTTGTTTTTTCCGCCCGGCGTCCCAGATTCCGCGCGACCTCGCCATCGAATCGCGGGATGAGCGGCGTCGAATCCCGCTCCCGCCATCGGCGCTCAGCTTCCGTGAGAATTTCCTCGCGATTCTTTTCCATCCTCAAAATGACTGAGCACGACGCGTCTCCCTGCTCATGGCGCGCTCCCCAGATCAGCAGATCCAGCAGAATGGGCGCCAGGTCAATTCCCTTGCGCGTCAACCGGTAGTTGATCCGACGACCGTCCGACTCTTCCGCCTCGCTCGTGAGAATGCCGGACTGTTCCAGCTTTTGCAGCCGATCGGCAAGAATGTTTGACGCAATTCCTTCCCCGGATTCCTGGAACTGCTTGAACGTACGGTAGCCTCGAACCATCAGGTCGCGCACAATCAACAACGACCAGCGATCTCCAAACACTTCGAGGCACATGTTGACCGGACAACCGGAGCGACGCTTGGTTTTGACCTTGCCAGCCACCCCGGCAGGCTAACAAGATGACTTGCATTTTGCAACCTACATTGGAACATCTGACCTACTGAGATGTCCCTAAGCATTTGCACGGGTCTCCAAGAATTTCCTCTGCGCTCTCAACAGCGTTCTCTGCGCAGTCTCGATTTAAGATTTGTGCGCTCCGGCAGCAATCCTCCGCGCAATTTTCACGTGCAACAAGCTCCAAGCACGCAACTTCGGGTACAACCTTTGTAAAGCTCAGGCGGTCTAAAGTCCGGTATATTTAGACAAACTTCGTCAACAATTTCACTACTCAGGAGAAGAGCAGAAATGGCTTCTTTCACAAATCAGTTCGTGCGCGCTCTCGCGGCCGGAATGCTAGCGCTGGTGTTCATGATTCCGCAAGATGCGCTGGCCCAGAACCATGTCGTGAGTCCTTCCGAACTGCAGAGCGCGGTAGTGGCCTCGACCCAGGCGCGCCAGCACAATCTGGACACGCTGCAGCAGTTCGTCTCGACGCCCACGGCCGAGAAAGCTTTGAAATCTGCCCACCTGGATGCGCAGCAGGTGAAAAATGCGGTATCACAACTGAACGATCAGGAACTGGCGCAGCTCGCCTCACGGGCGAACAAGGCGCAGTCTGACTTTGCGGCCGGAAGGCTCAGCGATCGCGATCTGATCATCATTCTGGTGGCGATTGCGGCTCTCATTCTGATCATTGTCGCGGTACGCTAAGGCTCGAGGCTCCTGTGCGCCAAACGATTGTCAACATCTTGCTTATTGCGGTGGGCTTTAGTGCGCTCGCCGTCGCCGGGGAAGGTTCCGGCATTTGGCTGGATGTTCCTTTTGTAAAGCAGGAAAAGAACGGCTGCGGCGCTGCCAGCATTGCGATGGTCATGCGGTTCTGGCAGCGCCAGCAGGGACTCGCGCCCACCGCGGTCTCCGATGCCCCCGAGATCCAGCTATCTCTCTATTCTTCGAAGGCGCACGGAATCTACGCTTCAGACCTGGAACGCTATTTCGAACAGCATGGCTATCGCGCTTTCGCGTTCGCGGGGCGAGTGCAAAATCTGCAGGATCATCTTGCCAAGGGTCGGCCACTGATTGTGGCGTTGCAACCGGCTGCCAAGGCTCCCTTACACTATGTTGTGGTTGCCGGGTTTGATCCGACGAAGAACCTGGTGCTCGTGAACGATCCGGCCGAGCGCAAGCTGCTGCAGCGCGACCTTTCGACCTTCGAAAAAGAATGGAAAGGCACAGGCAATTGGACTTTGCTGGCAGTGCCTCAAGCCGAGCGCGCCTCTTCGCAGCGCTAGATCTGCGTTCTCAATCGAGTGAATTACACGTCGGCTCGCTTTCCGGCGGCCGGGCTTCGTGCGCATACTTTCTGTTTCTGATTCTTGTCCCATTGTGTTGGACTCAGGCCCGGGGCGGCGCAGAAGGCGGACATTCCGCAATCGCAATATCTCCAAGAACTCGTCGCTGAACAGCGCTGGACAAAAATGATCCGCGAAATCGAGCCGATCCCGAACAAGGCAGCCGACCTCGAATACATGTACGGAACCGCGCTGGCTCAGGTCGGCCGCCTCGATGATGCGCGTGCGGCATTCCTCGCCGGAAGGCGAATCGCTCCTCACGACTCGCGATTCGCCATCGAACTGGCCGGCATCGCGTTCAAGCAGAACCGTCCCGCGGACGCCAGCCGCTATCTGCGCCTGGCCCTCAGAATCGATCCCGAGGAATCCTACGCGAACGATTTCCTCGGAACCGTCTACTTCATTCAGGGCAACTTGCCAGCTGCGCTCAAGTACTGGAACCGGATTGGCAAGCCTTACGTTGCAAACGTGCAGCCTGATCACGCGTTACGAACTAAGCCGGCACTCGTCGATCGCGCACTGGCATTCTCACCCGCATCCGAACTCCACCTGGCCGATCTCCAAACGTCACAAGTCCGCCTGCAGGGTCTGGGCGTCTTCCCATCTCCGCGCATTCAGCTGGAGGCGCATCCGGATAACAAATTCGACGCCATCCTCAATCTTCAGGAACGCCACGGCTTCGGCAACAGCCTCTGGCAAGGATTGCTTTCAACATTCAGCGGAATCGCGTACCAGACGATCTATCCCGAGTACTTCGACATCGCCGGCAACGCGGTCAATGTCACATCGCTGGTCCGCTTCGATGCGCAGAAGCGCCGGCTCTCCGCCCAAGTCTCCGCACCTCTGCACGCCAATCCCCGCTGGCGCTATCGCTTCGGACTCGACCTGCGCAACGAAAATTGGGACATCCGACAATCATTCACAGGCACTTCGCCCTCGATTGGCTTTCTAAATCTACGGCGCGAGGCCTTCGGCGCCGGGATCGATTCCTTCAACGGTGGCCGCTGGGGATGGTCGGCGGGGGCAGAGTTCTCTCACCGCGAGTACGGCAACGTGACGCCAGGCTCGGCGCTCACGCCAGCCCTTTTGCTGGAAGGCGGACAACTCAAGCAGATCGCGCGCATTCACTACCGAGCACTCGATGCACCCGAACATCGCCTGAGGGTCACCACCGAAGCAATGTCGCAGATCGCACGCATCTGGTCACAACCCGCGCACGCCTTCGCCAAACTGGAAGGCGGAGCCCAAACACACTGGCTCCCGCAGATGCAGGGCGACGACTACGAAACGACAATCGATATTCGCGGCGGCGGCACAACTGGGCCGCCACCGTTCGACGAACTGTTCCAACTCGGCATGGAGCGTGACAACGATCTCTGGCTGCGTGGCCATGTCGGCACGCGCGATGGCCGCAAAGGCAGCGCCCCTCTCGGCACACACTACTTCCTGATCAACAGTTCGCTCGACAAAAATCTCTACGGGAACGGCCTGCTTACTTTGAAAGTCGGCCCTTTCCTCGATACTGGCAAAATTGAGGGTGCTGCCGGGAATCTCGGCTCTCGCAATTGGCACTGGGATACAGGCGCTCAAGCCAAGTTGCACGTGCTGGGTGTGGGCGTGACATTCGTGTACGGAAAAGATCTGCGCACAGGCAACAACGCCTATTATTTCACCGCGGGAAGACGGGAGAGGGCTGCCCTCTGGTAGCGTCGACCGCCCGATGCTGCCCACTCACCAACTGTGCTGTCACGGTAAGTACAATCTCCTGCATGCCTCATATCGTCCTGCTCGGCGACTCCATCTTCGACAACGCCAGCTACACGCGAGGCGGACCCGACGTCATCACTCAGGTCCGCGAACGGCTCCCGCAAGGATGGAAGGCCACACTGCTCGCGGTCGACGGTTCGGTCACGCTGAATGTTCCCGCGCAACTGGAACGCTTACCGCAGGATGCCTCCCATCTTGTCCTCAGCGTGGGTGGCAACGATGCGCTCATGAAGTCCGACATCCTTAACACGCCAGTTCGCTCCACCGCGGAAGCCCTTGCGCTGTTGGCAGACGTGGCTGGCGGTTTCGAGGAAAACTACCGCGAAGCCGTCCATGCGTGCCTGCACCCGAGCCTTCCGCTGGGACTGTGCACGATCTACAACGGATGTTTCGACGATGTGAAATTTCAGCGCGCAGTGACGACTGCCTTGAAGATTTTCAACGACGCAATTCTCAGGATAGGCTTTGCATTAGGCCTGCCCGTGATCGACCTGCGATTCATATGCACCTCGATCGCAGACTACGCGAACCCGATCGAGCCCTCTTCCGTCGGAGGAGCCAAGATCGCAAGCGCCATACTTGATTTGGCGTCTCCATCCTCGGGCCCAATTCCCCGAGCCCAAGTGTTCATCGCGTAACGAACGCACTTGAGCAATTCCCGCTACCGACGCGTCTCCCCAGGGGAATGGCCACCCTGTAAATGCCGCGCCCACCGCCATATACGAGGCGGGCCGGGTAACCTCCCAGCAAGTGACCGACGTGTATTGCATGCCCTAAACTCTCAGGCTATTTTCTCAGTCCAGCATGAACCTCAAACCCCTCGACCGCACTGCCAAGCCCCAACGCCCGAATCTGTTGGTCCCCAACAACGTCAGCCGCAGCCAATTGGGTAAACGGCGCAGCAGCCGCATGGCCCTGAATGCGACCGTGGGTTTATCTGGACAGGATCGTCAGAAGAACGCCTTCAACTTGCCGGCGCGCGCCACAAATCTCAACCGGCATGGGGCTGCCGTCGCTCTGCACCGCGAACTGCAGGTGGGTTCTACGATCATCGTGCAGAACAAGCGAGGCACCCAAATCGCCGCCCGCGTCGTGGCACAACTCGCTGCGTTGCAAGGCGTTCCCACGTACGCCATCGAGTTTCTGGATAAGGAAGAAAAGGGCAAGACGTTCTGGGGAATTACGTTCCCTACCAGTTCCTAGGGCACGCACTGCGGCATGCGGATGCCCACGGCTTCCCTTCCTGATATTTGCTATGCTGCCCGTGGACCTGGCCTCTCGGCAGACGCCCGCCCAAACACCAAGCCTGGCAGCGGTTTTCGCTGAAGGGCCTTTCCCAGGATTTCACGAAAAGTCTTGCCGAAGACGCGGGATCGCATCCATAATCTCTCGTTCGCAGAGCGCCATTTTGCGTCGATGCCTTCCGACAAGCTGAGAGTTGCAGCCCGGACCCTTTACGAAGAGGTCGCCGAGTTCCGCTTCGTCTACCCCCTGACGGTTGTGGCCGAGGCGGGCCCCAAGGATTCTCTCCACTATTATCTGCACAAGTATCGCAAGCAGCCACCCTATCGATCCACTACGCATTTCGACGCGAACGGCATCCCCCAGGTATGGAACCGCCTCACGGGCGTCATCTACCGGCCGGGCTACATTGCCATGTATGCCATCGGCAACCTGAACCTCTACCTGAGGCAGAATGATCAGGAGCTCTTAAACAAATTCCTGAAACAGATAGATTGGCTCGAGCACCACGCGGTGATTCGCGAGGACGGCGCAGCGGTCTGGCCGCACAACTTTAATCTGCGCGACGGGGCGGTTCATCACAAGGCACCCTGGCTGTCAGCCAACGTGCAGGGTCTGATCATCAGTGCGCTGGTACGCGGGTGGCGTGTGACGCGGCGCCCTCAGCTTCTGGAACTGCTCCATCGCACCTCGAAAGTCTTCGAACTCGACGAGCGTCAGGGCGGCGTCCGGGCACGCGGAGAAGGTCACATCGTGTACACCGAAGCGCCGGGTCTGCCTGCACCCGGCATCATGGACGGATTCATGAGGTCACTGGTCGGCCTCTACGACCTCTACGTCGAGACCGAGGATCCCCGCGTGCATCAGTTGTTTTTGGAAGGCATTGCAGGCCTGCAGCATTTTCTTCCAACATGGGACTATCGTGGAAAATGGTCGTGGTACTCGAACCGCGAATACCTCTGCCCTCCAGCGTACCACTGGCTAAATTTGACGCTTCTCGATATCCTCGGGCGCCTTACCGGCAACGCGCGATTCAGTGAGGTCGCTGCCTCGTGGAATCCTGAACGGCTATCGTGGGCGGACCGACTGGAGATCTACGGAAATTTTCTGCTTACGAAAAATGCCAGCCGCTTGAGATATCGCACATGGCGCAACGAAGACGAAGCTGCCAAAAGCGTTTCGCTGGTTCCGGTCACGACCGAAGAGCAAGCTTGAGGTCCGCCTCACGAGACAGTCCTGCTCTGCTCGCATCGTTTCCGAGGTTGAGGAAATTTACCGAACAAGCGACCTGAAAAAATCAGGCTGCGTCTTTCGATGGTGGAGAGGGAGGTAATTCCTTGCTCATGCGAATCAGCGTTTTACTCGCCATAAGGCGTACAAAGCGCGCGTGCTCCTTCAGCGCGACTCGCAATTCAGCCAGAATTTCTTCGGCTTCGTCTTCGCGGGCGGTCGCCGCTTTCGCACACAATCTCTTCACACGTTCGTCGATGGCTGACAACTCCACAATCCTCTAACAATAATTAGAGGCAGCCGTGATCGACAATACAGACTTTTCCGTAACCCTTCGCCGCCCCAACCTTCATTCCGAGCGTGCGAATTCAATGTAGTCCCGTCCCGCGTACAAGCGATACTTCCCGCCGGAGCTCAGTACCTGCAAGGGCAGCGGGCGCTTAATCTCCGTGTCACGGGCCGAATCGGCTTGCAGCAGATCATGCGCCCCCAGGTCCATCACCACAAACTTGCCCTGCACAAAACCAACTCCGTACGCACCCGGAGCAAGTTTCTTGCCACCCAGAACAAGCGTCACTTCGGAAATGAGGTACGCCTGGTACTTTTGCCGTATGTCGCTCGAATATCCGGAGTTATCGACCAGCCCGGCGAGAACGAACATCTCATTGGCAAACCGGACGCCGCCGGTATTTCGCATTTGTACGGAAGCGACCTGTCCGCGAAAGAACACCTGGTCCGGAAAAATCTTGTTCGTGATATCGGACGCCTTGAGAACCGCTTCGCTGTCGGCAGCCTCCATCGACACCACACTGCACTGCAGCGCCAGACAAATCATCACGCACACAGCCAACACTCTCACGGATTTCATGGGGAATCTCCCTGCGAGATCGAGAATAATAACGAGCATCGTATTGTACGCGTTGAAGTGGACAGGGCGGGCTGCAAGCGACCCGGGAGGAGGACTGGAGCTAAACTTCAACAAGGGCGCATTGCGTACTGAGAAAACGTCCTCGCGGCAACGGACAGTCAGGCGAACAATTGTGAGCTACTCGAATTGCTTTCTGAAACTCGCGATCTCCTCGCGCAAATCGGCCATCTCTTTCTTCAGCGCCGACATTTCTTCCTCCAGCGCGGCGAAACGCTCGCTGTCACCAGAACTCTCGGATCGCGCCTCGACCGCCACTGCCTGGGGCGCATCCCACTCTGGCTTCTGGCCGCATAGCAAGTGCGCGTAACGAGCCTCTTTCGTCCCCGGCTGGCGGGGCAGCACTTTGACCAAAGGCTCCTCGCGCGTCATGAGTTTCTGTAGCGTGGCCTGCACATCGGTCAGATCTTCAAAACGCTGCAGGCGCTCCGATCGTCCGCGCAGTTCGCCCGGCGTCTGCGGCCCGCGCAGCATCAGCACACACATGATAGCGGTCTCACGGCGCGTGAAGTTGAAGGCTTCCTGCATGCGATGTTCGTACTTGGGCACTCGGCTGTCGCCCGCGCTGCTGGCCGTTCCGGTCAGGCCCTTTTCATTCAGTGAATGCAGCGCCTGCCGGACAGCTTCTTCGTTCAAGCTCATTACCGGATCGCGGTTAGACTTCTGGTTACACGCATTGATCAGCGCGTTCAGCGACAGCGGATAATAATCCGGCGTGGTGATTTCTTTCTCGACCAGGCAGCCGAACACCCTGGCCTCGTTATCAGTAAGCAAAACGTTCGTGGCGCGAAATGGCATAGGCCTGATCGGACTCCGGCGCGGAGTTTCAATCCGCGTGCTTCAGAATGAGGGAGAGAATGCGTGGCTATAGTACTTGGGACAGGCGGGCTATCGCAAAACCACCATGGTAATCATCCGAAAGATTCGCGGTTGAGGTTCCGGACGTGCCATCTCGCCGAGGGTCAGCGAGTGAACTTGCCGTACGCGCGCAGGGTGGAGATCTCTTTGCGCAAACGCTCCATCTCGACTTCCTTTCGGCGGAGAACCGTGCGCAGGTCGCCGCTTTCCGTGGTCTTCGGAGGCCGCACCGCGACGGATGCCTTGGGAGCCTCGCTACCCAGCGGGGTCAAAAACTCCAGGCCGAAGCAGTAGCCGGTGCGGTTGCGCACGATGGCCGACACGCGGGTGCGGCCGGGCGTCTGGAACTCCAGGTCCATGTAGTCGCCGGGCTTCAGTGGCACGCCCGCGTACAGCGTCATGCCCCCTTCGCTGATCTCAATTCCGCGGCCCTGGACAGCAAGTTTGGAATCCCCGCCCCGAGGCACAACCAGAACGGGCAACTCTACCGGATGGCGCAACCAACGGCGCGTGTTTACAGGGGAGGACATCTTTTCACACCGCCCAAATCGAGGAAGTGATGGTAGTGCGGCTCACGCGGGGCGGGCAAGATTACGAAGGTTTCTGCTGGCAATGGTTACTGGTAACCAGTACCGAGCGAATGCCAACTCTAAAACCTTGTCATTCTGAGCGAAGCGAAGAACCTATGCAACTCGTCTGCGACGGCAAGTGCAGGAGTCCTTCGCTGCGCTCAGGATGACAAGGATTGCGCAACTCTTATTCCTAAGCCCAGAAAATCTGGGGTGTCTGCGTCGGGCCATCCAGATGCCCGCTCAGGTTGTGCTCCAGCCCCTCGCGCGCCGGCCCCACATCTTTGCGCAATCGCTCCATCTCCTGCTCAGAAAAGGGTGCGAAGCCTCGGGCTATCTCGACGTTGTGCTCGAGCATTTCAATATGCGGCATGCCGACCACCGCCGTCGTCACCGGCAAACTCATCGAATAGCGCAGAAGCGCATTGATATCGGACTTGCCCGTTCCCTGCCCCAGCAAAAATTCCTGCCCGGTGATCTTCATCGCGATGACGCCGAGGCCCTTCTTATTGGCAGCGGGCAGCGCCAGTTCTTCGAAACGCCCGTTGCGCGACGCGTTCAGCGCCATCTGTACGCAATCGAGGTCGTGGCGCTCGATCGCCTGCGCCATCACCGTGCCGTCCGTGTGGCTGGTCATCCCGATGAAGCGCGCCATTTTCTGCTCCCGCGCTTCCATGGCGGCTTTCAGGCAGCCGTCAGGCGCTTCGATCTTTGCCAGATCATCAGCGTGACCCAGGCTGTGCATGTGCACAAGATCGACGTGGTCAGTCTGCAACCGCTTCAGGCTGCCTTCCAGCCGGCGCTTGAAGCCGTCGTAGCTGCGATCGGGAATTTTCGTGGCCAGCCAGACGTCTTTGCGACGCGTGGCCATCGTCTTCCCAACGCGCGTCTCGCTCTTGCCATCGCCGTAAGCGTAGGCCGTATCGAGGTAGGTGATGCCGAGATTGATGGCGTGATTCAGCGCCGCTTGCGCCTTCTCCTCATCTTCGTACATCAGGAAGCGGCTGCCGCAGCCAAATGCCAGGATCGACACTTTGGCTCCGGTGCGCCCCAGTGTGCGCGTCGGCAGAGCGGCCGCAGGAGGCCCGGCCTGGGCAACATCCTTCAGCAACCACACGCCGGCGCCGGTCGCTGCACCCAATCCAACTTTTTCAAGGAATTTTCTGCGCGAGAGATCGTTGCTCATGGATCCTCCTCGGAACACGGCGACGAGATGAGCGCTGTACTTTCTGACTCTACCGCAACTTGCGCGGCGATGGGAAACTACTCACAGTCTCTTACACCATCAGGAAACTGCTATTCTTTCGTTTCCGCCAACATTCTCGGGAGGATTCATGCGACGTCGATCTGCCACGCTGCTTCTGCTGCTCGCCGCATGCAGCGTAGGCTCATTCTCCACCGATCAGAAGGAACCGGCGCAGGGACACTACCTTTTCGCCTGGACCGGCGACGCGGATGGCAAGAGCAATGACTTTCTCGCAGTCATCGACGCCGACCCCGCTTCGGCTTCCTACGGGCGCCTCGTGACGACTCTGGCCACCGATCAGCCGACCAAGAGCGTCCACCACACCGAATACTCCATGCCCGCGAGCGGCATGCTCTTCGCCAACGATCACGAAGCTGGACGCACCTTCATCTTCGACCTGCATGATCCCATTCATCCCCAAATCGCTTCTTCGTTCACCGACATGGATGGCTACATGCATCCGCACTCCTATCTGCGGATGCCGAACGGACACGTGCTTGCCAGCTTTCAGCACGCGCATCACGCGATAAGCGAGGGCAGCGGCGCCAGCGGCGGCCTGGTAGAAATCGACGATCACGGAAAACTAGTGCGCTCCTCAAGCAGCGCGGATCCAGCCTTTCCGAATGCTCTGCTGACTCCCTACAGCCTCGTCGTACTCCCCGACAAGGATCGCGTCGTCGCCACCGACTCCTCCATGCATCTCGAGGATATCTTCAGCGGCGTGACCTACCAGGTGTGGCGGCTCTCCGATCTCAAGCTGCTGAAGACCTCGTACTTCGACGTCGGCGAGAACCGCTATTCGCAGATCGGCCCGCAGGAACCCCGTCTCGGTCCCGACGGATCAGTCTTCGTGCAGACGCTCAGCTGCGGCATCGAACGCATTACCGACGTCGACACCAACGATCCCAAAGCCAAACTCGTCTACACGTTCCCCGGCAACTGGTGCGGAGTTCCAACGATCGTCGGGCATTTCCTGATCGAAGGCGTGCGCGCCACTCACGGCCTCGTCGTGCTCGACATCACCAATGGCGCGAAGCCAGTCGAAGTCTCCCGCTTGAAGTTGACCGACGACTACATACCACACTGGACCTCGTGGGACGCCAAGACTCAGCGCGTGGTCGTGACCGCGGGCTTGAATACACGCGGCCGCTTGTATCTGGTGAAGTTCGACCCCGCCACCGGAGCCCTGACCATTGACGAAGGCTTCCGCGACACGGACGGCAAGGTCGGCTTCAACTTCGAAGACCGCCAGTGGCCTCACGGATGGAAAGGGACCGGCCTGCCACACGGCGTGGTGTTCTCCCGATGATGAAGATCGGTGCCGCAATCCTTCTTGGCTTTCTCGCGACGGCTTTCGCCTTCGCCCAGCAGTCTCCTCCCGCAGCTACCGCGGGGCTTCGCATCGATGCGGGCCAGTACGTGCACGACACCTACTCCAACGAATGCCTGGGATTTTCCTTCCACATGCCGCAAGGTTGGCTGGCCAAGCGCCAGGGCATAAGCGGTCCGGCGCGCGCCATCCATCAGGTGGGTGGAGGACTCGGCTTGTTCATGATCGAGCAACCCAAGCAGGGCACCTTCGGAAACACGATCACTCTGTACGCCACTCCCGTAAGCGATCAGAATCCGGATGCCAAGGAATTTGTAAGCCACGCCGTTGAGGCGCAGACGAAACATGCTCCTGACAAGAACAAAGTCTTGCGCGATACGAGCGTCGTGGAATACGGCGGGAAGAAGTTTTTTCGTTCCGATTACAAGGTTTCTTTTCCCTACGGACCCGCCGCGTACCGCTCGTTAGTTTTTACGCGTTTTCGGAATTACCTCATCGGCGAGATGGTGAATGCCGGCTCCCCGGAAGAACTCAATCAGGCGGTGGATTCGTTCAAGGGCATTTCGTTTCTCGCTGACACTCCCAATCCATCATGTGTAAAGTGACGTCCGCCCGCCGCAAACCTGCTGCCCGCGACAAAGACCCTCAGGCAAACGTCGAGGCATACCTGGCGAAGGTTCCGAAACCTAGCCGCGCCGCGTTCGACAAGCTGCGCGCCACGATTCGATCCGCCATGCCTCGCAAGGCCGTGGAAACCATCAGTTATCGGATCCCGGCATTCAAGCACGAAGTAATCCTGGTGTGGTTCGCGGCCTTTGCAAACCACTGCAGCCTGTTCCCGACCGCTTCGGTGATCGCAAAATTCAAGGCTGAGTTGAAGGACCACTCGACATCGAAGGGCACCATCCACTTCCCGCTCGACAGGCCGATCCCCGTCACTTTGGTCAAACGAATTGTGAAGGCGCGTGTCGCGGAGGTCGCAGCCAAGAAGCGCCGCTGACGTCTCATCCTCACCTACTCATTGCGGTACAAATCCGTACTCACATACTTCAAGCCTGAATCCACCATCAGCGTCGCTACTCTCGCCGACGGCCCAAGCTCCTTCGCAACGCGGATCGCCGCCTGCACGTTCCCGCCGGAGGAGGTACCGGCGAAGATTCCCTCCTGCCGCGCCAGCCGCCGCGCCATGTCTTTCGCATCGGCCGTGGTCACGGCGAGCACCTGATCGACCAGTGTCGGATCCCAGAGCGGCGGCGCGTAACCAATCCCTATTCCTTCAATGTCGTGGGCGCCAGACTTCCCGCCCGACAGCACCGGAGACTCGCCCGGCTCAACCGCAACAATCGTGATCTTAGGGTTATGTCGCCGCAGCACATTCGTCACTCCCCGCAGCGAGGCCCCCGTACCGATCGAGTGGACGAACGCATCCACCTTGCCACCCATTTGCTGCCAGATCTCCTCGCCTAGCGAAGCGTATCCCGCCACGCTGTCAGTGTTGTTGAGCTGATCGGTGAAGTAGGTGTTCGGCGCGAAGCTCAGCTTGCGGGCAGCTTCGATCATGTCGAGAAAGAGCTGCTTTCGGATGCCGCCACCGTCGTAGGGGACGAGTGTCAGCTTCGCGCCATAGGCGACCATGTGGTCGAGCTTTTCCTGGCTGAAAGCGCGTGCGCTGACGACATGAATCGGATACCCCTTGGCGGCACACACCAGCGCCAAGGAGGTCCCCGTGCTGCCCCCCGTGTATTCGACCACCGTGCCGCCCGGAGGCAGTCTTCCATCCGCCTCGGCTCGCGAAATTACGGCCAAGGCCATTCGGTCTTTCATGCTTCCGGTGGGATTCTCCCATTCCGCCTTGACGAAGATCTGGCCGCCGCCCTCTGGAACAACTCGAGTCAGGCGTACCAGCGAAGTGTTGCCGATGGACTGCAGGATATTGGCGCTCATAGGTGTTTGCAGCGTTTGATTCCGCATGGCTGCTAGCGGTCGCGGATGCACGAAAGAAATTACAAACTGAGCTGCCAGAAAGCAGCGAGCGAACCGGAAACGTCTCGTGAGTCGCAGAGCCACTTGTTAAGATCGCCCGTACGTCACTGCTGTGCGACGCCCTCAGCAATAAATATCCGGCTCTTTGTCGAACTCTGCCGGAACGGCCGGATGGCCGCATAGTCCGGCGAGTCGTACCACGAGCGTGCTTTCTCCAGGCTGTCGAAACCGATCACGACGACATAGCCTTTGGGTGGTTCGCCCTCCAGTGCCACGGTCTTGCCGCCGCGAACCACGTAGTGGCCATTGAAAGACGCCACGATCTGTGGCGCCTTCTCGCCATACTTCTGCAGAGTGGTGGGGTCAGTGACCTCTACTTCCGCGATAACGTAGGCCGGTGCCGTCCCGGTTTGTTGCGCATGAACTATCCGGGCTCCCGCAACGCCGATCAAGATGCCAGCCAGCAAGACCAACACAATTCTGTAATTCAGCCTCATGATCATTCTCCCCACCACATTTGCCGCAGTCTCCAACCCATTGCTAGTATGCGTAGCGGCAGCGTGCGCGTAGGCTAGGCGAGGCGCACAGCCGAGTCAAGAACGCACAATTTTGTAACTTACTACCCAGTTGGATACCTGGAGAAAGCCGTATGCGGAAGCTCAAGAGCGAAACCGTCCGCGAGTGCCCTTGTGAATACGCGCTGCGCTACGTCGGCGGCGCGTGGAAGATTCTGATCGTCGCGCACCTGGTTCGAGGCAAGATTCGTCGCCACGCCGAACTCAAGCGATCCCTCCGCGGAATCACGGCCAAGATGCTCACGCAGCAACTCCGCGAGATGGAGCACGACGGCCTGGTCGAACGCACGGTCTACGCAGAAGTTCCGCCCAAGGTGGAGTACAAACTAACTCCCCTCGGTGAAACCCTACTGCCCGTCCTCGAAGCGATGTACGCGTGGGGGGCGAAAACTCGTACGGCACGTACACAGTTAGCGAATGCTGATACGGGCGAAGCGAAATCTCAGGGACGCGGGCCGTCAGTCGAAGCGGTGGCCGCGACCTGCCTCTGAATGGGCGGCTGGCGTGAACGTCACGAGACACGCGTCGCTGTCAGCGACGCCGCGCAGCACCACGCTCGCGCTCTCTCCACGGCCTCTGCACCGTGTAAGACGGAGTCGCCGTGACGCTGTCCTTGCTGACCGCCAGCAGTTTCCTTCGCAGCAGCCAGTTCACAGCGACCTGCGCCGAGCTCTTCGACACGCCCACCGACTCCGCCAACTCAACGTAGCTCACCTGCACCGGACCATCCCGGCGCGTCTGCTCGGCATCGAGCCACAGATATACGAGAAAACTGGTCGGCTTCCGGTCATGACCTATCAGATCGCGCATCAGCACATCGATCACATAGTCGTCGAAGGAAATCATCGCTATACCGACGGTCAATATAGCATCGGATACCACATTGCCGCGCGGATTTCGTCTAGGCTATGCTCCCGGAATTCGAGGAGGATTCACGATGGTTCGAGGCATCAAGTTCGTCAGCATTCCGGTTCGCGACCAGGACGCGGCGCTGGACTTCTATACCGAGACAATGGGTTTCAAGGTCGTCACCGACCAGCCCTTCACGCCCACCCAACGCTGGATCGAACTCATGATCCCCGGCTCCGAGACCGGATTGGCTCTCTTCACGCCAGAAGGCCACGAAAGCCGCATTGGTCAATTTCAGTCCATCGCCTTCTGGTGCGACGACGTCTTCGCCACCGCCAAAAGCCTGAAAGCGAAAGGGGCAAAATTCACGAAGGAGCCCAAGAAAGAAGTGTGGGGAGCGTCCGGAGTCTTTCAGGATCCGGACGGTAATCAATTCGCGCTCTCCAGCAAAGGCAAAGCGAAGTGAGAATCTTGCCTACCCGACGTATCGACGGCTGGCCTTGCATTGACAGTCCCGACCGCTCCGACTACAGTCCTGTTCGCGAAAAGACTAGCAATCAAGGAGAAGCCTATGAAGAGAACATGGATATTGTGTCTAGTGGCTTTGTTCCTGCTCGGCAACGCCGCATGGTCGCAAGACGGGTCTGAGAAAGCCGTTGCGGCGGCGGAACAGAAATGGTTGGACTCACAGAAAACAAACAACCCTGACATGGTTGCCCCGCTGCTGTCCGACAAGTTCGTAAACACGGGGAGCGACGGCAAAGTAACCAGCAAAGCCGAGTCTCTAGCCAGCGCGAAGGCCACGAAATATGAAAGCGCGGCTTATGACGATCTGAAGGTGACCGCGTTTGGCGACGCAGCGGTCGCGACCGGCGACTTCAAGGCCAAGGGCACCGATCCGGACGGCAAGCCTCTCGATGTTCATGAACGCTTTACGGATACCTGGGTCAAGGGACCGAAGGGCCAATGGCAATGTGTGGCGAGTCATCAGTCAACCGTCAAGATGTAGGTTGAGCCGCGCTGCGGGCGCGACCCAAGTCGAAGGGCGAGTCCGCAGGCGAAAGCCGGCTGCTGAGGGGTCCATGAATTCTCCTGGGCCCTCGACAGACAAGTTGCTGCCGCTTCCCTAGAAATCCTCGATGCGGAGTGAGCTAGCCGAATCTCCACCGCGCCATGAGGCTGCCAACTCGCGCTGAACCCAACCGGCATCTGAGGATCTTCCCTGAGCCTCAAGACACTTCCAAAGGCCAAAGAGAAGGCGTGGATTTCGCGGAACACGGCGCAGGCCTTCGCGAAAAACGGCTTCTGCTTCGGCAGCGCGACCGCTACGAAGGAGAGCCGCACCGAGGGACTGGCGGATCCAGTAATACCAGGCCGGCGGCTCGTCATAGCTGAGAGCATCTTGTGCTTCCACCGCCCGCCGCCAAATGGTAATTGCTGAGTTGGCATCAGTCGCCAGTCGCGCTTCCAGAACAAGTGCCGCGATGTTCATGATTTTGTCGGCGGGATTGAACAGGAACATCGTCTGCTGCGGGATTGCCGCTCGCGCCGCGGAAAAGGCCTGCTGTTCTTCCAGGGACTTGGCACGATCGCCTTTCCCTGCGTACGCCAGCCCTCGCGCATAATGACGGAGAGCCGCCGTCATGATCATTCGGCTGTCTGGCGCCGGTTCGGCCAGCACGTCATCCCAGTGCGCGAAGCGGAGCAGCAGAAAGAGACGGTTCGGCAAGTAATAGTCGGACATGTCCGGCATGGACGCAGCAAGATCAGCCGCCTGGGTCATGAGCAAGTCCGCGGCCCGGCGCGCATCCGTGTAGAGCCCTTGTTCGGTCCTGGCACGCACGATGAAGTGCAGGTTGTGGCCGTAGTACCCGTAACGGTAGATGTCGCTGGCCGGAGCAAGCTTGAAAACCTCGCGGTCAGCCGCTGCGGCTTCTTCGTTGACTCGCGCTGCCGTTTCCAGATCACCCACGCTCATGAAAATGTGTCCACCCATGTGAACGAGGTGTCCCGCACCAGGCGTAAGCCGGTGAAGAGCATGTGCGCTGTCCAGTGCGTACTCAGGATGCGGCGACGTATCCAACTCATGGACGTACAAATGGTGCGCGTAGTAATGCTCTGGATCGCGCAGAATTACGGATGTCAGCACGCTCAATGCTTCTTCAGAACCCTCTTCGGGATGCCCTTCCCCGCTATACCAGTGGTAGCGATGCCGATTGAGGAGGCTGTCCGCAAAAAGTGTTTGGGCATCGAGATCGTCGGGATAGCGCACGGCGAGTTGGCGCATGGCCGAGGCATATTCGTCGTCCAGGCGCGCACCGTCTTGATTTGCAGCGCCCGAGCATCGTTTTCCGAGCGCCTCAATGTAAGCTTTTTCATTGTCGGGGGCACTCGCCATCAACGAGCGGGCTTTTTCAATCGCGGCGAATGCACCTGCCGCATCAACATCCTGATCAAGGTTCATGTTCATGTGGCGCCCACGCGCGAAAGAAACTCCCCACCAGGGCATCGCGGCGGAAGGATCGAGCTCGGCGGCGTGGCGGAATGAACGCACAGCTTCGGCGCGATTGAAAGCCCAGGCGAGCGCCAGGCCTTGGTCGAAGAATTTCTGAGCCTCAGGACTCTTGGTGGCGATGGGATGGTGGTGATTTCCAAGTCCAGGAAGGAGCTGCACGGGCTGCGCGACACTTGTGAATGGAGGTTGTTGGGTGACGCCGTTAGAGGGAATACCAACCAGGAGCAGGATTAGAAAGCAGCGGTTGCGCATTGCGCCCCCCGATAGAGAATTGCGGAGGAGCCCGGGGGAAGTTAGTCCCACAGAAGCGGCGATGTCAAGTCAACCGGATTGATTTCATGAAAGATTGGTCGGCCCTAGCAGACGATTTTCGAACCGGTCCGGGTGTTTAACTTCCGTTTTGCCGCCAATACCTCCGAAACCGGGTTGGGCAGTTGCCAGCTGGGCCAGGTGGTCATGACTGTCTGTCTTTTCGACGGGACTTTCCTCCGAAGCGAGCTTAACCGAATCCTTCCTTACAACTGTTCGGAACAAACGTCAGATCCGCACCGTATCCACCTACAAGGAGAACTGCGACTGTATGATCGAGGCCGAGCAATCCCTTAGCCCATCAATCGTCCATCGTGTGTTCTACGGTTCCTCGGAACTCCGTGCCGGTTGGCGGCTGCTCATCTTCCTAGCTATCGTCATCGCCTTGATCAACGCTAGCAACCTGATGGTTCGCCGGCTGCTGCACGGGTCGGACGACACTACCTTGTTCCTTGTCCGCGAAGTAATGGACTTCCTCATCTTCCTCCTCGCCAGTTTGATGATGGGGCGTATCGAGGGCAGGACCGTTGCCGATTACGGCTTGCCCTGGCGCAGGATGTTCCGAGTTCAGTTCTGGCAAGGCGCCTTGCTCGGTTTCGCATCCATCACGAGTTTGCTAGTCGCTATGCGCCTCGCTGGCGTGTTTTATTTTGGGGCGATCGCGCTGCACGGCACCGACATCTGGAAATGGGCCGTTGTGTACGCGTTCGTTTTCATTCTTGTCGCTCTGCGGGAGGAGTTCCGCGCTCGTGGATACGGGCTCTTCACGCTCTCGGCCGGCATCGGTTTCTGGCCCGCCGCAATTCTCTCAGCCACATTCTTCGGCTACTCTCACCACGGCAACTCTGGAGAGGATTGGATCGGATTATTTAACGCCGGGGCGTTTGGATTGCTGGCCTGTTTCTTGCTGCGTAGAACCGGCAATCTCTGGATGCCAATCGGGCTTCACATGGCTTTCGACTGGGGCGAGACGTACTTTTATGGTGTCGCCGACAGCGGCCAAAGGCTGCCCGGTCATCTTCTGAATTCGAGTTCGTCCGGCCCGGCTTGGCTATCCGGCGGTACTGTCGGTCCTGAGGGTAGTCTCCTCTGCACCTTGCTGATTGTTGTGGTGTGGTTGAGTTGCGCGGCTTGGCTGCGAGAGGTCAAATATCCCCAGCACACCCCAATCCAGAATTCCCGCGGCAGCCTTTAGCTATCTCACTCGTGCATTTTTCCTGCCGAATGCAGGCATCAGCAGACGGTTTCACCCGAGTTACGGGCGAATAGGAACTCGGTGGAGGTAAGTGCTTGTACAACGGATCAGTTCAAAAGCGCTGAAGGGTTTGCTCGGATATCTCTGAACAGACGGACTGAATTTCTTGGTCGGCCCTAGCAAACGATTTTCGAACTCTGGTGCTGTGCCAACCGGTCCTGCCTGGGTAACTGGCGTGGTGGGAAGGGGTCGGGGGCGGTGTGTTGCCCCTCGTTTTTTTTGAAGATCACCTGTCCCTACATTTTCATTGAAATTTGGCCGGTTCTATAGGGATTGGGAGTATCATCCCGCAACTCCATTCATTGTTCTGGATGGAGACCTTAAAGGCTTTTTCATGCGGGTGGGGCCGACATTCCGCACCTTTACGCTTCTAATTGCCGGTACTCTCCTTTCCGGCGATGTGCATAGCCAGACCACCACGTCTGGCGGTCTAGCAGGCGTTGTCATCGACCTGACACTTTTGATCTTCCGTATTCAGCGGTTTAGATTAAATATGCCGCAATGGCACGACCCAATTAGCGAAGACCGATAGGGAAGGTGTATATCAGTTCCCCTTCTTGCGTCCAGGAACCTACACGCTCAGCGTAAGGCATCCCGGATTTCAGGAAGAACGACGGTCGGTCAATGTCCAGGTCGGCCCTCCGGCGACCGTCAATATCACCCTTCAGGTCGCGAAAGCCAGCAGCGAGATAACGGTCACGGACAAAGCGCCGATCATTCAAGCTGAAACCGCCGACGTATCTACCACCATGAACCAGAAGCAGGTATCCGAGGTTCCAAACCCCGGCAACGATCTCACCTATATCGTACAGACCGCTCCCGGTGTGGTGATGAGCACTGATCTTTCGAACAACTCCCACCTTTCCATTCTAGGAAAGCCCGCCTATTCCTATCTCCTGTCGACCGACGGAATCAGTAACAACGGCGCGGGGAACGACACGATATCAGGCGCTCTGGGTCTGCTGTTGGGGCAGAATCAAATTCAGGAAGCCACGGTAGTGAGCACTGGCTACTCGGGTCAGTTTGGGGCGCTGCCGGTGGAAACATCAATTACATCACTAAATCAGGCACCAACGGCCTTCATGGAAACGCGCAATATTATTGAACGGCAGCGCATTCAACGCAAACTATTGGTTTAATAACGCTTTCAATGTTCAGCGGCCCTTCAGCATTGCCAATCAGTGGGCCGGCTCGCTGCGAGACCAATTAAGAAGGATAAGCTGTTTTTCTTTTTTGATAGCGAAGGTCTGCGTCTGCAGGTTTCCTCCACCACGCTGGTCACGATTCCCAGCCATCAGTTTGACGACGCGACGATGAAGAACATCGATTCGGACTCGAGATTTGGCGCTGGTTCCGCAACTCATGCCTTTCTATCGCAAGACATTTGATCTCTATGACTCCGCGCCCCTCGGCCCCGGCGTGAGTGCGGTCCAGGACGGATACTTCGGCGACCCACTCGGCTGTTCAGGATTTGTCGATCCTGAAGATCGATCCTAATGACCCTCACGGACTGGGCAAGGATGTGCCGTGCTCGGTCAGCTTCATCAAGAATCGCAGCCGCCCGAGTCAGGATGCACTGACATCCGTGCGTATAGATTGGAACGCTAGCCGAAGCGATCGGGTCTTTCTGCGCCTAGAGCGCGACAGCGGAGTCACCGCAGGCTACAACGACCCAATCAGCTCGATGTTTGACCAAGATGGGTCTAGCGGGTGGTGGAAAGGCGAGGTCGTCGAGACTCGCTCGTTTAGCCCTTCCATGGCTACTCAATTCTTAATGGGCGTTTCCTTCTATTCCGGAATGTCCGGGATGAAGAACCTGGCTAAATCTCTAGCGACCTTCCCCACTAGTTTGTTCTTCACTGGGCTGCCATTTTCAAACCTCGGAAACAGCGGTGTTCTTCATAACCCATACAGGACGTACGATTTTTCCGGAGACCTCGTGAAGACCTGGGGGAAGCAGACACTTGGATTCGGAGCGAACTTCGAACGAAACCATTCGAATCTCAGCATTGATGGGTGGGAAGGAGCAGGATTTCTGTCTCCTCATAGTCTTCTCGCTTTTTATCGGGCGGTTGATCCGGCGAGCTCGAAACGCCGTTTACGCGGCTAGATCAGCAGTTTCCGTTCCCTACTTCGCGACTACTTCTAATCACTTTGGGCTCTATGTCAGGATGAATGGCATGTGCGGAAGAGCCTTTCGCTAACGTTTGCGCTTCGGGCAGAGCATCAGTCAAATCCGGTATGCGAGAATCGCTGTTTCGCCCGTTTTGCGGGTCCATTTGAACTCATCAGTCATGATCCGAATCAGCCTTATAACCAAGCCATTGTCACCAATCAGAGGCAAGCTCTGATAGGAATGGACCGCATTCTATGGTCGCCACGCTTCGGATTCGCTTGGCAACCATTCGGTGTAGCACACAATATGGTGCTCCGCGGAGGCGTGGGTATCTTCCACGATCCTTTGGCTTTAGGTCTCACGTCTTGGCTCTTCAGTAATCCTCCGCTGGTCAATTCGTTCAGCGCTGTCAAAAACAACCTCACCCCCGGAGAGTCGGAAAGTCTCTTTAAGGATGTAGCCGCTTCAAATGCAGCGTTCGTGAATGGCTTCCCCGTGGGTGAAACCCTCGCCGACTTTCAGCGCGAAGTCCCAAACTTTTCTCGGCCTGGGCTGGTTGTTCCGCAACAGCGGATGCACGCGCCGCAATATCAGAGATGGAGTCTGGAGCTGGCAGCAGGCCTTGGGGAGCGCTACTTCATTCAGCGTTCGATACTTCGGCCACCATGGCATTCACGAGCTCGTGCTGAATTCGACGGTGAACGCCTGGGGTTTCGGCTCACTGGCGGGGGGACGGTGCGGCGATGCCATTCCGGATTGTGCGCCGGATCCGCGATTCGGTCGGGTCACAGATCTTGCCACGACAGCAGTCTCGAACTACAACGGGTTGGTTTCTTCGTTCAAACATCGCATGAGCCGTTGGAGCCAGGGTCTGCTTCAAGTAAACTACACGTACGGCCACGCATTCGATGAGCTGTCCAACGGCGGTCTTTCCAGCTTTACTTTGTATGCTCAAGGCCCCCAGAACCCAAACAACTTGCGCGACGCTTATGGCCCTGCCGACTACGATGTGCGTCACTCCGTCAATGCAAATTACGTTTGGGAACTTCCACTTAGGACAGCCTTGGGCGGTCACGGTCCCAGTTCTCTGGTGAATGGATGGCAGGTTTCGGGTACCTTCTTTGCCCACACGGGATTTCCTTATACCGTGACCGACGACAGTGTGACGAGGTCACTCGCTACCAGAAACTATGGCGGGGAGATTTATGCAGTGCCTGTCAGCCCTCGGTCCTCGCAACCGCCGTGCGGAGTGGGCGCGGCACTTACCCCGTCGGGAGCACCCCAGCCTTGCCTGCCGCAACAGCTTCTCTTTCAGCCGGATGGCACAGCAAAGGTTAATCCCAGTGCACTCTTTGTGCAGCCACGGTGCGAAACTGACTTCAATCGTGGGCATTTGCCCGGCCCGTCCGGACCGTGCAGCGGCCCAGAGGTGTCTTTCGCGCAGGGGCGCAACCACTTCCGAGGGCTCGGCTATTTCAGCACCGATTTCACAATCATGAAGAGCACCAAGATTCCCCACTGGGAAAATTCTGAGCTCCGAATTGGTTTTCAGTTCTTCAACATTCTTAATCACCCGAACTTTGGCTTGCCGTTTCCTGAGTCGTCCGATGCTCTCTTAGGCGTAATCGGCTACATGGGGCAGTCAAGTACAACACTTCTCGGGGGCGCGCAGTCGAGTACAAGTTTCCTCGGGACTAACCAAAATGGCGCCGCCAGGATGATTCAGTTGAAGGCAGAACTGCAGTTCTAGTTGAACGATGAGGAATCCTGGAATCGATGAGCATGTAGCTCAAAAATTCTCCATCATCCACATGTTATTGCTCTGATCCCTGTCAATAATGGCCAGATGCCGGCCGTCGGGAGAGGGAAGGCCTTGACAAGCTATCGCTGCCGACGCATTTCCGCAGAGATGTTGCGTTTCCCTGGAAATCCAGATATAGCAGCTCATTCCCCCTTTGCCCCTTCCTGCTCACAAAAAATCCCTTCTGGTCTGCCGACCATGTCAACCAGGTCAATACTCCGACAGATTCAGAAGGAATTTTGCGTATGAGCTCGCCGTGCAGCGAACGAATTTCAATCGGGCTTTCCGAACTTCGCGCCATTGCGAGACGATTGCCATCCGGGCAGATAACGCCAGTTTCCAGTGTCACCATCCTCTACATCAAAGTCGAAGTGCGCTAGCTCGGCACCACGGCCTTTTATCGGATCGAGAACCGACACAATCACTTGCTTGCGGTCTTCACTTTCTTCAGCTAACACGCATGTGTCGGATGGTGGCCGGGCGCAGGAAACATTGCCGTGATCACGTGAGAGCTACAAAATTGTTTCTGGAGTTCCGCCAGCGAGCGGAATTCGCAGGATCGGAAAAGGGATTGTGGGGTGTTCGAATGCTCTCCCCGTCCGGCCAAATGGGTGCGATATACCATTTACCATCTGGAGTCGCAGCTCCCAGGAGCAGCGCGCCTCCGGCCACGGAGGAGACGATCGGCTCTGGCGTGTCCGAATCGAGAGATTGTTTGTACAGGCTCCACCTGGCACGGTTCTGAGCGACAATAACTTTACCGTCGGCAGTCCAACCACGTACACCGTCGTCCTCCTCCAACGTAAAGCGTCTGATGTTACGAAGCCGCTTTCCACCTGCCTCAAGATCGGCGACGTATGACGTATTGAATCCCGACCACCCCGTGAATGCTAGTGCGTTTGTCATCGTTTGTGATACTACCGCTGCCCACGCAAAAGCTCGGCCAATTCGTCAACCGCTTGGGTTCCTCGATATGCTTACCAGTGGCAAGATCGAGGCGCATGATCCAGTAATTGCAAACGTTGCCATTCTTCGGGCTCTGCCAGTGCATAGACCACTCTTCCATCGTGCAGCCACACAATGTCATGCATTTTTTGCAGTTCTGAATGCGGAAATAGTGTAAAAGGCGAACCATGGCTTCACGTCGCGGCTTAGGGCGACAGCGCCGGAACCGTCGTCTGAAATGTAAAGGTAGCGCCTCCCGTCGGGAGACCAGACAAGACAGCAAATCGCGCTATCTTGGTTGACTTCGTAAAGCTTCCGCGCTTGCTCTCCGTGCGGCCCCATGAGCCAGATTTCGCGCTCGCCGAGCTTGCCTTTGTTTGTCCCAAACGAAACTAATGAGCCATCAGGCGAAACAGACCAAACGACGGCATGGTGGCGAAGCTCTGTTGGTGCCCCGCCGAGCACGGAAACCGCCCAAATGCTGCTAGTAACTGAACTGAAGTCATCCAATTCCGTGGCAGGATGAAGATTAACCAAGAACCTGGTGCTATCGGGAAACCAGATATCCAGCATCCCATTTCACATTCTGATCCTTGAGCGCCTCCGGCAGTGGGACCGTGCGCGTCTCCCCAGTGTCGATGAGCTTGACGTACGTCCCTCTGCGATCGCTGTATGCAAGATACTTGCTGTCGGGCGAAATCGCGCCGCCGATCACCGGATTCTCGCGGGAATTGATTGTGAGTTGACGTAACTTGATTTCAGGGACAACCGCGGCAGTTTTCGGCGGTCTCTTCAGCATGAATAAAACAGCTCCAACAGCGATTGCAGCCGCAACACCAAAACCGGCAACCCAAGCGAGTGGCAGGCGCTTCGCGGCCGACTGTCGCTGTAAAGCTTCAAGGTCAGCGCATATCTCGGCTGCAGTTTGATAACGAGCAGTGCGATCCTTTTCGAGGGCTCTGGTAATAATGCTTTCGAGCTTTGCAGGAATTTGACCGTTTAGCTCGCGCGCAGGAACCGGCGTCCGGTTGAGGATGGCATCATGCAGTACCGGTGTAGTGTCACCCGGGAAAGCTCGCTGGCGGGTTGCCATTTCATAAAGCACCAGGCCGAAGGAGAACAGGTCGGTACGCTGATCCATTCGCTCCCCTCGCACCTGTTCCGGAGACATGTACGCGGCGGTCCCGACGGTTACGGTGCGCGTCAAGGTCAGCAGTGGATTGATTCCTGCTTCGTCCCTGGCTCGGCTGACGATTGAGGCAGGGGCTCCGCAGATTCAGAGTCATGGAGTCTGGCGAGACCGAAATCCAGTATCTTCTCTTGCCCGTTGCTGGTAATGAAGATGTTCGCCGCTAATATGCGATGAATGATGCCCTTCTGGTGCGCGGCTTCGAGTCCGCGAGCGATCTGCAGAGCAGTAACCAGCAGCGGCTCGAGGCGAAAAGGCGAATCGCTCTTCGAATCTGCATCCTCCGCAAGTCGTCGCGAAGCGTGTTGCCCTCCAGCAACTCCATCCCAATGAAGGGCTGCCCTTCATGTTCTTCGACTGCATAGATGGTGCAAATATTGGGGTGGTTGAGCGCCGAGGCGGCACGCGCTTCGCGCTCGAAGCGCTGCAACGCCGCAGCATCGCCGGCGAATTCGTCGGGCAAGAACTTCAGGGCGACGCGGCGTCCGAGTTTGATGTCTTCTGCTCGGTAAACCACGCCCATTCCGCCGCCGCCAAGGATCTCCAGCACTCGATAATGAGAGACCTTCTTGCCGGTCAGAATCTCTTTGTCGGAGGGAGGGGCAACTGTGCGCTCGAATTCGACTTCGTGAGTATCCTCACGCGCAGGTTCCGACCACTGTACTGAAACGATTAGGCGATATCCGCGCCGCGCCACTGTCTCGACATACTCTGGCTCCTCGGCTGAATCCTGCAATGCGAACCGCAACTTCTTGATCGCCGCGTTGATGCTTTGGTCGAATTCAACAATGGTGTCATTCGGCCACAATGCGCGGCGCATTTCTTCCCGAGTCACCACGTCCCCGGGACGCTCCAACAGCATTTTGAGAACAAGGAAGGGTTGCTCTTGCAGCAGAATTGCGTGGCCATCACGGTGCAATTCGCCCGCTTTCAGATCGAGCGTGAACGGGCCGAAGATAACGATCTGGCGCTGAGCCGGAGCTCGCATACGAAGAGTGGCGGACCCCAAGTGTTCAGCGCAGTTTACCACCCATCTGCTGGCTTCGGGCTAACGTGCAACCGCGATTGGATATCACGCACGACTTCACCGCTACCGCCCAGACAACTTCAAGCCGCGCACTAACTCTAACCTGCGCAATCTGTTAGCTGAATCATCCGAAAATCACTCCCAAATCATTGCTGGAACATTGACGCTCGCGCAGATGTGAGCCAGAGTCGCTCCGCATATGAGGATCTGCGGCGAACAGACGGCTAGGGGAGGGGATATGAAGCCAAAGCTGGCTGCCTGCATTTCGGTCCGTTCAAAGAGCCCACGGATGGAGACTTCGACGTCTTCCCCAGGAGGAATCAGAATGAAAAAGTTGATAGAGGCTCTGATCTGTTCGCTCTCAATGTGCCTCCTTGTGGGCTGCGGTGGAGGCATGGACCGTCCACCTGTGCATCCGGTGACGATCATCTCTCAAGCTCCTCCAGACGGGACGCTTGGGGCAAGTTATGCCGGAACGCAAGGTTTCTCCTTTGCTGCCCAGGGAGGCACACGGCCATACGCGTGGAGTTGGAACGCGGCAACAGGGTCCTCTCTTCCTCCCGGTTTGAGCCTGTCGGCTGGCACAGGAGCGGTTGCCGGAACCCCCGCGACCATTGGCGTGTACATGGTCACCGTCAGCGTCAAAGACTCAAGTGCGCCTGCCAGTCAAACCAGCATGACGTATCCGATTGCTGTTGTCGCACCACTAGCTCTGCTTGAGATCACTTCACCGCAGCTGCCGATTGGAACGCCGGGTGCCGACTACGGAGGGGTTGCTGGGTATTCTTTGACGGCGTCAGGAGGCATCGCGCCTTATCGGTGGGACTGGGTTGCAACTGGAAGTTCTTCATTGCCTCCTGGGTTGACTTTGACTCCGAGCACCGGAGTGATCTCGGGAATCCCATCCACCATAGGCTCTTATAGCTTCACTATCACCGTGACGGATTCGGAATCACCACCGGCTCAGTTCACAGCGAACTTCGCCATCGTCGTCACCCAACCGGGAGAGCTACTCATCACCAGCGGCCCGCTGCCCGGAGGTCGTGTCGGTTTTCCCTACGGCGGTCATCACTTCATCGATTGGTGGCAATTTTACGGGTTCCCTCTTGGTGCCGCCGGAGGAACGCCACCATACAACTGGAGTTGGGCTGCGGCGCCGGGCTCCGCTCTCCCACCCGGCCTCGGCGTCTACTCGATCTTGCTCGGGGGGTGCTCGCTCGCATGCGTGAGGGTTCCCGTGGTTGGCGGGACTCCGACCGCCGCCGGGACCTACGACGTCGTGGTGACGGTCACGGATTCGGCAACGCCCCCAGCCCAGGGAAGTGCCAGTTACACGATCGTTATTAACCCGATTTGAGGCGTAGTGAACGCGGTTCTGAGGTTCAGCGATGGAGGCGAAGTCCACACATTCGGCGAGCCGTTATCAAGCGAGGGTATTCAAGGAAAAGGAGTCACACGATGAAGAGCACGAGCTCAAGGGTCTTCGTATCGGTCTCCTTGTTGCCGCCTTCTGCTTTGCGGCGCGGCGGCGGATCCCAGATGCAGCCCCCTCCTCCGCACATGAGTAGCTTCACCTGGGTCAGTGGGGCGAACACCACCAATAGCGCAGGCGTTTATGGCACGCAGGGCACGGCGTCCCCCTCCAATGTGCCTGGCGGACGCCAATTTCCGTCCTCGTGGACGGACAACAGCGGGAACTTGTGGTTGTTCGGCGGAAACGGATTGGACTCGGCGGGTGCGGGCGCGTACCTCAACGATCTATGGAAGTTTGATGGCACCAACTGGACTTGGGTCACGGGGTCGAATGTCGGCACGCAGGCTGGCGTTTACGGCGTCAAGGGCACAGCTTCCCCGACCAACACACCCGGCGGCCGCCCTGGTGCAATGACATGGGCTGACAGCAGCGGCAACCTCTGGCTGTTCGGCGGATATAGCGCGGACTCCGCATCACACATCGGCGACCTCAACGATCTCTGGAAGTTCGACGGCACCGAGTGGACATGGGTGAGCGGATCAGAAACATTCGGTGCGCTCGGTGTCTATGGCACAAAGGGCACCGCGTCCCCAACCGATGTTCCCGGCGCGCGCGACACCTCGGTTCTTGGATCGATACGAATCAGATTTTCGCCGTGGAAGCGGCGTTGACTCGGCCGGAACCAACGCCTTGTTGAACGATCTCTGGAAATTCGATGGCCCCAACTGGACCTCGTCAGCGGATCGAATGTTGCCGGGCAGGCAGGCGTCTACGGCACAAAAGGGACGGCCGCTTCAGCCAATGTTCCGGGCGCGCGGGCGGGCTCCGTCTCGTGGCACGACAACAGTGGCAACTTTTGGCTCTTTAGCGGGACTGGAGTTGACTCCGCTGGCACAACAAATGTTCTTAACGATCTCTGGAAATTCGACGGCACCAGCTGGACCTGGGTCAGCGGATCGAATGTTGCCAGGCAAGCAGGCGTCTACGGCACAAAGGGGACGGCTGCTTCGTCCAATGTGCCCGGTGCTCGCGTGTACGCCGTCTCGTGGATCGACAAGAACGGTAGCCTCTGGCTTTTCGGCGGAGGTGGCTTGGGCTCGACAGGAGCGAACGGCAACCTGAACGATCTCTGGGAATTCGACGGCAAGAACTGGACCTGGGTCAGCGGATCAGATGTTGCCGGGCAGGCTGGCATCTACGGGACAAAGGGGACAGGCTCCTCGGCGAACTTCCCGGGAGGCCGCGGCGGCTTCGTTTCCTGGACCGACAAGAGTGGTAACCTCTGGCTCTTCGGCGGAGGCGGATTGGATGCCACCGGAGCGCGTGGCTTTCTCAACGATCTCTGGCGCCTTACGCCATGAGACTCCCCAGCTCTACCGGGCTGCTGGTTTGGGAAGAAGAATCGATGAAATGCCACTGGGACATAACGATCTCTGGTACGGAGGAGGCCGACGGTGAAAACATGTCTGACGATTGCTGTCCTTTGGATTCTCTGCGCAGGTTGCGGAATTCTTGCTGAAGCCGTGTGTGGTGGCACATCGGTAAACGCGTTTGGTGCCAAAGGCGATGGTGCCAGCGACGACACGTCTGCCATTCAAAGCGCGATTAACGCTGCCGCGGCGGCTGGCGGCGGTTCGGTGGTGTTCAATGTGGCACGGTACTTCACCACCGGCAGCTTCGTTGTGCCTGCGGGAGTGATCCTATGCGGCTCGATTGAAGGACCTTTCGACGACGCCTCGGGAGCGAATCCCGGCGTTACAACGATCGCGCCCACGCTATTGGTCACCAATACCAGCGCCCCGTTCATCACCCTGAATGGCATCAATGCCGGAGTGGCTGATTTGCTATTTCACTACCCGAACCAGGTCAGCGCGAGCGCCTCAGCCCCGAATGTTTATCCCTACACGATTGTTGCGAACTCTCCAGGCACAAAGGTGGTTCGCTCCATGGCGACCAATGCCTACAACTTTCTCGACATCGAGAGTGGTAGGGTCATCGCACAGGACCTATACATCGGTGCGTACAACATCGGCGTCAATGTCGATCACGCACTCGATCACGTCACGCTGCGAAATCTGCTCAACACGGTGTTCTGGGATGCGTGGGAGTTCGTTTATCCATCCACGATCGACGACTGGGTCATGAGCCACGGGATCGCACTAGTTGTGAACCGCGCGGACGGCGTCGCGATGCACAATGTAGTCCTGTTCCACCGTTACGCAGGAATGCTTCTGACCGATTCGCCCGACACCACCCAAAATCCCCGGTGTGGTTATGGGACTGGAAGCGACATCAATTTCGATACCGTGCAGTACGGCATCATCGTCAGCCCGTCCAATGCGGCAGGCTATGAGCTTGCAAATGTAATCCTTTGGGACGAACAAGCAGCGGTGCAAGTGAAAGCCGGTGGTTCCGTGCCTCCGGACGTGCTCGTTGATGGAGGCTCGGTGCGCGGTTCTCAGGCCCTGGGTCCTTTCCCCGCGCCCGCAGCGGGCCATCTGACTGTTAAGAATGTAATCGGATACGACATACCCTGACGCCACAGATTGGCGTGGCGCACAGACGTCGATGTTCATCGAGGAAATTTACGATGAAGAGATCCCTGCCGTTCTTGTTCCTTGCTCTCTTGTGCCTACTTAATGCTTGCGGAGGCGGCGGCACTACTACCACTCCTCCCTCAACAGCCACTCATTTCTCCGTCACCGGTCCGGCCAACATTCCCTCCGCGATTTCCTTTCAGTTCACAGTGATGGCACTCGACGCCTCGAATCACGCGGTGACAAACTATTCCGGCACAGTGCATTTCGCCAGCACCGATCCCCATTCGCAACTTCCCGCCGACTCGACGCTTGTATCCGGGACCAAAATCTTCTCAGCCACACTCGCTACGGGTGGCAACCAGATGATCACTGCAACAGACAAGGCCACATCTTCGGTCACGGGAAGTTCGAACTCCATCAACGTCGGCGCCCTGGTCGGCGCGTTTCCGGTGGAGTGGTTCGGCGCGAAAGGCGATGGTGTCACCGACGACACCGCGGCAATTCAAAGCGCTATTAACGCTGCCGTTGCGGCGGGAGGCGGGTCGGTTGTCTTCAAAGTGGCTCGCTACTTCACCACCGGCAACTTCGATGTCCCAGCAGGGGTGGTCCTGTGCGGAGTGATGGAAGGGCCTTTCGATGTTGCTGGTGTCAATCCTGCCGTGGCAACGATTGCACCCACGCTCCTAGTCACCAATACCGGCACCCCTTTCGTGACCCTACAGGGAGTTGGAGCCGGAATAGCCGACCTGCTCTTTCACTACCCAAACCAGGTTGGCACTAGCGCCGCAGCTCCCAAAGTTTATCCCTACACCATACGGGTCACTTCTGGCGGTGGGGCGAAAGTGGTCCGCTCCACGGTGACCAATGCCTACAACTTCCTCGACATCGAGGCCGGCCGAAACATGGCCCAGAATCTGAACATCGGGGCGTTCAACATAGGTGTCCGCATCGATCACTTCGACTTTGCGGGTCTTCAATCTTCGCAGTCGTTTTCTGGACGAGGTGAAGACGCACCTTGTCCTGCCATCGATCATCTTGATAACCGCCGCCTTGTCCATTTGCTGGCCGCCTTCGTCATAACGAACTTGTTCGTTCTACGTTTCGCTCGGATACTTCTGACCTATTCGCCCGACTCTTGATATCGGCTTCGACTGTTGGGAACCTGAGCGACATTGATTCGAGTGCGAGCAGTGGCCGTCGCGGTCGCAACCAACTCGCCGGGCGTTGAGCTCACCAACGTTCAGATGACGGCGGCCCCGGGGCTTGGGCAGGCCGCGGTTCAGTTGAAAGCCGGCGGAACCAATCCGCCGGACGTGTTGATCAACGGAGGTTCGGTGCGAGGCAGTTGGGTTCTGGGCGCCTTCCCAACACCCCAAGCAGGGAATTTGACCTATGTAAACATCATTGGGTCCGATCTACCGTGATGGAAGAGCACGACCTTCGCATGCAGTTGGGATACTCGCACAACTCTCAGTCAGCGGGCCGTACCCGCGAGATCGGCTTGGGCTAGTGTTGGCGTTCCTATGTACGCTCGTTGATGGTCGAAAGGCTTACTCCATAACGCTGCGCCATGCGTAGCTTCGCATCCGCGAGGTCGACTCCCTCGCCGTACAATTGCCCGATTTGCCTGCATACTTCCCGGCCTTGCTTGGGTGTCAGCCCGTGGGGACGACCACCTGGAGGTGAGGGCAAGCCCTTTGCGGCGTCCTGTAGCAGGGCGCGCAGAAGGTACGGCAGAGTCCGGAGGAACGCCGTGACCTTCTCGAATTCTTCGGCACTCGGGTCGGGTAAGGCGAGCAGGAATTGAACGGCCTCCTCTCGATTGTTAGCGTTTTGCCAGACCTGCTCAGCCGTCAGAATGTATGGCTTCCATCTCTCGACCACGGCTGGGGCCTTCTTCATGGTTTGGTAGAAATCCATCCCCATCTTTTGGCCCACCTGCTCGCATTCGAGAACTACGCGCTCGCACAACTCCCTCTTCATAGTCTCCCCTTAGCAATGAGTGCCAAAACCCCGCCAGGGTTCTGACTCTTGCGGTGCCAGAACCCGACTCCTTGTAAAGACTCAACTAATCTCTAGCTTGGAAGCTGACCTTTCGATGTCAGCTTCGGACCTCAAGCCGGGAAATACGGATGCAATCTCGCCACCTGCATCGCAGGCCGTGGCTCCGTTGGAACCTGCAGCCAGCACTTCTACCACCCATCATAAAGATGAAATTGAGTCGCAAGCACTCGAACTGCTGCGCGTTTTTTTCCGGCTGTTCGACCATGGGCCGCAAGCAACAACGTTGAGCGCCGCAAAGCAACGTAACGTTATGGAAATCTCCGATTTTGTGAATACCCTTTTCTTGTCCGGTCTGCAATATGCCTTACCATCAAGATTTCGCGCAAACGAAACCATACTGTATGTGTCTGGACTGCGGAATTCAGATATTCTTTCGCGGCCAGGCCGGAATTCGACGCTTGCATCAGATGATCAGCTCGGAGGAAGCCGTGGCCGCCGAATTCGATTATCCGGCGCGCGCCATATCCATTTATAACCATTTGCAGCATCTGAAAGCGGCAACGGAACGGGTTTGAAGACCAACAGGGTCTTTTTAATTTTGATAACGATCGGCAAAAGGTCATTGATGCTCTGGACGATGAAATTGCGCGGGTTCGACAGGCATTAGAAGAAGCCTCGGGGAATGCGGAGGAGGAAGAATGAAAAAAGCGGTTATTTATGCACGCGTTTCCAGCAAAGAACAGGAACGCGAAGGATTTTCAATTCCCGCGCGATTAAAACTGTCTCCGCGAATACGCGATCCGCAATGATTTTTCTATCGTAAAGGAATTTGTCGATATTGAAACGGCCAAAACCAGCGGACGGCTGAATTTCGATCAAATGGTGCAGTTTTTCACGAAAAATCGCCGATTGCCGCATCGTACTGGTCGAAAAAACCGACCGTTTGTACCGCAATTTTCGCGACGCCGTCACTTTGGAAGATATGGACCTGGAGATTCATCTGGTAAAAGAAGGGCCAGGTTATTTCTAAGGAGGCCAAATCACAAGCCAAGCTGATTCACGGGATGCAACTTGTTCTAGCCCGTAATTACATAGAAAACCTAGGGAAGAAGTAAAAGGGGACGCGGGAAAAAGCGGCGCAGGGGATCTATCCCGGCCGCGCGCCGCTTGGGTACCGGAACAACCAGGCCGACCGTACGGTCGAGGTTCATCCGGAGAATGCGCCGATCGTGCACCGGATTTTCGAAATTTACGCTTCCGGCCAATTTTCCCTATCGCAATTAAAAAAGGCGGTACAGGCAGAAAACGGAAAACGTATTTCTCGTGCCTACCTGCACACCATTCTCACAAATCCGTTTTATTCCGGAAACTTCCTCTGGGGCGCAGCACCTGTACCGCGGTACCCACTCGTCTTTTATCGAAGTCGGATCTTTATGAGCGCGTGCAAGCGGTTTTACGCGCACATAACAAACCCAAATACCGCAAGCAAGAAATTGCGTTTCGCGGCTCGTGACATTGCGCGCATGATCATTGCAGCAATCACCGGCGGAGCGGAAAAAGCAAAAATATGTTTATTACCGCTGCACAGCGGTATCGCGGAAAATGTACCACCCCACGTCTTCACGGAATCCGAGATTGCGGAAAAACTTGGCGAAATCCTTAAACAGATTCACATCCCCGATTACGTGCTTGCTAGGTTTGCAAGAATCCCTCGCGCGATCGATCAGAAACAAGCGGCAGAACATTATCGCCGCGCAACGTAACGCATTGCAGCCACGGTTCTCCGCCATGCGGCAGCGCATTGACCAGGCCTATCAGGACAAACTGGATGGCAAGATTCCGGAAGACTTCTGGGAGCGCAAGATGACGCGAGTGGAGCCAGAGAGGAACAGCAGCATCCAAGAAGCTCTTGCTCGGCTGGAGCAGCCCGACCACAAGCGCCTGCTGACGGCTCAGAGGACTTTAGAACTCGCGAACAAAGCCTATTCTCTTTACCTTACGCGCAATCCCGCGGAACAGGCTGCAATTGCTCCGAATGGTGCTTTTGAACTGCGCCATTGACGGCGCAAGTGTCCAGCCTACTTACAGAAAGCCCTTTGATTTGATCTTCGAGAGAGGCAAAAATGAAGATTGGTCGGGACGGGCAGATTTGAACTGCCGACCCCTCGCACCCCAAGCGAGTGCTCTACCAGGCTGAGCCACGTCCCGACAGGAAGGAATTCGCAGCGGCAATCCCTGCGAATGGGGTTTGACTCTGAAATTCTAACATCAGTCGGCCGTTTCCATCTCCCTCGGCGCCGGCTTCCAAAAAACTTCGAAGTGAGCCGCCCGCGGCCGGCCACCGATGCAACCTTATGCCGCGAAATAAGTTGGAGCTCGTTTCCATCAGCAGCGTAGTTACTATTAGCTAACCGTGGATGGGATTTTTCGTTTAGAGGCTCTATGGCAGGCGATTGAGGCGCCGACCGACCCAAACCTTATCCCGCCTTCCAGATGTCGACTGTAGGCGATTTAAAAGGCCCTGGCGAGCATTCTACGAGACGCCGCAACCGTATTTCGCAGTCCGTGACCCCGGCGCCAAATACAATAGCTTATAGCTTTGTTAAACACGAGCTCTGCCGAAATATCCGCCCCGGAATTCAGCTGCGACGTTTCCGCTTTGCCACTCGTGCGGGCTCCTCGGTCCACAAGGCGAACTGGATTTTCTTCTCGACCGGGTCGATGCGGTCGACCAGCACGGTCACGCGCTGCCCGAGGCGGTAGGTCTTGCGGGTACGCTGGCCGATGATCTCGCGCGTGTTCTCGTGATAGGTGTAGTGGTCGTCAGTGAGCGTGGTCAGGGGAACCAATCCCTCGACGAACAGGTCGTTGAGTTCGACGAACAGGCCGAACTTTGTCACGCTGATGATCAGGCCTTCGAAAACGTCGCCGACGCGCGACTGCATGAACTTTACTTTCTTCCATTCCATCAACTCACGTTCGGCGTCGTCGGCGCGGCGTTCGGAGTGGCTGGATTCTTCGGAGATGTCGTGCAGTTCGTCGAGCGGGATCGGGCCGCCGGTGGGCTCGAGGGATTTCTGGTGAGCAGGATGATCGCGACGTTTGGACCAGGGCGTGGTAGCGCCGGCATCCTGCCGGCCCGATAGCGGGCGGGACCCTTCGGCTCCGCTCAGGGTAGGCCGCCGCTCGACTGCCGGCGGGACGCCGGCGTTACTATCAGAGGCGGTCGACACTCCCACGGGAATGTCTCCCTCCCATCTCTCGGGAGCTGTCGCTTAGCACATCTTTCAGAATGCGGTGCACGATCAGGTCGGGATAGCGGCGGATGGGCGACGTGAAGTGCGTATACGTCGGCGCGGCCAGCGCGAAGTGGCCTTCGTTCACTTCCGAATAGCGCGCCTGCTTCAGTGAGCGCAGCATCAGGTAGCTGAGGATCTGTTCTTCCGGCTTGCCCGCGATTTTCTCCGTCAGCTTCTGATACATGCGCGGCGTGATGTGGACTTCTTTTGGGATTTCGATTTCGCGCACATTGCGGCCCGTGCCCCGGGCGGCGCGGCGATCGGTTTTCATTTGCATGCGCTGGATCGGCAACGCACCGACTCCGAGCGAATATCCGAATGTGGCCGCGATGGTTTCGAAGTCGTAGACGCGCTTGGCATCGGGCTTTTCGTGGATGCGGTATAGCGACGCGATGCGCCGGTTCTCGAGGTAGTGCGCGACGCTCTCGTTGGCCGCCAGCATGAATTCCTCGATCAGGCGGTTCGCGATGTTGCGCTCCGAGCGCGTAATCGACTTCATCAGCCCGTTTTCGTCAAATTCGATGACCGGCTCGGGCAAATCGAAATCTATGGAGCCGCGGCGCACGCGCTTGCGGTTCAGGATCAGCGCCAGGTCGCGCATCTGCTCAAACCGCGGCACCAGCTCGGCGTAGCGCTGGCGAAGTTGCGGATCGCCCTCAAGAATCGCATTGACGGCCGTGTAGGTCATTCGCTCGGCCGACCGGATCACGCCTTCGCAGATTTCATAGCCCAGCACCTCGCCGCGATGATCGATCTCCATGACGCAGGAGAGCACAAGCCGGTCAACTTTCGGACGCAGGCTGCAGATGTCGGTGGAAAGTTCGAGCGGCAGCATGGGCACCGCTCGGTCGGGAAAGTAGACACTCGTGCCGCGCAGGCGCGCCTCCTGATCTAAGGGGCTGTCTTCGGTGACGTACTGCGCCACGTCGGCGATGTGTACCTGCAGTTCGTAGTTCCCGTTCTCGAGTTGGCGGACGTGGACGGCGTCATCAAAGTCGCGGGCGGTCTCGCCGTCGATGGTGACGATCGGCAGGTCGCGGTAGTCGCGCCGCTTCTGCAGCTCGCGCGCCGGGATCGCGTTCTCCACCGACTGCGCCTCTGCGAGCACGTCCGCCGGGAAACGGTGCGGCAGGTGATGCTTGCGAATCATGATCTCGACGTCGACGCCGAAATCGTCTTCGTAGCCCAGAATCTCGACTATCTTGCCGCGCGGATTCTGCGTGGGCGAAGGCCAGTCGGTGATTTCGACATCGACCACCACGCCGTCAAGATCGTCCAGGTTAACGTGGCGCGCAGCTTCGTCGCCGAGGACGCGATCCACGCTTTTCTTCGTAGCGCCGGCGTCTCGCCGGCTGTCGCGAGGGCGTCCCGCCCTCGTCTGGGCGAGCGGGATGCTCCCCCGACTGGCGCCGGGGACGGCGGCGCTACGGTCAAGGGCGTCGCTCGAATCGATGCCTTCGTCTTCCGGGATTTCCATGCCCGCAGGAATAACAACTTCCTGGCGAATCTTCTCGTCGATGGGCGTGACATAGTTGTAGCGCGAGCCGTAGTGAAAAGTTCCGACGATCGTTGTGTGCGCCCGATTCACAGGCCGGATGATGCGTCCCTCGGCGCGGCCGTCGGGACGAATGGTGCCGACCTCGACCAGGACCTGGTCGCCGTGCATGGCGTTGCCGATAAATGGGGGCGGAATGAAGATGTCGCCGGCCAGCCCCTTGAAGCGGTCGCCGCGCGATTTTGGGTCGGGCAGCACGAAGCCGTAGCCGTCGCGGTGCATGCTCAGCCGCCCGACAATCATGTTCTTGTCGGGCACGTTCGACGGCAAGGCGTAGCGGTCGGAGTCCACTTTGACAAGCTTTCCAGAAGAAACCAGGCGGTCGAGCCGGTCGTTGAGTTCGTGGCGCTGTTCTCCAC
Organism: uncultured Acidobacteriota bacterium; assembly: GCA_963698805.1. Lineage (GTDB taxonomy): Bacteria > Acidobacteriota > Terriglobia > Terriglobales > Acidobacteriaceae > Gp1-AA133. The sequence continues at coordinate 280,267 of CAVOSN010000028.1, read as the reverse complement.
GCAGGCCGAGTTCCCGCGCCAATTGCTTGTATCCGGCCGAGCGTTTGGGTTGTTGGCCGATCTTTTTCAGGATGGCCGGGTCAGAGAGCATGAGAGAAAAGTCCTTAAGAAACTATCTCACAAACGAAAATTGGACGTTTCCCACCGCGCGCCTCGCAGGCGGGGGCGTAACCGGAGAGTGTCGGTTACTTGCGTAACCCGAATCGCGGCTCACTTACGTCTCCGTATGGTTCGAAAGAACGTGGCCGGATTTACAATGCCCTTAGAATCCAAATGAATTCCTGGCCCGGCACCGGTGTGAAGAAAGCACGCGAGCGGAAGTATCCGCGCGTGAAGGTGTCGATCCCTGCCGAGGCGCGGCACGTGATGGAGAGTTATCCGCGCCGCGGACAAACCTCCAATCTGAGCGAAGGCGGATGCTACATCGAGATGGTGCAGACGCTCGAGCCGCCGACCTGTGTGGATGTGGTCTTATGGCTCAACGATGAGAAAGTGCAGGCGCGCGCCGAAGTCGTGACGCGCAATGCGCATCTGGGCAACGGGATACGATTCACTCGCATTTCGGACGCGGACAAATTGAAGCTGCGAGCGTTCGTGGAGTCGGCACAGAAGAATCACGGCTTGCCGTTCCGCGGACCGAGTCGATTGGAACCGGCGGCGGAGTAAAAGCTCTTCGTTGTGGGTCGGACACTCTTGTCCGACAAACCCCGGAAATAGGCATACCTTCTGTCGGACAGGAGTGTCCGACCCACAACGACTTAGTTGCATCCCGCGTTTTCCACCCGCGCGTTCTTCACGCTCCCGTTGCAGACATCCCCTTCCGGAATGCCGTCCGCCCAGTCTTTCAATTCTTTCTCGCGTTGTTCGGTGAGTTCGGTGAGCACACCACAGCGGCAGGTGGGATAAGCGGATCCGTACTCAGTCTGCTTATCGGCTTTCGGAAAGCGCGCTGCGAGATGCGCATCCCGAAAAGCAATCCAGGCCCGCTGCGCCTGCTTCAGCTTGGCGAGAAACAGCGGGTCTTTCGCGTAGTCTTTGAAAACCTTCGCGTAGGTGGCGTTCAGCGCCTGATCGGCTTTCTTGTATTGGGCGCAGGCGCCCCGATTCATCTCAGCCTGCGTCTGGGCGTGCGCTGTCAGGGGCACTAAAGAAAGAGCACCCAGGGCAAGGGGCAGAAGTAGCCTATCCAAAAAGCTCATGCGATCTCCGCACGAGCCTGCCTCCCCAGATAGCGTTCTTCGAGAATGTTGCGGTGGTGCAGTTCGTGCCCGGCAATGATATATGCGAGCGCGCGCACCGTGATGTCGTTCTTGTTGGCGACGCCCAGACGCTTCCAGTCTTCCTCGCGCAGGTTGCGGAATAACGAGATGGTGGCAGCACGCACGTTCTTGAATTCTTCCACCAGATCGGCCAGGCGAATCGTCGAATGCGGGCCGTTGCGTGCATAGTCGTCTTGCTCGAAGCCCGCCAAGGGAGTGTTGTCACCGCGCGCGATGCGCAACGCGCGGTAGCTCATGATGCGCTCGGTGTCGATGACGTGGCCCAACGCTTCCTTCAGACTCCACTTTCCGGGCGCGTAGCGCAGGTCGCCGTCCTCCTCGCTAAGCGAGGAAAGAAACGCAACGGTCTTGGGCAATTGGCTGGCGAGGGTTCCGACTACGTCAGTGCCAGGGATGAGCGAAATATACTTGTCGTAGTACGGGTTGTATTCGCCAGCTTTGGGACGTTCCGTGGGCATTGTAATCTGAGCTCTCCTGATGCCGTGCGCGTTTGGGGCGAAGACGGCAGGCTGGGATCGTGCTTGTTTTTAGACGCATACGGACCGCGAAGGTCGCAGAGAGCCGCGAAAAAGCTGATCTTTCGCCTTTGCCACTTGGGTCCGATCCGGTGCAGAACTGCCCCAGCCGGGGCGAAATTACCCGGGCGCGTAACCGTGCGGGGACTGTCCGGTTGGGCATGGCCACGAGCGCGCCTCGTCGCGAAATATGGCATCCCTTTTGGCATCAATGAAAAAGTGAATTTCCACAGCCGACGCTCGGTTCCGGGGAGTAGAATGCGTTTTGGTCACCGAAATGCGGCCAGTGACCCTTAATCCCACAACTGGAAAGGATTTACTCGAACATGTGGAAGCCCACGAATCAGCCTGCTACCCCGGGACGGCCTGGCACTCCTGAGCCGGAGCAGCGTCCAGCGATGTCCACACCGCCCGCGCCCACGATGTCGTCGTCGGAGCCGGCGGCCCCGCGCCCGGTCACCACTACGACCACCACGGCGGACCAGGCAACGATCGGCAAGTCGCTGGTCATCAAGGGCGAGGTGACCGGTTCGGAATCCCTGTACATCGACGGCCGCGTCGAAGGCTCGATCAATCTGGCCGGCAATCGCGTGACGGTGGGGCGCAACGGCGTAGTCGCCGCCAATATCAATGCCCGCGAGATCGTCGTGCTTGGCAAGGTGCGGGGGAATCTGACCGCGAGCGACCGCGTCGACATTCGCAGCGACGGTTCGCTGACCGGCGACGTCGTGGCCGCGCGCATCTCGATCGAAGACGGCGCGTTCTTCAAGGGTGGCATCGACATCCGCAAGGGTTCGCAGCAAGGCGGGCAGAAGGAAGAAGCGAAGAGCGCTTCGGCGGCTGCTGCGGAACCGGCAGTGGCGGCACGGGCCTAAGCAAGCAGGCTCTGGGCTTTCGGCTCTGGGCTCTGATGAAGATTTACGACAGGCATTCTCGCATTGCGAGAGTGCCTGTCTTGTTTTGTGGAGAGATTGTCACTCGGCACGCGATGTGACAGCGCGTACCAGCGATCGCCCTGCTTTAATCAGAGCAAAAGAAACTCCCACGTACCACACCAGAGTGAACCCGAGCGCCAATGCCCAGAAAACGAAGCTCGCAATGTGCGGCGAAGACTTGAGAAAGGGATGTGGGAAGGAAGATGTCGACAAGAACTCCAGGAAGAAGGCCTAGATACCATCCGATCTGACCCTCGAATCCTCCGGGGCGAAGGCCGAAAATGATGGAAGTCGCTGCGCCAAGCAAAACCAGCCCTGTCCAAACAGAACACTTCCAGTCGGGGTCAGCCAGTTTCATGGCTATTTGACTTGAGTTCCAGCTTCCACGATCGCGGCCCGGAGTTCGCCAACCGCCCAATGGATCTGTTCCCCCGTGATTACGGCCGGCGGAGCGACCAGAATGTGGTCGCCCGAAATTCCATCGACACTTCCTTGTATCGGATAAACAAGCACACCGCGTTGCGCGGCGAGTTGGCCCACGCGTGCCGAGAAGGCTTTCTGCGGGGCGAATGGCTCCTTGGTTTTTTTGTCAGCCACGAATTCCACGGCGAGCAATAGACCCAGTCCGCGCACGTCACCAACGTGGGCGATGTCCAGCAAAGTGTCGAGTTCTTTGCGGAGTGTGTGGGCCGGGGTGGCGGACTTCTGCGAGTCGGCGGCCTGCACGAGTCGGTTCGCCTTGAGATGACGGAGCACGGCGTGTCCGGCGGCAGCAGAAACTGGATGCGCGTTGTAGGTGAAGCCGTGCAGGAACGCGCCCGAGCCGGCGGCGATCGCATCGATGACTTTCTTGCTGGCGATGACGGCGCCGAGCGGAGCGTATCCGCTGGAGAGCCCCTTGGCAGCGACAAGGATGTCGGGTGCTATGTTCCAGTGATCGACAGCAAAATTGCGCCCGGTGCGGCCCATGCCGGTCATCACTTCATCGGCGATCAGGAGCACGCCCTGCGCACAACACACTTCGGCAATCTTCTCAAGGTATCCAAGTGGCGGGACCACCGCACCGAGGGTCGCTCCACTCATGGGCTCGAAGACGAAAGCGGCTGCTGCGCCGCTGGCCTCGGCGATGGCTTGCTCCAGTTCGGCCGCGTACTGCTGGCCGCAGTTGTAGCAACTATCGGTGCAATCGAATTTGCAGCGATAGCAGTACGGCATGCCCACGTGCGCGAATTCCTTCACCATGGGCAGGTACATCTCGCGGCGCATGCGGTTGCCAGAGACCGATAGCGCTCCCAGCGTGGATCCGTGATAGCTCTGTTGACGGCTCAGTACCTGATAGCGGTTGGGTTGACCGATCTCCACCTGGTATTGGCGTGCGAGCTTCAACGCCGTCTCGATCGACTCCGAGCCGCCGCTGGTGAAGTAGACGGCGCCGCCGCGGAAGCGTTCTCCCGCGAAGTCGAGCAGTTCTTCCGCATAGGCTTCGGCGACTGGTGTTGTGAACTGGCTGGTGTGGACGAATTCGAGTTGCGCGGCCTGCTCGGCCATGGCCGCGGAAATCTCGCGCACTCCGTGGCCAATAAAGTTCACGACCGCTGATCCGGCGAAGTCGAGGTAGCGCTTGCCGTCGGCGTCAAAGATGTAGACGCCTTCGCCGCGCACGGCGGCGGGGAAAGTCTTTCGGAAAGAGCGGCGCAGGACGGCCGATTCGGGAATGGTGGTCAGCGGCACGGAAGGATTATAGAAGCTCAGGTCACAGGCGACAGGTCACAGTTCTGGTGTGGGGCGGACACTCCTGTCCGCCTGACCGTGATAAGAGTTCCTGCCTTTGTCGGACAAGAGTGTCCGACCCACACGTCTTAAGGAAAGCATTCACCCCTGAGGGCTAGAGAACACCCAGGAAATCTGAGCTGAGTTTCACAAATTTAGTGGCGTGGTGAGGCTTTCGTCTGCCACGCCGCTTCGACTTCGGCCGATCAGTTCGTGCAGAACCGGTTTTTTACGCCACCGCGTCGGCCGGCTCCAGTTCTTTCTCTTCTTCCTCCTGCTTCACGTCTTCCACGTCGGCCACGTGACGCTTGGCCACCAGCATGTAAATCGACGGCACGATGAACAATGTGAATGCCGTTCCGATGATCATGCCGCTGACCAGCATGATGCCGATACTGTTACGGGCTCCGGCACCGGGCCCCTTGGCGAGCACCAGCGGGAAGTGGCCGATGACCGTGGCGGCCGTGGTCATGAGAATCGGGCGCAGTCGGGTGGTGGCCGCTTCGATGATCGCGTCCAGTTTCTGCTTGCCGCTTTCCTGCAGATGGTTCGCGAACTCGACGATTAGAATGCCGTTCTTCGACACCAGTCCGACGAGCGTAATCAATCCGACCTGACTGTAGATGTTCAGCGTGGTCAAACCGAGGAACGAGAACAGCAACGCACCTGACAGCGCGAGCGGCACCGATCCGGCCAGAATGATGAACGGATCGCGGAAGCTTTCAAACTGCGCCGCCAGCACCAGGTAAATCAGGATCGCCGAAAGCAGGAACGTTCCCAGGAACTTGCTGCCTTCTACGCGCAGCTGGCGCGACTCACCCGCGTAATCGACCGTGAAACCCTGCGGTAGAATCTTCTTGGCCTCGTCCTCAAGCATGGTCAAAGCACGATCAAGCGGAATGTTGGGCGGAACAACGCCTTGAATTCGAACTGCGTTGAGCTGCTGGAATTTCTTTAGCTCGCGCGGCTCGGTGGTAGCCTTCAGGGTCGCGAAGGTGGAAAGCGGCACCATCTTGTTGCCGGCTCCCGTGACGTAAATCTGCGAAAGCTGCTCGGGAGTCAGGCGCTCTGCGCGCTTTACTTGCGGGATCACTTTGTAACTGCGTCCCTGAATGCTGAAGCGGTTGACGTAATTGCCGCCCAGCATGGTGGAGAGATCCTGACCCGTCTGGCTGAGGTCAACTCCTTGTGCGCGCACCTTGTCGCGATCGAACACGACTTCGGCTTGCGGCTGGTCGTACTTCAGGTCAGAGTCGGCGTAGATGAAGATGCCGCTGGTCATCGCCTTCTGCACGAGCTGGTTGGCGAACTGAACAAGCTGTTGCGGCTCGCCGGGGGAAGCAATAACGAAATCGACCGGGAAGTTTCCGCCGCCCGGCAGGGCCGGAGGCGTCAGCGGAATCACCCGGATACCGGCAATTTTCGAGAGCGGACCAGTCGACTGCACGAGCAGTTGCTGCGCGGTCTTCTTGCGCTCGCTCCAGGGCTTGGTGACCATGCCGCCGAAACCGCCGTTGGGCTGCGTGATCTGGAAGATGCTCTGGCTTTCCGGAAAGTTCTTGTAAACGTTGTAGACCTCATCGGTATAGATATTGGTCTGGTCGATCGTGGAGTTCGGCGCCGCCTGGATTACACCGAACACGACACCCTGATCCTCGGCCGGAGCGAGTTCGCGCTGCGAGAACATGTAGAACGGAATCATCAGCGCGGCCACGATCACCCACAGAGTGAGAACCACGGGGCGATAATGCAAGGTCGCGGTGAGCACGCGCGAATAAAGCGAGCGCACGCTCTCAAAGCGCCGGTTTACGATACCCGCAAATCCGCGGTCGGAAGCACCAGGACGCAACAGCCTCGATCCCATCATGGGCGAGAGGGTCAGGGCCACGATACCGGAGACGATGACTGCACCCGAAAGGGTGAACGCGAACTCGCGGAAGAGCGCGCCGGTCAACCCGCCCTGAATGCCGATGGGGGCGTAAACGGCGGCCAGCGTGATGGTCATGGCGATGATCGGGCCGACCAGTTCGCGCGCCGCATCTTTCGCCGCCTGAATCGGATTCTTGCCCATGTGCAGATGGCGCTCGACGTTTTCGACCATCACGATGGCGTCGTCAACGACGAGACCGACAGACAGCACGATGGCCAGCAGCGTCAACAGGTTAATGGTGAAGCCCGCTATGAGCATCAGGAAGACGGCGCCGACGAGCGATACCGGGATGGCGACCACAGGAATCAGCACGGAGCGGAACGATCCCAGGAACAGGAAGATCACGACCACGACGATCAGTAGCGTTTCGGTCAGCGTGCTGAGCACTTCGTTGATGGCGTCCTGAATGTAGGCGGTCGAGTCGTACGGGATGCCGACTTTCATGCCGGCGGGCAACTGCGCGCGGATGCCGGGAATTTCAGCGCGTACTTGCTTGATGACCTCGAGCGAGTTGGCGGTGGGCAACACCCAGATGCCCATGAAGGTCGCGGTTTCACCGTTGAACCGCACGTCCTGTTCGTAGGTCTGCGCGCCCAACACGACGTCGGCGATTTCGCCGAGGCGAACCACGACGCCATTGTTCTCTTTTACGACCAACTGCTTGAACTCTTCGGGCGTCTTGAGATTCGTGTTGGCGACGAGGTTCACCGACACCATGGAACCCTTGGTGCTTCCGATCGCCGAGAGGTAGTTGTTCTTGGCCAGCGCATCGTGCACGGTCGAGGGAGAAATTCCCAGGGACGCCATGCGATCGGGCTTCAGCCAGATGCGCATCGCGAACGTGCGATCGCCGAGGATGTCGGCACGCTGCACGCCGCTCACGGCGCTGAGCTTGGGTTGCACAACACGGGTCAGGTAATCGGTGATCTGGTTCTGATCGAGATCGGCCGACGAGAAGCCCAGGTACATCGCCGCAAACTGGTTATCGGCGGTTTGCAGGTCGATGACGGGAGCTTCCGCTTCGGGTGGCAGGTCGTTGCGCACCTGCGCGACCTTGGCCTGAATCTGCGTGAGGGCCGCGTTGGTGTCGTAGTTGAGCTTCAGGTGCACGCTGATCGTGCTGAGGCCCTGTGCACTCGACGACTCCATGTAGTCGATGCCATCCGCGCTGGCGATCACGCGCTCTAACGGCGTCGTGATGAATCCGCGCACCAGGTCGGCGTTCGCGCCGACGTACGTGGTCGTCACCTGGACCACCGCGATGTCGCTGCGCGGATATTGCCGCACGCTCAACGAACGAATCGACTGCAGACCGGCGATCAGGATCACCAGATTGACGACGATCGCCAGAACAGGACGCTTAACAAATAAATCCGTAAACTTCATGGTCTTTCCTTAGGTTCGGACCGCCCTTAAAGTTTGTACCGTGACGATTAGCTGTCCTGAGGTTTCGGAGCCGGATTGTTTTCAGGCTGCACCTTATTGTTGACGGTGACAGCGGCGCCGTTACGCAACTTGAACACGCCCGAGCTGACGACTTCGTCTCCGGCCTTCACGCCCGACACCACGGCGACCTGATCACCGCGTGAGCCGTCGACCTTCACGAACTGCTGGCGTACGCCGCGGTAGGAATTTCCCTTGGGATCCTTGAGGTCCGTAATAATGAAGACTGAGTCGCCGTACGGCGCGTAGCTGATCGCCGACGCCGGCAGGGTGATCGCTTCGCGTGCTTTGCCGTAGTGCATCGCCACCTGCACATACATTCCCGGCTTCAACTTCCCTTGCGGATTCGCCAGCGTGGCCTGCACTTGGTAGTTTCGAGTGGCTTCGTCGATGACGGCGTCCAGTGCGGTCACGCGCCCGGTGAATTCTTTTCCGGCAAGATCCTGGGCGGTGACCGTAACGTTGCCGCCCACCTTCACCTGAGTGCCGGATTGCTGGGGCACGCCGAAATCCACGTAGATGGGATTGAGCTGCTGCAATTGCACGATCGGGTTACCCGCGGCCAAATACTGGCCCAGGTTCACCTTCCGAATTCCGAGAATGCCGGAGAAAGGAGCGCGAATAGTTTTGCGGTCGATGGTGGCACGAATCTCGCCGACGTTCGCTTCGGTCTGCTTCTGGGACGCGACCGAGGTGTCATATTCCTGGCGCGAGAGCACGCCCTCATCCACCAACTTCTGCGTGCGCCCGAAATTGATCTTGGCCAGATCGCGCTGCGCTTCGAGCGCAGCCAATTGCGCGCGCTCCTGACGCGTGTCGAGCTCGACGATGACATCGCCTTCCTTCACTGCCTGTCCGGACTGGAAGTTGATCTTCGAAACGGTGCCCGGCAGGTCCGCGCTGATAACCACGCCGTGCACGGCTTCCATGCTGCCGATGACCGAGAGACTGTCAGGCCAGACTTCCTGCTTAGCGACGACGCTGGTCACAGCCTCGGGCGGGGGAGCGAAACTGGCGGCCGCCTGAACGGCGGTCTGCACTTGCTTGAATTTTACGAAACCGAGGGTCGCCAGGACCACAACGGTCACGACCAACATCAGGATCATCCTCTTAGCCATGAGTGCCCCTTACAGGTTGGTGAACCTTACGGCAAAAGTGTTAGATTTCGGTCTTGCGCGGAAGGATTCGGAACTGATTCTCGCAATCTGCCGTGCACGCTTCGTCCAGCCATGCTCGCCGTCCTCGGCGCCATAACGAGACAAAGTCCCTATGTTATTGACCAGTCAGGAGAAGCACTTCCTGAATCGCCCTGCTTGAAGCGCGGAGTGGGAGTCGCCAGGAGCGATTCGAAAATGCGCGACCTCTTCCATGCTAACCGACGCAGCCGGGATGTGAAAAGTACAAGCTCCCGAACGATCGGATTCTGACTCCGGATTGGGAGCGATTATCACCGCCAAAGGTAATCCCACGAAGGTGTTACAAGATCTTCCCGATTGGCGATCGCGCTTTCGAGACGTAAGTTCGTTTAGGAATTGATCAAGGGCAGAACCCGGGTGCGGGAGATTCAACACATTCAAACACTGGCTCTCACTCTCAAACTTTCGCAGGAACGCGATCCCAAGAAGATCACAGAGTTAATCGACGAAATTCGCAACGCAGCGGCAACATATATCGAAGCGATGCCGAACCAGCAAGACAGGCAATCGGCTGCGGGGGGCGCTTAGCTGTACCAGCCCACTCCATGGACAATCAGAAGTTCTGGCTTTTGATTCTATTCATGCTGGTGATCACCCTGGCGCTAGTCGCGTCGCTGTACGATTTATCGCCGATCCTCCATTAACAGCACTTCTCAGTTCCTCCTCCCCTGCCGCCTTTCTGATTTGCTGAGCAGTCGCCGGGTGAGCACCGGTCTCTTCCTCCTGTGGAAGATCTTTCACGTGGTATTCACAATCCGCATATAAAACATCAGGTGTGAAGCGGGACGAAATCGAGATTGTGAACGATCTGCGCCGCGAACGGGCCCGGCAGGAAGTCGTCGACTTGCGCGAAAAACAAGCAGCCGCCCTGCAGAGATCGACCGGCGGGGGAATGTCGCCCCGTGATTTAGAAGAGTACGAAGAACGGAAAACACGGATCGCGATGCTTGAGGCCAGGCTGCAAAAGACCAACCGCAAACCTACCTTCATTTGGGGGTAGTCGGTCTGTCTGCTCTTCGCGTATGGTGGGCGGATACTGGGACTTTGCATGCAAATAGAGAGCGCACACCGACCACCGCACGTGATCGCCGATGAATTATCGCGCGAGAGCGACCTCGACGAAGCCACGGAACTCGCCACCGAACTCGCACGTTCGCTCGAGGATCAGAAGAAAAAGATGGCGCAGTCCGCCTAGGTCTTTCGTTTCTGAAGGCACCTTTATTTCCAGTCCCAGCAATCTGCCCCGGCCCTCGATTTCACGCGTGCTCGCACTTCCCCAGCTTAAAAAATCGTCTCCGGCCTCTGATACTCACGCTCAGTTGCGGCCCCTTGCTACACTGATAATCGAAAGTGACCGAGCGATCGATCCGCAGGAATGCCACCCTGAGCGGGTCGGCCGATTGTCGCGGAGGGATGTGTGAGTGGTTGAAACAGGCGGTCTTGAAAGTCGCCTCTTCCCCTCGGGCTCTACTACCTTTCAACAACTTAACCAGACCGTTTGCACTATAAATGGTGCTAGTTTGGGTGCAATCGGGGTTGTTTGTGCAATGACCGTGCAATGCATTGCACGATTCGGTGAGCGGAAAATCGGACCGCTTACGTGAGCGGTTTTTCTCGTTTGACACGCTGATGTCATCGGCCGGTTACCGTCATCACCGGAACGTAACCCAACCAGGGTTACATTAAGGTATCTTGGCTCCCCCTTCGTCCCCTGCTAAAGTCTGCTCCACAATTGATGCATCCCGAGTGAAGGCTTCGGCCTTCCGCCAACCGATGGCAGTCGCACGGTGGCCAAATGATGCGGCGTCTTAACCGGCGCAACGATTGCCCAACCGCTAGACCGATTGGGTCTGGCGATTTTTGTTTTACGACCAAAAAGGAGAAACCGAAAATGCACATCGATCTATTCAAAACCAACGGAAGCAGCCCACCCTCCAAAACTCAACTTTCCGACATGTTTTTCGTCCACCGCTTTGAACGTCTTGCCATTTTTCCTGTTCTCGGAGGCAATCCGCATTACCTTCTTCACGAGCCTCGTTTCCGTACTTCTCGAACCAACGGGTGTCGGACAGCGGAATGTCAGCGAAATACTTATCCCATTTTCAGTCATTTAGCAGAATAGGCTTGCAAGCGTACGGCATAATAAGCTTGTGGTTGTACGGCATAATTTGCTTGTAAGAACACAGCATGATATGCTTGTATACGTACAACACAAAAAGCTTGTATTGGTACGAAGGGCGGCCTCCTTAACTATGCCCACACCAAACGAAAAACTCGCTGAATCCCTAGGCGTCCTGCACGAGCTCCAGAAGGGCGGACGGCGCGTATTCAAGTCTGATGACCTGAGCCGCACGCATCGGGAGCGGCTGGTCCAGAACGGCTTCTTGCAGGAAGTGATAAAGGGCTGGCTGATCTCTTCGAGCCCAAGCGCCCGTACCGGCGACAGCACGCCTTGGTATGCCTCATTCTGGGAATTCTGTGCGCGGTACTGCGACGACCGTTTCGGAGACGAATGGCACCTGTCGCCGGAGCAGTCTCTGCTCCTGCAAGCCGAAAACACCGTCATTCCGACTCAGGTTGTCGTCTACAGCCCAAAGGGAACCAATCACACGATAGAACTGCTGTTCGGCACCTCCGTGTATGACCTCAAACAGGCCGAGATGCCCGCTGCTGCTGATGTCGTCGTGCGGAGTGGGCTTCGCCTATTCGCGCCCGCGGCGGCGCTGGTGAAGGTACCCGAAGCCTTCTTCATGCGTAACCCGATCGAGACGCAAGTCGCGCTTTCAAGCCTGGCCGATGCCGCCGACGTGCTGGGCCATCTGCTCGATGGCGGCCGCACGGTAAAGGCCGGACAGATAGCCGGAGCGCTTCGCCGCATCGGTAGGCCCGATATGGCGGAAGAGATTGTCAGGACAATGAAGAGGGCGGGCTACGACGTTCGCGAGTCCGATCCCTTTGCACCTCGGCAGACATTCGGAACATTGCCAGTCGCGGTGTCCCCGATCGTCGGCCGCATCCATGCGATGTGGGAATCGATGCGTCGCATCGTCATTGAGAATTTTCCAAAGACGCCCGGTCTTCCGAAGGACAAGGAGAAGTATCTCGGCTTTGTCGACGATATCTACAAGAGCGATGCATACCACTCGCTTTCCATTGAGGGCTACAGCGTGACGCCGGCGCTGATCGAGCGCGTGCAGCGGGGCGACTGGGACCCCGAGCATCATGATGATGACCGCAAGAATCGCGACGCGTTGGCGGCGCGCGGCTACTGGCAGGCCTTTCGGCTCGTGAAGGCATCGGTAGCGGATATCATCGCGGGCGCAAACCCCGGCGCGCTCGTTAGGACTGCGCACAAGGACTGGTACGGCGAATTGTTTCAACCTTGCGTATCGGCCGGGCTGATTCCCGCGAAGGCGCTTGCCGGCTATCGCAACGACGCCGTTTATCTGCGCACGTCGCGTTACGTGCCGCCCCGATGGGAAGCCGTGCGCGACGCGATGCCCGCGCTGTTTGATCTACTCGAAAAAGAAACCGATCCAGGTGTCCGGGCCGTTCTCGGGCACTGGCTGTTTGGCTATATCCATCCTTACCCGGACGGCAATGGCCGCATGGCCCGGTTTCTGATGAACGCAATGCTCGCGTCCGGCGGTTATCCGTGGACCGTGATTCGTGTCGAGGACCGAGATGCGTATCTCGCAGCGCTCGACCGCGCCAGCACCGACAACGATATTGCACCGTTTGCAAAATTCATCGCGCAACGGGTGCAGTGGTCGATGAAACAGGCGACGGCTAAAGCGCGCGGATAACAGATTATGGCCATTGAGTTTGACGGTTGATTTTCACTCACCCGGGGCCGCCGCGCGACGACAATGGAGCGGCGGAAGGGTTCGCGGGAGTGGTCGCACCCGATGGAACTTTGTACACGGCGTGGAGCCAGGATGGCCAGATCATGTTGACTTAGTCGCACGATGGAGGCAAGACGTTCTCACGCGCACGCGCGATTCTGCATACCGGACCCACGATGTTTGCCGTGCAAGCCCTTGAGAGAGCCTACGGATTCCCTCAAATTGCAATTGATCCGAGAAGCAAGAGGTTGTACGTGACGTGGAGCGACTATCGCAACGGTGATCTGGATGTGTTCTGTTCTACCTCGGCGGATGCCGGCCGGACCTGGACCGCGGCGGTGCGAGTGAACAACGACTCGACCCATAATGGCGCGGAGCAGTTCTTCCAGTGGCTGGCCGTGGATCCTGCCGACGGTGCTGCTTATGTCATTTCCTACGACCGGCGCGGAGATCCGGGGAACCGCAAGCAGATTGTTGTGCTGGCACGTTCTATCGATGGGGGTCACTCCTTCTCAAACTATGCATGGACGGACGAAGCGTTCCAAGCCGGTGATGTTTTCTTTGGCGACTACACAGGCCTCGCTGCGTTCGGTGGGCGCGTGTACGGAGTTTGGACGGAGAGGCCGAACCAAGTCGTGGATTCAGAGGCGAAAGCTGGAGACGAACATTCCGGAGCCCGCGGCACCGTCGTGAAAGTGGGCGTCGCAGACTTCAAAGGCAGCGGGACGGAAAAGCCGAGCGAAGACTTTAGCCGGCTTGCCGGAGTCAATTTGGGGATTGTTCGCCTCGCGGGTCGTCCGGCCATCGACCATTCGCCAGATACCCAGCGGATTCGCGTCTTCAGTTCTTCGGGCAACGCTTCGTCCGGAAATCCCTGGTAACAGACGGGGCGCGCAAACCGGAAGATGGCCTGGCTTCCCACCGATGTGGAGCGGCCATCCGACGTCGCGGGATAGGGGCCACCGTGCACCATGGCGTGGGTGACCTCAACTCCGGTTGGAAATCCATTGAAGATCAGGCGGCCCACTTTGGTCTCAAGAATCGCGATCAGGTCTGCGAAGTCGCGGAGATCCTGCTCGTTGCCGTGAATTGTGGCCGTGAGATGGCCTTCGAGTTGGCGCGCAATCGTTCAACAACTCGTCGCGGTTTGAATGCTCGACGAGCAGGGTTGTGGGTCCGAAGATCTCTCCCTCGAGACCAGAGTTGTCCAGGAAAGATGCGGCATCCGTTTCGAAACAGAACTGTGCCGACTGAGAGTTCCGCGTCTGAATCGGGGATGGTGATCTGGTCACCGACTTCATCGCTTTGTCGCTCTTGCGCGTGGCGACTCCAGATCGATAGGACAGAGCGGATGCCAGCGGTCAACAAATGGCACTCGGGTGATCCGTGCAACCACCTCCCGCAGCTTCTGGGTAAAGGCCCGGGCCTCGGTGCCTTGCTGGACAGAAACACCATCCCGGGCTTCGTGCAGAACTGCCCGGCGCCCAGCGTGAAGGACGCGTGTAGCCCGGCGACGATGCCCTCGCCTCGCTCGCGCAGCGCGCCCGGCAGCACGAACACGGGGTTGGTGCTGCTCATCTCGCCGAAGAACGGAATGGGCTCGGGACGCGAGGCCGCCAGATCCATCAGCGCTCTGCCGGCGTTGCGCGATCCGGTGAAACCCACCGCCTTAACCAAAGGATGTGTCACGAGAGCGCCGCCAACTTGCGTGCCGCTATCAAATAATAAGGAGAAGACGCCTTCGGGCAGACCGCACTTTCGCACGCTCGCGCGGATCGCCTGCCCCACGAGTTCGCTGGTTCCTGGGTGCGCCGGATGGGCCTTGACGATCACGGGATTGCCGGCGGCCAGGGCGGAAGCGGTGTCTCCGCCAGCAACCGAGAAGGCGAGCGGGAAATTGCTGGCTCCGAAGACGGCGACCGGACCGAGCGGCCGCGAGCATGGAGCGGATGTCGGGTTTGGGCGTGGGCTTGCGGTCGGGTTCGGCTTGATCGATGCGCGCCCCGACCCACGACCCTTCTTCCGCAACCTGGGCGAAGAGACGCAGCTGATGGCAGGTGCGCGCCGTCTCGCCTTGCAGCCGGGGTTTGGGCAAGGCGGTTTCGCTGATTCGCGCGATCAATCAACTCGTCGGCAAGAGATTCAATGCTCGCCGCGATCGTGCGAAGGAATGCTCCTCGGGTCTCGCTCCCTGAAGCTGCGCCCATAATCGCGCAAATGCCTTGGACGCCAATCCTGACGGCCAAATCCATCTCCCCAAGCGGTCGCAGGCGAGAAGGCAGGATGCAGTGGCTGCCCGGTTGCCGGACTCATGCCATAGAAAATTTCCGACGCTTCGGCTCCGTTGCTGCGAACCGATGATCGATTGTCCCGTTAATTTGGTCATCGAAGACTCTTTTCTCGGTGAACGTTCGCGTCTACGGCAGACACTCGTTAATCGTCGTGTATGCAATATTCGACGCTCACGAGCCTGGAGAGGACGGACTGGTCTCGATTCTGTTGTTCGACCAGGCTCTACTTGAACTTCTGTTTGCGGATGATTCCCGCGCCTTCTCGAATGACGACCAGCTGATCTGCCGCGACGTTTGGAATTGTTTCCGTCGCGCCATTGGTCCATCGAATGGTCAGGTCGGCGGACGATCTCCGTGCCCAGTCCGAAGTGCAATCGACGGTCATTGGCCGAGTAGAAGCTCGATTGCGCGCTGCACTTCCTGCGCCTGACGGCGGCTTCCGTAGCGCGCGACCACGCGTGAGCCGATCGCGCTGCGATTCGATTTGGACACCGACCAGCAGCACTTTCAGCCAGTGGTGTCCTGCCCGGAGACATCATTGCGCAGCAGCGACGGCGGCTCGTTCATGTTCATGACGAGGATGTCCATGTCGCCATCGTTGTCGAAATCGCCGAAGGCGCAGCCCCGGCTGGCGTGGGGTGCGCTGATGCCGCTTCCGGCTTCCTCGATCAATTCCTCGAATCTGCCATCGCCCAGATTGCGAAAAACCAGGCGCGGAGTGCGGAAGGGATAGGCCGGAAGCGCTTTTCTCCACCTCGGGATAAACGCTTCCCGTCGCGACGAAAAGATCGGGAAGCCGTCGTTGTCGAGATCGACGATGCCGGCGCCCCATCCCACGTATCGGGTTTCAACGCCCAGGCCCGCGCGGATGGTGACGTCGTCGAAGTTTCCTTTACCATCGTTGCGGTACAGGACGTTGGTATCGTCGGCGAAGTGTGTCTTGAAAATGTCCAGATTGCCGTCGAGATCGTAGTCGCCAACGCCGACGCCCATGCCGGCCTGTTCCAGCCCGTCTTCGCTGAGCGCCACGCCGCGCTCCAGGCCTTCCTCGCGAAAGGTGCCATCGTGCTGGTTGCGAAACAGCCAGCTGGGCGTGGAGTCGCAGGCGACATAGATGTCGGGCCAGCCATCGTTGTCGTAGTCCGCGGCGACCACGGTCATCGGGTAGGAGCCGGAGCCGCGGCGACGCCAGATGCTCTTGCTGACGTCGGTGAACGTTCCGTCGCCGTTGTTGTGAAACAACTGGACGGAACCCGGGCGGAAGGCCGCGGGGCCCGCAGTTCACGGGGACGCCCTTCCATGTGCAATCGGAGTTTTCGCCGGGCTTCGGCAACTTTTCGAGCGTGGTGTTGAGGTAATTGGCGACGAAGAGATCGAGTTGGCCATCGCGATCGTAGTCCACCCAACTGCAGCCCGACCCGTAGCGGACTGCCGACTGGCGCAATCCCGCGTGTTCGGTCACATCGGTGAATGTGCCGTCGCCGTTGTTGTGATAGAGCACGTTCTGGCCGTAGTAGGTGATGAAGAGGTCGTCGAAGCCGTCGTTGTCGTAGTCGCCGACGGTCACCGCGGACGCCCAACCCGTGCGTTGCAGTCCAGCTTTGGCCGTGACGTCGGTGAACGTGCCGTCGCGATTGTTCTTGTAGAGGCGGTTGGTGGCACCGGCGGGCGCGCCTTCCAGGCGGGTGCCGCTGAGAACGAACAGATCCATCCATCCATCGTTGTCGTAGTCGATGAAACGCCACGCCACAGCCGACGACCTCAATGATGTAGCTTCTTGTTGTCGGCAGCCCCGTAGACAATGGGCTGCGTGAGGCCCGCTTCCTTGGCGACGTCGGTGATGCGAGACAGAAACGGGCGACCGGAGGGCTTGCCGCGCGGCTGCGCCTTCACGCCGCGCGACGAAACGCCCTGGCCGAAGGCGGACGCCTGTCAACGCAGAGCCGGCCGCGGCAACCATCGTGGCGATCAGTCTTGCGACGGGTGATCATGAGGTGGGTTCGGTCACTTTCAGCATCTGGCCGGCCTTGACGTTTTCAAGTCTTCTGCACGATGCCCGAGGGCCATCGAATCTCGACCAGCTTCGCGGTCGTGTCCGCGCCGAGGCCCACAATCAGTCGCTTGTCGCTGGCGGAAAGATAGCCGACCGCGGTGTTGACGGTGAAGTACTGTGTCAGGCCGGAAGCCGACACCACTTTCACGCGGCTGCCGATGCCGTCGCGATTGGATTTCTTGCCGATGGTCTGAATTCCGAGCCAGTTCTTGCGGTTCCCGCCGTCATTGCGCAGCACGGTAGCTTTCTGGCCGACGTTGCTCATGACGATGTCGACGTCGCCATCGTTGTCGAGATCGCCGAAAGCGGCGCCGCGGCCTGCCCAATCCGTCTGAAAGACCGATCCCAGCATCACTCGCTTGAAGTGTCCTGACTCATTTCGCAACAGCAAAGGCGGTTGCAGATATTTCAGGTTGGGCGAGGTCATCTCGATCGTGTCCATCACATGCCCCTGCGCGACGAACATATCCTTCCAGCCGTCGTTGTCGTAATCGAAGAGATGCGTGCTCCAGCCCGAGAAAGCCAGAGTTGCGCCACCGAGGCCCGAGGCGTTGGTCACGTCGCGAAATGTGCCGTCGCCGTTGTTGCGAAAAAGCATGTAGCGTTCGTTGGAGAGATCGGTTACGACAATATCGGGACGCCCATCGTTGTCGAAGTCGGCGAAATCGGCGCCCATTCCGGCGAAAGCCTTCCCGTCCTCATTGTAGCCAACGCCCGCGAGCAGGCCGACTTCGCTGAACGTGCCGTTGCCGTTGTTGTGGTAGAGGAAGCACTGCACCGAGTCGTTGGCGACGAAGACGTCGGTGAAGCCGTCGCCGTCGTAGTCGGCGAAGGAGACGCCCAGTCCCTTGCCGTTGGGATTGGCGATGCCGGCTTTGGCGGAAACATCGGTGAATGTTCCGTCTCCGTTGTTGTGATACAGGATGTTGGTCACGCCCTCGTAGTTGTCGGGATGGCAGTAGGCGCGATAGCCGGGCTTCTGTTCTCCGCAGTAGCGGTTGGTCTTGAAGCTCCAGTCGAGGTAGCGCGTGACGAAGATATCGAGTTTGCCGTCATTGTCGTAGTCGAAGAATCCGGCGCTGGCGCTCCAGCCGCCAGCCGCCGACTCCCGCCGTCTTGGTGACATCGGTGAACGTGCCGTTTCCGTTGTTGTGATAGAGCATGTTGCCGCCATAGCCAGTGACGTAGATATCTTCGAAGCCGTCGTTGTCGTAGTCGCCGACGGCCACGCCCATGCCGTAGTAGCCCTGCGGCATTCCGGTGAGGCCGGCTTTTTCGGTGACGTCGGTAAAGGTGCCGTCGGCATTCTGGTGATAGAGGCGATTCCAGAACTTTCTGGTCCGACTTGTCGGGCAGTTTGCCGTCGGGCATCGGATCGTCGATCTTCGCGCCATTAGTGAAGAAGATATCGAGTCGGCCGTCGTTGTCGTAATCGAGCAGGGCAACGCCGCCACCCATGGTTTCGACCAGGTATTTATTGGAGGTGGCGGAATTTTCGTGCGTGAAATCGATCCCGCGTGATTGTGTGATGTCGGTGAACTGCACTTCGGGAGCAGGCTTGGCGCTCATCAGCAGACCACAGGACACGCAACAGCGCGATGACTGAAGCGGAACATGTATGGAGGCGTCTCCACATGATCGCCCTTTCGGAACTTCCGCCGCTCGAGGATGCCCTTTCGTTTCCTGAAGAACGAACAAGCTGATTGGCAGGCAGGTTCGGGAAGGTTTCCTTCACGCCCGAAGGCCAGACCACCTCGACGCGCTCCGCCTTGGACGCGCTGCCCAAGCCGAAGTGGAGCCGAAAATCATTTTGCGAATAATAGCTCGATCCGCTCATCACTTCGTCGATCTGGCTATGCTCCCCGCATGGTTACTTTCACGCGAGTGCCGATGGCGGAGCGATTCGACGCGTTCCGATGCACTTGATCATCATCCAGTTGTTCTTGTTTCCGCCATCATTGCGCAGCAGCGTTGGAGGGCCGTCCAGGTTGTTGACGACGATATCCACATCGCCGTCGTTGTCGAAGTCCCCGAAAGCGCAGCCGCGAGCGACGTTCTCCGCCCGAAGGGCGGGTCCCATTTTCGATGACACGTCTTCGAAATGCCCGTTCCTAAGGTTGCGATACAGAATCTTCGGCTCCTTGTAGGAGACATGCAAGTTTTCGGTCAGCGATCTGGGAGTACACGTGGCCGTTGGCGAGAAACAGATCTTTCCAGCCATCGTTATCAAAGTCGAGAAAGCCGACGCCGAAACCGAGATACTTGCGGTTGACGCCCGAGGCCGGCCTTGATGCTGGCGTCTTCGAACGCGCCGTTGCCGTAGTTGCGGTACAACGTGGTCACTTGTTCGGAGAAATTCGTGCGCGCGATATCCAGCCAGCCATCCCCATCGTAGTCCGCCACGGCCACGCCCATTCCTGACAAGGCGACCCCGTTTTCGTCCAAGGCGCACCCGGCGGGAACCGCGGTTTCGCGGAATGTTCCGTCGTGATTGTTGCGATAGAGCAGGCTGGGAGCGCTGTCGCAGGCGACGTAGATGTCCGGCCAGCCGTCGTTGTCGAAGTCGGCTGCTGCTGCGCCCATTCCGTACGAGCCGGTGGGCTGCCAGTTGCGGCCGACGAACACCATCGACGCAGGCCCACTGGGACGCGCGATGCCAGACTGCTGCGAGACATCCGCGAACGTGCCGTCGCCGCGATTGCGGTAGAGAATGTTCGTGCCACCGGCAAAGCCCTGCGGGCCGCACGGAACCGGGAATGTCGTTGTACTTGCAGTAACCGCTTCACCCGGCTTGGGAGCGCGCTGACACTCGAAGTTCACGTAGTTCGCAACGAACAGGTCGAGGTGGCCATCCCGGTCGTAGTCGAGGAAGCAACATCCGGCGCCCCAGGAATTGCCGGTGCCGGCGACCCCGGCTTTCTCGGACACGTCGGTGAAGGTGCCGTCGCCATTGTTGTGATACAGGACGTTGCGTCCCCAGTAGCTGACGAACAGATCGTCGTAGCCATCGTTGTCGTAGTCGCCGACGCAACATCCCTGTCCCCAGCCCGAGCGGGTCAGGCCTGCCTTCTTCGTGACGTCGGTGAAAGTGCCGTCGCGATTGTTGTGAAACAGATAGCTGGTGGGGTGGCGATCCCGCTCCGCCGGATCAAAGCTGGTTCCGTTCACCAGGAAGATATCGAGCCAGCCATCGTTGTCGTAATCGAACAAGGCGACGCCGCATCCCATCTCTTCCAGAAGAAACTGCTTGTTCGTGGCGCTGCCGGAAATGTTTTTGGCGCGCAGCAGGCCAGACGTAGCGTCACGTCGGTGAAAACAACGGAAAGGGATGCATCCGAAGCACGGAACGTCGTGAATTCCCGCAAACAACTGCTACGCCGGTTGCGCCCAGCACCTGCAGAAATCGACGACGGGATTGAAGGCGGCCGGAGCCGCTAGTCATGCTCGCCACCGGGTCGGGGAGGACTTGCGGCGGGACGATTGGCGCTTCGCCGCATTTTCTCGAGTTCGTTGGTTTCTTTGTCGAGGCGGGTAGAAGGTATCGAGCGCCTTTCGACTGTCGTCCATCTTGCCAAGGCGGCGGTAGAGCCCGGCGAGTACGTAATAATAAGAGGATGCACGGGGGTTGAAAGAGATGGCGCTCGGTTCACGGCATCGACCGCATCTTCCAGATGCCCCTCTCCCTCGTCGGCCTTTCCCTTCTGAAACCATGCCCGGTCGGATTTGGGATCGAGTTCGAGCGCCTTGCTCGCGTATTCGAGGGCTTTCTGGGGCTCGGCTCTGCGGTTGTAGTAGGCGCTGAGGTTCACGTGGGAGGAGGAGAAAGTACCTTTTCGCGCATCATTCAGAGCGATGGCTTTTTGGTAGCTGGCAACGGCCCCCGCATCGTCACCCAGAGCTTCCAGCGTCAGTGCCCAAAGCATCCAAGGCCTCCACGTAGGACAGATCAATCTGGAGGGCTGCTTCGAACTCCTTGCGCGCGTTCTCCCAGTTGTCCTGGATAGAGAACAGTTTCCCCAGATCGTAGTGGATGTCCGCAGATTGCGGACTGTAGCGAATTCCCTGCTCAAATTCGATTTGTGCCGCGTCGAATCTGCCGATGATCATCAGGTCGCGACCGAGGATCTTGTGCGCTTCTGCGTTTCGAATGTCGAGTTGAAGAGATTTCGACAATGACTTGATGGACTCGCCGACCTTTTGCTGTGCGAACTGGGAGTAGCCTAGAGCGTACCAACCCCAGGAGGACTTCGGACGTTCGGAGACGTAGTCGGTTAGTAAAGGCTCGACCTCTTTGAAACGGCACGCTCGAATGTAGTCTTCGAACTCCGCAATCTTTGCGGAGTCATCCGTTATTGTTTTCGGCTTCGAGTTGGTCCAGTCGTCTGTCGGCGCATACACGTCGCTCGGGTTGAGTCTCGAGGGCTTTGCGAAACGCAGCCGCAGCGCCCTTGGAATCACCCTGCTTTTCGAGAGCGATACCGAGTAAGTGTTGCGCCTCTGCGGAGTCGGGTTGCAGGTTGAGCGCGTGCCGGAATTTGGCAACGGCCTGCTCGTTGTCGCCCTTGTCGAGCGCGGCCTGGCCCTTCGGTGATGTCGAGATTCGCATTCTGCTTCCGATCATCGGCGGAGGAGAGTTCCCGGCCCTTCTGCACTTCGGCAGCCGCCTCATCTTTGCGTCCAGCCCGAGCCAGGGCTAAACCCAATTGGTAATGGGATTCGCCGCTTCTGGGGGTCCAGTCGTGCGGCTTCCTGGAGTTCCTCAACGGCTTCCGGAATTTTTCCGTCGCGCACCAGCGCCTTACCCAGAGCCAGGTGGGCCCGCGGCGAAGTTCGGCGCGAGAGCGATCACCTTGCGCAGTTGTTCGATCTCTTTCGCGCCCTGGCCCGGAGTTGTGCCGTAGGCCACCGCCAGATTGAACTGGGCCTTCACAGAGTCTGGCGTCAGCGCAACTGCCTTCTCCAATTCGCTGACAGCCTGTTCGCCGTCGGTAGACGTGAGGGCCGCTCCGAGATTGGCGTGGGCGTCTGCGTAGTCGGGCTTGATGCGGATCGCCTCGCGGAACGCCGCGATGGCTGGCTCGTCGTCACCCGCCTGGGTCAGAACCAGGCCGATGTTGTTGTACGCTTGCGCGAAGTCGGGACGCAGGCGAACCGCTTCGCGAAATTCCGCGACGACAGCCTCGCTTGGCGGCGCCTTTGCGACCGAGCAGGAGACCTAGCATGTTATGGGCGTCGGCACGGTCGGGCGTCTTGGCGAGGCTTCGCGGAGGTCAGCGATCGCCGTGTCCCAGTCGGGCACGGGAGGCAGATGGCGATGGAATGTTCAGTCCGGCTTCGAATTGTCCGAGCGCTTTGTCGAGATCGCCAGAACGCAGGAAGACGATCGCCAGATCGACGTAGGTAGCGGGCAGGGCGGCAACAGAGCGATCGCGCGTTGCAGGCTCTGCCGAGCGCCAGCGAAATCCCCAGCTGTCGCGCAAGGCATTTCCGAGAAACGCATGGCCAGCGCCTGCTGCTGGATCGAGGCGAACACTTTCCTTCAGCTCGTGAAATCGCTTCTTTCTTGGAGCCGCTGTACCAGAGAGCGACGCCCAGGTTGTAATGCGCGTCGGCGGACGTCCGGCTGCAGTGCGACCGCATCGTCGTAAATGAACCAGCGACGAGTCGAGATCCCCCTGCTGGCCCAGAATGAAACCGAGGAGGTTGTGCGACTCGGCGTGGCTCTCGTCGAGTCGAAGGGCTTCAGTGAGCTGCTCCTGTGCTGCCTTTAAGTCGCCCTTTGCAGCGGCTTCCTGGGCGCGCTTGTAAGGCTCGTCGGCTGGGCTCGGTGCATTGGCAAGATTTTTACGAACCGCCGCGCCCTGCTGTTTCAAGGCCAGACCCAAGCCGTAGTAGCCTTCGCGCAACTCCGGATCGATCTGGAGAGCGCTCTCAAAGGCTGCTATCGAGCCGGGAAGGTCGCCACTCTGGCGGAGGGTCTGACCCAGTTCGTATTGGACGCTGGCGTTGGTCGGCTCGCGCTCGGCAACCTGCCGCATGTAGACGAGCGCACCTTCAGCATCGCCCTTCTCGCGCAGGGCGACGGCCAGGTTCATCTGGGCTGCTAGGTTGGTGGGTTCCAGCGCGAGCGCTCTTCTTGAACACTTCGACCGCTTCGGCAATCTCGCCGCTCTTGGCAAGAGCGGAACCGAGGTTCGTTTGGGCCCGGGCAGACTTCGGATCGAGCGCAACGGCCTTTTTAAACTCCGCGATCGCCCCGGGCAGGTCGGCCTTCTCCATGATGGCGACCCCCAGCCAGTTGTGCGCCTCGGCAGATGTTAGGACCCATCTTTACGGCGCGCTGAAATGCTTCGAGCGCATGCGGGTAGTCGTTCTTGTCCCAGTACGCGAGGCCTAGCGACCAGCAATTTCGGGTTGTTGGGATCGCGCTTGACCGAAGCTTCCATCTGGCTGAGGGATGGAGGGGCTTTGTCAGCTTTCTGGGCGCCCGCGAGCAACACGCTAGCGAGAAGCGAAAAAAATAAGGTGCCCGCGAGCGATGGTCGGGTTGCTCTTCATTGGTCAGGGTCAAGAAGGCGAAGCTGCAAACGTGAATTCGATTCGTCCTGGGAGCGAAGCGATTTCGCAATCTCGAGGCGCTTTTCCGCTTCGTCCTTTTTGCCCATGCGCGTCAGTAGCAGCCCGAGCTGATAGTTCGCCTTCATGGAGTTGGGGTTTAGCCGGACAGCCTTCTCCAGGCTGCTTTCGGCTTCGGAATAACGACGCGCATTCATCAGCAGGCCGCCCAGCGCTTCGCAGGACGGGGCATGATCAGGGTATCGGTGGAGCAACTCCTCCAACGTGCGGATGGCCTCGTCGTCGTGCCCTTGATCTCTGCCAACCAATGCCAGGTAATAGTAGGGGGCTAGCTGGTCGGGCTGCAAGCGCACGCTTTCCCGCAAATGCTTGGCCGCTTCATCAAGCTGTCCCTGGAGATACAGGACTGACCCGACCGCGTACTGGAGTTGCGGGTCATCCTGCCTTTGTTTGAGAAGCCCTTCCAGAAGTCCCTGGGCTGTCTCGAACTGCTTTTTCCCGACCTTCGCAGCGGCCAGAGTGTATTGATAAGCGGCATCATTCGGCCTAAGCTCGGCGGCCTTGGTCAACGCGGGCTCGGCATCCTCGAGCAAGTCCATCTTTAAGCACACTCGGCCGAAGCTTTCGAGAATTTCAGGATTCTCGGGTTCCAGCTTCTTTGCGCGCATCCAGTAGGAAAGGGAGCGCTCGAGCTGCCCTTGCTGCTCGGCGATCGCGGCGGCTTGTCGCAACGCAGGGAGCGCATCGGGGTTCAGGCTGAGGGCCTGATCGTACGAGGCAAGCGCCAGGTTCCAGTGCTTCTCGAGGAGATAAGCTCCTGCGAGGTTGAAGGCCAGTTCGTACGAAGGCGGATTCTTCTTCTTGATCTCTTCGAGGATGTCGATGGCTGCCGATCCTACCCCCTCGTTCGCAAACAGCAGCGCAAATTTCATGGACCAGTCTGCGGGTATATCGGGCAGCAGCAGCCAGTCTTTCGCGAGATCGGCTGCAGCTTGGTGGTCCCCCGTCTTCAAATAGTCGGTCGCCAGGACGAACAAACCGTCGGGAGACTGCTTAAGCGCGGCTAGCGCAGGCCTCGCGAGGTCCAGCGATTCCTTATAGTGCTTCTTCTCGGTCTCAGAACGCGCCAGTTCCAATCGAGCCGGAACGTTCGAGGGATCGAGGCTCAGGACATGGCGGAAGAGTGGAAGGGCCAGCTCCGGCTTCCCTTCAAGCGTGTAGACCTCGGCCAGATTCAGATGCGCACCAACGAGGTGAGGTTCGAGTCGTATCGCTTCCTTAAGCAGTCTGGCACTCTCCGGAAGCCTCTTCTGCTGGAAACGAATCGATCCCAACACTGAACAGGCGCCGGCGCGCGTCTGGGGATCGGAGAGCGCCAGCTGGGCTTGTTGATCAGCTTCTTCCAGCTTCCCTTGCTGGACCAGACTCGCAGCGTTCTGCAAGGCCTGGCGGGAATCGGTCGCAACGGCAACACCGTGTACGCACAAAAAAGCAAGCAGGCAGAGAATTGGTGTGCGAGCACACCAAACCCTCTGCCTGTGCGTGCAGTTCCTGTCACGACTAACGATCACTGGGGCCGCCGTGGCTCCGTCCACCCGTGAGGCGGAACCGGGTACTTTATTCTCCTAGTAATTCAGCCGCAAGCCAAACTGAATCGAGCGTGGCTGGTTGCATTGTGTGTTGACGCTGCCGAAACTCGCCGGACCGAAGAAAGTGTTTGGATCGCAGAAGTCTGTACGGTTGAAGATGTTGCCGAACTGAGCTTCGAAACGCAGATTCAATCGCTCCTTAATTGGGAAGACCTTGAATATGTTGATGTCTTCGTTGTAAGTGGGGAATGCCCGAACCGAGCCGTCACGCCGGGGGCGTTGCCCAACAGCGAGGGATTATCTGGATCGGATCGAGCCGGATCGACCCACGCCGCATTATTGAAGTAGTGTTCAGTCAGGGATATGGGGTTGAAGTTGTCCCGCTTTACCGCGGTCACGCCTTTCACACGATTCGGCCGTCTCTGGCCATTGAACAGAAGTCCACCAAGGGTGGTGTTATCCATTGTGATATTCATCGGCCGCCCACTTTCGTAGCGGAGCGCTCCCGCAAGGTTCCAGCCACCAAGCACGAAACGCCCTGCACTCGAGGAGAGACCCTTACCAAAGGGCACTTCCCAAGTGAAGCCCACGAGAAAAACGTGCGGTGTGTCATCTCGACTGAGTCCCCACTCGCAGACATGTGGGCAGGATGGATCTTGGACTGCACCATTAGCACCGATCACCGCCTTGTCCGTTTCTGATCCGTCGTTATTCAGCTTGGAGTAGGTGTAGCCCACTCGGAATCCCGAGACCGTGTGAGTAGCGCTGCTCCAGGACAACCTCCAAAGCGCTGTATATGCTGCTGCCGAGAGGAACGTCACGCCATAGTACGTTTTGATACTGGGGATATTTGCGCAAGGCCTGGGCTACACGTCCCGTTAAAGGTGTCATAGGGTAGAGGGACACCACCGGCGCACAAACCAGCGGTAGAGTTTGCCAAGCTACAGTTCGCCGTTAGTGTGCTATTGGGAGTGGACAGGATGCTGGAAGGATTCATGTTGGCGCCCACACCCATCTTCTGCCAGTCCGCCGTCAGGCGGGTCCCGCGGTTTGCGATGTAGGAAACATCCAGCCGAAGGTTCGCGTTAAGCTGTCGCTCAAACGTAAGGGACCAGTTCTGATACCGCGGCAGTGTCAACCCATTCTTAGCAACAGCGATTGGTGACGTGTTGTTGGCGAACAAGGGATCGATAAACGGAGGAAGATTGATGCATGGCGAGGTGGGCGTTCCGCCGGAGCAAGCCACGTTGGTTTCCGGGAATCCATTGTCTAACGAGAACGCCGGTGCATTCCGTTCGATATGTTGGCAACTGTCGGGTTGGAAACGTAAGCCGATCGTCGGCTGCCCGATGAATTGATCGAACGATATGCCGGAATAGTAGATGCCATATCCGCCGCGAATGGCGGTCTTGTCGTTAACCCGATAGGCAAAGCCGAGGCGCGGCCCCCAGGCGTCGTGGGACGGTTTTTCGAAATGTACGGCCTCCCGTTGCGGCCCGCGCCCTTTCCGGCAAAGACCAGCGCGCCCGGCAAACCCCCAGCGCCGGGATTCGGCGTGTTGGGATCGAAAGTCGAATAACGGTCCTGGGTCTCTGTCCGTGCAAACTGGTAATCGAAGCGCAGACCCAACGTCAGAGTCAGGCGGCTGGTGGCCTTGTACTCGTCGTTGATCCATGGAGATGTGTAAGCTTCGTAGAACATCGGATGGAATGGGATGTTCTGCGTGGACGAATCCACCTGGCCCAGCAAGAAGGAAGCAAAAGACTCGCCGGTGTTGGAAATGTTGGCTCCGTACTGTCAAAGCCGGCCGTCTCGCGCCGGTCGAACCGGAACTCGCCGCCCTGATTCCCGTTAGCCCAACCGGAGAATGGGAACTGATGCCAACGGTATTCGAAACCGACCTTGAAAGTATGCTTACCCTTCACCCATGACAGATCGTCGGAGAACTGCCAGCGATTATTGGTCAGGAACCCGAACTTCCCCCACCCGTACTGACCCAGGGAGTTGTAGGGTATGTTGCCGGCGAAGTCCAACAGCGGCGGCCCGGCTGTCTGATCGAGAAGGCCTCCGTTCCCAGCGGATTCGATGCTCCCGCAGTCCCTTCCCAGAGAATTCCCGGCCATCCCGCGCCGGCTGAAAGCGGGTTCCCGCCCATGAACCAGCGGTCCCACGCAATCGTGGTGTGATTGAGAAGGTTGGGCCGAATGATCCAATCGAACTGGGTGTGCGTATGGTGAGTCGCGATGCGTTGGTAAAACCCATTGCCGTAATAGCTGGTGTTCTTCTGCGGCTCCGTCTCGCCACTGAACTGCGTCGTGCAACCCGCAACCTCACCGCAATTACGGATCGAGGGCCGGTGCCCCCAATAGAAGCTTTCACTCATACGGAAGTTGGGAGTGAACGAGTGATCCACCCGGAACTCGATGGTGCGAGCGTTCAACAGCCAAGTCTGATCACCCGCTGGGTTGCCCGCTACGTTGTTGTTAAACCCGGCTCGGTCAGGATGAACCATGAGCGCAGCAACCCTGGTGGCCACGGTGCTGAATCGATCGGACGGAATAATGTTTGCTTGTCCCGGAATCGGGAGTCCGGTTGTGGGGTCAAACCCAAAACCGTCCCGCACAGGAGTCGTCCCCACCATCGTCAAGGTTGCGGGATCATAGATCTCGCCCTGATACATCGGGCGCCCCTTCGCGTCGAGGATTGGTTGGTTGTTGGCGTCCAGTAACTGGCTACCGAGATAGGAGCTGAAATCTCCCTGTTTAAACGCGTCTATCGGTGTGGTGTTACCGAACCCCGGCAGAACGCCCGAGCGCAGGCGAGTCCAGTCAAAGTTCGTGAAGAAGAAGGTCTTGCTGTGCCCGTCGTACACGTGGGGGATGACGACGGGCCCGCCCAACGTAAATCCGAAACTGTTGTTCTTCAGGGGAGTCTTCTTGCGTGGCGTGCACACCCCCGCGTTGCAGTCGGCATCGAAGAAGCCGCGAGCGTTGAGCGCGTCATTGGCAAAGAATTCGTAAGCGCTTCCATGCACGGTGTTCGTTCCGGGCTTGGAGGTGTACTCGATAAATCCGCCGCTGGTGTGGCCGTACTGAGCTGAGTAGGAAGTCGTGATGACCTTCACTTCCTGAATGCTCTCGATCGGGGGCGCGCTCTCCTGGCTCTGCTGGTGCCCGACGGCGTAGCCGAAGGCGGCGCCATCAAAGAAATTCTCGGTCGCCATGGCCTGCCCGCCGTTGATGCGCGAGTTGAATTGGCTGCCGCGGAACATCGGATCGCCATTCGGCTTCATGGGGAGGTAGCCGGGCTGGATCTGAAGGACGGCCTCTGCCAAGTCGGACGTCGGAGGCCGTGATCGTAGGGATATCCTGGTAGTACTTCTCGTCGACGACGTGGCTGATGTCGGGCGTGGTGACATTCAGTTCCGCCTCGGCCTTCACTTCGACCGACTCGGTAACGGCGCCCACGGACAGCGTGACGTCCTGGCGGATATTTTCGGCGCCTTGCAACTTGATGCCGGTGCTGACGGACTTTTTAAATCCTGGATGGTTGACCGTGACGGAATAGGTTCCCAGCACAAGCGGAGGAGTGGTGTACGCGCCGGAACCGTTGGTAACGAGCGTCGTGTCAACGCCCGTCTCTTCGTTACGCACGACGACATTGGCGCCCGCGATTGCGGACCCCGTTGCCTCGGTGACGATGCCAGAAATAATGCCGCGGTCGGAACGTTGGGCCAGTAGCGGTGTTGTTAAGCAGACGGCCGCAAGCACTACGCACAGCCCCACAACGAGGTGAGATCTCATGGTAACGCCCCCACATGCGTTTCCCGTCGGTCGAGTAAACGCTTGCTGTATGGCGGGGAACGTTACGCCCCTCGCCAGCGGGGTGTCAAGAAAAATCTAGTGCTTTTCTACTATGGAGGGGCTGGCGGGCAAGGGACAAGGGCCTATTTACGGGTTTTTTGGAATATTACACGATGAGGAACGGACAGGTCGCTCCGCCAGTCTGGCCAGCAAACGTGGTCGGAATCTACACTGCGGCCTAATGTATTCACCGGAGTGGTGTAAACGATTTCCGTAGATTCCGAGCCAAATCAACTGCCGCCAGGCGCCGCTCGCCAAGGGTCATTGCGCGAGAAGCACACCACTTTTTGTGTCTCGACCAGATTGGCTGATCCCCTTGACGCAGCCACTCCCGGGGCCTCGCCTTCCCTAGCCGGCCCACTGAATGACCGTGTACGAACGCGCGGGTACTTCGAACCTGGTACGGCCGCTGGCGGTCGAAGGCTTGTCGAGGCTTTGCGGCGTAACTTTCTTGGGCGCGTCAAAGCTGTTGAAGGCTTTCAGATCGTTTCCGGTCAGTGTCGTAGAGGTCATGACCTGGCTGGGCGCCTTGTCTTGCCAGTTGATCTCTATGGTTCGGGCCTTGTTCAGATCCCGATTCAACACGAAGACTGAGACTTTACCGTCCTGGGGGTTCATGGTTCCCGCCGCATCCAGGTACGGGACCTGGCCGAATTCTGAAACTTCGTAAGTCGGGGATTCGACAAACAGACTTAATACGTTTCCGCGCGCGAACTGCAACGCGAAGCTATACGGGTAGAAAATTGTCTGACGGAGCGATCCCTTGGCGTTCGTCATGATGGGTGCGATCACGTTGATGAGCTGCGCAAGGCAGGCGATTTTCACGCGATCGGCGTTACGCACCAGCGTATTGAGAATGCCTCCCACGAGCAGGGCGTCTTCGAGGTTGTAAACCTCTTCCAGGAGATGCGGGGCCTCTTGTTCGTGACCATTTACGGCATCGCCGCTACGGGCGCGGTACCAGACGTTCCACTCGTCGAACGATAGCCAGAGTTTTTTGGGGGATCGCTTGTGGCCTCGGACCAAGTCACAGACCGCGAGCGATTCCTTGATCTGCTGCTCCATGCTCAGGTTCATGGCCAGGAACTTCGTGCTGTCGCCTCCGGTATCTTCCTGGGTGTTGCCAAAGTAGCGATGCAGGGAAAGTCCATCGACATGCTCGTAGCACTGTTCGAGAACCTCACGGTCCCACTCCAGGTAGGTGGGCATCCGGTTGTGACTCGATCCACACGCGATGAGTTTCAGGGATGGATCGACGTAGTGCATCTGGCGAGCGGCGTCCTGCGCTTTCATGCCATACTCGGTGGCCGTCATGTGCCCGATTTGCCATGGGCCGTCCATTTCGTTGCCCAGACACCAGTGCTCGACCTTGTAGGGTTGCTCGATGCCGTGGCTGCGTCGCAGATCGCTCCACTTCGTGCCCTTCTCTACGTTGCAGTACTCGACGAGCGCCGCGGCTTTCTCTGGCGTTCCTGTTCCGAGGTTGAGTCCCATCAGAGGGTTGGCCCCGACCAGTTTGCACCACGCCATAAATTCGTCTGTGCCGAACTGGTTGGTTTCGATCGTGTTCCACGCCTTGTCAAGCGTTCGCGGACGATCCTTCCTCGGTCCCACTCCATCGAGCCAGTTGTAGCCGGAAACGAAGTTGCCGCCCGGGTAGCGAATGATCGGCACTCCAAGTTGGCGGACCTCGTCAATGACATCTTTGCGGAATCCATTTGTGTCAGAGAGGCTGGACTTCGGATCGTAGATCCCTTCGTAGATGGCTCGACCAAGATGCTCCAGAAACGAACCAAACAGGTTCGGATCGATCGGAGAGATTGTGCGGCGCGAATCGACATAAATGCGGGTGATGTCGCTTGAGGGTGCTGGCGAGGATTGGGCAAATAACAAACGACCAAGGAGAACGTTCGTAGAGCAAGCCATACCAACACCGGCAGCTTGCTGCAGGAATTGACGTCTTTTATCGGAAAACATTTTCGGAATTCTCCCGTTCGTTTGCAAAATGCAACCTGCGGATGCGCATTTTCTTGGTGGTAATCTGCATCAGCACGGCAAGCGCTTGCTTGGGCGCTTAAAGCTTGGGTTG
The DNA here is from genome assembly GCA_963698805.1 of uncultured Acidobacteriota bacterium. Classification (GTDB taxonomy): domain Bacteria; phylum Acidobacteriota; class Terriglobia; order Terriglobales; family Acidobacteriaceae; genus Gp1-AA133. The sequence continues at coordinate 248,892 of CAVOSN010000028.1, read as the reverse complement.
GTTGCAGCGCTTTTATTTGCCGGATGCATTATCCACAGATAGGCCGTCCGTGTAAACGATTACCGATATATCATCCAGCGCAACCCATCTGGAGAGTCGCCGTATGCTCAGAAACGCCCGGATTTCAGCTGGAAGGAGACACGTCTTCCCGTTCGCGCCATATGTCCCCCGCTTTCTCTGCACGCTGGCGTTCGTGATCGTTTCAATTGCTCCAGGTGCGGCGCAGAGTTTCACCGAAAGCGTCGCCATTCGTGTGGATGCGGACCAAAGCCAGGGCCCAATGCCACCGGTGTGGAACTACTTCGGTTATGACGAGCCTAACTATACGTACGCTCCGCATGGGAAAAAGTTGCTCGGGGAATTGACAGCGCTCAGTCCAAAGCCGGTATACGTTCGCGTGCACAATTTGTTCACGAGTGGCGATGGTTCCGCGTCGCTGAAGTGGGGCTCCACTAACGTTTACACCGAAGATGCGGCAGGTCTCCCTGTTTATAACTGGAAGATCGTCGATCGCATTTTTGACGCGTTCAAGGAAACGGGAACGAAGCCTCTAGTGGAACTGGGCTTCATGCCAGAGGCACTTTCGACTCATCCCCAGCCTTACCGTCATACGTTTCCCCAGGGCGCTGTCAATAGCATCTACACCGGGTGGGCCTATCCGCCAAAGGATTACGGAAAGTGGTCAGAACTCGTTTTTCAATTCGTCCGACATCTGCGGGAACGCTACGGCGATACTGAACTGAAAGACTGGTTATGGGAAGTTTGGAATGAGCCGGACATCGGCTACTGGCAAGGAACACCGGAAGAATTCTTCAAACTGTATGACTATTCGGTCGACGCGGTGTTGCGTGCGTGGCCGGAGGCGCGGATCGGAGGCCCGGACAGCACCGGCCCCGCTTCCCCACACGCAGCCGGATTCCTGCGAACGTTTCTAGAACATTGTGCGCACCAAACGAATTACGTGAGCCACAAGCCCGGGTCGAGACTGGACTTCATCAGCTTTCATCCCAAGGGTGCACCGACGTGGCAAGGGGACCACGTGCAGATGGGGATTGCTCGCCACCTGGCTGCGATCGAGCAGGGCTTCAAGATCGTGGCTTCCTTCCCGGAGTGGCGTCGGACCCCGATTGTTCTGGGAGAATCAGATCCCGAGGGATGCGCCGCCTGTTCTGCGCGGACCAATCCCCAAAACGCCTATCGGAATGGGCCGCTGTACGCATGTTACGAAGCAGAGGTCTTAAACAATATCCTGGCGCTAGCTGTGGAGGAGCAGGTCAATGTGCTGGGCGTCGTGACATGGGCGTTCGAGTTTGAGGATCAGCCCTATTTCGAAGGCTTTCGTACGCTGGCCACAAATGGAGTCGATAAGGCTGTGCTAAACGCGTTTCGGATGTTTGGGCTGCTCGGTGAGAATCGAGTCGTCGCCAAAAGTTCGGGCTCGCTTCGTGGCGGCGATGTTGTGCAAAACGGAGTGCGGGAAAAGCCAGACGTCAACGCCATCGCGACACGAAAGGATCGGGAGGTCGACGTTTTGATTTGGAACTATCACGACGACGACCTGCCCGCGCTTGCAGTTCCAATCGATCTGTCGCTAAACGGTCTGAAGGGAGATACGAAGCGAGCCTTGGTGGAGCACTTTCGAGTCGATACGGATCACAGCAATGCGTACGCGACCTGGAAGCAAATGGGGACTCCGCAGTCGCCTTCGGAGGCGCAGAATCGAAACCTGCGGACCGCCTCCCAACTTCAATTCCTGGACTCTCCGTCCTGGTTGTCTCTGCAGGGCGGAAGTACGCATCTGAGATTTGACTTGCCTCGGCAAGGGCTATCGCTGTTACGCATCACATGGTAGGTGTTCTCCAAAGAATTCATTCGTAGCAACGTCTTGGTTAGCGATGTTCAAAATGCCCGGGTGACCGCGGAGAAGTCCTCGTCGCCGTGGCCGGCCGCAACTGCCTGCTGGAATATCTCCAACGCTGCCAAGCCGGTTCGCAGCTGCATTCCTTGTGCCGATGCTTCATTCACCGCGTACGCCAGATCCTTTGCCATCAAGCGCAAGATGAAATTTGGATCATCGTTGGCTGTCAATTGGGCCGCGACTCTCTTCACGATTCCGCTTCCCGGAGCCCCTTCGATGAGAATCGTCGCCGCCGTTGCCTGATCCAGGCCAGCGACTTTTGCCATCGCCAGGGCTTCCGCGAAGGAAGCCGCTTGCACGCCGCATACGAAGTTGTTGATCAGCTTCATCCTCGCACCGCTGCCGAGAGGACCGAGGTGGATCACATCGCGACTCATCGCGGAAAGCACGGGACGAACAATGTCCAGAATTGATGCTGAACCACCAACTAGAAAAAGCAGTTGCCCCGAAGCTGCGTGGGGCTTGGTGCCGGTGACGGGCGCATCAAGGAATTCACATCCTTTTTGTGCAGATGCCTCTGCTAGTTCCCTCACATAGCCCACACTCAGCGTGCTGGATTCGATCAGCACGGAGCCGGGTTGCGCTCCGGCCAGCGCGCCATTTTCGCCAAACCAGACACTGCGGGAGGCCACGTCATCGGCGACCATGCTGATCACGACCTCGGCGTGGGTGGCGGCTTCGTTCGGCGAGCCGGCAACAACAGCACCACCTTCGGCGAAAGGCCGCGTCTTGTCATGATTCCGGTTGTAGACCGTCAAGGGGAAACTCTCAGAGAGCAGACGCCCCGCCATCCCGGCACCCATCGTACCGAGTCCAAGAAATGCAACATGCGGCTTAGTCATGTGTTCAATCACCTAAGGGAAGAACTTCAATGAGTGGGGCGGTTGCATCTGCAACCCGCAAGAGATTGCGCAAGGGACGGCCGAATGCCTCTGCGGCGACTTGCATTACATCGGCCTCCTGCAACCGTATGCCATCGCTGAAGCTCAGGCAATCAGTGCCAAAAAAGTGCACGTGCACATCCCCTGGACGGCGATGCGCTTCGAACTTGAAGTGATGATGTTCGATATTCCCCAAGCTGTGGCACATTTCGGCCTCGCCGCTGCGGAAAGCTTTGGACCAGAGGGGATGGCCGCTGCGTTCGATCTTGATCGTCACCGGGACAGATTCGAATTCCGGATCCAGCACGAGTTCTGGTCCCAGCGCGCAAGTGCGAAGCTTTGAGCCGGCGAGGTTGAGATAGTTTTTCTTTTCGAACAGATGATCGGAAAATTCGTTGCCTGCGGCCATTCCCACGCGGTACGGCTGTCCGTTGGGCCCAATCAGATAAATACCGGCGATCTCCGCTTCCTCGCCACCGTCCTCGGCATAAGGAGGGATGTCGAGGGCCTCTCCATGCGCTCGCAGCGTAGTCCCCGTTCCCTTGTAAAACCACTCAGGAGGAGTGCCGATACATCCCGCGGCTGGCCGGCCCCCTTCAACTCCCCAGCGAAACATCTTCATGCTATCGGTCAGATCCTCGGGACGTGCCTCGTGCATCGACTGACGATTGCGCGCACTTCCGAGGTGGGTCAGGCCGGTGCCAGATACCAGACACCGCGCCGGTTCTTCCGGGTGATCGATGGCGGGCAAAATCTGCCACTCGGAAAGCCCGCCATAGATTGGGTCGTAGTCCAAGGATTCGTGCATGTCTCTCTGGCGAACGAGTTGGCTCATCGTCACACCGGTAGCCAGGGCAACTGTTGCCAGCTCGTAAATCGAGGAGCATTCGAGCAAGCGAAGACGCGGTTCTTCTACGAGCGCCACTCGACGAACCCTGCCCCGTTTGATTTGGATGAGTCGCGTTGTCACTTGCCCTTCCCTCGTAGGTGAATTATTCGGTGACTTCAAAATTGCCGAGCGCATCTTCGTCGATCGTCAAGCCTAAGCCGGCCACGCTTTCGTCGAGTTCGATATAGCCATTTTTTGCCTTGGGTTCGCCGCGAAAGATGTACCAGAAGAGTTCGTTGCCGACCTCTACGTCGACGATCGGGAAATATTCGGCCATCGGCGAATTCATGCTGGCCATCACGACGTGGTAATTGTGCATCTGGCCAGCATGAGGAATTACCGGCACGGAATGGGCCTCGGCTAACGCGGAAATCTTGCGTGCCTGCGAGATGCCGCCCACGCGGTTGGTGTCGAATTGAATGTAGTCGAGTGCTCGTGCCTCTAGTAGTTCACGGAATCCATATAGAGTGAACTCGTGTTCCCCGCCGGCGATGGGAATCTGGGCATACGACTTCAGCTCGGCATAGCCTTGAATGTCGTCGGGTATCACAGGCTCCTCAAGCCAGCGGAGGTGGAAGGGCCGCAGAAGTGGCAACATTCGTTTCGCGTAATCCAGGGTCCAGCCCATGTAAGCGTCGGCCATGACGTCAATGTCGTTGCCCACGGCTTCGCGAACAGTGCGCACTAGCTCAAGATTACGTTGCATACCAGCGGCACCGTCGGCCGGGCCCCATCCGAAGCGCAGCTTCATCGCCTTGTAGCCGTCGTCTTTGTAGCGCTTGGCCTCGGCCGCGAGTTCACTGAACGCAACGCTGTACAGACGGACGCATATACGGGAATTCTTTGCTTTGTTTTGCCTCCCAGTAACCGGTAGACCGGCTGCTTTGCGGACTTGCCGAGGATGTCCCATAGCGCAATGTCAATCGCGCTGATGGCGGCCATGCCGATACCCTTCCGGCCGAACGCCATCGTCTTGCGATACATGTGTTGCCACAAGAATTCGGTGTCCCATGGGTCTTGGCCAATCAACAGAGGCTTCAGGTAGAAATCGATCGCCTGCTTCGTGACCTGGGGTGCAAGGGCGGCGTTGCCAATCCCGACGTGACCCTGGTCGGTAAAGACTTCGACGATGAGCCAGCCGTGAAACGTGAACGTTTGCATGGAAGCTTCGGGCAGTTCCAGCAGATCCATGGGATTGGTGCAGAAATGAGGCGGCAAAGGCACCGTCTTCCCTCGCCACCGGACGACGCGAGTGCGAACATCCGTGATCTTCATCGAACTCCTTGGTAGCTCAATTCCTGTTCGCAGTTTGAGGGGCATGATCGTCGGGATGGTGAGTTGAATCACAAGGAATGCAATCAGGTGAAGGCTGCCCGCTAGCTGGAACACAATGCCATAGCCAAATCCGTGGTCGAGCAAGTAGCCGACGATCTCGCCGAAGGCAATGCCTCCCATTGCTCCGCCGAATCCCACCAGCCCGGCTACCGAACCTACAACACTGGGAGGAAACAAGTCGGTGGGGAGAACCATGACCAGCGTGGACCAGGACTGTTGCCCGAAGTAAGCAAGACTGAAGATGACGATAGCCCACGACACCGGAATGTAGGGAACAAAGATGACAAACGGCATAACGGCCGCACTCGATCCCAGAGCGAGCTTTCTTGCCATGTCTATGGAAAAGTGACGACGTACTAACTCGCTGGAGAACCATCCTCCGAGCAAGCAGCCAATCCCCGCGGCGGCATAGGGGATCCACGCAAAAGCGCCAACCGCTTTCACGTTGAAGCCTCTAGCGTCGTACAAATACTTCGGCAACCAGAAGAGGTAGAAATACCAGGCGGCGTCACTTAGGAATTTCGCGGAGACCAGTCCCCAGGACTCGCGAATGCGGAGCAGGTCAACCCAACGCAGAGTCTGGACGGTGGACAAATTCTGCGTCACTAGAATCTGCACTCGGTCATTGAAAGAGGCGATGCGCTCGGTGGGCGAGACGTAGGTGATCCCCCACCAAGCCGTCCAGAGCAGGCCAAGTGCTCCCGCGAAAACGAAAATCCATCGCCAATTCAAGTAAGTCAGGGTGACAGCGATGAGCGGGGGCGCGACCATGGCGCCGACGGCAGTTCCGGCATTGATGATTCCCATGGCGGTCGCTCGTTGCGGAGGAAGAAACCATTCCGCCACGACACGCGTCGCGGCTGGAAAGCCACCGCCTTCTCCCATCCCAAGCAAGAACCGGCTCGCGGCCAGCATGAAAAACGTGGTGGCCAGCGCGTGGCTCGCGCAGGCCAGAGACCAGAAGATCATGATGACGATAAATCCCCGGCGCGTTCCGAGCGCATCCACCAGCTTTCCGCCACCGGCATACATGAATGCATAAGCAAACAGGAAGGTGGATTGAAGCGCCGAGAATTGCTGGTTCGAAAGCGGAATGTCCTTTGCAATGGCGCTCACGGCCACGGGCAACGTCTGCCGATCCAGATAGCTGATGGCGATGGCGGCGCTCACCAGAACCGCAATTCTCCATAGCGGCGACTCTGCCTCAAGCCCTGTGGATTCGAAGCGTTCTGTCAATCTGCCTCCACGCTGAGCGGATCAGGCCTTAGACAGTGGAGTCCACACTTGCATGGCGGTCGCCTGCCGGTTTGCCCATGCGTAGTACGGAATGAAAGTTAAGGGAAGCTGCCTGGTCTTCACCTGCTGACCGGTGTAGCGGGGATAGAGGCTATGGCTTGAGGCGGCACGCTCGTACGCTACCCCCTTATGGCGGAGAACGACCATGCCACCCAGCAGGTCTTTTACATATTCGTTCTGGAATTGTGATGCGGGCTTTTGTCCGACATTCAGGGCTATATCGGCGAGGTCGACACCATTCGGCTGATCAAGACCCTCCAAGCAATACACGAGCGGACCGCGTTGAAGGGCAACCCGTCCGGTATCATCGGCTACTCGCGGGTTCGCTTCGAGCACCTGCGGCGGCATTTCCATTCGTAAGCGAATCACATCGCCGGGCGCCCACCGCCGTTCAATGGGCAGATATTCGCCGGGCTTGCTGCCGGCGACGGCTTTGCCGTTCACCGCGACCTCTGCGCTGTCGGCCCATCCCGGAATTCTCAGATGAAAGGTGAAGTCCACTGGTTTTGCCGGCCTGACTGCAATTTCTACCTCACCGTCCCAGGGATAATTCGTTTTCTGGCTGACTTTAAGCCCGGTTCCATCTTCCAGATGCCAGTCCAGTTCGGAGTTGTCATAGAGGTGAGCATAAATTCCATCGCGGCTGGTGCTGTAGAAGTATCCTGGCAGGGACGCGAACGTGCGCTCAAGGTTGGGCGGACAACAGGTCACGTCGTACCAGGGATTTCGGATCTTGTCTCCCGTGGTTGGGTCGAACGCCAGAGGATTGCGGTAACAATACATCGTGCCGTCGAGCGACATGCCGGAGTTGATACCGTTGTAAAGCGCACGTTCGATGACGTCAGTAAATTTCGCGTCGCCAGTAGCCGAGAGCATACGCCAGCTCCACATCATGTTGCCGATGGCGGCGCAGCTTTCCCCATAAGCTCGGAAGTTCGGCAGTTCATACGCATCGCCGAACGCTTCACCATCTGACCGCGAACCCACGCCGCCGCTGACGTACATCTTGGTGCTGACCATGTCCTGCCAGAGCGCGTTCAGCGTCTTCCAGTAAGCGTCGTCACCGGTCTCCATGTAGTAGTCAGTCGCTCCGCAGCAGGCATACATGGACCGCACTGCGTGCCCTTCCAGCTTTGTGCGAGAGGTAAACGGAGTCCCGCTGAACATGTAGATCGTTCGGCGCTCCGGAAATTTAGCTCGCTCATCACCCTGCAGGATGTATCCCGCGAGATCCAGTTGTCGCTTGTCTCCGGTGATGCGGTAGAGTTCAATTAGTCCCATCTCAATTTCGGGATGCCCCGACACGATCGGCTTTTTAGGCGCGGGCCCGTAGTTTGGCAGCAGGAAGTCGTTCACGAACCGGATACCGGCGTCGAGCAACTTCCGGTCTCCGGTGCCGCGGTAGTAGGCGATCGCTCCTTGCAGCATGTGGCCAATGTTGTAAAGCTCATGGCCGGTCGACTGCGTCTCCGGAAGCATCCGCAGAGATTTGCGATCTTCGACGTAATACGTGTTGAGATAACCGTCTGACTCTTGCACAGCTACAACTTCATCGATTGCCTGGTCAGCCTTTCGTCGCACATCCGGGAGATCGCCGGATTGAAGTGCGAAGCCCACTGCCTCAGTCCACTTGTAGACGTCAGAGTCGGAGAAAACCGGGCCATGTTGTGGAGCATCACTCTTTCCGACGAGGCGCCGGAAATTATTCATGCGGCCGTTGGCTTCCAGCAGATCGTGCATGGTGGGAATGCTTTTCGTGACATTGATCTCGCGCCTCTGTCCCCAGAAACCGTTCTTGATGGTCACCGCGCGCACCGGAATTTGCCGCAATTTGGCATGGGGAGACTTCGCGAGGTTTTCGATTGCCTGATCTCGCCATGGGGGCGCGTCTGTCAATGAGACGTCTGCCATGCTTGAACGACCGGACTCGGTAACTTTGCCAAAGACCCTAGGCACTGCCACCGAAGCGATCGCGGCGGCGGACATTGCGGAGGTCACAAACTGGCGACGAGAAAGTTTTCTGGACTTGGACATGGTCTAACTCCATCGGGTGAGAAAGGCGTGTTTGGAACCGGGACGGAATTATAGCGCGCTTTCAGTAATCGTTTACTGACAAGTCCAGGTTTGCGCTATCATCGATCCCCTTGGGTGGCTTTATGAAGAAACTTCGCAGCCAAGACTGGTTCGGACCGCTGGATAAGAACGGTTTCATCCACCGCAGTTGGATGAAGAATCAAGGCTGGCCCCACGACCTCTTCGACGGCCGCCCCATCATCGGAATCTGCAACACGTGGTCCGAATTAACGCCATGCAATGCGCATTTCCGCGAACTCGCGGATTTCGTGAAGCGAGGCGTTTGGGAGGCTGGCGGCTTTCCTCTCGAGTTTCCTGTCATGTCTCTCGGAGAGACCGCTGCTGCGGCCGACCGCGATGTTATTTCGCAACCTCGCCAGCATGGATGTAGAGGAGTCGATTCGCGGCAATCCGCTGGATGGTGTCGTCCTGCTGATGGGCTGCGACAAGACCACGCCGTCTCTGCTAATGGGCGCTGCTTCTTGCGATCTTCCAACCATCGGTTTGTCCGGCGGCCCGATGCTGTCGGGAAAGTTTCGCGGCCACGATCTCGGATCCGGCACCGGCGTGTGGCAGATGACGGAGAAGATTCGCAGCGGCGAGATGAAGACGGAGGAGTTCTTCGAAGCGGAAAGTTGCATGCACCGCTCGAAGGGTCACTGCATGACCATGGGGACTGCTTCCACCATGGCGAGCATGGTGGAAGCGCTCGGCATGAGTCTGCCGGGAAACGCGGCCATTCCAGCGGTCGATGCGCGACGCAACACACTCGCGCAGATGACGGGACGCCGGATCGTTCAGATGGTGCGGGAGGACTTGTGCATCTCGCGGATTCTTACGCGGGCCGCGTTCGAGAATGCGATCCGGACAAATGCCGCTATTGGCGGATCGACCAACGCTGTCATTCACCTGATCGCGATCGCGCGGCCGCATCGGCGTGCCGCTGTGCCTGGATGACTTCGACCGGCTCGGGGATGGGTTGCCATGCCTGGTTGACATCCAGCCGTCGGGGGCGCACCTGATGGAAGACTTCTTTTATGCAGGAGGCGTACCGGCAGTGCTGCGTGAACTCGGAGAGGCCGGTGTCCTTAGCCGGGATGCGCTGACTGCCAATGGAAGGTCTATATGGGACAACGTAGCCGATGCGCCTTGCTGGAATCGCGACGTCATTCATCCCTTCGGGCAGCCGTTCAAAGATAACGCCGGAATCGCGGTGCTGCGCGGCAACCTTGCGCCGGACGGCGCGGTGATCAAGATCTCAGCTGCGAGTCCGAACCTCTTGCAGCATCGCGGGCGTGCCATTGTGTTCGAGTCCATCGAAGATTTTCACGCGAGCATCAATGACGAGGATCTCGACGTCGATGAAAACTCAGTAATGGTCCTGAAGAACTGCGGGCCTCGGGGATATCCGGGCATGGCGGAAGTTGGCAACATGCCGCTGCCTCCCAAGGTGTTGCGGAAGGGCATCACCGACATGGTGCGCATTTCGGATGCGCGGATGAGTGGCACGGCGTATGGGACTGTCGTGTTGCACGCCTGCCCGGAAGCCGCGATGGGTGGTCCCCTCGCTTTCGTTCACTCTGGAGACATGATTACGCTGGATGTGCGCCAACCGAAGTTTGAGACTCGAGGTCGATGAGTCCGCGCTTGCGGCGCGTCGTGCGCAGTGGATCCCTCCAGAGCTTCCGAAGCGTGGCTGGGAAAGGCTCTATGTGGAACATGTTCTGCAGGCGCATGAGGGAGCGGATCTCGATTTTCTTGTGGGTCGCAGCGGTACCCGGGTGACGCGCGATTCCCATTGAGCGCAGAGGCGACGGGAAGAACATGGATAGTGGCTGGAACCGCCGGAGGGTAATAAAGCAATTGATTGCGGTCGCCGGGACGTTCGCACTCCCTGCGAAACGTGCGTTCGCAAATGCGACCTTCGGAAGCGCTGTCCCGGAGTGTGAGATTCAGATTTCCTCTGTGAGTGCCGATACGGTTCGGCTGAGCTTGCTTCCCGTCAAGGATGGCAAGGTCGGCGCGATTCCGATGGATGGTTCGCTTGTGCAATCGTCGTGGGGAGCACCGGTCGCAACGCTGCGCGGTGACTGGCAGACTCAGCCTGTGAAAGCGGGCAATCTCACCGTGCACGCCGCTCCCGACCCGCTTACATTTACGATCAAAAATAAGAAGGGTGAAACAATCCAGCAAATTGCCATTGACCGCGATGGTGGCGTCGTTCATTTTCAGACCGGACACTCACCGATATTGGGGCTGGGAGAAGGCGGTCCCCAATTCGATCGCCGCGGCTCCGTCGACAAAATGATCAGCGGGCAAGGTGGATACCGACTGGAGACCCACGGCGGCTGCGTTCCCATTCCATGGATCATTGGAACGGAGGGTTGGGCGATTTATTTCCACCAGCCCTTCGGAACGTTTGATTTCACCGGAGCACTGGGCAAGTTCCAACCAGCAAGCCCCGGTAGTTCCCTTCTCCTGGATATCTTTCTTGTCGCGTCTCCCGCTCCAGCGACCATCATGGCCGAGTACGCGCGGTTGACTGGATATGCCGAGATGCCTCCCCTGTGGAGCTTCGGCTATCAGCAGTCGCATCGCACTCTCGCCAGCCGCGAAGAAGTGCTGCAGGAAGCGGACACTTTCCGGGCAAAAAAAACTGCCTTGCGACGCTTTGATTTTTTTGGGTACCGGCTTCTGCCCGTCAGGTTGGAACACCGAGAACGGGTCCTTCGTGTGGAATGCCCGGGTGTTTCCTGATCCCAAGGAAGTCCTCGATCAACTGCATGCGAAGAATTTTCACGCTGTTCTCCACGCGGTAATTCTGTCGGACAGACTCCACGGAAAAGTTCGGGATCAATGCGAGCTCTCGCAGTTCGATGAGGCGCAGACCAGTTGCTACTGGAATGAGCACCGCAAAGATTTCGCCATGGGTGTAGACGGGTGGTGGCCGGATGAAGGGGATCCACTCGATATTGCATCGCGGCTGGTGCGAAACCGCATGTACTGGGAGGGGCCGCAGCTGGACAGGCCGAATGAGCGTCCTTATGCGCTGCATCGCAATGGATGCGCGGGCATGCAGCGCTATGCTTCATTTCTTTGGTCGGGCGATGTCTATTCGAAGTGGGAGACGCTCAAGACACAGATTCCGATCGCAATCAACACTGGTCTGTCTGGGATCCCGTATTGGGGGACAGACATCGGCGGGTTCGTACCCACACCGGAGTTCACCGCGGAGCTGTACCTGCGTTGGTTTCAGTTTGGCGCTTTTTGTACTTTATTCCGCTCTCACGGCCGCACCTGGAAACTTCGACTCCCGTGGGGCTGGAACACGGGCGATCCCGGGCCGGTGGAGATCAAGAATTACGACGGAGCTTCCATTCCCGGTAGCAGTCAGCTGCACAATCCCGATGTCGAGCGCATTTGCAGAAGATATCTGGAACTCCGTTACCGGTTGCTGCCCTACCTTTATAGCGCGGTGCGCGAGTGCACCCTCACGGGCATGCCCATCATGCGTGGACTATGGTTGCATTTCCCCGATGATTCCCGGGCGGTGTCGCGGGATGACGAATATATGTGGGGCGGAAATCTGCTCGTCGCACCGGTCGTTGAGAAAGCCGCCGCAGCCCGACGTGTCTATTTGCCGCACGGCGCCTGGTATGACTTTTGGAGTGGCGAGCGCATTGACGGGGGCCGGGAAGTTAGCCGTCCGGTCGATTTAGAAACGTTGCCGCTCTATGTGCGAGCCGGATCGATTCTTCCGCTCGGTCCAGTAAAGCAACACGTGGCTGAGAAATCAGACCAAGCCTTGTCTATCACTGTGTATCCCGGGCGAGATGCGTCGTTTTTGTTGTACGAAGATGACGGCACTTCTTTCAACTATCGCAAGGGTGACTGGATGGGAATCCAAATGGACTGGAACGAGTCAGAGCGCACGCTGTCTTTGCGTCTTGCTGAGGGATCGCGCATGTTGCCTCCCTTTCGCCGAGACATCGAGATCAGAGTGGTCACGGGCGGTGCAGGGCGCAAATTTACTTTCGACGGCCAGCCGATCAAAGTGAGTTTTTAGAGAATACGAACCATCGAACTTTTGAAGCGGAGGATTGCGAACTGTCATGCAAACTCGACGACTGGGAAATAGCGACCTTCAAATCACTCCGATTGGCATAGGAGCTTGGGCGATCGGCGGCGGAGGGTGGCAAGGCAGCATGGGGCCGCACGACGAGGCGGGTTCGATTCCGGCAATCCATGCCGCGCTGGATCACGGAATCAACTGGATCGACACTGCCGCCCTGTATGGACTTGGCCACTCAGAAGAAGTCGTAGCGCGCGCCCTTGAAGGACGATCGCCGCGCCCGTATGTGTTCACCAAATGTGAGCGTGTCTGGGACTCCAGCGGCAAAATCGGCGCGTGTATGAAAGCAGATTCAATTCGCCGGGAATGTGAAGGCAGCCTGCAGCGGCTAAAGGCAGACGTCATCGATCTCTACCAGATTCATTGGCCTGAACCCGACGAAGACATAGAGGAAGGCTGGTCGACCCTCGTCCGCCTGCAGGAAGAGGGCAAGGTGCGTTACATCGGAGTCTCAAATTTCAGCGTGGCACAGATGAAACGGGCTCAGGCGATCGCGCCGATTACGTCGCTTCAGCCACCGTACTCAATCGTGACTCGTGAGATTGAAGCTGAGATCCTGCCGTTCACACGTGAAAACAATATCGGAGTTATTGTCTATTCCCCGATGTCGGCTGGCTTATTGACGGGCGCTATGACGCGGGAGCGGGTAGCGAATTTCACTTCCGAAGACTGGCGTCGCAATCTTCCCAATTTTCAGGAGCCACTGCTCTCGCGCAATCTCCAACTGGTCGAACACTTGCGCGAGATCGGGAAGCGGCATGGGCGCACTCCTGGTGAAGTAGCCATTGCCTGGACGCTCAACCATCCCGCCGTTACCGGTGCCATCGTCGGCGTACGAAGTCCACGGCAAGTTTCTGGCATTGTTGGGGCGCTGGAGTTCCGTCTTAATCCAAAAGAGATTACAGAAATTGAAACTGTCTTGCAGGGTCGTCTGGTTAGCACACTTATCCACTGAGGGTAAGTTGTCTAACTGCAGGGGGCGACGCCAAGTCTTCTACTCAGATCCCATTTGCGAGATGGTAGTACATTTCGTTCCATCTCAATTCCTTCGTGAAGTTCGAGGTTTCGGTTTTTTGGTCAATCACTAAACACTCCATGCCCGCCATGTCGGCGAAATTCTCCCAATGCTCCCGGGTCAAGGGACGACTCAGAGCCGTATGATGTGCGCCGCCGGCTAAAATCCATGCGGTCGCAGCAATCTTCAGGTTGGGCTCGGGTCTCCAGATCGCCCGCGCGACGGGTAGCTTGGGAAGAAGATGCTCGGGCTCGATCAGGGTTACCTCGTTAATGATCAACCGGAAGCGGTTTCCCATGTCAACCACCGACGCGTTTACTGCCTTCCCACTGGCAGCCGTGAAAACCAACCGCACCGGGTCGGCCTTGCCGCCGATGGAAAGCGGATGGATTTCAGCGGACGGTTTTTCGGTGGTAATCGATGGGCATACCTCAAGCATGTGAGCACCCAACACTTGGCCGCCATTGGAGAGGTGATAGGTGTAGTCTTCCATAAAAGAAGCGCCGCCTTTCAAACCTCGGCTCATCACCTTCGCGGCACGTACCAAAGCGGCTGTTTTCCAGTCACCCTCAGCCCCAAACCCGTAACCATCCGCCATCAGGCGTTGCACCGCGATGCCCGGAAGTTGCGTCAAGCCGTGTAAGTCTTCGAATGTATCGGTGAAGGCACGCGAACCGGTCTCATCGAGAAATCGGCGTAAGCCCAATTCAATGCGTGCCGCGTCACGCATTGACTCACGCTTGCATCCGCCCTCACGAAGAGGTTGAGCAACCTGGTAGACCTCATCGTACTCATCGGTCAGCCGCTTGATTTCCGGATCCGTCACTTGTTGGACAATCTTCACTAAATCGCCCACACCGTAGCCATTCACCGTGTAGCGCAACTTGATGCCAGCATCGACTTTGTCGCCGTCAGTCACCGCAACGTTGCGCATGTTGTCACCCAGGCGCGCCACCCTCAGGTTGTTGGCATCTTGCCAGGCGCACGCTGCCCGCAACCACGCACCCATCTCGGCGTGAACCGCAGCGTCCTGCCAGAATCCAACGATAACCTTCCGCCTGAGCCGCATGCGGGATCCGATGAACCCAAATTCGCGATCGCCATGCGCGGACTGGTTCAGGTTCATGAAGTCCATGTCGATGGTGGACCACGGCAACTCCCGGTTGAACTGCGTGTGAAGATGCAACATTGGCGTGCTGAGTGATCGAAGGCCGGCTATCCACATGCGAGCTGGCGAAAAGGTATGCATCCAGGTAATCACGCCAACGCAGTTTCTTGTCCGGTTGGCCTCGAGGCATAAGTCGAGAATCGATTCAGCGTTGGTCAGTACCGGCTTCGCGACAATCTTCACCGGCATACCGGGGGAGGCCGCCAAGCCGCGCGCGATGGTCGTGGCGTGCTCCTCCACCTTCTTGAGAGTTTCCGGCCCGTAGAGATGCTGACTTCCGGTGACGAACCACGCTTCCAGATTGCCAAGATCGATCATGTGGACCTCTGCCAACTTTCAGTTTGGCCGGCTTGGCTAGCTTGCCTCAACCCGACATGTCCTCGCGAATCAAAGAAGGTAAACGTTTCCTGTGATTGTAATCTAGCCTGCCCGAGTCGCACTGTAAAGCACGGCGTTGGCGGGCAAAACTGCGAGTATCCCAAAGGTGGGTCGCTCGGCGATCCTCTCTTTCAACGTTCGGGACGATGGCATTATAAGGAGATTGACAACATGGGCCTCCGACGAGTACACCAGACTGGAGAAAACGTTTCCCTAATCAGGAGCATGACATGGCGCTTTCCCTGAGCCGCCGCACTTTCCTGAAAGCAGCCGGCGCGACTACCGCATCTACCTACGCTGCCAGATCTATTCCTCTGTGGGCAGCTTCTCCGGGCAAAGGGAGCGTAGCCGTGACACCGCCGCTGGCCACTTTCGCTTATTCCGCCGTTCAACTCCAAGACGGCCCGATGAAGCGCCAATTCGTAGAGAATCATGATCGCTTTCTGAATCTCGACGACGACCGGCTGCTCAAGGTCTATCGCCAGGTGGCGGGACTACCGGCTCCCGGCGAAGACATGGGCGGTTGGTATGACCTTACCGGTTTCAGCCTCGAGCGGGGCGACTTCCACGGCTTCATCGCCGGTCATTCGTTTGGGCAATATGTGTCCGGCCTCGCCCGAGCCTACGCCGTCACGGGATCGGAACCCACGCGCGCCAAGATCAATCGTTTGGTGAAGGGCTACGCGGAGACGCTGGATCCCAAGGCAAAATTCTTCGCGGGGTACCGTCTGCCCGCCTACACGTATGACAAGCTTTCCTGCGGCCTGATCGACGCGCATGAGTACGCTCACGACCCGATGGCGATGGAGGTCCACGGAAAACTTACCCGCGCCGTGGTGGCGTATTTGCCGGAAAAGGCACTTTCACGAGCGGAACAGCGCTCTCGACCGCACAAAGACACGTCCTTCACGTGGGACGAGACCTACACGCTGCCTGAAAATCTCTTTCTCGCTTATCAGCGTAGCGGTCAACCGTTTTATCGCGACATGGCCAAGCAGTTTCTCGAAGACGACACGTACTTTGGTCCCCTTTCGGAAGGAAACAACGTGATGCCTTTCGAACACGCCTACAGTCACGTGAATGCGTTCAGTTCCGCCATGCAGGCGTATATCACGCTGGGAAGTAAGAAACACCTGCAGGCCGCGAAGAACGGCTTCGAAATGTTGTTGAACACGCAAAGCTTCGCGACTGGCGGCTGGGGACCAGACGAAGCCTTTGGCGAACCCGGAACCGGTCAGTTAGGCAATAGCCTGGGCAATTCCCATGCCAGCTTCGAAACGCCATGCGGCGCCTATGGTCACTTCAAGATCACCCGCTACCTGTTACGCGTAACGAAAGACTCTCGCTACGGTGACAGCATGGAGCGAGTCCTCTACAACACAATTTTAGGTGCGTGGCCGATCCAGCCCGACGGCACTTCCTTTTACTACTCCGACTACGCCAACACAGGCAAGAAAGTCTGGTACCGGGATAAGTGGCCGTGTTGCTCGGGGACATTCCCGCAGCTTGCCGCCGACTACCACATCAGCACCTATTTGCAGTCGGCGGATGGCGTCTATGTAAATCTCTTCACGCCCTCCACCTTAAAGTGGGAGGACGGTGGCGGACGCTACGGGCTGAAACAGGAAACCCAATATCCATTCGACAATAAAGTCCAAGTCCAAGTATCAGGCTCTCAGCCCAAGGAGTACGCAATTTATGTCCGTATTCCCGCCTGGGCTAGGGGCGATCCGGTGCTTTCCGTCAATGGAAACCGAATCTCCGACTCTGTGCAGCCCGGGACATTTGCAGCGATTCGGCGCACCTGGAAAGATGGCGATCGCATCGAACTCGAACTCCCCATGCCGCTGCGGCTCGAACCGGTCGACGCCAACCATCCGACGCTGGTGGCCCTCGTGCAAGGTCCGCTCGTGCTTGTTCGCAGTGGCCGATGCCCAGCCCACCTTCGACAAGAACGGCCTGTTGCAAGCGAAGCCCACAAATAACAAAGCTGGAGACTGGACCGCAAGCGCGGCGGATGGAAGCAGTGTGACCATGCGTCCATTCATGAGCATCGACAAGGAGAGCTACAGCACTTACGTGTTGCTGAAGTCCTGAGGCATGGTCCAGCTATCAACCAGGGCGCAGCGCTTGCGGAAGTTTTGGAGGCTGTTCGATTGAATCACGGCTGAGGTTTGATCTCCAGTGCCGGCTCAGCGTCTCCCTCAACAAGTTTGAAGCGAGAGTGTTCTCTCTCCTCCTTGGTTGCTTCCTGGCGAAGTACTGCCAGCCGCTTTAACAGGCTCGGGATCTCAGCATTGTTCCCCGTCTTTCGCAGCGCCTGGACCAATCGGTATAGCGATGTTCGGTCCTTAGGATCGATATCGATGGCCTTTCTGCACTGATCCACTGCTTGGTTATACTGGCCGCCCTGCAGGTAGAGTTTTGCCAGCACAGCGTGCGCCGGGCCCAATGCAGGCCTTAGCGCGACGGCCTTTTTGGCCGAGCGCATCGCCAGGTGAAAATCCGGACTACCCGGTTCCGAACCTTTCTGTGCGAGCACGTCCGCTTCCAGGTAAAGCAGGATCGGATCATTTGGCTTTTTCTCCAATTTCGTCTGAACCGTCGTGAGCGCCCGATCCAGATCATTGGCGTCCGCGGCAGCCAACCCTTGCGCCGCCACGCTGAGGGATTGGCTGGGATCCAATTCGTAGGCCTTCTCAAAGTCAGCTTGTGCGTCCTCATACTTTCCGAGTTGGATGTGAAGGACGCCACGGGCGAAATAGAGTTGCGCGGACTTCGGCTGCAGCCCGATTCCATCGTTCACAACGTTGATCCCGACCTGAAACGACTGGTGCGCAGCGGAGACCGCAGCAAAATCCAGGTAGAGGTGGACATTCATGGGATCGAGCAGAATCGCCTGCTTCAGAGCGCTCACGGCGCGATCCGTGTTTCCCCCATCCTCATAGGCTGCCGAAGCCAGTTCTAAAGTGCCAGGGTCGGGTTGATGTTCCAGCAGCGGCGTCAGCGTCACGATTGCGTCCTGCGGTTTGTGAGTCATCACCTGGAGGGACGCGAGTAGCTGGCGTTCGTGATGATCGTTGGGATTCATCGCTAGCGTGCGCTCAAAGACGCTTCTGGCTTTCTCAAATTGTTGGAGCCGTACCAGGCAAGTGGCATAAGCATGCAGAGCGTCGGCCTTTCCGTCGAACAGGGCTCCCGCCTTTTCGAAATGAGGCGCGGCAGCCTTACAGTTTCCTTGCTGGTAGAAGAGCACCGCTAGCATTCCATGGCTGGTTGCATCCGCCGGACGTAAGCGCAAAAGATGCTGAAGAAGAGGTACGGCAGCGGCGTGGCCAGCGTCAAACTCGATTTGCGCCGCGCCTTGGAGCGCTGGAATGTAGTCAGGCGCAATCTTTAATGCGCTATGGAACGATGCGAGCGCTTCTTTCTTCTGCTCTTTTCCCGCACAGGCGACGCCTTGCATGGTCCACAATTGGGCGTTGCCTGGAGACTCTTGCAACGCCGGACGAACGAGTACGAGCGCCTTGTCAAACTCCTGGTTCCGTAGGGCTGTGGCGATCGCATCGATTCGTTGTCCGCTCGTTTGCGCGAGGACCGAGGAAAAAAAGAAGAACGGAATAAGAAGCGCGCAACGCCTCCGGATGCGACGTATCTCAATCATCGAGCAGGCCCGCTTCTTTAACCATTACCTGTGGTAGCTTCGAGCTCGGTGGTGACATGGTAATCGAAGTTAGGTGTGAACCTTGTACAGGCACCCAATTCCCTGCGACCGAAAAAAGCCGGACGCTTCGGGCGAAGCGCCGGCTTTCGTGGGGTTGTGTTGTGGGTTGTGGTTGTGGGGTTGGCTAGAAAGAAATTTTGCCTCCGACCTGCCACCATCTGGGCAGATGTGCCCTTGTCGCCTTGCCAAAGTTCCCGTCCGGCAGGTTCACGTTAACGTTCGCCAGATTGGCTCGATTAAATATGTTGAAGAATTCAAATCGCAACTGCAAGTTCACGCGTTCCGTGATGCGGTTGTCTTTGTAGAAGTTAACATTGGTTTCCGCGAAATTTGGTCCGCGGAAGCGATTAGATCTTTCATTGCCTTCCGAACCGAAGGTGGGCGCAGCGAATTGCCCGGCAGAAAAGATCCCGTTGAGGAACGCGCTCTTGGAGGTCCCTTGGTGATAGCTACTAACGTCGGGATAATCAAGTCCGAGACCAGCGTTTTGCGTGCTCCCGTCCGCGTTGTAGTCCCCGCTTCCGGCCGCGTAACCCACGGCTGGGTTCGCCAGCGATGGACAGGGGGGAGCGTTAGTTGAAGTGTCTTGACACACCGGCTGGTAGGAATTGGAATTAGCAACTGTGATTGGATAACCGGACTGGAAGGCGCTCGTCCCGCTGATTCCCCATCCCCCTGTCAGATAACCGACGGCTCCCCTCCCATCATTCAGGCCCTTAAGCTGGTAGTTGAAGCTGAGGGAGAAACGGTTGGGCACGTCGAAGTTCGAGGGCCCGTAATATTGCCCAGGATTGAAGGGTGTGGGATACGCGAGTGCGTCATCCTGGGAACGGGAACGCGTGTAGGAAGCATCGATGAACCCGCGTGAAAAGCGTCCTTTCAGCTGAAAATAAATGCCCTGATAATTCCCGTAGCGGTCGTTGTCCGCATAGGTAACGGCACCGAAGCTGGGATTCAGTCGCGTCGGGACCTTGCTCTGGTGAATGATCAGATCACCAGGCAAAACATTAATGTCCACTCCGTACGAGACATTTCCGACGGAGTTGCCATTGCCGACTATGTTGTACGAGTGGGACCCCGAATACCCAACGGCAGCAGCAAAGATAGTGCTGATCCTACGCTCTACGCGACATAGACCAGATATTCGATTTCGGGGATTTCAGAAGCGGGTTGATGCCGCCAATGCCGAAACTGGCGCCAACAACTCCCCCTTGCGCATTCAGGCCTCCCTGAAACGTTGGAAAAGTAAATCCGAACGGCGGCTTATTGTTGGTGCCCAGGACAAAGATCGGAGCTTGTGCGGTTGCCGTCCCGCCAGCGAAAAATGTCGGCATAACCAAACCGGGAGGGCTGCCCCGGAATTCTTCCTGCACGTTCGCCTGGGTGAGCCAGTTGTTATAAATACCAAATCCCCCCTTCACAACCCAGTCGCCGTTTCCAGTCGGATCCCATGAGACACCCACCCGAGGACTGAACAGATTGTTCACTGAGTGCAGCAGTGCGTTGTGAGTAGCTTTGGCGTAACCGTTCGCTACCTGCTCTTGCTGCGTTTGTCCCGTGCCAAGATAGAAATTTCCGAATACGGTGGAAGCGCTCTTGGACCACGGATTCCCGCTGTCGTCGTAACGAAGTCCCAAGGTCAGGGTCAGGTTCTTTCTCGCCTTCCACGTGTCCTGAACGAAGAGCCCGAAGGTGCGGGAGGCGGCATTCCAATCCCACAATTTTTGTTGACCGGTCACCGGGTCATACATGATCCCGCCTTCGTTAGTCGGAGCGTCCTGGGCTAGCTTCAAGAGGTTGTCGAATTGGAATTTTGGTTGGGACCAGGGTCCTTGAAAGGGTTCGACATCGTCGCCGTACCAGCCTTCATAACCGAACTTCAAGGTATGGGCACCCCGCACGTGGGTGAGGACGTCACGCCAGTGGTAGTTGTGTTGAATGAAGTCGCCTTGCGCGAAGCCCACGCCAAATGCCTGATTCCCGTCAACCGTATTAACGCCGTTTACCGAGATGGAGGGCACGGTATAGTCCTTCGCTCCGCTGCCCAGAACGCCTTCAACCCTGCTCATACCGAAGGTGGCGTCATTCAGCGTCGTCGGCGAAAACGTATGCGTCCAAACGCCCTGCAAGGCGACCTGCCATGTGTTGTTCAGGGCGGAAAATTGTGGCATTGGGGAGGCTACTCCGGTGGTTAGGAGGGTTCTAAAGAGGCTCCCGTAGATTCGATCCCTGTTGAATACCTTGTCGAGCCGGGCAAAGTACTGCGTCCCGTTCCGAACCTGCACACCGCCAAATGAGCCCGAGTCGATCATAGGCAGATCGCAAGGGATGTTCTCCACTGCGGCTGTCCCGCAAATAGGATTCTTGTTTGCGTCCAACCCAAAAACTCCTTGCGCCGTTCCGTTCGGTGCAAGTCCGATCCCTCCCAAATTGACCGGCTGGTAGGTGGCCATCACGTGCGCTCCCACTGAGTCCGGATGGTGCTGTTGGGCCCAATCAATGAACTCGGGAGCTGTAAACGTTCTTGTTCCGCTGGCGCCCACCGACGAACGAAGCGGCTCGACCGCGAAATAGAAGAACAGTTGGTGATGCGGAACGACCGGACCGCCAATCGCAAACGACATGTTGTTCGAGTGGAAGGGCTGGTACTTGCCCGAGAAATGCTGCTGAGCAAACATTTTCTGGTACGTAAAGTAATCCGCCGCTGATCCGTGAAATTGATCACTGCCCGATCGCGTCGTGAAAATCGTCTGCAGTCCGGCCGCGCGGCTGTACTCACTCGTGAAGGTGTTGACTTGGATGCTCGTCTCCTGGATGGCATCCGGATTCGGCGTCAGATTCAAAACCCCTTGGCGAATTCCACTGGTCACGTCGAGACCATCCACAACGTACTGGTTGTTGTTCTGGCCTTGGCCGTTGGCGTTCGCGTCCACCTGCGTTTCTGTCGAGTAGTTGTCGACACCCGAACCGGGGCTGCCGGATCCGCTAGTTCCCAAGCCGGAAACTCCGGGTGCCAGCGTCACCAACGTCACGAGGTTGCGGCCTGCAACCGGCAACTGGGCGACTGCGCGATTCTCAAGCGTCAGATGCGTGCGACTGTCCGCTGTGTCGACCACCGGAGCCTCGGTGGTAACAGTCACTTGCTCCGAAATCGAGCCTACCTTCAGCGTGATTGGAACACTCAGATTTTGTTCGGTGAGCAGGTTGATGTCGACCTGGGCCTTATTGAAGCCGGCCGCTTCGACCGTGATCTTGTAAGCACCCGGGGCGAGACTGACAAAACGATAGTCTCCTGACGCGTCCGAGACAGTTGTCGTCGTAACCCCAGTGGCTGGATTGATGAGGGTTATCTTTGCGTTCGCAATCGCTGCATTGCTGGGATCCTGGATGCTTCCCTGAATGCTCCCCGTGAACTGTGCAGACACCGACCCGCAAGCCAGCAGCAGAAACGCGACGACAACGGCGATCGAGTATGCAGAGTGTGTTTTTGCAGTCATGTTCATCCCCACGATGAGTCGGACGGACGACGACGCTTGTGAGCAAACGTTTACTAATGGTTGACACTTATAGATCTCCCCAAGTTCACCTGTCAAGAGATTTCTAATTGATTCGTGCTACAAGATCGATCTAGTGGAAAGGCGGGCTCTTGATCGCGCTAGCGCTTAAAGCTTCAGAGCGTATTCGCCAAGTCTTCGAAACAGCGCGGACTCATCTCTTCGGCCAGCCCTTGGAAGGCACGATACCTGCTCCCTCGCGCAGGGTCACCAGTTGATTCGCGGCTACGCCTTTGAACTTTTCTCGAAGACCATTGGGCCAGCAGATCTCGATGTCGACCGAACTCGATGCGCCCAAGCCGAAGTGGAGCCGCGGATCATTGCACGAGTAATAGCTCGACTGGCTCAGCATGGCCTGAGCTTGTACCTTGCCGCCGTATCTCACAAGGACGCGCGCGCCGATAGCGCTGCGATTGGACTTGACTCCCTCCAGCTTCACCTTGATCCAGTTCTGTTTAGTCTTGAGGTCGTTGCGAAGAAGAGACGGCGGCTCGTTCAAGTTCACAATCAAGATGTCCACGTCACCATCATTGTCAAAATCGCCAAACGCGCAACCCCGACTGCAGTGCGGTTCAGCCACGCTCGGACCGGCCTCCTCTCCGAGTTCTTCGAACGTCCGGTTGCCCAGGTTGCGAAAGACAGCGCGCGGAGTCTTGTTGGGGTATTGCGGCAACTTGCGCTCCACCTCGGGGTACACGTTGCCGGTCACCATGAAAATGTCGGGATTGCCATCGTTGTCGAGATCGACGATGCCTGCGCCCCAACAGATGTAACGGGTCTCGACAGCGACGCGTGCAGAACGCGTGACGTCGTCGAAATTTCCGCTTCCGTCATTGTGGTAGAGACCGTTTGCATCCTCTGTGAAATGTGTTTTGAAGAGATCAAGATGGCCGTCCAAATCGTAGTCACCGACACCTACTCCCATGCCGGCTTGTTCCATGCCGTCATCGCTGAGGGAAACCCCACGTACCACGCCTTCTTCACGAAATGTGCCGTCGTGGTTGTTCATGAACAGCAGGCTGGGCGTGGAATCGCAGGCGACAAAAATGTCGGGCCATCCGTCTTCATCGAAGTCCGCCGCAACCACCGTCATGCCGTAGCTTTCGGTGGCCTTGGCAATTCCCGCTTGCTGGCTTACGTCGGTAAACGTGCCATCACCATTGTTGCGATAGAGCGAGTGCCGACCGGTGGGTAATCCGCGGGGCCCGCACTCGACCGGAACACCCTTCCAGTTGCAGTTGCTGTTCTCGCCAGGAACCGGCGCGTGTTCGAAGGAGAATCGAACATAGTTCGAGACGAACAAATCAAGGTGGCCGTCGCGATTGTAGTCGACAAAACTGCACCCGGCACCCCACCGAGTTTGATCGTTCCACAGACCCGCTTCCTTCGTCACATCCGTGAAGGTGCCGTCGCCATTGTTGCGATACAGTCGATTCTGTCCAAAGTAAGTGCAGAGGAGATCTTCGCACCCGTCGTTGTTGTAATCGCCAACGCAGACGCCCGAAGCCCAGCCTACAGCCTTCAGTCCGGCCTTCTCGGTAACATCGGTGAACGTGCCGTCCCGATTGTTCTTGTAGAGACGATTGGAGGCTTCCGGAGGATCACCCGTCAGGCGCGTTCCGGAAAGCAGGAAGATGTCCATCCATCCGTCGTTGTCGTAGTCGAAGAAGGCGCACCCGCAGCCGGTAGATTCCAGAATGTATTTCTTGTTGTCGACCCCTCCATAAATCACGGGGGCCCGCAGGCCCGCGTCCGCAGCCACATCGACAAAGTGCGCGTTGAAGGGACGACCAGAGGCCGGCGGACGTGGCAGGGACTTGGCTTTGTGGGTCGACACGCCCTGCGCCAGCAGCCTCGCCGATGACGCCGAAATGATTGAGCCTAGTGAGAGTTGTTGGATGAAGGAACGCCGGGTGAAAGGCATGAACGAAATTCTGTCCTGTCTCCGAATGTGCAGGCCCGTTACATGCATCCGCAGTGCCGGTCGAGTAAAGGTTTACTGATTCGCCTGGGCTGCGGGCTCGGGAGCGTTGTCTTCCACCAGTTTATACCGGTTGCGGTCTATCTCTTGCCTGGAACTCTCTGCCCGTAGTTCCGCGAGGCGCTTGAGTAAGTCTGGAATCTCAGCTTTTTCTCCCGCTTTGCGGAGTCCCTGAATCAGGTGGTAGACGGCCGTCTGATTCTTCGGATCGCTGTTCAATGCCTGGTGGCATTGTTCGATGGCGAGTTGGTTTTGCCCTGCCTGCAGGTAGAGTTTAGCCAGCACGTCATGAGCTGCACTGAAGCTTGGTTGGAGCGTGACTGCCTTCTTTGCCGACCGCACTGCAGCTTCGAAATCGGCTGATCCAGGCTCGGATCCCTTCTGCGCCAACACGTCAGCCTGCAAATACCACAAGTAGGGATCGGTTGGCTTTTTCGCCAACTTCGCGCGAATGGTAGCGAGCGCACGATCCGGATCGTTGCTCTGCACAGCTTGCAGTCCCTGCGCGACGGACCCGAGCGAACTCGCCGGATCCAGTGAGTTGGCCTTCTCAAAATCGGCTTCTGCGTCGTCGTAGCGCGCCAGTTGAACGTAAAGAACGCCTCGTGCCACATAGAGGCGGGCGGCGGTGGGCTGCAGTTTCAGTCCGCTGTTGATCATATCGACGCCGACCTGAAACGACTGGTGGTCCATCGAGAGATTTGCGAAATCGAGATAGAGGTCCGTATTACGCGGATCCGTAACAATCGCCTCCCGTAAAACTCGAACAGCCTCGGGAGTATCGCCGCTTGCCTCGTATGCAGAGGCTGCGAGCTGTAAAAACTTCGCCTCGACAGGTGTTGTGTTCAACAGCGGTTCCAGCGTCGCGATGGCGTCTTTGGGCTTGTCCGACATTAATTGTGCAGACGCGAGTTGGGAGCGGGCGCGGCGGTCCTCGGGATTCAAATTCACAGCGGCCTGCAAAACTGCTATCGCCCGCTCAAACTGTTTGAGCTTCAGCAGGCACCCAGCGTGCTCTTGCATTGCCGCCGGCTGAGAACTCATGAGTGGTCCACTCTTCTCGAAGTGCTCCACAGCGGCCGCGCAATCCCCTTGCTTATAAGCCAGGACGGCAAGCATTGCGTGGCTGGTCGTATCGTCCGGCCTCAAACGGAGCACGTGCTCGAGGAGTGGAACCGCCGCTTGGCTGCCGGCGTCGTACTCAATCTGAGCCGCAGCTTCCAGTGCCGGGAGATAGTCGGGCGAGATCTTCAGCGCGGTGCGGAACGAAGCGAGGGCCTCTTGCTTCTTTCCCGAGCCAGAATAAGCAAGGCCCTGCAGCATCCACAACTGCGCACGACCAGGGGATTGCCGGATCGCCGGCCGCAGAATTTGCAGGGCCCTATCGAATTCTCTGGCGCGCAGCGACTGGGTAGCTTCGCCAATCGGATCCCCGTTCGTTTGGGCGAGAAGAGAAGCGAAAACAAGGCAAACCAAGACGCTCACGGTGAAGGCGTTCATTGCCGACCGTCTCATGCCCTCAATTATCTCGCGCGACGAATTCAGAGTTCTAACTCGAAGGTTTTCCCCGACCCGTCAGTTCGCGTATCAGGTTCACTTCGGCCTCGCGATAAGGCTTTCCGTCGGGGTGAAGAACTTCATGGAACCACACTGCAGGCTCATCCACAATATAGGGATGCCGCCAGGAATCCCACGGGTAGTAGGTCTGCGTCTTTCCGGCGACAAAACCCCAATTGATCGCTCCGATCTTATATTTCTTCGCGACTGGCAACACGGTGTCAAAAGTGCTACCTGCCCCGCGCGCCATGTATTCAGTGCAGAACACCGGGCGGTTGAGTTTTTGGAGGAATAGAACTTCGCTCTCGAAACTCTCCGGCCATCCGTAATTGTGGAAGGTGATCACATCCGAGTCGTCCAACTGGATCTGTTGAGTCTTCGTCGGCGGCGTGCCCTTCATGAAATCAATGTCCCACACGCCGCTAGTAAGGGGCTGCGACGGATGCGCCTCCCTCGCCCAGGAGAAAACCTTGGGAAGCATTTCTTCCACAACCTGAGCTTTGTTCTTCAACTCTTGCTTACCATAACTGCCGTCGTTGGTGTTCGAGGGCTCGTTCCATACGTCCCACCCCAACACGCGAGTATCGTTGGCAAATGCGCCCACCACCCCCACCACGTATGCCTTCAGCCTCTCTTGCTGGCCAGGGTCTTTCAAGGCCGCTGCACCCGGGGATTGCACCCAACCTGAATTATGAACTCCCGGAACTGGCGGATGCTGCATGCCGAGTTTGGGATTTGGGTCCCAGCACGAATCAAAGAGTACGAATAGCGGCTTGATGTGGTGCTTTGAGGAAATTTCAAGAAATTTGTCGATGCGCTGTTTAAACCCCGACGGACTCTCCTGCCAAACGAGGTCATGCAGGAACACGCGCATCGTGTTCATCCCCATGCCCTCCGCCCAACCCAGCTCTTTGTCGATCTGCGTAGGGTTGAAGGTCGACGCCTGCCACATCTCCAGTTCGTTGATGGCGTCCGTGGGAATGTAGTTGCTACCCACCAGCCACTGTTGCTGGTCGTACCAGGATTTGGCTTTTTCTTCCGTCCAACGGGAGTTTTGCGCCAGCAAAGCAGTTGAGGTTGCGAACAGAAATGCGCCGATGAGAATAAAAACCGAAGGGGAAAACTTTTGCGGACTAGGAACCATGGTCCCACCTGCCTTACCCCGACTTTGGAGTTCGGGTTGTGTAAACGATTGCGAGCGTTCTGTACGTTACCACAGCCAGAAGGCAGGAAAGTAGGGGATGAGATAAGTTTGAGCCCTTGTAAACGATTACACTCTGCTACCATGCCGCCGGTGCCGGTTGCATGCCAGCCACGCGCGCAGGGCAACAGTGAAGATGCACACAAATCGTCGCCGAATCTTGCTCGTCCTATTGTTTTCCTGGCAGTGTGCCATTGTGTCTGCGCAGCAAGAAGTGAAGGCCTCCCTTGCAATCAACGCGGCCAAAGTCGAGAACACCATCAGTCCGACTTTGTACGGGCAGTTCGCCGAGTTCATGTTCGAAGATATTAAGGGCGGACTGTATGCGGAACTGATTCGCGATCGAGGCTTCAACGAAGCGCCGAATGCTCTGGGCCTGTCGAGGTACTGGGAGCGCGACCCCGACGACCGGGACGACGATGACGCTTTGCACTTCACCTGGGACGACTCCGTCTACGCCCCCGTTCGCGGCGACGCGAACACGCTTTCCACGCAGCACGCTGTGCGCGTCGACATCGATCACGACCACGGCCGACGACGCGGCATTCGCCAGGGATGGATCCCCATCCGCAAAGGACTGGAATACCACGGCTACATCTGGCTGAAGTCGGCAGATTACAACGGCACAATCACCGTTGCTCTGGAAGCCGATCAAACGGGCGGAGAGCGATATGCCAGTGAAACAATCGCGGATATCAATGGTGATTGGAGGCAGTATCGCTTTACGCTGCTGCCGGAGAAGTCTGATTCCCTGGCGAAGATCGCCCTTCTGTTCAATGGCCAAGGGCGGCTTTGGCTCGATCAAGCGTCGTTGCTTCCGGGCGATGCCGAAGGCGGAGTGCGCGACGACGTCGCCGAGAAAGCTCTGGCGCTGCATCCCGCATTCTTACGCTGGCCCGGTGGCAACGTCGCACAGGACTATCACTGGCAATGGGGCATCGGCCCGCGTGATGAAAGACCGGTCTGGGTCAATGCAGCTTGGCGCAATGAACTGGAGCCGAGCGACTTTGGAACCGACGAGTTCATCCAATTCGCCCGGCGAATGGGAGCCGAGCCATCGCTCACCGTGAATGTGGAGGGGCGTGGAGCGAATGCGGACGAAGCCGCCGCGTGGGTCGAGTACTGCAATGGATCCCCACAATCCAAATATGGTGCCATGCGCGCGGTAAACGGCAGTCCTCAGCCGTTCCACGTACAGTATTGGGAAATCGGAAACGAAGTCTGGGGAGACTGGGTTCGCGGTCACAGCGACGCGACCACCTACGCCAACAATTTGAATCGCTACGTGGAAAAGATGAAAGCCGTCGATCCATCGATTCGAATCATCGGCACAGGCGACAACAACCTCGAGTGGAACCGCACTGTCCTTACGATTGCGGGCAAAAATATTGACTACCTGTCAGTTCACCACTACTACGGTCCCGCCGAGATGAAGGGCGACGCCAATAACCTGCGGGCCCGACCACTACACTATGAAGAGTTCTATCGCCAGATGCAGCGGATGATCCGGGAGCTGGCACCCGGCCGCGACATCAGACTGGCCGTCAACGAGTGGAACACAACGTTTTCGCTGCCGCAACAACACTCGATGCAATCCGCGGTCTACGCCGGTCGCCTGATGAATGTTTTTGAGCGCACCGGCGACGTGGTTCAGATGAGCGCGGTCTCCGACCTGGTGAACGGGTGGACCGGTGGCGTCATTCAAGCCAGCCGCCACGCGGTATTCGTCACGCCGACTTACCTGGTGAATACCCTCTACGCTTCTCACCTGGGACGCGACCGGTTGTCGAGCACTGTTCAGGGACCGACGTTCAACTCCACACTCGAGGGTAATGATGTTCCTTCGATCGATGCTGTGGCAAGCCGATCTGCCGATGGCAAGCGCATTTTCATCAAGGCCGTCAATACCGAGCCGTCAACCGCTATCGCCACCACAGTATCGCTGATAGGGGCTCATGTCGCGCGGCAGGCAGTACTCGAAACCGTGAACGGTGGGAGCCTGGACACTTCCAATGATTTCAGCCACCCCGACGCAGTGCGGATCGCAACCAGCAAGATCGATGCGGGCTCAGCCTTCACCGTGACGCTCCCGGCGCATTCCGTATCGGTGATCACCCTGGACGTCGAGCCATGACGTTACGCGCCGTGCACCGTCTCCTCTGAAACCACGTTCCTCAGTTCCAATTTGCGAGCACGAGCGTCTGCCTAGCCGAGTTTCAACACAAGCTTGGTCACCGATGCAGGTGGAAAGGTATATGTCAGCGTCCCGCCTTTGCCCTCCATCGGCTTGCTTTCGGGGCTCACAACGTTTCTCTGCTCGAATGAATTGTGCGCGTGAATGTCGGGATTCGTGAGGGTAGTGGCTGAGCCGGACTGCACCGTTGCACCCCGAACCACGATTTCAGTTTCGTGCGCAGCAGTGACGTCCGGGTTCACGGCGGTCAGCACCAGTTGCTTGTCGTGCAAGGATGCCGATCCCTTGAGGCCCCAGAAGCGCGTTTGCTTTCCGTCGCGTTCGTAAGTCACGTCGGGGACGGAAAAGATCGTGCGCAGACTCTGGCCCCCCTGGTGATCGGCATACATGGCGAAGACATGACCAACCGGCGTCACGCAGAATTTGTCTTCGTGAGCAAGATACAGGCTGTTCAGGCAATTGATCAGCTGTGCGCAATTCGCCATTGCAACTTTTTCGGGATGACGATTGAAAATGTCGAGTGTCATGCCGCTGAACACCGCATCGCGTAGTGTGGGTATCTGCTCAAGTTGATTTGTCAGCGTTGCCTCGCCACCCGGACGATACCAGGGTCCCCATTCGTCGACGATGAGTTTGATGTTGTGCTCGTGGTCGAATTCGCTCATGATCTGCCAATGGCCATTGATCAGGCCTTCCATTCGCTCGCCTTCGCGTAGGAGTTCGTACCAGTCGACGACGTCGAACTTAAGAGCGTCGCCTTTACCTTTGACCCAATCCTGAGTGGCGCCGCGACTCAGATTCCAAGCGTAGTGATGAAGAGCCATGCCATAAATCGACCGTAGTTGTCCTCTTCCCTTCTTCAGAATTTCCTCCAGGAAGCCTCGAGTCCAGTTCCAATCGTCGACATTCGGCCCTGATGCAATGAAGGCGAGTTCCTGATGAAAACGGGGTACCCATGTCGTCCAACGGCGGAACTCGACTGCATACTCCTGGGGAGTGAAGTTGCCTCCACATCCCCAGCTCTCATTTCCGACGCCCCAATAACGAACATTGAACGGATCGATAAATCCAGCCGCCGCTCGTGTGTCTGCGAGCGTGGTGCTGCCCGCGGGGGAATTGCAGTATTCGATCCAGCGGTAAAAATCCTGGGCGGTCAGGCTGCGCACGTTGCCGGCAAGATAGGGCTCACTGCCAATCAGTTTGCAGAAACGAACGAATTCGTTGGTGCCGAAGTGGTTGGGATCGTATCTGTGGCTGGCCGGAGCGCTGGGAGACTCTTCGCCTTCCCAGAAGTTGGTGCGCCGGGGACGCTTATCGGCCGGTCCAATGCCATCCCGCCAGTCGTAGCTGTCTGCGAAGCAACCGCCCGGAAAGCGGACGACCGAAGGCTTGATATTGCGCATTTCATCGACCAGTTCCTTGCGGATGCCGTGGATGTTCGGGATCTTCGAATTCTCGCCAACCCACATGCCGTCGTAAACAACGCCGCTGAGATTCTCGGTGAAATGCCCGTAGATATTCGGGGAGATCGTGCCCAACGGTTCGTCGGGAAGAACTTCGATTCGAGCGCCGGTCGTGGCAGCGTCAAATGCCTTGGCAAAGGGTAAGCAGCGGCTGGCCAGCAAGGCCCCGGCTCCTGCGACCGTGCTGCGAAGAAAGTCTCTGCGTCGAATCATGACTCGCCTCCGAGATTGAGGATCGCGAAAATCACCCTTCGGGCTTGGGAGTGGGTAAGCCTCTCCAACCGACGCGTTGCTGCCCACTCTCCATGCCAATGGCTCAAGCCCTAGCGCGTGGAGAACTTGAAGACCGTGGTGGTGGAATAGGTCTGCCCCGGCTTGAGCGTCGTGGCCGGAAACTTGGGATGATTAGGCGAATCGGGGAAGTGTTGCGTCTCCAAACAGAATCCGTAACGATGTTTGTAGACCCTGTTGCCCTTGCCCGTGATGGTTCCATCGAGGAAGTTGCCGCTGTAAAACTGCACTCCCGGCTCGACAGTGAGAACCTGGAGAACGCGACCGCTGTTAGGTTCGTACGCCTCGGCTGCCAACACCGGCGAGTGGCTCCCGTGAGAGTTCAACACCCAGTTGTGATCGTAACCCTTGCCGACCTTGATTTGCGGATCGTCCTGATTGATCCGTGCGCCGATGGCAGTGGCTTTGGTGAAGTCGAAAGGCGTACCTTTGACCGGGCGTAATTCACCGGTCGGGATCAAGGTGTCGTCGACCGCCGTAATATGGTCTCCCCGAATCATCAACTGGTGACCGAGGATGTCGCCAGTACCCTGTCCTGCGAGGTTGAAGTAGGAGTGATTCGTAAGATTCACCACTGTCTCTTTGTCGGTGGTGGCGGAATAGGCGATCGTCAATTCATTCTGATCCGTCAGCGTGTAGACAACCTGGGCTGAGAGATTCCCTGGAAACCCTTCCTCCCCGTCCTTGCTCAGATAGGTCAACTCCAGTGCTTGCCCCTTCACTCCGGAAACATCCTTCGCGGTCCACAACCGCTTGTTGAATCCCTCCGGACCGCCGTGAAGAGTGTTGTCGCCATCGTTTTTAGGGAGTGTGTAGGCGGCCCCATTAAGCGTGAACTTTCCGTGGGCGATTCGGTTGCCGTACCGGCCGATGAGCGCTCCGAAGAAGGCTTTGTTGGTGAGGTAGCCGTCCAGGCTGTCGTAGCCCAGAACGACGTCGTCGGATTTTCCATTCCGATCCGGAGCCTTCAGCGCGACGATGATTCCGCCAAAGTTGGTGATCGCGACTTCCATCCCCTTCTTGTTGGTCAGGGTGTAGAGATCGACGTCTCGTCCGTCGCTGGTTTTCCCGAAGGGTTGCTTCTTCATGGTTGATTTCGCCTCAGCCGTGGCAGGCAGGTGCCACGCCATCATTATGCCGACAAGTAGTAGTGCAATCACGAACACACGAAGTTTCAAAGTTTCCTCCCAGAGTAGCTCTCTCAAAAGACTTCGCAATGGGAACCAGATTTCACTGAGGCCTACCTTCTGTGTCACCTTCAGACGAGACTCCGTAGAACATCACGCCGTGTGCAGGCAGCTCCACGGTGATCGACTTGGCAGTACCAACATCGCGGCGCTCCCACAAATCCCTCAACCGGTAAGCCGGCCCTTCGAAGCCTAGCTCTTTCCACGAATACTGAACTGTCGACCTCTCGTCCCGGATGTTGAAGATCGCGAGATACCGGCGATCCTCAGACTCGGTGCGCGCCACCCACGCAATCGCTTTGTCAGTCGTAATCACTGGGCGGCTGGAAGTAGTGTGTTGATCAACCGCAATCACCTCAGGATTCGTCAACAACGACGTCGTCCACGCGTCGTTCGATTGCAAATCGCCGCCCATCATGAGTGGCGAGCGAAATATGGACCAAAGGGTCAGCAAGGTACGCTGTTCATCGTGAGAGAGCCGCGTCCAGCGCGGCTTCCCCCAACCGGGAGCAGGACCCAGGAACCCGAGCGGCAGCATGTCGGCATCGGGCCAGTGGCCCGGCTCAGCATAAGCGGCCCACTTGGCCACGCGCGGAAACTGGTCGCCCAAACCCTGCGGATAGTCCACGGTGCTGTGCCAAAGATCCCAGACGTCATCCGAGATTCGCCACATGTGTGCGTACTGGCGCATCTCGTCGAGTTTGTCGAAAGGGGCGGCACCGGGCGAAAGGCTGAGAACAATCGGGCGTCCGGTTTTCTTTATCGCCAGGCTTAGCATCCGAATGTCGTCGCCTTTGTAGGGGCGGCTGCTGATGCAATCCGCTTTGATCAGGTCGACGCCCCAACTCGCATAAAGTCGGGCAATCGAGTAGTAGTACGCCTGAGCCGCTGGTTTCGTTGAGTCAGTCCCATAGTTGTCAGGATTCCAGGAACAGGTATCGTGAGTGTCGGCGGCGTCCGCGGCGTGAAAAGAAGAGCCTTCGATGGGAAGGTTCTTTTCGACAGCTGCTTTCGGAATTCCGCGAAGAATGTGAATGCCAAATTTCAGGCCGAGCGCATGAACGTAGTCAGCGAGAGGCTTGAAGCCGGCACCGTGATCCGCGGAAGGAAAACGATTGACCGCCGGGGTATATCGTCCATGATCATCCAGGCTGAATTTCGATGTCGGCGAATTCCCTGCCGGCACCGGATTGGTCACAAACCATTCCATGTCGACCACCACGTACTGCCAACCGCTCGATTTCAGATGGTCTGCTAGCCATTGCGCATTTGCTTTGAACTGAATTTCATTGACGGTCGTGCCGTAGGCATCCCAACTGTTCCAGCCCATGGGTGGAGTTTCGGCTAACACGGAGGAGCGATCGGCAGATGGAGGGGATTCGACGGCTTTCGCAGCAGCGGCCAGAAATAGCGCGGTGATGAGTACACACCGGCTACGCGCCGGAGCGTCCCGCATCGAGTTCGTGAATGATCTCGCCAAAGTTGCTCGCTGGCGCGGATTCCAATTCAGGCTACGGCTTCCTTCTTATGAACCAACTCCGCAATTCGAATCAATGTAGGCAGTACTCCTGCCAGAGGATTCTTCCCGGGTTCGCCGAGAGCGAAGTAGAGGTCGCGATATAACGGGTAGAGCGCGTTGTAAACCCGCTCAGCCTCAGGCTCGGGCTGGTAAACCTTGTGAGGGGGGCATATCTTGTTCTGGGCTTCTTCGACAGACTTAAAGGTTCCTGCCGCGAGGAAAGCGAAGATCGCCGAGCCCAGGCTTACCACACTCTTTGCCGGTACCAGCACGGGTCGTCCGAGAACATTGGCGTAAACGCGGTTGAGGACGTCGTTCTTCTGCGGTATTCCGCCGGCATTGATGACGCGCTTGATGTGCACCCCGTTGCTTGCCATGCGGTCAAGGATGACGCGAGTGTGGAAGGCCGTCCCTTCGATCGCGGCGAAAAGTTCATCCTGTGCCGTGCTCTGCAGATTCCAACCGAGCGTAACGCCGCGCAGGTTCGGATTGACGAGAACCGTTCGGTCACCGTTATCCCATGTCAGGCGAAGTAGACCCGTTTGGCCGGCCTGATATTCCTCAAGCCCGCGGCTGAGTGTCTGGACGTCGGTTCCGGCTCGTGTAGCGATTGCGTTGAAGATATCCCCCACCGCCGAAAGGCCTGCTTCGATACCCGTGCGCAGCGGATGAACACTGCCCTGCACCACTCCACAGACTCCCGGCACGAGATTAACCGACGGTGTGATGCCGATAATGCAGGTCGAAGTTCCGACCACATTCACCATATCGTCGGTTCGGCAGCCCGCACCAATCGCGTCCCAATGCGCATCGAACGCTCCGACGGGCACGGGAATGCCTGCCTTCAATCCGAGTTGTTGAGCCCAGTGCGCCGATAAACTTCCGGCAATCTGGTCGGAAGTCGCGTAAGTTCCATCCATCTTTTCTCGGACGCCCGCGAATAGCGGATCCACCTTCACGAGGAATTGCTCGGGTGGCAGGCCGCCGAGAGCCGCGTTCCAGAGCCACTTGTGGCCCATCGCGCAGATGCTGCGCTTTACTTTCTGTGGGTCGGTGATACCGCAAAGCGTAGCGGCCACCATGTCGCAATGTTCGAAGGCGGAAGCAAACTGGGACCGCCTGTCAGGATTGTGCCGCAGCCAGTGCAGAAGCTTGGAAAATCCCCATTCCGACGAGTAAACTCCGCCGCACCATTGAATCGCTTCCAGACCTTCACGATGAGCTGTCTCGGTAATCTCGGCGGCTTCGCCCTTCGCACGATGATCACACCATAGATAGTATTCGCCCAATGGTTGAAGATTCTTGTCGACGGGAATTACGGAAGAACCGGTTGTATCGAGCGCAATGGCCTCTACCTGATCGCCGGTAATCCCGGCTTTCTTCACTGCCTCGCGGGTCGCCGCCGCCAAAGCGTTCATGTGATCCGCGTGCGATTGGGTGGCGTATTCGGGATCTTCGCGTTTGCGATGCAGGGGATACTCAGCGATCGCTGAGGCGAGCAGTCCTCGCTCGCTATCAACCATGGAGACGCGAACGCTCAGAGTTCCGAAGTCGACCCCCGCCACAATCGCCATCAGCAGGCTCCGTTTGATCTTTGGTGCCAATACATGTCCCAGCCCAGATAGCGAGTGGTGGCTTCGTGAACCGCGCCCGCTACGGTTGAGAGATTCGCCGCGACATGATGTTCAAAACCATTCTCACAAATGAAGTGCAGCAACTTCTGCATCTCGGGAATTTCCACTACCCCCGCCCCGCCGAAGGTATTGAGCGGATCGTCGGTGAACTTTCCTTCTCCCAAGTAACCCCGCATCTTGCCGGCAGTATCATCCGTGGAGAAGCGCGCAAAGCTCATCTTCTCTGGCTTGATCAGTCCGACACACGTGCCGAATGTGTTTTCCTTCCCTACGGTGCCGGCGATGATTTCCTGGAAGTCCATCTTCACAGAGCGGAAGAAATGCTTTGGCAGGTTGGAACAGTGGAAGCACACGGCCTTGTTGGGATCCGATCCGTAATTGTTGTTCCAGTCGAGCAGGGCGGAAGGGGTGCCGGAAGCGAGACGCAAAGCGTGCATGCCGAGGACACCGCAGATATCGACCTCGCAGGCGCTCGATAGCAAGCTGTCGCTCATCATGCTCATCACCGTGCACGGAACCACACCCAAATTCTCCTCGATCGAGGTCCAACACTGCACGGCGCTGATGGCAACCTCCGTGTCTGCCATCCATCGATCCACTACCGCACCGAGTTTCGCCATCTTGAGCAGGGCCGCTTCCGGAACCGAGCTGGCATCAACGTACTCCTTGATCGCGGCCAGCTTTGCCTGAGCCGAATCATCGTTGTCTTTTGTGCGCTCGATCCGGCCCAACACTTCTGACAGATCCAGGGTCTCGATGGAGATGCCCTCGGATTCGAGAATCTTCTCGCTGTAACGCACTGTGTTAAAGGCGGTCGGCCGAGCACCAATGGCACCCACGCGAAGATTCCGGAAGCCATTCACTACACGGCATGTAGCCGCGAACCATTCCAGGTCCTTTGCGAATTCTGGAGAGTCCAACGACTTCGGTGTGCAGGGTCGTGATCGAGTAAGGAATTCCGTATTGCCGAAGATTGTTGCAGGCCGACATCTTTCCGCAGAAGCTATCGCGTCGGTACGCGATCGTCATTTTCTTTGGATCGTCGGGAGTGGCCTGGATTAATACAGGAACCCGCAGATCGGCGAGTCGAAGCGTGTCAGCGATGGCCCGCTCTTCCCCGAAGTTCGGGAGAGTCACGATGACGCCGTCGATACGGTCACGATTCTGCTTGAAGAGGTCAGCGCATCGCCGGGATTCCTCTCGCGTCTCAACGGCGCCGTATTTGCTCTGCTCCGCCGTAAGCGCTACAACGTCCATGCCTGCCGCATCGAGAACGCGGAGCATCTCTTCGCGGCCACTCTTCGCGAGATGATCGGGGAAGAAACCGCGGTTCCCCACGATCAATCCCATCGTCATTTTCCTGGTCGCCATAGGGACTCCCTGTCAGGCCCAGCACGCTAGGCGTGTCTCCTGGGCGCAAACCGCACGCAATAAAGCACGCCCACCAGTAGGAGGAACCCTCCCCACCAAACGTTGGCGTGATACTGGAACAAGACCACACGGTTGGCAGGAGGGGAAATCAATTCCCATATCCCGGCACCTGTGATCAGCATGCCGTTCACCAGCAACGAAAGACCAATGAAGAACCAGATCGAGATTCCGTGACCATGCATCGCGTCGCTCCTGTGCGCCTACCAGAAGATTATGTTCAGAATCACGAAGACGGTTGCCACCACCACCGCCCAGAATACAGGGCGCTGATAAAGCGGGACTTCGGCTTCGTGAGGAATGGCCGTCGCACCGTAAACCAGGCCGTTGAGTTCGCTGTCCGTCTTCGGCTTGGTCATGTAGCTCACGACAATGGTAACGGCGAAACACAGCAGGCAGGACCAAAGAGCACGATACATGTTCTCCGCCATGTCGCGCGCGCTGGGCGAGAGCGCCACATAGCGCAAGGCACTTGGATCCACTTTTACCCAGGCCCACATGCCGATCGAAGAAAGTGTGCCGGCCAGCAAACCCCAAAAGCCGCCGGCATTTGTAGCTCGCTTCCACAACATGCCGAGCACCACGGTCCCAAACAACGGCGCGATGAAGAAACTGAATAGAGCCTGTACATAGTCCATGATGCTGGCGAATTGCATGACCAGGTAGGCTGTGCCAACACTAATAAGGACACCTAAAACGGTGGTCCAGCGCCCCATGCTTACGTAATGGGAATCGGGCGCATCCTTGTTAATAAGGGCTCTGTAGATGTCGTATGTCCAAACTGTCGTGAACGCGCTCACATTGCCCGCCATGCCCGACATGAATCCGGCAATCAGCGCGGTGATACCTAGTCCGAGAAGTCCCGGACCGCAGTAGCGCGCCAGCATCAGCGGAAGCACTTCGTTATAACTGTGCCCCCCGCTCGCTACCGCCGCCGTCTCTCCCGGTAAGTTTCACCGGCAACACGGCCAAGCCCAGTAGCCCGGGAAGGATCACGATGATCGGGACCATCATCTTGAAGGCTGCGCCAATGATGGGAGCCATCTTGGCAGCGCGCAGATCCTTGGCCGCAAGTACCCTTTGAACAACGAGGAAGTCCGTAGTCCAGTATCCGAAAGAAATGATTGCGCCCAGGCCGAAGACGATGCCCGTCCAGTGAATGCCCATCGGGTTGTTACTGAACGACCCGAGCGTGGACCATAGATGTATGTACTCATTCGAAGCATTGTGCGTGATCTGAGCCTTGAGATTGCCCCAGCCGCCGGTCTCGATCAGACCCATGATCGGAATCAGCGCCGCGCCCGCCCAGATGAGAATGAACTGCAGAACCTCGTTAAAGATCGCCGATCGCAAGCCTCCTAGCGCGACGTAAATCGCGACCGTCAACGACGACACCCAGATGCTGAAATTAATGTCCCACCCCAACACCACTTTCATGACCAGCGCCATCGAGTACATATTGATGCCGCTCATCAAAACGGTCATGAACGCGAAGGAAACCGCAGAGAGCGTACGGCTCGATTCTCCAAAACGGAGCTTCAGATAGCCTGGCACCGAATGCGTTCTCGAGATGTAGTAGAACGGCATCATGACCAGCGCCAGGAACAGCATGGCGGGGATGGCGCCGATCCAGTACCAATGGGTCGCGAGTATTCCGTATTGATAGGAAGCGGCCGCCCAACCCATCAGTTCCAAAGCGCCTAGGTTTGCAGAGAGGAAGCTGAGGCCGGCCACCCAGGCCGTCATCTCGCGGCCCGCCATGAAGAAATCCTCGCTGGTATTGGCCTGACCCTTCAGATAGAAGCCAATGGCAAGGACGAGCACAAAATAAAAGACCACGATGACAACATCTACCGGAGACAAGTGCACGAGCCGGTCTGCGACAAACACCGCCAAGGCTGTCGTCATTTGGGTTCCTTTTTCTGCCCGTAGTAAGCGTTTGTGCCGTGCTTCCTTAAGTAATGCTTGTCATGAAGAGTCCGGCCCACCGGCTCCGCTTGGTCGTTGATGCGAATCGTGTAGAAAGCCATGCGTGCTACCGCCTCCAGAATTGCCGCGTTATGCGCCGCTTCCTCCGCATGTCGACCCCAGCAAAACGGACCGTGATTGGCAACCAGTACTGCCGGGATGGCAGCGTAGTCGATTTTCTGGAACGCCCGCACGATAGCATGGCCGGTATTCAGTTCGTAGTCACTGACGATTTCTGGATCGGGCATTGTGTCAGTGACCGGTACTGGCCCGTGGAAATAATCAGCGTGCGTCGTGCCGAAACATGGGATGGGGCAACGCGCCTGTCCCCAAGCCGTGGCATACTCCGAGTGTGTATGAGCAACTCCGCCGATCGTTGGGAACGCCTGATACAAAGCCAGATGGGTGGGAAGATCGGAAGACGGGCGCAACTCACCTTCGACAATCTTTCCGGCAAGATCGGTGACAACCAGGTGAGCCGGCGTCATGGAATCGTAAGGGACACCGCTCGGTTTGATAACGACTAGGTCCTTTTCGCGGGCGATCCCACTGACATTTCCGAAAGTGAAGAGAACCAGTCCCTGCCGAACCAGCTCAAGGTTGGCCTGCAACACCTGTTCGCGCAAGTCCGGCAGCAGCATCGGGGAAGAGCCCCTACGACAGGCCTGGAAGGCCTTGGTAATCGTTTACCACGTTCCGTGAAAGTAGAGCAGTGGGTTGTTTTTGTCAATCTGGGAGCCATATCCATTTGGCCTTCCCTCTTAGTATGTGTCTGTCAGCTTCAAAGAACCGCGACGTCGCCAGGCAAATACTCAGCTCATTCGCTGCTCGCCATTAGTGATGCCGCTCGTCTCTCAGAGGGGAACGTTTACCATGCTAGAATTCCCTAGCTTCGAGCGGGCATGGACATCCGAGAGATCGCAAAACGGGCGCGCGTCTCCACCGCCACAGTCTCGCGAGTCGTTAATCGCGTGCCCACCGTCAATCCCCAGATGGCCAAGCGCGTGTGGAATGTCATCGAGGAACTGGGGTACTACCCCAACACCCAAGCGCGGGCTCTGGTTTCCGGGCGAAGTCGGATTTTCGGCTTAATCATCTCTGACATCACCAACCCATTCTTTCCGGAGATCGTCCAGGTATTTGAAACGATTGCAGTCCAGCATCGCTACGAAATCCTTCTCAGCTCGACAAATCACGATCCGAAACGCATGGAAAGCTCAGTGCGGCGCATGCTCGAGCGCCGGGTTGAGGGCGTCGCCGTGTTGACGTTCGGCATGGAAGAACCCTTGCTCGAACACCTTCATGTGCGCGAGGTCCCGATCGTTTTTGTAGATGTTGGTCCGCAACGTCCACGGGTGAGCAACATACGGATCGACTACCTTCACGGCATTCGACAGGCAGTTCAGCACCTGGCGGCTCTCCGGCATGAACGAATCGCCTTCATCTCCGGACCTCTCAAACTCAAATCCGCGCTCGCACGCCAACAGGCTTTTCTGCGCACTATGCGCGAGATCGGCCTTGAGTGCGATTCTGCACTTATGGTGGAGGGTGACCACACGATGGAAGGTGGCATGGCGGCTTTTGCGAAGCTGCTGTCGCTGTCCAATCGCCCAACTGCCATAATGTGCTCGAATGACATGACGGCGATCGGCGTTATGCGAAAGAGTCACGAAACACACATCAACATCCCGCAAAATTTGTCCGTAGTCGGATTCGACGACATACGACTCGCGCAGTTCATGATTCCCCCGCTCACCACCATTCAAATGTCACAAGCAGAGTTAGCCCGCCTTGCGTTTGATGCGCTCATGGCCGACGTTGAGCGAGAAACGCCGGCGTCGAACGGAACGGAGTATGTGCTCAGGACAAATCTGATCTTGCGGCAATCCACGGGCATGAACGTAGGCGCGACAAAGCGTACTAAATAAAGACGACATCCCCGAGCGACTCGCCGTATTGACCGCCTCGGTGATTTTCACTACCTCTTCTGCAGTCGGGAGGGACCATCCGATTTCTTGGGATCGATGTTGGTACGGGCGGCACCCGCGCACTCATCATCGATGAAAACGGCCGGATTGTCTCTTCGGGCACCGAGGAGCACGTTCCTTTCGCCAGCCCGCAGGTGGGATGGGCAGAACAGGATCCGCGGGATTGGTGGCGAGCCTCGGTGTTGGCTGTACAGCGCGCCCTCTCCAGAAGCGGAACTGGAGCCAACGAAATTGCTTGCGTTGGATTCTCCGGCCAAATGCACGGCGCCGTGTTGCTCGATGATCGCGACCAAGTTGTTCGACCGGCACTGATCTGGTGCGATCAGAGAACAGAGCCCCAAGTCCAGGAATTGGGGGACTTGTTCGGGGCAGACCGACTCGTTCACCTCACCTGCAATGCAGCTCTTACCAATTTCACGCTCACCAAACTCCTTTGGGTTCGCGAGAACGAACCGCAGAACTGGCAGCGAGTTGCTCACGTTCTGCTACCCAAAGACTACGTCCGCTTCCAGCTAACTGGTGAGCGAGTAACGGATGTTGCGGATGCTTCGGGGACCTTGCTTCTGGACGTGGCTCGGCGCCAGTGGTCTACCGAAGTCTTAAGTGTTACGGGAATCAACTCCCAACTGCTTCCGCTCCTGCGAGAATCACCGGAAGTCTGCGCGCGCGTATCGGCTCGCGGCTCAGCAGAGACTGGCCTCCGACCTGGAACGCCAGTAGTTGCCGGGGCGGGGGACCAAGCCGCGGGAGCGGTTGGCATGGGAATCGTCCGGCCGGGGACGGTGAGCGCAACCATTGGAACCTCTGGCGTAGTATTCGCGGCCACGGACCGACCCGCGCTTGATCCCAAGGGAAGAATTCATACCTTCTGCCATGCTCTTCCCTCACGATGGCACGTGATGGGCGTGACTCAGGCAGCGGGTCTTTCTCTTCGTTGGTTTCGCGATCGTTTCGGGGTAGTGAGCAATGACGGCCGTGATCCGTACGAGGAACTCACACGCGAGGCCGCCGCCGCTCCGGCTGCCTGTGAGGGTGTTTTGTGGGCTCCCTATCTGATGGGCGAACGCACCCCGCACCTTGATCCGAACGCTCGCGCCGCCTTCATCGGCCTCGCAGCCAGCCACACCCGTGCACACATGATCCGCGCGATCCTGGAGGGGGTCGCCTTCAGTCTGCGCGATACATTCACGATCTATCAGGAACTGAACATCCCAGTGGATCGCATTCGCCTGGGTGGTGGCGGAGCCCGTTCGCTGCTTTGGAGGCAAATTCAGGCCGACGTCTACGGACATGCGGTCGAAGTGGTGCGCACCGAAGAGGGTGCCGCATATGGTGCTGCGATCCTCGCCGGGGTAGGCGCTGGGAATTGGCGGTCCGTCGAGGAAGCGTGCAACGCCATGGTTCAAATTGCCGGCGAACTTCAGCCGAACCCGGAAAGCTCTGCGATGCTTGACTCCGCCTATAGTGTTTACCGCAGAATCTACCCTGCCCTTCACCAGATCGGATCGCGGT
This sequence comes from uncultured Acidobacteriota bacterium, assembly GCA_963698805.1. Lineage (GTDB taxonomy): Bacteria > Acidobacteriota > Terriglobia > Terriglobales > Acidobacteriaceae > Gp1-AA133. Next base: position 206,606 of record CAVOSN010000028.1, on the reverse strand, counting down.
AGAGTCAGCTGCCCGACTAAGTCGTGCGCAAGCGGCAGATGAACCCAAACGCGATCCAAAACAGGAGAAGTCGATGCGTTTGATGCAATTCATGAAACGAATCGCAATGGTCGCCCTGTTGGCAACAACATCCGCCAGCATTCCTTTGCCTCTGTTTGCCCAAGGTAACGCGCCCGCTCCGGCCGCACCCTATCTTGACCCAGCCTTGCCCGTTGATCAGCGCGTGGATGATCTTGTCTCGCGCATGACATTGGAAGAAAAAGCATCGCAGTTGGTAAATCAGGCGCGCGCAATTCCGCGCCTTCAGGTTCCCGCTTATGACTATTGGAGTGAAGCTCTGCACGGTGTCGCCCGGGCCGGATTTGCGACTGTCTTTCCACAAGCGATCGCGCTCAGCGCTACTTGGGATGCTCCACTGCTCCACGATGTCGCCACCGTCACCGGCACAGAAGCTCGGGCCAAACATCACGAAGCCGTTCGCCAGGGGCGTCGCGACATCTTCGAGGGCCTGACTTTCTGGTCGCCCAATATCAACATCTTCCGCGACCCGCGCTGGGGGCGTGGTCAGGAGACGTACGGCGAAGATCCCTTCCTTACCGCCCGCATGGGCGTTGCCTTCGTCACTGGCTTGCAAGGAGACAACCCGAAATATCTCCGCGTCGTGTCAACACCCAAACACTTCGCCGTCCACAGCGGACCCGAGTCGCTGCGCCACGGGTTCAACGTGCCCGCATCCAAGCACGACGAAGAGGACACCTACCTGCCGGCCTTCCGTGCAACCATGGTCGAGGGCCACGCCGCCTCGACCATGTGCGCTTACAACAGCATCAATGGCGAACCCGCCTGCGCAAACCGCTTCCTGCTCCGGGACCGGCTCCGCGGATCATGGCGATTCAACGGCTTTGTCGTATCCGACTGTGGCGCAATCATGGATATCTGGTCCGGTCACAACTACAGCAGGACCAAAGAAGAAGCCGCCGCGGTTTCCCTGAAGACAGGCATGGACAATGAGTGCATCGATTACGTCCAGACAATCACGGATAACTCCGATTACGTGAAGTACCTCGACGCCGTCAAACAGGGCCTGCTTACTGAAAAGGATATGGATGTCGCCTTGCGTCGCCTGTTCCGCGCTCGTTTTCTGCTCGGAATGTTCGACCCGCCCGAAATGGTGCCGTATGCGCGGATACCGCTCTCGGAAAATGACACCGACGCAAACCGCAGGCTGGCGCTGACCACCGCTAGCGAGAGCATGGTGTTGCTCAAGAATGACGGCATCCTGCCGCTGACGACCGCGCCTAAAGCCATTGCTGTCGTAGGCCCGCTGGCCGACAGCGCTCGCGTGTTGGAAGGAAATTACAACGGCACTCCCTCTCACGCCAGCAATGCACTCGACGGTATTCGCAAGCAGTTTCCTTCCTCGGAAATTACGTTTGTCGCCGGGACCCATTTCCTTCGCGAACCCAAGCCCATTCCCGCGGAGTGGCTTAGCACTCCCGACGGCAAGCCCGGCGTCCGAGGTGAGTACTTCAAGGGCACCAACCTAAAGGGGAGTCCGGCTGTTACTCGCATCGACAAAAACATCGAATTCGATTTTGTGCGTGCCCCTGTTCCCGGCTTCGACTCCGGCGCCTTCAAGTCGGATGACTTCTCAGCCCGATGGACCGGCTTCATGACGCCTGCAGAATCGGGTACCTATCGTATCGGCGTAAAGATCGACGACGGCTTCCGTCTGTGGATTGACGACAAACTGATCGCAGAAGACTGGTCTACGCACGGCATCGTCACCAAGCTGGTTGACTTCAAGATGGAGAAGGGCCGGAAGTATGCCATCAAGCTGGAATATTTTCAGACCGGAGGCGACGCAATTGCCCAGTTAGTCTGGTCGACCGATGTGACCAAGACTCCGATCGAGGACGCCGTAGCAGCAGCAAAGAAAAGCGATGTGGTCGTCGCCGTCGTGGGCATCACCTCTGACCTGGAAGGCGAGGAGATGAACGTTCAGATTGAGGGCTTCCAGGGCGGCGACCGCACGAGTTTAGACCTGCCCCAAGAAGAAGAGGCGTTGCTCGAAGCCGTAAACGGAACCGGCAAACCACTCATTGTTGTGCTCATGAACGGCAGCGCCCTCTCCGTGAACTGGGCGAACGAGCATGCCAACGCGATTCTCGAAGCTTGGTACCCGGGCGAAGAAGGTGGAACTGCCATGGCTCAGACGCTCGCCGGTGTCAACAATCCTGCCGGCCGCCTTCCCGTCACTTTCTATAAAGGCGTCGCCGACCTTCCTCCGTTTGCCGATTACTCCATGTCGAACCGGACCTACCGCTATTTCAAGGGCACGCCGCTATATCCCTTCGGCTATGGACTTAGCTACTCGAAGTTCGAATACAGCAACGTGAAGTTGTCTGCGAATCAGTTGTCGGCAGGCGCGTTGCTCACAGTTGATGCCGACGTGAAGAATATAAGCCGGCGCGACGGCGATGAAGTCGCGGAGATCTACTTGCATTTTCCGAACTCGCCCGGAGCACCCCTCCGCGCGCTTCGTGGCTTTACACGAGTGCACATTGCCGCCGGCGAGACCGAACACGTGCGCATGACACTCGATCCTCGCGCCCTGAGTCACGTCAACCAGGCGGGGGAGCACATCATCGCGCCAGGTACTTATCGTCTTTCTATCGGTGGCGGACAACCGGGCACCAGCGCCCCCACCGTTGAAGCCACATTCACCATCACCGGGCATATGCAACTTCCCGAATAATCGATCCCTGTGCATCACCCGCGATCAACGAATCACCGCGTCCAATCAGAGGGTAAACGTGATCTCATGACGCATGTTTTGCTTGACGAAAGCGTGATCCGCGGAAGATGATCGCGAGGCTTTCGCATTCCAAGATTCAGGTTGGAAAATGTCGAACACCAGTTCCGTCAAAGCCCCACGCCTTTTTCGCTCATCGCCCAAGCTCGCCTCGTGTGCGCTTCTGGCGTTCATCCTGCTCCCCTTCGCTTGGGGAGCGCCGGAACCAGAGGCTAACAACGTTCTGCGGATCTTCTTTGTAGACGTTGAGGGCGGGCAAGCCACCTTGTTCGTCACGCCCGCAGGACAATCATTGCTGATCGATACCGGCTGGCCGGGAAACGATGGACGTGACGCTACCCGCATCGTCGCTGCAGCCAAGAAAGCAAACCTCAACAAAATCGACTACGTCCTGATCACCCACTTCCACAACGACCACGTTGGCGGCTTACCCCAGCTCGCTGCCCGCATCCCAATCGGCGCCGTCATTGATCACGGGGACAACCGCGAAAGCACCGACGCTCCAACCGTGCAAGTCTGGAAGGCGTACCAGTCAATGTTGGCAGACAAGAAGATCGAACGCATGAGCGTCAAGCCCGGCGATAGCCTTCCCATCCACGGAATCCAGGCAACCGTCCTGAGTTCCGACGGTGCCGTGATCGACCATTCGTTGCCCAGCATGGGCCAGGACAATGCTGCCTGCAAGAACGGCGAAAAATATCCCCCCGACCAAACCGAGAACATTCGCTCTCTCGGGATCCTCGTAACCTACGGCAAACTGAGAATCCTTGATCTGGGCGACCTGACTCGTGACAAGGAAATGGAGTTGGTCTGCCCCAACAACAAGCTGGGGACGGTGGATGTCTACGTCGTTTCTCACCACGGCTGGTATCAGAGCGGCAGCCCAGCCTTCTTGACCGCGATCGCTCCTCGCGTCGCAATCATGGACAACGGGGCCAAGAAAGGTGGAACCCCATCAGCGTGGGACATTATTGAAAAGTCGCCGAGGCTCGAGAATCTTTGGCAACTTCACTTCTCCGACGAAGGCGGCGCCGCACACAACGTCGCGCCAGAGTTCATCGCCAATCCGGAAGGCCCGGACTCAGCGAACTACTTGGAACTAACTGCCTGGGCTGACGGGAGGTTCGAAGTCTTCAATTCTCGAACGAAAAATACCAAGCACTACACTGCTCACTAGGCCTTTGTGCCCACATCGAAGTGAAACGCTACAACATCGCGGTCATTGAAGGGGACGGCATCGGACTCGAGGTGGTGCCGGAAGGGCTTCGCGTTCTCGAAGCTGCTGGACGACGCCATGACATCTCGTTTTCCTGGCAGCATTTTGACTGGAGCTGCCAGAGATACCTTAAAACCGGACGGATGATGCCCGCCGATGCCATCGACCAACTGCGCGGCTTCGACGCCATCTATCTTGGGGCGGTGGGCCATCCAACTGTTCCAGACCACATCTCGCTGTGGGGATTGCTAATCCCGATACGACGCGCGTTTCAGCAATACGTCAATCTAAGGCCGGCGCGCCTTCTGAAAGGCGTTGACTCACCTGTAAAGGGGTTTCCGCCTGGCAACATTGATTTCTGCGTCGTCCGCGAAAACAACGAAGGCGAATATTCCGAAGTCGGAGGGCGTCTGTATTCACATACGGACGCCGAGATGGCCGTTCAAGAAACGGTGTTCACGCGTCGCGGGTGTGACCGAGTGATCACCTATGCTTTTAATAGCGCTCGCACCCGCCGCCAGCACGTGACATCGGCCACCAAATCCAATGGCATCATTCACACTATGCCGTTTTGGGATGAGCGATTCTCGGCCATTGCTGAAGACTTTCCAGACATTCGTAACGACCAGTTCCACATTGACATTCTGACGGCTCACTTTGTTCGTCATCCGGACTCGTTTGACGTAGTAGTCGCTTCTAATTTGTTCGGCGACATCCTGTCGGATCTCGGTGCCGCCGTGGTCGGATCCATTGGACTGGCTCCTTCAGCCAATCTAAACCCGGAACGAGAATTCCCTTCGATGTTTGAGCCTGTGCACGGGTCAGCCCCTGACATTGCCGGAAAAGGAATCGCCAACCCCATCGCGCAGATCTGGTCCGGAGCCATGATGCTGGAGCACCTCGGCGAACTCAAGGCGGCGCGCACCGTCGAAAAAGCGTTCGAAGCGGTGCTGGCGAGGCAAAACGTCCATACTCCCGATCTCGGGGGAAGGGCCAGCACCCGCGACGTCGGCGATGCGGTTGCACACGAGGTCACTTTGGTGGCCGAACCGTAACTGAATCTATACGAAACTCTCGGAGTCAAAATAGGCTACACGAACCGAGGAGTATCGGCGAAGCACAGGTTATGTGAAATGTGAGGTCGAATTCCTCGCCGACCTGATAAGGATGGCTGCTAGCCTGATCCGAGGAGTCAGACAATTCACTTGGGATGATACAGAGTACGCCAGGATCGAAATCGCGCTGCAACGGCGACGCTTCTCGGGAGTGATCAATAAGGAATTTATTCTCCGCCAAATACGAAATTAAGAGGGAAACAAACCGACGTGTACGGATTGTATAAATAAAGCGCCCATCTGAACCGCCTTCGATTTTGCCGAATGGTGCTTGTCGTCCTTTGCACACAGACGTTCACTCTTTTGGACCCGAACAGCTTTACCCTTCCGCAGTTCCGTGCTCCAATAACGAACATGGAAAGCGTTCGACGCCTCGTAGACGTATCCTCGTTGGAATCGCGCCATCGATCCACCTCTGAGGCGAAGAGTCTACGCTTTGTGCAATGTACGTGCAATGGCACGGAAGTAGTGCAATGGCACATTGCAATAAATATATTATATTCAATTGTTTGTATGCCGCGGAGGGATGTGTGAGTGGTTGAAACAGGCGGTCTTGAAAACCGCTGTACGGGAAACCGTACCGGGGGTTCGAATCCCTCTCCCTCCGCCATTGATATGAATCCATTCCCTGAGTCCTGAGAATCTCCTGTGCCCGACATATGCATTTCGGATCATTGCAGCACCGGATGATGGCAGTTAAGTTTCCTCTGCTCTGGATTGCTTCCTGCGTGGCACGGTTGGTGCAGCACAGGCACTCATGTCCTCGAACCAGGCTTAGGGGGCGGTACTCTACTTCGGTCATGGCCTGACCTCGAGTTGTTCCGCATCTGCCCGGGCGTCGTAATCTTGCAGTTGCTTTGTCGTCGACGCCTGGAGGTACAGATACCTACAGCGTCCACGTGACAATGAGGTAATGGTCGGGATGGCGGTCACGATTAACTGTTTCAAATTGCACAGTCAGAGTGAGAGGCACCGCCGGGGAAGGTTTCCTGTGTGAGAGCACGGTACGAGCAGCCTGAGAGTCCAAGCATCAAGCCTGGAAACCTGATCTCAAAACTGTCCAATATTGGACCTCCGGAACGTGGACGGGTTGGGATTTCCGGGATTGCTGGATTTGCGGCGGCCACCGGACGGCTTCGGCGGGCTGCTCGGCGACGCGTGGGATGGCTATCTAGCGTATATTGTTACGTTCGATGGCGTACAGCATTCCCTCGATTGCCCTCTGCCCGCAATCAACCTATTGTGCTAGCCACTTGCAAACCGAAAACTTAGCGCGCGAGATCCAAGAGCTTTGCCGCTTGATCATCGCCACCCATGACGAGGTGATGTTGGTGACCTTGTGCGAGAAGCTTCGCGAGCGTCTGCACGAGCACAACCGGCAGACGAACGATATGGCGTCGGAGACTCTTGCGCGACTTCTGGAATCGGAAGCCCGCCTGAAGAACGCCAGCTAAGACTTCTCTTTCTCTCCGCTGGTGATTCTTCGCCATTGCGTTTGTTTCTTGACTTCACGCAGTGTTGGCGTCAGGGCTTTTGCATCAGCACCGTTACGTGGACTTCCGATTCTCCGGTTCGGGCATTGTCCTTCGCGACGCTGCTCATAAGGACCGGTTGGTATCCTCTTGCGGCGTGTTTGTTGATTTGCTCGTGAAACTGATCATCGACCTTCCCGCCGATGATGATGATGTTCGCCATGGCTTACCCTCCTGAGGTTATCGTGGGGCGATTGGGGTAATCGTTTCTATTGGTCGCGGAGATTCTGGCCCAGCCGTGCCATGTCTGCGCACGCGCGAGCCATTTTGCTTTTTTGGGCGGAAGATTAAAAAAATCTCTGGGCAGGGCTCTCGGGGGAGGGCGCTGCTCGGGCGAGCGTCTCAGGGGAATCTCCGACCGCGTTGGGACGTTCGCCCTTCTGTGTTTTTGGTCGCCCGTACTTGTTGATTGGGAAGAGCGGCCGACTGGGCTCGATCCTTAGTGCGAGAGTGTCTGAGACTACATCCAGGAAACGAGTTCTGGCTCCGAGTAGGCTTGACGATCAGAGAACCGCGGCGCGATTGCGGCCTGCGCTCTTGGCCTGATAGAGAGCTGCGTCGGCGACGGCGAGAAGCTGCTTTTTACAAACTTCGGCGGCCACGGCTGTCACTCCGATGCTGGTGGTGACGGAAATCGCCAGGTTGTTCACGCTGATGGGCGCGGCGGCCCCAGCGGAGCGGATCCGCTCCGCGCTTTGAAACGCGTGTATGCGGTCGCAGGCCGGGAGAACCACCAGAAATTCTTCGCCGCCGTAGCGGCCGACAAAATCGTAGGAACGGATTACCTGCATTACGCGGCGCGCAACTTTCCCGCAGGACCGCGTCCCCGGCGAGATGACCGTACTTGTCGTTGACTTCCTTAAAGTGGTCGAGATCGAGCATAAGCAGAGCGGTCGAACTGTGGTTCCGGCTGGCACGCTCCAGTTCACGCTGAAGCAGGTCCAGCAGCGCACGGCGATTCCAGATTCCGGTCAGGACATCGTGGGTTGCCTGAAAACGCAACTCTTCGCGCGCGCGAATCAAGCCCTGAGGCCGTCGCCTCGCAGGCCGCTGAAGTACTGGAGAGAACGGCGCACAGCCAACTCTTGAGGATTCGACGAAACATCGGGTCGTCCTCGGCGACCAGGACACTGAGCGCCGAGGGAGAACTGAAGGAGTCGGGAACTGTCGGGGTTTCTAGCATCGTCATCAGAATTGCTGCCCCAGAACCGGCGTTAGCGATCCGCCCGATGGTTCTATCGGCAACAAACGCTTGAGACTGTAATCTTGAAGCGGAGGTCACTTCCCTGATGGCGGCGGTCCGGCGCGATGTGCGCGGCGAGAGTGCGCGCGCCAGGTGAATGTGCGTTAGCGCTCCGAGCCTTATTCCGACCGCGCCCGCTTTGCAATCCCAATAACTTGCGGGAGAATAGCCCTTCAAGAGGGCCCGTGCACGGTCGGAACCCGGAGAACAACGTCAAGAAACTGCTGTAATATCGAGACTAGCTGTAACTTGGTTTCCCCGATGGCCCCTGGTAAAAGCAAGCCCGCTTTCAAACCTAAGAAGGCAGGCGCGTCGGCGAAGGGAAAGAAATCCGCGCGGCCCGCCTCCAGACGGCAGAGTGCCTCCGCGGAGTCAAATAACGGCAACGACTTTCGCCTGGCTGAACCCGCTCTGCAGGCCACCAGTTTGCTCGCCGCGATTGTTGATTCCTCCGACGACGCCATCATTAGCAAGACCCTCGACGGCATCATTACCAGCTGGAACAAGAGTGCGGAGCGGATATTCGGCTACGCCGCGAAGGAAGCGATCGGAAAGCCCATCACGCTGATCATTCCGAAGGACCGCCTGGAGGAAGAGAAACATATCATCCGGCAGCTCAAGCGGGGCAAACGCGTCGACCACTTCGAGACCGTTCGCGCACGCAAAGACGGATCACTCTTGAACGTCTCGGTCACCATCTCGCCTGTGAAAGATGCGGATGGGCGCGTGGTTGGAGCGTCGAAGGTGGCGCGCGACATCACCTTCCGGAAAGACGGAGAGAAGGCGCTGGCAGATCGCATGAGGCGGCAGCGGGCCTTGTACCACTTAGCGGATCAATTGCATCGCGCGAAATCGAAGGAAGACATCTACGCCGCGGGCCTGGACGCGATTTTGGGAGCGTTGCACTGCCACCGCGCTTCGATTCTGCTGTTCGACGAAAGCGGAGTCATACGTTTTGTGAGCTGGCGCGGACTTTCAACGAATTACCGCAAGGCCACCGATGGACATTCGCCCTGGAAATTGAGTGACGAAAACCCAAGCGTGATCTGCGTGGAGGATATTCAGAAAGCTGAGTTGCCGGAATCGCTGCGCTCGACCATCCGGGGCGAAGGAATTGGGGCCCTGGCATTCATCCCGCTGATTGCCGGGGGGCAACTGATCGGCAAGTTCATGTCGTATTTCAACGAGCCCCATCCCTTCACCGAGGACGAGGTTGAACTGAGTCTTACGATCGCGCGGCAGTTGGCGTTTGCGATTGCGCGCTCGCGGTCGGACGAGGCATTGCGCCGGAGCGAAGAGCGCTTCCGGAATTTGTCGGAGACGCTGGATGCGGAGGTCCGCGCCCGGACGCTCGAACTCCTGCAACGCAATCAGGAGGTGGTCGAAGGAGCTAATCGGCTTCGCGAACTCTCGCGCCGCATGATGCAGGTGCAGGACGAGGAACGGCGCCATATCGCGCGCGAGTTGCACGACAGCGCAGGCCAGGTGCTGGCCGTGCTGGGAATGAGGATGGGACAACTTGCGGAGCAGGTGAGACCGGAACTGCGGTCTTCGGCGCAGGAAATTCTGCAACTCGTGCAGCAACTCACGCAGGAATTGCGCACGATGTCGTACCTGCTGCACCCGCCATTGCTTGATGAGATCGGCTTGGCGGCAGCCCTGAACTGGTACGTACAAGGAGTGACGGAACGCAGCCAGATCGATATCAATCTCAGTATTGCGGAAGACATGGGACGGCTCCCTCCGGAACTGGAACTCATTCTCTTCCGCCTGGTGCAGGAAAGCCTGACCAACGTGCACCGTCATTCGGGAAGCAAGACCGCTAGCATCCGAGTAACGCGCGAGGATGACCACGTTAGCCTGGAAGTACAGGATCGGGGCAGGGGAATTTCGCGAGAGCGGTTGACTGAAATTCAGACGCAGGGAGCCGGCGTGGGAATCCAGGGAATGCGGGAGCGCGTGCGCCAGTTCCATGGTGAGATGAGTATCGAGTCCGATGAGAACGGAACGCGGATCACGGCGGTCCTTCCGGCCAAAACGAAGGCAGCGCCCACGGTGACCCGCGCAGCGAGCTAAACCTTCTGCTGCGCGAAAAAGTTTTTCTATTTTAGTCGCTCGACACAATCCTGAAGCATTTCCGCCTCCCAGGCGGGACGCTGCGGATTTCTCGGGTGCGTTCGGTCAGTTGGAATGCGGCCTGTGAGATGCAGGAAGACGGCCGCAGAGTGTTTGTAGGCGGGAACCGGATCGCGGAAAGCCACGTTGCCGAGGTATTGCAGAGTGTCGGCTAGTTTGTAGTACGCGGGATCCTGAACCTGCCAGAGGCGGTCCCGCTCGGCAAATTTTTCTGGAGCAAATGCCGCCAGGCCGAGCAGGTAGTCGGAGCCGTATTCGATCATGTCGATTCCGAGATCGTTCCCTGTGTATATTCGGAAGTCGGAGCGGAGCCGGTCCCGCAGAGCCAGCCGCTCGAATTCGACCACCCGATCAAGTGAAGAGTGCTTCATTCCTTTTATCTCGGGAATATCCATCAAGCGAGCGACAGTCTCGGATGAGAAGATTTCGCCGTTCGATGCGAACATGGAGCCCAGTTCGAATGCGATTACGCTCTCGTATCCGCGGCACACAGCTTGATACGCGGCTGCCAATTCCGTGCCGGGCTTGCCTTTGAGACGTGCTGTTTGAAATAGGATCGGAGTTCCACCGATGCTGACGATTGCGTCGATCTGCTGACGATAGAGTGCAACCGTTTCGCCTTCGAGTCCCTCGATGTAGGCGCCCGCCACGAAGGGGACGTCGTTGCCGAGAGCTTCTCGCGTCCAGCGCAACACGTCTTTCTTTTCGGATTCGGAGAGGTAGTTGATGTATCCGGTGTCCATGTTGACCGCGTTCATCATGCCGACCCGATGCGTAGCCACCAGAAGACGTTGAAATGCGTCGACGGCGATGCGGCCGTCGGATTGGAAGGGCAGCAACGCGGCGGCGATTCCCTGCACTCGGCGGCCCGGCTGGCGGCGTGCGGTCATCGACGCAATTGTCAGATTAGTTTTCATTGGTCTCGAGAACTATTTGCTTACCGGCTTGTTGATCTAGCAGCGGTCTAGTTCTTCTTAAGCTCAGCCAGTAGTGCGGCCGCTCCCGACTCTTTGTAGTAGCTGTCGAGCGGATAGCACCCCGAGGGCAATCCCTTGCGAGGCGCAGTTGTGCAATCGCTGAACGTCCGGCAAATTCGTCTGTGGTCGATGGGTCTGCCGTTGGCGGCGTCCCAGAGAACCTCGGGATACGTTAAAACCATTCTTCCCAGTCCGACGAAATCAACCCATCCCTCGCGCAAAGCGGCTTGCGCCACGTGAGGAAGAAAATCCTGCAGGTAGCTGTAGGCCGAGCCAACAATAATCAGGTTCGGAAAACGCCGTTTGAGCTGGCGAGTCATTTCCATTTGCCGCGCCACACCGATGATCGGATCTTCCGGTGGCTGATAGCCGTCGGACGGCGGATACAGCGCTGGCCGCTGCACGTGCGGGTTGTAGTAAGGACTACCCGCCGTCAAGTTTACCAAGTGAATGGCGAGTTCCTCGAGAAGAGATAGAAACTGGACCGGCTCGTCCAGATTCTCCTTCTCCGGATGGAGCGCATCGACTCCGAACCCCCAACGGTAAGGAATCAGGCTGCCGTTCATTTCGGGTATGCCAGGACCCAGCTTTCCATTCGCCGTGCGGCTGGCGTCGGGAATGTACGGGACGGTGTCGGCGGCAGACAGGCGCACGGCAACACCGAGGCCACGACAGTTCGAGCGAATTCCCTGCACGACTTCGCGAAGAAAGCGCGTGCGATTTTCAAAGCTCCCCCCATAGGGTCCGCCGCGAGTGTGCGCGCTCAGGAATTCGTGACCGAGGTAGCCGTGGCAGTGCTTGATATCTACGAAATCAAAGCCCAGCTTCCATGCGAGCGCAGCGGCGCCGTGAAACTGTCCGATGATGGCGCCTATCTCGCTGTCGGTGAGAACGGGATAGTCTTCTGGCAATTTCAAGCGGCGATCGAGGAGTGGATGTCGATACAGGATGCGTGGCTCGGGACGGTCGTGAGCATTGGGACGGCAGAAGCGCCCGGAGTGGGTGAGTTGCAGTCCAATGAGCAGCCCGTTGTCGGAACCGGTGACCTTGCGATGTTCGGTAGCAAGAACGGCACGCAACCGCGCCAATGATGCGGCGGTGTGGTCCGCAATGACGAGTTGATTTGGATTGGCGCGTCCTTCATGACAAACCGCAACCGCTTCCCCACCCCAGATCAGCTTCGCGCCGCTTTGTCCGAATCGTTGCCAGCGGCGAAAAGTGTTCTCGGTGGGACTGCCGTCGGGTGTCCCATCCCAACCTTCCATCGGCTGCACGCAAATTCGATTGCCGATCGTCAGGGATCCACGGGTGAGCGGCTTCTGAAGCGGTGAACCGGGGTCGGAGATTAGTTCGTCGTCGCAAGGAATGGCTAGACCTAGCTCACGCAAGTGCTCTTTGAAGCGGGAGACATGCTTGACGGTTCCCAGGCGGAGGATAGGCGTGGCGCTCATGCGGCCTTTCGATGCCGCGGCAAAGGCAGCACGGCGAGTGCTCCCAGCAAAGCAAAGCCGACGAGCACAAAGCAGGCCGAGGTGTAAGCGCCGCTTGCATCGCGCAAATGCCCGATCAGCCACGGTGCGAGGGCTTCGGCGATGCCGCCCGCTGTCAGGATGACGCCCATGAGGCGGCCCAGTATCTTCAACCCGAAGATGTCGGCGGTCATGAGAGGGATGATCATGTAATCGCCGCCGAGGCCGATGCCGAAGATCACGGCGAACGTGTAGATCGCGAGACGACTGGTACCGAAGAAGAGGAATGGAATAGCAATCGCAACCAGGAGGTAGATCAACAACATCACGTTACGTTTGGGATAACGATCGGCGAGCCATCCCATCAGGACGCGGCCGACAATGCTGAAGCCGAGAACCATCGCCAGGATGTGCGCGGCCGCGGATTGCGGATAGTGCCGGTCGAGGCTGAGATAGAGCTTCAGGTTTTGCTGGGTGCCGGCCACGGCGGCGATCGAGCACATGCTGCCGATGGTAAGCAAATAAAAGTGGATGTTTTTGAATGCCCAGCGAGCGTCGGGCGGGGTAATGCGCACGGGCTTTCGCTCGCTCTCGGGAGATTCCTTGACGAAGAATGCCAGTGGCAGTGACAGCACGATGATCAAAAGGCCGAGAACGCGCAGCGCCACTTGCCATCCAAAATGTTGGACGAGGGCATGTGAAATCAACGGGACGAGCGCTCCGCCGAACCCGATGCCGAGGTACGCAAAGCCCATCGCCTTTCCGCGCGATTTGTCGAACCAGTTTGAGAGCAGAACCTGGACCGGTAGCGGCCCGCCGCAAACGTAGCCCAGCGCGTTGAACATGTAGAAGAAGTAAAAGAAACCGAGAGTCGAGATGCTACCCAGCCCAATCAGCGCGATGCCCGCCATGAGGATGCCCGCCATCATGATGCGGCGCGGGCCAAAGCGGTCGACGACCCAGCCCGCAAAAAAACCGAACAGAGGTCCAACCAGAAGCTTGCTCAGTGCGTTGCCGGATGTGACTTGGCCGCGTGTCCACCCGAATTGCTGCACCATGAAGTCGTAGAAAAATGGCAGACCCCAGAGCGCCAGACCCACGATCGAGAACAGAACGACGAACGACGTGCCAGCAACCTTGAGCGCCTCGGGACGAGGGGCTTCGGCCCCAGGTTGCGTGACGCTCTCAATCTGCACAGCGGTTTGGTCAGCGTTAGTCATGCCGATTCTTCTGTTGTGCCTGGGGTCTTCCCTTGCTCAGACCGGGCGAACCAGGCCGCGCTCGGTCGCTTCCGTGTTGCGGACCAGCAGCAACGTGAGGATCATTGCGACGACGGGCACGAGGCCGGCCACGATGATGATGGGATCGAACGAGTGCCCACCCAACGCCTGGCGAGCGTCGGAGAAGTGTCCAATCAATTTGAAAGCTACGATGGTGCCCAATCCAGCAGCCGTCCCGCTCATACCGGCCACCGAAGCCACCGATTCGCTATAGAAAAGATCGGAGGGGAAAACATTCGCCATGGTGGAGAAGGCGGCGTACGAGAATGTGGCCATCGCAAAGAGCAGCGCAATGAGGGAGAGATTGCTAGTAAATACCGTGGGGATGAGCATAGTCACGCCGATACCGCCGAAAACGACGACCGCTTTCCGAGCAGCACCCAGAGACCATCCGCGCTTGATCAGGTAACCGGAAATCCAGCCGCCGAAAAAGTTGCCCAAGTCGGCAGCGAGAAACGGAATCCAGATCGCGATCAGTCCCGAGCGCAATTCGATTCCCTTCGCAACCAGGTAGATCGGAAACCAGTCGGTGACGAAAAACCATACAGGATCAGTGAGCGCTTTGGAAACAATTGCTGCCCAGGTTTGCGGCAATTGCAGGAGCGTTTGCCATCTCAGCGGATCTTTGGTGGCGAGTTGCTCGTGCTCATCATGTTTGTCGGCCAGGATCATTGCGCGCTCCGCATCGCTGATACGCGGATGCGATTCGGGCGGGTAATACCAGCGCCGCCAAACCATGAGCCACAAGAAGCCGAGCGTGCCGGGAATCGCGAATGCCGGGCGCCATCCCCAGCGGCCGTAGATCCACAAGATGAGCCAGGCAGCAACGGCACCCCCCACGGAGGAACCGCTGTCGAACAGGGCAGTGGCCAGACCGCGCTCGCGTTTTGGGAACCATTCGCTGACCGCTTTGGTAGCGGCAGGCCAGTTCCCCGATTCGCCCGCGCCGAGCAGAAACCGGAAACCCGCGAAGCTGTAAAAACCGCGGGCTAGCGAAGTCGCCATCGACACGACGGAATAGAACGCGACGGTCAGTGACAGGCCGCGCCGCGTTCCAATGCGATCCATGAATCGGCCAAAGATCGTCTGCCCGAGTGAGTAGGCAATGCGGAAGCCGATCACAAGGTTGGCATAGTCGGTATTGGTCCAGTGATATTCAAGTTTCAGGAACGGGGCGAGCAGCGACAGCGTCTGGCGATCGATGTAGTTGATGATGGTGGATGCGAACAGAATGCCGCCGATCCACCATCGGAGGTTTGAAATGGGCTTGCGTGCAGAAAAGGGGGGGATGGCCTGCGGGCGATCGGAAAGGCTCATATGCGGGCAATCCGCAAACGCAGATTTTTTAGATGGCCACGCTGCATACGCAGAATTCCTTTTGCATTCGCGCGTAGTCGTTCGGTGCCTGCGGAGACTCCGGGAAGAACTGCGCCTTTCACCTTGGTCGCGTTGAGGCCTCCCAGATTCAGCTCGTACATAGCGTCCGGCTGCAGACCTGTGAGAAGGATGGAATCGCCGGCCACGTCGGGCAGCGAAGCTTCGGCGTTCGCGATGGCGGCACCGGTGGAATTGAAGAGGACAATCGGTCCATGCTCGAAGGCCGCCCCCTGCACGCCTACACCGTCGACGAGTTCAACGCGACCGTGGCCAGTCTGCCCGGAGTCGCCGATCTCGAATACGTGAAGGAACAAGTCTTCTTCTGCCGGCGCCGCTGGGGAAACCTCAACCCGCCACGCGCCGGGCACCACGTTCTTACGATTGGACGGCAGGATGCGGTCGAAGTCATCGCCCCAAAATAGTTTCCACATCCTGCGGAGCTTTGGAGCTTCGGGAAGAGGAGCACCCTCGGCCGGCTCGAGCGGCCAATTTTCTCCCGAACCCCAGGCGCCTCCGCGGTCGTCGCCGGGTGCATAGAATTCGTGCCCGCTTCCGCCGCGCCGCGTCACGACGCGTTCCTTCGGGAGCAGGCAGTGCGCGAGCAGCTCGCCCTGGCCTTCGGAGAAGCGGAAAGTTTTCGCTTGCCGAAACTCCTGCGCGCCGGCCGGCGCATTCCCGGATTCCTGATCGATGCTTGGCTGATTCACTCCATGCAGCAGCCACGCTTTGCGAAACGACGGATTCGCGCTGACGACACGATCGAAGACGAAGAGGAGATTGCGCCCCGGAATGTAGACCAGTTCGCGCGTGAACGTGCGCAGCTTTTTCGGTGAGTACGCACGACTCGCGTCGCCGAGCGCATAGTGATACTGGCCGGGAACGTAGTCGACCACCCGCATGGTTCCCAGGTCCCACAAGTCGCGGGTGCGGTTCCAATCTTCGCGGCTGCGGATGGTGTTCCAGTACCGCGAGGAATCCATACGCTGGCCGCCATCGTTTACGGCCGTCCACAAATTGTCGGACCAGAAGAATCTTTCCGCGGGATCGTAGACCAGCACCGAGTTGTGCGCGACCGTGCGGCGGTAGTAGTTGAGGTAGTGCGGACTCTCGGTGTCGGTGTAGTCGGCGCCGCTATCAATCGCGAGATAGCCGCGGTGATAGATCGTGAACTGGTTTTGATCGAGATGCTGATGCTTGGCGAAGTACGGCCCGCAGTCGAACTCGATCCAGGTGGATTCGGGAGTCCATCCATCGCGCATCACGAGATGGCCGACGCCTGGGAAGAAACGCTGGCGCGGCAACTCATTTTCCGCGGCGAGCGCCGGATTGCGCGGCGCGACTTCGGGATCATCCCAGAGAAACTGCAGCACGGGGACGACCCAGTCCTTGCCAACGAAGCCGCTTTCGCGCAGAAGCCACGCGCTGTAGGGATCCTTGAAGCGATTGACGGCATAGCCCAGCAGAGCCGTATCGCGATTGTCGAGGACCGGGTATTCGTTGTCTCCTTCACGAGAGGGAGTACCATCGGGCAGGAGCTTGTACAGGTAGGTGACGCCGACATTGCGGAAGATGGAAAAATGCTGGGCCGGATCTACGCCCGTCGTTGTGCGCTGCAATTCCGAAAGCATCACGAGAGAGGCCCAGGTAATGCGCATGTAGTCCATCGACTCGTGGTAGCTGCCTTCGGGGCTGACAACCTCGGCAATGTCGAGAATGTTGTCGAGACACGCGGAAATCTTCTCTCGCCACGCCCGGCACCGATCTGCGCACGATGGATAATCCGCGACGGCTGCCGCGGGAAATGCCGCGAAGGCCAGATATCGAAGCGCGTAGTTGTGATACGACATCTGGCTAGGGTCGGCGAAATCGGGTGTCGCGAGCATGCTGGTAACGCCCGCGCTCAATTCCCCGGCGACACGGTCTTTCAATGCGGAGTCGAATCCGCGATACGCGAAGAGCCAATCGAAAACCAGGGACCAGCGAGCGTAATCCACCCACGAGCGCGACGGTTTGCCTCCGGCTCCGATATGTTTGGAGCGCATGTCGGCCAAGGCGCGGTCGGCAAATTCCTCTTTGCCGGTAATAAGCCACGAGAGTGCCCAGCCCTCCATGTCCTCGGAGGGCCGGCGACCGCCAGCGTAGCGCGACTTCAGCAAGGGCAACCCGGTGAACGGGTCGCTGTCAGCGATAAGCAGCCGCGGTCGAAGAATTGCGGGTTGCGTCTCGATCGGCCAGGCCGAGGCAAGAGCGGAGGCGACCATAGCGGCGATGAAGTCTCTGCGCCTCATGCGAGCGGACCTTGTTGTTCGATTCGGCCACTCGGCACTTTTTCAGTACACACGGTCTCCGAATCGGCTCGAAAGCCCGAGAAGACAAAGGAAGGCAAACGCAATCTGGCTCCTGAAGCCTGCAAGCTAGTCACCCTCCGCGAATTGCCAACTAAATCGTGGCATTATTGAAGTTTTCCACACTTTCCCTCGAGCTTTCGTTTTCCTGCTATTTTCTTTCTTCTGAAACGCCTTCGCAAGTGTATAAATGATGTGTTCCATAAGTCAGCCGGGACGATTCCCATCGTGCATTGAAACGCGAGGACTCGATTGATGCGTGGCCCGAAGGATTCTCGATTGCTGTCGGAACAACGGCGCAGAAAGATTCTGGATCTCATCGAACAGCGGAGCCAGGTCACGGTGCGCGATCTGGTGGAAAGGTTCTCGATCTCGGCGGTGACCGCGCGCGCCGATCTGGACGCGCTTTCGTCGCAAGGGATGGTGGTGCGCTCGCACGGCGGAGCGGTGCGGCAGGTGGAAGCGAGCCAGGATTATCCGCTGCGATTGAAGAAGACATTGCACCATGCGGAGAAAGCACGCATCGGACGCGCCGCGGCGGAACTGATTCAAAACAATGAGACCATCGTTCTGGATTCCGGCACAACCACCGCCGAGATCGCTCGGCATCTGAAAGTCCGGCGGCTGCAGTCGGTCACCGTAATTACACACGCTTTGAATGTCGCGTACGAATTGATGGATGCTCCCGACATTTCCGTGATCATGATCGGAGGACTGCTGCGTCCCGTGTCTTGCTCGCTGGTCGGGCCGCAGGCCGAGGCGATGCTCAAGGACTTTCATGCCGACCGCCTCTTTCTCGCCGTGGATGGATTCGACTTGGAGATCGGGCCATCGACTCCCGATGTCCTCGAAGCCCAGTTGAACAGCCTGATGGTGCGCAATTCGAAAGAGGTGAATGTGGTTGCCGACTTCAGCAAGCTTGGGCGCCGCAGCGTCTCGCGCATCTGTCCTCTTTCACACGTTCATCGGCTAGTCACCGACACGCGCGCTCCGGCCGACTTTACCGAGGCGCTCCGCAAGTCAAAAATCGACGTTATTACGGCGTAGATTTCTCAACCGCTAATCGCGTGAAGTGGTACGCGAGCATGCGATCCGGCAGCAGCAGCGCATTGCGAAAGCGCGCGCTCACCTCGCCGGCTTTCCCCAACTCTTTTGCTAGCGAACCTGCAGTGTAGTTCCAGTAGCTTGGAAATGAGCTGGTGTCGCTGCGGCTTGCTGCCTGATCAAATGCGGTTTGTAAGCGAGCTTGCCACTGGCCCTGATCAAAACCGGGAAGCTGCTTGGCGGCGAGCCACGCCCAGCGGATCTGGTCGGTAGCCGTAGCGGCCGCAGCTGCCTGATATTTTGCTTTGGCCTCCGCGGATTTGTCGCAAGTGCTGTACACCGTGCCGAGTAGATACTCGGTCCGCGCCGATTGAAGAATCGGCTCAAGGCCGTCGCGCGTGAAGACCAGATCCGGCACCGCCGATCCCAGGTCCTGTGCGATCGGCAGCGCTTGATCGCAATGCCCCGCTTTCGCGGCAGCCACGGCATGCTGCAATTGCACTTCAACCCACACCTGGCGAACATTGGTTCCGCCTTCTTCGCGCGCAAAAAAGCGGTTGTGGAACAGTCCCGTGGCGCGGTCAAAGTCTCCGGCTTCCGCCAGATTCAGAATCAGCTCGTATATCAGCGACGGCGGGGCCGTGTCCAGATGCGGATACTTCTCCAGAGCCTCGACGCGTTCACTTGCTGGCCGATGGAGGAGACTGAGCGCCTGGTCTATACCGAGATAAATCGCAATGTTCGACGAATCGCTGCGCTGTCCATCGCGGAACGATGCGAGCGCTTGCTCGGGATCATTCTTAATATGAAGAAGGGCCAGGCCGGTGCTCGCGCTAAGCACCGGAATGTCCGGACCGTACTTGTGAGCTTCGGCCCACTCCTGCAAGGCAGGATCCGTTTCGCCGCGTGAAAAGTAAAACGTTCCCAGCAGGTAGTGTGCGGTCGCGTCGGTCGGGTGTGCCTGCAACGCTGCTCCCAGAACGGCGAATTCCTCGGAGGTGTTCGGGAAAATGAACGCTGTGGAGAGTTTCGAGGCTGCACTGTACTCGGCTTCCGCCGGCTGTCCAAGCTTCTGGTGACAGTAACCCCGAAAATACGCGACCATCGGATGCTTCTGCGGAGCGACCGAACCTGGCTCGCTCTGATCGGGCGCGGGCGCCGGATAGTCTCGGTCCAGAACGGCGAGCGCCTTCGCATACAAGCCAAGCCACATGTATTGCGCAGCCAGGTTCAGAACGCGGTTGGGATCGTTCGCAAGTTGAACAAGGTTGGGATTTCCCGTTTCATTTTGAAGAAGGTAGCTGAGGGGGAATCGCGACAGTCCTTCCTGCGCCAGTTTCCGGGCCTCGTCCGCTTTGCCAGCCGCCGCCTTCACGGCTACGAGTTCTTCCAGGAGGCGCTCATCCCGCGGGGCTGCGTGCGCAGCATCTGCCAAATGGCGCTCTGCGCCCGCCAGATCCCCGTTGCGCGAAAGCAATTCGCCGAGACGCAGGGCCGCTGCCGGAAAAAACGCCGGCAGCCGCTCCGCTTGTTCATAAGAGGCTCGCGCAAGAGTGGTGTTGCCGAGGCCATCGTAGGCGAGGCCGAGATAGTACGAGATCTCCGTGTCCGTCGTATCGCGCAGATGCAGCGGTTCGAGGAATTTTCGAGCTTCGTCGTAGCGGAGCAATCCCGCCGAGAGTCGGCCCGCAGCCTTCCCTGCCACGAAGCTGTCGGGGAACTTCGCAAGAGTCTGCTGGTAAGCCTCGAGTGCGCTCAGCAGTCTTCCGTTTAATTCTTCGTCCTTGGCGAACTCAATCCAGTCATCGAAGCTGCGCTTGTCAGGATCGGGCATGCGGTAGGAGGGTTGCGGCCCGACGTGAATCTCTGATGCGGGCGTCCAATCGTATTCGCCTTCGGTCTGGCGCAAGAGCATCGCGCCCTTCGCGTCCTGAACTTCAATCGTGTACTTCGACTGCGCATCGGCGTTCGGGACTTCGCGGGTCCACGCATGCTCGGGCGTCAGGTCGGCCTTCTCGTGAACAATTTGCTCTTTGCCCTTCAAGAGGGAGACGGTCGCCTGAGGAATGGCCTGGTTAGCGTTAAATCCAACAGAAAGATTTCCTGCTTTGCGCGTTAAGTTCGCGACCCCTGCAAGGTTTGCTCGCGAGATCCCACCAATCTCGCGCACTGGCATCCAGTATTCGGAGAAGTGCAGTACCTGGCGAGGCTCGAGAAAGGCATAGGTCTCCTGGTTGCGAAAAAGGCCGGCTTGCACTTCAAGGTAGCCGCTCTCGTTGTCCGAGAGGGCCTTGCGCCAATCGAGGCCGTCTGCATCGACCCCCCAGGACCAGATCTTCTTGGCGGGCAAATCTTCATACACCGCATAGTGAACAGTCCCTGTGTTCGTATGCGGATTCCACACACCCATGAAGGGTTCGCGACTGCCATGCACGAACATCGACACTGGTCCCTTGGTGTGATTGCGCAGCAGGCTATAGTCAACGCCGTCCTGATCGACGGGCCAGGTGTGAATCTCGGTGAAGCCGTGCGTCGCCGCAAACTGCATGGGGTACGCAATGCGCGAGTCATCCCAGGCTTCGACTCCAGCGTTGTTCCACCAATAGAAGCGATGCCGCGCATCACTGCGATTGCTCAGCGTGACGCGCTCCTCGAGCACGGTCGATTTCGGACGCAGGATCAACTCCACCGTCCACTCCATACCGTAGACGCGGTCGACATTGCCCACAGTGGCGGAGGCGCTGCCGTCATCGTGTTGTGCGAAGGCGAAGCTCACCGGCGACATCGTCATCCAGTTGTGCGAGACCGGGAAGTTGAACTCGACTCCGAACGCCGCCCAGGCGCCGCGATAGGCAATCGCAGCTTTCTTGATCGACGGGTTCGCGTAGAACATCGGCTTGCCGGAAATCTTGTCGATGCAGGTATAGAGGTGTCCGCCGATGTCAGGCAGCACCGAGCACTTCAGGTATTCATTCTCGAGATAGATCGCGCGCCAGGCTTTCTCGACGCGGTTGCTGGTGAGATTGTTGCGAAGCGTGTACGGGTAGTTGAAGCGATTGGTGGTGAACTGATCGAAGGGCGGATTGGGATCGGGCAATCCTTCTTCGTACGTGGGCAGGTTGAGCGTTCCTTGCCACACCCGCACCTGCGCATGGGTCATGGGCGCCAGAAGCGCCAGTCCTGCGAAGAGAACACAGCAGATTCGCATCCTAAATCTGGAGAAGTCTTGCGGCATTTTCGTTGTAGACCTTGCGCAGAATCTGGTCCGAGAGATTGATGCCATAGATGCGCCACCGCCCCTGGGGTGGGATTTTCGCGGGCGCGTAGTCGAAGTACTCATCTTCCGTCTCGAGGAAGCGGTAATAAATCTCGTAAAGCTGGTCGTTGAAAACCTGCTGTGGAAATGCGTCGCCGTGCGGAGTGGCGTCGGTTGCGAACAGGATTCGGTCTTGATACTTATCGAAAAATCTCTTCGAAGTGAACGGCTGGCGGCCTAACTCGCCGATGCGTGCCGCCATGTCGACGTGCATATTGGGATACTTGTCGAGGTTCTCGGAAACGTTCTGCAGATTCTCGGAGAAATTACCGAAATGCAGCGTCACGAATTGCGTCTTGGGATGCTTCGCCATCATGCGGTTGCGCGCTTCAATCAACTCGGCGTTGCTCGGGAAATCCGCGCCGTAAAATGACCAGTCTGGATGATTGTTCAGCTCTTCGTAACGCTCGTTGAAGCGGTCGGTCGGCGTGAAGAAAGCAGCGGGGTCGGAAATATGGATGGCGACCGGCATGTTGAGTTGCCCGCACGCATCCCACATGGGATCGAAGCGCGGATCGTCAATCTTTACGAGCGGGCCCGAGGTGATGTTCTCGCGCAGGTAGAGACCGAGCGTCTTGAGGATCTTCAGGCCGCGCGCGCCATCCCGATGCGCTTGCTCGATGGCCTGCGCCTGCAACTGCGGGTAATTGGATTCTTTGAAGTGACTATAGGAGGGCTCGGTGAAGGTAAGAAAACGCCCCGGATAAGCGCGGTCATATTTGCCAACGGCTTCGGCGAGTCCCTTCTCGTAGCCGCCGGTCAGGTTGACCATCACCTTTATGTTCTTGCGGTCCATCACCGCCAGGCACTCCTGCGGGGTGCCTAGATACTCTCGATCGGGCGAGATGGCAACACCCTTTTCCGCCTTGGCGGAAACTGAGATGTGGGTGTGAAAGTCGATCACTGGAAACTTCGCGCGCTCGACGTGCGTTTCGTGCACCTGGAGCATGCTCTTCGGTTCGTATTGTGAGAGGTCGAGCGGAGTGGGAGCCTTCTGGCTCTCCGGATCGTCTGCGGTGAGGAGATTTTCTGCGGATAATGAGCCGGCCTGCATTCCGACACCGGCCATGACGCCAACGCCATAAAGCCACTGACGGCGATTGATCAACTTGGACCTCCTGCGTTTCCCATGTTCGCGAACAGCTATTGTCCCGGTTCGAGGGCCGGCGTGGCAATGTCGACCGGCTTTTGCTCTCCATTGATGGAGCCATGCCACACGCTGCCGCCAAACGTGGTGATGTAAATCTTGTTGTGGTCGAGCGGGTCGGGCATAACGCGCTGGCCCCACTTGAAATTGAAACCCGGGATACGAGTCCACGTGAGCCCGCGGTCCGCCGAGCGCCAGGCCGACGACTCGAAGCCGGCCGCATATAGGACGTCGGGATTCGCCGGATCGATGGTGATGTCGTAGATGTGCCGATCCTTTTCAAGCACCTGTTTCCAGGTCTTTCCCGCGTCTTCGGAAAGAAAGATGCCTCCGCCATCGCCATGTTCGCCTGCGGCACGCCCCCACACCGTAAGGTACAGGCGATTGGGCGAACGCGGATCGATGGCCAGACCGTTAGGAGCGTTCGATCCCTCAGGAAGTTGGATTGGCTGCCAATGTTCGGCTCCATCGGTGGAGCGATACAGCGCACCGTCTCCGGCATTGCCGATGCTGCCATCTTCCGAACGTCGCGCGATTAACGCGTATAGAACGCCATCCGAACTTCTGGCCAGCCTCCAGGCAAAGGGCTGCGATTGCGTGATGCCCTGGTTCTTCAGATTCCAGGTGCGGCCGCCGTCGGAGCTTTTGTAGACGCCACGGTTAAATCCCGCCACGTAGAGAACGCGATTGTCGACTGGACTGTCGGGATCGAGCAGGATATGGGTTGCCCCGGTTTCGTCCATGCCCTTGTTCGATTTCGTCCAGTTGCGGCCGCCGTCGTCGCTGCGGCAAACACCACCTTTAAAGTTCATTGGGGAGTTATGCCGCCACATCTTCGGCCGTGGCAGATCGTGCGTGTAACTATTCACGCTCCACATGCGACCTTTGACTTTCGGATCGAAGACGATCCAATAGGTGGTGTTCTGCCATTCGCGCGGAACTCCAGCGGTGGAACTTGTCCACGAGACACCGCCGTCTTCGCTGCGAAACAGTCCGATGTCGGTGTAGGTGATGAATACACGCTTGGAGTCGAAGGGATCGAAATGGATGCCATAGCTGTTGGTGACGTCGAGACCCATCGTGGTCCAGCCGGCGTCATTGACCTTGCGGGAATACTGCGCGGCCCAGGTTGCTCCGCCGTCAGCGGTGCGCATGGTACGGCCGAGGTCGGTGCCATAGGCAAGGTTGGGATCCTGGTCAGCGACCGTCATGGCCAACGGGTTCTCGCCCCATCCCGGCCCGAAGCGCTCGGTGATCCAGGCATCGTGAATATTCTTGGCGGCGGTGTCGGCTTCTTTCCAGACGAGTTTCCAGTCGCCACCGGAGTTCGTGGTCTTGGCGACGCCGATCCAGTTCTTGCCATCCAGCGCGAGATGGTCATAGGAGACGTACGCGACTTCGGGATGATGCAGGCTGGTCGCGATCGCGCGCACCTTCGCTCCCGACCCCGGCAAGATCGTCTGCTTCCAGTTCGCGCCGCCGTCGGTGGAAACGAAGGCGCCTTTCTCTGACGTGGCGTATAGGATCGGCTGCGGTCCGGAGCCGAAGCCGAGCGACGTTTCGTTGGCTGTTGCAGGCAACGGCAGAGTCTTAACACCCGACGGGCTCGCGACGAAAACATCGTGCGCACTTGCCATATATAAGGTGCGCGAACCTTCCGGAGAGTGAGGATCGACCCAGATGCGGCGAGGGCGACCGGGCACATCGACTTTCTTCGTCCAGGTCTTGCCCGCATCGGACGAGACGAAGAGCGCGATTTTATCTTTCTCGCCCGCGGTCACGTAGAAGATTTTGGAATCGGCGGGATCGATCGCCATCGCGGAAATCGTGCCGAGAGGATCGGGATCAGCCAGGATGATTTCGTCCGCGTGGTCGGAGGCCATTTTCACGCCCTTCACTGAGTCGGGCGCCGGATACACCAGTTCCCAGTGCTCGCCGGCATCGGTGCTGCGCCACAACGCGGTGGCATGGGCGTACATGGTTTTCGGATCTTTGGGATCGAACACGAAGAAATCCACCACGCCACGCAGGCTGAACATGCGCCAGTTTTTTCCGGCATCGTGCGTGATGTAAGAGCCGGTCATGTCGCACGAGATGAGCACGGTGTTTGTATCGAGCGGGCTGATGGTGGGGTTGAACATCGCACCGCCCCCGCCCGGCCCAATGATACGGAAATCTCCCGGACGTTCGGCGGCGGCACTCGATAAACACACTGCGACGAGAATTGCGGGAAGGAAACGGAGCTTCATCGGTCCCTGCCTGAGTGTTGTGAGAGCGGCGAGACAGTGGCCGCCCGGTGATATGAATTCAGTCGAACTGGAACCGGCCGCCTGTCCACTTGCGTGACAAGAGCGGCCGGGTTCCTCGACGGGGTGAGTTAGAACGTAATCCTCAGCCGGAGACGGATGGTACGACGGCTGTCGACGCCCTCCTGCGAGAAGGTTTGCAGTTTTTTCCCAAAGTCTTCGTTGGGAGTGATATCGGGAATTGTGAAATTGCCGTTGTCATCTTGCAGCATATTTAGGACGGGCTTCAAGGTGTTCGGGTCGACGGCGACGTTGAAGTCGCCCAGGAATAGCGAATGGGCCGCCACCGCCGCCGTAGTCGTTGTCAGGCGACCACAATGGGTGGTTGAAGAGGTTATCGACGTCGGCACCAAATGTAGCAACCACACGCTCGCCGAAATGGAAGTCCTTGTGTATACCCAGATTGACTCCCCACGTTCCCGGCCCCCGCAGCAGATCTCGTTTTGCGATTTTGGGATTGTCGAAAACATCCGCGCCGAACGGCATCAGCGCAAACGCATTCGGGTCCCAGATCTGATCGCCACTTCTTGTGATTCGGATCGCCGACTACGATCGGCCGAAATGAGGGTCCAGAGTTGAAATCGCCGACAGCGTCGATCGAAGCAGCAGCCAGATTCCCGGGCAGCGACGGAGCGCAGTTGTCGCACAGCCAGAACGGCGTGAAAGCTCGTTCCGGTCTTGGCGAACATGTTGAACGAGCTTTGCCATCCACCCAGGAGAGCATCCGCCCAGCGTGACCAGGATGATCCGAACTGCCTGCCGCGGCCTACGGGCAAATCGTAAACGCCATAAGCCACAAAGCGATTCTTCGGAACGAATGCTTCCTGGCCATAGTCGTTATTCGGCTCGAACGGGTTGTAAGCGATGCCACCGAGGCTGGAGTTGGCCCGTGTCCAGACCGCTGGATCTCTGGTCCAGATAGGTGTACGACAGGCTCAACATCAAGCCGTGAGAGTAGCGGTGCTCGAGTTGGGTCTGGAATGCGTTGGAGCGGCCATGGCCGAAGTTTCCATAGGTGAGCAGGAAATCGCCCAGGCCCGGAAATGGCAAGCGTGCGAAGTCCGCTGGTCGAATACGTCGCAGTCCTGAGCGTCCACCGCATCACATGCGGTTATGCCATCGCCCATTCGTTGTGCCAATGGGGGTATCGCTGGGCCTGATCTCGTTCAAATCGCGGCCCGCAATCAGTCCGCTCATAGTGCTGCCCAGATAGGAGAAGCGCAAAGAAGTATCGCGCAAAAGCTCCCGCTCATAGGTAGCGTTGTACTGCTGAATCCTGGGCTGCTGCAGACCGACTGGGACGGCATTCACCGACGGGAATCCGCCAAACCCTGACGTGATATGCCCCCTGTCAGGGGGCTGAATCCGTGACTGAAACCAGGCCACGGATTGAGCAGTTGGTCTGGGCGAGAGTGTCCCCGTTGTCGTCGATGTTCCTCTTGGTTAACCCCTGATTGAATGCGTTGGTGGCGATCGCGTCGCGTATTTCTTGCGCTGCAGAGGTGGGATAGTAGAAGCCGTACCCGCCCCGAAGCACGGACTTGTCGTGTCAGGCGGAATGCGACACCAATTCGCGGCGCGATGTTGTTCTTGTCCGCTGCGAATCAAGCCGCGTCCGATGCCCAGTCCCGATTGCGAGGCGGTAGCGACCCCGCCCCGTAGTCGACGATTCGTGTGTCGAGAAACGGCAGTGTACTTGCGGAAGGAACCAGGAAGCGTCCATGGACACCCGTGCCGGGATTCACAAAATTCGGGTCGAAGTTAACGAGCTCGTCATTGTCCTCAATAAACGGTGTGATCAGTTCATAGCGCAATCCCAAGTTTACGCGTCAGGCGCGGGCTCACTTTCCAGTCATCCTGGAAGAAAAATCCCTGTTTCCCAGTTGTAGGCCTCCATGGAGGGGACCGCGCTGCACGTTGACGTAGCTGACGCTGTCAGGTCGCTCGCCCAGGATGAATTACGCAAACGGAGTGGTGGCCCGGAGCCCGCATAGGTCATCAAGCCTCGGACATTTCCGCGATTTTTCGAAAATCCATCCACAAGCGATTTTCGTACGAAATCCGCGCCCATCTTCAGGCTGTGTTTGCCGACCACCCAAGTTCAGAGTATCTCCGAATGTAGCCAGATTCGAGTCCAGCGATCGGTCCGTGTCGCGGTTACCGTTATTGAAGGTTGCGAAACGATTGCTGAAATTCATCGCCGGGTGGCCCAGGGTCGCCAGCAAATTCGCCGGCCGACCACCGCTCCATACGCATCGACGTCAGACTGGTCAAATCCAATCCCCGAAAGGAAACCTTCCAAGGAAGTGTTGCTGTGCCGATAGATGTGCTCGCGATTGAATCCGCCTCTCGCCTCGTTCACACATGTTGTTCGTAAAAGCGCGAGTGTACGAAACGCGCGACGGTATTGTTTCTGCGGTAGTTTTGCTTCAGCCCAAGTCCGGTGTAGGGGCTTTGAACCACAGATTCATTGGCCAAATGTCGCCGCCGATCCGTTGTAGACGGCGAAAACGCGGTCCCTTCGGTGAAGTCGTGATCCAGCCGGAAAGTTCCTGTGTCCGAACAGAAGGCTGCGACACGTTGGTCAGATAGTTTGTAACACGGCCGTTCGTGTCGTTTGATGTGGGCCCCAAGTCCGATCTTTGGGAAGTATGTGTTAATCAAACTCTGAACGTGTCGGATTCAAAAACCGCGATGGGATCGTAATGAACTGCGTTTGCGTACCCTCACTATCGTGTCGTTCGCAATCTCCTCCGGAGTCATTTGCGTTTTGATGCCGGCCGGCACAAGGGGCTTGGCCGAATCAGTGGTGACGAGTGAAAAGTCGCCGGTCCACATCGTCGGATGGGGAAGGTTGGTGGATCGAAGTTCGATGGGGAGTGATCTGCCAATTTCTCTCATAGAGCCAGAAAAACCAGGTCTTCTTCAAGTCCGGGAATGGGTCCACCGAACGAGCCACCGACGTCGTTGAAGTTGAAGTAGGGAGTTGGGATACTGGCTCTGACGCGGGCGATAGGAGCGAACTCCTGCTTGCCGATGATGTCCTGCGAACGGTCCATGCCGCCAACGCCGAATTCTTGTTGTTGTAGAAAGCCGAACCGTGGTAGCCCGCCCCTCCGCGCTTGGTGGTGACTCGGATATTCGCGATCCCGATACTCGGCGCTGAAATCGTTGGAGAGAACATTGATCTCACCGACCGCTTCCAGCGAAGGCTTGCTTTCGGTCGGCGCAGCCGAAAATGCCGCCGTTGGACGCTGGCCGTCCAGAGAGAAGTTCGCCCCGTAACTCTGCGCACCGAGGAATTTGAAAGTCGCCGTCCGCATCCGCCTGCGTGATATTCGGGTTCAAGTAGAGAAAGGTATAGACGATCTCGGCTATCGCGAGGCAACTCGATGACCGCCCGACTCGTGATCGTATCGCTGATGGTCTGGTCGGCCATATTGACCAGCGGCGCTTCCGCCGACACATCCACCGTCTCGCTCGCAGATGCCACCTTAAGCTGCGCATCCGCCCGTCACCACGTCGCTGCCGTTGATTTCGATGCCGGTGATTTGTGTGGTCCTCATCCCCGCCAACGAAACCGACACCTGGTATTTCCCGGAAGCTCAAACCAAATACGCGGTACTCCCCTTGTGCGTTCGTCTTGGTCTCGCGCGGTCGCCTTCGTCGCCAGGTCAAGGATCACCACTTTCGCATTGGGAACCAGCGCTCCCGTCCCGTCCGTGACCGAGCCGGTGATGGTGCCCAGGTCGGTACCTTGCGCAAACATAAGCTGGGCGCTTCCGAGAGCTGCCAGCAGGATCAGTAAAAGAGCGAAGCACTTCGTCAACTTCATACACACGCCCCCGTTGCGCTGAGTTTCCAACGTTGATTTTCTTACCACATGCCACACAGCAAAAGCAAAGAAAGAATAAGTAAATGAAAAAATATGAGAAATCAAACGCAAGTTATTCCAATTTTGGAAATCGACCTCTAAGTTCCAGGGAAGACCGCGGTCCACTAATCCTGAGGCAGATGCAACGCGAAGGTCTGCACGACCCGGCTGATGACACCGTCTTCCGAAGGCGAATCGGGGCGCAGGCCTTCTTCGAGGCATCGGAAAAACGCCAGCAACTGCCCTGCAATCACGTCGATTACGGGGGAGTTGTCATCTCCGATCTTGCCGAGGCCTTTGCACTCGATCACAACGTCGCCTTCCCGCACCAGGTCCGACGGAACGTCCTCGCCGACGATCACTTTCAGCAGGCCGAGTTCTTTCTGGTCGAACTCGCGCAGCAGGTCGGATTCGTAACGACGAAGGGTGGGGTCCGACGACAGGAAGCAGACGACCAGCGTGTCCTCGTGAACGTAGCTCATGGGACCATGGCGGACGCCGAGATAGGTCTCGCTCATGGTGGTCACGCGCCCGGCGGTCATTTCCAGCATCTTGAGCGACGACTCGCGTGCTGCCGCCGAAACGTGGCCCCGCTGCCCAGGAAAAGTGCGCGCTTGAAGGGCTCTTTTCCGATCTTGGCGAACGTCCCCAGATGCTCCTCGAGTCAGGCGCGGCCGCGATTCGGCTCAGAGTGTCGCAGACTGCGCCGTAGTGATCGACCTTCGCGGACAGTCCCAGAAAACGCGCGGCCAGCACCAGGTTCGTGAAGCTGCTGGTCATCACCAAGTCCCTGGTCGTTGGTCTCTTCCGGCAGCGTGATCACCACGACCCGGGGATCGTTTCGGTAGGTGCGCGCAAGGCTTCCGGCCTCATTGCAGGTGAGCACCAGGTGACGAATTTCGGGCTCGGTCTTGAGCATTACGGCAAGTGCTCCGGCACTCTCGGGACTGTCGCCTGAGCGAGCGATGGATACCATCAATCCGGGACGGCGAGGCGGCAGAGCCTTATCACCATGGGCCAGCAAAGCGCCTCCGCCAATCGCTTGCGTCAGCACGCCCAGTTCGTTTTGAAGAGGCAGCCGAACACAGTCGCCCGCATATTCGGAACTGCCAGAACCGGTGAGCGTGAGCGATGCAATGCCCGCGAGCACGGGACGAATGCTCTCCGCCTTGCCTTGCATCAATGCCGAAGTTCGCAACCAGGTCGCGGGTTGCTGGCAGATCTCGCGCAGGGTATGGAAATACCCGAGCCGGCGCTGTTCCTCGGTGCTGCGGGAGAGCAACTCGGCCGCTTTAGGTTGGCGTTCGGAGAGGGTGCGCAGCCACTCCGGCTCGACGAGAGACGTAGGGGACATAAACTAGTGCTGCTTTTTCGATACCCATAGGAAAATAACAGAAATATATAAAAAGTAAAAGAAAATATAAAACCAAACTGTGAATTCCCCGGTATACTCTGTGCGTCTCCAAAGGAAACAAACATCATGCGTCGACGAGACCTTCTCAAAGGCGCGTTGGTCCTGCCGGCCGCCCTGGCCGCTGCCGATGTTCCCCCGCACTTGTGGCAAGGCTACGATTTCGGAGGGGGGCCTCCCGTTCACGATCGCCTGAATCAAGGTCCCTTCGACGTTGACCAGGACCAGGGATGGCAGACGGTTCTGTACACGACAGCCTCCGAAAAACCTCTGCGCAATCCCGGCCTTGGGCTGGTGGGATACGCGTGGGAGGAAAGCGGACCATCGCTGGCCGCGCGCGCCGGACGCGAAACGCTCGAGCAACATGTAGAAAAGATCTCGAGCCTGCCCTTCGTGGATGTGCTCTACATCCGCTGCGACTGGCGCAATGTGCAAAAGCGACCTGGCCGGCTCGACCTCGATCCCGGTCTGGCAGCTGACGCTTGATGCGGCGAAGGCCAAGGGCCTGCGAGTAGCGTTTCGCATCCAGCTTTCGAACTACTCATTCCAGCCGGAGAAAGTCGCGCTGCCGGAATTTCTGCTGGACCGCGTGCCGCTGGTGAAGATCGGGCGCATGCCGCACGGCGAGGGCGAATTCCGGGAGCCGCGCTATGATCATCCCGAATTCCAAAAGGCCTTTGCCGACCTGAACGACTTGCTCGCGGCACGCTTCGAGGGTGATCCGCTCATCGAGTGGATGGACCTGATGCAGTACGGATTCTGGGGCGAAGGCCACACCAGCGACTATCCCAGCCCCTTTCCCGACTACCTGACAGCGGAGAGAACCTTCGTCTCCATGACGGAGCGGCAACTCTCCAGCTGGAAGAAAACGCCCGTGGCGGTGAACACGCAGCCCGACATCAGCAACGTCGGCAATCGAACGGTCATCGACATGGCGGTGCGAGCGGGCGCGTGGCTGCGCTCCGACAGCATCATCGTGGAAGAGCCGATCCAGATTGAAGAACTCGCCAACCGTCCGCCGTGGCTGGCCACGATTCTGGAAGATGGCTACAACCGCGAGCACGATTTGCAGAAACTGAAGATCGATGCGGCCGGCATCAACGACATGGAGAACTACACGCTTCACGCCCTAGACCTGCATACCAACTACTGGGCATTGTGGACTGAGGCCGACAATCTCGCGCGCTATAACGAAAAATATCCGCGCGCATTCGAGCGCCTGCGCACGAATCTCGGCTACCGTCTGCGGCCATCGTGGGTCTGGCAACGCAAGCGATACGGAACTTCGGAGCTGATTGTTTGCATTTCGAATCGCGGAGTGGCCGGCGTGCCGGGAGTGTTGTGGCTGCAGGTTGAAAGTCCGGACGGAAAGTTCAAATCACGCGGAGCACTCGACGCCGGGTATCCGCATGCCGCTGGACTGCGCCAAGCTTCTTTCCTGCTGCCGGTGGGGTACACCGGCAAAGTGCAGTTGTCGGCGGAGCTTGAGATTCGTCCGGGCGTGATGAAGCGCGTGGCCTGGGCTTGCGAGCAGCCGCTCAACCCCGACGGCTCTATCAGCGTGGATGTGAAAGCCCACAACGACCGGGGCTGGCGAAAGGGCGTTTAGGTCCCGCGAGCGACAAGCCCGAATGAAAAACCGTTTCCAGCGAAAGCTGCTCTGTCTGCTGATCGCGGCGCAACTCGCCATCCCGCTTTCCAGTCAGCAGAAGACTGACAGGGTGGCATCTCCCGGGCCGGCGCGACTCGCGCAGCTGGTCGAAGCAAACATCGTTGGAGTCCACGCGTACCAGGTCCTGCTGGCCCGAAAAGAAAAGAACATGGATCCGGCATGCTGGCCGGCGACCGATCCGAAAGATCCCGAACTCGATGCTTTGGTCGCGCACCAGACTTCCCTGCTGAGTTCGCCGTCTGCTGCTCGAGCCTGGGCCCTGGGAGCACCATCGCCCTTCGACCCCACCAAAGATCTGCAGCCATTGCTATCGGCGCGGCTTCCCATGCCGGAGAACCTACCCGTCAGCTTGTTCGCCACCTACCTTCACGGCAAGGCTCCGCAGTTTCGGCGCGAGGAAATTCGCTCCATCGCAAATCTGTACCAGACGGTGCTCGAAGTCGAACGCGATGGCGACCGCCTGCAGGATCTCTACGCGTTTTACATTGCGCTGGGCCTGCCGGTGTATGTCGGGCAGTTGGGCCTGCCCGGCACAGACGAAGACTTCCTTGCAACAGGACGAGTGCTTGAGGGACACGCATGCGCATCTCCGGTCGGACTGAGCGCGGCAGAGTGGCAGATCGCCGGACGCAAGATCTGGAACTGGGGCGAAAAGAATCTTCACGTGCGCGATGCAAAGGCTAGTCGCTGATGAACTGCTGGCCGAGCCCGACGTCAAGGCACTGGACCCGCGCATGAAAGCCCTCCCCGCGCAGCGCATCGCCATCATCGGGCACTCGTTCACGATGGACCTGCACTGGGCTTCGCCGTCGGCGTTTGTGCCGATCGTCACCGCCATGTTCGCGCACCGAAAATCCGGCAGTGCAGTTCCGGCAGTTTCAGGGTGGAGGACTCACGTCCTCGCGGGCGATGAAGAACTTCTACAAAGACGCGCTCGCCTGGAAGCCTGACACTGTCCTCCTCGTCCTCATTAATCGCACCGACCAGGATCTTGAGGATCTCCGTACCATGGGCCAGGGATTCAAAGCGGCCGGAGCGCGGGTGGTTATGTTCGACGACGTCCATGACCCCGACTCGGGCGATCCGCAGGCGCGCCAGAAGGAAGCGGCAGTCGCGCGCGAAGCAGGTATTGAAATCGCGGCAGTCAGCCCGATTCTTGCGGCGTCACCCGATCGCAGCCGGTTCTCTTGTCTCGATCACATCCACATGACCGAACCCTACCACCGACTGATGGCGAAGGAGTGGCTGCGGGTGATCCTAAAGAGCCGCTTTCGGCCGACGCGAAGTAAGAGCATTCCTTCAGGACGCCGAAGCCAACGTTGCCGCACTCAGCAAAGCTGACGACTCCTTGTCGAGATAGACGATGGTTTGTGCATGCTTGCGCAAGATCGAAGCAGGCGCTGCGGGAGAAATCTCTCCATCAAAGCAGGCGTGCACAGCCGGCGCCTTTCGGGCATCGGGCACGAAGCAGATGATTTTCTTCGCCTTCATGATCTGCCGGATGCCCATGGAAATCGCGCGTTTCGGCACGTCTTCCAACGTAGCGAACCAGCCCTCTCCCATTGCTGACGGCGGCAGGCCTCGTCGAGATCGACGACGATGTAAGGTGCCTCGGTCTGAAAATCCGCCGGAGGATCGTTGAAAGCCAGGTGCCCGTTCTCGCCGATACCGACAAACGCGACGTCGATGGGAGCTGACAGCAAGCGCAGCACCGGTCTCGCGGATGACCTTCTCGGGATCGAGATCGCCGTGGAGCAAATGATGCTGCGTGATGCCGGTCTTATCGATGAGCCTCTCTTTCAAGAAGCGACAGAAGCTGGCGGGATGTGTTTCTGGAATGCCGATGTACTCATCCAGATGGAACATCTCCACGCGCGACCAGTCGATAGCGGGCAGGCGAGTGAGCACTTCGAGAAATGGAAATTGCGCAGCGCCAGTTGCGGCGATGATGCGCGCCTTCCCGTTTTTCTGGATGGCTTCTCGCAGGATGGAAGCGGCCTCGTCCGCGGCGACTTTTGCCATTTGCTGTTTATCTTCGAAGCGTTTGATCTGCACGTTGTGTATGACCTCGCAATCAGGATCTTGTTGGAACGTGTGTGGTGTCCTGCGCAACTTGCGCTGCCAGATTCAGACAAAGCTGCACAGACGGGAACACGTCTTCAATCGACGGCCGCAGTTTTTGTTTCTCTATCAGAGCATGAATTAAATTGGCCGCTTCGTCATAGAAGCCGTTGATGACGTCTTCCGCCGTCGCGGGGGTTTCATGTTCTTCCAGAACCACGCGATTTTCACGGAAGCATCGAAAGCCGCGTTGTGGCCCGAACGGACAGGTCACCACGGCGCGAAAGCCTTCCCCGAAAAGCTCATAGGTCTCGTCGCGCATGCCACAAGTAGGCTGCACATCGATTCTGCCTAATGCGCCGCCGGCGAATTCGAGATCGATTGCGTACCAGTCAGCGGCAGACTCCGCCGGCTTCATGGTGCGAATACTTGCGTTGGTGATCTCGCCAGCTATATATCGCATCGTATCCACCGCATGCACGGCGGTTCCCCACAGAAACTCCGGCTCGCTGCGCGCGTGCCGCGTGAAGGTACACCGCACATAGCGAACCTGCCCTTGCCCCCGGCTCCATTCCAGCGCACGATTGAGAAACGGCATGAATCGGCGATTCACGGAAACCATGTTGGGCGTGCCGGTGTTCGTGAGCTGCCTTCCGCAGGGCCCCGATGTCACTTAGCGAGCGCGCCCAGCGGCTTCTCGACCACGCAAGGCATCCGCCGTTCGAGCAACTGGATTCCAACTTGCGGAATCTTCTCTACCGGGCACCACCGCGATGCATGCATCTAGTATCTGTCGCGGTCGAGCATTTCCTTCATGTCGCCATAGGCGTGCAGAAATCCGTACCGACTGCTGAACAACTGCGCCCGCTCGAGTCTGAGATCGCACGCGGCCGTCAGTTCGATCTCGCCCGGATGCTCCGCTTTGTAGCGGGCAAGGGGAACGGCGTGTCCGATCTCGGAATGTTCACCGCAACCGATCAGTCCCAAACGAATCATGAGTCGCGCTCCGCCGGAGAGACCAATGCCGTCGCGTGCTGTTTTTCGACAGGAGTTGAGGTCCCCCGGATCAGGTGCAGCGATGCTCCCACGGCGATCGTCAGCCCCGCAAAACACAGGACCGTTATGCGCTGATCGGGAGGAGCGGGCAACAACAGCAGCAGACTCAACAGCCCAATTACGGAAATCGTGCGGCTTAAAAAACGGAAGACCGGCACGGTGAAGTCCGGCGAGTCTTTCAACTCCACTGCCACATCAACGGGCGTATTCAGATTCCTGAAAAGCTGTGCGCGGGCCGGAGTGTCGCCGCGATCGAAAAGCATGCTCAGAAAGAAGATTCCGAACGACGAGGGAATGATGTAAGCGACCTGCTGAATCAGGGACCAGTGATAGACAAAAGCTCCGAGCATGCCAAGAACAAGACCTACCGTGAACGAAGCCAGTCCCGACCAGGGCGGCGTGCGGCGCACGGCCAAGCCCAGCAACGCAGGCGGACCGTAGGCCAGCGAGATCAGCGTATTGAACGTCAGCATCACCTGAAAGACGCTCTTGCCGCTGGCCGCCATCACGGCCGCGATGATCGTAGTTGCCGCACCCACCAGGAACGTGGTGATCCACCCCACGAGCAGCAGTTCCTGGTCGCTCGCTTGCTTACGGAACAGCGCCTGGTAAAGATCTTTGGTGAGAATCGCCCGACTTGAGATTGAACTGTGCCGAAAGATTCGCCATGGTCGAGCTGAACATGGCGGCCAGCATCACTCCGATCAGCCCGTGCGGAAGCAAGGTGAGGCTCGCGACGGCATATGCTCCCTCGCTGGGATTTGCCAGTGACGGCCACAGCGCATGCAAGTCGGGATACAGCACGCGCATCGCCATGGGCGGAATAAACCACAGGAAGGCGCCTACGAAAAATAATCCGCAGCACAGCAATGCGACTTTCTTGCGCGGAACGCTCGTTGTCGACGCTGAAATAGCGCTGTGCCATCGCGCTCGTGTTGTAGCCGAACGAAACCATGATGGTCCATGACACGAGGTAGATCCAGCCAAACTCTCCGGATACATGTAGCGTCTTCATCTCCGGAGGCAACGCATGACCAGAGTCCGCCGACCCCGCCGACGCGAACTAGTGACGTGATCACCAGCACCAGGCAAAACGGCATCAGGATGGAGGCCTGCAGAAAATCCGTGACCACCACCGCCCACAGACCGCCGATCACGCAGTAGAAAATGATGATGGCGCCTGCGCCGAGAATCGTCCACGTAACCGGAAATCCGCACGCCGACGAAACGAACAGGCTGAGCCCGTACAGCATGCTGGCGCTGGTGAAAAGCTGAAACAGGATGGTGGTCCAGGAGAATGTCTGATGGGTGGCCGAGTTGAAGCGCGCGGAAAGATACTCCATCACCGTCGTGATGCGGCTGCGCCGCCATCGTGCCGCGAAGACAAAATATCCGAGCAGAAAACTCAGAGCGTTGCCGATGTATAGACCGGTGGCCGCGATCCCCGCGCGATACGCCACCCCGGCGGCGCCGGTAAAGGTCCACGCGCTGAAACCCGACATGAAACAACTCAGTCCTGCCACCAGCCAGGGCACGCGGCTTCCTCCGCGGAAATATTCGGCCGCGCCTCGATTGAAGCGCATCACGTAGAGACCGACCAGCACCATGAGCAGCGCGTACAAGCCAATCACCGCGTAGTCGATCAGGTTCACGCTCTGCATGCCGAGGGAGCCTCTGGTTTTTCTTATACTGTGTCAGCGAGGAAAAGAGAAGCCAATAGATACCAAACGAAAGAAAAAGTCGAGAAACGATGTTAGACTGACCCGGCATGCCCCGCCCCCGCCTGATCGTTTGCTGCCGGACCGGATCTGTTCGGGTCGTTCTTTCACAGCGGCTCAAAAGAAACGGCTTTCGCGCCTATTCGAGTGGCGGCGAGATGGAGTCGAGGAATCTTTCAGGGCTGAAGAATCTCTCGCAGGCACAGGGGCTGATCACCACCTGGGACAGCCCACATTTTGCCGAGGAACTTGCCCGCGCTCGCGCCCAAACTTGCGAATCATTGCGCACTGCGGCGGGGAAGTGAAAGCTCGCTTTGCACGATCCGGCTCTTCGACGATCTGACGATCACAACCGCCCCGGTACCGATGGCGCGGGCAACTGCTGAAATGGGCGCGGCCCTCCTGCTCTACTGCGCGCGCAATGTCGACTTCTACCGGGAACAGTTGCGCGGACGCTCGAACCGGATCTACCAGGATCTGCACCTGCACGGATCGAGCGAATCCATCGGCGGGCAGGAAGTCGCCATGATCGGGTTCGGCCGCATCGGCCGGGCGCTGGTCGATCTGCTGCGCGGATTCGATCTGCAGCTGGTCGGTCTATGATCCCTATGTATCGAAATCGCTCGCGCGCAAGTATCCGGTGCACCTCGTTGGATTGACGAGCCTGCTTTCGCGCGCGCACCTGCTGGTTCTTACCGCTGCCCTGACCGAAGAGACGCGCGGACTTCTCAATCGCGCAAGGCTCGCGCGCCTGCCCGCGAACGCGGCCATCATCAACATCGCCCGCGGCGGCCTGATCGATCTGGAAGCTCTAACGCGCGAGGTTCAACGCAAGCGATTGCGCTGCGCCCTCGACGTCACCGATCCCCTGGAACCGCTGCCCGTCGGCCATCCCCTGCGCACGCTGCCGGGAGCGATCGTCACGCCGCACGTTGCCGCGGCAGAACCGGCAGGTGCGGCACGATATTGCGGATGTGGTGATGGATGACCTGGAGAGATTCTTCCGCGGCCGCGTCGTGCACAACCGCGTGACCACCGCCATGCTCGACCGGATGACTTGACCATGAAGATTTCGTTCTCCACCCTCGCCTGCCCCGACTGGACGATTGCGACAAATCATGCCATTGCGTCGTTCGTCGGGCTATGACGGCATTGAGTTGCGCTTCGTCGAGAACGAAGACTCGTTCTGGAAGCTGCCTGCCTTTAGTGGCGACGAACTGCCTTCCACGAAGCGCCTGCTGCAGGATCGCGGGCTGGTCATTTCCTGCGTCGATACAAGCTGCCG
This sequence comes from uncultured Acidobacteriota bacterium, assembly GCA_963698805.1. Taxonomy (GTDB): domain Bacteria; phylum Acidobacteriota; class Terriglobia; order Terriglobales; family Acidobacteriaceae; genus Gp1-AA133. Next base: position 168,211 of record CAVOSN010000028.1, on the reverse strand, counting down.
CTTTCACTTCCCCGATCCCAAGGAACGCGCAGCGTTGGATCGAGGAAGGTGTGCGCATGGCGGATTGGCGGCTGCGCTCGAGGCGCCGGGCATCCGAGTGTTTGGCGATACGATCCAGCTCGGCGCCGACCGTGACTGACGCGCACATGGATCGCGGAGTCCATTCGGTGCCTCGCCGGAGAAGATTGCCGCGACAGGAGTCGAAGTCTGGCTCGAGACTCACGGCGACTTCGCCGGAGCCGAGGAAACGGCGGCGATTCTTGACGAGGCGGGCAGTTCAAAGGCGGGCACACTTTGGGATCCGGCGAACTGTTCCATCGAGTCGAAGGAACAGCCGGAAGAAGGCGCAGCTCGGCTTGGAGCATCTATCCGCCACGTGCATTTCAAGGATCTGCTCATCGAGCAGAACAAGCTGGACGCCAGTGTTGACCGGGGAAGGCGATTTCGCGCTGCTGGAAGTACAAGCGGCATTGCACCAAATCAACTACCAGGGATTCGTTTCGTTTGAATGGGAGAAGAAGTGGCATCCGGAAATCCCCGACGCGACCGTGGCCCTGCCGCATTTTGCGCGCTGGTGGCGGGAGAACGCAGCACGATGACCGATAACGCCAATCCTGCGCAAGCTCACGATCGCCGATGTTCCGGCGGCGATGGCGTTGTCGACCGAAGCGGGATGGAATCAGACCGCCGACGATTGGCGCATGTTGATCGACTTGTCGCCGCAAGGCTGCCTGGCCATCGAGATCGACGGCGAAATTGCCTCGACCACAACGCTGACCTGTTACGGAACCCGGCTGGCATGGGTCGGCATGGTGCTCACCAGAATCAAGCACCGCGGCCACGGCTACGCGATGCGCTTGCTGAAAGAATCCCTGCGAGTGGCCGATGAACTCGGCATCGAGAGCGTAAAACTCGACGCGACCGATCTGGGCCAACCCCTCTACGAAAAGCTCGGCTTCCGCGCCGAGCAAACAGTCGAACGCTGGTGGCGCGCAGGGCATCGACACGGCAACCAGGACGTCGACGGCCCGAAACCCGTTGCACCGAACTGGCGGGCGGCGCGATCAGCGATGCCTTTGGCGTCGACCGCTCAGCATCTGCTTGGAAGCTGGCCCGGCGGAACGCTCCGCTCACCACCGACAACTCTTATTTGCTGACGCGACGCGGGCCGCGAAATCTCGTATCTGGGACCGTCGGTTTGCGACAGCCCAGCAACCGCAGCGGAAATTGATGGAGCGCGCCCTGCAGAGTCCGAGCCCGGGCGGCTGGTTCTGGGATCTGATTGCCGGTAACAAGCCGGCCGTCTCGCTTCGCGCAAGATTTCGGCTTTCACGCCGAAACGGCATCTGCTGCGCATGGTTCGCGGCAAGGACGTCCGCGGAAATGAAGATGCGATGTACGCACTCGCAGGATTTGAACTGGGGTAACGATGAAGATTCAGAACGTAACCGAACTGGAAGAATTGCTTTCGCGTCCGCGCGAGGCCGATGTCGCCGCGATGGCCGACTCTGAAAGGCGACCTGCTGATCCTCGGCGTGGGCGGGAAGATGGGTCCGAGCCTGGCCCGTCTGGCGCGCCGCGCGTCAGATAAAGCTGGCAGTGAAGCGGCGCGTGATCGCGGTAGCCCGATTCAGCAATTCCGACTTGCCCGCCGGAACTCGCGGCGCAAGGCATCGAGACCATCGCTTGCGATCTGCTCGAACCGGGCGCGCTCGACCGCCTTCCCGAGAGCTCCCAACGTCGATCTTCATGGCGGCGCGAAAATTCGGCATTCGGGCGCAGAGCACCTGACTTGGGCCATGAATACTTTTCTGCCCGGCCTGGTTGCCGAGCGGTATCGCAATTCGCGCATCGTCGCGTTCTCGACGGGCAATGTGTACCCGCTGCGTCGCGACCGGAGAGGCGGCGCCACCGAAGCCACGCCCAGTCGGACCCGATCGGCGAATATGCGCAGTCGGCGCTGGGCCGGGAGCGCATGTTCGAATATGGCTCGTCTCGTTAGGGAACGCGAGTCACAATTCTGCGCCTGAACTATGCAGTCGAACTGCGCTACGGCGTCCTGGTCGACATCGGGCGAGCCGTCTTTGAACGCCGCCCCGTCTCGTTGAGCATGCCGCATGTAAACGTCATCTGGCAGGGCGACGCGAATTCCTGGTGCCTGCGCTCGTTCGCGCACTGCCAGTCTCCGCCCTTCGTCCTGAACATCACCGGGCCCGAGACGCTTTCGGTGCGTGAAGTGGCGGCGGAGTTCGGAAAGCACTTCGGGGTGGAACCCACCTTCGGCCACGAAGCCAGTGACCCGACCTCGCTGCTCAACGACGCGAGCAAAGCAAACAAGCTCTTCGGACAGCCCAGGCGTACGCCGTCGGAAATGATCGACTGGATCGCGGACTGGATCCGCCAGGGAGGCAACGATGCTGAACAAGCCCACGCATTTCCAGACGCGGGACGGAAAATTCTGATGCAGCTGCGCGAAAAACTTCGTTCGGGCCTGGTGATTCCAGCGCATCCGCTCGCGCTGAACGCCCAGCGCAAGCTCGATGAGCGCCGCCAGCGCGCGCTGACTCGCTACTACCTCGCAGCCGGCGCGGGCGGCGTGGCTGTCGGCTGTCCACACCACGCAGTTCGCGATCCGCGATCACGGACTGCTGGAGCCTGTTCTCACAGCTGGCGCTGGAAGAATGCCGTGCGACATGACGTCGTGAAGATCGCCGGCGTCTGCGGAAAGCGCGCGCAAGCAGTCGCCGAAGCGCAGCTGGCTGCACGCTTGGGATATGACGCCGCACTTCTGAGCCTGGCCGACTTGCGAGAGGAATCGATTGCCGGCCTGCTCGAGCACGCGAGAGCCGATCGCGTCCATCATTCCGGTCATGGGCTTTTATCTTGCAGCCCTCGGTTGGAGGCCGCTTTCTGCCGTACGAATTCTGGCGACAGTTCCTCGAGATTGAAAATGTAGTCGCCATCAAGATCGCGCCATTCAATCGCTACCAAACGATCGACGTGGTCCGCGCGCTGGCGCGAGTCGGGCCGCGCCAATGACGTCGCGCTCTACACCGGCAACGACGACAACATCCTGAACGACCTGCTGCGCCGTCTTCGACTTCAACGGCCAACAAATCCGGTTTGCCGGCGGCCTGCTCGGGCACTGGGCAGTCTGGACGCAACGTCGCGGTCTCCCACCTGGCGAAGGCCAAGCCGCCAATGAGAGCCTGCCCGCCGAATTGCTGTCTTTGGCTCCGCAGGTCACCGACGCCAATGCCGCCATCTTCGATCCCGCGCATCACTTTCACGGATGCATTCCCGGCATTCACGAAATCCTCCGGCGGCAGGGATTGCTCGAAGGACGCTGGTGTCTTGATCCAAAGGAAGAACTCTCGCCCGGGCAGATGGAAGAAATCGACCGCGTCTGCCAAGGCATATCCGCATTTGCAGGACGACGCGTTCGTAAAGGAGCACCTGGATGACTGGCTTCGCTAAGAGCTGTATTGGTGGTGCTTCTCGCCGCCATCCCCGCACTCGCCGCCGACACTCCGACGATCGAGAGCACGCGCGCCACCGAAGACGTGCACCTCACGCTCGATCCCTCCGCTCCTTTCTGGAAGAGTACAAAGGCCGTGTTCGTCGACAAAGATCGTTTCGGCAAGCCGGTGCACGGCTATCGGACCGAAGTCCGCACGCGCTGGACGAAAGACAATCTGTACTTTCTCTTCATCTGCCCTTACGAGGAACTGAACCTGAAACCCACTCCGAACACTCACGAGGAAACCAACGAGCTCTGGAACTGGGACGTCGCCGAAGTGTTTATCGGCTCTGATTTCTCCGACATCCAGCGCTACAAGGAATTCGAAGTCTCTCCGCAGGGCGAGTGGGTCGACCTCGATATCGACCTGAACAATCCCCATCACGAGGATGGCTGGACGTGGAACTCGGGCTTTGAAGTCCTCGCCAACATCGATTCCGAAAAACACATCTGGTACGCCGCCATGCGCATTCCGTACAGCGCCATCGACACGCGCTCCGCAGCTGCGGGCAACACGCTGCGCATCAATCTGTTTCGCAGCGGCGGGCCGCCCACGCGTCCTTACGGCATCGCATGGCAGCCGACCATGAGCAAGACATTCCATGTGCCGGAGAAGTTCGGCCTGATCAAACTGGTCGAGGAGGGTAAATAGCATACTCAAAATTGAATTGCCATACAGGCCGGTTCACAAGCTTGAGGGAGCGCCATCTCGTCTCCGCCCGTACGTCGCGCCCCCGTGTTGGGAACGCACCGTTGCAAACCCCCAACCGCTGCTCCAGAGCAGCTCAAAGAAAGGAAACTGTATGCAATCGCATCGAAGAGTTCTCGCCTTCACACTGGGCTTTATCGTCCTCGCCTGCGGCCTCGCCTCGGCACAGTCCGGCACTTGCGGCGGGATGAGCCTGGGCCAAGGCGCCAGCCTGAACGGCTTCGTACCTTTCCAATCCACGAGTTTGTGGAACACCGACATCTCCACGGCGCAGGTAGACGCAAACTCGGCGAACATCATCAACTTCATAGGTTCAACGGTGACGCTCCATCCCGATTTCGGAGCGGGCACATTCCATAATCAAACCCTCGGCATCCCGTACCAGATCGTTGCCGGCACACAGGCGAAAGTTCCGGTCACACTGGGCGCCTTCTTCGACGAGAGCGATCCCGGTCCAGAACCAATCCCTGCCAACGCGCTAATCGAAGGCTACCCGAAGCCCGGCAATGGGGATCGCCACGTGCTGGTGCTTGAGAAGGACGGTTGCTGGCTGTACGAGCTCTACAATGCGTCTGTCAAAAGCGGAAAGTGGAGCGCCGACTCCACCGCCATATGGGATATGACGATCAACGAACAACGGCCCTATGGCTGGACGTCAGCAGACGCCGCAGGACTTCCTGTCTTCGTGGGTCTCGCTCGCTATGACGAAGTCGCAGCCGGCGCAATCAATCACGCATTGCGCTTCACGGTGCCGACCTCGCAGAAAGCATTCGTCTTGCCCGCGACGCACTGGGCTTCCACCACAACCGACCCGAACGCCCCGCCGATGGGAACGCGGTTGCGGCTGAAAGCCAGCTTCAACATTTCCACCTTTCCCGCCGATGATCAGGTCATTCTCACCGCGCTCAAGAAATACGGGATGATCCTGGCCGACAATGGCAGCGCCATCTTCGTGAGCGGCGTACCGGACAACCGCTGGAACAACACCAATCTGAACCTGCTGAAAACAATCACGGCTTCGAATTTTGAAGTCGTGCAGATGGGGACCATCTACACGCCGGCGAACGTGCCCACTGGCCCCTCTCCGACGATCAGCAGTTTCACAGCGAATCCGACCAGCGTTACCGCCGGCTCTCCCGTCACTTTGAGTTGGAGCACGACCAACAGCACCTACAACATCATCGATCCGCAGGCTGGACCGGTGCGCGGCACGAGTATTATTCTCACACCGTCGGCCACGACCACGTACACGCTCTCCTCCACCAATCAATTTGGAAGAACAACGGCGACCGTCACGGTCACGGTTCACTAGAACAGGGATCCTGCCGTCGCGCTTCCGCACAGTGCGGGCAGGAGTTTTCAGACCTTCAAGATTTGCTGATGCAGAAAAACGAGCCCAGCCGCACCCAGGACGCCACCATACCCGACAGCACTTTGCAGGACGACGGGGACTTCCCGTCCAAGCATCCCGCAACTGTTCTTGGCGATAGCCGCCCGAACCGGACCGAGCACCTGGTCTCCCGCCTGCGCGATATTGCCGCCTAGAATCAGAACTTCCGGATCAAACGCATGCAGCAAACTCACCACCGCGCTCCCAAATAGTCGAAGGCGCGCTCAAGCACGGACTGCGCGCTCGCGTCCCCTCTTGCGGCGGCCCGGAAGATCGCTTCAGTGTCGGGGATCTGTCCGTCGCCCCTCGCGGGCAGAGTCGTGGGAGCGGCGCGGTGCTGATGAGCGAAATAATCCGACTCGATCGCTCGCGACGAGAAATACGTCTCGAGACAACCGTGGTTCCCGCACATGCAGAGGGAACCGTGGCGATCGACCGTCATGTGGCCGAAATGGCCGGCGATGCCGGCTGCGCCGTGCAGGATCACGCCGTCAACCATAGCGGCGCCCCCGACACCGGTCCCAGCGTCAGCAACACGACATTGCGACGTCCGCGCGCCGCTCCCCAAAGCACCTCGGCCACCAGCGCGACTCGTGCATCATTGTCGGCGCGCACAGGAAGATTCGCACAGACGAAGTCGCCGAGAACGCTTCCCTCCAGGAAATTCAGATCGCCCGGCAAGCGATTGATACGCGAGGATTCAGCATCAATGATGCCCTTGCAGGCAATGCCAACGCCAAGCAGCGGTACGTTCGTCTTGGCGATCGTGGAATGTAAAAAATCGCGCAACTCAAGGATGGTGCGCGGAGACGGCGCCTGAAACTTTTCTCCCAGCTCGCCGGAAGCGTTGACTACAGCCGCTTTGACAGCTGTACCGCCGATATCGACTCCCAACACATGCGAGGTTTCGTCTTTGCGCGAACCCACTTTACTCATCGCGATTGTGAATTATACGCATGGTGTGCAATTCTACTTTGCGCTAGCAGCCGGACATCTGCACGAGCACTACGCGCTTTGTCGGGCGAAGGAGAAGATTCCATGGAGAAGCGCGCCAAGCCCGGCACGCCTTCCCACGAAGGTCCCAAGGCAGCATCGCAATATTTTGAGCGAACGCTGGCTTTGCTGGAAAAACTCAAGCAAACGCAGTCCGACGTCATTCAGCAAGCGGCCAATCTGTGCATTGACCGCATCTCCCAAGGCGGCCTGATCTTTCTTTTCGGTAACGGACATTCGCGCATGCTGTGCGAGGAAATGACTCCGCGTCAGGGCTGCTTCCCTGGCTTCGTGGCTTTGGTCGAACTCGCACTTTCCAATCACGCCAACATCGTGGGAGCCAACGGCCTGCGGGCCCCGCTTTACCTGGAAAATTACGAAGGCTACGCGGAACAGATCTTGCGCGGATTTCATTTCGGCAAGCACGACGCTTTTTTCGTGATTTCCACCAGCGGCATTCGACCCGTCATCGTCGAGATGGCCATGGGTGCGCAGCAGCGCGGATTACCGGTAGTCGCCATCGTTTCGAAGGCCCACTGCGAGCAGGCGAAGGCGGCGCACTCCTCCGGCAAGAAACTGATCGACTGCGCCGACATCGTCATCGACAACCAATGCCCCACCGGCGACTGCGTGCTGCAGTTGCCCGGCCTCGGGTGGCCGACGGGGCCCGCATCTACCGTGACCGGAGCGATGATCATCAACATGATCCGCTGCGCCACAGCCGAGGGTCTGCTACAGCGAGGAATCACTCCTGAGATTTTGCCGAGCCACCAGTTTGTCGGCAGTGCCAGCGCAGCCCAGCAATTGGAAAACTTCTACGAGGCTTATCGCAAAAGTCTCGTTCACCTTTTCGAGTAGCTTCACCAACCTGCAACACTTCGGAGCTCCAACATGCGTACTCTTACAAAGTATCTGGTGGTTTTTCTGGCCGTCATGCCCGCCGCGACACTCGTCGCAAACGCGGCAGATTCGTACGCGATCGCCACCGAGTTCGGCGTCGAAGCCAAAATGCGCGACGGCACCATTCTGCGCGCCGACGTCTACCGTCCCAAAGTCGCCGAGAATAAATTCCCTGTCCTGCTGGAGCGTACGCCGTACGACAAGCGGAACTCCGCTGCCTTCGCAGTACGGGCCGCAGCGAAGGGTTACGTCGTCATCATCCAGGACGTGCGCGGGCGCTACAGCTCCGAGGGTGAGTGGTATCCGTTCAAGAACGAATCGAACGACGGCTTCGACACGGTCGAGTGGGCGGCGGCGCTGCCCTACTCCAACGGGAAAGTCGGAATGATCGGCGGCTCCTACGTCGGCGCAACCCAGATGCTGACGGCTATCGCGCACCCACCACATCTCGCCGGGATCTGCCCAGTGGTCACCGCCAGCAACTATCACGAAGGATGGACGTATCAGGGCGGCGCGTTTGAACAATGGTTCAACGAATCCTGGACGTCCGGCCTCGCGCAAGACACGCTCAATCGCTCAGTCGAGAAAAACACAAACGCGCAGAACGGAATGTGGAAGCTTCCCCTCACGGAGTACCCGCTGTTTGAAGTTCCCCAAGGCGATGCAGACCTGACCCGCTCGCTCGCGCCCTACTTTCTCGACTGGCTTGCTCATCCCAACTACGACGATTATTGGAAGCGCTGGTCCGTCGAAGAACATTTCGCCGACATCAATGTTCCCGTGCTCACCATCGCCGCCTGGTACGACATCTTTCAGGGCGGCTCGCTGCGCAACTACATCGGCATCAAGCAACATGGTGCGAGCGATGCCGCTCGCAAAGGCCAGCGCCTGGTCGTGACGATTGGAGGCCATGCAGGCTCGGGACGCAAGATTGGAGATTTAGACTTCGGACAGGCCGCCGAGCGCGATGAAGACGACGTAACTCTCGCCTGGTATGACGGCCTTCTGAAGGGCGAGAGCAACGACTTCACCAAGGCCAAGCCAGTGCAGATTTTCGTGATGGGCGTGAACCAGTGGCGTGATGAGGATGACTGGCCCCTGGCGCGTGCGCACGACACCAAATATTTCCTGCACTCCTCGGGCAAAGCAAACTCGCTGGCGGAGACGGCACTCTTTCTACGGTCGCCCCGCGCGCAGAGACTACCGACCACTACGTTTACGATCCGGCGAATCCGGCACCTACGGTTGGAGGCCCGTTGTGCTGCGACTCACACCATCTCAAGCCCGGGCCTCGCGACCAGCGCAGCGTTGAAGCTCGCAACGACGTGCTTGTCTATTCGACCCCGGCGCTTGCGCAGGATCTCGAAGTCACCGGTCCAGTAACTCTGGAACTGTTCGCCAGTTCGTCCGCAGTGGATACGGATTTCACTGCCAAGCTAGTGGATGTCTGGCCCGATGGCTTCGCGCAGAACCTGACGGAGGGAATCGTCCGCGGACGCTATCGTGACTCTCGCGAGCAGCCTCAACTTCTAAACCCGGGCCAGACGTACAAGATCTCGCTTGATCTCTGGTCGACAAGCAACGTCTTCAAGAAGGGACACCGCATCCGCCTGGAAGTCAGCAGCAGCAACTTCCCGCGCTTTGATCGCAATCTGAACACAGGAGAGGACAACGCAACCGGCCGCAAACCAGTCAGCGCGACCAACACGATCTACCACGACGCCGAGCATCCGTCGGCAGTGATCCTGCCGGTAGTCGGCGCTCAGTAGAAGCGCCACCTGCTTCTGATGTCTTGTGGCGCTCTTGGGTGTTCTTGGACGTTCTTGCGACGTTCGTGAAGCGCTACTAATTCGTGAAGCGCTAATAAAACGATGGCTGCCCCACCCTTCGCGGTCTCGAAGGGTGGGAAGCAAGAACTCTTCAATCTGATCGGAACGAGCCCTTGGGAGCAGCCGGCTCAGTGAATGTAAGCTCCGCCAGGCAACAAGAACTGAATCGGCCACATCTCGGTTTTTTGCTCGACAATCTGCGACCACCGAAACAACTCGTTCGCGGCGTCTGGCACGAGCTTGACGTCGGGCAGGGTCTCCGCGATCAGGCTCGCAACGTTGCCCTCCCGTTCGAGAACCGGCAACAAATTGCCCGCACTCCCAGGCGCGATAGCGCGCACGAAACGCAAAGCGATCTCGGCGTCCTCGATGGTCTGTAGCAAAAAAGGCCGCCCCACCAGCAGCGCATTGTATTCGTATCCGCCTAGCACACTCGAGAGTGGGCTCACGTACGCCTGATCGAAGTCCAAGTGCGCAAGGGCCGGATCGTCAGGCGAGATGGCCTTGAACGGCATGCGAGTTTCCCCGAGCCCACGCGGATCGAAGGACACAACCGTGTACCCGTCTTCGACATACTTCGCGATAGTCGGCCAGTCCTCCGCGGCAGCTTTTCCGTTCTCTCCCAACCAAAGCAGCACCGGCCCGTGATCGCTTCCCGTCTTCCGGATGCGCAAGACCGGCATCTGCAGATATCGGCTGTGACGCAGCACGTATTTGCTGATCGTCGCGCCACCAAACTGAGACTCTCCCACCGACTCCCACCGAATCTCATTCACTCCGGTCACGCCGCCATCAAATTCGGCAACCTTCCACTTGTCGATATTGGGGCGAAGATTCGAGTAGTAAAGCTGCTTGACCGTCTTCGAGGGTTCTTTCTTGTGGCTCTCGTAGTATTCGCGGATGACGTCCATCATCGAGCGCGCATCCTCGAAGTCGAGCATCACCTGCCCGGTGCGGGTCACCTGCACGGTCTTGTCATCAAGTTCCTTGGCTTCGAACTTCTTATTCGGTGGCTTCAGTCCGTTGAAGTGGTCGAGGAAAGCCACCGCGGCCTCCTGGTTCTGCGGCGAGTATTGGTGATCGTGATAGCCCTCGGCCATGGCGATGCGGTTCGCGTAATTGAACTTGCCGTATATTTCCGAAACCTCACGCACACTCCGGTGAGCGCCTTCAATCGGAAAGAAGTCCAGCACTGCTGCGGACACGAACGCAGGCCGCGGATACATCATGAGCAGCAGGCCCGGGTTATCAATGTGACTGGAAATCATTCCGTACAAATCCTGCTCGGGATCGCTGTCGGGATCTTTGAAGATGCGGTTGTAGACGCGCATCGGCAGCGCCGTGATGTAGCAGGAAGGCGCGGCCACCTTGATGCGCCGGTCGAGCGCGGCGATATGTGCCGCTTGGAATCCCCCGCCGCTCGTCCCCGTGATGTTGATCCGCTGCGGGTCAACATCCGAACGCGTCAACAGATAATCAACGGCGCGAATGCCGTCCCAGATTTCCCAGCGCGCAAGATTTGTTCCCGCCAGATAGGCCAGATTCCCCATCACCGCATGCTCAGCGCAAATCAGGTTGTAGCGGCTCTTGCCAGCCTTCGCGTCCCAGAACTGGCTACGCTCCCCTTGTCCTACGGGGTCCCACGCAATCACGACATATCCATGATGAACCAGTCGCTGGCACAGCACCTGGTAGTGATTCTTCCCATTCGTCGAGTGCCCCGCGGGAACGAGAATTCCGGGATGCGTCTTATTGCCGTCGTCTGGGACATAGACCAGCGCCGAAACGTACACGCCCGGCAGACTTTCGTAGATCAACTTCTCGATGTGAAAGCCGTCCATCGCAATCTTCCCCGTGATGCGCGCATGAAGCGGAGTGCGCTCTGACGGCAAGCCGCCGAGCATGGCGAGCAGGCTCTCCTGCATTTTGTGCTGTATGCGGATCAAGTCCGCCTCCGTCCGGATCTGCGCCCACTCCTTGCGCCGCTCTTCGTCCTGATTCCAGGCCATCTCGGTCTGGTACTTCAGGTAGGGCGTGATGGTCGGTCCCTCGGCCGTTACAGGCGGTAGAACGCGAAAGGCTTCCGGCGGAGGCCCATCCGCACCGAACGTAGATAAGCTAGCGCCCAGCAGCACTAAAACAAGGAATGACTTTTTCATGATTTGTCCGGCCAAGCAGAATTCACTCTAAAGCGAAATGCCGCGCTTCCAGGGAATGAAGTCGTCCTGCCCAAGCACTTCAGCCTTGGTGCGCACTTCCCCGCTCGCCACCTGAACCACCGATTCGAGAATCGTCTCGCCCATTTCCTCGATCGACTTCTCGCCGGAGATGATCGGCCCCGCATCCACATCGATGATGTCCGGCATGCGGCGCACCAGATCGGAGTTGGTCGCGATCTTGATCACGGGAGCGACAGGGTTTCCGGTCGGCGTGCCTAATCCGGTCGTGAACAGCACGACATTCGCGCCCGCGCCGACTTGGGCCGTCACGCACTCGACGTCGTTGCCCGGAGTGCATTGCAAATTCAAGCCCGGCTTCGCGGAATATTCCGGATAGTCCAGCACCGCCGTGACCGGAGAGTTGCCGCCCTTTCGCGCGGCACCCGCCGACTTCATGGCATCCGTCAGCAAACCGTCTTTGATGTTGCCCGGCGAAGGGTTCATCTCAAATCCCGAATGCACTGCTTTTGCACGCGCGGCGTAGTCGCGCATCAGTTGAATAAATCGATCGCCGATCTGGCGATCCACTGTCCGATCGATCAGCGCCTGCTCCACACCACACAGTTCAGGAAATTCCGAAAGAATCGTGCGCCCGCCCAACGCTGCGATCATATCGGAGACATGTCCGACCGCGGGGTTGGCGGAGATTCCAGAAAACCCATCCGACCCGCCGCACTTCAAGCCCACGCAAAGCTGAGAGAGCGGCGCGGGAGTTCGGTTGCTGTGGTTTGCCGCAGCCACTCCCAGAAATGTCTCGCGGATCGCGTCCGACAACATGGAGAATTCCGAACTGCTCTTCTGCTGCTCGAACACCAGCAGCGGCTTCTGGAAATGCGAATCGCGTGCGGCGAGCTGCTCATGCAGAATGCTGACCTGCGAATTCTGGCACCCGAGACTAAGCACGGTCGCGCCCGCAACATTCGGATGATGCAGGTACCCCGCAATCAAGCCGCAGAGGTTATGCGAATCTTCGCGCGTGCCGCCGCAACCGCTCTGGTGCATCAGAAACTTGATGCCGTCGACGTTCTTAAAGAGTGCAGGCTTCGCCGCCGGACGCGCGCCTTCATCGTTTCGCCGACGCTCAATATCTCCCAGCTTTCCCTGCTTGTAAAGCTCGGCCATCTCCGCCACCTGCCGCCGGTAAACTTTCGGCGGAGCGAATCCGAGTTCCTCCTCAAACGCCTGCTTCAGCGTCTCGATATTCCGGTTCTCGCAAAAAACCAGCGGCACCACCAGCCAGTAATTGCGCGTGCCGACCTGCCCGTCCGCCCGCGGGTACCCGAGGAATCGGCGCTCTTTCCAGCGCGAAATATCGGGAGAATTCCAACTCTGCTCTTTCGTCTTCTCCTGGAAAGAAAGTGCGTCGTGGCGGATATTCAAAACATTCAGTGCGGATCCTTGCGGAATTGCCTGCGTCGCCTTGCCGACCAGCACACCGTACATGAACACCGGATCGCCCGGAGCCATCGGCTTCATCACGAACTTGTGCTTAGCGGAAACGTCGGAGGTCAGCGTGAAGGAGTGGCCATCGGCTTCCACGGATTCGTCCTTGCGCAGGTCGCGCAAGGCAATCAGCACATTGTCTTCCGGGTGCAGTTTCAGCGCCGCTTTCGCCATTCCGGTCCCTTCTAGAAATTTATACCTGATCCTGGCATGGCGCCGCCGGAAACCCGGCACGCCGCAGACTCCAGCATGCAACTTGTGTATAACAATACAGAATCTCGTGAGGCCCAGCGCAATGCGGGACCAAGCGAGGCAAAAGCTTTGCTAGTCCGGTCGAATGCGCGATGCCACTGAAGATCAAAGATAAGAAAGACTGCCGATGGGACTTGGTGAGCCTCGGCGAAATCATGCTGCGCCTCGATCCCGGCGATCGGCGCATTGCCACCACCCGGGCCTTCGAAGTCTGCGAGGGCGGAGGCGAATACAACGTCGCCCGTGGTTTGAAACGATGCTTCGGTCTCAAAACCGCGGTGGTCACCGCATTCGCCGATGATCCAGTGGGCCGTCTGTTGCAGGATTTCGTCTTTCAAGGTGGCGTCGATCAGTCCCTGGTCCGCTGGGTGCCGCATGATGGCGTCGGGCGCGCCGCCCGCAACGGACTTAACTTCACAGAGCGCGGTTTCGGAGTCCGCGCCGCGCTCGGCTCCTACGATCGCGGCCACACCGCAGTCTCTCAACTGAAACCCGGCGACATCGATTGGGAAGAGATATTCGGCAAACTTGGCGCCCGCTGGCTGCACACCGGCGGGATTTTCAGCGCTCTGTCCGCGACCACGCCCGACGTCGTCATCGAGGCCATGCAGGCCGCCAAGCGGCACGGCACAATCGTTTCTTACGATCTGAACTACCGTCCGTCCCTCTGGAAGTCGATCGGCGGCAAGAAACAGGCGCAAGAGGTAAACCACCGGATTGCCCCGCTGGTGGACGTGATGCTGGGTAACGAAGAAGATTTCTCGGCGGCTCTCGGCTATGAGGTTGCCGGAGTCGATGCGAGTCTCTCCGACTTCGAAGTTGCGAGCTTCAAGCAGATGATCGAGAAAGTCGTGAAGGATTACCCCTTCCAGGTGGTAGCCACCACGCTTCGCAAAGCAAAGACCGCGACACGGAACGATTGGGGCGCCATCTGCTATAGCGATGGCAATTTCTACCAGGCCAAGGAACGCAAGGATCTCGAAATTTACGATCGGGTCGGCGGCGGAGACTCGTTCGCTTCGGGCCTGATTTATGGTTTCCTCACCGGCAAGGGTCCGCAATTTGCCGTCGAATGCGGCGCGGCGCATGGCGCCCTCGCCATGACGACACCAGGGGACACGAGCATGGTCACGTTGCCGGAGGTCTTGCGTGTGATGGAAGACAAGGGCGCTCGCATCGCACGCTAACAATTTATTTTTGGAGTCAGCTCGATGGACAAACAGCAGGTACGCGATCAGATTCTGGCAATCGGAGTTGTTCCGGTGGTGCGTGCCGCGTCTGCGGCCGAAGCTCGGCTCGCTGCGCAGGCTGTATGCGACGGCGGAATTCCTATCGTTGAAATCACGATGACGGTTCCCGGCGCGATCGATGTCATCCGCGAACTTCGTAAGAGCGCGCCTGCCTCGGTCCTGATTGGCGCCGGCACCGTGCTCGATGCTGAAACCGCCCGCCGATGTCTGGATGCAGGGGCGCAGTTCCTGGTCAGCCCGGGCCTTAATGTTCCGACCGTCGAGTTCGCTGCTCGTTCTGCAATCCTGATGCTTGCCGGAGCACTCACGCCCACGGAAGTCATCACCGCCTGGAATGCCGGTTCCGACTTCGTGAAAGTCTTCCCCTGCGGGCAAGTAGGAGGAGCGAAATACATCAAGGCACTGAAAGGCCCGCTACCGCAGATTCCTCTGGTTCCCACCGGCGGAGTCAACCTGAACACCGCGGCCGAATTTATCGAAGCCGGAGCTGCAGCTCTCGGGATCGGCGGAGAACTTGTTCAGGCCGACGCTTTGAAATCCGGGAAGGCAGAGGTGATTGTCGAGAATGCGCGAAAATTCGTGGCGATCGTGAAGCAAGCCCGCGAAGGCAGCGCGGCGCCCAAAGTCCGTGCCGCCAGCTGACGACGTACCTATTGATTCACTCCGCTCGCCAGAATTCCTCCGTCGACTACCAGCAAGTGTCCTGACACAAAGCTGGCAGCGTCCGACGCCAGAAATACTGCGGCTCCTACCAGTTCTTCCACCTTGCCGAACCGCCCCATCGGCGTCCGCATCAAAAATTCGCGCCCCCGCTCGGTGCCATCCAGAAGGGCTGCATTCAAGTCCGTGCGAAACACGCCGGGTGTGATGGCATTCACGCAAACGCCATGTCTCGCCCACTCCACGGCGAGCGACTTGGTGAGAGACGCCACGCCCGATTTACTCGCGCTGTAGGCCGCCACTTCAAAGAGTCCGACATACGATCCTAGCGAGGTGATATTGATGATCCGCCCATAGCCGCGCTCGATCATGTGCTTTCCGAACACCCGGCAGGCTCGCAACGTACCGTTGAGGTTCGTTTCCATGATCGCGTTCCATTCCTCCTCCGGCACCTCGAGCGTCGGAGTGCGCTTCGTGCGGCCAGCGCAGTTCACCAGGATGTCGACCTTGCAGAACGTGGACCGAACCTCCGCCAGCAACCGCTCGAGGCTGGCGTTCTGGGTGACATCGCACGTCACAGCCATAGATTTCCGCCCAAAGCCTTCGATGGCCGCAGTTGCCGCCCTCGCCTCAACCTCGCGACGTCCGGTGGGAACCACATTTGCGCCCGCTTCCGCGAGTCCTTTCGCCAGCGCCAGTCCGATTCCGCTGGTGCCGCCAACGACTACTGCAGTCTTGTCCGTAAGATCGAGAAGAGGATGTCCCATTTGCAGGATTGCCTTCGATAAACGATGAGTGTCTGGCCGATTATAAAGGGTTCAGCCCAGTTGCCCCGTGGTGCGGACGCGAAAATACGAATCCACGCTTGCCCTCGCAGGGAAAAGGCGGCCGATGTCCACCGGCCGCCCTCGATCTACCTCGCGAAGTACTCGTTGACCTCCCCAAGAATCAACCCTTCTTCTTTTTCCCTCCCCCCTGGGAATGCCCCGCCCCCTTCGCCTGCAGTTGTCCCGCAAATGGCGCGGGCGTGCTGAGCGGCCCCTCCGGCCCGTGCGCGTGATCGGAGTACTGGAACTGCACAGGAACGGTTTCGCTGCTATTGGTCAGCTTCACTTCCTGGAAGACCTGCGTCAGGGGATTCGCTTCAAAGACCGGGAAGTCACCGCATTCCTCTCCCTGTTTCGAGGTCCAACCGAGAAACTTCACCCCCGAGGGATCGTTCCCCGCGCGAATGGCGTCTTCCACGTCAGCATCCGTCCGGGCTTCATTCAGTTCGTGATAGAAAGTCGCGACGACGTTCTTCCACGCTTGATCGAAAACCGGGATGCCGTTCGTCGTTCCATCCGGCAAATTCTCCGAATACACTCCGATGGCGTAGTAAATGATCTTCGCCGCAGCACCGGTGCCCACATGGACCGAGCCGTGATACCCGCCCAGACCCTGCGTTGAATCTTCATCTTCTTCAGCGGGCAGGTGTGTCCACACCTTTTCGGCTTTTGCCGAGACTTCACCGCCCGTGGGCGTTGTATCGGTGTTCAAGATCGTCTCGCTCGGCAGCATGAAATTGAAAACAGTTGACTTGAAGTCGAATCCGTTCAAAGTACCAGCCGTGAACAACTGCTGAACAAGAGCCTCCACATCTCCCTGCGAGAACACTTTTGGAGGCGGACCCGCCAGCGTCTGCGATGGTTTGAACCTGCTCATAATCTTTCCCGAGGGATAGTACTGCGACATCACGTTGTTCAGATCCTCATCCGACATCGCTGCCGCCAGCGCTCTGTCGATGTTCTGAATGTCGCTGGCCTTCCAGGCTCCCGCCCCACCCACGTAGAAGTTCGTGAAGACAAGGTCGGCGATCGTGTGCCCTCCGTGGAAAATCAAATCATGGGCTGGCGTGGGCGGAATTCCGGGTGCGATCACCTCCGGGCTCGGCATCGACATGCAAGCGCGAAAACCCTTCTCGGCCTTGGTTCCATGCCCGACAAAAACACGCAGGGGTCTGACCATCTGCTTCGACTTTTCTTCTGTCATGAAACTCCTCCAAAGAGACACGTGGTTCAAGGTTCAGCAGGGATGGGGCGGTTGCTCGATTTGCAGGGATAGCTCCTTCATAGTTCGACCGCCTCTGTTCGTCAACCACAAGATTTGCAACGCCTATGGCTGTCGTGGGCAAGGACTTAGCAGGCGGAGAACCGGGCCTATACGCTGTTGGCTGCTGCCGGGCCACCGCATGGGGGGTCACGTGTTTGGAGATCGTTGCGCGAACACGGACCATGTTCTTTTCTACGGAAAACTCCGGAGGGGCATGGGGGCCAGAAAAAAATCGCCTCGCAACAACTTCCGCGGAGTGCCCGTGTTTGATCTAAACGGGGCGCGAAGGACTAGGCCCCGAGACATCGCACCAGTTCTCGTAGGGCCGCAGATTGCGCCCGCGAGGGTGTGAAAGAAGTGCAGAACGGGCCAGCGGAGAGATCCGCTCGTCGGACCGGTCAGCACCGAGAAGGGCGTGCCAGGGGATGGGGACGCCCTTCTCATTATTTTCATTCGCTTCTATTTCGTGATCGTGCCGCAAGCGATCCGGTCGCCCGCATTGCCCGCCGGATCCGACTTCATGTCATCGGCCTTCGCGTGAACCACCACGGCGGTGCCGCCGTTGCTGTACACCGAGTGGTTGTCGCTACCCAAGTTGATGTCCTTGTTCGTCACCGTCGTTTTGGCGGTTCCATCGGCACCCACCGTGAAGTTCTGCATGTCTCCAGCATGATGGCCTTCGGGATTCTCCAGCCCATGCTTTTTGGTGTCGGGATTGAAATGCCCGCCGGCCGACTTGAAATCCGGCCCGTCGCATTTCGCCGTCTGATGTACGTGAATGGCGTGGTCGCCCGGAGGCAGGTTCTTTAGGTCGAGGTTCAGCGTCACGCCGTTGCCCTTGGATTCTTCCAACGTAGCAGTGCCGACGCTTTCGCCCTTCGCATTCTTCAGTTCAACACTTTTCTTGTCAGCCGCGTGCAACAATGATGCAGCGAACACTAAACAGAGGGAGAGAACGGTTTTAATTTTCATGCTCAAAATTATAGACGGCGTCAGCGGGAGCTCCGGCACCTCGCTGCCCTTCCGGATTCCGTAAGTACGCGAAAATCGATGTCTGGAACATTTCCGCCTAGTAAAGAAAATACAGCTTTCGCCGTATCGACACCCCTCCACACATCTTCACGTTCCCCGAAGTTCTTCCACTCTCCTCTGCAGCTCAGCCGCGATAGACGGAGCTTCATCCATAGCCCCAAAGTTCACCGGCTTTCCGATCTTCACGCGAATTTCTCCCGGACGCGCAAGCCTTCGCCCCGCTCGCTTCACATCAAACAGTCCATCAATCCTCATCGGAACCACCGGGATCCCAAGCCGGGTGGCCAACAAACCCACCCCAGCGCGAAAGGGACGCAATTCGCCGTCGGTCGTGTGATGCCCCTCGGGGAAAACAAGCACGCTGTAACCGCGATCGACGCACTCGCCAGCATAAGCAAAGCTTTTCAGGAACGCCGTAGCTCTCGGTAAGGGAAAGAGATTCAGCAACGCCACGCCCGACGACCACTGCAGCCGGTCGAAAGCACGCAACAAAAATCCGCGACCGGCCGGCGGAGTCCGTAAAGCTTCAAGCGCTTCGCCTCCAGTAGCAGTCGCCAGGCGATGCCGCAACCGCGGCGGCAGGGCAGTCTCCACGAATCCAACATCCACATCATCAATATGATTGCAAACCACCAACACGGGTCCGCGGACGTCTTTCAGATTTTCTCGGCCTTCGATCTTCGGCCAACCCAGCAGCATGATCGCCGGACGCATCAACGCATAGTAAGTAAGGGTGCGCACCCAACGCACCGCCCAGGTCAGAGTCCATCGCGGATAGTGATACTCAACACGCTCCCCACCCTCGCCGCTAAGCATCCGTTGCAGGTCGCCCACGGTGCGCGCGGCGCTGAAACTGGTCTCCCTCAAGTCAACCTGGTAGCGGTCTTCGAGCACACTCATCAATTCCACGCGCTCAAGCGAACTCAAGTGCAAATCGTTTTCGAGGTTTGCTTCCTGGCGCAGAGCAGGCACTGCCCGTCCGGAAATTCTCCCGATCAAGTCCGCCAGAGGGCTCGAGCCCGCGACATTCGGCGCCTCTGGAACATGCCGCGTCTGCACCGTCTCACGAACCACGTTGAGGCGCGGCTTGCCCGTAGTTGTTCGGGGAAAATCCGCTTCGGGCCAGACAAACCATTCGCGCACGCGCTGATATTCAGCGAGCCTCTGGTTGGCATGCTGTACAACCGCCGCTGGATCAGCCGTCCCATCCCGCAGAATCACGACCGCGCAAGGCTCTTCATTTCCTCCGCGCGCCGTCCCCACAATCACGCAGTCCTGGATTTCTGGCTGAGCACGCAGCGCCGCTTCTAAATCCTCCGGATAGACATTCATTCCGGCGGGCGTGACCAGCACACCTTTCTTGCGCCCCTTGAAGTAAAGGTTCCCTTCCGAATCGAGCGCGCCAAGATCGCCAGTGCGATACCACCCGTCCTCGCCAGCCACGTGTAGCGGCGGCGGACCACCGTCACTCTCGCCAGCGTCCCGCCCCCTGCGTGTGCCCGCACTCCAATACCCAGCCGCCACCCCACCACCTCGAACCAGAATCTCTCCGTCCTCCGCCAGCTTCACTTCGCGTCCCGGCAGAACCTTGCCGATCGATCCTTTTCCCAACTTGAAGGGATGATTCACGCTCACCAAAGAGGTCGTCTCCGTGAGTCCGTACCCCTGAATCACCGCAAATCCCAGTCGGTTCCAGAACTCTTCCGTCTCATGGTCGAGCGCCGCCCCACCGGAAATAAAAGCCCAAAACTTCCACCCGAACCGACGGTGTAGGCGGCGGAAGATCCATCCACGGCGCAGAAACTTTTCACCTTCCGCATTCTTGAACCTGGCACGAAACGCATTCGATCGTCCGGCATCCTCCTCGTCCCTTTCGACTTTTTCTTTCAGCGATTGCAGCATGCGCGGCACCGCCACCAGCACGGAAACCCTCTCCCGCCGAATCGTCTGCAACACTTCCGAAGGGCCCAAGGAGCCTTGAAAAATCACAGTTCCCGCCATAAGCGGAGGCAGAAACATCCCAAGAAATTGTCCGAACACATGGCTCAGCGGCAGCAGGTTCAAAAACCGCACCGGATGCACCCACCGCTCATACTTCAGATACTTCCGAATCTCAGTCTCAAGCGGTGCCGTGTTCGACAGGACATTGCCGTGAGTGATCACGACTCCCTTCGGCTCGGCCGTGGTCCCCGAAGTGAAGATGATCTCCAGCGGATCACTCGAGACGATGTGCACACCCTCGCGTGGCGATGACGGATGCGCGGCGAGGTTGGTACGCAACTCTTCCAGAATCAGCGAGGGAACCCCACCTGCAGAGTGCCCGTGTGAGCACACCGTCAACCGCGCTCCCGCCTCGCGCGTCACCCGCAGCGCAAAGTCGTCGGTCGCTGCATCGTCCATCGGAACGGCAATCACGCCCAGCAACGCGCATCCCAGGAATGCAGCAACCCACTCCGCGCAGTTCTCTCCCCAAATCATGACCCGGTCGCCCTTCGCAATTCCTCGCGACTCAAGCTCGCGGGCGAACTGAAACGCCAAGCCCGCCACCTGCGCGTGCGACCATCTCTCGGTGCGATATCCGCGCTTTTGCACGTAGGCGCATTCCTTGCCGTGGAGCAGAAAATCGCTCAGCCATTCGCCGACGGAAGTACGCGCCATGCTCATCAATTTACGCGAAGCGGCCCCTCGCTGCGCCTTGCCCCGTTCCCCATATCAGACCACCCATTTGCCAGAGGGTACCGCGCGGAGGTAGGCTGCTAACGCTGTGGCAGCGCCATCCCCCGCGTCGCCTGGCGAAATGCTGGCGTTCGGGCCCTCAGGACGCAACATCCAAGTTTCAACAAATTGATGAATTCCGCAGGAAGAGCCGTCATTCCCGGACGCGCATTCGCCGCAGTGCTGGCGACTCTGTTCGCCGCCATTGCCTGCAACCAGCAAGGTCAGACGTCCGCCCAACCGGATTTCCCTCGACCCGCACCGACTGCATCCGGCACCTCGGGATCGTCGCGTGATCTCTCGCAGGATGAGTCTGCCGGCGGCCACACCCTCCGCAAGCATGTCGGCCGTACCGACGATCAGCTTCGCGAGCGTTTGCGGCATGAACAAAACATCTCCGCCGCCTCGACCTGGACCGATCGCGATACCGCAGAACGGGCGGTCGGAACCGCCCTTGAACGAAATCACGAGAAGATTGATCGCTGGTTGAGCCGCGAAGGTGGCCACCCCAACCTCGTCATCGACTACGACGGCGATTCGTCGTATCCCATCGGACGATCTCTGCGCCGCGACTCCGACCAACCCGGACCCTGCGCCCGCGCCACCATCGTTCTGCGCTGGGTTCCGCCCGACAGCTACTACGTTCTGACTTCTTACCCGGAGTGCCGCTGATGAGTTCGAATGCGTCCCACAAACACAGCAGCGATATCACTGCCGAAACCTTCCCTGCGTTGCGGAGTTTCATGCGGGGCTATTTTCACGAGGACATGGCCGACGAATACGGCACGCTCGATGAGGCCGTGCGTCAGTTCTGCGAAGACGCCGATACCGACGAGCGCAAGACGGTTTCCAGTGAATGGCACCGCTTCGTGACCCAGACGAAGGGCCAGACTCTGCCGGCCATCAACAAGATTCTCACCGACAAACTGGGCAGCGCCTGCCGCCTCCAGGGCGACGATATCGACAAAATCACACGCGCTTTTGAAGGCCTTCCGCCGGACTAAACACTTCATGTGTCGCAGGGCGCCCCGCCCGCGACAGGTTCCATCCGAATGTTCTGACGACTGGCGACTGACGACTGGCAGGGTAACCTGTACTACTAACTCCTTGCGAAATCCCCCGGCCTCTGCTTACAATTCGGCCACCACAGGTTCACATTTGGCGAGGTAGCCTCCCTCGGAGGCTTTTTTCGAAGATTCATTCGCGGTTTCCCCCGCGCGGAGGATCCACTCGATGAGCATTATGGTATGGCATGTCATTCGCCGCCTGCCCAGGCCCGCCCTGCTTGGAATTCTGATCTTCACCCTCACAGCACTGGCACGCGCCTAGCCGCCGGTTGTGTGAATCATCCTTCTTCTGCCGCAAATTGCGCCCATTTGCCCTGTCCGTCCGAACCCGTTTTTCCCAAACAGGTTCCATTTAACAGGTTCCTTCCGTAACCCGGTCGTACACTCCCTTTCGGTAACCCTTAGTAACCATACGAATCCGGGTTACCCGCCTTACAATTGCGGTTGTTAGTCAGGCTGTCCCTTGGGCGAGGTGAACCCAGGGCAGTTCGTTCCGGCCCGTCTGTCGAGGCTCCCCAGTGAGCAGATCTTCGGCGGGGAAAAAGCTGGAGTCCGCACTCTTATGGCATTTGGTTTCGGCTTTAACAAACAGAAAGTTCTGAGCGCTGCGGAGAAGTACGTCCAGCAGGGCAAGCTTCAGAACGCCATTGCCGAGTACGAAAAGATCCTCAAGGCTGACCCCAAGGACCTGACGGTGCTGAACACCGTGGGCGACCTCTACTCTCGCAATGGGGAAGTCGACAAAGCCACCGACTGCTTCAAAAAAGTCGGCGATGCCTATGCCGCACAGGGTTTCACGGTTAAAGGCATCGCGATGTACAAGAAGATCGGCAAACTCAAGCCGTCGCTCGAAAGCGTTCTGAAGCTCGCCGAACTCTACACCCAGCAGGGCCTGTTCAACGATGCCCGAGCCCAGTACTTGCAAGTTGCCGAAGAATTCCTGCGTGCCGGGGAACTCGAACAATCGGTTCGCATCTTTCAGAAAATTTTAGAAATGGACCCGGAAAACGTCGCCATGCGTGTGCGTTTGGCCGAGGTCTACATCCGGTTGGGCAAGAAGAACGACGCCTGGCAGATTTTCTCCGCGGCCGCCGAAACTTTGCGCAATCGAGGCTCACGCGGCGGCGCTGAAGAAATCCTGCAGCGCATGCTCACGCTCGACCCGGGTAACAGCTACGCGCTGCTGCTGCGCGCTCGCAACGCCATCGAATCAGGCGACGCCGCCGGCGCGATCCCGCTCTTCCAGAAAGTTCACGATCTCGACAGTCATCCCGATGGCATGCGGGACTTGCTCAAGGCATACCTGCAGACTGGGCGCGTCAGCGAAGCCGGCCCGTTGGCCGCGAAGCTGCTCATCGCTCACAACGACGCGGGCGCGATGTTCTCTTACGTTGACGCGCTCCTGCAAAATAACGCGCAGGAAGACGCCATCCACGTGATCGAAGAGCACGCCGACCGCCTGTTAGCCGAGAATTCAGCAAAGATCCTGGAAATGCTGCGCGCCGTGATCGGGCCGCTGGGCAGCAACCCACCTGCACTTGAAAAAGTGCTGGAGTTGTTTCACAAGGCAGGCGACCAGTCGCACGATACGGAAGTTCACGAACTGCTCGCTCACGCGAGCGTGCAAGCCGGCGATCTGGCACGCGCCCGCGAGTTGTATCAGGGACTCACCGAAGAGGAACCGCAAAACCCCATCCACATGCAGAACTACCAGCAGGTGGTTGGCATGATGGGTGGAGGCACGGGATCGAAGCTCCTCTCGGTGGAAGAAGGCATCGTTCTGGTCGAAGAGCTTGAAGCCACGGCGCCTCCGATCAACCAGGAGTACTCCCCGGAAATCGCCAACGCGTTGCGGGCTGCTATTACTGACACTGAGTTATTCGTGTCCTACAACATGCCCGACAAGGCGCTCGGCCCGTTGATGGCCGTGTTGCCCATCGCGCCCAGCGACGTGCGCTTGAATCAGCGTCTGGCCGCTCTCTACGTGCGCTCCGAGCGCTTTGCCGATGCCGCTGCCTGCTGCCAGACGCTGGCGTCGGTATACAACGAGGCTGGGCTTTCCGAAGAAGGATCGCGCTACGAAGATCTAGCGCAGCGCTGTGAGGAGCACGCCTCAGCCGTTCCCGGCCGCGCTTCCGCACCACTTACCGACGAAGCCGAGATTCCGGTCGCCCCCTGGCCGATGTCGTCCGGGACAAGTCCGGAATTCTCCGTTGCTGAGTCAGAAGAAACCTCGGCTCCTTCTCACCATGCTCACGAGCCCGAAGAAATGCCGGTCATCGTGAACGAGACAGCGAGTGAAATCGACCTCTCTGACGAGTGGGACGGCGCCCTGGCAGCCGAAAGCGCAGAAGCCACCGTCGCCGATCCAGAACCGGAAGCCCCACCCGTCGAGCCGGCGATCGAAGAAATTTCTGTTGAAGCCAGCGACGCCGTCGCCGAGACCATCGAAGAAGTCCGCTTCTACATCGAGCATTCCATGCTCGACCAGGCGCGTGCTGCCTTTGTGAAATTGCAGTCCCAGACTGCCGACTACGAGCAGTTGGCCGCTATCCAGGCAGAAATCGATGCCGCCGCTGCCCGCGACCCCCGAGGTCGCAACCGTCGAAGAAGCTTCAGACGAAATTCCCGAAGCCGTCGCGCTCGAGGAAGCAGTCCCCACTCACGAAGAGCCTGCGAGCATCCCCCACGAAGGTGAGCCGACAACGCCTCTGCATCAAATGGTCGCGGAGCTTGATTCTTCGTTAGGCGACGGATTCCTGCCTGACACAGTGCATCACGAGATCGAGCAGGAACAGGAAATCACAGCGCACGCGGGCACCGACCCTGGCCTGGTCAGTCATCTGGAGTTCATGGCCGGGCCGAAACATGCTCCTGCCTCCGAGGCAGCGGACAAGCCCAAAGACGCCGGCGTTCTAGGCGAGTTCGTCGCCGATCTCGAAAATTCCCTGGGAGACAGCTTCCTGAAGGAAGCCCCGGTCGCCACACCCGAACAACCAGCCGCCCATGTCGCCGTTGCAACGCCCGAGCCCGCGGCCGCTCAATCCGGATTGCACATGGCTGCCAGCGCAGCTTCCGGCGCAGCCCCTCACTCCGTTCCTGTACCACCGGCCATCGAGCCTCCAGCCGCCGCCGCATCGGCGGTTGCAGTGCAGCCGGCTGGCACAGCTTCGACATTCCGGGCGTCCGTTCGTCCCACTAACGGCACGACGACGACGAAACCCGATCTTGCTGCGAGTGTCGACCTGGCCGACATGTTCGGCGAGATCCGCCACGAACTCGAAGAAGAAACCACCACTTCGGACGAAGATCCCGAGACGCACTACAACCTCGGCGTCGCCTTCCGCGAAATGGGATTGCTCGACGAGGCTATCGGCGAGCTGCAGAAAGTCTGCCAGTCCATCGATCACGGAGACGGCTTCCCGCAAGTCATGCAGACGTACACCTGGCTGGCGCAGTGCTTCCTCGACAAAGGCGTACCCGAGGCAGCCATCCGCTGGTATGAGAAAGCTCTTGCTCTGCCCTCGCTCGACCAGGAGACGCGCACCGCTCTTCACTACGAACTGGCCTCTTCCTATGAAACCGCCCAGGATAAGAACCACGCCCTGCAGCATTTCATGGAAGTTTATGGCAGCAACATCGACTATCGCGATGTGGGCGAGCGCATCAAGGCCTTGAAGTCGTAGAATGGCGTGATGATTTCCAGAAGCATCGCCTCCCCGGAAAAAATGGCTTCACTGGAAGGGCGGGCATCCGCCTGATGCCTGATTCCCAGACTCCTCCGCGGACGGAAATCCAGCCTCCTGTTCCCACCGGCTTGGCGGCCGAGCCCGTGTCCTCCGATTCCGCAGCTGAAACTCCGGAAGCCAAGAGCCCGACGCGGGTGCAGATCTGGGTTCACCGTTTGCTGGTTTTGTCATTCGTCTTCGTATGCGCGGCCGCGGGCGTGCTGCTGGTCGTACTGCCTTGGACGCCGCAGTGGACCGATAACTCTCTGCTCCTTCGCTATCCCGACCTGCGCACGATCATGACGCACGGCTTCTTCCGCGGACTGTGCAGCGGCTTAGGGATGCTCGACATCTGGATCGGCTTTTCCGAGGCCATCCACTATCACGAAGACCGGCTCCCGTAAGTACGCATGATCAACTGACAGTATTCCCAAACTTTTCGCCGAAAGTCTCCGCATGACCGACCGACTCAAGCCCGCCACGCTCGCTTATCAGAACGAACCGTTCCTCAACAGCCCCGACGGCCGCATCCTCCGCATCCTTGCCGAATACAGCGAGCCCTTTGCGCGCTTCCGCCGAGAGCAGATCCAGGACACGGTTGTCTTCTTCGGATCCGCCCGCTTTCAAAGCATGGAAGACGCCGAAAGCAATCTCGCCACCATCCGCAAAGGCGATGCAAAGTCCGACGGCTACGTCACCAACCTGAAACGGGCGCAGGCCGCAGTCGACATGGCACGTTACTACGAAGACGCCCGCAAGCTTGCCTCGATGCTGACCGAGTGGTCCATACAGATTCCCGCGCGCCGTCGCCGCTTCGTGGTCACCACCGGCGGCGGACCCGGCATCATGGAAGCCGCTAACCGCGGAGCGAAGGAGGCCAGCGGAAAGACCATCGGCCTCAACATTAATCTGCCCTTTGAGCAGTTTCCGAATCCTTACATCACGCCTTCACTGAACTTCGAATTTCATTACTTCTTTATGAGGAAATTCTGGTTCGCCTATCTCGCGAAAGCGCTGGTCATTTTTCCGGGCGGCTTCGGCACCTTCGATGAGTTGTTCGAAATCCTCACGCTCGCCCAGACCGACAAACTGGCCAAAAAGATTCTCGTCGTCATCTACGGCAGCGAGTACTGGAACAAGCTCATCAATTTCCAGGCAATGATCGACGCCGGCACCATCGCCGCCAAAGATCTGGAACTGTTCAAGATGGTGGATTCGCCCGAGGAGGGTTTCGAGTTTCTGCGCGACGGCTTGACCCGCCATCACCTGGGAGGTGCGCCCAAGAAAGAAGGAGAAGCCCTCCCCGAAATCGCGAAGACGCGGCCCTGAAACGGGAACTTGGATTAAACTCACCGCTCGCGCAAGCCAGCCAGTTCCCGATGCGTAGCCCCCAGCTCTGTTACATCACCGATCGCACTCAATTCCCCGGGGAAGACTCTTCCCGCCACACCCGTCTGCTCGAGAAAATCGGCGAGGCGGCTCAAGCCGGGATCGATTACATCCAACTCCGCGAAAAAGACCTCTCCACGCGTGAACTGGAATCCCTCGCCCACAAGGCCCTCGATATTATTCAGAAATCACAGCTGAGAACTGAGAGCCGGGAACTGAGAACTAAACTCCTAATCAACTCCCGCACCGACGTAGCCCTAGCCGTATCAGCCAATGGAGTACATCTGCCCGCAAACGACATCGCCGTCACCGAAGTCCGCCGCATCTGGCAGCAAAGTCGTTTATGTAGCGCGGGCGCCCCCGCCCGCGGCACCATCAGCCAATCGTGTCACCAACCCTCTGAGGTTCAGCAAGCCGATATCGCAGGAGCCGACCTCGCCCTCTTCGCCCCGGTCTTCGAAAAACGAGCCATCGCCGGCACGAAGGCAGCCGGACTCGACGCCCTTCGTCGCTCATGCCAATACAAAATTCCTGTACTCGCGCTCGGAGGCATCACACTCGAGAACGCGTCCTCCTGCCTCGAGGCCGGAGCCGCGGGCATCGCCGCTATTCGCCTCTTCCAGGAAAACAATATCGCCGAGGTCGTCCGCCAACTGCGCGGACGTTAGTCCGTCAATGTCGTTTTGTTAGGATGGCTGTTGCTTCCCGTTCGCCAAATCAAGAGCTTTTAACCGCGAAGTTCGGAAGAAAATCTCGCGAGGATCGCGGAGAAATCGCGCAGTGAACCGCTTCGCATCTCTTAGCGCCCTTTGTGATCTTTACTTTGCGTCCTTTGCGGTCAAAGGCTTTCCCCGACCGCTCTAAGGCTATGCTAGCCTCAACTCCAGGACCGATGTCCACACTCTCCCAACCCACCGTCCCCAAACCGGTCCCTGCACTGGTCACGATCCCCGCAGGATGGTTTCTCATGGGTTCCGACTCCGGCCAGGACAATGAGCGCCCCATCCACCGCGTATGGATCGACGCCTTCCAACTTGCAGCCCATCAGGTCACCAACGCCGACTACGCGACTTTTATACGCAGCGAAGGCAAAGTCGCGCCACCGTTTTTTCAAGATCCCGCCTTCTCCAATCCGCAGCAGCCAGTCGTCGGAGCGTCATGGTTTGAGGCCACGGAATACTGCGCATGGCTGTGCTCCGTTACCGGTCGCAGCTACCGTCTCCCCACCGAAGCGGAATGGGAGCGCGCCGCGCGTGGGGACGTGGAAGGCAAACTCTTCCCGTGGGGGGACGCACCGCCCGATTCGCTGCCGAACTACGCGACGCGCTGGCAAAGCGGCCCCGAACCCGTCGGCCAGTCCGCACCAAATGCATTCGGCCTTTTCGATATCTGCGCCAACGTACACGAGTGGTGCAGCGACTGGTTCAGCCCCGACTACTATGCAGTCTCCCCTGAACGCAACCCACGCGGGCCCGAGAGCGGCATCCGTCGCGCCTCCCGCGGAGGCTCCTGGCGCCACCACATCAAGGTAACTCGTTGCGCTGCCCGCTCCAGCATTCCACCCCACCTGCAATATGCCGACTACGGCTTCCGCGTAGCCAGCCATCTGGAACAAAGAAGTTCATAACGTAAACGCGGCGCCGCCCGATATTTCCGCACTCGCATAACGAAAGAGACTGTGACCTGACCCAAACGCAGCCCGCCCCTCTCTGCGTCCTCTGCGGAAGTTCTCTGCGCCCTCTGCGTTTTAAGATTTTTCGCCTACCGACCCTTGGCGATCTTAGCGGCCTTTCTGCGCGACTTTTGTGGTTAAAAGCTTTTCCCCGGCACTCCGATACAATCACCAGGCGCAGGTGACTCATGTTCCAAAACAATCTCCTGAAGAACAAACGGATTCTCATCACAGGCGGCGGCACAGGCTTGGGCAAAGCCGCCGCCCAGCGCTTCCTTGAGCTGGGTGCCACGGTTTACATCTGCGGACGCCGCCACGAAGTCCTAGCCGCCACCGAAGCCGAGCTCCGCGAAAAAACCGGCGGCTCCATCCACCCCCGCCCTTGCGACGTCCGCGACGCCGCCAAAGTCGACGAAATGATCGACACCATCTGGCACGATGGCCCGCTCGACGTGCTCATGAACAACGCGGCTGGAAATTTTCTCGCGCGCACCGAAGAACTCTCCCTGCGCGCCTTCGAATCCGTCCTCGGCATCGTGCTTCAGGGGACGCTGAACACCACCATGGCCTGCGGAAAACGCTGGCTGGCCGCAGAACATCGCGCCGTCGTCCTAAACATCACCACCACCTACACGACCACAGGCTCGGCCTACGTAGTTCCTTCCGCAGTCGCGAAAGCCGGAGTGCAAGCTCTAACGCGGAGTCTGGCCGTCGAATGGGGCAATCGTGGTATCCGCATGAACGCGATTGCACCGGGTCCCGTGCCCACTGAAGGCGCCTTCTCGCGTCTGCTCCCGCGCCCGGAACTCGAAGAACTCGCCAAAAAGCGCATCCCGCTAGGCCGCTTCGGCACGCTCGACGAATTCGCCAACCTGGCCACGTTCCTGATCAGCGACGCTTCCACCTACATCAACGGAGACGTAGTCACCATGGACGGCGGCGAGTGGCTCCAGGGCGCAGGAGAATTCACGACGCTTGGACGAATGTTGACCGACAAAGAATGGGAAATGATGAAACCGAAGAAGCCGAGCTCGACCGAACAAGCGGAATAAGCGATCTCCAACTGAGGCCACGGGGTTACACAGAGAAAGGCTCTCTGTGCTCGGCGGTGGAAGGGCTGTGTTGTAGGTTAAAGGTTTTTCGGTAACGACCGTGCCCCAGGTCGCGCCCGTCCTTTGGGCGCTAACCTGGGAATTATCGGCTCTACTTCTTCTCCGGCAAGATCAACCACTTCAATGCCATATTCACCAGGCTGAGCACGATCGCTCCCCAGAACGCCGCGCCAAACGTATCCACATGAAAACCCGGCACAATCGCGGACGCCAGCTTGATCACCACCGCATTGATGATCAGCCAGAACAATCCCAGTGTCAGCAAAGTCAGGGGAAAGGTAACGATTTTCAGGAAGAGCCCGAGCGTGGCATTTACGAAGCCAATCACCACCGCCGCAATCAGCGCGGCCATCGGCCCGCTCACGGCAAAGCCGGGCACCAGTCGCGAGACAATCCAGATCGATAACGCACTCAACACCCAGTGAAGCAGCATTCTCATCGGCCACCTCTCCAATCGACGCAGCCGAATATAAAGGCCTCACCCACAAAAGCGCAATCACAGGAGCTCTCTTTTTTCTCGCCCTCGGGCTCAGAGGCCTTTTCACTAACCACCAACCACTGACCCCTTCCCTCTGTCCACTCAACCGCTACAATCCTCCCGTGCCCGCGAAAACCAACGCCGCACGTCTCCTCGACCAGTTAGGCATTCGCTACGAACTGCGCGAATATGAAGTCGACCCCCACGACCTCGCCGCCGAAACCGTAGCCGCGAAAATCGGGCTTCCCGCCGAACAAGTGTTCAAGACGCTGGTCGCGTGCGGCGATCGCAACGGCATCTGCATGGCTGTAATTCCGGCCAACACAGAGTTAAACCTGAAGCTTCTCGCCGAGGCGTCGGGTAACCGCAAGATTCAACTTGTCCCTGTAAAAGAGTTGCAGTCCCTCACTGGCTACATACGCGGGGGCGTCACCGCTCTGGCTGGCAAGAAGGACTACCCAGTCTTCGCCGACGAGACACTTGAACTCTTCGAAGTGATTTCGGTATCCGCCGGAATGCGAGGCCTGCAGATCCTGTTGTCGCCGGCCGACTACGTGAGAGCCACGAAAGCCCAACTGGCCGCGCTCACTAGTTCATAAATACGCACTGCCCGATCCACTGGGAAGCGCTCCGCGACAGACGTGAATTATGGCGTTGAGCGAAATTCTGCCACCACCTCGATCAACCCAACAATCTGATCATTGAACGCCTCCAACTCAGCTGCTGGAATCCAATACTCGCGGTGCTGCGCATCCCCAACCTGGTGCACCTTGTACTTTTTCAAAAATTCAGCATCAACTTCGAATCGCAGTAGGTATCCCACATATCCCGACTGCGGGTCTTTTACATTCCAATCTCTCGCGATCTGGGCGGCGTACTCCACGTTCAGCACAGGATAGAAGTACGGCTGCTCCGGTAGCCGTGGTGGAAATGCCCGGAATCCGCTGGCTCGAATCAGATCGAGTTCGCCCTGCCCCAGCGGCCGAAAAAGCGTCGTCGTACTCCTCACACCTTCCCTCCGAGCGCGGCCCTGGTCTCCAATTTCTCAAACACTTCCTGCGCCCGCTGCACGGCTTCCTGCACGTTCTCGCAAATATTGTTCTTTCCAATCACTCCTTCGAACTCGGCCTCATGCAGCAACTTTGCCGGCTGCTCGCGCGCTCCGCACAGGATCAGCGTCCGCCCCGTCGCTTGCAACGCCCGTGCGACCTCCTCAATCGCAAACAGACCCGTGGCGTCCAGCGCCGTCATGTTGCGCAGCCGCAGAACCACCACCGGCGGCAGCGTATGCATGTTCTCCGTCACGGCCGAAATCTTGTCGGTCGCGCCAAACAAAAACGGCCCATGGATCCGGAAGATGGTCGCGTAGTACGGAATGTCCTTGTCCTGCAGAATGTGGACCCGTCCATCTTCAATGTAATCATCTGTTACTTGCGACACCGTGGTCGTCGCCGCCACCCGGCTGATGAACAGCAACGCCGCCAGGATCATTCCCGCCTCTACCGCCACCGTCAGATCGGCAAACACCGTTAGAGCAAACGTGACCAGCCACACGCTGATATCCGTTTTGGTCAGCTTCAACAGTTGCGGGATCTCCCGCCATTCGCCCATGTTGTAGGACACGACCATCAAGATCCCGGCCAGCACTGCCATAGGAACATAGGCCACCAAGCGCGAAGCGAAAAGCAGAATGCTCAGAAGCGTCAGAGCGTGAATCATCCCGGCCACCGGTGTCTGCGCACCCGAACGAATATTCGTCGCTGTGCGCGCGATCGCGCCCGTAGCCGGCAGGCCGCCGAACATCGGGGACGCGATATTCGCGACGCCTTGCGCCACCAACTCCACGTTCGGATTGTGATGGTCGTTGCTCATCCGGTCCGACACCACGGCCGACATCAGCGACTCGATCGCGCCCAGCATTGCCACCGTGACCGCCGGCCCTAGCAGCCCATGAATCAGATCCGCGCGGAACATCGGAATCTGAAGCTTCGGTAGTCCGCTTGGAATTCCTCCGAACCGTGACCCGATCGTCTCCACCGGCAATTTGAAGACGAACACCGCCAGAGTTCCCATCACCAGCGCGATGATCGGACCGGGAATCTTGTTCGAGAGGCTACGGCACACAATCAGAATGAGCACGGTCGCCGCCGCCAGCAGCGCCGCATCGTAGTTCAGCGTCCTGAGGTGAGAGGCAAAGGCCAACAACCGCTGCGTGAACTCGCCGGGTACCTTCGCGATTTGCAAGCCAAGAAAGTCCTTCACCTGCGTGCTTGCAATCAAAATCGCAATTCCATTGGTGAATCCCACCACGATCGGCCGCGGAATGAACTTGATGGCCGACCCCATCCCTGCCAAGCCCATCGCCACCAGCAGAGCGCCCGCCATCACCGTGCACATGAACAACCCGTCCACGCCGTGCGCGGCAACGATCCCGGCGATAACGACAACAAACGCGCCGGTCGGACCTCCGATCTGAGTCTTGGATCCCCCGAGCAGCGAAATCAGGAATCCGGTGACGATCGCGCAATAGATGCCGGCCTGCGGAGTTAGGCCAGAAGCAATGGAGAATGCCATCGCAAGCGGCAGAGCCACCAAGCCAACGGTCACGCCCGCTATCGCATCGTGCAGAAATTTGCTGGAGTTGTAGTCCCGCAGGCAAAGCACCGACTTCGGAAGCCAGCGCTCCGCTGAGAAAGTAATCGCCATTCAACAAGTATGGCTGCAGTTCACGCAAATGAAGATAGCAATCTGTGCCGGGTAAAAATCCCCTTCCCGAATCGACGATTGCACGAGGTAATTACTGACTTCGGGCGCGGCCCCTGCAGGTGCTACATTGCTTCCGCACCTCAGGAGACATCATGCCCAGGCGCCTGCTCGTTTCGATACTCGCGACCATTCTGCTGTCCGCGACCGTCTCTGCCCAGACCACACCCGCACCCTCTCATGTCGACGTCCCGACCATCGATCCACGCCCCGGTGACGTCGGCTCCCTCGACGGCGTCATCGCTGCCTACTACGACGTAATCTCAGGACCCGCCGGCCAGCCTCGCCAGTGGTCGCGCGACCGCACGCTCTACATACCCGACATCCGGTTCGTCTCCATGTCGCAAAGCAAAGAGGGCAAGCCCGTCGCGCGCACCATGACTCACCAGCAATTCGTCGACGCCTCCGACAAGGGCCTCCAGGGCGGCTTCTACGAAAAGGAAGTTCACCGTGAAACCCAGCGCTTCGGCAACATCGCGCACGTCTTCAGCACCTACGAGAGCCGCACCAAGACCGACGGCCCCATCATCGCGCGCGGCATCAACAGCATTCAGGCCTTCTGGGACGGCAAACGCTGGTGGATCACCAACGCTATCTGGGACGAGGAGCGCCCCGACAATCCGCTACCGCCCGAATACTCGCCGAAAGCGAGCGCAGCCCCTCCGGCTTCAAAGTGAATTTGTAGGCAGAGCGGGTTTCACAGAAAGAAGAATCCCCCGCGCGCGAGTCGCGGGGGATGGGGGAGGGCCTGATGGCCGAGTGTTGAATCTGGTGTATCACCCACCGAGCGTAAACAATCTAAAATGCATGTAAATAGTTGATTACACAAGGATTACAAATGAATTCGTACAGATCCTCGCATCAACTATTGTGGGTAGTATGTGCAACATTCCATTCGACTTGTCTCAGACCGAGAAGGTTGTAAACAAAAATTGGGGCAGCCTACAAGGCCGCCCCCCTCTTTAGACCTTCACTCATCACCAGACGCGGCATGCATTCGCGCGCACCATCGGCTGTCCTGACCTGCAGCCAAACGCATGCGCGAACTCCGACATATTCCCGACCACGTTATTGATGCGGTAGCGATTCAGCGAATGCCCCTGCGTCATGACCGCCGTGCGCGCAGCCTCGGGCCGATTCTCTCCGCACCATACGTTCGCATATGCCAGGAAGAATGTCTGCAGTTCGGTCACGCCTCCGTCCGCAGGCGAGTCGAGTTCCTTTCCCTGCGCCTTCAAGGCACTCTGCAGTCCGTTCAGCGCGATGTGCACGCCCCCGTTGTCCGCGGTGTCTTCCCCTAGCGACAGCTTGCCGTTCTGCTTTACGCCAGCTTCCGGAACATCTTGTGTGTACTCTTCGGCAATGCAACTGTCGCGCTCGTCGTAGGCAGCGGAGTCCTTCGGCGTCCACCAGTCTTTCAGATTGCCCGCTGCATCGAACTTCCGCCCCTGATCGTCGTACCCATGGATGATCTCGTGCCCAATCACCGCACCGATCGCTCCATAGTTCACCGCGTCCCCAAGCTTCGCATCAAAGAACGGCGGCTGCAGAATTCCCGCAGGAAAGTTGATGGTGTTGGTCTGCGCATCTTCATACGCGTTGACGGTTGGCGGAGTCATGTTCCACTTCAAACGATCGACCGGCTTGCCGAATTCTCCCAACCGCCGCTGCAACTCATACCGGCTCGCGCGCTGCACATTCCCCAGAAAATCGTCGCGCTTGATTTCCACCGACGAGTAGTTCTGCCAATGGTCCGGATACGCGATCTTATCGACCTGCGCCTCCAGTTTGACGTGCGCTTTCTTCTTCGTCTCCGCCGACATCCAGTCCGCTGCGTCGATGTCCGCGCTCAACGCTCCCTTGATCGTCTTCACCAACTCAAGCATGCGCTCCTTGCTGGCCGGTGGAAAATAGCGCGCTACATACGCCTGACCGACGGCGTCTCCCAGATCGATGTCCGCATACGATGAGCAACGCCGCCACCGCGGCTGAATCTCTTTCGTCCCGGAAAGCGTCTTACCGTAGAAATCAAAATTCTCCTCGACGAACGGCTGCGACAGCGAAGACGCCGACAAGTGCAGGACGGAATACCTCAGATATCCACGCCAGTGTTCGATGGGCTCCGAAGCGATCAGCTTTTCCATGCCCTTGAAAAAGTCCGGCGAAGTCACCAGGTACTGCTTCGCCACCGGCACCTGCATCGCGCCAAAATACTTGCTCCATTTGAACGAAGGCGTCAGCGCCTGCAACTGTTCCGCCGTCATCTTGTGGTTGACGTTCTTCGGGTCACGCCGCACTACAATGTCCATCGCCGCCTTCGCCAGTGCCGTCTCCATCGCCAGCACCGACTTCGCATCCGCCGCCGCCTGCTCTTTCGACTCGCCGCTCAACTCCAGCATCTGCGCGACGTGCTTCACATATTTCTCGCGGATCTCCTTCGACTTCTCGTCGTCGTTCAAATAGAACTCGCGCGACGGCATGTTCATGCCCGACTGGTCCAGCGTGCCGATGTTGACGCTGGCATCGTCGAAATCGGGACCGTTGTAAATCCCAAACAGAATTCCCTGGTACTGCGCGTCGATGAAGTTCAGGTTTGCCGGCCGCACCATCTGTTGCAGGCTCGCCACCACCTCCGGCAGTTGCGTTTTGTCTTTCATCGCCGCGATCCGGTCAAGCGCCGGCTTCAGCGGAGTAATTCCGGCCTTGTTGACGGCGGCCTCATCCATGCACGAAGCGTAATGGTCGCCCGCCTTCTGATCCGCCGGATTGCGGCTCGCCGATGGCTTCGCCGCATCTTCCAGCGTGCTGTGAATTGCCGCCACATTCCAGATGGCCAGCTTGTTGAACGTCCCCCACCCGGCCTGATCCGAGGGAATCGGGTTCGCCTTCAACCACTTGCTGCACGCGTATTGGAAAAAGTCATTGCAGGGGTCAAGCGACTTGTCGACCTGATCGGGCGTAAAGCTGTCCAGATCCGGCATTTCGTTGCCGGAACCAGAATTTGCCGGCTGGGCGAACGTGAAGGTTGATAGCAGAATCGTTAGGGCAAGAAAAATGCGCATGGGAACTCCTTCGTGG
Organism: uncultured Acidobacteriota bacterium; assembly: GCA_963698805.1. Lineage (GTDB taxonomy): Bacteria > Acidobacteriota > Terriglobia > Terriglobales > Acidobacteriaceae > Gp1-AA133. The sequence continues at coordinate 131,921 of CAVOSN010000028.1, read as the reverse complement.
CGGGATGACACAAATGAGGTAGACGGCAGAACACAAGAATGGTAACAAGCCAACTGTCGGCGGCTTCGAAAAGTGTGGCGGGGCGACCTCTGCCGACTCCTTCCGTTGGCCCGTCACGGCCCCGGCCGGCTCCCGCAGCCAGTCGCGCATCCTCTGAAAACTCGCCGTATCAACACGATCCCGCCACCTGCCCTTCCGGTCCCTAGAGGCGTAGCCTGATCGTAACTATCGCGACGACCCGAACCCGCATCATACTGTCGTGATGGATGTGCAAGAGCTTTTCGTGGAGTTCCTGCGGCCGGTCGCTTTGGGCACCGGGGCAGTGCTGGCGCTGATCGTTCTCGTCGGCCTGCGCCTGCCCAGCCGTGCCAAGGTGGGGACCCGCCCTCCACGTAACCGCTGACCCGATTTCGCCTTCCCTTTGCTCTGAAGTCCCGGCAGACCTTCGTGGTCGTCTGTCTTTTGCATACGTAGCTATGACTTTTCTAAACGTCTTCACGCCCGTCAATTGGTGTGATGATTCCATAACAATGTCGGCTCCCCGGCCCGAGTAAAGTTGGTGGTGCGAAAACCAACCAACGCGACGTGGGTTGCTATCTGGGGCTGCAGCCGGGACGCAGAAACTCGGGCCCGAGCGAGCCTCAGCTGCACATCAGTAAAGAAGGCGACCCCTATCGGCGGACGTTGTTGGTGCAAGGAGCGCAACACCTTCTGGGTCCGTTCGGGGTGGATTGCGACTTGCGGCGCTGGGGACTGAAGCTGGCCGAGCGGGGTGGGAGGAACGGCCAGAAGCGAGCCATCGTGGCGAACGCGAGAAAGCTGGCGGTGTTGCTGCATCACCTGTGGGTGAGTGGAGAAGTATACGAACCGTCGCACAACCGCAACCGAACGACAGTGGGGGCAGCCGCGTAAAACAAAACCAACTCGAAATCGTTTCGTAGAAGAAAAATCAAAAGCCAAAGCCGAGTTCCGGCGACTGCGTTAATCGCCTGGCCCACCTTCCATCGCTGAGATAGAAGCGCCGGTCGATAATCAGGTGGCAGCACCGGCTGAAACGAGTACGCCCAACGTGCACCGAGCGACCCGATCGCTCCTCAGAGAGTGCGGATGGAAGCATGGCGTCAGGGCCACTCGGCGGAAGAGATAAAACCTTGTCTAACGAAATAACAAAAGAACTCACTTGACTCCGACCGGCCTTCTCATGGAAGGCCATTACACTCAAAACCCGTTAATCCGTGTAAAACCTGGGCCATCAAATATGCAACGGAAATTTTCCAAATGGCGCATCGGACGGCCGCTTCCGCTGTGATTTGACTGGATTTCGCGGCGCGTGAGATAGTTGCCTCGCTTCTTAAACGTCTTCGCCAGTTGCACTCAACCACGTTGGAGTTTGCTGCGACCCAATGTTCCGAATCATTCCCAGGGACACAAGTTTTTTCGACATGTTCGCCGCGATGTCGAACAACCTCATCGACGCCGCCCGCGCGCTTGTCGACCTGTTCGCCGACTACCGCGACGTCGACACCAAGATCGAGGAAATCCGCCGCATCGAGCATTTGGGCGACGAAATGACCCACTCGATCATGCGCAAACTCAACCAGACCTTCATCACCCCGTTTGATCGCGAGGACATTCACACTCTGGCGTCGTCGCTCGACGATGTGGTCGACTTCATCAATGCCGCCTGCGCACGCATCCTGATGTACCGCATCACCGATCCGCCCTCGGAGGCCGGCACCTTGGCGCGCCTGATTCTGGCGCAGGCCGAAGAACTCGGCAAAGCCGTCTCCAACCTCCAGAAAAGTGAGTTGGTTCTCGCGCGCTGTGTGGAAATCAACCGCCTCGAGAACGAAGCCGACCAGGTTTCGCGCGTAGCCATCGCTCGCCTGTTCGAGCATGAGACCGATCCCATCACGCTGATCAAGATCAAGGAACTACTCGAGTTCCTCGAAACCGCAACCGACAAGGCGGAAGATGTCGCCGATGTACTCGAAACCGTCGTCCTGAAGAATGCCTGAAGCCGTGCATCCTAAATCACAGGAACCGAACGGGTGAATTCGAACCTTCTGCTCCTCATCATCACTGTCTCGGTGGCGTTGATTTTCGATTTCCTCAACGGATTTCACGACGCCGCCAACAGCATCGCCACCGTCGTTTCCACACGCGTGCTCTCTCCGAAGCTGGCCGTCGTGTGGGCCGCCTTCTTCAATTTCGTCGCCGCCTTTTTCCTGGGTACCGCAGTCGCCAAGACGATCGGCAAGGGGATGGTCCAGATCGACTCCGTCACGCAATACGTCGTAATTGCCGGATTGCTGGGCGCGATCGTCTGGGACTTGCTGACCTGGTGGTGGGCCCTCCCCACTTCTTCGTCACATGCGCTGATCGGCGGCTACGCCGGCGCGGCCATCATGCGTTCCGGCTTCCACGTCATCATCGTTGCGGGCTGGTACAAGACGCTGATCTTCATCGTCGTGGCTCCGATTATGGGCCTGGTGCTCGGCTTCAGCTTCATGGTCGCGATCTTCTGGCTGCTGCGCAACAAGCCTCCCCAACGCATCGACAAATGGTTCCGCAAGCTGCAGCTTTTGTCGGCTGCCGGGTACAGTCTGGGCCACGGTGGCAACGACGCTCAGAAAACTATGGGAATCGTTGCTGGCGCTCTTTACAGCGCAAAGTATATGAGCGCCTACGACATGAACCACAACTGGGGACACTATCACTGGCCCATCATCCTCGCCGCCCATACTGCCATCGCTCTGGGAACGTACTTCGGCGGTTGGCGCATCGTTCACACCATGGGATCGCGCATCACCAAACTGAAGCCGGTGGGCGGCTTCTGTGCCGAAACAGCGGGAGCCATCACGCTGTTCGCAACCGCTCTGGCAGGAATTCCCGTGAGCACCACGCACACCATCACCGGCGCGATTATCGGCGTGGGAGCCACCAACCGCCTGTCTGCAGTCCGTTGGGGCATCGCCAGAAAAATCGTCTGGGCCTGGGTTCTGACCATCCCCGCGTCAGCGTTGGTAGCAGCCGTAGTATTCGAAATAGTCCGCTGGATCCACCCCGGCGCATAGCTTTCACGTATAGCGCAAACAGTCATGTGTAGGGCGAGCGCCCCGACCGCGGCGGTTGGTTTCATGCAGCGCGGGCACCCTCGCCTGTGGCAGTAGGTTTTGTGTAACGCGAAGTGGCTTTGGATAGAGCGCAGTCGCCCTTAGGAAAAGCGACGCATCATTTTAAGAATGTCATCCTGAGCGAAGCGAAAGACCTATGTACTCCGTACGTGTGGCAAGGACGTGTGCCCTCCGGCGATGCAGCCCGAATGATCACACGCCCAACACCGGCCCAGCCGCAAAGCGGCGAAACAGGAAAGCCCAGGACGTCAGTCCTCGGTAAACACAATCACCGAGCAAGTCCCGTAGGGACGACACCTCACGATGCGGGCGTAAACCCGCGAGCCGCCCCAGACCTGCTCACCGAACCGCCCCCTCCCCGTCCATCCAACAATCTTTATGCGTCTGACAATCGCACTAGCCCTCTTGCTGATCGCCGCCCTCCAAACCCCCGCCCCGATCTCCGACGCCGACGAAGTCCGTCTGGGCCAAATCCTCGCTGACGACTTCATCGCCCAGGAAGGGATGCAACCAACTCCACAGACCACCAAACTCGACGAGTATCTGCAATCCGTCGGCGACAAAGTGGCCGTCCACGCGCAGCGCAAAATCCCGTACCGTTTCCGCTTCGACCCGAGCCCATCATTCCGCAGCGCCGTCGGACTCCCCGGCGGGCAGGTCTTCGTGGGTGCCGGCATCCTCGCCTACATGGATAGCGAAGACCAGCTAGCCATGGTCCTAGGGCACGAAATCGAACACATCGACCTCAATCAATGTCGTGAGCGTCTGGCGAAAACGCTCGACGACCAGCACCTCACTCCAGCCACAGCAACCAGGATGAAAGTCGATCCCTTCCTTCCCGGCTACGGACGCGAAGGCGAACTCGCCGCCGACCGCGAAGGTGTGAAGCTAGCCATGCAAGCCGGATACTCCGGCGAATCCGCCATCCGCCTGCTCCAGACCTACATCATCCTCGGCGACAACATGCCGAACTCCCCCAAAGAAGCGAAAGAAAGCCTGGAACGCCGCATCGCACAACTGCGCACTGTAATTGCCGAAAGCAAACTTCCAAAACCCGAAAAAGAAAAACCTCTAGCTCTCCCCTAGCCTCGATCCGTCATCCACGATCGACGCATAGGATCGATAGCCTCGGAAAACAGCACGTAGCACCGCGATCGTCGCGAAACTATGGCGACCTTCGCGCACCCCTTTGCGACCTTCGCGAAACCTTAGCGACCTTTGCGGTTTAAAGCTCTTCTCTGCGCCCTCTGCGTTTTGAGATTTTTAGTGGACCTCCGCAGACCGTGTCCCCAAATCCACAGCGTGTAACCAGCGCCACGTCCGGCAAACGAATAGAACCCGGCAAGTACCGTGCAATCAACGGCCACCGATCTGGCGCCCGCCGTGCACCTGATCCAGCGACTGGGGGAACCAGCAACGGGAGGCTACAATGGCAAACTTCACGCAACTTCACATCGAGAATCCGCAAGACCCAAAGAAAACTCACACCACCAAGAACTCTCTCTCTAAAGAAAAAGCCCTGTTCGGCACAGGCCTGATCGCGGTCACCGCCGTTTCAGGAGTATTTCTTTTAATCACCAACGGCTGCTCAAAAGGCTCCTCACCAGCGCCCAGCGCGATCAGCGCGCCGGCGCCTGTCAGCCCAGCGATCGCCAACCCCGGCCCAATAACAGCCGCCGTGCAACCACCGATCGCGCCGAAGCCCGCCAAGAAGCGCGTCCAGCGGAAGGCACCGACGTACACCTTCCATGACCCAAACAACGGCGTGTCGTTCAAGTATCCCAGGAACTACATCCTGAAGACGGGCGACGAACCGCAGCAGATGGACCTCGCGGGCCTCGGCCAATTGAAAACCAACTATGTGCAACCAGGCGCCGTGACGGTCGCCGCCATCGAACTGCCCCGCAGTTCGTATCCCGGCACCGACTTCACTTCTGCCTACTTCGGCGTGAGCGTCAACTCCACGATGTCGAAGGACCAGTGCGAGGTCTTCGCCTTTCCGAAGAGCGAGCATCCGGAAAACGAACCCAACTCGGTTTCCAAGGTGAAGATCGCCGGAACCGAATACTCGATGGTTGAAGATCAGGGCGGCTCCGACAAAGAGGAAGCCCGCCTGAAATACTTCCACCACTTCGAGAACGGAAACTGCTACGAGTTCAGCATGGGCCTCGGCACAACCGACGCCACAGTCGCCGGCCTCAAGCCGGTCAATCGCTCCCTGGTTTTCGGACGCATGGAGCAAATGCTGGCAAGCGTGAAGCTGCAGCCAGTAGCAGTCCCAGAAGTCGCAAAAGACTCAGCGACCCACGTGATCGTAGAAGGCGGCAAAGAGTAGTAGTTCATGTAACGTGGGCGTACTCGCCCGCGGAAAGGGCACCCAGAAGATCGGGTGCCCAAATTGTTCTAAGAAACAGCGGGTACCCACCCCCTAAGCGGGTGCCCCATCCTAACGGCGCGGCTGTTTGCGACGTTGGGGTGGGATTCCACGGTCCCCAATCTCAGGGCTCTCCCTAAACGACCAACGACTGTTTTCGCCGACGGCTAGACCTAATCTGAAACCACTAGAGCCTCTCACTCCGGATTGCGCTACCATGCTCGCCCAATGGGGATCAGCGCATCAAAAAAGAAGTGGGCGATCCGTGTCTTCGTGTTCTTCGTCGTGCTCTACGGCGCCTATGCAACTTACATCGTCTGGGCAATGCGCCAGCCACCGGAGACTTTCGCGCGCGTCATGTCGCGCATGCCCGGCCCCGCCGTCTTCCTGACGCTGCCGTTTGAAACACTCTGGACCCACGAGCGCGCCGGCGAACTCCGCCCCGGCGATCCGGCCCCCGACTTCTCTCTGCTGAACCTCGACAAAACCGACCGCGTCCGACTCTCCGCCCTGACCGCTCGCACACCCGTCGTCCTCGTGTTCGGCAGCTATACTTGACCGCCCTTCCGGCGGGAGGTTCCCGCCCTCAACAAGCTCTACGACGACTACAACGGCAAAGTCGCCTTCCTGGTGGTCTACATTCTGGAAGCGCATCCCAGCGACGTCTGGCAGATGCAGAGCAACATCAAAGACAAAGTCGTCTTCGCCAGCCCGAAAGATGAAGACGAACGCGCCCAGGTCGCCGGCTCCTGCGTTCGCAAGCTAGGCATCAAATTCCCCGCCGTCCTCGACGAGTTCGGCAACTCCACCGAGCGCGCCTACACCGGATGGCCCGACCGTCTCTATCTGATCGACACCAGCAATCGCGTCGCATACAAAAGCAAGCCCGGCCCTTTCGGCTTCAAACCCGACGACCTCCGCGCCGCGTTAACCAAGCTAGTGAAGTAGGTTGTCTGTAGCGCGGGCGCCCTCGCCCGCGGCTCTTGATTTTGCTTCAACTTCCCGTACAACAAAGCGCGGGTGCCCATCCTAACGGCGCGTCTTTCGCGACGTTGGGGTGGGATTCCACGACCGCCAGGTTCTAAGCAGTTGCCAACGACCAACGACTAACGACCACCGACCAGAAATAACAAAAGCCGCAGTCGCCTGCGGCTTCCTTCACAACTCACATCTTCGAACTCTACTGATTTTTGGACTTCGTCACAGCTTTATCCCGCGCAATGCTCCGGCTGATCCGGTTCTGCTGCCGGTTAATCCCGCGCTGCTCAGCCTTGGTCAGATGTCCGTTATGCGCAGCCATGTCCGCTTTCTCGCGGTTCTGCACGGCCGTCTCGCGCTTTTCCAGATGCGTGGCCTGCTTCGAAGTCAGCGTCCCATTGGCAACGCCGTTGCCGATGCGCTTCTGCTGATGCGCTTCGCGGCCGTTGACCTGGTTCACTCTCGGATGTCCCGGATCATGAACGCCCGGTCCCGCACCGGAAGTGTTGTCGGTTGCGGACTGCGCAGCAGCGGAACCGACAAACATCAGTCCCCCCACCGCAAGAACTGCGAGCACGTTGCTGATTTTGCTGCTCATGCCAGTAGAAAACCCCCGGCCAAGAGAGTAGTTCTGCCCGCCCATTCGGGGGAGGTTACGAAGGTGTCCCCTCAAAAGTCACCGTCGCTATGTAGCGCGGGCGCCCCCGCCCGCGGGCCCTTGACTTTGATTCAACCGAGAACCACCAAATGCAAATCTCGGGATCTCCACCCTAATTCCCAACCACAAACAGATGCCCATCATTCTGCACATACAACTTCCCATCGGCCCCAATCGACAGCGGCGTGTAAGCCGCCCCGAGCGCCAGCTTCAAAAACATCTTCTGCTTAGGCACAGTAAAGACCCCCGTATTCCCCTGTGGAATCGCATACACGTTCCCATCTTCACTATTCGCATACACCACCCCGTTCGAATCAATCGCCGGAGCATTCACGCACCACTCATAGCCATCAGGATGGTCGGCATCAATCGTCATATTCTGAAACTGCCACTCCACATTCAGGTTCGCATCTAACTGCGTGATGTAGAAATGTCCAGGGGCCTGCGGTGTGCAGACCGGATTGCCCTGCGCCCCGCAATAGGCGGACGCCTCGTAGTGATTGTCCTTGATCACGATCGAATACGTTCCCTCATGCGAATACACCGCCGGAGTCGAATCCCATCCAAACGGGTACGCCGCCACAAAATGTCCGTTGGCATCGATCTTGAACAAATGCCCACGCGCGAAGTTGTACCGGTCCACCGTTCCAAACAGCACGCCATCGGGCAGCGCCGTCGGTGTCGACGAAGCCTCGTCAATCATCCGCCCCGAACCAAAAGCATTGGTAGTCGGATCAACCCCAGGCGTAGTACCAACAGCACAACTATTCGGAGTGGTCGAATTGTTGGCGATGGGCAGGATCGTGCCGCAGCCATCCTGCAGCAGATTCTGCAACGAGGTCTGCCACTTGGGCGTAAGATCCGGATTGACCGCCACGACATACACCACCATCTCATCGAAGTGCGCGCGGCTCACTGTGTAGATCGTTCCGTCCGCTGCGATCGCCGGAGCTACATTCACGCCCGGCCGTTGCGATCCGCATGGTTCAGTGGGCGGAACCGCCGTTGGCGTCGGGGGCCAGGGAAACGCCGGCCGCGGGGGCACAAGATCAAAAAATGTCCCCGGGCAATTCACTGCACCAGCCGCAGGAGCGATCGGAACCAGCGAAGCATAAGTCGCGACACTTGCCGCATCGGCCGTGCTCACTTTCACCAGCCAGGCACCCAGCGCATCCGCGCCAAACCACGGATCCGATGCCGCCGGGTCCGCCAATGCCAGCACGTTGTAGTAAACGTTCCCATTCGTATCCGCTGTAAGCGGCCCTGAAACATACGTGTGCGCTTTGTCGATCGTCATCGAAGCAAACGGATCGATCTTCTTGACCGACATGCCCGAATTCTTATCCACCTTATTTACAGTCCCACCGGCACCCGGCACGAACAGGAACCCATTCGCCAGCACCGGATGAAACACCGGCTCCCACCCACCGAGCCCGCCGGTCGCATTTGGCTCCGGCTTCCAGTCGGAAGCAAACGTCCAGATCAGCGCCGCCTTCCCGCTCTCCCACGTATACCGAGTCACGCCCCAGGTGAGCTGCTCCCACGCGTTCGGTCCGCACGCCGTCCCGTTCTCCCAGTCACCTGCCGGAACGCACGACGGATACGTCCCCCCTTTGCGCTCCATATAGAAGTCGTTGCCGTCGGTGAGCGTCGCCTGATAGTGCGCCACCAGATCACCACCGAATTCCGCTTGTTCTTGCGCAACAAACGGATCGTAAATAATGTCAGCCAGTTTCTTGTTGAGTCCCTGCGCCGCGACATTCACGGCCCCGGCATGCAGACCCGAAGCTCCCCACTGCGCCCAAAGAGGAGTATTGGAAGCAGGAGGAGGTGGCGGAGGAGGCGGAGGCGTAGTCCCGCCCGACGAACCGCCGCAGGAGGAAAGCAAAGCTAAGCCAGCAAGAACAAGACCTGCGCAACCGAAGCGACCCAGCCAGCAGAGCTTCCCCGACGCCATCGGCAGACACTCCTTATGAGCCAGAAAGAATCGAGCGAGTGTAGCAAAGAAAAACTGCAGGATTGGTTTTGTAGAAGGTGACTATCGCGCTACGTCGCACTGCTTGCCGAAAGGAACGACATGAACTTACTCACAGCTTAAACATGACGTAGAAATGATGTTATGTACTGATAAAGAATTGTCATCCGCGAGGAGTGAGGCGTGAGCCGAATGCAGTCGAGGGACCCTGCGTTTTTGCCGGCGCGCGAAAGTGGCCGAAAACTTTTCCACCACTCCTTACCCGTAGCAAAACGAACACTCAATACTCCCCATACCGCCCCTTCACCGACTCCAGCAACTTCGCCGAATCATACCCCACGCCATCCTTGAACACGATCTCCACATTCTCCACATCGGCGATGCGCGCCGCCGGATTTCCCTTCACCACCACCAGATCGGCATTCTTCCCCACCGCCAAGCTGCCAATCTGATCCTGCTTCCCCATGTAAACCGCGCCATTCCAAGTCGCGACCTGAATGGCCTCCACCGGAGTGAACCCAGCCTCCACCAGCAACTCGATCTCTCGCTGATCGCCAAAGCCCGCGGCCACTCCGCCATCTCCGGTCGGATCAGGCCCGGCCAGCAGCAACCCGCCCGCCTTCGCAAACGCATGCTCCAGTTCCATGTCGCGCTTGATGAGCATCGGCCAATCATCCCCCGGCGAATCCATCGGACTCGCCGGCGTCTCCTCCTTCGCCGGCTTCTCCCGCCTATACAGATACGCTTCGCGCGCCGCCGGAGACAGGACATCCAGAAACGCCTGCCGCAGTGGAGGCCGTCCCGGAATCCCGCCGCTCTCAAACACCGGCAACGTCGACGTCACCGCCACATGATGCTTCACCAGCGTATCGATCAGGTCCTTCGCCTCCGCGCTCTCCGGACTCATTGCCTTCAGCGTTGGCGTGCCTTCACCCTCGCTGCAAACATCCGGCTTCTTCCCCGGATCAAGCTGCGTGTTCACAAAGAACCCATGCTCCAGATCATCAATCCCCAACTCCGCCGCTTCTTTATAACTGACCGAGCACAAATGTCCCGTCACCTTTATATTGCGCTTGTGCGCCTCATCGATCGCGGCCTTCAACTCGGCGCGCGAGATGTTCATATACGCCTTAAACGAAGTCACACCGCGATCTGCCCAGTAATCCACGAACTGTCGCGCTTCTTCCGGACTCCCCAACTGGTGCATCTGGATGAAGTAGCTGTCCTTGCCCTCAAGATACGGCCCAGTCACATCGATGTGCGGCCCGGGAAGAACTCCCGCATCAATGCGATCGCGCAGATTCAAATCTGCAAAGGTCTCGACGCTTCCAGTCGTACGCATAGTCGTCACACCCGCTGCTAAATAAAGCCGCGGCGCTGAAAACGTCATCTGCGGCACCAGCAACGGCTCATTCCCGTGCCAGCGGCTGTCAAGATTCGGCCGCGCCACATAAAAAAGATGATTGTGCATTCCGACAATCCCGGGCATCACGCTGTACCCGCGCAAATCAAGCACCTTGGTATCTTTGGCCGCAGCGACATCTGCGCCCGGTTGAATCGCGCTGATCTTCCCACCTTCGAGGACGACGTTCTGATCCTCCAACGCAGCGCGCCCCGTCCCGTCAATGACCCGGACATGCGTCAGCACAACCTTGGGCGAGCGCACCCGAACATATTGCAGAACTTCTTTGGAAAGTTGCGCGGACGAGGAACTCGCCTGCTGCGCCAGAACAAACGCGTCGGCAGAAACAATGACACCAGCCAGCAAAACAAACCGAAGCAACCACTGAACAAAACGCATGCGGTTTTCTCCGAAAGAAAGCCGCCAATTGTAACCCCACTCCATGTGGGGCGGACACTGCTGTCCGCCGCCGTTGCTTTTGATCCTGAGTCTCTTGATATCTACGGTGATTTTATGTAGCGCGGGCGTCCTCGCCCGCGGGCTTTGATGTTTAACAAAACACTCCTGCACTCCCGCACCCCCCGAAGGCAGAACTTCCTGTATCTTTATTCCTCTCAGGAGCCAACATGAACCTGACCAGAAGAAACGCCTGCCTCCTTCTGCCGATGCTTGGAACCCTCCAGGCATGGAGTTCATCTGAAAAATCCCTTCCCACCACCGTCCGCACATTCGACGAACTCCACGCCGAAAAAGATGCGGGCGCAACCTTCCGCGCCATCCTCGAAGGCCGCACCCACACCGCCGACTACCTTGAAGTCCACGAAACCGTACTTGAGCCCAACGCCGCACCTCACCCGCCCCACCACCACCTGGGCGAAGAAATGTTCTTCATCATCTCCGGCACGGTCGAGATCACCATCTCCGGCAAAGCGACGCGCCTCGGCCCCGGCTCGGCCGCCTTCGTCGCCGCGAACGAAGAGCACGGCCTGCATAATGCAGGCCAAGGCCCGGCGCAATACTTCGTAATCACACTCGGCGCGAAGGCTGAATAGTTCTAAGGCCGGGGATTCAGCGCAGACCCCGGGCCGCGCCAGAGGGTCAATGAGGTAATCGCCTGATTTCGTCAACTACGAATCCGCCCGGACCGGATCCGGAATCACGAGCGGCTCCTGTTCGCGAGCGCACATGCGTAAGGCAAGAAACGTACCGACAGCTCGCCAATAAAACAGTTATTCTGTCGAGTGGAGTTGCCGTTAGAGCGAGCACAAGGCAGCTATCCCCTGCACTAGACGGCAGTGAGAGCATGTCAACAGTCCACACTCTCATCGTCGATGATTACGAACCGTTTCGGCGATTCGTTTGTTCGATGCTGGGAAGTATCCCGGACTTGCAGATCACCGGCGAAGCCTCAGACGGGTTAGAGGCTGTTCAAAGGGCCGAGGAACTGAAACCAGACTTGATTCTGCTCGACATCGGGCTCCCGACACTAAACGGAATTGAGGCCGCCCACCGAATATCGGGACTCGTTCCAGCCGCAAAAATCCTCTTCGTCAGTCAAGAAAATGATAAGGACATAGTAACGGCCGCTTTAAGCAACGGAGCGAAAGGATATGTTCGCAAGCAGACTGCAAATTCGGAACTTCTATCCGCAGTCGAAGCCGTTTTGCAGGGCGATCGCTTCGTCAGTGAAGGGTTAATCAGCGAAACCTATGGGGAGAGTGTGGGGGATGGTCAATCGAAAAAAGCGCATCCCCAAAACCGGCAACCGTGTAACGGCACACGGAGAGACGGGTAGGTTTGTAATCTACGGTGTGGACAAGTCCCTCCGAACTGCCGAATTGAAGCTGATGGGTGGCGATTTGAGGCTAAGTTCCATGCCTTGGGACGCCTTAACTTTCCTCGACAAAGAGGATGCCAGCCAAGCCGCGACGACGATCGCGAAGAAGCCACCGAAAAGGCTTAGGTTCCCCGCAGAGTAGTTAGTGTAATCGCCTGATTTCCTCGACGACCGAACAGGGTAGGAGGAGACAACCTACCTATGTTGAGTCCGTCTCCTTGTAATCGTTTCTTGCTCGATTCTCCTTCAGGCGCACTTCTTTCTCACTTAGCAGTTCGTTTATTTCTTTCACAAACTCCATGAGTCTAGCTGGGTCTGTCTCCTTCGCGGCCTGTGCGCACAACTTCCGCCAACGCTCTTCGTTCTGCATGTTCCCTTCCACGAGAAAAACCCCAAGCCTAGCTGTAGATTTTGCGGAAGCTAGTCGTGGAGAACGACGTTGAGAAGTGAACTGTGAACCTGTAACCCGCCGTCTACACCGCCGGCATAGTTAATGAATCCCAATTTCCTGAACCGGTTCATGAAAAAACTCACCCGCGGACGAGTGGTTCCGATCATCTCCGCCAGGGTCTCCTGACTGATCTTCGGAACCACGGTCTCAGGAACCCCTTCCTTGCCAAAATGAGCGAGCATGAGCAGCACACGGGCCAGTCTCTTTTCACTGGAATTAAAGAGTTGGTCAACCAGATCCTCTTCATAACGGATATTGCGCGCCAGCAAATACGCCACGAACAGATCGGAAAGTGTGTGTTCCCGGTGAAGCGCTTGCATCATGGCCTTTTTCTCAATCCTCAGAACGGCGCAATCCGTCAATGCGGTTGCAGAGCACATGCGAAGAGCTTGGCCCGCAAGCGTACCTTCGCCGAGGAAACTCCCATCACTCAATATGCCGATCGTCGCTTCCTTGCCGGTTTCGGCGACGACGGTGAGTCTTACCTTGCCTGACTGCAGATAGAAAACTGCGTCTGCGGCGTCCCCTTGCGTGAAGATGGTTTGCTTCTTCGCAAACCCCACAATCTTCCTGCCCTCACCGATGGTGGCGAGGAATGTCTTGGGATCAAAAGTGCGCTTTTTCTTAGCTAATGCAGCGGGAGTCATAGTCGGTCCTCCTCTTGGAGGGGGCATAGAATGTCCTGTCCGCTTATGAAAATGAAACCACGAAAGGCGGGAATAATGCCTTGCTGCGAAGCACTACATTTCGGCTTGTTGAATTATCGTATCACTGGGACGACGGAAGTCAACGCCGTGTTTTGCACCTGTTGCATTCTGCCAATCAGCCTCCTAAGGCCAGTCGGTAGAAGGGCTTGGCAGTGAGATTGTCTACTCCGCAACCAATACCGTGGTTTGTTGTTGAAATATCGCCATTACACGCATTGACTCTCGGTCAACGTGTCGCCGGAGAGCCATTGAGTTTGCGTCGTCTGGCTGGTTGTACCGGGCGGGCAACCCACCCAATTACTCCACAACCTCACGGGCCACTCCGAAAGACCCGATAACTATGCGGGGCCAGCGTCAAGGTGAATGCCGTCGCCGCGGGCTCGGCCGGGTGCCTCGGTTTACGCGCAACACCCGCCAGCGTCTCCCCGCTCACCAGATCCTTCAACGATGACACCTTACTCGCGAGTACCGTCACGCTAGCCGGCTCGTCGCGAAACGATTCCACAATAAACGCGCCGTTGCCATAAGCGAATATGCTGACCTTCGCGGGACCCTCAACGCGCACCGGAAAATCCCCCAGCACATAACTGCGAATCACATTCAAGGTCGCGTCCGGCAGCAGATAAAGGTCGGTGAAGTTATCCGGAATCGTCAGCACATACAATTTTCCCTTGCTGTACTGATTCATCAGCAGGATAGGAAACCCGTTATTGTCAGCGATGCCGCGCACCACCGGCCAGGCATCGTTCGTCAAAAACCGCAGGTGAGGGATAAGAATTCGCGCAGCACTCTGCCCGATATCAACCCCTGCCCCCGCCCCAAACGCACCAATGAAGCTCTTCACGGCAACTTTCTCGTCTGTGTAGCGAATCTCTGCCAGGTCCTCAACACCCTTGCCTTGCAGCGCGTGCCAAAGTCCCGACGTCATCACCACGGTTTTCCCCGCATCAAGCTGCTGCTTGATTTCGTCTACCAGCTTTGGATCCTCCGCCGCTCCCTCGGTCAACAAAATGACACTGGCCTGCGACGGAAACTCCGGATACATCTCGATCGGAATCCCAATCAACCCCAGAAAGTTATGCAGGAAGTCTTCCCCCACCGCGTGTACCGGGCGATAACTCGCAATCCCGATCGGCGTTCCCAGTTGAGCCGCAAACAGCTTTACCTGATCAAGCGCATCCCCGGCAACGCTCGCATAAATCGCGTTGCCCTTCGCGCGCTCCACCACCTTGTCCCAGTTCACACTCGACGGAGTGCCCTTCCACGGCCGGTCGCCGGGCGGAGCCGGTTCCAGCAGCGCGCCATAGTTGAACAACGTCATCTCCCGTGCCTTCCCGAAAATTGTCAGCCACAGCTGCTCCGAATACCGGTCCACGTACCGGATGTCGAACGTATCCACCCAACCTCCGCCGTTGCGCCCGGGCGCGACCTGGTCGAAGTAGCGCATGATCTCGTAGCTCTCATACTGCTGAAGGTTCTGATCGGTCTGAACCGGATCGCGCGTTTCCGTCCCCGCATAAATTCCATCAAAGATCTTCGACTGCTCCGCCAGATCGTATCCGTTGCCTGCAAAGTGCTCGTACCAGTTGGGAAACTTAATGACAATCTTGACCTTCGGATTCACCGCCTTCGCGGCGCCCACCACCAGGTCGCGCGAGACTTCGTTCATCGTCTTCAGGCGGAAATCCGTCCAGCTCTGGTTACCTTTGGCGGCAATGTCCGACGCCTTCTTGGTATTGGCGAAAAAGAAATCATCCAGGATGATCTCGTCGAACAATTTCGCAGTCATCGCCGCGACATGCTTCACATAATCCCGGTCCTCCGGCTTCGTGTAAGTGAACGAAACAAACTGCCCGTTGTCATCGTCGGAGTAGCAGATTGCACCTGCAACCTCCACCCCTTGGGCGGCGAAGAACTTTTTCACATCGCTAACCAAGCCTTCATCCGCCAGTTTCCGGCTGCGATAGGTCTCGAGGTAGACCTTGTCCACATGAAGCTGTCCGCGGATCGTGTTCCACGAGGACTCGAGCCACGCCCGATCTTTCATATGCAGGGTGATTTCCACGGGGATGTAGACGACCGTTTTGAACGGTGGAGTTCCGCCGGGTGCCGGAGCGGTTTTCGCCCACCCAGGAGAAGTCAGAGCTAGAGAACTCAGCAGCACGATAGCGAGCAAACCCGGTCTCACAGGTAGATCTCTCATTCATCCTCCTCCGACAACGCGAGCATTATAGGAGGAAAGCGATCTCAGGGGCATGTAACAATAATCGATTTTGTAGATAGTTTTAGCGAAACCAGAGCAAGTCAAAACAATTAGGAACACGTAAACACACGGTCGAAACGAGGCCAACAAAAGATCGCTTTCGGCGCCCCGTTCTACGGAGGTTCGCCATTTGGGTTTAAAGATCTACGCGCTCAAAATCCAGAATCGCCCAAAACCCTTGCCCAGCTTGGGTTCTACCGAGGCCCCCAACCTCCATCTGCAGTCTTTACCTGATACCGCCGCCGGGGGTTCACTGGCAAACTCAACCTTCGTTCGACACGCTTCATTGGTAGAAAAGGTGCTTCCCCGATGAAATTCCCACGCATTCCGGCAACCTTCGGCGTTTTAGTCGTTGTGGCCGGCTCGTTCACAGCCTCACCCACCCAAGCCCGGGCCAATGACGTCGCCTTGGCATTCGGTGTCCGCACTGTGACCCCGATCACCTTCACGGCAACCGCCCCTGCATTCACCGCCGCCCAATGGGCCACGGCTATGAGTTCGCGCTCGCTGTTGTCTTCTCTCGGACTCCGTGAAGAGCACGAGGGCCTCGGCGGAAATATCACGTGGTCTTCGAATCACGTCTGGACCGAACACGAAGGCAATGGCTGGCGTCACCACGAGGATGACGATGACGACGACGGCCACCACAGCGGTACTGTGCCTGAGCCGTCGAGTGGATTTTTCGTTTTCTCTGGTATCGCAGCTCTTGCCGGCTGGAGATTGCGCCGCTGGATTCCGGCAAACGTAGCCTAAGCAGTAAACGATCTTCTCGAGGCCCCACCCTTGCGCCCCGGCGCGGGACGTGGGGTCTCTCCTTTTACGCGCTATCGCGCGCGAAAATTTCCCGCTCATCGCCCGGTCGCAGAGAATTTCATCCACTTTGAAAGATTGGAGACGACCGAAAACAGCAGAGTTTCGCTTTCAGGAAGGAAGTTAGGATGAACCCCCGCCCCCTTATGTAGCATAGTTGCCCAAGCAGCTCCGCGGTCGAGGCTGCTCAAGGCGTGGGCGACATCGCAGCAAGCACGATCATCACGGCCAGCACCAGCGCGGACGACACAAGGAACCAGAACCTCATGGCCGCTACATCATTTTCCTGTTTGTTCATTGGGAAGACAGCTGGGAGGGCGTGCATAGATTCACATGCATCGATATCCTGGTCAATGCAGAGGCTGTAAAATTCGCTTAACACCCGCCAGGCGCTCCTTCCCGCGGGCTAAAATCGCGCGAAGCGCCGCCAGTCTCTCGAGAGGATTGGTTGCGGCCGGCGGTCCGGACAAGGTACCCGCTACGTTGTTCGGACCGTGCTTCCCCACTTAAGGAAAAATGACCCGCAAGCCCAATGCTTGGGGCAGCGGAAGAGTGCCAAACAGCTCCGCCTTAATTCCGGTTTTTGTAACAAACAGTCCGGTTCGAGCACGATTGTCGTGGAGTTAGGTACTCTTCGACCCGGAAGGTGCTTCATGTCTGTGCTTCATTTTGTGCATCGTTCCCACCGCTTGGTGGTTTCGACCTTCTCCGGAGAAGTCACTCGCGACCAGATTGCGGCTGCCTGCACCAAGCTGCGCCACGACCGCGACTTCCGTCCGGATTACCGAAGGCGAATCCCTAAAAGACATTCATCTGCCAATCGCTAGGAGCCGGCCGGTGTCGCGCGGGCGCCCCGCTCGCTGCGTGAGGATCTTAGCCCACACTGAAGAATTCCAAGCGAGGCGCGGGAGGGACAACTTAGCAGTAAGTGGAACGCCCTTGAGGTCTCGGATACTAGTAGCGGCCTTCGCGAATCCACAGCCTCACTTGCTCTTCCACCGAAAACGCTCTGTTCGGATCGACCGCGAACTTCGATTCCAGCGAGAAGGCGTGCGTCTCGAGCGGCACCGTGAAATGCGCGTTCGTTCGCAGGAACGCACGCACAAATAAGTCGGTATAGCGCTCGACACCCAGGATCTGGAACTGCACAGCGTGCACCAGTCCATGAAACAGCGCGCGCTCGATGACCAGGTCGCTGAAGACGATAACGTCCACAAACGTGAGCGACGCCATGTGAGTGAGGGAGGGCAGGTTCTCGATGCCGAGGTCCAGCGCCTCGAGGTAAAAGGGGGGAGGGGGGAGGCGCCGGCCGTGCAACTCGACGGTGCGTACCCGCTCGAGCAGGGCCGGCGAAAAGAAAGGGGTCAGAGCTTCTTTCTGGCGAGGGCCCAGCGGCACGCCCCGCGCGAAGAAGAGTTCCCGCTGGCTGCCTAAGTAATCGCTCACGCGCTTCACGGCTTGCACGACCCGCGGCTCGGGAAGGCTCACCGAGTCCGGCGGCATCTCGTTCTGGATCGACATGTAATACTCGTGCAGGGCGAGGGCTGTACCAATCGTTTTGCGGAGCACGTCGCGCTCACAATAACGGGCAAGGTCGGCGACCGAAAAGCGCAGCCGCAGACGGTCGGTCGCACACTGCGCGCTCAGCAGATCCAGTTGCGCATGGCGCAGGTCCGCATTCATCTGGGCGATCGCCACGCGATCGTCCGGGTCATTCCACGAATACATCCTTCCACTCCTTAGCGGGGCAATACGGGTCTTTACGAGGAACCGGGAAGGGGCCTATAAACTTTCCTATTATGTATACACCGTTAAGTGTACACTGTCAACGATATTAAAACGGTATAATTGAGCTTTTGCAAAGCTTCGAAGGAGGCAGCGGGATGCCCAGGCACGCGGATCCAGACTTGGAAAAGCGGGTGCTCGACGCGGCTCAGAAGCTCTGGCGCGGCGGCGGCGACAGGACTCTGAGCATGCGGGCTTTGGCGCGGGCGGCGCGCACCAATACGCCCGCCATTTACCGCCGCTTCAAAGATCGCAAAGACATTCTGCGAGCTTTACTGCTGCGCGCGCGTACCAAGCAAGTCGAGGCGGTCCAGGCGGCGCGCTC
Organism: uncultured Acidobacteriota bacterium; assembly: GCA_963698805.1. Classification (GTDB taxonomy): domain Bacteria; phylum Acidobacteriota; class Terriglobia; order Terriglobales; family Acidobacteriaceae; genus Gp1-AA133. Next base: position 113,219 of record CAVOSN010000028.1, on the reverse strand, counting down.
GCTCGAAGAGGCCATCGATCTGTACATCAACTTCGCCCTGCGCAACCCGTGGGAGTACGAACTCTACTACCTGCAGGAGCACGAGCAGCTTCGCCCGGCCGTGTCGCGGTCTCCGGAAATCGGCCCGGGATTTACTTGGCTGCAGCAACAACTTGCAGACCGCCTGGGCGGATCGCCCGAAGAACATGCGTCGCTTGGACTGGCACTCTGGGGACTCGCGCACGGAACCGTGATGTTGCTGATTTCGAAAGTGGTCCCTCCGGCCAGAGCGACCGAGCTGCGCGCCGGATGCAGAGAAGCAATCACGGTACTGCTGAAGGGAGCAGAGAAAAATTCCCGCGCCGTCTAAAGTGTGGGGCGGACACTCCTGCCCGCCTGCCGCTATCTCTTCCTAATCACAACGTGCGTAGCGTTCTCCCCAGCCACACTCCGCTCAACCGACATCCCCAGCGCATGTAGATTCATTCCCGAAAAAAGATTTTCCCCTTCGCCGAGCAGCACCGGCGACAGGGCCAGGTGCATTTCATCGACTTGTCCGGCCACTAGATACTGGCGAATCACCGACGCGCCTCCACCGATCCGTACATCCTTGCCTTGCGCCGCATCCTTCGCCTGGCGCAGCGCCGATTCAATTCCGTCCGTAACGAAGTGGAACGTGGTGCCCCCATTCATGACCAGCGGATCGCGCGCGTGATGCGTGAGCACAAAGACGGGAGTGTGGTACGGCGGAGTGTCTCCCCACCAGCCCTTCCATGAATCGTCGGGCCACGGCCCGCGCACCGGCCCGAACATGTTGCGCCCGAGGATGAACGCACCCACATTCTCAAACGCGCGCAGGGCGAAGTCGTTGTCGACGCCCAGCGATCCCGCGCCCTCGCCATGCATCTTGTTGAAGGCGTCGGTTTGAAAGAACCACGAGAAAATCTCAGGTCCCCGCACGCCGAGGGGATTCTGCAAATCCTGGCGGGGGCCCGCGCTGAAGCCATCGAGGGAGACGGAGAAACAGGCGACTCGAACTTTGCTCATCGCCTAAAAGTGTAGCGCGGGCGCCCCGCCCCGCGGCCGTTGTGGAAAGACTGCTTTCCGATGGGAGGGCGCCCCCTCCCCCTGGTCCTGTGGAATCATAGGGTTACGCACGAGAGAGGGTCAAAATCTTTGATGTCAAAGGACTTATAGGCAAAAATATTCCGGACAAAGGACTTAGCGTCCGCCGCGACCGTCCTCTACGGACACGCGCGGCGAGTTAGCTTCGCCTACTAAGCCTGAGGAGCGCTAGGGCAGTTATTCCCATCTGTCCCCAGTTTTTGTCTGTCTGTCCCCGGTTTTGTCGGATTACTTCCGCATAGGCCACAGTACGCCCGCGACTAATCCGATCTACGATGCCGCCGCGTTGGTGACGAAGGCTCGAACCGGCTCGGGCTGAGGACGCAGCAGCAAATAGAACGCGACAACGTGCGTGATCATCAGCACGGGCACATAGATGATCGGGATCGCGTAAGTGACGCCCAACTGCCCCGCTAGCGCAGGAAGGCCGACATGGACAGCATGGTAATAGTCGAGGATGAGGTCGATCACTCCCACGAGATTGAAGGCAATTACGAACAGCCAAAAGAGTGGACGTATCCTTACCGTGAGAAGCGCGAGGATGGCGAGGACTCCGGTCGCCAGGTCCCAGTAGGCGGCGAACGTGGCGAAGCTAGCAGGCAGATTGGGGCCGACCACGCCTGGCAGGATAAAGACGAGCCCGAAGAAGCGAAAGCTGTGCAGAGTAGCAATGACACGTTGCGCTGCGACCAAGTCCATTGACTTGAGCCTGGGCATGACATACGCGCCGAAGCAAAGCAGCCACGCGACATAACCTAGAATGAGATGCAGATTGAAGATGGTTTCCGTCGACATTTGGCCTCCTATCGGATTGATTGGCTATCTCGCAGTAGTATCCCGAGCGGCAAGAGTGGCCCGACCGGAATGAACTGCTCCTCCATGAGGTTTTCCTTCGAGAGAGGCAGGCTTTCGATGAGAGCCCGAGCCTCCGCCACATCCTTGCAGTCCAGTATGAAAATGACGCCCCGGCCGTCGCCGCGCGTGAACCACTGCTGAATCTTGCCGTCGAGATACAGGGGAACAGTCGCGCGAATTTCAGCGGGCATGATCTTCATGACTTGCTCGGGAGTCACTCCCGGTTTGGGCGAAAGGATGGTCAGCACGCCGGTGATCTTGGGCTGCGGCGGTGTGGACTGAGCTCGCGCCATGGGCGCCAAGACCGTCGCGAACGCCAGCAGCAGGGAAGACATTTCAAGATTCATTGTTCAGCTCCTTTGTTGGTACCAACGGGTACCACACACTTTTATGGTACTATGCGGTACCACCATCGTCAAGGGAGCGAATGCTGGCTACGAAAGCGACGGCCAAACGCCGCCAGAAAGGCGACGACGAAACCGCGGTGCGCGAGCGCATCCTTGAGGCGGCCTTTGCGGCGTTCATGAAGGGTGGCTACGCAACCACCAGCACGCTTGAGATCGCGACGCGCGCGCGCGTCTCGAAGCGAGAGCTTTATGCGCTAGTTGGCAACAAACAAGAGATGCTGATCGCCTGCATCAGCGGGCGCGCCAAGCGATTTGACGTGCCGGCTGACCTGCCCGTGCTGCGCGATCGCGGGACCCTAGAACAAGTGCTGGCTTCTTTCGGGACGAAGCTCGTCCGCGAGATAAGCAATCCCGCAGTCATCGGGGTATTTCGACTGGCGATCGCCGAGGTGGTGCAGGCCCCTGAAGTGGCGCGTGCACTCGACTCTATAGGACGCGAGGCGAGCCGAGCCGCCTTGCGTAAAATCATGGCCCAGGCCCAGGCTTCCGGACTGCTCACAGGTAGTGCTCGCGAACTTGCCCAGCAGTTTGCCGGACTGCTGTGGCGCGACTTGATGGTCAGCCTGCTGCTCGGCGTCGCCGAGCGACCGACCCCCCGCGAAATCGCGGTGCGTGCCCGCGAAGCCGCAGCCGCCTTCTTGCAACTTCACCCGCCCCCGAATGAGGCGGAGGGATGAAAGCGAGGAAACGAGACATGTTGCGGAGATCATCGGCTGCATCTCGACCCCACTCAATCGCACAAAACGCGATTGCATGGGCCACCCGCCCAAAATGGGAAGGATCAGTGTAGCGGGCGCCCCCGCCCGCGGCCTTTGACGTTATTTAGTAGCGAGCTAGGCAGCTCAGTAGTAAGTCAAAGTGCGTCGCGTGACACGAGCTGGCTGGTTGGCTACGCTTGCGACTCTTTCCGTCCAGTTTCCGTACAGTTTGGCCTTCGGGCTTCTCCTTTGTCGGGACCGGCTCCCCTTGGCTGTCGAAGGAAATGGGCACGCCAACCCCAAACCTTGAGATGTCGCTAAATTTCTGGCCCTCTTCGATTCTGTCACCGTGCTCGTTATAGCGAATCGTGGTAAGCACCTCGGACGCCATGCTGCGCTGCAACGTCCGCGTCACTCGGCCTTCGTCGTCGTAGGAATAAGTCGTCTTGGGCGGCTCTTTGGAAAGGGCTGCGAGGCCCTTGCTCATCATCTGGATATGTTCCGGCGTCATGAGTTCGCGCTGCTCGGCGGGTATGCGTTCAAGCATCAGCAGGCCAAGATTCTGTTCGACGACTGCTTCTTCCAGCAGTTGCTCATCCTTGTCGTACTTGCGGATCGAATGACTGACCAACTGACCGTCAGACGCGAGAACGCGCTGGTCTACTCCGTTCTTGTTCTGATCGTACGTCGTTACGACACGTCCACCCGTGGGCACACCAATGCCGAATACAGCTGCCATCCAGGCAGAGCCCGCGGACGCGACATTGCGGGTTCGTTCAATTGTCCGCGGATCGAATGTTTGTACCGACGTCATCGTACCGTCGGGCGCATAGCTATACGCCGTCCGATCCGTGCTCTCGTTATGGGCCTCGGTCAAAATGCGCCCAGCCGTGTCATAGCTGTAATCGATCTCTATGATGGCCTGACCCGGAGAGGCAGAGATGAACTTAACGAGCCGACCCTGGTCATCGCGAATTTCCTGGATCTGATCGTCAGAGGTCGAGTATTCCACTTTCCCGTCGCGTTCCCAACGTGACGAGATCATCTTCCCGTCCGGAGCGTACTCGCTGATCTGGGTCTGGAGAGCTCCGTCGGACTCAGTGTTCTTCTCTATGCAGGTCTTGATCGGCCCGCGCGGCTGTTTGCGATCGATATCGGGAGGATACGTCTTCAGCTTCTTCTTCGAAGATTTCTGCGGGACCGGTCTAACCGGCAAGTTGAGTGAGATCGAGTTGTCCGACAAGGCCGGCGGCGGCCATTCCGAGCAGGAGCTGACGGCGATCCATAGGGCGCTCCTTGAGACTTGGTAAGTGTTCCTCCGGAGTTAGAGCGTGTCAATCGAGAGGGTCAGAGGCCAGCCTGAATGCAAGATCGTTCTTTTGGCTCATTGAGGTATCGACAGCATCGCTATCCCATTCAATCGCACAAACGCGATTGAGATGGGCCACCCTGAGGTTGTCGGCCACCCGCCCAAGGAGACTTTCAGAAGCTAATTTGCGACCGCGTCTCGCGCCCTGTTAGTCTCACGCCCGATGAAACTGTGGATCTTCGCTCTCGTTCTCGCCACCGCCGCTGTTGTCCTTGCCCAGAAGTCTTCGGATACTGGAACTCGCTTCATTGAGGATCGGAACGTCGCCATACCGATGCGTGATGGTGTCGTTCTACGCGCGGATGTGCTACGCCCTGCCAGGGTGGGTAAGTTTCCGGTACTGGTGTATCGGACGCCCTACGGGAAGGACGAAGCGCAGCAGGAGTACACAACCTTCAAGCATGCCCTCAAGCGGGGCTACGCGGTTGTCATTCAAGATGTTCGCGGCCGATTTCATTCGGAGGGAGAGTTCCGTCCTTACGAAAACGAGGGACGAGACGGCTATGACACGATCGAATGGTCCTCCAAGCAGCCCTGGTCGAATGGCGCGGTGGGAACCTTCGGACTTTCGTATCCAGGTGCGGTGCAATGGCTGGCCGCTGTCGAGAGCCCCCCTCATTTGAAGGCCATGGTCCCGGCGATGACCTTCTCCACGCCGCAGAACTTCTTTTATGCGGGTGGAACCTGGGACATGTCCTGGATGGAATGGATCTGGGACAACATTGCCTGGGACGTTCGGGTGAAGAAAAACCTGCCGGGCCCGCGCACTTACAAAGAGGCTCTGGCCACCTGGGAACAGCAAGGACCAGTGATGTTGAACACCCTTCCCCTGCTTGATGTGAAGCCTCTGCAACAGGTCGCGCCGTACTACTTCGACTGGCTTCGACATCCGCCCGAGGATGCGTGGTGGAACTGGAGCGAATTGCGGGACAAGTATTCCCGCACCAGGGCTGCGGTCCTGAACCTTTCCGCTTGGTACGACGACAATTACGGACCTGAGGGAGCTACGACCAACTACGTCGGCCTGGTGAAGGTTCGTGCAGGAGAAAAGGACACCCAGACTCACCTTCTGCTTGGGCCGTGGGTTCACGGCGTGGACAGCACAGCAAAAACCCGATCGGGAGAGCGCGAGTTCGGCCCGACCGCGGCGATCGACTACGACGGAGTCGTTCTGCGCTGGATGGATCACTATGTGAAGGGCATGGACAACGGGGTGGATCATGAAAAGCCGGTGCGCTACTTCGTAATGGGAAGAAATGAATGGCGCGAATCTGATAAGTGGCCGCCGGCAGCGGTCGAGACACCGATGTTTTTCGCCCCATCCGCCGGCGGTGTATCTTCCGGGCGACTGCAAGCCACGCAGTTCGAACAGAAAGAGAGCTTCAGTCAATTCCTATCCGATCCAGCCAATCCCGTGGCGAACTCCTACGATTCCTCGGGAGCCCACGATTATGCGAGGTTGTCCGAGCGAGCCGATGTCCTAACATTCGATTCTGCTGTGCTGAAGCAGGACACCGAAGTGACTGGTCCGATCAGCGTGCACATTTGGGTTTCCTGTGATTGCCGCGATTTCGACCTTTGGGCGCGGTTGCTGGACGTGGCGCCAGACGGGACGGCCATGAACCTGATGAGTCCGGGGCTCGATGTGCAGCGCGCCAGCTATCGCGACTTAAAGCGCGGCCGACAGTGGTTATCCCCCGGAGAGATCTACGAACTGAAGTTAGAGAAACTGATTACGAGCAACGTGTTTTTGCAGGGACATCGGATCCGGCTGCAGATCTCGGGAAGTTTCACTCCAAACTTTTCACGCAATCTCCAGAACGGACAATCGGAGGTGAACAGCGCGGAGATGAGAAAAGCAAATATCCGGGTGTTTCACGATGCCTCCCACCCATCGCGCGCACTGCTGCCTATTATCTCGATACCCAAATAGGTTGTGGGCGGGTGGCCCACACAACCGAGGGTGCCCCATTCAATCGCGCACTTTGCGATTGAGTGGGATTATGATGCTGCTGATGGCGTGAGGTTCTGTCATGTCAACCCTGGTTCTTCATGCACCGCCTAGAGGAATACTTGAGAATAAGCGGAGCTTCCAAAGCACCTTCGCGTCCGGCATCGGAGATGAATATGCGATACCACAGAACCTCGTCGCCAAACTCAGCTCGGGGTGCAAGGTAGTCTTACTCAACAAGGACGATGGAGAGCGGGCCCAGGGCAGACTCGTCGAACTCGTTCCAACCTCCAAAGCCGGGAACGGCATGCAGCGCTACAACGTGCATGTAGCGGATCTGAAGATTGTGCCTTACCGCAGCGAACGGCTTACCCGGACGGGCGTAGCGGTGATCTAGTGGCGGGTCCCCCCACCTTAACGATCTCCCGATTCTCGAGGGTCCCCATTCAATCGCGTTCTATGCGATGGGTGGGGAATCACCGATGCCGCGACCCTTGACTTTTCCTAACCACAAACGACTGGGTCTCCTGCGGTGCGCAGCCTTGCGCCTTCAAGTTTGAGTACATGAATCCATGCTGATCGCTTACGCATGTTCAGCACTTCATCACGATCGTCCTACAACTTGTTGACAATCATGTGACATCTCGCCCGAATCGTCTCCTTGTTCGCGGATATCTAAGCCACATACGCGCTGAAGACCACTTCACAACCATCGCTGAACCATTCGCGATGAGACGCACAGCGCCTTTGAGGCGAAGAGGAGAAACTATGAGAAAGCAGTTCCTGTCCAGTGTGCTTATGCTAACTTGCGTGCTTGGTCTGGGCCTTGGTGCCCAGGCGGAAGGCAACGACAAAGTTGTCACCAACGTCCCGTTCGAGTTTTCCGCCGGAGGCGCGACCTTGCCGGCCGGGATCTACACCGTGGATCGCGTGACGACTCCCTCGGATTCCCATTTGATCATTCGCAACCGCGAAAACGGAGCGTTCCTGCTCCCCGTCACTTTCGATGGAGCTTCGGTTGAGGGTGCGCTCTTCACTTTCCAACATGTCGGAAATAAATACTTCCTCAGCAAGGTGAAGACACCAGCAGGCGTATACACCATTGGGACGCCAAGAGCACTGACTACGGAAGCACAGAAGAAAACGACGGATGGCTTGGCTTCTTCCGGCACCAACTAAATCGAGCGAGGGTTCTCCATTCAATCGCGTGCTGTGCGATTGAATGGGGCCTCGATCCTGCTCTTACTGAGCTCTCGACACATCCGCCCGGACCGCCACCGGAGTACTTAGTTTCTTCAGGTCTTCCATCAGGAGGCTCATGCCCTCGGCCAGATTCTTCTCAAAGGTGGCTTTGCGAAAGGCGCCATCCACTGGTCCGGCCAGCGTCCACAACCGGACGTGCGTTTTGGCATCGACGATGGCCAGATTGAACTCCGGCCCATACGTGACCGCGCTCGAGCCCTCCTGAACAATCGGCGCACTGAAGCCTATCTCGAAGATCAGTTCCGCATCGGCGGGCGAGTCGACGATCTCGTAGTGGTTCCAACTCTTCATCTCCGCATAGAACGCGTTGTACGGCCGGGCCGGGTCTTGCAGTTTCTTAAACGCAGTCTGCGAGAAGTTATCGGCTCCCATGTTCGCAATGAAGATTTTCTTGGCGCTCGTAATCAGTCCCGGCACCGGCGCGATCGGAGGAGTCGTGCTCGCCTTCTGCGCCACGCATCCCAACGCCGCCGCCAACATGAGGATCCCATTCAAGACCGTCCCCGGGAAAGTTTTCCGCATAAGCCGCCCTCCAGGGATTGCGATGCAAGCCTGTGTACATCTGATGCCAATTGCCTCGCTCGCGCAACCAGGGGCAACGCAGCCGCATTTCAAGAAACGCCAAATTTGCTCTCCTCCGCGCCTCGGGTGGACAATGGGGCGCGCGTAAATCCACATTGAAAATGTCGCCCTTCCGATTAGCACGCGTCATCCTGCTTCTAGTTTCTCTCTGCTTCTTTCCTGCAAATGCAGCCTTCGCGCACCCAGGGTCGGGCATTGTGGTTGACGCACAGGGCCACGTCTACTTCGTCTACACGAACCACGGCGTCATGCGCATCGAGCCTTCGGGGACGCTAACCAATATCCATGCTGAGGACAAGGGCGGCCATTGGCTGGCCCTGGACGCACGCGGCGCCTTCGCGCACGTGATACCGAAAGAGTTTCAGAGAATCACTCCCGAGGGCGCGATCCCCGCGCTGATCTTTGCCAATGGCGGCGCGCCGCTGGTGGTCGGCGCTGATGGCGATCTCTACTATGGAAGCAACGGATCGCAGCAGGATTCTTTTCCGCCCGGAGCCTTGACGGTCGCGCGCCTCTCGCCACGCGGCCAGAAGGATCTGTTAGCGCCCGCGCTCAAAGACAAACTGGGGGAGTTGAAGGACGGCATCACAGGATTGGCCTCCGGTGCGGATGGTCTATTTACGTGGCGACCTGGAACGGGATCGTGAAACTGAATGCCGACGGTTCGATTGCGAAAGTCGTGCATCCCGTCGTGGTGAAAGATTGCGACAGCGATCCCGCCGATCACAACCCGGCGAATGCTGACTCCCCGCTGCTGCGAGGACTGGGCGCAGATGCCCGCGGCAATGTCTACGTCGCCGCCACCATTGCCATCGAGTGCTGAAGATCACGCCGGATGGGACGGTGACTTCCATCTTGAAGGCGGGGCGGCCCTGGTCTCCGACGGGCGTGGCGGTGAGCGGCAAAGATATTTACGTCCTCGAATACACCAATGCCAACGGTCCTGCGACGGAAGGCTGGCGGCCGCGCGTGAGGAAGATTGCTGGAGATAACAAGGTCTCTACTCTGCTGACGGTGGAAGCTTCAACTGGAGTACGCCACTGAGTAAGTACCGGCTAAAGAGCTTGCGGAAAAAGGAAAAGGCCGTCGAGATTTCTCTCAACGGCCTTTATTTTATGCCGGCAACCTACTGTTGAACATACGGTCGGCGCGGAGTAGCCACTCCAGTTGGACGAGTGCCCCTTCCCCACCCTCGCCGCCATCCCGAGATCAGCACGTGGTAGTACACGGTTACAATGCTCCGTGCATTTGTGCACCATGCTGGGCATACGCTGTGCAGTTCGGGATCGAACCGACTAGTGCTGCCCGCGCACTACCAGATCGGCGTTGCCCCGCCGTAGGGTTGTGCTCGCTCCTCGTTGTGGCAACTACCTACTCGCCCTAATCCGAGAACGTCGTCATCCAATCGGCTTCCTGGATCCTGGTGTCGAGTTCTCGATACTGTCTTGCCAGATCATCCGCCTTCCGCTGAATTGCCCCTACATTCACGGTACTGATGAACTTTACTTCGGAGCGGGTCATGCGAGCCTGAGTGGTCGAAGCTGCACTCGCAAGTTCGCGATAGGCGTTGTAGCGGATTTTTAGAACGTCCCGTTCGGTAAGAGCGTCAGCCAATGTTCGCTCACCGAATCGCGCGGCAGAGTTCGTTCGGTTGATGCGTTGAATCAGGAGAGTTAATTCCTGCGCCGATTTTTCTAATTCAGATTGCAACTCAACCGGATTCTCTTCCGGCGCATCGCCCTCCTGAATGCGCGCATTCTTGACGAGTCTCTGCTTCAATTGTTCGAGACGCCTCTGCAGATCTGCCCGGAGCGCCAATGCTTCTGCCACTTTCATCTCCGTTTTCCCTCTCTCGGCGAACAGTCTAGCAGGCGACCCCACGCTACTTACAAAAGGAAAGAGCCAGATTGATTTCTCAACCTGGCTCTTATTTTATGCCGGCAACTACCTACTCTCCCACACACTTTCGCGTGCAGTACAATCGGCCCAGCGGGGCTTAACTTCCGTGTTCGGGATGGGAACGGGTGGAACCCCCGCGGTAAGATCACCGACAACTTGATCGCGCCTTCGGCGCGAAGCTTTTCGCTGCTAGCTCTTAGCCGCTAGCTTGATCCCGGAGGAGTTTGAGCTAAGAGCCAAAAGCTAAGAGCTGAATTTTCTCAAAGAGCGTGAGGTCCAATGCCTCACAACTGAATAGATTGGGTTGAATACAATCGACAAGACCCATGAAATTCGTCGGCGCCCAGCGTCAGCGTCTGTGGGTTTCGATCCCGCCCAGGTTCTGGCGGGACGTGAAACTCGCTTTCGCTTCAGCTCAGGTTCTAGCTGAAGGCTGAAAGCTAAGAGCTGACAGCTGGTTTACTGCACCGAGTAAATTTTATGGTCAAGCCGAACGGGCGATTAGTACTGGTAAGCTACACGCATTACTGCGCTTCCACTTCCAGCCTATCAACCAGGTAGTCTTCCTGGGCCCTTCTTATCCCTTACGGGTTGGGAGATCTCATCTTGAGGAGTGCTTCCCGCTTATATGCATTCAGCGGTTATCACAACCGAACTTCGCTACCCAGCCATGCCGTTGGCACGACAGCTGGAACACAAGAGGTTCGTCCATCCCGGTCCTCTCGTACTAAGGACAGGCCCTCTCAAATCTCCTACGCCCACAACAGATAGGGACCGAACTGTCTCGCGACGTTCTGAACCCAGCTCACGTACCGCTTTAATAGGCGAACAGCCTAACCCTTGGAACCTTCTACAGCTCCAGGATGCGATGAGCCGACATCGAGGTGCCAAACCGGAGCGTCGATATGAACTCTTGGCTCCGATCAGCCTGTTATCCCCGGCGTACCTTTTATCCGTTGAGCGATGGCCCTTCCATGCAGAACCACCGGATCACTAAAGCCTACTTTCGTACCTGCTCGACTTGTAGGTCTCGCAGTCAACCACGCTTATGCTTTTGCACTCGACGGCTGATTTCCAAACAGCCTGAGCGTAGCTTCGCGCGCCTCCGTTACAGTTTAGGAGGCGACCGCCCCAGTCAAACTACCCGCCTTACTATGTCCCTCTCCCGGATTACGGGAGTAGGTTAGAACCACAGAACTCGCAGGGTGGTATCTCACCGTTGGCTCCTCCAAGCCCGAGAGCCTGGAATCAAAGCCTCCCACCTATCCTGCGCAGCAAGTGCCATAGTTCATAGTAAAGGTATAGTAAAGGTGCACGGGGTCTTTCCGTCTAGTTGCGGGAAACCGGCATCTTCACCGGCACTACAAGTTCGCCGTGTCGCTCATTAAGACAGTCGCACTTTCGTTACGCCATTCGTGCAGGTCGGAACTTACCCGACAAGGAATTTCGCTCATTATCTCACTCTGTTTCCAGAGGAGCTGGACTTTATCTTTCACATCCCGTGTTCATGGTCGCCGCGATGGCTCGAATCTTCTCGATACCAACCAGCGTCAAGTGTTCTCCCTTGACCATCAGTTGCAGGACCGATCTGAACTTCGAAAAATCAATTCTCTTCTTGGATTTCAGCGGATGCTGTTCAAAGAAGGGAAGGATCTTGTCATTCAGGTGATCCAGACTTCGCACTCGATACGCCATCCGCTCCGCGTGATTGGTACGAACCACGCCACACCCAAAGAACTGTTTGAGTGCATGAAGCAGTTGGACGTCTCGCTCGTGCTGCACAACTGTGAATTCAGGAAGAACCTGGAATCCAGAAGTCATTTCCGGATGCCGATTAATGCCGACGAAGAAACAACCTTCGCCGTCCACGAATCCGACCACCCATTGCGCTTCCAATTTTCCAGGATGTGGCTGAACGTAAAGTCTCTGAGGGTTCTCCATGATGGAGCCTTCCCTGCGGATTGTCCCCGTGTCTGTCAGATTTTGACTGCTGCCATATTCGACAGCGAGTACTGATCAGCTGTATGAGGAGTTTCCCGCATATAGTTCAGTTTTACTAAGGCTAGCGAATTGTTAACCTTAGGACCGTTATAGTTACGGCCGCCGTTCACTGGGGCTTCAGTTCGAAGCTTCACCTTGCGGTTGACCTCTCCCTTTAACCTTCCAGCACCGGGCAGGCGTCAGCCCCTATACGTCGTTTTCGACTTAGCAGAGACCTGTGTTTTTGTTAAACAGTCGCAGTGCGCATTTCTCTGCGGCCTCTTCGGGCTTTAACACCCTAGTGAGGCGACTCTTCTCCCGAAGTTACGAGTCTAATTTGCCGAGTTCCTTAACGAGCGTTCTCACGAGCGCCTTTGGATATTCTCCTCGTCTACCTGTGTCGGTTTGAGGTACGGTTCCCTTACGTTCTCCTTAGAGGTTTTTCTTGGCAGCGTGGAATCGGCGGCTTTCACCCATACGGGTTACTGCTTTGCGTCTCAGTGATAACTCCTCGACGGATTTTCCTATCGAAGACACCTTACACGCATCGACCGTCATAGCCATAGGACGGCCCGCTTATCCTTCTGCGTCACCCCATCGTGATAACGAACACAAGGGAGCTCCGGAATATTAACCGGATGTCCATCAGTTACGCCTTTCGGCCTCACCTTAGGGACCGGCTGACCCTGAGCGGATTAACCTTTCTCAGGAAACCTTAGACTTTCGGCGCGGAGGGTTCTCACCTCCGTTATCGCTACTTATGCCGGCAGGGTCTCTTCTCAACCGTCGACGAGTCCTCTCGGTCTCGCTTCAAACTGTTGAGAATGCTCTCCTACCACGCACGACGTTAAGTGATGCATTCGCTGCTTCGGTACCAAGCTTAAGCCCCGTTAAATTGTCGGCACCGGGCCGCTTGACCAGTGAGCTATTACGCTTTCTTTAAAGGATGGCTGCTTCTAAGCCAACCTCCTGGCTGTCTGGGCGTCCCGACTTCCTTTCCCACTTAGCTTGGATTTTGGGACCTTAGCAGGCGATCTGGACTGTTTTCCTCTCGACGACGAAGCTTAGCCCCCGCCGTCTGACTCCCGTGCTGGTTGTTCTCTGGCATTCG
>CAVOSN010000028.1:0-95000 GCA_963698805.1 uncultured Acidobacteriota bacterium | reverse complement strand
GGTCATGGGCGAGTCGCTCTCGCCGGTGCCGCGGAGATCGACGGAGATACAAGTGAAGTGCTTGGAGTATTCAGCGACCTGGAAGGCGTAGCAAGCGTTATCGGCGGTGAGGAAGGGAATCAGGATGAGCGGGTCTCCTGCGCCTTGCTGTTCGTAGTGCAGAATGAGGTTGCCGGCTTTGACTTTGGGCATGGGGTCCTCCGTTGGATGGCGTTCGTGGCACCCTTGCTTCGTGTTCGGGCCTTGGGTCAAACATCCTATCGAACTTCGTTCGATTCGCGGACAGGAGTGTCCGCGCCACACGGGCCTACGGAAATTCTATTGTTACGAACTTTGCTGGTTGCTTGTTTACGTTGGTCAGCGTGTGCGTGTAGCCTCCGGGAACCCACTTCACTTCGCCGGACTTCATCTGTGATGGTGTCGGGCCGCGGCCCTCGATGTCGCTGCGCATGTCGAGGTCGGTGATGGCCACGACCAGATGTGGTCCGTTGTGGTGATGGCTCGGGATCATGCCGCCGGGTTGGAGTTCGATCTCGGAAACACGCGCGCCGTCTTTCACGAACAGGATCTCCTGAGTGCCACCGTGCAGGACGTGGAGGCCGCGCTCCTCGTCCCACTTCGGCGGTGGTGCGGTGGGCGCCTTTTCGTCCTGCATTAATTCGATGGTGACGTTGCGGAACGGAGTGGGAGCGAGATTGCGGGCGATGTGGGCAAAATTGCCGGCGAGAAAACCTGTTTGGCCGTCCTGGAGTTTGAGCGTAGCCGGCGCCTTTCCTTCAACTTCGTTGGAGACGTCGGCAGGGCCGAGCGAAATATAGAGGTAGTCGTGGCGATGGCGGTGCATCAGCGTTGCGTCGTGGGGGGCGACTTCCACGCTGAAGACACGCACTTGGTCGTTCTGGAAGATTTCGTGGTGGTGCGCTTCGTTGGTGATTTCGACTTCAGTCGGAGTCTGGGCGGAAAGCGAAACGGCGGCGAGCAGGAGTGCGAGCGCGTGGAACTTCTTCATCGGCTGAAATTTTAGCATTGCGTAGTCGCTAGTCGCGCGAGCTGATGGCTTACTCACCTTTTGTTCTGCGGATCAGGTCTTCCATTTGCTTGATGTAGCTTTCGAGGGCGCGGCGGCCCGTGGGAGTAAGGCGGTATTCCGTGCGTGGAATGCGGGATTCGAAGAACTTGTGGCACGCGATGTAGCGGACTTCCTCGAGCTTGCGAGCGTGCACGCTGAGGTTGCCGTCGGTGGTTTTGAGCAGGCGGCGCAGGTCGTTGAAGCTGAGCGACTCGTTGATGGCGAGGGTGCTGACGATGCCGAGACGCAAGCGCTCGTGAATGATGCGATCGAGGTCGGGGAGATCGTCGAAGGTGCGCTCGCGTGCGGATGACGGAGATTTGTTTGCGTGGGAAGCGCGCTGGGTTTTAGCCGCCATGTTTCCTCGCGATCAGGAAGCCGAAGAGGATGTGCAGTCCGCCGAAGCCGAGGGCCATGAAAGCGTCGCCGCGCGCCGGGATGAAAAGTGCGAGCGTGCCGACGGCGAGGAAGCTGGTGCCCATGGCGGGGAGCAGCGGGATAGAGAATGCGCCGCCGGTGATCACACCGGCGCCATAGAGAAGCAGCCAGAGCGCGGGCATCAGGGGCGTGAGGCCGAGATGGGCGAAGGCGATGGTCAGGAGAATCGCGACCACTACGCAGGGAAGAAATCCAAGGGCGAACTTGCGGCCGGGGCCGCTGGTGAGTGGGAGTCCAGCGCGGCGGGCTTTGCGGGACATGGCTACGAGCGCGATGGTTACCGCGAATGCAGCTTCCGCTATCCAGACCGCGAGCCACTTGCCTGGAGTCGGTTGGCGGGCGGCGATGGCGGCGGCTGCAATGGCGGTCGTGCCCATGAGAATTTGCCCTCCGCCGGAGGTGGCGGTGAAGGCGGAGGAGCGTTCCATGGTTTCGCGGATGTAACGGAGGTCGTCGAGGGCGCGCTGCGGAGGGCGACGGGTTAAGGGGCGGCGCAGGCGATGGGGCTGACGGTCGAGCATTGCCGGGTCAGGATAGGGCCGGCTATTGGTTAGGTCAAGTACTTTGCGGCATAAAGTCTTTGCCTAGCCTTCGGCGAGGGCGAGGCCGCCCTCGCGACTGCCGGCGGGCCGCCGGCGCTACGGTCGGGAGCATGGGGCATCGAGCCCCGAGGACTACACTTTAAGCATGACGGATTTGGGGAAATTGCTGGTTACCGTTGGCGGGTTGCTCGTTGCCGTCGGGGTGGTTGTGATGTTTTTGGGGAAGGCTAACCTTCCTTTGGGCAAGTTGCCGGGGGACATTACCTATCGCGGGAAGAATACGGTCTTCTATTTTCCACTGGCGACTTCGATTCTTCTGAGCGTGGTGCTTACGGTTGTGCTGGCGCTGATCTCGCGGTTCCGGCGGTAGCGGTGCGTGGTTCGCTTTGTCGACTGCGGGCTCGTTACGCACTCCAGCGTTCTCTACTCTAAGGGTCGATTCGCTGACGGAGAAATGGGCCTCGCGCCCTGCCCGACGGGCGAGGACGCCTGTCGCTCCATTGTTGAATTTCATGCTGCCTACAGCGTCGGCGTCTTTTCTGCGATCAGGGTGCGAATTTTCTCTACGAAGTCGGCCGTCGGCATGTCTTCGGTCTTTTCTTTGCCTCGCGTGCGGACGTTCACCTTCCCCGCTTCGGCCTCTTTATCTCCCACCACCAACTGGAAGGGAACTTTCTGCAGGGCGTGCTCGCGGATTTTTGCGTTCATCTTTTCGTTGCGGGCGTCGACTTCCACTCGGACGCCAATCGCTTTCAACTGGGCGGCAACTTTGTTGGCGTATTCGGCGTGACGCTCGGAGATCGGGATCATCGCTACTTGCACCGGCGACAGCCAGACCGGGAAGGCGCCGGCGTAGTGCTCGATCAGCACGCCGAAGAAGCGCTCGATGGATCCGTAGAGGGCGCGGTGGACCATCAGAGGCTGCTTGCGTGAGCCATCTTCGGCTACGTATTCGAGTTCGAAACGCTGCGGGAGATTGAAATCGAACTGCACGGTGGAGAGCTGCCAGAGGCGACCGATTGCATCGACTAGCTTGATGTCGATCTTCGGGCCGTAGAAGGCGGCTTCGCCGGGGATCGTTTTGTATTCAATGTTGAGTTCTTTCAGGACTTTTTCGAGCGAATGCGTGGCCATGGTCCACTGCTCTTCGCTGCCGACGAAGCTTTTGCGGTCGTCCGGATTCCAGGTGGAGAGCTCGGTCTGGAATTTGTCGAACCCGAAATCTTTGAGCACATCTTTGGCGAATTCGACGCAGGCGGCGATTTCCGCTTCTATCTGCTCGGGCGTGCAGAAGATGTGCGCGTCGTCCTGGGTAAAGCCGCGGACGCGGAGCAGGCCGTGCATCACGCCCGAGCGCTCGTAGCGGTAGACGGTTCCCAGTTCGCCGAGACGAACTGGGAGGTCGCGATAGGACTTCAGCGAGTCTTTGTAGATCAGGATGTGGAACGGGCAGTTCATGGGCTTCATGCGGTATTCCGCGTCATCGAGCTCCATGATGTCGAACATGTTCTGCGCGTAGTAGCCTTCGTGGCCCGAGGTCTGCCAAAGCTGGCGGCGCGCCACGTGCGGCGTGTACACCAGTGAGTAGCCGCGCTTGATGTACTCGTTGCGCATCCAGTCTTCCATCTCTTTGCGGATGATGCCGCCCTTCGGATGCCAGAAGATCAGGCCCGGGCCGGCGAGTTCCTGGATCGAGAACAGATCGAGTTGCTGGCCCAGAAGGCGGTGGTCGCGCTTCTTGGCTTCTTCGATGCTGTTCAGATAGGCGTCGAGGTCTTTTTTCGAGTAGAACGACGTGCCGTAAATGCGCTGCAGTTGGGGATTTTTTTCGTCGCCCAGCCAGTACGCGCCGGCGATATTCAGCAGCTTGAATGCTTTGATCTTGCCCGTGGACGGAATGTGCGGGCCGCGGCAGAAGTCGAGGAACTTGCCCGTTTTGTAGATCGAGATCTTTTCATCGGGCTGGGTGAACTGCTCGATGAAGTGGCACTTCATGAAATCGCCTTCGCCCTTGAACTTCTCAAGGCCGTCTTCGCGTGGCAGAAATTCGCGCGCGTATGGAATGTTCTGCTGCGCCAGTTCCTGCATTTTCTTTTCGATCTTCTCGAGATCCTCGGGCGTGAAGGCAGTCGGACGGTAGAAGTCGTAGAAGAATCCGCTCTCGGTTGCTGGGCCATGGCCGAGCTTGGTTTCGGGAAACAGTTCGAGCACCGCCGCCGCCAGCAGGTGGGCGGAGGAGTGCCGGTAGACCTGGAGGGACTCGGGATCCTTCTCGGTCAGGATGCGGAGAGTGGTGTCCTTCTCGAGCGGCCGGGTCAGGTCGATGAGGTCGCCGTTAGTCTTGGCGACCAGGGCCGCGTCGGCCAGCCGGGGGCTGATCGACTTAGCGATATCGAGCGCAGTGGTGCCTTTCGGAAACTCTTTGCTGCTGCCGTCGGGAAGGTTGATATGGATGTTATCCGCCATGATGAGTGCTCGTACTGTGCTGAAACTCTTGAGTTTATCGGACGCTCCCAAGCCGGTCAAACGCTGGCGGCGGCGATTGCCTGGCAAGACTTTCGTGCCAGTCCGGTGGTCTCATGTCTTCGGTGACCTACTCGCGCCTTTCTCCCGTTGCTACCGTGAAGCGCAGGGGAAAGGAAGAATTTGGCTCATCGTATGGCGAAATCTTCGTTCAAACTGAACATTCTTTACGGGGAAGGCGATCTGGAAGTAGTCACAGAGCAGGCCGGTTCGATGCAGAAAGCCGGGCATCAGGTCACGACGGCGGTTGGCCGCAAAGAAATCGAGGCCCAGTTGAAGAAGGGCTCCTTCGATCTCGTGATTCTGGGACCGACGCTCACGCGCAATGACCGTCATCACCTGCCGTATATGGTGAAAAAGGCTCACGAAGGTATGCGCGTCCTGGTGCTGCACGCCGATGGCGGGCGCCATCCGTACGTTGATGCGGCCACCGATACCGGGCGCAGCATCGAGTCGATTCTGGAAACCATCTCGTCGATGATGGCGTCGCAGTCGACGGTCATCTCGCGTTAAGTGTGGGTCGGACACTCCTGTCCGACAAGTTCAACAACAGACCAGTCGGACAAGAGTGTCCGACCCACAAAGATCTGGGCGGCTCAGGCCGCCCTGTTGTATTTGTGCTTTTCGACGAACTTACTTCCGTGACCCTGGTTCGAGTACCATAGACATAAGCCAAGGCAGCAGCTTCCGCTTGCTGTTGCATCAAAACATCTTTATGAAAAAACTGCTTTTCGCTACCGTTACGTTGTGCCTTTTGGCTGCGCTTGCCGTTGCGCAAGCGCCGGCCCAGCCTGTGCATCCGGCCCTACGGCCGCCGAAGGGCGCGACCGTCGCGCTGGTGATCTTCGAGGACCTTGAGTGCCCTGATTGCGCGCGCGCCGCGCCGCTGCTCGAGGAGGCCTCGCGCACCTACAAGATTCCGGTCGTGCGCCACGACTTCCCACTCCCGATGCACCCGTGGGCTTATGACGCCGCGATCCTCGCACGCTATTTCGATACGCATTCGAAGGTGTTGGGAAACGACTTTCGGGACACGGTGTTCAAGCATCAGATTGAAATCACCAAAGACACACTGCGGCCGTTTGCGGAAAAATATGCCACCTCACACAAGATCACTCTGCCATTTGTGGTCGACCCGGATGGGAAGCTGGCGAAGCTGATCGAGGCGGATAAGGCGGCAGGGACTCAGTTGAATTTGCAGCACACGCCGACCCTTTACGTGGTCAGCAATAAGCATACGGGGACGCCGTTTGTGGAAGTGGTGGACCGGACGCAGCTGTTTCAGTTGATTGACACTATGAAGAAGGAATAGGGCGGTCGTCAGTCTCTAGTCTTCAATCGTCCGCGACCGCAACGTTTCCTGGGTTTGTCGAGCTTGCGGGTTTGCGCCGGCATCGCGTGGTATGGCCACTCCAGGGCTCGCGATTCTTGACGCCTATTCTGCAATCGCAGCTTCTGCCTTAAATCGATTCCTGCGAGTCTGCGTCGGGTGGTCGGCTGTTCAGTGCCATCTCGAGATCTTTCATGAGCAACATCAGCTGAAGGTCCCCAACGGGAGATTCCTCGAAGCCAAACCGTTTGTAGAAATCCTTCGCTTGCTCATCGATCGCATGGACAAGCACAGCGCGCGCGCCGATCTCCGTTGCCGCGTTATGAGCACGCTGAAGCGCATTCTTCAGTAAGGCCTTTCCCAAGCCTTGGCTCTGTTCATCTTTGTGAACCGCCAACCGGGCCAGCAAGATGACACCAATTGGATGTGCTGGTTGACCCTTCGCGACTCGTTTTGATGCATCTTCCCTCTTCACGCTGGATGGACAGAGAGAGTAGTAGCCCACTACGCGCCCTTCGCGATGAACCACATATGTGCGAGCGGAATTTGATTGCTGGCTGCTTAGAGCGAAACGCTTAAGCCACTCATTCAAGGATGGATGCTTTCCGCAATCGAAACCGTCAAGCAGATGTTTCTTGGTCAGTGGCTCAACGACGGAAAGCGCGGGCTTATTCCCTGTCAAGGACGGAAGGCTCAGACAACAGTCGAGCTAAACGTTCACGCCTGGTCACGGGCTTGTCGAGAGCGGCAACGAATGCATCCCATCTATTTGCGGATATCACGAATTCCCTTTGGTCTGTCAAGACTAGCTCTGCCTTCTCCTGGGCACTTGAAAGGACAAAATCTGTAAGATTCTGTCCCTTCATCCTTGCGCCGCGCTCGAGAAAGGACTTTGTGTCCTTCGAGGTGCGAAGATCAATCCGGCAATCTTTTGCGGCAGCAATTGCTGACATTGCACTTCCCATTCTCATTGGCGGTCGAACGCCACGCCAATATCAAGTACGTACAATGTACACACAATGACGGACGGATGTCAACGTGCCTTGTGCAACAGGGTGGGTTGCCTCGAGGGCAATTTCGAGCCTTCTAGATCTCCGACCATGGCTGCAAATGATTGATAAGAAAGCCATGTATCGGCTACAGTCGAAAACCTTAGGTATTCCTGAGGGATATAACGTACAATGGCAGCGCGTTTGATTTTTGCGGCTCTATGCACTCTGCAGTTTCTCCGCTTACCGGCGTGACCTGCCTGCACCAGTCCTGCGAAAAATTTCAGCGCAACATCTAAGTAAAAGGAACAAAGCAACACCATGGAAACAGGAACAGTAAAGTGGTTTAACGACGCAAAGGGTTATGGTTTCATCAGCCGCCAGAACGGGGAAGACGTATTCGTGCACTTCTCCGCGATCCAAGCCGGTGGATTCCGCAGCCTTCAAGAAGGTCAGCAAGTGCAGTTCGACGTGGTCAAAGGCCCGAAGGGCTGGCAGGCCGAGAACGTCAAGGCGATCTAAACCACTTTCCAGGTCAAAAACCGAATCGAGGGGCGGCTGCGAAGTCGCCCTTTGTATTTGTTGCAGCATGTTGTCGCGCCCTGCGAGGGCGGGACGCCCTTGCGACGGCCGGCAGGATGCCGGCGCTACAAAAACCGACGTGCGCCCGACTGCCGTACGACACCCGCCCATTGTTTGGCTTCTTTCGGGATAAGAATCGCTCTCCGCGCTTGCCACTTCTTTCATTCCCGGACATCATGATGGAATGCGTTGTCGTGATCGAATCTATCTTTCTTTTGTCGTTGTTCTAGTCGTTACGGCGTCGGCTTTTGGCGGCATTGTCGACGATGTTCGGCAGTCGCTGGCCGAGTCGAATTTCTCAGGCGCTGAATCCGAACTGAAGAGCTACCAGGCCGCTAAGGGCGTGACCCCGGAATACCTCGAAGCGCTTTCTTGGATGGCGCGCGCTGCCCTTTCCATGCAGCAGTACACCCAGGCCGACACTTACGCGCGGCAGACTTTGACGCTGGCTGCACCCGTTCTGAAGAAGCATCCGATCAATTCCGACGAACAGATGGCGACCGCGGTGGGGGCGGCGCTGGAAGTGCAGGCTCTATCGCTGGCGAGCCGGGGACAGAAGACGCAGGGCGTCGCTGTGTTGCGCCGCGCTTTGCAGACTTACGGCGGGACGTCGATCGCGCCTCGCATTCATAAAAATCTCAACCTGCTGTCGTTCGTGGGACAGCCTGCGCCTGCGCTGCACGGTGGCGAGTTTCTGGGCATGCGGGCGCCGTCGCTGGCGGAGTTGAAGGGCACGCCGGTGCTGCTGTTCTTCTGGGCGCACTGGTGCATGGACTGTAAAGGTGAATCGCCGATCCTGGCGCGCTTGCACTCGGAATTCAAGGACCTGACCATCATCGCGCCCACGCAGCGTTACGGATACGCAGCGGGTGGTGAGAACGCTACGCCGCCGGCTGAGTTGGCTTATATCAAGAAGGTGTGGGATCAGTATTACTCGGGATTGCAGAATGCGGCGGTGCCGGTGAGTAAAGAGAATTTCAATGTTTATGGGTCAAGCACCACGCCGACTCTGGTGCTGATCGATCGCTCGGGGAAGATTGCGTACTACCATCCTGGGGCGGTGATGTATGACGAGTTGCGGGCAGCGATTGAGAAAGTTGTGCGCGGTTGAAAAGCTTTTTACCGCAAAGGTCGCTAAGAAGAGCCGCTAAGGGCTCGGCGGCACTTCTTTGCGAACTTTGCGGTGTAAGACCTTTCTTCGATCTGTTCCCTCAAAATCGGAATCGATACTTCAACTGCACCGCGATCTCTCGCGGATTGGCGAAGTGTGTCCCGCCGAAGGTGTTGCTGTTGTCGAGCATGTAGTGGTTGTTGCCGATGTTGAGGGCGCTGCAGCGCAGGCTCCAGTTTTCGCCGAACTGTTTGCCCACTGAGAAATCCACGGTCGTGTGCGGCGGAAGGTGTCCGGGTCCTTCGCCGTCGAGGAATCCGGAGCCGTAGTTGACGTTGAACGCCGTCCAGAGTCTTTTCGGCAGAGTCAGATTTACTCCCGTGCTCAGCGTGTCGCGCTGATCGTGATCGAGCGCGCAGATTGGGTCTTCGCAGGATTCGTCGCTCACCAGCCCGCCTGTGATCCCGCCATTCCATTGTGCGTACTGGTGGGAGTAGGCGAGGTGCCATGAAGCCACACCGCCGATGCGCGGTGACGAGCCTGTAACTTCCCAGCCACGGATGCGGGCGCGCTCCAGCGTCAACGGGAAAAAGATGTTGGAGTTTCCGAGCACATCGTGATCGAAGAAGTTTTTCGCGCCCGTGCGGAAATTGCTGACGTCGAAAGTCCAGCCACGAAGCGGAATCGTCAGGCCGAACTCGCGCTGCTCGTCGCGCTCGCCGTGCAGGGCGACGAACTGGCAATCCGACACATTGCATTCTTCGATGAGCGGGCCTGCCACCGTGAGCAGCGGCGGCGCTTGGTAATAGCGCCCCCAGAAAGCACGCGCAACCCAATGCAGTTTCGGGATCTGCAAGGCTGCGCCCATGCGCGGATCGGCCGCGTTGTCGACCACGCGGGGAAGGTTTGACCCGGCGGGTGATCCGCCGCCGAAGTGCGTGAGGCGCACGCCGCCGTTGAGCGTGAGCCATTGCGTGAGCTTGAACTGATCTTGCAAGAACACGGCTTGCGTATTGCCCCACATGGTTTCACGCTCGCTGATGGGTGAATTGCTGCCATCGCTTGTGACCACGCCGAAGAATTGGTTGTCGTGCTGCCCGTACACCTGCACTCCTGCGCTGGCGTTGTGGCGCCCGCGCCGGTACGTGAGGGAAACGACTCCGCCCACATAATTCGATCCGCGGTCATTCTGCGGGATCACTACCTGGGGATCAGGAACGCCGTTGTATCCGCCAAGGTAGTGCGCGCGATTGAAGTGATAGAAGGGCGAGACGGTGAGCACCGTGCTGGGATTGATCGAATGCAGCCACGAGAAATTCGCGAAGGCATCGCGCTCGTTTTCAACGTCGTGGAATCCGGCCGCCTGCTGATCCGGAGTGTTTGGCACCTGGTAGTGATCGCCGCGAACTGACGTGACCAGGCGCAATTGATCGTTCGGAGACTTGTTGAAGATCAGAGAACCGTATCCGCCGAGCCCTGCGGCCAGATCGTGCTTCACATCGACGGTCGGTGTCTCGAGACCGAGGTCCGTGCGGTAGCCCGAGAGGCTTCCCAGCCACGCGAACCTATCGGTGTGATCGCCGAAGCTGATCTGGTTGTCGGTGTTGTTGTAGCTGCCGTAGCCGAGGACAAGTTCGCCCTGGCGGTCGCGCTCGAAACCGGAACGAGTGACGACGTTGAAGACTCCGAAGGTGCGATCGCCGTACTCGGCGTTATAGCCGCCGCGCTGGACTTCGAGGTAGTCGACATCTTTCGGGTCGAACTGCGGCCCCACATTCGAGGCGATATTGGTATTCGGCACAGGCACGCCATCGAGCAGCCACGACACCTGGTGGCCGCCGCGAATGTGCAGCTGGTCGTGCACCATGTAGGCGCCCGGCGTGTAGTCGGTAATCATGGCCAGACTGTTGGCGCCGTCGCCGCCCGGGGTCCGGGCGATCGAGTCGCGGCTCACGATGTTAGTGCTGGTCGAGGATTCAGGGTTCACTGCGGGAGCGATGTCCTGCACCTCGACGGTCTCAGCCGCGTGTGCGACCGTGAGGGAGAAATGCGGCTTGGCGTCGCGGCCTGAGGTCAGGACAACTTTCTGCTCCTCGGTGGCGAAGCCCGGCACTTCCACGATGACGCGGTACTCGCCCAGCGGCACGTTCTCGAATAGAAATTCTCCGGCGTGATCGCTGGCCACGGTTTGCGACCAGTCGGAGTTGAGCGCCTGCAACTTGACCTTGGCGTCTTCCACGGGACGGTGCTGCGGGTCGTGAATCAGTCCGTGGATGGATCCGAAAATCGTCGCTCCCGCGATGGCGGAAAACAGTAGCACCGCCGAACACAATGCAATCCGAAATAGCGTTCTCATATGCCCTCAACAAGCTGTTCACAACAACCCTGGGGCGAGTTCGTGAATTCTGTGCGAACTATAAGTAAGGTTCGGTCTACAGAAATCTCTAGGGGGAAACTCGCGTGGCGAAGATTGGTTTACAGCGCCGGAGGGCCGCGGACGGAGTGTGAACCTGCGAGGTCGTGGTTGAGGAAGGAGGTGGGTTGCGTGGGAACGTGATCTTCAGTTTGAGCGATGACCGTGAAACTTGGTCGCGGGCCGACGTTGGCGGAAAGGGTCCGAACCATCGACCGGCAGCATTCGTGGCCGTCGCAGCAGTTGTCAGACCGGACGGCTAGCGGGTTACGCGCCGGTTCGGCGGAAGTCGCGGCTGCGTGGTGATGGCATCCGGCCATGGCCGGGGGCGCCATCGGCTTACGCTGGCAATGATCCGCAGGCATGGCCATGTCTGACGGCTTTGGAGCCATCGAATAGGCGGCTGCCATTGGGGCGAACGGGCCCGCAAGCAAGACCAGCAATAGAAATTTGGCGGTCCAGCGAATCATATTTTCAGGATACGAAGAGGGGAGCCCCGCTGCGCGTCCGTTCATCCCCACATCCGATGATCGCTTTCGCGATTGGAACGGAGCAGCAGCAGATTTAAGGATAGGGCAGTTTTGGGCCCAGCACAACCCCGGCGAGGTAACCGTTACTTAACATTTACATCGGATCGCGATGCGGTGAAGACAACCCCTAGAGGGACGTTCTTTTTCGGATGGGGCGGCGCGGCTGAAGCCGCGCCCTGATACGAACCCTTTACCCTCATACGAACCCTTTGTCGGACGCGTCGATCTGCCGAGACGGATCGTTGGTCGACGCGCGGTCTGAGTCCTAGTCTCCCCGACCTGGTGCTACCTCCCTACGATGTCGACCTTCAGACCTGCCAGGGCACCGATTACATCGGATCGCTCTTTTTCTGGCACGCTGAACTTGTCGAAGGTTTCGCCGAGGAGTTTCACCATCTGATTCCAATCGGCCTCGGTGATGTTCAATCCGGTGTGGGCTGTCTTCATGTCGCGACCGGTGTATTTGCAGGGGCCGGCTGTCGCCATGCACAGGAAGTCAACGATGTGCTGGCGGACCCGAACCTTCGAGTCGGTGCTGAGGCCTACGAAGAAGCGGCCGAGAGAGGGATCGGCGGCCAGGCGTCCCAGGAAATCGTCGCTGACTGCGGCCAGTGCGTCATATCCGCCGAGGCGCTGATACAAGCTCTTCTGCTGCTGCGCCGCCTGCGGAGGTGCGGCTGCGTACACTGGGACGACGGGCGCGAAGCTCAGTAATACGAAATAGAGAAACGGAATCAGTCTTTTCATTTTGTGCTCTGCCTCTGTGTGAAGTATTCGGGGGATTTTGCCCCTCGGTTTGTAGATACGGGCCAGGCAGCGAAACGGATTGCGGCGGTTCCGGAATGGTTCGCGGCATCGCGCAAAAGGGCGGTCCCGGGTTGAGGCGCCAAGTGGGGCGTGGTAGCATCCATAGTTTTGGCAGGCAATGTCTGCCCAGCCTTTGCAGTCCTCATCCTTTCTTCGCCGGACTCCTCATCCATGTCGGAGCTGACGACCGGCGCTGAAGACTGACGACTGATTCCCGGAGTGAGCCCGTGAAAGTCTTCGAAGGAGCAAACATCCGCAACGTGGCGCTGGTCGGCCACGGGCATGCTGGTAAAACTTCCATCGTCTCGGCTGCGCTGTTTACGGCCGGCGCGACCCCGCGCATGGGGCGCGTTGATGACGGTACTGCCACTACCGACTACGACGAGGAAGAAATCGCCCGCAAAATGTCGGTCGGCACCGGCATCGCTTACGCGGAATGGGGCAAGACCAAGATCAATTTTCTCGACACGCCGGGCTTCAACATGTTCGTGAATGAAGCCAAGACCGTGCTGCCCGTGGTCGAGGCGGCGCTGGTTGTGGTCGACGGCGTGGCCGGAGTGGAAGTCGTCACGCAGCGCGTTTGGGGATACGCGGAAGAAATCAACCTGCCCCGCGTCATCGTTGTGAGCCGGATGGATCGAGATCGCGCCGATGCCACGCGCGTTCTCGAGTCCCTCAACGCTGCATTCGGGCGGGCGGTTGTGCCGCTGCAATTCCCTATTGGCAAGGAGAAGGGCTTCACCGGGGTGGTTGATCTGGTGAAGATGAAGGCCTACACGTACGAACTCGGCGGGAACGGGAAGGGCAAGGAAGGCGAGATTCCGGGTGATCTGGCGGCAGCCGCGCAGGAAGCGCATGAGAAGCTGGTCGAACTGGTTGCCGAGGGCGATGACAAGTTGATGGAGGAGTTCTTCGAGAAGGGGACCATTCCCGAGGAACATCTCATTCCCGCGCTGCATGATGCGATCCGCGAAGACAAGATTTTTCCTGTGCTGTTCACGTCGGGGCTGGGGAACGTTGGCGTCGACAAGCTGATGGACTTCCTGGTCGATTACACGCCAGCTGGAACGGAGCACACGGCGCTGCACGGCGTTGCCGGCAGCAATGGACAGGCACCCGAGCGGCACGTGGCTGATTCGGACGCGCTTTCTTTATTTGTTTTCAAAACTGTTTCTGATCCTTTCGCCGGTCGAATTTCCTACTTCAAGGTGTACAGCGGAGTTCTGAAGAACGACGCGTCGGTGCAGAACTTCACGCGCAACTCGCAGGAGAAGCTCGCACACATCTGGGTGATGCAGGGGAAAGGCACCACGCCCGTCAATGAACTGCACGCGGGCGACATTGGTGCCGTCGCGAAACTTCGCGACACGCTCACGGGCGATACGCTTGGGGACAAAAATGCGCCCATTCAGTATCCGAGAATCGCGCTGCCCGAGCCAGCGATCACGTTCGCGATCGAACCGAAGAGCCGCGCTGACGAAGACAAGCTGGGCCCTGGGATCCACAAGCTCATGGAAGAGGACGCGATGCTGCGTTTCTTCCGCGATCCGCAGACCAAGGAATTCCTGATTGCCGGTACCGGGCAGCAGCACATTGAAGTGGTCGTGTCGAAGCTCAAGAAGCGCTATCACACCGAGGTCAACCTGAAGGCACCCAAGGTGCCGTACCGCGAGACGATCCGCGGCAAGGCCGATGTGCAGGGGCGGCACAAGAAGCAGACCGGCGGCCACGGGCAGTACGGCGACTGCAAGATCAAGATGGAGCCTCTGCCGCGCGGCGGCGAGTTTGAGTTCGTCAACGACATCTTCGGCGGCGCCATCCCGAAGAACTTTATCCCCGCCGTCGAAAAAGGCATTCGCGACGCCGCGGGGCGCGGCTACCTGGCTGGGTTCCCGGTCGTCGATTTCAGGGTGAGCCTCTATGACGGTTCGTACCACGACGTCGACTCGAACGACTTGTCGTTCCAGATGGCCGGACGCATTGCATTCAAGAAAGCTATGGAAGTCGCGAAGCCGACGCTGCTCGAGCCCGTTATGTCGGCCGAGATCACGGTGCCCGACGAATTTGCCGGCGCCATCATGGGCGATCTCAACAGCCGCCGCGGCCGCATCCAGGGTATGGATAACAAGGCCGGAAATACCGTTGTGAAGGCGGAAGTACCCATGTCGGAAATGCTGACATACGGCGTCGATCTGACCGCGATGACCCAGGGCCGGGGCAGCTTCAACATGGAAATGAATCACTACGACGTGGTTCCCGCGCAGCTGCAGGAAAAAATCATCGAGAAGGCCAAGGCCGAGCGCGGCGAAGTGAAGGAAGAGGAAGAATAACCAAGGAATTTACCGCCGAGATCGCAGAGAACGCCGAGTTTTTTCTTGTCGGCGTACTCGGCGATCTCGGCGTTTTGCTTTTTTCGGATGATACAGATTGGACGGAGGGCTGCTTGTCCGCATCGTGGACGGGCGAGGACGCCCGTCTCTCCATCGTGCAACGTCGACTGCATAGAGATTGACTGCGGTAAAGATCGGCCGCTTCGCAATCCCACGCTAACGCAGGGTACAAAAGTATCCAACCCGGGTTGAACCTCCATGAAATACGCATTGCAGCCCCGGACAGCATGGGTTGGTGGCACTGCATGCTCTTCCTAATTGGACGCATTGTCCTGCGACTCCGTTGCCGGTGAGCGAAACCGTATGCGGGGATCCGGGCGCGCCGTCCGTCATCGTCAATGCGCCGTTCACGCTGCCTGTGGCCGTCGGCGTAAACGTTACGTTGACGGTGCAGCTTGCTCCCGATGCGAGTTTGGGAACGCAGTTATCGGTCTCGTCGAAGTTCGCTGTGGTCACTATGCTGGCGATGTTCAGCATCGCCGTTCCGTAATTGCTGAGGGTGATCGACATTGCCGGGCTCGTGGTATTCAACACTTGATCATGGAACGACAGAGCGGCAGTCGACAGCGTGGCGTTGGGGCCTGAAGTCAAGCCTATGCCGTTTACAGCAATCGACTGGGGACTGCCTACGTTGTCGTCCGTAATGGTGAGGGCTGCAACCCGTGGTCCCAGGTCGAGCGGCTTGAAAGTCAGATCAATCTGACAATCCCCTCCCGCAGCCAACGTCGAGCCGCAAGTAACACCTCCCTGACTGAAGTCTGCGGCATTGGGTCCCGTAATCCCGATTGTGTTGAGCGCCAGCGGAGAACCGCCCGCATTGGTGAGAGTCTCCGTTTGATGTGCGCTCGCGCTTCCCACCGCCTGCGTCCCAAAGTCGATCGCCGGCGGTGTCATGGTCAAGTTGTCAGAGCCCAGCAGAACGGAGACCGTGTAGCCCTGCGTTGCCGACTGGTTGGAGGAGTCCGTAACTCTGAGCGTGAAGGTCATACCTTGTGCCCCGGCATCCGGCGTACCCGAAATGGCGACCGAGTTCGTGGTGCTCGATCCCAAAGAAAGGTTATGCGGTAAAGTGCCCGCGCTGACGGTCCATTGGAACGGCCCGACTCCGCCCGTCGCCTGGATTGTCTGTTCATAGGCATTTCCCGTGATGCCATTCGGGAGCGAACCGGTGGTGATCTTCAGCATCGGCGGCGGCGGTGATTGTGTGCCTCCTCCCCCGCAACCCACATGGACAGCGGCTGCAACCATAGATACGCAAACGACAATCGTCCTGGAAACAGATTTCATTTTCCCTCCTTCACGGAGTGGTCTCGGTCGCAGGGGAAGTCACCTTGTTGCAAGGCGACTGACCAACTCGTGGGTAGCGACGGGTCCGGCGGCCAGAAATCACGTTTCGGCCCGTCGCTTGTATAGGGCGGGAATTCTGGTTAAAAACTGGCAGGAAATTTTGTAACGGAGAACGGGTTAGAGGGGAGACAGTCTAAGGGGAGAAATCGGCGGGCAACATTCCTACTGAGAACGGGGAGGGAGCAAGACCAACAGCTTTCCGCCCGCTAGGCGGCGATTTCCGTCCCGCCTATCCTTTCAGCACGTCTTCCAGCGCCTTCCGCAATTCCGAACATTGAAATGGGTAACCGCTGGTGACCAGGCGAGCCGGTTCGACTCGTTGGCTTGCCAGCAGGACTTCTTCGCCCATCTGTCCGAAAAGAGTTTTGATCGCTAAGGCCGGAACGGGGAAAATCGCGGGGCGCTTCAGAACCGAGGCGAGCGTCTCGGTGAACTCGACGTTCGTAACCGGCTTGGGTGCTACGAAGTTCACCGGGCCTTGCAGCAGATCGGTTTTCATCACGTGATGGATGGCGCCGACCATGTCGTGGATATGAATCCAGCTCATCCACTGGCCGCCGGAACCCAGGCGCCCGCCGACGCCCATGCGAAACGGCAGCAGCATCTTCTTCAACGCGCCGCCTTCGGCGCTGAGCACGATGCCGGTACGAATCTGCACGGTGCGGATGCCGGCGTCGGTGGCGGGCTGATTCGCAGCTTCCCACTCGCGGCAAACGTCCGCAAGAAATCCGGTGCCCGGGGCGCTTTTCTCGTTCAGCACCTCGTCGGCGCGATCGCCGTAGTAGCCAATGGCCGAGGAGGTGACCAGAACCCGAGGTTGCTTGGTGGCTTTCGCCAACGCTTGCGCCAGCGTTCGCGTACCGGTGACCCGGCTGTCGCGAATTTTCGCCCGCTTGTCGTTGGTCCAGCGGCTGGCAACGCTCTCGCCCGCAAGGTGAACGACCGCATCGAAACCCGAAACGTTCTCCGGAGCAAGCGGCCGCGCCGGATCCCAGTGAATCTGGTCAGGGCCGGGGGGGGTTCCGCGTACCAAATAGGTGATCTCCACGCCGCGAGTTTTGAGGGAAGAAACGAGCGCGCGACCGATCAGTCCGGACGCGCCGGTGACCAGCACGCGGGGGGAGTCGAGAGCCATGGTCGCCAATGTAGCAGAGCGGGGCGAGGAAAAATGGAGGATTGTGAAGTGCTGCGGGGCAAGCCCTACGTTTCACCTATGATCGCCAAGGATACGTTCGACAACCGCTTTCGTCAGGGGATAGAGTTAATCGATGAGGGAGACCAGCTCAGCCATAGGCAACGTGAAGTCCTTCAACTCCTCGCGGAAGGAAAGAGGATGAAGGAAGCGGGGCGCATCCTAAAGATCACACATCGTACGGTTGCTTTTTCATAAGTACCGCATCAAGGATGCCCTGAACGCGAAGAGCAACTCAGAACTTTTTCAGTATGCTATTAAGCACCATTTGATTGCCGCCTAATTATCTCCTCTCTGGCGGTGGCACCTTTCTCCAAATGCTAACAATTAAGGACTCTGTAGGTGTTGAAATATCGCGATTACACCGGGATTGTGATTGAATTGCTCTTCCAGGGAGCCACAGAGAATGGAGATCAGGGCATTGCAAAGAATTCAGGGGTACGAAAACGCGTCAAGCAGCATACAAACACGAGTGACATATTTCCGCCGCTTCCAATCGGTCCCCGGCGCCAACTTTCTGCAGCACGCGGTGTACGTGGTTCTTGACGGTTTGATCCGAAAGATTGAGTTGAGTTGCGATCTCTTTGTTCGTTAATCCTCGTCCCATCATCTCCGTCAGTTGCTGTTCCCGACGTGTTAAACCGAAGGGATGTCGGGCTTGGAGGCACGTGGCCTCCATTGGCGGAGCTGCCACGTGCTCAAAGAGGACACGACAGAGACTTGGAGGGCACACCGCCTCATTTCTTGCTACCGAACGAACGGCAGCCGCAACATCCGTGGACGAGGCATCCTTCAGAAGGTATCCAAGTACACCAGCACGCACCGCCCGCAAAAAGGTGGAAGAATCGGATTCCATCCCGATCAAAAGGACCCTTAACTCCGGGAGTCCTTTACGAAGCTCGGGGATGATCTGCACAGGAGCAAAGGAATCTAGTCCAGAATCGGACAAAAGCACTCGGGCGCGGGTGACTGTAACTTCTTTGACGAGCTGAGGGGAAAGGGGGGCAGCACCCACCAGGGACAGGTCTGATTTTTCGCCGAAAATCCGCGTGAGGGCTTCACGCAAAAGACGATTTTCAGTAAGCAGAAAAACATCAATTCTGTGCGACATCATGCACCCTTACTTCGAGAAATCTGAGCGTGTGGTTTGTACGGATTACACTCGTTGAGTTACGCTGCATGGGAACAAGAGACCTCCCTTCACCGAGCCGATCTCGATGCGGCTCGGTACGGGGCCGACCCCTCCCAGTTCACCGAGAGTGCGTCCGTCCTTCGTCACTCGCACCTTTCCCCGAACGATGAGCGAAATGGATTCGATGGATTTTCCGTGCTCCATTAAGCGCTCGTCCGGGCCTGCCGTGGTCCAGGATCCGATGCCCAGAACGCGTAAAACTTCCCGGGCTGGCAAATCCCCAAAGGCGAACCGCCTCAGTAGTCGACGTTGAATGAGCCATGCTCATCAGTCCCTTGCTGCTGAAGATCTTGTAGGGCAAATGCGCCTTCCCACGGATTCTTGCACTCTGGTATGCCGTTGAACGCTGTCAAATCTCTCAGTGGCAGTTCACCGGAATGGGATGTAAGAGTTCGCGTAGGCCCGAATCCGCTCCCTTTTTCTCTCTAAAGGACGTGCCGCATGGCTGTTTTTATTGAGCTTACCGCCCAGGACCGCGCCCGCAAGCAGGGTCCATTTCTCGTTAACCTCGATTCCATCAAAGTTATCTATCAGGGGCTTGATGGTTCTGTCGTGCACCTTGATAACAGAGTCTCGATCGAAGTGAAAGAGACGTACGACGAGTTAAGACGCCAGATCACGGTAAAAGGGTAGTTGACGAAAACTCGCCATCACACCAACTACGCCCGAGTGTAATCGGCTGGTTCCAGAGTTCACGCGGCCCGGTTCAGTTCTACGCACCTGCTGCAGGCACACTTGAAGTCCGGGTCGCCGGGAAGCAGCACATGGCCGCACGGTTCGCAGATGAACCACTCAGGCCGCTGCGCATCGGCCTGAACAGATCGCCCAGAAGGCAATACGGGCAACTCACCACCTGCTCATTCATTTCACACCCCCGCCAGTCGTCGAAAAATCCCCCGTTTCACTCAAAACTCCCACCGCGGCGGCCGGGATAGGGGGTTGATGTAAACGCCTGTGGGTGTTGAAAAAGTCACTGTGATTGGCGGTGGACTGGCGGGAAAAGTGTGGTAAGTAAGGAGGAGAAAACTCCTTGCCATGCTTTTCTTAATCGCCATTCTGGGAGGGCTGCTGATCATGATGGGGCAACACGACCGTTCCGAAGCGCTGTTCTATTACTTCCGCCTGGAAGATCAGGTTCCCGAGACTCATCTGCTCCGACTGATCGAGAAGCACATCAGCTTTGCCTTTGTGCGGGAGAGGCTGAAAGCGAGTTACAGCGATACCGGCCGTCCTTCCATTGACCCCGAACTTCTGCTACGCATTCTCTTGATCGGCTATTTGTACGGCATCAGCAGCGAGCGGAAGCTGGTGGAGGAACTGCGCATGCACCTGGCGTGGCGCTGGTTCACTGGTCTGGGATTCGACCAGGAGATTCCGCATCACTCCACATTCTCGAAGAATCGGCACGGACGGTTTGAGGAGTCGAAGCTGTTCGAGGAACTGTTTGAGCAGATCGTGTTGCAGTGTGTGGAAGTGGGCTTGGTCGAGGGCAAGCATCTGTCGGTGGATGGCAGTTTCGTGGAAGCCAATGCGGCGAAGCACAGCCGTATTCCACGGGAGCAGTTAGGGGAAGCGGCCCAGGTGAACCAAACGGTGCGCCAGTATCTGGTGGAACTGGAGCAGCAAAACCCGACCGACGAACCCGTGCATGAGCAGAAACTGGTGTCCACCACCGATCCCGATGCGACCTACGCCACCAAGGGAGGAACTCCGGCCCGACTGGGGTACTACGACAACTATCTGGTCGACAACCACAGTTGCGTGATCGTGGGCGTACAAGCGACCGCCGCTCGCATGAGTCAGGAGACGGTCGCCGCACAAGACATGCTCACTCGTTTCGCGCACTGGCGAGGACGAGCGCCGGAATCGGTGGCCGCGGATACAACGTACGGAAACGGGGAGTTCTTGCAATGGTTGCGGAGCGGAGCATCACGCCCTATATGCGAACCCGCGACAGTATTCACAGGAAGAACAGCCCGTTCTACGGCCCGGAGCGGTTCACGTATCAACCCGAAAGCAACAGCTATCGCTGTCCCGCCGGGCAGCAACTCAACTACGGGGGCCACAGCCTGCGCAATCGCACCTATACCTATATCGGGACACGCAAACGTTGCGGTGCCTGTCCGCTAAAAGCCCAATGCACGAATGGAGCGTTTCGCTATCTACCTGTTGCGCCAAGAACTAATCCCACACGTCTGAAACGTCCAGAGTCTAGTGAAGTTCGCTGAGCCGGTCTGCATCTTCGATTCGGATTGGACTGTGCTGCCATTTCCACAGCTAGTTGGCAGCTGCAATACACGCGGATAAGCCGCGGGCCCCACGCTACAAAAAATCTCATTTCACGAAATCTTGTCAGTCCACGCCAAGCGCAGGGGAGGCAAGGGACATCTGCTTTCCTCCAAACTCAGCGCCCAGCGCGGCATTTCGCCGAATACCTTGACACACAAAAGCCCACAATGGGAGTAGAATGCCGCCCATCTCTTAGGAGGCTGCTATGCGCTCCACCAGCCTTTTCGCCCGCCCCATGGTTTGCGCCTTCTGCTTTGTGGGATTCGCCCTCGCTCTCTCCCTGGGTTGTGGAACCACCACTCACGATCTGAAGGCCACCTTCGGCACCAGCTTCACCCCGCCTGCACTCAACGCAATCGACCCTAACACCGTACCCGTCAACAGCACCCCCTTCGTCATGACGTTGAACGGACACAACTTCGGTCGCGATGCTATCGTGTTCTGGAACAACGTCCCGCACACGGCTCGGTTCGTGAGCTCCACCGAGCTGCAGGTTTCCGTCACCGCCGACGATCTCACGATCTTCGGGCTGGTTCAGGTATACGTCCAGACCGGAGGGATGACCTCCAACACGGTGGACTTTGACGTGACGGCGAATTGAGTCGGGAGAGCCCTGTGTAGGTCGGCACTCTTGTCAATGTAGTGCGGTCGGCTGGCCCTCGCCCTTTGAGTCAGTGCCCTGAACACAGCTCGATTCCTCCGCCCTTTTGTCATTCCGACTCCGAGCGCAGCACAGGCACGAGGAATCTGCCTGCGCGGGGCCTTGGACCTCCCACGCTGAAATTCTCTGTCATTTGTGACAGTTTCCCGGGCAACACCGAGGGCCGACTCTGAATTGCCACCGACCTACGGGTTAAGCAACCTGGCTCGGCATGGCTGCCAAATCAGGAAGGATTGCTGCTATCGGTTCTAATGAGGTGCCTGTGGAGATTGAAGAAAAATGCTGGTCTCTATTACTTCTATTTATCTTTTGCACCCCAGCGCTCCCGCAGGCCGTCACGGTCGCCGGTGGCGGGAATAATGGCTCTGAAAACATCTCCTGGACCATGGCGCAGGAGACCGTTGCTCCATTCATGCTAGCGACTGATGGCCAAACACCTTCTCCGCCTCCGCAAACGTCGGGCACGCCTGCACAGAAGCCTTATGGCTGGAATGTCACCATTTATCCCGCGCTCGCTTGGGTCCCCATCTTCGGTACCAGCGTTACTCTTCCCCCCGTTCCGAGCCAACCGATAGAGACTCCCGGTCCCTCCGGGAGCACATCGAGTTCTTTTAACGGCGCATTCTTTGGGGGTGCACGTGTTGAGAAGGGTAAGTGGTCTGTTGACGGTCTGTTCATGTGGGCGGCGCTCTCCGGTCAACGCAAAACTCCATTTGCCGAGGTCCACCTCGATTTTGTCTTCGGGAACGCGATGGCAGGCCGCGAAGTACTGCCTAACCTCTATGTGGAGGGCGGAGTCCGGCGGCTGTCCCTGGACCTTCATGCCAAGGTCGAGACATCGAGTGCGAGCCGTTCCCCAGGCTTTTGGGATCCTCTCGTCGGTCTCACTTACCGTCGACAGCTTGGCAGAAAGTGGCGAATTCTAATCCACGGCGATGGAGGGGGATTCGGCGTAGGTTCAGACGTGGACGTGACCGCAACGGCCCGCGCCGAGTGGCAATTTGCTCGTCATTTCGGGCTTGCGATGGGATACGGCGGCATGCATTTTAGCGAATCCGACACTGTGGACGGCAGGACGCTCAGTATCAGTCCCACCCTGCATGGGCCCATCTTTGGATTTGGCATTTTCTTCTAGCCCTTGAGCTTCTAGCCCTTGAGCCGGAATCGCCCTCGAGGAGACAGGAAGTGTTCCTCAGGGCGTGGATTAGGCACTTCTTAATTGTTTGCCGTATTGACACTTCGACCCCAAAAGCGGAAAACTGCCAGCGCGAGTACAATTTTGCTACCCATCCCGGCAGTCTTCTTTGTGAAGTCGTACAGAACAGGGGTTATCAGTTGAGTAGCGATCCCATCCTCGATCGGGAGTCTTTTCAAAAGCTGTTGGCGAGCGCTTTCGCCGTGCAAGAAAGCGGCATGAAGAGTCAGTCGCTTGTCGCCATCCTAGAACTGCAAAGATCCATCCGTATGGGGCATCTGGACGTGGACGGGGCCGCACACCTGATCGCCGAATGGGCTCGGAGCGTGGCTAATGCCAGCGGGGTCGCCATGGGTCGACTGAAAGGCGATCAACTGATTTACACAGCCGGGAGCGGCAGCGCCGCTTCTTATATTGGCCGGCGCGTCATGGCGACCTTTAGCACTTGGGCTCCCAATGAAATAAACTCCGAGATCTTGCGCGTCGAGGACACCACAACAGATGACCGAATTCAGGCAGCCGTCTGCCGTCAGTTCGGCGTGAAATCCCTGCTCATTTTGCCCATTTATCAGGGACGGTTTGTGGGTGGAGTCTTGCAGGTCCTTTTTAGTGAGCCCCACTCTTTTCAGGACCAGGAAGTGCGCACGTACTGGATCCTGGCGAAGCTGGTCGGTGAGGCGATGTCGCAAGCGCCCGTCATCCAGAAAAAGGGCGTGGATGTTGCTCCGGCCGTAGTCGAAGAAGTCATTGAAGATTTTCCAGCACCTCCACGGGAACCTGCAAACAGGGTTGAGCCTGTGGAAGTGGCGCAGGTCGCACCTCACATTGAAGAAGTCCCGGCTCCCGTTGTTCCCCAAAGTCCGGCGCCGGATCGGTTACGGCTTGTTCCTCCTCGCGTCATGCTCTATGTGAACCGGGTTCGCGGGTACAGGCTTCGCGCCTACAGCCTAAATTCCTACAAGCTCCCCGTGTATCAGCGCAAACGGATCTCGGGCTTGGTGGTGGCCGCTGTCACCCTGGTCTGTACCTGGATTCTTTGCACGGCTCGGCCGGGAACTGTGTCATCTGATGGTCCACCGCCGCAGGCGACGAATGTGGCTGCGCAGCCAACTCCGCCATCGGGAGCGAGCCAGATACCTGTGACGGCTACGCCGGCGGCACCATTTCCCGCCCCGCTTGAATATCAAACAGTTCGTTACGCTAGGTCCGCCGGGCGGCAGCGTTTCCCCGATTTGGACACTCGTGTAAAACACTTCGGTAGCGACGTAACCGTGCGCTACTTCACTCCTCGTACCGCGGCATTAAAGACTTCCGGTGGCAGTGAGGTTCGACAGGTGTCCGATGATGTGACTGTCCGCTATTTCAAACCGACAAACCTGGGGCCTCAATCCGAGCCCACCGCGGGCGGTTCGCCACGGGCCGCCGTCCGATAACCCGGTTCGTAAGTCAACATCGGCTTAGCGAAACTCCACGCTTTCTCTTCTTTGTGTCCGGCCTTAGCGGGCAGGTGTGTCCGCGCCACACGTTATAATTCAGTAAATGGCTGGGGCTTCAGGGATCACGCTTCCGTAACTGGCCGCACCCGGTTTCCCACGGCTATAATCCTTCATGGCGACGCTGCGCCAACAGATCGCAACCAACGTCCTCACGGTCACGAAGTTCCGCGACCTGATGAAGAGGATGCAGGCCAACCGACCGACCGACGATCTGGAAATCGTTAAAAAAGCCTACGACTATTCCCTGCACTTTCACACTGGCCAGACCCGGGCGTCGGGGGAGCCTTACCTAGTCCACCCGCTGGAAGTCGCGCTGGTGCTGGCCGAGATGAAGATGGATCCGGTCGCGGTGGCGGCCGGGCTGCTGCACGATTCGGTCGAAGACACGTCGGTCACGATCGTCGACATCCGCAAAGAATTCGGCGAGCAGGTCGCGCACATTGTCGAAGGCGTCACCAAGATCAGCAAGATTGATTTCGCCACCAAGGAAGAGCAGCAGGCCGAGAACCTGCGCAAGATGATGCTCGCCATGGTCGACGACATCCGCGTGGTGCTCATCAAACTGGCCGACCGCCTACACAACATGCGCACGCTCGAGCACCTGCAGCCCGACCGCCAGCAGAAGATTGCCAAGGAGACGCTGGAGATTTACGGGCCGATTGCGCACCGGCTGGGCATGGGTAAGATTCGCGGCGAGCTCGAAGATCTGGGATTTAAGTATCTCGATCCCATCGCGTACGAGCAGGTGAAAGAGGCAGTCGATTCGCACCGCAAGGTGGGCGAGGCGTTCCTGTCGCGCGTGGAGGGGGTCGTCCGCGACAAGCTGAAGGAAGCCGGCATCACCGCGAAGGTCGAGAGCCGCACCAAGCGCTACTACAGCATTCACAAAAAGCTTGTGCGGCAGCACATTAACGTCGACCAGGTGTATGACCTGTACGCCATGCGCATCATCACGCGCTCGGTGCAGGACTGCTACGCCGTGCTGGGGATCATCCACAACGTGTGGCGGCCAGTGCCGGGGCGTATCAAAGACTTCATCGCCATGCCGCGGCCGAACTTTTACCAGTCGCTGCACACCTCGGTAATCACCGAAGAGGGCGCGCCCTTCGAAGTGCAGATCCGCACGGAAGAAATGCACAAGATGGCCGAGGAAGGCATCGCGGCCCACTGGAAATATAAAGACGGCGCAGTCTCGGCGCAGGACGAGCAGCGCCTCGCGTGGCTGCGGCAGGTGGTTGAGTGGCAGCGTGACGTTTCTGATCCGAACGAATTTCTCTCGACGCTGAAGATTGATCTCTATCCCGAAGAGGTCTACACGTTCACGCCGAAGGGCAAAGTGGTTGTGCTGCCGCGCGATTCGACACCCATCGATTTTGCCTATTCCGTGCACACCGAAGTCGGCCACGCCTGCGTGGGTGCCAAAGTGAACGGACGCATGGTGCCGCTGCGCCACAAGCTGCATAGCGGCGACATCGTCGAGATCCTGACCCAACCGGGACACAAGCCGAGCCGCGACTGGCTGGCCATCGTCAAGTCGTCGCGGTCGCGCAACAAGATCAAGCACTGGCTCAACATTCACCAGCGCGAGCGGGCGATCGAAATTGGACGCAAGCTGGTCGAGAAAGAAGCGCGCAAATATCGCATCCCGCTAAAGGAATTGAAGGACGAAGAGTTCCAGCGGATTGCTTCGGACTACGGGCTGGGGCGGCCCGATGACCTGATGGCCGGGATCGGTTACGGAAAATACTCCGCTCGTCAGGTGCTGGCCAAATTGACTCCGGCTGCCAATCACAGCCTGACGGAAACTGAAGCCCGCGAACCGGAATCGACAGTCAGCAGCGTGGTACGACGGGTTTTCGGCGGCGACAACAACGCCATCACCGTAAAAGGTTCGGGCGACTTGCTGGTCTACCGCGCGCGATGTTGCAACCCGATCCGCGGCGAAGGGATCGTGGGCTATGTGACGCGGGGCAAGGGCGTCGCGGTGCATGCCGTAAGTTGTCCGAACGTCGTGAACCTGATGTACGAGCCCGAGCGGCGCATCGACGTCTCGTGGGCGAAAGATGAATCGGCGCCCAATATTTATCCCGTCAAGCTCACCGTTTTTTGCGACGACCGCTATGGCATGCTGAAGCAGATCACTGGCGTAATCGGCGACGCCAAATCCAACATCCGCAACATCGAAGCCCGCACCGCCAACAGCCAGGCTGTCGTGGAAATCATCCTCGACATCAGCGACCTGAAACATCTCGAGACGATTATCAACGGGCTGCGGAAGATTCCCGGCGTGCGGGATGTGCAGAGATTGCAGAAGATCTAGTCGCTAGTCACTAGTCGTCAGTCTGTAGCAAGGTCTAAATCGTCGTTGGCTGATGGTCGTTGGTCGTTGGCGAATCCCAGCAATGCGAGCGTTTCGTCTGCGCCTTGTGGATTTGACTTCGCTCGCGCACATCTGCGTTAATCAGCGGCGCCAACGTTTTCAGCTGACGACTGACGACTAGTGACTGGAGACTGCCTTTCATGCGCGACGTGATTGCTACTAAAGACGGCCCGGCGGCGATTGGCCCTTATTCGCAGGCCATCCGGGCCAATGGATTCGTGTTTGTGTCCGGGCAGATTGCCATTGATCCTGTGACGAACACGCTGGTCTCAGGCGATGTGGCTTTTCAGACGGATCGCGTGCTCAAGAATCTTTCCGGCATTCTGAAAGCTGCCGGAACGAGCCTCGAGAAAGTCGTGCGCTCCACCGTGTTTCTCAAGAACATGGGCGACTTCGCCGCGATGAACGAAGTTTATGGAAGTTACTTCAGCAGCGCGCCGCCTGCTCGCTCGACCGTGGAAGTGGCGCGTCTGCCGAAAGACGTTCTGGTTGAAATTGATGTGATCGCGCTGGCTTGAAGAGCTTTAACCACAGAGGGCACGGAGGAACACAGAGGAATCGGGAGCGCGGCGATTCGTAGTTGTTTTCGTAGCCTGCTAACGTTAGCGTTCCCGTGGCACCACAAGAACTCCTCTGTGATTCTCTGTGCCCTCTGTGGTTGCCAATTTTGTTTTTGTTATAGGGAGAAAATTCAAATGATGAAGTATGGCTTGCTTGTACTGGTTGTGCTGCTAGTGGCGGTGTTCGCGCTGGCACAGACCAAAGCGAAGGCGCCGGCTGCGGGCGGTCCCACCAAGGTGACGGGCGACGGCACGAAGACCTCGACCGGGCTGCAGTACTGGGACATCAAGGTCGGCACCGGCCGCATGGCTGACAAAGGAAATACCGTCCACGTGCACTACACCGGCTGGCTGACCAACGGAAAGAAGTTCGACAGTTCCGTTGGAGGCCAACCCTTCCAGTTCCGGATCGGAGCGCATCAGGTGATCGCGGGCTGGGAAGAAGGCGTGACCGGGATGAAAGTCGGGGGCAAGCGGCAGCTGCGCATCCCACCGAATCTAGCCTACGGGAAGGACGGCTATCCGGGCGCAATACCGCCGAACGCGACGCTGGTGTTTGATATTGAACTGCTGCGCGTGGATTAGGGATCGACCACAGAAGGGCTTTGCTTTTCATCGCTGCACGCGCGCCCGAACATCGCGGCACGCTGACGCTGTCTACTAGACACACGAATGCGCGGAGCGGGAAACTCCCTCCGCGCATCTCTGTGTTTGCTGTGTTTTCCGGTTTCGCTAGGCTTTGACGACTTTGCCGCTGCGCAGGCAGGACGTGCATACGCGCATGCGCTTGGTGGTCGCGCCGACTTTGGCGTGCACGGGCCGCAGATTAACGTTCCAGCGCCGCTTGCTCACGTTATGCGCGTGGCTGATCGTGTTGCCGCTCATCGGCTTCTTGCCGCAAATCTGACAAACTTGTGCCATCGGACTGCTCTCCAGATCTCTTGGAACTAGGTGTGCAAAACACAGATTGTACAGGATTTGAGCGGGTTGGGGAAGGGCCCGGCTTCAGTCGGGCCGAATGCAGAAAATGACCTGGGCGGTTCAGCCGCTGATAAGTGCCTCAAACTACCCCACGGCTATTCATCGACCTGCATGCGCTCGGCAGCAGCCAAGATGTCGGAGTGCATCCGCAATGATCTGCGCGCGCCCCGCCTGAGACCGCACCTTCTCCTTCGGTTCTGGCCGGTCTACTATGGGCATCGTTGGTGCAATGGCGATATTACGTCAACTACCTCACGCCCAGCGTTTCCACAAGTGAGTGAATATGGTTTGGTTCGGGGATGATGCCAGTCCCCACGATCCCTATGTCGCGCTCTTCTCGAAGGGAAATTAGTTTCTTGCACAGCGATTGGGGGGACTCGATCCAGCCTTCGGGAGAGCCAACCGCAAAAATATCGATCATCGCAGCAAGCCGCACACCGGTCAGGTTTGACAGGGAACGAATCGCCTTCCTTACATCCTCGAAACGACCGATTGCACCGAATGCGAGCGGTGAAAATGGTCGCACCAGTTCCCAGAAATCATTCATCGAGGTCCCGAAGAACATGATGCCGTCCTCTATAACACGCGCAGTTACGACCTTCTGCACGCGATTCGAGACTTGATCTTCCAGTCGGGTCAATGCTGTGAGAGCTGCACGTGCATTGAGTGGGTCTTGGCAAGCCTCCAAATAAAAAACTCGGATGCCTGCCTCGTACAGTGCAAGCGCTTGCTCAAAGTATGCCTGCTCCACAACACTCGCCGGGGCGTGATTCAACGTTAGCAAGGTGGTGGTTGGGCCCAAAGAGCCAACTACAAGCGCCCCCGCATCGACCTCAGCAGACACTTCAAGAGCAAGACGACCCGAGCTGCGGTTCGCCTCCTGAACCTTTGCATCTGCGCCGTAATCCTTCATGATGAGAGAAGTTGCACCAAATGTGTTCGTCACGATTGCATCCGCACCCGTCTCTAGGAGCTCGCGGTGACATTCCTTAATCAATTCGGGGTGCGACAGCGACAGCAACTCTCCACATCCAAATTCGCTCTGCGGAAACTGATAAAACCAGTCGTGACGCCACAACGAACACGGCCACACTTGGGTACGGGAAGATAGTCTCGGCACGAAATCGTCGAGCGGAGCTTGTGACATTTCAATCGAGTCTACTCGAAGCCACGGCTGATTGACGAAAACAGGCCATTACACAAGCTTGCGCCGTTTGGTTCGCCAAAATCCGTGTCGATGAGTGTAATGGGGAGTAGAGTCGAGAACAGGCGCAGTAACTGTAGCCTCCCGGTGGATAATTGGCTTGGCTTTCGCCGCGCCACCGCAGTCCGGTTTGGCTTGGTTCTGTTTCCTGTTCCCGCTCATCGAACCGGACAGGCAGATTTCCCGCATCCGGCTCTCGGAAAAGACTCACAATGTTCCGTGTGACGCCGTCTGCGACTCCTGAACACAACCTGGGGTGGCTAGACTCATCGTCAATGCCCCATGTCCTTCGTCGCTTCTTGCGTCCGTCTTTAACTGAGGCCCCTTCCCTCTGCCGGAGTTACCCGGCTTCCTCGGTACTACGGTCCTCTCCGCCACCCCACACGGCCCGGCCTGTCTCTCGCGAGTTGCCAGTTGATCCCTATCGCGATCACCGCTGGGGCTTCCCGTGTTGCGTCTGGTCTCCTATGCGTACATGCCATCGCCATTACCCCGGCAGGTTCAATGGAGCCTGTTCGCTCGTCGCTCTCCATTGTCGGCGGCCTTCCCCGTGAAAAAGTAGGGTCGGCTCCTGCAACTGTTTTTTCGGGGCCTGCTCAGCGTTCACTCACGTTACGGCCTGCACGCTCGCGGAGTCGCCAAGCGACCCTTTCCATCGAAAGCTCCGACAGCTTCGTTGCCTCCGCTGCCGCTTCGATTGCTACCGGGTGGAGCGAACCAGTTCCCGGGCGGGAGTCACACCCGCTGAAGTCCAGCGCCTTTCACGGCGCACTTTTTCGCCAACTACTGCGAGACATTCACGTAGATTAAGACAATGACCATCGTGCTTCTAGTGTCGCTTGTCATAGGGGGGCTGGTGGTTTGGGGCTTCATGGCCAGCCTGAAACAACGTGGCGTTGACCGCCGGCACTACGCTGCATTTGTCGGATTCAGTGCCGCTGTCGTTGCGGTTGCCGCTACGACTTTTGCAATGGTCGTGGCCGGCCTTCAGCCGCACCCGATGGATCCGGTATTGGGAGGGTTGGGATTCGTAACAGGCGTCATTGCAATTGTCTCTATCGTCGTCACCTTCTTCGCAGGTCTGTTCAGTCTGGGGACTCGACGCATTGCGCTCGTCAGTTGTGGAATCGTGGTCGCACTGATGTATCTATCAATCTTGGTCTCCCACTTCGGGGGCTAGGCCATATTCGAGCGCAAACACAAGCTAACCAGACCCAAAATTCTTGCGAGATAGCGTCACTGTCGTAATCAGGCCTTCTCGCCAGCGTACGCCGTTCGTTCGCCCAAAATCGCGCCTTCAGCTGCTGAGGTTTTCTGTTCCGAACGAACATTTCGGACCAAGAAAGGCCCTAGCGGATTTTGGCTGCTTTTGTATGCCCACGCAAGACTATGTCCATCGCGGGATCGCGCCCGGCCGCGTAATCCACGAAGGTGGAGCTGACGGGATAATCCGGCGCCAGCGAGTCGATGCTCAACTCTTCGAAATAGGGCTTTCGGTCCGGATACTCCTTGTGGGAGTAGCGGTGGAAGGAGTCGGCAAAATGAATGGCAATTTTTAAATTCGGCAAATTGATGTTGCCGCCCTCGGACCAGTAGTCCAGACGGTCGCCCACCGGTTCCCCGATGAAGGTCGCTTTCCCCCACTGCTTCCATTGGGCCGCGTGGTACAGCCCTGCGGAGAAGGTCGCGCGCCCGATGATCACATAGACAGGTCGCCCGGCTGCCTCTTGCTGCAAACGAGTCATTAAGTCCTTGGAAAGATCAAGATTCCCGCCCGTATTAAAGC
This sequence comes from uncultured Acidobacteriota bacterium, assembly GCA_963698805.1. GTDB lineage: Bacteria > Acidobacteriota > Terriglobia > Terriglobales > Acidobacteriaceae > Gp1-AA133. Next base: position 63,993 of record CAVOSN010000028.1, on the reverse strand, counting down.
GCAGATCGACTACCAGTGCGTGCGCCTTGGGATCGCGCCATGCCGATTCCAACCGCTTGCCGAATTCGCTGATCTTCTCATCGGCCTGGTCCGCGCAACGATTAAATTGGAAATACAAAACGCCGGAATCGCCCCGGACTTCGAACCAGTAATTCTTTTCCAGATGGCTCAGGTAGGGTGGCACCGAGGAGAGCTGCAATCCAACCAGTCCCTGCTCCGGCTCGAACGATCGCGGCGCAAGGTTCGGCCATGCCTCGACGGTATGATCCTGTTTCTGCAGAGGCGCAGGTTCCAGATCGACGGATCGTGTGCCGTTCGCACAACGGAAGGTCCACTGGGCATGATTCATGTCGGGGATCAGGTCGAGGCCGCGCAGAATCTCCGCACTCGTCAAGGTGTAGGTGCTCATGTACTCCGCCCAGGTCTGGCTGCCCGAATAGAGTGGGGTTGCGCGTTCGAACGCAACCGAGGCGGAGTACATTCCGATCTTCATCACCTCACAACCCAGCAGATCGCTGTGCTCTGGAGTCGCGCGAATCACGCGCAGTTCGTTGCGAAACCACCACACGCGAATGGGATATTGGCGAACGACCGTGCGGGCGCGAACCAGGTACAGCCGTGTGTGCCCGTTGTCCGCCAGCGCCACCGCTTTCGCTAGCCCAACCATCAGGTGCGGGTCGTCGAGCGTGTGGACGTGGCTCTCGAGTTCCGCGACTTGCTTCAAATATTGGGCCCGCGAGGCGGGCGTAAAGCTACGATCTAGCTGGGGAAGCTTGCGGGCAGCGTAGGCGAGATCCTGCTTCCAGGCTTCGTCACGATCCTTGGCCAGCGGCAACGGCGGTTCGCGCTCCATCCAGAACTGCGCGGTCGTCTGGCTATCGACGACCTGGCCCGTGACTCGGTCCGCGTGACGCTCGCCGCGAAAGACCGCAGGCTTGCTCTCTCGGGTGCGGATTTCGATGTGATTGCCATCGCGGTTGACCACGTCGAACGGGATCCTCTGCCCGAGCATCTCGTAGATCCCGGCGGAGGGCGTCGTGAAATCCATTTGGAAAAAGGACGCCCGCCCACCCTCCCGGATGGAACCTTCCCAGTGCTCGACCGGAGAGTTCTGACTCAGGCCGAAGCTCGAGCACAGGTACCACGCAACCACAACGCGCCTCAGCCAGCAAAGCAGCATATTGGTTGGACGTGTGGAGTTTTGTCTGGTTAGGATCGCACGCCAGGCAGCGTCGCTTGCGCGACCGTCGTGACAAATGAAAAAGGCCCCGACGGGCGGGGCCTCCTGCGATCGATAGCAGTGACGAACTTAGGGCGCCGGCACCGCCACACGATTGCCGGGAACGATCTGCTGTTGGTAGGAGAAGACCTCACGGCTGCGTGGATCCACGAACACCTTCAGCCAGTTCACGTCGTTGGTACCGTTTTCCTGGTGGTCGCCGAAGGTCTCCACGCGGGTGAAGTTTTCCAGGCGCTGTCCGGCTGCATTGAGGAATGGCTTGTCGATGCGGAAGTAATGCGAATCTCCGTGAACGTAGGCCACCGGCTTCTTGAACGCGATGACCTGGTCGCGAAGTGCGACGAGGAACGTCTGGAAGCCGTCGGGCAGCCCGTCGGTTTCCGCAAGGGTCAGCGGGTCGCGCACTGGGCCGCGGGTCGAGTCGGTGGCGTCGAAGCCAGGATCAGCCTGCGAGATGAACATGATCGCCGCCGAGCGCCGGCGCTGGGCTTCCGCGAACGTGTCCTGCATCCAGGCGATGTCCGCCACGTTGCGCGCCGCGAACTCGTTTGGGTCGGGTGCCGTGTCGCACAAGTTGTTGCAGGAGCCCTGAATGTTCAGCGTGGCATAGGTCACGCCGTTGTAGGTCCAGCGGCGGTTTTCGACGCACGGGACGTTCCCGCTGATGCCGAGGCACAGCGGAGTGGACTGTACTTGCTGCCTCAGCTTGCGCTGGCCCAGCGAGAACGATGTGCTGAAGAAGAGCGCCCGCTCTTTGTCGAGTTGGGCCAGAGAGTTATAGCCCGCGGTGCGGTCGCAGTCGGTCCAGTCGTTATCGCCCGGGGTGAACGCAGCGGGCGCCTTGAGCGAGCCGAAGTACCCGAGAGCCTGCGTGTAGACAGCGTCCGTACATTCGCTCGATCCGCTCTTCAGGTCGCCGTCGTGCGCGGTGAAGGCCAGATTCTGCGAGTTCATGTCGGCGATCAGGTTCGGCACGCCGACCGTGGCCTGCACCGTGGAGTAGGGCAGGTCGCCCCAAAGGCCGATGGCGTAGGGCTCGCGGTCGTCGCCGGCGTGAGCGGTCTTGGGTACTAGAGTGATCGCCAAGGTAGCGGCGGCGAGAAACAGCAGAATGCGTCGCGACGAATGATTCTCCATCATCAACTTTCTCCTTGTGAGGGCTGGAGCCCGGAATTTTGGGTTGGAAAAGAATTGCCAGCCAATGTAGAGGAGCGCTGTTTACAGGAGTGTGAACGGGGCGTGAATTGTCGGTGACAGTCGGGGCCCTTCTCAAGCGTGAATTTATGGAGGCCACTCTTATACGTGTTCTTCCCCCTCCCTCATCCGACCTTCAAGCATGCGATACTTGAAGGATGCAGTCCCCGCTGAAAGCTCCCAGTGCCAGCACGGATCCCAGGTCGGTTCGCGTGAATCTAACGACTGGTACCGGGATGGAAATCGACTGGCGCGATGGGCATCATTCGTCGTATTCCTTTCCTTTTCTGCGGGATGCCTGCCCCTGCGCCCTCTGTGAAGATGAGCGCGGGAAAGCCGGGCGAGCGTATGGGGAAGGGCCGAAACTCGCCCCGGGCGCGCTGCCCATGTTCAAGGCCGCCGCCAAGCCGCTTTCCGCTGAAGGCGTGGGCAAGTACGCCATCAAGTTCAGCTGGAACGACAGCCACGATCTTGGGATTTATTCGTGGGCTTTCTTGCGTGAAGTGTGCCCGTGCGCTGAGTGCAAAGCGGAAAGAGTAAAGGCGGGTTAAGGGGACACAAAGGGGCACAGGGGTTCACTTGCAAGCGCCTACGATGGAGGGATGGGCGTCTCGCCCGTCCGGCGGGCGGAGACACCCGCCGCTCCATCGCGATGAATTTGCGGGGCAACCTGCGGCTGTATCGGTTTCTAAATTACTCAATTACGAAATTACAAATTCTTTGTCTTTCCTGGAACAACTCAATCCGCAACAACGTGAAGCGGTCGAAACCACTGACGGGCCGGTGCTGATCCTCGCCGGCGCCGGTAGCGGCAAGACCCGCGTCATCACGTATCGGATCGCCCACCTGATCGAGAACCTGGGCGTGATGCCTGAGTCCATTCTCGCCGTGACCTTCACCAACAAGGCGGCCGCCGAGATGGTCGAGCGCGTGGAGAAGATTGTCGGTGGGCTGTCGGTCGCCAAGCCCGTCATCTCGACGTTTCACTCCTTCTGCGTGCGCGTGCTGCGCCGCGACGTGGAGGCTTTGCGCATTCCGTCGACCGTGCCGGGCCAGCCGCCCATCGGGCATACGAAGAACTTTGTGATCTACGACGAGTCCGACCAGCAGAGCATCGTAAAGTCCGTGATGAAGCGGATGGGCATCGACGACAAGGAGCTCACGCCGCGCATCGCGCTGGGCCGGATTTCGTGGGCGAAGAATCACATGCTCGATCCGCAGGAAATTTACCTGCAGTCGGCCGACCCCAAGACCGAGAAGATCGCGCACATTTACGAGGAGTACCGCAAGGAACTGCGTAAGGCGAATGCATTCGACTTTGATGATCTGTTGCTGGAAGCGTTGCGGCTGCTGAAGTCGGTGGCGGCGGTGCGTGATTACTACAATCGCAGGTTCCAGTACATCCTGGTGGATGAATATCAGGACACGAATCGTCCGCAGTATGAGCTGATGCGGTTGCTGGCAGGCACGCGGCACAACCTGTGTGCTGTCGGCGACGAGGACCAGTCGATCTACTCCTGGCGCGGTGCCGATATCCGCAACATTCTCGAGTTCGAGAAAGACTTTCCCGAAGCCAAGATCGTTCGCCTCGAGCAGAATTACAGGTCGACGCAGAGTATTTTGGAAGCCGCGTCGGCCGTGGTGGCCAACAACGTCAAGCGCAAGGGCAAGAACCTGTGGACGTCGCGCCAGGGCGGCGCCAAGGTCGGATACTACGAAGCGCCCGACGGGGAAAACGAAGCGCTGTTCGTTGCTGACCGGATTTCGCGCTATTTGAAAGAGGCGGTCGAAAACGGCGAGACGCCGCGTGCTGCCGTGCTCTATCGAACGAATTCGCAGTCGCGCTTGTTCGAAGAAGCCATGCGCCGCTACCAGATGAAGTATCACGTGGTAGGGGGCTTTTCGTTCTATGATCGCGCCGAGATCAAGGACATGCTCTCGTACCTGAAAGTCGTCGTGAATCCCGATGATTCGGTTTCGCTGCTGCGTGTGATCAACGCGCCGGTGCGTGGGATCGGGAAGACGACGATTGAGACGCTGGAAAGGTTGGCGCTGGAGACCGGGCGGTCGTTATGGGGCGCGGTTGGCGAGGCAATCGAACGCCAACTGTTGCCGGCAAGGGCGTGCGTAGCGCTGAGAAATTTTCGGGATCTAATCGAAGATGCGCGGGCGATGGCGGAGGGAACCTATGTGGATCGGCTGTCGGCGCAGGCCGCTGAATCAGCCGAATCGATGGAGCGACGGGCGTCCTCGCCCGTCGAGCCGGACGAACGTCCGCCATCCGCAGAAGAAGATGCCACAGAGTTTGATCCGCTGGCGTTTGATTTTGGAGACGCTGATTCCGGCTCGGCCGAAGAATTCGGCGCTGACGTGCCGACGGGCGAGGACGCCCGTCGCTCCATCGGCTATGGTTTGAGTCTCGACTTCAATGCGCCCGAGCAGGCGGGACGGCGGCTCGATAGCCGACAGGATACCGGCGTTACCGATGACGCCCTTCACGACGCCACTTCCAACGACGACGGCGCTTTCCGCACGCCGGGCGGCCCTGCCAATACTGCAGAGATTCTGAAATTTCTCATCGACCGCACCGGCTACATCAAGGTGCTGGAGAACGAAGACACGCCCGAGGCCCTGTCGCGCATTGAAAATCTGCGCGAACTGGTGAATGCCGCGCTTGACTCGAAAGATCGCGGAGAGACGCTGGCGGAATTCCTTGACCATGCGGCACTGGTCAGCGACGCTGACGGCTACGACGAATCGGCACGCATCACGCTGATGACTTTGCATGCCGCCAAAGGCCTCGAGTTCCCGCTGGTATTTCTATGCGGACTCGAAGAAGGTCTGTTTCCGCACTCGCGCACGCTGCTTGAAATGGACGACATCGAAGAAGAGCGCCGCCTCTGTTATGTCGGCATGACGCGCGCTATGGATACGCTTGTGCTGAGCCGCGCCGTCTACCGGCGGCGCTACGGAACCGATCTTCCTGAGGCCAGCGTGCCCTCACGTTTTCTGGAAGAGGTGCCAGCGGGACTGATGGAGGAACTCGGAGGCTCGCAGCGTAGGCCGTGGATGGGCGGTTCGGCTGGCGGCAGGCGGACAGGAGTGTCCGCCCCACAACGGCGGGGTTATGCGGACGATCACACTTCGTCGCATTACTCCTACGAAGACGAAGACCAGAGCGCCGCCTGGCAGCGCGAGCGCGCCGAACGCGCCAAGCCGACCTACTCCGGCAAGAGCTACAACTCCATCGACAACATCGCGGAGTTCTTTGCTTCGCGAGGGAAGAAATTCAACCTGCCCAAGACCGTCGTGGAGGAGCCCAAAGGCAAGAAAGGCTTCCGCCCTGGCCAGAAAGTCCGGCACCCGAAATACGGTGAGGGCACCGTCTACCAGCGAGAAGGAGATGGGGAAGACGCCAAGATTACGGTACAATTCCCGAGGTTCGGGCTGAAGAAGCTGGTGGAGAAGTATGCCCAGCTGGAGAAAGCCTAGGACATTGAGAAATTCGGAAATTGAGTAATTGGGAAATTTGTAATTTTGTAATCGGGTAATTTTGTAATTTGAAGACGCGTTGAATATGCGGGCGTTCGGCTCGCAGGTTTCAATTCCTCAATTGCCAAATTCCCCAATTACTCAATCGGAAGACTCGATTCAAAAATCTACAGTTCTGGACAGCGAAATCAATCTATGGCTAATACCTCATCTCTCAGCAAAGACGACCGCAAGAAAGCCAAGCGCGCTTCGCGCAAGAAGCGCAAAACCGAGACCCCGCTCAAACCCCGCGACTACGCGCGCGGATCGAAGAAGAGCAAAGTGAAGAAGCTGGCGCGCGGCCAGTCCAAGCGCGGCTAAAAATTGAAGAATTAGGGCGGGTCTTGCGATCCGCCCTTTATTTTTGCAGGGCCTGAAAGCAACAAAGCTCCGTCATCTCGACGTCTCAGGTGGAAGCGGCTCTGCCGCCCGCCCGGGAAGAGGGTCTCATTGACACAGACATCCACCGAACCTGCCGGATCGTCCCCCACCACAACCCAGAATCAACTTCTCTGCTGCAAGTCCATCGACAAGCTGATTGCCGACGCCGACGCTCCCGGCCACCGGCTTGAAAAGAAGCTCGGCCCTTGGTCGCTGACCGCGCTGGGCATCGGCGCCATTATCGGCTCGGGCATTTTCGTGCTCACCGGGACAGCCGCGGCCGGAGAACACTTCGAAGCGCCGTCAATCCTGCACGCGCAGGTGCTCGACCTGTTCGTAAATTTCCTGCGAACGGGCAGCACCGCCGGAGCGCTGATGCATGGCCGGCCAGCGGCCGGGCCGTCGATTGCGATCTCGTTTCTTCTGGTGGCGGTGGCCTGCAGTTTCGCCGGCTTGTGCTACGCCGAACTGGCCTCCATGATCCCGATTGCCGGCAGCGCGTACACCTATTCCTACGCGACGCTCGGCGAGATTTTCGCCTGGATCATTGGCTGGGACCTGATCCTCGAATATGTTGTCAGCAACGTCGCCGTGGCGGTGGGCTTCAGCGGATATTCCAAAGCACAGTTAGCGGCCTTTGGCATCAACCTGCCTGAAAAATGGGCGAGCCCGGTGTTTGCAGGGGGCCACTGGACGGGCGCCTACTTCAATCTGCCTGGATTTCTGATCGTGTTCATTCTGACCCTGCTGTTGGTGCGCGGCGTACGCGAGTCCGCCGAGGCCAATAACGTGATGGTCCTGATCAAGCTGGGCGCAATCCTGACTTTCCTGGTCGTGGGCGGAATGTTGGTGAAGCCTGCGAACTGGACGCCTTTCGCGCCTTCCGGATTCGCGGGCATCGTTACGGGCGGCGCCATCGTCTTCTTCACATACATCGGCTTCGACTCGGTATCCACGGCGGCTGAAGAATGCCGAACGCCGCAGCGCGACTTGCCGTTCGGAATCATCGCCTCGCTCGTGGTATGCACGGTGCTGTATGTGGGCGTCGCGATCGTTCTGCTGGGCATGCTCAAGTACACGACGTTCGTGTCGGGCGAAGCGGCTGAGGCCCCGGTGGCCTACGCGCTGAAAGTGCTGGGGGCGCATCCCTTCTACCGCACCGTGATCGTCGTGGGAGCGCTGATGGGGATGATTTCTTCGCTGCTCGTCTTTCAGTACGGGCAGGCGCGCATCTGGTACGCGATGTCGCGTGATGGCCTGCTGCCCAAGTTGTTTTCGGCGGTCCATCCCCGGTTCAAGACGCCGCACTGGTCCACCTGGATTGCGTGCTTCGCCGTGGGAATTCCGGCCGGCATGGTGGACATCGGGGACGCAGCCGATCTCTCGAACATTGGCACGCTGTTCGCCTTCACGCTGGTGTCGTTGGGAGTGATCCTGCTGCGGCGGCGGCAACCAGACCGGCCGCGCAGCTTCCGCGTGCCCTTCGTGCCATGGTTCCCACTGATCTCGATTGTGTTGTGCGGCGGCCTGATGACCGGGCTCACCGTCATTACATGGATCCGGTTCGTGGGATGGTTGGCGGTAGGTCTGCTGATTTACTTCTTCTACAGCCGGCACCACAGCGAGTTCGCAAGAGCGAAGGCTTAGCGAGTTTGCGCCAGAAGAGTTGTGAAAGGGACGCCGGAGACAATGAGTGTAAAGGCCTGTTCTCGTCAACCAATGCGGGAACTGACCGAAGTGCTGCGAATGACCTCACCCCGTTCTCTCGATATTCCTCGTCCTTCTCGTTGCGGTCTTGCGAATCCGCTTACCGGGAAAGTGTATCGGGTAAGGAATCTAAAGGCTCTTGATAGAACAACTGAATTTGGGCCATGGCACGACTGTGCGTGAGCGCATTAGCAAGGAAGAAGCCAACCAGCAGCACCAAAACTATCGTGTCGACGAAGGTGAGGTTCGACCACATCAGCACGACCGAGAGTATCGCGAATATGAAGACATTCGTGAACACGCCCCAGTTCTCGTAGTACACGAACAGCTCCCACTCCCAATGTGCCTTCGCCTTTGGTTGACTGAACAGAAAAGAGAGGAGCGCCGCGTAGTGGGCATCCAAGACCCACGGCGCCGAAAAGAATGGCCGTTCGTGTGCTTTAAATTTACGACGCCTACGTACCCTGTAAGTGACTACCGTCGCGAGCCAGCCGAGGACAGTCGAGAACAGCGTATCGAGTGCAGCTAGAATCCATCCGCCAACAGCGCAAACCACGAACAAGAGCGCCAGTGCCGCAACGCTGTCAACTTTCCCTGCCCTCCGGACTGCAGGGTCGATAACGCCTCTGAGAAGGAGCGCTGTAAAACTTAGAAAATGCTCGCCATTGAGGGCAGCCCTTAGCAGCCCGGCGTTCAGTAACAAAAAGACAATTCCTTTCACAGCAAGTCGGTCAGAACCATCAAGAATGGTACTCGACCGACGAACGTAGCCGCGCCTTCACTGTCGGAGCTAGTCGCCATAGATTGCGCCTGTTAGAACGCGATTTTACTTGCCTCTGTGGGCGGGCGGCGTTGTCTGGAAAATGGAAACAACAAACTCAAAACGAGTGCTCGGCTTTAGCAGCTTTGAACTTCTGATGTAACTGTTGAAACATCCCCATTTCACTCAGGTCCATGTCTTGAGTCCAATGACATCCCAGTAGGCGAGGTAAAAAGCAGAGATCAGCAGCGCTATCGTGACGATTCTTGAGTAAGCGCGAACGCCTCGGCGCACCGATTCTTTCGGGGCGCGCCACCACGCGATTGCACTGAATAGTACGGCAATTCCGTAAGTGACAGTGCTCAAGAACAAGGCTTCGGACCAAATCGTTTGATTTCCCATCCGATCGATGAGGTCATCGCTGCACAGCATGAAGATCCCAACAAAGGCGAGCAGGCTAAGCACGGCGACAAGCGGCCAGAGCCGCATCGGGCGTTCAGCGGGGCGACGACGTCGTTTTATCAGGCCCCCGAAAATCCAGAGCGGTGCGTAGAGAACGATCGACAGCATCGAGAGAACCACGAAGGCAGTCAGCCAGATCTCGGAGATCGCATACCAGGTGGGAATTCGTTTTAGTACCATGGCCGAAAAACCACTCTGGATGAAGCGCCCTTCCTGGTTCGGCGTCAACAACGCGAGGCTTGGAATCGGGTCCAGTGACTCTTTTTTCGGAACATGGCGGAATTGCGTGGCCGTTACCGGGAGATAGGTGTCGTTCAATGAACCCATACTGCTCGAAAGCAATCTCCCATCTTTGAACTGAATCCAGGTAAGCCCGGTGAGTCGTGAAATAAAGTGGGTGATTTCTGTTCGAGGAGAATTGGGCTCGTACCAACCGGCATAGTCGGCCGCATTGGCCGGTAACGGTGCCACCGCGGGCACCGGTGGCTTTTGCAAATTGCTGGTGATGTACCCACGGATCGCGTTCCCGATTTTGTCGAATGCGTCTCCATTTTCGCTGTTGATGCTGTAGAAGTACCCAACGCCGTAATCGGGCATGTAGGACATGTCCGTGATGCCGCCCTCAACGCCTCCATCGTGTCCGTGATAGACGAAGCCCTCATGGACGCTCCAGTAGTTGCTCAGTCCGTAGCCTGCCTTCATTCCATCCTTCGCGGCCCACGTGCTCGTCGGGATTTCCATGCGATCGATGTCGGACGCGGGAACAATCTGCTTTCCGCCTACAGCGCCGCGGTTCAGATAGAACTGCAGGTATGCCGCCATATCGTTGGCCGAGGCATTGATCGATCCTGCCGGACGCATCAAGATGTGCCCATACTGATAAGGAGTCTTGCCGTCGTCGTGATAAAGCGTGGTGGCCCTGCCGGGGGCCGGCTCGAAATATGTCGCAGTCTTCATTCCGATCGGCAGAAAGAGATTTTGCTGCACGAAGTCTTCGAACTTCTGGCCGGTAAGCTTTTCGACGATGTAGGCGGCAACTGGTGGTCCCGAGTTGCAGTACGACATCCGGGTGCCGGGCCGCCATCGCGAGGTACGCGAGTGGTGGTCGTAGTCAAGGCCTTCCCGCACGCTCATGTTGTCGGGCGCTTGCTTCGCATACTCCCGCAGATGCAGATCGTCCCAGCCCGTGGTGTGTTCGAGCACGTTAACGATACGAATTGGATCGCTGGCCTCCCAGCGGTTCTCGAACCACACGTCGGGGACAAGTTTGTGAACGGGATCATCGAGCGTCAACTTGCCCTGGTCGGCCAGCATAAGGATCGATAACGACGTAAAAGCCTTTGAGGTCGAACCGATGCGGAACAGCGTATCGGACGTGGCCGCACGCCCACTGGCCACATCGGCAATACCGAGGCCCGTCACCCACTCGGGCCTGTCTTTATGAACAATCGCCACCGAGGCTCCGTTGGTATGCGCGTCCTTGAGTATCTTTTCCAGTTGCTGGCGCAGTTCATCGGTGGACTGGGCGGGCCTTGGCGCATCGCTTTTTTCGGCAGGCAGGCAGATCGAAGTAAGTAAAAAAATGAGAACAGCGAGGATCATCCATTTCACGGTATTCATCCTCCGCACGCGATCGGGCAATCGCAGCCGTTCATCATACGGCGCGGCGGACATAAGTGTACGTCGAGCTTTCGTGGTTAGTGGGAAAAGCGCTTTTACACGAAAAAACCCTCACTCCTTCTGATAGCGGCTTTAGCCACTCACGAACTTCCTTTGACCTTCTAACTGTGGGGCTTTAGGGCAACGACCAACGACTGATTTCTCAATGCACTTCGTCTTCAGCGGGTGCCGCGTCGGGCGTGTCCACCTTCATCGCTGAGGGATTCGGCGGCGTCATCGGCGTGGTCTGGAACGTGCCCGGATCTTTTCCTGCCAGTGCGGTCTTCATGAACTCAATCCACATGGGCAAGGCGGCGTGTGCGCCGCTTTCTTTTGCGCCCAGCGTTCTCTTCTCGTCGTAACCGATCCACACGCCGCAGGTCAGCGTCGGAGAGAATCCCACGAACCAGGCGTCGGTGAAGTCGTTGGTCGTGCCGGTCTTTCCGGCGAGCGGCAGCTTCAAACCTGAGGCGGCCACGGCGGTGCCGTGCTGCACCACTTCCTGTAGCATCCCGGTCATCACGCGCGCGGTGCGCGAGGAGATCACGTCTTTGGCGTCGGGGAAATCTTCTTCCAGAACGCGGCCCTCGTAGTCGGTCACTTTCGTGATATAGCGCGGGATCAGGCGCACGCCGTCGTTCGGAAACACGCTGTAGGCGCTGGTTTGCTCGATCAGCGTGACTTCTGCCGCTCCCAGAGCAACCGGCAGATATGGCGGGAGGTTTGAAGTAATGCCGAATTTGCGCGCGTACTCGATCACGTTCTTGATGCCGAGCCGGTCCGCGAGACGCAGAGTCGGAATGTTTCGCGACTGCGCCAGCGCACGCCGCAGTGTGATGGTGCCTTCGAACTTCTCGTCGTAGTTGTGCGGAGTGTAGGTCGAGTTCCCGGTCTCAAACGAAATGGGCGCGTCGAGAATCGTGTCGTCGGGACTGCCGCCCTGGTCGATGGCCGCCGTGTATACGTACGGCTTGAACGACGAGCCGACCTGCCGCAGGGCCTGCGTGGCGCGATTGAATTTCGATTCGTTGAAGTCGCGCCCGCCCACCATCGCCTTGATTTCGCCGGTCACGTTGTCGATCGCGACCAGCGCTCCTTGCGCGCCCGAGTCCTGCTCAAGCGAAACGTGCGCCACGCCGTTGTCGCTGAGGCTCAGGACCTTTATGTAACAGAGATCGCCCAGCTTGAAGAGTTCCGGCAGGCGCTTCTGCGTCCAGGCCGCGTCCTGCGGGGTGATGGTCGCGTGGTAGCGTCCAAACTTTACCGTCGCCGACGCGGGAGTGACTGCGATCACCAGCGCGTGCAGGTAGCCGTTGACTTCGGGCTCGTCCTCCCAGTCGGGATGGTCGTAGTGCTCGAGCGTCATCTCGCCGGAAAGAATGTTGGTGAGGTGATTCTTCCATCCGTGGCGGCGCTCGTAGGCGGCGACTCCGTTCAGCACAGCCTGGTTCGCGGCCTTCTGCAAATCCATGTCGAGCGAGGTGTAGACGCGCAACCCGCCTTCGTGCACCTGGTCGCTGCCGTACTTGTTTTCAAGATAGCGGCGGATTTCTTCGACGAAGTACGGCGCCAGAGAATTGGGATCGTGCTGCACGTTCAGTTGCAGGGGCTTCGCCTTCGCCTCGGTCGCCTGCTGCGCGGTGATTTTGCCGTCCTCGAGCATGGCGTTGATGACGAGGTTGCGCCGCTTGAGGGCGCGATCGGGATGCAGCACCGGGGAGTAGTACTGCGGAGCCTTAGGAAGCCCGGCCAGCAACGCGGCTTCATCGAGCGTCATCTTTTTCGCGGGCTTGCTGAAGTAATATTCCGAGGCCGATTCAAAGCCGTAAGCGCCCTGCCCCAGAAAAATCTGGTTGGCGTAGAGCGTGAAAATCTGCTGCTTGGTGAAGCGGCGCTCAATCTGGATCGCGAGCAATGACTCCTGAATCTTGCGGTGAAATGATCGATCAGGCGAGAGAAAAAGATTCCGCGCCAGCTGCATGGTTAGCGTGGATGCGCCCTGCACTCTGCCTCCCGACTCGATATCGCGGTAGGCCGCGCCAGCAATGCGCCATACGTTGATGCCCGAGTGAGCGAAGAAATCCTTGTCTTCGGTAGAGATGAGCGCGTCGCGCAGCACTTGCGGATAGTCGTCGTAAGTCGCCACCACACGGCGCTGCAGGGCGAAGGTGCCGATGATGCGCTTCTGATCGTCGTACAACTCGGTGATCGATCCCGGGCGGTAGTGTTCAAGTTCGTCGACCTGGGGCAGGTCGTTGGAGTAGACGAGCAGCAGTCCGGCGGTCGCGCCGATCAGCGCTGCCGCCAAAACCAGCAGCCCCAGCAACACGCGTCCCACAAGCTTACGGCCCACCACCTCGCTGGGAGGAGCGTCCTGGAAAAGCGTGCTCATGGGGATGCGATCAGGATATCAGTAGGTCAGTCGCTGTTGGCGCGTGGAGTAACGCTGACCGGTTGGCTCAGGGGGGCTTAGGCGCGCCGTATGGGTCACGCGATAAGCGGCTTCGTCGCTGATTCGCTAATCCGTGCGTGGGGTCGCACTGGCGAGGGCGAGAATCGCTCCGCCGAACAGCAGCGTGTCCGCGAAATAGTTGATCCCCTCAATTTGGACGCCAGTGCTCGGGTCCGCCAGTGCTGCGATCAGAATCGGCCCATAGATGAACAAGACCAGCAACACAATCCAGATGCCGAGATAAGTAGCCGCCATCCGCGTCTTCTTGGCCAGCAGAATGCAAGCCCCGGCGACCAGAAGAATGGCGCCCGTCAGATAGCCAATGAGCAGGCGCGCCGGAATCCACACGGGCATCACTTTTGCCAGCGGAACTCCGGGGCGTCCCAAGGGGTGCAGAAAATGCTCAACACCATAAAATATGGCGGCGATCGCGACCAACACGCGACCCACGGTGATGAGAGTGCGTTGGAATTGCCCGCGATCTTGCCCGCGCATCGCGCTGCCGGCAAGAATCCAGCCTCCGCCCGCGAATGTCATTTCGCGGATAAGCAACGTCCATCCAAATCGGTCTCTGGGATTGGCGAGGGCTCCCGGGACGTCCAATGTCACCACAAAAAGAAACATCATGATCCCGAACAGCAATCCGGACCAGCGCACCTGAATTTTTGTGGCAATGCTCAAGGACGCGGCCAGCAACGCGACACCTACGAAGTAAGCCCAGAACAAGCGCCATGGCATATACGTGGGCACCATGGGCAGGAGGAGGTCGACGCCCGCGATGTGCAGCGCGCCGAACACCGCCAACGGCACGGCGAAACACAAATTGCTCAGGGCGACGATCTTGTCGAGGCCGCGGGCCCGCGCGACGTCCGTCTTCGCTGCCCACAGCGCGACCAAAAGAAGCACGACGCCAGCGCTGCACATTGAAACCGGGATGCGAGAAACCTCAAGGAATGCGGCCAGCATCGTCATGTTCATGTGGAAACCTTGCGTGAGTCGCGTACTCTATCGCGAAAGCTCGCAAATCCAATTCACTTCCCAGGTTTTACCGCCGTCCGGCGAGAACGACTGCTCCATGCGCGCGGAGTTCGGAGAGATGTTGAGCCAGACGTAGCGAACGAAAATGGCTCGGCCCTTAAAGTCTTCCTGATCGAAAAACTCGCCCCGGTTGCCGCTGAAATGACCAACCACAGGAGGCAAGCTGAGAGTTCCATTATCCAGATCGACGAGATAGATACTCCACTGATGCGACGTGGGATTGTACAGCCGCAGCGTCTGCGCCTTGATGTGAAGTTTTTTGTCGGTGCTGGTCACATCGAACTCCTCGAAGTTTGCGTTGCTGTCGAGGAGTTTCTTGTGGTTCGAGATGCCATCGTACTCGACCCAGGTATTGGAATTGTTGAGGCGGTCCGGGAGACGGCGCACGTGAGCTTTCCAGTTGCCGATCAGGAAGTCAAAGTCGTGAGAACCATCGCGGCTGGGAAGATTCGCAGGATTCGTGTTGCTTTGAGCGCGAAGGGTGGCCGGGAGTGATGCGATAAAGAGCACTAAAGACACACACGTGAGCGTCGCTTTCTTGAATGTCCGCCGCTTCAGCATGGAGGTCAGCCTCCGAGCAAAATTATCTCCGACCGATGCCGCACGCACGGGTGGCGATCGGCATCGTGAGCAAGAGAATAGACGAATTCAGCGAAGATTCGTTTTCGCTTCGATAAGCGTTGTTGTCCACCACAATTAGGGATTATTCCAGAATTGGAATCTTGAGTGTCGCTTGAGCAGCCGGGAGGGACCTTGCGTGTGTCACGAAGCTTCGCCAGAGGACAATCATTGACTTGCGGCGTGCCCGCTTTCGAGCACGCCCAATGTCCGTGTGAAACCTAAATGTACTAACTTCCGCGCCGGGCCCTCGAACTATACGAAGATTTCGCCGGGAAGCGCGGTTAACGTACGGGAGGCGAGGGTGTTTTGGATCAATCTCTTAGGTTGTCCCGGTGCGGATCCGTCCAGTTGCTTGCGCTCGATCCGTAACTTGAGAGTGCGTTCTATCTGTCGCAACTCGATAGCTTCCCCGCCACCGGCAACCAGAGTTGTGGCGTGGCCTTGCGTCCCGGCGCGTCCGGTGCGGCCGACGCGGTGAATAAAGTCCTCAGCAGTCTTCGGCACATCATAGTTGATGACGTGGGCCACATCGTCCACGTGCAAGCCGCGCGCGGCGATGTCGGTCGCGACCAGCACCTGGAAGAATCCTTCCTGAAAGCCGCTCAAAGCTTTATTGCGCTGCGCCTGCGAACGGTCGCCGTGAATCATGGTGGCGTTAAAGCCATCATGGGCCAGTGATTTAGCAATTCGTTCGGCGCCGCGCTTGGTGCGCGCGAAGATCAGCGTCTGACCGGATTCGGCATAGAGCAACTGCCGAAGAGTGTCCATTTTCTCGGGCGGCCGCATTTCGTAGGCAGTGAGCTGTACGCTCTCGGCCGGTTTGAGCGAGGATCCCAGCGCAACTCGCACCGGTTCGCGCATGTATTCATGAACCAGGTGGGCAACGGATTGTTCCATGGTTGCCGAGAAGCATAATGTCTGTCGGCGCGCTGGAAGCTTTGCCAGAATGCGCCGGATGGCGGGAAGAAATCCCATATCGAGCATGCGGTCGGCTTCATCAAGAACCAGCATCTTGACGCCGCGCAAGTCGGCCAGGCCGCGATCAATGAAATCCTGCAGGCGCCCGGGAGTTGCGATGATCGGCTCCTGGCCACTGCGGAGACTTTGTATCTGGGATCTTTCCGACACGCCGCCAATGACCAGCGCGGCTCTCTTCATGTCCCTGGTGCGCAGTTGTTCGTATTGCTCGTGGACTTGCATTGCCAGTTCGCGCGTGGGCAGCAAAATCAGGGCTTTTGCCACGCGGGACGGCTCCCGCTGCAACATCTCGATCAACGGAATCACGAAGGCAAGAGTTTTGCCGGTGCCGGTCTGAGCCGTTCCGATTACATCTTTGCCTTCAAGAGCCGGAGGGATGGCGCTCTCTTGAATAGGGGTTAAGGTTGTGAAGTTCGCTGTCGCCAGCTTCTGCTGCAATGCAGAAGACAGGCTTAATTCTGAAAATCTAGCCATTCGAATTGGTTTTCCTGAGAGAGGCCTCTCGACACACACCTGAACACAGGTCGAGTGCGTAGGCCGCTCGCTTTAGTTTGAATTTGACGCTGAGTAAGCCGGCGGGCAGGAAAGGCGGAGATGAGTCTGGTTCCAACAGGGAACCACCGCGATAACAAGCAAACCGAGTAAAAGCGACAGAAAGATTATAGCAGATGTGGGTTTAGGCTCTCGTAGTTCGTAAGAAATGAGCTGACTAGCGAGGGTTTGGGCGTCGTCGTCACGCCGGCGCTGGCGTTTGGTGAGGGCCCACAGGTGGGGCATGATCGGGCGAGCATTCTGCCCGGCCTTTGGGGTTTTTGAGCGTCAAGGCTGCGATTTCGGGCGAACAAACGGCGCACGCTGGTGAGAAGGCCTGTTTTCGTCAATTGCCCGTCTCCGGAACAGCAGTTCAAGGCGTGGTGTCTTAACTGGTATGTGGCGACGTGTCTTTATTGGCGTTTCTGCTGTTATTGCGATATTGGTAGTCGGCGGTTTGTTTGCTTTGCAGCAAACTCGCTTGTTCCCTCTGAGTGCCGCCGAACTCGCCTCAAAGCACATAAATCCACCATCGTCGTGGGCCGACCCCGACTGCGCAAGACTTCGACACGCCGTAAGAACTGCCGTGAGCGAATCCCGCCAGAAAACTGGCCTATCCGTGGCCTCTTTGAACGCAGACGAGGTCGCTGTCTACAAGGCCGTTTTCTGCAAATGGAACTCGGATGGGCGGACACTGAACGTTTCAAACAGAACATTCCCACTCGACGTAACATCTCCAACACCTCTCATTTCGAGCTGCGAGTGTTTGAGGAATCTGGAGGTGCAAAGCCTCGCCAGCGCGTCGCATTCATTTCACTACCTGACGCGAACTGTCTTTCCTGAAAGAAGCATTCGGCTCGTCGATGCAGACGAGCAGCTTACAACCGTTCGGGGCAATGATCCACACAGTGGGATTGCAGCAGGCAAGTCGGTAGAGAAGGCGGTCAAGGATTCCTTCGCAAGTGGCCTCTTCGCGCTATCGGAGATTGCGTTCGACAGAGACCACCACCTAGCACTGGTGAGCTATGGCTTTGTGTGTGGCTCGCTGTGCGGAAATGGTGGAACGTGGCTTCTCGAAAAGGTTGACGGTGTCTGGAAAATAAAGGGTCGGGACTGTGGCGGATGGGTTTCGTAGCAGGCTGGCGCAGTTGGCGTAACATCGCCATTTCACCAAAATCCCCTTGCGAAACCGGATTGGGGGATCTTGGTGAAATCGCCTTGTTAACGACAACTACTGCAACCCTTCCGCGTGAGGCAAAAGAAAAGCCGCCCGCGCGGTCGGGTTGCGATGGCGAAACCTGGGCCCTCCGCCCCAATGGGTTATGCGGCCACTCGTTCCGTAGCCCGGGCCTGGTGCGGCGCGCCCACGAAGGGGAATTGCGCGAGCAGGTCTTTGTGGGGCCCGACCTTATCTTGCGTCACCTTTCCATTTGAAAGGAGAGGAAGGAAGAAATCCACGACGTCGTCGGTGAGTGTCCGGCCATTGCCCGGGTAGACCGCCGGCCGCGTGGGGTCATAGGGGAGGACGTCCGGCAGCAAGGTCCCTGCGACACGCGTTGCTTCTGCTGGCGTATATCCACCGGCGTGCTCCAGCGCGTGCGCGAAAACGGGGACGAAACGGGCGTCGTCCGCCGGCTCCGCAGCGAGATAGGCGGCGTTCTGTTCGCCGGCGAGGAAGGGAGTCTGGTTTGACCGCGCACCGCGATCCGCCTGAACCCATTTCCCGCTTGTGCCGTCCAATGTGCGAGCCCACAGGCCCATCTTTCCACTCCCGAGGGCAGAGTTGGGCACTTCCAGCACGATACTGCACACGTCCTTGTCGGCGAAGTAATCGTCACCGGTGAATTGCAGGTTGTTCAGGGCTCCCTGGACGTCAAAGAAAAAAGGATCTCCGCGCCAGCCGGCGAAGAAGCGGTAGTCACCGGCCTGCGCCACCCGTGTCTCCGTCCCCGTCGAGACCGGCACTCCCTCGACGATGACTTGCCCTTCATCGCCCATCCCAGCGGCCTGCGCGCCCTCAGCGCGGCGAAGCGTCGCGGTCTGCGCCCCGTCCTCGGAGGACATGAAGCGCACCCGGTACGCGATATCGGCTACGTTATCGCCGTTGGTATCAATCCTAAGTTCATAAATCGCCTCGGGCGAGAAGGCGACGTCGGTGGTGGGCCCTGGCGGGTTCACGCCGGCGGAGGGATGCACGTTCATAATCAGGATCGATTTGTTAGCATCCCCAGGCTTCGGGAAAGCATACAGATCAGTGAAGTCCAGGCGGGCATCCCCGTGGGGGAATCCAAAGTCAGGGCCGGAATAATGGTGGGACATAGCTTTTCCTCGTTTCTTCTGAGATTGAGATTGAACCAAGAATTTCCGATTTGGACTTCTGGCCTGCGGATTATACGCTTCTCGGAGACCTGGACGACGAATCTGCCAAGGGCCGCCCTGGTGCCAGCCCATTGATATTTCGGGGCACCGCGCCCTGATACGAACCTGGTACCAGTACGCCACACCGATAAAACAAAAACTGCTTGTAAACGATAAACTGCGCGCCCAAGGCGCGCAGTTTATATCTTGCTGACGACTAGCAACTGAAGACTGACGACTAGCCTTTCGCTTCCCGCTTCTTCAAAACGTCAATGGCCTTGCGCAGCTGTTCGTCGGTCTGCGGGGCTTTGACCTTGTTTTCATCCGCCGGGGTCGTTGAGTCCTGTTCCTCGTCCGGTGCCGCTGCGTCATCGTCTGTGTCGGCAATCAGAACGTTGGGTGTGATGGCTACGTCCTGGATCGCCTTGCCGCTGGGCGAATAATACTTCGCCACCGACAGGATGAGCGCTGAGCCGTCCGGCAGATCGATCAGCTTCTGCACCGATCCGTCGCCGAAGGTCTTGTCGCCGACCACGTCACCGCGCGCGTTCTCAAGAATTGCTGCCGCCACGACTTCCGCCGCGCCTGCCGTTCCGCGATTCACCAGCACTGCCACGGGCAGCGTGGTAATGGCTTTCGCCGGGTCAGCCGTGAACGCTTCGCGCGGATACTTCTGGCCTTGTAGATAGGTGATCGTCCCGTGATTCAGAAACAGGTTGGCGGTTGCGATGCCTTCTGACTCGTCGCCTTCGCCGTTGTTGCGCAGGTCGAGCACGAATTTCTTCGCGCCCTGCTTCTGCAGCGACTTGATGTGGGTCGCGATCTCCGCCGACTTGCCCTTGGTCAGGGTGTCGACCTTGATGTAGCCCACGCCGTCTTCCATCAACTTTTCAGTTGCGGTCGGGATCGCGACCACGTCGCGCGTAACCGTCAGCTTCTGCGGCTCGGCGCGCCGCGCGCGCACCACGGAAACCGTTACAGTCGATCCGGGCTGCCCGCTCAAAAGAGCGCGAATCCCGGCCAGCGACATTTCGCGTGTGCTGTGCCCGTCGATCGCTTCAAAAATGTCGGAGCCCTGGATTCCGGCTTTGTCGGCCGGACCGCCGGGGACCACCGAAATCACCGCGGCATAGCCGAAGCGCTTCGAGACGGCGGCGCCGATGTCGGCCTTGGCGTCGCTCTTCTTCGATTTGTAGTCGTCGTATTCGCGCGGGCTCAGGTAGCTCGAGTTGGAATCGAGCGCTTCGAGCAGCCCGTGCAGCGCGCCGTCGGTAACCTTGGGAATGTTCGGGTCCTCGACGTACTCGCTGTTCACACGCGAGAGAACTTCGCTGTACACCTGCAGCTGACGGTAGGCGCCGTCGTTCGAGGAGGCGCGCACGCCACCCAGTCCGCCCACCACCATGAACAACAGCACAGCAAACGACGAAACGAGAATTGCAGCTTTGGCTTTCATTGACATCGCTTTGTGATCATCCAGCGCAGGAAGGAGGAGGTCACTTCCAGAGGAATACTCGCATTATATCCTTATTGATGTTCGTTCCAGCCCAAGGGCTGCTCGAAATGACACGGTGGTAACTGTTTGAAGTACTTTGATTTTGTTGACTTGTTGGAGTTGGGTGAGGCGCTTTCTAGGATCCCGATTCGGGAAAACTGATCGACTTCCCTAAGCTATTCAGGAAAAGACGTTTAGGTATGGTGCCGGCGGTCTCGTTAGGGGGTCTTGAAATTTAAGGTCAGCACCGTCTGAAAGTCGACGGCCTTCCCATTGGGACTATAAGGTTTGAAGCGCCATTGCTTCACCGCGTCGAAGGCAGCGCGGGCAAGCACGAAATATCCCTTGACGAGTTTCACGTCGCGCACCGTACCGTCGCGTGCGACCCATGCCTGCAGAACGACCGGTCCCTCGAGATGCTGCGCTGCCGCTTGCTGCGGATATTCCGGTTCTACCCTGTGAATCAACAACCCGAGCGAGGTTTCTTCGGGAACGCTGGATGGCTCGAGCGAACTGGCCGGTGACGCCGAGGGAGAATTCCTCAGACTGTCGGGAATAATGACGCCCGTTCGTCCTTCGCCGGGCGCGGTCTGCACCGCGGACGCGGAAGGTTGAGGACGAACTGGTGGCGGTGCAACCGGCTGCGGTTGTGCAGCGGGCTGCGAATCAGGAGCGCTTGTGGGCGTCGCATCGGGCGTTGCCGGCGGTGTTGCATCGGGAGCCGGTAGCTGCGTTCTGTCCGGCGGGTTTGCGGATTGGTTCGCCGGATCTTTCGGCGGCTGTTCTGCGCCCGGCTTCGGAATCACCTTAGTCTCGATGATGTGAATCTTGCTGGGATCAATTTCGCTGGAAACAACCGGGGCAAGATCGCTGGGTGGAGCGTCTTCTGCTGTTGGTAATTCGGTTCCGGCCGAAGGCTTCTCCGCAGTCGCCTCTTGGGGTGCGGGAGTTGGGGGCGTAACTGGCTCGGTACTCGTTTTGGATTTCGCGGTGAATGAATGGAAGGCCGACGTCACTTTGCCGACATAGGAATTTCCGGGCGCCCACACGTAAAGCACAGCCGCAACCACCACAAACGCGACTACGGCGAACACCAGGTACCGAGGAAGCGAGGCACTCTCCGGTTCCGCTGCCGCTTCCTCGAAGGGCACCGACTCCTCCGACAGCGAAGAGAAAACTCCTGTGGAGTCATGCGAAGTCTGCGGCGCCGAGACCGGCACGATGTCTGATTCCGGCTCTGGCTCCGGTTCTTCCTGGGACTGGCGAAAGACCGAGCGAACTTCATCCCAGCGCTTCTGGCTCACCGGCTCAGGCGGAGGCGCCGGTTCAGCTTCCTCTTCCTGCACGGCCGAGGGACCGCGAGCGACCTGAAAACTTGAGGGGACCGATTCGTACTCCGGCTTCACCATGTTCTGCTCGGCCTCGAGCGCACTCTTCGACATGGACTGAGCCAGATAGCCGCTTTTCGGCGCTGCGTCTTCAACCACTGGCATTTCAGGAATCGCATCTTCCTGCTCTTGCAGTTGTGCTTGCGCGGCGGCGGCGCGGGTTTCCTTCTCGCGCTGCTCGGAGCGCCGAGAGAGAATCAGATCGCGTGCGGTGGAAAGCGTGTCGCGCGCGGCGGCCGCATCCACCGGCTTCTTGATTACGGAATTCGCGCCCTGTTGCAGCGCGCGACCAATCGCAGCCTCATCCGCAACCAGCGCAATATTCAGCGCCAGCGCCTTTTTCTCGCGGGCAGTCTTCAGCAGGATGGCAGCTTCGGTTTCCTGGCTCCAGTCGACGATGATCGCGTCATAGCGCTCGGTCGAGAGCCGGCCCACGGCCACTAACAACTCGGGACAGATCTCCGCCTGCAAGCCCAGTTCATCCAGAACGTGGCAGAGCGTGGCCGTGCTTCCTCCATCGGAGGTAAAGAGAAGCGCGCGGAGTTCCATCCCTGTCAGGCTATTAGTCGCTATTGGTTGCAGCAAGTTACGGAGGTGGAGCAGCATGGCACGGTAGGCCCGGCTGAAGCAGAACAAGGACATGTCCATCCGGGGAGAAAGGCTTGTACGGCGTTCGGGATTCGACTCGTGGAGGTACTGGAAGCTAGGTGGGTTTTCGGTAACGCCGCCGACCCGGCGCTGTCCGGTGGGCGTCTCGCCCACTGAGCGAGGGCGGGACGCCCACGCGACTGCCGGCAGGATGCCGGCGCTACGGAACCCCGGCCGTCCGCTACAATCGGGGGATTCCAGTCCTCATGCGCAGGCTTTTCTTTCTGGGGTTGCTGACGACCGTCTTGAGTTTTGCGCAACAGGCACAACTCCCTGCGACTCGTGCAAATACTACAAGTTCGAACGCTCCCCTTCCTCATTTTGAGGACGTCGGCCAGCAAGCAGGGCTGACCGTTTCGCATATTTCCTCGCCCGACAAGCGGTACATCATCGAGTCGGTCAGCGGTGGTGTCGGGCTGATTGACTGCGATAACGACGGCAAGCTCGATATCGTCACCGTCAACGGTTCGAACGTAGACCGTTACCGCAAGACGGGCGGCGATCTGCTGGTTACGCTCTACCACCAGGGCGCCAACCTTAAGTTCACCGACATCACGGCTCAGGCCGGACTCGCCCGCAAAGGCTGGGGCATGGGGGTGGCTGTCGCTGATTTCGATAATGACGGACTGCCCGATCTCTACGTCACCGGCTACGGCGGCAATGCGCTGTATCGCAACCTTGGGAACTGCAAGTTTGAAGACGTCACCGACAAGGCTGGAGTCCGCGCCGGCGGACTCAGCCTGGGAGCGGCCTGGGGAGATTACGACCGCGACGGCAAAGTCGATCTCTTCGTTTCGCGCTATGTTCACGTCGACATGAACAAACTGCCGGAACTGGGCAGCGACGAGAAGTTCTGCCGCTTTCGCGGAGTGCTGGTGCAGTGCGGACCGTGGGGCATGCAGGGAGAAAGCGACCTCCTCTTTCACAATCGGGGCGACGGCACTTTCGAAGAAGTATCGAAGAAAGCGGGTGTGGATGATCCCCACCACTACTACGGGATGGGCGCGGTGTGGGGCGATCTTGACAATGACGGCTGGCTGGATCTCTATGTTGCCGACGATGCGGGGCCGAACTACCTGTACCGCAACCGGCACGATGGCACCTTCGAAGAGGTGGGCCTGCTGGAAGGCGCCGACCTGAGCGGCGACGGGCAGGAACTCGGATCGATGGGGGTCGACCTGGGCGACTATTTGCATAACGGGCGCTTGAGCGTTTTCGTCACGGAGTTCGTGGACCAGTCGGACACGCTCTACCGCAACAACGGCGATGGCTTCACCGACGTGAGTTCGAATGCGCAGATCGCGCAGCCCAGCCATCCTTATGTCGGATGGGGGACGGGATTCTTCGACATGGACAACGACGGCTGGCTCGATATCTTCGCTGCCAACGGCCACGTCTACCCGCAGGTGGACACCATTCCCAACGCTGCGCACTTCAAACAACCGATGCTGCTGTTCCGTAACAAGCGCAACGGGACGTTCGAGGACGTCGGGGCGCAGGCCGGACTGAGCGACAGCCCCCTGCGTTCCCGGCGTGGCGCTGCTTTCGGCGACATGAATAATGACGGATGCGTCGACATCGTCACGTTGAACGTGGGCGAACCGCCGTCGCTGCTGCTGAATCACTGCGCCAGTGCCAACCACCGCGTGCTGTTCAAGTTGCAGGGAACGAAGAGCAACCGGCTTGCGATCGGCGCACGCATCACTGTGAAGACGGGTAAAGTCACGCAGATCAGCGAAGTAAAGGGCGGGTCGAGCTACATTTCGCAGAACGATCTGCGACAACACTTCGGTCTGGGCGCGAGCGCAACCATCGACGAAGTCCAGGTGCGCTGGCCGAACGGCAACGTGGAAACGCTGCGCAACGTTCCTGGGGATTTCATTTACACGATTGTGGAAGGGCAAGGAATTAAGGACAAGGTCGTCTTTTCGAAGAGCTTCTAACCGCTAAGTTCGCAAAGAACACCCGCAAAGTTCGCGAAGGACTGGGGTCATTTGCTTGCTTGCGCGTCGATGCTGGCCTCAAGAACGTTCCAAAACCCTAAACGCAGAGGGCGCGGAGAACATCCGCAGAAGTGAGTGGGCGGCATGTCGATCAGGAGCGGCACCTGAACCTTCTCCACTAACTTTGCGCAGTTCCTGGCGGTTTTTGCGGTTAGAGGCTTCTCGAGAGTGCACAAAACCGATTTTGTCCTGTAGAGTTCCTGCGTGGAGTCTGGCGTTGCGGCTGCGCTGCCGGGTACAATGCCGCGCCGGCCGGATGGAGTTTCCGCCGGGGTCATTACACTGAAATCTATGCCAAAGGACAGGAAGCCGCGTCCCAATAGTTCGGGAGTGGTTACGCTCAAGGCAGTCGCCGATCATCTGGGCCTCACTCCGGGAACCGTCTCCTCGGTTCTGAACGACGCACCTTCCTCGCGCTCCATTCCGCAGCGCACTAAGAACCGCATCAAGGCAGCGGCCCGCGAACTGAATTACAGGCCTAACTTTTTTGCGCAGAGCCTCCGCAAGAAGCGCACCTACACCATCGGCGTCATCATGGAAGAAATCGGCGACGCGTACGGCTCGATGGTCATCAGCGGCGTCGAGCAATACTTGCGGTCGAAGAATTTCTTTTTCCTGACGGTGGTGCACCGGCACGACGCCGAGTTGCTCGATCGCTATGCGCAGATTTTGCTGGAGCGCGGCGTGGAGGGATTCATCACGATCGACCTGCAGTTGCGCGAAGCACCGACGGTCCCAACCGTTGCGGTGGCCGGACACAGGGACTTTCCCGGCGTCACCAACATCGTGCTCGATCATCACCACGCGGCGCATATGGCCTTACAGCACCTGGTCGAACTGGGCCACCAGCAGATTGCTTTCATGAAGGGAGCGACGTTTAGCTCCGACTCAGAGGTTCGGTGGAACGCTATTCTGGAAGCGGCGAAGGATTTGAAGATCGAGATCCGGCCGGAACTCACCGTCCAGATCGACATCAACGACCCCACTCCGCAACTGGGTTATCCTTTCGCCAAGCAGTTGCTTGATCGGGGCGCGCCCTTCACGGCGTTGTTTGCGTACAACGATCTCTCAGCGCTGGGTGCGATTCGCGCGTTTCAAGAAGTCGGGCTGCGCGTGCCGCAGGATATTTCGGTCGTCGGCTTCGACGACATCCAGGGTGCTGCGTACAACACTCCCAGTCTGACCACGGTCCGCCAGCCTCTGTTGCGCATGGGTGCGATCGCGGCGCAGACCCTGCTCGATCGCATTGAAAGCAGCAAGGACGAACCGAAGGAAATCGCGATCCAGCCCGAACTGGTGATCCGCGAGTCGACTGCGAAACGCGGGACCTAGAACCACCTGACTGCTGCAAAACGCAACAGCGCAGTCTTCCCGGCAGGTTGCGGAGCCTCGTCGATCCGGCCCTCCAGAGAAGTTCCCGCCGTCGACCCAGCCAGCACCCGTGAGGCGGTCCGAAGAACATTTCTTATAGCTAAGACATTGAAATCTCGCGCAGGCGACTCTTTAGCGCCTGAAAGCTCCCGCAACCATCTCCCAAGATGCCCTATGGCAGCGATTGGAAGCCTCCAGGCCGCGACGTGAGGCTTGGATGATATCTAGGGTCCATCCCGACCCCAGTCGTGCGCCACAGAGCCCCTAATGCGACAATAGTATCTTTCAGCTACTAACAGCAGCGCTACCTCCGCTTGGCCGCGGTCTCCGGTTGCCCTTTCTTGACGGCAGAGCCACGCCCGAAAAGGGCGGTTGAGGTCACACCCGCGAGTGATTTCCGGCACAGCCTAAGGCCCATGGGGCAGGGGAAGATGCAGGGTAACTTCAGCGCGGTGAGGTCATCATGAAAACCGTCCTTTTGCTCGGCGCTGCGGGCCGAGACTTCCATAATTTCAACGTCTTCTTCCGCCATAACCTCGACTACCGGGTGGTCGCCTTCACGGCCACGCAGATTCCCGACATTGCCGGGCGGCAGTATCCGCCGTCGCTCTCGGGACGCCTCTATCCCGAAGGCATTCCCATCTTCGAAGAGAAGGACATGGAGAAGCTGATCGCGGACTACGGGGTCGACATCGTGGTCTTCTCCTACAGCGACATCGCGCATCAGAACCTGATGCACCTGGCTTCGCGCGCGGGAGCCGCCGGCGCCGATTTCTGGTTGCTGGGCGCCGAGCACACGCAGGTTGCATCGCACTTGCCGGTCATTTCCGTTTGCGCCGTGCGCACGGGATGCGGCAAGAGTCCGGTATCGCGACTGGTGGCGGACCGGCTTCATCAGCTGGGACGCAAGCCGGTGGCGATCCGCCATCCCATGCCCTACGGCGATCTGGCGGCGCAAGCCGTGCAACGCTTTGCCGTGATGGAAGATCTCGACCGGCACCAGTGCACGATCGAGGAGCGTGAGGAATACGAGCCGCATATCCGCCAGGGAACGATTGTGTATGCGGGCGTGGACTACGAGCGCATCCTGCGCGAGGCCGAGCGCGAGGCGGACGTCATCCTGTGGGATGGCGGCAACAACGACACGCCCTTCTACAAGTCGGATCTTGAGATCGTGGTGGTCGATCCGCATCGGCCAGGCCACGAGCTGGCGTACTATCCCGGCGAAGTCAACCTACGCCGCGCCGATGTCCTAGTCATCAACAAGGTCGATACCGCGCAGGCGCACGACATCGAGACGGTCCGGCGGAACATTCAGCTGAGCAATCCGGATGCGATCGTGTGCGACACGGCATGCCGCGTCTCCACTGACGATCCGGAATCGGTTCGCGGGAAGCGCGTGCTGGTGGTGGAAGACGGCCCGACCCTCACCCACGGCGAGATGCCTTACGGAGCCGGGGTGGTCGCGGCGCGGCAGTGCGGCGCCGCGGAACTGATTGATCCGCGCCCGTACGCCGTCGGATCGATTCGCACGACCTACGAGAAGTACGGTCACCTGACCAGCCTGCTGCCCGCCATGGGCTACAGCGACATGCAGCGGCATGAACTGGAAGAGACGATCCGGCGCACGCCCTGCGACCTGGTGCTGATCGCGACGCCGATCGACCTGGCCCGCGTGATCAAGATCGACAAGCCGAATCTGCGCGTGACGTACCAGGTGGAAGAGCGCACGACTCCGGGCTTGTCCGAACTGCTGGCCAAGTTTGTGCACGAGCACGAGCCGCTGGTGGCGGGAGGTGCGCGATGAAAGGGAATGATTTTCTCTCGATCCGGGACTTCACGCCCGACGAGATTCTCTACTTCCTGATTCTGGCGCGCCAGATCAAAGCGCATCCGACCACCTACAGCGATACCTTGAAGCGCGAGACGCTGGCCTTGATCTTCGAGAAGCCTTCGCTGCGAACCCGGGTGAGCTTTGATGTCGGTATTCAGCAGCTGGGTGGATTCTCGGTCTACTTGTCGCCAGCCGAGATCAACTTGGGGAAGCGCGAGTCGGTCTACGACGTTGCGAAGAACCTGGAGCGCATGGTGCAAGGCATCATGATCAGGACGTTCGCGCACGAGATCGTGGAGCAACTGGCGGAGTACGCGAGCATTCCCGTCATCAATGGTCTTACCGACTACAGCCATCCCTGCCAGGCAATGGCCGACTACCTGACCATCTGGGAGATGAAGGGCAAGCTGGAAAGGCTGAAGTTGGCGTTCGTGGGTGACGGCAACAACGTGGCGCACTCGCTGATGTTTGCCGGCGCGCAGTTGGGTG
Source organism: uncultured Acidobacteriota bacterium (assembly GCA_963698805.1). GTDB lineage: Bacteria > Acidobacteriota > Terriglobia > Terriglobales > Acidobacteriaceae > Gp1-AA133. The sequence goes on along the minus strand of CAVOSN010000028.1, from coordinate 35,853 downwards.
TGCATGTTGCAGTGGCAACTCCGGAGGGCTACGAACCTAAGGCCGACGCCGTGAAGTGGGCGCGTCACCGAGCGAAAGAGACGGGCGCAAGCTGCACGATCACGAATGATCCGGCGGAAGCGGTCGCTGGAGCGGACGTGGTCTACACCGACGTGTGGGCCAGCATGGGACTGGAAGGGGAGGCCGAGAAGCGGAGCAAGGTTTTCCGGCCGTTCCAGGTGAACGCGCAGCTGTTCCGCAAAGCGAAGCGCGATGCGATCTTTCTGCATTGCCTGCCGGCACATCGCGGTGACGAAGTGACCAACGACGTGATCGACTCGCCGCGTTCGGTAGTGTTTCAGCAGGCGGAAAACCGCTTGCATGCGCAGAAGGCAATCCTGCTCGAACTCATGAAGGGCGAATTCGTCCGCCTGCCGAGCCTGGAAGAATTGCACGAGACACTGCACGTCTGAGGATGGCGGGAGCCTTGAGCATTCCGTTGTTTGCTGAGGCTACGATTGTTGTCCGGCGAATGGCCGGTGACTATGAAAACGATCCTACTGGCAGTCGGCGGCAATTCGCTGATCCGCGCGGGAGAGAAAGGCACCATCGCTGAGCAACTGGCGAACGCCCGCCGCACTGCGGCACAGATCGTGGCGTTATGCGGGGCGGGCTACCAGATCGTGCTCACGCACGGCAACGGGCCGCAGGTGGGCGCCGCGCTGTTGCGATCGGAGCGCGGGGCCAGCGAGGTTCCCGGGCAGCCGCTCGATGTCTGCGACGCGTGCACGCAGGGAGAGATCGGCTACCTGCTCGAGCAGTCGATCGAAACGGAACTAAGGGCTGCCGGGCTACACGTGCCCGTCGTCACACTGCTGACCCAGAGCGTTGTTTCTCCGCTTGATCCTGCCATGCAGAACCCGACCAAGCCGGTCGGCCCCTTCTACTCGCAAGCCGAAGCCGAAGCCCGCCAGCGCCAGTTTGGATGGAAGATCGTGGAGGACGCCTCGCGCGGCTACCGGCGGGTGGTGCCTTCCCCTGAACCGCTCGAGATCGTCGAGATCGAAGTGATCCGCGACCTGGTCGAGCGGAATGTGCTGGTGATCGCGTGCGGCGGCGGCGGCATTCCCGTGATGTGGAAAGACGACAAGCTGACGGGCGTGGAGGCAGTGATCGACAAAGACCGCGCTTCGGCGCTGCTGGCCGCGCTGCTGGGCGTCGACCTGTTCGTCATTTCGACCGACACCGACTTTGTGTACGTGGACTACAAGAAGCCCGCGCAGCGCGCCCTGCGCGAAGTGCATGCCGACGAATTGGAGAACTACCTGAAGGCGGGACACTTTCCGCCGGGCACCATGGGCCCGAAGATCGAGTCGGTGCTGCGCTTTCTGAATAACGGTGGGCAGGAAGCGATCATCACTTCCTGCGACAACCTGCAGCAGGCAGTTGCCGGGCTTGCAGGGACGCATGTGCTGCCAGCAGAACGCCGCGTGCAGCTGGACGTGGAACTCGACTCGCACGTTCCGATGGGAGAACGCTGACTATGGCAGAGCCGACTACGTTGTCTCCTTCTCCGGTGGCTGCATTTCGAGGATCGAAGCTGCAGCACGTGGTTGAGTCACAGCAGTTCACCGTGCCACTGCTGATGGAACTGTTCGACCGGGCGCGCGGCATGGAGCGCATCGTGGCGCGGGGCGGTTCGCTCGACTATCAGAACCGCATCATGGCGACGCTGTTTTATTCGCCATCTACACGCACTCGCTTTTCGTTTGAAGCGGCCATGCACCGGCTGGGCGGACGGGTGCTCTCGACCGAGCACGCAAATGCATTTTCGTCGGAGATTGACGGCGAGCAAGTGGAAGACTCGATCCGCATCCTGGGCTGCTATTCGGATGTCATCGTGATCCGCCATCACCAGGAGGGCGGGGCCAAGCGCGCGGCTCTGGTTTCGCCGGTGCCGGTGATCAACGCGGGCGACGGCGACGGGGGGCAGCATCCGACGCAGGCCCTGCTCGATCTGTACACGATCTACCGCGAACGCACGCTGAACGGGCTGAGCGTCGCGCTGATCGGCGAGCTCGACAAAGGCCGCACTGCGCGGTCGCTTGCGTACCTGCTGGCGAAGTTCGAGCGCGTGAAGATGTATTTCGTCAGCCCTCCGGAAACGCAGATGAAAAGCGACATCCTCGCCTACCTCGACGAGCACGACGTGCAGTACGTGCAGGAGACTGACCTCGAGCGCGTGGTGGGAGAGGTCGATGTGGTGTATCAGACGCGCATCCGTCCGGAGAGGCTGTGCGACCGCGCAACATTGCGGCGGTATGCGATTGACTCGTCAGTGCTGCAGCGAATGAAAGCCGATGCACTCATTCTGCATCCGCTGCCGCGCACGGTGGAACTGGATAAATCCGTGGATGACGATCCGCGAGCCCTGTATTTCAGGCAGGCGCGCAATGGTTTGTATGTGCGCATGGCGCTGCTGACCATGCTTTTGGAAAAAGAATAATTCCCCAGGAGAGCACTCTTATGCCGGTTGCAACGATCCCCGAGAAGCACACACAGGATTTCGTCGAACTGGAGAACCAGTTTGGCGCGCACAACTATCATCCGCTCGATATCGTGATCGAGCGCGCCGAAGGTGTTTGGGTGTATGACGTCGAGGGGAAACGCTATCTCGATTGCCTGGCGGCGTATTCGGCGGTGAACCAGGGACACTGCCATCCGCGGATTCTGCACACGCTGATGGAGCAGGCCAGCAAGGTCACGCTCACGTCGCGCGCGTTTCGGAATGACCAGCTGGGACCTTTCTATCGCGAACTTCATGAACTGACGGGCTTCGACAAGGCGCTGCCGATGAACTCTGGCGCCGAGGCTGTTGAGACGGCGATCAAAACCGCGCGCAAGTGGGGACACAAGGTCAAAGGCATCCCGGAAAATAAAGCGGAGATCATTGTGTGCGCCAACAATTTTCACGGGCGCACGGTGACCATCGTCAGCTTCTCGACCGACGAGCAATATCGCGACGGGTTCGGACCGTTCACGCCCGGGTTCAAGATCATTCCGTTTGGAGACATCGAGGCGCTGCGGGCGGCGATCACGTCGAATACGTGCGCGTTTCTGGTTGAGCCGATTCAGGGCGAGGCGGGGATTGTGCTTCCGCCCAAGGACTTCCTGAAGCAGGCGGCCGAGATCTGCCGCGAAAATCGCGTGCTGCTGGTCACCGATGAAATTCAGTCGGGGCTGGGGCGGACCGGAAAACTGTTCGCGTACATGCATGAGGGGATCCGGCCTGACATGGTGATCGTCGGCAAGGCGCTGGCCGGCGGTTTCTATCCGGTGTCGGCGGTGTTGTCGTCGGATGAAATTCTGGGAGTGCTTCGTCCCGGGGACCATGGCAGCACGTTTGGCGGCAATCCGCTGGGGTGCGCGGTGGCCCGTACCGCCCTACGGGTGCTGATTGACGAGCACTTGGTAGAGCGGTCGGAGGAACTGGGCGCGTATTTCCTCGGACTGCTGAAGACGCTGCGCAGTCCCAAGGTGAAGGAGGTCCGCGGGATCGGGCTGTGGATTGGAATCGAACTGCACGAAGCGGCGCGGCCGTACTGCGAAGCGCTAAAGGAAGAGGGAGTGCTCTGCAAAGAGACGCATGATCGGGTGATCCGCATTGCGCCGCCACTGGTCATCAGCCGCGATGAGATTGATTGGGCGTTTGCGCGGATTCGGAAGGTGATTGAGGGGAAGTGAGGGAGTCAGGTCTTAGGTCCCAGGTGCGCCCTGATAACCTCCCGACCTTTCAGTCTCGGGACTTCACATACAAAGCATGAAACCTTGAAACCAGCAGACCTTTCGAACGCAATCGGTCCCACAGGCTGCTAACCGTTGTTTGCACATTTGGGGAAACCAAACCGGCCTGGCTCCTTGTGCGACTTTTGCAGCGGCACGAGTTGGAAGAGCAGAGTCGTCTGGTGAGTGCTGATAGCGGGGAATCAACTGCCATGCGGAGGGTTTCGTTGCTGCCTATAAACAACGAGGCTGACGAAGATTAAGCCCACATTGATTAACCTGACGTCTTCGTACTCAGGATGCTGAGCTTGACAACTTTCCCATTCTCACGCTTCACATCCATTGTCTTGCCCTTAACCTTCACCTGAACATCCTTGCCCTGTGCCCAGCCGAGATCGTAATCCTTGCTCGATTCGACTCTGCAGAGGTAAATAGTTCCGCCAAGCTCGATACTCAAGTTGTGTTTCTGTCGGTTAGCAGCGGTTGGGGCGTCCGTACCACCTGTATGAGCACCAGAATCGATTGTTTCCACCGACACGATCTTGCCCGTTTGAAAGTCTGCGTTCTGAGCGGATGAGAGGGCAGCAATGCAAATCAGAAGCGCGACCATTGGAAGAAGAAACATGCTCTTCATAGTTTTCTCCACGATGCGATCGTGCGTATGCTACCACCCGATTGTTAAAGAAGTGTGAATGTTGGACCCAACATTGACCCAGCCTGCCCACCAAGCCCGGAGGGGTTGGTTACTGTGGCAGGCTTTCTATTCAACCTCTGCAAAAACGATGTGAGCAATTGTGAACAGACTCCAATCGGGCTTGGGGCATAACGTCTTGCCTCCGCGCTCTCGCAACACGCACGAGAAATAAATCACTGTCGACCTACTGTGAAGACTCGACGGTGATTTGCGAAATTTGACTCAGACCTGAAGGAGGTCTCATGAAAACCAATTTGTCGTCGCGATTCTGGATGTCCGCGACTCCCATGGTCTATGCGGCTTGATCGCTTTTGGCGGATCCGCCGTTGCGCAGTCGAACAGCACTCCTGCTCACTCAAGCGACGGACAATGCTCCGGATTGCACGGGGACAGCGGTAGTCAACACCCCGAACCGTCCTGTTCCTCTCAATCTAACCTTCGTGATTGTCGACGACGGGCAGGAATTCCGCCAAGTGCTCAACTCTGATGCGCTGCTTACCGTATGCAAGAGAATCAAGAATGGTCGACAATAGCTCAGTTGTCGTCGCAAGAATCGGGCCGTTCGCGCTTGGTTTCCTGCAATCAAAGTTCGCGGAACCTCGCATGTAACTTCTGCTCGAAACAGGGGAGTCCTCCAATTAGGGAGGCGCTCCGCTGCGGCTACACGCGAAGTGTCCCTCCCCACCGGCACCCAACGCGAAGCAGCATGGGCAATAGCGAGTCACGAGATCATTCGGAAGGACACTGGGCAGCACCTCTCGGCAGGAATTACCGTGACGGAACAGCCGATCGGGTAAATCTCGTACAAAAGATTTCCAGTCGTTCCACTTCTGAAACTGCATCTCAAGCCGGAGGCTTTGGCGAAGGATTCTTGCAATGCCCGTGACCCTGGAGCAACCGAAAATCGTGCAGCCACGCCCGTCCGAAAGACATTCGGCGCGGCGTTGGTGGCTGCTCGCGGCACTGTTGCTCGGCGTCATCCTGATTGGGGGCGCGGTCTTCTTCAACCGCGACTGGCCGTTCACCCCGAAGAATGTCGTGAGCGAACTGGAGCAGGCGACCGACAGCAAGGTGACATTCGGTGCGTTCCATCGGAATTTTCTTCCTCATCCTGGATGCTATTTGGAATCGGTGACGCTCACCCGCGGCGACAAGCCGGGCGAGCAGGAAGTGATGAAGATCCGGCAGCTGACCATCAAGGGCAAATGGACGGGCCTGATCCAGAAGCATATCGCGGTGATTCGCGCGGACGGCGTCGAGGCCGTGTTCCCTCCCATCGGAACCGGTCCGGGGTGGAAGCCGACCGAAAGCGACGTAGTGGTCGACAAGCTCATCGCCAATGGCGCGGAGTTGCAGTTTGTGCGGCACAATCCCAAGGGGCCGCCCATCCTGTTTTCAATCCGGAAATTCACAGGCCATCACCTGGCGTCGCAGGAACCGATGAACTTTGAGGTGAGCCTCGCGAACCCGCAGCCGCCCGGAGACATTGAAGCGAGTGGAACGTTTGGCCCGTGGAACAAAAAGGTGGTCAGCGAAACCCCTGTGAAGGGTAACTACACCTTCCGAAATGCCGACCTGAGTTCCTTCGGGGGGATCGCGGGGATACTCGCCTCCGACGGGGTGTTCGACGGCAACCTCGACAGCATCGACATCAAGGGGCGAACCTCGACGCCGGACTTCTCGACCACCGACACACCGCACAAACTCGATCTGAGCAGCGAGTTCCACGCCGAAGTCGATGCGACCAACGGCGACGTGACGCTGGACCGGGTGCAGGCCAAGCTGATGAAGACCGTGATCTTCACCCAGGGAAGCGTCGCATCGCACAGGGAGCAAGACGGCAAGCGGGCGGACTTGAACTTCAGCGTGCGCGACGGCCGGATCCAGGACTTGCTGCTCATGTTCGTCTCTGACAGGCAGGCGCCGCTCAACGGGACCGTCAGTCTTCGGGCGCAGACGCGCGTGCCGCCGGGGAAGGCTGCTTTCCTCAAGAGAGTGCAGCTCGACGGGGATTTTGGCATCGAGTCGGCACGCTTCACGAGCGAAGAGACGCAAACCAGCGTGAACAAGCTGAGTACGGCCGGACAGGGGCAAGGGGACCAAACTGACAATCCCGACCGGGTGCTGACTGATCTGGAGGGGCACGTTAACGTGAAAGACGGGATCGCGACCTTTACCGGGTTGCGCTTTCGCGTACCTGGAGCGCGGGCAAAGATGAATGGCACCTTCGACCTGATCTCGCAGAAGGTCGACTTGAAAGGCATGCTCTACATGGATGCCAAGCTGCCGGACGCGACTTCCGGGATCAAGTCGTTCCTGCTAAAGGCGATCGATCCTTTCCTGAAGAAGAACCGCCGCGGCGGAGCCAGGATTCCGGTGAGCGTCTCCGGGACTTATCAGAAGCCCTCCTATCACGCCGATCCTATCTAGCTTGCAAGCCCACGTTAGCGCAAAGGGCGCGCGAACGTGGGGCACCCCCGTCTGCTGGATCACCGCTCAATGTAAAACCTTCCGTGCAATGACTGCGGTTTCGCGGGCACCGACTATAATTTCAGCGCGCTGCGCTGGCTAACCCACCCCGGTTGGGAGGTCGGGAACCATGGAGCCACTTCTCGGCAAATGGAAGGAAGAAGCGTACGTCCTGATGCGCTTCATGATGGGATTCATGATCTTGTGTCACGGAGTCCAGAAAGTCTTTGGGCTGCTGGATGGGGAAGGAAATCCGCAGGGACTTTGGATGATCGCCGGATTCATCGAGACGATCGGGGGCACGCTGCTGATGGTGGGCCTGTTCACCTCGCCGATTGCGTTCGTGCTGTCGGGAGAGATGGCGGTTGCGTACTTCCTGGTGCACGCGCACCTGCGGTTCTGGCCGATTCTGAATGGGGGCGAGATCGTCGTAGCAAATTGCTTCGCGTTCCTGTTCATCGCGAGCAAGGGCGGCGGGATTCTCAGCGTCGACGCATGGCTCGAGCGTCGTCAGGCGCAATTGGAGAGTCAGCGCTTGTGACTATTCGATGACGATCTTGCCCGCCCAGGGATCGTCGGCCGATGCCGCTTGGGCCGCGGGCGGCGGGGGCAGCTGGACAGGCGTCGCCACGACTTCGGTCACCGGCGTTTGAGCTGGCTCTCCGTGGTCATCGGGCGGGGCAATGGTTCGCGGGTCGACCGGCAGCATGTGCGTGTTCTGGGCAGCCCATTTGGCTGCCAATCCATTCAGCGGACTCTTCGTGTTGTATTCCTGATAAGCGATCATTCGCCCGATCCGGATCACCAGGTCATCCAAGCCTTCGGACGCGGCCCAGAAATCTCCGATGCACACCATCGAGTCATCGAAATTCGGATGAAATACCGGGGTGAGCATGCGGCATTGCGGCGCGCGGCGCGGGTAGCCAAGAGAGAGGTTGACCTCGAGCAAGTGCGATTCACGCTCGAGGATTTCACCGGAACCGGTGACGTAAAGGCCGCGGATGTTGTAGGTGAAGCGGTAAATCTCCGGCGGCATACCGGCTTTGCCGGTGATCCGGATGCGCGGCCAATCGCGCAGCCTTTGTTCGAGGGCTTGCTCATCGGCCAGAAGACGACGTGTGCGCGGGGAAGGCATGATGATTTCCTAGGAAGACAAGACTCCCGTCTTCTTCCATCGGTGGATGCGGTTGACGTGATACTGCAAATACACCGTGCTGAAGAAGAAAGTCATCACTCCGCTTAAGGTGAGGCCGATGTTTTCCGTAGAGTTGTAGTAGTTCTCCATTGCTTCGCGTATGGAAAAAATGCCAAACAGGTAGGCGATCACGCCGCCGATGATGAGCAGGCCACCCACCATGGGGACGTGCATGGACACGGCCATAATTCCCGAGATGACGCCCGCGGGATACATCGAGACCAGGACTAGGGGCTTGTTGTCACCGCTGAGCTTGCGTCCCCAATTGGCGAGGATGAAGGCCCAGATGATGTTGAACAAGTTGAAAATCCGACTGGTCAGGATGTTCAGAATCAAGAGCAGCGCCCAGTGGAGGTTGGGTGGCAAGGGTACCAGTTGTGCTGCCGGCACAGCGGCGGCCGTTGTGACCGGAGCCACGGTAGCCGGAATGTCGCCAAGGACCTGGCGCACCGGCACCCAGTCGGTGAGGCCTTCGCTCTGGGCAAGATCGTCGAGCAGGACGTTGCCTGACTGCACATAACGTTGCAAATCGGTGAGTGCATAGGGACCGAAGGTCTGTTCACCGCGTTTGATCAGATAGCCCATGCCGATCGCTCCTAGGAAGTGAAGTTCACTCCATTGTTATCGCGCTCCACCGTCCAAATATCAATGATGGCCCAGATCCAGGTCATGGGAGCCGCGAAGCCCACGGAGACCAGAGTGATAGCAAGCTGAGCAATTGCCTTCTTCCTGTAGCCGGCGTAGAAGTTGTGCCCGCCGAGCGGACCCAGAAGCGTGCCCAGCAGGATAAACGTCGTCCGGCTTTTTGGCTCGTGAATCTCATCTGCGGGCGTATCGGGCTGTGTGGTGTCCGGATACGCACTAAAAATTGAAGGCACCACGCTCGCACCGAGCTGCTCGATCGTCGCTTCAACTTCCGTGGGAGCAATGTTGCTTCCTGGCGGCGGAGGTGGAGGCGCTGACGATGGAGGCGCGTAAGGCCGTACGGTCCCGGGAGCGGGTGTTAGTGAAAGATCGGGCGCCGCAATACTGAGCTTTGGTTCTTCCGCGGGAGCGCATCGGCATCCGAAGACGGTGCAGCCGCCATTTTCCTGGTAGCAGTCGCGGTGATGCTGCGTACCGCATCCTTCACAAATGAGCTCCTGTTCGGGCGAGGACTCGATCTCTCCGCGGCAGTAGGGACAGACGGTGGCGATCATGAGCGGTGCTTCTCCTTGTAGCGGAAGGAGTAGCGCCCGATCTGCAGAAGATCGTTGTCTTGCAGGACGCGGGACTGGACAGAAGAACCGGCCAAGTACACGGCTCCGGTGGCGCGGATCTGCACCCGCGAACCCGCCAACTCGAGCACTGCGTGCTCCGGCAAGATGTTGGAGTCCTTAAAAAGATAAATATCGGACTCCTGCCGGCTGCCGATGGTGGTACGAGGCTTGTACAGGATGAATTGCTTGCCCGCCAGAGGGCCGGCGGTGACATAGAGCCAGCGGTCTTTAAGCGCGCTCTCGACGAGCCCCATGCCCAGACCTGTCGCGAGGCCGACCAGCGAAAATCCGATAGCGCGGCTTGCTCCGGCTCCGGTGCTGTGAAACAGCAAGTTGATTGGGTCGAAGATGAGACCGCCAATGCCAGCGCCAATCATTCCGCCGTAAACGCCGTACTTCCCCTTCTTCGCGGACTGGCCAATGATTCCGTAGACGACTCCTCCTGCCACCCCGAAGGCGGTCCACGCCAAGCCGCGAACGATCCAGAAGGCAGGATTTACAAAAGAACGTGCTCCCAGTTCAAAGATCACGCGGAGCATCACGGAGAACAAGATGTTCGCGACAAAATCAAAGACAAAGCCAAGAACGATGCCAAGCGGCAACGCAAGCACACCACGCAATAGGGCCTTTTTCGCCGAGCGCTCCACAATGCTCTCGGCGATGCCGAATCCAAGAGACATCATGGTCAGGATGACGGGGACAATCCAGAAATTTCCCCATCGCTGAGCGGGTCGTTGTGCGCCATCGACAAAGGCGGGCTCTGAAATGGCCCATCCCGCAAACGCACCCAGAAGGCCGGCGATGCCCAGATAGAACCAGCCCTGCAACAGGATACTTCCTCTTTCTTCCGACGTGGCGGGGCCCTGTTCGGCGGCATCAGTGATCGTACCGTACGACTTGCTGCCGGGAGCGGCGGGCGCGATCGGACCGGGTCGGTCTTCTACGTTGACCTTGGCCAGATCGTCGAGTGTGATCTTGATCGTGTCTTTGTCAGTGCTGGACATTGGAATCCTTTCCCGGTTCCCCAGTCGGAGAGGCTGGAGGAGACTGAGGCTTGGCGGGCGAGCTCGCCGTTTGAGCGTTCTTCAGCAGTTCGCGGACCTTGTCGGCAGGAATTTCAATGATCGGCCCAAGCGGCATGCCCGTCTGCGGGTCGACGGGAAAGGCCATCATCACGATTTTGGGGAAGAAGAAATACGAAAGAGCAAAGCCCAAGACCAGCACGGAGAGATGGGTGATCATGGCCGAGACCATCCGCTCCAGGGAAACACCTTTCTCGTCGAAATCATGCTCCTTGAGTCGGACCACAGGACGGGCGGCAGTCTCTTCTGGACTCGACTGTGCGGGAGCCGAAGCTTTGATTTGGCGGCGCCGGTAGTTTCTGCCGACTCTCCTCCCCGGCGATCCACGATGTCGACTTGCGTAAGGCGCACGATGCGGTCGCCCTGCCAGCCGAAGCAACCCTCCTCATCGGAATGCGGATCGTAGACCCATGCCACCTGGCGCTTCGAGGAAAAGAAGTTTCGATGAATGAACGTGTCGTGCTCGGAGAGAAACACGCCGAAACCCGGGTGCGAATGGTACCAACCCAGAATTCTCTCGTTGGGATAATCCTTGTCCTTTACCTTGTAAATGTGTTCCCAGGTGTCTTGCGTGAAGGTGACGTGAGCTCCGCCCTGGGCGGCATTTACGCCGGCGATGCAGTGGGAGACATCGATGCCGTCGGCGATTTCGCTCCCAATGAGGACGCCGCAAACCTCTGTTGCGTTTTCTGAGCGTGCATGCTGCCGGATTTGGCGCACGACTTCGCTATCAATGTGGAGTGCGGCCTGGTCCTGCGCCTTCGACTTGCGGCTCATCGCGCGTCCTCCCGTGCTGCGGCGCCTAACACTTGTTCCGCGTCGCCGAAGGGAATGTAGCCAATCTCGCGCTCGCCGCAACGCGCCACGAAGAGGTCGAGCAGGGGCAGTCCCAGCTGATCGAGTCGGCGCCCTGCGAGTTCGTTCTCGCCTGCAAAGCTGTGCAGGGTCTCAACTACGCGGAGATGCCCATCCTCCGGACACTTGGCGATGTCGAAGGCAACGCTCCCCGCAGGCGCGAACAGCAGTTCCTCGTGGTGGCAATGAGGGCAGACGAATTTGTGAATGACATCGCGGCTAAATTCGATTACGACCTCTTCTCCGTCGAAATCGCCACGCGCACGGTCTCGCAGATCCTGCAACGTCAACTGCGACGCCTTCTCCGGCAGGTGGACGATCTCAGGCAACGTGTAGTGGCTCATGCAGTCCGGATTTTCGGTGTATTCGACGACATAGGAGGAGTGATTCAATCCTTCGAAGACGTAGCCTTTACTGGCGAGCGTTGGCAGTCCGTGAATCAGCTTGACGGCTTCCTGGACTTCGAGGCCGGCCACAATCGACGAAATCGTGGGGGTGGTTGGAATCTTGCCCTCGGTCTCCTGCTCCAGAACCAGCAGGTTGCACGACATGCGTTTCTGCAAGAGCTTCCAGTCGACTTCACCGAGCGTGCATTCGTAGCAGGGCGCGACGCCGGGCAAGAATACGCGGGCGACGCCATTGATCCCTTCGATGGCGCCGTCGATCCACGGGCGGTTGACCTTCCATGCCGAACGGTTGATCCACAGGCGTGCTTCGCGATTATCGAGCCCGGCAAGAATCATGTCGCTCCACTCAAAAACACCCAGGCCGACTCCGTGGATGATGTTGGCAACCAAAGGCTGGATGGTGGCGTTGGGAGCGAGTTCGGCAAAGGCACGAGCGGCAACATCGGCTTTGTAGCTGCCGATATCGCGGTCGCGGTAGAGCACGGTGCGCGACAGGTTGGATTCTTCAATGCGATCGAGATCGACCAGCACGATCTTGCGGAAACCGAGCAGGGCAGCGTTCTTGAGGATCTCGTTGCCCAAAGCTCCCGCACCGACGACCAGCAGGTGACACTTCGCGATCTTGTCCTGATCCCACCAAGGGATGAGGCGCATGCGGCTGAAGCGGTCTTCGCGGAGGGTAGCTTTCAGGGTCGGCGGCAGCATGGAGTCGGGTTCATCCTCGTCCTGCAGTGATCTCCGGTTGCAACCGGAGGATGTCGCCGTCTTGCACAAGGGCCTCGGCCAGCGTTTGCGAATCCTGGATTTGTCGCCCAGAGTTCTTGTGGTGGAATTTGTAGCTGAGCGGGGCGCCGTCGGGCCCGTGCGTGGGCAGGCGCAGTTTCTCTACCAGAACGGCGATGATTTTGTTGCAAGGCGCGTCATTGGGAAGTTCCACGGGAACGCGCTTGTTCTCGGTGGAGTCGTAGACGGTGACGTTGATCGTAGGCATTCCTATGTCCCTGTACTTTTAGTTGCCGCGATGCACTTGCTGACGGTCGTTGCCTGGGTTGCCGCGCCGCGCCAGATAGTCGTCCAGGCGCTTCTTGCCAGAGCCCGCGAAGTCCCAGCTTGACTGTTCCAGCAGGGCGCTGGCGCGCACTGCAAAGTTGAGGTTCTCGGCATTGGGATCCATGTGGCGATCGACCATCGAGGTAACGACACCGACTAACTCACCCTTATCGTCGAACACCGGACCGCCGCTGTTGCCGGGACTGACCGGAGCCGACATCTGCAGGATGTCGCCGTCGATGCGCGAGATGATACCTGTACTCAGGGTGAAACGAAGCCCTTCAGGATGCCCAATCACAAAGACGGTGGCACCATCCACGACATCGGTGGAGGCGGCAAGAGGAAGAACGAAGTCGGCATGCCCGCTGTCACGTTTGACCCACAGCAAGGCCAGATCGAGTACCTTGTGACGCGCGACGACCTGGCCTTCTCCCCAGGCTCCGGAAGCCATGGCGATCAGTACGCTGTTGTCGCTGCGGTCGGATTGCCATGCGAGGCCATCGACGACGTGCCGCGCGGTGGCGAAGAGATAGCCGTCGGAATCTGCCTGCAACAAAGTTCCGGCTCCGAATCCGGCGCTGGGCGCAACCTGGTGAGTGAACCACGTGCGACGCGCCGGCGAAACTACGGAAACGAGGGGCTTTAGGTCTTCGGAAGCTTGCCGAGGCGACAGCGCGGCGATGACCGGCAGCGCGGGGAATTCGGTGCGCTCATCGAGATCCGCCAGGCCAACGCCGATCAGCGAGGGTAAAGGGTGCAAGGTCATCACCAATACCACTGCCACCGACGTGATCAGACCGCTAACACTCAACAACGTCGCGACCAAGCTGGTCCAGGCGAACCGAGTCCGAGGCGGCAGCCCTCGCATGGCCACTCGCAAAACTACCGCGACCAGACAAAGCAAAGGCAAAAACAATACCAGCGGACTGAGCGCGAGCTTCGCCCACCACGGCACCGCCGGAGGCAACTTCGGCTCAAGCCGAACGGGTTCATCAGGAGGAGGTGAGGTTTCCGCGACTTCGCGGCTGCTAATTACTATTTTTTCCATGCACTCGGATGGGTGCCCGGTCCAAAGGGGAGGCTCGATTGTTGGGCATTCCTGAGGAAATTGCAAGTAATAATCGGCTCTGCGCGGGTGTCTCCCGGTCAGGAGGTTAGTAAGTGGTTTGGCCCAAAGGTCGGGCTTCGCGAGCCACTACTGAAAATCAGAGATAAGTTGCAAATCATTAAAGATGATGTTGCGCGATGCGTTCGACGCACACGGCTGAGCGGCGTACGACTATCGATCCTTCCCCTGCTGAAAACGTATCGGCAACGTATGAACCGGGGTGAAGCGAAAGAAATCGATGCACTGCATCGAGGTCGCGAGTACTGCGGCCTGGAAGATTTCCACAGATGCCGCGACACACAGGGACATTTTAGGAGCGGTGCACGAAGGGGCGACTCAACTTGTCCAACAGTACAATTACTTTAGTCACATGTTTTTCCTCAGGCCTTTAGGTAATAATGTGCCCGTCTCCACTCCAACTTCAGGAAGGTAACGGAACATGTCAGTCCTCCCCCTACTTGCCAGGCTTTGGTCAGATGATCAAGGTCAGGACATCGCTGAATACGCTGTGATGCTGGCTGTGATTCTCGTGCTGGTAGTCGGCACGGTTCGAATGATCGGCTCCAACGCAAACGGTGTTTTCTCGCAAGCAGCAAGTTCGATTCAGTAGCAAGCGTTCTCCACTGACTGTTTAGCCGAGCATTGGCCAGAAATACAATGCTCGGCTCCGTTTTTTTTAGCCACTAATTCCGCGCAGTTCCCGCCCGCCGCATTCATCGCAACGACCATCCTGAAAGCCTGAGCGACAGCGTTCGCGCTGCGCAGGCGGCAATCTGAAAATGGTATCGTGATGGGTTCATTGTGACGCCTGACGCGCGCCGTGTAGCCGCCTGCGCAGGCGAACCCACCCTGGAGGGTCCGCAACATGGCCATCGCCACGATCAATCCCGCCACCGGAGAACTCGTCAAAAAGTTCGAGGCGCTTACGGACGCGGAGGTGGAAGCGAAGGTAAAGCGCGCAGCCGAGACGTTTCACGAGTATCGGAAGGTGCCGTTCGCTGAGCGGGCGCGAAAGATGGTGAAGGCTGCCGAGATCCTTGAAGCTGAGAAGGACGCCCTCGGCCGTCTCATGACGTTGGAGATGGGCAAGCCGCTGAAGGCTGCCGTCGCGGAAGCGGCCAAATGCGCGACCGCCTGCCGATACTATGCCGAGCATGCGGAACGCTTCATGGCGGATGAGGTCGTGGAGACTCCCGCGCGCAAAAGCTTTATCCGGTACCAGCCGATGGGGCCGGTGCTGGCGGTAATGCCGTGGAATTTTCCCTTCTGGCAGGTGTTCCGTTTTGCAGCTCCGGCGCTGATGGCAGGCAACGTGGGACTACTCAAGCACGCTTCGAACGTTCCTCAGTGCGCGCTCAAGATCGAGGAGATCTTGCGGCGGGCGGGATTTCCGGACGGCGCGTTTCAGACCTTGCTGATCGGGGCGGCGAAGGTGGAGGATCTGCTGAACGATCCGCGGATCGTGGCGGCGACGCTCACGGGGAGCGAGCAGGCCGGCGTCCAGGTGGGAGTGGGGGCGGCCAAGCGGATCAAGAAAGTGGTGCTGGAGTTGGGCGGGAGCGATCCCTTTATCGTAATGCCCAGCGCGGATCTGGATGCTGCGGTTGCGACCGCGGTGGAGGCGCGCATCATCAACAACGGGCAATCCTGCATCGCCGCTAAGCGGTTTATTGTGGCGGAAGCGATCGCCGATGCCTTTGAGAAAAAATTTGTAGCGCGCATGGAAGGGCTGGTGGTAGGCGATCCTATGGATGACAAGACCGAGCTCGGTCCGCTGGCCAATGCTGATGCGGTGACGTCCTTGGACGCCGATGTACGCAAGACGATTGATGCGGGCGCGAAGTTGGTCACCGGCGGCCACCCGCTGAAGCGCGCTGGATACTACTACGCCCCGACCGTCCTCACGAATATTCCTCGAGAGTCGCCAGCCTATAAAGAAGAGTTTTTCGGACCGGTGGCTTCCCTGTTCCGCGTGAAGAACCTCGATGAGGCGATCCGGCTGGCGAACGATAGCCGCTTCGGCTTGGGCGCGAGCGCTTGGACACAGGACGACACCGAGCGCGAGCGCCTCATCAACGAGCTCGAGGCCGGCATGGTCTTCATCAACAAGATGGTGGCGTCGGATCCGCGTCTTCCCTTCGGGGGCGTGAAGCATTCAGGACATGGGCGGGAGCTGGGCGTCCATGGAATTCATGAATTCACCAACATCAAAACGGTATGGATTCAATAGCCGGATAAAACGGCCTTGTGGCCGTATTTCGGTGGGAGTGATGCGAGCGTTCGGTGCGTACTTCACCGAACAAAAGTGACATTTGTGTGCAAGAGATTGCACGCTGCAGCAGCATAACCCCTTTCTCCCCAACAGCTAAGTCGCTCCTATTCATATTGCTGTAACAATTCCTGCGTATTGGCGAGCGACTTGCACAGTCCCTGGCTATGTCTATCGAATTTGTAGACTTTCAAAGACTGCAATCGCATTTTGCCCGCACTCGAATGGCCTACGCGATCGTTCCTCCCCAGCTTTTTCCGCTTCAGAACTGAATGCCCAAGGCCCTGCTCCACCTGCAATGACGAGAACTGCAACACGAAGGCGGTTCCGAAAGAAGTCGAGGAGAACGAGAAAGTTATGGGGAAACTGATACTGGTGAGACACGGGCACACATCGCTGAACAAGCCGGGCGAAGACGAGCGGCTGCGGGCGTGGCTCGATGTTCCGCTGGATGAGACGGGCATGCAAGAGGCAGTGGATACGGCGGAAAAACTCAACGGATATCCCATCGAGACGATCTATTGCTCGGACTTGAAGCGGGCGCGCCAGACCGCAAAGATTCTGAAGCGCAAAGTCAAAGCCCGGATCACGGCGACGCCTGAATTGCGGCCGTGGAACCTGGGAGTGTTTGGCGGTGAGAAGATCAAGGACGTCCTGCCGTTCCTGAACATGTTGAACGAGCGCACTGATCTGGCGGCGCCCAGCGGAGAGTCGTTTGATCAATTCTATGGCCGGTACTCCGAACGCCTAAGGCACCTGTTGGCGCTAGCTGACGACGCGCAAGGCTACGTGCTGGCCGTGACGCACGTGCGCAACCTGCTCGCCGCGACGGTGATTATTGAGGGCGGCGACAAGTCCGAAGTCCCAGTGTGCGGCGGGCCCAGCACGGGAGCGATCACAGTAGTGGAGCGCATCGATGGCAACTGGACCATGCGACGCGATGATGGGCGGGCTGTGGTGCAGAGCACCAACGGCCGGGACGGAGAAACGCCCTTTGTGCCGCAACGGCGACCACCCGCCATCCGAAACGGTGCGGGACAGCGGAGGCGAGCGATTCGCGCAACCGCATGAGCGCGCGAAACAAGGCGCCCGTCTTCGTGTTGGGATGCAGCCGTTCAGGCACGACCCTGCTTTACCACATGATTCTTTCCTCCGGAAACTTCGCGGTTTACCGGATGGAGTCGCAGGTCTTTAACCTGCTTGAGCCGCGCTTTCGTCCTCTCAGCGTGCTGGCAAACCGGCGGGGGATGCTCGACGCCTGGTACAAATCCCGCCTATATACGCGCACGGAACTCACCCCGGACGAGGTCGAGCCGCAGGTTCTGCGGGAATGCCGAAACGGCGGCGACTTCCTGCGCATCGTGATGGAAGCGATGTGCCGCAAGCAGGGCGTGGAGCGTTGGGCCGAAACCACCCCCGACCACCTCCTGTATCTCGACTCGATCAAGGAAACGATCCCGGAAGCGCTGGTTATTCACGTGATTCGCGACGGGCGCGATGTTGCGCTCTCGTGGGAGAAGAAAGGCCAGATCAAGCGCCTGCCGACCGACCGCCTGCGGCCTGCCATGGCGGCCAGCGTGTATTGGGAATGGATCGTGAGCAAAGGACAGGCCGCGGGGAAGAAACTGGGCGGCGACTATCTCGAGTTGCACTACGAAGACCTGGTGCAGCGTCCGAAAGAAGTGCTGGCGCAAGTTGAGCCGTTCATCGAGCACCGGCTGGGCCATGAACAGATCATGCGCGTAGCGATCGGGTCGGTGGCGGCGCCGAACACGGCGTTCCAGGGCGAATCGCGCAGCCCGATCGGCCGCTGGAAAACTGATTTGCCCGCCGACGAACTGGAGATCCTCGAAAGCCTGATTGCGGAGAGTCTGCAGCGCAATGGATACCCACTCAGCACGCCTGCCTCGAAGCAGGCAGATCTTGCCCGTACGAAAGCTGCGTATCGCAAGTACTTCGCCGCCAAGTTGTGGGTGAAGACCAGGACGCCGGTCGGCAAGTGGCTGGTGACCCGGGATCTGTCGTGGGTGTAGGCGAGCCCTTCGCCTGATTCGGCCGACGCCCGGGACGGAGGGAGTTGTCGGCCAGCGTCGCTGTTTAAGAACCCCGCAAGTTTCCAGCTCCTACCGCCGATAAAGACTTCGTGTCTTTCTCTGGGAGCGGCTGTCTATGAATAAGTTAACCGTCAGAATGAAGCTGTTTATCGGCTTTGGAACTCTTCTGTTCGTTCTGGTTCTTTCCGGCCTCACCGGATTCCGAGCGATCGTCAAACTGGATGGAGCTGCCGACAGCCGCAAGATCGAACTGGTGCAGGAGGACACCAAAGGTGCGGTGCAGGCCATTGCAGAGATCAGCACCGTGATTCACCAGATCAATGAAATCTCAACCACGATCGCGTCCGCAGTGGAAGAGCAAACGGCGACGACCAATGAGATGGGACGGAACGTCGGCGACGCGGCCCAAGGGGCGGGCGAGATCGCCTCGAACATTTCCGGGGTCGCGGAAGCAGCCCGCAACACAGCGAGCGGAGCAAACGAGACGCAAATTGCGGCGGGAAAATTGGCGGAGATGGCGGCGGAAATACAGAACTTGCTGCAACAGTTCAAGCTACAGGAACAGGGAAATGAGGGGAGCGAATCTGGTTCCACACCCCAACGTATGGCGGCTCATGCTTGAGGCTTCGTCTTAGGAACGATCCAGTGACTCGCCAGATTGACGCAACAGTCGACATGCTGGCAGCCTGAAGAACCATCGCTGGGCAGAGCCTGCGTCACGCGTGTACTGCATTCATCGTGGATCTTTCCAGATCGTGAAATAGGGTCACGTCCAACACAATTTCCGTCGGCTGAACATAGTTAAGCCGACAAGATGTTCGCCTTGCTCGCGGAATCGCTAACCCTCCGGCTCAATCCTATCTTTTTGGATAGCCATTAAGTGTCGGGCGAAATTTCGCCAGAGCTCATTCCTGGGCCAAAATTAGATACCGTCTCGACCTCTCTTTAAGACGGAGCGAAACAACGGTGCAGTCCCCTTGCGCTTAAAGACACGTTTGAGCCACTGGGTTGCCCCAATCTTGTGCGTGATGCTAGTCGGTGTCTGACCGCGACAGAAACTGACAGTTTTGCCAGTGTGGTTCTCCCGCGAGCGCCACTTAAACTCCCTTCACTCCAGATGTGGGTTGTCCCGTGATCTATGCATGACACGAGCAAAAGGCCGGCATGGTTCCTGCTGACTCAACATTGGCTGAGTCTGCTGGGCGTGGCCCTGGTCGCGACGGCTTTGATCTCCTGGCTCTTTGTGCTGCCACAGCAGATTCGCGGCCATGTGGATAATCCCTACGTCGGCATTGTCGTCTTTCTCGTTATTCCAGCAATTTTCTTCACTGGGTTGCTGCTGATTCCGGTCGGTGTGTACCTGAGCAAGCACCGGATTCGCGGAAGTCTGGCCGAGGCGACCTTCGATCGCAAGTTGGCGCTTAAGCGCGTCGCCTGGTTTTTCGGTGCCACAACTGTCTTCGAATATTCTGATTGGAACCCAAGTCACCTATCGGGCCGTCGAGCACATGGAGACACCACAATTCTGTGGAGGAACCTGTCACACGATGAATCCCGAACTTGCCGCCTATCAGAATTCGCCTCACGCCAGGGTGGAATGCGTCGAGTGTCATGTGGCACCAGGTGCATCCGGTTGGATCAGCAGTAAGACAAGCGGAATTCGTCAGCTCATCGAGACGGTGTTCAATACCTATCCAAGACCAATTCCTTCCGCTCTGGAAAGCAACCGTCTCGTACCAGCGAGAGAAACCTGCGAGAACTGCCATTGGCCGGAGAAGTTCGGTGGCGTGCGTCTGCGCGTATTCAGCAAGTATGCCGACGATGAAGCAAACACACGATCGGAAACCGTTCTCCTGATGTTGGTGGGTGGAAACCGGATCTCCGGAATTCACGGCGCGCACTTTGGTCCAGGAGTTCACATCCGTTTTGCGGCGGCCGACGCGAAGCGTCAGACTATCCCGTGGGTTGAATACCGGAATACGAACACGGGCGATGTCCGGACCTTCGTCAATCCCGAAATGCCCTCGGATTCGGCCAAGGGTCTTCCGAAATTCGACATGGAATGCGTGGACTGTCATAACCGCCCGACGCATACCTTCGAGTTGCCAGAACGAGCTCTGGACAAGGCGCTCGCCCTCGGTGAGATTCCTGTGACCTTACCCTACGTCAAGCGGAAGAGTCTGGAGTTGCTGAAGACAAACTATGCGACAAGCGCGGAAGCGGCTGCGAAATTGCCGACCGGAATAGTTAGTTTTTATCAGCAGAGCTACCCCGATCTATACGCAAATCGATCCAAAGACATTCGTGAGGCTGGCCGAGCAGTTCTTGCGATCTATAACCGCAACGTTTTCCCAGACCTGAAGGTTTCATGGGGTACTTATCCGAACAACCTTGGCCACCTGGATTTTCCAGGATGTTTCCGTTGTCATGATGGCTCGCACACATCCGGCGAGGGTAAGACGATCACCCAGGACTGCAACAGTTGCCATGAGCCACTCGCAATGGATGAGGCGTCACCGGAGATATTGAAAACGCTCGGAATCGCGGAACGGATCTCGAAAATACAGAAACAATAGTTTTGACGATACGAAGTAACCAAGACAATGAGCAAAGTGAGTTAAATCAAGGAGAACAATATGAACAGCAGGAATGTGGTGGCATGGATAGCAATCTTCGTAGTTGCATTCACGGCGTCTTTGGCTGCGGAAGATGGAGCTGCGCTCTACAAAAAGAAGTGTTCCGGCTGCCACGGTGGAAGCGGAGAAGGCAAGCCTACTGTCAAAGCTCCTGCGCTCAAAGAAACGAAGCTGGAAGCCAGCCAAATCGTGGAACACACCGCGAAAGGCGAACCGAATAGCAAGCCGCCTCACAACAAACCGATTGCAGGGCTGAATGACGAGGAAGCGAAAGCAATCGCAGAGTTCGTGAAGACGCTCAAGTAGGTTACCTGCTGGTGAAAAGCGGCTGTGCGTTAAAATTTACGCAATGTACATTCAGGTGCCCCCTGAACTTGTGCATTGTTTCGTCGGAAGGAAGGCAGGCTAGGCCTATGACTTGGACGCGAGCAGTATTGATCACGGCTGCGCTGGCCTGTGCGGTCATTGCAACGGCGGCGCAATCCAATCCTGCGCCATCGAACTCGATCGCAACAGTTCCCGCAAACCAGATGCAGGATAAGGCGGCCTCACCTGCTCAACAGGTTAAGACAGATAACAGCAAGGCTGATGGCGATTATGTCGGTAGCGAAACGTGTGTCACCTGTCACGAGGAGCAGGGCCGACGCTTCAACAGAACGGCCATGGGCAAAGCGATGGCGCATCCGCACTCTCCGGACGAGGCTCATGGTTGCGAATCGTGTCACGGCCCTGGTCGTGCACACGTCGAGGCCGGTGGCACCAAGGATTCGATTCCGGTCCGATTTACTGAAGATTCCAAGAACACAGTAGCCGAGAAAAATTTCGCCTGCCTACAATGCCACTCCCGCAAAAACCAGCTTTTCTGGAGAGGCAGCCCGCACGAATCGCGCGCCATGGCTTGCGTGGATTGCCACCAGGCACATCAGGAACTTCATTCTCCATTGTCCCATGAGGCGCGCTTCAACTCACCGCTTACGGAAAACGAAAGTCTGAAAGAAACGCAACCTGAACTTTGCCTTCGGTGTCACCAGATGCGTCGAGCACAGTTGCAACGCTCCTCTCACATGCCATACCGCGAAGGCAAAGTGACTTGCACCAGCTGCCATAACCCTCATGGCACGCCCAATCCAAGCCAGCTTCGGCAGGCGACCGTGAACGAGAATTGCCTGGCTTGCCATACCGAACGGCGAGGCCCGTTCCTGTGGGAACACCCGCCAGTGATGGAGAGCTGCGTCAACTGCCATGAAGCGCACGGCTCCAGCAACCCGCAATTGCTAAAGATGCGGATGCCGCGAGTGTGCGATTCCTGTCACGTCGCGAGCCGGCACCCAACGACTCCAACCCTGCTTAATTCGATCCGCGACTTTAACCGTGGCTGCACAAACTGTCATTCCGCGATTCACGGCTCTAATCACCCGTCAGGGAACGCGTTCCTGCGCTGAGGAAGGAAAGCGAAATGAAATCGCAAAAGATCAGCCCGTCTGTGAATCTGATTCTCGCTCTCTTGCTGCTTTCGATTCCCGTTCTTGCGCAGGACAAACCACCCGCAGAAAAGCCTGCGGAAGACAAACCTTCCGAGGCGAATGTCGTCGAATTCGGTGTGCGATACAGATGGGGCGATGTCTACGGACGTCCCGATTTGATGCTCGGCCCGGGGGGACCCGCCGCATCGGGTAATCCGTCGATCACTCCCGGCTGTCTGGGTTGCGGAACAGCGTTCAATCCATTGTTGAGCACTTCGAAGTATGAGGAATATCGCGATCTGCGCAACGGGCTCTTCGTCCGTAAACTCGATGCTGCGTTCGATAATCTCCTCGGGTCGCACAATTATGTCAGGGTGCAATCGCAGAAGACCCTCTATCGCGATCAAAGCTACCTGGTTACCTTCGGGCAGTACGGCAAGTTCAAATTCCAGTTCCGATACGACGAGATTCCCCACGTCTACAGCAACACGACGCGGACGCTGTTTGTTCCGACCTCGCCTGGCGTCTGGAGCTTTCCGGCAGCAATCCGATCGACACTGCAAGCCAGCCCGTCTACCGACCTCCCGTCCTTGATTGCCGGTACTGGGACGAACGCGCAGCAAGGCGTGGTGACAAATTTCAACTTCATCACCCCCAGTATCACCCGCAAAGCAGGAACGATCTCAGGCTCGTACGACGTTACTTCAAATTTCAATCTGAATGCGATGTACTGGCGCGAGAGCCAGAACGGCTACCGCCCCATTGGTCTGATTATGAACTCCAGTCCCAGCGCCAGCGCTACCTCCGGGTTTGGAGTCGAACTCCCCGAGACCATCAGTTACTTTAATAATTTGGTTCGCGTTGGCGGCGAGTACGGTAAACGTGATTGGGGCATTGAGGCAGCTTACCAGGGATCCTTCCTGCAAGAGAATATTCCGTCGATGACGTGGGATAATCCTTTTATCCTCACTCAGCCGGTGGGCGCCGAAGTCTCCAACCCCACAACTGGTCGCTCGAGCTTGTATCCCAGCAACCAGGCTCACTATTTGGACCTAGCCGCCGCAACAAACCTGACTAAATACATGCGCCTTCAGGCGGTCATTAGCCCTGGCTGGTTACGCCAAGATGAACGGTTCTTGCCGTACACGACCAACGAAGCGATTACCGGATGTGGGGACACCCCGGGGGCTTCATGCACTACCACGGCGTCGCTGCCCGCATCCAACCTGGAAGGCAGCAAGCAAACCCTGGCGATGAACTTCACACTCGTCAGCCTGCCATGGAAGAACTTTCAGATCAAAGCGGGTTACCGTCACTATGACTACAACAACAATACTCCAGTTCACACGTTCACTCCGACTGAAGGTGATGCCTCAAATCCGGGGAGCGGAGACGAGAACACCCCTTTTGGCTTCAATCGTAAGAATTTCGAGTTGACCGGTAACTGGTTCTTTGCGAAGAAGAGTTCAGCAAAGCTCGGCTACCAGGTGGAATGGATGGACCGCTCCCATCGCGACGTGGAACATTCCATAGAGCAGACGTTTCTGGGAGCGGTTGACGTGGCGCATTGGAAGGACCTCCTGTTCCGGCTTTCGTATCGGCACTCCGTTCGCAACCCTGATGCATACCAGGATGATCAATCCAATGATCCAGCGACGGGTGTTCCGATTGCATGCGATAGCACTAGCGTAGCTTTCACCGCCGACCATCGCTGCAGCCGGAGATTCGACGAGTCACACCGGGTACGAAACCGCGGTGACGGGCTGATCGAGTACGATGTTTCTGACAGGCTGAGCTTTTCCGCGTTCGGCGGAACCACTCAGGACGATTACAACCAAAGAGGCAAAACCAACAGCTCGACCCCTTTAAACTTTCTCACGGGTGCGCCAGCCACGACCAGTCCTTACTATCTCTACGGAATCCTGAAGGACATCTCCTACAACTATGGAGTCGACGCCGACTTCACCCTCTCGTCGCAGGTATCGTTGTTTGCCGAGTACTCTCGCGAGCACAACTATAGAAGAATGATCTCGCGGAACCGCACGCCCGCCAGCAGCGGCCAGGATATTCTGACCTGCGCGGGCTGCGATACAGCCAATAACGATTGGGAAAGCACCACTCCAGAGAAGGTTGACATCTGGACAGTGGGTGCCGATACCTACAGCGGTAAAAAGATATATCTCACCACTTACTATTCGCTCACGGCGGGACGCTCGGATACCCTGTCGCGTTTTCTTGGAATTAACGGCATCAATCCCAGCACCGGCACTGACTGTGCTAATTCGGCGTCTACCTCTTTTTGTCGGTTCCTTCTAGTCGGCACCTCAGCGGCTACCAGCTACCCTGAGAGCGTCAGCCGAACACATGAAGTTGTCGCAGTGTTCAAATACAAACTGACGCGAAACATCACGCCGAAGGTTGAATTCCGCTACCAACAGTTCGACAACAAGGATTTCCAGACTTCACCCATGACGCAGTATCTGGGGTGTATGAGTTCGCCAACTACTCCTGTACCTGGATGTCCGATTCAGACAATTAACAGTACGACATCTCCTACACCGATCCTGAGCCCTAACGGCGCCATTTCGTCCTATCCTTACTTCCAGGTGGGTGACACATCGGCGGCGCGGTACCTGTTTCTGGGTGTAGACCAGCCGTCGTACAGGGCCTATTCCATCTCGGCGACATTGGAGTTCCACTTCTAATTGCCAGGGGTGGTATCCGCTTGACTCAGGTAGCCCCATAAGTCTCATACGGGGCCGTGGAAAAATACCCGCGCAATTCAGGGGCGATAACTCACGGTCAGAAATGCCCCGACGTCAACACAACTGATTCTAGGTACAACTTCGTGACAACTAAGGGAGAGAAAGGAGGTGCAATGCAGAGGCAGCAATTGCGACGGAGAACTCGGGAATCAACTCATCAAAGCCTACGCAGTCGATATTCTGTGTGGGTATTCTGTCGGCCAGGGCGGGATGGATGGGCACATCTTTCAGCGAATCTGTGCAGAGCATTCAGCTGTTTATTCGTGGTGAAGAAAGGCTGTTAAGCAAATTGCATGACTGTCCCGATCCCTTCGACGTTTTTACCCTGCTGCCCGTGCGGATTGATCTTCTAACTCCAGAGGCACACGGGCATGGATCGAGGTGCCACTTTTCGGGTGAGAAGTGATCGTAAGCTCCCCCTTTACCAGTTTTAGCCGCTCCTGCATGCTCGTAATACCCAGGCCTCGACCTTTCATTGCTGCTTCAGTGTCAAACCCTGAACCGAGATCACTGATTGTCAGATGAACGTTTCCCGACGTCCCCCACAATTGCACGTCGAATCGCTTTACTCCACTATGCTTGGCTGCATTGTGCAGGCCTTCCTGTAGGACCCGGAATAGGCAAAGAGAAACATCCGGCGGCAACTGGCGTGGCAAATCACGGCTTTCGAACTCAATCTCGAATTTGTGGTGTTCGCCGAATTCTCTGCAGAAGCCCTTCATGGCAACGGCTGCGCCTAAATAGATGAGTTTCGCAGAGTGCAACTCGTGCGACATCATTTGGACATCGGTCGAAATATCAATGATTCGCTTGCGCAGTTCCCCCACCTGGCTGCGGTTTTCAGAAACCGAATCGGGAAGCTCTCGTTGGACTTGTTCGAGTTGGATGCAGACCAGCGCGAGCTGTTGGCAGATGTCATCATGGAGGTCTCTTGCGATCCGGCCACGCTCTCTCTCCTGCGCTTCAATCAACCTGCCACTCACGCCTGAGATTGCCTCTTCCATCTGTTTGCGGCGGGTAATGTCCTCGGCGAAGATCAGAATTCCTCCCACCACTCCGCTGGGTGTCCTCCAAGGACGAATTTCCCAGCGAACCCACGCAGTCGTTCCACCTTCACGGTCCCAACGGTCTTCGTCGGCTCGCAATGTTTCTCCCTCAAGAGCACGGCGATGCATTTCTTTCCAGCGCTGGGGAATGTCAGGAAAAAGCTCCCAATGCGAACGTCCAAGTACCTGCGAACTAGCGACTCTGTAGTCTGCACACCAGCGGTCGCTCACTTGTAGATAGCGCATGTCACGGTCGAGCATCGCCACTCCTGCTGGTACATTCTTGACGAAGATTTTCAGCAGTTCCTCCCGTGATTGCAGTAGTGCCGCCTGCGCCTCCAAATTGCGGTTCACTTCCAAGAGCGCCTCTTCTGTCCGCTTGCGCCCGGTCACATCCATGTTGACGCCAACCACTCGGAATGGCTCGCCAGACTCATTCATGAGGACCTGCCAGCGCCCCGCAATCCAATGAACACTGCCGTCAGGCCAGACCACGCGCCATTCTCCCATCGTCTGTTGTCCCGTTTTCAAGGCACAATCAACCAACTCGTTAACTCTTGCCCGATCATCGGGATGGATAAGATTTTCGATGGCCGTTTGTGTTTTCTCAAAGCCGCCCGGCGGCAAACCGTACATTGCCTCCATTTCCGGCGTCCAAGTCAGAACTCCCGTCCGAACATTCCGTTCAAAAGTTCCAATGCGAGCCGCCTGTTGTGCCAATCGCAACCGCTCCTCGCTGGCCCGTACTACTTGCTCGGCCTCTAGCCGTGCCTCCAGCGCTCCCTGCTCGCGAACACCCTGCTCTCGCTCGCGCTGCGCTTGCTCCCTTTCTGCAATTACCGAGGCCAAAGTAATACCCGTCACAGAAAGAACGGCAAAGAACGCACCCAGCAGAACAGCGTTTGTGAATGGAGTGCTGATGGCGAAAGGGCCTGACCCCAATGCTGTCTCTACAGTCGCAATTGTGGCAATCAAGAGAACCGACAACCCGGCTCCCATAACTCCGAAACGGATCGCTGCCCACATTACAAATGGCAGCACCGCGAAAGCCAGAACGTGCAGCCTTACCGGGATGAGACCCGGATCGCCAAAAATTAGGAAGCACGCGGCTGTGAGTAGAACGAAAAGAACGGCAAGTTCTGTGATCCGAGCCCGGTGCTGACTCCGTAAAAAATTGGGGAGTGTTAGTACCAAGGGGGTTATTAAAAGCACCCCTGTGGCGTCGCCCAACCAATAAATCAGCCATGCAGAGCCCAATCCGGAGTACGCATGTACTTCTGTTGCGTAGAGCACTGACGTTCCGATTGATGCGCTCACCAGGGCGCTGCCTAGCGCACCCAACACGACTAGTGCGAGTGCATCGCGCAAGCGCGATAGAGATTTATCAAATTTGGCAACGCGCTGGAGAAGAAAAGCACCACTGAAAGCAGCGAGCGTGGCTCCGACCGATTGACCGAGAGCCGCCAGGTGACTAACGGGACTAAAGAGTGCAATTAAGAAAGAGCCTAAAGCAATGGCAGGCCAGATTCGATACCCACACACAAGGAACGCAGCCAGCGCAATCCCATACGCAGGCCATACCGGGCCAAGGTTGCTACTTCGAATATTGGTGGTGGCTTGGCCAAGCTTGCCCGCAATGCCATAGGCGACGATGAAGACTGTGAACTGGACAAGGTACGGCTCTCGGAGAATCGACAACAGCGACCGAGTGCCGGTCGCTTGGGTAACTCGGTTTGCTTTCTTAAGGAGTACACGTTGCAGTACGGCTGACGATGACAACGCCATGGATCCATCCTCTTGGATCTGATCACTATTTGGAGACACCGTAATACTCGCACTTGACCGCCATTGCAAGTCGGCTAAATCGTCGCTTATAGGCCGTGCCCCGTTACCGTAGGTGCGTAACTGCTATCGGTAGAATCCAAGAACATGGGTGAGGGGCGGAGAGCGGGGGAATCGTCGAAGGTGGAAGTAGCGAACCTACCGCTGTGGAATCGCCCAAACTCTCCGATCGGCATATCCCCAACTGCGAACCAATGAAAGTTGCCGAGACTAGTAATTCTGACAGTGTCACACTGGGGCTCTTACTCAGTAGCCTAAAATCGCTGCTTTATGCAAGATTCTACTCGAATGCTCGGCTTTGACCACGAGCGTTGGAACCATTTCGCTGGTGGCTACAAGATCCTCCGACCCGCCCCTTCCTTTCGAAAGCTTGAGAGCTAACAGGGCACCCCAGCCGCTTGGCAAGAGCTGTGGGAGGAGTTGCATCACCAAGGGGACGTTGGAGACGCATTGTATGCTGCTGCACCGGAACTCGTAAGGATTCGTCGCAATAGGAGTGCGCCTGACTGGAAGCTGTATGCCATTGTGGTGCCACCGGTGTCGTCCGCGCTTCGACTCCAACCGGTTACCTAGAATCCAGCAATTTGGGGTCGAACTTTTGGCAAGAGCGATTGTTGAATGGAGCGGGCAATCGGCAGTTCGTGTGCAACCTGCTTGACTTGGTGCTGGCTTTCGGCCTCGCGCAGCGCGGCTTCATCGTGGGCCTCGCTTTCCTTGGCCCGACGTTAGCGCAAAAGTAGCACAATGTCTGCGATGCCGGTCACATTGCGCTGATTTTATTGCTACTTAGGTTTGGTGGCGGCGGTTGGACTCGAACCAACGACCTAGGGATTATGAGTCGCCCACCTAGTATTCATCCCAAAGAGTTTCAACAAGATAGCTCGGCAGATTCCGGCAAAGTCATGCAAAATCCGCAACCCAGGCGCAACCAAAATCTCGGCATCTCAGCATCGAAGCTCGAGCGAACCCGGAGGAGACGACCCAGAGTGAAGAACAGTTTCCATCCTCGCACGCTCACCTGTTCCAAAACTTTGAGGGCGTTCTTCTGGTTCACCGTAGGGCCCCCACCCCCCTACCTAGGTAGGGGTATTGGAAGCAAATGAAGAGAAAGTGTGAGTTTCGAAAGAGGGACGGACAGCGTTGTGGGGCAGACGCGCAGTCCGGCAAGACATTGTGCGTGTTTCACGATCCGGCGAAGGCGGCAGCGGGTCGCAGGGCCAGGCGATTGGGCGGAATCAACAGAAGTCGAGGGGCCACGATTCTCCCTTTGGAGACGCCGGACAATCCTCTACGCAACTCGCAGGACGTTTCGGTGCTACTTGGGGAATCCATCAATCAAGTCCGGCGCGGCCAGCTCGATCCTCGAGTTGCAAACGCAGTGGGCTATCTGGCGAGCATCCTTCTGGGCGCGCTACAGCAAGGTCCGCTGGAGGAACGCCTGCAGCGGCTCGAGGCGACGTTGGACTTGAAACGAGAGTGAAGAACGAGGCACCCGACACATGAGAGTGCAGGCATTCGAGACACGAATTGAACGCGCCGAGTTGGCCGCGAAGGCAAAATCTAAGCATTCGGCCGAATGCATCGCTTCCCCGCAAACGAACCACCGTTCTTTGGCATTCCGAAATCGAGCTGGAGATGTTGACTCGGGTCACGTGCCCCATTCACGGACAACGGTCTGTTCCAAAACTTTGAGGGCGTTCTTCTGGTTCACCGTAGGGCCCCCACCCCCCTACCTAGGTAGGGGTATTGGATGCAAATGAAGAGAAGGTGTGAGTTTCGAAAGAAGAACGGACAGCTTTGCGGTGCAGACGCGCAGTCAGGCAAGACATTGTGTGTATTTCACGATCCCTCAAAGGCGGCAGCTGGCCGCAGGGCCAGGCGATTGGGCGGAATCAACAGAGTTGAGGGGCCACGCATTCTCCCTTTGGAGACGCCGGACAATCCTTTACGCAACACTCAGGATGTTTCGGCGCTACTTGGGGAATCCATCAATCAAGTGCGCCGCGGCCAGCTCGATCCTCGAATCGCCAATGCAGTGGGCTACCTGGCGAGCATCCTTCTGGGCGCGCTACAGCAAGGTCCGCTGGAGGAACGCCTGCAGCGGCTCGAGGCGACGTTGGACTTGAAACGAGACTGAAGAACGAGGCGCCCGACACATGAGAGTGCAGGCATTCGAGACACGAATTGAACGCGCCGAGCTGGCCGCGAAAGCCAAATCTAGAGCATTCTCCAACGAATGCATCTGCTTCCCCGAAAACGAACCACCCTTCTTTGCATTCGAAATCGAGCTGGAGATGCTGACCCGGGTCAAGTGCTCCACTTCACGGTGAACGGTTCAAGCCTTGCTATCCGGATCTACGTGGCCAGGTGGCTTCGGCTTAAGCAACCGCAACATCTCTGGACCCACCACAGCGAGCAATACCGGAAAGCCTGGTTCGCGAGTTTTCCTCCGGATTTGTGGCCGGCCGGTAGAGGAGGAGACCGCCGATGGACGAACCCTTCTACGACTGAAGGATGGGACCAAGTTGCTGGCCTGCGAACCAGTCCAGACGCGAAAGACTTAAAGCCGCGGTGGAGGAAAATGTGACGACAGCAGAAGACATTCGGAATGCTTTTAGGGCGCGTTATCCCGACGTGGATGACGATCAGTTCAGCATTGAGCATTCAGGGTTTGGTCACGAGCATCCTATGACAGCGATCGGTGTCGTATTGATTTCTTCCGTCTTGCTCGGCACCACCGATGTTGATCGACTCGCGGAGTTCACGAGGTATAGCAAGCAGTTCATCCGCGCGATCTCATTAAATATGGAGAATAGCCGTCTGTGGAAAGACGGCAAGTATGACTGCACCGCGTGGTCTTGCAACAAGCCTTTTGCCTCGGGACGAGAAGCAGGACCAAGAGTTTTGGGAGCACATTGAGATCGCTTCGGGTTCCTTGTGGACCTCTGACGCGACGTCACTCCACAGCGAGGACGCCTGCGCGGTTTTTTGGGATATAAAGCGGGTGAACTGATGCCTCGGATTCCAGTGTTGGTTGTCATTCCCGGCCAATTCAGGAGCGGTGCGGCCGGGCGCGGCCAGGGCCAGTTGCACGGCTTTTGGATTGGGGATTTTGGTGTAATCGCCTGATTGCGACAAGTGATGGAACAAACGGAGTCGCAATCTTTTATTGGCTTTCCTTTGATCCGCCTGACCAATAGGTCGTACGTGTCACAACCCGCAAACGGTTCGGTCGGTTGACAACCGAAACCGCGATGGTATGCAGGCCAACGCTGCGTGCGAGCTTGGTATATAAAAGCTCAGACTATAGCCTTTGCTGATGTCATCCGATACCAACATCAGTCCGCGCTCTAAATCGTTCTCATCGTGGAATTGTATTTCTTCTCCGCCCGATAACATCGCAAGCTCAGCAGGGGCACTCTTGGTGTTTTTTGTTCGCTGGGATGCTCCTATCATTACTTCGGACGAGAAGGCCAGACTGTAGATCGTTATTCCGCTCTCCACCAGACGTCGCGATAGGTCTTCGAATCGAGTTTTGCTACCGCTATCGTAGGACTGACTGAGAAGCAAAATTATTCGACGATAATTCGTTGGTTGCTGTTGAGGTAGACCAGTGCCCGTGTTCAGAGCGTCCATTATTGCGGCGCCGGTTGCATCGCCATCATCGCGATCAGCTATGAGATATCCCGGGTGTGTCAACACATAATAGAGGGCATCGACATTAGGCGGAAAGGCCCAAATTTGGTCTACATGGGCGCTAAACGTGACCAGCGCAATCTTCTGAGGTGCAGTACCGAACTTGGTTTCGAGCATCGTATCGAGCTGCCGGAAGCTGTGAAGTTGATCGATGGCAGCACGGTCAGCTTCCACTAAGACCACCAGCGCGATAGGCTGTTTCTCAGCGGATTCCACGAAAACCTTCTGTTCGACGCCATTGTCGGTCAGTCGAAAGTGACTTGCATCCAGATCAGTGACAGGCTCGCCTCCAAAGGTTCGAACTGATGTAGGGACAATCACCAATGCCGATGTGGACACTATTTTCTGTGTGGAAAAGTCTTGCTGGGTGGGAGACTGCCCCAAACTGCGGTTGCGTGCGACCAGTAGGACTAGAAGGTAGAAACCTAATCGCACGCAGCACCGCACAACCAATTGGCGAGCAAAAGAGATGGATGTTCGGTAGTGTCCTTGCTGTTGATTGACGCTTTTGGCCCGCATCGGCCAAGTGTGGCATTAGGCAAAAGCCCCGTCAAACGATCCTTTTGCCGGAGGACTAGTGCATGATTGGCGCAAAATCCCCATTTAACACCAACTACGACCAGACCAGGGGCCGCAACGGCGCATGATCACTCAAATCGAAGCGCCGTCATCGGATCGACGCGCGTTGCTCGCCGCGCCGGAATCCAGACCGCCAGCAGCGCAACTACACATAAATAGAATCGGCGTCACGATAAACGCTGCTGGATCAATCGCCTTCACGCCGAACAAAAATCCCGCCAGGAAGTGTGTCAACCACAAGCGCCCCGCCGATTCCGATGAGCAAGCCGATGCCTGCGAGAATCATTCCCTGTCGCACCACCATGTTTCGAATCGCCGGAGCCTGCGCTCCCAGTGCCATGCGGATGCCCAGTTCCTGCGTGCGTTGTTGCACCGAATAAGCCATGAATCCATAAATGCCGATCGCGGCCATCAGCAGCGCGGACGAACCGAAGACCGAAGAGCAGCAGCATGTTGAAGCGCTCGCGTGATGTGGTCAGCACGACGATCTCATCCATGCTGCGAATGTGCGCCACCGGCAGTCCGCCCGTAGCTTCGCGGATCGCATTGGTGACGGCAGTCGAGAGCGTGTGAGGCTCCATGCGCGTGCGCACAATCCACTCCAGCGGTGCGATGCGCGAGTTCAGAGCCGTGACCCTGTCGGGCATCTGCGAGACCGGGATATACATGGTCGGCCCCGGGTCCTGATTCAGGCCGCCGTCGCGCGTGTCTCCTACAACGCCGATCACCTGCCGCGGCGGTTCGGCGAACACCGGCCCCATACCAGGCCCGATCTCGACGTGATCGTTGAGCGGATCGCTCTTGGGCCAGAACTGCCGCGCCATCGCCTCATTGATAATGACAACGCCGGGCGCTGAAGTATTGTCACGCTCGGTGAAGTTGCGTCCGCGGACGACCGGAACTTTGAAAACGTCGAAGTAGCTCCACGAAACCGGGAAGTATCCAGCCCCGCCCGTGTTCGGATTGTTTCCGTTCGCACGTCCGACAATATTGAAAGGCAGTCCGAAGCCGCCCTGCAATGGCAGGCAACACGCGGCAGCCGCGCCCGTGACGCCGGGTACAGCATTGAGCCGTTCCGTACCATCATGAATCACTTGCGCCACGCCGCTGGTTTTCTGAAAACGGTCGCCGCTGATCGACATCGCCATGGTGAGCACGTTATGAGTATCGAAGCCGGGATCGACCGCCTGAAGTTTCATAAACGTGCGGATCAGCAACGCCGCGCCGATGACCAGCACGAGCGCCAGCGCCATCTCGCTGATCACGAGAACTGAGCGGACCTTGCCGCTGCGGAAGCCGACCCCGGCGCGGTTGCTGCTCTCGTTCAAGGCCGCGGCAAGATTCTTGCGCGAAGCGCTGACCGCCGGAACCAGCCCGAATAAAATTCCGGTCAGCAAAGAAATGCCAAGCGTGAAGAGCAGCACGTTTAAATCCACGGTTACAGCCGATCCATCTTCGCCGATGCGCGGAATGCTTCCCGGATTGATCGCCAGCAACAGTCGAACGCCGCCGAATCCAAGAATCAGTCCAAGCATTCCGCCCGTGAGCGAAACAACGAGGCTCTCGGTGAGCAACTGGCGAATAATGTGTCCGCGCCCGGCGCCAAGCGCGGAGCGCGTAGCGAGTTCCCGCTTACGCGCTGTAGCGCGAATCAGCAGCAGATTCGCCACGTTGGCACAGGCAATCAACAGCACCAGTCCGACTGCGCCGAGCAGCACGTACAACGATGACCGCGTATCGCGGACCATGAGTTCCTGCAACAGCACCACGCCGAAGCTGCTATTCGGCCCGAGCGTGCCCGGATACGTCGTCCGATACTGATCGGCGGCCAGTTTCAACTGCGCGTTGGCCATCGGCCCAGTCACGCCCGGCTTCAGCCGCGCCAGCACGCCGAAATAGTGCGCCTGGTCCGGTCGAACTCATTTCGAACTGGAAGGCAGCCAGAGATCGGCAGGATCGTCGGTAACAAATTCCCGCCCGATCACTCCCACAACCTGGTACGACTGTCCGTTGAGTTGAATATTGCTGCCGACAACGCCACGGTCGCCGCCAAATCGCCGCTTCCACAGGCCGTAACTCAGGACGACGACATTCCCGCCGTGCGGGCTGTCCTCCGCCGCGGTGAAAGTTCGTCCCGCAATCACGGGCGCGCCCAGAATTGAAAAGTAATCGGCGCTCACGTGCACGCCTTGCACCTGCTCCGGCTGGTCGTTGCCGGTCAGGTTCAATCCAGCCCCGCCGCTGTCATAAGCGGCGACCTGCTGAAAAATTCCCGTCTGCTGCCGCCAGATATTGAACTTCGGCACGTTCGCGCCGGGGAACGAGCCTTGGTCGCCAGTATTCATCAGATGCACGAGCGATTGCGGATCGGGATAGGTGAGCGGTTTGAGCAGCACGGTATTGATGACCGAGAAAACCGCGGTGTTCGCGCCAATCCCGACCGCGATCACCAGGATCGCCACGACCGTGAATCCGGGAGCCTTCAACAGCGAACGCACGGCAAAGCGAATGTCGCGCCAGATGTATTCGAGTGAGACGAACGAAGAACCGCCAGCCATGCTCTGCCCATTGCCGAGCCTGTCCTGATTCATGCCGCGTCCTCGTAATTCAAGAAGTCTGCCCACTCATTATGCACGCACTTGCTTCCCAAAAGTTGCTGCCACGGACAGCTACAACACAGACGCGCCGGGCCCGCCTTTCCGACGCGCGAGCTGACCGGGCCCCGGTCAACTGTTGAAATATCGCCATTACGCTCATCGACACGGATTTTGGCGAACAAACAGTGCAAGCTGGTTTAATGGTCTGGTTACGCCAGTCATGCGGCGCAACCTCTGGACTGTTCTCAATGCGGAATCGTGGGTTGTAGAATCAGCACACCGAAACGCCGTATTGAGTGTCAAATTATGGGTGACACACTGCAAGCGATCATCAACAGACTGTGGATAGCATCCGACAACGCCCAGTGGACGCCGAAAACCGACACAGTATCCCTGAGTGACGTTCGTCAGTGGTTCAAGAGCGACGACATTGAAGTTCTGGGCTTCACAAGTGCGCTCGTGCATGACGCTCGTTTCCGCATCGAGCCACCGCTCAGGCCGAACGAATACAAGACCTTTGTGACGCGCTATTAGGGGCGATGCCTGTGGCGAACAGACGGCGCACGCTGGTGAAATCGCCTGATTTCGTCAACCATCGTTGCTATTCTGTAGACCCAATTGCGAATTGGCTGGTGTCGAACTAGATATGTTGCGTCTACGCGAAGCTAAATGCGCGATCTGGTTGACGCTCGGGGGCGCGGCATTGATGTTTGCGCTCGTCGTTTGCTTCTACGCTGCCGACCAGAAAGATTTGACGTTGAGAATAATCGCGGAAGTGAACCCACTCTCCCGAGTTCTTCCACGATTAACTGAGGGCTGGCGACATAACGCAACCAATGTCAGGCTGTACGATGGACTAGTGGTGCTCTCCGGAGCGGTTGAGGGACTTTTGATTGGCTTCGGTATTGAAATTATCCGAGCGTTCCAGCGTTCGCATTTGCCGAAATAGATAGCTGTCGAACGATCCCCATTTCACCAATTGAGCACGGTTTTTGGCGAACAAACGGCGCACGCTGGTGAAATCG
>CAVOSN010000027.1:0-35376 GCA_963698805.1 uncultured Acidobacteriota bacterium | reverse complement strand
ACACGGTGGAAATTCACTGATTCGGTGTCGCTTAGCTTCAGAGATCCACCCGAAAACCGGCCTTGGTTAGTCCCAATCCTTAGTCCCAAGCGTTTGATCCACCAGTTCCCAGTTCTGCGACACCGACTTCCCATTAGGAATCGCGGTAAGCCGGCATCAGATCACTTCCGGTTAGCCGACAAGAACGAGCCGCTGGCGCGGCGGACGCTGCGCGTAAGATAATCCGCCACGTATGAGGTGGTATCTGCGTCTCTTCTCCGCGGTCTTGGCAGTGTGCCTGCATTCACGTTTGGCCCCGAACAAAAGGCGAAAAAACACCCATTCAAATTCCATAGCCGGCCACATCTCCCGCGCCCGCCGCAAACGCCAGCAGCTTCCTTCTAGCCTGCTCATCGTAAACGCCTCGGATCGACCGCAAGAAATTCGCATCGGACTTTGCCCGAGGCGTTTCCGATCAAGCCTAGCGACCATTCGGGAGTTGGCAGGGTTCTTCTGCAGCCCTCCTTAGGGTGAGTCGCGACGGCTTGATCTCACAGCTGTTTTTACACGTGGCTATTCGGCTCCGCCGCAGCGGGATCATGTGCCGAATCCATGGTCAGCCAGCACAGGGCGGCGAGTGCGTTGAGCGCGGTAGCAATCCAGAAGTAAGCGTCCGAATTTCCCGTCAGGCGATAGAGCAGCGGAAAGGCATTCGCGCTCGCAAAAGCACCGACACTTCCCGCCATATTCATGGCGGCTGACGCGCTTCCGGAGTTTGTCCTTGCGATGTCAATGCAGTACGCCCAACTTGGGCTGATGGTCATTTCAACACCGAAGGTAGCGACCGCAAACGCCGATATGGCTGCGCCAGGAGAGTCCAATAGGGTCACGGCGTAAACGCCGCAAGCCGCCAAGAGAAATCCCGCTGCCGCTGGCACACGTCTCGACCACGGCCTAAAGCGAGATCGATACAACAGGTCTACAAAAAATCCCGAAACCCAATTTGCCGTTGCGCCTGACAATAGGGGAACCATGGAGTATTTTGCGGCCTGATCTGGTGACAATGAATAGCGCTGCACCAGATAGGGAAACATCCACGAAATGCAAATGAAGAACGTGAAATTCCCGACGAAGTATTGAGCCATGGCCCTGACCATGGCTTTCGAACGAAGTAAGACAATTAGATACACCGAACGCACAGCTTCTTGTTCGGCCAGGCAGCTCGATCACTTGGAAAATCTCTGAACGAAAGCAACCAGCAAAATGCCCAGACGCCCCCCGGAACGCCGAGGAGATAGAAAGCCGGCGCCAACCGTGCGCCCCTAAGAGCCATTGGAAAAACGGAAAAGCTACGGCTCCTCCCACGAGCGCGCCAGAGAACAGTATGCCGTTTGCGATGCCATGCATTCGTGGCGGCAGCCAGTTGTAAATTACGCGAGCCGAGCCGGGGAAAGCGCCGGCTTCAGCGGCGCCGAACAAGAATCGAACAACGAGCAACGTGCCAAGCCCGCTGGCGACGCCCGTCAACACAGTGAACACGCTCCATAGAGCGACGACCAAAGCCAATGCCATCCTCGGCCCCAGGTGGTCCGCGAACCATCCCGACGGAATTTGAGCAAAGGCGTAGCCTAAGGCGAAAGCGCTAAACACCGCTCCCATGGCTGCATCCGACAAGGAAAGTGCGGTGGCCATGGGGGTTTTTGCTGAAGAGATCGCGGCCCGATCAAGGTAGAGAATCAGAGACAGCGAAAATAAGGCGGCCAGGACGGCCAGCCTCTTGAATGTTTCGTTCGAATTGCGTTGGGTGCTCAAGCGGCTCCGGGCTCAGTTCTCTCAGTGGTAACCACAGTAAGAGTTTTGAGAACCTCTTCCAGAGGACCCAGGAGGGGTTGTTGCATCAGATATTCCGCCATTCTGGAGAGCTCCGCTGACCATGTTTTCGCCTAGACAATGATAGACACGCACACCGAGCGGAGAACGTTCCGCCAGCGGCTGAACTCCGGCTGGAGTCATCCGCTTCCCAAACCTACGCTTTGACGTATACCGTCTTGATGTTCGTAAACGCATCTTTCACCGTTGGCCCGATGGAAAAGGCTCCTTGCCCGGAATCTTTCACGCCCCCGAAGGGAACGTGAGCTTGACTCGCGGTTCCGTGATTGATGTGCGCCATTCCGCATTCCACGTTCGCAGAAATTCGTGGACGAGATGTTGATTCCGCGTAAACAGCGCTGCGGCGAGGCCATAGCGCGTGGCGTTGGCAATTCGGAAGGCTTCCTCGGCATCACGCACGCGAATCACCGGCAATACCGGCCCAAAGATTTCCTCGAGGGCCAGCGGAGAGTCCGGCGGAACATGATCAAAGAGTGTGGCGGCGTAGAAATAGCCCTCCTGCTCAGCGTCTTTGACCAGTGAATGTCCTCCCAGAACGAGTAGCCCCTCCCTCTTGTCCCATGCTCACATAGGACTACGGT
The DNA here is from genome assembly GCA_963698805.1 of uncultured Acidobacteriota bacterium. Classification (GTDB taxonomy): domain Bacteria; phylum Acidobacteriota; class Terriglobia; order Terriglobales; family Acidobacteriaceae; genus Gp1-AA133. Next base: position 32,926 of record CAVOSN010000027.1, on the reverse strand, counting down.
CTCCATCTGCTCGCGGCTTACGAGTGGGCCCATGGTGGTATCCGGATCCAGACCATTGCCGATTCGAATGTTGAGAATGCGGAGGCGAAGCCGTTCGACCAGATCGTCGGCAAGCGATTCTTCCACCAGCACCCGGCTCAGGGCGGTGCACCTCTGCCCGCTACACAAAAAGGCTGCTGCCACGATCTCGCGGGCAGCTTCATCGAGATCGTCACAGTCGAACACGATGGCCGGATTCTTGCCGCCGAGTTCCAATTGGACCTTGACCATCCTTTGCGACGCGCACTCGTCGATCGCGCGCCCACAGTCGTGGAGCCGGTAAAACTGATGCCACGGACTCGCGGGTCGGATATCAGGCGATCTCCGACAGTCCTGCCCGGGCCAATGACGAGGTTAAGGACTCCAGCCGGCAAACCGGCTTTCTCAGCCAGCTTGGTGATTTGTACGGCCGACCACGGCGTCAGGGAAGCAGGCTTTAATATCACGGTATTGCCGCAAGCAAGCGCGGGCACAATCTTGCGCACGGGAGCAACGACCGGAAAATTCCAAGGAGTGATCGCGGCCACCACACCTATAGGTTCAAGAATGGTGTAACAGGTAACGCCGGGCCGTTCGCTCGGGAAGGTTTTTCCGCATAGGCGCAGCGCTTCTCCGCCGAAAAGCTGGCTTCGGAGGAAGCGCGCGGGACTTCGCCGGTGGATTCCTGAAGCGCTTTGCCTTGCTCCAGGGTGATGATTCTTGCGAGCTCGTTTTGCGAATCCGCCAGCAACTGGGAAAATCGACTAATATTCCCGCTCGCTGTGGAGCGGGGGTGTCCGCCCATTTCACGCGAGCTGATCAGGCGGCGAGAGCGAAATCGACATCCGCTTCCGTGGAACACGGAAATTCCCCAAGGACTTCCGCAGGACGGGCGGGGTTGCGGGTCTGGTAGTAACTACCGCTTTCAGGCGGCATCCAACGTCCCGCGATATAGTTCAGTGGCGGTCCATATCAGAGACTCTGCTCGAGGATTCCGGCTAGTTCCTCCCTCGTGGTTGGCGAGGATTTACGGCCACATTACCGCTCTTCATGGCTTCATCCACGACGCGCTGAATATGGTTGCTCCGCAAGCCACACTGCGCGAGCCCCGAGGATGCCGATATCCACAGAAAGTCTTTCGACGGCCTCCACGGCAATTAGCGCGGCGTTCGAAAGCGAAATTTCCCGCGTGACCTCACCAAAAGCTTCGGCAACTCTGGCGAAGCGGTCCGGCGCAACGGTATGATTGAAACGCATCACCCGCGGCAGAGTCACCGCGATGACCAAACTATGGGGAATGCGCAAGTCCCAGCTTCCGAGCGGCATGGCGAGCGCATGCGCGAGTCCGAGCCGCGTCGGATTCATGGCGATCCCGGCCATGGTACTTCCAAGGAGCATGGCATAGCGCGAATCGCGATTATGGCTTTGCAGCACACGCCGCGTAAATTGCGGCCGATGAACTCAATCGCACCCAACGCCAAGGCAGCCGATATCGGCTGACAGGCATTGTTGGTATAGCATTCGATGGCATGGGCCAGCGCATCCATGCCGGTCGAAGCCGTCAGCCCTGAAGGAAGACCTACGGTTAGTTCCGGATCGCACAGCGCGATCGATGGATAGGGGTGAACGCTGCCGACCGCGACCTTTAGTCCCGTATCATCATTGGTGAATACGGACCAGAGGCTCACTTCGCTGCCGGTCCCCGCGGTAGTCGGCACGGCTATCACGGGTAGCGAACGATTCTTCACCCGATGCAGGCCCGTGTAGCCGAATATTGATCCCGGATTTGTGGCCAACATCGCGACCGCCTTGGCCGTATCCAGAGAACTTCCACCACCTATCCCTACTACGACGCCGGCTTGACTGCGCATCAGACGTTGAGTTGCTCCGACGATGAGGCCCGAGCCGGAGTCAGGTTTGACCTCGTCGAACACATCGCAGGCAATTCCTGCTTCCGAGAAAAGGGTGAGGACAGAGTCGAGAAGTCCTGCCGACCGAATCCCGGGATCCGTAACTAAGAACACCCGGTTGCAGCCAAACGAACGCACACGTTCCGCGAGCGAACGCACCAAACCAAAACCAAAGTGAATGTCCGTGGGGACGGGGAAGAAATTAAAACACTGATCTGCGCTCCACGGGATCACGGTTGAGTCTCCGCGAGGCCCATCGTATCAGCCGCCTTTGGGAACGCCAGACCCAAGCTTTCGCCGAGTTCCGCCAACTGGTCGACAATGCTTTGCCGTAGCGGAATGCCGAGAACGCTGATTTCTGGCTTCATTCTGCCTCTCGAGCTCTCCGGGAGCGAACACTTGAGAGGTTCCGGCAGCGGCCGGCTGGCGACAATTCCAGCATCCGCAAAATCTCGTCCATACGAGCGGCAAAATCCTTGCCGGGAATAAATAAGTCGGTTCGCACAGCGGCAAAAACGTGTCCAAGGTTTTGTTCTGCTCCAAGATCTTCGAGTCTGTGCAAATTCAGCGCAAACCCCGAGCCGGCGAGCACACCGCACAGGATGTCAACGATGAAGGAAATGGCCGAGCCTTTCGCACCGCCGAAGGGAAGCACCGAACCCACAAGCGCTGCGTTCGCGTCAGTCGTTGGATTGCCGTCAGAATCAATGGCCCAGTCCGCGGGAATCGGTTTGCCCTCCTGCGCCGCCACGATAATCTTTCCGCGCGCGACTACGCTGGTCGAAGCGTCGAGACAAGAGCGGAGGCTCCTGACGAGCAGGAATGCCAACCGCGATGGGATTCGTTCCCAGGAATCGCGCGCGGCCGCCATACGGAGCCATTGCGGAGGCGCGTTCGAAGCAGCGATCCCGATGAATCCCCGGTGGATTGCCTTTTGTACATAGAAGGCCGCGATACCGAAGTGATTCGATCTTCGCACTCCGGCAATCCCGATGCACGAAAACTCCGCCAACGCGATAGCCTTCTCCATTGCGCGAACACCGACCACAGGACCAAGTCCGTTGTCACCGTCGAACAGAACAGTGTTCCCCCGTTCTTGAACAACACGAGTTATGGGTCAAGGGTTCACACTCCCGCCGGATGCGGCCGGCTAAACCGGCAGCCGAACCACCCCGTGGGATCCACGCCGCGCAATCAGCGGCACCAGACACTCGCTTACCCCCTTGCGTCGAGCGGGGGGACCTCCAGCTCTTGCAAGGCGGCGCAACAAAACTTCTGAAGATCGTCGACTCGATAGCGCGCGATTTCACCCACGGGACTGCCCAGGAAGTCGGGGAAGCCCCACATTTTCTACGGTCTCTTACCCTCCGCCAATTGACGGAAGATTTCTGTTCGCGATCTCTTCGCGCAATCGCCGCTTGCAGCACCACTTCGAGAGCTTCCTGGGCGAGTACGACCAGACCGTCCGCAGTACCCACGACAACGTCGCCCGGCCGGACGGTCACGCCTCCTAGATCTACCGGCTCATTCAATTTGCCGAATTTTTCCTTTTTGCAGGCACCAATTGCCAGCCCTCTTGCGAAGACTGGAAAAGAACGCGCGGCGATGGCTTCCATGTCACGGACAGCGCCATCCAATACGAGCCCCGCGATGCCTCTGGCTTGAGCGGCTGTCGTAAGTACTTCGCCCCAAGCACCTGCGGATTGACATCGCTCCGCATTGGCAACCAGCACCACGCCAGGTTCTGCGTGGGCAACGGCGTGATGCAGCATCAGATTGTCACGAGGAGGGCAGCTTACCGTCAGGGCCACGCCACAAATCCGGGCACCTGGCCACATCGGTCGGATTTGCGGATCCACCATGCCCTGCAACCCAGACGCTTCATACAAAGTGGCCGCATCGAATTCGGACAACAAGCGCAAAGTCTCTGGAAGAATTTTCATGTGTGGCCCTTTGCTTGATTCAACGCAACACCGGAAAGAGTGGCCAGGAATTGTGCGGCAGCGGCGAAATCCTCGTCCCCTTTCCCGGCGGCACTGGCAGCGGCGAAAATTTGCGCCACATTCGACACCATGAACAAGGGAATGCCCAGCGCTCGCGCTGATTCCACCGCCAGGTTCACATCTTTTTTCATGAGCTCGAGTTTGAAGCCGGGCTGAAACGAGCCTTCGAGCAGGAAACCGGGCAAGCGCAGGTCCATCATTTTGGAATAGCCAGAAGAGGTTTTGATTACGTCATAGAGAGTCGCGGGGGCAACGCCGCACTTCACGCCCAGAGCAAACGCCTCCCCGATAGCCAAGAGGTGAATCGCCGCCAGGGCCTGGTTCACCATCTTGACGACTTTTCCGTGACCTACTTCTCCCACATGAACAATGCGTGTCCCCATGGTCTCAAGAAGGGGGCGGCAGCGCTCGAGCAGCGCCGCTTCGCCGGCCGCCATGATTGTCAATGTGCCTTGCGCCGCCGCGGTAGTGCCCCCGCTCACCGGCGCGTCTAGCACTTGGCCGCCGCGGCCTCGCATAGCCTGCTCCACCTCCTGCATGGCCATGGCTGTTCCGCTGGTCATTTCGACGAGCACTTTGCCCGCGGAAAAGCCCGCCAAGATTCCCTGCGAGCTAAACACCGCTTCGCGAAGTTCCGCATCTGCCGGAAGGATGGTAATTATGACGTCGGATGACGTCGCTACATCTCGCGGAGTTGGCTTGATTTCTGCGCCCAGCGCACTCAATTCTTCGGCGGGTTCCCGCCGACGATGGAAGGTCGTATAAGTCTTAAAGCCCGCCCCGGACAACGCGCTTCGCCATGGGCAGACCCATCGCACCAAGACCAACGAATCCTACATTCACGATTTCCCTTTTTCACTCCACGCGCGACACTTGCGGAGCAGTTCTCCGCCGTCGTGGAGCAAAGTTCCTATTTCTGCAAATCGAAGTACAGCCGTGCTGCGTTCTTCCCGGCCTCATTCTCCATGGAATAGAAAGAACCGCTGATGGCCCCCAACGGCTTGATGGCAATCCCCAATGTCTTTCCGTCGATCATCCGCTGCAAGACCGGCTTCCCGATGGTGAGATAGGTCTTTCCCCCGTCGCCCGCGGTAATCGGCCAATCAATGATCATCTGGGTGTTCAAGACGCGATCGAGTCTTTCGTAATGGCAGAAGCTGTCGGTGGTCACAGTCCGCTGATCCCAGTCCGGGTCTCCCCCAAGAATCTCGACCACGCGCACCAGGCCGAAGTCTTTCACCGCTTGCGCCTTCTGCTGGAGCGCCCAGGTGGTGAGTTCCAACAATCCATGGTCAGCCACTTCTTTTCCGCCGAATGCTTTAAAGTCCCATCGCAAAATGACGTAGTGGCTTCCATCTACCGTCAGGACATTTATCGCCTTCCCAGTTCTGTCTTGTGCATGCCAATCGTTCAGGTTCACGTCCGTATTCTCGAGGTCGATCATGCTATCCTGCGCGACCGGGACGACCTGATGAAACTTCTTGGAGTCGGCAACTGGCGGATGATAAGGAACCGAGTCGCCTTTGTCAGGTCCTGCAGTGGCTACATTCACGACATCTACTCTTATGTAATCAATGTCGAGCTGGTATTTCTCAAGACCCCAATCCATCAGTGCAAGGTGAGCGATCACCGTATCGCCCGGCACGGCGTCAAAATGATTGGTGGTCAAGCTGAAGGTGTACCAGTTGTTTGTAGTGGGAATGTCGTATTCCATCAATTGGGAATAGTCATCCGTCGTTCGCTGAGTGGCCAACTGAAGGTTGATGCGCCGAGGCGCATGACTGGACCGCACACGCGCTTCGATGCGCACTTCGTAGCCGGGTGTTTTCAGCAGTGACAAATCCAGCTTTCCGTTCAGCTTGCGTTCGATAAGCGCCCACCAAATGCCTCGCTTGTCTGTCGTTCCATCGACAAAAACGGACGCGTGGCCTGCAGCTCCCTGGCGCAAGTCCATGGTGGCGGTTCCGTCACCCGCCAAAAACAGCCAGCCCTGGTTGCCCTCCGGGTCGAGCGCCACCGTGGGACCATCGAAATTGTCAACGAACTGAGGTGAGCGAAGAGGAAAATGCAAAGGCCATCAGCAGGAGCAGGATGGAGATTATGGAGAAGCAGCTGCTCATCAAGGAGCACCCCTAGACGGATAAGAGAATTTGGACGATATGCGACCTGATATATGATGTCAAGCTGTACACGGAGGAGAGGGGAATGCTCTTTTCAAAGCAGCTCACGAGTTTTCTCCGTCGTTGTCGTCCAATTCTGATTCCCCTATTGCTGTCTTTCGCGTTTGCAGGGAACTGTGTCGCCGTTGCGCCGCCCGTGCATGTTTGGAGAAACAGGAGGTGACCTTTACGTCTGCACGGACTTGGGCCAATCCCTATACCGATGTGATTGTCTGGGTGGATCTAATAGGCCCGACTTTCGCAAGAGGATCTATGGATTCTGGGACGGGGAGCGAACCTTTCGCGTCCGCTTTCTCGCTACGGTGCCCGGCGAATGGAAATGGGAGAGCGGGTCGAATCCCGAAGACGCCGGATTATCCGGCAGGCACGGTGAGTTCAATGCCGTCGCCTGGAGCGAGGAAGAGAAAGAGAAGAACCCGCTGCGACGCGGACTTCTGCGGGCCACCGCCAATCGTCACGCCATCGAGCAGGCGGATGGCACTCCGTTTTTTGTGGTTGGTGACACCTGGTATTCAGCCGGCACCAATCGTTTTCTCTGGAAGGACGACAACCATGAACATCCTCTTGGGCCGGACGCTGGATTCAAGGACTATCTGCGTTACCGCAAGGCTCAGGGCTACAACTCCGTCCTCATCATTGCTGCGTTTCCAGCGTGGGCTACGGATGGATATCCCGTGGAGCTGTTCATGGAGAACCCGGAGCGGACCTGTGTGCGATCCGCCTGGACCGAATATGGAACCAAGAGCGCCAAGAATATGGAGAACGAAGGCGGCCGCCCGTTTTTGTTTCCAGGACAGGTGCCGGGATTTGAAAAAGTTTTTCCGGATTTGGATCGCATTAATCCTGCCTACTTCCACTATCTGGACCGGAAGATCGACTATCTGAACGAGCAGGGGTTCATTCCATTCATCGAGGTTGCACGGCGCGATACCGGCCAGGTTTGGAAGAAGTATCACTCCTGGCCGGACTCGTATGCGCGGTACATCCAGTACGTTTGGTCCCGCTACCAGGCCAACAATACGGTTTTTAGCCCCATCCACTTCGACATTGATCAAGATACGATTCCAGCAAGCGACTACAATGCCGCGATCAAAATGGTCATGACCAAGTTTGGGCCACCACCGTATGGCACGCTGCTTACAGCCAACTCGAACCCATCGTCTCTCGTAAACTTTGGAGACGATTCCTGGGTGACGTTGCACCAGATGGGTAATGAGCGGGAGCACGACTGGTATTGGTACCTGACGGAGATTTATCAATCTCCGTATCATCAGCCGGCATTGAACGGGGAGCCGTACTACGCTGGTTACAAGGATGAATTTGGGCTGGGCGAAGGCGGCTATAAGTACGGCGCGGATGGCGGGTCCGACAAAGACAACCAATACGTTCGCTCCTCGATGTACGGGAGTTTTCTTTCAGGCGGGCTGGCAGGACATATCTACGGCGCGGAAGGCATCTGGGGCGCCGACATTGAACCAGCATCCCCGGTTAAGATGTGGGACGCGTTCCAGTGGCGCTCTGGCGCGGAAATGCAATATTTGAAGACCTTCGCATTTTCCATCGGGAGACACTTTCAGGACCTGGTGCCAAACGCCGACCTGGTTTCGCCCAACAAAACCCACGTGACCCTCGGATATGAAGGCTGGGCGTTTTCCGCGCGCACACCGGACAAAAAAATCTTTTTGATTTACTTTGAGAAAGGCTGTCCCCGCAGCCAGATTCGCGGGGCCCTACCGCTGGCCAACTATCGAGCGCAATGGTTTGATCCTCGCGCGGGAACCTGGAGCGTTGCGGGGAATGGCAACGTGCAGTCGGATTCGACCGGCATCATCGCCTTGCCCGATTTTCCTGCCGATCTCGATTGGGGCTTGCGTCTAGAAAACGCGGGCCGTCCATAGACGCGAGAGACGCCGTGAGGTCGGTGACTGTATTTTGTCTAACCAACCAGAGCGCTCACTATAGTAGCCGACCACCTGAAAGTTGGTCCGATCAGTCAATACAGGGCGTGAAAAATTGTAGGCTTAGTCCCAATCGTCCAATTTCGCGCAAATCGAGGGCGAAAGCGGTGCAGCGTAAAGTGTAGTAGAATATGGAGCTAACAGTCGGGGAGTGGCTCAGCCTGGTAGAGCACCTGGTTCGGGACCAGGGGGTCGGAGGTTCAAATCCTCTCTCCCCGACCATTCTTGATTCTTGGCCCTCTCAAAGATCAGATCAAAGGGCTTTCTGTAAGTGGGCTGGACAGTTGTGCCGTCAATCGCGCAGTTCAAAAGCACCATTCGAAGCAACTGAGCCTGTTCCCCAGGATTCCGCGCAAGGTACAGAGAATAGGCCTTGTTCGCGAGTTCTAAAGTCCTTTGTGCCGTCAGCAGTCGATCGTTGGTCGGCTGTTCCAGGCGGGTAAGAGCATCCTGGATGCTGCGTTCCTCTCTGGTCCACTCGGTCATCTTACGTTCCCAGAACTCTTCCGGAATCTTGCCGTCCAGTTTGTCCTGATAGGCCTGGTCAATGCGCCGCCGCACGGCGGACAAACGTGGCTGCAATGCGTTGCGCTGCGCGGTGCTAACGTTCTGGGCTTGCTCCTGATCGCGCGCCAGGGATTTTTGCAAACTTGCTAACACGTGATCGGGGATTTGAATCCCTTTAACGATGACGCCCAGTTTTCCCGCCATCTCGGGTTCCGTAAAACGTGGGGTGCTACATTTCCCGCGATACCTTGTGCAGCGGTAATAAACACATTTTCCCTTCTTCCTCTCTGCCGTGATCGCGCAATGATCCTGCGCGCAATGTAACAAGCCGCGAAATGCAAATTCTTGTTTGCGGTATTTGGGTTTGTTGTGTCCGCGCTGCCCGGTGACTGAGAGTTGTGCGAGTATCCCAACTGCATGCGAGGTCGTGCTCTTCCATCACGGTAGATCGGACCCAATGATGTTTATATAGGTCAAATTCCCTGCTTGGGGTGTTGGGAAGGCGCCCAGAACCCAACTGCCTCGCACCGAACCTCCGTTGATCAACACGTCCGGCGGATTGGTTCCGCCGGCTTTCAACTGAACCGCGGCCTGCCCAAGCCCCGGGGCCGCCGTCATCTGAACGTTGGTGAGCTCAACGCCCGGCGAGTTGGTTGCGTCAGCGACGATGCCATACTGCACGCTCTCGAGATCGATGTCGCTTCCGGTTCCCCACACAGTCCGAATGCCGGATCCCGAAGTGTCGGGCGAATAGGTCAGAAATATCCCCGCGAAACGTGAGAACACGAAGAAGTCCTTCATGACCAGGGCGTCCATCTGATGGACCACCAATGCGGTGCCGTGATTCAGCACCCATGTGTCGATGGCAGTCGGATAAGGCGCGTCTTCCACCTCGTCCCAGAAAACGCCATTGCGTAGATTGTGCAGGACCACAAAGTCGAAAGTGTGATCGATGTTGACACCTATGTTGAACGCCCCGATGTTCAGATTCTGGGCCATGTTTCGGCCGGCCTCGATGTCGAGGAAGTTGTAGGCATTGGTCACCGTGGAGCGGACCACTTTCGCGCCACCGCCAGAAGTGACCCGTATGGTGTAGGGATAAACTTTGGGAGCTGCGGCGCTAGTGCCAACCTGGTTTGGGTAGTGAAAGAGCAGGTCGGCTATTCCGGCTCCAACTCCCTGTAGGGTCACGAAAGGGGTGCCGGTATTGGTGACTAGGAGCGTGGGTGCAATCGTTGCCACGGCAGGATTGACTCCAGCAACATCGAAAGGCCCTTCCATCACTCCGCACAGGACCACCCCTGCTGGCACATCGAAGTTGCCGGTGGTGAAGTAGCGAGCCACTTTGAAGACAACCGACCCGCCTCCCGCCGCAACCGCAGCGTTAATAGCGCTTTGTATTGCCGAGGTGTCGTCGGTGACACCATCGCCTTTCGCGCCGAACCACTCCACCGGAAACGCGCCGACCAGGGCGCCGACGTTGATGGAGTTCGAACTTCCCGTGACCGAAGATGTGGCCTTGTCTGTTGCAGTGATCATCTGGTTGCCACCCGTAGCGAGTGTGGCTGAGAAGATTTTGGTCCCGGATACAAGCGTCGAGTCGGCGGGAAGTTGCGAATGGGGATCGGTGCTGGCGAAATGCACTGTGCCGGAATAGTTTGTCACCGCGTGATTCGAGGCATCGAGTGCCATCACTGTGAACTGAAAGGAAATCGCGGAGGGAATGTTGGCCGGACCGGTGACGGAGAAATGAGTGGCTGTTGAGGGAGCAGTGGTAATAGTGCCGCCGCCTCCTCCGCAAGCATTAAGTAGGCACAAGAGAGCAAGGAACAAGAACGGCAGGGATCTCTTCATCGTGAATTTCCTCGACGAACATCGACGTCTGTGCGCCACGCCAATCTGGGGGTCAGGGTATGTGGTATCCGATTACATTCTTAACAGTCAGATGGCCCGCCGAGGGCGCGGGGAAAGGACCCACGGCCTGAAAACCGCGCACCGAGCCTCCATCAACGAGCACGTCCGGAGGCAAGGAACCACCGGCTTTCACTTGCACCGCCGCCTGTTCGTCCCCAATGATTACATTCGCAAACTCATAGCCTGCCGCATTGGACGCGCTGACGATGATGCCGTACTGCACGGTATCGAAATTGATGTCGCTTCCAGTCCCATACCCACACCGGGGATTTTGGGTGGTGTCGGGCGAATCGGTCAGAAGCATTCCTGCGTAACGGTGGAACAGGACTACATTGTGCATCGCGACGCCGTCCGCGCGGTTCACAACTAGTGCGATCCCATAAGGCTCATGACCCAATCGTCGATCGTGGATGGATAAACGAACTCCCACGCATCCCAGAACACTGTGTTGAGCAGATTTCGCAGCGTGACGTGATCGAGTGCGTGATCGACATTGACGCCGATGTTGTACGCACCGATGTATAGGTCCTGTGCGATGACCCTACCACTCTCGATGTCGAGAAAGTTGTAGGCATTGGTCGCCATGGAGCGAACTACCTTTGTGCCTGGAGAGTTCGCAACAATCGTGTAGGGATAAACATTCGGCGCTGAGGCGCTCGCGCTGACCTGGTTCGGGTAGTGAAATAGCAAGTCAGCCACTTCCTGCATTGATGCCATTCAGGGTGATGAGCGGGGCGCTGGTATTGGTGACCAATAGCGTGGGCGCGATCGTTGTAACGCCGGGATTCGCTCCCGAGGCATCGTCGAAAGGTCCTTCAATCGAGCCGCATAGGATCACTCCCGCAGGCACAACGAAGCTGCCGGTGGTGAAGTACCGTGCCACATTGAACACCACCGAACCGCCGCCCGCGGCGGCAGCAGCGCTAATGGCGCTTTGAATCGCGGCTGTGTCATCGGTGTGACCGTCCCCCTTCGCACCGAACGCCTGCACCGATGTGCCGGTACACACGGCTTCGGCAAGACTCCCGCAGCCTGCGCAAAGAATGCAAGCAAGAACGATCGCAATCGCCGTTTTCATCTCTTAATCTCCTTAGTGGCTGGGATCCGCCGCCACGGGATTCGCCACGCAATCTGCGATTCGCAAATAGGATGTCACCGATGCGGTGCTAACCTTCGTCTCTATCTCTTGTGGCGTTGCCCCGGACTCTAGTCTGGTTGGATCATCCGTCTTCCAGACGAGCGAAAACTCCTGCGAACAAGATTCCGCATCCGCTGGATCGGACTTACGGGTGTTTTTCCGCCGATCATGGGATGCCATCCAGAGCCTCCGAGGATCGCGGTGGCTTCGCGGTTCTGCCTGGAGGCGATTCTCGCTTCATTATCTTTGTCGCAATCGCCGATCGGTACCAGCAGGTAGGGGTGCCCGCAAACATCCGAGTTGTCGCAGCCGGGCGGAATCCCGTTGACGCCGATCACTCCCTGATCGGTAATGGCATTGGGTTCAAGCAGGATTACGTCTGACTTTGGGGAAACCAAATCGTTCAGATCAACCAGGTCTCCCTCTTCCCAAAGAAAGGCCGAAATAAAAAAGCCGCAGTCTGGGCTGGATATACCCACAATCTGTGACAAAGAGTTGATGGCAAAAGCGCTCGAACACGTGTCGCCGGGCAGAACACCTAGGTCTTTCATAACCCCGTTTTTCCAGAGAAATGCATGGGAGGCTTGGTCGCCGGCCAAATCAGCTTGACCTACAACTTCACCGGCATCATTGAGCCAGTTGGCCGCGCCGTTGGTTCCGCCCAGAGTGCCCAGGTCAGTCAGCGTAGCGTGATCCCAAAAGAACGGATGAAAGGCCAGATCTCCGGCAAGGTTCGAGGACCCCGCAAGTTGGCCTCGGTTGTTGGGAGCGAGGGGAAGACCAAAGGTGCCCCCCAGGGTACCTACGTCAATCATCCTACCGTTTTCCCACAGAAACGGATCAATGGTGGCCAGCCCAGTCGTCGGATTCGGAGTCCAATTCGTATACGACCCACCGGATACCTGACCCCTCGCATTCACCCAGACGGCAAACGTATCGGGTCCGCCCAAGGTTCCCAAGTCGCGTTTTTTTCCGTTCTGCCACAAAAACCCGCGAGTTTGCGTTGAGTTAGTGGAGCCAAAGAAAAAAACACCGTAAATGGAAAGCGGATCGGGAATGGCGTTTAAGGCAAAACCCGCTACCTGTCCCTGGTTGTTGATCGAAAATGCGGCACTCTGGTTTCCCCCGAAGGTTCCCAGTTCGATGATCTTTCCGTCCTTCCAAACTACCCCGCGGACTTCGATCAAACCAAGCAGTGGGTCGATCACGCCATTCTCCGATTGTCCGGCAATCTCGCCCTTATCATTATTCCCTAAGGCATTGCTGCAGTTCTGCTCCGACGGCGACAGTGCACCTAGGTCGGTGATCTGACGGTTATGCCGTCGGAGCGCATGGTTCACATTCGGCCCAGGCACGCAGAGGAATCCGTTACTGTTCGGCGGAAGAGGAACTGCTGTCTGCGCGGTACCCACAGCGTCGCCACCGTTGTTGATGTATGGTGCTCCGTTCCCCGAAGGATTGATAAAGCCTTGGGGGCCTCCGAAGGTTCCCAAGTCGATGAGCCTGTATTTGTGGTGGTGGGGCTTGCCCTCTTGTTGTGCCCCTTGGGCCGTAGTCTGACCCGGGATCACCAACGCTGCGAGTAGCGCCAATGTAGCGAAAGTAGTCTGATGTTTCATACACGTCTCCTATGATGTTCATGTTGGGGGCGGGTACGCTCACTAGTTGTTTATGATGGGCGACTCCCACTTACCCACTTTCAAGGCGACATTGACTGAGGCACGCGAGAAGAGCAATGCACTGGGGCTGGCATTTGTATGGCATAGTTGTGGCATCGCTAACCTATTGAGTGGACACGTTTGGGTTCAGTAAGAACGTCATCCCTGAGGGCGATGAAGAGGAGCGGAACAATTTCTGCACAGTGATAAACTCGCTCCGAGAAATCCCGTGGATCCTGCTCCGCTTCCCCATCTCGTTCGCTTTGGAGCCTTTGAGTTGGATCTCCGGGCACGCGAACTTCGGAAAGCAGGACTGAATACTGGGCTGCCGGAGCAGTCCATAAAGATCCTGGCGCTGTTGCTGGAAAAGCCCGGCGATGTGGTGCTGCGGGAAGAGATTCGCAAGAAGCTCTGGCCTCACGACACTGTTGTAGAGTTCGATCACAGCATCAATGCCGCCATCAAGCGGCTGCGGCAAGCGCTCGGTGACCCGGCTGAGGCGCCGCAGTACATCGAGACTCTCGCCCGCCGTGGCTATCGCTGGAAGATTCCCCTGGAGTGGGTAAAAGCGGAACGAAGTGCCGAAGGGGCGGAGGCTCAGGACGCTGACCAGAGCCGCGCCGTCGCAGGCGGGAGCCTGATCGGCAAGAAGGTATCTCATTACCGAGTGCTAGAGGTTCTGGGCGGCGGCGGCATGGGTGTGGTGTACAAGGCAGAAGACATCAAACTGGGGCGTCGCGTCGCGCTGAAATTCCTGCCGGAGGAATTGGCCAACGATCCTGCCGCGATGCAGAGATTTGAGCGCGAAGCGCGCGCCGCCTCGTCGCTCAACCATCCCAATATCTGCACCATCCATGCGGTTGAAGAATGGGAAGGGCAGCCCTTCATTGTGATGGAGTTGCTGGAAGGCCACACGCTGCGCGACGTACTTTCGGAGAAAGCAGATTCGAAGGGCGATTCGCTTTTTCAACTTGTGCCGCTGCTCGATACTGCTCTACAGATTGCTCAGGGACTCGAAGCCGCGCACCAGAAGAGCATTATTCATCGCGATATCAAGCCGGCAAACATCTTTATTACCAATCACGGACAAGTGAAAATACTGGACTTCGGCCTCGCCAAACTCCATGAGTCTGATTCCGTGGATTCCCAACCTCAATCATCAGCCGAGCCACGGCCGAACCTCGGATCGAATCCACTGCTGACCCTGACGCGCACCGGCGTGACCGTGGGGACCGCCGCCTATATGTCTCCGGAGCAGGTGCGAGGTGAGCGACTCGATCCGCGCACCGACCTGTTCTCGTTCGGCCTGGTGCTCTATGAAATGGCAACCAGGCAGCGAGCGTTCCCGGGCGACACCGCGCCAGTGCTGCATGAAGCCATCCTCAACCGGACGCCGGTTCCTGCGCGCGAGCTAAACCTTCAAATTCCCGAGAAGCTCGAACGCGTTATTACCAGAGCTCTCGAAAAGGATCGCGAGGCTCGTTATCAAACGGCTGGCGAGATATGCGCCGACCTGCAAGCGCTACAGCGCCTGTCGGCGCCGAAGCGTCTGCCGCGCGCCTGGGTTACGGGGTCGGGAGTCGCCGTCGCAATCGCTATTGCGGTTATTTTTTCCGTTCTGAACGGACCCCCGAAGACCGTGTCGGTTGCCCCTGAAATCAAGATGCGGCAACTCACAACCAACTCGACCGACAATCCAGTCGCCAATGGCGCGATTTCACCTGACGGCAACTACCTGGCCTATATCGACACGCATGGGATGCACATCAAGTTCATTGACACCGGCGAAACTCGTTCCGTTCCTAAGCCGGAGGCGCTTAAGGATCAAAGCGTGAAATGGGAAGATGGCTTCTGGTTGCCCGACAGTAACAGGTTCCTGGTTAATCTTCATCCCGCCACAGAGGAACGGAATTCTGCCAACACCAGCATTTGGGTGGTTTCTGTACTTGGCGGAGCGCCCACAAAACTTCGCGATCATGCCATCGCTTGGTCCGTTTCTCCTGACGGCTCGTTGGTGTCGTTTGGGACAAACAAGGGAAAGCTGGGTGACGAAGTCTGGCTTATGGGGCCGAATGGGGAACAGGCGCGGAAGTTCCAGGAAACCGACGAAGACCACGCGACTTGCTGCCTTACGTGGTCACCCGACGGCAAACAATACCTCTACATTTCTGGGGAGTCGGTGGTAAGTCGCAACGTAAAGGGAGGTCTGCCCGTCACCTTGTTTCAGCCTTCCGTGCTGGCGAAGATGTCAGACTGGGTGCGGTTGCACGATGGACGGATGATCTATGCCTTACCCGAGCCTACGAACGACAGAACCTGCAATTACTGGACAACGCGCATCGACCTGAGCACCGGCAGGCAGCTCGAAGAACCTAGGAGGCTAACGAACTGGCCCAACTTTTGCGTGTTTGGCGGTAGCGTCACGAACAATGACAAGCGACTGGCGTTCGTGGCGTCGTCGGGATTCGCTACGTCATATGTCGCCGATCTTGAGGTTGGTGGAAAGCTCCATAACATGAGACGCTTTACTTTTGAGGAGGACGACAGTGTACGTGGTTGGACTGCGGACGGTAAAGTTATAGTCGCTCAAAACCGAGATACTTGGAGCCTGTCCAAGCAATCTCTCGATTCGGACACTCCAGAACCGATCATCTCCTCGGTGGCCGGCGGAGCGCTGACCTTGGGTGCAACGACTCCAGATGGCAAATGGTATATCGGGCGCATTTGGCCGAACGGCGAAAGTATTTACCACCCCACAATCCCTTTTCCGATCCTGCGAATTCCGCTAGCCGGCGGAACCCCAGAAACAATACTGCAGCTTTCACGTCAAGGTAGTGTTTCCTGCGCCCGACCACCTTCCAGCATCTGCGTGCTAGCGCATGGAAGCGAGGATGGCAAGCAAATGATCGTCTCAATCCTCGATCCGATAAAGGGCCGCGGTTCCGAGTTAGTACGCTTTGACTTCGATGCTACTTGCGTCATCTCCCCGGATGGCACTCGTCTCGCGATGTGGCGAAGTCCGGAAAGTCCGCTTGAGATTCGTTCACTGCACGGCCGGCTCATACACGAAATTCCTTCTCGATCAGTAGGGGAATTGATCTGGTTGAATTGGTCGACGGACCAAAAGGGATTTTTTGCGACGAGGAAGGGTAAAAGTGGGAACGAGCTGCTATATCTTGATTTCCAAGGAAAAGCGACATCTCTGCGGAAATGCGGCGGCGGCACCAACGGCCTCGGCGGCGGTTGTGAAGGCCTTCCCTCTCCCGATGGCCGGCATCTGGCCATTACTGACAGGGATCAAAGCAACAACATGTGGATGATGGAAAATTTCTGAGCTGCATGTTCCATTGATCCCACGCGATCCCAAGATTCCTCATGCTTCAACTAGAACTTCAGCTCCGCTTTCAACTGGATCATCCTAGCGGCGCCATTTTGGTTGGTCCCGAGGAAACTTGTACTTGACTGCGCGCCCCCAAGAAGTGTCGTACTTGACTGCCCCATGTAGCCGATTACGCCTAAGAGAGGATCGGACGACTCAGTAAACGGCAAGCCAAAGTTCGGGTGATTAAGAATGTTGAAGAACTGAAAACCAATTCGTAGCTCAGAATTTTCCCAATGGGGAATCTTGGTGCTCTTCATGATTGTGAAATCAGTGCTGAAATAGCCTAGCCCTCGGAAGTGGTTGCGCCCCTGCGCGAAAGACACCTCCAGGCCGCTGCACGGTCCCTTTGGGCCCGACAGGTGCCCACGATTGAAGTCTGTTTCGCACCCTGGTTGCACAAAAAGCGCACTGGGATTAACCGTTGGTGGGCCATCCGGAGGGAACAGAAGCTCTCCGGGCAAGCAAGGCTGCGGCGCTCCCGCAGGCGTAAGTGCTGCGCCGCCTCCGCATGGCGGTTGTGCTCCCAGAGGGCCGACAGGCACTGCATAAATTTCCCCACCATAGTTTCTGGTAGCAAGTGATGTCGTCATACTATGGTCGACCACGGTATAAGGAAATCCCGTGTGG
Organism: uncultured Acidobacteriota bacterium; assembly: GCA_963698805.1. Classification (GTDB taxonomy): domain Bacteria; phylum Acidobacteriota; class Terriglobia; order Terriglobales; family Acidobacteriaceae; genus Gp1-AA133. Next base: position 15,631 of record CAVOSN010000027.1, on the reverse strand, counting down.
GCAAAGAATGTGCCCGAAACCTGCCACCCGTTCACCAGAGACCTGGGACCGTGACCGCCCAAGGCTGCCTTAAGCGGAAGTTCCCAAACATAATTTGCATTGAAGGAGTGGCGCACATCGTAGTCGGCAGGGCCATAAGAGTCGCGCAAGTTGTTTGGGTTCTGTGGGCCTTGGGCATACAAAGTAAAGGTGGAAAGACCGCCGTTGGACAGCTCATCGAATGCGTGGCCGTAGGTGTAGTTTAGTTGAAGCAGACCCTGGCTCCAACGGTTCATCCGATGCCTGAACGAAGCGACCAACCCGTTGTAGCTCGAGACTGCTGTCGTGGCAAGATCTGTGACCCCACCGAATCGCGGATCCGGAGCACAATCCGGAGTAGCATCGCCGCACCGCCCGGCCGGCAGTGAGCCGAAACCCCAAGCGTTCACCGTCACATTCGGCACGAGCTCGTGAATGCCATGGTGGCCGAAGTATCCAACGCCGAATGATGTAGCGCTCCCCAAGGCCTGCTGCAATTCCAGACTCCATCGCTGATATTGCGGCGCGTGCATCCGCTGTTGCGGAACAGTCAGCCCAGGCCGAGAAAAGTTTGGGACTTCATGCTGAAAGTCGGCAAGGGTTTCACCCACGGAGAAGCCATTCACGAACGCTGCATTTGAAGCAGCCACATCTTTAAAAAGACTTTCCGATTCTCCGGGGGTGAGGTTGCCTTTGACGGCGCTGAAGGAATTGGCCCGCGGAGGATTAAAAAAGAGCCAAGACGCGAGGCCTACAGCCAAAGGATCGTGGAAGATACCAACGCCTCCGCGGAGCACCGTATTCCGCGTTGCACCGAACGGTTGCCAAACGAAGCTAAAGCGTGGCGACCATAGGATACGGTCCGTTCCTATCAAAGCTTGTCTCTGATTGGTGACAATGGCTTGGTTATAGGGCTGATTCGGATCGTGACTGATGAGTTCAAACGGACCCGCAAAACGGGCGAAACAGCGATTCTCGCATACCGGATTTGACTGATGCTCTGCCCGAAGCGCAAACGTTAGTGAAACGCTCTTCCGCACATGCCATTCATCCTGGCCATAGAGCCCAAAGTGATTGGAAGCAATCCGCTCCGAGTTTTGAAAAGGGAAGCGCTGGCTCAGCCGCGTAAAGTCTGTATCGGGGTGGGCTGGATCAACCCCGCCCTGATAAAAAGCCAGAAGGCTCTGGGGAAACAGATAGCCTGTGGCGTCCCACCCACGAGCACTGAGATTCCAATGACTATGTTCGAAGTTCGCTCCGAATCCAAGTTTCTGCTTACCCAGGGTCTTCACCAGGTCACCGGAAAAAGCGTACGTCCTGTATGAGTTATCAGAACCACCGCTGTCTCCGAGATTTGAAAATGGCAGCCCATCGAAGAACAAACTGGTGGGGAAGGCCGCTAAAGACTTGGCCAGGTTCTTCACCCCCCCCATTCCTGAAAACAAGGAAGCACCCATTAAGAATTGAGCTGCCACGGAAGGACCGAACGAGCGAGTCTCGACGACCTCCCCTTTCCACCAAGAGCCAGGCGAATCTTCGTCAAACATCGAGTTGATGGGGTCGTTGCGGTCTGCACTGACCCCGCTATCGCGCTCTAGGCGTAGAAACACCCGATCGCTTCGGCTTGCGTTCCAATCTACACGCCCGGTCATCAGCGTATCCTGACCGGGGCGGCCGCGAACTTTGATGAAGCTCACCGAGCACGGCACATCCTCGCCCAGGCCGTGAGGGTCGTTCGGATCAATATTAGGATCGACAAATCCTGCACAGCCGAGTGGATCGAGGAACCCTCCGTCCTGAACCGCGCTCACGCCCGGGCCGAGGGGCGCGGAGTCATAGAGGTCAAATATCTTGCGATAAAAGGCATGAGTTGCGGAACCAGCGCCAAATCTCGAGTCCGAATCGATGTTTTTAATCGTCGCGTCTTCAAACTGATGACTGGGAATCGTGACCTGTGTCGTGGAGGGGACCTGCAGACGCAGACCTTCGCTATCAAAAAAGAAAAACAGCTTATCCTTCTTAATCGGTCCTCCCAGGGAGCCGGCCCACTGATTGGCAATGCTGAAGGGCCGCGGAATATTGAAAGCGTTATTAAACCAATAGTTGGCGTTGAATGCGCTGCCGTTCCAATAATATTGCGCGTTTCCATGAAAACCGTTGGTGCCTGATTTAGTGATGTAATTGATGTTTCCACCGGCAGCGCCCCCAAACTGACCCGAGTAGCCAGTGCTCACTACCGTGGCTTCCTGAATCTCATTCTGCCCCAACAGCAGACCCAGAGCGCCTGATATCGTGTCGTTCCCCGGGCCGTTGTTACTCATTCCGTCGGTCGTGAGGAGATACGAATTGGCAGGCATTCCCAGAATCGAAAAGTGGGAGCCATTGGAAAGATCAGTGTTCATCACCACACCGGGAGCGGTCTGCACGATATAGGTGAGATCGTTGCCGGGGTTTGGAACCTCGGAAATCTGCGTCTGGTTCGTGGTGGTGGATACGTCGGCGGTTTCAGCTTGAATAATCGGCGCTTCGTCCGTAACAGTAATTTCGCTGCTGGCTTTCGCGATTTGAAGGGTGATATTGACGGTTGCCGGAGGGCCGACCTGGACATTGACCGACCGTCGTTCTTCCTGAAAGCCGGGATGCCTCACCCTGAGCGTGTACGTTCCTGGACGCAAGAAGGGGAACTGATATTCACCTTCCTTATCGGTTTTCCCTGATTGTGTCGTGCCCTTCGCAGCATCATTGATCTCAACCACAGCATCGGGAACAACGGCAGTGGTCTGATCGATGACTACACCTGCCAAGCCGCCAGACGTAGTTGTCTGGCTATGCACATCGCCGGAAAGGAGGGCACCGGCAAGTAGAAACGCAAAGGTGCGGTATGTCGGCCCCACCCGCATGAAAACGCCTTAGGGTCTCCAATCCAGGACAACGGATGGAGTTGCGAGATGATACTCCCAATCTCTGCAGAACCGACCAAATTTCAACCAGAATGTAGCCACTGGTGATCTCAAACCGGGGCAACACATCGCCCTACCCTTTCCCCACTGCACCAGTTACCAAGGGCACGACCGGTTGGCGCAGGACGAGAGTTCTAAAATCGTCTGCTAGGGCCGACCAATTCAAATCGTCCTCTGTTTTCAGGGATTTGTCCGAATACCCATACGATACTTTTGAACTACTCGACGTGTGCGACTAGCCAGGGCTAGAGGAATTGACACGCCCTAAAACAGACACCTCGTTGGCGCCATGAGAAGGAAGAATGACACAACAACCTAGGGCTTGGACTCTTGCAGCAAAACGACGTCGGAATCGGTGTGGCCGCGGAGGATGCCGAGACGCTTGCTATCCGGGGACCAGTGGAACTGGAGGATGCGCTCGGAATTGAAGCGGGTGATCTGATGTCCGGGACTCCCATCGATGGGTTGAATCCAGACGTTATCGACGCCATTCTCGAAGACCGGATAGGCGACGAACTTTCCATCGGCAGTGAACTGCACGCCTTTCGAAATTCGCGGATTGGCGTCGAACATTCGAGGTGAAGTCAGGGTCGCCACGTCCAGCAGCGCAATTTTGTCGCGGCTGGTCGGGCCGATTACATTTTGCAGTCCGACCACGTACGCGAGGGTCTTTCCGTCAGGTGAAATTCCGATGCCCCTGCCTGCCAGAAATGCATTCTTCACACCGCTGCCGAGGATTGACTCTGGTTTACCCGAACCGTCCAGGGGGACACGCCCAAGCTCTTTGACTCCCGGCCAGTAGTAAACCCAGTTTTGATTGGCCGAGCACACCGGGAACGTATCAAATCTCTGGTCTGCCAGCTTTTTCGGATTGGAGCCGTCGGCATTGATGCGCCAGATACCGACCGAGTTGCTGTTGTCGTGAAACGCCCAGGGAAAAACAATGTAGCCGCCACAGGGAGACAGGCTGAGAATGGCGGCTGACGGGTCGCTGACCAGTTGGGTGGGATTTTGCCCGTTTGCATCCGTGTGCGTGAGTTGAGTGAGGTCGGATACGAGCAGGCCACCATCGGCGCTCCAATTGAAGAATTGGATGTGATCCCCGCCAGCCGCGAACGGACGTAGGTCGGCAGAAGAACTGCCATCGCCGGGTAAAACATAAAAATTGCTGGCGACTTTCTGTTGGACCGTCGCCAATGTCTTGCCGTCTGCAGAAAGGCTCAGAGTGGCATAACTATTGGTGTCCCGGGAAATCGGGCGCAACTGTCTATCAGCCAGCGCGACGTAGCCAATCTGGCGGCGGTTGAAGTTGGGACCCTTTTGTTGATAGATCACAAAGAGGCCATCCCCGGCTGATGACCATGTCATCTCCCAGATGGCCTTGTCGGCAAACGCAAGGGTCTGAACCTTTCCCGTGTTCACATCGAGAAGATTGATGCCTCCGAGCGCGTTTCCCGGCTGGGCCTCGGGGTAGGCGATTTGCTTGCCGTTAGGAGACCAAGTCACAAAGCGCGCAAGAACGCTCATAGCCTCAACGTGCAGAACCCTCTCATCGCTGCCGTCAAGATTTGCATGGAGCACGCGGTACTTACCCGTCTCGGGATTGTTGGCACGAATGAAGGCCATCCGCTTGCCATCGGGAGAAAATGCGAATCCGCTGTCGACGTCCTGGACGATCGCCTTGGGAGTGCCGCCCAATACCGGGGCGCGATAAACACTGAAATCGCTGGCGATGGCGTTTTCAGCCTTGCGAAAGAAGATGTAATTTCCGTCAGGAGAAAAGGCAACGTTGGCAATGGCGGCCGAAGGCGGCACCACTTGCGTGTCGCTTCCGGTAGCCACGTTGCGCAGCCACAGGCTGTTCAGTCCTTTGTCGTCCATCACCGTCAGCACGTATCTTCCATCGGGAGATATCGCAGTAACGATTGCCCGGCTGGAATTGGTGACCTGAGTGATCGCGAAATTCTGGAATGGGGTTGGGCTTGCCCGATGAAACAGGAAGTAGAAACCCACGACAGCCGCTGCCAGGATGATGACCGCAGCTGCAGCGACGGGCCCTTGCCACCACGGGCGCGGCTGTTTCGCCGCGACGGGCACGCTGCCGCTGGTGGAAGCCGGTTGGACCGCGGGTTGCGACGCGGAGCTTTCCTCGGCGCTGGCGGCAGAGATATGGCGGCTCGAATCGGTATCGCGCTTGAGGCGTTGCAGTTCTGCTCGCATGTCAGACGCATGCTGGTAGCGCAGATCGCGATCCTTCTCGAGAGCCCGATTGATAATGCGTTCCAGTTCCGCGGGCACATCGGGATTGAGGCGCACGGGCGGAATGGGAGCGCGGTTCAGCACGGCCTCGAAGATCATCCCCGATGTATCTCCACGAAACGGCAAGGCTCCGGTTGCCATTTCGTACAACAAAACTCCGAAGGAGAAAAGGTCAGTGCGGGCGTCCAGGTCTTTGCCCCGCACCTGTTCCGGTGACATGTAGGCGACCGTGCCGACCGCGGTTCCCGGGCTGGTGAGATGCGGCGCATCCAGCGTGCCCGTCTGCGTGTACGTCGCGACAATCTCACTCGGGGAATTGGTTCCGGCCGTCACCTTGGCCAAACCGAAATCGAGGATTTTGGCGTGCCCGCGCTTGGTGACGAAAATGTTGGCTGGCTTGATGTCGCGATGGACAATACCTTCGCTGTGGGCGGCGTCGAGCGCGTCGGCAATCTCGATCGCCAAACCGAGTAGAACGTCGGTCTCGAGGGGCTTGCCGGCGATCCGATGTTTGAGCGTCAGACCATCCAGAAACTCCATCACGATGAAAGGCTTGCCATCCTGCTGGCCGATTTCGTAGATGGTGCATATATTGGGATGGTTGAGAGCCGAGGCAGCCTGGGCTTCACGCTGGAAGCGAGCCAGTGCCTGGGGGTCTTCGGCGACGTTGTCGGGCAGAAACTTCAGGGCGACGAAGCGGCGCAGAGTTATGTCCTCGGCCTTGTAGACAACGCCCATCCCACCGCCCCCGACCTTCTCCACAATGCGGTAGTGCGAGATGGTTTGGCCGATCATTCGTTAGATGCCCCGCTTTCGGGACGCCTCATCTTAAAGACGCGTCATTTGCCAGTCAATGAATGACGCGGACGGGCTGAAAAAGGTCGAACCGGAACAGTCGCTTCGCTCCCGGAGTGTCATTTCAACCGAGACCGCAGGCGGAGCAGAGCTGGGGTTCGGCTAGAGGTGACGCGTGACAACATGGGCCATTCGACGGTTGATGTAACACAGAACGTTTACAACCGAACGTGGTGGGAAGAAACGTGTGGAAGCTGTGAGTTTAGCTGCCGCTATACCTTATGCTTGGGGCGCGCCCGTCCTATCCGATGCAATGATTTGCAGGTCCCACCGGCTAGTCCGTCTGTACGAAAGTTCGAAAATCGTCTGCTAGGGCCGACCAAGAAATTCAGTCCGTCTTTTCAGAGATAAGCGAGCAGACCCTTCAGCGCTTTTGAACAGATCTGTTGTAGAGGTATTTACTTCCACCGGATTGCTTCCGGTTTGCTCGTCATCGTCCCGCAACTGCATGAGACGATCTTCCCCTCCAGGAAACGTGAACCGCGCGTACAGACGACAATTCAGCGTTCTGAACCCGGCTGGTAGTCGAACTCCGGTATCCGAGCCGACGTCTGGGGGCAACTTACCTTGTGATCCGGGCACCAGCACTCTCTTCGCATTGCGTGATCCCCAAGACGGCGAGGTTCACGTGCGACCAAAACATCATTTGCCATTGCTCTTGCTCGAAAGTTGTTTCTCAACCCGTGTGGTACGCAGAAATATCGTCAGCCACCCAACGCGGTTCAGAAGAAACGGTTCCTTCCTCGCGAGTTCCTCTTCCTGGCTGCGGCTCTATTTCTGATTCCCATTCCCTGACCCATTCGGTAGAATCCCGTCGCCATGCCGTGTCTGAGATCCATCGTTGCGGTCGCACTCGCAGTCACTTCCGACCTCGGCAACTTCCTGAAAGCGATGGTTCGGTCTCGCACCTCGTTGGCAGCCGAGAACTTGTTTCTGCGAAAGCAGTTGGCTTTTTACAAGGAACACAAAATGCAGCCGCAACGGCTGACGGACGCGGCTCGCTACACTCTCGTCGTCTGGTCTCGGATGTTCGACTGGAAAAATGCTCTGGTGGTCGTCAAGCCGGACACTCTGATCGGCTGGCATCGCAAGGGCTTCAGGCTCTTCTGGCGATGGAAGTCCCGGCCGGGTCGACCGACGCTTCACCCTGAGATTCGCGCATTGATCGTGCGCATGGCAGGAGAGAATCCGACCTGGGGACAGATGCGAGTGGCAGCGGAACTATATCTGAAACTCGGCATTCTGGTGTCCCCCAGAACCGTGCGTAAGTACTGGCCATGGGAACCCAGGGACCGAGGAGGGAGACGAGCCTCGTCCCAGCGCTGGGCGACATTCGTGCGCAACCACGCCGATGCGATCGTTGCCTGCGACTTCCTGGTCGCCGTAACGACGAGGTTCCAGATCCTGTACGTGTTTCTAATTCTCGAACTCGGCTCGCGACGGATTCTGCACTGCAACGTCACGGCGCATCCCACCGCCGAATGGACTTTGCAGCAGTTTCGGGACGGCCTCTCGGAAGATAAGCGTTATCGATTTGTGATCCATGACCGCGATTCGATCTTCTCCGCGGGGCTGGATCAAGAGTTGAGACAAGGATTCGGCTTAAGGATCTTGATCACTCCGCCACAGTCGCCGAAGGCTAACGCCTACTGTGAGCGATTGGTGGGAACCATACGGCGCGAGTGCTTGGATTTCATGATTCCACTCCACGAGAGTCATTTGCGGCGCATTCTTCGTGAGTGGGTTCAGCATTACAACTGCGGGCGCCCTCACAGCAGCCTGGGACCTGGGATTCCGGATGAAACACAGAAAGGCGACGTGCGACCCAGCACAAAGGTGAGATCCATCGAAGCAAACACACCGGTGATCTCCCGTTCTATACTCGGTGGACTGCACCACGAGTATGCGTGGAAAGCAGCGGCATAACCGGAGCGGGAAATGAGGAGACGATCCCCAACATTGATCCAATCGCCGCTGGCCTGGCACATGGGCGATGCGCCGGTTGCGCCGCCTGCAATTCCGGCGCTGGCGGAGCGGGGTGGCACACAATTGAAGGCTCCACGCGGGACGATACTAGTCGACACCCGCGAGCAAAACCCGTTTGACTTTTCGCGATTTGAAGGCTGGTTCGCTGGAGTTGAGAAAAAGGCGCTGAAGCTGGGTGACTATTCCGTTGCCGGCCTGGAGGATCGGTGTGTGGTCGAGCGCAAGGCCTTGCCCGACCTGGTGCATTCGTTGACTCTCGAGCGGCCCATCTTCATTAATCGCCTAAAACGGATGTGCAACTACCCACATCGCCTGCTGGTCATCACGGCAACACTGAGCCAGGTGAAGACAGGCTATCCCTACAGCGCCGCCAATCCCAACCACATCTTCCAATCCGCAATTGCTCTTCTCGCGAGTCTCACCGTACCCTTCGTATGTGCTGACAATGAAGCTCTGGGAGAAGAACTCGTGGCTTCCTACCTCTATCAAGTGCATCTCTATCACTGGCTCGAAGCCAATGACTACGGCCGATTCTTGGCTGACGGCGATCTTTGATGAACTAATAAGGGGAAGATCGCAGAGTGTTGGGGAAATTCTTTAAGATTTTCAATTCGTGATTGAATATTTGCACAGCACACGGCCCGGTTCTTCAAATTTGCCACCCAAAGATGGTCCGAGCTCACGAAGGCTGCCATCGGTTGGATTCAGTGGTCTCCCGACAGCCAACTCGTCTACTTCGACAACCGCTTTAATGCCAACCAAGCTGTCTTTCGTGTGCGTATCTCTGACCACAAAGTGGATGAGGTCGCCAGTTTGAAGGATTTTCAGCGGGTGGTGAGCTGTGCTGCGCATGAGTGGTTGGCGACGAAACCTTCAAGTTGCGGCTGGAACGTGACAGTTTACGTCAGCCTCACTTGCGAAAGTTGAACCTTTTTATGTGTATGGACTTTTTGCGGAGCACAGCGTCTGTAAAACATAAAAAGAGTCCCGCCGTGCTCCTCGGATGACACATGAACAACGAAGCGCGGCAACACGATTGCAAAGGATGCTTGACGCCGGACAAGTTCCGCAGGTACGTGCTCCGAAAGGACGGAACGCATGGTTCCCAGCTTTGTGCGTTCCGGTGAACGGATTCACGTAGTTCACTTGCTAGCCCGATGTTGCGGGATGGCTCCCTTGGTGACTATAATGACCATGATGACCATATGGGTTACACGGGGGATTCGCTAATGGGTACTCAGAGCTGGACCGTGGCCGAGGCCAAGGCAAAATTCAGTGAAATCATCGAGCGGGCAATGTCCGAAGGACCGCAGACGATCACCCGAAAAGGCCGCACAGCGGCCGTGGTCGTGGGAGCGGAGGAATGGCAACGAAAGACGAAACGCGTGGGCAGTCTGGCTGAATTTTTTGCGGCATCTCCGCTACGGGGATCGGGCCTGAAAGTCCGCCGACGCAAGGAACGGCCTCGGAAGATTAATCTATGAGCTTTCTTCTGGATACAAACGCGGTTTCGGAATGGGTTAAACCGCGACCCAATCCCGGTCTGATCGAGTGGATCGAATCCACCGATGAGGATCGGGTTTTTGTCAGTGTCATCACATTTGCAGAGCTCCGCTACGGCGTTGAACGCCTAGCGGCCGGACGCCGTCGACGTCGGCTGGAGGAGTGGCTGGGACACGAATTGCCTTTGAGATTTGAAGGCAGAATTCTACCAATCGACGGTGACGTGGCGGGGATCTGGGGCAAAACGGTGGCGCGCAGTGAGGCGGCGGGACGCCCTATGGGCGTGATGGATGCCTTTTTGGCGGCGACTGCAGAAATCCGTCGGTTGACGCTGGTGACCCGGAATGTTGCCGTTTTTCCCTGCTCAAAGCAGTTCTTAATCCCTGGACTTAGACATTTCCGGGACTATCCATGTCGGTGAGCTCTACGTTCGCTACTGCGACGAGTTGGCACCATTGTCCGTTTGGGTCCAATTAGCAATGCTTCCACCTTTGTGACGGCTTCCCTTGCACCTGCAGGCAGCGAGTGCAAGTACACGTCTCGGGGGATTTCCGACGAATCCCCGATGAGCGCGGATACCGTACCAAAGGGCGTGCCGACCGCATCGAGCAGCGTCGTAGTGCAGTGCCTAAAGCAGTGCCAACTGATCGCTGGCAGCTGCAGAGAGGCACATACACGTGCCAACTGAAGCGGAGGGCTCTGGCAGAGCGCTCCGCAAATGCTGTCGAGCAGTATCGCGGGACCGCGAAGCGTCAGGTTGAGGCGCTAGCCTGATTCCGAGCTGCTTTCGAAGTGCTCAACCAAGGTTGAAATAAACACATATCGCGGTGATCAGCTGCGACGGAGCAAACCTGGTGCTGGGAAAAGTAGTCTTGAGTGACTCAAGAATCGCTGGCCATTCACTACTCTCCTCCGAAAAAGCTCTAAGGAATGGCAAGGTCTTCCTTAACCGTAGGTGACAAGGTCGTTCCCGGTTCACCAGGTAGTGTGGCTGCAATACGAAAGACGTCGGTGCGGTGTTTGACAATGTCTTTCGCGTCGACACCCTCGCCTTGTTCTTTCCGCTTCTTTAGATCTAGCCAGGCGCGGGCTTTCAAAGGGATGAGTGCAACTGGATTGACAGTGGGAAGCGTCCCGTCCTTATTGTGTTCTTGCACAATCATCTGATAGTAAGCATCATCCAGAAGTATGGCGGAAAGACTGACTGAATTGCCATCAATCTGGAGGGGCACAATCTCTTGTCCCTCGCCAAGCTGGATACTCTCAGCTTTTCGGCTAAAGATTTCGAGAATTGCCGGGAATGTATCGTCTTCCGGTTTGGGGAATCGATAAAGTTCTCTGTCGCCCGATGCTCTCTCGCGAACTTGGTAGCGTCCAGCCGCGATGAAATCCCATAATCGTGCAACAAAGGCTCGATCGACAGCTTCGATTAGCAGAACGATATCAATATCTTTTGTGGCCCTGAACTGGAGACCCTGGGCAGATAACCATTCGTGGCACGCGACACCGCCAATGAGCACGAATGACTTGTTGTAACCTGCAAAATGCTCGCGAAACCTATCAAGACCTCTAATCATGGAAACATACCGGAGACCAGCGTTTGCAGCTCTTTCTGGACCCGTTCGTCTGCGGAATGACGGAGGCTTAGGTAGACTGATAATCGATCAGCATTGTTCCCGTCCGCGAGAAGTGACGGATCGTATTTCCAGGCCTCTATTCGGGCTTCAGCGTCTTCTGGTCCTCCACAACCGAGAATCACTCCTGCCCCCAGTGCGCTAATTAGTTGCTTGTCTCGAATAGCAAACGTGTGTATGGGATCGTCACTTACCATTGAGTAGTTGCTGAGCGCGGTTAGGCCTGCAGTGACCACATGAGGGCGGGGATGACCCCATCGGACCCATTGCGTGCGCTTAACAGGACTAGATAGTAGCGGTTCTGCTCGTTTCCAGAGGCGCAAGCCCCGTCATAGGTGAAGCGTAGGAATAGTGCTTTCCCTGAGCGAACGACTTTGCATAATTGCATGAGTTTTGGAGTTCGTCTTGGGCTTTGCTGATGGCCATGGCCGAAGTAGCGAAGTCGGGACGCCATTTGTCCCAACGGTATTTCGCTCAAGGACTCCCGAGAAATGTGGTAGAGGATCAGCACTTGGGAAACCGCTGACAAGACAGTTTGGGATCTCTGTTTTGACTTCGGGAATTGTTCCCGGAGGTCGATCATAAGCATCGGAAGGAACATTTGACTGCCTGGCACAATGAATGGAACACATTGGTGTACGAGTCTATTCCGAACGTAGGCAGGAATCTGTGACAAAACTAGGACAACGTCTTGGGAAAGCTTGTTCTTTAGAGTGGCAACATCGCGCGCGTAATCCGTTGGTGAAGATTCGGATTTCCGGCCACTTCAGTGGCAAGAAGGAACTTTCTACGAACAAATCCATGCGCGAAAGTTCGTAGTGCTGTCGCAAAAACAATGGAAGGCTGGAGGTTTTCTGCAGGTCTGCTGGCCCAATCCATGGGGATTCGCCGGCGATTGTTCTTACGTAGTCCAGTACGGGTTGGCTGACGAGGCTGTCCATTGGATAAACTAGATTAGCACGATAAACTTCTTTTGTTTAGTGAGCAATAATAGTTTATTGAAATGATCTAAACTATTTAATAAAGGTACTTTACATTGAATTATACGTTCTCCTTGTCTCAGCGGCTTATCACTCTTGGCCATCGAAATTCCAGGTAAACCCGACCTCTTTTCCTTTCTCCGGCGCCTCCGCCACCGCCGCCGCCCTGCCGCCGCCGTCCTGCCACCGCCGGCCTCCGCCGCCGCCGATGATGACGATGATGCCCAAACTGATGCAAGAACGATGGCAACGACAAGGTTGCTGATCTCAAGATTGATACGTCAAAGGTCAAGTCTTACGGGCGAGCAGAGATCGAAAAACCAGGGGGTCAGCCAGGGGGTCAATGAACCAGACAAACTTGGGTCCATTTTGAGTCCAGACAGCGCCGAACACCCCCTAAAACCGCAGAACAAGACGCAGAACCGTGCTAAGCGATTCAATAGGTTAGACAACCAGAACTGCTTCGGGACCAGGGGGTCGGAGGTTCAAATCCTCTCTCCCCGACCAATTTTCTCCAATCCCATCATTGATTTGAAAGCTAGTCGTTTCCCGTGGAAAGCAACTTCGGTCAATTTCAGTCCAATAAGCAGATCCTGGACCTTTTGCACGGCTATCCAGTTCGACCCCAAGCATCTTTTATACGGGCCACCTGTATGGCGGGGGGGTCCGAGGCGCAAGCCTGCATCAGCGGTGAAGGCGACCGTGGCGAAGATCACTGCGACTAAAGAGGCCAATTTTTGGTTGGCTTAGCAAGGTCAGCAACTCCTGCAGCAATCTCCTGATCTCTAGATGCCTTCTTCATCGCAGAATTACCGGAACCGTTGACTGCAATGCTGTCTTATCGCTGAAAACCAGTCTTCCAATTGCATAAAAGAGCCTGCAAGAACCTATAACTACTTTATGTTTAATTCATAGGTCATATGAGAACTAGTAACAGTTAAAAATCCACATATTCCGCAAATTTGAGCCACGCAAGCCCGGCGCGATAGCGAATTGGATTTCGTGAGAAAGTTGCCGCTATGCAACTGACCTCACGGCGATCTTCTCGGCCGCTCTTTATTGCGATATCTTTTGGATTAGGCGCCTTGTGCGCTCACCGCGAAGGCGAGTTCTCGGCTCAACAAATACTAAGTACGCCAACACCGTGGTCGCCCGATCATATGACGGCCGCGATCAGCGCGGTGTACTGAGAAATCGGAAGATCGTGAATCAGGTGGCTTATGCCTTTGCCAGGATGAAGAAATGCCGGCACGGTTGGGTTTTGTATCTAGTCAGTTTCTTGACGGAATCCTCGGCAAACAAATCGTGTAGGCGTCCGCCGAGCTTTTGTGGCTGCTGGCCCATAAGTTTGAAGCACTGATCGAGAGTGTCGAGAATTTTGTGGGAGACGAAGACCCGCGCCTCTAACGCCTCTTTGACGTCAGGATCTTGCGCCACTTCGCCGAGTTCCTGAAATACCTTGGTTGTCTTCTCGGTGCCCTGACGCAAGTCACTGAGCATGCGGACGAAGGAGCCCACTCGGATTCTTAACTGGCATTACTATTCTCCTCTTTACCGTTGTTGTCAGGCCGTTTTCTTGAATTGTGGGGTGGAGCAAAATTGTGCGTGTGGATTCTGGTGGTGCGTTTTGAACTGAGGTGGCGCTGAGCGTTAACCTAAAGAAGAGCTACGGATCTGAAACAACTAGCAAAAATCTGAGTCACAGGTATGACGAATTAAGGATATAAACGGAAAGCTGGGAAATGCAACAATATTCGGGCCAATGGCCCAAACCCCATGATACAAACAGGCGACACTCGACTCCATTGGGGGTTATGTATCCCCCGCCCTCAACAGAAGTTTCGCTATTAACGTATGTGAGCGTTGTATCCGCCGGTTTAGAGAAAGTGATCGGGATTGTCTAGCAGGATGCTGAAAAACGACTCCCAATCCACAGGATGACGTGTTAGAAGTGGCAGCATGCGAGGAGACGATCAGCAGCAAGATGGGATGTTCAGCTATATTTCACCCGACAAACGAGTACCGCAGGACCATCCGCTACGGATGATTCGAAGCCTAGTAGACGGAGTGTTGGAGCAACTCTCGCCGCGGTTCAATCGGCTCTACGCCAGAGCGGGACGTCCGTCGATCGCGCCTGAGAAGCTGCTGCGGGCGTTGTTGCTGCAGATGTTGTACTCGGTGAGAAGCGAGCGGCTGCTGATGGAACAGCTGGATTACAACCTGTTGTTCCGGTGGTTTGTGGGACTGAGTATGGACGATGAAGTGTGGGATGCCAGCACGTTCTCCAAGAACCGGGAGCGATTGCTGGAGGGGACATCGCGGAAGCCTTCTTTCAAGGGGTGTTGGGACAAGCGCGAGCGGGGGAACTGTTGAGCGACGAACACTTTACCGTGGATGGGACATTGCTGGAGGCCTGGGCATCGCACAAGAGCTTCCGGCCGGTTGATGCTGTGGCCAAGGATGAGAAAGATAAGAAGGACGGCGAACCGAAACCGCCGGCGCCACGGTGGGACGAGAACAACCCCACGATCAACTATCGGGGAGAGAAACGCAGCAATCAGACGCACTGTTCGACGACAGATCCGGAGGCGATGCTGGCCCGTAAAGGACGAGGCAAGGAGGCGAAGTTGAGCTACCACGGACACCTGATGACGGAGAATCGAAATGGGCTGGTGGTGAACACGCTTGTGACCACGGCCTACGGTGCAGCGGAATGCCATGCCGGACTGCTGATGGCGGAGAAGTTGCCCGGGTGTGGACGAGTCACCTTGGGAGCCGATAAAGGATACGACCAGCGCGAGTTCATCGAAGAGTTGCGACAGATGGAAATCACGCCCCATGTGGCGCAAAACCAGGGTCGACGCCGGAGCCGGCTGGACCGGCGCACGACTCGATACCCCGGGTATGAGGTGAGCCAGAGAAAGCGGAAAAGGATCGAAGAAGTCTTCGGCTGGATGAAGACGGTCGGACTGTTGCGCAAGCTCAGGCATCGTGGGTTGGAGCGAGTGGGTTGGATGTTTACGCTGGCAGCGGCGACCTACAACTTAGTTCGCATGCGGAGGCTGATGCCGAAGTGTGCCTGAAACTCTGGAGGAAGCGAGGGAACAGCCCTTGCGAGTCCGGTCCGGCAAATCGACAAGCCCGCCGTCTCATAAAATCACGAACCAAGTGGACCGAATCGCATCGAAGCACGATTTTTCAGCGTCCTGCTAGTCGGTTGAGTGAACTGGGATTGGCCGACGTTCCCCCCACCCTGCCAATGAGTGCAATTGCCTGATCTCAAGAAAGAGCTCTTTTTGGGTTTTCAGCCTGCAAGAATTCCCAGTTGCTGTCGCCCGAATCACGCCGGTAGTATGACTGTTCGTCCGAAGGAGTCTATGACACCCAAGCACAAGGAAAACGAAAAGTTTGCTAAGTGGATACGAGATTGGATTGC
>CAVOSN010000026.1:0-157890 GCA_963698805.1 uncultured Acidobacteriota bacterium | reverse complement strand
TAATGGGGATTTTACGATAGTTGAGCCCCTGCGGATTCGCCTATCCGTCTACGCCGTCCTTGCAGTCAGACGTTCACAGTGGTATACAGTCCGCCAGAAGGGCTTCGCCAGACTTAGTATATGGGAGAAAGCACACCAGCGACACCGCTACCCGACATTCAGCTTTTTCGCGATGTTTTCGACGCGAGTCCCATCGGGATTGCGGTCGAGAATTTGGACGGGCAACCACTCTTCGTAAATCCCGCCCTTTGCTCCATGCTTGGTTTCAGCGAAGACGAACTGCGCGGCAAGCACTGCGTTCAGTTTTCTCCTCCCGATGATGCAGAAAAGGATTGGGCGCTTTTTCAGAAATTGCGGGCGGCTTCGATAGACCACTACCAGCTGGAAAAACGCTATTTTCGGCGAGACGGCTCGTTGGTCTGGGGGCGCTTGAGTCTGTCATTGTTGAACCATCGTCCGTCTGCGCTGGTACTTGCGTTGGTCGAGGACATTACGGAGAAGAAGACTGCGGAAGAGGCACGATTCCGACATGCCGCGATTGTCGAATCGTCTGAAGATGCGATTGCTTCGGGAACTCTGGATGGAATTATCGTCAGTTGGAACGCAGGTGCCCAGCGTATGTATGGATACACCGAAGCGGAAGCGGTTGGAAAGTCAATTGCCATGATTCTCCCACCTGAGCTGCGGGATGAGGAGAACAAGATTCTTGAAACGTTGAGAGCTGGGGGGCACGTCGAGCACTTTGAAACCATTCGTGTTACTAAAACCGGAAAGAAAATCAACGTATCCTTGGCTATTTCGCCAATTAAGGATGCAACTGGTCGAACCGTGGGCATTTCTGGAATTGCCCGTGACGTCACGGAACGGAAGCGGGGGGAAGAAGCGCTCGCGGAAGTAAACCGCACCTTGGTAGCGCAGGCGGCATTACTGGAAGCGCGGGAAGAACTGCTCAGGGTTTTCGTCAAGAACGTGCCAGCGGCGGTCGCCATGCTCGATCGAGACATGCGTTATCTGCAAGTCAGCGACCGATGGTGTAGTGATAATTCGGTTGCAGCTTCAGAGTTATTGGGTCGTTCGCGGGAGTTTTCTCCCGAAATGCCCGATCGCTGGAAAGAGGTGAATCGCCGCGCTCTCCAAGGGGAAACCTTGCGAGCCGATGAAGACCGTTGGGAATCCGGAGGCAGCACTCGTTGGGCAAGGTGGGAAGTTCGTCCTTGGAGAGCCGCTGACGGCACTGTGGGAGGAATTCTGATCTTCGCCGAGGACATTACCCGCCGCAAACAGATGGAAGAGGCAATCTTAGGCGTGAGTGGCAGGTTGATTGAAGCGCAGGAGAGAGAGCGTGGCCGGATCGCAAGAGACCTCCATGATGACATCTGCCAACAGCTCGCGCTGGTCTCCATCCAACTCGAACAAGTCCAACGAGAGCTTCCCGATTCGGTTTCTGAAAACCGCAGCCAGGTGGGGGAACTGCGCAAGCGAATCATTGATATTTCGACCGATGTCCAAATGATGTCGCACGAGTTGCACTCTGCGAAACTCATCTATTTAGGCGCAGCCGTTGCCATGAAGGGCTTCTGCAGAGAATTCGGCGAACACCACAAATTCGAGATTGAGTTCGAAAGCCGTGATTTGCCACGCCAGTTGCCGCCGGATGTTTCTCTTTGCCTATTCCGGGTCCTACAGGAAGGCCTGCACAATGCAGCCAAGCATAGTGGAGTAAAGCGATTCGACGTGCAATTGTGGGGGACGTCGGGAAACGTTCATCTGACAATCAGTGATCTCGGTTCAGGGTTTGACACTGAAGCAGCAATGAAAGGTCGAGGCCTGGGTATTACGAGCATGCAGGAGCGGCTAAAACTGGTAAAGGGGGAGCTTACGATCACTTCTCACCCGAAAAGTGGCACCTCGATCCATGCCCGTGTGCCTCTGGAGTTAGAAGATCAATCCGCACGGGCAGCAGGGTAAAAACGTCGAAGGGATCGGGACAGTCATGCAATTTGCTTAACAGCCTTTCTTCACCACGAATAAACAGCTGAATGCTCTGCACAGATTCGCTGAAAGATGTGCCCATCCATCCCGCCCTGGCCGACAGAATACCCACACCGTGAAGCATAGCGGTGTTCGGAGCTTTACGGTGGATCTCCCGGTGTTCGGAGCTTTACGGTGGATCTCCGGGGCACAGAAGAGTCGATCGAACTCACAGTGGCCGATACCGGAAGTGGCTTTGAAGAACAAGAAGCTGTCACTCGCCACGGTCTGGGCTTGATCAGCATGCGCGAAAGGTTGCAATTGGTGCAGGGCGAGCTTTCAGTGAAATCGCAACCTGGCGCTGGCACTACGATTCAAGCTCGCGTTCCGTTGAAAACTGACGAATATCGCGCCATGGCCGGATAAGCACTTCATGAATTTATCCTTGCGCTTGCGCAACGACCTGAATTGCGGAATATGCGATTCTGAATACAACCGACAACTAGCGTCTCAGAGTCGGGGTTGACATTGTAAAAGGGGACTCCTTGGAAACATCATCAATTCGGGTTCTCGTGGTCGAGGACTCGGATGAATTTCGTAAACTTATTTGTACAATGCTCGGGGAAAGACCGGAATTGCAGATTGTCGGTGAGAACACTGACGGACTACAAGCGCTTCAGAAAGCGGAGGAATTACAACCGGACTTGATTCTGCTCGACATCGGGCTTCCATCGCTAAACGGAATTGAAGTCGCTCGACAAATCCGCAAGCTCTCACCCAAATCCAAAATACTATTTGTAAGCCAAGAATCGTCTGCCGATGTGGTGCGGGAAGCCCTCGGTACGGGCGCACATGGTTACGTCGTCAAGATGGACGCGGGAAGTGAACTCCTAATTGGGGTGAGCGCTGTTCTTCGAGGCGACCAGTTTGTCAGCAAGAGATTTTCTGGTGAGGATTTCGTCGTTGGCTCGCACGCCGGTGTCTCCGAAGATCGGCAACCCGTCGGTAGTTGCGAGAAAGCCCAGGAAGATATGGAGATCCCTCGCAGCCACGAGGTTGAATTCTATTCTGATGATGCAGCTTTTGTAGCTGGCTTTACTCCTTTTATCGAAGCAGCTCTCCAGGCCGGAAATGCCGTTATCGTGATCGCGACTGAATCACATCGGAAGAGTCTTCTTCAGAGATTGCAGGAACATGGCGTGGATGTTGCCGCCGCCATCGAACAGGGGCGCTATGTCCCTTTGGATGTTGCCGACACGCTCTCAACTTTCATGGTGAATGATCTGCCTGACCCAGCTCGATGCCTCAAGGTCGCGGGCGATCTCGTGATGGAAGCCGCGAAAGCGGTGCAATGGGAACCTCCGCGTGTTGCAGTCTGTGGTGAATGTGCGCCTATTTTGTGGGCGCAAGGAAAGGCGGATGCTGCAATTCAGGTCGAACGCCTCTTTGATGAAATCGCCCGGAAGCACGAAGTGAATATTTTGTGCGGATATGTGTTGAACAGCTTTCAGCGTGACCAGGAAAGCCAAGTTCTCCAAAGAATCTGTGAGGAGCATTCGGCAGTTTATTCCCGCTGAACAGGGCACGGCGTTCGAAACGGTTAGTTTTCTAATCTCCAAGCCGGCCCACAGGAGTGACGCGCGGCGAAGTCACCGGAGAAGAGTGACGGTCCCGCCAGGTCAACGAGTGAACTGGCGATTCTTCGCCAAGCAATCGGCCCCCCCGCTCCGCGGGACTCCATATCCCCTGTAAAGACTGACAGATTACAGTTCCTGTAAACAAGCTAAGGTAACCGCTGAGTGGACTTCGGGGGATGGCCGCTCAGACTCACATCCCACAAGGTAGACGCAAATCAACCGAAAGGGAGAATCAAAGGGAGAATCCAAGATGAGGAAGATTTTCCGAGTTTCTTTATGTTTGCTCTTAATCTCGCCGGTATTCGGGTCGCTGGCAAGCGCTCAGCAAACTGCCGCTGAAGAGAAGGCTGCGGCCGACAAGGCTACGGATGACGCCGTTCAATTGCTGCGCCAGGATATCCGTTCAGAGCGGAAGCAACTGGTGGCTGCCAACCTGCCGCTGACGGACACCGAAGCAACGAAATTCTGGCCCGTATATGACCGATACACGGCCGAGATGACCAAACTCGGCGATAGCCGTTACGCCTTGGTTAAGGAATATGCACAAAACTACAGCACGTTGACAGACGCGCAGGCAGACACTTTGATCAAGAGATTTTTGGCCTCGGATGAAGCCGTTGCACAGTTGCGGACGAAGTGGATTGGGGAGTTTGAAAAGGTCATTTCTTCGAAGAAGACGGCCACGTACTTCCAGATCGATCGGCGCCTGGGCATGCTGATTGACCTGCAAATAGCCTCGGAGATCCCGGTGATAAGACCATAGTTCGAGCTAAAATTAACGATGTTGAGACGGCGAAGGAATGGGCGACTTCGTCGCGAACGCTATTGCTGTCACCCCGGAGCGTGAGCAGCGGTTTGCCTTTTCCGTCTCGATTCAGACCAATGCGACCCGGATCGTAGTGAGCGGACCCGGGTTCCGCTCGTTTTCCACCCTCGACGAACTTGCAGGGAAGGAAATCTTTGTCACTCTGCTCACGGTCGCCTACCAGGAACTGCGGAGGTTGAACGACTCACTGCAGAGTGATTTCGTGTACAAAATGATCCAACTTGCATCGCGGGGCGGGAGTGGAGTCCACAAACCTCTTGCCAGCCTTCACCGCCCAGTACGTGTCTGGACCAGTTCGGTCAAGCTTCGCCGTAATCTTCTGACCTTGCAACTCCTTGGCCGACTCGGCTTCTCAGTCGGGTGCACGTCTCAACAAGTGTCACCGAGAACACAAATAGTGACATGCCCACTGCGGGTCCGTAATGCTAACCCGGCAAGTGCGGCACCGCTGCCGTGCCAAAAAAGATGCAGGTTCGGCCTTATCGCCCTCAACTGGCGCGTCGCTGGGTGGCAAGATTGCCTCTTAGAGGTACCGCCTCATTCTTGGGCCTCTCCGGACATACCAGGACGTTCTTGTGAATACCAGAAAGTCGCTCGTGCCACTCCGTCAAGTACTTGATCTGATATTCCACTCGCGCAAGGGCCTCTTCGACTAACCGGCGGCTAAGGACAAACGGTGCAGGATCGATCGCATCAGAAGCAGCTGGGAATTCGGCGAAACCAAGGGCATCTCGCAATGCTGCCTGCATCCTTTGGGTGGCATGCTCGATCCGATGTTGAAAAAAGTGCTCGAGAACGTTCATTCGCATCTTTTCCATCACTTGCTTTTGCTGTCCGACCGCCTTCAAATACGCACTATGGGCTTCATGGTCGCGAAGAACAGCTGCACTCAGAAGAATTCTCACCTCCTCTAATTCTCTGCACGCGTTTTCTACACTTTCGTTCGCCTGAAGTCGGTAGGCGGGATCAAGCTGATTGAATGTCCACTTCATGACGTCCCAAACGCCATAAGGAAAGGATTGGCTGTTTTCGTTCTTGGATACGAGCGAAGATGTGAGGAAGATTTGAAAACGATAGGTGTGGCACATCGCGGCGGCGATGAAGTCTTTGAACTGTTCGATGAACTCGAACACAAATCGCTGAATCTCGCTATTGCGACTGATCGCAAAGTTGTAATGCACGCAACAGCGCAGCCGGGCAAACGGGTCCGTTGCTTCGCCTTGCATCTGTAGTCCTGCGTGGACGAGCGCCATCTTCGTTTGCTCGGGTATAAGAACCGGTGGATTGAGTGACAGCAAATTGGTTGTTCCCAGCAAGAGATCTGCCTTATTGACCACCAGTGCCACTGGCAGATGTAACGCATCCTTATTGACTTCAAAATACCGCTGAAGAATACGTGCGTATTGCGCGGCAAGTTCTACCATATCTTTGTGAACACCACCTGTCGAGCCGCAGACTTCTCCGTGATTAGATAAGAGATCGGGGTAGTTGCGCTCGTCCACAAAGAATAGTAAGCCTCGAGCCCTTCGTAGGTTCCTGAGAATCTCAGGAGCCATTGTTCGTCGGTCTATCTGTTCTCCGCTATAGTCAGAGAATTGAAGACGCATCCAGCGGGCGACTTCAGGATCTCCTTCGTCTCGTACACGAAAAGTGTAACTTGCTGGCTCGCTTGTGCCAGTGTTCATAACCGACTCGGACTTACCGCCCATCAGGTTGTCTTCCTGGCTGTCTGTGAACTCCAAAACCAGCTCTTCGCGGAGTCGTCCACGAGCAGATTTCAAGCAGCGAGCGAGTGCGCGGAGAAAAGTAGTCTTGCCTACCCCCGGACCGCCAATCAGCATCAAGGGAACGGGGGCGAAACGTGGCTTAACATCTTTGGGTAGGAGGCATGGGAAAGGCTCATCTTCAACCGTCTCAGTCCATGGTTCCTGTCGCAAGGCTATGTTTGCCGGTACAGCCTTGTTCTGTTGCCATGCCCCATAGAGGAGTCCGCGGTAATTTCCCGTCGTCTCCCATTCTTCTGGGAATTTATCGTAGGCAATCGGCTTTAGCCATCGCCAAGCGACTAGAGCGTCCCCAACGAACGAGTCCCTCGATGCCCAGCATAGGAACGTGGCTTCAAGAGTGCCATCGGCCCAGCCACATACTCGGGCCAAATCCTCGGGACTGTTCTTCAGGAGAACAAAAACCTGCATGGCTAGAATTTCTGTTGGATTCGGTACCTCACCCTGTCGAATTTGGCGTAGAGTTGCTTCGGGTTGGAAGCCAGCGGCCAGGAGCAATTCGGCCGTCCGGGTTGCAATTTGATGTTTAAGCAATTGCAATTTCTGATTTGAAACTTGGCAATCTCGACCCAAGCCCACAGCCACTTCGAAGTTCGCCATCAGGCGTGCTTGCCGGTCGGGGGCAGAGCCCGGCGCATTTCTTTCTTGAAATCGCAGCCATGTGCGATAACACCTTGGCTCTTCGTTTCGGTCACAACAGTACAACTCCACGAAGAACGACGCATGGGTGCAAAGAATGTTCTGGACAGGGGTTCGATCGCCCAATGAATCCCAGGTAAATTCGCTCTCGATGATGGCACTAAACTCTGCAGCTAACCCCGGCCCCATTTGCGGCGTAATCTGTTCAGGAGCCAAAAATTCAAAAAATTCCAGTAAAGCAAACGCGTGGGCGTCATTCATCTCCGTCCCATGGTCAATCTGGGTTGCGGCGGCAATCGCCGATTTGGCGACGCGCTGGAAAGCATGCGCCTTTGGAATGTAGATCCTGAGTTCTGACATATGATCATCTCTCGCAGATACGCGGGGATTAATTCCCGGCTCGCGGTATGCCCGGGAAAAACCCTTGCGCGTTCTAAGTCTCAGTGCCCGATCTGAGTTCCGATAACCTCTCCTGAGACGATGATTTCGACGCGACGGTTCTTCTGACGACCCTCGGCCGTGCCGTTGTCGGCCGCTGGGTTGTTCATGCCGAGACCCTGTGCCGACAGCGAACCGGCAGTCAGTCCCTGGCTGACAAGGTAGTCACGCACACTGTTGGCGCGCTGCTCGGACACCGTCTGGTTGACTTCGGTGCTACCGCTATTGTCGGTATGACCCTCGATGGTCAAGCGAAGAGAAGGGTAGTTGAGTACGATACCAGAGAGCTTGGCCAAATCCTCACGCGCTTCAGGCCGGAGATCGGACTTGCCGGTATCGAACAACACATCGCCCATATTGACGACCAACCCCCGGGGCGTATCGGTAGTGGGCAGGACACGATTAAAATGCTCGAGCAGACGGGCGCGCAAGGCCTGCTTCTCGCTATCGAATTGTTCCGTGGCCTTCTTCTGAGCCTCAGCAGCAGCTAGTTCCGCCTCGGTTTTCGGCTTGGCCGACGCCGCTTCCTCCACCGCCTGTCTCCTGCACTCCTCGCACTTGGCCTGTTCCATCGCCTTCTTCTGGGCTTCCGCAACGGCTAGTTCCGCGTCCGCTTTCCGCTTGGCTTCGGCAGCTTCCTTTGCCCCCCTTTCCCCGAACGTGTACGCGATACCGAGGCCGAAACGCACGCGGCTCTGTCCGGTATCGGCGAAATGGGTACGAAGAAAATCAAGCTTAACGCGAGTCACCCAATGGGACGTGAGCCGATAATCGCCGCCGCCGCCAACCATCCATGTAAAACCGTTATCCGAGGCCGACTGGCTGATACTTGAGTTCGGGTCTTCAAGCTTCGAGTTCAAGTGGGAGCCGCCCAGTTGCACTTCGGCGAAGGGCCACAGGCGCGGGAGGTATGTCTCCTTGTGTTTGAGCACGCCGGGGAAAGAGATGCGCGGGCCGACGAGGAAGTTTTGCAAATGACTCTTCGTGACGATCAGTCCTGTATTAGTCAGCTCAAATGCCCCGAGGTGTGATGAGTCCCAAGCACTATCATAGTCAATCGCCAGCGAAATCCTGGGTGCAACCCACATCGCCGCGCCCGCACTGAAGCCATCGAGACCACCATCCCCCGAAATGTGCGTATATCCACCGTTAACTTCCAGGCTCTGGGGAAATGCAAGCAACGGGAATGCGAGTAGCGAGAGTAAGAAAATGCATAGATTTTTCATGGTCTGCCTTCCGTCAGCCCATCGGATATGTTCTGTAAGAAGAACTTCCGAACAGGAAATGAGGGTCCTACGTTCTTGCGGTTCGGGCCGATCGGGTGCCAGATTAGACTCCGTAATTGGACGCAAAAACTGTCAAAAATAGCAGTCTGTTAGAGGCAAAGTGAAAATCACCGTCAGTTTGCCATGGGGGGATAGGCAACGCCGTACCATGAATGGTCCGCCGCCAAGCTGCGAGAAGAATAATTAGGCTAGCGAGAATAGCTGCGAAGGTGTCCAGCCTAAGTAGCGGATTATCTCCGGGTTCATGATGATGATCCGCGCGTGCCTGTCCTGTCCTCGGTCGTGGAAGACCTCGTTAGGGCTTCAGCTTTTCAGGCACGTCGGCTGCTGTGCTCTCGTCGTTCCTTTTCATAAGCGAATCTCAAGAACCACTTCGTATATTGAAAACACGAGTGCTTGGTGTCTTGGGTGATAGCCATTCCACGTTTCCCCAACCGTTCTCGCTTCCGATCCGCTTCCCCCCGACTGGAGTCCTTCGGGTTTTACACGTGGGAGCGCAGCTCGCGCTTCCAGTTGTGAGTGAAGTCACCGTTTACTGGTTGTTCTTACAGTTGCGCGAGGCCACGAGGCATGTAACATCCAATTGGTTTTCGCTGGGGGAGAGCGTGGCACGATTTCTGGGTCTACTCACCTCTATAGTGCTGGTTTTGAGCTGTTTCGCTGCTGGACAGGACCATTTCGCACCGGACCATTCCAAGGCGGACATCTTCGGCGGCTATCAATTCACTCACGTCGCCCTTGGATATAGCTTTAACAGCTTCAACCTGAACGGCTGGAATACTTCCGTGAGTGGGTACTTCAATAAGTACCTTGGCATGAGCGCTGATTTCAGCGGCGGCAGTTATGGCGGCCCTTCCGGAGTTAACGGCAAAGTGTACCCATATCTATTTGGGCCGACTGCGCGGTTTCCCAAACACACGAAGATGACCCCTTTCGGGCATGTCTTGTTTGGTGTCGCGCACCTCAAGGCCTCGAGCCTAAGCTTGAGCGGTTCCGACAATTCTT
The DNA here is from genome assembly GCA_963698805.1 of uncultured Acidobacteriota bacterium. Lineage (GTDB taxonomy): Bacteria > Acidobacteriota > Terriglobia > Terriglobales > Acidobacteriaceae > Gp1-AA133. Next base: position 148,304 of record CAVOSN010000026.1, on the reverse strand, counting down.
TCTCGTGGGCAATGGGTGGGGGACTGGACGTCTACCTCAGCCCGAGGTTTTCCGTACGCTTGGCAGAGGCTGATTGGCTGAGGACGCAATTCGCGGACTCCACGCAGAGCAATTTCCGGTGCTCTGGCGGGGTCGTAATCAAATTCTGAACACCAATCAAGCGCAGAAACCTTTTGTCCCGGTGGTGTCATCAGCGCGGCGTCTTCAGCTTCGACAGCCGTAAGAGAGTTGCCACGGTGTAGGGCCGAAGCGCGCGGTTGCCCGTTCGGGTGGTGGGAACGAGCAGCTTTGGCGGTATCGACACCCTGAGGATATCTAGGCGAACTCCACCAGGAGGAAGCCGCTCGCCGGGTGGGCTTTTTTTCATCACGCCGTCGCATCGGCACGCAAACACTCGTTGCTTGGCAGCCGTGTTTTGTGCCGAGTTCCGGTGAATTCGTCAATCGCCTGGCCCAACTTCTATCGATGAGATGGGAGAGCAGGTCGACAATCAGGCGGCAGCACCGGCTGCAACGAGAACGCCCAACTGGCACCGAGCGAATCATAACCGCCTATCAAGGGTGCGGATGGAAGGATGGCGTCAGGGCCAACTCGGCTGGAGAGATAAACCTTGTCCAACGAAAAAACAAAAGAACCATCTTGACTCCGACCGGGCTTCTCATGCCAGGCGATAGCGCTCAAAATCCCCTCAATGAGCGCTATCGAGATTTTCCGCCCATCACCAGTTTTAAAGCCCAACGACCCAGACGGGTTGGACTGTGGTGCGGCCAGCGTGACCTAATGGCTCGCTAGAGTTCGAACGGCGAGTGTTCGTCGCGAAAGCGCTGATTCTCCACTTCTTCTTTCACGACACTCAGCATCTCAAGGAGTCCTGGGCGCGAATCGTCCGGAATGCTCGGCGTGTTCAACCATAGCTCGATGATGTTTTGTTGCCACTGCAATTCGATGCGTCTGGGTAATGTCATGAGTCAACCTCCTGCTACTTTAACTTGAGATCAATAGTTCGGCGGAGAACGTTGTTGTCCGCCGCCTCCCCTGCGCAAACGTTCACCGCACAGTTTTTGTGGCTCTGCGCTTCGCGATCGGGAGCTATGATTTTTTGTTGAGGTCGTCGTCCTTGTAGTACTTCGTGCCCTGCAGGGTCAACTGGAGGGCAAGACCGTTCTTGGTAATCTGGTAAACCCAAACTCCCGGGGCAACCTCGACGGCTCCCGAGTAGGCTCCGCCCTTCTCTCCAGCCTTCGCGGCAGCGTCAGCTTGTCCTGAAGCCGACCAACCAGAATCTTGGAAGGTTGCCAGCGCTTTATCGTTATCAAACACGAAAATCACTCGATAATCTTTCACTCCTACCCCGAGGCCGGCGCCTGCCGAAACCATCTTCATAAAGGTTTCCTGCTTGGTGTTGGAGTTGACGGCGACTCCGGAGCCACGCGCCGTGCTCACCAGCAACAGGTTCGTCCCCATATTATCGAAAACGGCATATCCGGCAGCCTTTTGGATAGCCGCCTGAGCTGTGGGTTGCAGCTTGTACAGTTCTTGCAGAGTTTTATCTGCCATCTTGCGAGTCTTTTCCCGTTTCTTGTCGGGTGAGTCTCCAGCACTCGCCAAACCAGTAGCGAGCAAGATCACAGCTAAAGCTGAAGCGATCATTCTGAATTTCATCGGTGTTCTCCTTCTCATTACGGACTTGATGCAACTAATCACTAATTTCTGACAAGTTGTCCCAGGGTGGCCGGTGTCTCAAGAGGCGCTCCGATGCTCCCCGCGGGAAGGGCGACTGCCTCTTCACCGGATTGAAGTTGTTCCATGCGCAGCGCGGGTTCGGCTACTTCTTCCTTAAGACGCCGCCGAAGCCCGTCTTGCTGCCGGTCTTTTCAGAGACAGATTTCTGCAGCACCCCTTTTGCAGCGTTGCCGGCCACACCCTCTAAGTCCGGGACAAACTTTGGACTGGACGTAGTCCCTTGAATCATGAAGGACATACCTCCCCTATCCCCGCCCCGACCGGTTCTCTGCGTCCGTGCTTCGGCCCGGTCGCTCTGCAGGTCGGCTGTCATGCGGAAATCGAGTGCTCCGGCCGGGCTAATCGTGCCCGCGCCGGTCACCACGCCGAGGGATGGTATCGTCACATTGATGGCATCGGCCCTCGTCATCTCAGGAGCGATCCGCGCATTCAAGCTGGCATTTTGAATGGTTGTGTCGGGACTCGAGGGAGCCTTTCCACGAAAGGCTGATAAAGCTCCTAATTTCGAGCCCATATCGAAACCAGCCAACTTCGCATTGGACAAGCGCACGGGGCCGGCGATCACCAGTTTGTCGAGCGGACCGTTGATTGCTAAATCGGCCGACAGCGTTCCCCCTTGCAACTTGGATCCTGAGGGAAGCACTACGCCCAGGGCCGGGAGCATCGCTTCCAGTTCATCCACGGACATGCCTGGGGCACTGAGCTTCAGATTCATTAACTGCGACTCCCCTTGGGTCTGGAGTCCGCCGGTGAGCCGGGCGACCGCCTTGCCGATGGCGATGTCTCCTTGACTAATGGCTGCGGAGTCCCGGTCGAGATCTGTGTTCATCTCAAATTTGATGGTCACAGCTTTGGGAGCGGGAGAACCCCTGGGTGAGAGCTTGAGCTTTGCGCAGGTGATCCCGCCTACCACCTTGGCCTGACGGCCATTTGAGTTCAAGGTGCCGTCAAGATCGACGGAGCCGCCAATGCCGCTCGCGGGATCGACGAAACCCGACGCTGCGATGTCCATGTCTTTGACCTTCAGGCTCGTGTCGAAAGGAGTCTTGGCCGAGTCCTGCGGATTGATGGGTCCCGCCTTGCCCGAAACGTTGGCGGTGCCACCTCCCGGGAGCTCGACTGTCAGCTTGAAGGGAAACTGTGAGGTATACGAGAGATTGGTCACTTCCACGTTCACCCTGTCATACACCTGCGGCTTCGCGGCGGAGTTGGCTCTTCCGACGGCCAGCACACCGTCGGTGATCTCTAACCTCCCGATGGAAAGGTTCTTGGGCGCGCCTTCCTTCCCTGGTTCAGCGGAATTTTTCGCACCAGGACCACCGAGGGTTGAGAAATTCCACATTCCGTTCGCCGCCTTGAGCAATGTGATCTGAGGCTCGTCCAGCACTATCCCCGTCACGTTCAGCTTCTTCGAAAAGATGAGTGGCATCAACTCGACACCCACCTTCAACGACTTCGCTGTTACGAACGGTGACTTGCTGAAGGTCGGATCGTCGGCGATGCTGACATTCTCCACGCCAACTTTGCCGGTTAAGAGCGAAAGGCTGAGCTCTCCCAACGTCACACGCCGTCCCAAGGCATTCGTCAACTCCGACTCGATCTTCGGACGGAAGCTATTCACGTTGATGAGAAACGGGAGCGCAAGCAGTATTACGAGAAGAACCGCAACTGCGATTCCCGCAATTCGCAACCAACGCGTTTTCATAACTCTATTCAGGTGTGTCCGAAGGGCCTGCGCATTGGCAATGGATTGAATCTTAGCGACGAATGGCTGCCCCATGGCTTTCTTGGCAATTTCAGTTAGACGTATCTTGTGTCTAGCCGGGTCCGGTTCAGAAGGGGGTAGTGGTCGAGCGGCCATGGCTGGCTTCCTCATCACGCTAGCAAAAGCAGTAGAGACCAGCGACCAGGCCGATAGCAACTGGCAAAAATGGCAGTCTGAGGAGTGACCGAATATTACGGCGGTGATTACGTGTCTTGCCTCAGACTGCTCACTTGTTAGGCCCCCTTCGAAATTCGGATGCGGCTTGCTCGGGCACGAGATGCATAGTCTCCCTATTCAGGTCTGAAGGGAGCGATGCTGTAGGCCGCGCGGTTGAGCGCAAATACCAGTCCGTACACTTGCTCCAAGTCAGGACCCGCTGTTCCGGCGCATCCCGCGCATCGGCGTCTGCTTGTCGAGCTTTCTTCATCAAGGAGTAGATGGGCTGAAGCGTGCTTCGTAGTCGAGCTTGGCTCTGATTTGTAGCTTCCATGACAGACCCGACAAAAACGGGTCGCTGTACTGTGGGAAAGCCCGCTTGTCGAAGAGCTGCTATTACGAGAGCCCGGTAACGTATGAAAAGGATCTGCAGATCCTGATAATGAAGCATCTCGTGTTCGCGTGTGGCTTTGTACTCGCAGCTTCCAGTTGGGTAGTCACTTGCAAGCAGAATCTCCACGGGCGTGAACTCCACCTCAATAGATTTTACCCAGAAACAAAACCCCTGCTGCAGAGCTGCGTGTCTGCTTGCAACAAGAAAGGACGCGCTAGGAGGATAGGGCCTCGTTGGGCGAGTCAGTCCGACAACCGCCGAAAGTCCCCCGGCAAGTATGCTTAGTTCCGCAGAGGTTTTGCTATCGTCAAACACTAATGGCCACGGGACTGCATCTCTAGGTGACACAGAAATCAGTGGTAGACTCTCGCTGACAACTAATCTCACCGGGCACGCAAGATGAAGTGTGAGCTTTCCGGTCCACTTGCCCAGGTGCGAGGAATCTTCCACAGTACGCTCATCGTTACTCCCGTCCACGACGAACAGCGTGAATTCCATAGAATTCAGATCGCCGGTGCTAAGCCTGGATTCATAGGTCGTCTGCATGGGCTTGTGATCGCTGCAAGGAGGCCGGAGTACTTCAGGGGTGAGGCTCAGCGCCAATGTGAGCCGATCGTGATTTTGCCTTCCGACTACTTGTAGTGTGATAAAAGCCACGTTCAACTTGCACTTACGATAAACAGGAGTGAGTCGCCAGTACGCTGGCATTTGTGCTTTGACAACGAAGACGTTATCTCGGTCCGATAACTGCAGAGGTATTGTCCCGCTGGCGTGATAGCCAAGCCCCTGCTCTGTGAACCGATCGAGGCTAATCTCCAACTCGGCTGGCATTGGGCCAGACTCTAGAGTGTGTCCTAAGTCAAGGAATGCGAATAACAATACCGATGCTAAAAGGAATCTGTATTTCAACATTAGGCTCTCTGCTCTTCGGTAGTCCTTCTTCTTTGGTGTTTACAGCAGCAGTGCTGAACACCTGCCCACATGCTCTCCAACAGAGCCCCTCGATCTTGAGAGCGGTCGAGATTCTGTTACTGACGACGAGGCTCTGCCTATACTCGTCTGCCATGTTCTCTCTTGGTTGCGAACTAGCAAACTGTCGTTTGTGGCAGTGGCGGACGGAGACACGGGAATGACTGGATTCGAGTTCCAGAAAGCCTAAGAGAGTGTTGGCGTTGCAATGCGAGCACATACCTAGCCTTCCATTTCACATGCGGGTGGCGACCCACCCAAAAGGGCTGACTGGCTGGAAGCTAGCTCCGATGTGCCAAGCGTGAAGCAGCTTTGCAGGCTTGCGAGAAATGCGTGATGAGGTAGCAGTTCTTGTTGCGACCTGTAAGTTCTGTCAGTGTCCGAAAGGAGGAGACTCTCCTTAATATTCTGCTGAATTGAATGGAGCGGAGCCGCGTGTATGTCCTTGCAGCGGAGTTGTTTAAGGCATGCGCTGATCGCATGATTTCTGGCCGCCACGACGAAGCCTCTGGCCGGATGACCTGTCGTCGTCGGTCGATTACACCGGTTCCTTAGATGAACGCCTGGAGTGTGTGCAAGTCAGGGGCTCAGGCCTGACAAATGTTGAGCCATCCTCACAACTGAGCTTTACCGTGCTTGCGCAAGGGGCGGCAATGTTCGCGTCGAGGAGAAACAGGATGAATCTAAGAAGGTATCTCACACTTCCAGCCCTTGTACTCGGTGTACTCGGTTCTGTCCTAAGTACAAGTGCACAGCAGAACTCGGCACAGGTAACCGTTTCTTCAGTCGTTACCTGCGTTTCTACGGGTGATCAGCGACTGCACTGTGCCGCCGACACCAATGCGGGCGTAGTAATGTTGCGGCCAACGGGCGAAGCGGCCTGCTTGCTTGGCAGAAATTGGGGATATGACGCGCAGGGAGTCTGGGTGTCGGAAGGTTGTGGCGGCGAATTCGCCACCGGCAGCACATCACGCGTAGCTAAGGTATCTGTCGAAGTGAATGCCCACTCTGAGACCGCGGACCAGCAGGCGGACATGGCTGCCGTCACAACCGGCACCAATCCCGAGGTGAAGTATTTCGGTATGTTTAATCCGTACGGAAGCCTCCGTAACATTGTGAGCATTTCGGACTCCGGAGCACAGGTACAGGACAATGCAAGCCGCGTGGGTATCAATTTCTCCACCTTCGGACCGATCAAGGTATTTGCCACCGGCGAGTGGGGGGTGAACCTGGTTCGAAGCGAGACCACATTCAATGCCGGTGCAACCACGGAGCAAGGGTTCGGCGTGATCAGTCAGGGGACGCAGCCTGTTTTCGGGGCACGTCTTGGTTTCCTCGGTGTCGACTTCGGCCGGTTTGGACGTCTCTCTTTCGGTAAAGAGAACTCTACCCACTACGACATAGCGGGCTACACGACGGATCGCTTCAACGTGTTTGGCGGCACGTCGACCACAACGTATGTGGCGGGAACGGATGGCGGGCAATCCGGTACTGGACGCGTTGACCAAGCCATCATGTACCACCTGAAATTCGCCAAAATCATCGACTTTGGCGCGCAGGGACAGTTACGCAGTGGCAATACTCCGCAGGCCTTCAATGGCTTCGGCTTTTCGTTGCAGGCGGCAGTGCTTCCAGGACTGAGGATTGGCGGAGCCTATAACAAGACCTACTTCAACCCGCAGCTTGCGCAGGCGGTATTCAATGGTGGTCACACGGATTACTGGACCTTGGGCGGGAAAGGCGATTGGCGCAACCTGGAGTGGGGCGTCGTTTGGTCGCGGCAAACCAATGGCGACATCGCATTCATTCCCAACCCGGCAGGAGGCCCGGAATCTGTTGCCGTGGGATTCTCCGCCAACGGAGTCGAGATCTACTCCAGACTGAAGTTCGGGAAGTTCGCTGCCATCCTGGGCTTTGAGGACTATTTACCTCACGACCTTAACCCTGTCCTCAACTCGGACTTCAAGACGCGGTACGGGATCCTGGGCGCCGAATGGCACTTCTCAAAATCCGGCTATGCGTTCGTCGAAGCAAAGCTGGGCGACTCGGTGGATGCGCAGGGCAAAGATGTATCGCAGGCCGCGGCCATCGGCTTCCGTTACGACTTTAGCTGGAAGACTCCGCATACCGAGTAACGGTGCGCGTCCGTGCCAGAGTACGCGAAGCTGTAATCGTGGGAGAAGTGCCGCCTAGCGGCTCACGCAATGATGGTTGTTTGTTAACAGATTTCACGCATTGACCGGGTTCTGAGTGAAATCGCGATATTTCGCCAGGTATCACCACGGTTTTCAAATGTCCTACGCGCCGTAGGGACGGGGCACTTCCGAACCGAACGGGCCACTGTTCTGTCACTTTTACCAGTTCTTATGTGCCGGTGGACCACTTCTAATCGTTTCGGGTTCCCTCCGGCCGGATGCCGGATGGGGAGGCGACTGCAATGAAGCCAAAAACTATCAGGGTATTGGTCTGCGCTACGGTCGCAGCCTTTAGCGCAGTAGTTGCCTACGCACAAACGAGCCCGTTCAATAAGGTGCAAGTGGCCGACCGCATCCGCAAAGTGGAAGACGGAGTAGATGAGTTCAGCAAGTACTTGGAAACCCGAGGGGACGACGCTCGCTCGAAGGCACACCACATCGTCACAAAACAGTGGAGCGACAACGCGACGCCGTCAGGGAAATCCCACCAACACGCAGGCTCGTCAAGATCAAGCGAAGCGGACAAAGGATGATTTGGAAGAGGCTTTGGACGACCTCAATCGGTCTACAAACCGGCTCCGGCGTAAGTTCGATCCGACCCCCAATTACATGGAGACCCGCGTCCAGATGGAACAGGTCATGGATAGCGCGCGACGCGTCAACCAAGTTATGACGCGCGGCAATTATGGCTCGCAGCCGGAACGCTACTGGGCGGCCTTAAGGACAGGCATCAACGACCTGGCCCGGTGCTACGGAATCACTCCTATGGGCGTTTGATTGATCTTGCGTCTATCCCCGCCTACCGATGAGCGTGCAGTGGTCCGTCGTAGACGATGATCAAAAGCGGGGAGTCGCTGCCACAACAGAAGGGAAAAGGGCTTCAGCCATCGCAAACAGTAGGGATTTCGCGGGGAGGCCCGCTTGCACCGTTCGTCCATTCGCACCATCGCAACAGTTTCCTGTCTTCTTCTCGGAGCAGCCGCCGGGCGGCCCGGCACCCACTCGTCGTCCGACTTCGCCGCTCGAGCGCAAACCTCCCGGGCCGCATCTGCGGGCGCGCCTCAAGCCCAGCAGATGCACCCGGTGAAAGCGACCGTTTCGGATCCCGCCAGCTCCGCCAGCAGCCCACCGCAGCCCGTCGCAGCGCCCGGCACCGAGATCTATACCGCTAGGCGCGGCGAAGCCATCCCCATGATCGCCCGTCGCTATCTGGGCAGGACTTCCTACCTTACTTCAGCCGACTTAGCCGGCGCCATCCGCAACATTAACGGCGACCGCACCGCCAACATCCTGAAAGCCAACGAAAACATCGTCATTCCGGGCATCCTCCCCGCGCCCATCACTGAGAAGGCCATCCCCGTCGCTAAAGACTTCGAGGTCCGCGCCATCTACCTGACTGGCGTCATGGCTGGGAGTAGCCATGGACTCCGCATCATCCGCCACTGGCGCGAAGTGGGCGGCAACGCCGTAGTGTTCGACATCAAAGACTCCGACGGCAGCGTCAACATCCCTTTCGAGCACCCGCTGCTCGGCAGGCACATGGTCTATATCCACGACGTCCCGAAGTTCGCCCACTTCCTGCACCAGCAAAACATGCACGCCATCGCGCGCATTGCCATCTTCCGCGACGAGCGCCTGGTGGTGGAGCATCCCGAACTCGCCGTCCAATCGCGCCGTACGCATCAACCCTGGCGCGAAAACGGCAAGCTGGTCTGGACCGATCCCTCCAACCCAAAAGTTCAGGATTATGACATCGCGCTGGCGAAGCAAGTAGCCCAGCTCGGCGTAGACGAAATCCAGTTCGACTACGTCCGCTTCCCCGCCGAAGGCGACCAAAAAGACGCCGCCTTCGTCTTCCAGTCTGAGCATCCAGAAGCCGCGCAAGCATCCAATGAGCAAGGCTCGTGCACCAACAGCGCCCTCCCGGTCGGCGTGGGGACGGACGCATTCGTTCGTCCCTTCGAAGCGACGCAACGCGGAATCATTACGAATGCCAATGTTGAGTCAGCCGCCAGCAGCGCCTCAGCCGCGGTTCCCAAGGGGCAGAAGAATGCAGCCCACGGCGCAAGGCGTGGGGTAAAAACCAATTGCCACGCCCCGCACGTCCTGCAGCGCACCGACGTAATCACCACCTTCGTCAAGAAGGCCTACGCTGAACTCCACCCCACCGGCGTCCTGCTTTCCCTCAACGTCTTTGGCGTCATGGCATGGCAGCGCCAGGTTGACCTTTCTCATACCGGACAAGACATCGTCGGCATGGCCAACTACTGCGATGTGCTGAGCCCCATGGTCTACCCGTCGCACTTCTTCGGCATGGATAACATTACCAACCCCGGCGATGAGCCTGCTCACTTCATCGGCGAATCGATGGACCGTTTCGTAGTCATCACCAAAGGTAGCGGCGTGGTCATCCGCCCCTGGCTGCAAGCCTTCCACTGGCACACCAAAACGTACTCGCCCGAGTACATTAAGGTTCAAGTGGAAACCGCCAAGACCAAAGGGGGAATCGGCTTCTTGTTCTGGAACGCAGCCAACGACTACGCCAACCCATTCGTGGCCATGCCTGAAATGAAGGTCGCCAATGCCAAAGAAAAAGACAAATTCTTCCGCGGCGACGAGGCTCCTGAGGCTAAAGCCCAAGACCGCAGCAAATATTCAAGGTGGAGACACTAGTGTTGGGAGCGACGATCTTGGAAACTAGGAAGGAGCCGTAGTAGTGTAGTGGTGATTGTTCCGCATAACGATACTTTTTGCCACATCTCTACCTCCGTCCGGCCCAAGATACCTGAGGTCCATGAGTGCAATCGCCTGTGGGTGTTGAAAAAGTACGTCAACGGAACGTCTTCTCGGCCGCGAGTATGCCTCTGTCGAGTTTTTTCTTACTCAGTTCGGCTAAGTGGTGGCTGGCAGAACAGGTGTTTTCGGTGGGCTGAGGAAGCGCACCAGTCGCTTGATGTTCTGGGCGGCCGCTGCCAGGAAGAACTGCTCCCGCACGAACTTCAATCTGCGCAGGCGTAAGCGACGCAGTCCGATCTGATTCTTCAGTTCCGCAAACAGGGCTTCGACCTTCTTTCTTTGCCGCTGTGCATGGGTGAACTCTGGTGTGTTGGCCAACTCGCGGGCACGCTGCCGGGCTGGTTCCTCCATGTGAATGGCAAGATAGCGAAACGCTCCATTCGTGCATTGGGCTTTTAGCGCACAGGCACCGCAACGTTTGCGCGTCCCGATATAGGTATAGGTGCGGTTGCGCAGGCTGCGGCCCCCGTAGTTGAGTTGCTGCCCGGCGGGACAGCGATAGCTGTGGCTCTCGGGTTGGTACGTGAACCGCTCTGGACCGTAGAACGGGCTGTTCTTTCTGTGGATACTGTCGCGGGTTCGCATATAGGGCGTGATGCTCCGCTCCGCCAACCATTGCAAGAACTCCCCGTTTCCGTACGTTGTATCCGCGGCCACCGATTCCGGCGCTCGTCCTCGCCAGTGCGCGAAACGAGTGAGCATGTCTTGTGCGGCGACCGTCTCCTGACTCATGCGAGCGGCGGTCGCTTGTACGCCCACGATCACGCAACTGTGGTTGTCGACCAGATAGTTGTCGTAGTACCCCAGGCGGGCCGGAGTTCCACCCTTGGTGGCGTAGGTCGCATCGGGATCGGTGGTGGACACCAGTTTCTGCTTATGCACAGGCTCGTCGGTCGGGTTTTGCTGCTCCAGTTCCACCAGATACTGGCGCACGGTTTGGTTCACCTGCGCCGCCTCCCCTAACTGTTCGCGTGGAATGCGGCTTTCCTTCGCCGCATTGGCTTCCACGAAACTGCCATCCACCGACAGATGCTGGCCCTCGACCAAGCCCACTTCCACACACTGCAGCACGATCTGCTCCAACAGTTCCTCGAACAGCTTTGACTCCTGAAACCGTCCGTGCCGATTCTTCGAGAACGTGGAGTGCTGCGGAATCTCCTGGTCGAATCCCAGACCAGTGAACCAGCGCCACGCCAGGTGCATGCGCAGTTCCTCCACCAGCTTCCGCTCGCTGCTGATGCCGTACAAATAGCCGATCAACAGGATGCGTAGCAGAAGTTCGGGGTCAATGGAAGGACGGCCGGTATCGCTGTAACTCGCTTTCAGCCTCTCCCGCACAAAGGCAAAGCTGATGTGCTTCTCGATCAGTCGGAGCAGATGAGTCTCGGGAACCTGATCTTCCAGCCGGAAGTAATAGAACAGCGCTTCGGAACGGTCGTGTTGTCCCATCATGATCAGCAGCCCTCCCAGAATGGCGATTAAGAAAAGCATGGCAAGGAGTTTTCTCCTCCTTACTTACCACGCTTTTCCCGCCAGTCCACCGCCAATCACAGTGACTTTTTCAACACCCACGCCTGATTACAACAACTACCGAAATTGATGTGGAGAGTATCCCATGCGGTTTACGCATGCAGACCAACGATCCGCGCCGCACGGGCCGAGGAACCCGGGCGTCATTGGCCTTTCGCCGTCTTCTGCCGTAGCCCTGTCTGTTCGACGGCCAGCTTGTAGGCTACGTAGTATTTGTAAATGTTTCGGACGTAGGTGACGGTTTCCTGCCCGATGTCCTGGGCGGCTATCAGTTCAACGTTATCGAACCAGACATCAGGATTGAGTCCGCTTTCTGCGGCCTGCTTGCGCAGGCGGGCGACGCGGGTCGGGCCGGCATTGTAGCTGGCAAAGACGAACATCGTGCGGTCGACAGGATTCAGCTTGGGGTCGTTGAAATAGGTGTCGGCGATGTTGCGCAGCATCTTAACCCCGGCGTGAATGTTGGCGTCGGCTACGCCCACGTTGGCGATGTTGATGGGTGAGGCGGCGGCGTATCTGGGCATGACCTGCATGATGCCCACCGCACCCCGCGGGCTGCGCAGGTTCTGGTTCAGCATGGATTCCTGGTAGCCCTGTGCGGCCAGCATCAGGTAATCAAAATCGTATTGCGCGGCATATTTCTGAAACAGCGCAATGGTGGCGCGAAACTTTTCCATCTCTTTGCCGGAGGTGGAATTTTTCACCCACTTGGTATTCTTCAGGTAGCGACGCAAGATCGTGTTTCCGAAAGACGTACCAACTCCATGGCTGGCGACGAATTCATCCAGAAGCTGTTTGAGCTGGGGATTGTTCTTGCGCATAACCAGCGCGGTTTGTCCCTCGGTGGCGAGCGGCACGTCGGGATGCGCCCTCAAGTTATCGAAGACCTTTGACCACAGTTCGGCGCGCTCCCGCGTAGTGATGGTGGCAGGGATCAGGCCGGCGTTGACCATCTGGACCAGATCGTCGTCGGTGAGATTCTTGTCAGCTTCCCGAACCTCGTATGGGCGTCTTGCCTGCTTTCTGCAGCGAGTCGTTCAACTTCCGCAGTTCCTGGTAGGCGATCGTGAGCGGATTGACATAGATTTCCTTCCCTGCAAGTTCGTCGAGGGTGGAAAACGAGCCGAACCCGGGTCCGCTCACTACGATCCGGGTCACATTGGTCTGAATAGGGACGGAAAAGGCAAACCGCTTCTCACGCTCAGGAGTGACAGCAATGGCGTTCGCGACGAAGTCACCCATTCCTTCGCTGAGGGCGGCTTCCGCTTGAGGCGGTGCGACCGGCAGGTATGTGACTTTCAGCTGCACGGGTCCAGTCTTAAGCTTCTTGTTGGCAAACCTCTGGAACTCTTCCAGCGATTCATAGATGGCGCCTCGGGGCCGTCCCTTGTCATAAAAGAAGCCGATGGGATTAAGAATGACAAGCGCACGGATGTTGCGCCTCTTCACCATTTCGTCGAGATCGCCGGTGTGGTGCTCGAAGTGAAGCGGTAACAACAGAGCATTCGTCGCGGTGGACGATGTCGGACCGGAGGCAGCCGCTTGTTGCTTGGTCTGGTCGGTACCTTGCGGCGTAGCTTCTTTTTTGCCGCAGGCAATCAGCAGCAACGCAACACACACAATTGCGAGCAGGAGAGCCCGGAGGGATGAATTCAGGTCTGTGAACATTCTTGTCCCCGGATCAGCCTAGCAAACGGGCTGAGGATTGTTAGCGAAAAATCGCGATTTCACCAAAACCCCCAGTCGCCGTTCGATGGCCCTTGACTGGAGTGAGAGTAAAACGTCCTTCGGAATCGCTTTCGGTAGATCCGGTGCGTTGCACATTTCCAATCTTGCCCGAGTTCTTCGACCTTTGCGCCCCGCGCCAGATCACCGTTTTCGTACGTCACAATTCCACAGAGGCATTTGGCGGGTTGAAGTGGGAGTTCGATAATATCTTCATTCGCGTGGGCGCGTCCGGCGAGCGAGACGATGGAGAATATTACAAAGATTGATGCCAGCGATCGGATCGGACGCATAGCTCCTCCTTGTAGGCGGTCATTGCAGTCAATTCGATCCCGGCACGATAACTGTTGAAACATCGCCATCACACTCATTGACCTCAAAAAGGCGAACAGACGGCGCAAGCTGGTGTAATCGCCTGGTTTCAACAGTTGACACAACTGCCCCGAGAGCGGAGTTAAAAACGGTTGGCGATGCGGATTAAATGTCGCAGCGCGGCTCACCTCATGTGAGTCATGGTGAAGGCACCCTGGTCGCTTGTGCATCCGGGGGCCTGTCCGGTTAGCGTGAACGTCCCTGAGCCTGAACCCATGCCCATAGCTATATTGCCTTTCATATACATGCTATTGGCTCCTGTGTTGTTGGGCGCAGTCCACCACATAGTCATTATCAAGGTGCTGCCATTCATCATTCCCTGCTGGATCAGGCCGTTCATTACGGTACCCGTGCGGAAGCACTGGGCTAACGACTCCATGTTGGTAAAGTCCATGTCGCTGCCCGTAAGAGCCGCGTCGTTCTGCGTCACGGTAAAGGTGAATGAGCCGAGCGGCTGCCCTGTCGAGCTAGACAGCGTCTCGGACCATGCACCATCTGTTGTATTCGTGCTTGAAGAACTTCCTCCACAAGCAACCATCGTGACGGCAAGAACAATTGCCGCAAGCGCTCCTATACCCTTCATGAAGACTCCTAAGCGCTCAGGCTGCACTCTTGGCCAAAGGTTATTGCATTCGGTCTTAAGCGCACGACTGCTAGAAGAACTAGTCGGCACGTTGAAAACAAAGAGGCACATCCGGCAGTCGATGGAGGTCAACCGGCGAAAAATTGCGCTCACACTCAAAACGACTGGGATTACTACTAGGTGACATGGAGTGCCGTTCTTTGGGAACCTGAAACGAAGCATGCAGTGAGCACTTGGGTCCCTCCCGATGATGCCTCCATGCATCAACCAGACGCTCGGGAGGGACCGTTCTTGCCAAACGAAGACGCCACGGAGCCTCGGATCGTAACTGGTGAGATCGCTTGTTTTGCGTGGAAGGTTCTACATGCGAAATCTGACAGTAGCAACTTTAGTTGAGAGCGCCATGGTCTCTACCGTAATTACCCTGACTGTGCTGGTCGCTTTATTCCTAGCAGGCATCAAATGCTGGATTGATGTGGTCCGGGAGTGGCCACACAGGAAATCGATCTCAAGGTGGGCGAAGAAGAAGAGCCAGCAGGCCCGCTCGGGTCAATGAGTGTAATCACCTGACTTCGTCCACTGTCGAGAGTGCGCGGCTTTCAGATTCCCGTTGCTCCTATAACTTTTGACAGTTCCCAGCAGACCAACCACCCTCTAGGATTCGCATCTCCTTTCTACAAGTTGCGTGAAGCCTCGGCCAAGAACCTTCTTGGGCAGTGCTTTTCGATCCACCTAAGAACTATAAATCCACTAAACGATCAAGGAGCAATGTCATGAATCTGAGCACTGAAGAACGCGAACAAGTGGTGACCGAATTGAAGCGTTTCGCTAGCGACCTGAACCTCACCGACGATCAAAAGGAAAAGCTTCGCGTCGCTCTTACGGAAGCTCGAGAAAAGATCGCTGAGTACATGCAACAGAATCCCAACACGACCAAAGCCGAGGTCATCAGCAAGGTTGTTGCAAATCGCGATGCGATTCGTCAGCGGGTCGTCAGTTTCCTTAGTCCCGAGCAGCTGAAGAAGTGGGACGAAGAAAAAGCCAAAGCCAAGGACTTCCTGGGCCAGAAGATCGCAGCTTAAGAATTCACCTCGTACTGAAGTTGCTACACTTGGGTGGCCGACAATCGAACACAGTCGGCCACCAATCCTTTGGTTTGCAAGTTTGGTGGGTAGGCCCACAGGAGGAACAATGCCTGCTCTCCCGCGTGCGAACCGAGCTGCTGCATCTGTTCGTAGTCCCAACCGCGCCGCCACATCCAGTACAACTCGACCGCCAGCTTCCGGGCCATCGCGACTTTCGCGATCTTGCGTCCGCGCCGCATGGCCAGAGGAAAGAACAGGCTGCGCCATTGCCCATCGCTGCGCACCGTGACCTGGGCTGCTGCCACCAACAGGAAGCGCAACAGCGCGTTGCCCTGCTTGCTGATATGTGGCCCAGCCGTCGCCGATCTCCGCTGGACTCTTCCGCTGGAATCAGTCCCACGTAGCTGGCAATCTGCTTCCCGCAGGCAAAACGTTCTGGCGTTCCAATCACTAACTCGAACGCCAGTGCGGTCAACGGACCGACTCCCGGATGCGTGCTCAGTCGTCGCGTCACGGGCCGTCGCTCCACGATCTGTTCCAGCTTTCCGTTCAGCTCATGGATCTTCGGCGTGAGTTGGTCGAGTAGGTCGAGCAGGTCTTGCCGGCGTCGGCTAGCCCAGGTTGCCAGCGACAACCCTTCCAGTTCCACCCGACCCGCCGGCCGCCACAACGCTTTCTTGCGGCGCAGTCCCTCGTTGAGCGCCACCACGTGCAACTGGTTCATGACCCGCGTGCGCATCTGCACCAACCGGTGGCGATGGCACAGCAGTTGCCGCAGATCGCGATTCTCCGCATCCGGTACCCAGATTTTCGGAAAGCGATCTTCCAGCAACAGCTTTTGGTGTAATCGCCCTGATTTCGACAAGCTACAGCTTGCAGGCAGGGTTGATTGCACTCATCCAGAGAGCGGTCGAGAGACCCACCGCCGCAACGGTCAACGATTGGAACTTCAACGAAACGATTGGAAGCCGCAAGCTGCACCTCCCAAAGGGGTCAGACACCGTAAACAGCATCGCTGTTCCTGCTCATTGAACGCTTCAAGATTGGAAACTTGCGCGGCCCGAAGACTGAGCTTCGGGTTGGAAGAATCTGACGTGCTATATTCCCGACCCGGGGGGGCGACTTTGACCTGCTGCGGAGTGCTCCAGGTGCGGAGCGTGGCGGATGCATTGGGTGAAACCTGTCTGCTCCAGCAAAGTTTTCCAAATTACGCTTCTGCAATCGGCACTATGATTCCCGTCATCTTGGGTGAGTCGAGGACTTCGGCTTGAGCTTAAAAGCAGTGAACAAGATACTTTCTTTATCACCTGGGTTCTGCAAAAAGACCTGGGCGAGAAGGACGAACTCCGGCACGTGTTCAGGTTTAAATGACAGCGTGATGTCTTTTATTTTAAGTTCTTATCGTTCGATGCCCCTCAGTTCCTGTACGTTCCTGATGCCCAGTCCATTCATAGTCAGGCGACTGGCAAAGGTGTGCCTGATGTCGTGCCATGTGAAATCGCGCACTCCCCCTTCACTCAGCGCGTCCTCAAACCAATCGCGATTTCTGCGTAGCGTCTCATGACCATGTTGGTCCAAAAAGACGAACGTACTGACAGATGAATCTGGACTTAGCGCCTTGAACGCCGCCAACGCAACAGTGTTCAGGGGAATACGGCGAGCGTTCCCGTGCTTTGATCTCGGCATCGTGAGGATATGGCGCTCAAAGTTCACGCTGGGCCATTCGGTTCCATACTGCTCGCTCCGCCTCTGAAATGCCTCCTTCATGGCGATCGCTTTAGGCCGAGTATTTCACATCTATGTCCCCAAGTGGCGCCGGGACAATGAGAAGAATATCCGCTGGTTCCGCGTCATATCGCCGGGCATGGGAGGAACAACTGAGCGATAAGCGATAGAAGAATCCTTCTTCGGCTTAAAGACGGGACGAAGCTTCTATTGTGATGGGAAATAACCCGTCCGGATTCGACGGATTGCCGCGATGAACGCGCTTGTTTACAGGTCTTTACGATGATCTGCGGCTGTCTTGCTGGGAACAATCGCCTCCTAGTATTTCAAGCTCCAATGCAGCATGTTCCAGGTGAACACAAACCAGAACACTCCCACGAAGGCCAGAGCGATGAGCGTTTCGCCGATCCGGCCCCACCGCCAAACTCCTGACTCGTGCCATGATCGGAATGCACTGTAGAGGGCAACGATCATGCCCGCAATTCCTAGCCAGCCCAAAAGCTGTATCAAGCGCAGCCACGGGTTCCCACGTGGGCTCAACATTCCGATATCTTTGAGCGCGATCGTGAAGAACAAAACGTAGGCGCCAAAGAAGAGCAGAAAGGCCAGCGAACCCAACCTCACGAGCAAACGCAACCGTCGTTGCTCCGGAGTCAGAGTCAACGTTTTGCCATAGTGCTTGCGGACTAGCGCCATCACTGGCCACAGCAGCACGGTGAGCAACAGGATGACCAGCGATACAACAATCAGGGGCAACTGGAAAGCGCTGTTGTGGTACCAGGTTGCTTTCTGGAAGACCATGAATGGAAAGTCAATGACGCCGACTAAATTCCCTGAGTCGTCCTTCTTGAAGGCGATCCGATCCTGATCGTTCACGTCGCGGTACTCCAGCGGAGCGATCTCGCGGAACTTTTTGGGTTCGCCGTTCATGTCCTTCAGATCGCTGACGCTGATGGTGCCGTCGCCGTTCGGAAAAACTTTGGTCTCGCCGGCGACGTTAAGCACTTTCAAAATGGTGGTGTCGCCGCGGCGGCTCACCAGATAGTGGCCGGAGACCTCTTGCGCATCCTGCGCAGCGCTCGCAGGTGCTGATTTCTCGGGAACCTGGTAAGGGAAATATCGATCGAGAAAAGCGTGCCACACGGCTTCCCGCGCGCGGACCTCGCCTTTCCCTGCGCTGTTGTACGAAATGAAAAAGCCGACTTGCGCGTCCGGCACCAGGTGGAGATCGCTGTGGAAGTTTTCTGTGTCGCCAGCGTGGCCGATAATCCGGTGGCCATTCCTGGTTTCTTCATAGAAACCCAGTGCCATCGCACTCATGTCGGGATGGTTTTCGAACTGACGTGCATGCATCAATCGAGCCGTCTCCGGCTTCACGACCTGAACATCACCGAATTTTCCGTCTTGCAGATGGGTCATCATGAAGCGCGTCATGTCCATCGCTGATACGGAAGAGCTTCCTGCGGGCGAGGCTTCGACGAATTCAAATTTTTTGGCGGGCTGCGAAGCGACGTCGTAGCCCTTCGACATCAGCGGTGCCAGCGCGTCCGGCAGTGGCTGGCGAAAGGTGGAATGCGTCATGCCCAGCGGCTTGAGGATGTGTTCTTCGATGTAGTCGTCGAAGGGTTGGCCCGAGACGCGTTGCACAATGTATCCCGCCATCGCAGTCGCGTAGTTGGAATAAGCCGGCGTGGTGCCCGGCGGATACACGCGTTCTGGCAAGTGTGCTTTCAAGTAGTCGCCCAGAGGCTTCAAGTCCTTGGCATCCGCGACAAACAACTCCTGCGCGGTTTCCTCGAAACCCGGCGTGTGGGTCATTACATTACGCAGAGTAATCGGCTTAGGAAAGGTTGCTGGGATCTTGTAATCGATATAGTCGTTGACATCCCGATCCAGATCGAGTTTTCCCTGCTCCACCAGTTGCATCACGGCCGTCCAGGTGAAGAGCTTCGAAATTGATCCTGGGCGGAAGAGCGTGTTGTCCGGCGATACCGGAGTCTTCTTCTCCACGTCGGAGTACCCGTAACCGCGCGCGAACAGAACTTTGCCATCCTTCACCACCGATACGACCGCGCCGGCAATATCTTCCCTGGCAAGTTGTTGCGGCATGATTCCGTCGAGGAACGCTCCGACGTCATCCGCAGTCATTTCGTGGGAGGTCGAGGGAGTGGTGGGAGCCGCGGCGGCTTTGGCCTCGGGTTTCGGGAGCGCCGGCTTTGGTCCCTGCGCGTGGAGAGAGACAAGAAACGTGCAGATGATGAAAGCAATCCCTCTGGCCCTGCGCGCCATGAGTATTCCAAGAACCAAAGATTTCATCTGCTAGTCCTCGTTATCGCACAAACATCGACTGTGTTTGCCCACTGTGGGTCGGTGGTTTCCGTTGCCCCTAGTTTCTGCGACCCACTGCTGACGTCCGCACTACGCTCAGCCATCCCCCTCTAGAAACTCAACTTTAATGCTAGTTGAATGATACGCGGGTTCGTACTCATCGCGGTGATCTGCCCGAAGTTGGAATTTGGAGCGACTAATCCTAACTGCGGTGCGCTCAAACCCGCGTCGAGGTCTGGATTGGCAAATTGAGGGTGATTGAAAGCGTTGAAGAACTCAGCTCGGAAATCCAACTTTGCACGTTCAGTCAATGAAGTGCGCTTGATTAGCGCGATATCCCAGTTGTTTTGATTGGGTCCCGTGATTTGCCCGATACCACTCGTTCCAAAGTCTGTGCCAATCCCGTCAGTTCCAATGATCGGGTAAGTGTTGAGGTTCACATCAAAACAGGGCGTATTGATGTATTTGGTCAACTTACTCTGAACGGACCCCGAGTTTACGAACTTATTGTTGCATCCGGGAGCGTTCGAGAAAGGAGCACGATCGGTCACGATACCAAAAACGTTTTGCGCGTTGGTGGCAGTGGGGGTTAGGCGCTGTCCCGACTGGATCGTGAAAACCCCGGCAATAGACCATCCTCCCAGCAAGTTGCCCCTCGCAGAATGCTGTTGACTGAAACCGGGCAGTTCGTAAACGCCGCTCAAAACGAAACGCTGCGGTCGTACAAAGTCGTCCCAGCCATAACGAGCCCTCGGATTGTTCTGGTTACCCACAACTGCGCCGCCAAGTTGTGTGCCCGTGGCAAAGGACTGCGAGGTTCCGAGCGCGCTCGACCATGTGTACGATGCCAGAAACTGCAACCCATGACTAAAGCGCTTACTCACGCTGGTAAGGAGTGCGTTATACCAGGATGCTCCCGTCGACATCACTTGTCCGGCGCCAAGGCTGGAAACGCCGGGAACTGGGGTGCGCTGGGTGATATTGAAGAATGTGTTTTCAGTTTCTCCATTCAGCGGATGTCCCGGGCTGGCCGAGAAGGCCTGGTTGAAATTGCGAAACTCCCATAACCGCGTGCTGCGCGCGCCCTGGTAGCCGATTTCAAGTGCAAGATCGGGCTGCAACTGCAATTGCGCGTTGAGGCTGTAGTTTTGGGTCAAGGGTGTCCTAATATCCGCGGAAACATTGACGAAGGATAGACAACCACCCGCCGAATCCAATACCGCGGGTGGGCACGTAGCCGCCTGGTACGTGGGGAATGAAGGCAAGGTTGGGGGAGGCTGAAATGGCTCGGCGAACGGGATGCCTGCGACGCTCTGTACAAAACGAATTTGTCCAAAGGGAGGGCCGGTCAATTCCTGGAGTATGGGTTGAGCCGAGGTGCGGGAATAATAAACGCCGTAGCCACCACGAAGCACGGTCTTACCGCCGGGGAGTTCCCAAGCAAATCCTATGCGCGGACCCCAAGTGTTTTTCCCCAGTCCGTTCGTCGCAGCCTCGTTGGGGGCGCGGATGACTCCGGTGGGGAGATCCACCCCTTTAAGATTGGAAGCCACAATGAAACCCGCTTGACTGCCCGCACCCGTGTGATCAGCGCGCGCCGGATCGAAACTTGCATTCCTTCCTAATTCGTCCCCCAAGTCCCCGAGCCGTTCGTAGCGAAACCCCAAATTCAGAGTGAATTTCGAGCTGACTTTAATGTCGTCTTGGGCAAACAGGTTATAGTCCAAAGTTCGCCAATATCGATCGAACAGCCCCGGAACGTCGAGCGTAAAAGATCCAACTCCGAGCAGGAATTGGGTGTAGTCAGGAAACTCAATTCCACCGAAGAAGTGAAAATTCGTCTGATTGATCTGGGCGCGTTCTACTCCGCCTCCAAAGTGGATTGAGTGTCGGCCGGTTGACCAGAGAACCGAGTCGGCGACGTTGTATTTGTTTTGGGTTATGTGGATGCCCTGTCCATTTCCTCCAGTCTGGAATGAGCCGACGACGCCGATTTCCGGGAACGCATTCACAAAGTCCGGAGCGGAGACACCAATATCGGAATAGCTAAAGGGCTCGCTCTGATCGACGGATCCCACCAAACGATGGTAGCCAATCGTGATCTGATTGATCAGCTTTGGGGTGAAAGCATAGGTATGGCTGAGGGAGAAAACTCGAAATCGATTGTCGTTGGGTTGCGGAAAGCCAGGGAGACCAAAACCACCGATATTGGCGTTTGTCGGCAGTGAGGCCGATTGGCTGTCATTCGAAAAGAAGAAACGACCGTTGATCGAATTTTTGACGCTGGGGAAGTAATCGACGCTGACTAGGAACTGGTCCTCAGTAAATGGACATGCCTGACTGTAGGTCGATAGTCCTTGGCTAAAGAAGGATGGCTGTGAAGGATCAATCGTCTGAGGTGAGGGGATTACGTACCCACCATTGGGCAACTTTTGGTTGAGCAAAGCCAGGGATTGATCGCTGATATTCGACCCGTCCTGCGCAATGGCACCGCCACTGGGCACGTTGAAGAGGGCGCCCAGCCCTCCACGCGACCGATCATCCGTCAACGGAGGCGACGGCACGCGGCTAATGCAAAGTCCCCCGCCTAGGCCGTTCCGCTGACGTGTTCCTTGATAAGAACCGAAGTAGAACAACTTGTCTTTGACAATCGGGCCTCCCAAGGATCCTCCAAACTGATTTTGCTTGATCACCGGTCGCGGCTGACCACTTTGCTTCAAAAAATAGTCATTCGCATTCAGAACGTCATTCCGGAAGAATTCGAATGCGGTTCCGTGAATGGCATTCGTTCCCCTCTTGGTGACTAGATCCACATTCGCACCGGCATTCCTTCCGTACGAAGCGTCGTATTGGCCAGTCTGAACTTTGAATTCCTGTATAGTGTCCGGATTGGGCACCGCGATTCCCCCGCTGAACGAACCGGATCCCATGAGGTCATTCACCTCAACTCCGTTCACTTGGTAATTATTGTCATTGGTCGGTCCACCGTGAACCGAGAATCCGCTGGCTCCTATCGCCTCACTCCCCGATCCCCTTCCAAGTTCGGCTGCATTCGTAACCTCCGTTGCAACTCCCGGAGACAGGCCGATAATCTGCGTATAATTACGAGTCACTAAGGGCAACGAAGAAACAATGAGCTCGTTCGTGACCTTTCCAAGCGCCGGGTCGTGTGTGTCGAGAAGTTCCGCGTCGGACGAGACGGTCACGATCTCCGATGGCACTCCCACAGTCAGTTGGAGATTGGCAACTGCGGTCTCCGTGACATGCACCGTCACTCCGGGGCGGACCAACTCCTTGAAACCAGTCTTGGAAGCACGCATCGTGTAAGTACCCGGAGGCAGGAGCGGAACCACGTAGCTGCCGTTGCTGCTTGATGTCCCGCTACGGCTGTCGCCGGTGCTCTCACCTGTGACTGTAATCTTGGCATCGCCCACGACTGCTCCTGTGGCGTCGGTCACGATTCCCGCAATTCCCCCTGTTGCGGCGGTTTGCGCCTGGCTTCGCCTGGAAATGCCAATCATCGCAGCAGCCACGATCAAGCCTAGCCAGATACCGCGACTGGCCCCGCGCGTCATTCTCGCCAGCACTTTCTCTATCGGAAACATCGAGAGCCTACGAGTTTCTTTCATCGAGTCCAGGCAAAACATGACTGTCCTCCTTTGAATTTCTCCGATGTGCAGTTCCGGAGGTGTCGGGCAAGTACCAGCGCGATCGCGAATCCTGATCTTTCCGTCGTAATAGGGCCAGCGAGCGTTTGGGCTGAAGGTGCGCACAGGCAACGAAGAGCGCATCCATGGCGGCAAATGGCGCGACATACGATCCGTGGAATGACGGGTTCGCAATGGAAGCTACCCAGAAGAAATCACAGAAGCGCGCAATCGGCGTCTTCTCGCTGTCGGTAATTCCAAACGTGGGCACGCCGTTCTGGTGAGCGTGCAACACCGCATCGACAGTGGCCTGTAGACACCGGCCAAAACTGATCGCGATCAGAAGATCCTTGGCGCCCAGCAAACTGATCTTCTGGTGCAGGTTGCCGCTTGAGCCCACGGGCGCCTCAGCGTTATAGCCGAGCGAAACCAAGGCATAGGCCATCAAATAAGAGAGTCCGGCGGCGAAATCCACGCCCACTACCAGGATCCGGCGCGCGCGCCCCATGCGCTTCGCCATCTGAATCACGTTGTTGGCGTCAAGCGTCGAGCGCAATGCCTGCAGGTTGTGAAGATCCATTTCCAGGCTGTGCTCAACGTGTCCGGCCACGGTACGCTTCTCGCGAGCGGCGGACTTCATCAATGTGTAGGGCGTGATCCGGCTGATGAAATGCGCACGCAGGTCGGTCGCGAACTCCGCGTAGCGCTTGTAGCCCAGCGCCTGGATGCTGCGCACGATGGTCGCCTTGTCGACTTGGTAGCGCTTGGCCAGCGAACGCGACGATAAAAAGTGGTTGTCGTCAGCGTTGTCGAGAATCGCCTGCAACAATTGCCGGCGGCTGGAATTAAGTTCGGTCTGCGCCTGCGCCAAGCGTTGTTCCAGCGCCGTCATCCAAGGCTTGCGATCCGCAGCCGTTCCGTTGTGGTGGATCGCCACTGCTGCCGGTTTCGCTCGCGACGCCACTCGCTTTCCCCTCCCGAATTTGGGAAGGTTTACACCGAATGGTGCATCATGTCAATATCAATCACCAAATGGTGCATTTTCGCTTGACACTGGTTCACCCCGGTTTTAAAAGGAAGCAGTCGATTTCAGCGGACCAGACAAACGGTCCCTGCGGACGGGGAGTTTATGAAGATCGAGCAGATCACGCTCCGAGAGATTCACATGCGCCTCAAAGCTCCCTTCGAGACCAGCTTCGGTGTCACCCAAGACCGGCGCATTCTTCTCGTGGAAGTCATCGCAGATGGCATTACCGGGTGGGGTGAAATCACCGCCATCGAAACGCCCTCTTACAATTCCGAAACCACCGATACTGCCTGGCACATTGTGTCGGACTTCATCGCACCCGTATTGGCGGGGAAAGATCTTACGAGCGCCGCTGAAGTACCCCGCGCACTCGCAGGCATTCGCGGCCACTACATGGCCAAGTCTGGCGTCGAGAATGCACTCTGGGACATTGAGGCCCAGGAAAAGGGATTGCCGTTGTGGAGACTGCTGGGCGGGACGAGATCAGAAATTAACTGCGGTGTTTCCTTGGGAATTCGCGAGAATCCCCGATCTCTGGTGGACAAGGTCACGCGGGAGTCGCAGAGCGGATACCGGCGCATCAAGCTCAAAATCAAGCCCGGCAAGGATCTGGACTACGTAGCCGCCGTTCGCGAGCAATTTCCGAACATCTTGCTCTCGGTTGATGCCAACTCGGCTTACCGGTTGAGCGACGTCGACCATCTACGCCAGCTCGACAAATTCAACCTGCTGATGATTGAGCAGCCCCTCGAATGGGACGACATTTACTCTCATGCCACCCTGCAGGCGCAGATCGCTACCGCAATTTGCTTGGATGAATGCATCAACAACGAACACCAAGCTATGGCTGCGATCGAGCTGGGCGCGTGCAAGATTATCAATATCAAGCTGGGGCGCGTGGGCGGGCATAGCAGCGCACGCACGGTACATGATCTCTGTTTCGAGCGCGGCGTTCCGGTATGGTGTGGCGGGATGTTGGAATCGGGTATTGGTCGCGCGCACAACATCGCCATGTCAACGCTGCCCGGGTTTACGCTTCCGGGTGACGTCTCTGCCAGCGGTCGCTACTGGGCCGAAGATGTCATTGAGCCCGAGGTCGAAGTCACTTCACGAGGTACGATTCATTCCCCGACTACCGCGGGTCTGGGATACACCGTGAAAAGAGAATTGATTCAGCGCCTCACCGTGCGAAGCCAGCACTGGAAGCAGCGCCTTCAGGTGAGCGCCTGAAACACGTAAGGAATCCCGGTCTTCAGGCAGCACCAGCATCCCTTCCGGAGCAATCATTCATGAGGAACACTCTTCGTCGCCTGATCGCAGCGCTTGCCATCCTGAACGCGTTTCCGTCAGCGCTCTTTTGTCAGAAGAATTCGACCCTGCCGGAACGCATTCAAGCAATCATGAGTCGGCCAGAGTTTGCGCACTCCAGCTTCGGCGTCGAGTTCTATTCGCTAGACAACTCGAAGCTCATCTACCAGCTCAATGCCGACAAGCTGATGGTGCCCGGATCCACCACGAAGCTGCTCACCGAAGGCGCGATGCTGGAGCTTTTGGGAGGCGACTACCAGTTTCACACGCGTGTGTACCGCTCGGGCCCTGTCAAGAAAGATGGCACGCTCGATGGAGATATCGTGATCGTCGCCAGCGGCGATCCAAATCTGTCGGGACGCATTCAATCCGATGGCACGTTGTCATACGAAACCATGGATCACTCTTACGGAGGCCCCGACAGCAAGGGAATCGGCGATCCGTTGCTGGTCGTCCGCAAACTCGCGCAGCAGATCGCGGACAAGGGCATCCGGCATGTCAAAGGCCGAGTGTTGGTCGACGTCAGTCTCTTTCCCGAGGGTGACCGGGAACTGGGAACCAACGTGGTGATCTCACCAATCGTTATCAATGACAACGTCATCGATGTCATGGCGACGGCTGGAGACAAAGAAGGCGCCCCGGTAGCTTTGCAAGTTTCTCCCAAGACCGCGTATTTGCAGATCATCAATCAAGCAACCACTGGAAAGGCTGATTCGAAGCCCAGCCTCAACTACACCCCCGAGAAGGCCAATCCGGATGGTACCCACAGCCTCACGCTGACTGGCACTCTTCAACCCGGCAAGACATCCGGAATGATGGCCTACCCCGTGCCGGAGCCCAGCCGCTTTGCAGCGACAGTCCTTGCCGAAGCGCTCAGAGAGAAAGGAGTCGAAGTTTCCGCGCCTGCGGGCGAGAAGGCGCCGGACTTCAAGGCACTCGCCGCCAGCTATCTGCCCGAAAACCTGATCGCCGAGCACATCTCCCCTCCGCTGAAAGAAGACGTAAAGATCACACTGAAGCTAAGCCAGAATCTGCACGCTTCCATGGGGCCCTTCCTGCTGGGAGCGCTGCTGGCGCACAAGGATAAAGAAATCGACCAAGCGGGATTCGATCTGGAACGCGAGTTTCTGAAAAAGGGTGATCTCGACTTGGCCGCGGCTTCGCAGAGCGACGGCGCGGGCGGGAACGCCTTTTTCACTCCCGATTTCATGATTCACTATTTGAAGTTCATGTCCGCGCAGAAGGACTTCAACGATTTTCGACGTGGACTGCCCATCCTCGGCCGCGATGGAACTCTTTCGCACATCCAGGTGAATTCGCCGGCGGCGGGCCACGTCTACGCAAAAACCGGTACCAATGGCGGATACGACGCCCTGAACAAGAGGATGATGGTCACCGGCAAAGGCCTGGTCGGCTACATGGAGACGGCCAGCGGGGAGCACCTCGCCCTCGCGGGTTTCATCAACATGGTGTCTGTTTCTTTGGAAGATCCGGAAGCCGCGCAGAAAACTGCGGGCGAGGCTCTGGGTGAAATCGCTACGGCCGCGTATGATGCCGATCTTCATTCCGCAGCTACGCCTGCCTCGGATACCCGTTACGACGTGATCATCCGAGAAGGCAGGGTCATCGACGGCTCTGGCAATCCGTGGGTGTCTGGCGATGTGGCGATCCGTGGCGACCGTATTGCCGCCATCGGCAACCTGGCCGGAGCCGACGCCAAGCGCGTCATTGATGCGAAGGGATTGGTGGTCGCTCCGGGCTTCATCGACATGTTGGGTCAGTCGGAAATGGCGTTGCTCATCGACAATCGTTCCTTGAGCAAGATCTCGCAGGGAATCACAACGGAAATCACCGGAGAAGGTGCTTCGGCGGCCCCACAGAACCCGCGCACACTGGCGCAACTTCAGCCTGGCTTGGACCAGTATCACTTGAAGGTGGATTGGTCTACGTTGGCCGGGTACTTTTCGCGGCTCGAAAAGTCCGGCACGCCGCTCAACATCGGAACTTACGTGGGGGCAGCACAGATCCGAGAAATGATCCTCGGGGACGAGAATCGAGCTCCTTCACCGGAGGAACTCGAGCAAATGAAGGCGCTGGTCGCGCAGGCAATGCAAGATGGAGCGTTCGGCATCTCCACCGCGCTGATCTATCCTCCCGGACATTTCGCGAAGACAGAAGAACTCATCGAATTGGCAAAAGTTGTGTCGCGCTACGGCGGCCTTTACGCCAGCCACATGCGCAGTGAAGGACAGACTGAAGCAGCCGCGATTGACGAGGCGTTACGCATCGGCCAAGAAGCTCATCTGCCCGTCGAGATTTTTCATTTGAAAGTCATTGGCAAACCGCGTTGGGGATCGATGCCGAAGATCGTCGCCAAAATACAGGGCGCCCGCGATGCAGGACAGGACGTTTCCGCCGACATGTATCCCTATGTCGCAGGCGGAACCGCACTCGCTTCGAGCTTGCCGCCGTGGGTTGCGGAGGGTGGCACACCGAAATTGCTCGAGCGCCTCAAGGATCCTCAAATTCGCGCGCGAATAAAACGTGAAATGGCGACGGAGCATCCTGACTGGGAGAACTTGTATCTCGGCAGCGGAGGCGCCCCGGGAGTGCTCATTTCGGGCATCGAGAACCCCGACCTGAAGAAATACGACGGCCAGACGCTTGCCCAGATCGCAGCCAGCCAAAACAAGGCCCCCCTCGACGCCCTGTTCGACATGGTACTGGCCGACAAGGCCCAGACAGGAGCCCTGTATTTCATAGCCAATGAAAACGATCTTCGCTACGGCTTGAAGCAGCCTTGGACCAGCATTGGCCTCGATGCCAGCGAACTCTCGATGGATGGCCCCCTGTTCGAACCTCACTCCCATCCGCGTGCCTTCGGCTCCATGCCGCGCTTGCTTGGACACTACGTCCGCGATGAGCACCTACTTCTTTTGGAGCAAGCGATTCGCAAAATCACCTCATTGCCTGCTCAGCGCGAACGCTTGCGTGACCGCGGACTTCTAAAGGTGGGCTACTTCGCAGACGTGACAGTCTTCGATCCCGCCACGATCAGAGATAAAGCCACCTATGAGACTCCATCGGTGCTATCTGAGGGAGTGAAGTACGTGCTCGTCAACGGACAGCTTGAATACGACGAAGGACACCTCACCGGCATCAAAGCGGGTGCCATTCTGCGCGGGCCTGGGTGGAAAAAAATCGACTAATCGAGGATAAGAATGTTTTTCTCGCTCGTGTAAAAACATTCTCGCCTTTCAAGCAAGTTGTTGTCATTCTGGTGTAGCGTGTTTCAGCGAATGCTTGCGTACTGCAAAGCGCAGCGTCATGCGGTGGCTTACGTCGGCGTGCAGCGTCGGCGCTTCCCCAATTTAGCGGAATGAGATCGCCGGATGGTGAAACCCTTGCTCCCGACTCCGCCTGTTCACTATCGGAACAGAGATGACGGCAACGACGGCGAGGAATGCAACCAAGGCAACGAAATGCCGAGCCACTCCCTTGAGTAATGTCTCACCCCAAAGCCTTGCAGCCAGCCAAGTCTGCGCTAAATACCCAATCGTCTCCCACTGACAAGTAGCAATCACGAACAGCAACACCGCGTCGAGGTAAGACGATGAGTGGGCGTGTAAATGGAGGGCCTTCCGAAGCGGAACGATGGCCAGGTCCACTGGCAACTGCAACAAGTCGGATGGCAGGTCGGCCACGATCAGCGATCTCAGCAAGATCGACTCGTAGGTGAAGTGAAAGGGTCTCCCGGCAAAAATCGTTGCTGATGATCCTCCGCCCCCGTCAAAGAATTCGCCCAACGCGGGTGAAGGCGGAGACATGTTTGCCACCGCGAGAAAAAACCAGAGGGCATGGAAGCAGGCGAGCAACCATGCCAAACGACTCCGCGCAATAGACCTGATGCGTTCAGTGAAGGGCTGCATGGTCCCGTCGGATCAGTCGCCTGGAAAACCGACGGCGCTAATTAAAGACACCACGACCCGCTCCGTCGTTCCCATCCCGAGACCACGTCGCCAATAGACGCACCGGGATCACCCCTTTCGATCGGGTACGTCGAATTTTAGAGAGGGTCGGGTGGTCTCGTGCTTGGGCAACCGTAGAAATTTAACCGATGCGTCTCTTGTGAGACTAGGCGGAGCCAGTAGCGCTGGGAACATGAGGATGCCCTAAGTTCGCGCAAGACGCGCTCCACGTCTGGCGCGGCAAGGACTCCCTGTCTCAGACTTGGAAAATGCGTGCTCGGATAGCGCACCTGTCCGGCTATGCGTACATCGCCATGGACTGCCGGTCGGCCGATATATCTGCGAGCATGTGCGCTTGGTTATGATGCTCTGCTTGCTTGCCGCTTCCCTGCCGATCCATCTTGAACTGCTGAATCAAGCTCTGCAAATTGGCCGCCATGCGTGCCAGTTCAGAAGCGGCATCGTTGGTGCGGCTGGCCCCGTGGTAGTGCTCTTCGCAGCCTCCCATCCTTGAAGGATGCGTCTTCGTAGGTGAGGCACCTTCCCACGGCAATCTCGTGCATCGTTAAAAGTTGAACTTTTCTGTACGCTGCATTAGAAGATTTGGATTGTGGTGCCTTTCAGTTCGAAGGCCTGCGAACCGTGGTTAACGTGTTCAGCGGATTGACCACCAACCAGCAAACGGCACCGACTACACACAACGCGGATGCAACCAGGAACGAGGCAGTCCAGCCGTAGCGAGCGGCGATCCAGGGCGTCAGCGAGCCCGTCACGGCTCCTCCGATCTGACCACCCATATTCATGAATCCTGACACGGACCCGGCCGATCCGCCGGCGATGTCGGCCGTCACCGACCAGAAGGAGCTTTGCGACAGATAGAGCGCACCCGCGCCGCCGGCTAAAACGACGCTCGCTACGCGCACATCCTCGGCTCGTGCGCCAAGCGCGACGAAGATTCCTGCAATCGTCATGGCGGCAGCGGCAACGAGGCACCGCCCGACGCGCGGTCCGCGCCATTTGGTGAGGCGATCATTGATCGCCCCACCCACAAGACAACAGACCAGCATGGCAAGGAATGGGAGCATGGAATAAAAAGCGCTGGACTTGAGATCGAGGCCGCGGACTTTCGCGAGATAGCGATAGAACCAACTGAAAAAAATCCACGCAACGTAGCCATAGCAGAAGTAGCTGAGCGTGAGGGCCCACACGCTTGGGCTCGCCGCGACACGTTTCCACGGTACTCGCGCGACGGCACCTTCGGCCAATTTTGGAGCCGTAAGTCCGGCTTCAATTGTTGCGAGTTCGGAAGGCGAGACGCTCGGATGCTCGGCGGGTGTGTCCCGCGCGAGGAGGAACCACACTGCTCCGGCGACCAATCCAAGAACCGCGCACACCCAGAACGACGATCTCCATCCGTAGTGAATCATCAGGTAAGTGATCAGAGGAGGACTCAGTCCAGCGCCCGCGCCCACGCCGGCAAAGATCCATCCATTCGCAATTCCGCGTTCGCGGACGGGGATCCAACGCGAGACAAACTGGTTCGCAGCTGGGTAGATGACGGCCTCGCCTGCTCCCAGCAGAAAACGGACGGTCATGAAGGCAAGCAGAGCTCCTGCAAAGTTGGCGGGAACTAGCGCTGTGAGTGCCGTGAAAATTCCCCACCAGATGACCCCACCCGTCAAGACGCGACGCGGGCCAAAACGATCCGCCAGTTGGCCACCGATCGTCTGAAACAGCGCGTAGCCCGCCACCAGAGCACTAAAGACCTTTCCCAGTTGCACGTCGGTCAGATGATAGGCGTCTACGATCGCTCCCCCGGCAATCGAAATGTTGACCCGGTCGAGATACGAGACGGCGCTCAACACGAACAACCAGAACACGAGCAGCCATCGCACACGCGTTGTTCCGGAAGTGGTCATGAATCCCTCCGCGAAGACGGGGCGGATGTCTGTGCGGTTTTGTTTCGGAGATGGCCTTGTGTTAACTTCGCCGCGAGTTTGTTGCTAATTTCACTCTGCAGGACTATGGCTAAACTTCCATGACACGAATGACCACGTATCGAGTTGCTCTCGCCCTCCTCGCGGTGTTTGCGTTCCCTGTGTCCGCTTTTTGCCAGCTGGACTTGTTCTCGCGAGAACAGCGCGTGGAATTCACGCCCGACTGGCACGGAGACCGCTTTCCGGACGGACGCCCAAATGTGGCGGACTCGGTGCTGGCGCGATTGAAAGACGTCACGGCCGATCAGGCATGGGACGTTCTGCAGGATGCCGGATTTCGTAACCAGTTTGAAGGCGGGTGGAGAGTGGTGAACGCCGGCCAGCGTCTGGTTGGCCGCGTGGTCACCGCCGTGTTCATGCCGACGCGTCCGGACTTCAACTCGGTGGTTCGGCAAAATGGCAAGAAGGAGAATCGCGTCGGCGACGAGAACTCCTGGATCATCGACATCCTTCAGCCTGGCGATGTTCTCGTTGTCGATCTTTTTGGAAAGATTCGCTACGGAACTATCATCGGCGACAACCTTGCCACTGCCATTTTCACGAAGAGCCACAACGGCCTGATCGTGAACGGCGCGATCCGGGACGTCACGGGTATCCAACAAATTGATGGATTTCAGGTCTACACGCGCGGCGTCGACCCATCGGCGCTCGAGAACGTGATGCTCACGGGAATCAACGTTCCCATCCGAATCGGAGACGTCACCGTGATGCCCGGGGACATAGCGATCGGCGATCCGGAAGGAGTTACGTTTGTTCCGCCTCAACTGGCCGAGAAGCTCGCTGACGACACCGAAATGGATCGCATGGTTGACGAGTGGGGTCACGCGATGTTGCGCGAGGGCAAATACACGCCAGGACAGATCGACGGAAAATGGACACCGACGATGCGCGAAGAATTTAACGCCTGGCTCGAGAAGAAGGGATCGAAATTGCGGATGCCGCCGAACTGACTTGCGGCCTTGTCCTCGCTGCTCCGCCATCGCCGGTGGCGTTCTCACGCTGCGTGCTGCCGCAACACGCTCGAGAGTTGTTCGGCAACAATTTTCTCCTCGCCCGGTTGCAGCATGAACGAACACATCGTCAAACCGGGACGGCCCTCGCCGCCGCCGATCACGATCGAGGGCTTAGCGCTTCTCAAAGTCTTCGAAACCTGCTGAGGAGTCGCGGAGATCTTTGAGTCCCACGTGATCTGCATGTGCGGAACGTGATTCGCAATATCCGGAGTGAAGTACGACGTGCTCACTCCGGGAATCTTGCTCAGTTCGCGCGAAATCGTTTCCAGCCGATCCTTCCACTCTTTCGCGAGCGCGTCGTGATCTTCCTTCAGATAGAGCTCGAGAGCCTTGACCATCCCGAGAATTTCTTCCTTGCCGACTTTCTGGCTGCGTCCCAGCGTGTCTTCGTGCGGGCTGTTGTTAAGCAGAGCGTTGGCGACCAGGTCTTTGCGGCCGATCAGCAGTCCGGCACATTGAGGCCCACGCATCGCCTTCCCGCCACTGAACGTCACCAGGTCGTATCCCATGTCAGCGTAATCCCAGAGATGGGAGACCGGCGGCGTGTCGGCCGCAGCGTCGTTCATGCAGGGCACGTTGTACTGCTTGGCGAGCTTCGCCCACTCGTCGACTTTGATTTCTCCAGCGGCATTGGCAAAGTTCGTGAAGTGCATCATGGCGGTGCGATCGTTCACTGCCCTGCGCAACTGCTCCCGCGTTTCGATCTCGACCAGTTTCATGCCGGTGGAGCGCAACTGGTGGTCGAAAGGGTTGCGATGCGATTTCTGGATGATGACTTCCGACTTCATGCCGGTTAAGTCGGGAAGTTGCCGGATCAGCGCCTCGTTGTCTCCCGTGAGAATGCCCGCCAGTCCCGACTGAATTGCGGCGGCCGCGCCTGAGGTCACCAGAGCGCTGTAGCCTTCCGGCAACTTCAGCATTTCGGTGATGCGCTTGCCCGCGGCGACCTCGAGTTCAGGAATACTGACAAAGTGTCTGCCAGCCATCGCCATGACCGCTTCGAGTTCGGGCCGGAGAATGGATCCGCCCAGCATCGTCATCGTGCCTTCGCAGTTGATCACAGTCGTGACGCCGAGTTCTTCGTAAGGATTGCCGGTTTGACCGAAACCGCTCACTGATGTTGTGGTGGTTTGCGCCGCGCGACCCATCGAAAAAAGTTTCCGAGGAGCGAACACAGAGGCTGCAATCGCGGCAGCGGTGCCCAGAAAACCACGCCGGTTCCACTTGGAAGAAATTTGCATGAGGTCCGTTCCTTTACCCATTCACTTTTTCGCCACGGCGGCGATGCAGTTGATTTCGACCAGAGAGTCACCTGGGAGGGCCGCTACCGCCACGGTTGTTCTTGATGGTCCGCCATGTGGGAAGTAGGTCGCAAACACCTTGTGCATTCCATCCCAGTGCTCGATCTTTACGAGGAACACGTTCGCTTGCAGGACGGTATCCATCGTCCCGCCGCCGACCTCGACCATCTTTTGCACCTTGTCCATTACGATCTTGGTATGTGATTCGATGGTCCACTCCTTCTGATCCCGCGAATCATGCGCGCCTACTCCCGCAACATAGATCAGCCCGTTGTGGACGACCACCGGCATGATGACGTCTTTTTCACTGCCGGGCTTGCCTTCGCCGTTCAACTTGCGAATGCCGGAGTCCGGCGCTCCACCCGTCTGTGCCAGAGCGGCATGTGGCGTAACTGCAGCAGTAAGACCCAGGGCCGACAGGATTGATGCGAACCGCGATGCGAACATTCTGCGAGTGAAAGCAAGACTCATATTTCTATCCCTTTCGATGAAAACTTCGAGATTGCGCTCGACGCGATGTGCAGGTGGCGAGCGAAGTCTAACGGATGAGAATGCGAATTATCCGATGAAGACGCCCCTTCTGTAAACCTCAAACCCACTACAGGCGGCCGACCTTCTTCACCGCCGCCACAATCGACTTGAGCTGTTCGATCATGGCGTACATCGAGTGTTCTTTGTAGTCCATCTGCTGCGCCAGCGCCAGAACTGCATGCGCCTGCGCTCTGGGCACAACCGCTACGCCATCGCTGTCAGCGACGACGATATCGCCGGGCACCACTGGCACGCCATTACAGACCACCGGGATCTGCGCTCCCGCGAATTTGTAGTGATGGACCGATGTGGACGGAACAATTCCCGTCGCAAACACCGGAAACCCGATTTTGCGGAGATAGGCGACATCTCGCACGCCTCCATCGATCACGGCCCCGGAGTATCCGCGCGCCGCCATGGCCGTGCCCATTAGCCCGCCCATGCCTGCGATGTCCTCTCCGTCTTCCACCACCATGACGTAAACCGAATCAGTCGTTCCCTGGTCGATCGCCTCCAACATGCCTGTCAGCGCTTCCGGGTCTTTGTTCCCTTCGTCTTTTTTCAGCTGAACGGTCCGGGCGATGCCTGCAAATTTCGACGTGAAAATGGGCTGCATCCGGTGACTCATGTACATTCGCTTGCCGGTGATCTGCTCAATCGCGTCGGAAACCGAAGCCACTTCGACGTGCCGGAATTGAGCGACGAGTTCTCCTTCGGACGGAGACGAATCCCCCTGAGTGCGAACGGAGCGAGCCTCGCGCGCAACGATCAACGTTAGCGCTAGTACCGCAAGAATGACTACGCTGCGGCTTTTTGCGTGCGAGTAGAACTTGTTCATTCCATCCTCCTGGTTGTATACATGTGCGCGGACTCTAACACCGATGACTTGTCGGTTGAAAGTCCTCAGTTCTCATCGAAAAGGAGATTGTGCATGCATACCCGCTTGACTCGGCAGTTCGCCATGGCTTGCTTGTTTGTGACGGCACTGTTCTCGTGCCAGTTCTGCGTTTCCCAGGAACACAAGGCGATTAACTTGTCGCCCGCGAGAGGCCTGCCCTTCAGCGACGGCATCATCGCCGGAAACACCATGTACGTGGCCGGCCAGGAAGGTACCGACGAAGCGGGAAAGCTGGCGAGCGGAGGCATAGGACCCGAGACGAAAGCCGCGCTCGATAACATCACGAAGATCCTCAAGGTTGGTGGTTTCGACGTGAAGGACGTCGTCTCGGTGACCGTGTACCTTGCAGACATCAAAGACTTTCCCGAGATGAACAAAGTCTACAAAACCGTTCTGCCGGATCCGAAACCCGCGCGCGCAACCATACAGGCGGCCGCTCTCGTCAACGATGCCCGGGTTGAGATCGCTGTGATTGCGGTCAAGAAGTGAGGCAATTCGAGGCAGAACAGTTTTGCCGCGTTTCGGCCGAGATTTCGATCCGTTCCCTATGAACATAGACTCCAAGATGTCTCGTCGATTGATTTGTCTAACCGCGCTAGTCGCCGTCGCGCTGTCCGGCGTATATAGATCGACGGCCCAAGACCTGGACGCCCAAAACAGGGCGACTCGCATGCCAGGCCAACGGGTCTTCGACTCGAACTGTGCCGGATGCCATGGATTGGACGGGCGGGGCGGCGATAAAGGCATCGACATCGTGGATAAACTGGCGGACCACACCGATGCCAAACTTCGCGGCATCATTGCAAAAGGGATTGCCGGAACGAGCATGCCAGCTTTCCCCGAACTCAATCCGCAGCAGGTTCGCAACATCATCGCTTACCTGCGATCCCTGCAGGGGAGTGCCGGAGCGCGTGATCTTCCGGGGGACGCTGCTCGCGGCAAGACCATCTTCTTTGGCTCGGCTGGCTGCTCGAATTGCCATACGCTTTCGGGCAGCGGCGGGTTTCTTGGCCCCGACCTCTCCAGCTACGGAACAAACGCCTCGGTCACCGCCATTCGCGACGCCATTACCAGGCGCGATCGAGTTGAACCAGCTGGATACCATTCGGTTGTGCTCACGACTCTTCAAGGGGAGCGGCTGGAGGGCGTGATCCGCAACGAAGACAATTTCTCAATTCAGCTTCTGGCGAAGGATGGGATTTTTCATTTCCTCCAGAGGACCGATTTACAGAAAGTCGAAAGTCCCGGCCATTCGCTGATGCCGTCGGACTATGGCGACCGCCTCAGCGCCACCGACCTTAACGATCTTGTCAGCTACATCATCAAGAGCGCTTTCACCGCAAGCGCGACCACACCGGAGAATCCCTGGGAATGAAATCTTTTCGAGCACCCTTGCTGGCTTTAACCTGCTTCTTCTGCTCACTGACCGTTGTATTTGCCCAAGAGAAACGTGATTTCGAGCTGCAATCCCTTTCCCCGAAATTCTGGGACTTGCTCGACCACGACGCAAAGCTCGAGAAGGTCGCCACCGGTTTTGGCTTCACCGAAGGTCCCATGTGGGATCCGGCCGGATTTCTCTACGTCAGCGACGAGACCATCAACAAAATCTTCCGCGTGTTTCCAGACGGCAGGAAGGAAGAAGTCATCGCGCTAGGCGACCCGGACGGCAACACCTTCGACCGCAAGCATCGGCTCATCGACTGCGCGAGCGTGTTGCGCGCCATAATCGAAGTCACGCCCGACGGCACATACAAGATCCTCGCCGACCACTATGAAGGGAAAAGACTCAACAGCCCGAACGACGTGATCATCGGGCCCGATGGAGCGATCTACTTCACCGATCCCACGCTCGACCTGGTCGCCGGAGAGAAGCAGGAACTTCCCTTCCAGGGAGTCTTCCGTCTGGACGACGCTGGCAACCTTCGGCTCCTCACGAAAGAACTGAAGCAGCCCAACGGCCTTGCCTTTTCTCCTGATGGCAAGCACTTCTACGTGGACGATGACGAAACACGCGACATTCACGTGTACGACGTCGCAGCCGATGGCACGCTCAGCAACGGACGCATTTTTGGGAAAGAACCTGGCGGAGAAAAAGACGGCGTCCCAGACGGCATCAAGGTCGACAAGAAAGGGAATCTCTTCGTCACCGGGCCCAAGGGGATCTGGGTGTGGGACGCGAGCGGGAATCATCTCGGTACGATTGTCGTTCCCGAGCAGCCTGCCAACCTGACCTGGGGCGACAAGGACTATCGCACGCTCTACATCACGGCGACGACTTCGGTGTACAAGCTGCGCACCAAGACGGACGGCTTCATGCCCTATCTTGTGCAATGAGTTCCCATCGTAAGGCGATGAGAGTTACTTCGGGAGAGCGAAAGCAAATACATCGCTTCCCGCTGAAACGGCCACGTACTGCGTGCCATCGACGGCGTAACTCATCGGAGATGCGTGAATCATCTGGCCGGTGTTGAAGTGCCAAAGAGCGCGTCCGGTGGAAGCGTCCGCCGCTTCCAGGAAACCAACGTCATCCCCGAAGAACACCAGCCCTCCGTCGGTCGTCATGGTTCCTGCCCACGAGTTGCCTTTGCCGACCTGCGGGTAGCGCCATGTAGTCTTTCCATCCGCAATGGATAGCGCTAGAAGAATTTTCTGGTTGTGCTCGCCGGGCGGAACTTTGGTTCCGGTGTTGTAGTAGGTTTCTCCCTTCACGAATTTTCTGGGGCTCGCGAAGTAGACATTGCAGCCCTCCAGCGCCAACACGTAGAAGAGACCGGTGTTCGGATTGTACGAAGGGGAAAACCAGTTGGTCGCGCCTACGATTCCCGGGCAAATGCGAGTGCCTTGCGCGGTCGGCACGCGTCCGGAGAGTATCGGCCTGCCGGACGCATCGATCCCCGTCGCCCAATCGAGCTTCTCGACAAATGGAGTGGCCCGCAGGAATTTTCCGTTCGTTCGATCCAGCACGTAAAGAAACCCATTGCGGTTGGCCTGCACCAGCAGATGCCGCATGGTGCCATTCTCTTCGCGATCGAGCAGCACAGGGGTCTCGTTGGCGTCGTAGTCGTACAAGTCGTGCGGGGTGAACTGAAAGTACCACTTCAATTTGCCGGTGTTCGGATCGATCGCCAGCACGCAGGCGGTGTACAAGTCGTCGCCGGGACGCGTATCTCCCACGAAGTCCGGAGCCGCGTTGCTGGTCGTCCAGTACAGAGTGTCCAGTTCAGGGTCGTACGTTCCCGGCATCCACGTAGTTCCGCCGCCATGCAAATAAGAATCTCCGGGCCAACTCGAAGAACCGAATTCGCCCGGCCCCGGGATCGTCCACAGCTTCCACTTAAATTTGCCGGTGAGCGCGTCGTACGCCGCAAGAAACCCGCGCACACCGGAATCTCCTCCGGAAGTACCAACGACGACTTCGTCTTTCACAATCAAGGGAGCGCTGGTCGCGCCATAGTGTTTGACCTTGTCAGCGTATTGAACGTCCCACAGAACAGCTCCCGATCGCGCGTCGAGGCAAAGCAGATGTGCGTCGTCGGTCTCCGAGTAGACAAAATTCTTCCAGACCGCGACGCCGCGACTCTTGTGAGCTGCCGCGTCGTCGAGCAACCCCGCGCTCAGAGCACGCTGGTGATGCCAGACCGTGCGGCCCGTGCGTGCATCGAGAGCAAAGACGTCGTTCGCGCTCGTGACATACATGATGCCGCGAACGACGACTGGAGTCGCTTCGAGAGTTTGCGAATTCCCGGGATGGAAGACCCACGTCGCACGCAGTTGCGCAACGTTCGACACGTTGATCTGGCGCAAGCTGCTGAAGCGGCGACCGCTGTAGTCACCGTTGTAGGAAGTCCAGTCCGCGCCGACCGACTGCGTCAGCAAATCTTCCGGCGTCACATTGGTGTTGGCGGGAACTGTCGACTTGCCTTCCTGCGCGGTCAGGCTCGCGCATAGACAGGCGGTCACTTGCAGGAACTTGAGGAATCTGCCGAGGGGCCGGTTCATGTCAGCGCTTGTCCCCTTCGCCGACACGAACCTCGCCGAGCGGTCCGCGATCGACTCCGTTCGCGTCTTGCAAGTGTAGGGACACGCGGGCCGCTTTGCTTTTCGGGGATAGCTCGGATTCCAGGGTAACTGGCTCAGACGGACTTACATTCCCAACCGGCATAATACCCAAACTCCGGCCGTGCTCATCGTAGAGGCGCGCTACGAGAGTTCCGGGAAAAAACACGCCGAAATTGCCCGACAGTTTGATTTTTCCGTCTTCCGAATTCGTTGCTTGGAGTGGACGCATGATGACACCCGCTTCCGTGGCGCCGCGCAAGTCACTGCCGGCACGGGTCGGAAACCATTCCGTCTCAAGCATGCAACTCTCCCCCGGCCGCAGGTGGCACGTTGGACTGTTGATCTCCGCCTCCAGATAATAGGGGCCCGCCTCGGGATCTGAACTGAGCGACGCGATGCCGTCGCTGCCCAGCCGGATCTCCGGCCCGTTGGTCCAGAAAATCACCGACGCCTTCCCCGGATACGTGGCGTTCTCCTGGTAGCGGAACCGCTCTACCATCGCGTAGCGAGTCGCGCCGTCGACCACCGCGAGCCAGCCTTCTTTCGAGTCCAGCCATAACTCCGCCGCCATATGCACGTAGTGCACGGTGAAAAGGCCATCTTCTCTCACGCGGACCGCCGAATTCTGGGCTGGACCGAAGCGCACATGATACCGGTTGAGGTAGCTGCTCAACGGATTGGCTGGGGTGAACGTCCAAAAGTCTTGATTGAAATGCCCCGCGGAATTTGGAGAAGAATGCTCCCCTACCTGCGCGCCTCCGGCCGACGTGTCGTATTGCGAGACTGACTGCATCGACCAATCCAGCGAGTGGCCGCTGATGTTCTTCATCACCGCATGAAACCGAATGCGGGAGGAATCCGCGTCCAGGGAAATGTTGCGGACGAACTGAATTCCGGTCTGAGGGTCGGCTGGCCCCGTGAGTTCGATCTCGCAGATCTTCCCTTCCGAAATCTTCCGGAACGTGAACGGACCGTCGTCCAAGATGTCCGAATCTCCCGCCCAGTGCTGCTCGTCCTCATTGCCTTCGGGCAGGAGCCAGAGTTTGTCGCCACCGTAGTTGAACCACTGGCCCGAGGCCGGCGGAAAATATTTCCCCGCGAACTTCGGATTGACGAAGAGGTAGGGATGTCCGGCGAAGGTGACCTGGATCAGGCGCCCGCCGTTCTGTGGCACGACGACCAACTGCACCCAGCCGTTTGAGATCTGCTGCGCGTGCCAGCCTTGGTAGTCGACGGCCTCCACGCGACAAGCGTCGTGTTTTGGAGAATCGCCCCGGCCTTCGTTTGAGGCGATGGCGTAGCACGCGCTCGCGGAACCTAGAAGAATCGCCGCGGAAACTACGGCTATCCGGTTTTTGATCACGAAACCTGCACTCATCGACATTCCTTGGGCACCGAAGTCGCGGTCGAGGGTAGCATGGTCGAGCTTTTCTCCAAATTCGGGCGATGCGAAAACGAAAACAAAACGAATCAAACGAAAGATTTCGATCTACGTCAAGTGATTTTGTGATATACCGATTCCTCAAAGTGAGGTGCCTTTTTGCGCAGCCGTAATTCGAGTCGCCGATCGTTCATGAAATTGTTCGCAGCCGCGCCTCTGCTGAGCCAGATTGCGGCCCGCGATCTCTACGCACAGGCCGCATCCGCCATCGGCCACGACCCGCGGCAAAACGTTTACACGCGGCTCGGGGTCAAGACCGTCATCAATTGCCGGGGAACGTGGACTTACCTGAGCGGGTCGCTCGAGTTTCCTGAAGTGCGCCAGGCGCAGGTGGAAGCCGCACAACACTTCGTCAACATGCTTGAGCTACAGCGCGCAGTGGGCAAGCGTTTGGCGGAACTCACCGGCGCGGAGTCCGGCATCATCACCTCCGGCGCTGCTGGCGCTATGGCCGCCGCGACCGCCGCCTGCATGGCTGGGGCCGACGACAAACACATCTGGCAACTCCCCGACACCACCGGTCTAAAGCATGAAGTGATCATGGTCGGAGGCCGCAGTGCCTTCGACAGCGCGATCCGCCTCACTGGCGCCAAACTGGTGCTCACCTACTCTCCCGAAGAACTCACGAACGCCATCAACGACAACACTGCGATGATCTACACCACCGATCTCGGAGACAAGCTGAAGCAAGTCCAGGCGATTGCCAAGGACCACAAAGTTCCGATGCTGCTGGACGACGCGGCCGGCATCCCGCCGGCCGACAACGCCAAGCTCTATGCGCGGATGGGCATTGATCTGTACTGCTTCTCCGGCGGGAAGGGCCTGTGTGGGCCGCAGTGCAGCGGCTTGCTTCTTGGGCGGAAAGATCTGATCGAGGCCGCACTGCTGAACTGCAGCCCGCGGGAAGGCGCGGTATGCCGCCCCATGAAGGTCGGCAAGGAGGAGATCATCGGTTGTCTCACGGCCCTTGAAACGTGGCTCAACCTCGATGAGAAGAAAATCTATGCCGAGTGGAACGAGCGCGTCGATCGCATTCGCAAGCTGGTCGAGACGGTGCCCGGCGTGAAGACCGACATCTTCATTCCCGACGACGGAAATCGCTACCCGACTTTGAAGATCTTTTGGGATCAGCAAGCCTGGCACTACTCCATTGCCGACTGCGTGGCGGAACTGCGCGCGGGCGATCCTGTGATCGAGGTGCTTGGCGTCGACAATCCCAGTCTGGTTACCACGGTGCGCGAGGGCAATCCGAATCACAAGGAGCGCAAGGCGCCTGACCACATCGAACTGGTTTCCATGACCATCAAACCCGGCGAAGAGATGATCGTCGGGCAACGATTGCGGACCATTCTCGGGACCGCGCAGAAGAAGTCGGCAGCCTAACTTGTCGACGCTCCTGCATTCGAGGCACTTTGCTATGCGTTTGGCTGGATTCCTGTTCGCGGTCGCGCTCACACTGCCAGCGCAGGTTCGCCCTGTCGTCCCAAAGTCGGCGTCCACCCAACCGCATCGTTTCTACACACCGGCGATCGATGCCGGCGACTACGTCTACATCTCAGGACAGGGGCCTCGCAGCCCCGAAGGCACGATCCCATCGGCATTTACCGCGCAGGTGCGTCAGTCCCTCGATGACGTCAAGGCCATCGTCGAAACGGCCGGCTTGACGATGGAGAACGTCGTCTACGCGCAGGTGTATCTCGAAGACGTTTCGAAGTATGACGAGTTGAATAAAGTTTGGGCGGAGTACTTTCCGAAGACTCCACCAGCTCGAGCCGTTCTGGGAGTTGCCCGCGTTCCGGATTCACCGGTGCTGGTAACGGCAGTTGCGGTGCGCGACCTGAAGGATCGACGCGCCGTCTCTCCGGCAAACTATCGCGCCAACGGACCCGTTTCGCCCGGAATCCTCACCCACGACCGCCTGTTCGTCTCGGGCATGCAAGGACGGGATCCGGCGACCGGCAAAGTCCCGGACGACCCTGCCGCCCAGGTTGATCTGGCGCTCGACGGAGTGGAAGCCGTGCTCAAGGCCGCCGGCTTGGAACTTCGCAACATGGTGTTCGTCAATCCCTATCTGACTTCAGAAGTACCGATGCGCGTCATGAACGAACACTATGCACGGCGCTTTGAATTCGGAAACACGCCCGCCCGCGCCACCATCGAGGTGTCGTCTCTGCCTGGCGGCGCCCGCATCGAGTACACGGGAGTCGCCGTACGGGACTTCGGGCAACGCAAAGCGGTCCGCCCGAAAAACATGCCGCCCAGTCCCACCGCCAGCCCCTGTGTCTTTGCGGGAGACACTCTGTACTGCTCGGCGAAGAGCGGATTCATTCCCGGTCCGCACGGCGGTGTCTATGCGTCGACCACACCCCATCAGGTTCGTCAGACCATGCGCAACTTGCTCGACAACCTCGAGGAAGCCGACATGAACTTCGATCAGGTTGTCTCGACAAACATTTACCTCGACAACCTCTCAGACCTGCCCACGTTTGATGAAGTGTACGGTCAATACTTCGGGCAATTGCTGCCCGCACGGACCATCATCGAGCAGATCCCTCCCGCCGACCGCAAGTCCGACAAGGAAGATCACTATCCTGATCTCGAACAGGTTTCACTCATCGCGATCCGCGGGGCGTCGAAGCACTGAACCCGCCAATGTGTCCGAGCAGCGCGAAACATTCGTTTCGCTCGCGTTGCCTTCTGCAAGCCAGTAAGGAATAATCCTAGCTCGCTTCCGCAGAAGACCGTTCGCGAAAGGCATCCATTCCCGCTGCCGCCGAACACCACATCTCGCCTCGCCTACATTGACTGGATGCGCGGTCTTGCGTGCCTGCTGATGTTTCAGACGCATTGCTACGATGCCTGGCTTTCCCCCGAAGCACGCAAAAGCAGTTTCTTCATGTACTCGCAGCTCGGCGGAACGCTGCCCGCTCCCCTGTTCCTTTTTCTCGCGGGCATTTCCTTCGCGCTAGTCACCAGGAAGCTTGTGGAGAAGGGTCGCGCGCCCAACCAAATCGCGGAAATCACCATTCGCCGAGGTGCAGAGATTTTCGCGCTTGGCCTGCTTTTTCGTTTGCAGGAATATGTCATCGCGTGGGGATGGGCGCCGTGGAGCGATTTGTTTCGTGTCGACATCCTGAACACCATTGGCATGTCGATGATGCTGATGGGAGTGCTGTGCTGGGTCGTGCTCGCCCTTCAAGCCGCGAGTAGTTCCACTCTACGACTCTCATTCGCCGCTGCCGGAGCCGCAACGGCGATTGCTCTGCTCACGCCTCCATTGTGGACCAACTCGCGGCCGGACTGGCTGCCTTGGCCGATTGAGTCTTACATTAACGGCGTTCACAAC
Organism: uncultured Acidobacteriota bacterium; assembly: GCA_963698805.1. Classification (GTDB taxonomy): domain Bacteria; phylum Acidobacteriota; class Terriglobia; order Terriglobales; family Acidobacteriaceae; genus Gp1-AA133. The sequence continues at coordinate 104,402 of CAVOSN010000026.1, read as the reverse complement.
CTGGGAGCGCCGCAGGCCTGGCTCTTTCCCATCTTTCCCTGGGGTGCATTCGCCTTTGCGGGACTGGCGGTCGGATTTCTGCTTCAGTCCGAATGGCCAAAATTGCACGAAGGCCAAGCATTCACATGGGCTGGCGTCGTGGGTGCAACATTCATTCTCGCAGCGCGCTGGCTCGATGCGCGTCCCAGCCAGCTTTACAGTACGTACGATTACTGGCACACGAGTCCGAACTTTTTCTTGCTTCGAGTTGGAATGCTGTTAATGATCCTCTCGGCCTGCTATGCGTGGTGCCGCTGGGGCGCCGCGCAGTGGGGATTCAGTCCGCTGATTCAATTGGGTCAGACTTCCCTGCTCGTGTACTGGGTGCACATCGAGTTGGTGTACGGACGGATTTCGATCTTGCCGAAGCGGGCCGAGAACATAATCGGAGCCAGCATTGGCCTGCTGATTATCACGATGATGATGTTGTCCTTGTCTGTTGTCCGCACGACGCTGAAGGGACAAGGCGATCGACTTTGGAGATTGGCCCGGGGCACTGCTCCTGTCGCGTAGGCTAAGTCACACCCCTTCCGCCGCCCAGTTGCTCCGCTCCAGGAAAGTAGGCGGCTCATAGGTGCGGCCGGCCCGCAGACGTCGATCTTCACGTCGCGCCGTCCAGGAAAGCAGCGGTCCACCCAGATGCGCCGCGAGCCATGCGGTGCTCCCGTATTCTGTCTGCACTTCCTGCCTCAAAACACGGATCTCCTGGCTGACGTTGCGCTGCATCTGCCGGAAGCGCTGCTCCATCGCCCAAAGGGCTGCACTGTAAGCAGTCCGTAGCTTTACCGATTCGCGCGCAAAGCGCTCGCGAACACGCGCATCGGGAAATTGCTTGTAGCGCTGCCAGCCTTGCAACATGGTCCGGCACATGCGGTAGAGGCTCGGCCCGTTCTGTTCATAGTCGCGCTGGAAAGCCCAGTCGAGGAACCGTTTCGAGTCTTCGCGCGAGATGGCGGCATGCTGAAAATTAAACCGGTCCTGCCCATGGATGTCGGCGAGGTCCACATTCGGCAGCATCCGTCCCTGCTCCGACATTTGTTGGAAGAGCGGAGTGCCCGGCACGGGCGTGTATAGCATGAACTGGTGGAAGTCAGTGCTGTGGCTGATGGCGTAGTCGATTTCTCCGCGGATATTGTCGGGCGTGTGGTGCTCGAGACCGATAATGGTGGACCCCTGCACACGAATGCCGTGCTCGCGTAACTCCCGCGTAAGGTGGCGCGTATCGGTCCCTTGCAGCTTGGCGTAGGAAGATCGCGGAGACTCAAGACCCATCCAAATCCACGAGACGCCGAGTTCGACCAGTTCCTCCATGGTGTACTTGCGAATCGCGTTGGCGGAGGCGAACACGGCGAGTCCCCAGCTCTTGCCGCCCTTCTTCATGCGGCGCAGCAGTTGCATCGCGCGTTCGCGGTGGAGCAGGAAATTTTCGTCCATTACGAAGAAGGATTGAACGTGCAGTGATTTTTCCAGCTGACTCATCACGTCGAAGAGCTCGTCCCCGGTTTCGTAGAAGTTCACGAACTTGCCCTTGCCCCCGAAGAACGACGACGTGGTGCAGAAGTTGCAGCCCATGGGACAGCCGACCGACGGAATTACTGTGGCGGCGGTCGCGCCTTTGCGGTCGGGAACGCGTACGCCCAGGATCCGGGTTTCAAGGCCGGAAACGATTTCCGGATGCTGGATCGCGCGGTCCGGATTCTCGCCCAGGTACTCACGCATCCAGCGAATGCCCTCGCCTTTCACGATGTGATCGGCATCCAGTAGATTTTCGACGCCCGGGATGGCCGTGACGTGGCCGCCTACGACGATCTTCGATTCAGGCGACAGCTCCCGCACCATGCGGCACATCTCGCGGACCTTGCCCACGTTGACGATGATGGACGAGATGCCCACGACATCGTATTGATTGGCAGTGAGCTCACGCGCAAAAGCTTCGCGGGTCGGAAAATCCAGCACCGCACACGGACTGGAAATATTCGCCTGAATCATCATGATGCCCCAGGAGCGATGGAACATCCGCAGGGAGAAGGCGCCTTGCGCACGAGTTACCTGGTTGTGGTAAAGCTCCATGGGGTTGATCGCGCGGCTTCCGAATTCGTCGTCCTGCGCGTACGGCCCGAATACAGACGTCAGAAGCACGCGTGTCCGCGTGCCTTTGGGGTGAGATTTCATTTGGTCTTGTGCTCCGCAATCCTAGGCTAGGTGCCACAAGGGGCGGCTGTATGTGAGGAACGAGCGAAAATACAAAACTATTACAGAGCGAGGTGGCGAGAAGATAACTGAGTGAGGGCGGCGGCTACGAGTTTCAAGGCAATTCCCCACTGTTTGCGGGCCTGGGCCTCATCTTCGCCGTAGCCGAAGAGGTAGGACGTCAGGTAGTAACCCTCGCGTACTGCTTCGCCTTCGTGATAGAAGCACCGGCGCAGGCTGAATTCGGCTGAGGCAGGAATTTCAGGGACGACCTTGAGCAGGCCGATCAAGTGTTTCAAGAATGTCACATGTTTCTCGAAAGAAAAGCGGGCAGTCGGGTCTGAAATCAACAGGTCGACGTACGAACCGAATTTCCAGGGGACGCCGAATATTTCCTCGTCAGGATTGAGTTCGGTGCTCGACCACGCATCGCACTTCGCGCTCTCGAGCATCGAGGCCTGTGCGTTGACGGCAATCAGAAACTCGCGCAGTTCCGACCAGAGCATGGCTTCTTCGATGTGCGCGCGAGCGTCTGGATCGCGCTTCAGGTCGTGATAACGCAGTCTGCCATCCGGCGCCGCCCAGGGCACTTCGAGGGTCTCGTCGTCCCGGCCGAGTTCGACGGCAAAATCGGCTTGCATCGTGATCAGAAAAAGCAGGCGGGCGCGGACGCCCGCCTCTACACCATGCTGATGATTTCTTGCTTTGTCCTACTTCGCCGGCGCTGGCTGCGGTGCCGACTGCTGCGCGGGTGTCCCGAAATTCACCTTGGGAACTTCTCTGGAGCCTTCAGCCGCCTTGAAGTATGCGTCATTGGCCTTGAAACCGGCCCAACTCGCGAACAGACTCGCCGGGAACTGTTGCACGTACGTGTTGTAGTCCTGGAGCGTGTCGTTGTAGCGCTTGCGCTCGAGCGAGATTCGATTCTCGGTGCCAGCCAGTTCATCCTGCAAGCGCATGAAGTTTTCATTCGACTTCAGCTGTGGATACGCCTCCTGCAGCGCCAGAACCTTCACCACAAGACCGTCCAGTTGATTGTTCGCAGCAATTTTCTCTGCTGGTGTCGACGCACCAAGCAGCTGCGAGCGGGCCTTGGCGATATCGCCGAACACGGTTTGCTCCTGCGTGGCGTAGCCTTTCACCGTCTCCACAAGATTCGGAATGAGGTCAGCGCGGCGCTGGAGAGCGATATCCACCTGCGACCAGGACGCCTTCACGGCCTCGTTCTTGGTCACAAGCGTGTTGCGCACTCCGATGTATTGCCCGAACGCCACCAGCGCGATCAGCGCCAGGATGATCACTACGATAAGTCCTTTACTCATGTTGCTCTCCTCGAAACGAAGTCTCGGAAATCGGATCGAACGTCAACGCCCAGGGGTGTCCAGCATTCTATCGACTGCGGAGGTAACTTGCTCAACCGCCGCCAGGTAGCGAGCCGCCACGTCCTGCACGCGAAATTGTTTGGGATCGGCGACGTGCTCGCGGATGTCCAGCAGGTTCTCGAATGGACTGGAATCGAATCCGAGTGTGGAAGCCAGCGCCTTAATCGAAGCCCGCTTTGTCCCCGGTTCCGGCTGACCCTGCGCGATCAGAGCATGACGAAACAATGTCGCGAAGGCCGGCACCGAGCGCAGCAGCAGATGCCAGGTGCGCGTCTCGTCGCGCGAGTCCACAAGTAGGCGCTGGCGCAGCAGGATCAATTTTTCCCGCAACTCGTATTCGAGTTGCGCGCGATGTAGCACCATGGGAATCTGCAGCGAGGCCACCACGTCCACCCCGAACAAGACGCGATGCTGGCGCTTCATATCCAGCAGTTCGATCGAGAAGACATCGGCGGAACGCTCCAACTCGTCCTGGGTAATAAGCATGGGTGCGGGCCGGCGTTGCTGTACCCAGCCGTCGACGACCGAGGCCAGCGCGATCAGGCTGGAGAACGAGGTGTCCTTCAGGACAACCAGCAGATTGATATTCGAATAATCGGTCTCGTATTCGCCCGAGGCCGCCGAGCCGTACAGGATGATGCTTTCCAGGTTCGAACCGGCAGCCTGTTGCAGTTTGCTGACGAACTCGCTGATTTGCTTTTCGGGAATTGGATTTTCACGAGCCATAGCGTTCCTCACATTTGTCCGTTACCAACTGCCGCCGGCACCGCCACCGCCCGTGCTGCCACCACCAAAGCCGCCGAAGCCGCCGCCACCTCCGCCGAAACCGCCGCCACCCCAATCGCCACCGCCCCGATAACTCCCGCCGCCACCTCCGCCACCGAAAAGGAACATGTAGAAGAGCAATCGGCGCAGGGGAGGCACCGCCAGCACGATCACGATCACGATGATAATGGCAAGGATCGCTCCCGGAGAGAGTTGCGCTTCGTGCGGGGCCGATGTGAGCGGTTCAATGCGGCGCGGCTGCGAGGTCGTGATTTCAACACCCGCGTCCTTGGCGATCACGTCGACGACGCGCGAGGTGAGCAGGCTCACCGCACCGTCGTAGTCTCCGCGCTGCAGGTAAGGCACAGCCTCGCGACCAAACCCGCCAACTTTTCCGTCGGGGAGAATGGGTTCGAGTCCGTAGCCGACCGTCGTCCAGCGCTTGCGATCCTGAACCGCAAGCAGGATCAGGACACCGCGATCCTTCCCTTTCTGCCCGATTCCCCACTTCTGATACAGATCCGTCGAGTAATTAAAAATGTCCTCGCCGTCGGTGGATTTGACGGTCACCACCACCACTGTGGCTTGTGCCTTGTCGAGGACCTGGCGACACATTTCTTTCAGTTGAGTGATGGTGGCGGGACTCAGAACCCCGGCGAAGTCATTGACGCAATCCGTGGACTTGAGCGACGAAACCGGCTCTGCGCAAGCGAACGCCGTCATCGTCACAACGGCCAATACAATCGCGACGAAGTGAACGCGCGCGTGCATCGCGCAAATTGTACAGGAAGTTTCGCGCGCACCGCGTCGGCGGTGGACCGCCTTGCACTTAGAACTGGCGGAGAAACTCGATCACTTGTTGCTCAGCCCAACGGCCGTCGTATCCGTTGGCATCAGCGATAAACGAGCAGTGGCCACCATCAGCTTCTTCCACGAACGTGAGGTTGGGGTTGGCTGAGATTTTTTCGCGGGTCTCGGGAATCAAGCGCACGAACGGATCGTTCGCGGCGTGCAGAATTAATCCCGGCACGGATATCTGATCCACAACGTTGGATGCGGCCGCGCGCGCATAGTAGTCGACCGCTCCCTCGAAGCCGCAATAATAAGCGGTGATCTTGTCGTCAAAATCGCGCAGGCTGCGAAGCCCGCGCAAACGCGTCGGATCGAATTGCCCAGGAAAGAGCTTCGCCTTGTTGCGAAAACGCGCCCGCAGCTTTCGCATGAAGTAGGCTTCGTAGAGCCGGTTGCCCGGGAGATGCAAAGCATCCGCCGACGCCGCCAAGTCCATGGCCGGACACACGGCAGCAACTGCGCGGAATTCCCGTGGCCCATGCCTTCCCCACTCGCCCGCCGTCTTCAGCACGAGATTGCCGCCCATCGAGAATCCCACCAAGGCGAAGCGCGAGACACCATTTTCCACGAGGTGGCGGGAAACCGCAGCGATGTCGCTAGAGAGGCTCGAATTGTAGAGTGTGGGTGCGAGGTGGTCGGTCCCGCCGCAATTGCGCTGGTTCACACGAACGACGTTCATTCCGGCGGCCAGGCCTTTTTGGGCGATGCCGATGACGTAGCCAGACTCAGTGGAGCCTTCAAGACCGTGCACCACGACAACGGTCAGGGCCTTGCCACGGTCTTCCTGCCAATGACAATGGCACAGGATCTTCACGCCGGGCGCGACCTCGATGAGCCGTTCCTCGGACTTCAGCAGACCTGATTTTCGAAGCAGAAAAAATCCGGCGAGCGTTTGCAGATGCCCGCCACGAAAGAACCTTCGCGCTTTGAAGGTCGCGCGGTTGCCCCCAGTTTGCGTGATTCCCACCTATTGATTTTAAATAATGTTGAGCGTATTTTGCAGACGAAGAGGGACACAAGTTTTATGCCGATTTTCGAGTACATTTGCCAGGAGTGTGAGCACGCATTCGAAGCACTGGTCTACGGCCAGGAGAAGGCACGGTGCCCGAAGTGCCAGAGCAAAAAACTTGCGCCTCAACTGTCGACCTTCGCCGTCTCGACCAAGGGCAGCGGCCCAAGCGCACTTGGAACAACGCCCTGCGGTTCGTGCGGCGATCCGGGTGGCCCCGGAGCCTGCAGCCGTCGCGACTTCAACTAAAAGTTCCCAGCAGTCCATTTCCCTGACTTGTGCGCCCGTTCTCTGTGCTCTCCGCACTTCATGACTTTAGACATTTCCCAGACGCAAACGATCCGGACGTCTCAAAGCGAGATCCACCTTCCTATGCACGGGTCCGATCCTTCGATGTACAATTCCCGCCCTGCGCAACTTCGATAGCTGACAGTTCGGAAACTTAGTTTTCAACCAACGACCGATCAGTCCCTGCGACGATCCCAAATGCCGACTGCAATATGTTGGCAAGGAGAATCTGTCATGAAGGCGAGACGATGTTTCCAGCTGTTGGCAGGCGTGTCTCTGGCAGTTTTGCTTACCACTATCACATCTGCACAAACAAACTATCCCGGCCAGCCTCCGCCACGGCCCGGCCCCAGTGTGACGTGCGAATCAAGAAACAACCATCGCAACTACTGCGCAGCCGATACCCGCGGCGGAGTCACCCTCGGGCGGCAACTCAGCCAGGCGCAATGCGTGCAGGGACGCACCTGGGGTTTCGACGCGCGCGGCATCTGGGTTGAGGGAGGCTGCCGCGCCGAGTTTCAGATCAACGCCTACAACGGTATCCCGAACTGGGGAAACCCGGGCTACGGGCACCGTCCTCCCATGCCAGGGGGACCGAACTGGGGGAACAACGCCGGCGCCTGTTTCTACAAAGAAATCAATTATGCCGGCGAATATTTCTGCATGCGCCGGGGCGAGAGCTATCCGAATCTTCCGCCCGGCTACAACGACCGCATCTCCTCCATTAAGGTCATGCACGGCTCTGAAGTCACCGTGTACAACGACTCGAATTTTGGCGGGCGACGAGGCGCGACCAGACGGGATATTCCAAATATGAAGGGGTGGCGTACCGCGGATGATCCTTCACGCACCTGGAACGACAGGATCTCCGCGATTCAGGTTCGCTAGAAAGCGTGCCAGGACGAAAACGGGGCCGGCAAACCGGCCCCGCTTTTTTAAAAGACGCAACCGATCTAGTGCTTGAATAAAACTCCAACGGAAATGCGCACATTGTTCTGACTTCCTCCGTTGGCGCGCGATTGCAGAAAATCCACCTGCGCCAGACGGACCCCGAAGTGACGGCTAACATCGAGATCAACTCCTCCACCCGCTGTCCACGTGAAATCAGTTTCCGATAATCCCAGGCCGAATGCTCCGGCAGAAAAGCGTCCGCCGCCAAACAGCGCGTGGCCAAAGGGAGTAAGGTGAGTAGCGTTAGGAACACGCACCGTGGGCCCGAAGAGGTACGAAATAGAATTTCGTGTCCACGCTCACGCCCAACACGTTCGGCTTCGCATAGTTCCCACTAAAGTCGGCGGTCACACCGAAGTTACGCGTGAAATAGCCGCTCACGGCTGCATTCCATCCATTAAAATTCCACCCGCCCACACCCGAGACGCCGCTATTGGCATGGAGATATTGATACCCTCCGAAAATATCCACCTTCGAAGGTTCCTGTTCCTGGGCAGCCGCCCACACCGAACAAAACAACACCAGCGCACTAATTACCACCAACTTCTTTAACATGACGTGCTCCTTTCAAACAGACGCATCCCAGAAATGAAGTTTTGCCGTTTGCTTAGACGGGGACATTCTTGAAATGATAGAAGACCAGATGTCGGCGTGGCTTGATGGTAGTCACTATGTGGCGTGAGAAGGTATAGCGGAGAACAACAACTGCGGGTTGCCGCTTCCACCAGCGTGGTGAGGGTAAAAGAAATGGGCGACCGAAGCCGCCCATCTCAGTCAACTTACCGAATAGACTAAGTTCCTTCGGACCAACCGGATAAGTACTCTTCCTGCTCAGGCGTCAGCCGGTCGATCTTGATGCCCATCGATTCCAGCTTCAACTTAGCCACGCGCTTGTCAAGATCTACCGGAACCGTATACACGGTCTTTTCAAGCTTCGAGTAATTCTTCACCATGTGCTCGACCGACAACGCTTGGTCGGCAAAGCTCATGTCCATCACTGACGGCGGATGTCCCTCGGCTGCGGCAAGATTGATCAACCGGCCTTCGCCCAGAAGATTGATCTTGCGGCCATCCTTCATCGAGTACTCCTCGACAAAGTTGCGAGTGGTGCGCTTCGACGAAGCCATCTTCTCGAGCGATGGAATGTCGATTTCCACGTTGAAGTGGCCCGAGTTCGCAATGATGGCGCCGTTCTTCATCACCTCGAAGTGTTCCTTGGCGAGAACGTTCTTGTTGCCGGTTACCGTGCAGAACACGTCGCCCATCCGTGCAGCGTCGATCATCGCCATGACCCGGAATCCGTCCATCACGGCTTCCAGCGCCTTCGTGGGATCAACTTCGGTGATGATGACTTCCGCTCCGGCGCCGCGCGCGCGGCTTGCCAGACCCCGGCCGCACCATCCGTAACCGGCCACCACAAACTTCGATCCGGCCAGCAGGAAGTTAGTCGCGCGGATAATTCCGTCGATCGTCGACTGCCCAGTACCGTAGCGATTGTCGAACAAATGCTTCGTGTCGGCGTCGTTGACTGCGATGATCGGATAGCGCAGCACGCCTTCCTTTGCCATCGCGCGCAGGCGAATGACGCCAGTGGTAGTCTCTTCCGTGCCGCCAATCACGCCCTCCAGAACGTCGGTGCGCTTGGTGTGCAGCACGCTGACCAGGTCAGCCCCGTCGTCCATCGTGATCTGCGGGCGGTGATCGATGGCCGCGATGATGTGCTGGTAATAAGTTTCGTTGTCTTCGCCCTTGATGGCGTAGACGGGAATGTTGTAGTCGCGCACCAGGCTGGCGGCTACGTCATCCTGCGTCGAGAGCGGGTTCGAGGCGCACAGCACCACGTCCGCGCCGCCATCCCGCAGGCAGATCGCCAGATTCGCCGTCTCCGCCGTAACGTGCAGGCAGGCGGAAATCCTAATGCCCTTCAGCGGCTGATTCTTGATGAATTCTTTCCGGATGATCTGCAGCACGTTCATCGACTGGTTCGCCCAATCAATGCGTTTCTTCCCCATGTCGGCCAGATCAAGATTCTTAACGTCGCAGTTTACTTGCGTAGGTGTCGTTGACATACCTCTCCTGATTCATGAATGCGTTGAAAATACTGGGATTCCGGCCCCGTGCCAGATGTTCAGGATACACGAAATACACACCCGGATTTGCGCGTTCGAACGGGTAGGGGAGTTACCAGAGGACGTCGCCAAACGTCCTCTGTCCTTCCGGGGAATCTTACCGCTTGGCCGTCTGCAGGGCTGGTTCGCGCAGGCCCGCTTCACTGGCCAACTTGGCGGCCTTGTCGGTAGCTTCCCAGGTAAAGTCCTTGTCTGTGCGGCCGAAGTGCCCGTACGCGGCCGTCTTGCGATAGATCGGTCTGCGCAGGTTCAGCGAGTCAATGATGCCCTTGGGCGTCAACTGGAAATTCGCCCGAACCAGGTCAGGGATGATCGCCGGATCCACCTTTTCCGTTCCAAACGTCTCAACCAGCACGCTGACCGGCTCCGCGACGCCAATGGCGTACGCCAGTTGCACTTCGCACTTGTCGGCCAGACCGGCGGCCACAATGTTTTTCGCAATGTAACGCGCCATGTACGCCGCCGAGCGGTCCACCTTGGTCGGATCTTTTCCGCTGAACGCGCCGCCGCCGTGACGCCCCATGCCGCCATAGGTGTCGACGATGATCTTGCGTCCCGTCAATCCCGTGTCGCCCATCGGGCCGCCAATAACGAACCGCCCCGTCGGATTGATGTGATACTTGGTATCGGCATCGAGCAGGTTGCTCGGAATCACGTACTGGATCACGTGGCGCAGAATTTCGGCGCGTAGTTGATCGTTGCCCACGTGTTCCGCGTGCTGGGTGGAAATTACGACCGCGTCCACTCGGATCGGCTTGCCATTCTTGTCGTATTCCACTGTGACTTGGGATTTGCCGTCGGGCCTGAGGTAGGGGCAGGTGCCATTTTTGCGGACTTCGGTGAGGCGTTGCGTGAGCTTGTGCGCCAGCAAGATGGGCGTCGGCATCAGCTCCGGGTTCTCGTTCACCGCGAAGCCGAACATCATGCCCTGGTCGCCGGCGCCACCCGTATCGACACCCATAGCGATGTCGCCGGACTGTTTGTTGATGCTCGAAATCACTGCGCAGGTATTGCAGTCGAAGCCATAGAGAGCGTTGTCGTAGCCGATCGACTGTACAACCCCGCGCACCAGCGTCTGGAAATCGACGTAGGCCTTGGTGGTAATTTCGCCGGCGATCACAACCAGTCCGGTGGCCGTAAGCGTTTCGCAAGCGACGCGGCTGGTGGCATCTTCAGCGAGACAGGCGTCCAGGATGGCGTCGGAGATCTGGTCGGCGATTTTATCGGGATGGCCTTCCGTCACAGATTCCGAAGTAAAAAGGTAGCGGTTTTTCGATGGCAAAATCTTGTGTCTCCTTGCGCTCAACGTGGCGCGGTATGCGGCGGGAAAATCAGGGCGCTGAGTCCATCTTTTCGCGCGTTAGCCCAGTATTTTCAGGACTCTAAAAAGCTATCAGAGAAATGACAACCGAGGCAACGATTTTGCTCCCTGGCAGCCGGAACCCGGCCTGAGAGGTCGCGTAGGGTACCCAGACTGCGCCATCCGCGGTCGAATGGAGACAAGAATTTCGCAATCTAGTGCGCGGTGGCGGCCGGCGTAACTGCTTTAGGCGGCGGAGCCTGCAGGCCATCGGCGTGGAACGTTAGCGTCCGCACGGTCCCGTAATCACCCAGGCGCCCGAGTTTCTTTCCATTGAAGAAAACGTCCAGGGCTCCAATGTTCCCCGCCTTCACAAGCACTTCCTTGTTCGCCTCGATCGACTTTTCCTGCGGCGCCGTCAGGATCGCCTCGACGGGAGGCTGGCCGTCGACCACAATCGAAACCCAGCACTCATCGTCCTCACTTCCCTTGAGCAAAACCGTAAAGGCGCCCGGCACCGATTCATGGGATGCTGAGCCGTGTAACGCGGCCTGATTCAAAGGCGCTGTCTGTGCGCCCGGTTTATCCGTGGACGGAATCGGCGTGCTCGGCGCACTCTTGCTGTCGGTCGGCGCAGTCGGAATCTGTTGCGCACTTCCACCGGTCTTTGATTCGGCCTGAGTTGCCTGCTCAGCGGTCGGAGTTGACGAACTCGTCTCGGCCTTGCGTTCGCGATGGTAGTAACTCCATGTCGCAAACGCGAGCGCTGCCAGCAGCAGACCGAGCGCCAGCAGACCCCAGGGAATTTCTGCAGTTTGTTTACGCTCCGGCGGATCGAAAATCGGGGCGCTGGGTCGTTCGACAACGGCCGGCGGCCTGGAAGCTGCGATGGGCTGGACGGGCAAGGCTACTTGCTGCGCTTCGCCGAGCGCTGCCATGTAATCGCTGAGGGTCTGTTCTTCGTCGAGCCCGACGTGGCGCGCGTACGCGCGTACAAATCCTTTGTTGAAGATTCCGCCGGGAAGCTGCTCGAACTTCTCCTCTTCCAGGGCGCGAAGCATACGCGTCCCGATCTTGGTGCTGAACGCGATGTCATCGAGCGAGATGCTCTTCTGCTCGCGCTGCTTTTTCAGCCTGTCACCGAAAGATCCCATAAGGCTCTCCCCAAGACCGGCGTCGGGATAGCACGAAATACTAACCGTATGTTAAGCGCACGGGAAGAGGGTTGCCAGAGTTTGCCAGCGCCGCGAACCGCGTCTGTCACGCCCTTCCGGTGTACCATCTGGCCCCAAGCCCCTTGCCGTACGTGGCTTTGCGGGTACGGGGGGTTACTTAAGGTCGTTGCTCGCTCTTTCCAGCGACGCATATAATTTCAAGCAATTCTTCCTGAAAACTAGAAGGATTTGTGAATGTCTGAGGCCACTGGAGCCGATCGAAGACGGCAGAGTCAAGAGCTCAACATCTTTCATGATGTAGCCAAGGCTCTAACTTCGTCTTTGGACCTCGACTCCATCCTGCAAACGATCATGGAAAAGATGGCGGAATACTTCCATCCGGAAACCTGGTCGCTGCTGATGGTGGATGAGGAACACAACGAACTCTATTTCGCCATCGCCGTGGGCGATGCCGCCGAGGCGCTCAAGGACGTGCGCTTGAAGGTCGGCGAAGGCATTGCCGGCTGGGTGGCAAAAAACGGCGAGCAGTTGATCGTTCCCGACGTCTACACCGACGCGCGCTTCGCCAAGCGCATCGACGAAGTCACGCAGTGGGAAACGCGCTCCATCATCTGCATCCCGCTGAACTCCAAGCATCGCGTGCTGGGCGTGATTCAGCTGGTCAACGTTGACATGAAGGGTTTTGGCGACCAGGAAATTTTCTTCCTGCAGGCACTATGCGACTACGCCGCCATCGCGATCGAGAACTCGCGTGCCGTCGAGAAAATCCAGGAACTCACGATCACCGACGACTGCACGGGCCTCTACAACGCGCGCCACCTCTACAAGACGCTCGAGACCGAAGTTTACCGTTCTTCTCGCTTCGGCTACGAGTTCAGCATATTGTTCATCGATCTCGACCACTTCAAGCAGGTAAACGATACGCATGGGCACCTGATCGGAAGCAAACTGCTCGCTGAGATCGGCTATCTCATCAAGGCCCAGCTGCGCTTGATCGACTACGCGTTCCGCTACGGCGGCGACGAATTCGTGGTTCTGCTTCCGCAAACCAGCAAGGATCAGGCTCTGAACGTAGCGCGACGCCTGCGCGATGCCCTGCGCGTGAGCATGTTCTGCAAGGAAGAAGGACTGAACCTGAACGTCCGCGCATCGATCGGCCTAGCCACCTACCCGCACGACGCCAAGTCTCCGCACGATGTCATCCGCCAAGCCGACGAAATGATGTACCTGGTAAAGAACACAACTCGCGACAATATTGGGATCGCGCAACGGGGAGTGGTGAAGTAAATAGGTCTCACGTGTCAGGTCTCAGGAAAAACTCAAGCCAACCTCTCTCGTCATCTCGAGCGGAATTGAAGTCCCTTCAACCATGTCATCCCGAGCGAAGTCGAGGGACATTGCGTTTGCGCCGAGATGCTTCGTCTGATTGTTCCGTGGCTTGAAGCGAAGACTACATCGAATTTCCCGACACCTGAGACCTGAGACCAGACACCTGCTCTACTGCTTCCTCTTCTGCAGCTCAATCGACTCCGGCTTCACCTGCAGTCCCGACGGGTCCTGCTTGAAGGCGATGGAATTCGCGGCTGCGTTGGGATTCACGCCGAAATCCCACACGTAGAGATTCATTCCTTCTTTCCCGAGCATCTCGACGATGGCGTATTCCCCGCTGGGCAGCGTATCGGTGGGAGTGACTTTGACCCAGCCGCCCTTCATGGCCTGCGTAGTGGTGGTCACGAACTTGGCGTCCTGACTGATCTTGCCGTACACCGCGACTTTGATCTCGCCCACGACCCGCTTATCGCCCTTGGCCTCGAGACGAATAATGCGGAATCGGTCTCCGGTGGCTGACTTCTGATCTTTCTTGGTGTCACCTGCCTTCGCGTCGTCTTTCTTTGTGTCGTCTTTCTTGGACTGCTCGTCGTCTCGCTTGGCTGGCGCTGCTGGCTCCTCTGCATCCGACTCTTGCCCGCGATCGATGTTGATGTACAACGAAGGAACTTGCACGTGCGCCTGCACGGGCGAATGTTTGCCGGGAACCTCAACCGTCTGGCGCGCACTGGCGATCGGATTTACGGCGGACCGCAGGATGTTGCCCTTCATGTTCTTGTTGACGGCCCCGCCGCGCTGGTCAAGCGGCACCAGTTCCGGACGGCTTTCGTAAGTATCGAGCAGGAAGACTCCGCCCTCTTCGGGCAGGGCGAGACCGGGTACCACCTGGGGAGACAGAGCTTCTTGAGCCTCCCGGTCGGCTTCGAGTTCCTTATCGAGTTCAGCGGCCTCGGGTGTCGAAGCACCCGCCGCGCGATCTTTCTCGTATTTCTCGGTGGCAGGCCAGTCCACCATCGACTTCGGAATTTCTTCCCACTCGCCGCGCTCGGCGCTCAGGTAGCGGACACGCTCGCCCTTAATCTCGTACTTGGTGATTGATTGGTAGGAACCGTCTTTAAGGATAAGCCGCTTTGCAAGGTCTTGTGCGCGAAGGGAAACAGGAATAAGAAACAACAGGATTCCGATGCCCCACCTGCACGGCGTGGTGACGACTGATTCGACCCATGCGCTTCACTCACCTCGTGAGATGCGGCAACGAATTCCGCAGATGCTCACTCCGAAAGCTTCCAGAATTCTCCCACAAGTCCGACCTCCCGAAACACCGATTCTGCCTCAGATCCCGACATGGGCCGCCAGTCCGGTTTCAAACGATCGCTGTACCACAATTTCGCGAGTTTCCAGCCCTGTTCGAGAGACAAGATGCCTCCACGAGGCCGATTCCATTGCTGGCACCAGCGGTCAACATGCTGTTCCGACCGGAACAGGAGCATGGTGCGTCAGGTGAAAACTACATCCCGGTACCAATGGCGGGCCGGAACCGCGAAGTGAATAATCCCCTCGGCCGGAAGAAGTTTGCCGCGGCGGATCTCGATCGGCATGTCGAGGTTGCAGCAGCCACATGCCGCTCCGATCTTCACATCCTTATTTAAGCAGGCAGCAATGCCTAGCGCATCCCAGATGCAATTCCCGAACCACGACTTCTTCCCCACTCTGACCGGGAATGCTGTCGGAATACACGAAAACGGCGCGGCCCGCCACAACTCGGCGTTCTCCTGCGTCATGAAGGCATGGCTCTCGCTGAGGCGCGCCAGGCTGGCACGGACCTTCGCGCTGGAGGCTTCCAAGCCGCGCGAAATTTCAGCAACCGTCGGACATCGCTCGCGGCTCAAGAGATACCGATAAACAAAAAGCCGCACGCGTCCGTCAAAGCCAGATTGCAATCTCACTTGCAGACTCCACAAACTCAATCAGAATCACCCGCAAGAGAAGCTCGCTCAAACCTCGCAGCTCGTAGCTTTCTCACCCCGTATTATGCAATCCTGCCGCAATGCCGTTCATGGTCGCGCCGATCGCGTAGTCCAGCGTGCTCGCTTGCTCTCCGCTGCGCTTGCGGCGCAACAAATCCACCTGAATCAAGCTCATGGGGTCGACATAGGGATTGCGCAGCCGGATCGACCGGAACAGCACCGGATTTTTCTCCAGCAACCCGCCTTGCTCGGCGATCGACAGGATGACCTCGCGCGTGCGCTCGAACTCCTCCGCCAGCATTTTGTACACGCGCTCGCGAATGCGCGCGTCGGTGACCAGTTCCGCATACAGTCGCGCAATCGACATGTCGGCCTTGGCCATCGCGATCTCAACGTTGCGTACCAGGCTCGAAAACAATGGGAAGCCCTTCATCATCTCGCGCAACAACTTTGCATTCGCAGCCGATCCCGCCCTAAACCGCTCAAGCGCATAGCCCACGCCGAACCACGCCGGCACCGCATGCCGGCTCTGCATCCAGCCAAACACCCAGGGGATGGCGCGTAAATCTTCCAGCCGCCGGCTCGCAGAACGCCGCGCCGGACGCGATCCAATGCGCGCGTGCTCCAATTCGTTCACCGGCGTCGCCTGCTCGAAATACTCCAGGACCTCGGCGTCTTCGGCGATTCGTTCCCGGTAGAAGGCGAATGCCTCCTGCGAGATCACTTCCATCGCCTCATCCCAGCGTCCAGACTGCTCCGGAGCAGTACGGTTGGGGCTGACCAGCGCCTCCAGGCAAGCGGCTATCATGATCTCCAGATTCCACTCCGCCAGCACCGCATCAGAATACTTCCAGGTCAGCACTTCGCCCTGCTCGGTGACACGAATCTCGCCCGAGAAATCGCCCGGTGGCTGCGCCAGAATCGCGGCGTGCGTCGGACCGCCTCCGCGCCCCACCGTACCCCCGCGACCGTGAAACAGGTGGAGGTTGACGCGGCTCTCGCGCGCCGCACGATGCAAGTCGCGTTGCGCTTTATGAAGTTCCCAGGTACTCGTCAACATGCCGCCGTCTTTGTTCGAGTCGGAGTAGCCCAGCATGACTTCCTGAGCACGGCGCCATGATTCCAGCAACGGCTTGTAGTCGGGCGACTCCCACACGCGTTTCATCACCGAAGCTGACGACCGCAAAGCGGCTATCGACTCGAACAGTGGCACAGGCTGCAATCCGGGATCGCGCCCACTCGCTGCGCACGAGACGCCGCATACTTCCGCCAGCCGGACTACGTTGAGCACATCTTCTTCCGACTGGGTGTCGCTCACGATGAAATTGCGGATCGCTTCCGGCGCCTACGTCTTCTTGAGTTCGGCAATGGCGCGAAACGTCTCAAGTACGTCGGCTGATGGCGCGGGCAGATCGCGGGCCTTCGCCGGATCCTGCGGAACGACCGCCGACGCCATGTCCGACACCGCCTGGGTCAGCGCTCGCGAATGCTGCCGAATGTCAAGCCTGTGCAGATGAAAGCCGAACGTCCGCACCTTCCGCGCCAGCGGATCGATCAGCAACTCCACCAGCCGCTGTCCTCGGTTCGCGCACAAGCTTTCGCGCACAACTAACAGGTCGCTCTCAAACTCGGTAGCCGAAGCGTATGCGTGCGCATGGGTCGAGGAATCGCGACTGAACCGCAGACGCGCGGCCACGAAATCCAGGAAGTGCCGGTAGACTTCGACTTCAGTGATGCGCTTCCAGCGCGAGTGCTCTTCGCCCAGCGTGGTCTCGTAAACCCGCACGCGCTCGGACAGAGGTTCCGAGACTCCAATACGTCGCAGGGACATGCTGAGCTGGCCGACCAGCCGCGTCACTTCCGAAACGTAGTGATCGATAATGAGATGCCGCGCAATGCGCAGCGCATCACGGGTGCTGGCGGCGGTCACGTACGGATTCCCATCGCGATCCCCGCCAATCCACGAGCCGAAATGCAGAAGCTCTGGAAGCCGCGCCTCCCCTGACTTGGCGCCGTAAAGGTCGGCCAGCGATTCTTCCAGTTCCGCGTAAAGCCGCGGAATGGTTTGAAACAGCACCATCGGGAAGTAATCGAGACCCATATGAATCTCGTCGCGCACCGTCGGCTTCTTGAGCCGGACCTCATCGGTCTGCCACAGTGCCGTGATCTCCTGCAAAATCTCCGCTTCGTATTCCAGCGCATCAGCCTGCGAAAGAAGAACGTGGTCGAGCCTTTCGAGCAGGCGCGCAATGCGTCGCCGCTTCAGCCGGATGGTATGTCGCGTAATTTCGGTGGGATGCGCCGTAAATACCGGAGTCACGCAGACTTGCTTCAGACCGCCAAGAACTTCATGCAGCGGCATGCTTGCCGCCCGCAAACGGAACAGCGTGCCGCGGAACGACCCTTCGATCGGCGACCGCCCCGCCTGCAAACGGGCAGCCCGCCGCCGGCGCTTGCGATGATTGGTCTCTGCCAGATTGGTAAGCTCGAAGTAGACGGCAAACGCCTTCGTGACCCGATAAGCGTCATCGACCGACAGGCCGCGAACTACTTCGCGGGCCTGCGCCATTAGCCCGGCATCGAAATTCCGCGTCGAGCCCGAACCAGACTGGTCGCGATGCTGAATCAGCAGCCGCCGCAAGCGCTCCACGATCTCGAAAAATTCCTCTCCCTCCTGCTCCACCAGCACGCGCCCCAACAAAATTCCAAGCGAGCGCACATCGCGTCGCAGCGGAGATTCCTTGACGGGATCGGAAGTATCGGCAGTGAGTTCGGCAAGCCGCGTGCGCGGTTCGTCCTCACTCCAAAGGGAGACGTCAGCCATGGGCTATTTTAGCGGAACGAATCGACGATCAGAGAACCCTTGCCCAAACCCGAACGACTGAAAGCCAAAACTGTGCTTTTGCGCTTGTCGCAAAGAAAAACGTGTGGCAGACTCCCACCAACGTGGGCTCTTGGGAGCCTTGCCATGGTGCGCCGATGCTTCGTTCGTGCCGTTTTCGCCTGACTTTGGGGCTTCTCTGCGTTGTTTTCTTGTCGACGTTGGTAGGGTCTAGCCGTTTATCGTTTGCCAGTCCCAAGCAAGAGCCACCCACCACAGGGTCCGTCCCCCCATCTACGATTACTTCCCTGCCCAGCCCACTTACCGACGCCCTGGCGCTTTATCGCAAGGGCAACTTCGACGAAGCTATCACTAAGTATCAAGGTGTGCTGCATGATAAACCCAACTCTGCCGACGCTTATGCCGGACTTATCCGGACTTATCTCAAGAAAAAAGATGTGCAACAAGCTGCAGATATTGCAAACCAGGCTTCCCAGGTAGCCGATTCAACCCCGGTGCGTGTCGCTCTGGGTGAACTCTATTTCCGCCAAGGAAAGATCCACGACGCGGAAGCGGAGTGGGTCAAGGTCATCAACTCCGGCCGCCAGGATGCGCGGGCCTATTTTGGTATCGCTCGCGTGCGTGGGGCAATCTCAATGTACAAGAGCGCCTTCGCTATGATCGACAAGGCGCACACGCTCGATCCTTCTGACCCGGAAATCCAGGAAGCTTGGACTCGCAAGCTTAGCCGTGCGGAACGTATCAAGTTTCTTGAAGGCTATCTGGCAGGCAACAACAACGAAGATGCTGACAGGCGACTGGCGATACAGCACTATCTCGAATATCTGAAGGCCCGCGTCAAAGATCCTCACGGCGCCTGCCACCTTGCTAGCAAGGTCACTTCGACCGATGCCGACCTGGTTCGGCTCCTCTCCGATCCAACGCATCTCCGTGGCTACGGGCTTGCGGTCAGCGTGAATGGACATAATTCCAAGCTGATGCTCGACACCGGAGCGTACGGAATTCTGATCAGCCGCGGTCTCGCCGAGAAGGCCGGCTTGACGCGTCTCTCCGAGTCCACCATCCACGGCATTGGCGATAAGGGCGGCAAGGAAGGTTACACTGCGGTCGCCGACTCGCTGAAGATCGGCGAACTTGAATTCCAGAATTGTACCGTGCGAGTTCTGGACCAGCGTTCCGTCATCGGTGAGGACGGACTCATCGGAACCGATGTTTTCTCCAGTTTCCTGGTCGACATTGACTTCCCAAACGAAAAGCTCCGCCTGAACGAACTGCCCAAGCGCCCTGAGCAACCTGACACGAAGCTCGCTCTATCCACCGACGACGAGGATGCTGAAGATCAGGGTGGAGCCGCAAAGCCCGCCGCGCCGGAAGAGCAAAAGATCCCGAAGGCCAAACCGTCTGGCCCGGAAGACCGTTACATCGCTCCTGAAATGAAGTCTTATACCCCGGTCTTCCGCTTCCGACACATGTTGCTGGTTCCTACCTCGATTGGCCAGGTGCCGGGCAAACTCTTTCTTCTCGACAGCGGAATGTTCACCAACCAGATCACGCCGGCTGCGGCTCGCGAGGTCACCAAGGTGCACGGCGACTCTTACATGAAGGTCAAAGGACTGAGCGGGAACGTGAACAAGGTGTACAGTGCCGATAAGGCAATCCTGCAGTTTGGGCGCTTGCGCCAGGAGAACCAGCAAATGCTCTCGTTCGATTTCACCAATATCAGCGACAACATCGGCACCGAAATTTCCGGCACCCTCGGCTTCACTCTGCTCCGATTCCTCGATATCAAGATCGACTACCGTGACGGGCTCGTGGACTTCGAATACGACACCAAGCGTTGGGGGAGATAATCTTCTCTTCACAAATTGAAGGCACAAGCTTTGTGGGCGCACCATCGTCATGGTAACGTTCCGCCCCATGCACAAGGCGATCTGGCTGATCGTTCTCATTCTTGGCGGGACGACGTGGGCGCTCGCATCCGACAAGATGTCTTTCGCGAAACGCCGGCAGCGTGTCGCACAGGAATTTCATGATGGCATCCTGCTCCTCCATGCCGTATCGCGCATGGACATCGCGGCGGACGGTTACCGTCAGGATCCTTACTTCTACTACCTGACCGGCCAGGAGAACGCTGTCAGCGCGGTGCTGGCCATCGATTGCAAGTCGGGCGAGTCTTGGCTGTTCCTTCCTTCCCAGCCGCCCTTTTCGAAGGCAGGCGTGAAGCCGACCCTGGTACCCGGCGCCGAGGCCGCCCGCCTCACTGGAGTGGATCACGTCACGGACTGGACTGAACTATCGGCCTTTCTTGCGGCGCGCGCGGCATCTTCCCCGTCGATCTACTACACGCGGGATGGCCTCGGCGGTTTCGACGAGATGCCGGCCAACCTTGTCAGCCCGAAGGCTCCCGGGGCTCCCCTCTGGCTCCAGATCATTCTGGGCAAATTTCCGTCGTTCTCTACGAAGGAAGTCACCGACTCTCTGAATAAGCTGATGGCCGTGCAAGATCCTGACGAGCTTTCGTCAGTCCGCTCGGTGGCGAAGGCAACCGTAACGGCAATCAGCGCCGGCATGCGAGCCATTCGGCCCGGCGTATCGCAACGAGCGGCCGAGTCGGTCGTGGAAAGCGCATGCTGGGCCGCAGGCGCGCACGGATCGAACTTCTGGCCGTGGGTGATGTCGGGCGCGAACGCGGTCTTCCCGAATCCCCTGGCCTCGCTTGCTTCCTACGATCATCTCGATCGCACCATGCAGGCGGGTGAGCTCGTTCGCCTGGATGTGGGTTGCGAATACCAGCACTATCTGGGCGATCTCGGACGCACTGTTCCAGTGTCCGGGCACTACACTGACGAGCAGCGCGAAACCTGGAACATCTTCGTGGCCGCCTATCGCAAGGCCGTCTTAGCACTGCGCGAAGGCGTGACGAGCGACGCCGTTTACGACGCATGGAGCAAGGAACTGCTCAGCCATCGCAGCATGGCCAAGAGCACGCTTGCGCAGCATGCGATCGATTCCTGGTCGAAGCGCGAGAACGTTCCGTTCTGGCAGATCCACTCCTCGAACCTACTGGCCGCCTTCCCTCCTGAACCTTTCCCTGCCGGCATGACCATCAACTTTGAGCCGATCGCTTCCGTCGATGGTCAAGGATTCTTCCTCGAGGACATGTACGTCATTCGCAAGAATGGAGCCGAACTGCTCACGCCCGGAGTTCCCTACACGGCTGAAGAAATCGAAGCCTCGATGAAATGAATCGTCTTCGGGATCACCGCAAACTCGTGCACCTTGCTGGCTTTGACATCAGCGTGCCACAAAACGGAACGAGAGTCTTCTTATCCCGATCATCCACGCCTCACATCGAACGTCGTCCTGCGCGACGTCACCTTTCACAGCAATTCTCTCAACCGCAACATGCCGTCCCGCGTTGTGATGCCGGCTAGCATCCCGACAGGAGTGAAGTTTCCCGTCGTCTATCTCCTTCATGGCGGAGATGGAGATTTTCGCGATTGGACGAACTACTCCGACGTCGCCAGGTTTGCAGAGCACGGCCTCATCCTAGTTATGCCCGACGGCGACGAGTCGTACTACACCAACTCCGCTGACCATCCTGACCAGCGCTACGAGGATTACATCGTAAAAGACGTAGTTGCCGACGCAGAGACGCGATTTCCCGTCGCCTCCGATCGTTCGCACCGCGCGATTGCCGGCATCTCTATGGGAGGCTTCGGTGCAGTCAAACTGTCTCTGAAGCATCCGGCTGTCTCTGAAGTATCCGGAAGTGTTTTCGTTCGCAGCTGGACTCAGTTCCGCGCTCGACGTCCCCAGTCGTCCGTTTTCCATCCACCGCTGGGGACAATGGCGGCATCACCGTTCAATCTTCGGTCCGCCGGGCGGCTCCGTCCAGCGGGCGAATGATCCTTTCGTATTGGCAAGATCGGCCGATCCGGCGCAGACTCCCTACTTCTACTTAACCTGCGGCGATACAGAAGGATTGCTCGCCTCCAACCGCAGCTTCGCTAATCTCCTAGAGGAACGGCATTTTGCCTACGATTTTCACGTCGTGCGCGGCGGCCACACCTGGGATCAATGGAATGCGCAGCTCAACGACTGCTTCGAGAGCTTGCTGAAACATCTCGGAACTACATCGTGATGGCCGCTCGATCTCTGTCCTGATTTTCCACATTCCCTTCTCCCGAATTCTCTGCCATAATTGTTCGTGCACCCCAGCCTGCACAATTTTCCAACCCAAAATAAAGTGAGGAAGCGATGTCGGCAAAGTACATCTTTGTGACGGGCGGAGTTGTGTCTTCTTTAGGCAAGGGCCTGGCCGCGGCTTCGATCGGATGCCTGCTCGAAAGCCGCGGGCTCAAGGTCAACCTGATGAAGTTTGACCCCTACCTCAACGTCGATCCCGGCACCATGTCCCCGTTTCAGCACGGCGAAGTCTTCGTTACCGACGACGGCGCCGAAACCGACCTCGACCTCGGCCACTACGAGCGCTTCACTCACGCCAAGCTTTCCCGCGACAACAACTGGACCACCGGACGAATCTACGAACAGATCATCGCCAAGGAGCGCCGCGGCGACTATCTCGGCAAAACTGTGCAGGTCATTCCGCACGTCACCAACGAAATCAAGAGCGCGATGAAGAAAGTCGCGCAAGACGTGGACGTCGCGATCGTCGAAATCGGCGGCACCGTCGGCGACATCGAGTCCCTGCCCTTCATGGAAGCCATCCGTCAGATGCGCCAGGAACTGGGCCGCGAGCACACGCTCTTCGTCCATGTCACGCTGGTGCCCTTCATCGCCGCCGCGCAGGAACTGAAAACCAAGCCCACGCAGCACTCCGTCAAAGAACTCCTCAGCATCGGAATTCAGCCCGACATCCTGCTCTGCCGCACCGACCGCTTCCTTGCTAAAGACATCAAGTCGAAGATCGCCTTGTTCTGCAACGTCGAGGAAGAAGCGGTCATCACGGCGAAAGACGTCGCCTCGATCTACGAAGTCCCGCTCGTGTTCGCCCAGGAAAACGTCGACACGCTGGCCCTCAAGTACCTGCACATCGAAGCGAAGAACCGCGACCTCTCCAAGTGGGAAGACATCGTCCACCGGGTCTACAACCCGAAGGCCGATGTCACCATCGGCATCGTCGGCAAGTACGTCGAGTACGAGGACTCTTACAAGTCGCTGAAGGAAGCGCTCGTGCACGGCGCCCTCGCTCACAACCTCAAGTTGCAGGTGAACTGGATCGAAGCCGAAGGCCTCGAAGCGGCTGATGCGGCGGTCGATGCGCAGCTTGAAGACTACGACGGCATCCTGGTGCCGGGCGGATTCGGCAAGCGCGGCATTGAAGGCATGCTGGTCGCCATCCGTCATGCACGTGAGAAGAAAATTCCCTACTTCGGCATCTGTCTCGGGATGCAGACTGCTTGTGTAGAATTTGCGCGCAATGTTTGCGGGCTGGCCGACGCCAACTCCAGCGAATTCGATCCCGCGACGCCGCATCGCGTCATCTACAAACTGCGCGAACTGCGCGGGGTTGAAGAACTCGGCGGCACCATGCGGTTGGGCGCGTGGCCCTGCAAGATCGAACCGGGAACGCTCGCCCACAAGGTCTACAACCAGACGGAGATCAGCGAGCGCCACCGCCACCGCTACGAATTCAATCGCGAATACGAAAGCACGCTGGTCGCCGGCGGATTGAGAATTTCCGGGTCCACCCCCGACGGCACCTACGTCGAGATGGTGGAAATCCCCGGCCATCCTTATTTCATTGGCTGTCAGTTCCATCCGGAATTCAAGTCGAAGCCGCTAGAGCCGCATCCGCTGTTCAAGGCGTTCATCGGCGCGGCATACGAATATGGCCTGCGGCGCCGGACTGAAAAAGCAGCCGCCGAGGTCGAGATGTTCCATCGGCCAGAGAAGGTGGGAAGGCGCTAGGCAGTTTCGAGTTGCAAGTTTCGGGTTTCAAAGCTTCATGTTGAAACCCAAAACCAGTCACCACAGAGGACAGGAGTGACACAGAGGACTTCCTCCGTGTTCCTCCATGGCCCTCTGTGGTTTAAGCTTTTGACTTGATGGCAATCTCTTTCCAATTCGATAACGTCCGCATCGGCTCGGGAAATCTCTTCCTGATCGCCGGCCCGTGCGTCATCGAGAGCGAAGACCATGCCATCCGCATGGCGGAGATCATCAAGGGTGTCACCCGCTCGCTGAACTTCCCTTTCATCTTCAAGGCCTCTTACGACAAAGCGAACCGCACCTCGCTGAAAAGTTTCCGCGGACCCGGGCTCAAAGAAGGCCTGCGCATCCTCAAAAAAGTAAAGAACGAGGTAAAAGTTCCGATCCTCACCGACGTGCACGAAGCCGGAGACGTGTCCACCGTTGCCGAGGTCGCCGACATCCTGCAGATCCCCGCCTTCCTGTGCCGCCAGACCGATCTCATCGTTGCCGCCGCCTTGAGCGAGCGCGTGGTCAACATCAAGAAAGGCCAGTTCGTTTCGCCCTGGGACATGAAGCACGCCGTCGATAAGTGCCACGCGTCGGGCAATAAGCGAGTCTTCGTCACCGAGCGCGGCTCCAGCTTTGGCTACAACAATCTGGTCGTCGACATGCGTTCTCTCGCCATCATGCGCAAATTCGCCCCGGTCGTGTTCGACGCCACCCACTCCGTGCAACTGCCCTCCGCGTCGCATGGAGACGAAAACGGCAACGCCACCAGCGGAGGTCAGCCTGAGTTCATCCCCGTGCTGGCGCGAGCTGCTGTGGCCGCCGGCGTCGACGGCGTTTTCATGGAAGTCCACGACAATCCAAAGGAAGCGAAATCCGACGGCGCCAACGCGCTCGACTCCCGCAAACTGCGTGGCGTGTTGAAAGAATTGCTGACAGTCCAGAAGAGCCTGGCAAAAGTCCACACCACTCCCTGACGGAAATCTTCAGCGATCGGCAACTGTCCTAGTGCGTTCCTCTCCTACTCCGAAACACCGAGAACCCGACGTAGAACACTCCCGAATCCACCCCCGGATTGAACCGCGCCTGATAGTTGTTCGAGAGATGGTGATATTTCCATCCGATGGTGAATGACCGCCCCGCTCGCGGAAAGAACTGCGCGCCGAACCCGAGTGTGATGTTGTAGTTGAACTGTGAAGACCCGATCATCGGCATCTGCCGATTGAAATAAAGAAACCCAAGACTACCGCTCCCAAAGGGCTGAATCCACTTCGATCCGATGTTTCCCTGAAAGCCAATCGGATTCGCCCCCGCCGCATACAGCGTGCCACCCGGATTCACCAGCGGCTTCCCTCCTACCGTGTACAGCTGGGTAGGCTGGAATTCCAGCGCCAGAGGCACAACCTCGGCCGTGTACTTGAGCGTAAAGGGGCGCGTGGCAAATAGCGTTCGCGCATACTGCAGGTTCAACAGAAAAAGCGCCCGCTGCTTCGACGTTCCCTTCAACACGAACGAAAAAGGCGAATAGCCAATCCACATACCAACTTCATTCGTTCCGCGCCGCAGACCAGGCTTCCAGGTTCGCGCTACCTCCGCATGCTTCGTAATGTGCCCGTCGCTCTCTTGCGAGTACGACCTGCCCTTGATAAACAGAACTGCCAGTCCCAGCAGGAAAAGGTTTCTAATCAAGAGAACCTCGCGCACCTGAATGCCCGACATGAACCGCTCAGACCACGACTGACTTGTCCTCCCACTACAGACTTGTCCTCCCACCACTGACTGTCCCTCCCACCATTCAATTTGTCATCCTGAGTGACGCGAAGGACCTGCTGTTTTTCTGGTTGGCAAATCAATCATGGTGTTCGTCTCCGCACTCCGGACACTTCTGAATCTGTTACCATCCAACCTCATCAGACACCATAGACATGCACATTTTCGCGGCCATCTCCGGGATCCTCATCATAGTGTTCGTCCTGCTCGATGCCTTCGAGACGATCGTCCTGCCGCGCAAGGTGCAACGTGCCTTCCGCCTGACGTCCTGGTTCTACCGCCACACCTGGGTGCCATGGGTCAAGCTTTCGCGCTGCATCCGCGTGAACAGCTGGCGCGAAAATTTCCTGGGATACTTCGGGCCTTTCTCCCTGATCCTCCTGCTGGTCTTCTGGGCCATCGGACTCATCTTCGGGTACGCCCTGGTGCAATTTGGCATGGGTGAACACGTGCGGTTAGGAAACGAGCACATCACCTTCGGAGTGCTGCTCTATCACAGCGGGGAGACTTTCTTCACCTTGGGCTACGGCGACATTACGCCCACCACGCCCCTGGCCCGCCTGTTTGCTGTCATGGAAGCCGGCACGGGCTTCGCTTTCCTCGGCGTCGTCGTCGGCTACCTGCCCGTAATCTATTCGTCTTTTTCGAGCCGCGAGTTGGAGATTTCCCTGCTCGACTCGCGCGCCGGTTCGCCCCCTTCCGCCGGAGAGTTGCTGGCCCGTCTTGGATGCTGCCCCGACCCGGTTGTCCTCGACAATATTTTTCGCGACTGGGAGCGCTGGTCCGCCGACCTGCTCGCCAGCCATATTTCCTATCCCGTACTCTGCTTCTTCCGCTCGCAGCACAGCAACCAGTCGTGGCTGGGAGCGCTCACCACCATGCTCGATGTCACGTCGCTCGTGCTCGCCGGTATCGACGGCATCCAGAAAGAGCAAGCCAAGCTGACCTTCGCCATGGCCCGCCACGCTGCCGTCGACCTGGCGCAAGTGGTCAACGCCGTATACGATCCGCATGCCCCCGAACGCCTCTCTCCTGAACGGCTCGAGGCTCTGCGCAAAACGCTGATCGCCGCGGGCATGCGCCCGAAGCAGGACGCCGAGGCCGATGCAAAACTCCTGAAGATGCGTTCCCTCTACGAACCCTACTGCGACGCGATGGCTCGCCGCCTCCTGCTCACCCTTCCCCCGTGGATGCGCGATGAGAAGAAGAAAGACAACTGGCAGGGCGGCCCCTGGGACCGGGCGATCCTCGCCAAGGGCTTGGGCCAAGGCGTGCACGTGGTCGACGAACACTTCTAGGCTGAAATATCAACGCTTAACTTCTTGTCATCCTGAGCAACAGCGAAGGACCTGCTTTTTGCAGGCGGCACCGCGGAACATTGCAAGCGCCCATGCGGCAAAATGAACGCATTTGATAACATCCTCCCTTCCATGAAGCACACCGGCGAAAACGTGGTCCGCATCGAAGCCGACGCGCTGCGCGCGCTCGCCGACCGTATCGCCGGCCCCATGGCCAACACCTTCGACCGCGCCGTCGAGCTCATGGACGCCTGCCGCGGCCGCGTCGTCGTTACCGGCATGGGCAAGAGCGGCATCATCGCCCGCAAAATCGCCGCCACGCTGAGTTCCATCGGGACGCCGGCTCTCTTCATGCATCCAGTCGATGCTATCCACGGCGACCTCGGCATGGTGGTGCGCGGCGACGTCGTGCTGGCTCTCTCGGCCAGCGGCGAGACGGAAGAAATCCTGCGCCTTCTCGCCACCATCAAGCGCCTGCAGGTTCCGCTCATCAGCATGACCGGGGATCTCATCTGCAATCGAAGCGCGGGCAAGTCCGCACGAACGTCGACCAAACTCTCCACGCTCGCCGAGGCCGCCGACATCGCTCTCGACTGCTCCGTCGACAAGGAAGCCTGCTCGCTCGGCCTCGCGCCCACGGCCTCGACGACTACGATGCTGGCCCTGGGCGACGCGCTCGCCGTCGCGCTCTCCGAAAAACGCGGTTTCAAGGAAGAAGACTTCGCCAACCTCCATCCCGGCGGCAAGCTCGGAAAGAAACTGGCTCGCGTCGAATCCCTCATGCATGCCGGCGAAGCAATCCCGCGCGTAGCTCCAACCACCCGCATGTCGGACGTGATCTACGAAATGTCACGCAAGAAGCTCGGCATGACCACGGTGGTCAAAGGCGAAAAGCTCCTGGGCGTGATCAGCGATGGCGATCTCCGCCGTCTGCTCGAACGCCGCGGAAAAGACGTGCTCGACCTCACCGCCGGCGAGTGCATGACAGGCGAGCCGAAAACGATTTCGTCCCACGAATTCGCCGCCACCGCGTTGGCCCTGATGGAAGAAAAGAAGATTACGGCACTGGTCGTGATCGACGAGCATCAGAACGTTAAGGGAGTCGTCCACCTGCACGACCTGTGGGGAACGGAAATGCTGTAGAGATCGAACGCACTCGGGAGTTGAGCGAGGGAATTGAGAGATTGAGGAATTGGGTACTGAGGAATTGAGAAATTGAGAAATTGGGAATTGAGAAACTAGAGAATTTGGAAAATTGCGGAACGAAAAAATTCAGGACAACTCAACAGCCAGTCGCGACCATTCCCGGCCAAGCCGCAAAGCGGCGGCATAAAATAGCCCAGGGCGAAAGCCCGCGAGCCTTGAACGCTCAACTCACGAGTCCGGAGGTTCCATGTATCACTACGACCCGACCACCGCTCTTGAAGAACTGAAAGAAGACGCGACCCTACCTAACCCGGTGCACTTGCGCGACATGATCCTGCGCAAGCGTCTCAAGCCGGACCAATCGCTCGAACTGAACCGCCTTTTTACCGAGTATCAGAAATTTTTCGGCGAGACCCAGAAGCTCGGAAAAGAAATTCTGAGCGTCTTGAGCAAGTAAAGTTAGGATGAATCATGCCGCGACCCCGTTTGGACGAAGAGTCTTCAATTTTCTTATCCAACGGGCGAACAGACCCAGGCACAAAACCCCAAGAGCACAAGTCAGGACGACAAGTCCCCAGGATTGCGACCGCTGGCTGTCCGCATAGAGGCCATGTGCCGCTTCAAGTTGAACGCGAATTCCCAGCGGCGTCACTGCTGATTCGAGCTGTGACCGGGTCGCAAAGTGGCTAAGGGTCGATTTGTCGGTGTCGATGAGAAAATACTCGTTCCCAATCGCGTTTTTCCGGAATCCGCGCGTGTCTCGGCCTCCGACGATGTACTTCCCGACCACCTGCAGACTTTCGACTCCATCGATGCCGTCTTTTTTCCAGTCGATGTTTTGAAAACCGTTTATGTCTTTGTAAACCCATCCGGGGCTTTCCGCGTCCACCATCATCAGCGAGTAGTTGCCGGTCAGGTGACAGGGCTTCGAGTAACCCATATCATCCGGATCTGCCAGCGCAGCCACCGCCGCAAGCAATATCGGAATAACGATCGCGAGCGGAAGACCATGCAGGAACGCTGCTGAAAATCTTCCCCCTCTGCGAGGAACTCCCGCGGCCAAGGCGCCGACATAAGCGAGCAGCAATGCACCCAGCCCCACGGACACCAGGACCATTCTCACAAATAACTCGACGATTCCGAGTTCGATGAATTGCATTGCGGTACTCACTGTTTTCGGGTTCACGATCGGCCGCTATTAACGCTCCCGCATCATACGAGACCCTCCCTGCCCGGACCGAGGCAGGCTGCTACAATAACGGATTCTTCACGACTGGAATTCCCTAACTATGCACCGTTGGTCCGAACTCTTTATCCCCACCTTGCGCGAAGCCCCGGCCGACGCCGAGGTCGCCAGTCATAAGTTCCTCGTTCGCGCCGGATACATCCGCCAGCTTGCGGCCGGATTCTATTCCTACCTGTTCATGGGCAACCGCTCGTTCAACAAGATCATGAACATCGTGCGCCACGAGATGGACACCATCGGCCAGGAATTCTTCCTGCCCGCCATCCATCCGCGCGAGCTCTGGGAAGCCAGCGGCCGCTGGGCCGTGATGGGCGACAACATGTTCCGCCTCAAGGACCGCAAAGGTGCTGAACTCGCGCTCGGCATGACGCACGAAGAGGTCATGACCGACATCGCGCGCAAGGAACTCCGCAGCTACAAGCAGCTTCCCCAGATCTGGTACCAGATTCAAACCAAGTTCCGCGACGAACCCCGCCCCCGCTCCGGCCTGTTGCGCGTTCGCCAGTTCATCATGAAGGATTCGTACTCCTTCGACATCGATGCCGCCGGACTCGACGTCTCCTACAAGAAGCACTACGACGTTTATTGCCGCATCTTCGACCGCTGCGGCCTGAAGTACATGGTGGTCGAGGCGCACTCCGGCGCGATGGGCGGATCGCTCTCGCACGAGTTCATGGTGCGCACGCCTGCGGGCGAAGACCTCATCGTCAGCTGCGAAAAGTGCAATTACGCAGCCAATATGGAGAAGGCCACTTCGAAACTCGAACCGGTCGAAGACCTGAAGCCCGAAGGGGACGGCAAGCCTTTGCTGGTTCACACTCCGGGGATGAAGACGATTGAAGACGTCGCACGCTTCCTCGGCGTTTCTCCGAAGAACAAAATGAAGACGCTGGCCCTCATGGCGACTGAAACCGACGCCAAGACGCGCAAGACGAAGCTGCGCCCGGTAATCCTGATGATGCGCGGCGATCACCAGATGAACGAGGCCAAACTTTCGAGCGCAGTCGGCGGACGCGAAACGCGTCCCATGACCGAAGAAGAAATCCAGGCTCTGTTTCACTCGCCCGCAGGCTTCCTAGGTCCGATCGGCCTCGACCCGGCCAAGAGCTTCGACGACTCTGACCAGCCGGTCCTCATCGTCGACGAAGCACTTAAGGGCAGGAAGAACCTGATCTCCGGAGCCAATAAAGAGGACTACCATCTCAAGAACGTCACGCCCGAGGTTGACTTTCATCCGACGGCCTACACCGACCTGCGCAGCGTGACCGCCGGAGAAGCTTGCCCGAGCTGCGGCGCGCCCCTGCGCATCGACACGGCCGTCGAGATCGGCCACATCTTCAAACTCGGCTACAAGTACTCCGAGTCCATGGGCGCCCGCGTTCTTGACCGCAATGGCAAGGAAGTCATGCCCATCATGGGCTGCTACGGCATCGGCATCGAGCGCATCCTCACCGCCATCGTCGAGCAGAACAACGACGAGAACGGGTTCTGGCTGTCGCCCCAGGTGGCCCCCTTCCAGGTAGTAGTCGTGCCTACGAATGTCTCCGACGACAAGATCCGTACCACCGCCGAAGAGATCGCCAAGAGCCTCGAAGCCGCCGGATTCGACGTATTACTGGACGACAGGGACGAACGGCCCGGGGTCAAGTTCAAGGACGCTGACCTGGTGGGCATACCCTTTCGTGTCAATGTGGGGAAGAAGGTTACCGAAGGTACTGTCGAAGTCGTTCAACGCTCGACTCGCCAGATGCACGATGCTAGCATCGGCGCGATAACCGAATATTTTCGCAATTTGCTGCCTGCGCGCTGAAGCTTTTCCGCTTCGGCCG
Source organism: uncultured Acidobacteriota bacterium (assembly GCA_963698805.1). Classification (GTDB taxonomy): domain Bacteria; phylum Acidobacteriota; class Terriglobia; order Terriglobales; family Acidobacteriaceae; genus Gp1-AA133. The sequence continues at coordinate 72,952 of CAVOSN010000026.1, read as the reverse complement.
CCAGGCCGTTAAACGGAAAAGCATTATGGGCACGATAAAACTGATTCTTGTTTTCGGACTCCTTGGCGGCCTGGTCTACGTGGGCGCGCAAGTCATCCCGCCCTACTTCGCCAATTACGAGTTCCAGGATTCCCTCGAAACCGAAGCCCGCCTGGGCACGTATAGTGTCAAGGCCGACGATGTAATTCGAGACGCCGTCTTTAAACGGGCGCAAGAGCTGGAAATTCCCGTTACTAAAGACCAGATCAAAGTACAGCGCACAGGACCGTCGGGCAACGGCGCAGTGTTCATTGAAACCGAGTACTCGATCCACATCGACCTACCCGGCTACCCGATGGACCTTAATTTTCATCCGCAGAGTAAAAATAAGTCGGCTTTCTAGTCCCCCCACTTTTTAATTTATCTTGAAGCCCCGGGAGCACGTGCTTGGTGCGCTCCTGCTGCCGACACAACGTTACCCTCGAGGTTACTAAGTGCCCGAGACAAGCGTAACGTTGTGAGTACGGCCACCCTGCCCTAATATCCGGTCAGCGCCACTGCCGCGCCTAGACGCGTGCAAATGCGCCTGCTCCATCGCCAGACCTCTGTAGTTCTTTTTGATTGGCGCGAGTTGCGGGGCGTCGATGTTTCCCCCGTGATCCAGTTCTTCGGCAGGGAGAGTGGAATGAGATACACGAAGCAGATTTTGGTATTGCTGATGGTCGCTGTCGCATCCCTGCTAACTGGATGCGGTCAAAAAACAAATTGCAGTGGCATCAGTTTCGGAAACGGCGGCGGTTCCTCGAGCGGCGGTTCCTCGAGCGGCGGTGTAAGCAGCGGAGGCTCGGTCTGCGGTCCTGGCTCGAACAACTCAGGTGCAACAGATTATTTCTTTTATCACGGTAGCAGCGGCGCGAATAACGCCCTCAATACTGCCTCCGTTACCGCTTCCACTTTTACAGTACTGCCGGGAATCTCGACACCCGTCGGCCAGTCCATTGTCGGCAGCGTGATCGTCGTGAGCAAAAAATTCCTCTACCTGCCCGATCAGAACGGGTCGGGAGGCGTGATGGGCTTCACTATCAACCACTCGTCCGGGGCCCTCACCGCAATTGCGGGCAGCCCGTTTGCCGTGGCGCCCAGCCAGATTACGACCCTGGCCGCTGACCCGGATGCAAACGGCGGCAGATTCCTGTTTGCGGCCGATGTTGCCTCTGGCGATTTCATTGTCTTTACGATCGACCAAACAAGCGGAGTACTCACCCCTGTTTCAGGATCACCATTCTTGAGCCTGGCTGCCCCGAGTAGACTCAAGGTGGATGGTACCGGGCTCTACCTGTATGCCAGCGAAGGCACATCCACCGGTAACGTTTTCGGTTATCTCATCGATCAGAACTCCGGGGCGCTCTCACCCATTGCCGGCAGCCCATTCGCGATAGGGGCAAATACAATTGATGTTGATTCTGGTGGTCAATTCTTGCTTGCCGTCGCCAGCGGTGGCGGTCAGATCGATGTCGTTCCGATCGAGCAGGGTACCGGCTCGCTGCTCTTGAACTTGGCCAGTTCGTTTCCGACCGCCGCCTCCATCGACGGAGCTTTGTTCCATCCCAGTGGGCAGTACGTGTACGCGTTTAGCGGGAAAAATCCCCTGCAAGGTTTCCAGTTCAGCGCCGGAACCTTGTCGGAGCTCAACGGATCTCCATTCAGTTCACTTCCCTTCCTGACGGACTGCCAGTTTGATCAGGCGGGTACCCACTTGTTTGGCATCAAGATACCGTCGAGCAGTGTTGGGGTATATGCTGTCGATCCAAATACAGGCGCAGTGACGGCTCCGATCCCCGATCCGGGCATTCTCGCTAGTCCGTACTTCGCGCCCACCAACTAAACTTTTCACGCAACAGGCCAATCACCCGCATGCTCCCAAAGGCTGCGGGTGATTGTGTCTTTGGAGTGACCAGCAAATTCCCCTGTCCCGGGTTAAAATAGGGACAACTCCCGTATCGTTACTGCTCGGTTGGAAGAGCGGCATCGTGCTCTGGCCCGGGAGGCAGGCTGTCGCACCCGTTGCCACGCGGACAGGCAACGACCGCGTAGTCGTGGTGACTCCGCCCTTGTATCGTGGCTATCAAACTTAAGATCCCGAAAACTACCGGACCGGCAAAGGGTTACGGCGTGTTACCCCGGGACCCCGTCGTCCGCGCCATCCTGATCGTCTTTTTCACTCTGGCGATCCTGGTGGTCGGCGTGTTTTCGTATTTCTACGTCAAATACGACCGCGTCATCGTCAAACGCTTCAGCAGTCCCGTCTTCAGCAACTCCGCCCACATCTACGCCACGCCGAAAGTCATCCGTCCCGGCCAAGCCGTTCCGGCCAAGGCGATCGCGGCCGAGCTGCGCCATGCCGGATATGGGGAGAAGAGCGACCAGTCGAAGATGGGCACCTACCGCCTGCTGAACGACGGCATCGAGATCACGCCCGGCCCTGAGTCGTATCACAGCGCCGATCCGGCTCGCATTCTGATGCGTGACGGAAAGGTCGTCAGCATCAGCAGCCGCGGCAGCGATCTCGCCGCCTACGAGCTTGAGCCGCAACTCGTTACCGCCCTGTTCGACGCCGAGCAGCGCTCCAAGCGCCAGGTCGTGAAATACGACGAAATTCCCAAGTTAATGGTCGACGCGGTTCTCGCCATCGAAGACCGCCGTTTTTTCCAGCACGGCGGCGTCAACTTCCTGCGACTCGCGCAGGCCTTCTGGGTCGACGTTACCCGCCAGCGCCACGAGCAGGGCGGATCGACCATCACCATGCAGCTCTCGCGAGCGTTCTTCCTGACCCCGGAAAAGACCGTCAAGCGCAAGTTGTCGGAAATCATGATCGCGCTCGAACTCGAGCAGAAATTCAGCAAGCAGCAGATCTTTGAGTTCTACGGCAATCGCGTCGACCTCGGCCAACGCGGATCGTTCACCATCAGCGGCTTCGCGGAAGCCTCGCGGTCGTACTTCAACAAGGACCTGAAAGACATCACGCTGCCCGAAGCTGCCCTGCTTGCCGGCTTGATCCAGGCGCCCAGTGCCCTGTCGCCATATCGCCATCCCGAGCGGGCGCTCGAGCGCCGCAACACTGTGCTCGACGCCATGGCTGAAACGCACGCCATTACCCGCGCCGACGCCGAAAAAGCCAAGGCCACACCGCTGAAGCTTGCGCCGCTGAACGTCGAAGCCAGCGACGCTCCATACTTCATCGACATGGTGCGCGACTCGCTGGTCAACAAATTTAGCGAGCATGAACTGAACGATCAGTCGTACCGCATCTACACCACGCTTGATCCGGATCTGCAGCGCGCCGCCGCGCAATCGGTGGAAGAAGGCATCAAGCTGGTAGACGCGCAGATCACCAAGATGCGCACCAAAAAGGTGAAGATCGGCAAGAACAAGTTTGAGACGAAAGTCTTGCCGGGGCCGCAGGCGCAGGTCGCGCTGGTTGCGCTCGATCCCCGTACCGGTGCGGTTCTCGCTCTGGTGGGTGGACGCAACTATGGTTTCAGCCAGCTGAACCATGCCGTCGCCAAGCGTCCCACCGGATCTATCTTCAAGCCGTTCGTCTACGCCGCCGCGATGAATACTGCACTCGACGGCGCGACCAACGTCCTTACGCCAGCATCGATGGTCGACGATTCGGCCACCACCTTCGCCTACGGCGATCAGATCTACGAGCCGCGCAACTACAAAGAGGAGTACCACGGCCCGGTCACGCTCCGTTATGCACTGGCCATGTCGCTGAACAACGCGACCGTGAAAGTCGCGGAAGAAGTCGGCTACGACAAGGTTGCGGATCTCGCCAAGAGCGCGGGCATCACGTCAGTCAAGGCCACACCCGCAATGGCGTTAGGCGCCTACGATGCCACGCCTCTGGAAATGGCGAGTGCCTACACCGCGTTCTCGAACGAAGGCGTCCGGATTTCGCCAATCTTGGTAAGTTCCGTGCGCAATTCAAAGGGCGACGTGATGCAGGACTTCACGCCCGAGAAGCGCCAGGTGCTCGATCCCCGCGTCGCCTTCGTCATGACCGACATGATGCAGGGCGTGGTGAACTTCGGCCTGGGCTACTCCGCCGTCCGCGGACGAGGATTCAAACAGCCGGCTGCCGGGAAAACTGGCAGCTCACATGACGGCTGGTTCGCCGGTTACACCAGCAACCTGCTTTGCATCGTCTGGGTGGGGTACGACGACTACAGCGACCTGCACCTCAGCGGTGCCCAGACGGCCGCACCGATCTGGACCGAGTTCATGAAGAAGGCCAGCGCGCTAATTGGGTATTCCGACATGCGCGCGTTCAGCCAGCCTTCTGGCGTGGTGGATGTGCAGCTCGACAAGTCCACCAACCGGCTCGCAACTCCTTCTTGTCCAGAAACATACACGGCCGCGTTCGTAGCCGGTACCGAACCGCACGAAACCTGCGACCAGTCGAGCGGCATCGGTGGCTTCTTTTCGCACCTGATGGGCCTGGGGGACAAGCCCCTGCCACCTCCGCCCAATGGCGCCCAAGCCGCCAACGAGAGCCAGACGGGTTCGGACGCCGAAAAAAAGAAAAAAGGTTTTTTCGGCAAAATTGTGGGTATCTTTAAGGAAGACAAATCGTCGTCCAAACCGTCCAAACCAGCGGACGCCACGGGAAACGATCCCCATTAGCGGACGACATTCATCGGCTTGAACCCGTGGGGAAAAGGTTCGCCGATAAAGTCACGGAGGTCCTGTCATGCCTCGTCGCCGGGTCTGCATTGTCTCCTTCCTGTTGTTAGCGCTTCTCCTGCCAGTTGGAACTCTCTTCGCCGCCACGCCGCCGCGCGCCGATCAGGTGCAGGTCACGACGCCTGCGTTGCGCAGCATCGAGCCGCCGCCACAGGAAGCGACGGCCCAGATGCTTGAAGAACGCGCCGACGCTCTGCGCGCTGAAAAGCTCTATCTCGATGCGCTGGATTACTATCGCGCAGCCATCTCCAAGAAGCCGCATGACGCGCCCCTATACAACAAGATGGGGATCGTCGAGTTGCTCATGCAGCGCTGGCCCGAAGCGCGTAAGAGTTTCGAGAACGCCATCCATGCCGACAAGGCCTACTCCGACGCCTACAACAACCTGGGCGTGATTTTCTATATCAGCAAGAAGTACGGAAAAGCTATCGACCGCTATAACAAGGCGATCAAGCTCAACGAAGACATGGCTTCGTACTACAGCAACCTGGGCGCCGCGCTGTTCTCGAAGAAGGAATTTGAGAAATCGGCGGCCGCTTACGCCGAGGCCTTGAGTCGCGACCCCGATGTATTCGAGCGCACATCGAAGAACGGGGTAGCCGCGCAGATGGCGCGTCCGGAAGACCGCGCGCACTACGACTATGTAGTCGCGAAGATCTACGCCAAGATGGGCGTCGCCGATCGTTCGCTAGAGTACCTGCGCAAGGCCCTCGAAGAGGGCTACAAGGGCATCAACAGCGTCTACAAAGACTCGGAATTCTCCGGCGTGCGCAAAGATCCGCGCTTCAATCAGCTAATGGCTTCGCGCATTCCAGCGATCACGGACTAGCAAAACTTGTGCAGTTTTTGAGCGTCCGACCCGCAAGGTAAAGTTTTGTAAAACCTTACACAGGGCGGGGTTCCACGGGTTAGAGTGTCTTCATTAACTCCTGAAAACAACAGGGTGAGTAAGGAGAAACGGTAAACCCACTGATTGCCGACCCGAGCACGCCCCAAGCAGGCAATCAGTGGGTTTTTTGTTTTTGAGCTGTGAGCTTCGAGTCGCGAGCCTTCCCGCGTAGATCCTTCCAACACTGCCCCCCTACGCCCAGCTCTAAGAATCTCCACAAGCGTCGCATGCGTTGCATGCTCGGATTGCATTTGCACCGAAACCTGACCCTGACATCAAAGTCGCGAAGCGATTTCTGAAAATAGCCCGGCGCTTCAGAGCTCCGCATCCTGAGCTATGGTTGCGGTCATGCAATGTGTGCCCTTGGTCAGCGTCGCTGGGCTGGGTCCCTGCGCACAATGCAAGCGCATCCCGGATGGACGCCTGAAAGAGTCTGCAGGTCTTTCAACCGTGCCTCTAGCGGAAACAATTCTGGGCACAAACCCGCCGCTGAAGTGGCGGTCTATTTTCGGGCAACCGGAGCTCCCCCCAAAACCGACCAATCCAGTCGCATTAACTAAGAGATAACTTTGCGGCCACAGAGGTCTACAGCGCACTTGCAAAGGGGCGGAGACCAACACAACCCCCATCACTCTGCCGCCGGAGTGCGCGCTACCGGCCCACAAACGCTCGCAATGGGCATTCTACAAATCATTCGTGGGGTGTTTTGCAGCCGCGACTGGCCCTTTACGCATTTTCAATAACTTAGCTAATTGAGAACAGCTGCCAGTCGTCCGCCAAAAAAGCTGCCTGTGCTGAAGACTGACGACTGGAGACTGACGACTAGATCTTTGTATCTTCCCCAACGCCCTTCTTCGGGCTCCGTTCGCAGATGTATTCGCTGACCACGCGTTTCCACGTGCCCTGGGCTTTCAGGATGAATTCGATTGCATCGCGGCCTGCGCCATCGCCGCCGGCGTGCTCGGTCACCATGTGCGCCTCGGCCTTCACTTCTTTTCTCGCGTTGGCCGCGGCGATGGCCAAGCCGCAGTTGCGCATCACGGGCAGATCGATGACGTCGTCTCCCACGAAGGCGGCCTGCTCCGGCTTAAGATTTACCTTGCGGAGAATCTCTTCGAAGCAGGTCAACTTGTCCTGGATGCCCTGGTAGACATGTTCCAGCTTGAGATCGCGCGCGCGCAGGGCCACGGTTTCCGAGATCCGCTTGGTGATCAGCCCGCATTGCATGCCCCCGAGCCGGGCCAGCGAGAAGCCGGTGCCGTCGTGGGCGTTGAAGCCCTTGGCTTCGACCATGTTTTGGCTAACCAACGCGAAGCCCCCTTTGCTGCCATGCTGGGCAGCGAGTTCCTGCGTGGACTGCTGGGCGCCGGCGGGCGCGGGAAAAATCCAGATCTTGCCGTCGGTGAGCACGCCGTCGACGTCGAACAGGATTAGTTTGATCTTCTTGGCCCGGGCCAGGGCAGACTTTTTTGAGGGCATCGCGGGATTCTAGCATCCGCCGAACGCCCCAAGGCCAGAGCCCATTTTCCCGGAAGGCGAACAATTTACGAAACCTGAAAAGGTCGATAGAATAGCCGCAATGTCCCTCCCAGTTCCCCAGTCGTTGGCGTGGGCCCACCCGCTTTTGCAGGAGTGGTTTGTCCAGAAATTCGGCACGCCCACCGAACCTCAGGAGCAGGGTTGGCCGCACATCCTGGCGGGGCGCACCACACTGATCTCGGCCCCTACTGGATCGGGCAAGACGCTTGCCGCGTTTCTGGCCTGCATCGACCGGCTGGTGCGCAAGGCGCTCGCAGGAGAACTGGGAGACCGCGTCGAGGTGGTCTACATCTCGCCGCTCAAGGCGCTGGGCAACGACATCCAGAAGAATCTGGAATGTCCTCTCGGCGAAATACTGCAACTGGCGGGGGAACGTGGGCTGCTCATGCCCGAAATCCGCTGCGCAGTACGCACGGGCGACACGCTTGCCCCACGAACGGCGCGCGATGCTGAAGCGGCCGCCGCACATCCTGGTCACGACGCCCGAGTCGCTCTACATCCTGCTGACGGCGGAGAAGAGCCGCGGAATCCTGCATGATGTCGAGACCGTCATCGTCGACGAAATTCACGCGGTCGCCGATGACAAGCGTGGCGCCCACCTCGCCATTTCGCTGGAACGGCTGGAAGCTTTGACGCACAAGCCTCCCGCACGCATCGGGCTTTCGGCGACGCAGAAGCCGATTGAAACCGTGGCCCATTTCCTGACCGGGGAGCGGCCGGCCCGATCCCGTGATCGTGAACATCGGCCACAAGCGGCAACTCGACCTCGGCGTCGAGGTCCCGCCCAGCCCACTGGGCCCCGTAGCCTCCAACGAAATGTGGGACGAGATTTACGCCCGCATCATCGAACTCGTGGAGCAGCACCGCTCGACGCTGGTGTTCGTGAACACGCGCCGCATGGCCGAGCGCATCGCGCACCAACTGGGCGAGCGCATCGGCGAAGACAATGTCGCGGCGCACCACGGTAGCCTCTCGCGCAAGCTGCGCCTGGCGGCGGAAAAGAAACTGAAAGACGGCCTGGTGAAAGTGCTGGTCGCGACTGCGTCGCTCGAACTCGGTATCGACATCGGCACCGTCGACCTGGTGATCCAGATCAATTCGCCGCGCTCGATTGCCGTCGCCCTGCAGCGAGTGGGGCGTTCGGGCCACTGGCGGGGCGCGGTTCCCAAGGGACGCTTGTTCGCCACCACGCGCGACGATTTGCTCGAGTGCGCAGCGCTGGTGCGCGCGATCCGGCATGGCGATCTCGACCGCCTCATCATTCCCGACTGCCCGCTCGACGTGCTGGCGCAGCAGATTGTGGCGTCGTGTGCCGCGGAGGAATGTGGGGAGGTGGAGTTGTATCACCGGTCCGCCGCGCCTATCCCTACAGAGATCTACAGCCCGAGACCTACCACGGAATTCTCGAGATGCTCGCGGAAGGCATCGCGGCCCGCCGCGGACGCTATGGCGCGTATCTGCATCGTGATCGCGTGAACGGAAAACTCCGCGCTCGCCGTGGTAGCCGGATCGCTGCCATCACCAGCGGCGGCGCAATTCCCGACAACGCGCTGTTCACGGTGGTGGCCGAGCCGGAAGGCTCCGTGGTGGGCACGCTCGATGAAGACTTCGCCGTCGAAAGCAGCAAGGGCGACATCATGCTGCTGGGCAATACGTCGTGGATGATCCGGCGCGTGGAAGTGAGTTCGGGACGCGTGCTGGTGCAGGACGCCCACGGCGCGCCGCCCAGCGTTCCTTTCTGGCGCGGCGAAGCTCCCGCGCGCACGGAAGAACTCTCGGCACACGTAGCTGAGTTGCGCCAGCACGTCAGTGATCTGCTCGGCGACACGCCTGCGGTCGGCGTCACGCCGCACCATCCGAAAGTGGCCGCCGCCGTGAGTTGGCTCAAGCAGGAGTGCGGCCTGGACGATTCCGCCGCTGAGCAGACGGTCGAATACATCCTGCAGGGCCGCGCTGTGTTGGGCGCCGTACCGACGCAGCAGACGATCATTGCGGAGCGCTTCTTCGACGAAGGCGGCGGCATGCAGTTGGTGATTCACGCTCCCTTCGGCGGACGCATCAACAAGGCCTGGGGACTGGCGCTGCGCAAGCGCTTCTGCCGCAGCTTCAACTTCGAATTGCAGGCGGCGGCGACCGACAACGGGCTGAACATCGCGCTGGCCGAGCAGCACAGCTTTCCGCTGGCCGATGTATTCCAGTTCCTGCAGGCCGAAACCGTGCAGCCGATTCTGGAGCAGGCGGCGCTGCCGTCGCCGATCTTCAAAACGCGCTGGCGCTGGGACGCTTCGCGCGCGCTGGCCCTCCTGCGTTTTCAGAACGGCAAGAAGGTCCCGCCGCAGATCCAACGCATCCGCTCGGATGATTTGCTGGCCTCGGTGTTCCCCGATGTGGCGGCGTGCCAGGAAAACATCGAAGGCGACATCCAGATTCCCGATCATCCGCTGGTCCACGAGGTCATGAAAGATGTACTTACCGAGGCCATGGACATCGACGGCCTGCGGCGCCTGCTTTCGGGAATGGCGGACGGCAGCATCCGCTGCATCGCGGTCGATACGCCGGTGCCGTCGCAGTTCTCGCCACGAGATCCTGAACGCGAATCCCTACGCCTACCTCGATGACGCTCCGCTCGAAGAACGCCGCGCGCGGGCGGTCGAGATGCGCCGTGTGCTGCCCGATTCAGTGCTCGAAGAAGTCGGGAAGCTGGAGCCTTCGGCGATCGCACAGGTTCAGGACGAGGCATGGCCCGATGTGCGCGACGCAGACGAACTGCACGATGTTCTGCACACTCTGGTCGCGTTGCCCGAGGATTGTCCCGGACCGGTAAGCATCCTGGCACAGGGCGCGCTGGGTGCAGTTACGACGAGCGCCATCGAACCATGGCACAGATTTTTTGAGCAGCTTAGTTTTCAGGGGCGGGCTGGTTTAGTTTCGGTAGCCGAGGGCGGGACGCCCTCGGGACTGCCGGCGAGATCGCCGGCGCTACTGGGTGGCCGCCGAGAAGGCTCGATGCTTCCTGCTTCTCTTCCCTAACGCCCAATTTGAGCATCCATTGCCTGAGGTTCCGGGCGAGCCGCCTTCCCGCGACGACGCCACGCTCTCGCTGGTGCAGGGATGGATGTCGCATCTAGGCCCAACCAGCGCAGGGCGCATGAGCCGCATGCTTGGCATCGCGGAGAATGAAATCGAGAAGGCACTGCTCCGCATGGAAGCCACCGGATCGGTTCTTCGCGGCAAGTTTACGGATCCGAAAGTCGCAGAGACCGAGTGGTGCGACCGGCGCCTGCTGGCGCGCATTCATCGCCTAACGGTCGCCACTCTGCGCAAGCAGATCGAGCCGGTGTCGCAGGCGCAGTTCATGCGCTGGCTGTTGCGCTGGCAACATGTCGCGCCGCAAACGCAGGTGGGCGGCGAGCGCGGCACGCTCGAAGTGCTGCGGCAACTGCAGGGCTTCGAAATCCCGGCGAGCGCATGGGAGCGGCATGTGCTGGCGCGGCGCATCGCCGACTACGATCCCAAATGGCTTGACCAGCTTTGCCTGACCGGTGCCGTGGGCTGGGGACGTCTCTCGCCGCATCCCGCCACACTCGAGGATTCTTCCGAAAACAAGCGCCGCGTGATTCCCACCAGCGTCGCGCCCATCACGTTCTTCATTCGCGAAGAAGCTGACTGGATGACGCCCAAGCATCCGGGTGCCGACGCAACCGGAAGGGCGTGGCCTTAGCCCGGATGCGCGTCAGGTGCTCGACTTTCTGCACCAACGCGGTGCATCGTTCTTTGCCGACATCGTACGCGGCACCGGCAAACTGAAAGCCGAAGTCGAAACCGCGTTATGGGAACTAGTGGCCGGCGGCCTGATCACTGCCGACGGCTTCGACAACCTGCGCTCCCTGATTGATCCCAGGCGCCGCTCGTCGAACGGCCATGGCCGCGTGTCGCGCCCGCGTCACAGTGCGGGCCGCTGGGCCCTACTGCATACCGGCGATGCGATCGAGAAATGGCGCTCGCTCGAATCGGCCTGCTGGATGTTACTGAAGCGTTACGGCATCGTGTTCCGCGATGTGATTGCGCGCGAAGCCAACCTGCCCACCTGGCGTGAACTGTTGATGGCCTTCCGCCGCCTCGAAGATCGCGGCGAGATTCGCGGTGGCCGCTTCGTCGACGGCTTCCTCGGCGAACAGTTCGCGCTGCCCATCGCGGTGGAGTCGGTGCGCGCCATGCGCAAGGTGCCTCCAGCCAACGAAATCATCACAATCTCGGCTGCCGATCCGCTGAATCTTGTCGGGATTCTTGTGCCCGGCGAGCGCGTGCCGGCGATCTCAGGGAAGACGGTGACCTTCCGGGACGGAGTTGCAGAGATTCCTGGGCTGCGTGATCCAATTGCACAAAGCGCCGCCGCTACCGCCTGATCCCATCGCTGCGAATCCCTGGGAAATCGGAGTCATGCCGCTTCTGGCTATAGTTCTTGATGCTGCGCTACTTTTCAATGTTCGGTGGACTGGCTGTGCTTACGGCCATCGCGCACCTGATCGGAAGACGCGCTGAGGACAATGGCCGCCGGTACTGGGTCTGGTTCCTGCCGGCGGTTCCTTTCGGGCCGCTTGGGACGCTCATCGTGTTCCTTCTGCTGGAAGGAAGTATTCAAAAGCAGCGCGAACAGGAAGCTGAACGCAAAGCCGGCGATCACGAACTACCAACTTCGGAATCGGGATGACGCTGTGCCTTCCGTCAATCGAAGTTCGCTTTTATTAGGGTCGGTATGGCGATCACACCATGCACCGGGCTCGAGAAACCAGTGTCCGCCTGAAACGCATTGAAAAGAAAAAAGGGAACCGAGCAGCCGGCGAGGGGGTCCCTCCGGGTTCTCGATTCCCGCTACTGCCTAGCGATAAAACTTAAGCGCTTCCCCCGTCGCTTGCCAGGCCAGTCGTCGCCCAGTCATATTGCAAGCTTGCGGCCAAGTTGCGACCGTCGCCGCAAGGCCTGTGCATGAGTCGGCTAAGTCATTATGAATCAGTCGGTTAATTTCTTTTCACAAACGTGAAGCGTTCGGACGGCATTCTTCACTTATTATTGAAAGCCCTATCCGATCGGATAGGCGACTATCTGGACGGATAGTCGGCTCCCAGATCGACAGTAGATTTCATGGCAACGAACCCAATCCGCAACACGCCTAGCGACGCGAAAAGTCGAAGCACTCCGCGGTTGGTCGCGGTCGCTGGTCCGCTGCGGGAGTCGGTATTCGCGCTGCCGGAATCGGATCTGTCGCTGGGCCGCGATGCGTCGAATGGTTTGCCGATCAGCGACCCGTCGGTGTCGCGTCGGCATTGTGTGATTCGGCACGAGGGATCCGGCTTCAAGATTCGCGACCTCGACAGCCGCAACGGCACGCTCGTAAACGGCGAGCCGGCGAAGGATCACTGGCTGCATCATCTCGATGAGATCGCGGTGGGCGATTCGGTGTTCCGCTTCCTGCATCGACGATGACGCGGACCGGCCGTCGGGACCGAGCCGGTCGGTGGAGTTCGACGATCTCGGCCAAACGCATGCCACGGCGGAGATTCGCCCGCAGGATGTTCTCTACCTTCAACCCGACAAACTGCTGAGCGAGTTGCCGGCGACGTCGCGGCTGGCGCGCAACCTGGGCGCGCTGCTTAAGATCAGCCGCGTGGTGCACGCGATCCGCGATCTGGATGAGTTGCAGGCGCAGATTCTGGATTTGATTTTCGAAGTCGCCCCGGCCGAGCGGGGAGCGATCCTGCTCGACGGTACCAACGGGCGCGAGTTCAACTCGGTATTCGGGCGCAACCGCGACAGCGTGAGTGAGAAATCGGTACGCGTGAGCCGCACGATTGCGCAACGCGTGCTCGAGCAGGGGCTGGCCGTACTCGGTTCGGACGTTCCGGGCTCGACCGGGCTGGGCAACGTGGAGAGCCTGATCGCGCTGCAGGTGCGGTCGCTCTTGTGCGTGCCGCTCACGATTTACCAGCGCACGATCGGCTGCATTTATCTCGACACCATCAACGTCGCTGACCGCTTCAACGAAGATCACCTGCAGCTGGTAACGGCGATTGCTGGCATTTCGGCCGTGGCGCTGGAGAACGCGCGGCGCCTGCAGTGGCTCGAGCAGGAAAATCAGAGGCTCACCAGTGAGATCACCCTTGACCGCACCCTGGTCGGCGAGAGCCAGCGTATGAAAGATGTCTTCCAGTTCCTGGCGCGGGTTGCGCCAACGGATGCGACTGTGCTCATCGGCGGCGAGAGCGGCACTGGCAAGGAACTGGCCGCGCGCGCCATCCATCGAAGGAGTCCGCGCGCCAGCAAGTCATTCGTCGCGATCAACTGCGCAGCCATCCCTGAGAACCTCTTGGAGAGCGAGCTCTTCGGCTATGAGAAGGGTGCGTTTACAGGAGCCGTCGCGCAGAAAAAAGGGCGGCTCGAGATGGCCGACGGCGGCGTGCTCTTCCTCGATGAAATCGGAGAGTTGGCGCCGCAGCTTCAAGTCAAGCTGCTGCGCGTGCTGCAGGAGCGCGAGTTCGAGCGCGTCGGCGGCAACCGCCCGATCCATGTCGATATCCGTCTGATCGCAGCGACCAATCGGGACCTGGAAGAAGCATCGCGCAAGGGTGAGTTCCGGCAGGACCTGTATTTCCGCCTGAACGTGGTTAGCCTGAAGATGCCGCCGCTGCGCGAGCACAAAGAAGACATTCCGATGCTGGTCAGCTTCCTGGTGGAGAAGCATTGCAAGAAGTGCGGCGCGAAGCCGAAGCCGCTGTCGCGCGAAGCGCTCGCCTGCCTGCTGAACTATGACTGGCCGGGAAACGTGCGCGAACTTGAAAACGTAATTGAGCGCGCGCTGGTGCTGGGCGCCTCGGACGACATCCTGCCGGAAGACCTGCCCGAGAACTTGCTGGAGCGCGACCCGGCCCCGGGAGTGGACGAAGCGAAGTATCACGGTGCCGTGAAAGATCTGAAGAAGCGGCTCATCCAGAATGCGCTGGAAGAAGCGCACGGCAGCATCACCGAGGCCGCCAAGGCGCTCGGAGTGCATCCCAACTACTTGCACCGGCTGATTCGGAACCTGGACCTGAAGGAAACGACCAAGGGCGCGGCGCCTCCGCGAGGACCAGCGGGGAGAGGGCCGGGCGCTCGGCTCTAAGAGATCGATCGACTCAGTAAGTCAGCAAACGCCGCCAATCTAGTCCTGCACATTCGCTGAAAAACACTCACCGCCGAGAACATAGAGAAACGCTAAACCGTCAGAGCTAGTGAGAGGATTTCTCGGCGTGTTCGGCGACCCGCCTCCCAAGCTTAATCGTTCGCGGAACTGGTCGCACAGAGCGCGTCGAATGCGTTGGTCAGATCGCCGGCGATGGCTTGGGCTTCGCGGGTTTCGATCTGGTGGCGCTGCATCATGTAGACGAGTTTCCCGTCACGCAAGATGGCGATCGACGGCGACGACGGCGGATAGCCAGTAAAGAAGGAGCGGGCGCGATCGGTAGCGTCCTTGTCCTGTCCGGCGAAGACGCTGTAGACGTGGTCGGGCCGCGTGCCGTGCTGCATGGCCAGGCGCACTGCGGGACGCATCCGTCCGGCGGCGCATCCGCAGACCGAGTTCACAATAATCATGGTGGTGCCGGGGGCGGTCGCGGCGCGGTCCACATCGGCTGCGGTGCGGAGTTCCTGAACACCGGCCTTCGTGAGTTCTTCGCGCATCGGGATGAGCATTAACTCTGGATACATGATCTGAGAGTAGCAGAAACCCGGGTGACAGGTCTCAGCTCACGGTTTTTTAGGTCTTAGGTGTCAGGTCTCAGGTGTCAGGTCTCAGGTGTCAGGATAAAAACCGAAAACACAGTTCTGGGCGATTGCGCAAACTTCGGGGCTAAAGCCCCATGTTCTCCTAGAGGCTATCGGCACGGCAGAAGCTGTGCCCTTCCCATCACTGCCCGTTCGTGAAACCGGTTTTTTCGCGACTGCATCAGCATCGAGACCTGAGACCCGTGCCCTGTCACCTGCTCATATATATTGACCCCAATGCATATCCAGGAAAACGTTCCGCTGGCTCCATCCACAACGCTCGGCGTCGGTGGTCCGGCGCGCTTTTTTGTCGAGGCGTTGAGCACGGCGGACGTGCGCGAGGCGGTTGCGTTTGCAAAGGCCCACTACGCTCCTCTTTTTGTTTTGGGTGGCGGCAGCAATCTTGTCGTATCGGACGCTGGATGGCCGGGGCTCGTGTTGAAAGTTTCCATTCAGGGAATCAACCACCGGCATGGGCATGGAACCGCTTACTTTGACGCGGGTGCCGGCGAGTCGTGGGACGACTTTGTCGCCATCGTTGTGCAGCATCATTGCGCGGGCGTTGAATGCCTGAGCGGAATTCCGGGCAGCGTCGGTGGTACTCCTGTGCAGAATGTCGGCGCGTATGGGCAGGAAGTGTCGGAAACGATCACCACGGTGGTTGCTCTCGATCTGCAGACTGGGCAGGAAGAGGAATTCGATAAAGAAGATTGCGGATTTGGGTATCGCACGAGCATGTTCAACACCAGCGGTCGCGGACGGTATGTAATTCTGCGGGTGACCTTCGCGCTGGTGCACGATGGCGCGCCGCAGATCGCTTATGGCGATCTGAAGAAATATTTCGCGCGGCCGGGAAAGTCAGCCGACGGTGGCGGAGGTTCGCGAGGCGGTCCTGGAAATTCGCGCGAGCAAGGCCATGTTGATCCGGCTAGGCGATGAAGATTCGAAAAGTGCCGGATCGTTTTTCAAGAACCCAGTGCTGTCGGCGGCGGATTTTGAGGAGCTTCAGCAAAAGGCTGCAGCGCGAGGGCTGGAGATTCCCAGCTATCCCGCGCTCGCTTCGCAGAAAAAAGTGCCGGCGGCCTGGCTGGTGGAGCATTCTGGATTTTCGAAAGGTTACAGCAGAGGACATGTTGGAATCTCACGCAAGCATGCGCTCGCGATCGTGAATCGCGGCGGTGCCACTGCAGCCGAGATCATGAACTTCAAGGATGACATTCAGCAGGCCGTCGAGGAACAATGGGGCTTGCGGCTAGATATGGAACCGGTAATGGTGGGGTTTGAAGCAGTCGCCAGTCGCTAGTCGTCAGTCGTCAGCTTCGGTCTTCAGTTGTCGGCTTCAGTCGTTGTTCCTTTGTCTCTGGCAAACGCCAAATCCACCACAGAGGCAGAGAGACACAGAGAAAATCTCGCAGAATTTGTGATCTGCAGTTTGTAACTCTCGCAAGATTTCCAAGTTCACCGATTACAAAATTACCAAATTACAAAATTACAATTTCTCTACGTCTCTGTGGTGAATCGGGTCTGTATTGAATGCAGAAACGGCGGGGCCGTCCCGGACCAGGCTGTGAGGTGAAGTCACAGACGCTCCGGAGATAGCTCAGGGTCCGGCTCTGACGGCCCCGCCCATCTATTTATCGGCCAGTCGGGCCGCTTGCTTGAATATGTTGAGAAACATGGGCTTGGTCAGCTTCCCGGTCTGCGTATTCTGGTTCGAGGGATGGTAGGAAGCCAGCAGGACCTTGCCGTCAGGTAACACATACTTCGCGCCGTGCCCGAATACGTATCCGGCTTTACTCTGCACTAGGCCTCGGCGGCGCGCAAAGTTCAGGTACGCATCGAAACCAATTTTTCCCAGCGCCACCACCACCTTCAATCGACGCAGACCCTCAATTTCGCGATCGAGAAAGGGCGCGCAGTTGGCGAGTTCCGAGGGCAGGGGCTTGTTGTCGGGAGGGGCACAGCGCGCAGCGGCCGTGATGTAGAGGTCACGCAGTTCGAGTCCATCGCCGCAGGCCGTGGCGGTGGGCTGGTTGGCAAAGCCGGTCTCGTACAACACCGGATACATAAAGTTTCCTGAAGCGTCCCCAGTAAACGGGCGTCCGGTGCGATTGGATCCGTGCGCGCCGGGTGCGAGCCCCATGATGAGAACCCGGGCGTTCGGATCGCCGAACCCCGGCACCGGCTTCCCCCAGTATTCGCAGTCGCGGTAGGCACGCCGCTTCTCGCGGGCGATCTGTTCGCGATAGGTCACCAGGCGCGGACACTTGGTACACGCGATTACTTCCCGATTGAGCGTTACCAGCCAGTCCGCAGAAATCGCTTTTGCAGTCCCCACCATCTCATTTTATGGGAGAAGCTCTCGTGAAGGAGTCGGCGCCGCGGATGGTAAACTTGAGGTAGCGCACTTTGTGTTGACCCGCAGGCAATTCGTACGCCGGTCAGTCGTCGGACTGGCGGCTCTCTCCGGCACTGGGCTCGCCATTGAAGGCTTTTTGCGGGAACCCCATCACCCGATCCCTGAACACATCTCTGTGCTACTGGCGCGACTGCCCGAAGCCTTTGAGGGCTTTCGCATCGCCCAGATCACCGACATCCACTTCGGTCCGTACATGGACCAGCACGGTCTGGAGCGCGCGGTATGGCTGGCACAGGAATTCCAGCCCGACATAGTAGCGCTAACTGGCGACTTCGTCTCCCACGGATTGGGCAAGAGCAACGGACCCGAAGGCGCGCGGAATGCCGGGCCCTGCGCCGACGTGTTCGCGCGCTGGAAGAGTGCGCCGCCGATGATTGCGGTGCTCGGCAATCACGACCACTGGAATGGTCCCGAACTCGTGACTCAGTTGTTGCAGGAGCGCGGCATCGTGGTTTTGCGTAACGCGTCGCACGCCCTCGAACGAGACAATCAGCTGTTGTGGATCGCGGGGACCGACGATGCGCTCGAGGCGCGGGCCGACGTCGCGCAGGCGATCGCGAAGATTCCACCGACGGACGCGACCATTCTGCTAGCCCACGAACCGGACTTCGCCGATCACGCAGCCAAATTCCCGATCGATCTCCAGCTGTCGGGACACTCCCACGGCGGCCAGGTGCGGATCCCCGGGATCGGGCCCATCATCCTGCCCGAGATGGCGCACAAGTACCACACTGGGCTGAACCGCGTGGGACGAATGCAAGTCTTTACCAGCCATGGAGTCGGCGTCATTAACCCACCGGTGCGGTTGAACTGTCCGCCGAAGGTCAGCCTGCTCACGCTGCACAAGGACACGGGCAAAGCGGCAAATCAAACTGGCTGAGGACTCGCCGGATACTCTTTGTCTCGGCGGCGGGCAGGATGACCGCCGGACTGCCGCCGGGACGGCGACGCTACAACACCGGTACCGCGGGCAGTTGCGAGGGCGTCCCGCCTCGCTCGAGGGACTGATCAACAAGTCAGCGAAACTTCCCGCCCGCATCGTACATACAGCCCTCCAGTGTTTGACGGTGCTCTCTACAAGTCTTTACACTCAAGGTTTGGGTTGACCCGCTTTTCCGTTGGCCGGCTAAATCGGCCGGATCCCGGAAAGGCGCGGATGGAAAGGCCTATCGTGAGCGCCACAGAGACAAAAGAAAGCACCAAACGGGAAATCTCGATCGAGGTTCCCGCCGCCGAAGTCCAGCGCGAAACCGATGCGCTGATCCAGAAATATCAGAAGCTTGCGCGCTTGCCCGGCTTCCGTAAGGGCCACGCGCCCGCGTCGATCATTCGCCAGCGCTTCTCAGAAGACATCAAGACCGAGGTTGTTGAGGCGCTGGTGCCGCGCTACATCCGCCAGGAAGCTGAAAAGAAGGGCTTGGTGCCGGTTTCTGCGCCCCGCGTGACCGACCTGCACATTCACGACGGCGAGCCGCTGCGCTTCAAGGCGAGCTTCGAGGTGCTTCCGGAAATCGAGGTCGCGGGCTATCGGGAATTGCGCGCCGACAAGCCTGTGATTCAGGTCACCGACGAGGAAGTCGAGCAGGCGTTGAATCACGTGCAGGAGCAGCACGCAGCTTTCGACGCGATTGAAGGCCGGCCGGCGGCCGATGGCGACTTCGCCCAGGTAGCCCTCGACGGCAAGCCGCGGGAAGGCGAAGGGCAGCCCGTTCACATGGATGATGTGCTGGTGGAGATCGGCGGCAAGAACACGATGCCCGAATTCAATGAGCATCTGCGCGGAGCCTCGGCGGGCGAAGAGAAGACTTTCGAAGTGAAGTATCCGGACGACACCGAAGACAAGCGCCTTGCAGGCAAAACTTTCGATTACAACGTGAAAGTGTTGTCGCTGAAGAAGAAGACTCTTCCCGAGTTGAACGATGCGTTCGCGAAAGAGCTGGGGGACTTCACCGCGATCGACGATGTGCGCAAGCGCGTCCGTGAGAACATGGAAGCGGAGAAGAAGCACACCGCCGAGCACGAGGCCAAAGACAAGCTGGTGGCCGAACTGGTGAAGCGCAACGACTTCGAAGTGCCGGAAGCGATGGTGGACCGGCAGATCGATCTTCGGCTGGAGCGCGGATTGCGCGCACTGGCGTCGCAAGGCATGCGCGCCGAGGACATGAAGAAGATGGATTTGAACCGTTTGCGCGCCGGGCAGCGCGAGCAGGCGGTGCAAGAGGTTAAGGCTTCTCTGCTGCTGGACCGGGTCGCGGATCTGGAGAAAATCGAGGTCGGCGACGAGGAAATCGATCGTGAAATAGAAGCGCTCGCAACGCAGACGAAACAGACGTCGGAAGCGGTGCGCGCACGTTTGACACGCGATGGGGCGCTCGATAGGATTAGAAACAGAATCCGCAACGAGAAGACCCTCGACTTTTTGTATCACCAGTCCGCATAAAAACGGACCACTTTCGATCCTCCCTCGCAAATGAACTTGGTTGGTGAGGCAGGAGTGTGGCAGGTGAACTTGAACGATCCAAAGATGATGCTGGTGCCGATGGTGATCGAGCAGACCGGACGCGGCGAGCGCGCGTACGACATTTACTCGCGCCTGCTGCGGGATAACATCATTTTCATCGGGACGCCGATCGACGACAACATCGCCAACCTGGTGATTGCCCAGATGCTGTTTCTGGCTCAGGAAGATCCGGAGAAAGACATCCAGCTTTACATCAACTCTCCGGGCGGATCGATCACAGCCGGAATGGCCATCTACGACACCATGCAATACGTGAAAAACGATGTGACCACGATTTGCATCGGACAGGCAGCGTCGATGGCGGCCCTGCTGCTGGCGGCCGGGGAAGCGAAGAAACGACTGGCTTTACCCAATTCGCGCATCCTGATTCACCAGCCCTCGATGGGCGGGTTGTCAGGACAGGCCACGGACATCGATATTCACGCCCGCGAGATCCTCCGGATGCGGGAAATTACGAACCAGTTACTTTCGAAACATAGCGGCCAGAAGCTGGACAAGGTAGAAAAGGACGTAGAGCGCGATTTCATCATGAACGCGCAGCAGGCCAAGGAATACGGAATCATCGACGATATCATCTACAAGACGAAGTAGAGTTATGATCGGCGTTCGCCGGTCAGCTCTACTGGAGGTCTCGGCGAGAAGCGGCTGGGCGTGCCGACTGGGCGAACGAGGTTCCAGGGCAGGCCAGTCGGGATGAGAAATAAGGAGTAGAGCCGAGTGAAAAACCGGTCGGGCACAGACGAAATCTTGCGCTGTTCGTTCTGTCACAAATCGCAGGACGCAGTCGCGAAACTGATTTCGTCCCCCAGTGACTACCCCAGGGCGTACATTTGTGACGAGTGCGTAGCGGTCTGCAATTCCATCCTCGAAGATGACCGCACCACAACCCCGGAGTCCTCGACTCCCAACCAACTTCCTAAGCCTCAAGAAGTAAAGACCTTCCTCGACGAGTACGTCATCGGGCAGGAACAGACCAAGAAGAAGCTTGCCGTGGCGGTGTACAACCACTACAAGCGCATCTTCATGAATCGCCAGAAGACGGGCGACGGCGTCGAGCTGACCAAGTCGAATATCCTGCTGATCGGGCCTACCGGAACGGGTAAGACGCTGCTGGCACAGACTCTCGCGCGCATGCTCGATGTGCCCTTCGCGATCGTGGATGCCACGACCCTGACCGAAGCGGGTTATGTGGGCGAGGATGTCGAGAACATCATCCTCAAGCTCTTGCAGGCAGCCGAAGGTGATGTGGGACGCGCCCAGACCGGCATCATCTACATCGACGAAGTCGACAAGATCGGCCGCAAGGACGAGAACCCATCGATCACGCGCGACGTTTCCGGCGAGGGCGTGCAGCAGGCGCTCCTGAAGATTCTGGAAGGCACCATTGCGAACGTTCCGCCGCAGGGCGGGCGCAAGCATCCGCACCAGGAATTCACCCCGGTGGATACGACGAACATCCTCTTCATTTGCGGAGGAGCGTTTGTCGGCCTCGACAAGATCATTTCGCGCCGCATGGGCAAGAAAGCGCTCGGCTTCAAGACCGGTCCCGAGGAGACTCAGGAAACGGAAAGCGCCGAAAGCGGCAAGAGCAAGTTTCAGTTGATGTCCGATTGCCAGCCGGAAGACCTGATCAAATTCGGATTGATTCCGGAATTTGTCGGCCGTCTGCCGGTGGTTGGTTTGCTTGAAGATCTCGACGAGTACGCGCTGATCGAAATCCTGACACGCCCGAAGAACGCGATCATCAAGCAGTACCAGCGCCTGTTCGAGTTTGAGAATGTGCGCTTGAAGTTCAGCGAAGAGGCGACCCGCGCGATCGCCAAACAAGCCATGGCCCGCAAGGTGGGCGCTCGCGGTCTGCGCATGATTCTGGAAGAACTGATGCTCGACCTCATGTACCACTTACCGAGCCAGAAGAAGGTGAAGGAATTTGAAGTCACGCGCGAGATGGTGGAAAAGCGGGATGTCTCGCTCGCGATGATGGATAAAGCAGGATAGGCGGTGGGCGGGACGCCCACCGGACTGCCGGCGAGACGCCGGCGCTACAAATTAGTGTGGAGACCGAGTGACCCAATCCAAGGAAAAATTCGAAACCAAAAAACTCCCGATGATGCCCATCCGGGACGTCGTGATCTTCCCTTACATGATGACCCCGTTCGTGGTGGGCCGGGAATCGAGCGTGCACGCGCTCGAAGAGGCGCTGGCGGCTGACAAGAAGATCTTTCTGGCCACCCAGCACGATGCCTCCATCGACGAGCCCAAGGCCAATGAGATTTACCAGGTCGGCACCGTCGTCAACATCGTGCAGAGCCTGAAGCTGCCCGACGGGAATATCAAGGTCCTGGTCGAAGGCATCGAGCGCGGAAAGATCCTGCAGGTCACCGATACAGACGGCTTCATGCAAGCCTCCGTGCGGGTGGCGCGCTATGCGACGGAAACGACTCCGCAGATTGAAGCGGGGATGCAGCGGGTGACGGGCCTGTTCGAGCAGTACGTGAAGCTCTGCCAGTCTCTGAATTACGAGACCATGATCGCCGCCGTGCGCATGGAAGATCCGGCGAAGCTCACGGACACCATCGCGGCCAACCTGCAGCTTTCGATCGAAGAGAAACAGGAGTTGCTGGAAATCTTCGATCCGGCCGAGCGCCTGACGCGCATTGCCGACGTGCTCGATATTGAGATCGAGAAGCTGAACATGGACCGGACCATCCAGTCGCGCGTGAAGCGGCAGATGGAGCGGGCGCAGAAAGAGTACTACCTCAACGAGAAGATCAAGGCCATCCAGAAGGAACTGGGCCGCGGCGAGAAGAGTGAATTCGACGAACTGAAGAAGAAGATCGAAGCCGCCGGCATGCCGAAAGAAGTCAAGGACAAGGCCATCCAGGAACTGAAGAAACTGGAAGCCATGCCACCGATGTCGGCCGAGTCGACCGTGTCGCGCAACTACCTTGACTGGCTGCTGGCCGTGCCCTGGAAGAAGCGGTCAAAGGAAATCCGCAATATCGGACGCGCCGAGAAAGTTCTGAACGAAGATCACTATGGGCTGGAGAAGATCAAGGAACGCATCCTTGAGTTTCTCGCCGTACGCCAATTGGTAAAGAATCCCAAAGGCTCGATTCTGTGTTTCGTCGGACCTCCGGGCGTGGGCAAAACTTCGCTGGGCATGTCGATCGCGAAGGCGACGGGACGAAAATTCGTCCGCATGTCGCTGGGTGGCGTGCGCGATGAGGCGGAAATTCGTGGTCACCGCCGTACCTACATCGGCGCGCTGCCCGGGCAGATTATCCAGATGATGAAGAAGGCCGGCACCAAAAACCCGGTCTTCATGCTCGACGAAGTCGACAAGATGTCGATGGACTTCCGCGGAGATCCGTCGGCGGCTCTGCTCGAAGTGCTCGATCCCGAGCAGAATTTCATGTTCGTGGATCACTACCTCGACGTGGAATACGATCTCTCGCAGGTGTTCTTCGTGGCCACGGCGAACGTGATGCACACCATCCCGCCCGCGCTGCAGGACCGCATGGAAGTGCTGCGGCTGCACGGCTACACCGAGCCGGAAAAGGTCGAGATCGCCAAGCAGTTCCTGGTGATCAAGCAACTGGCGCAGGCCGGGCTGACGGACAAGAACATCAAGTTCACCGACGACGCGATCACGGCCATCATCCGCTCGTTCACGCGCGAAGCCGGGGTGCGCAACCTGGAGCGTGAAATCGGCAACGTCTGCCGCAAAATCGCCCGCAAGGTCGTGAAAGAAGGGCCGGACTACAAATCAGCCATAACCGGTGAGAACATTGGCGACTTCCTGGGCGTGATCAAGTTCCGCGACACGCTCGCCAACGAGAAGAGCGAAGTCGGCCTGGTGACCGGCCTGGCTTGGACGGAAGTCGGCGGCTCGATCCTCTCCACCGAAGTTACGGTGGTGGACGGCAAGGGCAAGCTGACCCTGACCGGCAAACTCGGCGACGTGATGCAGGAATCGGCGCAGGCCGCCATGTCGTATGTGCGTTCGCGCGCTGCCGGCTTGGGCATGCCACGAGACTTCTATCGCAATCTCGACATCCACGTGCACGTGCCCGAGGGCGCCATCCCGAAAGATGGTCCGTCGGCCGGCATCACGATCGCCACGGCCATCGCCAGCGCGCTCAGCAAGATTCCGGTGAGGCGCGATCTGGCCATGACCGGCGAAATCACGCTTCGCGGCAAGGTGCTGCCCATCGGCGGATTGAAAGAAAAGTTGCTCGCCGCTCACCGTGCGGGCTTGTTCGAAGTGATTCTGCCCAAAGACAACGAGAAAGACCTGGCGGAAGTCCCTGAGAACCTGCGCAAGGAAATGAAGATGCACTTTGTCGATACCATGGACCAGGTGTTGAAAGTCGCCCTGGAAGGGCCTCTGCCGCAGATCCTCGAGGAAACGCCGCAGACCATTACGGCCATCGCCCCGCAGGCGGGGGAGAGCCCGGCTACGCATCAGTAGGGTGGGTCTTGGGTCTCAGGTCTTGGGCCTCAGGAACGCGAAACACGAACAGCCCGCTTCGGCGGGCTTTTTCTTTTGGGTGAGAAGTTATGGGCCCTCCTTAACGCGCAACATCGATTGCAGGAGAGAGCCTTGCGCTGGATCGTGATTGGACTGTTGGGGTTCACGTGCCTGGGGCACGCGCAGTCTTTTGAAACTACCGTCAATCCTTTACCGGACGATAATTTTGCGGGCCCGTGTCACTACGACCTTATTTTACCCGCCGGGCGACGCTCGGTGCGCGCGGTTTGGGTAACTTTCGATCGAGGACGCGGCATCATGAAGTTTTATTCCGATCCTGATGTGGTGGCCTTTGCCCGGAGACGTGATCTGGGACTGATGATGCCGCACCAGTGCCCTGCTAAGAATGCTCCCGGCGGGCCAGAAGAGATGGACATGAATCCTTCGCACGGTATTGGCCGAGCGCTCTTTTCTGCACTCGACCAGTTTTCCCGTCAGAGCGCGCACCCCGAACTGGCGACAGCGAAGCTGATCCTTCTCGGCTTTTCCGGTACGGGCGCCTTGTTCGCGGAGTTCGTGGGCTACGCGCCGGATCGGGTTGTGACGTCGATTCTGGCTGATCCCGGTCATTATGATCCGGTAGGGATGGACAACGTGCGCCTCCCCGCAGCAGCGATTTCAGTTCCTGAACTTATCCTGGCAGGCGGTGCCGATCGAGTGTCTGGCACGCAACGGCCCTATGACTACTTTCGTCAGTATTGGGACCGTGGGGCTCCATGGGCATTCCTCGTCCAAAACAAGACGCCCCATTGCTGCATCATCAACGCGAAGTCACTGATCCTGGCATGGGTGGGACAGATGATTGAACTGCGCCAGCCGTACGCCAGCAAGCCGTTGCGCAAGATTCGCAAGCGCGGCTGGGCTGGATACATTCGCACGTGCCCGGCGGAGGTCCATGACGGTTGGGGCCTGCCGACTTGGGATGCGTGTGACGCGAGCATTCAACGAGCGGGACACGCAGCCCCAAATGCAATGATCCCTTCCGCCTGGTTTCCATCACAGCGAGTCGCAGGTGCTTGGCTTGCATTCATCAAAGCACCAACTCATCCAACGGACTCGCTGCCTTAGCCGAGCGGCGTTAAAATAGTTGCGGGTATTTCGATGGCTTCCGGCAACCGTCTTGCCAGCATGTTTCCCGGGCGCAGTGGGCTCGTTGCGGCCATCGCCGTGGTCGCGGTTCTGCTGATCGGACTCCCTGCCTACCGAATCTTTTTCCTGATCAGCGTGCTGCTTGGATTGGCGATCTACGGCGGCCTGCAGCTCTGGTACAAGTACAAGCCCGTCAAGAGTGAGGATGTGCACGACAACAAGCATCCGCTCGGCCTGGATCAATAAGCCCTTCACCATCCCGCATCATTCAATCTGGAAGACCATTTCCACGGACGCGGTCACGCTGATCTTGCCGAGGGCGACACTGTCTTGCGTGTCTCCGCCCCCGCCCCCCACGTTCTGCACAGCGTTCTGGCCCATATAGCCATAGTAGCTGTATCGCCCGCGCCCATAGGAAGACCCGTAGATGTTCGCCGACGAGGTGCTGACGTGAAGGGGCTTGTCCATAATGCGGAAATTCCCGGCCTTGGCAAGATCATGCGCTTTCTCACTGGCCGCTTGCACTGCCATGGCGCGCGCCTGATCGCGATACTTCCGCAGTTCTGATGTGCTGAAGTTCACGTCATCGATCTTGTTGGCTCCCGCCTTGAGGCCTGCCTGTACCAGTTGATCGAAGTGCGACACATCTTTTAGCAGGATTTGAACTCCCTTGCTGGCGGTGTAGAAGACTACGCGCGTACCCTGGCCCTTGTCGGAGTACGAAATTTCCACGCGGATGAAGTCTGTTTGTATGTCAGTAGGGTCGACACCCAATCCACGGGCCGCCGCCATCACTTTCTTGACCGCTGCATCGGAGCCTGACGTAGCAGTTTCGAGATCCGTGTTGCGCGTTTCCACAGCAAACGAGATGGAAACTCGATCGGGCACAACTTTCACCTCAGCGTCGCCACTGACTTCAACGGTCGGTTTGTCGTATGGAATCTGGGCCCAGGACAGCGAGCAACAGAAGATGAAACTCCACGCGAAGTAGCGCATCAGGATGCACCTCCAGCGCGTTTATACCTCACGAATCCACGCCATGCACTTGCAACTTCCAGACAGAACCTCCACACTAAAGTGTGCGCGTTCTTTCCCGATTTCTGCTCTCCGCCACCGATGTTGGGCACTTCCCTGCTCCCACTCTGCCTGAGATCGCATTCCTGGGGCGTTCCAACGTCGGCAAATCGAGCGTGATCAATACTCTGGTGGGAACGAAAATGGCGCGTACCAGTTCAACCCCGGGACGCACTCGCGCCATCAACTTTTTCGAACTGCGGATCGCGGGCAAGCCGCGACCGGAACTGATCTTCGCCGACCTGCCCGGATACGGCTACGCCAAGATCTCCCGCGAGATTTCGGGGCAGTGGCCGAGCTTTATTGATCCTTACCTGCGCGAGCGCCCGGTGCTCGCGCTCTGCATTGTGCTCGTCGATTCGAACATCGCTCCGCAGGAGAGCGATCAGCAACTCATCGACTTCCTGGCAGCCACTGAGCGACCCTTCACAGTCGTCGCCACCAAGAGCGATCGGCTGTCCGGCAACCAGTTACAGAGCGCCCTGCGCACGTTGGGCGAGCGCTATCCGCAGGCGCGCATTGTTCCGTTCTCGGCGAAGACCGGGGCGGGCAAGGAACAAGTGTGGCAGGAGATTCGCAAGGCTTCGGAGGAGATGCAATCTTCCCGTTTGCGGACCGCTTCCCAGTCCTGAACCAAACATCCTCCATCCCCGAAACAAACTGACTTTCGTGACGGCGGCTTCCGCGCGTCTTACCGATAACGTAGGAGCAGGTTGTGCGCCGGACTCCGCCCGACGTGATTCGCCAAAATCGCGCGGACGGGCCTCTGGCCGGTTCAGGAAATCGGCATGAGTATCGAGAACAGCGGGGCAGACTATCTTCGCCGGTTGAAGCGGGACCAGGAGCACCAACCGCGGGGCTACGCGGAGCCCGATCCCACCCCAGAACCGGTTGAGACCGCGCCGCCGGAGCGCCGCAGGAATCCGCGCTACAAGTGCGAAGGCAGCGCGACGTTTCGCGTCGAAGGCACGAATGTCCGCACCTGGGGCACCTTCACCGATCTCAGCTGCAGCGGCTGCTACGTCGAATTGAAGGCGACCTTCCCGGGCGGGCGCGATCATCGATCTGGAATTGGAACTGAATGGCGTGCGCGCCCAAGTGAAGGGCGAGGTGCGTGTGAGCTATCCGTTTCTGGGGATGGGCGTCGCCTTCCGCGATCTGACGACGGAACATCGTATGCAGATCCAGGCGATGATCGAGTCGATCCTTCCTGCGCCACTGCGAAGATCAGTCGGGACGGAACCTGAAACGGCCGTCCATCCAGCCTCCATGCCGATCATTCTGAACCCGGCCGCGGCCCTGCAGGCGCTGGCCCGACTTCTTTGAAGGTCACACGCTGCTATCGAAAGACGAATTCATCCGCCTGCTGCGCAAGAGCCAGGGGGTTTGAGGGCTGGCTTTGGGCTTTAAATCTGGCAAGGCATCGTCAGCATCGTACAACTCAATGTGGATTCCGGCGGCGTGTCCATCACGATCACTCCGCTCACGGGAAGCGGCCAAGACCACACCCTGAATTTCTGCAGGGATCAGACTGCGCTCTTCCTCGTCGAACGGGAGGTTAGCGTGAGTTCAAGCCGGCAACTCCGTGCTCCAGTGTGCTTTCCGTGAACGTGATGGGAATCCCCGATTACTGAAGTGCTCCCCGCCTAACCCGCAATCTGTTCTCATTCGTTATCATAGAAACCCTATGGCTCTTCATCTGATTACCGGCGTTGCCGGATTCATTGGCTCATCCATCGCTCGCGCTCTTCTCGAGAAGGGGGAGCAGGTCCGCGGTATCGACAACTTCGCTACTGGCAAGCGGGAAAACATCGCTGAAATCGCAAAGCGCATTGATTTTCGCGAGGCCGACCTGCTCGACGCTGAAGCCATGAGGAAAGCGTGCGTGGGCGTGGACTTCGTGTTTCATCAGGCCGCAATCCCGTCGGTGCCGAAATCGGTGCTCGACCCGATCGGCAGCAACCGCGCCAACGTCGATGGCACCGTGAACCTGCTGGTGGGTGCGCGCGACGCGAAAGTGCGGCGCGTGATGTACGCCGCTTCTTCCTCCGCCTATGGCGAATCGCCGACGCTTCCCAAGCACGAAGACATGACGCCCAGTCCGATCTCGCCCTACGCCGTGGCAAAGCTGGCCAGCGAGCACTACATGATTTCGTTTTATCGCTGCTACGGTCTGGAGACGGTCTGTTTGCGCTACTTCAATATTTTTGGACCGCGGCAGGATCCGACTTCGCCCTACTCAGGCGTGCTGGCAAAATTCATCACACAGATGCTGGCCGGCCAGCAACCCACGATCTTCGGCGACGGCGGCCAGAGCCGCGACTTCACCTACATCGACAACGCGGTGAGCGCCAACCTGCTGGCGGCACATGCCCCGGCGAACCAAGTCGCAGGACGCGTATTCAACGTGGCCACGGGAACGCGCGTCGACTTGAACGAAACTTTCCAGGCCTTGAAAAAGCTGACCGGGTACTCCGGCGAAGTCAAGCACGGCCCCGAACGGGAGGGCGACATCAAACACTCGCTCGCCGACATCAGCCGCGCCGAGAAGGCCTTCGGGTACAAACCGGCCGTCAATTTCGAAGAAGGGCTGAAGCGCACGGTGGATTGGTATCGCGGACAAGGGAAGGGCGCAGGCGCATAGCGCTGCTCGATGCGCAGAATTTCCTTCTCCACACCAGCCACACATCAACTGAACGTGTGTGCTTCGTATCACGGCACGCCTTCAGGCGTGCCGCAAATCCGCGTGGATGGGGCGGCTTCAGCCGCTGTCCCGATGGTTGCAGGCTCCTCCAGTTCACTCTCCGGACCGTTGCTGAAGCCAAACCCAGTGTCCGGTTTCGAACACCGCTGCTCGCCCATGGACACCTTCGTCGCTGCTTCTTCCGCATAAACGTCACATTCAGCTAACGGGATTGTGATTCTGCCTTTGGGCGCAGGCGTGCTCCCGCCCTGGGTTGCTCACTTAGAATTCAACAGTGAGTCCAAGCTGAGGGTGCCGACATGACAATCCTGCAGGATGTGCGCTATGCCCTGCGGAAGCTGCGCCAGGCTCCGGGTTTCACCACTACGGCGCTGCTCACATTGGCTCTGGGCATCGGCGCCAATGCCGCCATCTTCACGCTGGTGAATTCAGTGCTGCTGCAGAACCTTCCGGTGGGCGATCCCAAGACACTGGTGCGCCTCGGGAATCAAGACGATTGCTGCGTGAACTCCGGCACCCAGGATGATGGCAACTACTCTCTGTTTCCGACCGAGACCTACGAGCTCCTGAAAAAGAATGTGCCGGAGTTCGCAAGCCTGGCGGCCATGCAGGCGGGATTCGGATTCCGCCCAGTCACCGTACGGCGCGACGGCTCGCAGTCCGAGGCTCGCTCGGTGTTCGGCGAGTTCGTCTCCGGCAATTACTTCCAAACCTTCGGTCTGCTCCCGCGTGCAGGCCGCCTGCTGGCAGATGCGGACGACGTCAAGGGCGCGCCCGTCGCCGCAGTGATGAGCTATCAGGCCTGGCAGCGCGACTATGCTGGCGATGCTTCCGTCATAGGCAGCACCTTCTGGGTGAACACGCGCCCGGTCACGGTCGTCGGCATTGCTCCGGAGGGCTTCTTCGGCGACCGCCTGATGAGCACACCTCCGGATTTCTATCTGCCCATCGAATCCATGCCGGCGCTTGCGAATGCTTCTTATGTGCACGATCCCAGGGCCAGTTGGCTCTACTTGATCGGGCGCGTCAAACCGGGAGTGGCCCTGGAACCTCTGCAACAGAAAGTCAGCGCGCTGGTTCGGCAATACTTTTCTACGATCAAGGACTACGTCGAGGAACCAGGCAAATCGGTGTTGCCGAAGGTCCACGTAGTGCTGACCCCGGGTGGCGCGGGCATCCAGCACATGCAGGAGGAATACGCTTCGAAACTTCACCTGTTGATGTGGGTGGCCAGCATCGTTCTGCTGATTGCGTGCGCGAATATCGCCAACCTGCTGCTGGTGCGCGGGATGGCGAGGAGTATGGAGTTGTCAGTGCGTACAGCGCTTGGCGCCATGCGCGGAAGAATCATCCGGCAGTTGTTGACCGAGAGTGTCGTCCTGGCAGTGCTTGGCGGTCTAGCCGGATTGGCGGTGGGATACGCGGGAGCTCACATGCTGCTCAGTCTCGCATTTCCAGGGGAACAGAGTGTTCCAATTCACGCGAGCCCATCGCTTGCGGTCATCGGCTTTGCCTGCGGTCTGTCGCTGCTTACCGGCATCCTCTTCGGAGTAGCACCGGCATGGATCGCTACCAATACGCAACCCGTGGACGCGTTGCGGGGCGGAGCCCGAATGACCGCGACGCGAGCATCGCGGCTGCAGCGTTGCCTTGTAGTCCTCCAAGCAGCGCTCTCCCTGGTGCTGCTGGTGGGCGCCGGATTGTTTTCGCAAAGCCTGAATAAATTGCAAAGCACCGACCTCAAACTGGTCGCGAAGAACCGCTATATCGTGCACATCAACCCGCAGGCGAGCGGGTATTCGCAGACGCAATTGGAAGGGCTCTACCGCACGATCGAGCAGCAGTTTCACGCGTTGCCGGGCATCAAGCATGTCGGCATCAGTACATACACTCCCATGGAAGACAACAACTGGAGTAGTGGAGTTCAGGTGCTGGGCCAACCGTCGATGGACAAGGGCGCGTCCTGGGTGCGAGGAAATGCGGATTATTTCGATTCCGTGGGGACGCATGTGCTGATGGGCCGCGGCATCCAGTCGCAAGACACTCCTGCCAGCCGTACCATCGCAGTCGTGAACCAAACGTTCGTGACGGAATTCTTCAAAGACGGGGTGAACCCGATTGGCCAGCATTTCGGTTCCCCTGACACAGCTTCCCCGGGAGATTATGAAGTTGTCGGCGTGGTCGAGGATACGGCCTACACCAGTGTCTACTGGAAAAATCACAGCATGTATTTCATTCCGCCGATGCAGCGGCCAGCCGGTGACAAGGATCCCATTGAAGACGATTTGTCGCTATATGCAGGGGCCATCGTGCTCGAAACCGAGCATCCTATCAACGATCTGGAGAGGTTGACTCGAACCACCCTTTCGGCCATCAATCCCAATCTGACGGTAGTGAAATTTCAGACCTTTACCGAGCAGATCGCGGATCGCTTTCACGGCGAGCGGTTGATAGCGCGCCTGACCACGCTGTTCGGCGCATTAGCGCTGTTGCTGGCGATGATCGGGCTCTATGGTGTGACCGCCTACACGGTAGCGAGACGCACTCCCGAGATCGGCATTCGCATGGCGGTGGGGGCGGAACGCGCGAGTGTGGTTGCGATGGTGATGCGCGGAGCGGTCATTCAAATCGCAATAGGGCTTGCGATTGGACTGCCCGCGGCCGTGCTGGGCGTTCGCTTCGTCAAAACACAGCTCTACGAAATCACGAGCGTGAACCCCCTCCTCGTCCTCGGAGCCATTGCGATTTTGGTCACGGCTGCCTGCGTTGCCGGAATCGTCCCAGCCAAGCACGCGGCGTCGATCGAGCCGGCGCAGGCGTTAAGGTCGGAGTAGTCCGTCAAGCCCCCCGACACAACGTTTGCAAGGGAACGAAGCCGCAGCTTTGTTCCTGGCTCGATACTTCTCGACGGGAGTCGAGACTAGTTGGGCGTCAGAATCGCGGTCTGCACCTCATCGGTCGTATTGTTGTGCACCCAGCACACAATTTCTCCCAGATCGTTGATGCGAGTGGCAATGCTCACTCGCCAACCGGAGATGTTCGTCACCACGTCGGTGAGTTCGGTCATGGTTCCGGCGTGGTACAGGAACGCATGGCCCCGATTGCCATCGGTACTGTCGATCGCCGTGCCAACGACATCTCCTGCGCTATTGATGCTGTACGCCCAGACATCGCCCGTGTAGCCCAAGCTGCCAATGTTTGTAAAGGTGCCGTTGCTGTAAATCTGTGTGTAATAAGTTGGACCAGGATAAGCGACAAATCTCCAACCGAGGCCCACTCTTAGGAGGTGCCACGCCAGGTCGGTCACCACCGCGATCTGGCCGCTGTCATTGATGGCAACTGCCATGCTGTCGTAGTTGTGAGTCGCCGGGTCCATGTCAGTCATGACTCCGTTTACCATCTGAAAGGCGCGGAAGAGTCCGTCCGTGCCAAAACCGTAGCCCACGATCTGCCCCGGGTTGTTAATGGCGTTTGCCGTGCTCCACCCGCCCGGGGAGAGTACTCCGAGGTCCGTCATGTGGCCGGCCGACCATGAAAAGGCGTGCCACGTCTGTGAAGTGCTGGAAACCGTACTCTCGCCGACAATCGTGCGACTGTCGTTCATTCCCAGGGCAACCGCCTGTCCGGTGTTGTTAAGGCCGCCGGTTCCGCCCAAAGTCCCAAGATCGGTAAGTCGCGGGATCCACCAGGCTAAATGGCCCGGCGTGTAGAGATAGGAGTGCAGGTCCGGCCCCCACGAGCGCACGGCAATATAGCCGCTGCTATTGATCGCAACGCCGACTCCAGAAGCTACCCCCAGGGAGCTGACTGCGCCGCTCTTATAGAGAAAAGCGCCATTGATCGCGGCGTCGAAACCCACCACGTCGCCGTTGTTGTTGATGCCGTTCGCCCCACTAATCGAGTTGCTGAAAGGCGCAAACCCCAGCAAGGTCATGGTATATGTCTGCGCCTGCGCTGCGTTCGTGACCAACATAGTCACCAACAGTGCCGGCAATGCAGTTCTTGTCCAATGCAACTTCATCAGATTTCTCCTGCTCAACGAACTTCCGAGTGTTCTGTCCCTCATGGAGAAATGCGACAAATGAATGGAATTCCCCTCATTGTTTGTCAGGAAATCGTATTTCGCGACGGCGATCGCCGAAATAGGTAGGTTAGACCGCTGGCGTTACCCGTTGACACATAAGGCAGCCCCACGTCTAAATGCTCGTCGACCGTGTGTTGTCGCACATTGCGACACAAGGAGGATAAGTCTTCTATGAGACGAACCTTGCCACTGCTCATGACATTTCTGGTTCTTGCTGCAGCGAGTTTGTGCGGCCAGACACAAACGCAGAATGCTGCTCCGAGTCCGGCACGCTCTCGCTCCGAAGAGATGTTGGACCAGTGGAACAACATTGGCAACAAACTCGTCGCCATGGCGAAGGATTTTCCCGAAGACAAATATGACTTCAAGGTGCAGAAGGACCAGCGCACCTTCGCCCTAAATCTTCTCCATGCCGCCGCTTTGGATTTCGTTCTGATACGCAGGATTTCCGGATCAAACATCGGGCCTGACTTCGGCGAGGGCGATAATCCTACGCGCGACGCTTTCAAGACCAAGGCCGATGTGGTGAAGTTCGTCCAGGAGGCCATCACTGACGGGGCGCAAGTGATTCAACAGCAGGGCGACGCGGGACTGGACAAGACAACGAAATTCTTTGGGAACCGTATGGCCCACAACTCCAGCATTTGGACGTTCGCGATCGAGCACAGCGCCGAACACTACGGCCAACTCGTGGTGTATTACCGAGCCAACGGCCTGGTGCCTCCGGATTCGCGGCGCTAGCGTCTTACTTTTGGCGGAGACTGCGATCGGCGTGGATCATGGAGAGCAGGCTGAGGCAACATCGGCATTCCACTCGCTGAGGGCCTGTCGGTGTTACTCTGCTGCCCTAAGCATTCTTAACAGGGACAGCATTCGAAGATGCAGCCAGCCCAAAATGAAGCGATCCTGCGCCAAGGGGACGCCGGAGGTCGTTGTTCTCAGGACAGCCGACTTGTGGCACGTTGTGCAGTTCCCCTTCGCCGCAGCTTTCTGATCGTGATGTTGTTGGCGTCGATGGCTCTGGCCTTCGACGGGGATTCAGTCCGAGAGCAGTCACTCACCAAGCGAGTGTTCTGCAACTGCGGCTGTCGAGAGGTTTTGGCGGAGTGTTCGCATGCAGAGTGCAACGCTAGGGAACCTTTGAAGCGTGAGATCGCATCTGCAATCTTGCAAGGGAAAAGTGACGACCGCATTCTTGGCGATCTGGGAGCGAAATATGGCGCCGCAATTCTGGTAGTCCCTGCTTTTCGTGGATTCGATGCGCTTCTATGGGTCGTGCCTATTGCTGTCGCGCTGATCGCCCTGCTCGTCTTCGTCTGGCGACGCTGGTCGGTCGCTGCTCCAAATCGGTGAAGGTATCTTCTCCGACAGACGGGATGGTCGCGGACGAACTTCGAGGTCGCCAACG
Organism: uncultured Acidobacteriota bacterium; assembly: GCA_963698805.1. Lineage (GTDB taxonomy): Bacteria > Acidobacteriota > Terriglobia > Terriglobales > Acidobacteriaceae > Gp1-AA133. Next base: position 38,169 of record CAVOSN010000026.1, on the reverse strand, counting down.
CGTTCCGATGGCGACAGTTGGAAGAACTGATCGGGGAGTGCACCGTGAAATGTTGGGCTAAGGCCGCTATGTTTCTGCTCTTTGTCACTGCGCGCCGTGCGAATGGTCAGTCGGCACAGGGAGGCCAGGGTGGCGCGCAGAAGACTCAGGGGCGCGGCTTCTGGACAGATCCATCCACGGGACTAATGTGGACGGCGAAAGATAACGGTAAGGACGTGAGTTGGAAAAAGGCGAAGAAATACTGCCGCGATCTGCGTTTGGCTGACTACTCCGACTGGAGGTTGGCGAATATGGCCAATGTGCAAGGCATCTATGACAGCAGTGCCATATCTCCTGGGCTGGCAGGCCCGCGCAAGAAGCAAAGGACTTTCACCTTTCATGTGAAGGGCAATCTGTTCTTGACGGGAAATCAATGGAGCAGCAATTACATAATGGATGACCGCGGGCGTCCCACCGGCTACGCGTACTAATCGACTTCAACGAAGGGAAACCCAACGATGATCAAGGCGGTTACTCCTCCAACAAGCGCGCACTGTGTGTGCGAGGTCGCGGAAAATGATGCTCGCACGCCAAGCCTCTGCGGGGCAGCGGCGATGAACTCAGAGCGCTAGGGACTTCCGAAACTCCGTCTCTCGTTTCGCCGTCTCTCGGAATGCGGTCTGCCACGCCTCAGGAACATAGCAAGACAGGACATCGATGGTCTGTGCAGTCATCCCTCCGGGAACAGCGACTCGCTGAATGATTTCGTCTCCACTCATCTTTGCTTCCGCAATAAGCCTAATGGTTGCGATCGCGGTTTCCTGAACTAGTTTGTTTGCCAATTCCGGCGACAACTCTGGATTGTTGCGCACCGCTTCGTCAGCCATGCACTGCAGCACGTAGGCCAGTAAAGCCGGGCCCCCGGACGCGATTCCGATGGCCGGACGCGCTTGCGACTCAGTGATGACAACCGGTTGGCTGATACGGCCGAGGAGCGCTTCAAGCAATCTGCGATCTTCGGACGTAACTCGCGACCCATACATCAACAGGCTGATTCCGGCTCCGATCTCCTGAGTAATGGACGGAATTAACTTGCCCACTCGACAGGGCACGCGATCTTCCAGCATCTTGAGTGGAATGGCTGCAGCCGTTGTTAGCAGTAGCTGCGCGGGAGACAGCTCAGCGTCTACCTCCGCGAGCAACGAGGCGGTATCCGAGGCGCCGAGGCAAACGATGATCAAACTGCAACGGGCAGCCACTTCCCTGTTACCTGCAACATGAATTCTCGGGAAAACCGCGCCTAATGCATCAAGCTTGTCTGAGGACCGGTTGGCGACCCAGACATCGTCTGCCTCTAAAACACCCGAGCGCAGAAGCGCTCGCACCAGCATGCCTCCCATGCTGCCGACACCGATCACACCAGTCTTCATTTCCCCCTCATCAACTCCGTATCTTTCATGCGCTCATCCGAAAGCGCGATCGAGCAAAGATAGTGTTAAACCTCCACCTACTGCCTAGGTCGATGCCGAGCGCTGCATTAATAGACAGCCGTTGGAGCAGCTTGGCCGCACTCAACAGCGGCTAAAGCCGCAACTGCTCCGCGTCTTTACGGCGCGCCTGAAGGCGCGCCCTGATACGAACCTCAAAAGGAACACACCGGCTACATATCATAGGGGGCTCATCCCACCTGCACGGCCAGCATCGAAACTGAACCTCCATCGACGCCTTCCACCGGAAAGGTCAGTGGCTCTGACGGCGCGCGTGTGCCCAGCACATAGAGCAGCGGCAGGTAGTGATCGGGCGTGGGAATGGCCAGTTCGGCCTCCCTGCCCAGTTTCGTTTCATAGTGCAGGAGCGGGGAGTAGTCTTCGGCAAGCATCAGTTCACGGGCTCGTTGCTCGAATCGGATGGCCCAATCGTAGGGCTCCTGCACGTGCCGTCCCCAGGCGTAGGCGTGCAGGTTGTGCACGATGTTTCCGCTGCCCAGGATCAGGATGCCTTCTTCGCGGAGCGGGGCGAGGCGCTGTCCGATTTCATGATGGAACGATGGGGGCTGGGTCTCGTCGATGCTGAGTTGCACCACCGGAATATCCGCCTGCGGATACACGTTGCAGAGAACCGACCAGGTACCGTGGTCGAGTCCCCAACGATCGTCACGCCGCACGGGCAACGGAGCCAAAAGATGCTGCACGCGAGCCGCGAGATCGGGATCGCCCGGAGCAGCATACTGCACTTGGAACAATTCCGGAGGAAAGCCGCCAAAATCATGAATGGTTTTCGGAGACGTGCTGACGGTCACGGCGGCGTCCTGAATGTACCAATGCGCCGAGACTGCAAGGATGGCCTTCGGCCGGGGAAGCGTTCTCCCCAGTGCGGCCCAGCGCTCTGTGACCGGGTTGGTCAGCAGAGCGTTCATGGGATTTCCGTGGCCGATGAAGAGAGATGGCAATCGCTGCGACATGGTTATGGGGAGCGGAGAGTTGGACTGAGCCGATGCACGCGCGGACCAATCTCGGCGTCCCTTAAGATCGTAAAACAAATTGCTCGCGGACGTCGGGACCGCGGCTTTCGTGGTCGGCCATCGTCAAGAATTCCCGATCGGATACTGGCCGCTTGCAGCCGAGTTGTTGTCGAAGAAAGCATCCCCACCTTCTTCCCATTACCTTCGTGATCTAGGGGGCCATTACCTCGGCGCATAGAGTACCTGCATGGGACTTTCATCGATGGTGGTTTCGCGGGACTTTCAAGAAGTCAGCGTTTTGGAATGTATCCTCGGTGGACTTCAGATCACATGCGATGTCGAGTCGCATCCCGAACGGGCGCAAGCCAAGCTTGCCAAGTCGAAAGTCGATGCACTGATTGTCGATTGCGACCTGAGCGGCACTGATCAGTTCCTGCGCCACCTGCAGCGAGATTCCCACTTTCCCGTGCGCACTCCGCTGGTGGTCATGAGCGGACCGCGCCAGCGTCATGTCATTGATTCCACCGGCGCGCTATTCAGTTTTGAAAAGCCGATTTCCGTTGAGCAAGCTGTGCGCACACTATCCGCGGCGCGCAACCTGATCCTTGATGGCCGGCTGCGCTATCACCGCCAGTCCATCGATGTTCCTGTATCTCTGCTGTGCGGTCCGCAAAAGAAAATGCAGGCGGAATTGTTGAACCTGAGTCAGGGTGGGATCGGAGTGCGCGTGGACCGCGATCTGGATGTTCGCCAGCCGTTGCAGCTTTCCTTCAAACTGCCGGGCACTCGCTACACGGTAAAGGCGCGCGGCGAAATTGCGTGGACAGATCAGCAGGGGAACGCTGGCATTCGTTTCCTCGACCTGCCCGATCGACTGCAGCGCAGCCTGCAAATCTGGCTCGCGCAGCAATACTTCGCGCACTAGCCTCGAACAAAAGGATTCAGGCAGAAGCCGGAAAAGAGTTTCACAGCCGACGGGCGGGGACGCCCGTCGCTCCATCGCTCAAAATACACACACATTTCAGCGGAAGCGCGCCCGCTTTTCGCCAGGATGGCCGTGCGCGTCCCGTGCTGCAACTCTAGCCAGTTGCGTGCCGGGTGTTCCGCAACCCAGCCACGCGCCTAGATACAAGTACAGCGACGTGAAGAATCCGCATACACCGATTCCCACCAGCACGGTCAATGGCCATGCTGGAATCTCCCGGGCCACCACCACGAAGGTACAGAAGAACATGAGGCTTGCGGAAATCAGGATCAGCGAATCCATGACTTTCGCCAGCGTGGCAGACGACAGGGGCACCGGGCACCACGACAATGAGATGGCGTGACTTTCGGGCAGCGTCGTCGTGCGCGGCGCAGCGAGGCCCACGCGAATTGCGGGACGCGCCGGCGCGGAGAGAATCAGGTCGTCGAGTTCCCCTGGCAGGGGCAGAACCGGCGCCGCCTGAGCCACTCCTCGAAACAGGTTTGCGAAGACCCAGTCATTCAACTGGCGGACAGCCTGGCGCGGAATAGCCAAAAAGCGCACCCCCGCCTGACCTGAAGGATTAGCCCAGCTCACCACAGCCTGCACGTCGAAGCGTGTACGCGGGTTGAGCAGGTCAAAACGCATCCGCACCAACTGCCCGGGACGCAATGCTCCAACCGCCTGGATAGCGGCCCCGCTCTGGCTGAGATTGCGAATGATGCCCCCGTTTCCCTCGTCGAGGGTCACGTAGACCAGCGAGTGAATCGGGTGGCGATAGTGGTGGCGCTGTTTGGCGGCTGGCGCCTCAAGGGCGGGCGAAGCAGCCATTCCGGAAAAAGACTGCATGGGGGAATCTTAGCCTCGAAGACTATGAACCCTGCAGTGGCGCGGATGGTTCGGGACCCGCCCGGGAATTTTTTCAGGAGGCGGTGCGGTGCTCGTCGGGTGCCGCTTGAGGTTGATTTTTCAATCGCCTGGCTTGATCGTACGCAAGTAAACGTTGAACGTCGTAGCTGTACGGACCGTATCCGGTGAAGGCATCTTCATCGAACAACCGCTTGATGCCGCAACCGGTGCAGACCTGGTAGGCGACACCTTGGGAGCGGACGGGCCAGCTCATCTTGCTGTGCCAGCAGCCGCGCAGAACCACGGCCGCGCCGGCCATACCGGTCGCCAACAAGCCCATGGGCCATAACCAACGGGAACGCTTGGGTTTCTTCGGATTCGGGTCTTGGTCCTGCTCTTTTTCCACCACAAACCTTCGGGACTCTTTTCAGGATATGCCGATTCCAGGCACAGGGCAATCACCCGATGGTGGGATAGCGCACCCTTGGATTCCCGTTGAGGGTGCCATTCAGTTTGAAGGCTTGCCCAGTACCTTCGTGCGCCTGTCTTCGCGTCGCTCTTGGATGGCCGTCAGGATAGTTTCCTGCACATCGGACATCACTCCGTCGGTCCAAAAACGTGCGTACCAGTTGAAATCGGTGGAAACACGATGCTGGCTCGACAAGTGCAGCCGGGTCTCGCCGTTCGGAAGCGGCTCGTTCCCGTATGCCCCGGGCAGAACGTCGAAGAAAGGGCCGCCGATACGGACGTGTTCATCGAGGGTGGTGGGGGGATCTAATCGGTCGGCGCGCGAATCGAGAACGCGAGCCGATGCCCGGGATCATAGATGCTACGGCCCGTCTGGAGCGAGCGCACTGACGCCCGTTCCCCCACTTTGGATCCAGGCCTTGGCAGCGTCGGCCTCCAAGATGGATGTCCACCATCATTCAGGACCCCCTTGAGCAAGCGAATTTAACTGATTGAAAATAAAACAGCTTAACTATTCCATTTTGGAACGTTTTGGCTCCGCTGAAATCCTCGAAAGGTCGATGTGACTCTGGTGTAGGGGTGGATGTTGCAACCGGGGGAAAAGCCCGATAACTTACCACTGACAACCTGTGTAATGAGGACAAAACCCTAAGTCGACCGTTCTTTGGTAATGGGACAACCGTCTCATTGACAAGGGGTTGTGCTTCGAACACACTGGCTGGCGGGAGCGCAAGCTCTCTCCGCAGATCCCTGCATGGCGACGAATCCGTCCAATACGGACCCGACGTTAACCCTTGGTTCCATGGTTGCGCCAGATGCTGCGTCGATTGGTGCGCCACCCGACCAACGGGAAGCGCTGCAGGCTTTGCTTGCGTTCTCCACTCTGCATGATCAGATTCGCCGTCGTCGCGCTGACGATTCGCGCGCGCACTCCGCAAGCGCGCAACTTGCCGATCAGGGCTGGGAATACGAACAGTTTGTTCTTGATGAAGTTCTGCAACTGGTAGCCGAACGCGCGCAAGCCATCACCGGCGCAGATGGCATCGCGATCGCGTTGGCGGAAGGCGATGAGATCATCTGCCGCGCATCGGCCGGAAGCATGGCGCCCGATCGCGGCGTGCGTCTGGATGCGAAGGCAGGATTTTCTGGAGCATGCTTCCGCACCGGACGAATCGTGCGCTGCGATGATGCTGAAAAAGATTCGCGCGTGAACATCGAGGCCTGCCGGCGTCTGGGCACGCGGTCCATGGTGGCCGTACCCTTGCTCGGGCAGGAAAGCGTCGTCGGACTACTCGAAGCCTTTTCCACCGAGCCTTTCGCATTCGACGATAGCGACGTGCGTAGTTTGAACTTGCTCGCGGAACTGATTCTCGCGGCGCTGAAGCCCGAAGATGAAGACCGCATCGTGCGCGCGGCTAAAGTGGCCGCTGCCGAGTTGCGCTCGGTGGAGTTGGATACCCTGCGGCAGATTCCGCTGACTCCAGCGCAGCCCGCATCGGTAGTACATCCTGCCGATCACGTCCCGCTCGAATTTTCTAAAGATGATATTTCTCCGGACCTCTATCAGGACAGCGGGACGAGCGGGCGATTCAAGGCTGTGATCGCGGGCATCGCTCTTTTCGGATTACTTCTAGCGGGCGGATTGTGGGCGAAGTTCCGCAGGACCACGCCCGCCGTCAGCGCCGATGCAGCCAGGGTGAGCGCTCGCGCTGAAAATCAGGCAGCCTCTCCCAGCAACAATTCCGCCGCGAGCGCACCGGCCTTGCCGGCGCCGCCCGTTCCGGTGCCCACAGAGAAAGTTCCCGCGTCCGGCCGCGCCATTGTGACCGGCGTCCGCCATTTCAATTCCAATGGCGTGAGCACGGTTGTCATCGATCTCAAAGCGCCGGTGCAGTATCGCAAGAACCACCTACCCAATCCGGAGCGCGTCTACTTCGATCTGCTGAACACGTCGCTCGCTCCTGGGATGAATGGCCAGATCACCGAAGTCAATGACGGACTGATCAGCCGCATTCGGGTCGCGCAGCCTTCCGATAACGTCACGCGTGTCGTGCTCGAAACGAAAGCAGGATCGAACTTCTGGGATGCCCTGCAGGAAAGTCCGAACCGCCTGACCATTGAAGTACGCAGCCCCGAAGCCGTGAAGCCCGAACCGAAGACGAGTCCGAGCGTGGCTCCCGCGCAAACTCAGCCGGAAGTGAAGCCTCCATCCTCGACCCAGGCCGCTCCTCCGGTTCCCGAAGACCAGCTGCGCGCACACGCACAAAAGCTTCGCGTCGTAATTGACGCAGGACATGGCGGATGGGATCTGGGCACGGTAGGCCGCGAAGGCTTGCTCGAGAAAAACCTCGTGCTCGACGTGGCGCAGAGCCTTGGCATTCTGCTCACCAACCGTCTGGGCTGCGAAGTGATCTACACGCGCAAGGACGACAACTACGTTGCGCTCGAGCAGCGCGCGGAGATCGCGAATCGCGCGCAGGCCGACCTGTTCATCTCCGTACACGCCAATTACAGCAGCCTGGCCACGGCGCGCGGCGTTGAGACTTACTACTCGAGTTTCTTCTCGCCGCCCGAAGCGCGCGAAATTGAGTATCGCGAGAATGCCACCGCGACGGCCGTCACGCAGGCCAAGCTCTCCGGGCGTGCCTTGAAAGAGAAAGTAGATGAGTCGAAGAAACTTGCGGCCGCCGTACAGCAGGCGCTGCATGGAACGCTGGCGTCGGGAAATTCCGCGATTCGCAATCGCGGCGTGCGCGAGGCGTCGTTCGTGGTTCTGACCGGGACCGAGATGCCTTCGATCCTGGCGGAAATTTCTTTTGTCAGCAGCCCGGCTGATGAAGAGCGCCTGCGCAGTGCGACTTATCGCGAACAGATCGCCGAAGCCCTCTACAAGGGCATAGAGCACTTCGCGACCACCTCACGCCGTGTGAAGATGGCCTCGGCGGGCACGCAGTCAGCCGGACAGTAGCAGCAATTCAGTGCTCACGCAGCACCTGAAGGCGCGAAGATTATCCCGCAGTTTCGGCGCGCCTGAAGGCGCGCCCTGATACGGACCCTGCCCAAAGCGCGTCAAACTCCTCCGTTCACAGCGATGCTTAGGACTTACTCCGCCGCATTCAGATCTGCTTCGCCCACGCCGCCATACTTCTGCAGCCACTTCAACTCTTCCCTCACCTTGATCTTCCCGTGCCAGGGATTCTTGGCGAGCGAATGACCTTCGCCGGGAAAGACTAAGAGGGTGCTGGGAATTCCGAGCGAATGCAACGCGTGGTCGAGAAGATAGTCTTCTGATACGGCAACGCGAATGTCGCTGCCGCCGGCCACCAGAGTGCGTGGGCGTGCGCACCTTGTGCATCTGGAACAGCGCACCCTCGTCGACGTAGCGCTTGGCGGCTTCCCACGGCCGGCCTCCGAGGAAGTAGGCGTCGTCGACGGTCATATCGTCGTTACCCCAGTTGCCGGCGTGTTCGACCGCGCCTGCTCCAGTGACTGCCGCCTTGAAGCGATCCGTCTGCGTGATCAGCCAGTTGGTCATGTAGCCGCCGTAGCTGTATCCGCCCACTGTCAACCGATTCGGATCAGCGATCCCGGCTTTCACGAGCGCGTCGACGCCGGTAAGAATGTCCTTGCCAGGGCGCGACACAATTTCCGGAACGATCCCGATCAGAAACTTATCGCCGTAGCCGGTCGAGCCACGATAATTCGGTTCGAACACCAGCCATCCATTCGTTGCCGCCAGCCGGTCCCACTGGTACCAGTCGGCTTCGAAGTGATTGCCGTCAGCGTCTGCCGGACCGCCGTGGATCAGGGTCAGCATGGGCAGATTCTTGGCCTCGAACTTTCCCGGCGGATACATCAACATGCCTTCTACTTTTGTTCCGTCGTCCGAGGTCCATTGAAACGGCTTGCCTTGCGGCAGGTCGCGCTCCGTGAAAGCCTTGTTAAAGGCTGTAATGGCGTGAGCCTGTTCCAGTTTATCGACGCCGTCGGCGATGTAGACCTCCATCGGCTTGTCGATCGCTGAATACACGTACGCAACGCGCGGCGAATTCTTTGCCGTGGAAACATGCGCGTAAGTGCCCTTCCATCCCGCGTTCTTCTGAAAGACGGCTTTCGGATTTTCCTGCGAGTACAGCTGCACCTCGGTTCCCATCCGTGCAGCCGAAACGATGCGCCCGTCGCTCAACAAAGCGTGCGGCCCGACGGAACCTTCGAACTCCGCGGCCCAACGCTGCACATCACCCGTGTCTGCGTCGACCCAGTACAAGCGCTCCTGGTAGTCGCGATACTTCCCTTCCACCGAGCCCTGCCCCACGCCGAAGAACACGTGCCGGTTGTCGTTGGACCAGGTGAGATCCTGCTCAAACGCTTCGTTATGAGTCAACTGCTTGGGCTTCCCTTCTCCCGTTGTCGCACCCAGATCCACCGAGTAGACTTCGAATTCCTCCACCTTTTCCTGGCGCTCAGAGACTGAGGTCGTCACGAAAGCGAGTCGGCGTCCATCCGGGGCGACAGTGATTTGCTCCACGCGCCACGGCGTGCTGCTAATCTGCCGCGCAGAAGCAGTAGTGCCTGACTCTTTCTGCGCCTTCGGCGTCTCGGTCATGCCGCTGGCGGCATGCTTCTCAAGAGCTTCCGAGACATCAAGGCTGTAGATCACATCACCGCGCTCGCCCGCGCGATACTGCACCGTGTCTTTCCATGTCTTGCGATAGGCATCGCGCTGCTTCTTGTCCCACGGAATGCGCGTAGCAAAGTAGATGCTCTTCGAATCAGGCGCCCAGGCAAAGGCATGCACTTCTTCTTCGCCCGAGGTAATCGGGAAGGCCTCGCCGCCGTCGGGGCGGATCAGATAGACCTGGCTCACGGACTTGTTCGATTCATCCTTGCTGTCATCATCCTCGTCAGCGTCGTCGCGGCCCTTACCGCCGAAACGGCGCTCGGAGAGGAAAGCAATCCACTTGCCGTCGGGCGACCAGTGCGGCGAAGAGTCATGGCCGGACTGGGTGAGCTTGCGCAAACCGCCCTCCGCTCCCTCGCGATAGAGCCACAGGTCGGTCTGGAAAATTTCGCGATCCCAATCGGCGCGCTCGGCGGCGATCACGACGGCGTTTCCGTTGGGCGACATTTGAACCGCGCTGAACTCAACGTAATTGAAGAACTCATCGAGCGTGATTTTTGGTTTGTCGGTGGCGAAAGCAAAACATCCGAGGACGACAAGGAGAGCGCACAGCAAGCGTGATCTGGTCATAGGAGAAGTCGCATAGAGAGATATCACTGGCGAGGCCGGACGAGCAAATGGTTGAGGGGGCAATGTGATCCGGAGTCAAATGTAGCGCAGCATCTCACTGCACTGGATCCGCGTTCTTGAGCGAGTCCTCCAGCGACTGATTAGCCTTGGGCGCGCCTTCGATCATGCGCCAGCCATCGTCATAGTGCTTCATCGACACGGTCGATTTGTATTGCAGTCCACCGACGTTCAGCGCCGATCCCACTTCATTGAGCGGCACCCACTTCCAGGTGAAGTCCACATCCGCCAGATTGTCGCTCTTGCTGATTCCCGTGACCGAAACAAGCTCGCGCCGCGCGGTTGGAATGCTGAAGTATTCCTTGCCCGTCTCCGTGCCCCGGATCAGATCGTGAAAGGTGTCCACGCCAGCGGGTGTCAGCGCGACCTCATAGCACGGAGGCGGCGTAACCTGCGGAGGACACGGCGTCGGCGCGCCGACAATCCATCCGTGATGCTGCAGCACCGTGTATTGAGGAGAAGAAAAATCCTTGCCCGAAACCGGCCCGATGCGCAGCCAGAACTGCTGCTGCTGGCTGAATCCCTCAGAACCCGCAATGAGCGTGGAGGCGAGCCTTCGCGTGAGGAAGTCCCGCGGCGAGCACGCCGTCAGTATGCACAGCGACACCGCGATGAGGCTCAGTTTTCTCATCCACCCACAGGTTGGCATTTCGGGATTAGCGTCGACTTGCGATTGTAACCAAACCCGACGCGCGATGCGGCAAGAAAGGATGACTCGTAGCCTGGCCCCCGAACTTTGCGGCCCATCGACCGGGGACGGCTTCTCCGCACTTCGGACACTTCCCTTCCGCCGTAATGCGGTAAGCCTTGATGCGATAAGAGGAGCGCTCAATCAAGGTCGTCGAACAACGCATACAGCGCGTGTCTTCCAACTGGCCCACGTATCCGGGAAGATTGCCGGCGTACACATAGCGAAGCCCGGAGCGCGCGCCCATCTCCGCCGCGCGCAGCAAGTCCTCGGGCCGCGTGTCGCCGGGATCGGTCATCTTGTAGTCTTTGTGAAACGCGGTGACGTGCCACGGAATGTCGACCGAAACTCCGGCGATGAACTCGGTCAGGCCCTGCAATTCGTTTTCGGAATCGTTGAAGCCGGGAATCAGCAGGGTCACGATTTCCAGCCACAAGCCCATCGCATGAAGGCGTGCGGATGGTATCGAGGATCGGCTGCAGCCGTCCGCCCAGCTCATGATAGTGGCGATCGTTGAAACCCTTCAGATCGACTTTATAGAGGTCCAGCCACGGACGCAGATATTCGAGGACCTGCGGGGTACCGTTGCCGTTGGAAACGAATCCCGTGATGAGTCCGGCGGCTTTCGCTTCCTTGAGAATCGCAACCGCCCACTCGGCGGTAATCAGCGGCTCGTTGTAGGTGCTCACCAGCACCTGCGCCCCTTGTCGAAGGGCGTCCTGCACTAATGCTTCGGGCGAAGCCTCGATCGGCGGCGAGATGGCCTGCGGATCGCGCAGCGCCTGCGACGTTACCCAGTTCTGGCAATACGCGCAATGCAAGTCGCACCCCAACATGCCGAAGCTGTAAGCGAGCGCGCCCGGATACGCGTGAAAGAAGGGCTTCTTCTCGATGGGATCGCATTGCACGCCGCCCACGTATCCCCACGGGACGTACAACTTCCCGCCGCGGTTGAAACGGACTTTGCAAACGCCGGGCTGGCCTTCAGGAATCGGGCAGCAATGCCCGCAGGCAAAACAGCGGACGCGATCGCGGTCGAGCTTCTCGTACAGTTCCCCCTCGCGAACGTGCTCGTTGACGAGATCGCGCAGGGTCGGCATAGCAGGAGCCTCACTCCTATTTTACTGAAGTAGGCGGATCTAAGTGCGATGACGTTCGCAGATCAAGCAGGCAAAGCCGCTCAGTAGGAAGAATCGCTGCTCATCAACGGAGGATGCTGCTTGAGAAAACTGTTCGCTTCTCGTTGGATTGCTTGCGCCTGGGCGCGCGTCAGTTGCGAACTCATAAAGGCCACGCGGTCTTTGCTGGCTGACTTCCCGGCCGCGCGAGCTAGAACCGACCAGAAATACGCCCGGGTAATGTCCTTTGTGGCGCCGCGGCCGAGGTAGTAGTAGGCGCCCAAAGTATCCTGGGCGCCGACGTGCCCCTGCTCGGCAGCCTTCAGAAACCAGCGTAGCGCCGTCGAGTAATCCTGTGGGACGTCTTCACCGGTAGCGTAGCGAGTAGCCAAAGCTACCTGCTCGTAAGGGTCGCCCAATTCTGCGCGCTTGCGCACTTCAGAGAGATCCCGCGGCCGACCGGAAGCGCTCGTGCTGGGCGCGGCCGCTGCGACAATTGGCGGGCGCGCTGCCTCCACGGTGTTTTCTTTACGGGGATGGAAGCGTTCCGCCACCCAGGGCGCCAGCAGGTATCCAAGCACCATCACGATCGAAGAGGCGGCCACCAGCAGCAACACCAGGTGCCTTTGCGGAAACCCGAAGCCCGGCCCTGCGTCCATCTCTTCGAGAGCCGACGAAAACGGGTACGACTTCATCGGTCCGTTCGGCGGCGGCCCGAGTGTAATCGAGTTCTGAATCGAGTTCTGCGAAGGCCGTTTGGGTGGAGTTACACGGGGCTGCGGTGCAGCAGAGGCCAACCGTGAACGAGTCGCGCGGTTGTTTGCGGCGAGCACAGTATCGGCGAGCCGCTGCAAGATGGTTCCATCGCGCTCGTTAAAGGCACGCGGCTTCGAGGAGAAAACTTCCAGCAGGCCCACGACGGAGTTGCCCATACGAATGGGCACCGCGATGATCGAGCGGACACCTAGTATGCGGCAACTCTCGCGGTCTACACGCGGATCCATCTCGGTATCGTCGCAACGTTGCAGGAAGCCGGTGCGCGCACAATACCCTGAAAAGCCCGAGCCAATCTCCAGCGTCGCCCCCACGGGAGGCGCATCGCCCGAGCTTGCGCGGCAAAGCATCTCGCCGTTCTCCAGGAGCGCAATCGCGGCACCGTTGGCGCGGGTGAACGTGCAGCATCGTTCGGCAATGAGTTGCAAAGCTCCGGTCAAATTCGCACCATGCGCTTCCACCTCGCGTTGCACCGCGGCCAGTGCGGCGAGGGTGCTGGTGTAGTCGGCGCGCGTCTCCTCCACCATCGGAGGAGGAGAAAATGGCGGTTGGGGCGGAGCATTCCAACGATCAATATTGCTCTTCGGCTCGCCATGACGCGCCACGTAATTCGCCGCTCCCACCATGGCGTTCAGGAAAAGCCATTCTTGCAGTTTGCGGCGTGAGTCGCCGGGCATCTCGCGGAAGCGCACGCCGATCCGGCCCTTGCGATCGGCCCACACAATCTGGCCGCTGGTCTGAAGGTAAGTCTCGGTCTCGGAAAGATCGAGACACAGACTCACGACGCGGTTCACGCTCCAGGTTGAAGATGTTTGAATGGCAGCGCCCTGCTCGCTGATGTCGAGCACTTCGCTCAGGTCGAGCACCATGTCATCGGAAGTTCCGTTGAGGCTGGCGTACGCGGGGGAATGCACACGCTGTCGGACGGACTGGCGGCGGCGTGGAAGTGGCTTCAGTTGCCGGTTTGAGGACGCGGTCTGAGGCCCGTTTGGTTCCATGTCCGTTATGGAAACTTAATATTACCTTGATCGTAGGAGAAAGAAAGTAATTCCCATCACACTCGGAAGGACATGGTGCAAAAAGTGTCAAAGTAATGAACAGGACAGGTTACCCTGCCAAGACTTCAGGACGCGCGGCCGGAAAAGAACAAAACCCACGGTATGAACCGTGGGCTTGGGACACGTCAAAGGTCAGCCTAGGCCGGCCACTTCCGCCGCTGCGGCCCAATCGACGACAGCCTAGTCATGGCCGCGACCATCACGCTTGACAGCAACTGCATCGTCGCAACATCGCGGGAATCGAACGCGTAGGGTGTGGCCGAAAGCACTTCGAACAAGCCCAATGTCTTTCGGAAATGACGCAGCGGCGCCACCAGGATCGACCTCGCGCCCAGCCGCCGACAGCTTGCCAGATCCACCCGCGGATTCGATTCCGCATCGTGGCAGAGCAGGATTTCTCCGGTGCGTACACATTCCGCCGAAAGACCGGAGTCGGTCTGCAGGTGCACTCCGAGGTCGGGCGCAGTCCGTCCGCTGCGCGCGCGGCAAACGATTTCGGCTCCCGCGCGCAATGCGATGGCCGCCCCGGTCGCGCCCGTCAATGACTGAGCGCGCTCGGCAATGATGTTGATGCCCGGCTCCAGGTTCAGATCTCCTGGGTGGATGAAAGACTCGGAATCAATCCGATCTTCGTGCGGTTGCCATGCCTCGGACATGCCGACGGTCCGCAGATGATGACGGCCAGAATGCATCGCCACCGAGGCGGCCGGCTTCTTCTCGGGAAATTGAACGGGTTCCGGCACGGAGCGAAGCAGATCGCGCACCAGGCGGTCGAGTTCCACATCGGCGATCAGATGCGCCGTCTCCTGCCCTCTCAAGGATCCGCCCAGCACTCGCGACAGGCTGAGCATCGCTTTGCTTCCGCAGGCCAGGCAATACGGAGTGTTGTTCTCGCTGATCATTTCGCATTCCGCGCAGAACACCGCGCTCTGCAGGGAAAGGAATGTCGCTTTCTGTGCCGTCGCCCAACCAAGGTACATGTCTTTCTTTTTCTCCGCGTGCTCAGTGGCGTCCGGAAAAAGTAAATGCACCATGCGTGCGACAGAAGTGCCGCCAGTGGTTCAAGGCTGTGGATAAACAGTCACATTGCTGCGCGCTCTGGGATCGACTGTTCTGCCAGGCTGGTGGCGACAAATGAAACGCTGGTACGCATTCCTGCACTATTCAGAAATACCGCGCCAAAGCTCGTTTTAGTGGGCTTCCGAGGAGAGTCTGACTGGTACCCGCTGGATAGGGACTTGCCCTGACAGGGCTCTAGACGCGGTATATACTTTAGCTTCTCGCGAGGGCGGCTGAGGGGGGATCAGCCAGCCCAGGTTCCCCCCTTTGTGCGAGAGATTTTCGCTTCCCTTCGCCATCAGGACCCATGGGAGATCACGGTCGATTCCGGCACGATCAGGATTCACCGATACAGGGTGATGCGGGCGCAGCTGTGCGCTCCCCTTCGAGCGCTCCGGAAAGCAATTCGTCCGACCTGCCCCCTCCTTCGGATGCGCCTACGCTTGCACCTGAAGGTTTCGGGCCCGACGCGCCTACCATCCTGCCCCTCTCCAGCGCATCCCCTTCCGACAGCCCCACTTTGGCGGATGGAGCTTCTCCACCGCCGCGCGGTGGTGCGCCGACTCGGGCTGTCCGTCTGCCGCAATCGGAACTGGAACATGGAACGATCCTGGCGGGTCGGTATGAAATTCTGCAGACGCTCGGACAGGGCGGCATGGGCGCAGTCTACAAAGCGCGCGATTTGGAACTCGATCGCATGGTCGCCCTCAAGGTCATTCGTCCCGACCTGGCGAAGAATCCCGCAATCATTGACCGCTTCAAGCAGGAACTCCGGCTGTCGCAGCGCGTAACGCATCGCAACGTCATTCGCATTTACGACCTGGGCGAAGGTGATGGCGTCAAGTTCATCACCATGGAGTACATCGAGGGCCAGGATCTGCGCACGCTGATTCACCAGCGCAAGAAGTTCCCGCCCGAAGAAGCGGTGGCGATCATGGAGCAAGTGTGCCTGGCGCTCGATGCCGCCCACAGCGTTGGCGTGATTCACCGCGATCTGAAACCGCAGAACGTGATGCAGGACGGCTACGGGCCGCGTGCTGGTCATGGATTTCGGGCTGGCACGCACGTTCGAAGGCGATGGCATGACCCAGACCGGCGCACTGGTCGGGACGATGGAATACATGTCGCCCGAGCAGGCGCTGGCGAAAGAACTGGACCAGCGATCCGACATCTTCAGCGCCGGGCTGATTTTCTACGAATTGCTCACCGGCCAGATGCCGTACCACGCCGACAGCGCTCTGGCGAGCCTGATCCGGCGTACTCAGGAACGCGCCAAGCCCATTTCCGAGCACGACGGTTCGTTCCCGCAAAACCTCAGCAACATCGTCAGCAAGTGCCTGGAGCGCGAACCGGCCAACCGCTACCAGTCCTCCAAGGAACTGCTGGAGGACCTGGAAGCGTGGCATGGCAAGCGCGCGGCTGGGGCCATCGCCTTCGAAAGTGTGAAGCCGTGGGGACAGACTGTCCCCTGGCAGTGGATCGGCGGCATCGCTGCCGTAGTCATCCTGGCCGTCGTGGGCTTCCTCTTCCGCGACAAGCTGCGCAACGCTGCCAAGCTTCCGTCAGCCGGAGCCAAGCCAGAAGTCGCGCTGGCGATTCTTCCCTTCCGCAACGCGTCCCAGGATCCGTCGCTCGACTGGTACGGCGCGACCCTGGCCGACATGCTCAGCTCCGACGTAGGCCAGTCCGCGCACTTGCGCATGGTTTCGCCCGATCGACTTGCATCAGGTCTTGCACGACCTGCGGATAGGCGCCGACACCGTCGTCGATCCCACGATCCTGCGCCGAGTAGGAGACTCGAGCAACGCCGATACAGTGATCTGGGGCCAGTACGCAAAGTTCGGCGACCAGATCCGCATCGATGCCAACATCCAGAACCTGACCAGCGGGAAGACCACGTCTCTCAAGGCCGAGACCAGCGAGAAAGGGCTGCCGGCGGCGATCGATACGCTGGCCGATTCGATCCGCAAAAACCTGGCATCTGTCCTCCGACCTGATCAAGGAACTGCAAGCGCAATCGTTCAAGCCTTCGACGACGTCAGTGGAGGCGCTGCGCGACTACACGCAGGGCGTTGAGTTGATGCGGCAGGGCAAGCCGCTGGAGGCGATCAAGCCGCTGCAATCGGCCACACGGCTCGACCCGCAATTCGCCATGGCGTTTTCGAAGCTCAGCGAGGCCCAATCCGCGTTGGGTTACGACAATGACGCCGACGAGTCGTCGCGCAAGGCGGTCGATCTCAGCGATAACCTCGCCGGCCCGTGAGCGTTACCTGATCCTCGCCAACCGCGCGCGTGTCACGCACGACAACGACGAAGGCAATCGAATACTACGAGAACCTCGCCAAGGGTTCGCCTGAAGATCTCGACATCGAGATGGCGCTGGGCGGACTTTACGAAGCGAACATCGTTCTCGACAAAGCAAAAGAGCGGTACAGCTTCGTTCTTCAACGCGATCCCAAATCTGCCGACGCCTTGCTGGCGCTCGGGCGCGTCGAAGTCATGAACGGAAATGCGCAGAGCGGCATCGACTATTTCGAGCGGGCGCGGAGTCTGGCCGTCCAGAACGACAATCAGGAACAGAACGCCGCCGCGCTGCATGCCATCGGAGTGGGCTACAAAACGATCAACAAGACCGACGAGGCTCTGCAAAATCTGAAGGAAGCGCTGGCCATTCGGCGCAAGATCGGGCAGAAGCGCGGCATGGCCGCCAGTCTCAATGAAATCGGCAAGGTCAGCGCTCAGGCCGGCGACACCAAGACCGCATTATCCAGCTACAGCGAGGCACTCGACCTCCGTCGCGAAATCGGCGACAAGCGCGGCGTCGGCGGAACCCTGCTCGACCTCGGCAATGTCTATGACGACAAGGGCGATCACGACAAAGCCCTGGATTACTACAAGCAATCCCTGCAGATTGAACGCGAAATCGGCGACGAAGGCATGCAGGCGATCTGCCTGAACAACATCGGGAACGCCCGCTTTGCCAAGGGCGATTACGAAGACGCCCTCACTTACTTCCAGCAGGCGCTGCAACTCCGCGAGAAGGCGCAAGCGCCCGCCGACATCGTTGAGAGCGTGCACAACATCGCCGAGACCTCCGCAAAGATGGGACAGTTCGATCAGGCGGTCACCCAGTATCTGCGAGCGCTCGATCTACGGCGTAGCATCGGTGACCCACGCGGGGGCGCGATCGAGTCCTACAGCCTGGGTACGATCTTCCAGAACCAGGGCCGTTTCGACGCCGCGCTCAACTCCAAGTCCGAAGCGCTGAAGACTTTCAACGACATCAAGGACCGCACCTTCTGGATGGCCGAAATTCTAAGCGGCTACGGGGACGTTCTGATCGAGGCCGGCCGCGGCGACGAAGCAGCGAAATATCTCGAGGATGCGCTGACCCTCTCGCGCGAATTGAAAAACGACGGCATGACTGCGCAGGCTCTGGGATATCAGGGTGACGCAGCCTTTGTTCACGGCGACTACAAGACCGCCAAGAGCCTGTACGAAAAAGCCGACCAGGCTGCCGCGCGTACGACCGAAACCGACAAGAAGCTGATCGCGAAGCTCAACCTGGCAAAACTCGGCGTTCAAGAAGGCCGCGGACGAGAAGCTATCACGACCCTTCGTCCGCTCTCTGAGAAAGCCGAGACTCTCGGCCTGAAGTACATGGCCGTGCAATGCTCGCTGCTGATGGCCGAAGCCATGGTGCAGATGAAGGACTACGCACACGCCAAGCCGGAACTGGAGCAGATTCTGCTGCGCTCCGATAAGTTGGGCTTGCAGCCGTTGTCAGGGAAAGCTCACTTCCTTCTGGCGACGATTGCGCGGGCCTCCGGCAAGTCCGCTGACGCGCAGGATCAGTACCGCCAGGTCGTGCGCTTGCTCGAACCGATGTCAAAGCAAAAAGGTGCCGAGAAGGTCCTTCAGCGTTCCGATCTGAGCGCGATCTATACGGAATCCAGCAAGAACGCTGGCAAATAGCGGTTCTACGTCTCAGTCACGTCGATTTCGGCAACAGAGTCACCCGGCTTGTTCGCTGCCTCTGTAACGTCCTCTACCAGCGCCACCCACCCCTCTGTCTTTCCATTGGAATCAAGGGTTGGCTTGTAGGCGGCTGATATGTGCCGCAGCCCGATCTTGTCGTAGGTCGCCTCGGCCTGGTAGGCGACATCTTCTCCGCCAAGTACTTGCTCGAAACGGGGCAGAAGAGTTTCGAAAGCATCTTTCCCGATAACATCTCGTATGGGACGTCTCACGATCCTGTCGACCGGCTTATGGAGCCAGTCGGCATATTGCTGATTCACCCACAGATAACGTAAATCGCGGCTGCAGTGGGTCAGCGGCGCCGACCAGCGTTTGGACATCAGTTCCAGATGACTGGACGCGACTCTTCCCACCGAAAGTGTTTGCGCCACCATCACCCGCGCATTAGTCTGGTGCTTCCCCTCTTCCATGACGCGCACGCAATACTTCAGCTTGCCTCCTTCGTTCCTTACGGCATTGACGGTGAGATGAAGTGAGGCAATCTGGCCATCCCTTCGAATGTAGCGCTTCTCCATCGAGTAGCTTTCGATTTCTCCGGCCTCGATCCTTTTCATCTGCGCCAGATCCAACTCGTGGTCTTCGGGATGAGCAATGTCTTGCTCGGTCATGTTATGCAGTTCGCCGCGGCTATACCCAATAATCTCGCAGAGTTTTCGGTTGACTCGCAGCCAGCGCCCATCCCTGGCGACCAGCGCCAACCCGACAGCGCTCTGCTCAAAAGTTGATCGGAAGCGTTCTTCGCTGTCTCGCAAAGCCGTCATTAGCAGTTCTGAAGGCAGTTTTGAGGGTGCCCGCCGGTCGTCAGAGGTTGTCTTGTCCGCGCTTTCCTTCGGAATGCCTAGCAGGGCGCGCACCTCACGGCCCAGCGCCGATAACCCTTCCGTCTTCGCAACAACCACACTAGCGCCAATCGCATTCACCAGGCGCTTGTGCAAGGCGTCCTGGTACATCGTGAACAGTATGACTTTGGAGTCAGGAAGATTCTTCTTCAGAAGGCTGGCAATTTCGACTCCGTTTAATTCCGGCATTCGAAGATCCAGAATTAACAGGTCAGGCCTGAGGGCAACCGCTGCATGTACGGTTTCAAGGCCCTTAGCAGTCTGTGCACAGATTTCAATTCCCGGCTGCTGTTCCAGAAAGGATCGGATCGCTCTACGCATGGCTCCGTTGTCATCTGCGATGAGTACACGCTTGGTCATTTGGAGTGGGTCCCCAGGGGTTTCCACGCGAGGCACGGAGCGGCACCTGCGTTGTTTTCAAGAATTGTAATAGGGTTTGTAGGGCGTCCGACAATACAGGGAAAACCCGATTCGCAGGTAATACCTCAGATGACAGACTCGTACAGGAGTTGGCATACCGTAGGGCGTTCGCAAATCACGTCGGGGCCGAAAACCGATCGTTGCCCCGTCTCATCAAGAAATCAAACCTGTGACTCGAAACGCAAATTTCGAATCAAACCGCGCCGAGTGGAGAATTGAAGACGTCGCGACCAACTCTTAACTTCTCCAACGACGCGCGAGAAATAGTCCTCCGCGCCAAGGTGCAGTCCGTTGCATCCACGCCCTTAATGGACTTCTCGGGAAACTTGATCGGAGTGATATCCGCTCACTTCAGCCATCAGCGCATCCCGACCGGAAATGTCTGGAATCATGTCGACGAGCTGGTCTCGAACTTCATCGCCGCAGCCCAATGACTGCGGTCTCGACTAGTCCCACACCGATCGATACAAGTCCAAAAAGAAAATCCCCATCCCGCGTATGCAGGATGGGGAAAGTTCGTTTCCGAATCGCCGGACTACCTCGTTACCGTCGTCTTCGTCGTCCATGACCGATCCGGGACCCGATCCGGGTCAGGGTTGAACGCGTTGATTGCAGCCCGGTCGGTAAGAACCGTTCCCGGACTCGCGGTGACCTTCACAGTCACCACCATGAACTCGAGCCCGAACTTGTCGAGGTTGCCCACCGTGCAGCTTGCCGCGCCGGCAGCGAACGTACACGGAATGCTCGAGCATCCATTGGTCAGCGAACATAGCGACGACGCGACGTAGGTCGTCCCGGCTGGAATCGTGTTCGTGATTGCCACGCCTTGCGCGCTCGACGGACCGAAGTTGGTGGTGGTAGCTACGTAGCTCAGGTTCGCCCCTTGCTTTACTTTCGAGCTCGCCAGATTCACGATATCCAGATCCGCCGGCGAGTAGGTGACGTTTTGAACAGCCACGAAACAAGAGAAGCTGGGCCTGCTTGAACCCTTGGTGGTGGGATCGGTTCGAGTCTGGGTGAAAGCAGTGATGATGTTGGAATCGAAAGCGATTCCAGGGACGCAATCCAGCCCGGTCGCCTTAAGGAATCCAGGATTGGTGATCGGTGGACCAGTGGGTACGTCGTAGCTGGTGGCAACGTCGTAATTCACGTTGGTGCACGCTCCGTTGCTGCTGTTGCAGGCAGCATGGAACTCTACACATTTGCCGGCGGTGTTGCTGTAGATGATGCACTGGGCGCCTGGGAAATCCTGCCTGGCTTGCCGGTCCGCAGCAAACGTAGCGGGGTCCGTCAACACCGCAGTCACCGCCAGTTGGTCGATATCCTGGTCCGGCTTCACCTTGTAGAGGTAGCTGCCGAAGGTGTAGGTCGTAGTCGTGTTCTTGGGAGCGGGCTGTGTGATGGTCTGGCTCACGGGAGCGAAGTTCCAGTTCAGGATGTCGTTGTTCTCGCTGTAAAAGCCAGTACCGCCCGTGAAACCTACCCACGCCGTTCCATTATCGAGGTTCAACAGGGTCCCGAGATTTACCTGCACGCCGTTCGGGAACAGATTTAACTGGTCCAAAGTGACGTTCATGATGCCAAAACAGCTGTCACATCCGGCGGCGGGAGGCGTGTAACTGATCGTGGCCGTATGTTGCGCGCCGTCCGAGAGGTTGATGAAGCCTTCAATCGGGAACGCGAGGTCGGCATTCATGGCCAGCTGGCAGGGAGAGTTCCCATTCGTGGCGCCGTGATCTGCGCTATTCGCATTCGTTCCGCAACTTTGAACGGCTACGTGATTCGCGTTCGGGTCCTCATTCGGTCCCGGACCCGCATTGAGATAGGTGTCGAATTCAACGGCGAGACTGTTGGGGATCCCCTGGTATCCGATACCGCCTCCGCCGTCTCCGAATGCCGTCAGTCCGGCTTGCGAGTTCTGGATCACGAAAGCGATGCCGTCTGCGGGAAAGTCCGCATGGCTGATCTGGAAGGTGAAAGTAGTCGTGAATCCCCCAGCTACCGGCTGTTTGATGTTGAACCATGCCGTTCCAACCCGAGACTGCACATCGTCAGTAAGCCGGAGCACGTTGCCAACCTGATGCGCCCCGTTCTCCACCGGGTTCAACGTGAGATTCGCGACCGAACTGAAGTCGGGGTATGAGGGACTCTGGGCAAGGACCGGCGTGGTTCCAAGAACGACTGCCAGTCCCGCGAGCACAGTTACCGTAAGCGCGAGGGTCTTCGTGTTCATCCGCTTCTCGCTGCGTGTCGCGCGAGCACACAATGAAACCTGGAATGCCATAAAGCTGTCCTCCGACAAAGCTCGAGCCTGGGAATTGGGGAAAATCAGCCAACCTGGTACTTAGTGAACAAACAATGTTGGGTCAAGTGATGGGGGAATCACAAACACCCAGACGGATCGAGCGAAATGCGATTGGGGTCCATTTCGGACAGGTGACGGAGTGAACGCAATCCTTTGCCGAAAACGCCCGCCAGAAGCCGTGTTTGAGCTGTTTGCTATCCGCTACACGGCCTAGGAATTGTGCCCTTGACCCCTCCGAAAGTCAAGGTTTGC
This sequence comes from uncultured Acidobacteriota bacterium, assembly GCA_963698805.1. Classification (GTDB taxonomy): domain Bacteria; phylum Acidobacteriota; class Terriglobia; order Terriglobales; family Acidobacteriaceae; genus Gp1-AA133. The sequence continues at coordinate 15,589 of CAVOSN010000026.1, read as the reverse complement.
CCTACGAATCTGATAGTGGCAAAACGAGAACGGTCGTTTCACGGGAGCGGCCTGTCGATGCTGAATGCGTATAATCGCCCACACCGTCAAACAATGTGTCCAAATTTTGTAAAAACCGTTGACAAGCAGTGCAATGGAGGGGTCGGCATGGGTAAGACGGCATTGAGTCGGCGCGGATTTCTGGGGTCAGCAAGCTCCGCAATGGCTGTTGCGGCTGTGCTGGGTTCGCTTCCGGTGATGAAAGGCGAGGCGGCGGCCTCCAGTTTTTCCTCCGAGGAAACATCTCACAAAAAGAAGAAAATCCCCATCGGCGTGTTTGACCCCGCCTACCCCGACCTCTCGCTCGACCAGATGCTCGACAAAGTCTCCGCGCTCGGACTCGAGGCGATGGAGATCGGCACTGGCGGCTACCCGAATTCCGCGCACTGTCCAGTAGCGGACCTGCTCGCTGACGCGGGTAAGGCCAAAGCCTGGAAGAAGAAATTCGAAGATAAGAACATCCGCATCGGAGCTTTCAGCTGCCACGGCAACCCGATCCACCCCGACCCCAAGCATGCCGCTACCGATGCCGAATCTTTCCGCCACACGGTTCTGCTAGCCGAGCGTCTCGAAATTCCAGTGATCGTCGGCTTTTCAGGCTGCCCGGGCGGCACCCCGACCGAGACGATGCCGAACTGGGTCACGTATCGCTGGCCCCCTGAATATGGACAGATGCTTGACTGGCAGTGGAAAGAAAAGGTCATTCCCTATTGGAAAGAAGCCGCGAAATTCGCGCGCCAGCACGGCATCAAGAAGCTCGCTTTTGAAATGCATCCCAATTTCGTGGTCTATAACCCGAAGACGCTGCTGCGCCTGCGCGAAGCCGTTGGCGAAGAAATCGGCGCTAACTGCGACCTGAGCCACTTGTTCTGGCAGGGATGCGATCCGGTCGAAGTCATCCATCTGCTTGGGAAGAATGGCGCACTCTTCCACGCGCACATGAAAGACACCACGTTCTATCCCGAGAATGTGAATCGCTACGGGGTGCTGAATTTCGCCTTCGAAAAAGAAGACCTGCCCGAAGCTTCGGAAACTTTCCGCGCGGTCGGCTACGGCCACAGCGCCGGCCAGTGGAAGACGATCCTGCAGGCTTACATGGACGTGGATTTTGAAGGCATGTTCAGCATCGAGAACGAAGACCCGATCCTGTCAGGCGAAGTCGGGGTCGAACGCGCAGCGTATGTGTTAAAGAACGTTCGCGCCGAAATCTTGGGCTAGAAGCGGATTTCAAACCAAAATCGTCAAGCACAGAGGACAAGGAGTGACACAGAGGATCGCTTACTCCGTGCTCCTCCGTGTTCCCTGTGTTTAAGGGTTTTTCTAGGCACAAGAGACAACGCGCCCCTCTTGTGAGCTCTGCTCAGCCAGTTCGATGAGTTGAATCACATTGCGCGACTGTTCCGGCTTCACTGCTAAATCTTCCTCCCCGGTGATCGCCCGATACACATTCGTGTAATACGCGGGATAGTTCCCCGCGAGTGTGCGATATTTTGCGCGGCTTAACTCTCCGCCGCATTGTGAGAGCGTGCCCCACGCATCTTCAGATTCTTCTCCCCAGCCGTGCCCGCCCGGAATGCCTCCTTGCTTCAGCGCCTCTTCCTGCGGATCAAGACCAAATTTCCGATAGCTGCCCTTTGTTCCATACAACAGAAAGCGTGGACTTGGTTCGCAGACTAATGACCCCGCATGCAGGGTGACTTTCAAATTCGGGTATTGCAGCTGCATTTCAAAGTTGTCGATAGCAGCCGCTCCATCCCTTTGCATGCGCAGATCTGCGTAAATTCCTGTCGGATTTCCGAAGAGCACCACCGCCTGGTCAATCAAATGGGATCCCAGGTCGAACAGTACTCCCGATCCCGGCCCAGACTGTTCGCGCCACGCACCCGGTCGCACACCAGGCCGGAAACGGTCGTAGTGGCTGTGAAACTCCGCCAGCCGCCCAGTCTTTCCTTGGTCCAGAATCTGGCGCACCGTTAGGAAATCGCCGTCCCAGCGCCGGTTCTGGAACACGCTCAGCACGCGCCCCACTTTTTTGGAGATCGCGATCAACTCATCGGCATCGGCCGACGTAATCGTAAAGGGCTTGTCGACGACCACGTGCTTCCCCGCCTGCAACGCCTGAGCGGCAATCTCCAGATGGCTGGTGTTCGGCGTCGCCACCACGATCAAATGCACAGACGACTCGCGCAGCAGCGATTCCAGATCGCGAACAACCTTCGCTTCGGGATATCGCTTCTGCGCTTCGTCGCCGTGGCGCTCGAGGAGATGGCTGAGACGGAGATTGGGATTGGCGTGGATGAGTGGTGCGTGGAATACCCGTCCGGCGTGACCAAAGCCGACAAGACCAACGTTGATTGGATTCGTCACGCCGACATTCTAAGGGTAGCGTAGCGCCGGCGTCCCGCCCTCGCTCGAGCTAGACGGGTCAACCGCGCCAACGCGCAAAAACCCGCCTCACCCGCTCACTACGGGCGCTATAATCCGCATTCCGCTCAATCCAACGCACGAGGGTACGTGTTTCCATGGCGCAAGTGAATCGCTCTCCTAAAGTCTACGACGTGTGCATCGTTGGATCGGGCGCGGCGGGAGGAACTGCCGCCAAGATTCTCACCGAAGGCGGTCTCAACGTCGTCATGCTGGAAGCGGGCGGCCCGGTCAATCCCGAAGTCGACTTCAAAGAGCACGTCTGGCCCTACGAGCTACCGCATCGCGGCGCTGGAGTTGCCGGCAAGGCGCTCGAACCGGGCAACGGATTGGAAAACGAATTCATCGCGCCGACAGGTGCCTGGACCATTGAAGGCGAGCCCTACTCCTCGGCTCCCGGCTCAAGCTTCCGCTGGTATCGCTCGCGCATCGTCGGCGGGCGCACAAACCACTGGGGGCGGATCGCTCTTCGTTTCGCGCCCGTCGACTTCCGCGCCAAGACAAAAGACGGGCTGGGCGACGACTGGCCGATCTCCTACGAAGACATCGCTCCCTACTACGACAAAGTCGAGTCCTACATCGGCGTGTTCGGCACCAAGGAAAATATTGCCAGCGCTCCCGATGGAATTTTCATGCCCCCGCCCAAGCCGCGCTGCAACGAGGTAATCACTAAGCACGCGTGCGACAAGCTAGGCATCCTCTGCGTTCCGGCGCGCATGGCCGTGATCACGCGTCCCCACAACGGCAGGCCCGCCTGTCATTACTGCGGCCAGTGTGGCCGCGGATGCCGCCGCGCGAGCAACTTCAGTTCGAGTCAGGTCATGATTCCGCCCGCGCAAAAAACCGGGCGCTTCACGCTCATCACGCATGCCATGGCTCGCGAAGTGCTGGTCGGAAAAGACGGCAAGGCTGAGGGCGTTTCTTACGTCGACACGAACTCGAAATCCGAGCAGCGCGTCATGGCCAAGGCCGTCATGCTCGCCGCGAGTTCCTGCGAGTCGGCACGCCTGCTGCTGAATTCAAAATCGAGTCTGTTTCCGAATGGGCTGGCAAATTCGTCGGGCGCGGTTGGGCGCAATCTCATGGACTCGGTTGGCAGCGATGGCGGCGGCTTCGTTCCGCGCATGGAGAAGGTCAAACCGCACAACCACGACGGCGTCGGCGGTTTGCACATGTATGTTCCGTGGTGGAAATTCGATCGCAAGAACGATTTCCCGCGCGGGTACCACATCGAACTCTGGGGCGGCCGCGACATGCCGGGCGTGGGTATGTTCCACGATTCCTGCGACGACGGCGAGGGCTACGGCCTCGACCTGAAGCAGCGCTTGCGCAAGGAATACGGCACTTACCTCGGCTTCTCCGGCCGCGGAGAAATGATTCCCAACGCAGACAGCTACTGCGAACTCGATCCCAATGCGGTCGATCAGTGGGGCATTCCCGTGTTGCGCTTCCACTTCAAGTGGGCAGACAGCGAAATCAAGATGGCCAAAGATATGCAGGAAGTCTTCAAGTCGATCATTGAAACGATGGGCGGCACCTACACGACGGAAACTTCTCCCGACGGCGACAACCCGCACGGCATTCTCGACGGCGGCGTGATCATTCACGAAGTTGGCACGGCGCGCATGGGATCGGACCCGAAGACTTCGGTGCTGAACGGCAATTGCCAGGCCCATGACGTGAAGAATCTTTTTGTCACCGACGGTGCAACGTTCGTCACCAATCCCGACAAGAACCCGACGCTCACCATTATGGCGCTCTCGTGGCGCACATCGGACTTCATCTTGAGCGAAGCGAAAAAAGGAACCCTGTAGGAGCGAGAGCCATGCCCACAAATCCGATCAGCCGTCGCGACATTCTGAAAACTCTGGCGATGGGGGCCGTCGGTGGCTCCGTCCTGCAGGTCATCCCTGCCGAAGCCGCGGAACACGTGCACCAGATGGTGAAGCAGGCGAAGAGTCAGGCTCCTGCCGGAAAGTATCAGCCCAAGTTCTTCAGCGCCCATCAATACGCGACGCTGGCCGTCGTCTGCGACGCCATCATCCCGCCCGACGGCCACAGTGGAGGCGCGGTTCAGGCAGGCGCTCCGGAATTCATCGACCTTCTAACCAGCGAGAACAAGGAATATCAAAAAACTCTGGGCCGCGGCCTCGACTGGCTGGACGCATACTGCAACCAGCGTTTCAACAAGACTTTCGTCGACTGCGATGCGGACGGACGAAAACAAGTGCTCGATCTGATTGCCTATCGCAAGAGCGCGGTCGAAGACACAAGTCTCGCTCCCGGCATCGAGTTCTTCGCTTTCACCCGCCGCTTGACCACGGACGCCTTCTACACCAGCGAAATTGGCATTAAGGATCTTCAGTACATCGGCAACACGTTCCTGCCGGATTTTCCTGGGTGCCCTCCCGTGCCGGAGGCCTAAGCAATTAGGTCGGAACACGATACACCGGAAACGGAAAAGGCGACTTCAGAGGCTGCGGAAAAACTCTACTCTCGGGCAGGTCTTGGGAAGGGCACGACTTCAGTGGTGCCGTCAGCGTCGAACGCGAACCGCGTTTCAGCGCCTGAGGTAAGCGTTCCGGCTTCAACGTTCCCTAAACAGCGACCCTCAGCGGCTGAAGCCGCACTCCCCAGCAGACTTTCAGCACGGCTGAAGCCGTGTCCTTCCCCATGCGTGCGCCCGTCGATTTTTTCAGCGACGCGTCTGCGGTAACTTTGGTGGTTTCTGCCATGCCAAACCCACCGCCGTCTTGGAGCGCGCCAATCGACAGGCGTAGTATGGTCGGTCGCTTTTCCCATTTCGCACGGAGAAATGTCATGAAGAAAGTACTTCCCCGCCTGTTTCTCGTCGCCGTGATCCTCGCTGCAAGTCTCGCCGCCTGGTCGCAAGAGTCCATCGACCTCGAGATGATCAACCGCATCCGCTACGAAGGCTTCCGCAATTCCAAGATCATGGAAATTGCCAGCGGCTTAGTGGACGGCATCGGGCCGCGGCTGACGGGCTCGCCCGGCGTGAAACAAGCCAACGAATGGACGCGCGACCAGTTGACATCGTTCGGCCTAACGAATGCCCACCTGGAATCTTGGGGACCCTTCGGCCGCGGGTGGTCCAACGAGTTCGTCAGCGTGCGCATGGTGTCGCCGTCCATTGCGCCCATCATTGCCTATGCGAAAGCCTGGACGCCCGGCACCAATGGCGTCCTCAAGGGCAAATGCGTCCGCGTCAAAATTGAAGACAAGAAAGACTTCGACAAATATCGCGGAAAGCTGGCCGGAGTGATCGCCCTGTTCGGCCCTGATCCTGAGGTGAAAACCGTCTCGCAGCCAATGTTCGAGCGCCTCACTGACAAGGAACTTGCCGACATCGGGCAATATCCCATTCCCAACGAGAAGCCCGGCTTCCGCTATGCGCAATACCGCAAGCGCATGGCCTTCCAGAAGGATGTCGCAAAATTCCTGGGCGAAGAAAAAATCCTGGCCATGGTCGATCACGGCTATGGCGACTACGGTGGCGGCACGCTCTTCGTGGCTGCCGGTGGTTCGTGGAAGACAGGAGAGACCACAGCTTACCCGGCCGTCACCATCGCGCTCGAACAGTGGGATCGAATGGCTCGCCTGCTTGAGCAGAAAAAAGACGTCGAAATTGAACTCAACATCGCCAACACCTTCTACGACAATGACGCGATGCAGTACAACACCATTGCAGAGATTCCCGGCACCGACAAGAAAGACGAAATCGTCATGGTCGGCGCGCATCTCGACTCGTGGCACACAGGCACCGGCGCCACCGACAACGGGGCGGGAACGGTCGTGATGATGGAAGCCATGCGCATCCTGAAAGCGGTCGACGCCAAGCCGCGCCGCACCGTTCGCATCGGTCTGTGGACCGGCGAAGAGCAGGGCCTGCTCGGCTCGCAGTTCTACGTGCAGCAGCATTTCGGCGCTCGCCCGCCTATGACCGATCCCGACATGAAAGACATGCCCACGCTAACGCGCCGTGAAGCGGGCCCGGTCACCGTGAAACCGGAGCAGGCAAAGATTTCCGTTTACCTGAATGTCGACAACGGCAGCGGTAAACTGCGCGGCGTCTACTTGCAGGAGAATGTCGCGGCTGCACCGCATCTTCGAAGCCTGGATGCAGCCCTTCAAAGATCTCGGCATGACCACTCTCACCGCGCGCAACACCGGCGGGACCGATCACCAATCCTTCGACGCCGTCGGCATCCCCGGCTTCCAGTTCATTCAGGACCCGCTCGACTACAGCACGCGCACGCATCACTCGAACATGGACGTCTACGACCGTCTCCAATCCGACGACTTGAAACAAGCCGCGGTGATCGTGGCGAGCTTTGTCTATAACGCCGCCATGCGCGAGCAAAAATTCCCCCGCAAGCCGATCGAGAAACCCATCGAAAAAACGACCGAAAATGACTCCGAAAAAGAGTCGGAATAGGGGTGGAAAGTAACTGTTACTAAAGAGTTGGTACCAGGGTTGCTATCGCAACTAACTCAAGTTGGTTGTGTGAGTTAGATGGATCCACAGAGAGCGCGAGCGCGTCAAAATCGGGTAATGATTTAGTGTTGATCGGTATCGATGGTCGTAGTACCATCGTTTCCTCCCCTTCCGCCAGCGGGAGCGAGTTTGAACGACTCTCCGCAGCGGCTGTCCGGCTCCCCCTGGAAGGCAATTATGAATTTCGGCCCTAGGTCCATCACGTTCGGTGCTTTGTTCTGCATCTCGAGCCTCCTTGCGGTAGCCCAACAGACTCCGTGCTCCACGGACGGACAGACGCCTGCTCCCGGAGCGATTGCCTGCGTCACCGGCAACGGCGTGATCGTGACCGCCAACACGCCGGTCGATGCTCCGCAGGAAGTGATGCCACTAACGCCCGAGCAACGACCGGCGGCTCCTCCCATCGTGATTTATCTGAATGGCAAGTTGAGCATCTCGGCCAAGAACTCGACCTTGGGCGACGTTCTGCGCGCGATCGCAAACAAGACCGGCGCAGCCATCGACGTTCCAGACAACGCGAACGAGCGGGTCGTGAGTCAGCTTGGCCCGGCTCCCGCGCGCGACGTGATGGCTACCCTTCTGAATGGCTCGCACTTCAATTACGTGATGGTGGGATCGGAGAACGATCCGAATTCGGTTGTCCGCGTGGTGCTCACGGCGAAGAGCGACAAGGGTGAAACCGGAACTGCAGTGGCTTCGTCGAACCCGGTCATGATGAACGGACGTCCTATGGTGCAGCCCCGCACCGCGTTGCAGGCCGCAGTGATGCAGCCCTATCAGGACATGCTGGCCGCTCAGCAGGCGCAGCAAGAGGCCGCTGAGAACCAGCAATCGATCGAGCCTGCAGCTCCTGCGAACGATGCAATCCCGCCGAGCAACTCGGCTGCCGCCACTTCTGCCCCGGCCGGCGGTTCAGGCGACAATGCCGGTGTCGAGCCGCCCCCCACTCCGGAAGCACCGAGAGCCGGAAACGGATCAGGCGACAAGACGCCTGCGCAGGTTTTGCAGGACCTCTACGAAACGCGCCGGCAGATGATGGAGAAGCAGCAACATCCGCAACCGCAACAATAGCCATTTCGATAGAACGAAAAAAGGGCGCGGATCAATCGATCACGCGCCCTTCTTTTGTTGATACGGGTTTCTCGTTTAGCGCGACACCTGCTCCGGATGGACTTCCACTCCGCCCCTCCCGAAGGCATACCGCAGCAACCACTGGCTTGACTTAGGTTCGCCACCGCTCTGCGGGGGATCGAACTTCCAATGCCGGGACGCTTCGAGCGCGACCTTCGAAAAATACTCACTTGGGCCTGCCGACTGTAGTGAAGCATTCGAAACTTTCCCGCTCGGATCGACGTTGAGTTTCACGGTGACTCGCACCTTGCCGGTGATGGTGTTGAGAGATCGCTGGGACACTCTGGGTAAAACCCGGTCAGCGACTCCACCCTCGTGGGTCGTCATGGCGGCATTGTTAGCCGGCGCGGAAGCCGTGCTTGGGTGCCGGGGCTCGACCCGCGCAGCTTCCGCGGATTTTTTCTCCGGCCTCGGTGCCGTTTCGGAGGGCGGCACCACCGGTTGGGTAGTAGCACTCTTGCTGGCGGCGCTCGGCGGATCGGCTACGCGCGCCGAGGTAGTCGAATCATTCGCCCTGCTGCTGGAGCCACGATGAAAAAGCTTCGGCCCAACGACCAATCCTGCTACCAGTACAGCGCCAGCCGCCACGGCGTACGGGACCTTCGAGGCTTTCTTCGCGGGGGCCGGGGAGGGAAGAAGGCGCGCCGCAATCTCAGGCACGGTCCATCGTCGCTGCGGATCAAGACGGAGACATTGGCGTGCGATATCGAGAAACGGCGCCGGCATCGCGTCGGGTAGATTTGGTTCTCCCTGCCGCACGCCCTCCCCGGGAGAAGCTTTCTGCGTGAGAGCCTCCACCAGCGTCACACCAAGGGACCAGATATCTCCCGACGGCGTGCTGCCAGCGGTGGAAAGCTCGGGCGCGTCGTACGGCATAGGCATATGCGGGGTCAGATCCTTTTCGCCGGCCGGCCGAACGGTGTCTCCCGCCAGCCGCAGATCGTCTGCCACGGCCATGATGTTTCCGGGCTTTAGTCGCCCGTGCGCGTAACCGGTCGCGTGCAAGTATCCGAGCACCTCGAGCACGGAGCGCAGCATGTACTCGGTTTCCGGAATGGTTAGCGGACGATTGGGAAGAATCTGCCCCAGGTTTTCTTCCGCAAAGTCCGTGACGACGTACAGCATCGACGCGGTACCCAGTTGGCATCGCCCCCAATGGTAGACCCGCAGCAGATGGCGATGCTCGAGCTTGGCGACACGTTCCCAACGCGCCAACTGCGCTTGCGCGTTCGCAGGACTGGCTTCGACGAATTTGAGCGCAGCCGCCTGCGCATACGGGCCATAAGTTGTCTGGAACACGGCGCTGTGGTCCGACTTCCCCTGAAAATCCCGGAGAGTGAACCGGCCGTCCACGACGTGGCCCTCCCATTGTTTCCATGCTTCATTCATGAGACATCACACGAATCGGCGCAACCGGCGCCGATAATTTATTTTAAGCGCGTTGAAGATTTGCTGCAGGCCGAAGACGGATCCGCAGCCATTCTGATTTTTTCGGAGCCTAGGGGGAAAGCGAAATACTACCTAGCGGTCTAACCGGCCGCTTCCACCTGCGTATTGGCCAGAGCATCCATGGCAGTCGCTTTCGGAGCTACCTCTACGCTGCGGGCGATGACACGGTCGAGCGCATCCGCCAGAGCCACGGGAAATTCTGAGATCAGCAGGTTCACGTCGAGATGCAGCGGATGCTCATGGTACAAGCGGTGCACGGCGAGCGCGCCCCGGCGACGGTTCGATGTGGTGACCAGATTGAGCGTGACGCCCCACATTCTCGTCGTGCCCGGCAGAATCAGGGTTCCAGGACGGTTCCACCGGAAATGAATTTCACCGTGGCTGAGCGGGACGGTCTGCACACGCTCCAGCGCCGGAAGTTCATCCAGTTGCAGCTTGACGTTGAGTTCGAAAGCGTCAAAGTCGTTGGAGGAAAATGCAGCCGTGAGAATCCGGCAGATTTGTTCGTAGTCGCGCGCCACGCCCAGTTCGGCGGTCGCGCGCCGGACGGCGATATTGTTGATCACGATCCGGCGCTGCTCGAGCGTCCGTTGCGCCACCCGCCGGATCTCGCCAAACTCTGGATACCCCAGGTGCTGCACGCCGAGCCAGATCCCGGTTCCCACCACGGCCAGCACCAAGCCGAGCGAGCTTCCAGTCGGCCACAGCAGAAAGAGACTCAACAGCCCGAACAATGCGGACACCGCGTAAAGAACGATTACCACTTCCCGATGCGACAGCCCAAGCTGCAGCAGCTTGTGGTGGATGTGCTCGCGATCGGCGGTGAACACGGGCCGGCCGCTGATCAAACGGCGCAGGACGGACAATGACGTCTCGAGAATCGGGAGCCCGGCTCGAACCGGAGGCCGCCTGGCCAAGGCGCACGAGGTCACGGCCGACCCACAGCGGGCGAGCCGCTGCAGGATCTCCCGGTTCCGCTCGGTCGCCGTTGTCGCCACGGCCGAAGTCTAGGAAACTCATGCCATGCAGCCCGACATCCGCTACGCCCGCAACGATGGCGTCGCTATCGCGTACCAGCTGGTGGGCGCGGCCGAGCGCGATCTCATCCTCGTCCCCGACTTCGTCTCCAATTGCGTCTATCACTGGGAGACGCCGTACTACCGGGAGCTCTACGAGCGCCTGGCGCGGTCGTTTCGGCTGATCGTGTTCGACAAGCGCGGCACCGGCCTCTCCGACCGCGGAGGAGCCGGCTGGGCAAGTCTGGAGACGCGCATGGACGACATGCGGGCCGTGCTCGAGGGGGCGGGTTCCGAGCGCGCCCTCGTACTCGGGGGAGCTGAGGGCGGTCAGATGGCAGCCCTCTTCGCGGCGACCTATCCGGAGTTGACCGCCGGACTGGTCCTCTTCCAATTCGAAGCTCGGGGCGGGGGCGCCGACAGCCCGGAGTGGCATCAGGCACACACGCAGCTCGGTCGCTGGGGGACGCAGGGACTGGCGGACGAATGGCTCGCGCAGATCTGTCCGACCCTCCTGCGCAGCGAAGCCGACCGCATTTGGTTCGCAAATCACCTGCGCACGGGCGCCAGTCCCGAGATCGGGTACGCGCTCAACGAGGCCTATTACGCCAGCGACGTGAGCGACATCCTGAGCACGATCCGCGTGCCGACGCTCCTGCTCTATCGGGGTGAGGCCATGCGAGCCGGCGCCGAGGACGCGGCCGCGATCATTCCGGGCGCACGCGTCGAAGCCCTCGCCGGCTCGGACTACTGGGGGATGTTTCTCTCACCGGAGATCGTGGATCGGGTCGAGGCGTTTTCCGCGACGCTCGAGGTCGAGCCGGAACCGGAGAGCGTGCTGGCAACTGTTCTGTTCACCGACCTCGTCGAGTCGAGTGCGAAAGCGGCGGAGCTCGGCGATCGTAAGTGGCGCGATCTGCTCGCCGAGCACCACTCGCGTGTGCGGCGAGAGCTCGCGCGCTATCGCGGGATCGAGCTGGATACTGCAGGCGACGGGTTCTTCGCCCGATTCGACGGCCCGGCGCGCGCGATTCGCTGCGCCTGCGGGATCCGCGAGGCGGTCAGGGAGCTGGGGCTGGAGATCCGTGCGGGCCTCCACACGGGCGAGTGCGAACTGCTCGAGGGGAAGGTTGCCGGCATCGCCGTTGCGATCGGAGCACGAGTGGCGGATCGGGCAGGGCCTGGAGATGTTCTCGTCTCGCAGACCGTCAAGGATCTCGTCGCCGGCTCGGGTCTTGCCTTCGAGGACAGGGGTGTCGCGGAGCTGAAGGGGATCCCGGGCGAGTGGCGGCTCTACGCCGCCTTGGTAGCGTGAGCCGAGTGCGCCACGCGCTGCTCGTCGCTGGGGTCCACACACCGATCGGGAAGCGGAACGGCACGCTGGCGTCCGCGCGCGCGGACGAGCTCGCCGCGCAGGTCCTGAACGGGGTCGTTGAGCGCACGGGCGTCGACCCAAGTGATCGAGGACATCGAGATGGGCTGCGTCACGCAGATCGGCGAGCAGGCGCTGAACGTCGGCCGAATCGCGTCGCTGATCGCCGATTGGGCGGTGAGTGTCTGCGCCTCGACGATTTTCGCTGGACTGCAACCCACCTCGGCTTGCCGACGCGGCGTCGGCGGCGCAGAATCCGCCCATGGACGCAACACTCAAGGTGCTGGCGGCGAGCGATCACCCTGCTTCTCGAGGCGCCGCGGCGCTGATCGAGGCCGGCTACGAGGACAGCACCCCGCTCGACGCGCTCACCCCGGGCAGTGTCACCCGCACGCTCGCCGAGACGTTCGCACGCGAGCTCGCGAAGCTCTATGAGCAGCTCGGGGAGGTCTACGACAGCGCATTCCTCGACACCGCGACCGGCGAGAGCGTCGAACTCCTGGTCGACACCCTGTGCCGACCGCGCCGGCCGTCGCGGCGACGGCGCTTCAAGTCCCTCAGCTGATCACCGACCCTCCGGGAGATGACCAGGAGGTCGCAGGCCGGTACAAACAGGAGGTCGGGAGATCAAGGTCGGATGGGCTGGAGCGCCCTTATGCCATCTGCTTCTATTGCGCCTGCAGTAAGCGGAACGACGTCAGCGCGAGCACCTGCGCGATCGAAAGCGCGCACTCCTCACCGTCCCGCTCGAACTGCTCGGCGCCCTCGTCCGTGTGGAAGGCCCACCCGCCCGGCCGCCCGATCCCGATCAGGGCCGCCGGCACGCGCTGCGAGACGTTCCCGAAGTCGGTCCCGAACGGAAGCCGGCCCGGATCGTCGACGAAGTGGCGGCCGAGTGCCGTCATCGCGTCCTTCACCGCCCGGGTCACCGCGTCGTCCGGCCGGAGCCCGGCGACGACCGGGTCGCTCGACCACGTCGCCTCCGGCAGCGCCTCGTGCAGTGGTGCTGCGAGCCCGTCGAGCCGCGCCTCCTCGTCCGAGCGGAGTAGGAAGTGGATCCGCACCGACAGCCCGCCGCCCTCCTCGACGTCGCCCTCCAGCTGGACGTGCTCCACGATCGCGTCCGCCGGCGGAAGCTTCTTCACCGCCTCGATCGCGGCGGCAACCGCCTCGATTGGCGCCTCCGGCTCGCCCTGGAGCGATCGTGCGCCGGTGACGAACGCGCGATCACGACGCATCCAGCGCGACCGGAGGAAGACCGTGTCCTCGAACTCCGGGTGCGCGTAGAGCGCCGCGTCGACCTCATCCCAGAGCCCCGCCGCCGCCAAAACGGCCTTGCCGCCGCCGATCTCGACCGTCAGCGGCGCGGGGATCTCGTCGGCGGGGCAGCCGAAGACGACGAGCTTCCCGGGCAGCTCATCCCGCAGGTCGGCCAGCGCGAGCGCCGTCGCGACTACGCCGCCCGGAATCGCGTCGTGCCCGCAAGAATGCACCGGCTCGATCGAGCCGTCCGGGCCGGAAGACCGGGACGGCGTCGTAGAGGCAGACGAGGCCGACCGCGCGGCCCGGGAGCGCGCCCTTCAGCGTCGCGCTGAACGCGGTCTCCATTCCCGGCGAGTCTCGCGCTCGACCTCGAGGCCCGCCCGCTCCAGGGACCTCGGCGATGTGCCGCGCGCACTCGTGCTCCTCGTGCGAGAGCTCAGCGTGCTCGTGTACGAACCGGTGCGTCGCCAGGGCGGCCGCCCGCTTCGACTCGACCGCCATCAGAATCCGCTCGTCGTTCACCCCCCACCTCCGCCTCGGAACAGGGATCGCCAGAATGCGCCGAGCACGAGCCGCAGGCCGCCGATCGGCGCCGCCTCCGGCGGGGGCGCGGCGGGCGCCGCCACCAGCTTGCCGGCGATGCACTCGGCGAACTGCGCCGTCAGTCGCGAGGCGACGTCTCGACGACGCCGCGGCCGTACTGGGCGACCGCGCCGCGTAGCGCGAGCTCGGTGACGAGCGCGACGCGCGTCCCGGCTCCCCGGCGGCGAGCGACGACTCGATCGTCGCCTCGGCGCTGCCGCGCCCCTTCGCCTCCCGCGCCTTGACCGCGAGCACCGCGCGATGGCCCTCCTCGTCCACCTGCTCCCGAGTCACGTCGGCGAGGAACTGGAGCGCGATCGGCCCGAGCCTGACGTGCAGCTTCGCCTTCCAGGCGTCTCGCCGACGACCTCGACGAGCTCCGCCGCCGGGCATGCAGGGCACGACCTCCGGCACGTCGTTCAGCAGCCGCCAGGCTTCGTTCGACCGAGACAGGAACGTCGAACGCGTTCTCGACCCTCATCAGGACGCTGACGATCGTCGCCGGGGGCGCGCGGTTGTCGCGCTGGCACGGGATGCTCGGGTTCTGGTGGTCGCTGTAGAGCTTGCCCTCGCGGAGGACGATGCAGTACGCCTCGATGTGCGGGTCACCGAATTGACATTGCAGCGCACGATCGCCGCGCCCTTGAAGGAGCGGCCGCTGTGCAGGCACGCGACCCAGTGGTACGTCAGGTGCTTCGAGCCGAGGTAGTCGACCATCAGCTGCTTCGCCTGCGGCACCGTCGCGGCGCTGTACCTTGGACGAGGAGCCGCAGCCGGCGAGCACGAGCACGGCGCCGGCCAGCACCGAGTACCTCACGGCGCCACGCGACCTTCGTCGCCTCACGTGCGTCGAACAGGCGGTAGGCCTCGGCCGCGTCGGCGAGCGGCATCCGGTGGGAGACGACGCTCGCCGGCAGCCGCCCGGCGGCGATCAGTTCGAGCAGCGTCCGCGGTGGCCGGCCGCGTCGCCGATCGAGAACCGCAGCGTCAGTTCGCGCTCGAACATCAGGTGGTTGTCGAGCGGGAAATCCGGCTCGAAGTGCGCGCCGACGACCGAGACCGATGCCGCGCCCGCGCGCAAGCCGCAGCGCCGCATCGAGCGCGCCCCGGCGATCCAGCCGCCTCGACGACGACGTCCGGCTCCCCCGCCCAGCCCGTCGCCTGCGGGCGGCGACCGCCTCGAGAGCATCACTCCGGCGCGACCGTCTCGGCGCCGAGCCGCACCGCGGTCGCACACCTCGCTTCCACGCTGTCGACCGCAAGCACCCGCGCGCCCCGCGTCGACCGCGCACATGACGGACATCAGCCCGACCGCGCCGAGGCCGACGACACAGACGAAGTCGCGCCCTCGCGCGCAGCCGCCGCGTGTGACGACCGCGTCGTAGGCGGTCGGAAGGTTGTCGGCCAGGAAGACGGCGGCGAGTCATCCGACACTCGTCCGGCAGCGGCGCGAGCACGCGGTCGGCGTGCGGGACACGCACGAGTTCAGCCTGCCCGCCGTCGAGCCGCGGGTAGACGCCCGATAGCCGAACAGCGCACGAGCCGGTGCACTGGGTGGGTGCGACGCGGCGCGGCAGGCGGGGCAAGTGCCGTCGGCGACCATCTGGTGTTCGTCCACGCGCCGGCCGATCTCGACCGTCGTGACCGCGTCGCCCCTGTCGACGACGACGCCGGCGAACTCGTGTCCGAGAATCGTCCCGTTCTCGAAGCCGGGGGTTAACCCGTGCAGCGGGAAGAGGTCGGCTCCGCAGATCGCCGCAGCACGGACGGCGACGAGCGCATCCGTGGGCTCGAGGA
>CAVOSN010000025.1:0-9025 GCA_963698805.1 uncultured Acidobacteriota bacterium | reverse complement strand
AATTGGACATACACGACTGTTAAGGGGGCCTCAGCGAGGTTCGTTCTGTAGGTCCTGTCAATTAGTTCAGGATTTTTGGGGCCCATTTTCTGATAAAAGCGCGATTATAGGCTAGCTGGTATGTGTACCAGCGTGCCCCTGTCAGAACTACCAGTCTCAGGTCTCCACAAGCTCGGCCAGGGTCTGCCAATGCCTCGGATGTAGGCGATGTCGACCTGCGCGGATGTCGGCTGCATAAGAATTCACACACCCCGAGAGCTGAGGAAATTGCCGCGATCGTGACCGAAGCGAGTCGTGGTTTGATGCTCCCGAGCATATGTTGGCTCCGCCGATTGGTGTGAGTGAGTGGAGTTGAGAAACCTCTCGTTGCGTCTGGTCGGGAGGTGTGGCTTCCTCGAAGGGAATGAGCCACGTATTCAACCCAAGGAGCAACAACTTTGCCCCCAATGGGAGCGGTCTCGTTGAGCTTCGAGCAAAGACTACTCGACAGCCTGCAATTCCCGTTCGGTGTTTCAATAAAAATCCGAGCGCCTCAACGGCTCCTGCATCAACCAATGGAGTATCCACCCTTCTATGGCGGGTCGAATTGGCTCGATCAAGTCCAGTGCGAGGCTATCGCGATTAGCCGTGTCAGTGTGAAGAACTCCGAGACCGGGATCGAGACCGCAAGCACAAGCCGCCAATCGGCACTCGCTCTCGGAGATGGCATTTGTGTAATTGATCAAACTATTTGCCCGGTTGACCGAGAGTCTAGTTGCGCCCGTGAGGGGAGAATGTCTCGGTCCAAAAGTCAGCCAATGCGAAGGGATCCGATTTGCATCTTTTCGCGAGAACGGATCGGGAGCTCGCGAAATGCGTTCCAATACTCCGCAGCAGCCCGACTTTCAATACCTCTGATTGCATCCAGGTCGGTTGCATCAGCCAAACGAGCCCCGAGTGCGGCAATGAAATCCGCTGTTCGTATGTCCTTGAGTATCTTGCGGACCAAAACTTCTTGCCCGCCGAGTTTGGCTGAAATGAGCTCGCGGGCGATCTCCACAGCATTGCCATTTTCGAGGGCTAGCGCTTGAGATCTGCGGAGCCTCGCTTCGCTGGGTGAGGAGGGTCCGGTGACTACGCGAACCTTCCCAAGCCGATCCAACATTGCGAATGAAGCACCAACATCACTCAACCATCGAAGTGCGGTCAACGTAACGAAGCCGTCATCCCCGATGCCAGACGAGGCGTTTTAGTCTGTGATTCGCGCGAGGCAAGCGCAGCCTGCGACGTTCAATTTCCGATGCCATCCTCAACTAGCAAATGGACGGCTTGCATCGTGATTCGGATTCCGAAACCGTACAGAGTTAAGACGCCAGACATGGAGATTTGCGGGGTAGAGAATGAGTGAGGTAGGGTGCTTGAAGCTCCCATCGCAGCTTTGCCTCCATGGTGGTTAGGGCGTGGCTATTTCAGATCTCTTTAGCCTTGGTGGATGTTCGGGCCTCTCAGCCAGCAAAACATCCGAGGCGTGTGTGTATTGCTATGACAGCGGATATAGTTCACCCGGCACACGGTGCAGCTATTGTCGAGGTGGAAAAAGATGAGAGCGGCGGAAATTGAGACAGTAAGGGGCGATTTTTCGACAGTTACCGTCGCCCTGGCGTTTAGGGATCTGTGGGCAATAGGTCTAGTCCGGAGCCCATGGCTAATGCTTAGCCTTTTTTACGTGGCGGTGAGGAGGCGAG
Organism: uncultured Acidobacteriota bacterium; assembly: GCA_963698805.1. GTDB lineage: Bacteria > Acidobacteriota > Terriglobia > Terriglobales > Acidobacteriaceae > Gp1-AA133. The sequence goes on along the minus strand of CAVOSN010000025.1, from coordinate 7,301 downwards.
CACATTCTCGATTTCAGCCAAACGCCTAATCGCGAGCCGAATGACATGAATCATACCGAGTCCCAGTTTGCCTTCCAGACCGGCGATGATCTCGAGATCAGAGTCCGTGAACCGAACGGTTGTGGATTTGAGCTTGTCCTTCTTCGTCACTGTTTCTTTCTACAGCCCCGATGCATTTTGCGTCGTTGCTGACGAGCAATGAAGAAAGCTGGAGGAGACAACTAATCGGTATCGACCCGGTATCGCCGTGCGAAGAAGTTTTAGTGATTTTCACTGCAACCAACGGACATGATGTAGAAATGTTCGTGCGAGAGAGCGCACCTCCCCCAGTGAGAGCACGCTCCCCATGAGGAGCGTTAGCCCGCGTGCCCAAGGAGGCAAGGTAGCCGGTGGCGATCCGCCACTGCCTTGCCTCCGGACAATTTACGTCAACCAGCCATGCGGCAATCGCCCCAACATCAGCGGCTACGCACTGTCAAGCTAGAACAATTCGATACATCTTTGGAACCATGACAGAGCGGTTCTAGCGTAGACTGCCGCCTCGATATCCAATACCAACCCCTACGCACAAAGGTGCTATTTCCGATATGACTTCGATCGGGAATACTGTTTCGAAGCCCTGAAGAGATTGCGGGCGCTCAACGACCGAATCGCTATCATCTGTCATCCTGTTAGCTTTGTGTCCAGCACGCCCGTCAAGGACGGGCTTGGGTTCTCTTGCTAGGCGGAGGCAGATTTGGAAAGATCAACATTTCGGGTTCTGCTGGTAGATGATTACGAGCCTTGGCGGGCGTTTGTCGCTTCGACACTTAAAAACCAGTCGAACTTGCGGATCATCGGTGAGGCCGGGGATGGGTTAGAAGCAGTTCAGATAGCCCAACAACTACAACCCGATCTTGTTCTGTTGGACATCGGACTGCCAACACTCAACGGAATTGAAGCGGCTCGCAGAATCCGGGAGGTTTCCCCGAAGTCCAAAGTCCTTTTTGTGAGTGAAAACCGCTCCCGGGACATCGCAGAAGAAGCTCTTCGTACCGGTGCGTACGGCTACGGGGTCAAAGCGGCAGCCGCTAGCGAACTATTGCCCGCTGTGGAAGCAGTTCTACAAGATAAACGATTTGTCAGTGCGACCTTAACCGGTTCCGCTCTGCGCGATCTTGAGAATGAGCGGACCGCGCATGATTCCGGTGGCGATAAGGTCATGACACGGACCCCGCCACAGAGCGTGGAGACGTCCCGCAACCACGAAGTAGGCTTTTATTCCGATCAGCGCGCCCTTCTTGAGAACGTGACGCAGTTCATCGCGGCTGCTCTCGACGTCGGCAATGCGGCGATCGTTGTCGCCACCGAGTTGCACAGGGACAGCCTTCTCTCAAGATTGGAGGTTCGAGGCTTTGATATCGGAGCAGCGATCAAGCAGGGTCGGCTTGTGGCGCTGGACGCCCCTGACCTACTCTCTGCATTCCTGCTCAACGGTATGCCTGATCCAGCTTTATTTATGAAAGCGTTTGGGAATCTCATCCCGAGGGCTGCAAAGGCGGCGAAGGTGGAGCATCCGCGAGTTGCTATTTTCGGAGAATGTGTGCATCTCCTCTGGGCAGAGTGCAATGCAGAGGCAGCAATTGCGACGGAGAAACTCGGGAATCAACTCATCAAAGCCTACGCAGTCTCCCCTTTTACAATGTCAACCCCGACTCTGAGACGCTAGTTGTCGGTTGTATTCAGAATCGCATATTCCGCAATTCAGGTCGTTGCGCAAGCGCAAGGATAAATTCATGAAGTGCTTATCCGGCCATGGCGCGATATTCGTCAGTTTTCAACGGAACGCGAGCTTGAATCGTAGTGCCAGCGCCAGGTTGCGATTTCACTGAAAGCTCGCCCTGCACCAATTGCAACCTTTCGCGCATGCTGATCAAGCCCAGACCGTGGCGAGTGACAGCTTCTTGTTCTTCAAAGCCACTTCCAGTATCGGCCACTGTGAGTTCGATCGACTCTTCTGTGCCCCGGAGATCCACCGTAAAGCTCCGAACACCGCTATGCTTCACGGCGTTCTGCAGTCCCTCTTGTAACACTCGGAACAAACACAGCGAGACTTCCTTCGAGAGGGTGTGTGGTATGCCTTCATCTCTGAACACAATCTCAACCTTGGTTTTTTCGGAGAGCTCTCTGCAGAAGCTCTTCGCCGCGGTGGCCAAGCCAAGGTAATCGAGCTTCGAAGAATGTAAGCGGTGGGATAGTCCCTGCACATCCTGGGCAATTTCTGTGATACGCGCACGGGTATGGCGAACTAGCTCAGTAACTTCATTGGTCGAAGCATCATGACTCCATCGATCTAATGAGATCGCTAATAACGCGAGGCGCTGATTGATGTCATCGTGAAGCTCTCTTCCAATCCAGGTGCGCTCCGCTTCATGTGCCTCAATCAACTTGCGCCCAATGGTGGCGAGACTCTCCTCGGCGAGCTTCCGTTCCGTAATATCTATGCAAGAACCGATGTAGCCAGCGAAAGCGCCATCCGGGTTAAATCTTGGTACACCATCGTCGAGAACCCAGCGATACTCTCCATCTTTTCGCCGCAGCCGGTACTGCAGTTCAAAAGACTCTCTTCGGTTGAATGCTTCGGTGTAAGTTTGCAGACAGTGGTTCGAATCGTCCGGATGAACTCCTTCCGTCCAACCATCGCCAAGTTCCGCCTCAAGTGGGCGGCCTGTGAAGTCCAGCCACGTCTTGTTGACGTAGCTGCATTTTCGGTCCGTCCCGGCCGTCCAGATCATTACAGGTGCGGTATTTGCCACAAGACGGAAGCGCTTCTCGCTCTCGCGCAGCTGGGTTTCTGCACGTTTTGCCCTTGCCCTCTGCCATACCAGCCCGAAAATTAGTAGCGTTTCCGCCAAGATCACAACAACGCCGCCGCCGATGTACCACTTGTAGGATTCCCAGACGCTGGGCTCGTGGAACCGCACAACAGTTCCTGCTGGCAACCGCTTGTCGTCGAGTCCCCAGCGCCGCAGTTGCCTCCAGTCGACCATAGGAACTGTTGACTTGCTCTCATGGATGGGGAGATCTTGTAGACGCTCTCCCCGCAAAAGGCGGAGGGTAATTTGGGCGGTCTCGAGGCCTAGAATTTCAGGATCGAAAACAACCCCACCAACAATTCCTAAACCGACGTTGGTGGCAGTCTGGTTGTAGACGGGAACCCGTGCCTCTTTTGCGATCCGAGTGAGTACCTCATGGCTAAGTAATTTGTTTCCCGCCGAATCTTGGTACATGGTAAGAAACAAAATCACCGTTCCGTTGGGAACGTGGGCAACTGTTGTCAGGTAATCCTGCACGCTACCGGCTTCCATATAGGTCAACTTCACCCTTTTCTCAAGCCGGTCAAGCTGGCGTCGAACTCCGGACTGGCGCCATCGGTCGCTGTCGGAGGTCCCGGAAATAACGAGTATTTCTCGGGTCCCAGGTTGCAAGCGGAGTGCAAGTTCCACGGTTTCGCTTAGGTCAACCTTGGCGAGCGCGCCCGCAATGGGTCGCCCTGGTTCCCAATCGCGAAGGGAGTCCTCATCTCCGTAGGCGACGATTGGAACACCTGGGAACAGTTCATCCCCATAAATGCGCATGAAATTGATGGCCGGCCGGGCGACCGCAATGATCACGCTGAGGTTTTTTTTCGCATATCTACGGCGGAGAAAATCGTGAACCGCGATTTGGACCTCACTTTCCGGCCATCTCGACGTATCAAGAAACTCTGCGTAGAAGTCCAGACGGGAGCCCAGTTCTCGCTCCAAAGTTGATCGTAGGATCTCATCTACTATCACATTGGTAGGTAAGTCCGGCCTGCTGCCATACAGAGCCAACACCGCCCTTTGGGGTTCAGCAGTAGGCCCATCCGCCGCAAAACAAGAAACAGAAAAGACGACCACCAGGGGGACGAGCGCTCGAATGCAAAGCTTCCTTTGTTTTTGAGGAAGACCCATGCTAGAACTCCACACGTGAGGCAACTTGGAAAGCTCTCGGACCGCCGGTTCCGAATGCCTGTCCGGCACGTGCACTTGGCTGAGCGTAATTTGGTTGATTCAGCACACTGCTATAGCCGGTCAGATTTGCGACGTTAAAAAGATTGAAGACTTCGCCAATCAGGGATAGGGTCACCCTTTCCCTAATATTAAACCTCTTAGTCAAGCGGACGTCCTGCGAGATGAAGCTGTCGCCTGCCGAAATCTTTCCAGGCAGCACGATCGGGCTGATGATCTGATTAAATGGCGTACGCGGCCTGATCACGCTTTGCGTGCCATCGGGATTAGTAATAATTCTGGTACGCGCTTCAACCGTCGCGTTGTATTGCGCCACCAGAGCTCGCAATTTGGATTGGCTAAGACCCTGTCCAAGCAGGTTGTGACCGTTGATTCCCGGTAGCAAGGTCGTACTGATGCCGTCGCCGTCAAGGTCCAGTCCCGATAATGTAGTGTCGAGCGGAGGCGCACTGTCAGTCTCCGAAATAAACGCCACCGTCCACGCGTTCAACAAACCGCGCACAATACGCGATTGGGCATGCGCGTCCGGGATTTCGTAGACGCCACTGACAATCAACATGTGCCGTGGCGTGCCGACATTTCCGTAATCGAGGGCGGGATTATTGTATTGCGTGACCGCAACGAAACCGGTGTTCTGAGCCAACGCATAACTACCGGTAAACTGAAGTCGTGAAGAGAATCGCTTGTCCAGTTTTATCTGGAGTGCTTGATAACGGGAGTTTGCATCACCGCCATAGACAGTGATGGCCCCAGTAGAACATTGGTCTTGTGGGTTAAGTGCCGCAGCTTGCGCCGGTGTGCAGAGTGGAATCACGGGATCGCGGACAAAAGAGACAACACCAGTATTTGGATCCACTCCGGTGACACGAGGGCGATTGAACTGGTTTCGATCCACGGAAAACACACCCTGGAAGCCCCCCATGTGCACGTAACGACGCATGACATAGTCCGCACTCAAAGTTAGGCTGGGCGTCAGTTCCTGTTGGATCCCCGCACTTACATGAATTGCGTAGGCCGTGGTGTGATCAGGACTGAATAGCTGATCAGCCTGTTTGATGACTTGGACCGTGCTCACCGTGGGGTCGGTTCCATCGCCCAGCTTGGACGCGAGGGTGGAACGGATGGTCGGAAGGATTGGAAGCAGATCTTGCCCGCGAAAAGCCGTGGGCGTGCTTAGAAAACTAAGTCCCACGACTGAACCGTCGATCGGAACGCGTTCATTGCCCGACGGCCCGAGTGCGCCACGCTCGAGAAGCGGCACAAAGAAAAAAACTCTGTCGTGATAGATTCCGCCGCCGCCACGTACTACTGTTTTGCCCTTGTTTTGCACATTCCAGGCTAGGCCAGCTGAAGGATCGATCACACTGGCGCCGCGATGCGGGGGTCGCAAGTCGCCACCGAATATGGGAGCGAGATAAGCAGGTCGTTTCAAATCCTGGTTATAGATGTTTGTCTGATAGGAGTAGGCTGCTCCAAGAGTCAGAGTCAAGCCACGCCGCACGGACCACGAATCCTGCACATGAAGTCGCCACAAGTTGCTGTGAGATCTGCTATCCGAGTGGTAGGGTCCGGGGAAACTAACGTTTCCAATTCCCGTTATGAAGCTGCGTAATGGCAGTTGCAGAATGTCTTCCAGCGTAGGGGGAGGCGCAGTAGGATCTCTCAAGCTAGCAGGCAAAGCGTTGTAAAGCGATGGTGATTGCAGCAGATTTGTCGGTCCCCACAAGGTGATTTGCGCCGGTTCATAGATCCCCCGGTACCCGTGCAGAGAAACATGCTCCCAGTCTCCGCCAAGGCGAACCAGATGCCGGTTATGCTGCAAGGTTAGTACATCGAGCAACTGGTTCGTAGTTGGGGATATGGCGATTGGAGAGCTTGGGCGATTCCCAATATGAAACGCGGGATCGTCAAAGGGCACGATCTCAGGTCCCCCCACGCCAATGCAAACTACTGGATCCACACAGTTCTGTGAGGTAACCGGATCAGAATGGCTGTCCAGGTAACTGTGGGCATAGCGCAGATCATTCACGATCCGAGAATTAAGGACTGATGTCTCTCCGCCTTCAATCTGAAGAGCTGAATTGTGACTTGACACCCAATTCGAAGGCATAAAAATGCCTACGGAAGCTGGAGCTACGTTGTTGTTCTTGTCTTGGCTGACGCGGATGAATGCACTGTTGGCGTTGTCGAGCTTGACATCAACTCGTAGATTGAACTGATTGAACGTAAGCGGGCTGGGATAGACTACGTCGAGCTTGGAAAAGATTGGGTGATTGTTCTGTACTGCGAGTGCGGCGGTTTGCCAGTCGTGCTCGAAGTTCGTGAACCAGTAGACTCGGTCTTTTTTTAGAGGGCCACCAAGTCTGAAACCCGACTGCTTCCGCGCAAAAAATGGGTCTGGATGCTTGAGATCTCGATGAAAGCCAGGATAGGCGGCCATATTGTGATCGCGATAGAAGAAGAACGCCGCGCCGTGGAGAGTATTAGTGCCATGGCGAGTAACGATGTTGATTCCGCCAGCGCCACTCATCGCTGATGCAGGGTCGGAGCTAAATCGCTCGACCTGAAACTCCTGCACGGTTTCTTGCGAGAAATTCTGAGACGTTCCGCCATTCATGCGATCATTTACTGCTACCCCATCGACTGAAACCTGGGTCAGCAGGTACTGAGCTCCCGCTATGGAGACACGCGAATAGTTGTTGGCAAAGGCGCCGGGATTTGTTACCGACACGACGCTTACGCCGGGCTCGAGGCGCGCTAGCTCAAGAAAGTTGCGCCCATTCAGCGGCAGGTTCTGAATCTGAACCTGACTCACACTGCCGTTTACGGCAAACTCGCTGGTGTTAAGCCCAGATGTTTGACCGCTTACCAGGACTCGTTCGTTGACTGATCCCGGATGCAGCTGGAAATTGACTGTCAACTGGTCCCCGACCAGCAGCCTGACATTCTGCACCTCCGTATTGAAGCCAGGGGCAGAAGCCTCTATCTCGTAATCGCCGGGCTCGAGATTAGTTATGTAGTACTGGCCGTAAATATTCGTCCCCACGACCCGCGCGTCCCCAAACTGTGGCTGCCTGACTCGGAGAGTCGTCTTCGTCACGACAGCGCCGGTAACATCCCTGACTACTCCTCGGATAGTTCCCTCTGGAGCTTGCGCCAGGAGAATGTTCTGGAGCAGAACGAAGAATGTAAAAACAATGGAAAGCACCGGAGCGTAAGACGTTGAATGCAGGCAGCCGCATCGATCTTCGAAAAATCGCAGCAGAATCG
>CAVOSN010000024.1:0-132683 GCA_963698805.1 uncultured Acidobacteriota bacterium | reverse complement strand
ATTTTCGGTTGGCCGATAATTCGGTTGTAGGGAGCTTGAAACTCCAGGTTGTTACGCGGTTTTGACACACCGCAGAAGCCCAAATTTCTACGGCCCGCAACCCGTGCTGCTGATTCCAGTGAGGATGGGCAAGGACGGCTGTTTATTGGCGGCAAGAAGTGCGTTGAAGGCAGCGAGATCCTTATCGTTCAGCTGCCGCCAGTTCGCCAGATCCTTGTCGAGGGCATCACAACTTCGTTGCGCCGCAGACTGAACGGTGCCTGCCGGACGCATATCGGCACTCTCCACGCTGAAGATGAGCCGGGCAAGGTCGCGGTTCACGGGTCCAAATCCCGGGGCGCGCTTCGTCCCCTTGTCGATGGCATCGATCTTCTTTTCGAAGTCGGCCACCGCATCCTTTGTTTCTTTGGTTTCAGACTGCTTCAAGCCGTCCGTCCGTTCGGCTAAAGCTTTACGTAACCCTGCAACCTGATAAAAAGCATCAGAACTCGCCTTCATGCCCCTGCTCATTCGCTGCGCCCAATCGAGCTGGTCTGACAGGTCGGCGGGCGATGCGTGAACACGTGGATCAAGTTCGACGGTCAGCGGCTGTCGCAAGGTTTGACCGCCAACCCGTAGTTCTACTGTGTACTTGCCGGGCAAGACGAGCGGTCCCCGAGGTTGCAGGCGCGGCGTGAGCCCGGGTACAGCATGATCGGCCAGTGTGTATTCCATGTACTCCAGTAGTTTGCCGTAGTATCCGTAGGGGAGCGAATGCGGGTGCGGATACCGCAGATCCCACACAAAGCGATTGGCGCCCACCGCCTTGGGCAAGGTGCCTTCTTGAGCAAACCAGTAGCTGGGAACATTGGCCGGAAGGTATTCCACCGGCTTTGCTTCGCTGGTAAATCGCGCTACCTCCACGCCCTTTGCATCGTAAATCGTGAGTGTTATCTCACCCTCCGGAGGCGTCTTCAGGGAGTAGTCGAGGATCGCTCCGTCGGCCGGGTTCTGGCCGGCCGGAGTTTCGATGGGGTAGGGCGTGTCCTGATAGTTCTCCCAGCGCACCCGCATGGCAGTTGCAGGGACGAAGAGGTGCGCATCTGCGGCGGTGATTTGGGGATTGATTTCCCGCAGAGGAGTGATGTCGTCAAGAACCCAGAGACCGCGTCCGAAGGTCGAGATTACCAAGTCGTTGTCATGCACCTGGAGATCGGTGATAGGGGTTGCGGGAAGATTCAGGGAAAACGGCTGCCAGTGGTCGCCGTCGTCCCACGAGATGTATACGCTGGTATCGGTACCGGCATACAGCAGGCCTTTGCGCTTAGGATCTTCGCGCACCACGCGGACCATTTCGTGTTCCGGAAATCCGTTGACGATCTTCTGCCACGTCCCGCCGTACTCATGGGTACGGGCGACATAAGGGGGAGTGGACTCTCGCGTCGCGCCCACCGTCAGGTAGGCGGTGGCCGAGTCATGATGCGAGGCTTCGACGTAGGTGATCTGAGTGGGCGCATTCAATCCAGGCGGAGAGACGTTTTGCCAGTTCTTTCCGCCGTCGCGGGTGAGTTGAACCATGCGGTTGCTCGTGCCTGCCCAAATTACGCCTGGTTGCACGGTTGACGGCGACAGTGCGGTGATAGCGGGCGGACGTGGCTTGTCCGGATCGGGCTTTTCCGGTTCCTCATGCTCGCCATAGCCGCTAAGGTCAGGACTGATCTCCCGCCAGTTCATTCCCCCATCGACTGTCTTGAGCAAGAACTGCATGCCCAGATAGAGGGTGGATGCCTCTTTGGGGGAGAAAACAATCGGCGGCATTTGCGACGCGCGGTACTTTTGACCGCGTTCGAAAATGGTTGCAATTTGTCCAGTCGATTTGTCGTAACGAACCACCGAGTCGTACCAGCCTCCACTGTAAACGAAGTTAGGGTGAGATGGATCGGGAGCGATAAACGAGAATTCGAATCCCCCCATGGAAAACCAATCCTGCTGAAGGATCTCGCCATAGTCGCTGCGACTGAGGACGCCGGCCGTACCACTGTCCTGCTGTGCTCCATAGGCGCGATAGGGAAACAAGTTGTCGGTGGAGACGTGATAGAACTGCCCTGTTGGTTGGTTGTACCAGGAACTCCAGGTCTTACCCGAGTCCACAGTGATGATGGCTCCCTGATCCACGCCGAAAATCATGCGCGCCGGATCTCGGGGATCGATCCACGCCACGTGGAAATCGTCGCCGCTCGGGGCTCCAGCAAAGGCTTCGAACGTCTTGCCACCGTCGGTGGAACGATACATTGAGGTCTGCGATACGTAGAGCACGTCGGGATTCCGCGTGTCGACGAAGATGCGGCTGAAATATTCGCTCCCAATTACTCTTGGGTCCTTAGTGGATTGTTGCCAGGTCGTGCCGCCGTCATCCGAGCGGAAAAAGCCCTGCTCCAGGATTGCGTACAGACGGCGCCCAGCGGTTCCCGGAGCGACTGCGATCCCAACCCTCCCGCGAGCCTTTTCAGGCAGACCCTTGCTGGCCAGAGGAATCCAGGTCGAACCACCGTCAGCGGACTTCACGATGTCTGCGGTGGCTTCCATCGCGGAATCGCCAGAGCCCGATGCGGGACGATAGAGCACTGCGTACAAGGTGCTTGGATCGTTGGGATCAGAACATAGGTCGACAACCCCGATCGATTCTTCGGGGGAGAACACTTTTGTCCAGTTCTTGCCGCCGTCAACGGTTTTAAAGATGCCTCGGTTCGCTGTTTTTGCCGTTGCTGGAATTGGGCGCCAAAGCACCCCGAAGCCGAGCGAGTTTGCGCCGACTACGACGATGTCGGAGCTTTTTGGATCGACGATGATCGCCTGTATAAAGGGCACGTCCTGAAGCCCTACGTTCTTCCATGTGGCGCCTGCATCCGCCGAGCGATAGACACCATTGCCTCGCGTCTGTTCCCCGGTTCCCACATACAGAACGTTGGGATCGGACGGAGCTACCCCAAGCGCTCCGATGGATGCGACCCGTTCCTTGTCGAAGATCGGGTGCCAAACTTGTCCTCCATCAGTAGTTTTCCAGACACCACCACCGGGAGTGCCGAAATAGTAGGTGCTCGGGTCAGCCACGCCGGCTACTGCCGTAACTCGCCCTGCGCGAAATGGTCCAATTAAACGCCACTGCATGCTGGAGAACAATTTGCTGTCGATTGGTTCCTGGCTCGAAAGATTGACCGGTAAAACGGCGATGGAGGTGATGAATGCGACAAAGAGCCGGAGGCGTGCTCCGCGCAGGACTGTTTTCAGTTGGATTCGCATCTTCCGATCGCACCCCGTTCTGGGTCGCAGAGTGGCTCAGCCGAATTAAGCTACCACAAGTAACTCAGAGTCATTGGGGCGAGAGTTCAGTAGATCACGATGACCAATCCCAGGCTGTCCCGGCTGGACGAGCGGTCTTGTGATCAGTTAAAGGGGGCGTAGATTTCGCCCAATCCAGTTTGTGTATGCTCCGGAGTTTGTCGCTCTTCACGGGCAATGAGCGATCAGGTACTGCGCGTCCGCGATCATTATGGCCGCGGGGGCGGCACTTACGCCTTTCCCACTTTGTGCCTGCAATTCGTTGATGAATGCCTGATAGATGTTGGCCGCGGTCGCGCACTGCCCGCGGGGTCGGGCCGCAGCTGCTGAGTCCAATTTTGCGACCAGAGAGTTCGCTTGGCCCTTGTTCTTGATCGCGTCCCCCTGAAGAAACTGTTGCACATCTTCCTTAATGCTATCGGGCGTGACGATGATAGAAAACGTCACCGAGTTCGTGCCCGGGTTGTTCCCGTTGTCCATGGAATCGACCGAGAAGGTATGCGTGCCCAGCGTCAAGGCGGTGAGCAGATTGATCGTCTGCCCGTTCGTTTGAGGGAAAGAGTTGGATACGTTAGCGGTCTCTCTAAACCAGCCAGGCTAGTGGATCTTCGATCGCCTGAGCCAGGTCTTGAAGGAATTTCGCCGCACATGCTCCGTCTACAACTCGATGGTCGCTCGAGAGCGTGAGCGTCATCATCGGACGAATTGTGGGATGGCTGTCTACTGCAATAACCCGATCCATGATTCGTCCTACTGCCAGAATGGCGGCCTGTGGAGACACAATCACAGCGGAGAATGCGTCTATCCCTAACATGCCCAGATTGCTGATCGTGAAAGTGGCGCCCGAGAGATCGGTTGGGTGCAGTTTCCCGTTGCGGGTTTTCTCCGTGAGTTGATGTCGTTGGAATGCCACTTTGCCAAGATCAGTGGTATCCGCTCTTTTAATGACAGGAGCTACAACTCCATCGTCAACGGCGGTTGCGATTGCGATATTTACGTCGGGGTTTTCTCCAATCGTATTCCCTGTCCAACTGGCGTTCAATCGTGGATGCTTTGCCAGCACGCGCGCAACCAGCGCAACGAGTAGGTCGGTGTAAGTCAGTTTGACACCGTAAGAATTGTGGACGATGGGAGCAAGTTTGTCACGTTCCTCACGGAGCGAGGTGGCATCCACTTCTCGCACGACAAAGAAGTGCGGGACGGTTGTCCAGCTCTGCGTAGTCCGTTCGGCCATTAGGCGAGCGACGGTGCTCAGTGAATTCGTGGCTGTACCGTTCGCTGACTTGTGAGCCGCGGAGAGGATATCGGTCGCCAGTATCTCTCCATCCGCACCCGAGCCCCGCAGGTTCGTAAGCTCTACTCCGTGTTCGACCGCCAAGCGGCGGGCTTTAGGAGAGATTCTTGCAGAAACTCCACGAGAAGAACCGGCACCAGGCTTTTCGGAGCTGGCGTTGTCAGTGTTCGGCACCCTGACCTTTCTCGCGGTTTGTATTGATGCTACTTCGGGGGGGATTGCTTCTCCCGGAGCTACGATCCATGCGATCGTCTCGCCTACGGGCACGTCAGTTCCAGCCTGAACCTTGATGCCCGCCAGAACCCCGTCCGCAGGCGAATCAACCTCCATCACGGCCTTGTCAGTTTCGATTTCGAGAAGAGGCTGGCCCTTTGCTACGGTGTCGCCTTCTTTCCTCAACCATGAGATGAGCTTGCCTGTTTCCTGCGCCATCTCAAGGGCGGGCATGACTACGCTCGTGGGCATAATTAATCGATGACGGTGCTTTTGTCGTAGCTAATCGCCAACTCCAACTCGTTCCTGCTTGGAACTTTCTTCGATCATCTCGCGCACCCGCCGACTTGGTCCCGCGTCGCTATCGCGCACCGCTGGCAGTGGGCCGTTGACAGTGAAGTAGTGTCTCCCGGCGACAAGCAGTTCCTCAGCAGGGAAGCGAGTGATCACTTCGTGTCCTTTTTCTGTGACCACAATCTCTTCTTCGATGCGTGCAGCACTCCAGCCGTCCGTCGAAGGCCAGAACGTTTCAAGTGCGAACACCATTCCCGGCTTGATCTCGCACGGATGATCGAAGGAAACCAGGCGACTGATGACGGGTTTCTCCCAGATTGCTAGACCGATCCCGTGTCCGTATTGAAGCGCGAAACTGGCTTCTTCGTTAGGAAAACCAAACTCCTCCGCTTTCGGCCATACGGCAGCAATTTCCGCGGTGGTACGTCCTGGCCGCACAAGTTCGATGGCGGCGTCAAGGTATTCGCGACACCGCTTATAAGCATCCACCATCGCGTGCGATGCGTAGCCGATTGTGAAGCATCGGTAGTAGCAAGTGCGGTAGCCCATGTAGGAGTGAAGGATGTCGTAGTAAACGGGGTCGCCGGGACGCAGTATCCGGTCGGAGAAGACGTGCGGATGAGGGTTGCAGCGCTCTCCGGAGATTGCGTTGACCGCCTCGACGTATTCCGAGCCGAGATCGTAGAGAACTTTGCTGACCAGGCCCACAGCCTCGTTTTCGGCCATACCAGGCTTCATGGCTCGATAAAGCTCGTCATACGCGGCGTCGACCATCATCGCGGAAGTGTTTAACAGCGTGATTTCGTCCTGGGTCTTGATCAGCCGAGCCTCTGACATCAAAGCTTGCCCATCCACCACCTTGATGCCCTGGCGCTGCAATGCGAACAGGACGGGTAACTCGACGATGTCGATACCGACCGGCTCCTTGTGCAGGCCGCGCATTTCAAGCTCTATTCGGATCTTCTTTGCGACGTCTTCCGCGCGTCCCATCTCGGGCGTCATCGCTCCGCGTAGCATTGAAATTCCCGGTCTTGAACGATCTCCCAACCATGGACAATGCAATTGATGGTGCCGGGCCGCTGATCCGAAATCCCATAAAATCGGCTCGTCATTCTGCGGCAGGAGCGTGAAGCGATTTGCTTTGTCCTGCGCCCACGTACCGATGTGTGTCGCCGTAAGGTAGCGCACATTGTTCATGTCGAAGCAAAGCAATGCGCCCATCTCCGACTTGGCAAGCAGATCCTTCGCACGTTGGAGACGTTCCCGACGCAAACGATCGAAGTCCACACGATTTTCCCAATCGACCGCCATTGTGCCGTAAGTTTTGAGTGCCATAAAAACCTCAGTTGTAACTTCAGGCTACTTGCTCAAGCCGCTGCTAGGAATGCCTGCACATCGATTTCGCGGCTTCAAATACGGTCTGCTCTGTCGGAACAGTTGCATCCTCGAGTGGAGGCGAGAACGGGATCGGAACGTGCATGGCCCCCATTCGTTTTACTGGCGCATCGAGATCATAAAAGGCTCCGGCGGCGATCACGGAAGCAAGTTCCGCTGTGACGCCGTAGCGCTCGTATCCTTCATCGAGGACGATGGCGCGTGAAGTTTTCCTTACGGATTCCACGATCGTCTCTTCATCCAGCGGCCACATGGTACGCGGATCCACTACCTCGGCGCTGATGCCAACCGCCTCTAACAGGGTGGCTGCGCCCATCGCGACTTGCACCATGCTGCTTGTAGCGACCAAAGTGATGTCGTCGCCGGCACGTTTAACGTCAGCCACACCCAATGGAATTGTGTAATCCTCGTCGGGAACAGATCCTTTCAGTTTGTACATCATCTTGTCTTCAAAGAAGACCACCGGGTTGTCGTCGCGAATGGCCGCCTTGAGCAGTCCCTTGGCATCATAGGGCGTTGAGGGCAAGACCACTTTCAATCCTGGAACGTGGCAGAACCAAGCATGCAGCGATTGGGAATGTTGAGCAGCGGAACGTCGCGTGGCACCTAGTGTTGTGCGCATTACCATCGGCACTTTCCACTTTCCGCCAGACATGTAATGCACTTTCGCAGCCTGGTTCACCATCTGGTCCATGGTGAGGGTAATGAAATCGCCGAACATGATATCGACGACCGGACGCATTCCTGTCATCGCCGCTCCGACCGCGAGACCAGTGAAACCAGCTTCCGAAATCGGAGTATCGAGCACGCGGTTCGTGCCAAATTCCTCAACCAGTCCAGACAGGACTTTGAATGGTGTGCCGGCCTCCGCCACATCTTCGCCCATAATGCACACAGTGGCGTCGCGGCGCATCTCTTCTGCCAAAGCTTCCCGGATTGCCTGCGCGAGTGTCAGTTCGCGTACTGCGACTTCAGGCATAGACGTCTTGCTCCACTTCACTCACATGCGGATACGCGCCATTGATCGCGAACTGAACCGCTTTCTTCATCTCGGACTCGAGCTCCGAATGCATCCGGTCGAGAGTTCCTGCGTCCGCACACTTCTGTTCGATGAGCCACGCGCGATGCGTGGCAACAGGGTCGTGGTCCGCCTTCCAGGCTTGTTCCTCCTGCTTGGATCGATAGTACTCGCGGTTGATGTCACCGACATGATGGCCGTGATACCGATAAGTGTCACATAGGAGAAATGCGGGGCCGTCGCCACGGCGAGCACGTTCCACAAAATGCTGGGCAAGGTCGTATACGGCACGCACATTCTGTCCATCTACCTTTGCAGATGCCAGTCCAAACGCGTTAGCACGGCTCAGAACGTCACCGGCAGTCGTCTCCGAATAATGTGTATATTCGGTGTAGTAGTTATTCTCGCAAACGTAAATCACGGGCAATTTATAGAGTTGCGCAAGGTTCATCACTTCGTACAGGAGCCCCTGTCCGAGCGCACCCTCTCCGAAGAAACAGACTGCCACCCGATCATTGCCCAGTCGCTTTGATGAAAATGCTGCCCCAGTTGCGATGCCCGCACTCCCACAGACGATCGCATTGGCTCCCAGGTTTCCGGTCGCCGGGTCTGCGATGTGCATGGAGCCACCTTTTCCTTTGCAGTATCCAGCTTCTTTCCCGAGCAACTCAGCAAACATCAGGTTCGGTGCGGCACCTTTCGCCAAGCAATGACCATGGCCTCGGTGTGTGCTGGTGATGTAATCCGTCAGTCGCAACGCTTCGCAGACACCCACGGCAACGGCTTCTTCGCCAATGTAAAGATGAGCGAGGCCAGGCATGAGCGCACGGGTATAGAGATCGTTGACCTCAGTTTCAAAAGTGCGAATCGCCAGCATCTGCCGGTACATTCGTAGCCACAGATCCAACTTCTGCAAAACCTCCGAAGCCTGCATTGCGCCACTCATTTTGAAACTCCAGACATACAGGCGAGCACATCGAAGACCACAGCAAAATCTGTCTTTTCCCATCCCATCCCGCGTGCCGCCGTCAGGAATTCGTTACTGATGGCAGTGGTGGGAAGCGGAACGTTCAATTTTCGTCCCAATTCCATCGCTAACAGCATGTCTTTCTGCATCATGTTCACGTCGAACCATGCCTCGTCAGGCTGTTTGAGGACGAAGGGGCCGCGGTACTGGATCATGGGAGAAGCTATCGCGCTGTGCATCATCACATCGACCGCAACTTCGCGCGGGATCCCGCTTTTCTCCGCCAGCAATATACCTTCGGAGAATGCCATCATCTGCACGGCGAGTTGCAGATTGACAGCGATTTTCATCGACAGCGCCACCCCGTTGTCGCCGACATGCGTCACTTTCGGGCCGATGTCCTGTAGCAGAGGCTTCAGCCGCTCGAACGTCTCCTTGCGCCCGCCTACCATGACCGATAGCTTGCCTTGCTGCAACGTGATTACACTTCCGGAAACCGGAGCGTCCACCATGTCCGCGCCTTTCTCGCGAACCTTAGCAGCAAGTGCGCGGCTCACGTCGGGGCTCACGGTGCTCATGTCAATGTGGAACTTCCCAGGGGAGAAACCTGCAAGCAATCCGTCTGGCCCATCGGTGATCGCGGTTAGGGCTGTCGCATTCGTGACCATCGTGAAGGTCACATCGGCTTTCTGGGCCACGGCTCGAGGAGAAGTTGCCCACTGCATGCCTCGATCGACCAACCACTGCCCTTTGGAACGCGTTCGGTTGTACCCGGTAACCGCGTGGCCTTTTTCAAGCAAGCGAGCCACCATGTTCCCGCCCATCACCCCGAGGCCGATGAATCCGAGATTCGCCATTAATTGCTCCGCCTGCCAATATTCCGCTTAGACGCTGGGGTTTTCACCGACGCGGAGGCGTCCTCCTGAACTTGATTGAGGTGGTCACGCATTGCTTTTTTTGCTGACTCCGGGTCCCGCCTCTCAACGGCTTTCAGAATGCGCTTATGATGAAATTGCCCGCGCTCCGGTCCCCCCTCAACGTCGAAGATTCTACTGCGCTGTTCCCGCAACAGCTCAACGATCGAGTCAATCAAAGCAAGAATCAGAGGGTTGTCGGCTGCCTCAGCCAAAGCCAAATGAAAATCGAGATCAGCTTCGATGTATTTTTCCCGGTTGTGCAAGCCGCAATCCATGGCGTCGACCGCTTCCCGCATGAGACTGAGAAGCTGTTCGTCAATACGGGGTGCCGCGAGTGCTGCGATTTCAGGTTCTAGAATTCGGCGTAACTCCGCCAGGTGCAAAGACCCATCGGTCTGGGTGATCTTGGTGATGAGATTGAGCGACTGTCTCATCGATTGCGATGTTTCGTTCGTGACAAACGTGCCACGACCGGTGTAGGCCTCAACCAAGCCCTTCTCGCGCAGCGCCTTCACAGCTTCACGAACCGCCGTGCGGCTCACCCCAAACCTTTGTGCGAGATCTCTCTCGGCGGGCAGTTGGTCACCGGGTTTCAACTGTCCCTTTAGAATTGACTCTTCCACCTGCTGGACGATCTGCTCGTACAGCCGTGAAGTCTTCACGGCGCGATACGTAATTTTCGGACTCACTGCATTCACCGTGGCATTGGTCATAGGGTCCTTGATTCTGGCCGCCGGGCGAGCTGGGCCAGTGGTTGGACCACTATACCATAGGTAAACTTTCGTTTTGAGCTGCCCCGCATGACATGTGTAATTCAGTTCGAATTGGCAGCTATATTGCTCGTTTGCGCCGTTGTCGTCAATGTCCGGCGTGCCTTTAGTCTTGACAGGCCAATCCGTCCAGTGGTACAGCTGTCAGACCAATACAGGACTATTCGATTTTGGAGGCCCGAAATGCGTTCCGCGACGAAAGGCATTCGGTTCCTGGGCAGCATCTGCCTACTGCTTGCCGTGTCCACACCTCTTATCTCCCAGAGTACGACTGGCCGAATACTCGGGGAAGTGGTTGACCCTTCCGGCGCTGCTCTTGTTGGCGCGACTGTGACCGTGACAGACACGCAGAGGGCGACTAGTCGCGTGGTGCAGACCGACAGCTCGGGCAACTATGCAGTCCCAAACCTGGTACCGGGCGTGTACGCGGTACGAGCGGAAGCAAAAGGCTTCAAAGCGGTGGAGCATCCCAATCTTCGAGTGGAAGTCGCCACCGACCTGACCGTGGATTTGACGCTTCCGACGGGGGATGTGAGGCAAACGGTCGTGGTCACCGATGATGTTCCATTGGTCAACCTGACAACGGCGACCCTGGGCGGCACGTTGAGCAACAGAGAAATTAATGATCTTCCGTTGAACGGTCGCAACTATGAGAACCTGCTCCAGTTGCGACCCGGTGTGATTCGCTACCCTGGGGGCGGATTTTCAACGACCAGCGCCAATGGTCTGCGCGCCGAAGATAACGCTTATCTCGTCGATGGTTTGTTCAACAGCGAGCCATTTTCTGGCCAAAGCATCATCAACGGAGCTGGCATCGCTGGTGACTCGGCGACGATTCTGCCGGTTGACTCCATCCAAGAATTCAATCTGCAGCAGAATCCTCCAGCGGAATATGGGTGGAAGCCGGGCGCGATCGTGAATGTGGGTCTGAAATCGGGCACGAACCAGATTCACGGTACAGCGTATGCCTTTGGGCGAGACACTCCACTCGACGCCCGTAATTTTTTCAATCCCGTGCCGCAAACCAAGAACCCCCGCAATCTCGAACAGTTCGGTGGAACAGTTGGCGGCCCGCTCGTCCAAGGCAAACTGTTCTACTTCGCAGGGTATGAAGGACAGCGCTATACCGTTGGCAATACCAGCCAGTTCCAGACGTGGGCGACAGTTCCTCTTCCGGATGCCGGGAACTGTGTTTACAGCGGTACCGGAGATTGTGCCAATAGTATTCCCGACGCGATCGCGGATGTACACGCCGCCTTCCTGGCCAATGCGACTCCGGGCGACGTGAGTGCAGTGAGCCTACAGATTGCCGGTTGCACATTTGCGGCACCCAACACTGTAAGTTGCAATGGAAAGGGATTTCCCACCAACGATGGCAGCAATCCTGCCGGCCCGAATGTTCTTGATTATGGACTCCCCAACAATGTGTCCGTCGATAACGTGGTCGGCAAAGTTGATTTTCATGCGAGTGATCGCAATGTCTTCAGCAGCTTATATTTCTTCGGGAACAACTCTGGCACCGTCGCCGATGCACTACAGGTTCAGCCGCAGTGGTTGACCGTGATCCATACGCGGGCGCAGGTTTTCGGCGAAAACTGGACGTGGATCCCGAATGCCCGGTGGGTCAATGAAGCCCGCTTCGGATACAACCGCCTGTATCAGCCCACCTTCGTAGGTGACCACAGTACTCCGGCATCGCAGTATGGACTCAACACGGGTGTGACCAATCCTCTTTACGGCGGACTCCCTCGCATTCAGATCGCCGACTTCTACGTATTTCCGCAGGAACTAGGGGGCTTTAACTGGCCGAAGGTTCAAGGGCCCGACACCCGTCTTCAATTCGTTGATCATGTCTCCTATACCCGCGGCAGTCACACCGTCCGCCTTGGTGGGGAGCTTCATCGCGACGCGTTCGCCGGCGCAGGGTATGGTGGCGCCCGTGGCAGGATCAAGTTCGGTTTGGGGGGTGGCTTTCTGCCATTCGGCATCGAGGATTTTTTTGCTGGCCTTTCGTCTCACGCCAGCCTGCTGGAAGGCGATCCCACTCGGCACATCCATAACTGGGGTTTTGCTGGATTCGTCCAGGATGACTGGCGCATCAGGAGGGATCTGACTCTAAACCTCGGACTGCGTTACGAAGTGAATTCTGTAATCAAAGAGGACCATAACCTACTGGGTAATTTTGATCCTACGAAGGGCTTGGTTCAGGCGGGCGGGGCGACCGGCAACCCTTATCACGGCGATCATCGTGACTTTGCGCCCAGGCTCGGTTTTGCCTGGGACGTCACCAACACTGGCCGGACGGTAGTCCGTGGAGGTGTTGGTCTGATGTACGAAACGCTCAACTGGGAATCATTCTTGGCGTTAAACAATTCGCTGGGGCTGGCCACGATTCCAACAGGTGCCATTATCGACGTCAGCAACAACACAGCCGGTGGATCCATTGCCGTCGGTACCATCAACTTCTCGGGTTTCGATCCCAACAATGGCGGTATTAATTGGGACCCTGCCATAACCGGGGTTCCGGGAACCGTCTTTCCAACGACCCCGCTGAACTGTTTTGCCAACCCGTGCAGCATCATGGGCGTGATTCCAGATCTCAAGACTCCATATGTCTGGAGTTGGTCGCTGAACGTCCAGCAGGCGCTTACGCCGAACCTCTCACTGGAAGTCGGCTATGTTGGGAATCACGGTTCGAGGCTTGCGGGCATTCGAGACATCAATCAGGTTGATCCCGCCAAGGATGACGGGAGCGAGCAAGTGGGCCGCCCGTTCAACGCGCAGTTCCCGTATCTCGCCCAGATTTTTCAGATGGCGAACAACTACCGCTCGAACTATAACGGTCTGCAGGTCACGCTCACTGGGCGCAATTATCACGGTTTGAGCATGATCGCGGGCTATACCTACTCTCACTCTCTCGATCAGGTAGGAGCCAACTGGGATTTCGGCGCGGGACTCGGTTTGCCCAGCGACAGCACACACCCGGAACGCGAGTATGCCAGCAGCGACTTTGATATTCGCCACCGATTTACGCTTTCACTCACCTATTTGTTGCCCGGACGAAAGAGTTTTGCGCAATTGCTCGAAGGCTGGCAGATCAATTCCATCATCAGCCTTTATGGAGCTCAGCCCTGGGGAGTTATGGACGCAGGCACAGATGTCAGCTTGACTGGAGAATTGAACGACCGTTGGGATTTCTTTGGGAACCCAAAGGATTTCAAATCTACTCGGTTTGGAATTCCGTTCTTCGCGGGAAGCGGGGATCCAGCCAACCCCACGTCCAATGCCGCATGCAACGACCAGGCTCGAGCCATGGACGGCGGGAACATTAATGTTCCCGCGCAAACGGCGCTCGCTAGTTTCGGTTGTTACGCCAATGGAGAGTCCTTCATGATTCCGCCCCCGCTGGGCACTTTTGGCACGATGGGCCGCAACATCTTCCGCGATACCGGATTCCGCAATGTAGATTTCACGATCGCCAAGAACTGGAAGTTCGGAGAACGGTTGGCTGCGCAGTTCAGGGCAGAATTCTTCAATCTGTTCAACCATCCGAACTTCGCGAACCCGTTCGGCGGTCAGAATGGATACGCACACAACGATCCTTCTGGTGGGGGAGGATTTTTTGGTTGCGGATGCGCGACACCCGATGTTGCGGCTGCCAACCCCGTAATCGGTTCGGGTGGCGCTCGCGCTGTTCAACTTGGTCTGAAGCTCACCTTCTAGCCAATCCGGTTCTGTGCTGCAGAATTGCAGGACTTCCTATTGGGTCCAGCATGTCTCGAGTCTGATGTCGCTCTTCCATCCGCTTCAGCTCTGAGCTCAACTGGTCCCGGGAAGCCTCACGTCCACCAGAAAGGCATCCAATGTCCAGACTGCTTAGAAGGGACGGCTATGCTTCTTCCTTGGTTCTCTTGTTTGTCGTACTCCTCACTGTTCTCCCTGATATTGCACAGGAGAAGCAAGAGAGGACCCTCGATGAAATCAAGACCGAAGCAATTCATCGGGCTGAAAATGGAGTGTATCCCCTGATTGGCCTTGATCCCGGCGATGTGCGCGAGGCATTCAGCTCGATTCATAGCAAGGACAAGGAGGAGTGGGCGGCGGCATTCATGCGTGTAGCCGATGGCTACGATAGCGAGGCGAAATCACTTGAGAAAACCGACCCCACCAAAGCGAACGCCGATTACATCCGGGCTTGGCGTCTTTATTCTTTCGGACGTTGGCCAATCCCCGCTTCTCCTGGCAAGCAACGCTCGTACGAAAAAGCGCTCCAAGCTTTTTTGGCTCATGCCAGGTTTTGGGATCCACCGCTAGAGATTGTGCGCATCCCGTTTGAAGGCAAGGAAATTATCGGCTACCTCCGCCTTCCAAAAGTGGAGAAGCGGCCGGTACCAGTTGTCATTGCAGTGAATGGACTCGACAGCCGAAAGGAAGACCTAGCGGAAAGCTTCACCGCAATCCTCCCGTATGGCATCGGATACATCGCGGTGGATGGACCTGGTACGGGGCAGTCGCCTGTCAAGGTGAGCGAATCAGCGGAGCGCAGTTTGTCGCGTGTGCTGGACTATCTTCAAAGCAGGCCCGAAGTAGATGTGTCCCGCATTGCGATTCATGGTGTTAGTTGGGGCGCCTACTGGGCGACGAAGATGGCGATCGTCGAGCGCTCGCGGCTTAAAGGAGCCAGTGCCCAGTCGCCTCCGGTGGATGCTTTTTTTCAAAAAGAGTTCCTGATGAACTCACTTCTGGGCAACCGCGAATATCTGTTTGATCAGGTACCCGCGCTCATGGCCATTTTCGACCACGTCACAACGCTTGATCAATTGTCTGAAGTCTTGCCTCGAATGTCTCTAGTTAAGCAAGGTCTGATGGGAAGGTCGATGGCACCGATGCTCATTCTTGCCGGAGTGCTCGATACGCAGGTCCCCATCAGCGACATCTACCTGTTGCTCAGTAAAGGGGACGTCCCGAAGACCGCGTGGATCAACCCACAAGGTGGCCACCTCGGGCGTCAGGTGATGGTCTGGCCAGATCCCCTGATCTTTAAGCAGGTGATTATTCCGTGGTTGGTTCGCACGCTTGAGCCGGAGCGAGCAAACGACCACGCAATCGAAGGCGCTTCTGGCGATGAACTCCCGACCGGCAGTCTACAATCTGATCCTCGTTTGGGTGTTGGTGTGGGTGCAGTCCCATTTGAAAAACCGAGTGCCGCTGTTCATGACAGGAGACAAATCTATGGCTAATCCCGTTCCCCAGAGCTATGCCAACCACACCCGCTGGGATCCTCCGTTTCACTTTTTCGCGCTGCCCGTCATTCTGTTGACGGTAATTGCGGCCATCGTTCATTGTGTGCAGCGGCCGAGCTGGTTCTCCGCATGGCTCGTGCTGTTTTCGATCGCCATCGTCGTCCTCGCCGTGAAGTCGCGCTTCTACGCGCTCAAGGCGCAGGACCGCATCATCCGGCTTGAGGAGCGGGAGCGCCTGCTCGCACTTCTGAATGTTCCTCTGCGCAATCGGATTGCCGAACTGACGGAGGCGCAACTGGTCGGCTTGCGATTTGCCTGCGACGCTGAAATCCCAGGGCTGGTCGAAGAGTCGATCGGAAAGAAGTTATCGCAGGCGGACATCAAGAAGGCGATCAGAGTGTGGCGGGCGGATTATTTCCGCGTGTAGCATGCCGGCCAACGGCTTGCCTTTCGCGAAGGTTCCGTGGAGGTGTGTGGGCACGGGCAACCAACGCGCGATATAAGGGTTCATGGTTCCAGGCACAGAAATGCGACAGAATCTGAGTTTGTTGTTGATGCTAGCGGCGTTCTGCCTGCCGATTCGCGCCCATGCGAGTGCGAGTCCCACGGAGCGCAGTCTGTTTGAAGCGCTGAATCACGAACGTAAAGGACGGGGCTTGCCCGCCTTGAAGTGGGACGAGGCTTTAGCCACAGCAGCGCGCAAGCATGCGCATGAAATGGCTAAGCGGGAGGCTGTTGAGCACACCTTCCCCGGTGAACCAACCCTGCCGTCGAGAGCCAATAAAGCCGGAGCGCGTTTTGTCTCCATCGCTGAAAATGTCGTGCAGGCAACGAACGCCAAGGCGGCGCACTCGCAGTTTATGCACTCTACCAACCACAAGGCGAATATTCTTGATCCCGATGTCGACTCGGTTGGCGTTGGCGTCGCCGAGCGCGGTGGAGAATTGTTCGTTGTGCAGGATTTCTCGAAGGCGAAGAAATGATTGTGGGCGAGAGTCTTCTGACGTTACCTGCCGCTCTATTTCATGACCCAGTTGTTCTTGCGGTATCGGATCAGGCCTCCTCGCCCGCTTCCGACAAGTTGCGGTAGACTCGACAGCACCAGTTTGCGCCACGGCTTCTCGAGTCCCATTTTCGTCAGCAGGGAACCGATACTTCGAAGCGACCTGAGTCCGGTTGCGCCGCGCATCAAGCCGATTTCTTTCTCGAGAATTTCCTCGTGGATGCGATGACACGCCGCAAGGTTCTGCAGGCCAAGGGAATCTGGGTGCGAGCGAAATCCGCCAATCAGGGCGTCTACCGAGTAAAGTCGCGCGTACCGGAAAAACCGCACCCACAATTCAAAATCGCTGGCGTTACGGCGCGAGTCGTCCACGCGGCTGCCAGCGCGTTCCCACAGGCTGCGCCGCCAGATCGTGGACTCCTGCTGAATGTAGCGGTTGGCTCCGGCGAGGAAGGACCAGCGCGACCAGCGCCGCAGCTTCAGTATCTCTGCTGCCATCCCGTCATCACTGAATCCGGTCGGCCGCCCAGTGATCCACTCTACCTGCGGGAAGGTTCGGAAAACGCTGCCCACCACAAACAGCGAGCCCGCATGCAGCATGTCGGTGGCGCTGATCCAGCCCATCAGTTCGCCCGAGGAGCGCGCGAAGCCCTTGTTGATCGCGTCGTACATGCCGCTGTCGGGTTCGCTGACCCAGGCGTTCAACTGACTTTCATATCTGCGGATGATTTCAACACTGCCGTCGGTTGAGCCACCGTCGACGACGATGTATTCCAGATTCGGATATCCCTGGCTGAGGACAGAGCGGAGAGTGGCCTCGAGGTAGCGGGCCGAGTTGAAGACCGGCGTTACCAGGCTGATCTTCGGCCACGAGGCGGGAGGGTGCGAGAAGACTTCCGCGGCGATCATCGAGTTGGAAGCCGGAAGATCTACGGGCATCGCTAGTCTCTGAGCAGCGAAATCAGTGCAGGATTCTTCAATTCCGTGCGTGAGGCTACGAAGATGCAGCGCAGGTTGTGGCCGTCGCGGGCGCAATCGAGATTGTTGCGCCATTCGAAGCGGAAGTCTTCATGCTCGGGTGGAGTGACGGGCGCGTAGACGAACGGGAAGCCAACGCGGTTCAACGCCAGCACCACGTAGTGCGGCGTAGGACGGCCCGCGATTCCGCCCAGCGCCTGGTTCACATCGGTACTTTCGTCTTCCACCCGCACCAGAGCCATCTCGTGATCGCAAATAATCGTTTCGAGCAGCAGCATCTCGTCGCAGACGGCCGCCATGTTGCGTAACGACTGCAAGGGATTTTCGAGGTGGTAGAGCAAGCCGTAACAGAAAACAATCTGGAACCGGCCGAAGCGCGCAAGATCTTCCGTTTCGATGTTGCCGACATGGGCTTCGAGGCGGGGATAACGCGTGCGCAGACTCGCGATGTTGCTTTCGCGGCCATCAACGCAAACTACGTTGCTGCCCATTTCTGACAGCCGTGTGCCCAGGTGACCAACGCCGCAACCGATATCGAGCACTCGCTTGCTGGCTAGGGGCAATCCCATTGAGGCGAGATTCGCGATTCGTGCCTGGTTGATGGCGACGGCGTTTGGCGCATCGAATACTTCGAGGCCACCGTGCCGGCGAATTCCTTCGCTCGCATAATCGCGGCGGCGCACTTCCACCGGGTAGGGCAGTTGCGCCGGTAATGGCGGCGAGGTCTGCAGTCCGAGTTTGCGAAACAGTTTCTTCAATCGTCCTTGGCTCACGCTGCAAACCATGCTTCAGGCGCGGCGGATCAGATCAAACCAATTGAAATCGTACTTATGAAAGTCGAGCGTGAAGACTACATCAAATTGCGCGGGCGCCAGGAACTCGCGAATCTTCTTCAAGTCGTGCCACTCGATCCAGGGCGCGCCGCCATCGGTTTTTTCTCCCCACTTGTCGAACGGGGGACGTCCGTCATGCGTCCAGCGGCGGTGCGGGTACGCCAACTCAATCCATCGACCGCCGACCGGTAAATGCTCGAGGAGAGACTTTGCTTCTACGCGGGTGGCTTCTAGGGGCAGATTGATCAATGATCCTTGGGCATAGATGGCGGCGTAGTCAGTCGGAAGATCGTCCAGCGAACGTAGATCCTCCATCAGACAAAAACGGGCATTGTCCACTCCTTGGAGACGGCACAGTCGCTTCACCACTTCCAGGTTGCTGGCAATGATATCGACGAAAGTCCACTCGGCTCCGTTTTTCGCGAAGGTGATGCCGTCGAAGCCAAGGCCCGATCCGATCTCGAGAACTTTCTTGCCGCGAAACACATCGGCGTACAGCGTGTGATACCAGCCGCGCACCGAGTAGGCTGCGCCGGTCGCGGAATCCGCGAGCGCGTCATTCCAGATGCGGAGTAATTCGCTATCGGAAACTTTCAGGAGATCCTCGGAGCGCAGCCGCGTCTGCTCTCCGCCAGGGACTTCTCCCCACTTCGTACGCAGGATGCGAAGACTGTCACGAAGATACTGGTCGGCACCGACCCCGGGCGGGAAGGGCCACTTTGCCTGCCTGCGGAAGCCGAGAGTCATCGCCGGCTCCCCGCAACGATTTTCTTTTGCTCCGCCGTTGTGTGCGAATGGCTGAGATTTCGCTTCACGAGCTTTGCAACGCTGAGCGGACGCGAACTATATCGCTTGAATTGCTTCCAGAGACGGCGCGGATTGCTCGTCAGTCCGTTGGCCGCCAGCTTGTGGGTGGCGTCGTCGATCGTATAGGCGTAACGCCAGAAAAAACCGTCGTCGTAGTCCGCCGAATCCGCGCAGGTTAGACGCGCGTTCAGGATGCACTCCTCGCTCGCCATCAATTCTTCTTTGCTGCGCCCATAGGTAGTGTGGGAGTAGTCGTGATTCTGATGGACGATGAGGACTTCGCTCGTGGCATCGACCACCGCCGCGTTAAGGGAGCGCGCTCTCCACAGCAGCCAGTTGTCCCACCAGAAGCGGCCGATGGCGAGCGGCGGCATGGCCGGATACAGGCCGCGCGAGAATGCAAAGTAGTCGATGCTGCGAGCGATCTGGAGCTTGCCTTCGCGGCGTGCGCGCTGCCTGAGCGCCTCGGACCAACCGTCTTGAAAGGAAAGTTCGTCTGGAATGTCGAGGTCGTTGCGACGGCCCACCATCAGAAACTGTGGAGTCAAGTCAGCAACGCGCGTAACGGCCCGCGCGAAATCATCAAACAGAACGATGTCGGAATTTACGTACGAAAGAACGGGGCTGGTGCTGTGTGATTCAGCCTGCTCAAACAGGTCGCTGACCAGCGGCGTGCCCCATTGATTGCACTTGATCTCCGGAACGTGCGCGAGTCCGAATTCGCGTGCTATTTCCGCAGTTCCGTACTCTGTTCCAAAAAGAATGATGTGCGGACGCGGTGACATCCGTGTCCAGCTTTGAATGGCGTTTCGCTGAATCACGCCGATGTGCCCGTCGAATTTCTTAGGGGTCGCGAAAATGGTCAGCGAAGGCGTCGGCGAATTGGGAAAGGAACTCATGCGAAGCCTTCTCCCATGCCGAGTCCGAAGTAGTCGACGCCCGGCTGGTCGCGAAGGAACTTCACGGTACGCCAGCAATCGATGACGGTGCGCGGCTTGTGGTCACCGGTCCGTGCCCATTGAGCGGCATCGATGCCGTTGAATTCGGGCCACCACGTCGCGATCACGACGACATCAGATTTCTCAATGCAGTCGAGCGCGTTCGCCGCGAAGCATAGCTTCTCAACCGCAGGTCCACGCGAGTGACTTCCAAAAGCCGGATCGAATGCCAGAACTTTCATGCCGCGTGCCACGAGTTCCTTCGCGAGCAGGAAACCGGCAGCTTCTTCCACCACGTCCGTGCCTGCTTTGTAAGTCAGCCCAAGAATCCCAACCGCGCCGCTGGTTCGGCTCTGCACTAGGTCGGCGAGCCAGGAAATCTGGGAGCGGTTGAAACGGTCCACGGTCTGCGCCAAGTCCGGAGGAACGCCGAGTTGCTGGGCCAGCTGCGCGAGCGCGAGATTGTCGCGGGGGAAACAAGGGCCGCCGTAGCTGACTGCGCCTTTCAAGTATTTCGGTCCGATGCGCGTGTCGAGTCCCAGCGCAGAGGTGATGACATCGACGTTCGCGCCAGCCAGTTGTTCGCAGATCCGAGCCAGCATGTTGGCGTAGCTGATCTTCGTCGTGACGTAGGTGTTGACTGCGAGTTTGGTGATCTCGGCGTTCACGAATGACATGCGCGCCAGCGCGGGCTTGTTCTCGCACACCTGCGCGTAGAGGGATTGCAAGAAATCTCCTGCGCGCTCGCCGGACTCTCCGATCAGAAGCATGTCAGGATTCAGGAAGTCGCGGATCACGCTTCCCAGGGCGATGAACTCCGGGCTGTAGCAGAGGCCGAAGTCCGTGCCCATGCGCTTCTCGCTAGCCTTCTCCAGCATCTCGCGGACGGGGCCGCCGGTGGTTCCCGGCATCACCGTACTGGTGAGACAGACGACGTGATAACCCTGCTTCGCGGCCAAGGCTCGACCGATCGCCTGGCACACAGGCTCGACGTAGCGTAGCGAAAATCCCCCTGCAGGATCGCTGGGCGTAGAGACGACGATGAAGCTGATGTCGGAGCGGCGGATGGCATCCTCGATGTCTGCGACTGCCGTGAGGCGCCCTTGAGTCTGCGCCAGCATCTCGCCCAGCCCCGGTTCATGCACCGGAGGTTGCTGCTGATTGATGGCGTCCACTTTGCGAGGGTCGTTGTCGACGCCGATCACCCTGAGCCCCTTCGCCGCGAGGCAAGCGGCCAGCGGAGAGCCCAGCTTCCCCAATCCAATGACGCATGCTTTCAGGCTCATGCGCCCGCCTCGGCGGTCAGGCACAGGTGCCAACCGAAGCGGCGTTCCATCGAACGAGTCAAGGACGCCGGCACCCAGTTCCAGGGCCAACTCTTCACATACTGATATTTGACGTACTCGGGAATGCGGTACGGAAAAATGTGATCGACGAAAGACTCGCGTAGCCGGAATCCGGAAGACTCGATCAACTTGCGTCCTTCCTCGCGCGTGTAGGTGTACGTGACTGGACAACCGGTCTGCGCTTCGGAATGTTCGGCGACCAGTTCTGGCAGCCGCCAGAATTGACCTTTACCGTAGCCCATCAGGATCCAGAACACCTTCCACGAACGGCGATAGTAGACCATCAACTTGATGGTGGTGCCGCGCTTGGCGTAGCTGCGCATCTGCTCGACAACCTTTTCGGGATGCGGTGTGTGATGAATGACGCCGAACGAATAGATCAGGTCGTAGGGCTCCACGGGAACGAACTGCGTGAGCTCTTCGGCACTTCCCGAGTAGAAGCGCACCTGATCTTGTAGTCCGTAGACTGCAATGCGCTGGCGTGCCAGTTCAAGCGATTGCTGCGACAAGTCAACTGCTGTCACGTGGCGCGCCATGGCGGGCAAAGTTGGTAGTGTCGGTGCCGATCCCGCATCCGATCTCTAGAACTTTCTTGCCGCGCCAGCGCTCGAAGTCCGCAAATCGCGGAATATGCGGCTCCACGAAGTACTTGCGCGCTTCGACTTCGTCGAAATATTCGCGCGTGCCCACAGGCTTAGGCGAGTGCCGGATGTTGCACGGACGCTCTGGTCCCAGTAGCTGCGTACCCGCTCAACGGTGACTTGAGAAAAATCAGACATTGACAAACTTGTCATTCACACACGCGATGGTTTTCGCGGCGCGCGCATCCGCACGAAATCGAGCACTATTCTGAGTTGGATGCGGATCATCGGGCCGCTTGGCTGGCGACCGCCGCGGGAAGCCGTCCGGCTTTTCGCAATTCCGATTCAATCCAGCGATAAGTGGTCTTCAGTCCTTGCTCGAGCGAAATCGTCGGCTGCCAGCCGAGAACGCCGTTCAGCAATGTGTTGTCGCTGTTGCGTCCGCGAACGCCCTGCGGTTTCGACGAGTCATGCTGCTTCTTCAGAGATTTTCCGGCAACGTCGCTGACCAGGTCGATCAGTTGGTTGATGGTCACCAGGCGATCCGTTCCGAGATTTAGCGGCTCGGCGTAGTCGCTCGCCATCAGGCGAACCAGGCCCTCAACGCAGTCGTCGATATACATGAAAGAGCGCGTCTGCTCACCGTCGCCCCACACCTCGATGTTGCCACCATCTTCGGCGAGGGCAACTTTGCGCGAGATGGCCGCAGGCGCTTTCTCCTTGCCGCCTTCGTAAGTCCCCAGCGGACCGTACACGTTGTGAAAGCGCACGATGCGAGTCGCGAAGCCATAGTCTTTCTTGTAGTAGCGGCACAGCTCTTCCGCAAAAAGTTTCTCCCAGCCGTAGCCTGGCTCCGGATCGGCCGGAATCGCGTCCGATTCCTTCAGCGGCGTGACGTCGGCATGGTTCTGTTTGTATTGCGGATAGATGCAGGCCGACGAGGAGAAGAGGAAGCGCGTGGCTCCATTTTGCCGGCTGGCCTCGAGCATGTGCGTGTTGATGAGGATGTTGTTGCGCGAAATGTCAGCGTGATTCGCCGTGATGTAGCCGATCCCGCCCATGTCGGCTGCAAGGTTGTAGACCTGGTCGATCGACTGCGTCGCCTTCTGGCAGTCTTGCCAAAGCCGGAGGTCAAGCAGTTGGAAGTGGTCGGCGGCGCTGGGTTCGAATTCCGGTGCCTTGATATCGACACCCCGGACCCAGAATCCCTCGGATTTCAGACGCCGGACGAGGTGGTGGCCGATGAATCCGCCAGCGCCCGTCACCAAAATGCGCGGTTTTCCCTGCACGCAGACTCCCGGAGTTTCCGATTGGGATGGAGAAGCTTTATTTTATCGGACGCTTTCGTCATCGGGCAAGCTAACACTCGGATTCGAAAAGGGAAAAGAGAAATCCGCTATGCCCAAACTAATGTGCAAAAGCGTTCACCCGGTGTGTTAACGTGTTCGGCACTAAAGAGCCATAGTCCTTCGTTGTCATCGCGGTTAGGCTGATGCAAGTGGAAAGCAAACTGCAGGGGAGGGAAGTGTCTCCCCCGGCCCGACCCTAGACCTGATTGGTAGGTAGTTGTGAACGACCCTAATGGACGTGTGGTACGGGTGCGTCGGCGCACTCGTCGACATCGCCGCAACCGCCTGATTCGGCGCGGTTTGTTGGCAACGGCGTTCGTCATTGGGGGACTGGTTGGGGCGGCGCTTCTGCCCATCGATTTCGGATCTTTCCTGGCTTCTTCGTTCTCGTCTCACCCCGCTGTTGAGTGGAATAACACAGACGTCCGGCGCGACTTGGCGTTTTCCGCCACACCCGGTGCTGATGCCGATACTCCTTCCCAGGAGGCGCGGCCGGTTTACCCGTACTCGATCATCCCTGGGGGGGTGCACGACCCGAAGGAACTCAAGCGCGTGTTTGAGCGCGATCCCGTGGTCGCCTCACACTACCGTGACTTCGATTTTCGCCGTGCGCGAGTGCTTCAGCTCACCGAAGACAGAACGGTCTACGTCTCTTATCGCATCCGTGGGCACGTCTACTGGACAACTAAGCGAGTGCTGCTTCATCGCGGCGAGAAAGTCATTACCGACGGCAAGATGACTCTGCGCACCCGCTGCGGCAACCAGGTTTCTGAAAGTCCACGGAAGGAAGTTTCACCCAACGAGCCGGCCATGGCGAGGCTCGAGAACCCGATTCGGCTCGATCCCGGGACGGCAGCCGGTAATTCCGTATCCGACGAATTTCGAATCGTCGCTCATGCGTTCGAACCTACCCGCGTTTGCTATGGCGCCTGCCGGCTACAGCCTGATTACAAACACAGGCGGACTGTTATCGTTGTACCCGCCACCGCTTCCCAGCTGCGGCCCTGGTAAGAAGAAAAAAGGCGGGACTTCAGCGGGAAGCACGGGCGGCAAGAAGGGGAAGGGCACCGACTGTAATAATCCCGTCGGGCAAGTGCCTGAACCTGGCACGATTGTCCTGCTCTCCACCGGGCTCGCAGGAGCGTTCTTCCGCTACCGCCGCAAATTGCACGCGTAGTCCGCCGCCGCTCCTCCTTGCTAGTAGCGACTGTTCTCCATTACTCTCTCGCCTGTCTTCTTCCAGAGGGAGCCCCCCATTGCACCGAACCCTGACCTCTTTTTTTGTCGCTGCCCTGTCAGTTTGCTCTTTTGCTGCGCAAGCGCCCGCGGGCCCGTCAGTCCGCGTGGCGGTCGACCTCACTGACGCTCGTAGAAATATTTTTCACTCGACGGTCACGCTGCCTGCCACGCCGGGAGATGTGGTGTACGTCTATCCCAAGTGGATTCCGGGCAATCACCGCCCCAGCGGGCCGATCGCAAACGTTACTGGTCTGCACTTTCGCGCTGGTGATCAGGAACTTGCGTGGCATCGCGATCCGGTCGAAATGTATTCCTTCCACGTGACGGTGCCGGCCGGAGTGAAGGAGGTCGAGGCAAAGTTCGATCTGCTCTCGATGGACAGTGCAGGTGGGGGAGGGCTGGCCGCGTCCGGCAACCTCCTTGATCTCAACTGGAACCAGGTCGTGCTCTATCCCGACAAAGTTGCGTCCGACGCGGTTGAACTGACGCCGTCCGTGCGTCTGCCCGCGGGCTGGAAGTTCGGAACGGCGTTGACCACCGCGACCTCCGAGGGAGGGGAAGTCGCGTTTCGCCCTGTGTCGCTCACCATGCTGGTGGACTCGCCGCTGATTGCCGGCGAGGACTATCGCCAGATTGAGCTTGTGCCGGCAGGAGAAATTCCACTGCACGTGATCGATATGGTCGGCGATAGTGCAGCCGACCTGGAAATGACGCCGCAAGACACGGCGGCGTACCGCAAGCTCGTCATGGAAGCCGACGCGCTTTTTGGCGCGCATCACTACCTGCAGTATCACTTCCTCTACACGCTGAGTGACGCGGTCGGTCACCACGGAGTCGAGCACCATCAATCTAGCGACAACAGCATTGGGCGCGCGCACTCTGATCGACCCGCAGAAACATTTCCTCGACGCCGGCTCTACTGCCTCACGAATTCGTCCATTCATGGAACGGCAAGTACCGCCGCCCGGCAGATCTGGTCACGCGCAATTACCAGGAGCCGATGATCGGCGACCTGCTGTGGGTCTACGAGGGCATGACGGAATATTGGGGCAACGTGCTCACGGCGCGCTCGGGCCTGTGGACCGAGGAGCAGTATCGCGAGACGCTGGCGGCGACGGCAGCCGCGCTCGACAATACGCCGGGACGCACCTGGCGTCCCCTGGAAGACACCGGCATCTCGGTGCAGATGTTGCGCATGCTGGGTCCACAGTGGGAGAGCTGGCGCCGCGGCCTCGACTACTATCCGGAAGGCGAGTTGATCTGGCTGGAGGTCGACACGATCATCCGCAAGCAGACCAACGGTCGCCGTGCGCTCGACGATTTTTGCCGCCTCTTTCACGGGGGTGAAAGCGGCCCGCCGAAAGTCGTGCCCTATACCTTCGACGATTTGGTCAAAGAGCTCAACGCCGTCGCGCCCTACGATTGGGCGGCTTTGCTAAAGGAGCGCACCAAGGCCACCAGCGAACACGCGCCGCTGGGCGGAATCACCGGGGGCGGATGGAAACTGGTCTACACCGACAAGCCCAACGCTTTTCTGGCCGCCATCGTTGAAGAAGCCAAAATCACCGAGGCTCGCTATTCCCTTGGCATCGTCCTGAATCAGGAGGGGACCTTCGTGGACGTGACGCCGGGCTCACCCGCCTATCGTGCGGGTATTGGGCCGGGTATGAAACTGGTGGCAGTGAACGGAAGGAAGTGGTCGTCGGCCGTTCTCAAAGACGCGATCAAAGGCGCACACGAGAATCATCAGCCGATCGAGGTGATCGTCGAAATCGCCGATATGTTCAAGACGTACTCCATTGCGTATGACGGGGGCGTGAAGTCTCCACATCTCGAGCGGGTGGAAGGCCAGCCTGATGTGCTGAGCGAAATTCTTAAGGCGAAGACCGGGGCGACACCGAAGCCGTAAGTGGGCGGAAACATGTGGGTCGGACACTCTTGTCCGACAAAGGTTCGCCCGTGCAGATGGCTAGGTCACTTCGGGGTTGTTCTATATGTCCAGACGCGGGCGAGGGCGCCCGCGCGACATCTGCCGCCGCTGCTCCCTGCGTGGTACCATGCCGCGGTGAGCGATTCCGCTTGCCTTCCTAATTCTGTGTCGGTCGTGAGCGCCACGACAACTCCGCCGCGGCACGCCGCCCTTGTCCGTGTCACTCACTGGATCACCACACTGTGCTTCTTCGCCCTGCTCGTCAGTGGGATGGAAATTGTTATTTCGCATCCGCGCTTCTATTGGGGCGAAACCGGAAACGTGCTGACTACGCCGTTGTTCAAGATACCAATCCCTTCCTCGAGGTCGTTGGTTCCGACCGGCTACGGATACGTCATGCCCGATCAGAACGGATGGAGTCGCGCTCTCCATTTTCAATCCGCGTGGATCGTGGTGCTAACCGGCCTGCTTTATGTCATCTGGGGACTGGTGACCGGGCATTTTCGCAAAGGCTTGCTGCCTGCGAAGAATGACCTCTCGAGGCGCGGCATCTCGACCGTGATCGCGAACCACTTGCGCTTCAAACCGCCTAGTGACGAAGAAGCGTGGTCGTATAACGTACTGCAGCGTCTCACCTATCTGTTCGTGATTTTCATTTTGTTCCCGCTTGTCATCTGGACTGGCTTGGCGATGTCGCCCGCTTTTGTTTCCGCATTCCCGGCGACGGTCACTCTGTTGGGTGGTCGGCAAACCGCGCGCACGCTTCACTTCTTTATCACTCTGGCTCTCACGCTCTTCCTGCTCGTCCACGTCGTGCTGGTTGCTGTGGCCGGATTCAGGAGCCGCATGCGAGCCATGATTACCGGGCGGACCGGTACGGATACGGAGGGCGCATGAGCCATTTCTCACGCCGAAAGCTGATCTACACCGGACTCGCGGCCGCGGCGGGTGTTTCGGGTCTGGGCGTGGCAGCGAGCCTTGCGCAGAAGTACGGATTGGTGCCGCCCGACCACGGTGGACTTTACGGCCTCGGCGAAACGCTGACCTATGCATCGCAGCGCCTGCTGACGCGGCACTCGTTCGCCCGGGAGTTCTCGCGAAGCCAGATCTCAGAGCGCCCGCTGGCCAATGAGATCGCGCCCTTGAGCGAACCGTTCAAGCGTCTGCAAGCCGGAGGGTTCGCGGACTGGCGGCTAACAGTCGACGGCATGGTCGACCGGCCAGGCTCGTTCTCACTCGATCAGCTGAAGAGCTACCCGTCGCGCAGCCAGATCACGGAACTGTCGTGCGAGGAGGGCTGGACATACATCGCCGAATGGATCGGTGTGCCTCTCTCCCACGTTCTCAATCTCGTGGGAACCCATCCCCAAGCCAGATATGTTGTCTATTTCTCGATCGAGCCCGACTGGTGGGAGAGCATCGACATGGCCGATGCCATGCACCCGCAGACTTTTCTAACCTATGGGATGAATGGCGATGTGCTTCCGGTGGGCAATGGTGGACCGCTTCGCCTGCGCCTACCCCGGCAACTCGGCTACAAGAGTGTGAAGTTCATCACGCACCTGACGGTCACTGACAGCATGAAGAAGTTCGGCAAAGGACTGGGGTCTGCCTCTCCAGAAGGAGGCTATGCCTGGTACGCGGGCATCTGACAGGATCTTCAGGCCCGCTTCCATCGTGCGGCTTACTATCCCTTGCTAGCCACGTATAGAAGGCGCAACAGTCTTTTCTGTGCCAGGAGCGTCCGCACGCAGTGCAGGAAATTCTGTAATCCGTCGAACGTCGTTTGTCCTTCTGCGTTGGCCAATTGGTCGTGGTATTTCTGCCGAGCGGTGTGCCAACGGCCCGCAAGTTGGGCTGCTGCTTCGGAAGTGTCCGTCACAGAAATCAGCCGAAATCCCACTTCTTTCATCAGGCGCTCGTTTTCGCCGGGCGGACTAAACACGTAGAAACCAATGGAGCTTCGCGTGGCGATTTCCTGATGCGACACCATTCCGCCAATCACCAGCGCATCACTGAACAGCATCAGGCCGTTTTCTTTAAGGACTCTATACATCTCTCGAAGCAGGGATTCTCGCGCTGGAATATGACACAGCACGTCATTGGCGAACACTGCGTTGAAGCCTTCGCTCTCAAAGGGCAGTCCTGACGAAACGTCGCAGTGCCTGAAAGTCAACCGTTTATCCAGTCGACGCTCCGCCGCAAGTCGGTTCGCATTCGTGATCCCACTCTCATTTGCATCCACGCCCACAATTTTGCAGCCCACCTCTTCGGCCAGGTGGACTGCGTACGCGCCAGAGCCGCAGCCGATTTCCAGTACTACGGACTCACTCGTCAGCTTTAGCAGCCGTGGGAGCTCAGCAGACTCTTCCTTCGTGACCCAGCCTGTCTGCCCAAGATCGGCTCCGTAGGTTTCGAAGCGCACTCTTTCGTACGCATCGGATGCGTAGTTTCCGTACGCGTTGTCGTAGAGATCGACTTTGGTTGGCAAGCACTCTCCTTCGACCTGCGATAGCTGTGGCCGAGGATTCAGTCTGCAGAAAGACAATCGTACATCAGCCGCAAAAAACAAGGGGAAAACGCAACTGTAACGTGGAAGAACGGTGAAAAGCGAGCAGAACTTGAGCCATGAGGTTGTGTCTCTTTGCTTCTAAGCGCGGACGGCGTACCTCCGGACTGATGCTGACCTCGTGGCTCGGATCCAAACTAATGTTCGGCGCAGGTTCAAACGAAAGTAAATGAGACTCAAGACATCTTTGCTTTCACGTCAGCGTTCAGGGCCTGTCTCTGAAGCACCGGCAGCAATTTCTCCAGAGTCGACTCCACGCTGAGCCCGTACTTCATCCGCAGAGCCTCCGGCTTGCCGTGTTCGATGAACTGATCGGGCCAGCCAAGCCGAATCACGGGCGTGGCGAGCCCCAGATCGCTGAGGCGTTCAAGGACGGCGCTTCCGAATCCACCCTCCAGAACGTGATCTTCCATGGTAACGATCGCATCGACACTGCGACCGTAGAACTCCACCATATTTGTATCGACTGGCTTGGCGAAGCGGGCGTTTATGACGGCCGCACTGATCCCCTCGCCTTCGAGCTTGGCGGCAACCTCCTGCGCCATCGGAACCAGGGCTCCAAGTGCGAAGATCGCTACACGGTCGTGCTCTCCGTGCTGTAACAACTCCGCCTGTCCGATCGGAATCGCTCGGGGAACATCTTTCACAGGTGTACCGGGGCCGATCCCGCGCGGGTAGCGAATGGCAATGGGTCCGTTGTGCTGCATGGCTGTGAACAACATGTCGGCGAGTTCGTCTTCATCCTTGGCAACCATGTGAACGAGATTCGGAATGCCGCGCAGGTAGCTGATGTCGAAGAGACCATGATGAGTCGGGCCGTCGTCGCCCGAAAGGCTGCCGCGGTCCATACAGAAAACGACGGGCAGATTCTGCAGGCAGACGTCATGAATGATGGGATCGAGCGAGCGCTGCAGGAATGTCGAGTAGATGGCGACGAAGGGCTTGAATCCTTTGGTCGCGAGTCCCGCCGCGAAGATGACAGCGTGTTCTTCGGCAATGCCGACGTCAAAGTATCGGTCCGGATGACGTGGCTGGAAGCGGTCGAGAGCCGTCCCGTTGGGCATCGCGGCCGTGATGGCTATGACTTTGTTGTTCATGTCGGCCATTTTTACCATCGTGTCGGCGAAAACTTCCGAGTAGGTGCGCTGCCCCGGTGACTTGGTTTCGCCGGTTTCTGGATCGTAGGGTCCCAGCCCGTGAAATTTCTTCTGTTTCTGCAGGGCGGGCTCGAAGCCTTTCCCTTTTTGCGTCAGCACATGAAGCAGCACGGGCCGCTGTTGCCTTTTGAGGAATTCGAAAGTCTTTATCAACGTCGCGATGTCATGGCCATCGATGGGGCCGTAGTACTTCAAGCCCAACTCTTCAAAAATCACGCTGGGCCACAGGATGCTTTTGGCCGCTTCTTCGGCTTTGCGCGCCATGTGCAAGGCAGTCTTGCCCCCCAACTTTTCAACGAAGCGGCCGGCTTGCTCGTGCAGGTAATCGAAGCGCGGGTTAGTCACGATCGTGTTCAGATAGCTGGCGATCGCTCCCACGTTCTTGTCGATCGACCACTCATTGTCATTCAGCACGACAATCAGGCGGCGTGTGCTGTTAGCAATGTTGTTCAGCGCCTCGTACGTAATGCCGCACGTGAATGCCGCATCGCCAGCCAGGGCGACGACGTGTTCGTTCCCGCCCACCCGATCCCGGGCAACCGCCATCCCCAAAGCCGCTGAGAGCGCAGTCCCTGCGTGGCCCGCGCCGTAGCAATCATGCGGGCTTTCGCTGCGCAGCATGAAGCCGTTCAAACCGCCGGGTGTGCGGATCGTATGGAATTGCTCGCGGCGCCCGGTGAGCAATTTGTGAACATAGGCCTGATGGCTGACGTCGAAAACGAAGTGATCCTTGGGTGTGTCAAAAACGTAATGCATCGCCAGCGTCAACTCGACCACCCCGAGGTTGGGACCGAGGTGCCCGCCGGTCTTCGAGAGCACGGAAATCAGCTCTTCGCGGATCTCTTCGGCAAGAACTTCCAGTTGTGGGATGTTGAGCTTTTTTACATCGAGCGGGGAATTTATAGCGTCCAGTAGCTGGGCCATAGGGTTGAATGGGGGATGGTCGCTACCTTAGATGATTGGTTTGCGGGGAAGGATGCGTTCCGAAGCGCGGGTGCCGGGGGCCGTAAGTCGCAGATAAAGCGCGGTCTGTCGCATGGGCTACCTGCGACCCCCGCCGGATTTTCGGTATACTGAGTGTTGATGCCGGTACTGAAGAACATCGCCGCAATTGCCAAGGGCATGAGCATAACCTTCATGGAGATGTTCCAGCCGACCCAGGTCGAGAACTATCCTGACGGCCCCGGCCCGTTGCGGGGCGCCCGTTTCCAGGAGCGCTTTCGCGGAATGCACGTACTGCAACGCGACGAAAATGGCCTCGAAAAATGCGTTGCATGTTTTCTATGCGCGGCGGCCTGCCCTTCGAACTGCATCTACATCGAAGCGGCCGAGAACACCGAGACCAACCGCGTGAGCGGTGCCGAGCGTTACGCAAAGGTCTACAACATCGACTACAATCGCTGCATCTTCTGCGGATATTGCGTTGAGGCCTGTCCAACCGACGCCATCACGCACGGTCACGGTTTTGAGCTGGCCACTTTCAACGCCAGCAACCTGATTTATCGCAAAGAGCAAATGCTGTCGGCGGCGCCGGCCCATATTGGGGCCAATGCGGTGTTCAACAGCGCCGAGGTCGCCGGAGGCGCACCGGCGTTGCCGGTGCAGGGGAG
The DNA here is from genome assembly GCA_963698805.1 of uncultured Acidobacteriota bacterium. GTDB lineage: Bacteria > Acidobacteriota > Terriglobia > Terriglobales > Acidobacteriaceae > Gp1-AA133. Next base: position 100,914 of record CAVOSN010000024.1, on the reverse strand, counting down.
CTGAGAGCTTTCAAGTTTCTGCACAGAGTCAACGCCGGTCCCAAGCGGGCCGGCGTTTGTGCATCAGAGCGGTCGTTGGCTGTTGGCAAAGTGGTTGTGGTGAGTCCTCGGCCAGCTAACGACTAATAGCGAAATGTCTATGGCTGATTTTCTCCAAATCGTGAAAGAGCGCGTCGTGGTTTACGACGGCGCCATGGGGACCAACATCCAGGTCCGGAATCCATCCTTCGATGACTATTGGGGCAAAGAGAATTGCAGCGAAGTCCTGGTGCTCAGCCGTCCCGACATCATCAAGGACATTCACGCTGCGTTCTTTGCCGTCGGTTGCGACGTGGTGGAGACCAACACCTTTGGAGGGACCAGCGTCGTCCTCGGCGAGTTCGACCTGAGAGATCGGGTTGCCGAGATCAACATCGCGGCCGCGAAGCTGGCAAGAGAAGTAGCGGCGCAGTTCTCGACGAAAGAGCGCCCGCGGTTTGTTGCCGGTTCGATGGGGCCTACCACCAAATTGCCGTCTCTCGGACACATCTCCTTTGACGAGATGGCAGCGGCTTATGAAGAGCAGGCAGCCGCACTGATCGAAGGCGGTGTTGATTTGTTGCTGGTCGAGACGGCTCAGGATCTGCTGCAGGCCAAGGTTGGTGCGTATGGCGCGCTCGAAGCGATGCGCAAAGCAGGGAAGCGCCTGCCGTTGACCATCCAGGTGACGTTGCAAGAGTCGGGCACCATGCTGCTGGGTACAGAAATCGGCGCTGCCCTCACCGCGCTCGAGCCGTTTGATGTCGACATCATTGGAATCAACTGCGCCACTGGGCCGAAGGAAATGAACGACGCAGTCCGCTATCTCGGGTTGAATTCCACCAAAGAGATTTCGGTTCTGCCCAATGCCGGCCTGCCGCACAACGAGGGCGGTCACGCCGTCTACAAGCTCGAACCGCAGGAACTCGCCAAATATCACAAACATTTCGTCCAGGACTACGGTGTCCGCATTGTCGGAGGGTGCTGCGGTACGCGGCCCGAGCACTTGAAGGCTGTCGTTGACGCTGTCTCGGGCGTGGAGCCCGCTCGCCGCGAGGTAAAGCCTGCCGGCGCAGCTTCCAGCGCCTACACCTCCGTCCCGCTCGATCTGGAGCCCAAGCCCCTGATCGTCGCGGAGGAAATGAATACGACGACCCGCGTCGAGCACTTCCGCAATCTCGTACGGGGAAAGAAGTACGACGACATCCTCGCTCTGGCAAAAAAGCTGGTGAACGACGGATCGCACATGCTCGACCTGTGCTGCGCGATCGTTGGAGAAGACGAAAAGGGCTACATCACTTCGATTCTCGAGCGTGTAGCCACGCGCGTCCCCGCGCCGATTCTTGTCGACTCCACCGAGGCCGACGTTGTGGAAGAAGCTCTAAAGCGAATTCCGGGCAAGGCCATCATCAATTCCATCAATCTCGAAGACGGCGAGAAGCGCACGTCACTAGTGCTGCCGATGGCGAAGCGATACGGCGCAGCCGTCATCGCACTCACCATCGATGAAGATGGCATGGCCCTGACCGCCGACAAGAAAGTCGCGATCGCCAAACGCATCTACGATCTGGCCACCAAGAAATACGGAATTCGCGGTGTCGACATCATCTTCGACGCGCTGACCCTGCCGATCTCCACCGGGCAAGAGGAATACCGCTCGGCCGGAATGGAAACGCTCGAGGCGGTGAAGCGCATCAAACGAGAACTGCCCGACGTGAAGACGATTCTCGGCGTCAGCAATATTTCGTTCGGTCTCGATGCTTACCCGCGGCGTGTGTTGAACAGTGTTTTCATGCACGAGGCGGTCGACAATGGCCTCGATATGGCAATCGTTAACTACACCAAAATCTATCCGTTATACAAGATTCCTCAGGAGGAAGTTGATCTTGCGCGCAAGCTGATTTTCCGCGACACGGTGAATGGAGACCCGCTCCAGGTTTACATGAACCACTTCGCCGGTTTGAAAGGCAAGCCGCAGGCCTCCACCACGGCGCATGTCGAAACATTGTCGATCGAGGACAAACTCAAGTTCGCGATCATCAACGGCGAGAAGGCCGTGGGCGAAGGCGCGCACAAGCAATCGCTCGAGCAACTTCTGGACGTCGCTCTCAAACAGTACTCGCCGCTCGATATCATCAACACCGTTCTGCTCGATGGAATGCGCACGGTGGGCGAGTTGTTTGGCGCGCGCAAGATGCAGCTACCCTCGGTGCTCGATTCCGCCGGCGTGATGAAGGCGGCCGTCGCCTACCTTGAGCCGAAGATGGAGAAGAAGTCCGGCTCGCAGCAGAAGGGGACGATCGTGCTTGCGACTGTCAAAGGTGATGTGCACGACATTGGCAAGAATCTGGTCGACATCATCCTGTCCAACAACGGATTCAAGGTCGTCAATCTCGGCATCAAGCAGCCGGGCGACTCGATTATCAAGGCGGCCGACGAACATGGTGCCGACGCGATCGGCCTGAGCGGGCTGCTGGTGAAATCGACGCTGGAGATGAAGTACGTCATTCAGGATCTGGAGCGGCAGAAGCTGGAGTATCCGGTGATCTGCGGAGGCGCCGCACTCACGCGCAAATATGTGGAAGACGATCTGCGCCGCGAGTACTCGAATGCCGTCTTCTATGCCGACGACGCTTTCACCGGTCTGCACATCATGGAAGACCTGATCGCCGAGGACGGGCAACGATCCGCCCGCCTGACCGAAGGCAGGACCGTGAAGGAGTACGCCAAGGCCGCCGCCGTTGATGAAGAGACCGGGCCCGTGTTCGCAGAGCGCAGCGCGGTCGTGACCGACGCGCCGAACATTCCTCAGCCGCCCTTCTGGGGTGTGCGCGTGAAGAAAGATTACGATCTGCGCGAGTTGTTCACGTACATCAACGAGACCGCGCTCTTCAAGAATCAATGGCAGTTGAAGACGGCTTCGCAGCAAGACTATCTGCGGCTGGTGGAAGAAAAGTACCGCCCCATCAAGAAGTCGCTGGAGGATGAGGTCCTCGCCTCCGGATTGTTTGAGCCTCGCGTGGTGTACGGATACTTTCCGTCGCAGGGAGACGGGAATGACGTCGTGGTGTATGAACCCGACAACGCTGACCAGCACGGGGAGACACCGAGGAAGGAACTCCTGCGGTTCACTTTTCCACGTCAGCGTGAAGGGCGGCGACTTTGTATCTCGGATTTCTTCGCGCCTAAAGCTTCCGGAAAGATGGATGTGCTGGGGCTTTCGCTCGTGACCATTGGGGCCAAAGCATCGGTTGAGACGCAGCGTTTATTCGAGGGCGGCGAGTATACCAAGTATCTTTATCTGCACGGTTTGAGCGTTGAAACGGCGGAGGCCCTCGCCGAGTTTCATCACCGGCTCATGCGTCAGGAACTGGGAATTGCAGGCGACGACGCGCCGCACATCCGCGACCTCTTCCATCAGAAATATCGCGGATCAAGATATTCGTTCGGCTATCCGGCCTGCCCGAACCTCGAAGACCAGACCAAACTCTTTGCGTTGCTACATCCAGAAGAGAACGTTGGAGTGCGCCTGACGTCGGGATTTCTGCTCGAGCCAGAGCAATCGACTTCTGCGATTGTCGTTCATCATCCCGCGGCGAAGTACTTCGTGGTGTAACTCACAGGGAAGCCTGAAGTCGCCTCTTTAAGCACGTCATCCTGAGCGAAGCGAAGGACCTGCGGCCAACATGTTTAAGATGCGTGGTGTTCGCAACGCTAAGGTGCTGGCTTAATCTCCATTCCAAACGGCTGCAGTTCCTCGTGCACCACTTTCTCTTCTCCGACAGCGATGACTGTGGAGTTCCCGGCGGGGAAGTATTTCTTCGCTACCGCGGCGACGTCGGCTGCTGTTGTCTTGTCGATTTTCTCGCTTTCCTTCGCGATGTTATCGGGCGGTAGGCCGTCGACCCAAAGGCTGGCAAGTTCTCCGGCCAGGCCTCCTCCTGATTGCAATCCGATCGCTTCATTGCCCACCAGGTAACGCTTGGCCTGCGTCATCTCAGTGTCGTTCGCCCTGGTGGTACACATACGGTTCAGTTCGTAATCGATTTCATTCAACGTCGCGCCTGTGACCGCGTTGCGGACATCGGCCTGCGTGGCAAAGTAGCCCGCTTCCCGGTAAGTGCGCAAAGCGGAAAAGGGACTGTACGTATATCCCTTGTCCTCGCGGATGTTGAGAACCAGACGCGATCCGAACATTCCTCCGTAAATTGCGTTCGCGACTTCCGAGGCTTCATAGTCCTCGGCCTGGCGCTCTGGGCCAATGGTGCCGACTCGCAAAGTGGTCTGCACCGACCCCGCACGCGGAACCAGGAACACCGTCCGCGCTGGCTTGATGGTGGGCTTCGTTGTTTCCGGCACAGATTCCGAACCCACGGTCTTCCACGCTTGGAAAGCCTGGCGCAGCGAAACTTCGGCCTTCGCGGCGTCGAAAGATCCGACAACCACCAGCACGGCTTGCTTCGGCTGGAACCGTCGCGCGAATTCGCGACGAAGGTCCTCTGGCTTCGTTTGCTCAATCGAAGCTCTGCGTCGGAGCAATCACGCTGTACGGATGGTCGCCAAACATCACCTTAGCCAAGGCGCGGTTCGCCAGAAACCCGGGCTGGGATTCGCGTGAGCGCAGCGAATTCGCCACGTTGCTCTTGGCGATTTTGACTTCCGCATCGGGGAAATTCGCATTCATTACGACGTCGGCCAGCAGCGGGAGAACCTGATTGAACTTCTCCGCCAGGACGCTCGTGCTCACGAAAATAGCGTCCTGTCCGGCGCGTGCAGAAAGATCTCCCCCCGCGAACTGGAATTGTTCCGCGACTTGGCGTGCGGTGCGAGTCTTCGTCCCTTGCGTAAGCGTTTTCGCCAACACTTCTGCGAGCCCGGGACGATCCTTGGGATCAGCCGCCAATCCACCGCGCGCCGCCACCGTGAGCGCGACTTTCGGAAATCCTTCGCGCGCCACCAGCCAGACCGTCAGCCCATTGTCGAGCTGAAGCGTCTTCACGGTTGGAGTTTTCAGGGGCGCGACCGGCCCGTAAGGCGGCAGATCCTTCGGTAACGAATGCTCTTTTTGCGCATGGGCGAGAGCAACGAGAAGCAGGCACGACGCGATCAAGGCGCGGAGAGTCTTCATTGTTTGCCTTCCTTTGAATCCGGCGTCGCAGATTTCGCGGCCGGCACCCGATCAATGATAGTGCGATTGTTCTTCACCAGATACTTCGCAGCAAATGCCCGGACTTCATCCGCGGTGACTTTGTTCAGTTCGTCCGGCACAGAATAGACCCGCATCGGATCACCGTCAAGAAGCGCAGCGTGCGCGAGCGCGCTGGCGCGGCTTACTGGGATTTCAAGCTGGTCGTACCAGTCCGAGCGCATCTTCGAGCGCACCCGATCGAGTTCCTCAGCTTTCGGCCCGGTCTTGGCAAGCGATTCGATCACCGAATCATAGGCAGCCATCACGTCGTTGCCCTTTGAGATTTGCTGGATAGATGATGAACGATGTCATCAGTGTCGGTCCGGAGTACTCGAGGAAAGTCCCCAACGGCCAGTTAACGCCACCCGAAACCTCGGTGGCGACCTGCTTCTCCTTAACCAGGGCCTGATACAGCCGCGAGGCCTCGCCGTTGTGGAGCAGTTCACCCGTGACGGCTGCGACCACGGACTCATGGGGCGTCTTGGGCGGCATGCGATACCCGATCCCCAGCGCGGGCAGAGTGGCCAGTTTGTCTTCCTGCGTCGATCGCCGCTCACTGGCCTGTGGCTTCTCGATCAGGTCGGGCTTGGGCGGAACCTTGCGCTGCGGGATTGCGGCAAAATATTTCTCAGCTTTCTCGAATACCTCGTCGGGCTTCACGTCGCCGACCACCGCCAGCACCGCGTTATTGGGCGCGTAGTACTGTTCGTAAAAGGCTTGCACGTCCTTGATGTTGGCGGCGTCCAGGTCTTTGAAATCGCCGTAGAAATTGTGCGCATTAGGATACGTATCCCACGCCTTGCCCGGCAGGTCGATCGCGTAGAAGAGCCCATAGGGCTGGTTCATCACGTTCACGCGCACTTCTTCTTCCACCACGTTGCGCTGGTTCTCCAGATTTTTCTCCGAGAAATCTAGCGTCTTCATGCGATCGGCTTCGAGCCAGAGCAGCGGATCCAGCGCGGCCGACGATGCGCTCTCAATGTATTCGGTGTAGTCGTAGCGGGTATCGCCGTTGATAAAACCTCCGCCCGATTCGGCGACCTGGTCAAACACTCCCTTGGGCGAAACCGGAGTGCCTTCAAACATCATGTGCTCGAACAGGTGCGCGAATCCGGTGCGGCCCTCCGGTTCCAGCCGGAAGCCGATGCCGTAGGTGACGCAGATGCCGATGGTCGGAGCCGAGTGATCCTCCGAAACCACGACTACCAGCCCATGGGAGAGCTTTTTGGTCTGGGTCGGCGGATGCCACTGCTGGCCCGGCGCCAGCGACGCGAGCAGCAAGACGATCAAAAACAATCGAGACGCCATGAACGCTCCTTGCAGGAATCGAATATGTTATCGCGAATTACCCATTTGCATCATGAAGGCTACGTGTTGAGAGGCACGACGAAGCGACGTCTATTTTGTGAACGGGGCTACTGCGAAGGTTTGCAGCTGCTGCAGAAGTTGCAAGGCTGCTGATGCATCCAGGGGCGGCGAAAAAAGTATCCCTGCGCCAGGCTGCAACCCATGGTGCGCAGGCTCTCGATCTGGGCAGGCTTTTCAACGCCCTCGGCGATGACTTCACAGTTCAACTTTCTGGCCAGCGTCAGGATCACGTCGACTACATCCTGGCGGGTGCGATCGGCCTGCATGCTCGAGATGAGTGAGCGATCGATCTTGAGAACTTCGTAGGAGCAGCGCGCAATGACGTCAGCGAGATGCTGTTGCTTCCAAAATCGTCGAGAGCGGTGGTCACGCCCAGGCGCCGCATCTGGGCCAGCACGGCGGCGGTATGATCCGGATTCATCGACGCGATTGGCTCGGCAATCTCCAATGCCAAACAGTTGGGAATCACGCGCGTATCGCGCAAGCAGGCTTTGATGCCATCAATCAATTGCGGGCTGGCAAAGTGCCGCGCCGAAAGATTGATGGCCGCGCGCACTGGTTTGCCTCCGTTCGCGGCTTGCCAGCCTGGCATCTGGCCACAGGCTTCGCGGATCACCCACTGATCGATCATGGCCATCAAGCCCGTGTCTTCTGCCGCTGCCGCAGCCAGAAATTCGTTGGGCGCGATGAGCCCTTGCTCCGGATGTTGCCAGCGCAACAGGGCCTCGAAAGCGACCACTTGTCGCGGATCGATTCTGAATATTGGCTGATAGAGAACGCGGAACTGACTGCGGTTGAGCGCCGTCCGCAATTCGTTCTCGAGCTTCAGCCGATGCACAGCGCGGTTGTGCATGGCCGCATCGAATAGCTCCGCGCGTCCCATGCCCATGGCCTGCGCCCGGCGCAGCGCGGTCTCCGCATCGCGCAGCGTGTCGTCCGGCCGCGTGTGTGAATTCGAACTGATGGCGCTGCCGCTCTCGATCGTACATCGCACCAGTTTCTGCTGCAGCAGCAAGGGAGCCGCCACTGCGGCCTGGGCTCGTTCCGCTAGCCGGAGCACATCATTTTCATCTGCGCACCCTTCCAGCAGGAAGGCGAACTCGTCTCCTCCAAAGCGCGCCAGCAGGAACTCTCCGGCGGAACTGAGCGGACGCGCCCCTTCATGTCCCTCGCGCAGCGAAGACTGCAGTCGAAGCCCGATCTCGATCAGCAATTGATCGCCGGCCGATGATCCTAAAGAGTGATTCAGTGCCTTGAAGCCGTCGATGTCAGCGAGCATCACGGCATAGTGGTAGCCCAGGTCGCGACGCACCTGTGCATGACAACGCTGCCAGCGGTCAAGGAAAAGGCGTCGGTTGGGCAGATCAGTGAGTGCGTCCTGCAGCGCGTTGTGGGCGAGTTTCTCTTCGGCGCTCACGCGCTCGGTCACATCACGGTTGACGATGACCAGTTTCTCGACTTCCCCGCGTCGTTCTTGATGGTGCTCGCCGTAGATTCCAGAATCCGCCAGCCTCCGTTCTTGTGGCGCAAACGGTATTGCAGGTCTTTGCCCACGCCGGTCGCCCGAGCTTCGCGAGACGCCTCCAGAACTTTGAAGCGATCATCGGGATAAATTTGTTCGAACACTGGAGTCTCGGCCAGTTCTCGCGGCGAGTAGCCGAGCACGCGCTCATACGAAGGGCTGTTGTAGAGTCGGCGGCCTTTGGTATCGACCAGCGCAATCATGTCCGCGGCATTTTCTGTAATGATGCGAAAGAGCGCTTCGCGTTTCTTCGACCTGCGGTGTGCCAGAAAAATCCAAAGGTATTGCGACCCCACGATCACAGCCAGTACCACCACCGGAATGGGTAGCTTGGACATCGCTCCTCGGGCGCAATGAGCCTCCCATGCTTCATCGGCGGAACGGGCGTCGCGCTTGAGTTGCGAGATTTCCGCTGCCCCGAAGATCTCCCGCAGAAATGAAAAAGCCCGGCACTTGAGCGCCGGGCTGTTGAATTCACAATATTTCCAAGCCTATTGTGGTTTCTTATTGTCTTGCCGCTCCTGCCCTTTCTCCGGTGGCCGCGGAGCATTCTGCCGCTGCTGCTGTGGCCGCTGCGGTTGCGCCTGGCGTTCCTGCTGCTGAGGTCGCTCCTGCGGCTGAGGGCGTGGCTGCGGCCGCGACTGTTGCCACGTCCGGAACTTGTTCGCCTCGTTTTGATCTACCTGCGGACGCGACTCCGCCGGCGGAGCCTGCCGGACCAACGGATGCTGCGGTCTCGGCACGTCCTGACGGTTGGGTTGCGCCTGTTCCTGTGGCCGCTGCTCGGGAGCGTTCGGACGCGGAGCATTTTGCGGCTCAGGTCTTGGGGCCTCCGGACGCCCAGGCTGCGCCGAGCGATCCGGTTGATCCGGGCGCGCTGCCGGAGCATTTGGACGTGGCACGTTGGACGGCTCGTTCGGACGCGCGGGTTCGTTCGGACGTTCCGGCGCATTCGGACGAGGCGCGTTATTGGGTTCATTGGCCCGCGCAGGTTCGTTGGGTCTTGGCGGCTGATTCGGATTGTTCGCTTCGTTCGGCCGGTTCGGTTCATTGGGACGCGGCTCGTTCGCCCGCGCCGGCTCATTCGGCCTTGCCGGCTCGTTTGGACGTGCCGGTTCATTTGCCCGCGCGGGTTCATTTCCACGAGCAGCATTGGCGGGCTGGCCAGGGCGTCCCGCTGCATTTGTGCCGGTCGGTTCTGCTGGAGGGTTGGGACGCATGGGTTCGGTCTTGACGTTCGCCGCAGCCTGTTGCTGGCGTTGCTCAAGGGGCGCCCGAGGAGGAGTGGGATTCCTGGTGGCGATCACCCTTCGGTTCTCAACTGCAGCCGGAGGCTTTACGCGCGCCGGTCCTCCGCCGCCAATCACGCTCGCGCGGGCAGGTTGCGCTGCAACTTCATGCGTCACAGGAGCCTGCTCCAACTCGCGCGCATTCACTTGCGCGAGGTTGCGGTTGACTGGTCGCGCGTTCACGAAAGTTTCCCGCGAGACCGCCGTTACCGCCCTCGGCACTTGCCGGTTGACATAGGTAATGCGATTCACGTTCGTGTTGTTGTTAGTGATGTACGTGTTGTAAACATTCGTCACCTGCGTGACATTCACGCGCGTGTTGGTCACGTTCACGTTGTTCACATAGCCTCGGCTCACTCGGTATGGCGGCACATAGACTTCCCGCGGTCCGAGCGGGAACCAGGCGACGCCTTCTCCCACTCCCACCGCAAGATGAAAGCCTCCGCCGCCCACGAACGCGACCAGGGCGGGCGCATATACCGGGCGTACCACCACCGGCCCGGGTACCCAGCACCAGCTGCTATCAACGAACGCCCAGCGTCCGTAGTGGAACGGGGCAAAGCCCCAAGGCTCGTCTTCGACCCAGGTCCATCCCCAGGGCGCGACCCATACCCAGTGGCCGTTGCGGTAAGGAGCCCAATCTCCAGCGATGTTATTGGGCGACCACACCGGTCCGTAGTCGGCAACGTAGTGCCAGCGTCCGTAGTCGTCGAGGTCTTCATACCCGGTCATCTCGGAGGAGATGTAGTTGGAGGACTCGTCATGATCGTCGCGCGAATCACGCTGGAATGCGAAATTGTCGAAGTCGTCCGAGGGATGAATCTGCGCAATCTCGTGATCGAGTTGGTCAGTTCCTGAGAACGTCGCTTCTTGCCCAGCGACCACCGTATAGGAGTAGCCGCCCCCGGTAGCTTCCGCGCGACCGTGCCACACCGTGGCGATCGTCTGCGTGCCATCTTGATTCACGTCGACGCGATACTCGCCCGTTCGTTGAATCGTGAAGGCGACATTCGGCGTATCGACTTCCAACAAATCGCCATCGTCCAGGTGGCGCACGCGCAGAATCGTCGAGCCCATGGAAAGACGCAGTTGCGTCGTGCGGTCATCGAGATCGAGAAAAGTCACGCTGGTTTCGGAGTTCATCCGAACGGCCAGCGAGCCCACGTGAAACTCTGCGCGGGAATTCTGGTCGGTCCAGAGATTGTCTCCGGTCGTCAAGGGACGGTTATTAACCGCAGTCACCCACTCGCCTTCTCCGCCCGGCTGAAAAGAAACCGATCCGGAGGAGTAGTTCAGTCGCGCAACCCGGGCGGGTGGATCCTGTGTCATCGTCCTGATCTTGCGCCCAAGCCGCGCCGGCCAGCAGAACTTGTAAGGCAAATGTAAAAACAAAAGCCAGCCACAAAAATCTGTGAGTCTTCATGGGGTTGTGATCCTTGCTGGAGTCTGATCTCACCTTGGTGTAAACACCAGCGACTACCATAAGTTTCCACCCGTAGGTGGATGAATCGAAAAGAGAAACGCCCACGCTGCGAGGCCGTGGGCGTCGTGCGCGCTGCGATGGACAGCGCACGTCCATCCTTAAATCTGAAGATCAAAAGTGATCGCAAATCGAGTGTGGGGCGAAGCGAGCAGCCAGTCCATACAGTGATCGCTGTAACGTACCAACGGGTATTTTTGGGTGTTGATCGAGTCTTTTGTTCCAGTCGAAAAAGGCCGATAAGTCGCAGGTCAATCGCAACTCACAGAAAAGGGACGACCCAAATTTTGGCACGTCCCGTGCATTACTTTGGTACGTACCCCTTCGTCACTAATAAGAAACAGTTCCTTGGTTGTTGTGGAGGACGAAAATGAAGAGAAGTATTTCACTGGCTGCCCTGACCCTCGCGGCGATGTCGCTGGCTCCCATGGCGCTGGCGCAAAGTGAGACGAAGCATCAGACACCGAACCTGAAGCCGGGTACGGAACTGGTAGCTTGGACACAAGATCAGAAGACGGAGCCGATGCCTTCCCAGACCACGACTCCGCCCCAGCAGCAACCCAACACACAGACGCCGAGCACCCCCACCGGCCAGGCGGATGATACCCACAAGCAGCCGGCCGCCCAGGCGTTCACCGGCACCATCATGAAGTCGGGCGACAACTATGTTCTGAAGACCGCCGACAACATGACGTACCAACTCGACGATCAGGCTCGTGCGAAGCAGTTCGAAGGCAAGCAGGTCCAAGTGACCGGCAGCCTGGATTCGAGCAGCCAGACCATTAAGGTGCAGGACATCAAGTCAGCATCCTAAGACGGTCCGCAACAAGCAAGCATGGATAAGCCCCCGCGACGGGGGCTTTTTCCTTTAGCGCAAACGATGCGTGTGAGGTTCATTGGGCCCGCGCGCCCCTTAGAATTTCTTAAGCGTCTTGCAACTCACTCCCTGGTCATCCTGAGCGCAGCCGGAGGACCCATGCAAACCGACAGCGCCAGCGGCTCACAAGGATTCTCCACTACGAACTCATTCCTCCGTCCGGCTCCGGCATCTGAAATTCTCAGCACCAGCTTGCTATCGCTATCGAATTCGTTGGCGACACCTGTCCTCAATCTGCTAGCTTGCTCGATGCATGGCGCGGGCGACCATCTCGATTATCGGCATCCTGGTTTTCGTTTCGACACACACCCTCGCAGTGTGCCCGGTCATGATCGTCAGCGGTGTCGGTGAATCCGATGGGATCGTCCTTACTTTTCGCAACTCCGGCAAACTTCCCATCCGGCAATTGCAGTTCAGCTGCAAATCGCAGCCGAGTCAACGCGATTCGAACGCATGCCGCGAAGCCAATGCTCTCTTTTATCCGGGGATGCAGTACACCGTGCGATATCCGTATCCAGATGGAAAAGCAAAGCCGGTAACGCTGGCCGTTAAAAGCGTAACCACGTCCGACGGATTCACCTGGACGCCCTCTAAGAAGCAACCCTGTCGAACCTTGCGTATCGTGCCACACCCCAGGAAATCGAGCCGCTGAGGTCGGAATGAAAACCAATCCTGCTTCCCGCGAAGCGCATTACAACCTGATTTACGGAGACTTCCGGGGCGAGTTGTATGCGGAGATCCGTCGCGAAGCCTTCGGCGAAGACATCGGACAGAACAGTTGGCATACGGCCGACGAGCAGGAGCGATTTCTTACCTGGCTCGAATTGTCGGCAGGGAAGAGGCTTCTCGATGTCGCCTGTGGTGCAGGAGGTCCTGCGCTGCGCATTGCTGCGGCCTCAGGTTGCGCCGTGGCCGGAGTGGATGTTCACGAAAAAGCCGTCTACACCGCACGCGCGCTCGCGAAAGATCGCGGCCTGGAACCGCGCGCTGAATTTCAGGCGGCCGACGCCAATCTCGGATTCCCATTCGCCGACGCCGGTTTCGACGCCATCACCTGCATCGACGCTATCAATCACTTTCCGGATCGCCCGAAGATGCTTGCCGAGTGGACCCGCTTGCTGAAGCCCGGCGGACGCGCTTTGTTCACCGATCCCATTATTGTGACGGGGCCCCTGGCCAATTCTGAAATAGCCGTGCGAACTTCCGCCGGCTTCTATCTCGTCGTCCCCAGAGGCTATGACGAACTCGTAATTGCCGAGAGCGGACTCCACCTGTTGCTGGCGCAAGACGTCACAGCGAACATGGCAAAGGTCGCGGAAGGCCGCCATCGAGCGCGCGCAGGCCGTGGCGAAGCTTTGCGCGCGATCGAGGGAGACGGCCCTTTTGAAACAGAACAGGAATTTCTCTCGGTGACAGCGGCGCTCGCGCGCGAAGCTCGGCTCTCCCGTTTCGTCTTCGTAGCGCAAAAGGGCCGGCCCGGCGAATAATTCGCGGAGTTATTTTGGCATGGATGCCGTCGACGAAATTTCCGATGTACCTTCCGACGTGGCCAGCCGCGCGCGGCGCCGCATCGCGGGCCGACTCCTACCCTTCGTCTTCATCATCTACATCGTCAACTACATCGACCGCGTGAACGTGTCGTTCGCCAACTTGCGGATGAGTACGGAACTCGGCTTCAGTGACAAAGTCTACGGCCTCGGCGTGGGAATGTTCTACCTCACGTACGTGCTGTTTGAAATTCCCGGTGCGATCATCGTCGAACGCTGGAGCGCGCGTAAATGGATCGCCCGCATCATGATTTCCTGGGGCATCGTGACCGCTCTCACCGGCTTCATTCACGGTTCCGGCCAGTTCTATGTCGCGCGCTTTGTGCTGGGCATCGCCGAGTCCAGTTTCTTTCCTGGCATGATTGTGTATTTGACGCACTGGTTTTGTTCGTTCGATCGGAGTCGCGCGATCGCCTGCTTGTACGCCGCGGTACCAGCCGCCTCGCTGATCGGTTCTCCTGTGGCGGGAGCACTCCTGGGCGTCCGCTGGCTGCATCTTGCCGGATGGCGTTGGCTCTTCATTCTCGAAGGCATCCCCGCAGTTCTGCTGGGCGTGATCACGCTCTTCTACATGACTGACCGTCCCGAGCAGGCGCGCTGGCTCCCGGCTGACGAGAAGGATTGGCTGGTAGGCAAATTGCGTGAGGAACTCCAGGCGAAAAAGAAGGCACGTGACTACTCCATCGCTCAGGCCTTTTCCGACCGCCGCATCCTGCAGCTAACCGCCGGCTGGTTCTTCGCCTTGACCGGCTCGCTGGGGACGATCTACTGGATCCCGACCTTCGTAAAGCGCCTCTCGGGATCGTCGGATCGATGGGTCACTACCATTCTCGTGATCCCCGCCGTCGTCGGCGTTGCCGGGATGCTCCTTAACGGGTGGCATTCCGACAGGACAGGCGAACGCCAGTGGCACACCGCGATTCCGTTGTTCGCAGCGGGTTTGATGTTCGTACTTTTAACGCTCGCCCGGCACAACGCCTCGCTTGGCATTCTCTTCTTATTGGCGGGCAGTGGGTTGGTGTACGCCTACTACCCGACCTTCTGGACAATTCCAACGCTCGTATTGAGCGAAAGTGCGGCCGCCGCCACGTTCGGCCTGATCAATTCCGTGGGCCAACTGGGCGGGTTGGCAGGGAACTACGGCATCGGGTTCCTGAACACTCGCACCGGATCGCTCGCTGCGAGTTTTGGATTCATTGCCATGGTGTACGGACTCGCCGGAACGTTGATTGTGACGCTTAGGAGACCCGAGTCCTAGTAGTCGGCCGAGCGAGCTAAACGTCATCCTGCGGCAACGGCGGTAGGTACCTTTACCTTCTTGCGGGAACGACGAGGACTTGGCAGCAGATCCAGCGAGACGAGCGTGTCGATATGCGGGCTGTATCCGGGCTTAGGTCCAACGATGTTGATGTCGGTGTCGGAATCAGCCGACCAAGCCGGAGTCGGAAGAAGGGCAAGGCCCGTGACGCCCAGCGTTGCGGTGGCGGCGATGAAGTTGCGGCGGTTAAACGCGAAATCCGGGCAAGTCACAAGTTCACCTCTGGTTGTCGTCGAGAAGGGGAGTGTAGACCGAGATGGGGCAGTATGGCGCGGACACGAGTGTCCGCGCCACACACGTCACTGCTACTTGCGGCTTTCGGGCGGAATGATCCCGCTCATGCGGAGATACTCCACCAGTTGTCCGTAGTGATCCCAAGTGTGCACACAGTCCTCGAGGGCCACGCCCAGCCGGGTGGCGGTGCCTTTCGGCCAAGGCGAGATCGGCGGCGTTGGGATCGGGATGTTCTCGTCATCGATCGAGCGGACCGCCCGATGCATGTAGGTGAACGACCCCTTGAGGTAGTCGATAATCTCCGACTTCGTGCGCACGGCATCGGAGCCCTCCTCGCCTCGGCCAACGTCTACCGGAGGTGCTTCGCGCAAAATGCCGGCACCCAGAAGATAGTTGTCGGCAGCAATGTGGCGAAGTTGTTCGGCAAAGGTGCGAACGCCCCGAAAGCCCTCGCCCGTGGGTGCGAAAGAATACTTCCCAGCGGGCATGACCTCGGCCATCTCCACGACGCGGCGCTCCTGAATGTCGAGAATGAAATCGACCACCTGACCCGTGCTGCGGCCGGTTGTCGGTTCGGTGGCTTGTGCGTGCGCCGGCACAGTACTTGCCAGCGGGAAGACGGAGAACAACAACATCATCGCGAATCTCTTCATAAATGCTCCTTGGAAAACCAGATCGGACTGTCGAACGAGCACACGGGTGCGGACCCGCGTCCGACGAGTGTGCAGAAAGGCCTGGTTATCGGGAGCGAGGGGGGCCGCGATCAGTTTCGGGCGAACCAACGGAGGTGAGTTTTGCGGTCGAGTCAGATGGAGCCGTAACGTTCTCTGCAATCAGATCGACGGGAACCGCGATTTGAAACGCAGGTAACCTCAGAAATTGAAACTGCAGCAAGCCGCGTAAGGAACACTGAGCGCTGCGGGTTTTAAATGCATGCCCGCAATTGTTGTCCAGCGCGGATCCATCCGGATGATGCAGTCCTGGATGGGAGGGTCTGCAGGCGGTGCCCAAACCGGTGCCCGTTGCGTTGACGCACGCCGACACGGACGCGCACAAGGTAACAATCAGCAACGCGGAAATGAGCGATCTCGGGCGCACGGTCATGAATTGGACGCATTCAAAGCACGAAGGTTAGGACCTTGAACCCTCGACGCTACCTGGAATCACAGTCTTCCGGCCAGTCTGGCCCGTCGCCGAGTCGCTTTGCACAGTGCACAGGATGGAACTTTGAGATAGGGTTGAACATCTAACGACCATGGCAAACGAACAAACAGCTTATTTCGGCGGCGGATGTTTCTGGTGTATCGAGGCCGTCTTCAACCGCCTGCGTGGCGTGAAAGGGGCCGTGTCCGGATACATGGGCGGGCACGTCGACAAGCCAACCTACCGCCAAGTCTGCAATGGCGATACGGGTCACGTGGAAGTCGTGAAGGTCACGTTCGATCCCAGCGAAATCACCTTCCGCGATCTGCTGGAAGTGTTTTTCTCCATGCACGATCCGACGACGCCCAACCGCCAGGGCAACGATGTCGGCGACCAGTACCGTTCGGTGATCTTCTACACGTCAGACGAGCAGGAGCGCGAGGCGGAAAAGACCATCGCAGCCCTTACCGAATCGAAAGCGTTTCCCGAACCGATCGTCACAACGGTCGAACCGGCGTCCACCTTCTTCGAGGCCGAGGGCTATCACCAGGAATACTTCGACAACAACCGAACGCAGCCTTACTGCCAGTTCGTGATCGCCCCCAAGCTGAAGAAGTTCGAAAAACAATTCGGCGAGAAGATGCGCGCCTGAAAAGCTCTTTCGTTCATTCACCTAAGTCTGAGGGATTGGTATCAGGGGCGCGCGTTGAGGCGCGCCGCACCAATCTCCCAGACTGAGCGCCTTTAGGCGCTGTTTTACGAATTCCTACTTCCGCCGTGCCTGTAGCCGAATCTGATTCAAATATTCCACGTAAATTGGAATCGGAATATCGGGCGAATCCCCGTCATTTAAAAAATGCGACAAGCGGATCTCCAGCGGAATGGAGGTGATCACCTCCCGGAAGCGTGCCATCTTCAAATACTTTACTTTCCAGATGTCCAGCATCAACGACTGGAACTCATCGCTGATAAATCCCATCTTCTTGTCATTGAGGTAAACGCTGTCGAAGTGATACTTCGCAAGCGTCTCGCGCATAGGCTCATCGATAGGCGACAAAACATAGACCAGGTGGAACACATCGGCGAGATCGCCCCAAACGACTTTCTCCTCCAGCGCTGTAAAACGAAATGGGGTCGATTTTCGTTGCTGTGCCGTCCGCGCGTGTTCATCCGGACTGAGTTGACGTTTTTCCAGTTCGCTGCTGAACCAGCGCAGCCGGTCCGCAGCCAGGTTATGGCGCAAAAACTCAACCGCATAAGCATTCGATAGATACAGTGTCGGGTCGGCATCCAGCCGGGCCAGCCACTCGCTCCAGTCATGCTTGCCAAATTCGGTGAGCAACTGCGAAAGGTCGCCGATCGTCACATCAGGGTGATACTTCACAGACTGCCAGAAGTGTTCCGTCGAATCGTAGGTTGCCCCGTAGAGCTGAATTCCTTCCTCGATCGGATACCAATTCGACAGCACCCGGGCGGGAATCGAAGGCGCTGCGCTCCAGCAATTCAGCGAATGTTTCCAGTTCTTTTGCACCGCCAGAAATGCATCCGTGTAGCCGGCAGGAGTCGGTTCATTCACGCGAGTGAACGCCTGGCGCAGTTCTTCCGCCGTATGCGTGACCAGGGTCTCGAGCGGCCGCTCGTCGGTCATCGAAATCACACGGCTTTCCACGGCGCGCCGGACGAGGTCCGCGGCCAGCGTTTGCCGTTCGTTCGGGCTGAGGCCCGGCCATCGCTCGGTTTGAGTCTGGATGTACGGGAAGACTTCCGACAGGGAACTGAACTCAATGAACCCATGCAGAGCGAACGTGGTCGTGTGGCCCTCTTTGCTGATCACGGTCGAGGGCGTCACCAGCGTCTGCAGGGAGATCTGCTGGGCGCAGACAGGAAGTGCGAACACAAGGGCGGCGACTACAACGCCCCAGCGGGGGAGTGAATTAGATGTAGGCATGGTGTTGTCCAGCTAGTAAAACACCAGCTCCGCCCGTTTTGTGAAGAATTTATGAATGAGAGAGTAGCGCCGGCGTCCCGCCAGTCATGAGCGCGTCCCCGCCGTCATCGCGGAGAGCCTTCCCCCACAGCGGACACGCTGTGCTCTGACGACCACGACGCCGCTAGAACGCGTCGATCCCGGTCACGCTCGCTCCGATAATCAACGTGTGGATATCATGCGTCCCCTCATACGTCTTCACCGACTCCAGGTTCATCAGATGGCGCATGATCGGGTAGTCATCAGCCACGCCGTTCGCGCCCAGAATGTCGCGGGACAGCCGCGCGCATTCCAGAGCCATCCAGACGTTGTTCCGCTTGGCCATCGAAATGTGCTGGTGCGCGACTTTGTCCGAGTCCTTGAGCCGTCCCACCTGCAGCACCAGCAGCTGCGCCTTGGTGATTTCGTTAATCATCCACGTTAGCTTTTCCTGCACCAGTTGGTGCGAGGCGATGGGCTGATCGCGGAACTGCTTGCGCAGCAGGGAATACTGGAGCGCGCAGTCGTAGCACGACATGGCCGCTCCGATCGCTCCCCACGCTATTCCATAGCGCGCCTGGTTCAAGCACATCAGCGGAGACTTCAATCCGCCGGAAAGCGGCAGCAGGTTCGACTCCGGCACATGCACATCCTGCAATGACAATCCTGACGTCACCGAAGCGCGCAGCGACCACTTGCCGTGGATGTCATCCGCTTTGAAGCCGGGCCGGTCCGTCTCCACCAGGAAGCCACGGACCTTGTCGCCTTCGTCCTCCACCTTGGCCCAGATGATGGCGACGTCGGCGATCGTGCCCGACGTGATCCACATCTTCTCGCCGTTTAACACAGTACTCCTTGCCAACCTTCTTCGCACGCGTGCGCATGCCGCCAGGGTTCGACCCGAAGTCGGGCTCGGTCAGCCCGAAGCATCCCAGCTTCTCGCCCTTCTGCAGGGCAGGCAGCCACATGTTTTTCTGCTCATCCGAGCCGAAGGCGTAAATCGGATACATCACCAGCGCCGACTGTACGCTGACAAAGCTGCGCACGCCCGAGTCGCCACGTTCCAGTTCCTGCGTCACCAGGCCGTATTCCACGTTCGACATCCCGGCGCAGCCGTAGCCCTTGAGGCTCGCCCCGAAGAAGCCAAGGTCCGCCATCGGCTTGACCAGTTCGCGCGGAAAGCGCCCTGCCCGGTTGCATTCCTCGATGATGGGAATCAGATTGTCTTCGATAAATTTGCGGGCAGTGTCGCGGACTAGTCGCTCGTCGTCGGAAAGCAATGTGTCGAACTCGATGAAATCGACTCCGCGGAATTTGATGGCAGACATGACGTTTGACCTCTAGTGAAATCAGGACTGTGCGCGAAAACTTCTTAGAGTAGCAGAGGGGTAGTCAGCGGGCAAACCAGAGCGGCCTTGAGATCCTGCATTTTCTGGAAGCGAGCGTGCGGTCGTTGCGAAGGCTGTGGGGAGCCTTTCACAGACTGGCTTCCGGGGGGAAGTCAGTCTCGGAGCCCAGGATCAGAATATGCGGAGCTTCACGGTCGCCGTTTTGGTCTGCTTTTTTCCCGTGATCACGAAGTCGTGCCCAACCTATGTAACTACGTCATCCAGTCGTGGCCATCCCGTATCGCGGAAGTCCGGACACGCCGGATCGCCGGTGCCGAACGAGATCACGCCCGCCGTGTGCGGTATGCCCAGCGATAGCGAGGTCAGCGCCCCGCCATGTCCGCCTGGCGTTGAAGCCGTCACGTTGTTCCAGGCCATGGCTGAGGCGCTGGTGGCTCCGCCCTGGTTGAAGATGTTGCCATCCATGTCAAAGTCCGCCGCCCGCCAGAACGACACCGAGCGATTCCCGGTAAACGTGATGTCGTTATTAGTCAGCGCCATTGTCACCAGCACCGAACGGTCCTGCACGTTCCGCGAGAACGTTTGCTTCAGTGTGTAAATCGAATCCCAAGTATTCCGGGTAATGGTCAGGGGAAGCGTGTTAGGGCCATTCGGTTCGGTGATCGTCGGTGCCTGAAAATCGCCGTTCGGCAAATACGCGCCCAGATCCCAATACCGCAGACCGAGCGTGTGATCGCAGATCGTGTATCCCTCAAGAAACGTGCCGATCCGGATATGCTCAGCTCCGGCCGGACTTTCCAGGCTCAGGACGTTGCCGTTCTGAGTGACGCAGAAATTGAACGTCGTCGCACCCGATCCAGATGTGAATGTGGCAAAGCAATCCGTGGCTGCCGCCGGTACCGCCGACGAGGCCATGCGCTGCTGCAATTGCCCATAAGCCATGGTGGTCATGAGCAAGGTCAACATCAAACGAAACCAAAGCACCTTCATATAGGAGCATCCTCCATTGTGATTGGGAATTGGCCGGTTCAACGGCCGATGTGGAATTGTGAGGGCAAAGGGCCAAATCATTTCAAAAGGCGTGCCCAAAGCCCCCGAAAGTGACAAACCTTTTACTATTCGACGCGCCTAACGGCGAGACCGCCCCAGACACCCAAGACCTAAGACTTATCACCTACACTAACTGCGACCTGCTCCATTAAGTGCTATACCTCGTGGCACCTAAGCGCCATTGTGAAGAGTTTTTACATCGCTTAACGTCACGACGCGCGCCGTTGTAGGAAGCTTCGTCGGTTTCCAAGTAAGCCGAGGATTGGCCCTAGGTCCTTCGGGGAGGAGGCTTTGGGCTGCATTTTGTGCTTTCGTACGGCGCCCGGCCAGTAATTCCAGAGGTCTGCCTTTTAAGACTTCTGAAGGAACGTACATAGCTCCATCATGGTTGTAAGCGGTGGAGCAACCTGTAAAGTGCTCGAAGATCAAGCGGAACGTCAAGCGGAGTGATCTTCATGTTCCTGTTTCTGAATAACGTGCCGCTGTTTTCAGTGAGTCATTTTTGCCTTCCCAACAGGGAGAATGGCTGTGTCTGGGAAACGTCTGTTCTGGACCTCAATCATCATTGTTGAGCTGGTACTCGTCTATCTTCTTTGGAAGCCGTACCGGGAACGAATCAAGCCAGTCCACCGGGCCGCTGTCGCGGCCCCGGCGGCCATGGTGCGCTCGCCTGAAGTTAAGGCCGCCGCACCGATAGTAGTTCCATCGCGCAAGCCCTGGAGCGGAGTGCAGCACCCGGCATATGCAGCGCACCGCAAGCCGCCCGTGATAAACGCAGCCCTCAAGTCTCCCGAGCCTCTTACCGCAAAGGTCGTGCCCCAAACCACTCCGACCGTTGCCCCTGTAGACAGCTTCTGGTGCCGCATCTCCGCCAACGTGGAAGCCAAATGCGACTGCAAGGACAAAGGCCAGGAGCAGGCCAGCAATCTAGTGATGCGTCCAGGAAGCAACTAACTCCGAACCAGTCCGGCTGATTTCAACGTCAAATCGTGGCGCCGGCGTCCCGCCGGCAGTCGCGAGGGCGTCTCGCCCTCGCGATCATCCCGCGCTGAAAGCGACGGGCGAGGACGCCCTCCGGACTGCCGGCAAGATGCCGGCGCTACTTCAAACACGCTCAGCTATCCACAAAACCCCGGGCCCCTCCCCTCACAATTGACTCCCTCTCCCTTCACCCCTACCATTACTCGACTTCATGATCGGCCAAACGGTCTCCCGTTACCACATTCTCGAAAAACTCGGCGGCGGCGGGATGGGCGTCGTCTACAAGGCCGAGGACACGGAACTCGGCCGCTTCGTCGCTCTGAAATTCCTGCCCGACGATTTAGCGCAGGACCCTCAGGCCCTGGAACGTTTTCGCCGCGAAGCACGCGCAGCCTCCGCGCTGAATCATCCCAACATCTGCACGATCTACGAAATCGGCCGCCACGAAGGGCAGTCCTTTATCGCGATGGAGTTCCTCGAGGGCACGACCCTCAAGCATCGCATCGCCGGGCGCGCGCTCGACAATGAAACGCTCTTCGCCCTGGCCATCGAAATCGCCGACGCGCTCGACGCCGCACACGCCAAGGGCATCGTTCACCGCGACATCAAGCCTGCCAACATCTTCGTCACCTCGCGCGGGCACGCCAAGGTTCTCGACTTCGGACTGGCCAAGGTTGCAGGCGGCGGTTCGCCAGCGGTCCGGGGTCTGAGCACATCACGCCGCACCATCGACGAGCAGCACCTTACCAGCCCGGGCTCGACTCTCGGCACGGTGGCTTACATGTCGCCCGAGCAGGCGCGGGCCAAGGAACTCGACGGCCGCAGCGACCTGTTCTCCTTCGGCGCGGTGCTCTACGAGATGGCCACCGGCATGGTGCCCTTTCGTGGCGAAAGCTCGCCCGTAGATCTTCAAAGCCATCCTCGACGAGACGCCCGTCTCCCCGCTGCGCCTGAATCCCGATCTGCCCGCCGACTTCGACCGCATCATCAGCAAAGCACTGGAGAAAGATCGCAATCTCCGCTATCAGACCGCCGCCGATCTCCGTACCGACCTCACGCGCTGAAACGCGACCACGATTCCGGACGCTCCTCAAGCATTTCGTCCGCAACCGCCGCCGCTGCTTCGAGTAGCGCGGTCGTACCACCGGCCAGCGCTCCACAGTCCCGCAAATTTTTGTGGATTGCAATCGTGGCCGCCTCGTTGCTGCTCGCGGCTTCCGCTGCCGTCTACTTCCTGCGCGGGAAATCCGAGTCTGGCAGAGTGTCATCCATCGCCGTCCTGCCCTTCGTGAACGCCACCTCCGATTCCGGAAACGAATATCTCAGCGACGGCCTCACCGAGAGCCTCATCGGCACGCTCTCGCAATTGCCCGACCTCAAGGTCATGGCGCGCAGCACGGTATTCCGTTTCAAGGGCAACCAGGAAGATCCCCGTCAGATCGGCGAGACTCTCAAGGTCGCTGCCGTGTTGGTCGGCCGCATCACGCAGCGTGGCGACGAAGTCTCGGTGCAGGCCGATCTCGTCAACACCTCCGACGGGTCGGAGATCT
Organism: uncultured Acidobacteriota bacterium; assembly: GCA_963698805.1. Taxonomy (GTDB): domain Bacteria; phylum Acidobacteriota; class Terriglobia; order Terriglobales; family Acidobacteriaceae; genus Gp1-AA133. The sequence goes on along the minus strand of CAVOSN010000024.1, from coordinate 78,034 downwards.
GGGGTTCGCACTACACTCGCAAGATGTCTGATATCACGCAGGTGCAGAGCGACATCACACGGGATGTGTCGAACCGCCTAAGCGCGCACGTGAGCACTGCCGAGCAGCAGCACATGGGAAACGCCGGCACCACCAATGCCGAGGCCTATCGTCTCTATCTGGAAGGCCGCCAGCTCTGGTACGGTCGTACACCCGAGGGCCTGAAGAAGAGCATCGATGTGTTCCAGCAGGCCATCGCTGCCGACCCTAACTACGCGCTCGCCTATACCGGCTTGGGGGAGACCTACACGGTCGCCCCGGCATACGGTATCGGGATCACTTCCAAACAGGCGCGGCTGTTAGCCGATGACGCGACCCGCAAGGCGCTCGAACTCGATCCCTCGCTGGCCGAGGCGCACACCGCGCGAGCCATGGCCATTTGCCAGGAATGGAAATGGACCGAAGCGGAGCAGGAGTTCCATCGCGCGCTGGCCCTGAATCCGAACAGCGCCAACACGCACTACTTCTACTCCATGGAATTCCTGGTTCCACAAAAGCGCCTCGAGCAGGCGCTCGAGGAACTCCGCACGTCCATGTCGCTCGATCCGCTCTCTCCAATCCTGAACACGAATTACGCTTCAGTGCTGACCATGGCGCACCGCTATGACGAGTCGCTCGCGCAATTCCAGAAAGCTCTGCTCGCCGACCCCGGCTTTAGACCTGCCCATTACAAGCTGTCGTTGCTGTACGCAGCGATGGGTCGTTTCGGCGAGGCTGTAAGCGAGTTGCAGAAGTTTGTTTCGACTCCTGGTTCCTTTAGTCCCGACGCCAAGGGGTACGTTGCGCTTTGCCGGGCATCGGAGCTGTTCGATAAGAACGAGTGGTTCTCCGCCATCGCAGTCGCTTATGGTTACGCGAACGATCGCGAGAACGCACTGGCTTATCTCGAGAAGGCCTATTCCCTGGCTGACGAAGAAATCCTACTATCGATCCGCTTGCCGGCGTTTGATTTCATCCGCTCTGATCCACGCTACGCCGATGTCATGCGCCGCATGGGCTTGCCCGAGTAGCTCAATTGCGCAAAAATCCTTAACCACAGAGACGCAGAGGCACCCGGAGCATTTTGGCTTCCTCTGTGAGCCCCTGTGTCCCTGTGGTTAAAGCTTTTGACTTCCCATCCATACTTGACAACTAGTTCGGAAGTCGATATAACGATAATCGAGTTATGAAAGAGACCCCGAACACGTTTCTCCCGCTTTCGTCCGCGACCCTGCACATCCTGCTTTCCCTGGCCGGCGAAGAGCTCCACGGCTACGCCATCATGCAGGAAGTGCAGCGCCAGTCGGAAGGGAAGTACAAGCTCGGACCGGGCACGCTCTACGACAATCTCCAGAAGATGATCGACCGCGGACTGGTCGAGGAGTTAGGAAAGAAGCCGGGCGATGACGATCCACGGCGCCGCTACTACCGCCTGAGCATGCTGGGCCGCGGCGTGTTGACGGCCGAAATCTCGCGGCTCGATGACGTGGTTCGCGAAGGGAAAATGCGCCTGCAGGCGAAACCAAGGAGGGCCTGATGCTCCGTTTCCTCTATAACGCGGTACTGCGTGCGCATCCACCATATTTTCGCCAACGCTTTTCCGAAGAGATGCAGGCGATCTTCGATCAGGCGGACACCGAACTGGCCAAAGCGCGACTGCTCGCAGATGCAGTGTTCTCCCTGGTGCGCCAGTGGACTCTGCGCCCCCAGTTTTGGGAAGAGCCCGCGCCCGTTGCAGCAGAGGGGTCACGGCACTCTTTTCGTCGCTGGCCAGTTCGAAGCCGCGAACCCTGGCTCTCTTCTCCGGCGCGATCCTCTCGGCTCTGGTTCTGAATGGCGTGTCGTTGACGATTGGCTACGCCTGGGAGCATCCCATCTTCATCGAGATCCGGCGGCCGACCATCGTTCCACCCGCTGCATGGAAAGTCCGCGCCGTCATGAAGCTGGACGCCAATGCGCCGGTCGAGCCTTACTTGTTCACTGATCAGGGTAGAGTGTTGCTCGTATTCAACTCCCCGTCGCATCCGTCACCGCAAGCCCGATCTGCTGCGAAGCCAACCTCCGACGCCGAGATGTCGACGGTTCCCTTGGCCGACATCGCCCCGTCGCCGACAAACAACATCGTCGATACGCCACTTGTCGTTCTGCAGACTTATGCCGGTACCTACGTTAGTCCCGCGCCCGGAGGTCAGCGAGTGATTGTGACGATCGACAGCGGGCGCTTGCAGTTGGAAGTTGCCGGGCAATTCCGCAGTCCCGCTGGCGCCGTTACCCAATCCCCAGCTGCTGGCATGCGGCGTTGGCGATTGCTGGGTGATGTTCTCGACCGGCCCAAAGGGAACGGTGGACCGCATCGAGGTGCATCATCTCGGACGCGAGATGGTCGCCTTCCGCGCACAAAGCGGCATGATTTTCTAGAGACGAATGTAGCGCCGGCGTCCCGCCGGCAGTCGTGCGGGCATCCTGCCCGCACACCGGAGTGATCAGTCTAAAGACGCGGCGATAATCGCCCCGATCGGTGTTGCAATAGAAAAACCTAAGAGCCCAAGCCATAGCCCAGAGCCAACTCAGCTTTAGTTCTCCCCGATCCGCGGCATAGCCTGCACGCGCTCCGCCGTGTGTTCCACCACGCGCGCCGCAGGTAGTACCACTTCCTGGGATCGCCGCCGGCCATCCGCACGGCCGGGAAGGAAAGCCCCCGGCCGACGACGTCACCCACAGGCTGGGCGCCACCCATCCAGAAGCGCTGGCATCGCTGCTCCAGTTGCGCCAGTCCGCAAGAGAACGGCTAGGTCGCCGCCGTTAATCGACGACGCACTCGCACCTCATCCCCATCTGTCCGTCCGGAGATCACTCGGCATGCTGGCCGTCGAAGGGACAGAAGTGGAATGCATCTGGGCTACGCTGAAGGAAGAAAAGAGAAATACAGCAGAAGCGAGAAGAAGGGTCTTTTTCGCGTTCATGGGTCCTACCCCTGGGGTCGAATCGGGGGAGGGCCGTTTGATCCACTTTAACCCGGAAACCTCAGAAGTCCACCGAAAAGTTGTGCCCGCCAGCAGTTTCGCTCCAGGCTCGGGAACAAGACACTGATCGTTCCTATCATGTAAACTCTTCCTGGCGAGTACAAACGCACACTCCTCTGAGCGTGCCCACCTCTGCCGGGAACTCCCGGCTGCCCAAGTGACTCCCCAAACACCAGGTAGAACCCCGGCTCTCGGGTTGGCGGCACATTCCTGTCAGGAGAAGAAGATGGCGAAGATCGCAAAGACAGCCGACCGCAAGAAGGTCATGGACACCAGCAAATCCACCGCGTGCCCCAAGTGCGGCAAAGACACGCGCATCGTAAAGCGCACCAAAGACCGCGAACGCGGTGTCCCTGGCGGGATCTACATTTCCTGCTCAGGCTGCGAATTTTACGAGAAGCTGTAGAACTGCAGCACGAGCTTCGAGCGCCCAAACGAGAAAGCGCGACGCGAGTCGCGCTCTTTTCTTTCTTGGTGCCGAACAGAAGCGGCATGTTCTGCTCCCCAAAACTATGCATCCGATGCCGGATTAGCACGAAAACTCGTGGGATTCGGAAGGCGAGAGTGTTACTCGCTACGTAGTGCAATCACGGGATCGACTTTCGAAGCACGACGCGCGGGTATGGCGCAGGCCAATCCCGACACCAGGCTTAGGAGAGTCGCTCCAGCCAAAAGAATGAGGGGATCGCGCGGGTTCCCATGTGCCCACTTCGCTGTGATTTGGCTCAGGGTCACTGCAAGGACAACACCCACGAAGATTCCGGCACCCAGGCTTCCCGCCGCCGATTTAAGCACCATTTGCAGCAAGTCTCTGCGCTGTGCTCCAAGCGCCATACGAATCCCGAATTCATTCGTCCGTTGTGCCACGGTGTAGGCCACAACGCTGTGCAGCCCTACGGCTCCGAGGGCCAATGCTATCCAAGCAAAGACGCCAAATATCCACGCCGCGAGGTGTTCCTGCTGCCATTCTGGTTCGTAGGTGAGCCGAGTTTCGAGATCATCGATGTCCGAACTGGTCAGTTGATCCGGGTTAATCGTCCTCAGTTGCTCGCGCACCGCATGCAAAAGCGTAAGAGGCGGGGCCTGGGAGCGAACTAGAATTTCCGTGCCCTCTCCCATGCTGAATGTATAGGGCACGTAGACGGCTGGTCGAGGGGCGCTGCGCAGCCCGTCATTGTGTGCGTCGCCGACGATGCCCACAATCTGCAGCCAGGACGATCCGATGTTGGGTGGCGACAATATCGTTGCGGGATTGCCTTCGATGCCTGGCATTTTCAGCGAATGTCCGATGGCATCGCCGTCCGGGAAAAACCGCTGTGCCATAGTTTGGTTGATGACCGCTACGTGGGCGGCTTTGGAATTTTCAACGTCGCTCCAAATGCGTCCTTGGAGCAGGGGGATGTGGAGAGCGGCGAAGTACTGCGGGCTAATCAGGTTGACCGATTCCATTAGGGGATTGGGTTCGGCTTTGCCCAGTACTTCAACACCGAAGATCCAGCCATTGCGGGGCGGAGTTGCGTCCGTGGAAATGGCGGCCGTGGTCACGCCTGATGTCGCCGCCACCTTCTCTCGCAGTTGCTCGAAATAGGTGGCGCGCGCCTGCCATGTGCGGTAGGAGTCCTCGCGCAATGGAATCCCTATCGTCAACACATTATGCGGGTCGTAGCCGAGAGGCTTGCGTATTAGCTGGGCGAACCCTTTCATCGACGAACCCGCACCTGCGAGCAACAACAATGTCAGCGCCACCTGCGCAGCAATGAGCGCGCTATGGGTCCTGCGTCCGCGGACGCGGCCGGCCACTCGGCGCGCGCCCGACTGCATGATCTCACCGACGTGGGTGCGGGAGAGTTGCACCGCTGGCCAAAGCCCGAACAGCACACCCGTTACCAGAGCCACTGTAATGCTGAAAAAAAGCACCGGCAGATTGATACGAATGACAGCCTCGGATGCGAACGTATATGGGGGCAGCAGACGCTGAGATCAACACAAGAGCGCCGAAAGAAGTTAGGACACCAAGCATTGCTCCTATCACCGCGAGGAGGAGGGACTCCATCAGCAACTGACGAATGATCCGGATGCAGCTCGCGCCGATGGCGGTCCTGACCGCTAGTTCATGCTGCCGTGCCGTACCTCGCGCCAGCAGCAAAATAGAGACATTTCCGCATCCGATTACGAGTAGCAGCATCACCGCGCCAAAGACCAGGTACAGTGTTCCGCCCATGGAGCCAACGACCCAATCGTTCAACCCTCGCACATGGACCCTGAAGACGTCCGGGAAATCTTTCGGCATGTAGCTGGCGAACTGTTCCACGAGGGCTGCAGTGCGGCTTCGGCTGTGCCGCGATGACGCCCGTGCCGCGAACAGATAACCATGATGTGCGCCCCGGATCTCGCAACAGCTTCAGCGGGAGATAGACATCGCCGTCATACCAAGTGAATCGCGGGGCCGCGACGCCTACGATCTCGAAGTTCCTGTGATCAAGTTGCAGAGTGCGGCCCACGACATCCGGATTGGACAAGTAGTGTCTCCGCCAAAACCTGTAAGAAAGAACTACAACAGGTCGTGGCTCCTGGCCGTCCACTGCGTCGGATGGCCAACTCCGCGACCCAGCGAAGCGGGCACGCCGAGATCCTGGAAATTATTCGAGATGAGGCTCACGGCGTGCACCGTCTCCGGAAGATCTTGCCCGGTCAGCATCAGAGCGCTGTTGTCCGAAGCCAGAACGCTTTCGAGCACTGGTGATTGCCGCAAGGTCTGAATTTCGGCGCCATTTAGATAGACGGTGTCCCCGGAACCCGCTACGCTGTCGACCGTGAGTCGTACTATTCGATCCGCGGCAGGGTAGGGATAAGGTTGCGTCGAGCACCGCATAGATCAAGCTGAATACCGCTGTTGCCGAACCAATGCCAAGGGCCAGGGAGATTACCGCCGTGAGCGTGAATCCTGGACTTCTGTGAGCTGCCGTGCGGGATAGCGGAGGTCCTCCAGCAGAATTTGCATTGCTCGGTCCTAGCCGTTTGGGAGGTAGGGTAATGGCTCCTCATGGGGTAACTGGACGTGTCACGGGATACTCGGAAATCATCCGACTGAACGGCTTTGTGAGATGACGTAGGAGTATTCAGAACTGAGAATGAGCCTCGAGTAGAACTACCCTCATCCGATCTGCGCCAGGATCTCCCTTGCTTCGGCCGCCGGATCCATGGCTTCGGTGATCGGCCTGCCCACCACGATGTGGCTCGCTCCAGCGGCGATTGCTTCCGCGGGCGTCCACGCGCGCCTGATCGTCGTGTCCGCTCCCCGAGGGTCGCACGCCCGGCGTCACAATCAGGAAATCGTCTCCCAATTCATTGCGAAGCGCGGCCGCCTCTTGCGCAGACGCAACCACGCCTTGGCATCCGCTCGCAATCGCCAGTGCCGCCAGCGTGACACCTGGTCGCCCACATTTCCGCGCACGCCCGCGTGTTCCAGATCGCGATCGTCGAGGCTGGTCAGCACCGTGACTGCAAGAATCGACGGCGCGAGATTCGCTGTGCGCGCCGCTTCCACCGCGGCGCGCAGCATTTTGGTGCCGCCCGACGCATGCACCGTCAACATACTCACGCCGAGTTTCCCAGCTTCCTTCACGGCCGCGCCAACGGTGTTGGGAATGTCGTGCAGCTTGAGATCGAGAAACACCTGTCGCCCCGAACTCACCAGATCGCGCACGATCTGCGGTCCCTCGGCGGTGTAGAGCTGCAATCCAACTTTGTAGTAACGGGCGGAATCGCCCACGGCCGCCACGATCTTCTGGGCGGCGGCCGCGGACGATACATCCAAGAGCGACAATCAGGCGCTCACGCGCATCACGCATCTAGAGGAGTTTAAAGGGATTACTGCAGACGCGCTACTGGCCGCAGCAGGGCTACGGTCTGAGGTTCGTTCACCAGATCCAGGCGGACCTGCTGAATGCCCTGATGCTCCATGTGAAGAGCACGGGCTGCTTGATAGGACAAGTCGATGATGCGTCCGTCGACTACCGGACCGCGATCGTTGACGCGCACGACCACCGCTCTGCCATTGCGCAGGTTGGTGACCTTGACGTAGGTCCCCAGCGGCAGCGACGGATGCGCCGCAGTCAGGTCGTACATGTCGTACGCCTCTCCGCTGGCAGTCTCCCTGCCTTGGAAATAGGTTCCGTACCAGGACGCCGTCCCTGCCTGGTAAGGCCGCGTACGTCTTCTTCGCTTGCGTCGACTTGGTGGCTGGTTTCGGCTGACTTCTTGGCCGGACTACCTCGGTCGTGGGCCGAGCCCGAGTTGCCCTGAGCCGCTCCCAGGCCGGCGACGCAAAAAAACACCGCCAGTCCATGAGCAATGCGTCTTCGCATTCAGTTCACCTCGCGTGCAAAAGGTTCGGTCGCTACGTAGGTCGTTCACAATTTTGGCCAAAGGTTAGGGTAGGCTAGCCGAGCAGTTGGGGAGTGTCAACCGGGAATTTCTTGTAGCAAGATTACCAGCTAGTTATTCATAGCAAACGTAACCTATTGTAAAAGTTGAGTAACGTTGCATAGTAAGCTGTAAACAAAAGGCTTAACTATTAATACTATAGTAAACAAACACAAAGCGTGGGTACTGGAAAATCTTACAAGTAGTTTATTATTAGTCAACTTAAAAGTAAAATTCGAGCAAATCTAGCCGAATCATCAGTTTGCGCAGACGTCCTTGTCCTGACGGGCCGAAAATCTCTTTGGAAAACTTCCACAGGGCAGTGCCGGACGGCCTTTTAGAGTACAGTGCGAACGTATGCCCGACATGCCGACCATCGTGCTCACCATCGCCGGATTTGACCCCTCTTCGGGGGCGGGCGTAACCGCTGACATCAAGACCATTGCGGCCCACGGCTGTTACGGCGTGGCCTGCATCACCGCCATGACCGTGCAATCGACCGCAGGAGTGCGTCGCGTGGATCCGTGCGACCCTGCACTGGTCACCGACACCCTCGAAGAACTCGCGTCCGACATCAAAATCGATGCTGTCCACATCGGCATGCTCGGCTCGGGCAAGGTTGCAAAATCAGTCGCCGGATTTCTGGGACGGAAGAAACTCCCGAACGTTGTGCTCGATCCGATCCTCAAGGCGTCTTCCGGAGCCGATCTGCTCGATAAGGAAGGCACCCGTGTGCTCTCCTCCGAGTTGCTGCCTCTCGCGGCTGTTGTTACGCCCAACGTAGAAGAGGCCGCCGTGCTGACCGGGCTCCCTGTGACGAACCCGGATCAGATGCGCAGCGCTGCAGCCAAGCTGCACGAGATGGGTGCCGAGTCCGTGGTGATTACGGGCGGCCACCTCGACAAGGCTATCGATCTTCTAAGTTTCCAGACCAAACGTGGAGTGGAACAGGAAGTTTTCAAGTCCGAGCGGCAACGCTCGAATTCCACCCACGGAACGGGCTGCGCCTTCGCCACCGCGATGGCTTGCCACCTCGGCCTCGATCGCGGCCTGCCCGAAGCGGTGCTTCTCGCAAAGGCTTACGTCTCTGCGGCGATCGCTAAGGGCCAGCCGCTGGGCAAAGGTGTTGGGCCCGTACATCACCTGTACCGCATGCAGCAGCAGCGCAGGGCGGGGACGGTAGTCACGGAAGCCGAGCCGGTGCATTGATCGAAGAACCATCGACCGGGCTCAACCAGGAAATTTGGGAGATGAGAGAAGGAACTGGGGGAGGGCTATCGCCGAACGATTTGAAAACTTGGGGGAGGTTTCAAATCGTCGTAAACGGTAATGCTAGTTCGCTGATTTCTTCAGCAGAATTCCCGCCAGGAACGAAGCGCTCGCTCCCAGCAGCCACTCAATCCGCCAGACCTGCACAGCCTGCCAGTCCAAGGTCGTCTGCACGGTGAAAATCAGACCCACGAGAATGGCACCCGCTACGCAGAACAATCCGATTGCCAACGACACCAGCGCCGCCGTAGGAAGGCCCAGCCACTCCCGCGTGTTCACGATCCAGCGCTCGATGTTGTGAAATTCCAGGTGGCGCACCCAGGCAAACGCCGTGCTGATCCACGTCGCGAACTCGTTCTTCGTGGACCGCTCTGCCCGTTCCGCGCCGCATGCATGGCAAAAACGCGATCCGGGAATAAACTCCGTCTCGCAGTTATCGCAGGCCTCGACCATCGCGGGTTGCACCACCGTCTCGATCGCCATGGGGGACGCAGCGACCGGTGGTTGCCAAAACTCCCGCTCCGCGTTGTGGATAACTTCCGACATTCGGAGAGACCTCCTGCATCATCTACAGGGCAAATCAGGGTCCAAATACAGGGGACACTGTAACCCTCTGAAAGGAAGACTTTTGAACATTGAAGCAATGGCCGAAAGCGAACCGGGACAAGCAAGATTTACCAAAGCCTGGGGGAAAGATGCACGGCTGGTCTGGATTATAGGTCGGGTTTCGGGGTGGAAATCGGTAGGACTAGGTGATCCTCTTGAGTCCCGCGAATCGGTTACACTGAAGGAAACGGGTGGCATTTCCAAACCAAGGTACGTTGTCCGTTAGGTTCGGCAGGCATGCGCTCATCTTCGCTCTGGCGGCAATGCTCGGAGTACGCGCCTTCGCCCAGCAGCCCGCCTCGCCTGCTGACGCGGCCAAAGGCGTAGCCTACCGCCCCGCCGATCCGCTCAACGCGAGTGCCTTCGATCGCTTCTACAACATGGACTACGACCGGTCCGTGCAGGAGTTTCAGAAGATCATCGATCGGCATTCGGACGATCCGTTTGCCGTCAACCATCTGCTGACGGCCGTGATGTTCCGCGAACTCTACCGGATGGGAGCACTCAATACCGCCGACTACGCGAACGACAGCTTCATCGGAACCCCGCATCATCCAGCCGACCCGAAAGCCAAAGATCAGATCAAGCAATTGGTCGAGCGCGCTGAAAAGTTAGAAGAAGACAAGCTCAAAACAAATCCCAAAGATGTCGACGCGCTATACGCGCGTGGCAACACTCGCGCCCAGTTCTCCACCTACACCGCTCTCGTGGAGCGGGCCTGGTTTTCAGCGCTGAAAAACGCAGTCGGCGCGCGCCACGATCATGAGCGCGTCCTCGAACTTTCACCCCAGTACACCGACGCCAAGTTGGTGGTCGGCGCGCATAACTATGTCATGGGAAGTTTGCCGTGGGGCGTTAAGGTCGCCGTGTCGCTGGTGGGATTGAGCGGCAGCAAAGAAAAGGGCATCGAGTACCTGTACGAAGTGGCACGCGCGAACACCGAGAACAGCGTCGACGCGAAAATCGCGCTGCTTCTTTTCCTGCGCCGCGAGCACCGTTACAGCGAGGCGCTTCCGCTGCTGCGCGGCATGATCCAGCAGTATCCGGGAAACGTGCTGCTGGCGCTGGAAGAGGGAACCCTGCTACGTGCCCTGAACCAGCCACAGGAATCGGCAGCCGCCTACCGCCGCGTTTGGGATACAGGCAAGGCCGGTAAATATCCTGGACTGCACTACGAACTGGCCGCCCTCTACCTGGGGGATTTATTGCGCAGCCAGAAAGATTACTCGGGAGCGGCGGCCACGTATGAACTCGTATCCCAAGCCCCACAGCCCGACTCCGAGGTTCTTCAGAAAGCCAATCTCGGTGCCGGCGAGATGTACGATCTGCAACAGAAGCGCGATCTCGCCACGCGCAAGTACCAGGCCGTCCTGGCCACCAACTCCGACACAGCCCCAGCCGACACAGCAAGAAAGCGCCTGAAAGAACCCTTCCGAGAAAACTAGAGATCAGGTCACAGGTGACAGGTCGCAGACTTTGGATGCGGGGGCGAGTCACGAGCGGCCGCACAGATCGCAGTGGACGCCTAAAGCCGTAGACCGCACAGGGCTCGGGAACGCGGCACAGGCGGCAGACCACAGAACGCAGACCGCACGGCGCGAAGGACGGTCACACACCGGTTCACAGGCGACCGGGTCACAGACCGTAGGACGGGAACAGGTGAAAGTTGGCGGCAATAGACCGAAGGTCTCGGAAAACGGGGCAGAGGCGGCGGGCCACAGACCACAGGACGCGGTGGACGGTCACGGGTCACAACTGACGGTCCAGAACACTGGTCGCAGGTCGCGGGTTATAGAGTAACGAAAGGGCGTTTCCGAAATGACGGGAAACGGTGTTGCGGAATCAGGTCGTAAGTCGCCGGAGAGTTGAGCGCGGATACACCCGAGCCGCGTAGCGGCGGCATGAAATAGCCCAGCGCGTAAGCGCTGGGAAAGCTCAAGGCATCAGAGAGCCCTGTAGGGGCGGCACATCGCGCTGAGGGCGTGAGCCCGCGAGCCCCGCTCGGTGCGTTCGAAATCGACGCCGACTCGCCTCTACACCTTCGCGCAAACGCTACGCATTGGTCGCCTGGTGCCCCTGCGGTACGGGAAGCATCTCAGGCTCTTCTGGCATGACGATCCAAGCCACGATATAGCCAACAATACCGAATATGATCGCCGAGAAAATCGTCACAAGAATCCACAGCACGCGGACCAACGTCACGTCGAGATCGAAATACTCCGCGAGCCCGGCGCAAACGCCTGCGATCTTCCGGTTGGTCCGCGGACGCACGAGCCGCTTGCGGGCCGTCACCGCGCCGACGCGCTTGCCGCAGTACGCACAGAGGTTGGCGTCGTCCTGAATCACCTTGCCGCAATAGTTGCAATACATGGCCAGGCCTCCTCCTCTCTAGGATACGCCGGGGTGCAGTGAAAAGTTCCCATGACCGGTATACGGCACGGCACGCGCCGTGATTTTCAAGCCCTCTTGAGGGCGTCACCCCGATGCGGCCGTCATCACTCGTCGGTCCCTTTGCCCAAGCAAGTATTCGGCACCGCGGCTGCCGGCGAGCGTCATCGGTCGCGGGTTTGAGTCTCCGGAGTCTTGGGTTTGAGTCTACGGTCAAACTTACGCACGCAACACGCGAGCCGCGAAGCGGCGGCATAGGATAGCCCAGGGCGTAAGCCTGGGTAAGGCCACCACCCGAGCAAGCCCGTAGGGGCGGCACGACGGCGGACGCGGGCGGGACGCACTCGCGACTGCCGGCAAGATGCCGGCGCTACATTTCTGTGACCTGTGGCCTGTCACCTGTGACGTGTCACCTGAGAACTGACTCTCCTGTGATCCCAATCACCTGTCAAGCGCCACCCACGTCACAAATCCCATCCATCTCCATCAATCAACGCCAAGTATAAACTTCCCTCGCGTGTCACAATCACCCTACCCAAATTGTTATTCTAAAATCAGGCCAGAGATGGCGCCGTTCCGCGGGTCCTAGGCAGAACCGCGCGAACCCTTACCGTGTAACTTGGACCCCAGGGAGACCAAGCCGGACATCTGATGCGGCGTAGGCCGACTCACCCGCTACTGAGTCATACAGGGCTCATAGCATGCGTGAACCGTACCCGCAGCGGGAGTGATCACTCCTCATCGCTTCAAAAGCGATGAAGAAGGGAACTCAACCCCCGAAGGGGAAGGAGGAAAGAGAAACCTACGGCGCGGCTAAAGCCGCGCACTGATGCAAAACAAATCGCGCGCGGGACCGTGTGGGTCGGACACTCTCGGACCGACGACGGTGCGCCTCGGCAGCGCACTACTGTTCGGTTGCGAAGTCTTGCGCGTTGAGTCCGAGGTGTTCCGCCTCTCAATTAGAATTCCTGCATGAATCGCATTCGCAGCGGTGACGCCGAAATTGCATACGCCGCTTTCGGTGACGGACCGCCAGTCGTCCTCCTGCATCCTTTTCCCGCCGATCATGAATTCTGGTTGCCCGCTTCGCAATTTCTCGAATCGCGTTATCGCATCCTCGTCCCCGACTTGCGCGCACACGGAGAGTCGGAAGCCGGCGAAGGCCCGGCCACCATGGACAAACATGCCTATGATCTCGTGCGCGTCCTCGACGATGCACACGTGGGGCGCGCTATCTTTGCCGGGGTATCGATCGGCGGCTACATTCTATTTGAGTTCTGGAGACGTTTTCGCGATCGCGTTGCGGGACTGGCGCTGTGCTGCACGCGCCCACAGGCCGATACGCCGGAAGCGCGCAACACTCGCCTGCAAACCGCCGACCGGGTGCTCGAGCGCGGCACGGAATGGTTCGCCGATCTCATGCTTCCGAAACTCATCGGCCAGAGTACGCGCGAGGCGCGGCCTGACTTGGTGAACAGCGCCAAGCGCATGATGCTCAAGATGTCTCCCATGGACATCGCGCAAGTGCAGCACGGCATGGCGGCCCGGCACGATTCCGTTCCGACGCTCAAAACCATCGACGTGCCGACGCTCCTGCTACTCGGCGAAGAAGACCCGATCGCCACGATGGCCGACGGAGAACTGATGCGTCAAAATATCTCCGGCAGCCGCCTGTCGGTAATCCCCAAAGCCGGACACTTCGCTGCCTGGGAGCAGCCCGAGGCCGTGGGCAAGCTGCTGCGGCAGTTCGTGGACTCGAATCAGTAGGCAACACAGATTCAAGCGGGTCGCTTTGCTACAATCCTCCCGTCATGGTCGATACCTTCCTCGTTCCCGAAAAAACTGTCATCACCGCCAAAGGCGATGGCGCTTCCGTCGATGTCGGCGGTGCCGGCAATCGCGTGTTCCTCGCGACCTTGTACATCACGAACATCATCGAGCAGGAGGCGCTCGACGTCAGCATCTATGGTTCGGCCGACGGCGCGACCTGGACGCCCAAGCCAATCGCCTCTTTCCCGCAGAAGTTCTACCGCGGCGAATCGCCCATGCTGCTAGACCTCACCCAGCACGCCGACGTCAAGATTGTGCGCGCGCACTGGGAAGCGAATCGTTGGGGACGGGGTACCGAGACGCCCATGTTCGAGTTTCACGTCACGTTCAAGGAAGTCTCGCCGCAGGTCTTGCGCGAAGCGGCCGCCGAAGCCAAGGCGCTTGCCTAGCGGCTGTTCTCTAAGCGAACCGGCTCAAGCTGTTTTGCGAACCGGAACCTCGGCACGCTCGCTGCCAAGCGGTTTTTTCTCGGCCCCATCGCTGCCCGTTGCTTCCGCCGCTCGCGCAATTCGAGGAACGGTTTCTCCACACCGTAGTACGAGCCCATCGCACACACCAACGCCAGCACCTTCGATCCGCGATTCAGAAAAGGTTGCTGCCAGAGATAGAAGCTGTAGCTCATCGTGCCGATCCCCACGACCGGTCCCCAGTTGAGCGCACGAGATTGCATGCGCACGGCGCGCGCGATGAACAGCGCGATGCCGACATGGATCCCCGTCAATCCTGCCACTTGGTAGATCCGGTTGTTTGGTAGATCCGGTTGTGATGTATCTGAAGTAGGGGCAGCAAAGCAGTGATCGTCGGGATGAGCAGAAACCAGCGGCGGCGCAGCCAAGAGTCTCTCTGGCGAAACTGCGGCTCAATCATGGCGAGTGCGCAGCCGGCGGCCAGAGCGTCCATCACGACTGGGAAGGGATGCTCGAGCCCGCGATGTCCCCAGAGTGTCCAGAACAAAACACGGAGGGGCGGCGCTGATAACAACAGAGCAGCGACCAGCCACAGGCGCTTGCGAAAGAACACCGCGAGTAGCGCCGGCCAGAGCAAATAAAACTGTTCCTCCACCGAGAGCGACCAGAGATGCCCGAGCGTCCAGCTTCTTCCGTGGTAGTAGTTGCTCAAATATGTCAGGGCCGCGAGCAGGTTGGTCCATGACAGCGTGTGCCACTCGGCCACGATCGCGACCAGCATGAACGCGTAAGCGGCCGGCAGAATCCGGTAGGCGCGCCGCACATAAAAATCCTTCAGCGAGATGCGACCTGTGCGCTGGTGCTCTTTGAGCAGAAGCGTCGTGATCAGATATCCGGAGATCACGAAAAATACACGCACGCCAAAGTTCCCGTAGATTTCGAGGATCCCCCAGCGAAAAAAGTGACGCGTGCCCGAGAGGTGGGCGAGCAGCACGCACGCCAGTGAGGCGGCGCGCAGCCCGTCGAGGGATGGAATGCGGCTGCGGGTATCCAGAGGCATCTCCCGAAGCGGGATTTGCCAAGGCTCGGCGAGGGGAGTTTCAGCTTAGCGGCGCCGGAGCGAAAGTGCGTGTGATGGCGGTCACGCTGGCGCGTGCTACCCATGGTCACATTGGGAGCGCATGTTGCATTCTCTGCGACCGTTGGCCCGCAAGCGTTATCCGATATATTGGAGAGAACGATGAAACCCGGCTCCAGCGTGACGGTGCGGCCCGCGCGGCATTTGTCCGGAGGCTTGCGCCTTCCCGGCGACAAATCCATTTCGCATCGCTTCGCCATGCTCGGCTCCCTGGCCGAAGGGAAATCGCGCTTCGAAAACTACTCGACCGGCGCCGACTGCGCGTCGACGCTGGCCTGCATGCGACAGCTGGGCGTGAAGTGGGAGCGCACCGATGCGAGCGCGAACGTCATCGAGATTGAAGGGCGAGGCTTGACGCTCTCCGCGCCCGCCACTGCGCTCGATTGCGGAAACTCCGGCTCGACCATGCGCATGCTGAGCGGCATTCTCGCGGGCCAGGATTTCACTTCCGAAGTCTTCGGCGACGAGTCGTTGTCACGCCGGCCCATGGCCCGCATTATGAAGCCGTTGGGGGAGATGGGCGCCCGGATCAGTTCAGCCGAGGGCGAGCGTCCGCCCCTGCGCATCACCGGCGGACACCTGAAACCGATCCACTACAAGATACCGGTAGCCAGTGCGCAGGTGAAATCGTGCCTGCTGTTTGCAGGACTCTTTACCGATGGCGAGACCTGCGTCGAAGAGCCACTGCGGACGCGCGATCACGGAGAAGTCGCTCTGCGCGCATTCGGCGTGGAGTTGAAGCGCAATGGTAACTCCACCCGCATTGCAGGCGGACAGAAGCTGCACGCGGTCGAGGCCCGCGTTCCCGGCGATCTTTCAAGCGCCGCGTTCTTCTTCTGCGCGGCTGCGCTGTTCCCTGGCTCCGAACTGATCGTCGATTCGCTGCTTATGAATCCAACACGCGCGCGCTTGCTCGATATCCTCATCGGGCTGGGCGTGCGCATCTCGATCACACAGCTCGAAGAGCAGCACGGCGAGCTGGTGGGAACGGTGCGGGTGGAAGGGCAGCACCTGAAATCGGCGGAAATCGCGGGCGCTGATTCAGCCGCGCTGATCGACGAGATCCCGGTCCTGGCTGCCATTGCTCCATTCACCGAGGGTGGGATTCGCATTCGCGACGCCAAGGAATTGCGCGTGAAAGAGTCCGACCGCATCCAGGCCATCGTGACCAACCTGCGCGCGATGGGAGCGCAGGTCGAGGAGCATGAAGACGGGGTCTCGGTGCCCGGCAGTCAATCCTTGCATGGGGCCGAAATCGATTCGCTGGGGGACCACCGGATCGCCATGGCGTTCGCCGTTGCGGCCTTGCGAGCGCAGGGAGAGACCCAGATTCTGGGGGCCGACGCCGCCGTCATCTCGTTCCCGGCCTTCTTTGAGACCCTCGAAAGCCTCGTCCAGCGTTGATTTTCAGCGGTCCCGCTTCCAAATCGCAGCGGCGCTCCCGCGCGTTACCAGTGGCGGTTACCGCCGTTATCTACCTGCCATGCACGTTTCCGGAAAACAATGATTGCAGTTCGGGAGTTGGCGACCAGCATTGAACTCGTTCGGGACGAGGGAAGATTGATGAGGACAAACATGGCACTCGCGGTTCTGATGCTGGCGACGCTGGCGCAGGCCCAGGAACCGAAGAAGTACCATACCGGGCAGTTGCTGCAGATGGAGTCGCTGCAGTGCACGGTGTTCGAGAATGCGTCGCACGAAACCGACGCGACCGACACGACTCTGTGCCAGGAATACGTGCTGCAGGGCGACAACGTTTTGTTTCACCTGCGCGCGAAGGATGCGAAGCATCCCGTGCTGTTGCCGGTGGGCAAAGACGTGGACTATCGCCTGGAAGAGGATCGCTTCTATTTGCACCTGACAGCGAATGACAAGAAGGAACACCAGTATCTTGTGGTGTCGATGGAGCAGCGGGAGAAGTCGACGCCCGCAGTACAGACAGCAATGAAAATCAATCACCTCCAGTAGCTCTGATTAAGATTCCGAATCGCGGCGCGGACGGCCAGGTCCGCGCCGTTTTGTTTTTGCGACGAGCGTCGGAGTGAGCAGAATTTCCTACGGACAAGCCTGCAGAAATTTGAGAGTTTGTACGTAGCTGCGCACAACTGCCGCATGCGTGCGCGCGCGAGTCCAACCTGCGTTACCCACGCGGCATCACATTCGCAACTGTCCACATCCCTCCTCCTGTCCCGAGTTGCGACGAGCAGGGGAGGCGTGTGGGCGGCACACTCCAGACCAGAACACGGGGGAGTCTTTGAGTATGCGGCGCAGTATCGTCCTGGCACTTTTGGGTTTTTTGTTGGCGGCGCCTGTCATGTTTGCGCAGGAGTCCGAAAATCACGTGCAGGTTGGAGTCTTCGCAGACTACTTCAACCTGAGCCGCACCAGCCCGCACATTAATTTCGTGGGTGTGGGCGGACGCGCAGCGTTCAACGTGCGCAGCAACGTGCAGATCGAGGCCGAGATGGCCTACGACTTCACACGCAATTTCACCACGACCTTTTCCGATGGCGTAAACACCCGGTTCGTAAGCACCGACCTGCGGACTTTGCATGCGCTGTTCGGGCCGAAGTTCGGCACCAGCGGCGGACCGGTTCGTTTGTTCGGAACCTTCAAAGCCGGCTTGATCAATTTCAGCGTGTCGAACCAGAACGCGACCAGTGGTTTTCAAAGCGCGATCGGCGACGTGACCACCGGCAACACGGCGGCAGCCATTTATCCGGGCGTGGGCGTGGAAGGCTTCGTGGGACCGATCGGACTTCGTGCCGAGGTGGGCGACGAGATCTACTTCAGGAATGGAACCCACAACAACTTGCGGGTAACGTTGGGCCCGACTTTCCGCTTCTGACGGCTGGTTTTGGGGGAATGGAGGCGTCCGGTTCGCCGGGCGCCTTTTTTTCTACTCGAAAGCTACCTTCTGCCATCGTGGTTCACGGAGTCTGTGGTAAAGTACGAGTCCAACTTCGCTCCGCCGGCCTGCACCGGCGAGCCATCCCCCGCTCTCCAGAAGAGTTCCAGGAGGAAACATGTCGACTGTGTACGATCTTGTGAAGGACCGGCGCGTGTATTCGATCGATGCCGAGAAGACCGTGCTGGAAGCGGCGCGCTTCATGATGGAACACAGCATCGGTGCTCTGCCCGTGCTGCGCGATGGACTGCTGGTGGGTATCTTTTCCGAGCGCGACGTCATGAACCGCGTGGTCGCGGCAGGCCGCACGCCGGGCACGACCAAGGTGTCGGAAGTGATGACCCCGAACCCGCGCGGCGTCGACGTGAACGAGTCGGCAGAGGAGTGCCTGTTCCTGATGAAGGAATTCGGGTTTCGTCACCTGCCCATCGTGAGCGGCAAGGAACTCAAGGGACTGGTCTCGTTGCGAGACCTGCTTCTGAAGACTTCGTCGCAGCAGCGTTCGGTAGCGTAGCCTGCGCTAGTCGCTGCGCTGCCGCAGGATCAGGTCGCCTTCCTGCGCGGGCAGCGCGAATGGAAATTCCACGATCTGCGAGCCCAGGGGAATTCTGAATAGAAATTCCTCGGGCTTTTTCCATTCTCCAATCCATTTATTGTGCGTGCTGAACAGGATCCATCCGCTGATCTCGGTGTGCGTGCTGTCGAGTTGCACTGCAGGCAGGGTTCCGTGGCTCAGGAAGTCCTGCAACTCCGTAACTTCCTGCTGCCAGCCCTGCACAAACTTTTCGCGGTCTTCCTTGCGTTCGGGATGTTTTTCGACTTCGCGCTGGGTCTGGTACTCGATGTCGTCGACGTCGGACTGCGCTTTCTGCGCGAACGATTCTGGATCGAGCGCGGGCTGAATGACCTTGGCGTGCTTCACAAACTCGAGCGTCGCGAGGCTGGGGTCGACTACGAGCGGGGAACCGGTGCGATTGTGCACCGTGAGGTGCACGCCGAAGAAGCGCTCGCCGCGCTTGTGGACCAATTGCAGTTCCTGTGCGTCCACGGCGAGAACCAGGCCGAGGCCGGCGGTCCAGAGGCCGTAGCGGTACTTGCCATCGCTGTCGAGGGAGAAAGTGCAGCCCGCATTGCCTTCGGCCCAGCGGAGGGTGGGCGCGGGATTCTTCTTCGCGGCCGCGGGCGATAGTAAGGCGAGCCCGATCAAGACTGTGGTCAAAGACCAACGCGCTCCATGTGCGCTGCGCGAACTCGTATCCCTACACATGGCTCACCTGCTTTTCACCACAGAGGCACAGAGCCACAGAGAAATTCTCTTTAATAATTCAGTCGAATGTCGCACTCGCGATCGTCCCTTCGAACAGCGTACCTACCGAGGGCATCTCAATCAACCGTGTCTGCAAGAGAAGTATTCGCAACAAGAAAGACCGGCCGCATGGCGACCGGTCCTGAGGAGGTGCAAATGCCTATTGCACCGTAAAGTTCGCGGAACCGTTGGCGCTACCCGTGTTGGTAATGGTGCCAGTGGCTGTGACTGTGTAAGAGCCCTTGGTGGTTCCGCCGCCGCCACCACCACCGCCGCCTCCCCCGCCGTTGCCACTGCCGCAACCCGCCATCAGCAGGAGTCCGGCAAGGGCCAGGCAAGTGAGCACACCAAACAGAGCTTTGCGCTTGCGATTCTTATCGCGAAGCAGGCCGACGCCGAGAAGTGCGAGGCCGGGAAGCGGCAGCCACATCCCCGAGGTGACGATGCTGGTCGATCCTGTGGAAACGGTGGTGATCGTCAGAGTTGATGTCTGATTGCCTCCAGCGGTGAGCGCGACCGAGTTCGGACTGATCGAGCAAGTGGGCGGTGTCGCGGCGGCGCTCGTGATGTTGCACACCAAGGCCACGGTGCCCGAGGCGCCGCTCGAAGTAACTGTGACAGTCGAGGTACCCGTCGAGCCGCGGCTGATCGCGGATGGTGTGATTGCCCCCACCGCGACGGTGAATTTGGGATCGAGCGGGCTGAATTTCACGACGAAGGCGTCGCGACAGGTCCCGCAGTTTTTGACGATGGTGCCCTGATGGGCGTTGCCCGTGACCGGGAAGTCCGAAGACAACGTGTCGCCGGTGACGTAGAAGTTGTTCGACGAATCCACGGCGATGCCGGCGAGAAAGTGATCTTCTTCGCCCGACCCGCCCAGATAGGTGGAGAACACCAGCGGGCCCGCGCCCGTGGATCTCAACTCGGTAACGAACGCGTCCTTGTTGCCGCCCAGTGTCTTCTGCGGAGCCGACGCGGTGGTCGGGAAGTCGGTCGAGGTCGTCGAACCCGTGATATAGACGTTGTTGCTGCCATCAAGGGCGACGTTCAGCGCGTTATCGGTGCCGCTCCCGCCTACGTAGGTGGAGAAGCCCAGAACCGTACCGGCCGCGTTGAGCTTTGTCACGAATGCGTTCGATGCATTGGCGGCCAGCGTCGTTTTGAAGGCACCCGCAGTGGTTGGGAAGTCGGTCGAAGAAGTGATCCCAACGACGTAAACATTGCTGGTCGAATCGACGACGATCTGGTTGGCGTCATCGAAGGCACTCCCTCCCAGGTAATGGGAATAGACGTAAGCGGGAGTGACACCGGCGAATGCAATGGCGGTTACGAAGGAATCGTCTTTGCCGCCGTTGCAGTTGCCATCGGTGCCGCACTGAAGAGAATTTGGGTAGTTGGCAGCTACACCCGCGACGGGAAAGTTCGTGGAGAGCGTCACACCGGTGACGTAGATAACGTGAGCTGCATCCACGGCGACGCCGGTAGCAATGTCATTGCCTGTGCCGCCTAGGTAGTCTCCAAACAAGACATTTCCTGTCGCGGGGTCAATCTTCACTACGAAACCATCGGTCGGTGTAGTCCCGGTTCCATCCCGGAAGCTGCCTTGGATTGCATTCGCGATCTCATTGAAATCGCTCGACGAGGTAGAACCTACAACGTAGATCCCGGCGGAGTCGACTGCCACTCCATAGCCGATGTCGTCGTTCGTGCCACCAATGTAGCTCGCGAAGAGAATCGAATTTCCAGCGGCGCTCAGTTTGGCCACGAAGGCATCCGTGCCCCCACTCAAACTCGGCTGGGGATTTCCAACCCCCGGGAAGTCCGTGGAATCCGTCGAGCCCGCGACGTAAACCTGCTTCGAGGCGTCAATTGCGATCGCGTTCGCGCTGTCGGTACCGGTTCCGCCAAGGAATGTCGAGTACGCAAGCGTGGTGCCATCAGCCGAGAATTTGGTAACGAACGCATCGGTGGTGCCCTGCAGATTGTTGTTGGGGGCCGGCAGCGGGTTCGCCTTGGGGAACGAGGGGGACGCTGTCTGGCCCGTGACATACGCAGCGCCCGTGCTGTCGACTGCGATCGCGTAGCCATCGTCGTCGTTGCCTGCGCCGAGGTAGGTCGCGTACAGAATGCTCGGATCGATGATCAGGTCGCGGGTGCGGTCATACTTGCCGACCGCGAAAGCGATCTCGGTTCCCTTGACCACGAAGCGCGCGTCTACGGGCTGGCGCGTCTCGCCTTGCAGCTGGTACGCCACCGGCTTGTGGAGGCGCATGTCGCCCGCGGACGAAGTCAGCACCAGGTCGCCGGATGCTTCGTGCGCAATCTTCTTCGCGCCGGTAACGTCGAGCGCGATGGTGTTCGCATTGGCGTTGGGCTTTACGATGAAGTCAAATTCGAGCTGGCGTTGTTGTCCGTAGAAGGTCAGGTCGATGCCGGGATAAATGCCGCGATAATTCACGCGCGCAAATTGATCGACGTCGCGCACCCACTTACTGGAATCGCGTCCGATGAGGTAATTCGAATGCCCGGCCAGCGGATCGATGGCGGCGACTTGTGCGTTCGGATTGGCGCCGAGCATTTTCATGCGCAGGACAGCCTGCGAAGTCGGATGCGGTTTCTGCCGGCGAGCCATGCGGCTGGTGGCCTTGTCAGGCGTGGCGATGGGCAGGGTGAACACTGCTTCGTCGGAGGTGAGAAACAGGTTGTAATGCGAATTGCGCGACAGAAACTTCACCTGCGGATCGGTCTGGCCCCGGTTCGGTTCGAAGGACAGCGGCAGGTTCCCGAAGCTGGTGGCGATGCGTGCCTGCTCCGCGGGACTTGCTGGCTGCGTGTTCAGGCGCGAATTCAGCGGAGAAGCTTTCTCTGCTGCATGCGCGGCTGGCGCTGTGACGACGTACGACTTCGCGAGCGGCGCGACGCACACCGCTGCGATGATCGCGAGCAATGAAATGCCGGCGATCTTCGTCCAGCGGGCCCTGTTACCGAGACGATCCATAGCCTGCTTCAACAACATGTTTTTCCTCCGGTGAGTACTTCCACCAAAAATTGAACGAGCGAAAGAACGGGTGCACGAGTTTTGCCCCGTGACAGGTCAACAACTTAGAAATGGGTAACCGTAAGCGGAGTATCAACTTGGGGTTTTGGGATGTCAACGAAACAGCCATTGCACTCTAGGTACCACCGTAACCATCGGCGCACGAATGCGCGAGGGTAAGCAGCCGGTCTGCAAAAAAAATCGTGCCTCGACTGACTTAGTCGTGATTGCTTCCGCGGGAGAGGAGTGCACGTCGAAGAAAACAAGAGCCTAAGTCTTCGCACGGGCCCATACGCGGGCAGAGAAGAATTGAAGTAAAAGCTTTGTAATGGGGTGGCGCGCTTCCCGCAACGGGACCAGCGTCGTAGTGCACCCGACGCAGATTGCGTCTCAGCCGGCTTGCTTGCATTCTCACATTGCGACGGCATCACGGATCCCAAGCTCTGCTTGAAACCCATGAAGGAGAATTTAGTTTCCCGATTCCGAAGCAATCATCGCGAGCGTTTGGGCAGTGCTGAGTTCGGCTACGCGGGCCCGAAGGCGGTGCGCGTCCTTCGAATCAAAAAACAGGTTCCCCTTGCCGATCTTGCTGAGCTGATCGAGGTGCCACTGGCCGACCATCAATCCGTCGCGCGAGTGCGAATGCTCGCCCAGAAGCAGGTGGCCGATTTCGTGGGCGAAGACGGATCCCAGCAGAGCGGCGATGGAGACGTTGCGATCCTGATCGTGGACGCGCTGCACGCGATCGAAAAAGATGTCGGCGTAGGCGCCGGCAGATCCGGTGACGAACGCCACGCCAAACACCGCGTCACTCGAGCGTTGCGAGCTGGGAACGATGTGCAGCACCAGGTCGGTGGGGGCAGGCGGCACTTCGCAGCGCGCATCCGCAAACTCGCCACCACGAGCCGGACAATTCAGCCATTGCGCAGTTACACCTGCCTTGTCGAAGACACGGGTTGCGGACTTCTCGGCGTCGGTCACGAGCCCTGGCGGCAGGTCGGCGGAAAACCTGACAATAACATTCAGGTGTGGATCGTTCTCGGCCACAGCAGCGCTGCCCAGAAAGCTCACGACTAGTGCACCCAGCAGGACGATCTTTAGCGTGACGGTCATACTCACCCCCAGTTCTTGAGGGAACCGTCGCTCCCGGGCGGGCGTATCTCAAGGGTGGGGCGATTACCCGGCGAGAAAACGTGGGTAACGAGTTAATCGGTTGCGCGTCAAATAGTTGCGGGGTGAGGTAACGAGCAAAACGATGGCACTGAATGCTAGAATCCCGAACAGAACTGCTGAAATGCCTGCGACCGGCACAGAACCCGGTGCGATTCGGTTCGGCGTCTTCGAGGTAGACCCGAGGAGCGGGGAACTGCGTCGCAATGGAGTTCGGGTCAAGCTGCAGGAGCAGCCCTTCCAGATCCTGTTAACCCTGCTCGAGCATCCCGGCGAAGTAGTGACCCGCGAGGAATTGCGTAGCCGCCTCTGGGCTGAAGATACCTATGTTGATTTCGATCACAGTCTGAATGCTGCCGTTCGGCGCCTGCGCGATGCGCTTGCCGACTCTGCCGAGAATCCACGGTTTGTAGCGACCGTGGCCCGGCGGGGCTATCGATTCCTGGCGCCGGTAAATGGCGCAGTCGCGGCCGACACATCCCAGCCCATTCCCGCCACCAGTGCGCGTCGCTTTCGGATTCCCCTTACGATTGCAGTTCTGCTGGCCGGTGTGGTACTGGGATTGATCATCGCCCGCGTGCGCCGCGAATCCGGGCAGATCACAGCCGGGATCAAACAACGACGCCTTACGGCGAGTTCCGAAGAGAATCCGATCCTCGGAGCTGCAATTTCTCCCGATGGCAAATACCTGGCATTTGCCGACAAGACTGGCCTTTCCCTGCGGCAGATTGATAGTGGCGAAACCCACTCGTTAAGCCTGCCCTCCGGCTTCGCTGCCATTCCGTCGGGCTGGTACCCCGACGGTAGTCATTTAGTTGCGACGTGGGTAGAAGGACCGACCGCACCTCCGAGCTTGTGGCAGGTCTCTATCATTGGCGGTGCGCCCCGCAAGCTGATTGACAACGGCCAGCTTCCTGCAGTTTCTCCCGACGGATCTCAGATCGCGTTCGTCCAGGGACCAAAGCACGCCGAAGAAATCTGGCTCATGGCGGGGGATGGCGAGAATCCACGGCGGCTCGTTGTCCCTTGTCATAACTGCACCGTAGGTGTGCCCGCCTGGTCGCCGGATGGAAGTAAAATCGCTTACGTAGTGAGCGAATACACACCCCTCTGGCGAGCCAACACTAGCGTGGTCTCGTTCAATCTGCGCACCGGCCGCGAAGAAACGATCTTCTCTTCAGGTGGTCACCAGGCGGAAGTCGGCAGGGAGTTGGAGCTTGGCCCGGCACTGATCTGGACGACTGACAACCATCTGGTCTATTCCGTGTCTGAGCTGGCACCGAATCAGGATGACTCCAATGTTTGGTCAGCGCCACTCGACCCTCAGGGACATATTGCCGGAAGTGCGGTCCGTCTGACCGCCGCACCCAATGAAGTATCTGGTCTTAGCGCCAGCGCTGACGGCAAGCGAATCATTTATACGAAGAATTACTCGAATCTAGGTGTGTATGTTTCAGAGTTGAACTCCGGAGGCACGCGACTCAGCGAGCCACAGCGGCTGACCCTCGATTACTGGAGGAACTACGCTTTCTCCTGGACAGCGGACAGCAAAGCAGTCTTATTCGCCTCGGATCGCGACGGCACGTTTCACATTTTTAAGCAACGCCTCGATCAAAGCGCGCCCGAGTTGCTGGTCGGAGGAAGCGAAGAGACTTCTTTGCCTCGGCTGGCTCCGGATAACGCTACTGTAATTTTCGAAATCTGGCCGAAGTTGGGTGCGCCTCCCGGTTCGCCGCGTCGCCTGATGCGGGTATCGCTCGCCGGTGGTCCACCGCAGCAAATCCTGGCACGCAGTGACTTGGGCAACGTACAGTGTGCCCGGGCCCCATCCACGCTGTGCCTGTATGACTTGCGCGGTCCTACGATGGTGTCGTTTTTCCGTTTCGATCCCATGACCGGTGAGAGTGAAGAATTGCCGCAGCTCAGAATTCAGGATGCAAGTTCCTACGCTTACAACTGGACCTTGTCACCCGATGGCAAAATTCTGGCCACGGGGAAGGGCAAGATTCTTCAACGAGAACCGAATATCACTTTCACTTCTGTGGAAGACGGTTCGAAGCGCACCGTGACCGCGCAAGCCTGGGCCGGGATCAACAGCATTGATTTCGCCGCAGACGGCCGTAGCGTTTGGGCGTCGGCCTATACCAACACCGGAAAATGGGCACTGCTGAGCATTGATTTGCAGGGACGAACCAGAACAATGCTCGAGGATACGCAGATGGCGATCGGCTGGGCCATTCCGTCGCCCGATGGCAAGCATCTCGCGCTCTGGAAAGCCAACGGCGGATCCAACGTGTGGATGCTGGAAAATTTCTGAAAGTTCGGAATCTCAAAATCCCCACCGGCGCAAAGAGCGCGCTAGGATGGGGCACGCCCCCAAAAATCTGAGAATCAGCGGGCGCGCGAAAACCCCGGAGAATTCGCGCGCCCGGTTCATTCCGCTGCGGCACCAGGGGGGATTACTCGGTGTCGGCAGCGGTTGAAGCGTTGTCCTGCGAGTGATCCTGCCGTTCGCACCACGCCAGGAACTGGCGGGCCCGCGTGATGATCGGGCCATTGAGAGCCGCGCCTGTCGTGATGCCATCTGCGTTGATAGTTAACGCAATCGGATCGGGAACGCGCAGCAGGTCGGCGCATCCCAGGATGTCGTAGCTCGCGACGAATCGCTGCGCCAGGAACGTAAACAGGGAATCGGCTGCTCCGGGATCGGGCGACAGTCCGCGGGTGGGGTGCGCAGCGTCAGGCATGAGCAATGCCTGGTCCTGCATCATGCGCGCCGGCGCCACACGCAGCATGTTGCGGCAGTAGCGAGACGTGTCCGCCTGGAACGACCACGCCACCGGCGGCTGGTCGACGCCGCGCCGGTAGGCGTTCACCTTCACAAGATCTCTCGAGCCGTTGCTGAGCACCATGGGGTCGCCCGCAGGAACAAGCGCGACCGGAAAGCCTTGTTTGGCGCGCGCCTGCAATTCGTTGAGAGGGAGAGCGGGCACCATCTGTCCGGGATCAGCCAGGTCCGCAGCCTTCCATGGTGTGCAGCCCAGCGCGCCGTCGAGCGCGACATCCACCAGGCGATTATCGCTGGGGTTGCCGAGCGTTAGCGCGTCAGGGTAACGGCTCATATTTGCCTGCGTCTTCTGCGCCATGCCATCGCTGGTCATCAGGTAACTGGTGGGCAGGTTATCGCTTTGATCCTGATCAACCGCGAAGAAGTCGCGGACAGTTGGGCAGGGACGGCCATCGACCGCCATGCCGAGTGGAGGAATCGAGATCTGTCCTCTGCGTAGCGCGCGATGGGCTGCTTTGAAGAAGGCGGGTGCATTGCAGTAGGCGAACTGGCCGAAGTTGGCTCCGTCTGCGCCGTTGACGCACGAAGCGCTAGCAAGCACGCCGTCTGCGCCTTGCAACGTCAAGGTGTCGCCGTTATATCCAAACCAGAGGGCTACAATCCCGTTCGTGGGCAGCGTGGGAATGACGGGCGGCATTGCCGGCGTCGCGCCCTGGTCAACAACTAGCGGATTGTAGATGGATATCTGACCGGTAGCCGGATCGATCACCGCGGCCTGCACGAAGGCCGACTGGTCAGAGTTTGTTTCGTGACAATCTCCAATAGTTGGATCGGTCGCGACCAGTTGATAAGGGGTGGCCAGTCCCTCGGCGGAAAGTGGATTGTTAGGAACGATCAGCGAACAGTTGGGGTTGCTCTGTGCGCGCACAAGTTGCGGAGCCACGACGAACAGGATCACACACAGATACCGCACGAAGAAACTGTGGTGCTTCATGACACACTCCTCCATCGGCGGAGGCACACGCACTCCGTCTCGCTAGGTCGATTGTCGGGAGCTGAAGCGAATTCCGTCCGTACTACCGGACGTGCGGCCTGTGGGGGAGGGCCCTTCCCAACGCATGATGGTTCGCGTGGCAGCAAGACCTCAGGCCGAAAAATTCACCAACCACAGTCAGATTGAAAAGTTAAATGCAACTTAGTTCGAAATGAAAGTGCAAACAAGGTGTGAGTAGTACATTTTGAACACGCGAAGAAAAATTCCGTGCGAGAGAGTAACCACATCGCGGGTAACGGAAGGGCAGTGATTCCAGACGATGCGTTGCGGAATGCAACGCGAGGTTACTCCATTCCATTGCAAAGTGCGCGATGGAATGTCGACCCGCACCGCTCCATCTTAATACCGCGAGTTCTGTAGTAGTCCGAGTTGCAATTCGATTGCGGTCTCCGAGAAAAGAAGTCCATCAGGCATTGTCAGTAGCGAACTGCAGCTAAGTCCTGATCGGAAACAGCCGAGCGGGCGTTTAGATTCCTTTGTCCTTTCGAAAACAAAAAATCTCTTCGGAAGTCGATCAGGAGAAAGACTGTGAAGCATGCGGCATGGTTAGGCGCAGGGATTGTGACCGGACTGGCGATCACGAAGGCAATGCAGTCGCGGGCGTTCTCGCTCGAAGACAAGACGGTCTTCATCACGGGCGGCTCGCGAGGGCTGAGCTTTCTGCTGGCGGCGGAATTCGCAAGCCGAGGAGCGCGGGTCGCAATCTCAGCCCGGGACGCGGAAGAGCTAGCCAAGGCCGCCGAAAGGTTGCGGGCAGGCGGCAATGAAGTGTTCACCGTAGAGGCCGACCACGCGCTGCAGGAGGAAGCCGAACTTGCCGTGGAACGCGTCTCGTCGCGAGGACGAATATGCATGGTTCAGCGCCAGCGCTTCGTTGCCCGTGACGTCGATCGATGCAATGGAAGCTGCTAGCGCCATAGTGGATGCCTGCGAGCGAGGCCGAGCCGAGTTGATTCTTTCTGTTCCGGCCAAAGTCGCCGCGATCTTGCATGCTGATGCCGGGAGCGGTGGAGGATCTGCTGGGACTCGCCAATCGGCTGCTTCCGGGGTCGGGCGGAATTGGACGGCAAGCGCGCACCGGGACGAGAAGTGCATCCAAGGTGTCGCGCCGTTGGGCAACCAAGTTGAATGACGAGGCGGCCGGACAGAATAACGAAGTCGCCTAAGAGTCTTTTCGCGCCGGTTTCTTTTCTGCAAACAGAGCTGATGGGTTCAGGCATCCAAGACACAGTTTTTAGCGCCAACCAGACTTGGAAAGCTTTCGGAGGACACATGTCTCACTACGGACTTCTAAAGGACTACCGGCTTAGCGAAACTGCGGAAGATATACGAGGGACAACCCTGTATGGGATGCGGGAAGAGAAGCTGGGAAAGATCGACGACGTTATCTTTGACCACTCCAGCGGCGACATTCGCTACGTTGTGGTCGATACCGGCGGCTGGCTAACGACCAAGAAGTTCATCGTGCCGGCGGATCATTTGCGCGCTTCCACAAAACACGACAACGATTTTGCGTCGGACCTGACGAAAGAGCAGATCGAGGCGTTCCCTCCATATTCGGAAGACGAACTCAAGTCGGACGAGAAGTGGAGAGACTACGAGAGCCGCTATCGCTCGAAGTGGGAGACCGGGCCGGTCATGCACCGCAAGGAAACTGACCGCAACATCACGCCGACCACGCAGCAACTCGAAGGAAATGGTTCATCGACGCGTGCAGCGGGGCTCGAGGAACCGATGCGGCCGCGCAACACCATGGAACGCGAGCCTGCTTCGACGGCGGGCGCCGACACCGGACGCGTAGTTCCGGCCGGCACTGATTCCGTCACCATCAACAACAGCGCGGTCGGTATCGGCGGGCGCTGGGACACGTTCCAGGCGCGGCTGCGCGAGCGGCGCAAGGAAGCGGTCACCGGATGCAGCAGCTGCACGGTCGGCTCGGCCTCGACAAAGGAAAGCACGGATACCTGGAAGAAAGCGGTCTAGTCGTCTTTCTCAGAGACGGAAACTCTGAGACCCTCAAACCCGGGCGCGCGGATTCATGCGATCGATCCATTATGAGAGCAGATCGGCATGGGTCCGTGCGGCTGGACTGAAAGCACGCTGCCCCTTACAATCAAAGAGCAGATCAAGCCTGCAGCATCCTCTGCGACAGGTTGAGAACAGAAGATGGGCGCGTAGCTCAGTTGGTAGAGCAATGCCCTTTTAAGGCATGGGTCGAAGGTTCGAGTCCTTCCGCGCTCACCATCTTATGGACGATCTCGTCGTCCGTATGAACCGTCTGGGATACTGAAAAGTCGTTCGCATCCTGCCCGCGTTGGTCGTTCTCCCTACAAAGACCTCTTCCGAAACAACACCTTGTCACCTCCACTCGTCGTGCCAAGGCCTGATCGTGGATCTGCGTCCTCCACCTTATCTGTTGAAGGACCTGCCAATCGCAGCTAGACTCGCATCGGTCCGTTCCCCCAGACAAAGCCTCTCCTTTGAGGTAGGTCTCTCAGCGTTCCAGTGCAAGGAGTTCACAAAAATGAAATTCAACAAGCTTTCTTGGTGCATGGGGCTGCTGTTTATCGCCAGCACATGCCTCGCACAGATGTACACGGTGACTGACCTCGGCACGGTCCATATCGGGGATAACGGTTCGAGCACCGCCATGGGAATCAACGAGTCTGGCCAGGTAGTCGGCGAGTCCTCAAGCGCTGAAAATGGTTCCAACGTTCACGCCTTCCGGACCGCTCCGAACAAACCCATCAATCCGGCCACTGATGATTTCGGGCCTGCTAGTTCGGCTGTCGCAATCAACTCCTCCGGCCAGGTGGTTGGAAGTTTCTTCTCCTCTAGTAGCGGCACAGAGCACGCATTCCGCACGGCTCCCAACCAACGCCTGAATCCGGCGACCGATGACCTCGGCACTCTCCGTCTCGACACGGGACAATCCGATAACAGCTTTGCCCGTGGCATCAATGACTCCGGTCACGTGGTTGGCGAGTCGTATGGCATGTCGCTGGTACACGCCTTCCGCACAGATCCAAACAGCCCCATAAACCCCGATACCGATGATATCGGTAGGTTTCCCGGCGATATTGCAAATAGCCAAGCTCGGGCTATCAACTCCTCCGGCCAGGTAGTCGGGAACTTCGCCACTGATAGCATCGAGCTTCACGCCTTCCGCACTGCTCCGAACCGCCCCATCAATCCGGCCACGGATGATCTCGGTACACTGAACCTCACCACTGCCGATCTCAGCGATGCGTATGCAATTAATAGCTTCGGTCAGGTTGTCGGATTTTCCTACTGTTGCGAGGAATTTTTCTTCGGCCACGCCTTCCGCACGGGTCCGAACCGTCCCATCGATCCCGCCACCGACGATCTAGCAGGATGCTGAAAAACGACTCCCAATCCACAGGATGACGTGTTAGTAGTGGCAGCATGCGAGGAGACGATCAGCAGCAAGATGGGATGTTCAGCTATATTTCACCCGACAAACGAGTACCGCAGGATCATCCGCTACGGATGATTCGAAGCCTAGTAGACGGAGTGTTGGAACAACTCTCGCCGCGGTTCAATAGGCTCTATGCAAGAGCGGGACGGCCGTCGATCGCACCCGAGAAGCTGCTGCGGGCGTTGTTGCTGCAGATGTTGTACTCGGTGAGAAGTGAGCGGCTGCTGATGGAACAACTGGATTACAACCTGTTGTTCCGGTGGTTCGTGGGATTGAGTATGGACGACGAAGTGTGGGATGCCAGCACGTTCTCCAAAAACCGGGAGCGATTGCTGGAAGGGGACATTGCGGAAGCCTTCTTTCAGGGGGTGTTGGGAGAAGCGCGAGCTGGGGAACTGCTAAGCGACGAACATTTTACCGTGGATGGGACACTGCTGGAGGCCTGGGCATCGCACAAGAGCTTCCGGCCGGTTGATGCTGTGGCCAAGGATGAGAAAGATAAGAAGGATGACGAACCGAAACCGCCGGCGCCACGGTGGGACGAGAACAACCCCACGATCAACTATCGGGGAGAGAAACGTAGCAATCAGACGCACTGTTCGACGACAGATCCGGAAGCGATGCTGGCCCGTAAAGGACGAGGCAAGGAGGCCAAGTTGAGCTACCACGGACACCTGATGACGGAGAATCGAAACGGGCTGGTAGTGAACACGCTTGTGACCACGGCCTACGGTGCGGCGGAATGCCATGCCGGACTGCAACAGCCCTAGGACACTTGGCGGGAATGTAAGTGTTGCTAGGGGCATCGACAACTTCGGCCAAGTCGTCGGGTATTCCAATCTCAGCGCAGATAGCTTCGTCTATCATGCATTCCTTCATAGTGGCGGCGTGATGCATGATCTCAACCACTTGATTCCGGCTAGTAGCGGATGGGAGCTAAGGGCGGCAGCGGGCATCAACGATAAAGGCCAAATTGCTGCCAGCGGCAATCGCAACGGAACCTTCCGTGCTTTGCTTCTCAATCCTATCTACCGGGCATTTGTGCAGCGGCCTATCGATGCCGATGGGAGTAGCGTGTTCTCGGCGAAAAGGGGAACTATCCCGGTGAAGTTTGCCGTCACCAAGTATGGCAAGTATGCCAGTTGCAGCTTGCCGGCCACGATCGCGGTAACCCGAGCCGCGCACGGAACGCTCATTCCTGTGGATGAGAACACTTACTC
Organism: uncultured Acidobacteriota bacterium; assembly: GCA_963698805.1. Lineage (GTDB taxonomy): Bacteria > Acidobacteriota > Terriglobia > Terriglobales > Acidobacteriaceae > Gp1-AA133. The sequence continues at coordinate 46,008 of CAVOSN010000024.1, read as the reverse complement.
GAAGGACGAGGACAACGGCTCGAATTTCCGAATCGCGGGTTGCCGGTACCACTACAATCTCCCAGCCCGTTCGTTGGGCGTTGGGACCTACCGGGTGGACATCAGCATCAAGGGAGTCATGGTTGGTCACGCGGTGTTTACGCTTAAGTCTGGCAGGCACGAGGACGATAAGGACGACGGGGACTAAGCCCAGCGGATTAGGCACGCCGGATATTGACGGCGTTACGCGTGTTCGAAGAACTCAACTCCTTCGCGGACTGAATGGCGAACCCTTATTCAAACGCACACGGCACGATTGACTGAGGCACCCCTCGCAACCCTGAAACGTCTCGTCTGGCCCACGAAGTTTGCCAGCACATCCCACAACGTCTCTTTATCTGCCTGACGGAGCAGGTGCCGTCTCTCGAATTCCTCGCTGGGTGACAAGATAAACCGCAAAGCTTCCGAGCCAGTGACCGCCCTCGTAATGCTCGCCTGTGACTGCCGCCAGACCAGCGCGCTTGTGCGCTTCGGCAGATGACCTGATCGACGGAAGCCGCTTGTCGGCCTTTGGCAGGGCGGAGGCAATGCCTTCGAGCATCCATGCTCGGCTGAGGTTGAGCCCATCCAAATGAGCCAATTTTGGATCACTCCGGTCGGGAGACTCCACGGGCTGCAGCCATTGGTTGCTGCCGGAATCGGGAGTCTGCGGGAGAAACGTTCGCAGCCATACCGCAAAGTCGTGACTCGGCAGAACCCGGCGCATCAGGTCCGCCTCTCCGAGGCATGGCGACAGGAAATCCTCACCTGAGGGCTCATATTCAAGTGGGCAGTTCTTGTCATTGAAGTAAAACTGCCGGGCCTTGGACGTCACCAGCGCAGCGAGTTTCTGGTCGCCCGCTCCATGCGCATAATCGAGCATAAGTGCGAGGGCGAAAGCGGTTTGGTCGTGCTCGCCGATGCGTACAGGGTTGGATAGTTTGGGAAGCCACGCGTTCAGGTGTTCCAGCACGGCCTGTTCCAGAGGCCGGAGGTTCACGGCCATTTCCTTAGCTTGAGGATCATCCCATTCTCGCAGTTCAGCGTTCAGCTGCAGGAACCACGCAAGGCCGTAGGGGCGCTCAAAGCTGGCCCGGCCTTCCGCTCGGAGGTAAGCGGCTTCCTGCGTGATATTTTCTGCCGTAAGGCTTTGGCGCAACGCATCGCGTGCGGGCTGAACGAAGTCGGCGTCAGGGAAAGTCCTTACGAGCCTCGCGAGCAGCCAATGTCCGTGCACCGATGAGTGCCAGTCGTAGCAGCCATAGAAGGCCGGAGTCAGCTTGCGAGGCGGTGCCACGTCTGCATCGCTGGTCATGGAGTGGCTGATCTTGTTTGGGTATTCCTTGTGCACACACGCGAGGGCGAGCTTTGCAAATCGCTCGGCAGCTTTGCTGTCAAACTGATCCGGCTGCTGAGCAGCCACAGCATTTGCGACGAAGAACAGGGAGATGATCGAGACGACGATCGATTTCATCGGCTGATACTTTAGCCGACAAATCCGAACGTTGCGAGCTTCGGAAGGGGTGACTTCGAAACCAGAGGGTGCAGGCTCACGCGGAATGGGTGAGCCGTCAGTTACCGATGGTTGGTATCTCGGCTCAAAATTTAACTTCGATCCCCCAGGCTTCCAGTAAGTCTTGAGGAACGTACTTGCTGTCTTTGTGCTTTTGCGCCCATTCTTTCAACGGAACGGAACTTTTATATTCCCTTTCCGTCAGTTTCAGTCGACGTGCCATCTCGTCAAACGAAGTCGGCGTATTGGGGATGTCCGCCACAGGTTTACCCCAGTTTGGATTGCCCTTGTTTCGCAACGTGTGCACCTCAAAGACATTCTAAACCGAGTAGGGATCTTTAGAACCGAACGAAAGTCACTCTGCTTGTGTGGGTACAAAGCCCGGAGCACAATGCCCCAAAGCCGGCGACAAAGCCCAAGCCGGGTGCAGGCGGGATGTTCACCAGTGTTCTGATCCGTGAACGAACCGGATGGCTCACGCATTCTTCCCGTTGCGGTCCCTTCCGGACTGCTCCACTTAAACGAACCCACGAGAAACCCTGGGACAAACCTCTCTGTCCCCTGGGTCCTGGGGGGAAATCCCACGTTTTCGCACGGACGAGCAAACGTGGGAGCCGCGAACTCAAAACTTAGTTACCTTGTTGGTATCGTCTGCCCCCCAGCAGTTCGCGCCATCGAAAGCCACTGAGAAGATCTGTCTACTTGTGATGCCAGCGGTGTCCACGACGGTGCCATCGGCCGCTCGCATCCTGGTGAGCACAGCATTGCTGAAAACCACTATGTTGCTTCCGTCGAATAGTAGCGCCGTAGCCCCATTGGCCACGCTGAAGGTACCCACGGGCGCTCCGTCTCTAGCACGCAATTCGGTGATCGTGCCATCTTGGGCGGCGATCCACACGTTGCTTCCATCAAAAGTGATGGCTTGCGGGAATTGTGGAACCTGATAGGTTCCAATGATGGTGCCGTCAGTGCCTAATTTTGTAACCGTGCTGTCTACCCTGTTAAGGGACCAGACGTTGGCACCGTCGAAGACCAGCCCTTCTGGGTCCTGACCGACGGAAAAGTTCCCGACGACGTTGCCACCAAGATCTAGCTTCGATACTTTGAAACCTCCGTTCGCAACCCAGAGGTATGACCCATCAAACACGATGGCTGCAGGACTGGGGCCAACGGGAAAGTTCCCCAGCAAAGTACCATCGCTGGCACGAAGCTTGACCACACTGCCAGCGGGGCCGTTCGGTCCGTTCCACAACGTGGCCCAGATGTTTGCCCCGTCAAATGCGATGGCATACGGTGTTCCGGGCACGGCAAAGATACCGAGAACTGCTCCATCGCTCGCCCGCAGCTTGGTTACGCTATTGTCGTCCCAGTGAGTCACCCACATGCTCGAGCCATCAAAGGCGACTCCACTGGTTCCGTCGGGAAAGCTCGGGTCACAAGCGACAGGCATACAACTCGGCGGGGAATTGCCCACTGTGAAGCGGTTGAGCGTTGCAGGATACCAACGCAGAAGAGCCACCTGCAGCGGGTTCACGTTCCCTGCGACCGGGCCCGGGGGCCCTGGAGGTCCGGCCGGTCCTTGTGGCCCGGGCTGTCCGGGTAGTCCCGGAGCTCCCGCTGGGCCGGATTGTCCCTGAGGTCCCGTTGGTCCCTGTGGCCCCGCAGGGCCGTCTGTATTCCAGGAAATCTTCGTCTCGAATGGGGTGCAGGCTGTGGTGGCAGAGACAATCCGAAGGGTTCCTAGCGAATTCAGTTTGCATGCGTAAATCGTGGCAGCACTCGCGTCGTTCGGATGCACGAACACAACCGCGCCAATAACAAGCAGGGATGCTGAGCGGAGAATGCTTTTCATCTTGAAATCCTCCTAGATGGTTGTGTTTTTCCAGCCGCCAAGCCGGAGTTCCCGGCCCACGTTTCGAACACCATCTCGGCCCGGTGCGGAACTGGCCATCTTTCTTCCTAGTAATGCGAAAAATGCCGGCAAATTGACTCACGACTACCAAAAATGTTCTGGAGTCGGCGGCACCATAACGCTCAGCAGCAAATCTTTGGATTCTCGCCTTTCGCACACTCAGCAAGCTCAATCCGCGATCGATATTGCAATCGGTAACGGGTTTCACAGGTCTGCAGAAACCTTCCGTCAAGGACTTTGTTCTCCTCTTTGCTGGTCAGTAAGGACTACAGCCACAAATGCACGATTTCGCCTCATGGCGTCCTTCCAGAAAAATCCGCTTGACATATGCCGATATAGGTATATATTTCTCTGCATGCCCCGTGCCTCCACTACTTCTGACGCTTTCAACGCCGTTGCTGAACCGCGGCGGCGGGAGATTTTGGAGTATCTGGCGCTTGAGGAACGTACGGTGAACGCCATCGTGGAAGGCTTGCGCATGGAGCAACCGTCCGTCTCCAAGCATCTGCGGGTGCTGCGCGACGTGGGACTGGTCCGTGTGCGCAGGAATGGAAGACACATGTTTTATCGAACCAATGCCGAAGCCATCCGCCCGGTGCATGACTGGGCCAAGACGTTCGAGCGTTTTTGGACGCATCAGTTGAGCCGCATCAAGGAGCGCGCCGAGGCCAAGAACAAGGAATCCCAACAGAGCTAGCCGGAAACACCTGGCTGCGAACTAAGGAGAGAAAGCATGAGCACGAGTTCCACCATCACCGGCACTGAGAATTTCACGTTGAACATCACGCAGGAAACTCTGGTGCGCGCGACCATCACGCAGACTTTTGAAGCGCTGCTCGAACAGCTTGGTACGGAGAACGAAAACAGCGAGGGAGTGAAGATGTCGATGAAGATCGAACCCTGGCCGGGAGGGCGCTGGTTTCGCGATCTGGGGGACAACAACGGACACCTGTGGGCGCACGTGCAGGCCATCAAGCGGCCCACGCTCCTGGAAATGTGGGGACCACTGTTCATGTCGTTTGGGGCGGTGTCGAATGTCCAGTACCGGCTCAGCGAAGTCGACGGCGGTACGCTCATCAAGTTTCACCACAAGGCGCTGGGCGCGTTTGAAGAGCAACAGCGTCAGGGCATGAACCGCGGCTGGGCGCATATGCTGGCCGGGGCGCGCACGATCGCCGAGCGCAAGACAAAGTAGGAGGACGACATGTGTCCTGAATGCCTGGCCAGTGCGGCCTGGATCGTAGGCGGAGCGATTTCTACGGGCAGCGCGAGCGCGCTGCTGGTGAAGAGTTTCCGTTTCAAGTCAACGTTCGATGCAAGGCAAAGGAGAAAGCAAGATGCCGTCGGCAACCAGCGAGAAACTGTCAACGAAAGTGGCGTCCCCAGCGGAATGGCTGAAGGCGCGCCGGGAACTGTTAACCAGGGAAAAGGAATTCACCCATCTGCGGGATGAAATCAGCCGGCGCCGCCGCGAGTTGCCGTGGGAGAAGGTCGAGAAACCGTACGTGTTCGACGGTCCCCGCGGGAAGGAATCGTTGGCGGACCTGTTCGAAGGACGCAGCCAGCTGATCATCTATCACTTCATGTTCGGCCCCGACTGGAAGGAAGGATGCCCGAGCTGTTCGTTCATCGCGGACTCGTTTGACGGGAGCGTGGTTCACTTGGCGGGGCGCGATACGACGCTGATTGCGGTCTCCCGCGCCCCGCTGCCGAAGATTCAGGCCTTCAAGCAGCGCATGGGTTGGGGATTCAAGTGGGTGTCGTCAAACGCCAGCGACTTCAATTTCGACTACCAGGTCTCGGCGACGAAAGATGACGCCGGCAAAGACAAGGTCTATTACAACTACGACTTCACCGAGTTTCCTTCCGACGAGCGCCCGGGTGCGAGTGTCTTCTACAAAGACGAACAGGGAAACATCTTTCATACCTATTCGGTGTACGCGCGCGGCCTCGACATTCTGCTGAACACGTACAACTGGCTCGACATGACGGCGAAGGGGCGCGATGAAGATAAGCTGCCGCATTCCATGGCGTGGGTACGCCATCATGATCGGTACGGACAGGCGCCGCTGACGACCATCGGGTCGGAGAAGAAGGCAGCCTCGCCCACGCTCGACCCGATGGTGAAGGAGTTCCGCCAGGAAGTGGAGACGACACGTCGCGTGCTCGCAAGAGTTCCAGCGGACAAACTGGCGTGGCAACCGCACCCGAATTCAATGACACTCGGCCAGTTGTGCAACCACATCGCGATGATCCCCGGCCGCCTTAGCAGCATGATCGCGGCCGACGGCTTCGACGCTGCGCAGGCAAACTTCACGCCTCCGCAGCCTGCAAGTGTCGAGGAAATCCAGAAGACGTTCGAGCAGAGCGTGCGCGATGCGGAAACTAACCTGCTCGGAATTTCGGATGAAGCGGCGCGCAGTCTGTGGCGGCTGACCATGGGCAGCAAAGAACTGTTCAGCCAGCCGCGGGTGAACGTTCTGCGTTCGATCCTGCTGAATCACTGGTACCACCATCGCGGACAGTTGTCGGTGTATTTGCGGCTGCTGAACGTGCCGGTGCCATCGATCTACGGGCCGAGTCGGGACGAGAATCCGTTCGCGTGATGGGACGGATTCATATGGAAGGATGAAGAGGGGAAGGGCCCGACTTCAAGTCGGGCCGAAAAATGGGTGAGATAGGATGCGGCTTCAGCCGCTGGGGAAGGCTTCTCGCGAGAGAAGAGCAAACCTCAGGGGCTGAAGCCCCCTCTTCTTGGTAGTTTATTGGCTCGACTGAAGTCGAGCCCTTCCCGAGATCGTCCAAAAAGGAGAGGCTGCCTTGATAAGAGGCAGCCTTTTTTGATCCCAATGAATTGAGGACAGGTTCTCGTCTCAAGTGACTAACAAGTTCTTTTCTCACGTGAGGACGAGTTCTCCTTTCAAACGACCACAAGTTCTCTGCAGAACCCGTTCCTGAGTTCTTAATCTCCGCAGCAGGCCAAGGCCGGCGCATCTGGCGCATTTGCGATCGGCATCGGTACACTGGGGAACTCGCGGATTTCAAACACCGAGTCCATCCCAGTGACGCGCAGCACTTCGCGCACGGTCTTGGTGGGATTTTCGAGGCGCAGATACACGCCCGCCGTTTGCAGCGCGATAAGCGCGCCGATTCCTCCCGCGTCAATGGTGCTCACACCGCTCAAATCCAGAATCACAGTCTTGCCATAATGGCCGACCGCTGTGCACAAGAGACTGGTCTCCTCACCCCGCACCAGCGCACCTTTACAATGCAGGACGACGGCTTCTTCGTTCTCCTTCACATTCACTCTCAACATTTTCCGTTTCTCCGATCACTCACTCAATGATTCCGCAGATTGTAGGCGAATAAAAAGCGAATTCAAGTATCAATTTGTGTAATATTCCCAGCGTTATCAGGGCTGCGAGCTAGGCTTTCGTTTCGACGGAAGAACGGCCAAAAGGTCCGCAACGGCCGCGCATTCCTTCCTTGAATTTCTGGCGCTCCTCGGGCGTCATGTGTTCCCAGCGCTCCATCATGCGGCGGCGCCAGTAGGGATGCCATCCCGGCCGTCCGCGAAATCCGCCTAGCAGAAGTTTGCTGAGAATCAGGATTCCGATGGCCTGCCAGAACGTAATCACGTGCCAGCCGAACAAGGCGGGCGTGAGCCAGTTCCAGAGCCGCATCACCACCAGGCCGGCAATGGCCACGAACAGGATGGCGAACAGCAAAAACTTCAGTCCTCGCAGAAACCAGTGTCTTCTCATGGTCAATTCCTCATTGTCTCGAAAATTCGTCGTACACGGACTGAAGCCGCTCGCGCAGATGCAGCACTGCGTATCGCTTGCGTGACAGCAGCGTGTTCACGCTCACGCCCGACTGTTCTGCGAGATCCTTGAAGCTGTAGCCCATCAGTTCATGCGCCACGAAGACGTCCCGCTGTTCCGCGGGCAATTCTTCAAGCGCGTCGTCGAGCGCTTCAACCAGAACGCCGCGCGCGTAGGCAGCATCGGGCCCGGCGTCGGGCGAGGGCAGCAGCTCGTCGAGCAGAAGCTCTTCGCCTTCGGCATTGAACTTCGCAGGCTCGGCGGCACGCGCCTCGCGAGTTCTTCTGCGAAAAAGGTCCGTAATACGGTTGCGCGCCACCCGGAACAGCCACGCGGTCACTTGCTCTACCGGCTTCATCATCCGGTAAGCCTCGACCAGTTCATAGAAGACATCCTGCAGGATGTCCTCGGCGTCGCTCTGGTCGGCTACGCGCTTGCGAATAAAAGCGCGCAGCCCCGAATAGTCGCGGCGCACGGCCTCAGAAATACGCTGATCCTGTTGCGACATCGGGCCGCCGCTTCTAAGCACTTCGTCCATCTGTAGGTGTAAACGCTGGAGTGCGAGAAATATTGCATGTGGATGCGCGCCGGGAGAGGACGATTCGCCGTCGGTGGACGTTGTGTGCGGCTAACCCATAGAATTCACAGCACTATGAAGAGGACTGGGCTCGCGAAAATATTTTTGAGGAATGGTGCGGCGGCGATCTTATTTATGGTGGTAGTAGCGGGTTGTGTGATGGTGGGTGGGTGCTCGAAGGCTCCGAGCGCGGCGCCGCCCTCCGAAAAGCCGGCGCCAGTTGTGCAGCCAGCGGATCCGGCGCCTGACACCGGCCTGCAGTCTGTGTTCAGCCATGTTTGGCGAGTGACGAAGGCGCCCTCAACACCGCCTCCGGGAAGCATCTATATTTTCCTGCCGAACGGCACGTTGCTGGAGACTTCGTGTGTGGAGACCTATCGTGTTGCCAACTGGACCGTGGATAAGGCGGCGCCCCGCGTACTGCGCGTCGTGGAAGATCGCCAGTTGGCGTTCACTGCGAACATCGCAGAGCTGAGCGACTCTACGTTGCGTCTACAGAAGCACTTGGTGCGAAGTAAGGAGACGCAGGACGTAACGTATTCGGCGGTCGAAGGCGAGTTTGTTTGCCCGGACATGCCGAAGTAAGTGTGTCGCTCGCTGGTTGCTGGTGCGACGGGCGTCCTCGCCCGTCAAGGCACGAGGCCAAAGGGAGGCTAACTCGCCGATCCCAGCCTCAACATCTCCCGCCGCCATGAGCCATGATTTTGAAGAAGGTGAAGATAGGTCATCTCATCGCGCGCGGCCTTGGCGGAGATGATCTGGCGGAGCAAGTCTTTTTCTTTCGCGGTCCATGAGGGGATCTCTGGAATCAGCCACGCTACGAGTGCGAGATCGTTGAAGGCTTCATGTGAAGGTGTACCCTCGGGCGGAATACGCGTCCCGAGAGTTTTTGCCAGCTTGGCCGTGGCTGCGGCTTTGAATTGCTGGGAATCTCTCACGAACTCTTTTGCCATTGCACGATTCACTCGCAGGCCGATGTTGCGCGTGGAGAATCGATCCCACGCCATGGGCTTGCTGCCCGGCAATTCATAGAAAGCGTGCCCCTCAGATAGCCGCCGCAGCGTGCGCGCGGGAGTCTTGTACTTCGGATCGCTGGCGATCCGCTTCTCCTCGCGTTCGACCAGCTTCACCAGGTCTGCGCGGCCGGGACGGAAGCCAAGCTTGCGATAGAACCAGAACGCCCCTGACTCGATGGCTTCTTCATTCTTGTGACCAAGCTGATAGGGATACATCGACACGCACGTGGTGCCCATGTGTGCGGTGAGGCAGCGCAGCACCTGCGCGAAGATCCATGCGACCTCGCCGCCGCGATATGTGTAGAAGGTGTTGAAGCCGATTTCCATCCACTCGAACAGGCCGATCGCTTCGATGTAGTTGATGGGCACGCCATTCTTCAGCGTCACCCCTGCGATGTAGGCGCGCAGCGGGAGACGTCGGTCAGGTGGCAGACCCCACAGATAGATTGTTACACCGCGGCCCACGTCGGCGCGTACCGCCGAGTTCGGATCAGCAAGCGTCGTTCCGTAGAGTTCACGGTAACGGACCAGCATCACTTCGCGAATCAAGTCGACGATGGCGCGCCCTTGTTTAGTGGGGAGCGTTGCCAACCGGGGTGGCTTGCGTCGGAGTTCTGCGTCGAGGGAAACGTCTTTGCGGGTCAGGAGAGGTTCGGTGTGAAAGAAGACTTTCGACACCGGACGAGTGTTCCGCGTGCGCGAGACGCGGAAGTTCTCGAGCCGCCAGCGGATCGGCATGTGCAAAGATTCGTAGAGCCGCGCTTTCTCGGCAGCGGGGAGAGCCAGAGCATCGAACCGCTCGATGAGCCATTCGGGACTTGTGCTTCGGCTACCCTGTGCTGTCTCTAGCCATTTGCGCCAAGGGATCTCGGCTTCGACGGCGGCGTCTTCGTTGAGCAGCGGTAGGAAGCGCGGCCAAACTGCGCCCATTGCGCGCTCATCGTCGAAATCGTCCCATGCGATGTCGACTTTGCCGGGCATACGCTGCACCAGCCAGCGCGCCAGGTCGAACCCGATCGCATCCTGCATCAGGGTGCCCGCGATCCCCGAAACTTCGAGCGGATCGAAGTCGTCCATGTCGGCGCCCTTTTCGCGCAGGCGCTCGACGCGCTTCCAGAAGGTGTCGAGCAGTTGCACCGAAGCGCGCAACACAGCCGCGCTGGGTGGGAATGCGCGCAGCACCAGCAGGGCTTCGTGGAAGCGAATCAAGGAAGCGACGTCGTCAAAGCGCGCGGTGCGCGCCCTCTGAAGCAGCTTGAGGATGCGAGCCGCCTCGGCGCGGCCGAAGCGGTAGCGGCTGTTCTCGAGCTCGGACAGCAATCGTTCTGTAGATGCCATTCAGCGAGTGGCGTATTGAATCTGTATGTCGTGCGCGGCCGGCGTCCACGGAATGCCGTCGACGGTGACCATGCCGCGTTCGTTCTTCCAACTTTTTACGGGCTTACCGTCAACCTGCACATCACGCGCCTGACCCGCTCCGTAAACGGCTACGCGCAGATCCTTAAACCACGGACGGTACGACCCTTCAGCCGCGGCGACGTGTACTTTCACCTGGTTGCTCGCCGCATCGCAGGTGAAGTGCTCGCGCAGGAACGCGCCCTTTTGATATGCGAAGCTGTTTCCGTCATCGATGTAGAGATTGCCGCTGCACTCGGGGCCGGGATACACGCGCAGCTCAAGCGGACCGCTGGGCGTCTGGTCGATGTTCTGCACCACGGGTTGCTGCGGGAGTACGGTGCCGGCGCGTACGTACACAGGAAGCGTGTCGAGCGGCGGGTCAACTTTGATCGTCTGTCCTCCTGCAATCGTTTCGCCGGTCCAGTAATTGAACCAGGTGCCCTTGGGCAGAATCACGTCGTAAGGATCGAGAAATGGCCAGACCTTGGGCGCCACGAGCAGGCCGCTGCCGAACATGTATTGCTCGCCGCTGGTCGCGAGGGCCGGATCCGAGGGGAACTCCATGTACATAGGACGCATCAGGGGAACGCCGGTGCGGCTGGCTTCTTCCATGCCCGTGTATATGTAAGGCAACAGCTTGTAACGCGTCTCGATGTAACGTTTGCGGATCGCTTCATGCTCGGGGCCATCGACCCACGGTTCGCGATTGCGCGTTCCCTTGGCTGCATGATTGCGGTAAATCGGATTGAAGACTCCAAGTTCCATCCAACGAGTGAGCAAATCGGGAGTGGGGCTGCCGTTGAATCCGCCGATATCATCGCCCACGAACGAGTAGCCGGAGACGCCCAGCCCCATGAGTTGGGAGAGCGAGAGGCGCATGTGATTCCATGACGCCGTGTTGTCACCCGTCCACGTCGCCGCATAGCGCTGGGTGCCGGCGTAGGCCGCGCGCGTGAGCACAAAGGGGCGGACGTCGGGCTGAAGCTTCAGCAGTCCGTCATTGGTGGCGCGCACATTCTGCATGCCGAACACGTTGTGAATCTCGCGATGATCGGTCTTGCGATCTTCGACATAGTGCACGGTGTCGAGCGGCATGGTCTTTGTCGGGGGATCAAACACGGCGGGCTCGTTCATGTCGTTCCAGAAACCCCGCACGCCCATCTTCACGAAATCGGTGAACAGTGTGCCCCACCAATCGCGCACCCCGGAACGCGTGAAGTCCGGGAAGACGCTCGGCCCCGGCCACACCGGTCCGACATAGACCGAGCCGTCGGGGTTCTTTACGAAGTAATCATGCGCCATGCCTTCATCGTAGGGTTTATAGCCACCGCCCTCGACCTTGGCGATGTGGAGGTCGACGATCGTGATGACCTTGAAGCCTTCCTGCTTCAAGTCTTTGATCATGCCTTCAAAATGAGGGAAGCGCTCGCGATCGATGGTGAACGGGCGGTATTTTTCCTGGTAGTCGATATCGAGATAAATCACGTCGGCGGGAATCTTGCGTTTGCGGAATTCGCCAGCCACTTCGCGCACGCGCGCCTCGGGATAGTAGCTATAGCGGCATTGCTGAAAGCCAAGCGCGAACAGCGGCGGCAGCGGTTCGCGGCCGACGAGGGCAGTGAAGTCGCTGACTACTTTCTTCGGATCGGGTCCGTAGAAAAAGTAGTAGTCGAGTTCGCCATCTTCACTGCCGAACGAATACGCGTCGCGAAATTCCTTTCCGAAATCGAAGCTCGAGCGGTAGGTGTTGTCGAGGAAAATTCCGTAGGCTGAACCTTTCAGCATGCCGATGAAGAAGGGAATCGACTTGTAGATCGGGTCGGTCGATTCCTGGTAGCCGAACATATCCATGTTCCACAGCGAGAAGGAGAGATCGCGGCGGTCGAGTGGGCCCATCTTGTCGCCCAGTCCGAAATAGTGCTCTTCGAGCGGCATGGTTTTGTAGACGCGAAACGCGGAGCCGTTGAAGGAAGGCGGATAGCTGGGTCGATCTTCAGAGATGACTTTGCCGCTTGGGTCGAGAAACGCGACGCGCAGGGGCGACTTGAAAATCTTTGCTTGGAGCGAGCCGGTATCGACCACCACGGCGTCAGACGCGTCCTTGACTTGAACCTTGGCGCCTTCCGGAAACGCATTGGGCACGACGGCGAATGAATGATCGGCGGGAAACGATCCTTGTGGGGCGTACCGAACACGCACGACGTTGGGCGCGAGCGCGGTTACCCGCACGCGAGCAGTGCCGGCAGAAAGTTCTACGCCTTTTTCCTGGTTCTGCACCGCGGTGACATCGCCCAGCGGCCGCCACTGCGCTTGGAGAGAAGTGAGAAAAAGAAGAAGACACACGAACGATAAGGAGAGTTTTCCGAAGGGTCTCATGAGGGTTTCCAGGTCGCGCAAAAATCATAACCTGAAAGCTGGCGATGAGACGGAAAAGCGGAGCGATTTTCCCGGGCAGTAATGGATTCCGGGACCGGTGGAGCGCGATATCAGTCATTGCGTCGATCGAGACGGGTCAGCGCTTGCGAACCGCGACCAATTCCGCTTCTACGGGCACGCCGCGGGCCACTTTGATGTGCAGAACGGCTTCGAAGGATTTGATGCTGCCCGTTTTTGATCCCGTGACGCGTGTCAGCAGGTCTTCGACGGAATTCAGCCGGCTCACGTATTCGGCCGCAGCCTGGGTGCCGAAGGTCGTCGTGCCCGCCAGTATCAGGACCGATCGTTCCGGGGCAAGGCCCGGCACCAGACCGATCAGGGCGTAATCCTCGATCATCGGCGATGATGGGCTGGCGAGAAATTCCGTCGCTTCTCCGGCTTGCGGATGAACGTTCACAATCGCCAGGTCACCCTTGCGCGGACCGGTGGTCATGCGCTGGAACACAAATTCCTTCGTGCTGGGAATCTCCGCGAGACTCAGGTTTTCCGAAGGCGAGCCCAGGAAAATCAAGTCGTTATTCTTGGCATCGTCGAGCGAGAACAGGCTGCCGCGCTTGACGCGCAGCTGCCGATGAAATTGCCCGAAGACCTCGTCCAGGCTGTGCACAGCCAGCACTTCGCCTACACCGGTGTAATGATCCCAGATTGCATCCTGCGGATCGCGGCTGGCGCTGAAATAGCGCATCCCAGTCTCCGGCCGCCCGACGAACGCAGCATTGCTGAAGATCAGCCAAGGCTCGTCCGGCCCTGAAATGAATGGTTTCCAGAACATCTGAAAGGGGAGGGGCGGCTCAAAATTACCGGCGTGCGCTGTTGCGACCGTTTGTCGAGAACTGTGGATCATGCCAATCGATGCGACTGCCAGAAGCAGCAAAACGGAAAGCGCCGCAACCGCAATCATCCACGAGCGCGGCACCTTGCCATCTTCGCTCGAAGCGGGTGCGGCTTCGAGGGCAGCCTTGGGCGTCTCCGGTTGGCGCTGATGGAAAGAAAGGATGTACGTGCCCTTCGGCAATTCGACAATCACGGGATCGTGCGCGCCCTCGGAACTGTAGTACTCCGCGAGTTTTAAGCGAAGTCGTCCGGCTTGCACACGGATGGTCGAGTCTGATTGCGGATCGAAGTCGCTGCGTCGTCCGAACACTTCAGTGGCGAGTTGGTACTCCTTCAGGGGAGTGTTCGGGTGTTCGAGCGCATGCTTGGCGAGGTACTGCAGGAGTTTGCAGAGGGATTCGGAACTGTGAAGCACCTGGCTCGAAACGAGTCGGCTTATCTGATTGCGGTAGAGCTCTTTCTCCGGCATGCTGGCCCCGAGTCCCATCATGGTAGCGGATGTAACATAAAAGTAACAGAGCCTGAAGTGCCTGTAAGGTAAGCATTTCGAATGTAACCGCGTGCTTGCGTTTTGTATCGATCGTGACTTCGTGTGAGTCACGAAATTGAAACGGTTGAATCGCGCAAAAATTTAAGTCCAACACCCAGCGAGTAAATTCCAAAGAGCTTTTAACCGCGAAGTTCGCAAAGAAAACCCGCAAAGCACGCGAAGGAATTCTTGGGGACCTGACTATGCGTCTTTAGCGGATCTTTTGCGAGCTTTGCCGTTCCCTCTTCGCCGAAAGAGTTGGAAGCCTGAAGTGGCCATCCCTCATCCTCCCCAAAAATACGAAGTTGACAGTTATGACGGCTGCTCATACTGTGTCCATCTCAAAATTTTCCTAAATCGTAAGAATATCGTCCCGCTTCAAGCAGTTGGTGCATTTCGCGAACGGAGGCAACCGGAGACTTCATGAACTCAACCGCAGCGATCGCCCATCGCGCCCTCGCGCCGCTCGACATGGCAATCATCGGGGTTTATTTCCTGATTGTTTTCTGCATTGGCCTGTATTTCGCCCGCAAAGAGCGCACGTCCACCGACTACTTCCTGGCCAGCCGCGATGTGGGCTGGTTTTTTATCGGCGCGTCTTTATTCGTGTCGAACATCTCGACCGAACATTTCATTGGACTTTCCGGCACGGGCGCTTCGTCCGGCCTCGCCGTCGGCCACTTTGAATGGCTGGCCTGCCTGATTCTTCTGATTCTGGGCTGGGTGTTCGTACCTTTCTACCTGCGCAGCAACGTGTTCACGATGCCGGAGTTCCTGGAGCGGCGCTTCAGCCGGCACTGCGCGGTGTACCTCGCGGCCATCTCGATCATCGCCTACATCTTCACCAAGATTTCGGTGCAGCTCTACGCGGCGAGCGTGGTGCTGGAGCGGATTGCCGGATGGTCGCTGGTGAAAACCGCAATCGTGCTGGTGATCGCCACAGGTATTTACACCATCGCTGGCGGCCTCGCGGCGGTCATTTATACGGATACCGTACAGACGCTCATCCTCATCACGGGCGCCGTGGCCCTGACCGTGATCGGACTCGACAAGGTGGGAGGCATATCGCACCTGCGCACGATGGTGCCGGAAGGCTACTTCCACATGATCAAGCCTGCATCGGATCCCGCGTTCCCCTGGACAGGCATTTTCTTCGGCGCGCCTATCCTCGGGATCTGGTACTGGTGCACCGACCAGGTGATCGTGCAGCGCGTGCTGTCCGCGCGCGACGAAGGTCACGCCAAGGCCGGAACCATCTTCGCCGGATTTCTGAAGATTCTGCCGGTGTTCATGCTGGTGCTGCCTGGAATCGTTGCCTTCGCGCTGTTCCCGGAACAGATGAAAGTCAAGCCTGACTCCGCTTACCCGACTCTAGTTCTGAGCTTGCTGCCGGTGGGCATGGTCGGTTTGGTCATGGCTGCGCTGCTGGCTGCCGTGATGGGTGCGATGAGTTCGGTGTTCAACTCTGCGTCGACGCTGGTCACGCTCGACTTCTACAAGAAGATTCGCCCGAACGCGTCCGAAAACCAGCTGGTGAATTTCGGCCGCATCGCCACCGGATTCATGGTGCTTCTCGGACTGCTTTGGGTGCCGTTCATCCATTTGATCAGCAGCCAACTCTACATTTATCTGCAAAGCGTGCAAGCCTACATCAGCCCGCCGATTGCGTCATGCTTCGTGCTGGGAATTGTGTGGCCGCGGTTGAATGGACAGGGTGCGATTTCGTCGCTACTGACTGGTTTCGTCCTGGGCGCGACGCGCTTCATTGCCGAGCTGGCGGCCGCCCAGGGCGCGCAATTCAGCGGCCTGATGGAATGGCTGGTGAAGATGAACTTCCTGCACTACGCCATCTTCATGTTCATCGTGTGCTCGGTGGTGCTGGTGGCGGTCAGCCTGATGACACCCGCCCCCGAGCGTCGCAAGCTGGCCGGGCTGACGTTCGCCACGGTCGATGAAAAGATGGACGTCATTCCGATGGGCATGCCTGTGCGCAAGCCCGCGCACGAAACGCCGATGGAGCATCGCATTAACGTGATCTTCAGCTTGCTGCTGCTGGCCACGGTGATCGGATTGTGGATTTACTTCCGTTGAGGCTTGGGAGCATCTAGCAGCTCGAGAGTGCCGGATAAAACCTTGAAACGCAGAGGGCGCAGAGAAAGGGTCCAACTAACGCTCGATTTTTCCCTGAAGCTACTCACGTTCAGGGGGCACTTACTTTTCCCGCGCGATCACGAACTCCGGCGCCCACAATAGGGCGCGCTTGATCTCCGAATCGGGGAAGGTGCAGATCGCCTTGCGCGCGACGTCGGCGTACTGCGCGGCGCGGGCGTGGGCGGCTTCGAGCGCTCCGTAGCGGTTCAGGATGGCGAGAATATCAGCGTGGGTCACGCCATTGAAAGCGCGGTCGCGTAGTACCGTAGCAATCTTCTCGCGCTCCTCGTGCGTGCAACGCTCGAGCGCATAGATCACCGCCATGGTGACTTTGCCCTCACGCAGGTCGCTGGCCACTGGCTTGCCCAGCACGCTTTCGGACGCGGTCAGGTCAAGGACGTCATCGACGATTTGGAATGCCATGCCAAGATTTCGTCCGTAGGCGCCGGCGGCCTCCTCTTGGACCGGAGTGGCACCGCCTAAAATCGCTCCCAGTCGCATGCATACCGAGAACAAGCATGCCGTCTTGCGGAAGATCAGGTCAAAGTGCTCGTCGAGCGTGATGAGCTTGCCGAGCTTTTCCATCTGCAGCAGTTCGCCCTCGACCATCTGCTGGGTGAGTTCGATGAGCGCGTCGAGCACGTGGAAATTGCGTTCCTGCACCGCGATCTTGAACGACTGCATGTAGAGCCAGTCGCCAGCCAGCACGCACTTCGAGTTTCCCCACTGGGTGTTGGCGGCGGGGCGACCTCGCCGGGTCTGCGCTTCGTCGATGATGTCGTCGTGGACCAACGTGGCCGTGTGAATGATCTCGACCACGGCGCCAAGGCGCACCGCACCGGCGCCGCGATAGTTAAAAAGCTTGGAAGAAAGCAGCAGCAGCGCCGGACGGAGGCGCTTGCCTCCACCCGCCCGCAAATACTCCCCAATCTCGGTGATGGCCGAGACGGTCGAGACGGTATCGCGCCCGAACTCCCGCTCGATGGCCTGCAGGTCATCATGCAGCAGTTCGAAGACTTCTTTCCCGTTGATGGCAGAGGGTGTGCTCAATTCTTGCCCTTCAATTCGACCGGTAATTCGTAAACTGCAAATCAATCCCGAAATCGCGCGATTTGAGCAGCGCGATGATCTCCTGCAGCGCGTCGCGATCTTTGCCGCTCACCCGCACCAGGTCGCCCTGGATCGAGGCCTGCACCTTCTTCTTCGAGTCTTTGACCAGCTTCACGATTTCGCGAGCTTTCTCGATAGCGATCCCCTGCTGCAAGGTGATCTTCTGCTTGGCGGTGCCCCCGGCAGCCGGCTCGACCGCGCCATACGTCAGCCCTTTCAGCGACACGCCGCGCTTCACCAGTTTCTGTTGCAAGATATCGTTCACGGCTTTGAGCTTGTACTCGTCGGCCGAATGCAAGATGATCGCATCCTTGCCTTCCAGGTCGATCTTCGACTTCGAGTCCTTCAGATCGAAGCGCGTAGTTACTTCCTTCACAGCCTGCTGGATAGCGTTGGATACTTCCTGCAGGTCGATTTTGCTCACCACATCAAAAGTGTTCTCGGGCATGGCAGTCGGCTACCTGTTCAGATTCAGTTATCCCCTTGAAAGTCGCACGTAACAAGCTAAACGGTCGTGCGCTTTTCGTGAAGCGAAAAGAAGCGGTAGAAGTTTTGCGTGGTTTGCGCGCCCACTTCTTCCGGTGGAAGGCCGCGCAGTTCGCCCAGTTGCCGCGCCACTTCTTTCACAAACGCGGGCTCGTTGCGCTTGCCGCGATGCGGGATGGGCGCCAGGAAAGGGGAGTCCGTCTCAATCAGCATTCGGTCGAGGGGAACTTCCAGCGCGGTATCGCGAATGTGCTGGGCCTTGGGGAAGGTGATGTTGCCGGCAAACGAAACCATGAACCCCATATCCAGCGCTCGCTTCGCTTGCGTGGTGTTTCCGGTGAAGCAGTGCAGGATTCCGCCGAGCCCGCTCGGCGCCCACTGGTCCGAGATCAGGCGGAGGCAGTCATCCCAGGCATTCTCGCTGTTGTCGGATGGGCGGCAGTGGATCACGATGGGCAGTTTCGCCTGCCGGGCGAGTTCCATCTGCTGAATGAATGCACGCTGCTGCACGTCGCGCGGAGAATGATCGTAGAAGTAGTCGAGGCCGATCTCACCCCAGGCAATGACCTTCGGTCGCTTTGCCAGTTCGGCCATGCGGTCTAGCGCAGCCTGATCGGCCAGGGTGGCTTCATGGGGATGGATGCCGATGGTCGCATAAATAAAAGGATACTTTTCCGCTAGCAGAATGCCGCAGTCGAAATTCACCGGGCCCTCGCCGTTGCCGATGGCCACGATGGTCTCGACTCCGGCCTCGCGTGCCCGCGCGATCATCTCTTCGCGATCGGCGTCGAAGCGATGACCTTCTAGATGGGCGTGGGAGTCTATGAACACAGTCGCTAGTCTTCTAGTCGTCAGCAATACCTGCGCGAGGTTGATGGTCGCTTGCTGATGGCACGGATCATGTTGGGGCTGCGACCAGCGCCCGTTCAAGTCGAGAGCGGCTCGCCAATGCAGCACTGGCAACAACCTCGGAGCTGTGGGCCCCTGAAGCTTTGAACCCGAAACTAACCGTACTATCGAGCCGTCAGGCAAGGCTCCCGCCCTAGGCGACTTTCGCTAGCGACTAGAGACCAGTGACTGACGACTAGCTACTTCAGTCTCGCCCCCACCGGCACGTCTTCCAAAAATCCTGCCAGCACCGGTTGTCCGCCTTCGAGCGATGCCGCCACGATCATGCCGTTCGACTCGAGGCCGCGCAGCTTGCGGGGTGCAAGGTTCGCTACGATCACTACCTTGCGGCCGACGAGCGTTTCGGGCGCGTAGGCTTCGGCAATACCCGCCACGATCTGGCGCACTTCGCTGCCGATGTCGACTTCGAGACGCAGTAGCTTGTCGGCGTTCTTTACTTTCTCGGCGACCTTCACTACTCCGACGCGCAGCTCAACCTTCACGAAATCATCGATGGAGATTTTTCCGTCCGGTGTAGTTGCAAGCGCTTTGGGCGCTGCCGTTTTTGGCTCCGCGGTTTCCGTGAATCCCGGGGCTGGAGCGGTTGTCTCGGGCTTGCACTCGGGCGCGGCAATTGTGGCAGGGCGTCCTTGCTCTTCCATCGTCTGCATCCTTTCCACTGCGCTCTTGTCGGCGCGCGGGAACACCGGGTGCACTTCGCCTAATTTCGTTCCCAAATGAAGCTGTCCCCACTGCAAAGTCGTCAAGTCGAATTTCCGGATGTCGCCCAAGCCCAGCTGGGTCCAGATGCGGGCGGTCGAATCCGGAATCACCGGATGCGCTAGCGCGGTCACAATGCGCAAGGCTTCGGCCGAGGTGTAGAGCACGGTGGCCAAGCGCGCGCGGCTGTCTTCGTCGGTCTTCTCGCCGAGAGCCCAAGGCTCGTTTTCGACGATGTATTTGTCGATCGAAGCGACCAATCCCCACGCGACTTCCAGCGCTTTCGAGAACTGGAACTGGTCAAACAGCACGTTGTAGTCCGTGATGATGTCGCGCGCAATTTCAGCGATGGCGTCGTCGACTGGTCGGCGCGCCGCTGTGTGCGAGGGATACGGCACCTCGCCTTTGAAATAGCGGTTAATCATCGTGAGGGTGCGGCTGGCGAGATTGCCGAGTCCGTTGGCGAGATCGGAATTGTAGCGCTGCACCAACGCGTCGAATGAGAATGAGCCGTCGGCGCCGAACACTACTTCGCGGAGCAGGAAGTAGCGCAGGGCGTCGCCTCCCAGCACATCGAGGATCGTCTCCGTACGCACGATGTTGCCGCGCGACTTCGACATCTTGTTTTCTTCAAACAACAGCCACCCGTGCGCCATGATGCCCTTGGGCAGCGGCAGACCCGCAGCCATCAGGAACGCCGGCCAGTACACGCAGTGAAAGCGCACGATCTCCTTGCCAATCATCTGCACGTCGGCGGGCCAGTACTTTTCGTACTTGTTGGAATCTGCCGACGCGTAGCCGAGCGCCGTGATGTAGTTGGCCAGCGCGTCAAGCCATACATAGATGACATGCTTGGGATCGCCCGGCACCGGAATGCCCCACGAGAACGTGCTGCGGCTGATGGAAAGATCCTTGAGGCCGCCCTTCACGAACGAAATGACTTCGTTGCGGCGCGTCTCGGGGCGAATCCACTCCGGCTGGTCGCTGTAGAGCTGCAGCAGCTTGTCCTGAAACGCGGACAGCTTGAAGAAGTAGTTTTCCTCCTGCACGGTCTCGGTGATCCGCCCGCACTCGGGGCAAGGCGCGCCCGGCGGGACATCGACGTACATTTCGTCCGACACACAGTACTGGCCGATGTAGCTGCCCTTGTAGATGTAGCCTCGGTCGCTGAGTTGCTGGAACAGCGCCTGCACGCTTGTCTTGTGGCGGTCTTCGGTGGTGCGGATAAAGTCGTCGTTGGTCAGGCCCATGCGCTTCCACAGCGCGCGGAATTCGCCCGAGACTTCGTCGGCAAACTGCTGCGGAGTTTTGCCGGCGGCGGCCGCGGCGCGCTCGATCTTCTGCCCGTGCTCGTCGGTCCCGGTCAGGAAATAAGTGTCGTCGCCCAACATGCGGTGTCGGCGCGCGATGGTGTCGCATGCGATGGTCGTGTAGGCATGCCCGATATGCGGCCGGGCGTTGACGTAATAAATCGGGGTCGTGATGTAGAACTTCTGGGTCATTTCTTCTTATTCACCAAAACAATCAACCACAGAGGACGCAGAGAACACAGAGGACAAATATTCTAATTCCTCAGTGTACCCTGTGCCCTCTGTGGTTAAGGCTTTTTCGCTGCATGCTCCTGCAGATAGCTTTGTGTCGCCGCCTGCATCACCATCTTCAACGGAACCTGTTGCTCCAGCGCGATGCGCCGGCAATCTTCATACTCTGGCGCGTAGTTCGTCACCGTGCCGTTCATGCTGGCGATCTTCATGCGGACTTCGCCCCACGGGGTGGGAACGGAAACCCAGCGCCGGGCGAGCGTTTGCCGCTGCTCCTCGCGCCGCCGCACACCGAGCGTGGTCGTCTCCGCGAAAACAATCTGTGTTAGTTTCGCGGCGTCCTCCGGCTTGCATAGTGCAGTCAACAGTGTTCCGGGACGATTTTTCTTCATCTGCACCGGCACGCCGAAGACGTCGAGCGCACCTTCTTCGAGCAGTCGGTCCATGACGTAGCCGAAGACTTGGGGATTCAGGTCGTCGAGATTTGCTTCAAGCACCGTCACCGTGTCTTGGGCCGTTTTCGCTGCAAGGGAAGCGGCAGATTCCCCGATTACCAGCCGCACAACATTGGGACTGCCGGGGACATCACGCGCGCCGGCACCGTATCCGCTCTTTTCAATTTTCATCTCCGGAAACGAACCGAAGCGTGTAACCAGAGTTTTCACGATGGCCGCTCCCGTGGGCGTAAGCAGTTCCACCTGCATGCCCGACGAGTACACTGGCGCGCCCTGCAGTATCTCAAGCGTCGCCGGTGCGGGCACGGGAAACACGCCGTGCGCACACTTCACGGTGCCGCCACCCACGTTCAACGAGGAGCAGACAAAGTCGTCGACGCCCAATGCTTCGGCTCCCACTGCAGCGCAGAGAATGTCGACGATCGCGTCAACAGCGCCGACTTCGTGAAAGTGAACCGACTCAATCTCGTTGTTGTGAATTTTGGCTTCGGCCGTACCCAGGACGTTGAAAATCCTGAGGGCCGTCTGTTTCGCAGCATCAGAGATCGCCGCCTGCCCGATGATCCCGCGAATTTCTTTCAGGCTGCGTCCATGCGCGTGCGGGTGGTCGTGCGAGTGTGGCGCGGGCACTCCTGTCCGCGAAGAGGCTGGAGCAGAATCGTGCGGATGGGCGTGAAGCAAATCATGCCCATGATCATGGTCATGACCTTCATGAGAATGCGATTGAGCACTCGAACGGGCAGGCCCTTCCTTCTCCCCATTCACCCACACATCTACCTTAGTGGCCGCGATCCCGCTGCGATTTACTCGCGAAATTTCCAGACGCGCCCCAAGGTTCAACGCCGCGACAGTCCTCCCCAGCAGTTCCGGAGACACGCCCGCATCGAGCAGGGCACCCAGAAACATGTCGCCGCTCATGCCGGAAAAACAATCAAGGTAGGCAATGCGCATGGGAAGACAGTCGCTCGTCGTCAGTCTCTGGTCTTTAGCCAAGCCCATGCTGCGTGCGGTGTGGTAGACACGCTGCAGTGTCTCGAGATCAGTAGAGAGCGTCTGCTATGTGCGCAAACTCGGCGCCCGTGGGATTCGCTGACGACTGGTGACTGACGACTAGTTCCCATCATAGGGAAGGTACGCATTGAGCGTCAAACCTGGATACGCCTCGCCCTTTGCTACAATCACTATTTTATTCAACGAGTTAGGGGATTCCTTGTACCGTTTGCTCGAGCGCCGTCTTGCCCAGCACGTCCGCGATTTTCTGCGCCGCACCTACGACCTCGATCTTGCCAAGATCGTCATCGAACAGCCGCCCAAGGTCGAACTGGGCGAGTACGCCATGCCGCTCGCTTTCGAGCTGGCGAAAAAGCTGCGCAAGCCGCCGCGCAAGATTGCCGAAGAGATCGTCAACGGAATTGGCCCGATCGACGGCTTCGAGAAGCTGGAAGTCGCTGGAGCCGGATATATCAATGCTCGCGTGAAGCGCGCAGACATGGCAGCGGCTGTGCTGGCCGATGGGCGGCCCAAAGTCGAAACTCCGCCGGGAAAGATTCTGGTCGAGCACTCGAGCATTAATCCCAACAAGGCCGCACATATCGGACACCTACGTAACGCCATCCTGGGCGACACGTTTGTCCGCCTGCTGCGCTATGCGGGTAGGGAAGTCGACGTGCAGAACTACATCGACAACACGGGCGTGCAAGTCGCTGACGTGGTGGTGGGATTTTTGTATCTCGAGAAAAAGTCGCGGGCTGACATTGAGCAACTCGCTGCGCAGCCACGCTTCGACTACTACTGCTGGGATCTCTACGCCCGCGCCTCGCAGTGGTACGAGCAGGATAAGCAGAATCTGCAAGTTCGGCTGAAGACGTTGCATGAGATCGAGGCCGGTGGAAACGAGATCGCTGCGCTTGCCGATCTGATTTCCGTTGCTGTCTTGCGACGCCATCTCGAGACCATGGATCGGCTTGATATCGAGTATGACTTCCTACCGCGAGAGAGCGAGATTTTGCGGCTGCATTTCTGGGATGCTGCGTTCGGAAAGTTGAAAGATTCAGGCGTGCTCTTCTTCGAGAACGAAGGGAAGAACAAAGGTTGCTGGGTGATGCGGCGGGCGGGAACCGGAAAAGCGTCTACCACAGAGGTCACAGAGAGCACGGAGGCAACACAGAACGAAATCTCCGAAGAGGACCAGAAGGTGATCGTCCGCTCCAACGGCACGGTCGGCTACGTGGGCAAAGACATTGCTTACCACATGTGGAAGTTTGGCCTGCTGGGGCGCGACTTCGGGTATCGCAAGTTTTATCTGTATCCGAACCAGCACCAGTGTTGGATCTCAGCGACCGAAGGCGAGCCCGACCATCCGCATTTCGGCGATGTCGCGGAAATCTACAACGTCATCGACGCGCGCCAGTCCGAGGCACAGAACACCGTGATCGAAGCCTTGCGCGGCCTCGGGCACCACGAAGCCGCCGACCATTACACGCATTTCTCCTACGAGATGGTGGCGCTCACGCCGCGCTGCGCGGCCGAGCTGGGCTACCAGTTATCGGAGGAAGACAAAGCTCGGGCATACATCGAGGTTTCGGGGCGCAAGGGCTTCGGCGTCAAGGCGGATGACTTGCTCGATCGCCTGATTGCTTCAGCGAAGGCGGAAGTGGATCAGCGCCATTCCGAACTTGCCGACGACGAACGTCGTTCCATCGCAACCCAGATCGCCATCGGCGCGCTGCGCTACTTCATGCTCAAATACACCAAGCCTTCAGTGATTGCGTTCGACTTCAAAGAGGCGCTGAGCTTTGAAGGCGATACCGGACCCTACGCGCAGTACGCAGTCGTGCGCGCCACCAACATCTTCCGCAAGGGCGGATTCGATCCCGAGACCAAAGGCCAGAACGCGGCCGATCGAGTATCAGCCGAGGAATTCTCGAAATATCTTGCGGACGAAAGCGGCGACGAGATCTGGGAGTTGTGGCTGACCGCTGCCCAAACCGCTTTCCTTGTGGATCAGTGCATCGCAACCACGGAGCCGGCCTATCTCGCCAAGCACGCTTTCCAGTTGGCGCAACTTTTCAATTACTTCTATCACCGCCATCCCATCCTGAATGAAGCCGACGAAGGACGAAAAAGATTTTTACTCGCCACCGCCGCGGTGGTTCGCCGCGAATTGATTCGCACGCTGGCCGTGCTCGGAATCACCGTGCCGCCCGCGATGTAAAGCGCAACGGTCTAATGCTCATCATAACTTAAAGATACTACGCATTCCATAAAAGCAATTTAGAGGCAGCGGGCTCGCTGCGGCCTGGGTGACCTGATGAGAGGGCCAGCCCAAGGGGCGGAAGGCGATTGTAGGGCCATGTGCGGCCTAAGGAGGGCTATTCTACGCCGCCTCTGCAACGTCAATACGGAGGTTCCGCGCGGCCGTTTCAAGTATTATCTTATAGCTATAAATATTATCAATGACTTGCGCTGGGGCTGTCTTCCGGGAGCAACCGGAGGCGCGGGCAAAGCATCTAATGATCCAGAAGTCAGGGAAGTGGGGAAACGCTATGCGAAAACTTGGAACCATCTTCAGTGCGATGTTGATACTGGCTGCGATGGCCTGGGCTGCGCCGAAGCCTTCCACGCCCGACCGGCCCTTCCCCGCGGTGTTGAAGAATGCCCGCTTCGTTTATGTCGCCGCCTACGACGGCGATCAGTTTGATCCGAACTTGTTTCCGCAGGACCGCGAAGCGATCGGCGCGGTGGAGGATTCGATCCGCAAGTGGGGCAAGCTGATGGTGGTGACGCGTCCTTCCGACGCCGACATCATCGTGCTGGTACAAAGCCGACCCTCGGAAGATGTGATGGCGGTCTATGACGCGCACATGAGCGGAGGCCAGTATCTGTGGCGCACCATGGGCCGCGACGGACTGCAGACTGGCGAGACCCCGATGGCCACGCAGTTTGAAAAAGGTTTCGAGTCGGTGCAGGCGAAGTAAGCGCCGTTCGAGCAAAGTTGCAGTAAGCGAACACGGACGTTGCGTCTGCCAGGTTTCGAACCTGATCCTGGCACTTGTGCGGTCCGTGTTTTCGCCTTTTGGGGAAGATTCGTCGGTGGCCCTATTTCGGCCGCCCCTACTCCGCATCGAACTTCACACGACCAAGCACCCCGCCTTCAGGGTATTACCTCTGTAACGCCTTCCGGCAGATTCCGGTGAGCATCTGGCCCCGTGGTTGACACAATCGTAGGGATAAAGGAAGACGAAGAACAAGGAGCCTATGAGAGGACCGCTCACCCTCTTCATTCTGACTTGCGTCCTGGTTGGCTGTGCGGGCGCGCAACTTCCACCGCGAACTTTCGATTGGGTTCGTGCCAGCGACGAAGTGGTGCAACTCGATCCTGCTGACTACCACACCGGTCGGGTGTACCGTCCCGGACCGGACGGCGGCGACATGCACATCATTGTTCATGCCAAGCGGCCCGTGACTCTGGCGATGGCGGGCGCGGAAGAGTGGACCGCCGCGCAGTCGCACCCGGAGTCTTGGGGAAACCTCGAGTACCGATGCATGCGTGAGCACGTCACCGACACGACTTATGAATGTCATCTGCCGCCACATCCGATGGTGCTGGTGATCCACGACGAGCGCGGCCCGCAACGTGCCTTAGTGCAGGGAATCGGTGTGATACTGGGGAAAGAAGGAGCAAGAGCGTTCGTCGCCCCCAACGATGTGACCATCACGTATCACAGCTGGTCGTGCGTCGCGAATTGCGTTCAGCCGGAGTTTGACTGGGTGCGGTTGGTGCAGGAGAAGTACAAGCTTTCAGGAGTGCCGAAGCTCTATAGCATTCTTACACCTGAGCAGGATGGTCAGAAGCTGTGGATGAAAATCAAAGCGCCGGTGCCGATGACGCTGGCAGTTTTGCCGACAGCCTCCGCGGACCAGGTCTACGACAAACCCGATCTTCTGAACTCAGCCCTCGCGCAGAGTGCGTGCAAACAGCGCGGCGTGCAGACCATGGAGTTCGATTGCCTTTTCAACTTGGCGGACGGGCCGCAGTCGCTGCTGATCTATCCCAATGTGAAGTCGGGTAAGAAGGCTGAGATTGATGTGCAGACATACAAGTGCGTGGCGAACTGCGAGCTGTTGAATCCACCGGCGCAGCCGTAAAGCGCTTGCATTTGATGGGGCATCACAAGGAAGGGACGGCATCCTGCCCGGCGGGCGGGGACGCCCGCCCCTCCATCGTCCATGACTAGCGTCCAATGACTAGCGACTGACGACTACCCCTTGAAGTCCTTCACGAACTCCACCAGGCTCCGAACCGCAATCCCCGATGGCCCCTTGGCGATCCATGGCTTGGCTTCTTCCGTCCATGCCGTGCCGGCGATGTCGAGATGTAGCCAGGGAGTGTCTTCAGCGAATTCTTTCAGGAACATTGCTGCGGTGATGGCGCCGCCCCAGCGGCCGCCGGAGTTCACGATGTCGGCGATGCCTGAGCGGATGACCTCTTTGTATTCGTCGTCGAGCGGCATGCGCCAGAATTTTTCTCCGGCCTGGTCTTCCGCTTTGCTGAAGCGCTCGTACATTGTTTCGTTGTTGGCGAAGATGCCGGCATTGATGTAGCCGAGCGCGACCACCACGGCGCCCGTGAGTGTTGCCGCGTCGATCAGGTGGGTGCAGCCGAGCTGGCGCGCGTAGAACAGGCCGTCCGCAAGGACGAGGCGACCTTCGGCGTCGGTATTGATGATCTCGATGGATTTTCCCGACATGGCGATCTGCACGTCGCCGGGCTTCTGCGCTTTGCCGGAGGGCATGTTTTCGGTGGCGCAAACGATTGCGGTGACTTTGATTTTGGGCTTCAAGATAGCGATGGCGCGCATGGCGCCCAGCATGGCGGCGCCGCCGGCCATGTCGTACTTCATCTTCTCCATGCCGTCGGCCGGCTTGATGGAAATGCCGCCGGTGTCGAAGGTGATGCCTTTGCCGACCAATCCCAGCACCGGCTTTTCCGGAGCGCCGGCGGGTTCGTATTTCAAAATGATGAGCGCCGGTGGCTCGTCGGACCCTTGGGCCACGCTCCAGAACGCTCCCATCTTTAATTCTTTGATCTTGTCGGCGCCGTATATCTCGCATTTCAGCCCGACCTCTTGCGCCATCTTCTTTGCGCGATCGGCGAGCATGGTGGGCGTCATGCGGTTGGACGGCTCGTTGACCAGCTCCCGGGTGAAGTTCTGGCTCTCGCCGATCACGCGCGCCTCTTCGAGCGCTTGCTGCAGCTTTGCGTCGTCGGAGCCTGCGACGACTGTTAGTTCGTCGATCTTCTGATCCTTGCGGTCGCTCTTATAGGTGTCGGCGTCGAAGTTGCCGACGAACGCACCTTCGACGATGGCTTTGATCGCGGGTTCGCCCGTGAGTCCGGACGCCGGCACAACGAAGCCGAAACTCCGCAGGCCTTTGGCCTTCAGAGTGCGTACCGCTGTTCCAGCCACGCGGCGAAGTTCGAATCCGGTGAAAGCCGCGGCTTTCCCACCGCCCAGCAAAACCAGGCGCCGCGCTTTCAGGCCCGCGGGATGGTGAATTAGCGTGACCTCACAATTCTTGCCAGTGGCTTCGCCGTTCGCGATGACCTCGGCGGCTGCTTTCTTCACGGCGTCGTCGTTGCTCGCAAGGCTGACGTCGGGCTTGTCTTTGTTGCCGCGATCGAGCGCGACCACGACCAGGCATTCGGTATCCAGCTGAGAAGGAGCAGAGGAAGACAGTTTGGTTTTCATGAGTCTCACCATTTTCATCAGGCGCGACAGAAACTGCAAGGTCGCCCCGATGGAAGGAATCGAGTTTCGAACCGAAGAGCCGTTGACGTAGGGCGCCCATTGAGGAAGATCATTTAACCGCGAAGGTCGCTAAGGGAAACGCGAAGTCCGGGTGCCATCGGGTTTTCACGAGTATTTCACCAGATAAGAGGAGCACTTTGATTCCTCTGCGACCTTGGTGGCAGTTCTTCGCGAACTTTGCGGGGAAAAGCTTTTCCAGCCTTAGCACTCACCACGTTGCGTCGACTTGTCTGCGACCTATCACTTTGTCATGACGTTGCAATCACGAAGGTTTTACCTACTACAGACACAGTAGTGACAACCGCAGCTGTTGCTGTCGCTACGCTCTATTCACCTTAAGACATACCCGTCGCCCCGGGGCTTCGAAATTGAATCGGAGGAGATGCGGTGAGAAAGATTACTTGGACTTTCATTCTGGGAGTGTTGTCGCTAGCGGTGGCGACGGCTTCCTTTGCGCAGACCAGTTACACACAAGCGAATCTGGTCGGCGATCAGGCTGGCGTAGGTGCTCACACGGACGCACAGCTCTCGAACCCCTGGGGAATTTCTTTCATCCCGGGAGACGTTTTCTGGATCGCGAACAATAACGGCGGCACTTCGACTACCTACGACGCGGCCGGTAACAAGCAGGCCATCACTACCGGAATTCCGGTGGCCGCGCACAACCCGTGTGCAGTCGGCTGTCCGACCGGTACTGTTGCCAACACAGTTGCGACCGATTTTGGCGGCGCGACTTTCATTTTCGACACGGAAGACGGAATCATTGCCAGCTGGAACGGAACGCTCAATGCGAAAACCCAGGTGGATAATTCCGGCAATGGCGCGGTCTACAAAGGGCTCGCGCTCGTGAACAGCGCCGGCGGAAATTTTCTGCTGGCGGCGAACTTCAATAGTGGCGCCATCGAGGTATTCGACAGCAGGTTCAGTGCCGCGACTTTGAGCGGCGGTTCTTTCCGCGATCCGACCCTGCCGGCCGGATACGCTCCGCACGGCGTGCACGTCATCAACAATCTCGTTTTCGTGGCGTACGCGCAGCAGGACGCGGCCAAGCATGATCCTGTGCTCGGCGCAGGTCTTGGACTGGTTGACGTGTTTCATACCGACGGCAGCTTTCTGCGCCGCGGCATGACTGGCGGAACCCTGAACGCGCCTTGGGGCGTGGTGATGGCCTCGGCGAACTTCGGCACGTTCTCGAATGACTTACTGGTCGGCAACTTTGGCGACGGCACAATCAATGCCTACGACACCGCCGGCACCTTCAAGGGACAGATGAAAAACGAGAACAACCAGCTGATTGCGATTCCGGGATTGTGGGACATGGTGTACGGCGCCGGTGGCACGGGCGATCCGAACACGCTCTACATCACCGCGGGTGGCTCTTCGCAAACTCACGGGCTATTCGCGACCCTGGTGCCGACCCCGGCGGCGGGCAAAGATTTCGCCCTGCAGTTGTCGGCGACTTCGGCCACCGTGACGCGCGGTGGATCGACAACCGTGAATATTGCGTCTACGGCCTCGGGCGGTTTCACTGGTCCCGTCAACCTCTCGTGCACGGGCTTGCCCGCGGGCGTGACGTGCGCGTTCAATCCGGCAACGATTGATCCGAACGTGGCCGGCGCAAGTTCGCAGCTGACCATCGCCGTAGGCACGACTTACATTCCGCCGAATCCATACATCGCCGGATCGTTCCTGATAATGGGTGCGGTCGGGATGTTCTGGGGAACGCGGCGCCGGAGCGAGGGCACGCGATCGAAGAAGGCCTGGGTGCTGGGCGGACTGGTGCTGCTGGTGGCTTTGATGATGGCTGCTGTCGGATGCGGAAGCTACTCGTCGAAGGGGCGGACGGGAGGCGGTACGACTGTGATGGTGGTCGGCACGTCGGGCGGCGTCTCGCACGCGGATCCGCTGGCGCTAACAATTCAGTAGTCGATGTTCGTTGGGGTGTAACTCTCTCCTAAGGTCCGGGTCGAAAGACTCGGACCATTTTTTTCAGTCGCCAGTCGCTAGTCGTCAGCGAGAGCGTGCTAGCGTGCTATGGAGCGACGGGCTTCTCGCCCCTCCCGGCGGGCGGGGACGTCCGCTGCTCCATCGGCAGAGACTTTGAGTTCTCGCGGGATTGATTCGCGTGCCCTGGTTGTTGCTGGCGACTGGTGACTAGAGACTGACCTACTGTCTTCTTCCCCGGGCCACGGCTTCGCGGGCTTCCTTGTCGGCGGTGCGGCGGCGCTCGGTTTCGCGCTTGTCCCAGAGTTGCTTGCCCTTGGCGAGTGCAAGTTCTACTTTCACACGGCCGCCCTTGAAATACATGCGCGTTGGAATCAGGGTGAGGCCCTTCTGCTGGGTTTTGCCGATCAGCTTGCGGACTTCGTCTTTGTGAACCAGCAGTTTGCGGGTGCGCAAAGGGGCGTGGTTGAAGATGTTGCCGTGATCGTAGGGACCGATGTGGGCATTGAGCAGCCAGAGCTCGCCGTCCTTGACTAAGCCGTAGGAATCCTTGAGGTTGGCGTGGCCTCCACGAACGGATTTGACCTCGGTGCCAGTCAGAACGATGCCGGTCTCAAATTTTTCCAGCAAGAAGTAGTTATGAGAAGCGATCCTATTAACGGCGGCGTCTCTTTGCCCGGAGGCGGTCGGGTCGCGGCGGGGATTTTTCTCGGGATTCGGCTTCGTCTGATGGGTTTGCGGGCGCGCCATTCTAGAAAAACGTTATCACATGGCGGGAGGCGTTGGTTTGGAGCACAACCCGCCATCGGCTCTTGGGTTTAGTGGGGAAAGGAGAGTTCGGCGAAGCTCGCCGGGGCAGACTGCGTCTTTCTCCTTCGATATAGAGGGACGGGCGTCCCGCGCGTCCGGCGGGCGAGGACGCTCGCCGCTCCATCGAGCGTCGCACGGGTGCTCTTGGGACTACGACTAAAGAGTGTAACTGCCGATGAAACAGTGACTTCGGAACTGCGGAGGCGCGATGCTATAATCACGCAGCTTCCCGTGAATTTCAGCCTATACCAAGGCGATGAACTCCCCCAAGGGGCGATTGCCGTCCCGGATTCCGCTTGCATACGAGGAATGAGTCAATGAGACGTTTCTGGAGCCTGGCGGCAATGGCGATTGTCGTCCTGGCCGTAGCCCTTCCTTTGGGAGCCGAAAGCGCCCACTCCAACTACAACAAAGGGGTTGATGCCGAGAAACGGCAGGACTACGAGCGCGCATTCGAGTATTTCCAGGAGGCTTTCCGGCAGAAGCCAAAGGAATTGCGTTACCGGACGGCTTACGAACACACCAAGTTCCTGGCCTCGGCGGCGCACGTGCATCGCGGGCAACTACTGCGGGACGGCGGCAAACTCGACGAAGCCATCGTGGAATTCCAGAAAGCGTCGGCCATTGATCCGTCGAGCTTCATCGCCCAGCAGGAACTGCGGCGCACGCAGGACATGATCAACCAGGCGACGAATCCTCCGCAGGCGGTCGCACCCTTACCGAACGCGCTCCGCAAGCGGCTCGCCGAGGCTTCGGGGCCGGTGGAGTTGACGGCGATTTCGAACGTGCCGATCACTTTGAAGTCGACCGAAGACACGAAGGTGATCTACGAGATCGTCGGCAAGCTGGCGGGGATCAACGTGCTGTTCGATCCCGACTACACCTCGCGCAAGATCCGCATTGATTTGAACGGAGTCACGCTCGAAGAAGCGCTTGGCATCATTGCGCTTGAGTCCAAAACTTTTTGGCGTCCGGTCACGCCCAACACGATTTTTGTTGCCGCCGACAATCCGGCCAAGCGGAAAGAACTCGATCAGAGCGTCATCAAGACTTTTTATCTTTCGAATTTATCGCAAGCGACCGAGTTGCAGGACGTTGTGAACGCGATGCGCACGCTGCTGGAAGTGCAACGCATCCAGCAACTGCAATCGCAGAACGCCATTATCGTAAGAGGGACGCCCGACCAGATCGCGCTGGCGCAGAAGTTTGTTGACGATCTCGACAAGGCGAAGCCCGAAGTCATCATCGACGTGGTTGTGATGCAGGTGAGCAAAGACCGGAACCGCACGCTGGGCATCACTCCGCCCACCAGCACCAGCATTTCGCTGAACAACAACATCAACAGCACTACCGTAACCGGTCCAAATGGTGGGACAGCGACTTCGAGCAGCGGAAACGGCGGTATCAACTTGAACCGCATCGGCAACCTGAACGCCACCGACTTCACTATCACAATTCCGGGCATTACGGCATCGGCCATCATGGGTGACAGCAGCACCAAGATTATTCAAAATCCGCAAATCCGCGCGCTGGATGGGCAAAAGGCTACGCTTAAGATCGGTGACCGCGTGCCGGTGGCAACCGGATCGTTCCAGCCCGGCATCGGCGGCGTGGGCATCAACCCACTGGTGAACACCCAATTCCAGTATCTCGATGTCGGTGTAAACATCGATATCACTCCGCGCGTGCACGCGGGACGCGAAGTGACGCTAAAGGTCAGCCTGGATATTTCTTCGGTTACGGGCAATTCGAACATCGGCGGCATCAGCCAGCCGGTCATCGGACAGCGCAAGATAGAGCATGAAATCCGCCTGAAAGAAGGAGAAGTCAATCTGCTGGGCGGCATGATGGAAGAAGACCAGACGCAGTCGATGAGCGGGTATCCGGTTCTGGCGACCATTCCGTTCCTCAAGTACTTCTTTGGATCCGAGACCAAGGACCATCGCGAAAACGAACTGGTATTCGCGCTCATACCGCACATCGTACGCGGGCCGGATGTGAACGATTCAAACCAGCGGCTGATCGATGTGGGCACGGCGAACTCGCTGCAATTGCGGCACGTCTCGAAGTCGGAAGCAGCGCCGGCAGGCGGTGCGGCCGCGGGGACAGCGCAGGCCGCGGCACAGGGCGGACAGGCTCGCCCGGCGACGCCAACCCCAGCTACGCCCACTCCGACGCCTGCGCCGGTCACCGCGCCCGGGGCTGGAGCGAGTTTCCTGTTTGATCCGGGGGCGATTTCGCAGGCGAAGGGCACGACCTTCACAGTCAACATTCTGATTTCCGGAGCGCAGAACGTGTACTCGGTGCCGCTCCAGCTGAATTACGATCCGAGCAAGTTGCAGTTGATGAACGTGTCGAACGGCGGCTTCCTATCACAGGACGGGCAGACCGTGGCGCTCGTACACCGCGAGGATGAGACCAGTGGCACGCTGCAGATCACGGCCACGCGGCCTCCGAATACGGGCGGCGTGTCAGGGCAAGGATCGGTAGTGACGCTGACATTCATGGCGAAGGCCTCCGGCCAATCGCCATTGACCATTACACGTGGCGGCGCGCGCGATCCAGCCATGCAGCCCATCACGGTGAACGGCGCGCAGGCGGTCGTGACGATTCAGTAGGGGCTTGCAGGAGAAGTGTTTCCAATGAAGTTGCAGTTGCCAATCCGGCGGGACGGCGCGTGGCGCGGATTCACGCTGATGGAGTTGATCGTCGCCACCGCCATCATCTGCATTCTGGTGGCGATGGCGGTGCCGGTCACGACGAAGGTGATCAAGCGCGAGCGGGAACGCGAACTGCGCTACGACCTGTGGATGATCCGTGACGCGATCGATCGCTACAAAGACGCGGCCGACCAGGCGAAGTTCCAAATCAAGCTGGGAAGCGAAGGCTATCCCCCGGACCTCGATACGCTGGTGCAGGGCGTAGACTCAAACGGAAAGAAACTAAAATTCCTTCGCCGAGTTCCGATCGATCCGATGACCGGGAAAGCAGAATGGGGGATGCGCTCCATGCAGGACGATCCCACTTCGGACTCGTGGGGCGGGGAAAGTGTGTTCGACGTCTACAGTCAGTCAACTGGCACGGGGCTTGACGGCACGAAGTATAAGGATTGGTAGATGAGACGCGAACCCAGAGGCAGGCGGGGCCGGGGCTTCACGCTGATCGAGATGATGATCGTGATCAGCCTGATCCTCATCCTGGTGTCGATCGCGCTGCCGGTTTATAACCGTACCATTCTGCGTGCTAAAGAAGGCGTGCTGAAACAGGATTTGTTTACGCTGCGCCAGGTCATCGATCAGTACACGCTCGACAAGAAGAAAGCTCCGCAGGCGCTGGACGATATTGTTACTGCTGGATACCTCAAGGTTGTTCCCAAAGATCCTTTCACCAACGAAGCCAACTGGACGCTGGAGCAGGAAGATGCCACCACGGCTGCGGATGAGCAGGAACCGGGCATCATCGACGTGCACAGTTCGTCGAATCTGACGGCTTCGGATGGAACGGCGTATTCGTCCTGGTAGGGCAGTTGCTAGTCGCTAGTCGTCAGTCTTCAGCAAAATCCTAGTTCTCAAATCGTCGCTTTTTGTGTCCATCGAAGCAAGGCAACTGGTGCGATTACTAGTTCGCGAATCTTGCTCCGCCTCGACAATTGCGCCCGTCTTCCGGAAGCAATACCATTAACGCATGCCGGTAGAGACTGAGATTTCTCCCAAGACTTACACGCCGATTCGTGCGCCGCGCGGGACTTCGATTTCCTGCAAGGGCTGGCAGCAGGAAGCCGCCATGCGCATGCTCATGAATAATCTTGATGAAGAAGTAGCCGAGCGGCCTCAGGAGCTGGTGGTGTACGGCGGCACTGGGAGGGCAGCGCGCAGTTGGGACGCGTACCGCGCCATTGTCGAGACGCTGAAAACTCTCGACGACGATGAGACGTTGCTGGTGCAGTCCGGCAAACCGGTGGGCGTTTTCAAGACGCACGATCACGCGCCGCGCGTGCTGATCGCCAATTCAAATCTGGTCGGGCACTGGTCGAACTGGGAGAAGTTCAACGAACTCGAGCGGGCTGGGCTGATGATGTACGGGCAGATGACAGCCGGGTCGTGGATCTATATTGGCTCACAAGGCATTGTGGAAGGCACGTTCGAGACTTTTTCGGCAGCGGGAGAGAAACATTTCGGCGGAGATCTTGCCGGCAAGCTGATCGTCTCCGGCGGCATGGGCGGCATGGGTGGAGCGCAGCCGCTGGCGGCGACCATGACTGGCGCGGCGTTTCTTGGGATCGATGTCGATCCCGAGCGGATCAAGAAGCGCATCAAGACCGGCTATTGCGACTTCATGGTGACAACGCTCGATGAAGCCTTGCGCATCCTGAAGAACGCTGTGCGCAAGAAAGAAAATGTTTCCGTCGGACTGGTGGGGAATTGTGCCGACATCATCCCTGAGTTGGCCGAGCGCGGCGTGGTGCCTGACATTCTTACCGACCAGACTTCAGCGCACGATCCCTTGAATGGATACGTCCCGAACGGCATGACGCTCGAGCAGGCGCTCGAGTTGCGCAAGCGCGATCCCAAGGCGTATGAGGAGAAGTCGTTCGATGCCATGGCGCGGCACGTCGAAGGCATGCTGCGTCTGCAGAAGATGGGATCGGTCACCTTCGACTACGGGAACAACATCCGGACCTACGCATTTCAGCGCGGGGTGAAAGACGCGTACGACTTTCCGGGATTCGTTCCGGCCTACATCCGCCCGCTGTTCTGCGAGGGGCGCGGCCCGTTTCGATGGGTGGCGCTGTCGGGCGAACCCTCAGACATCGCAATAACCGACGACTTGGTGCTGGAGTTGTTTCCGGAGAACCGCATTCTGCGGCGCTGGATCGAACTGGCGCGCAAGCGGATCAAGTTTCAGGGACTGCCGGCACGCATCTGCTGGCTGGGCTATGGCGAGCGTGCGCAGTTCGGACTGGCGATGAATGAGCTGGTGAAGAGAGGGAAGATCAAGGCGCCCATTGTGATCGGACGTGACCATCTCGATTGCGGCTCGGTCGCGTCGCCCTTCCGTGAAACCGAGAGCATGAAAGACGGCACTGATGCCGTGGCCGACTGGCCGATCCTGAACGCGTTGCTCAACACAGCCGCGGGAGCCTCGTGGGTGTCGGTACACAACGGCGGCGGTGTGGGCATTGGCTACTCGCTACACGCTGGACAGGTCCTGGTAGCTGACGGCTCCGACATGATGGCCAAGCGCATCGAGCGGGTGCTGACCACCGATCCGGGCATGGGTGTGATACGGCACGTGGACGCGGGGTATGACGAGGCCAAGGCGTTTGCGGAGAAGAAGGGCGTTCGGATTCCGATGGGGAAGCGATGAACAACTACCACGGAGACACGGAGGCACGGAGGGGAACGGAACTTCTTTCGGAAGCCCTCACTGAAGGAATCATCGGTGCTGCGATAGAGGTCCATCGGCAACTTGGTCCGGGCTTATTGGAATCCGTCTACGAGATCTGTATGTGTGTGGAAAGACTCTTGAACGTCCACGAAGCGCAGTTGCTCACGTATTTGAAGCTGACTGGCAAACACGAGGGCTTGATGATCAATTTTAATGTCTCGATCTTGCAACGCGGCATCATGCGCCGGGTCCTATGAAACAGACTATCCTCCGTGCCTCGGTGTCTCCGTGGTGGGGGTTGACCGAATGGAGAAACCTTGCCTAAACCTGGAGCCATCCTCCTCGTCAACATAGGCCAACTCCTGACACTGCGGTCTCCGAATGGTAACGTGCTGCGGCGCGGCTCTGATCTGCAAGACCTCTCCATCCTCGAAGACGCCACTGTGCTCTGCCTGGGTGGCAAGATTGTCTCCGTCGGCAATACCAGAGACGCCTTATGCGATCCTTGGCTTAAGAAGAATCGCAAGAAGGTCATTGAGATCGATTGCGAGCGGCAGGTCGTTCTGCCCGGCTTTGTCGACTCGCATACTCATCCCGCGTTCATGAATCCGCGGCTGGTTGATTTTGAAAAGCGCACTGCGGGCGCGACCTATGAAGAAATCGCCGAAGCCGGAGGGGGAATTCGTTCCAGCATCGAGCCCGTTCGCAAGGCAGGGAAGAGCGCTCTGGCGGAGAAGGTTCTCAGCGCCCTGCGCGAAATGGCTGAACTCGGCACGACCACGGTCGAAGCAAAATCGGGCTATGGACTGGCTCTGGATGCGGAGTTGAAGTCGCTTGCGGCGATCCGGGAAGCCGCGGCGGGATGGCCCGGCACGGTGATTTCCACCTTGCTGGGCGCGCATGTGGTGCCGCAGGAGTTTCGGGGACGCTCACAAAAGTACGTCGAGATCGTCTGTAAGGAGATGATTCCGCAGGCCGCGCGGCGGAAGCTGGCTGAGTTCGTCGATGTGTTCTGTGATCGCGGCGCATTTTCACCGGAAGAAACGGTAAGCATCTTTGCGGCCGCTCGCGAACATAAGTTGCGGACGCGGGGGCACGTGGGCCAGTTATCGCCTACGCCGCTCGAGCGGTTGCTCGAGTTTCATCCGGCATCGCTTGATCACATGGATCATGTAAGTGACGACGACGTCGCGCGGCTGGCGAAAAGCGATACCGTCGCAACCTTTGTACCCGGCGCTAACTACTTCTTAGGATTGGGGAAATATCCGGCGGCACGGAAATTCATCGACGCGGGGGTTCCCGTAGCGCTGGCGACCGATTACAATCCAGGTAGTTCTCCCACCGCCAGCATGCCATTTGTCATGTCGTTGGCGTGCACGCACATGAAAATGTCGCCAGCGGAAGCCGTGGCAGCGGCCACGATCAACGGCGCGTGTGCGCTTGGGGTCGAGAGTCGCAAGGGGTCGATCGAACCAGGGAAGGACGCGGATCTGGCCGTGTTTGATGTGGAGGACTACCGGGAAATTCCGTACTGGGTTGCATCGAATCGATGCGCATTGACAGTGCTGAACGGGATTCCCATCGCTTCGGGTGGTTCCGGGAACTTGGGGTGAACTGCCATAGAAGCGTTTCCGTATAGAAGAAGAAAGATCGCGGTTGGTGGCGGGAGTGTGTCCCTTGAATCGGGCAACTCACGTTCAGTCGTGCCCCGCCATGCCGTTTCGTCGAATTTTCGCATCATAGAGTTGGAGTGAATTCATCAAGATGAAGCGTATTTTATTGTCGTTCGCATTTTTCATGTTGCTTTGCGAGTTTGCGGCAGCGCAACGGCTTCCGGAGATTTCGGTGCCGGAGAACTACCAAATTTCCTTCGCTCCCGATTTCCAGAAAGACAATTTCGCGGGAGAAGAAACCATCAAGCTGCGGGTGCTCAAGTCCACCTCTCAGATCGTTCTAAATTCGGCAGAGATCAGTTTCGAAGAGGCCACGGTTTCAACCGGCGACACGACCCAGAAGGCGAATGTCGCGCTCGACAAAGACAAAGAGATGGCCACGCTTTCGTTGGATAAGGAAATTCAGCCGGGCCCGGCCACAATTCACATCAAGTACACCGGAATTCTCAACGATGAGTTGCGCGGCTTATATCTTGGAAAAGATAAGCAGGCGCGCAAATATGCCGTCACGCAATTCGAAGCCACTGACGCGCGGCGCGCGTTTCCATCCTTCGATGAGCCCGCCTTCAAGGCGACGTTTGATATCGCGGTAGTCGCCGACAAAGACATGGCGGCGATCTCCAACGCCAAGATCGTTTCCGATACGCCCGGACCGACCGCAGACAAGCACACCGTGAAGTTCGCGACCACGGCGCAAATGTCTTCGTACCTCGTGGCGTTGGCGGTTGGACATTTCGAGTACGTGGAAGGCGAGGCGGATGGGATTCCGATTCGTGTCTGGGGTCCGCCGGGAACCAAGCAGAGCGGGACCTACGCGCTGGAAGTCTCCAAGTGGTGCATGAAGTATTTCGATCAGTATTTCGGAATCAAGTATCCGTTTGAGAAACTCGACATGATCGGGTTGCCGGATTTTTCTGCGGGGGCGATGGAAAACACTGGCTTCATCACGTATCGCCAGGCGGAATTGCAGTTAGATGACAAGGTCGCATCGGTGGAACTGCATCAGTTGGTCGCGACGGTGATCGCGCACGAGATGGCGCATCAGTGGTTTGGCGATCTCGTGACCATGCAGTGGTGGGACGACATCTGGTTGAACGAAGGCTTCGCCACTTGGATGGAGAACAAGGCGGTTGGCACCTGGAAGCCCGAGTGGCATTTCGAACTGGCTGACGTGGAAGACACGGCCGGCAGCTTGAATTTCGATTCGCTGAACAACACGCGGCCCATTCATCAGGCGGCGGAGACTCCGGCGCAGATCCAGGAACTTTTCGACGGCATCGCCTATGACAAGGCGGCGTCGGTGCTGCGCATGCTGGAAGCTTACCTCGGCCCTGAGGTGTTTCGCGCGGGCGTGAATCAATATCTGAAAGAGCATTCCTACGGAAATTCGACGGCCGACGACTTCTGGAAAACACTGGCAAAGGTCTCGAAGAAGCCGGTCGATGAGATCATGCCGACCTTCGTGAAACAGCCGGGCACACCCCTCGTAAGCGTGCGCGCGCAATGCTCCGGAAGCACGGACTCGGTTACTCTGTCACAGACGCGCTACTTTTATGATCGGTCACTGTTCGATGCGGGCAGTCCTGAATTGTGGCAAGTGCCCGTCTGCTTGAAACAAAACGCGGCTGGTGGCAAGGCAGGCGAGAAGTGCGTTCTGCTGACCAAGAAATCTGAGACGGTTGATCTTCCGGGATGCGGTTCGTGGGTGATGGCAAATGCCGGAGCGCGCGGCTACTACCGGTCGGGATACTCGTCGGACGCGATCCGCGCTATGGGACGCAGCATTGAGAAAGACCTGAGCCCGGCTGAGCGAGTCGCCGTGCTCAATGATTCGTGGGCAGCGGTGCGGGTTGGCAAGCAGCAGATCGGTGATTTCCTCGCACTCGCCGAGGGACTGCAGTCAGACCGTACGCGCGCAGTCATGGCACAGGTCACGTTGAAGCTCGACTACATCGCGACATACCTGGTCAGCGACGCCGATCGCGCCGGATACCAGCAGTGGGTGCGGCGTTTGCTGACTCCTGCCGCGAAGGAACTGGGATGGCGCCCGCAGGCTGGCGAGAGCGATGAGACCA
Organism: uncultured Acidobacteriota bacterium; assembly: GCA_963698805.1. Taxonomy (GTDB): domain Bacteria; phylum Acidobacteriota; class Terriglobia; order Terriglobales; family Acidobacteriaceae; genus Gp1-AA133. The sequence goes on along the minus strand of CAVOSN010000024.1, from coordinate 5,898 downwards.
AGAGCCTGCGTGCGCGCGCGTTGTACACGCTCGGCTATGCTGGACGGGATCCGGAAGTGATTGCCTCAGCGCGAAAGCTGACGGAGCGGGCGCTGCAAGAGCCGGCGTCGATCGATTCCACGGTTGCCTTCACTGCGTTTTCGCTGGCTGCGCAAAACGGCGATGCCGCGTTGTATGACCAGTTGATAGCGAAACTGCAAAGCAATGGCACGAGCCTGGAGAGTTACTATTTGTACTTCCAGACGCTTTCGAAGTTCCGCAATCCGAAACTGCTCGAGCGCACGCTGGAATATGCGATTTCCCCCTCCGTTCGCAGCCAGGACACGCTGGGTCTGATCGCGGCGGTCATGAAGAATCCTGCCGGCGGCAAACTCGCGTGGGAATTCGTGCAGGCGCACTGGTCGGATATCGATAAGGTCGGTGGCGGATTCACCAGCGGGGAAGTTGTAGGCGCAACCAATGTGTACTGCGAGTCGGGCCTGCACGATCAGGTGCAGGACTTCTTCGCACAGCACAAAGTCTCGACCGCCGAGCGCACGCTGAAGCAATCACTGGAGAGTATCCACACCTGCGCCGATTTGAAATCGCGGCAAACGCCGGAACTGTCGCAATGGTTGCAAACGAGGGGAGCAGCGTCAGGGAAGTAGAACGCACGATCAGCCAAACACAGGGCCGGGCCGCGAAGCACATGATCTCAACTTCGTGGGCCTGGCCGTTTTGGTCTGCAGTGAGCGGGATGGCACGCCCAACCAATCAAAACGTTAACAGGCCAAACCGTTCATTCGACGTAGATCGTAAAAAAGTAAAGATCGTGATGAAGACATTGTAGCGATTGCGCGGCAGACAAACACGGAGTTTGAGCGATTGAGTATCGGTTGCTATAATCGAGGACGTTCCTCACGCTCAACGTGTGGTTCCGGTTGACGGCGCCCGCCGACAGCCTTCATCGACCCAGCGTGACAAGAGCGGCTCGCGACGACGCCTGATGGCGCGAGTGATCCAGGCAGTGGCCAGGTAGCTCAGGTGGTAGAGCGCAGCCCTGAAAAGGCTGGCGTCGGCGGTTCAACTCCGTCCCTGGCCACCATCTAAATCACTTACCGAAATTCCTTCCAGAAAACTTGGGTGCAATTGGGTGCAGAATAACTGCGGAAGCGGTGGCTTGCCTCTTCCGTGCTGCACGGCAATTGAAATGAACCCGCCGTCCGACCGTGACGCGGATCTCGATTACCAGACGCCGAAGCGCCTCGCGAAGTGTTTTTGCTGTCTTTGCGAGGAGAGCGGTTGTCCGGGGGTACACCCCCACCGTTGAACGGTGTGAACAGTGATTGGCGCGATGATGAACGGTAGATGTTGAGCAAAGACGAAGACTGGCAGAGCTTGCAAGGCCTTGGCCTCTGAGAATGGCCTGTGCGCCCTTCACGCCGATCCCTCTCTAGTTTCCGCCCTGGGACATAGAAGTGGAAGGCACGCAGGTACGTGGTGAACCCGAAGGAGGGTCTGCTTACTCTTCCGGCCCCACAAACCGCCCAGGACGTGCGTAAGGCGCTCGGCCAGGTGATGTGTGATCTATCGCTCGCAGACTGAATGCCAGGGTGGCGAGCGCGATGGCTTACGTGGGGAACGTCATGCTCAGAGCCATCGAGGTTGCCGACTTGGAGGAACGGATGTCCAAACTATAGAGCACCCTGAGCGCCGCCAGCGCGCCAGGCACTTGAGAAGCAAGCTATGCGAACACGGACGCTAGAAGCCAGAATTGAACGCGCGGAGAAGGCGGCGAAAGCCGAAGCAAGGTTCGCAATTGGGTGCGTCTGCTTTCCGGAGAACGAAAAGCCGTCTTTTGTATTTCCGGTTATGGAGGAAATGGCAATCCGGGTCCTCTGCCCGATCCACGGGGTGCGACTCCAGAAGAGTTACCAAGTCTACGTTTCGGAGTGGTTGCGGAAAAGCTACCAGACCTTTTGTGGACGCACCACAGTGCCCAATTTCGAAAAGCCTGGTTTGCCTCGTTTCCGCCCAACCTGTGGCCGGCCGAAGAGGAGGAAACTGCCGATGGACGAACCCTTCTTCGGCTTAAGGATGGGACAGCGCTCCTGGCACTCGAATCAGCTCGGCCGCACCGAACATGAATTGGCCGGGCGGAGGAAAAGCAACAATGCGTAGACACGATTTGAAGTTCGTAAAACGGGCGCTCGAAGAACTCGATCCAGCAATGAAGGGCTGTGAGGACGAGGCGGGCTATAGAACCGCAATTGTCCTTCTCGCTGCCCTTGAGTTAGGGCCCAACGTGGATGCACTTTCACGTTTCACGGGCTACTCGCCGGCTTTTGTCAGAGAAATTGCCTGGCGCTCAGTTGAGGCTGGGTTGTGGACGGACGACGATGTTTGTTATGAGCACTGGTTTACCCAGGATGGCCAGGTGAAATGCATTGCTTTTTGGACGGATACCTTAGTTGCCGAAGGCCTCTCCGTTCGCAGGTGGAGCGAAGAAGATGGCGCGTACCGCTATTGGTCAAAAAAGCATGCACCTCAACCATGGACTTCCAAACGGAAAAGCCTGCTGCAGTAAAAAACCTAAAGGGAATTTCTGTCGAATAAAACGAAGGAGGAAACGGGGGGAGGCTCTAGATTAGCCGTTACAACCCGAAAAGAAGTGCGAGGTGAGGTTCTATACAACGACGGAGATTTTGCCGAAATCCAGACGATCGGGACTGAAGGCATTGAGCGTGATCTTCTCTTGGAGACCGTCCAAATCCATCGCTCTGATACAGGCGATGCGGCCCGGGACTTCCAGCGAAGGTTCAAGATTGGGACGCTACTTCACATCTCAACGACAATCGAGGCCCGAATTGATTACCCCGATTTGGATAACCCGTAAGGCTCGATCTCGGATGCGGGCTTCAGCTTGACGTCCTCTGGATCTCCTTCCGAAGCGTGAGGCAGTGCTCCAGAGCCCACAGTTCGGACGCTTGCCTGATCTTCGCTACCGTTTATTTTCTTCAGCGGAACGCTGCATCCAACTCCTGCTGCAGGGCTCGATCGAAGGAACGGCGAGCAATTGCCTTTTCTGTCGATGACCATTTCAGGTTGCGCATCTTCGCGCAAGAATCCTGGTCTGCCGGTGGAGGCAACCTCGATCATGCTCTCTGGAGCAGGCGAAGCAGTGTGAGTTTCAAGCGTAAACCGATCGTTCACGGGGTGCCCGAGGTTCTGCTTGCAGCCCAGGTAACGTTCCGTCGTCTGCACCGATGCGTGGCCCAGCAGGAACTGAATCTGCTTGCTGGTCGGAGACTGCAACGGCAGTGCGTTGATCTCGGCGTTGGTGGAACCGATTGCGCTACTGCCCATATTTGTTCTGCTCTCAGGCCCTCTAGTTTGACATTTCGATAACTATAGAAATATTGGCTTCACCGTAGCCCATTACGGGCTGAGAAGCAAGACCCCAGAACGGGGATATTTTGATTTTTGGACGGGCTCGGGAGAAGGACGCAACCTTCCAACGACTGTGACTATTGCTAGATGACAGGGGTGGCGTTCTTTGGGAACCTGAAACGAAAGCATGAGAACAAGGTCTCCTCTCTTAAAGTTGCGTGAAGCCTCGTCCAAGACATTTTTCTGGGGCGGGGCTCGCCGATCCACCTAGAACTGTAAATTCAACACACGATCAAGGAGAAATTCATGAATCTGAGCCCTGAAGAACGCGAACAAGTGGCGACCGAATTGAAGCGTTTCGCTGGCGACCTGAACCTCACCGACGATCAAAAGGAAAAGCTTCGCGTCGCTCTTACGGATGCAAGAGAAAAAATCGCAGAGTACATACAACAGAATCCCGGCACGACCAGAGCCGATATCGTCAGCAAGGTTGTTGCAAATCGCGATGCGATTCGTCAGCGGGTCGTCAACTTCCTTAGTCCCGAACAGCTGAAGAAGTGGGATGAAGAAAAAGCCAAAGCCAAAGAATTCTTGGGCCAGAAGATCGCTGCCTAAGGATTCACCTTGTACTGAAGTTGCCACACTTGGATGGCCGACAGTGTTCGATTTTGTCGGCCACCCAATCCTTTGCTTGCAAGTTTGGTTGGTAGGTCCATAGGAGGAACAATGCCTGCACGGTCCGGTTAGCCATAAAAGTCGCCTGCAGGAGAGAGGTCTGGGTTCCGCCGTGAAAAAACTCACTGAATATCTTTTGACCCGGTTGGTCGCCGGGCTGCTCATCGTGGCTCCCATTTACCTCGCAATAATTCTGCTCCTCAAGGCGATGAAATCGATTGCCGGTTTGTTGAAGCCGTTCGCGCATTTGGTGCCCGCATGGTTGCCGGCTGAGCAGGTGCTTTCTCTGTTACTCGTCCTGGTGAGCTGCTTCTTGATCGGGCTAGCGGTCCGGACTCCGATGGGCCGAGCGGCGTGGGAGCGCGCGGAGAATTCCTTGTTCCAAAGACTGCCGGGATACGCTCTGATTCGAAGTTTGACACAGCGACTGGCGGGGGAGACGCGGGACAAAGCATGGAAACCGGCATTGGCCGAAATCGAAGACGCCCTCGTGCCGGCATTCATCATTGAAGAACTGGAGGACGGCCGCTTCACAATTTTTGTGCCGTCAGTGCCCACACCCCTTGCGGGAGCGGTTTACATCCTGAACGCGAATCGGGTGCATCCGCTGGATATTCCATTTACGCAAGCTGTGCAGGTCATTTCCCGTTGGGGATCGGGGTCGAAGCAACTCGTCAGCGCGATGGGGTCGCCGCAGCAGGGTGTTCCCGCTGTGCATCGCTCGTCAAATCCTTGAGTAACTCGCGCAACAAGTGAAAGTTCGACTTTCAACGACTGTGATTATTGCTAGCTGACAGGGAGTGCCGTCCTTTGCGAACCTGAAACGTCAGCAATGACGTGAGCAGGTCCCACCCGTTGTTCTCCTGATCTGGCCGAGCGGGTGGGACCTTTTCTTGGCCCAGAACGAAGAGGCAGGGGAGCCTCTGACCTTGGTTCCATAGGAGGCCTCGCTATGGGAACCCGTTCGGCTGTCCGCGTTCTTGTGGTCGATGATTACGAACCGTTTCGACGCGTCGTATGCACGATACTGGACGCAAGACCGGAACTCCAGGTGATCGGCGAGGCAGCAGACGGACTAGAAGCAGTTCAGAAGGCAGCAGAATTACAACCGGATTTGATTCTCCTCGATATCGGTATGCCGGCACTCAACGGAATCGAGGCCGCCCACCGAATCTCGCGACTCGTTCCAGCCGCAAAAATCCTCTTCGTCAGTCAAGAAAACGATATGGACGTGATAGCGGCAGCTTTAAGCGACGGAGCGACAGGATACCTTCACAAGCAGACTGCAAGTTCGGAACTTCTATCCGCAGTCGAGGCCGTTTTGCAGGGGGATGGCTTCGTCAGTGAGGGGCTAACCACCAAGACCTAACCCAGTCCCTCCGGCACAAGTGAAGACGCCAAATCTCCCGCGGCGGCACGTTACGCTGCCGCCGCGCTTTTCACTAGTCGTCGTAACTCGGTTTCGGGGATTGCGAATTCCGTAAAGCCACAGTTCATGCAGACCTGAAGCTTTGGAAAAACCCACAGAATCGGTTTGTCAAGACCATCGAGTCCCGGAAAGTGAATGGCAACCTCCCCGTTGAAGCCACTGTTACATACGGACCCACAACGCTGACAGCCCATAATTACCTCACAACTTTGGGGGTGAACTTTAGATGAGGGATAACAATAGCCGAAGCGGTGTCGCTAATCATTACAACAGTGTCAAAAACCTCAGGTCATTTGACTGCCGAGAAATATAAGCCGCACTCTTTATCTCTGCGATCAAACATGCACCGGGGGCGTCACGTGCTTTTCCCGTGGGTGGGGGACATTTCTAACAGTTAAACATGGTTGGCGAAACATCCCCATTAC
>CAVOSN010000023.1:0-62662 GCA_963698805.1 uncultured Acidobacteriota bacterium | reverse complement strand
ATTCGCGTTGAAGACGCGGCCATTCCAGTAGTACTGAGCATTCCCGTGAAACTGGTTTGCTCCTGACTTAGTCACGTAGTTAATGTTTCCGCCCGCTGCGCCACCGAACTGGCCAGAGTAGCCAGTCAGAACAACCGTTGTTTCCTGAATCTGGTTCTGGCCCGGATAGAAGAATGAGAGGACCAACCATACTCAGATTGATGCTGTTGTCATTGTCATTCATCCCATCGATGGTGTGAAGGTATGAGAAGCCCGGCATACCTAGAATCGAAAAATTCGACGAGGCCCTGAACGTCGGTATTCATCACGACGCCAGGGGCGGTTTGCACGAATGTAGGTGAGAGAGAATGGATTAGGGTTGGGCAGTTCACTGATCTGCGTCTGGTTCATGGTCGCCGAGACGTCTCCATTCTCGGCCTGTATCAGCGGAACTTCGTCGGTTACAGTCAACGTCGCTTTCGCTGCTGCAATTTCCATTGCAACATTGACAGAGACCGGCGGCCCTAAGTAGAACGTTCACTTCCCGCCGTTCCATGCGAAAGCCAGCGTGAGTGACCGTTAGCGCGTATCTACCGGAATAGAGAAGAAGAGGCGGTATCCGCCGTGCGCGCGTCCGTCTTCGTGCGTTGGATCGTGCCCTTAGACAGATCCTCGATCTCGATCGTGGCATTGGGCAGGACGGCCTGGGTAGGGTCAGTGACAATCCCCGAGAGTGCTCCGCTGGTGGACGTCTGGCAATGGGGAGCGATGGGAACAAAAATTGCTAGCGCCAATGAGGCCGCGAAGACGAATCCCTGCCAGCGCATAGAATCTATTCCAAGAGCCGCCTGTACGAATTTGGGGCATGATACCCCTTCCTCCTCTGAACTACGCCCAAAACGGCCCTCAAAGACTCCATTGCGTAGGGTGTTCCAAAGTCTTGAGCAATTTTCGAAATCCGATCGCATTCGTACAATCCGTGCCTCCGGCAGAAGGAAATCTTGAAACAGCATGCCAGCTCCGACCAGCAATCTGAGCGGTCGTTTGGCTGGCCAGCCCGACTCGGAGAAAACATTTCAGCCTTATGGGCTGTAACGCGCCAGTGAACAGAATAGTTTCTAAACTAGTCGCTCTGACGTTCATATGCCCCGAATCACAACCGCCACTGTCCTCATGGTCTGGACGCGCGAAGCCGCGCTGGTCGGTCGTCAGCAGATGACCGAGGCCGTCGGTACAGCCGCTCGGGTTTCCGGCATCAATCGCCGGACTACCATTGAGCAGATTAAGAGTTGGCGTTGGCCCGCCGTAATATCCCAACGTGCCGAGCAAGGGGTTGGCGTTGTTCCGGTCGCCGCTGTTGTTGAAAGGGCAGGAGCCATCGCTGCTCAGGTTATAGCCAAACGACTTGATGGTCCCGACACAATTTGTGACAGACTTGTTCGCGACAATGCTGTTCTGCAGCGTCGTTGTACCGAGGCTAAAGATACCGCCAGCAGAATTTCCGCTAACGGTGCTGTTATTCATTGCCAAGCTCCCCGAGCCGTTGACGATGGCCCCACCCGTTCCACCGCACACTGCGGAACAGCGGTCAGCACTACTCCCGTAGACGGTGCTGTTGTTCAGCGTCACTGTCCCGCCCGAAGTGTAGAATGCGCCACCACCACCCACCGAGCAGGAGAGGCTGGTGCTGCAGGCCGTACCGGCGCTATTGCCTGTGAGAGTGCTGTTTTTAATCGTCATCAGTGAGCCTTGGTTGAAGATGCCGCCGCCAAAAGCCGAGCAAGGATTTGCGTTGCAGTATGAGCCCGCGTGATTCCCGCTGATGATGCTGTTGCTGATGATCAGCGCGCCAGAATTGTAGATACCCCCACCTGACGCCGCGCCCCTAAAAAGGCAGACCCGAATAAAGATGGCGTATAAGATGAGTAACACGGGATAGGCGCCCAATTCCCACTGACGGTGCTGTTGGTTAGCGTCAGAGTGCCAGAGTTGTTGATACCTCCGCCGGAGGTGGCATTGCCATTGCGAATAGTGAGCTTTGAAAGGGTCACATGGGCGGTATTTTGGGAGATTGTGACGACCCTTCCGCTCGGCACCGCCATCAATAATGGTCGTCGCGGCACTCGAACCCAGAATGGTCAAGCTGATGCCAATGGTTAGATGTTCGGTATAGGTCGCGGCGGCGATCCTGATGGTGTCAGCCGGCTCAGCCAGAGCAATCGTGTGCCCGATAGTCTTGCAGGCTGTCGTAGACGACAAGCAGTTGTTGTTAATGTCGCTCCCGCTCACCCCATTCACATACCATGTGGTGGCCACAGCAGTAGAGGCTAAGGTTAGAAACACTGCTGGAAACAGAAGGCTGGCGAGCAACTTGTATTTCATTATTTTTTCCTCTTCTCTTTGCTCTGCAGAGATAGGCGCGAATCGCGGGGAGAAACTGGCAAGCGTAAGAAAAAAAGTTGCGCCCTAGCTGGACTGAATCTCAATGAGGAAAAAAGCGCATTCCACGCATTGAGGCGGTAATCAGCTAAACCTGCAGGGGAAGATCCTCTCATTAGAAAACTAACAATTTCTAACGTCAGTGTGGAGATCAAGAAGTCCAATCTTTACGGCATTCCGCCGATGCAATTCCGGACGGGTTTTCTAACGCCGTGCCTGGAAAGGAAAAGCGGGTTGAGGAGCGCTGAGCCCACTGCGGGTCGCGGAACGATAGCGAGGGGAGTTGCATCGGGCACAATCGGCCGCCATGACCAATCTCACCTTAGTACTTAAGCAACTAGAGCAAGAGCGCAACCGCCTCTCAGCTCAACTTGAACAACCAACAAGGAGGTCTCCGCACTCACCAGGGACAAGCAGCACCCGCAGTGGGACAATGTCCGCGGCTGGTCGTGCGCGGATCGCTGCCGCACAACGCGCCCGGTGGGCCAAAGTTAAAGGTCAGAAGGTTGTTTCGATTGTTTCTAGGAAACGGCGCAAGCTGTCCGCCGCCGCAATCGCTCGAATTCGCGCTGCGCAGAGAGCACGCTGGGCGAAATGGCCATAAGATAAGATAGACGGTGTGGGCCGCTATTGCATCGGGATTGCACAGGAAAGCATGGCCCAAGTGGCACCGGTCGGTCATTCGAAACCGAAGCGTAAATTTCTTTGCGAACAGAGACGGCAGCGCCATCAAGGCTCGCATTCTCGGCAAGAGCTTTGAGAGACTTCGAAGGCTCGCGGGAATCGCCCGCCATGACGGAGCACGCTATCAGCCTCGCATGCATGATCTTTTCGCGCCACCTTTGCCGTCCATCGGCTAACCGCCTGGTTCAAACAGCGAGCGGATATGAATCGCATGCTGCCAGCACTTTCGGCGTACCTGGGCCAGGGTGGGCTGGGCTCCACAGAGCGATACTTGTCAATGCCCCCCGAGCGCTTTCGAAAGCAGCTCGTGAAGTTGCAGTCCTGAACGCAGAAAAAGGAGATGGCGCGACAATCCCTCGTTGATGAAATTCTTGGCGGAGTTGTCAATGCGGATTGTCACAACCAGTGCGGCTAGTCTCCGGCTGGGTGGCCAAGCAAAGTTGCAACAGAAGCAGTGGGACGTTACACAAGGTCCCTCAAAGTTACTAAGGTAACTGTGTGTTTTTGGGTCGTCTGATGAGCTTCTCGGACCGTTGCGATAGACTGGCCTCTCGTTGGAGGGTTCTATGGACAACGACTTCGTTCTGCCGCCTGACCTCTCTCCTGAAGTGAGCGAAGCCATCCTTAAAGCCAAGGCCGCTATCGAGAAGCCTGCGCACTGGCCAACGGGAAACCGTTCGCCTGGTCGACCATTGCGTCTCAGGAACGATTGCAGGAAGAAATCCGGCAGATTTCTGCATCGTGTCCGCCGGGCACTTTCGGCACCATGCGTGGCGGGCCTGTCGCGCTCGAAACGCATCAGTACAAAGGATTCGTCATCGCGATCCACAGCCGTTCCGAGACTGAACGGCCTATTTTCGACGCTATCTGGTATCCGGAAATCGGGCGCGCCCTTACCTCAGGAACGTTTTCCTCTGGCGGATGCTGAGTTCCCGACGTGCGAGGCCGCGGTGAAGGCAGCACTTGAAGAATGTATGGGGAAGATTGACACCGGCTTTGCTGGCTAGACTGTTCCGCGGCTTTTGCTCTTCTATTATCCGGGCAGGCGCTATCAACCATTCGCATGATCCGCTCGGCCCACTGAACGGCTGATGCGACTAGCGACTCCGTGCGCGGGCTCGGGTCTACTGTCGTGCAGATCCTCCGTGGTCTTTAGATGGCGCGCAGCCAGAATGCCCGCGATGATTCCGAGCACGTGCTTGCGGCCTTCGTCACCATTTACGACGTTTCGCCGGGCGAGTCCATGCTAGTCTCGCCGGGGGCAAAAACAGACGCGGCGCACGAACACGATGAAGTGACGTGGAATCCTGGCCGAGGTTTCCATTTCGTGGTCAGGTAGCAGGCTGGCCCTTGCCAAACAAATTCTCGTGCAATAAACCGCGGCTCCCACGTTCAGAAATGGGGGGTACACCGTGAGGGCGTGCAAAGCATACATGACGTTTGCGGTCTGGATATTGTCCTCTGCGGCGTTCGCGCAGTCGATGCCAACCAGCAACATCTTGTCCCGAATGACCATGATTGAGTCGCGATATGGGCGGGGCTCTGTTTTTTCAATTGATGTGGACCAGCGAGAGTATTGGATCACCGCGAAACACGTCCTCACCGGTGCAAGCCACCCACCGTACGGTTCCATCACAGCCAAATCCGCATCGCTCCATGTCCTTGATCCAGGCAGCCAGGAAGAGAAATGGGTGCCGGTGACTTTTTCTGTGCTCGATCCGGGTAAGGATATTCCGACATCGTCGTGCTTGCCGCGCCCACACCCCTGTTGCAGAATCCTCTTCCGAGTGTGGCTACCACTTCAGCTGGAGTCTCGCTGGGTGGCGAATGCGAATTCCTCGGTTTCCCATATGGGGGCGGGTGGCGCGCGAATTTTGACAATGGCCAACCCTTCTGGATGCCGTTCGTCAAACATTGCTTCGTGTCCGCTCTGGCAAACAAAGAGCTAAAAGTGTGGGTTCTTGATCGAATCAACAACGATGGATTTTCAGGGGGGCCGGTTGTATGGCGAACGGGACCGGACCAAAGGATTATGGCAGTAGTTTCCGGTTATCGAATTGAGCCTGCTGACGTGATTCCAGTTCTGCTGCGCACACAAGCACTCAGAAGCCAAAGATTCCACCTAGCAGGACGCTGAAAAATCGTATTTCGATGCGATTCGGTCCACGTGGTTCGTGATTTTTATGAGCGGCGAGAGCTTCTAGACTAGCCAGACCGGTCTCGCAATGACTGTTCTCTCGCTTCTTCCAAAGTTTCAGGCACACTTCGGCATCAGTGTCCGCATGCGAACTAAGTTGTAGGTCGCCGCCGCCAGCGTGAACATCCAGCCCACTCGCTCCAATCCACGATGCCGCAGCTTGCGCAATAGTCCGACCGTCTTCATCCAGCCGAAGACTTCCTCGATCCGCTTCCGCTTTCTTTGGCTTACCTCATAACCGGGGTACCGAGTCGTGCGCCGGTCCACCCCGGCTCCTGCGTCGACCCTGGTTTTGCGCCACATGGGGTGTGATTTCCATTTGTCGCAGCTCGTCGATGAACTCGAGTTGGTCGTATCCTTTATCTGCACCCAAGGTGACTCGTCCGCGCCCGGGCAACTTCTCCGCCATCAGCAGTCCGGCATGGCATTCCGCCGCACCGTAGGCCGTGGTCACAAGCGTGTTCACTACCAGCCCGTTTCGATTCTCCGTCATCAGGTGTCCGTGGTAGCTCAACTTGGCCTCCTTGCCTCGTCCTTTACGGGCCAGCATCGCTTCCGGATCTGTCGTCGAACAGTGCGTCTGATTGCTACGTTTCTCTCCCCGATAGTTGATCGTGGGGTTGTTCTCGTCCCACCGTGGCGCCGGCGGTTTCGGTTCGTCATCCTTCTTATCTTTCTCATCCTTGGCCACAGCATCAACCGGCCGGAAGCTCTTGTGCGATGCCCAGGCCTCCAGCAGTGTCCATCCACGGTAAAATGTTCGTCGCTTAGCAGTTCCCCAGCTCGCGCTTCTCCCAACACCCCCTGAAAGAAGGCTTCCGCAATGTCCCCTTCCAGCAATCGCTCCCGGTTTTTGGAGAACGTGCTGGCATCCCACACTTCGTCGTCCATACTCAATCCCACGAACCACCGGAACAACAGGTTGTAATCCAGTTGTTCCATCAGCAGCCGCTCACTTCTCACCGAGTACAACATCTGCAGCAACAACGCCCGCAGCAGCTTCTCGGGTGCGATCGACGGCCGTCCCGCTCTGGCATAGAGCCTATTGAACCGCGGCGAGAGTTGTTCCAACACTCCGTCTACTAGGCTTCGAATCATCCGTAGCGGATGATCCTGCGGTACTCGTTTGTCGGGTGAAATATAGCTGAACATCCCATCTTGCTGCTGATCGTCTCCTCGCATGCTGCCACTACTAACACGTCATCCTGTGGATTGGGAGTCGTTTTTCAGCATCCTGCTAGAGGAAAGGTCAACCTCAACTCTGGGTTCATCATCGCCTTTGACATCCAACCAGCGATCGATGTAATTCAAAAAACGTGTATCGGCCCAGTACGGGTGGCACACTAAACACTGGAAAAAGCCGATTCGCTAGTGCCGTTCCCCGTTTGTCTCTCAAAGCTGTCGAAGCGATGCCAGGGCCCTGAGGTGAATTTAGCGTCTTCAGGCAAAAATCTCGTTCACCTTCTCCCGCATCTGCTGACTGCGCGACGGCTTCAGATACCTCATCGTGCACTCCATGTCGGAGTGACCAAGCCACTGCTGCACGGTGCGCAGATCGACGCCAGCCCACAGACACCAGGTCGCGAACGTCGCGCGGAACTTGTGAAGCCAGAAGTTGCTCCTTGTCGAGCTTCGCACGCTCGGCCACGGCCTTCAGGCAGTCGAGGAAATCGAGCTTCGGCTTGCATCCAGCAGTAGGGAACACCAGCGTACATGCTTTTGTCGGACTTCGCCTTCCACGCTTTCAGCCTCTTCAGCCAGCTTCGCAGGGATCGGGATCTCGCGTTCCTTGTAGCCTTCGGGGTCCACCCGCGGTCGGGCTTGTGACTGACGCGCACCGTGGACGCGGAGAAGTTCACATCCGACCAGTAGGTGTGCATCACTTCCTGCTCGCGCATGCCGGTCATCAGGAAGAACTCGTACCAGAGCCGCTCTTCCGCGTCGCACAGCCTCGAAGAGCTTGTCGAGCTCTTCCTGCTCGTAGATCTCGGTTCCTCTTCGGTGTAGCGCGGCCAGTCGTTCTTCCTGCCGAGCCCGCGAATCCCTGTGCGCCTTAGGAATGTCATCACGTTTTCGAACTTGTTGTAACAGCTGCGTGGTGCCTGCTCTTTCTCGTCGCGCAGGAAGGCGGAGAACTTCAGCAGGTCCCGGCGTTCGATGTCTTCCAGGTACAGCTTGGGGCAGGACTCCGTGAAGTAGGTCAGCGCCGTCGTATACGCGGCGAGGTCTTGGGCTTTTTCGTGAGCTTCGTTTCGTCGAGGAAATCGGCGACCGCTGCTGCGAGTGATCGGTGGCCGTTCTCGCTCTCCGGCACACTGCGACGCCGTTGTTGACGGCGTTCAGTTCGGCTTCTTTTCGCAGGCGGCGCGCGTTGGCGTCCGCGGCATTCTTGCCCACGGAGAGCCGGCACGCTTGGCGCCCTCGTGCCATTCCAGGTAATAGGCGCCTTCGGGGTGCCGCTCTTCGTGCCCGTCGACGATGACGACGTCGGGCTTGACCGGCCGTTGGCAGATAGCACGACAGGGCAATACCGCGAGCCCTTGCGTGGTTTGGACTCGTTTGGTGAGATTGACTTCGCGGTTGGCCATCGGTGTCCTTTCACTGAAACTGGAATCAGTGTAGGTATCACCGGCTTGCAAGTGCTAGATAACAAAAGTAATGGCGGAGAGGGAGGGATTCGAACCCTCGGTACAGGTGTTAGCCCGTACAACGGTTTAGCAAATGTATCGATTTTCGCGGTGTGCAATCATGTCAACCGCTTACAGTCGGGCCGGAGGCTCAAAATTGGGTGAGTCGGCTCTCATTCGGCAAGTTTTGTTCTCCACTTTGTTCTCCACTTTTCAGTCATTACTTCTTGACGTCTTGACCCCACAACCTTTGGACCGTTTTCGTCCAGCTCATTTCGACACCTTTCAGAGCAGGGGCACAAGGATCACTTTCGTTCGCGGCGTTTGCCGGTTTTGGTTTTGCAACTTCTGTTCCAACAATGCTCATTCGACGAGGCAGACGCTTGGCTGCGCACACCCAAGAAACGATGGATCGCTCTCAGCCCATCGACGGATCGTTCTTGGATAGACCGTGACTGGAGCCACAACTGTCGAACGAGAATCGCTGACTTTTCCGTGACTTACGTAACCGCACGCCGCCCTTTCCTCTCCCCTGTGTCCCATACGTTTGTGCTCCAATTGAATGGATGGTTGCCCGATTATTGATATCGATAGTGCTGCTGTCCACGAATGTAGCGGAGAATCCAGCCGTCGTGGCAGCCCAGCTCGATGGCCGGGAAAAGCAGTTGGAAACCTTGTACGCTGACTACTGGCGCACCGAGTACAAAATTGCTATGGGAGAGCACCAGCTCTCGTCACGGCCGATTCAAGAAGAAATTCGTACCGTTGTCTCCAATGACACTTTTCTTCGAGACCTCGACCGCGCGAGTTTTTCCGACGCGCTCCTGAAGGCGCGGCGCAAACTGTTTCTCAATGAAGCGGTCTACACTCGGATCACGAATGATCCCGCTTTGACTGCAATTGTGGAGCAGATCACCCAGGAAGAGAACACCATCCGCTATAAAGTTGGCGACCGGGAGCTGACACGTGCCGAACTCACCGATCTTCTGGCACACAATCCGGACAGAAAGCTGCGTGAGCAGGCGTGGCGGGCCAGCAGCCAGATTACTACGGCAAACAGCGAGCGCATTCGAAACGCCATTAAGCTGCGCAACCAGCTCACGAGAAAATATTCCCCCGAACTTTTCTCCACTTTTATGTTGCAGCGTAAAGGTATGGAGGTCCAGACCCTGTTCAAGTGGTTTGAGGCCATTAAGGAAGAGACTGAGCCCGAATACCAACGATTGCTAAAGCGCATGCGCCGCGAACTTGGCATTGCCAAGATCGAGCCCTGGGATCTGGATTTCTATCTCTCACACTTTACCAACGATTTTGAATCCCAGAAGTTCTCGACTGAGAATGGTTGGGCGAAGGCCAAGGAGCTCACGGCAGATTTAGGGTACAACCTCGATCCCGTGGAAATGCACGTCGCCGACCTGAGCTTTGGTGGGGCCGCGTATCCGGTGTGGTATGGAAGAGAAGTAAAGATCTTGGCAAACCGATACTCAGGAATTTACTTCTATGACCGCTTGTTGCACGCCACCGGGCATGCACTGCATTATCAGATGATGGCAGAGCCGTCGTTCCTGCTGCGGAACAATTATGCCGAACCGATGGACGAAGGCATGGCACAGGTGATCGCATTAATGCTGTATCGCCCAGAGGTGAATACAAAGCTATTTGCGCTAACCCCGCAGCAGGCAAGTGTTATCGGGGAAACTTATCGACTGAAGACGCTCTTCACCGTGCGCAATACGATAGCTGACTCTCTGTCGGAATTTGAGGCATATGCGGATCCCGACCAAGATCCCTCGGCTGTCTATAATCGCATCCACGCCGAATATCTTGGAGTCGATATGCATGACACCGCGGTATGGGCCTTCAACCCAATGTATGGTTCTGATCCCATCTATCTTGAAAGCTTCGTCGTAGGCGAGATGGTGGCGCACCAGATTCAGCGTAAGACTGATAATGAGTTTGGGAAAATCTGGGATAAAAAGGCCGGCGAATATCTGAAAACTAGCTTCTACTCTCGCGGGGCTGCACAGAGCATGGATAGTCTTATGCGGAACGGCACTGGAGAGCCACTGACTCCGCGTTACCTGATCCAGTACTTGAAGAACGCGTCCGAGCAGGCGGCTTTCCAGAGCCGAGATGCCGGTATTCGCAAAAAGGCTGTCCCGTAAAAGATCTTGTGGGATGACAACTGCTTTCGTGCGGGCTTGGGGTTTCCACCGATTTCTGGTGCTGACCGCAATGCGCCTGCCAACCTGGTGAGTTGTTCGAGGGAAAGTCGGCTCACGTCCCCTCAAATCTTGGCGACTCGCCCTTCATATTTCGTGGCTCAAGGTTTTGCATCTTTTGAGTCAGCCACTTTGAATAACACCCAGCGTGAACAGTCTTGCCGTCTTGATCGCCGCATGTGTCGGCGGTGGTGAGCGACAAGGATTTGTGGCAGAGATTGCAGAGGATTTTAGCTTCAGGTTGGAACTTGCCGTCTTGCATGGAAGTCACCCCCAACTGCGCCTCTTTAGGGCTTCTTCGGCAGAGGACTATATTTTTGATCCTCAGCAACATCCTTGTGCTGCTTCATTGAGGTCTGGGTGGTTCAGCCGTCCGCTTCCGAGCGGAGGCCATTTTCTCCTCGTTCAATGCAGAAAACAATTTCTCAGCCAGTTCTATCATCTTCTTAGGGTCTGCCTCGTTTACCATCGCCTCGCAGATTTTGTGCCAGCTTCCTTCCTCTTGAGCCATAAAGCACCCCGAGTCAAGGTATTCCGGTCACCCTTGGAGAAGCAATACTCGTGCCAAATCACTAAGTGATTGATCTGGTTTCTGCACGGTGAACGACAGGTTGTAATTTTGCGCTGGCAGGAAAGAGCTTTTGTCGTACACAATTTCCAAACCTGATGTACAGGATTCCCCGCACTGTGATAAACAAGGTTTCTTTATATCCCGAACCATTCGTTTCGTGTCGATCTGCCCGTGTGAAAGTCCGCCATGGCCGTGCAGCAGGATCTCACCCGTACATGTACGCCGTCGGCCCGATAGTGCCTGCCGTTCCTGGGAGTAGCCTGTGGAGGTTATGCAAACTGACGAGGCCGAAAACACGGTGAAGCAGTTATGTGCCGAAGCCAGCGCAAAGCGGGACCGACGTGGGGTCGAGAACGTGATAATACGGTTGCGAGAGTTCCTGCACGAACATACTGACGTTCTCAGATCGATGTCATACGACACGTTCGACGCACTGCGCAAGGTTTCGCATTAATAGCAGGGCACATACCCAAGCTTTGGAATCCGAGGCAAATCCCGGTCTGTGATCCCGGGCCCAGCACCAGAGTAAACTAGTGTTGTGCGCAAGCGCCTGATCACGCCGATTCAGCAGGATGCTTCGTCTCTCGACGAGGGCTGGCTGGACCTCGACGGTGCAGCCGTGGTCGAGGTCACATCGGAAGAAAAGGAATATCCGGTCGAGGCAGCGCTGGTCCCGGGAAAAATGCGGGGTTGGCGCGCCGCCGATTCTGGCACACAAACCATTCGACTGGTCTTCGACGAGCCGCAAAGACTGATGCGAATCTCGCTCGTCTTCGAAGAAACCGAGGCAGAGCGTACCCAAGAGTTCGTCTTACGATGGTCTCTGGATGGCGGACGCTCGTTTCGAGAAATTGTGCGCCAGCAGTGGAATTTCAGTCCCCCTGAGACAACCCGCGAAATCGAGGAATATCGGGTTGACCTCTCGGATGTCACCGTTCTTGAATTGGTCATTGTGCCTAACATCGGTGGAGGAGCGGCTCGCGCCTCATTAAAAACTCTGCGCCTGTCTTGACTCGCTGCGACAATTTGTGGAGAAGCTTAGAAGGGTCCGCTGGAAAGTACTTCGGCATCACGTAAGAATCTGCATGACTCAGACTCTTCAGCCCGCTGGACAATGCTGGAGGTTCTGGGAGGTTGGGTGGTGCTGACCACCACTGGACGTCGAGACGTACCGCTGAAGCAATGCTGAGTGGCGCGCTGAGAGGATTTTCGCCACTGCCTGAACAATACCTGGGCTGCTCGAAACGGAAGAGGGAGATCAAACGACCGGAGCAGCCCTCTGATATGAGCCGTAGGCATCCGATCTCGGCGTAGCTGTTCTGCACGAAGGCCCAGGTGCTGGTGTACGCCGCTGAGACATGGTCTTCAACGAATATTCAAATTCAGCACCACAGTCGCAGCAGACCCGATAAGTCCTCCGATTGATCGTAAATACCCTGCTGAGTGCGTTGTGGTGACAACCAAACATGTACTTTGCGACAGCGGTCACGAGCTGAATCACGGGCTACCTCCCCCTGGGACTAATTACCCATAGCCTACGGCTCTCGACTCAGTGGGTGAATGGCACTGTGGTGGGGAGCGCCAACTCTTCAAAGGGGCTCATGCCGGCGAGCCTTGAATAAACTCGATGGTGAATGGAGCTTCTGATGTCCCGCGAAGTGCAACTGCTCAAACTCCTCTACGATCGGTTCAACGCCCGCGACATGGAGGCTGTGCTCGCGGCCATGCACGAAGACGTTATGTCGGCAAACGGAATGGAAGGCGGACACGTTCACGGCTTTTGCCGCAGACTCTTTCCGGAATTCTGTGGCGTCACTACCTCCACCCGGAAGACAAATCGCTTGCACCTGACGGCCAGCCGACTGCCTTAGTTTTCTAGCGCCGTCGCGAGACTTTTGTCTTCGGGCCGTCGAGTTGTACCGTTGCTGTTGTGCGCAGGGTGCGCGTTGCAACAAGACACTCCGGTGGGGAGTTTGGTTCAGACTTCCACCGCTAGAACTCGGCCGAATACTATTTCAGCAGGCCGATCGCCTTCAGAAACACGATTCCGAAACTTTCCTGGCAACGACCACGAATGCAACATCTCACCCGAGTAGGCCCATGCGGTGTACAAGGTTTTGGAAACGCGAGTCAGAGCGGAGGGGATCGAAGCCCGGCCGCAGCAGGACACCCGGATTAAATCGATCCTCGTAACCTTTTTCAAGCCAATTCATGGCTTGGTCCTTATCTCCGAGAGAGGCATAGACCATGGCAATCTCCGAAGTATTGGCATGACCGGGACCTGAGCGCGTCTTCAGTTCGCCGAGCAGTTTTACTGCTTCGCTCCTTTTGCCGGATGCAGCAAAGGCGCGAGCAAGATTCGCGACGCACGTCGGGCTGCTCCCGGAAAGCTGGACTGCTTTTTGCAGTTCTTCAATCGCTTCGTTGTACATGTGTTTTCCGAGGTATGCCTGGGCGAGTTGATTGTGTGCGAGAGCGAAATTAGCGTCCATTTCGATCGTCTTGCGGCTCTGCCGTATTGATTCGTCATAGGAGTGCGCCAGGACGAGGAGCTCTGCCAAATCGGCGTTGATGATCAGAGAGAGTGGATCCAAGTCTTCCGCTTTTCTCATCTCGGAGATGGCTTCGTCATAACGTCCCAAGAGACTCAAGTGCCAGGCATACCAATGGTGAGCCGTTGCGTAGCTTGGGCTCAGTTCAATGGCTCGCTGGAATTCTTTCCCACCAGCCTCTAAATTCCAGTCGAACCCGTCGAGGACGAATGCAAGTGAGTTGTGGGCTTCACCTTGCCCGCTGTCCAATTCCAGAGATTTGATCGCCGCCCCCTTCGCTTTGGGGAGTGCCTCCTTAGGCGTCATGACTGCATACTGCCAATCTCCCAACAGAGCGTAGGTGTCGGCCAAGCCGGAGTAAGCTTGGGCGTATTTCGGGTCCTCTTCGATTGCCTGGTTGAAATAAGCCAAGGCAGCCTTCAACCCATCTGCCGTTCGCTTGTTCCAAAAGTAGCGACCTTTGAGGTAGGACTCGTATGCGTCCGGATTGACAGCCTTCACGTTCTTCAGCGCAGCTTGTTCCCGCGGAGTCAAATTGATCCGAATTTGGTCTGCAATGGCTGCAGCCACCCTATTCTGGAGGGCGAGCGTATCGCGCAGTTCACCCTCATAGCTCTGTGACCACAGGTGCTTGTCCGTAGCGGCGTCGATTAACTGCGCCGTGATGCGAACCTGGTCACCGGAACGGAGCACAGTGCCTTCTACTACGGCGTCCACGTTCAACTCACGGGCGATCTGCGGCAGAGGCTTGCGCACTCCTTTGTAGACCATTACGGAGGTGCGGGAGATGACGCGCAACGCGCTGATCTGCGCCAAGTCCGTAATCAACTCGTCAGTCATGCCGTCAGCGAAGTAATTCTGCGAAGCATCGGCGGAGAGGTTCTCCAGCGGAAGCACTGCCAGGGATCGGATGCCCGTTCGCGCGCGGCCACGCGAACGAAATAACCAGACGAAGAAAATCGAGAAACTCAGTGACCAGCGCCAAGGCTGGCGATGATCCGACGCGTTGGCCACAGCCGATGTTTGGGCGCAACGGCCAGCCTGGCGTTTTGGACCTTATGCTCCGGTGTCTGTCGCCGGCATATCTCCAAGCCCAGATCCCGGCTCTAGTTGGTCGTGCTTCTGGGTCGACAACCGACACATCTGCAATGAAGCGATAGCCACGTTTTGGAAGAGTCTCGATATATCGTGGATTCTCAGCCGAGTCCCCTAACGCACTCCGGAGCTTCGCGATGGCGATGTTGAAGCCTGATCGAAATCACCAAAACTCTCGTTGGGCCAGACTCGGCTGCGCAATTCCTCCCGGGCGACGACTTCCCCTGGACGCTCCAGCAATATCTCCAGCAGTTTCATCGGTTGCTGCTGGACTTTGATTTTCATCACCCGATTTTCGCACTTCGCCCGACTGGAGAGAGACCTCATAGGTTCCGAATCGCACGACGGACGTGTGAGCGCAGTGGTTCCATATGCGCTTCAGGGCTTCGCACGGAAGTCTAGCACCTCGCGCGCTGGCGTCCGGATCAGGATATGTGTGCGCTAACTCCTTAGCTACCAATCAATTGGCAAACAATGAACCGGATATGGGGCAAGAATCCTCAGTTAATTGACGCGGGACGACTTGTGCCTCAGATTGCCATCCGACCAGCGACACAACTCGTCGCGGCCATTCGGGAGAAGGCAAATGACGCGCATTGGATTTGACCAACGGAATGTGGCCCGCTTCTGGACTTCATCCTCGCAAGACGATAAACCGCCGGCAGGGTTCGAAGAGTTGGCCATGCCCCTGTTTGATTCCCTGTACAACTTTGCGCGCTGGCTCTTGCGTAACCAGAGCGATGCCGACGATCTCGTACAAGAGACTTATCGAAAGGCTTTGCTCAATTTCAGCGTCGTTTCACGCCTGGCACCAATTTCCGGGCATGGATGTTTCGAATCCTGAAGAACACCTTTCTGAGTTCGTGCTCAAGACTCGAGCGGCACATGACCGTTGCGATGGACTCGGAGGAAGACGGACCTGAACTAGCGGTGGAGAGCGAGACTCCCGAGACGATCCTTATCGAGCGGCTCGAACCGCCAGCTGTTGCAAGGCGCGATCGATGAGTTGCCGCCAGCATTTCGCGAGGTCCTCCTGCTTTGTGAGGTAGAGGAAATGTCGTACCAGGGAGATCGCAGAAATATTGTCGATCCCAATCGGAACCGTTATGTCACGGCTGCCAGAGCTCGAAGGGCAATTCGTGAGTCACTTGCTGGACAATCTCGTGTTGCGCACCACGTATCGAAAGGTTTCTCTCATCGCCGCACTGCGCGAGAAGGGCTTGTGGTCCGCGCAGATGAAAGCGTGAATTAAAGCGACGATCTCCAGAAAAGAGGAAAAGCTATGGCAACCACCACCTTGGCAGGGACTCTGGGCACTCCACTATGCCGAGCTGCAATCGGCCACATGGATTGGATTTTGGTTATCGCGAATGACGTTGGGTTGCGGAAGGCTCTACAGCGACTTTTTTCTCTCAGAGGGGTATGGGGTCGAGGTTGTCCCAGATAGCGTGGTTGGTCTGGAAAGGCTTCGACAAAGACCATTCTCCGCAGTGATCCTCGACCTACAGCGCCCCGGATCTTCAGGGTGGGACCTTTGCAGGAAAATTGCGGACTCGATTTCCGGCCTGCCCCTTGTAGTTCTTAGCGCGAGCCCTGATGTTGCCGACAAGGTTCTTCTCCTGGAAATGGGTGCCGACGACTACGTGACTTTACCGTTCAGCCCAATGGAGCTTGTTGCGCGTCTGCGCGCGCTCATGCGACGCTGCGTCACGGGTCAGTCCGGAAAGCCTGTTCATTTTTGAAGATGTGATCGTTGATTTTTCCAAGACGGAGATCACTCGTGGGGGCGAGAAGATCATGGTGACCCCAAAGGAATTCAAGACTCTGGAGTTCTTGACGAAGAACGCCGAGCGTGTGATCTCCCGAAATGAACTTCTCAATGAAGTTTGGGGATACCAGAACTACCCCTCCACTCGAACCGTCGACAACCACATCTTGAAGTTACGGCAGAAACTGGAGGCCGACCCTGCGAACCCTTCCCATCTTCTAACAGTTCACGGCGTGGGCTACAAATTTGTGCCGTAACTTCTTACTGCTGCCCCGCCATTGCAAGGGCTTGGCACTGCGCCTCAGGCAAGCTCATAAGTTTTTGATTTCCTTCGATTTTGTAGGAATAAAAACGGCTCGCGCCAGTTATCAGCTCAGAACCCAAGAAGTAGGGAGTGCAAATGACAGACAAAGCACAAAATCTTATTGATCAGAATTTACAAGACCTTAACAACGACGGCGTCGACCGTCGTGGATTCCTCAAATGCATGGCGTGGGCGGGTACTGGTTTGGTATGGACTATAAGCGGTGGCATCCCCGCGTCCCGGGCATTTGCCAAAAGCCATGGCAAGGGAGCCGGCAAGGGCGGGGACTTCAGCTTTGTGCAGATCAGTGACAGCCACATCGGCTTTAACAAGCCGGCCAATCCGGACGTCACAGCCACGCTGCAAACGGCAATCAACAAGATCAATGCGATGCCGCACAAATCAGATTTCATCATTCATACCGGCGATCTGAGCCAACTCTCCAAGCCCAGCGAATTCGACACTCTGGACCAGGCATTAAAAGGAGTGTCGGCGAAACAGATCTACTTTGTGCCGGGCGAGCACGACATGCTGAGCGACAACGGCGAGCAATATCTCCAGCGCTACGGGAAAGGGACCAAAGGCGCCGGGTGGTACAGCTTCGAGCATAAGGGTGTGCATTTCGTTGGCCTCGTAAACGTTGCCAATTTGAAAGCCGGCGGCATGGGCTCGCTCGGTCACGAA
This sequence comes from uncultured Acidobacteriota bacterium, assembly GCA_963698805.1. Classification (GTDB taxonomy): domain Bacteria; phylum Acidobacteriota; class Terriglobia; order Terriglobales; family Acidobacteriaceae; genus Gp1-AA133. Next base: position 45,540 of record CAVOSN010000023.1, on the reverse strand, counting down.
CAACTGGAGTGGCTGGAGGACGATCTCAAGAGCCGCTCTGCCAGCACTCCGATCGTGCTCTTTGCACACATTCCACTTTGGACCATCTATCCCGATTGGGGTTGGGGAACCGATGACAGCGAGCAAGCGTTGTCGTACGTAAAGCGCTTCGGTTCGGTGACCGTGCTGAACGGCCACATTCACCAGATCATGCAGAAGATCGAAGGGAAAGTTTCTTTCCACACCGCGATGTCGACCGCTTTCCCTCAACCGGCTCCCGGAACAGCTCCCTCCGCCGGCCCGATGAAGGTACCCGCCGACCAGTTGCAGAGAGTCTTAGGCATCACTGATGTGAACTACCTCGTCAGCGGACGCAGCCTCGCAATCGTCGATTCACCACTCGGGGACTCGGGTTCGTCGGCTTCAAAGAGTGGACGCGGACCGGCTGTGATTGGTTCCAGCGTTGGCTAGACCGGTAACACCCGAGAACAAGAAGAGCAACCATTGAATGTAAATCTGGAAAGGAAACGGACAATGACGAAAAGGAATATGTGGGTTGCAGGTTTGGCGATGCCGGTGATGGTATTGCTGCTACTGTTTGCAGGATCACCGAGCGTCAGGGCGGCTGATCAGCCCTCAGCGGCAACCGCGGAGGTCAAAATCGACAATTTCAGTTTCGGGCCGCAAACGCTCACGGTACCCGTCGGAGCTACGGTTACCTGGACCAATCGTGACGACATTCCCCACACGGTGGTGAGCACCGACGGAGTGTTCAAGTCCAAGGTGCGGGATACGGACGAAAAGTTCTCTTACACATTTACAAAGGCGGGAACGTATCCCTATTTCTGCTCGGTCCACCCGAAGATGACCGGGAAGGTCGTGGTGCAGTGAGACTCCGACTTTAAGTGTCATTGCAACGGAAACGGCTTTCCGTTCCCGCCAGTATTTGCTTCCACAAAGCTGGTCTTCTCCAAAGCGTCTTGAACGAACATGACTGCAGAGTTGGCACAATTCGCGGGGAAGGCAGTGGCAAGGGATGATCTGGATCTCGTCCATGCCACTCAAGCTGGAGACGTATCTGCTTTCGAGCAACTCGTAGAGCGATACGACCGCAAACTCCTCCGAATTGCTGAACACATCACGCACAATCGGGAAGATTCCCAAGACGCGGTTCAGGACGCCTTCTTGAAGGCCTTCCAACACTTGGGCGACTTCCGGGAAGATTCGCAATTCTCGACTTGGCTGTTTCGCATCACCGTGAACCAAGCCCTCATGAAGCTGAGAAAGCAGCGCACAACCAAGAAGGTGTCCCTCGATGAGGACTTTCAGGCAGATGGAGACATGCTTCCGCGCGAAGTCGCAGATTGGGCTCCCAATCCTGAAGAACTCTACCGAGCGTCTGAATTACGAGACATCCTAATCAGGAGCTTGGAAGGGCTGCGCCCGATCTTGCGAATAGTGTTTGTTCTAAGAGACATTGAAGGGCTCTCAGGAGATCAGACGGCAGAGGTGCTGGACTTAAGTCCCTCCGCAGTTAAGGCGCGGCTATGGCGAGCTCGGTTGCAGCTTCGCGAACTGCTAAGCGAGTACTTCAGCAAGCACAAAGAACCTACGCGAGTTAGAGTTAGGCCCGAGACTGGACACCGGACAGCAAAGTGGTCAAAAAAAGAGGAGCGCCCGATTTGAAAGAAATGAAACTGACATATTGTAAGGAGCTTTTATGCTAGAAGGACTGTTCAGCCCATGCATCTACTGGTTATTTTCGGAATTGCCCTGCTCGTGTTCGGGCCGAAAAAGCTTCCTGAACTCGGCAAAGGAATTGGGGAAGGCATTCGTGGCTTCAAAGCAGCCATCGGCGGAGAAAAAGCCAGCGCTACAACAACCACCATTACCAGCGACTAAACTGCTGGATCCGATCCGGTCCATGCCGTCATCTGGTACTAACGGGAATTGCCTGTGTCGGCCTTGGCGAAATTGCGCTCCGCGTGAACAATCTGGACACCATGCAGAAGTTTTACGAGGAAGTCATCGGTTTGCCGCTGATGACTAGAGTTCCAAACTGCGCGTTTTTTAAGATTGCGGACGGCTACGGCGGGCACAGTCAAGTGCTCGCCCTCTTCGACCGTGCGCAAACGTCCGGGTATCGCGGAACAGACGCGACCACCTCCACGATTGACCATATCGCGTTCGAGATAGGCCTCTCGGATTTTGCAAACGAACGGAAGAGGCTGGAAGCGTTGGGGCTTCTTTCTTGTCGTCGGTTAATTGGGGCGAAGAGGCAGATTAACAGGGAAGAAATGCACTCAGAAACTTGCTTTCAGTGAAGGGACACTGTGTAGATCAGGGCGGATGCGCCTCCTTTCGCAATGCTCTGCGGGATGACGCTGAAGGACCTGCACACGCCCGGGTGGTCTGGTGGTGAACTACAGCCGTGAGAATAGTGTGCAAATCTATTTAAGCCCTTCGATCCCTGAAAATAAACGCCCTGCGGACCTCGTTCGAAAGTCCCTGGCAGAATGGTGTCGCCGAGCGTTGGGTGGGGAGCTGCCGCCGCGAGCTGCTCGACCATGTGATTGCTCTCAACGAGCGGCACCTGAAGCGGCTCCTTGCCGAATACGTCTCCTACTATCATGAGGACCGCACGCACCTTGGATTGGGCAAGGGAACGCCGGGGTGGCGAACTCGCTGCGTAACCTCTGGTCGGGTGCTTTCCCATGATCGACTGGGCGGGTTGCACCACCGTTACGATCGCGCGGCCTAGTCCGAAGACGTTTCCGTTCGTCCTTAATATATAGGTATGTGCCTTATCGATGTGTGCCGCATGGGCGCCCCGTGGCTGGGTTAAGGGCACGCCGCGCTCTATCCACGGCTTAATTTTTCTGCCTCAAGCGTGAACTTTGAGCCTGCATTTTTCCCGTTCTCGGCGGATGACATTTCGGCGAGCCACAGCCAAATGAGCGCGTCGGCGAAAGGTCGTCTTGCAAGGGACTGATGTTTATCTATGCCGTGGAGGGTCCTTACGCAAAACAGCAACCGGTGATCTAACTAAAAGGCGCTCCACGCGGGGCGCCTATGTTTTTCCTGTCAATGCTGTTGTCCGGGAAGGAGGGTTGTTCCCCATGAGCCACTAGCAAATGGGCCATCGAGCTGAAATTGGGCGGGCGGATCGTCCCAGTTCTCAATATCGGTCCGCCAGTTCCAGGCGAACGACGGGCTGACCTCGGCCTCGACTGAATGCTCAAGTTGGCAGGCGATGTTCTTCATGACCGCTTCTACTCTGAAGGATTTTAAACGGAGTGTCACGAAGCGTCAGCTGTTGATAGCAGGCACTTACACCAAGTGACTTGTTCGGGGAAGATACACTTTCTATTGAAGGATCGCGATTTCGAACTAACCAGGATCGCCGGCTTCTCATGCGGCAGCCTAGCGTGCCGATCCGGAATCTAGCCGGACGTCAACATGGAAACTGGTGACCGTGAAATAGACAGATTTTTCGTCTCGGCCCACCTGGACAACCACCTGGTTCAGATAACGAGATGGTAGTGCGGCGTTGGTCTCGCAGATCCGAGGAACAGACCAGACAGCGCTCGCAAGAACGGCCGTCCAAAGCGCGATGGCGGCGATTTTCACCGAGTAACCGAAGTGTTCTTCGATCACGACCGTGCCGGCGCAAATGTCTCCCAGGCGGCGATGAATTCTGGAGCAACCTGCAACCACGGCACCGACCAGGTAGAAGCCGAGCCCGTCCACGACGCGGAGGAGATTTCGGATTGCGAGAGCCGCGAGTGGGTTGCGCTCGGTCAGCCGGACCACGCGGATGCCAACCATTGCTTTCCCTAGGGTGGCGCCGAAGCTCGCTTCCAGCAGCCAGAGATAAAGAAAGAAGATTACGACATTCAGGGATTCGGCGACCAGGAGCGCATTGAAGGTCAGCTTCAGTTCCGTTCCCTCAACGATGCCCCAGCGCATGAACACCCAGGCATCCGCAATGGCAAACACGCCGAAAAGGAAGGTGGTGTCGAGCGAAAAAGCGATCAAGCGATCGCCCAGGGTCGCCATTCGGTAAAACGGGTCATCTCTCTGCTCTTGCAGAACTTGCTTGGGCGGGGAACTTGTCGCCGGGGACGCAGGCTCGATTATGCCTGATTCCTCAAGCAAGTGCTGAGCGGGCGGAACGATACCGCCACAAGATCCACAATTCTTGGATTGAAGGCTTGTCTGCCTGTGGCAGTGTGGGCATTCCATAGTTCGAGCGAATCCTGCTCGTGAGTTGACCAATGATTACGCTCGGCGTTGGGGATTGCAGCGTCACGAAAGGACAGCATCGGAAGGCCGGTTGTCCAGCCATTGACATTAGACTGCCCTTGGCGAAAAAAATATACCCGCACTGCGAGTGCGGGATGCGGGACGGGAAAAGGAAAGCCCGGGTACCACAAGTGAGGCGCTGCTATGTGCCGAAGCACGGGGTGCGCTGCAGGTCTTGCACCTCGCAACCTGCTATTTCCGAGGTGGTTACCCGGGACGGGGTGGAACTTTACAACCGCGGGTACCGATCGTCAATGACCGCTTTTGGTGCAGTGCTGCGAGGTACGGGTCGCGGAACGTTGCGTGGTTGGGTCGTGGGTATCTCGTGAGATGCGGGTCACGGATTTTGCGAGGTGGTGGATGTAGGTTTTGGCTGGGGGATGCGGGGAAAAGCATTGCGAGTGGTTCGAGTGCTGTGGAGCAAGGTGCAGGCAAAGCAAAGCCGCCGGTGAGAGGCGGCTTCACATGGTTTCATGTACGAACGCGGGGACCGTATCAACTACATCTTTATGGTGATCGGTTCCGTGAGTGTGAAACTAAGGATTGATTCGGCGGGCAAGACGATCTCTTTGTTCCCGGTGTATGCCGCTCCCGCGGTTCCGGCACCCGCACCCGCCGCTGCACCTATGAGAGCTCCCTTGCCGCCGCCGGCGAGACCCCCGATGAGTGCACCGGCTCCAGCTCCACCCCCGATCAGGGTGGCGGTGCGTTTGCCCTTGCCCTTCAGGGAGCGGCTGACTGAACTTGTCTTTACGTCGCGAACTTCGCCATTAACCGTTACGGACTCGAGGACGAGGCGGAGTACGGAAGCGCCTTTGAAGCGGCCCTGCGGCACAGCTTCAACGACTCTGCCCGAGGCCTCGGCTCCGGCAGGCACTACCGTCTTGCCGCCCACTTGGACGGGTTTTGCAACGGTCGCGCTGAAGTGATCGCCGCTCGAGCTGATCTTTGAACCCACCGACTGGCCTAGCCGTACAGTGACGACCGTACCGGCAGGCAGTGTGGTTTGTTTGCTGGCGAAAACGCTCCGTCCGGGCGAAGCCTCTGCATTTTCGGCTGACGGTGCGGGGGGCGAAGCCTCTGCGTTTTCGCCTGACGGTGCCCTTGAGCAGGCGACCAACGTCCAGAAGATGACGAGAAACGAAGCAATGATTGCCAAGCGTCGATACACGGATACCTCCTCGGTGCGAAGTCTGATCGTAACTTGAGCTGTGTACCCAGTTAAGGCACGGAAGGTCAACGCGGGAACCGCTCAAAAGTAACTACACTGACTGAAACGGCCTCTTGTTTGGGCCCAGACGGAGAGACAGCCAAAAATAGGAGGTGAGGTGCGGGTGAATATTGCAAGGATTTCTGCCGTGACGCTTAAGGTGGCAAGTATGACAAACTCCGTGCGGTTCTACCGAGATGTGCTCGGGATGGAGATCATCTACGGCGGGGAAGATGATTGTTTTTCGTCACTCCGCACTAAAGACGAAAAAGGGCCCATCCTCAATTTGGAACAAGGTCGCTCGGTGACTGCCTGGGGGCGGCTGATCTTCTACGTTGCGGACGTGGATACGATCTGGGCATACCTGCAGGAAAAAGGATTCTATCCGGAGAGTCCGCAGGACGCTTCATGGGGCGAACGATATTTCCATATGCCCGATCCGGATGGGCATGAGTTGTCATTTGCGCGTCCATTGCGACCTCCGAAGATTTAGCCCGGAGCGCTGAGCCTGAGAAACGAGGCCGCCAAGGTCGTCAAAGGAACGGGAGTAGAATTGAATTCTTCCCAAATTGCTCCCAGGAGGTCACGCTCATGGAAACGCCCAAGGCTCCGGAGACTGCTCGCGGTGAGACGACCCTCATCGGCACGTCGATGGTGATCAAAGGGGAACTCTCGTGCGGCGAAGACCTTTACATAGATGGCCAGGTGGAAGGCACCATCGACCCGAAAGGAAACCGTCTGACGATCGGGCCGCACGGGCGCGTTAAAGCCAATGTCATTGCCTGCTCTGTGGTCGTGCAGGGCAAGCTGGACGGTAATGTTCAGGCGAGCGACCGGGTCGACCTAAAGCAGTCGGCCGTTGTCACAGGCGACATCGCAGCCCGGCGCATCTCCATTGATGAAGGCGCGTACTTCAAGGGAAGGGTCAATATCCAGAGAGAGGCGCCCAAGAAGGAAGTGGTGCGTGCGGCCGCCTCCTAGAATGAGGCTTCTCTGTTGTCATTCGCCAAAATTCTGGGCAGCCGTGAAATAACAGATTGCACACTTTCCTCAACCCGCCCATCTGCTATGACTGTTCTCCATGTTCCGCTTCTTCCGGCTGTGGTTAGGACTACTGGCTCGTTGCTTTCGTTCGCATCGCACACTGCTCTTGGAGAACTTGGCGCTCCGCCAGCAACTCACCGTGCCGAAACGCAGGCATCCCAAGCCCAAGCTCAGCCCCCTGGACAAACTGTTTTGGGTCTCCGCTCGGCGATTCTGGTCCGCTTGGAAAAGTTCTCTCATCATCGTCACCCCGGAGACCGTGGTCCGCTGGCACCGTGCCGGCTTCCGCAGGTATTGGAGTCTGATCTCCAGGGTGAAAGAGCGAGTCGGAAGGAAGAAGCTATCCCAGGAGATCCGGGATCTCATCTTCCCAAATGGTGACAGACAATTCGACCTGGGGAGCTCCCCGGATTCATGGCGAACTCCTCATGCTGGGCTTCGATGTATCCGAGCGAAGCATCTCCCGCTGGATGAAGCGAGCGCCCCAGGATCCAGGACTTGCCCGGCGCTGGCAGGCCTTTCTTCGCAATCATCGCGAAGTGATCACCGCCATGGATTTTTTCACTGTCCCGACGGTCACCTTCAACCTGCTGTACTGCTTCTTTATTATTAGCCATGACCGGCGACAGATTGTTCATTTCAACGTCACTCAGCATCCCACCACCAGTTGGATCGTCCAACAGCTAAGAGAAGCCTTCCCTTACGAATCGGCCCCAAAATTCCTGCTTTTCGATCACGACCAGAAATATGGCCTGGAAGTACCCGCTGCGCTTCGCTCCCTGCAAATCACGGGCGTGCAAACCTCGATTCGGAGTCCGTGGCAAAATGGAGTGGCCGAGCGTTGGGTGGGGAGCTGCCGCCGCGATCTGCTCGACCACATCATCGCTCTGAACGCGCGCCATCTGAAGCGGCTTCTTTCCACGTACGCGTCTTATTATCATCACGACCGCATGCGGAGAGGCTCAAGGCGAGAAAAGCGAAAGCCGACAAACAGTGTGGTGTAGCTCGCCAAAATTCAACCTGGCACGGCGGCTCAAACTTATATTGTTCCGCTCGCAAACGATGTTTTGTTGTCCGCATGATGAAAATACGTCGAGTCGATCAGGGCGGCAATTCCGGACATGCAAACGCCTTTGCGGAAGAGCTACATGCGACATTAAATACTCGACGAGAGCCCTGCTCTCACGGGCGAGGGAAATGTTCTCTGCCCTACATGCGCGAAGAAGAACTGTCCGATCGCTTGGGCAGTTTGCTCGCATGTATACACGTTCCGGAAGCTGTTGCTCTTAACATCGTCGCTTCGTTGCAGTCTGATCTTCAGCAATCAGAGAGACAGCGGCAAAATCAATCGAAAGCTCTTGGTCAAAAGCTCTCAGCTGTTCGTACGCGGATGGACCGGATTTATGACGACAAGCTGGACGGAAAAATCAGCGAAGAACTGTGGACGAGAAAGCAGTCGGAGTTACGTGAGCAGGAGCTAACGGTCGAAAACAGAAATCTAGAGGCTGAACGCTCCATTGACGCGAGAGAACGTGTTGACGCTCGAAAGAGTTTTTGAACTCGCTAACAAGGCGCATTCTCTGTACTTTACGAGAAATGTATCGGAACAGGGCGAACTGCTGAAAATGGTGCTTTTGAACTGCACCACAGACGGGGCAACCCTTGTCCCCCATTACAGAAAGCCGTTTGATCTGATCTTGGAGCGAGCAAAAACGCAGGATTATCAATTTGTTCTCCAAGTGTTCTCCAAAATGAGGCTTTTTGGTCGGAGTTGCGGAATCTCAGCGGTCTGTTAAGTCTCTTGCGTTGAGGAACCTGGCGGAGAGGGAGGGATTCGAACCCTCGGTACAGGTGTTAGCCCGTACAACGGTTTAGCAAGTGTAACGATTTACGCGGTGTTGCAATCATGTCAATGGCTTACAGTCGGGCCGGAGGCTCGGAATTGGGTGCAGAGGGCCTCATACGGCAATTTTTGTTCTCCACTTTGTTCTCCAATGCGAGAGGGTGCGTACTCTCAGGCAGCCCTCTTTGTTGATGCGCGGGCCTCAATAAGTTTCCCCCGATTCTCCGCGTGACCCGACCACTCCCATCCACATAGGCAACGGACTGAATCCCACAATCGCAACTTTCTTAAAAGTGCCTTGCACATGGGACACGATCTCATCCACATGGTTCTTCTCCATCGTGAACTCGACGCAGGGTTGGGCTCGGTGAGCGTGACAGAAATGTCGTTCGATTGTGTTTTCTGACTCCACGCTGGGGGGTCGGGTTTCCCGTTACACTATTTTGCGCGGACTGGAGCAAGGCTGTTTCACCCTGAGAGTCCCAGCGTATTCTGCGACCAGCCTGTATCTCCGTCAAACAACGGATCGCGACAGATACTACGTTTCTCTCGTTCTCAGTGTCCCTCTGAGGGATCGGAGGAGGAATGGCACCGCCGTGCCGTATGGCGTCACGTTTAGGCCATTCTCGATTGATCTCGATGGTTATAGTTTTCCGAGGTGCTGGCGGCCGGGCACTTCAGAGAGCGGTGACAAGTCTCACTGTTCTGGGCCTTGCCGCCAGTCCAACGCTAGTAGGGGTAGCAGCGAGTCAGTGCTCCCGTGCTTGCCATCTTCAATCCCGATTGACGCCCAAATGAATCCCTGCACGTCGATCCGGGAATGTGGATTCAGTCCTTGGTTCCGCAACTCCAGTTCCACGCGATCCGCCAATTCCTGAAGCTTGCAATACGTGAGCCAATACGGTTCCGCTTTGTAGTTCAGCGATTCGGCCATGCGTTTCATGATCGTAGGCTTCATGAACATCCATTTGCTATCACTCTGACATCAAGAAGGGAGAAGTCGCCACGCAAGCTCCGTGAGACTCTGTCGCAGCGAGAGGTGCTTCTGAGCCGCCGGAAAACTTTATGACCTCGACGGCGGTACCGGGCGTCCCACCAGGGGCTCGGAAAGGATGAGTTTGTCAAGGCCTGGAGAAAAGAGCCCTTTCCCTTGTATGTGGCCGCCGGTGAAGGGGTTGCCGTGAGTCTATACCGCCTGGATCCAGTAACGGAGCAGCCCATGCTCACGCGTTTCGCCGAATGGCAAGGACCAGAGCCAGTATCGGTGGCGGCGGACACGACGTACGGGAACCGGGAGTTTCTGCAATGGTTGGCGGATCGCAGCATCGCGAGGCGGCGTGGCTCGCGTTGGCGGCTAGACTGCTCTGTGCCTCGCTTTCCGATAAATGACCGACATGATCACCAGGAATACGACAAAGGTGGGTACGGTGTTCTGCAGTCCTTCGACGAAGAATGTGGTGGCAGCAATTGCGCTGAGCACAACGATGCCTGACACCGACAAAACAGATTGCGCGGGCAACTTGAGCGGCAGGTTGGCGAGCGCATCTGCGCCCAACTTTCGCCGAAAGCCAATGTGAGTCATCAAAATCACGATCCAAACAAAGTACATTCCTGCGACCGCGGTTCCATACAGCAGCAGAAAAGCGCCTTTTGGAGCAAAGATCGCCAGAAGGATGGCAGCGACCATGCCGCCAGTTGAGATGCCGAGAGCGGCATGAGGTACTCCGTTGCGGCTCAGGCGTCCCAACCATAACGGCGCATAGCGACTACGAGACAGCGAAAACAACATGCGCGTTGAGAGGTATAGGTTCGTATTCGCGCTCGACAGGGCTGCCGTAATCACCACGATGTTCATAAGGCTAGCGGCAAATGGTATTCCGACCGCGCCGAAGGCTCTCACGAAAGGGCTGCCGCCGACCGTTGCGCTGCCCGTCTGGCTCCAGGGCGTCATAGCCAGCATCACTGTAATCGCGCAGACATAGAAAATGATGAGCCGGAAAACAACAGTTCGCATGGCGCGGGGGATACTGGTTTGCGGATCCTGCGCCTCGCCCGCGGTCACAGCGATTACTTCAACTCCCATATAACTGGTAACCGCCAGAGTCAGGGCGAGCCACACTCCTCGCCAACCTTTGGGCAGGAAGCCGCCATGCTGTGTGAGGTTAGCCAGACCAATTGCATGCCAAGGCCCGATGCCCGTAATGAGGGCAACACCAACCGCGATGAAAATAATGATAGCTACAACCTTAATCAGCGCAAACCAGTATTCAAATTCTCCGAAGTTGCCCACCTGAAGAGCATTGACGATCAGCAATCCCAGCGATACCAGGCACACCCATGTCCACGCCGGCACATGCGGGAACCAGAATCCGAAGTAAATTGCGACCGCAGTAACTTCAGCTCCAATGGCGATAATTTGCGCCAGACCGTAAGTCACTCGAACCGTGAATCCTGCCCAGCGACTCAGATAGGTTTCGGCATACACCCCAAACGAACCAGCCACCGGGTGGACAACTGCCATCTCAGCCAGCGAGTAAGCGACCACCATCGCCACCATGGCACCCAGTATGTAGCTGAGGATGACACCTGGGCCCGCGAGCTCGATCGTTACGCTGCTGCCGAGAAATAATCCGACGCCGATCGCGCCCCCAATGGCCATCATTGTGAGTTGGCGTGGCTTCAGCCTGCGCTGCAGGCCCTCGTTTTCGGGGCGAAGTGACTCCGTTGTCCTGACAGATTCTGCCACCACCTGGTCATCCATCGGCCGTGCCCCGTTCTCAACGGAATCTGAACACTCTAAGCGTGATGTTAGCTTCGACCAATCTCCCGCAGTACCCCGACGAATCGCGTGATCTCGTCAACGGTGTTGTAGTGAACAAGCGACGCTCGAACCGCGCCCGTCTCAGGCGGAATATTAAGGCGTTGCAGCAAACGCGGCGAATACATGTTTCCGTCCCGGACCGCGATGCCTTGAGCCGCACATTTTTCGGACACCGTGCATGGAGCAACTCCGCGCAGATTGAAACACACTGTCGGAACCCGCTGGCCGACTCTCCGCGGATCGATAACTCCATAGAGAGCGATCCCGTCCAGCGCGCACAGTTCCTGTAAAAGGTGTCGTGAAAGCGATGCTTCATAGACGCGGATCGCCTCCATGGCCAGTAACAGCCGGCTTCGACGCGAGCCTGGGGGACCATCCGGCTGCACCCGCGCGGCGAGTTCTTCCAGGTACCCGATCGCAGCGTCCATACCCGCAACGTTCTCATATACGAAGGTACCCACCTCAATTTTCATCGGCACCTGGTTTGGAATGAAATCCTCGCGAAATGTGGGGAGAGCTTCCATGGCCTGACGCTTGCCCCAAACAAAACCCATGTGTGGCCCAAAAATTTTGTAACCCGAGCAAACGAGGTAGTCGCAGTCGAGATCTTGAACGTCCAGTGCCCCGTGGGGCGCGTAATGCACGGCATCCAGGAACACTTCAGCACCGGCCGCGTGAGCCATCCGGGCGACTTCTTTCACATCTACGATCGAGCCCAGCGCGTTCGACGCCATCGTACACGCCACCAGCCGGGTTCGAGAATTCAATAGCGGGTCGAGATCGGATGTATTTAAGGTTCCGTCGTCTCGCATTTTCCACCAGCGGATTTCGCAGCCTTTCCGCTGCAGATCGAGCCACGTGGCGACATTCGCTTCGTGATCCAGATCGCTCACGATAATTTCCCGGCGATCGCGGATATTCTCGGCGATTGCCTGGCTTACGATTCGAATGAACGACGTTGCATTCATCCCGAATGCAACTTCTGCCGAGTCGCGCGCATTCAGAAACACTGCAACGCTCTCGCGTGCTTTCTGAATGGATTCGTCCACTTCCCGGCTTTGGCGGTAACGTCCCCCGCGCTGAACATTTCTCGAAATAAGATGATGCAGCACAGCGTCGAGCACGGTCTGCGGAACCTGTGCTCCTGCACCGTTATCGAAAAAGATGAAGTCGTCTCCACTATTGAGAGCTGGGAAAGATTCACGAACCCACGAAATAGGAAATTGAATTGTGTTCATAGTCACTGCTGTTGGAGTTGGTGGTAGACCGTCTCGGCATTATCAGCAAACGTTGCTTCGTATTTTGGGTACTGGCGGAAGTCACTGTACTTCTCCATGCGGATGTTCCGACGCACGGCCTCGACGGTCGCGCCCTTGTCATGCATCGTTTGCACCTGGAGATACAAGTCCTTCAGGTAGTCGTGGAAGCGTTGCAGTTCGGGCTTCCCAGCCAATTCAAAATGCCCAGGGACAATGGCTTCAACGGGCAGGTCTAGAACCTGGTCGAGAGCTCGAATCCAGCTCTTGACGCTACCTTCATCCATTGCCGGGCTGGACCGAGTCAGGAACAAGTCGCCGGTCGCGATCGCGTGCTGCTCTGGAAAATAGACCAGTGCATCGCCCGAGGTATGAGCCTTCCCGGGGAAGTACACTTTCGCTATGTAAGGGTCAAGGTGGACTGTGAGTGCTTCAGAAAATGTCAGGCAAGGGACATTGAGCGCAGGGTGGGCTCGAGCCATCGAAATCATGCGATTTCGCGTCCAGTCGGTACTGATCACCACTGCATCTGGCCCAACTACGGAATTCCCCCCCTGATGGTCGGGATGGTAGTGGGTATTCACGATGTACTTCACGGGAAGATTTGAAACGCCGCGAATGGCTGCCAGCAACTTACCTCCTTCTTTGGCGTCGACCCCCGTGTCCACGACGAGAATTGCTTCCTTCCCTACCAGGAACGTCGAGTTGGCGCTGCCGTCATTGTCAGAGATGTAAGCGTACAAGCCGGGGCCGATCTGCTTGAGTGTGGGGGAAGCATGTGCGACGATGCACAGAGTGAACAGAATGAGGAGTGCGCCGCTGCCCTTCATGCCATTCAACTGGATTCCCCACACTTTCATTTTCAGAAACTAACCTTCACAGCGAATTGAATGAGCCGGGGTCCGCCCGAACCAAGCCCAACGTTGTTCTGGGCCGCATCCGGGGTTTGAAAGAGGGTGCCGAAATTCGGGGCTGCCAGGATGTTGGCCGGCAAGGCGAAATTCGGATGGTTGAAAATATTGAAGAACTCACTCCTGAACTGCAGGTTTACGGTTTCTCCAATCTTGGTGTTTTTTACCACCGAAAAATCGAAGTTGTGGAATCCAGGACCCACTACGATGTTACGGCCAGCATTGCCGAAGGTCAGCGGCAAGTTCGGTGTAAAAACATTTGTATTGAACCAGCGATTGACGTTGTGGGGCCCTGAATTGGGATTCCCACTGACGTTGGGGCGATCATTCCCCAGACCAGTGCTGCTGTTGTCCTGTCCGGTGAGTACCGAGAATGGTTGGCCCGTCTGCAGACTCAAGATTCCTCCCAACTGCCAACCATCAGCCAAGGCTTTAGGAAGTTCATGTGGCCCGGGAATCTGGTAAAGAAAACTCAAGCTGAAACGGTGACGAATGTCGAAGTCTGAGTTACCGCGTTCCGCATTCAGGTTGTAGTTATCCTGGGGAAAAATGGTGGTGGCATTCGCGCCCGAACCGAAAAATACGGAAGCACCATCGATAGAGTGAGACCACGTATACGCCAGCAGAGACGACAGCCCGTGAGAGAAGCGCTTGTCGAGCTTCACTTGCAGGCTGCTGTAGTTAGAACTGATTGTGTCTTCGGCCTGAAAGAGCTGGGCATAGCCAAAGAAGGGTGTCCGCGCCACATTGGGAATCGCTCCAACTCCATTTGGCAGGATGAAATTGTCGATCACGAAGTCCGGGATGCCCATGATTTCCATGCGTGTCCGCACGTCGGGGGTTAGTTGATCGACCTGGGCCTGCGTGATGAACGCTTGGTTGATTTGACGGAAGCGCGGCAGTTTCGTGCCCAGGGTTCCGACGTAGCCGATCTCCAGCAGCGTGCGAGCCGGCAATTCCTGCTGCATCAAGAAATTGAAATGCTGGGCATAGGGCGTGACCAGATGCTGCTGGGTCACGGTGAGAACCGGAAAGCCCGAAGGAGCGAAAGCGTCCGGCCATCCGGGGAACGGGTTGAAGAAATCGGGCAAGAATGGCGGATTCAGCATGACGTTGCCGGGAATGTTGCCGATGATGGTTTCGTAGAACACTCCATATCCTGCGCGCAGCACCGTTTTCCCGTTACTGAAAAGATCCCAGGCCAGTCCGATGCGCGGTGCGAAGTTGTTGTGGTCGGGATCGTAGATCGAACCCACATCCGATTGCAGGACCACACCCGAGGCACGCAATGCATCGAGGTTGCTCTGAATAGTGGGATCACTTGGATCGAGATATTGAGTGAAGTTCTGCGGCCGGAAACTGCTCAGCCTCCCGTGCGCTTCGTGCAGCACGGTGTTCAACTCGTAGCGCAGGCCATAGTTCAATGTCACATTCTTGCGCACTTTGAAGCTGTCCTGGCCGAAAAATCCGTAGCTGGTTGTGCGGAAATTCCGATGGGAATCTCCGACGAACTGAAGGGCGCCGCTGGAAAGCCCTTCGGCAAAATCAATCAGCGCGTTGGGAACATTCTGGGGATTGTTCGGGTCACGATCATCCGCCGTATTCAATGCGCCGCTGAATGCGATTTGCCCGCTGAAGGCGAGATCATAAAGGCGGTTGAGTTGCGTGAACCGGATATCGGCGCCCAGCTTGAAGCTGTGGCGTGCCGTGGTATGGGAGACGTTATCCACCCATTGGAACGTGTTATTGGCAGTCCGATTGGGCTGGTCAATAGCTCCGCCAAGATTTGTGACTGCTGTGCTTCCCGAGACAAAGCCGCCGGAGAAGGCAAGCTGCGGAATGTTTCCCAAGCCCAGCTCGGCTCCGGCTGGCCATCCCGTGTTGAAACCAAATGTTTCGGCTTGAGGCCCCGTTTCGGTCGCGAGCTGCGTGTTCGACCGCGTGAATCCGAAGCGGGCTTCATTCAGCGTTTGCGGGCTCAGTACCCGTGTGTAGGAGAGTGCAACCAGGTGATTGGTCCCATTGTTATTTACACCGTAGCCCGGAATATTCGTTCCACTCTGTCCGGGGGTAAAGGGAAAGAAAATGTCAGCCCGGGTCCGGCTGTAACGCGCGGAGAAGTTGTCGGACGCGCGCAGGCGCTGGTCGACCTTTACCAAAAACTGATCCGTTCCATCGCTTTGTGCCGGCGAGGAAATGAAGTTTCCCTGGGGGTCGGCCAGGTTGGGCTCCGGGAACAGGTTTTCGAAAATCTGTGCGCTTACCGCATTCACCGGAACCGTAATGGTCACGGGTTGGTGAGTGTTGGGATCCTCGAAGTTGAAAGTGCCCGCGCGTTGCGCATCGGTAGGCACATTCGTGATGCGTGTGATGCCGGCGCGCCGACGGAAGCCTTCGTAATTCAGGAAGAAGAACGTGCGATTCTTCAGGATCGGCCCGCCCAGCGTTCCGCCAAACTGGTTCAGGTGCAACCCTGATTTCGGAAACTGCGCCTTATTGAAGTAGTTGCGCGCGTCCAGCACATCGTTTCGAAAGAATTCGTAGGCCGAGCCATGCAAGCGATTGGTGCCGGACTTCGTTACCAGGTTTACCACCGAACCACTGTTGCGACCATACTCCGCGGCGAACGTGCTGGTTTGAACTTCGAACTCCTGGATCGAGTCGATCGACGGCAACTGCGCCGCCTCTCCTGCAAAGTAGTTGTTGTTGTCGACCCCATCCACCAGGAAATTGTTCGCAGTGGCGCGCTGGCCGTTCGACGAAAAGCCCGAGACATTACCTTCGCCTCCCTGCTGCCCTCCACCTCCTCCGGATACCGCGACTCCCGGATTGAGGCGCGCCAACTGCGCGAAGTCACGGCCATTGAGCGGCAAATCCTCCACTTTGCGGTTATCGATGATCTCCCCCACTCTCGAGCTTTCCGTTTGCGTGAGAGCTGCGTCGGATTGCACTTCAATGACTTCCGCCTTCGCTCCGACCCGCAAGACCAGATCCAGCGTGCGAACCTGATCCACACCGACCTCTACGGCCTTTACGGCTGAGGTCGCGAACCCGGGCGCTTCTGCCCTTACGTCGTAGTTGCCGCTGGGTAGCGCCAGGACTCGGAACATCCCGTTGCCGGTCGTGGCGAAGTCTCTTTGTAACCCGGTTGCCTCATTCGTGACCGTGATCTTGGCGCCGGCGATATCGGCACCCTTTTCGTCTCGTACCGTACCCATGATTCCGCCCTGGGTCGTTTGAGCCACGACGACAGGCGCAGTCAGCGCAAGCAGACATAAAATCATTCGACCGATCGTTTTCACTAGCATGAAGCACCCCTCCTGCACTTGCATGCGTGTTGATGTGGTCTCACGCTTCGATCACTTCGCCCCAGAAGGGGCGGAAATCTCGTCCTTGTAAATCACTCCGTCTTTCATCACGAACTGAACATGCTGCAGCGAACGTATATCGTTAAGCGGATTTCCCTTCACTGCAACGATATCCGCCATCATTCCTTTGCGAATCACGCCCACACGGTCCGACCATCCCATCAATTCAGCCGCGTTCACCGTGCCCGCCTGCAGAGCCTGTACCGGCGACAGTCCGAGCTCAACCATTGACCAGAATTCCCCGCCATTCTGTCCGTGTGGATACACCCCCGCGTCCGTTCCCAGAGCGACCCGCACGCCACTGCGAAACGCGACACCCATGTTCTTCTTGGCAGCAGGAATAATGATCGCGGCTTTCTCAATTACCCAGGGTGGCATATGCATCGCAGGTGCGTTTTCCTCAAACCAGAACAGCGGATACGAAGTGGGCACCAGAAACGTGCCGTGCTGCTTCATCAAAGCAATCCCTTCCTCGTCCAGGAAGATCCCGTGCTCAATCGAATCGACACCCGCTTTCACCGCATCTTTGATGGACAAAGAGGAGTGGGCGTGCGTGGCGACCTTTCTCCCAAGGCGGTGAGACTCGGTGACAAGTGCCTGCATCTCCGCTGGACTGTACTGTTCGAGCAGCGGATTATCGCCCTTCGAAAAGACTCCCCCAGAGGCGCAGAACTTGATCACATCCGCACCATATTTGATTTCTTCACGCACTCGGTGAATCACCGCGTCGACCCCATCGGCGACACCTTCGGCGGAGTAGTGGAACTGGGGGGCGAGAAGATTGCTGTCGCAGTGTCCCCCACTAATTCCCAGCGGAGGACCGGAAACCTGCATGCGGGGGCCTATGACGTCGCCGGCATTGATGGCGTCCCGCAGCGCGACGTCAGAGTAGCCCTCTGCCCCGACGTTCCGCACGCTCGTGAAGCCGGCCAGCAATGTGACACGTGCATTTTTAGCGCCCGTCAGCGCTGAACGGGGCACCGAGACTCCGAGTCGCCTCATAACCGCCACTGCCTGCATTCGTCGTAAGGTGAGTGTGGACATCTATGAATCCCGGGAGCAGGGTCGCATCTCCCAGATCGATGACATGAGCTCCCGAAGGAAGTGTGACATTGCCCGCGCCGACGGACTCAATGCGGTTCCCCGCGACTACAACAACCGGATGGTCCAGAAGACGACCCGTTTCAGAATCAAACAGTTTTCCGGCGTGAATTACTGTGACACCTGCCGGCTGCACCTGCGCAGGAGCAAGCGGGACACCGACAATCAAGACCAGAGCAGCGATGCGCGCCCAAGCCTGCACGACTGACGAGGCGCGCAGAGGTCTGTTTACCAGTCTGTTCGCGAGAGGCTGATGGTAAGACTGCACGGGTCCCTCCTGCACTGCCTCGCGTTCCGTCAGCGTCCGATAGGGTCAGATCCTGACCAGCAAATCCAAGTTGCTCTCTAAGAGGCTAAGGACACGTTGAACGTCGTCCGTCGTGTTATAGACGTGAAACGAAATGCGCAGACCGTCGTGACGGCTGGAGAGCACAACAGCTTCTTCCGCGAATTTCTGCACCAGCGCATCCGCGTTCGTCGCCTTCAGTACCAGCAGTGGGCCTACGCTGTCGGAGGGAGTCTTCACCTGAATACGCAGACTTCGTGCTCCCTCCAGCAGGGATGTGGCCAACATCTTTATGTGGTCCGCAACTCTTCCCAGACCGATTTCCTGCAGTAGTTCGACGCCGGCGCTCGCACCGTAAATACTGGGAATCGGAGGAGTCCCCGACTCGAACCGGCGGGTGTTTGGAGCCAACTCAAGCAATTGCTCGTTAAACGCAAACGGATTGGCCTGTCCGAACCAGCCGGTAATCGTCGGGGTCAGGTGCTCCGCCAGAGACTTTCGAACATACAGGAAAGCCAGCCCCGGCGGCCCGAGCAGGTACTTCAGCGTTCCACTGACATAAAAATCGAGATCCATGGCCTTCACATCGATGGGCCGGGTGCCGCAGTCCTGGTAGTCGTCGAGCAAAGCGAGGGCACCGTGATCGTGCGCCATACGAACGATCTCCCGAACCGGCATTCGGAAGCCGTTCCGGAAACAGATGTGGGTCATCGGTACGATGACAGTCTTTCGGTCGATCAGCTTCGCATAGTCCTCGACCGCCAGGCGGTCGTTTCTGGCGGCTACGAAAACAACCTCAGCGCCACGGGGACGCTGTCCCATCCATATGTGCCCCATGGTGGGAAATTCGAATTCGCCGAGCACCACCCGGTTTCTCTCGCGAAAGGTCAGCGCGCTGGCAATTCCATTTACCCCGGCAGAAGCGCTCGCCACCAGTGCCACTTCATCAGTTTCAGCGCCGATCAGACGCGCAAATACCGAGCGTGCAGCCTCATAGTGCTGGACCCACACATCCCAGGGGGACCCCTGTTCGTGCCAGACACGCAGGTACTCCTGGAAACCTGCTTCCACACGGTCGGAGAGTGCCCCTTGGGAACAGCTATTTAGGTAGATCCTCTTCTGAAAAACTGGGAACCGGCTGCGAATTGACGAAAGGCTCACGTCTGGCAAGAGGGCAGCTCCACTTTTGGCGTGACCGAGAAGCTATCCTAGAGTTATTCGATATGTCAAGCGTATATGAGTGGTATATCAGATAGAAGATCGGACACTGCGTGGGCTTAAGATCCCGGTCCTATAATCCGGCATGGTGTACTGGTGGTATATCAGGAGATTATTCTTGACATATCCAAAAGCGCTGAGGTAACTTGCGCGTCGCCCACCCGAAATGGAGGTCGCCGTGATCATCGCGCAGACCCGTTCCTCTCTCCTTCGCTTGGTGATGTTTTCCCTGGTCATTTGGACTGCTACCTCTTCCCTTGCCCAGGTTTATCCCGGCCGGGTCACCGGCAGAGTGCAAGATGCGCAGGGCGCCGTCGTTTCCGGTGCGAATGTCAAATTAACGAACCCTTCGACTGGGCTGGAACGCACGGTTACTACCGACGAGAATGGGGAATTCAATTTTCCGGAACTAGCGCTTGGCACCTTCCAATTGACCGTCACCAAGGAGGGTTTCGAAACGACGATCGTAAAGGATATTCGGACGTCCCTGGGTCGGGTAAACACCGTCAATCCCGTGATGAAAGTAGGGACTGTCACTACTGAAATCGAAGTGTCCTCGCTTCCACCGCTGATTCAAACGGAAACGAATTCCGCCGGCGGCCAACTTTCCCAAGAACAGGTGACAGCTCTTCCCATCGGCAATAGCGATTACACCCGGCTGGCACTGACTTTACCGGGCGCCGTCCAGAACAGTAACTTTGCCTTTGCGCAGTACACCATCAACGGATCGCGCTCCCGGTCGAACGCCTTCAACATCGACGGCGCGTCCAATACCGATCCTTCCACATATCTGCCCTCGATCAACGAAGGCGGCAACTCGGCAACCGCGGCTACCCGCTTGCCGCTCGACGCGATCCAGGAAGTCAGCGTCATCAGCAGCGGTGCCGGCGCGGATATGGGGCAAAATGCTGGCAGCGTGATGAACGCTGTCGTACGGAGCGGAACCAACAGCTTCCACGGAACGCTCTACGAAATCCATCGTGACGCAGCGCTGGACGCGGCGAATTACTTCGAGAACCTGCACGGCGTTCCCAAGGCGCCTTTTGTGTGGAATGAATTCGGGGGTTCCGCGGGCGGTCCTTTGTATATTCCTCACATCTATGATGGCCGAAATCGTACTTTCCTGTTTGGGGCCTACGACGGAAGCCGCCTGCGGCTGGGCACAACGTTGAACGGGCACGCGCCGACACCACAGAACATTCAGGCCTCGGAAGACCTGCTGGCAGGCAATGGAACTCCCGTGAACCAGCTGGGACTGAACATTGTTGGAATCTATTCTTCCCTGAACCTGGCAGGTCCCTTTGTCGCGGATAATCGCGGGCGCCAGACCCCGGACAGCTTCGTGATCAAAGTCGATCACCAGTTCTCCAACAAGGATTCCCTTTCCGCCCGCTATCTTTATGGAAAGGGAGAAGACGAGTTCCCAGGCGGAGGTACAGGTCCGGGTGGAGGCTCGCAGTTAAATCCCTGGTTCGGCGTGACGCCGACGCACGCGGCCAATTTCGCGATCAGCGAAGTGCATATCTTCGCTCCCAATCTCTTGAACACTCTGCGCCTGGGCTACAACCGTTTCAGCCAATTCCAGGAGGGGCGCGATTCGAATGTCGATCCGGCCACGGTCGGTTTCAACACCGGCGTGGGGCCGGAGAGCTTTGGCATCCCTGAAATTGACATTGGATCCGGAGTTACTCCCATACCTCCCCTCGCTTCGCAACCGGGGCGCTTCTCGAACCTGGGATTACAGTATGGAAAAGGCGGGAGGGTCGCGACATCATTTCAGGTGGCCGATGACCTGAACTTCACCCACGGCAAGCACGCTTTAAAATTCGGATTTAACTTCCTGCACAATTATTCTGACTACACCACTTCAGGGTCGAGGGGTCTATTCACCTTCGATGGTTCACAGCTAGGTACTGACCTGCTCCAGTCTACCGCTACCCCGGACTTTGGCGCACTGGCCGGTCTTATCGATCTGTTGGCAGGCTTGCCGACTCCGGGGAATACATTCATTACCCGAGTGGGTAGCGACCGCTCCAACATCTCTCAGAACGTGGTCAGCGGATTCTTCATGGACACCTACAAGGCAACGAAGAATCTCACCTTGATTGGCGGCATGCGTTACGATTTTCTGGGAACGGTGAGCGAGTCACGCGGTCGCTTTTCGGCCTTCGATCCAGCTCGCGGACTGGTCGTCGCCTCGGATCTGCCCGGTGGCAAGTTGTACAACGCTCCGAAGCGGAACTTCGCGCCGCGCATCGGCGTCGCGTGGACACCTCCCGTGGCCCTGATTCGCGGCCGCCAGACCGTGATTCGTGCGGGCTACGGAATTTATTACGACACGGCGCCGCTCACGAACTTCGTGAAGTTATCGCAAAATCCGATTGGACCTACGGCCGGCTTCACCATCACGCCATCCGCCCCGATTCCCTTCGACGTGGACGTGCCAATTTTCGGTACAGGTGCTCCCCAGCCCCCCTTCGATATCATGAGCATCGATCACAATCTCAAAACTCCCAACACGCAGAGCTGGAACCTGAATCTGCAGCAGGAATTGAGCTCCAAGTTTGTGTTGCAGGTGGGCTACGTAGGCAACAAGAGTACCCATCAGCTTCAACTACTCGACATCAACCAACCCACGCCCGGGATCAACACTGACACGAATACCTCTCAATCGCGGCGTCCCTTCAATGCTCTCTACCCCGATTTGAGGCAGATCAACACGATCACATCGGTCGGCTGGGCAAACTACCACTCGCTGCAGACCTTGCTGAAATCAACAGATTTTCATGGACTCACTACTCAGATTGCATTTACCTGGTCCCACAACATCGATACCGCTTCGGAGGTGGAAGACTTTTTCGGTACCAGTGGATACGTGCCGCAGGATTCCCGCAACCTCAAGGGCAGCGTTGGCAACTCGGAATTTGATCAGCGTCGTGCGCTGATCATTACCTACATCTATTCAGTTCCATCACCCAAAGTGGGCAACGTACTTGGTTTCATTGCCAGGAACTGGCAGGTCTCAGGGACGACAGCCTTCCGCGATGGGCTGGCCACCCCTCTGCTGACCTTCGGCGGGGAAAGCGGCGTTGATAACTTTCACGAGCGTCCGAACTGTATCGGCCCCATCCATTATCAGTTGAAAGATCTAACTTTGCCCTATGTCTCGGCGAGTTCCTTCGAGTCGCCCGCTCCCGGAACCTTCGGCAACTGCCCGCGCAACCCCATCGTCGCCCCCGGCCTGAATACCTGGGATATCTCGGTGCAGCGGACTTTCCGAATTTCCGAACGGTTTGGTTTTGAGTTCCGGACCAGCTTCTTTAACGCTTTCAATCACCCGAACTTTGGAGAGCCGTCACCAGACTTGAGCACTACCATCACCGCCACGTCAGACGACGGCAGCTTCGATTCTCACTTCGGAGCTGGGGGGCCACGCAATATCCAGTTCATGGGAAAACTCACCTGGTGACGCTTCCTGGCTCCGGTGGGCAAAGGGGGGTCTTCGAATGAGCAGGCGCGGTTGCTTGAGTGCTGCGCTTTGGATCTTGGTGTGGGTTTCCGCTGCTGTTTGCGCGGACTCCCAGGGCCGCTCCGCCCGTCCAATCAAGATATCTGTGGATGCCACGCAGGCGGCGCGCAGGGTTCTTCACTCTCAGCTGGAAATTCCTGCTTCTCCGGGGCCTCTGAAGCTCTATTACCCCAGGTGGCTGCCGGCTGATCACTCCCCCGACGGGCCGATTTCCAATATTGCCGGCTTGAAATTCTCGGCCGGTGGGGAGCGCATCCCGTGGCGACAGGATCCTGTCGACATGTACGCATTCCACCTGGTCGTGCCTGCGGGCGCAGACTCGGTAACCGTCAATTTTGATTTCTTACTATCCGCGCCTGGGCCGGCGATTGACTTCAGCGCTTCCGGCTCGGCCAAGCTGTTGATCCTGATGTGGAGCGAAGTCCTGCTGTACCCTTCTGGATTTCCCGCTTCCGATCTCACTTTCACGCCGACGCTGAAGCTTCCTCCGGACTGGAAATTCAGCACGGCTCTACCCATTGACCGGCAAACAGGGAGCACAATCACTTTTGCATCGCTGCCGCTCGACTTGCTCGTCGACTCTCCCGTCCAGTCGGGCCCCTACATGAAAGTATTTCAGCTGACGCCGGATGGTCCCGTGCGCAATGAACTCGATGTAGCTGCCGACGAACCCTCTCTGCTCGACCTGTCTCCTGAATTAATTGAAAGCTACAAGCGGCTAGTGAACGAGGCGCTGGCCCTCTACCAATCTCATCACTATCGCGAATATCATTTTCTGCTCACCTTGAGCGACAACGTGATGGGTCTCGGACAGGAGCACCACGAAAGCAGCGACGACCGCATTCCGGCCCGAACCCTCCTTGATCCAAACAAGCGCCTGCTCGAAGCCGGACTCTTCCCCCATGAATTCACTCACTCGTGGAACGGCCAGTTTCGGCGCCCGGAAGGCTTGGCCACACCGGATTTCCAGCAGCCCATGAAGAGCGATCAGCTGTGGGTTTACGAAGGACTTACATCTTATCTTGGGACAGTACTAACCGCCCGCAGCGGCCTGTGGACTGCGGCCCAGACCCGAGAAAATCTCGCGGTCCTTGCTTCCACACTGGAGCATCGCGCCGGGCGCAAGTGGCGATCGTTACAGAACACGTCGCTCGCCGCCCAGGTACTTTATTTCTCTCCAGCAGAATGGACCTCTTATCGACGAGGCACTGACTTCTACATCGAGAGCGTACTTCTCTGGCTCGAAGTCGACGTCACCATTCGGAAGCTCACACAAGGACAGCGTTCCTTGGACACGTTTTGCATGGAATTCTTTGGGGGCCCGAGTGGAAAGCCGGTCATCTCAACCTACACATTCGACGATCTCATCTCCACTTTAAACAAGGTCGCAAGCCACGATTGGCGCGAGTTCTTCCGCGAACGCATGGAAACTACAGATCCTCCCCCCTCCTTGCGAGGCCTCGGCGAGGGCGGATGGCGCTTGGTATACAGCAATGAACCAAATGAGATGCTGGACTCTGGCCAGGGCGGACCGGCCGATTTCACATCTTCCCTCGGTCTGGTAATCAAAAATGACGGCTACATCCAGGACGCGATACCGGGAATGCCCGCTTATGACAGCGGACTGAGCCCCTATATGAAGATACTCGGCGTCAACGGGCGCCAGTTTTCGCTCGATGAGCTGACTCGGGCCATTCAGAATACGAACTCGGGCTCTGCCTCCATTACCGTACTCACTTCCAACAGCGGAGTACTGGAAAGCTACCAACTCAACTATCACGGCGGAGCAGCCTATCCCCACTTGGAGCGAGTGCCCTCCGTCACCAACTACCTGGATGACATCCTGAAGCCGTTGACTGGCTCCGCATCGTCGACGCACTAGCGGCCAGGAGGAGTGGCCCGAGCGAGTTTGACTGCGAGCCGCCCCTATCACGCCTAGGCACGGGGTTTTCAGATCGCTTGAATATTAGTTGTATACCACCTGCTCGGTTGACTATTGTAGAGACTGTTTTTCTATACTTGATAGTTGGTTCGCCCTGATAGCGAGGTTGAGTGGCCAAATCTGTTCGAAAGTCGAAGCGCAGTAGCACGGCCGTAGCGTCCAGTCATCTGCCGCCATTCCGTTATTCGGCAACGGTGCGCGACACTCTCAGCGAAAAGGTATACAAGGCTTTTAAGCGAGACATCATCCACGGCGTTTACCAGCCGGGCGAACCACTAACCGAAAAGGTTCTAGCGAAGCGCTACAAAGGAAGCCGCACGCCTGTACGCGAATCGGCGCTTCGCCTCCAGCAGGAAAGGCTGTTGCGAATTGTCCCCAACCGCGGCTATTTCGTCAGCCAAATCACCTTGCAGGAGCTTAACGAGATTTACGAATACCGCATCGCGGTCGAGTGTGCCGCCGCTGAGCTGGCCGCCATGAAGGGCGGCGATGCTGAGCTTTTGGCGCGGCTGGTCGAATTGGCAAACACCTCCTACCGAACCGACAGCCGAGAAAGCTATGTGCAATTCATCGAAGCCGATACTTTCTTTCACTTGGGAATCGCCCGCTTGTCGCGAAATCAAATGCTGGTTCGCGCAGTGAACGAAGCCCGTTCCCAGATGGAACGCATCATGTACGCTGCTATTGATATTCACTATTACGGCGAAGTGCCCGCTCGGGAACACCAGGAAATTGTGAAGGCAATTCAAGAGCACAATCCCGAACTGGCGCGCAAACGTATGTACGATCACATCAGTCAATCAAAAGACAAAGTCTTGCGACTAGCCGCTCCGTCCCTTCCCGAGGTTAACCGTCACTAGTGGCGCTCCAAGACGATCGCCCCAAATTGCTCCACCCGATGCAAATGGTATTCGCGCTACTAGGGTGCTGTCGCCAATCTCGTCCGGTCGCCCCACTCCGCGATCTCTATCGAGTAGCTCAAGGCTGCAGCTTCTGCTGTTTCGAAAAAAAATGTACTGCCTCGGGAGACCCTGAATGGTCAGTCCGAAAAGCGACGATTGTCGGTAAAGTTCGGCCGAGGTCGGGGGGCATGTTTTTTGTCTGGACCGTGATTCTGTTCACGCATCTTCCTTTCCCGCACTCCATTGACCGCGAAACCCTCGACGCGTTGGCTCTTCGGCTGCACCGTCATCCCCTGCTCAAGTTGGCCAGCATTGCAGCCATCACTGCAATCGCATTGAGCACGTTCCGGGTAGCTGGACTGCAGTACACACTACCTACGTTTGTGCCGCCGCTACTGGTCATGTCGGTGGTGTACGTTAGATATCGAACCCGACACCAACCGAATGGTGTTTAATTCGTCCGAACCCGTGTTGGCTGGGTTGGCAAACGGGGTGCCAGCCTGCGCGCGCACTCCACGACGATTCGAGGTCGGATAATCCACATGGATGAGGCAACCCGCGAGGTTCACAAATCACTGGCCGCACGGTTCCACGGAGATCTGCTCCGTCCAGACGACCCCTTGTACGAAACCGCTCGCGGTATTTGGAATGGCATGGTAGCGCGTACGCCGGGCCTGATCGTCCGTTGCGCCGATATAGCCGACGTACAGGCAGTCGTCAGGGCTTGTGCCAGTAGCGAGGCCGTAGCGGCAGTGCGTTGCGGGGGCCACAGCCTGGCTGGCTATAGCACTTGCGAAGGCGGGGTTGTGATCGATCTATCAAGGATGCGTGCGATCACTGTCGATCGTGCAGCACGGCATGCACGCTTTGCAGGCGGTTCGCTACTTCGCACCGTGGATCTGGCCACCCAGAAGGAAGGCCTCGCATTTCCTGCCGGCGTCGTTTCCCACACCGGTGCGTCTGGACTGATCTTGGGTGGAGGATTTGGTTGGTTGACCCGGGTGCACGGACTTTCTTGTGACAACGTCGAAGGATTCACGCTGGTCGCCGCAGATGGCTCACTAATCCGCGCCAATGCTCGCGAGAATGAAGACTTGTTCTGGGCTCTCCGTGGAGGCGGAGGCAACTTTGGAGTTGTGACGGAGTTCGAAGTAAATCTTCATCCTGTTAGCTCTGTGCAACTGGGCGAGGGGCTCTGCATAGGAGATGACATTTCGACGCTGCTCCGGTGCTGGAGGAACTATATGCCGGAATCTCCCGATAATTTGAGATGGAGCCTTTCTCTTCGTATCACACCCAACGCAAGAAACATTCCGTCGGAATGTCGCGGACGTCCCGCGGTGATGCAAGCGGGTGTTTGGATTGGCGACGCCGAGAAAGGTCGCCTGTGTCTCGATCACATCTTTTCGATGGGCAACACGGTAGGGGTTACAAGAAAAAGCATGTCATTCCTGGGGTTGCAGACTATGGCCGACCACGAATTCCCACATGGTCGGCGTTACTACACCAAATCTGGTTATTTCAAGACTCTCAGCGATCACGCCCTCGACATCATGGCGGAGTCCCTCGCCACCATTCCGTCTCCCGAGACTCAAATTGAACTCGCGTACCTCGGGGGAGCCGCCAGCAGAGTAGCCGCAACGGAGACCGCGTTCGGGGATCGCAGTTCACCCTATGTGCTGAACCTGCTGGGGAACTGGTCCGAGAAGTCCGAGGATGCCGCCAATATCTCCTGGGTTCGCAACCTCTTCCAGTCTTTGCTTCCCTCAATGACACCCGGCGTCTACATCAACTTCATGAGTGGAGATGAAGATGACCGGACTCGGGAAGCGTATCACGAACGCTGGGAACGTCTGATCGCCGTCAAATCGCGCTATGATCCGGACAATTTTTTTCGACTAAATCAAAACATCCCGTCAGAAAAGACTGGGCTGAGAGCAAGGCGCACACACGGCAAGTGAGGCGCCGCTACTTGTTGCGCATTTCGACCAGCACAACGTGTATAGATTTGCGGCCCGTAATGAATTGATCGTAATTTCCCCAAACAGTCCGGAGCAACAAGAGCATAGCTGGGTTTTTTCCAGCGAAGCTCAATTTCCGGTAGCTGCGACCAAAGCAAAAAGTGTCCGTAGGCTCGTGCTCACCGTTCGTCCAACACGACGCAGGGGCAGGAAGCCTTTCGCTATGCAGCTTCACTACACCGGGCAGCCAAATCCGCTTTCCAGGGCATGCCCCTGATCATGGACTCACAGTCTCCCTGTCCCGTACGTTCCGCACTGTTGGACTCTCCTTGCGCGATTGCCGCCGGTCCCGAAACAAAGGGTGCAAACTGGATGGCGATTGAGCACTCCTGGCAGCCTCGCTGGACACAGGCGCAGAATTACCTATTTGTTCTCCAAGTGTTCTCCAAGATGAGGGTATTTGGTCGGAGTTGCAGATCTCAGCGGTATGTTAAGTCCCTTGCGTTGAGGAACCTGGCGGAGAGGGAGGGATTCGAATCCGCCGTAAAACGTAGTTTCAACGACATGCAGGGCAGCGGATGACATCGAAAGCGACGAAAGACAATATTAAGCAAGCAAACAGAGCGCAGATAGAGCGCAGAACGGTCTTGATACAGGACAAATTGGCGGCCCATCTCTTCTCCAATAGCGTTCTTCGGCAACGATTTTGGAGGCGGTGCGGATGCGATAGATCGCCGTTAGTCAGGCAGGTTGCTTCTGATCGATGGGCCTTTTGGATGGACCTGCACTAGGAGGCTGGGCAGCGGCCGTGAGTTCCTGCCCCCGGTTTTGAAGATCACCAGGTACGTCTTGACAGGGGCGCAGCACTATATAGATACATTCTCGTTGAAATTTGGTCGGTTCTGCGGGGATTGGGAGTATTATCTCGCAACTCCATTCATTGTTCTGGATGGAGACCCTAAAGTCTTTTCATGCGGGTGGGGCCGACATACCGCACCTTTGTCTTTCTACTTGCTGGTGCTCTCCTTTCCGGCGATGGACATAGCCAGACAACCACGTCTGGCGGCCTGGCAGGTGTTGTCATCGATCAGACCACTGCCGTTGTTCCCGATGCTGTGGTTGAGATTGAAGATGCCGCGAAGGGCACGACACAATCAGGGAAGACCGATAAGGAAGGTGTTTATCAGTTTCCCTTCTTGCGTCCGGGAACGTACACGCTCAGGGTAAGGCATCCCGGATTTCAGGAAGAACGACGGTCCGTCAATGTCCAGGTCGGCCCTCCGGCAACCGTCAATATCACCCTTCAGATCGCGAAAGCCAGCAGCGAAATTACAGTTACGGACGAAGCGCCGATCATTCAAGCCGAAACCGCTGACGTCTCCGTTACGATGAACCAAAAGCAAGTCTCCGAAGTCCCGAATCCGGGCAACGATCTGACTTACATCGCGCAAACCACGCCGGGCGCGGTGATGAATACCGATGGTGGATGGGGCTCGAAGTTCTCGATCCTTGGCATGCCGGGTTTTTCCTACGCTTTCACGGTGGATGGCGTGAGCATCACCAACAATTACGTGAACGGTGTCCGAGGAGGACCGCTGGGCCTGACCCTGGGCGCGAACCAAACCGAAGAGGCTACGATAGTCACTTCGGCCTACTCCGGGCAGTTTGGCGGCGGTGCCGGCGGCAACATTAATTATGTAACCAAGTCAGGCGGCAATGGTCTCCACGGCAATGCGCAATATTACTGGAGTGGCTCGGTACTGAACGCGAACGACTGGTTCATCAAAGCCGATGGCCAACCGCGTCCTTTTTTTAACGCGAATCAATGGGCAGGTTCGCTGGGCGGCGCCATTCGCAAGGACAAGCTGTTCTTCTTCTTTGATACCGAAGGTCTGCGCCTGGTCATCCCTCAGCTGTCCTTCACTGTCCTCCCAACTCCTGAATTCGAAGACGCTACAATCAAGCACATTCAGTCCAAGTTCGGCGCAGGCTCACCATCGGATCTTTTCTACCAGAAGATTTTCAATCTATACGACAACACTCCTGGCGCCGCATTGGCAAAGCCCGGCGGATTAATTGATCCGTTGGGTTGCACCGGGTTCCTTATAACAGATGGTCTTGGCACCACCGGTCATCCCTGCGCGCGAAACGTAATAAACACACGCAGCCGCCCTAGCCAGGACACGCTCACCTCCGGGCGCGTGGATTGGAACATCAGCCAGAGGGACCGCGTCTTTATCCGACTCCAGGAGGAAGGTGGCGTTGCAGCTGACAGCGACAGTCCGATTGACCCAGTGTTCGACTCCGAAATCGACAATTGGCGATGGCAGGGACAACTGATGGAGACACATACCTTCAGTCCTGCGACTGCGAGCCAATTTCTCGTGGGTGTGTCGAACCACTATTGGAATTACCCATCGAGCCATCGTGCGCAAGCCCTGGCGGCGTTCCCAACTGTTCTTAATTTTCAGGTACCGGGAACGTTCACGAATTTAGGAGTATTCGACGATCTCTCTTATTGCGGTCAAGATACCCGCGCGCTGCAAATTTCCGAAGACTTAACAACTATCCTAAGCAACCACAAGCTGGGTTTCGGTGTGAGTATGGATGGGGAACGCGGAGGCAACTGCAGACGTGACGCGGCTGGACAACTCTTTCCACAGACTTTGCGAGCTTTCTATGAAGGTGGCTTCGATCCAGCCTCGAAAACCATCGATTTTACCACTCTCACACAAGCATTCAGTGCGCAGCCGAAAACTGTGACCCGGTTCAGGGGAATCCAGGCATATGCGCAGGACGAGTGGCGTGCTCGACCTAATCTGGCATTCACGCTTGCTATACGTATCGAGCATCGTGCGAACTTCTGGTGTGAGAACCATTGTTTCTCGAATCTGGTCGCTCCCTTCGAGGACATCAGCCACGATCCCAGCCAGCCGTACAAGCAGGTCCTGCTCACAAATCAAAAACACGCATCGCAGAGTTTCGATCCAATTGACTGGTCTCCCCGATTCGGCTTTGCCTGGCAACCGTTCGGCGTCTCGCGCAGCAGCGTCCTGCGAGGGGGTGTGGGTATTCTGTACGACCCATTTCAAGAGGCGTTGTCGGAGGTCTTCTTGACAAATCCTCCCGGGTTCAACAGCTTCACTGCGTTCACTGACAATCTCACCCCCGGCGAAAGCCCCAGCAATCTGTTCAAAGACACTTATGACTCCAGTAAAGCTTTCTCAGAAGGTTATGACGCTAACCAAACGCTTGCGGACATGCGGGCAAACCCAAACCTAAACTTCGTTCCACCTTCGCTAACTTCGATGGAAAGAAACATGCACCGCCCGCAATACCAGAAGTGGAGTCTCCAGTGGGAACAGGGGCTGGGCACCAGAACATCTGTGAGCGTCGGGTATTTCGGGCATCATGGAGTTCACGAGCTGGTCAGCAATCCCAATGCGAACGCCTACGGCTTCGGGTCGCTACCGGCCGGTCAGTGTGGGCCTCACCCCGTTCTTCCTTGCAGTGATCCGCGATTTGCCGGCGTCACGCAATGGGGTACACGGGCAAATTCCGACTACAACGGGATTGTGGCTTCGTTCCGGCACCAGATCCGCGGCTGGGGTAGCGGCATCGTACAAGTGAACTACACGTATGGACACGCTTTTGATGAAGTGTCTAACGGGGGACTTCTTAGCTTTACTGCAGGCAGTTCGCTATCGCCGCAGGATCCCTCGAACCTGCGCGGCGCGTCGGGCCCAGCCGAGTACGATGTCCGTCATTCGATGAATGCAAATTATGTGTGGGAGCTTCCATTTAAGTCAGTGTTTATGGGACATGGGCCCAAGGTTCTGCTTAATGGCTGGCAAGTCTCAGGAACATTGTTTGCCCGCACCGGTTTCCCCTACACTGTTTTTGATGCTGCCAAGTCAGGGAACCTTCAGCAGAACAATTACTTCGGATCGATTTATGCCGTTCCCGTGGGGTCGCTTCCGAAGGGATCAGGATGTGGGAGAGATGCCGCGTTTGAATGGAATATCCATCCATGCCTACCACCGCAATTCTCTGTCCAACCTGACAACAGCAGCTTGCCCAATCCTAATGCCCTCTTTCTGCAGTCAAATTGCGAAACCGGCTTCAACACCGGGCACCTACCAAACGCGTCGGGCCCGTGCGGCGGCCCTCTTGTTTCACTCGCGCAAGGCAGGAACCGTTTCCGCGGTCCGTCGTATTTCAATACCGATCTTACTGTCACGAAGAACACCAAAATACCGGGATGGGAAAGGGGGTCCCTGGCTCTCGGTGTTCAATTTTTCAATGTACTGAATCACCCCAATTTTGGGATGCCGGATAACTGGAGTTCCGATCCTACCCTCGGATTGATTTTTTGGGGGGACGCGCCACCCACGGGCATTCTTGGCAGCGGCATGGGTGTAAGAAATATTCAACTCAAGGCTGAGTTGCGATTCTGAAAAACTCGACGTCCAAGCGCGCCTCAAAAATTTTCCATCATCCACATGTTGTTGTTCTGATCGATGTCAACAATGCCCAGATGCCGGCCATCGGGAGAGGGAAGACCTTCGCAACCGCCGCCGAGGCCGCCCCCGGCGCATTTCCGCAGCAATGTCGCTTTTCCCTGGAAATCCAAGTCTAGCAGTTCGTTTCCGCTTTGCACCTTCGTCGTCGCGAAAAATCCTTTTTGGTCTGCCGACCAATTCAACCAGATCCATTTTCCTACTGATTGAGAAGGAATTTTGTGTATGAGCTGTCCGCGCAGTGAACGAATTTCAAGCGGGCTTTCCGGGCTTCTCGCCATCGCAAGACGAGTGCCATCCGGGGAGATGAAGCAAATCGGGACTTCCAGTGCAGCGAGCTCTCGATCGAAGTCCAAGCGCACTAGCTCCGAACCGCGGCCTTTGATGGGATCGAGAATTGAGACAATCATTTGCTTGCGGTCTTGGCTTTGTTCAGCTAACACACATGTGTTGGAGGGTGGCCGGGCGCAGGAAACAGTGCCGTGACGTGAGAGCTGCAGGATTGTTTCTGGTTTTCCGCCGGCTAGCGGAATTCGCAGGATGGGAAAAGGGATTGTGGGGTGTTCACCGCTCTCGCCGTCCGGCCAAATGCGTCCGATATACCATTTGCCATCTGGAGTCGTGGCTCCCTCGAGCAGCGCGCCTCCGGTCACAGAGGAGACGATCGGCTCTGGCGTGTCCGAATCGAGAGATTGCTTGTACAGGCTCCAGGTGTCTCGGTTTTGAGCGACCATAACTTTACCGTCGGCAGTCCAACCGCGTACACCGTCATCCTCCTCCAAAGTAAAGCGTCTAATGCTACTAAGCCGCTTTCCACCAGCCTCAAGATCGGCGACGTACGACGTATAGAATCCCGACGACGCCACGAAAGCCAGTCGTTTGTCATCGTGTGTGACGCTACCGCTATACACGCAGAAGTTGGGCCAGTTCGTTAGCCGCCTTGGTTCTTCGATGTGCTTGCCGGTGGCAAGATCGAGGCGCATTGTCCAGTAGTTGCAGGTTTTGTAGTTCGTAGGCTCGGTGATCGAATAGACGAGTCGTCCATCGTGCAACCAGACGAAGTCGGTTGTCCCTGCCAGCTCGGAAGGCCGAAACAATGTGACGGGTGGACCGCCTCTGGTGTCTCGGCTAAAGAGTGTATCGCCGGAAGTATCGGTCAAAGCGTATACGTATCGTTTTCCGTCCGGTGACCAAAAGCCTTCCATAGCGCTGCCCTCGTCGGTTTCCTGGATCTTCCGCGCATTCTCCCCATCCGGCCCCATCAGCCAGAATTCGCGTAGGCCGAGCTTCCCCTTTCCTGTTCCAAACGAGACCAGCGAACCGTCAGGCGAAACGGACCATGCGAAGGCTTGGTCTCGAAGTCTTGTCGGTTCTCCGCCGGTCACAGAAACGGCCCAGATGGTGCTGATGACAGGGCCCGGCTCATTCCACCGTTCTCTTGAGAGAAGAACATTAATCAGCAACTTGGTGCTGTCGGGAAACCATGGCCCCACTTCCCATTTCATGCTCTGATCTTTCAGTACCTCCGGCTTAGGAACGGTGCGAGTTTCGCCAGTGGCAATAAACTTGAGGTGCAGCCCACGCGTGTCGATATAGGCCAGGTATTTGCCGTCAGGAGAAATCGCGCCACCTGCGACCGGATTCTCGCTCGAGTTGGTCGTGAGTTGCCGCATCTTTATTTCAGGGGCAACCGAGAGGGTTTTCGGCGGTCTTCTCAGCATAAACAAAACAGTTCCAACAGCAATTGCGGCTGCAACTCCCAATCCCGCGACCCAGGCGCGTGGCAGGCGCTTCCGGGCCGACTGTCGCTGTAATGCTTCCAGGTCGGTGCATATCTCGGCAGCAGTTTGATAACGAGCAACCCGATCCTTTTCGAGGGCTCTGGTAATAATGCTTTCGAGCTTTGCAGGAATTTGACCGTTTAGCTCGCGCGCAGGAACCGGCGTCCGGTTGAGGATGGCATCATGCAGCACCGGCGCCGTGTCGCCCGGGAAAGCTCGTTGTCTGGTGCCATTTCATAAAGCACCAGGCCGAAGGAGAACAGGTCGGTCCGCTGATCCAGTCGCTCCCCTCGCACCTGCTCCGGGGACATGTACGCGGCGGTCCCGACGGTTACGCCGGTGCGCGTCAGGGTCAGCAGTGGATTCGATTCGTGCTTCGGCCCTGGCTCGGATGATGGTTGAGGCGGGGGCTCCACAGATTCAGACTCATGGAGCTTGGCGAGGCCGAAGTCCAGTATTTTCGTTTGCCCGTGGCTGGTGATGAAGATGTTTGCCGGCTTGATATCGCGATGAATAATGCCCTTCTGGTGCGCGGCTTCGAGTCCGTGAGCGATCTGCAGGGCAGTATCCAGCAGCGGCTCGAGGCGAACCGGCGAATCGCCCTTCGAACCTGCTTCCTGCGCAAGCACGTCGCGCAGCGTGTGGCCTTCCAGCAACTCCATCACAATGAAGGGCTGCCCTTCATGTTCTTCGACCGCATGGATGGTGCAAATATTGGGGTGGTTGAGCGCCGACGCGGCACG
The DNA here is from genome assembly GCA_963698805.1 of uncultured Acidobacteriota bacterium. Taxonomy (GTDB): domain Bacteria; phylum Acidobacteriota; class Terriglobia; order Terriglobales; family Acidobacteriaceae; genus Gp1-AA133. The sequence goes on along the minus strand of CAVOSN010000023.1, from coordinate 10,820 downwards.
CGCTTCGCGCTCGAAACGCTGCAATGCCGCGGCATCCCCGGCGAATTCGTCTGGCAAGAACTTCAAGGCGACACGGCGTCCGAGCTTGATGTCTTCTGCTTTGTAAACCACGCCCATGCCGCCACCGCCAAGGATCTCCAGCACTCGATAGTGAGAGACCTTCTTACCGGTCAGAATCTCTTTATCGGAGGGAGGGGCAACGGGGCGCTCGGATTCAACTTCTTGCGTATCATCGCGCGCAGGTTCCGACCACTTTACTGAAACGATGAGCCGATATCCGCGCCGCGCCACTGTCTCGACATACTGCGGCTCCTCGGCTGAGTCCCGCAATGCGAGCCGCAACTTCTTGATCGCCGCGTTGATGCTTTGGTCGAATTCGACAACGGTGTCATTCGGCCACAACGCGCGCCGCATTTCTTCCCGAGTCACCACATCCCCAGGATGCTCCAGCAGCATTTTGAGAACAAGGAAGGGTTGCTCTTGCAGCAGAATTGCATGGCCATCACGGTGCAATTCGCCCGCTTTCAGATCAAGCGTGAACGGCCCGAAGGTAACGATCTGGCGCTGAGCCGGAGCTCGCATACGAAGAGTGGCGGACCCCAAGTGTTGAGCGAAGTTTACCACCCATTTGCTGGTTTCGGGCCAACGTGCAACGACGATTGGCCGTCACGCAGAACCTCGCCGCAACCGCTATAGACAACCGAAAGCCGCGGACTAACTCTAACCTGTGCAATCTGTTAGCTGAATCATCGGAAAATCACTCCCGAATCATTGCTGGAACATTGACGCTGACGCAGGCGTGAGCCAGAGTCCCTCCGCATACGGAGACCTTGCGGTGAACAGGCGCCAGGGGAGGGGATATGAGGCCAAATTTGGAGTCGCTGATGACGAACACAAGCTCATGGATGTTGAGGGCCATTACGGTTGTCGCGGCCCTGCTGCTGTCCGGCTGCGGAGGATCTACTTCGACTCCACCTCCCGTCATCTTCGTCGCCATCTCCCCCAACTCCACACAGCCGCTGGACGTGAACCAAAGCGACTCGTTCACGGCCACAGTAACCAACGACTCCAGCAATCAGGGTGTCAGTTGGACGGTGACCTGCCCAGCCGGAATGGGCGCTTGCGGAGCCATGGCAAACGCAAAAACTGCCAGCGGCGCGGCGAATCAATACGTAGCTCCGGCAAATGTAAGCACGGCAGTGACGGTCACAGTCGTGGCGACATCTGTGAGCGATGCCACCAAATCCGCGTCCGCGCATGTAACGGTCAATCCGGCGCTGGCTCTCGTCAATCCTCCGCCACCACAGCCACAGCCCGGACTTGTTGGCGGCACTTTTTCGTTCAATCTGGCTGACTTCGTACAGGGAGGAACGGCGCCCATTGCCTGGGCGATCAAATCCGGAACGCTGCCCGCCGGCCTAACGCTCGATGGGAAGACCGGGATTGTAACGGGAACTCCGACAACAGCGACGTCCGCCCCGGTCGTCGTTGTCTTTACTTGCACGGATTCGGGTAATCCTTCTACGACCCTGCCCGCTGACCTGCCAATCTCCCTCACTATCAACAAGCCTCCAGCTCTCACGATCAATCCCAGCACGCCTCCCGCCGGAGTGGCTGGAAGAATCTATGACGTGGTCTGCAACCTTACCGGCTGTGATAGTGGATTCCACTTGAATGCGTCTGGCGGCATAGGGCCGTACCATTGGAGCTGGGCTCCAGCACAAGGCTCTTTGCTCCCACCCGGCCTGCGACTGGTGCCTTTCGCCGCGCTTTGTCCGTTGAACCTTCGCGTTCTCAGTGGCCCGGCAATTTGTGGAACTCCCTCCGCGGCTGGAACCTTCCTGGTGATCCTGACCGTGACCGATTCGGCATCCCCGGCCAACCAGACGAGCGTGTCCCGCACATTCTTCATAAGTAACCCGCCCCCACCAACTATACCGTCGCAGTCTCCTCCCGCCGGCGCGGTGAACTTGCCGTACAGCTACACCTTTACAGCCTCGCAAGGGCTCGCGCCGCTCACTTGGAGCGAAACTGGCGCGCCGCCGCCGGGCGTGAATTTAAGCACTGGTGGTGTGCTTTCCGGCACTCCCACCGCTACAGGATCGTTCCCAATCACGGTCGAAGTCACGGACTCGGCCGGGCGCGTTGCCCAACAAGACTTCACTCTTCAGATTTACGCACATGGTTTCGCGGCGACCGGCAGTATGGGAACCGCGCGTTTCTCGCACACTGCGACCCTGCTGAGCAATGGGAAAGTGCTGGTCACAGGAGGGGCCGACACCACTGGAAATGAATTCTCGACCGCAGAATTGTTCGATCCCACCAGCGGTAGCTTTACGCCCACTGGCAGCATGGGAACCGCGCGCCAAGCACACACGGCCACGCCGCTGAGCAACGGGAAAGTGCTGGTGATGGGTGGACTCGACCTTAACGGCAATGGCCTGTCTACCGCGGAACTGTTCGATCCAACTAGCGGCAGCTTCGCGCCTACCGGCAGCCTGGAAACCGCCCGCGGACGGCATACCGCGACGTTACTCAAAGATGGAAAAGTGCTCGTGACGGGAGGAGTCGCCGAAAACGGCAATCTCCTCGCGACGGCCGAGCTGTTCGATCCCACTAGCGGCACTTTTACCTCGACCGGAAGTATGGCAATCCCGCGCCGATCGCACACCGCCACGCTGCTTACCAATGGCAAAGTGCTTGTGGCAGGGGGTGAGGACAAAGCAGGGAACGTGTTTGCGGAGGCGGAGCTGTTCGATCCGGCCAGCGGAACCTTTTCGCCCACCGACAACATGCAATCCGCGCGCCGGTCCCACGAGGCAACATTGTTCAACGACGGGAAAGTGCTCGTGACAGGTGGAGTCGCCGATGTCAACGGTACTGTCCTCGCGACAGCTGAACTATTCGATCCCAACAGCGGCAGCTTTACGTCCACCGGGAGCATGGGGATGGGACGTGTAGGGCACAGGGCTACGCTGCTTAACGATGGCAAGGTACTCCTGGCGGGAGGAAGTGACGCGCTGGGCTCATCGTCGACAGCAGAACTGTTCGATCCGGCCAGCGGCAGCTTTACGCCCACCGGGAGCATGGGAATCGCACGCGCAGGGCACACGGCTACGTTGCTCCTTGACGGCAAGGTGCTCGTGGCGGGAGGTGGCGGCTTCAGTGCACTCGCTACGGCGGAACTGTACCAGTAGTGCAGGGGACGGGTGGCCGATCACACCGCAGTGAGATCGAGAAGAAGTCGGATTGTCGCGGAATGATCTTTAGAAATTCGATGCCAGCCGCTGGGTCTGGCTCAGGGGCAAATGTCGTGAACCGGCCCGGTTTGTATGTGCGCAGGGTAGACGCATTCTCCTGGATCGACAGCAGTGGAAACCTTTGGCTTTTCGGTGGAGATGGGCTCGATTCTATTGGAAAGGTTGGGCTTCTCAACGATCTCTGGCGCTACACGCCATAAGACTTCCCAACTCTATCGGGACTGCTGGTTTTGAAAGGAGAGACTATGAAAAGCAATTTCGCAATCGGGCTCACTGGAATGACGTTATTCGCCGCTTTGATAATCCCGGCTCAATTCATCGCGCAGCAGCAGCCAGGCTTGCAGCCACCGCAGAAACACCAAACCCACTACAAGGTCATCGACACCGGAAGCTTCGGCGGACCTAGCAGCCATTTGACCCTCGGCGCCCACATCCTTAACAACAATGGGACGTTCACTGGCTACGCGGATACTACCGAGCCAGATCCTTATGCACCCGATGAGTGTTGGGATGGCAATTGTCTCGTGGCTCACGCGTTTCGGTGGAGTCACGGCGAACTCACTGAACTCGGTGTGGTTGACAGTGGCCCCAACAGCGAGTCCAACTGGCTTAGCGAGAACGGACTCATCGCTGGCGATTCGCAAAATGGATTGCTGGATCCACTTGTCGGTTTCTGGCAAATTCGTGGAGTCCTTTGGCGCGGCAACGAGACCATCGAAGTCGGCACTTTAGGCGACGGTTATAACAGCCTGGCGAGAGGCGTTAACACCAATGGAGTGGTAGTCGGGCTCTCTACTACTCTGGTTCCCGACCCGAACGCGATGATCATGAGCTTCGGCCTCCCCTACGCATTCCAGACGCGAGCTTTCCGATGGAAGAATGGATACATCCAGGACCTGGGAACTCTCGGGGGGCCGGATGCCATGGCATTGGGTGTGAACGAGAGCGGACAAATTTTCGGGAATTCCTACACCAGTTCCGACCCGAGTCCCGTGTGTGGGAATCCCGACTTTGGCTTTGACTCACTCACGACCGGCGCATTCTTATGGCAGAACGGAAAGATGACCAATCTCGGATCTCTCGGCGGCACTTGCACCAACGCCATTGCCATAAACAACCGTGGGCAAGTTGTTGGGTACTCGTTCCTCGCGGGAGACTCAGTATTCCATCCCTTTCGCTGGGAGCGAGGGAAGTTGTTTGACCTCGGCACTCTGGGAGGCAACCAGGGCGTGGCTCAACACCTGAACGATGCGGGTGACATCGTCGGATGGCAGAGCCTCGCGGGGAACGAAAATGTTATTCATGCCACCCTCTGGAGCCGCGGACAGATAACCGATCTGGGGGCGATCGAGCCAGATCAATGCAGCGTCCCCTTCGCTGTCAATTCTCGGAAACAAGTCGTGGGTTTTGTGTCGCCGAATTGTGATTTCATCAATGAAGATTCCTCATTGCGCGCATTTCTGTGGGAACCTGGCAAACCCATGGTCGATCTCAATACTCTGATCTCACCAAGTCTGGGCATACAACTTAGAAATGCAGTCAACATCAATGACCGTGGAGAAATGGCCGTTGTCGCGCTCTTCCCGGACGGTAACCGCCGCCCGGTACTGCTAATACCGTGTGATAAGAATGACCGGGAAGACTGTGTGGATTCGTCAAGCTTGACCGCCATTCCTCGCATCACGGCACCATTCAGTTCGGCACCAAGACCGCGGCCATCGAGTCATTTGAACTCAGAATCGGTGCTCATGAACCTTCGCGGAGGAGGCCGACGATGAAAACAGGTCTGACGATTGCTGTCCTTTGGATTCTCTGCGCAGGTTGCGGAACTTTTGCCGAAGCCGTGTGTGGAGGCACATCCGTGAATGCGTTTGGGGCCAAAGGCGATGGTGCCACCGACGACACGCCAGCCATTCAAAGCGCGATTAACGCTGCCGCAGCGGCTGGGGGCGGTTCGGTGGTGTTCAACGTGGCACGGTACTTCACCACCGGCAGCTTCGTTGTACCGACAGGGGTTGTCCTGTGTGGAGCGATCGAGGGGCCGTTCGACATCACCTCAGAAGTGGATCCAGCTGTGACTGTGGTCGCACCCACGCTCCTAGTTACTAATACCAGCGTCCCCTTTCTGACATTGAATGGTGTTGGGGCGGGTGTGACAGACCTCCTATTCCATTACCCAAACCAGGTGAACGTCATGGCCTCTGCTCCCAGCGTCTATCCGTACACCATCGTTGCGTCCGCTGGCGGCACGAAAGTGGTCCGCTCCTTCGTGACCAACGCCTACAACTTCCTCGATATCGAGAGTGGCAGAGTCCTCGCTCAGGATCTAAAGGTCGGGGCGTTCAATATCGGCGTCAATGTTGACCACGCATACGACCACGTCACCGTGCGCAATGTAGGACTTGGCGTGTTTTGGGATCAGGCGCAACATCAACCTTTTCCCCAACCGATCGACAGTTGGGTGCTGACTCATGGGATCGGTTTGGTGGTGAACCGCGCGGACAGCATCGAGGTGCACGATTTCGGTGGGTTCTCCCGTTTCGCGGGAATGCTTCTAACCGACTCGCCCGATACTTCCCAAAATCCTCGCTGCGGTTTCGGGACGGGAAGTGATCTCCAACTGGATATGTTTGTGTACGGCATCATCGTCACTGCGTCCAATACACCAGGCTATGAGTTCACGAATCTGCTTGCGGGGGGTGAGACTGACGCAATCCCAACTGTCGGTCAGGCGGCTGTCCAATTGAGAGCCGGCGGCTCCATTTCCCCAGACGTGTTAATCAATGGAGGTTCGGCATACGGCACTTGGTCGTTAGGCCCTTTCCCCACGCCCGCAGCGGGCCATCTGACGGTTAAGAATGTAATCGGATACGACATACCCTGACCCAGAAATTGGCGTCGCGCACAGACGTCGACGTAGGCCGAGGAAATTTACGATGAAAAGATCGCTGCCATTCCTCCCGCTCGCTCTCTTGGGTCTACTCAATGCTTGCGGAGGAGGCAGCACTACTACTACTCCTCCTGCAACAGCCACTCATTTCTCCGTCAGCGGTCCGGCCAACATTCCCTCCGCGACATCCTTTCAGTTCACAGTGACCGCACTCGATGCCTCGAATCACGCGGTGACAAACTATTCCGGCACGGTGCATTTCACCAGCACCGATCCCAATTCACAACTTCCCTCCGACTCGACGCTGTTGTCCGGGACCAAAATCTTCTCAGCCACACTCGCGACGGGTGGCAAACAAATGATCACTACCACCGACAAGACCACGTCTTCCGTCACGGGAAGTTCGAACTCCATCAATGTCGGCGCCCTGGTCGGTGCGTTTCCTGTGGAGTGGTTCGGGGCAAAAGGCGATGGTGTCACCGACGACACCGCGGCGATTCAAAACGCCATTAACGCTGCCGCTGCGGTGGGAGGTGGGTCGGTTCTCTTCAAAGTGGCTCGCTACTTCACCACGGGAACCTTCCTTGTGCCGACGGGGGTTGTCCTGAGCGGAACAGTGGAAGGACCTTTCGATGTAAGAGGAGTAGATCCAGCCGCGACAGCGATAGCACCCACACTCTTGGTCACCAACACGAGCGGTCCCTTCCTGACCTTGCAAGGAAACGGCTCTTCTGGAATCACCGACCTGCTCTTTCACTACCCGAATCAGGTCAAAACCAGTGCCTCGGCCCCAAAAGTGTATCCCTACACCATACTGCTCCAGTCCGGCAACGTCGCCCGCTCCACAGTCACCAATGCCTACAACTTCCTGGACGTCGACAACGGCCGAGATATGGTGCAGGATCTGTACATCGGTGCGTTCAACATCGGAGTCCACATCGACCACACTTTCAACGGCTTGACACTGCACAATGTGCACAATGGCGTGTTCTGGGACGGGGTGGAAGGCGCTTCTTATCCGACCGCCATTGACAAGTGGGTGCTGAACAACGGGACCGCATTGGTGGTGGAGCGCATAGACGGCCTCCTTATGCATAACTTCTTCGTGTTCTCTCGCTTCACCGGGATCCTTCTTACCGAGTCACCTGACACTTCCCTGGACACGCGAAGTGGCGGAGGAGTGGGAAGCAATATTGATCTGGAAACAGTGCAGTATGGCATCATTGCCAGCGCCTCCACCGTATATCGTTATGGCTACGAGTTCACGAATCTGCAAGTGGAAGCCGCTCCAGGTCTCGGCCAGGCGGCGGTCCAACTGAGAGCCGGTGGATCCAATCCTCCGGACGTGTTGATCAATGGAGGCTCGGTGCGAGGCAGTTGGGCGTTGGGCCCCTTCCCTACGCCGCAGGCAGGTAATCTGACCCATGTAAACATGATTGGGTCCGATCTGCCTTGATGGATAGAGCACTCCTTCGCATGCAGTTGGCGCAGACTCACAACTCTCTGTCCATGGGGCCTCTCATGCAGGTGACAGAAAGCGAAAATCCGGTGTCAGTTCCGATGCCAGTTCGTTTTGGGATTATAAGCCCGTCCGAAGTGGCGTCGGCTTTACACCACACCGACAATTCGGGAACCCAAGCGCGAACGGCTGCGCGCTGATTACCTCCAGTTATCTAGGTGGCAGCTGCGCTGCTGGGATTTGCCGTGGCGGGTGGGCTCCTCATTCCCTGCCGCGACGTCGTTGTGCGTCGGAACTCCGCCGGACTGTGAGGATTAGAAAACTAACCATTTCTAACGTCACGAGTGGAGGTCAAGAGGTCCAATCTTCACGGCATTCCCTCATTCCGAGTTTTCTAACGCCGTGCCTGGGAAAACAGCGGGTTGAGGAGCGCTGAAGCCCAACTGCGGGTCGCGGAACGATACCGAAGATAGTTGCATCGGGTACAATTGGCCGCCATGACCAATCTCACCTCGGTACTTAAGCAATTGCAGCAAGAACGCAACCGCCTCTCGTCACGACTTGAACAACTCAACAACGCCGTCTCCGCACTAACAGGAGCAAGCAGCACTCGTAGAGGTAAAATCTCTGCCGCTGGTCGTGCGCGAATCGCTGCGGCTCAACGTGCCAGGTGGGCCAAAAGTAAAGATCGGAAGGTCGTTTCGATTGTTTCTAGGAGACGTCGCAAGATGTCCGCCGCCGCAATCGCTCGAATTCGCGCTGCGCAGAAAGCTCGCTGGGCGAAGTGGCGGAAAGCTCAAAAGTCCGCCTAGCAAAGACGCCACACGAATACGATCTCTATCCTATTGGTTCCTCCTTCAGCAGACCACCAAGTCCGCGTGGATCGCGCTCACGTTTGGCTGCTTCGAGGATGTTCTTCGCCCGCTCTATCCCCTACGGAAGGCAAATTTTGCACGCCTAACGGCGGCCCATGTACGAGCAAGACAATCGGTCTACTTGTGCGCAGGCACATTGTTGCGGCTGAGTTTCATTACATAGGCAGAGAAGCATCGACTCGTTGGGCGAGCGGACCCGACTTGTCGATGATGTCCGAGGCGGGAGTCCTGGACCCAGTGAATGAGACCTTTCGAGAGTATGAAAGGGTAGTGGATCCGAAATATCTGGATGAGATTCGAGCAGGCGTCCAGCAGTTTTCCACGAAACTCCTCTCTCGCAAGTCTAGCGTCGCAGAGTGTGCGATAAGAAACTTCAAGAGAGGCAAAAACACTATCAAACCCCGCACGCTCGGAAAGCTGACGAGGGCAATCCATGATCTGCAAAACGCAAGCATGAAGAATTGACCGGTGATTAGCTGCAATGACGGCACTGGTTCTCATGGTTGTGCTTCAGAATGCCAAAATCGTAGCGGTGCGTTGGATGACCCAGAACATGGCGATTGCGCCGATGGCGTAGGGTGGGACGAGTTCGGTCCAGCCCGGAAATGGAATGCGGACGCGAGTTACGAGCGCGATCGCCGACAGCACCACGCCGATAAACAGGAAGTGGCCGGACTCGACGCCCAGACTGAAGAACAGCAGAGCAATTGGAATGTGTGCAACCGGCAGCCCGGCATCACTCAACCCGCCCGCAAAACCCAGCCCGTGTATCAGCCCGAAAGAGAATGCCACCATCCATGGTGAGGAGACGGTGATGCTTTCAATGCCGCGCCGCATCCGCAGAATCTCGGCCGCGACAAAAACGATGCTCAGGGCAATGACCGCTTCGACCGGCCGTTGTGGCACGTACACAAAACCGAGCGTCGCCGCCGTGAGCGTGATGCTGTGGGAGAGAGTGAACGCCGTAACGGTCTTCGCGAGTTTCCAACCGCCGCGCGTGATTATGATGAGGGCGAGCACGAACAGCAGATGGTCCACGCCGGTCAGAATGTGTTCCACCCCCAGCGCGGAGTAGACGCGTGCAACCTGCAACCTACCGGGGGACGCGTCAACTACCAGCGCTGGCACCGACGGGGTCAGACGCGCGACCTGGGCCGAACCATCCGTTCGCTCGATGCGCACCAAAACGTCCGTCATGGTTGCGGCGAGGCCATCAATCGCGATCGTCCGGCCGTTGAGTCCGCCGGGACACGCAAGGCTCAAGCGCTCAGTGTAGGAATCGGACGCGCGGTAGCTGGCGACATCGCTTGCCGGCTTACAGTTCTCCGGAAAGCGAGGGTGGATGCTCAGCCGCATGTCCCCCACCGCCGGCACCTTCCACAACACAGCGTAGGTATTGGCGGCTGTCTGGCGCAGTTCGAGATATCCCGGCCGAACCTCGTGGGCAAAGAGGGCCTGCGCTGCCAGCGTCACCATGACCACCGTGAAGTTGCGCCAGCGCCGCATCAACGTGCCTCCGCGACCCTGGGCGCTGCGGGCGGCTCAACGACCACCCTGTAGCGAGCGCGCAGTTTCTCATACTGGGTGTCTAGTTCCTGTTTACGCCGGTCGCTTAGTAAGTCTCGAAGGACGGATTCGCGCACATTCGCCAGCGGAGGGGCTGCTTCCGGGATGCGTGCATTGACACGCACCAGATGTAGCCCGTAGCTGGAGTCGAGCGGCCCCTCCCAAGTCCCAAGTTGGGTCTTGGTTAACTCCTTAGCGAACTTCTCACCAAACAGCCGTGCGGTCTCGCCTGTGGATGTTTTCTCGAATCTCGAAGGCAACAAGAAGGCGTCCCCAAGCTTCTCGATGTCGATAGCGCCTTTGCCGTTCAGACGCGCCAACATTGCCGTCGCCTCGGCGTCGACGGATGGTCCGCGCTTCTCACGGCTGAAAAAGATGTGTTCGAAACTGAAGCTAGGTTCTTCGCTGTACTTGTCGGCGTGCTGCCGAAGGTAGGCCTCGAGTTCCTGATCGGTTGGCGGACAAGTTCTCGCCGCCAGTTCTTCAGCCAGGAATTCGAACTTCTGCCGCATCCGCCGACGGACGATCACGTCGTCCTGATCCAAACCCATGGCCTTCGCCTCGCGGTAGAGCACCTCTTCGCGGACGGAGTCATCCACCAGCCCTTGCAATTCCTCTTGGGTCGGTGGACGCATCCAAGTGCGACTGAAGCCAACAACAATGCTCTCGATCTGACTCTGCGTGACAACAATCTTGTCCCCGGAGCCGACACTGCCGCTGCGCACCCGTCCGGCCAGGAGAAAGATCACCGCTCCCAGCAGGACGAAGTG
>CAVOSN010000022.1:0-200433 GCA_963698805.1 uncultured Acidobacteriota bacterium | reverse complement strand
ATTTCGTCAATGTAAAAAAGCGAGTAGCAATGGGGGTGGCGAGCTAGTCGTCTCTTCCGATGAATGAAGGGCGCAACTTGCAACGACTGTGACTAATGACAGGTGACGCGGAGTACCATTTTTTGGGAACCTGAAACGAACGCATGTGAACACGTTCCCTCCCGATGATCTCTCCAGGGATCAACCAGACGCTCGGGAGGGACTTGTTTGCCAAAACAGAACAACACCATTCAGACAAGAAGGAGAATTTCCATGAGTGAACACAAGAACCGCCAACGGCTTTTGACGCTGATATGTATGGGGAGCCTAGCGGTCGCCGTCTGCTGCCTGTTAATGCCTTCTCCGGCCCTTGCCGACGACAAGGCGCAAAAAGAGCAGCAACGGGTGAAGGAGGCCGGGGAGGCGCTCGACGCGCTGGCTAACAGCGAAAGCGGCATTCCTGCCGACCTGCTCAACAAGTCGGAATGCGTGATCATCCTGCCTTCCGTAAAGAAAGGCGGTTTCATCATTGCTGGCCAATACGGGAAGGGCTTGATGACCTGCCGGACCGGAACGAAATTCGATGGCACTTGGAGCGCACCCATCATGATGCAGTCCAGTGGTGGCAGTGTCGGTCTTCAAGCCGGCGGCCAGGCCGTCGACTATGTCATCCTGGTACTCAACGACAAGGGGGCACGCAAGGTTATGAACGGAAAAGCCAAGCTGGGCGCTGACGCGAGCATCGCTGCGGGTCCGGTCGGGCGGAATGCGGAAGCGGCAACCAACGCCGCCATGAATGCGGAAATGCTTTCCTATTCGCGTACGGCTGGTGCATTCGCCGGAGTCTCCTTGTCAGGAACCTCCCTTGGGCCAGACGGTGATGCGAACGAAGACCTCTATGGAAGAAGGTAACCGGTGAGCAAATTTGGTCTGGGGAAGTACCGGCGCCTGACGCTGCCAAGGAAATGCTTGCGACTCTGGAGTCCAAGTCTCCCAAGAACCTTTCAGCAGGCAAGCAGCAATAACAAATCTCTCGACAGCCCAACAGGAGCCAGCCATTGGCCAAGAGCACGTTGCCCGTACTGCGTTTTCAGGGATGCCTTCAGGCTCATGAGCGCGACGAGATACGGTCGCTTTGTGTGTGTGAAGTGTGGACACGTCGCCATCCCCGGAGACAACATTTCCCAGCGTCCCTGCCTTCACTGCCAAGCCCAACGGTGGTCGGTGCCCAAGGCGTCGTAAGTCAAAACCCAATTTTTACTCTGCGTCAGCTGGGGAGTCAGGTTGGCGGCTGTCAATGAGTGTAATGGCCTGGTTGACTCAGGTCGGTGGTTGGTGCTGTGATGGCGAAGAATATCGGAGCATCACACTGTCTTCACATGTACGGTCTGCCATGTGGCGAATCGCTGATGCGTTCTCGGTCTTCACCTGTTGGCTAGTGCCCAACTCTCCAACTCGCTTCGCATTCGCAGAAGCTCGATTTCGGATCTCTGAAGCTCGAAATCTGCATTGATGCGTTCGAGCGTACGCTCTGCAGCGTCGATCGCAGCGTTCTGGAAGTCGCGTTGGGTGCCTACTTGGGCTTCCATACGCTCATGAACTGCGTCTAGTTCATTTTCCGCCAACTTGTACCGGAGGTCTGCAACATGTCGAGCCCCCAGCAACTGGTCTACGTTGTGTTGTAACTGAACAGCATCCAATGCTGCTTTGTTCTTGATCTGCTCTGCTTCTTTGCGAGCGCGGAGTGCCTCAGCATCGGCGGCTGCGGCGCGTGCTCGTTGGGATCTATCGAAGAAGGGGAACCGTAAAACGAGTCCGAAAGTGACATTTTGAGTTTGAAAGGTGTGGGCAACGAAGAACTGTTCATAGTTCGTCAGCGATGTATTTATCACACCGTACTGAGTCGAAAAGTCGGCAGAGGGATATAAGGCTCGGTGTTCTCCCTTGGCGCGAAGCTGCTTCGCCATAGCTGATTGCTCCGCTGCTTCAACGGCAGGATTAGATTGAACAGCTCGCGTGACTAAATCACTTTGATCCTTATTTTCCTTCAGCACTGGGATCGAATCCCTCACCGTCCTGATATTGGACTTGGACAGGCCCGTTAGCTGCGCGAGACGTGTGCGAAGGATATCTACTGCCCCCTCCGCTTCCGCAAGGTGCATTTGAACTTGGGCCTCTACCAGTTCAGCCTTGGTTCTTTCGATTCCCTTGTCAACGCCCTCCTTCACACGCTCAGCCACGGCGTATTCCATATTCTGTGCGACATCCAGCTCGGCACGGAGAATCGGGAGTCGTGATTCCCACCTGTTCAAGTCGACGTAGGTCAATGCGGTATCTGCGATGACTCGGGAGCGCTGGTCGCGTGTCTGCGTTTTGCTCGCGGACCATTCCACCCTTGCCGCTTTGGTGAACTCGCGCAGAGATGGATTCCAGACTGAAGATTGAGCGGCAACATTGAAGAGTGTGGGAGCGGAACCTTCAAGACTGAGCGGAAAACCGTATGCATAACCAACGTCGGACCCAACGGTGATCTTTGGTATGTATGAATCGTGCGCCTCTAGGTACGTCTGGTAAGCATGTACTTCGTCTGCCTGGCTGAGCGCCATTTGGCTACTCTGGGCTAATGTAAGCTCTACCGCCTTCTCGAAAGACAATGCTTCCTGTGCAACGACACAGGTTGGAACGATAACCAGCAGGCCGAAAAGGAGAACACACAAACGGTAAAGGAGTCTGAGGTTCATGGCTACTCCCGAGATGGTATCGAATGCGCGACGGAGTATAACAGTCCTCGTGGCAGCTAAGCCTATGAATGCAAGTGGCTTCAGATTCGTAGTTGGCGTAACATCGCCATTACACTCATTGACCTCGAAAAAGGCGAAAAGACGGCGCAAGCTGGTGAAATCGCCTGGTTACGACAATTGACTCTGTTTATCCGGCATCGGGAGTGACTTGGTAGTCGCCCTTGGTCTTTAGGGCGATCTCAAGCCGGGACAAGATCGCCTGCTCCTCATCGGCATCAGTGATGTCTCCGCCGTGGGGATCATCCCAACGCAGCGGATAGTGAATACTTGTTGCGGAAGATCTGCGAGGACGAGTTGTGTCGGCACTGGCCGCCCACACGCAGGCCGCGCTCTCGGGGTTCGGTGCGGTAGAGGTAGTTCTTCTCCTTGCGCAGCAAGCGCTGGTACGCTGGGTGGGTCTCCTCGTCGGGGTTGAAGGTGATCCAGATTTCGCTGCCCGGCTCGCGGATGGTGGGAATAAGAACGCTCCAAGAGTTTTCCGACACCTTCTCGGCCTCTTCCACCCAGCAGATGTCGACCCCCTCTGTGGACTTGATCTTGCTGACGTTGTTCTTGATCCCGCTGAAGATGAACTCGCTGCCGTTCGTCCCGTAGATCCCCTGCTGCCTCGTCCGGCGGAACAAGTACTCGTATGCCAGGGGGAAGGCGACAATCACTGCGGTCACTCGTCCTTTCCCAGCGCGGCCCAATCGATCATGCCTGTCGACTCCTCAGGGGGCTGCTCGTCGGCGACGCTGGAGAGCTCGGGAACAGTTTGTGGTTCGCTCAGCTCCCGCAGCGGAGCCGGGAGGCGAACAGCCCCCCATCAGCCCCCTTTCCCGAAAACCAACTCAAGACGGCGAGCGCAAAGCTTCAGTAAACTAGCAGGAACGGCTAGACTTAGGGCACGAGGGCGCGTAGCTCAAACGGATAGAGCATCGGATTTCTAATCCGAGGGTTGCAGGTTCAATTCCTGCCGCGCCTACCATCCCTTGCTCGTCGATATCGATAGCGGGATTTTTCGCAACCTTGCTGTCACGCTGCGTCAAGCTGGGGCGATATGACAGCAGTGGGCTGTGTTCCCGACAACGGCATCAGCTTGCGCGCCCCGCCGGCGCATCTTCACGGAAAGAAGTAACAAAAGCTGCGACCAGGGCAGCGATCTCATCCGCAGCCGTGTCTAATGCGAAATGGCCGGCCTCGACAACGTGCACTTCAGCCTTCGGAACGTCCGCGCGGTAGCGTTCCGGCTCGCCGGGATCGAACGAGAGATCATACTTTCCCCATATCACCAAGAGGTGCGGCTGCTTCGCGCGCATCCATGCTTGCCACTTGGGGTAAGAGTCGACATTGGTTCGATAGTCGTAGAACAGGTCGCTTTGAATCTCGGCCTGGCCCGGTTGATTGAGAAAGTAAAATTCATCGGTCCATAGATCAGGGTCGTAGCGCTCCACATTGGGATCGTTTCCCAGGTGGCGTGTGCGCGTGGTCGCAAGTGACAGGAGGTTTGTGCGCAGCGCGTTTTCGTTGGCCGCGCGATCCGCCCAAAACGCCCGCCGGGTTTTCCAATTCGCGCCCAGGCCCTCGTTGTGCGCCACGGCATCCTGCACGATGAGAGCCTCGATGCGGTCCGGATGAGCCAAGGTCATTCGAAATCCCACGGGACCGCCGTAATCCTGCATGTAAAGCGTGTAGCGTGAAAGTCGGAGCGCTTCAGTGAAATGGTTCATGATCTCGGCGTAGTGATCGAAGGTGTAAGCGAATTGTTTAGGGTCTGGCCAGTCGCTGTGTCCGAACCCCGGGTAATCCGGGGCGACAAGGTGATAGCGGTCGGAAAGACGCGCAAACAGTGGCTCGAACATCCGCGAGGAGGACGGAAGCCCATGCAGAAGCAGGAGCGTTGGAACGTCCTTCGGGCCGGCCTCCCTGTAAAAAATGGAGAGTCCATCGACTTGTATCGTGCGATAGAAAGTGGGGTACCGCATGGAGCTTTCCTTTTCATGGGCTTGTGCCAATTGAAATGGTGCCAGCATCACCGAAATTGCCGGCACGACGACGCAGGCAACCAGCAAGCCCTTTGATCTTGCAATTATCGTCTTCGCCATAGACTTCCGAATCTTCACTTTTTTGCCGGGGCGACTACGCGCTGCTCGCCATTCTCTACTTGGATACTTCAAAAAATGACTTCCAGTTCGACCGGCATGCCGAGCGGAAGGCTTGCGACGCCGTGCACCCGACGGCAAGGGTCCTTGTCTTTTCCGAAGACGTCTTGCAACAACTCGGAAGCGGCGTCAGCGATTCTGGGATGATCGCGAACATCTCCCGCAGTTGCAACCGACACGCCGAGCCGGACGACCCGAGTAATCTTGTCGAGTGATCCAAGATGCTGCCGCGCGACCGCGAGGACGTTGGGTGCCGCGAGACGAGCCGCCTTGCGTCCCGTCTCTCATCCAACTCCGCGCCGATGCGGCCCGTTAATTTCGGCCCACCGTTCTCGGTGGGAAGCATCCCGCTCAGAAAAAGCAAATTGCCGGTCTGCACCGCTTCGACATAGGTCCCGAACGGCTTAGGGGCGGCAGGCAGCCTGATGCCAAACTCTTTCAACCTCTGCTCGGCGCTGGCCGACTGAAACTTTTCGCCGGCTACCATCTGTCAACGTGCGCAGCGTCCACGTGCAGCACCTCCCCGGTCAACCGACCGGCATGGATTCGTTGATGCAAGACCCTTGGCCCCGACGGATTTCCACTGTGCAGGACAGGTTGTTTTCTGAAATGCCGAGGTTACTGGCCGTGCACGGCTTCGGACAAGAACCGCGCTATCGACGAGGAAAAAGGCTCTTCTCTTCGGCTCTAGTCTAAAACTGGCGGTTGCGTCGATACAATAGAAACTGCGTGAGCAGGGGAAAGGTAGGTTGCAGGGCGAGAAAAGCTGCGCCATCTGAGCAATTAGTGAGCGTCTCGTTCTGATCAGTCGACCTTCTTCGGCCTAACCGCCAGAATCGCATCCAGCATGCAAAACCGCCTCCTGTTTGAGGGGATCGGAATCCTCATTTGAGGTAACTGGAATTCGTGCGGACCCCTCTCTCATTAGAAGGTTGTCGGGACAGGGAATAAAGAAAACTGGAGTCTTTTTGCGCATCGAGAAAAAATGCTTCAAATATCGCGGGCCTACTTCACGGCGCGCCGCGAATCATTCACGATAGAAACTGATGGCGCTCTTCCCGACCCGTTCCGCCCGCTCCCGCTATGTGTTTCCCCCAGGCCTTGAGCACAACCTGCTCTGGTATGCCTTTCGCAAGTTTCGTCCGCACGATCCAATTCGCCTCTTTCAGGATCTCGCCGACCGCTTCGGCGATATTGCGCACTACAAAATCGGCCCGGAGCACATTCTGTTCCTGAACCACCCCGACTACATTCGCGAAGTCCTCGTCGTGCAGAACGCTAACTTCGTCAAAGAGCGCACCGTGCAACGCACGAAGATGTTGCTGGGCGAAGGCATGATCACGAGCGAAGGAAAGGATCATCGCCGGCAACGGATGGCAGCGCAGCCTGCCTTTCACCGGCAACGCATCCCCGACTACGCAAGCATCATGGTCGAGGAGGCGCTTCTTGAGCGGGAGAGTTGGCGAGCGGGCACCACCATCGACGTCTCGCAGCGCATGATGAACCTGTCGCTGGCCATCGTCTCGCGCACGATGTTTTCCACTCGTCTCGGGCCGGAAGCGGCCGAGTTGACGGCGGCCATCAACCGCATCATGGATCTCTATCACTACCTGGTTCTGCTGCCGGCGGTCGAAGTGCTAGTTCATCTCCGCGCCCCGAAGATCGGCAGATTCGCAACGGAGCGCGCCCGGCTCGACGCAGTCGTAAATCGCATGATCGACGGACACCGCAAAACCCGCCGGGACCGCGCCGGAAAAGAAGACTTGCTCGACATGATGATCGATTCGGAGGAGGGAACTCCGGATTGCGAAAAGAGGCTGCGTGACCAGGTGATCACGGTTTTTCTCGCCGGATACGAAACGGTCGCGAACGCGCTCACCTGGACCTGGTACTTGCTGTCGCAGAATCCAGAAGCCGAACAGCGGCTCCACGATGAGGTGGATGCAGTGCTCGAGCAGCGACCGTCCACCGTCGACGACGTGAGCCGCCTCCGTTACACCGAGATGGTGGTGGCCGAGTCGATGCGCCTTTACCCGCCCGCCTGGGCCATGGGAAGGCGAGCGCTCAACGATTTTAGCCTCAGTTCGTATTCACTCCCCGCGCGCACAACGGTCCTGATGTGCCAGTACGTGACCCATCGCGAAAGCCGATTCTTCGCCGATCCGTTGCGATTTATGCCTGAACGCTGGACCGACGATGCAAAAGCGAAGCTCACCCGGCTGGCGTATTTTCCCTTCGGTGCAGGAGGCCGCCAGTGCATCGGAGAATCATTCGCATGGATGGAAGCAGTCCTCGTCATGTCTGCGCTGGCGCAGAAGTGGAGGCTGCGCCTGGTGCCGGGACATCGGGTCGAACCCCAGCCACTGATCACGTTGCGATCGAAGTACGGCATGCGCATGCAAGTGGAAGCGCGTGCAGCGATCGGTCGGCCTTCCGTTCGTTTCGGCCGTGCCATCTGAAGAATTGCAGACTCAACTACGGGGGTGGGTTCCAGAGAAGGAAGGGTGCGGGTCCGGAGCCTCCTCCCATTCCTCTTAGCGCAGCCCCTCGCGGTACAGTAGAATCGTTGCACTCACCCACGGAGTCCAAGTGAAAAAGCTGGCACTCGTTTTAACACTAGTCGCAGCAGTTGGGTTGCACTCCCAGGCCTTTGCCTACCAGCTGGGTAATCCGCAAAGCCGAGATTACAAGAAAGCGGCTCGCAAAGCGCAGAAAGACATGGTGAAGTACAGCAAGCAACAGCAGAAAGCCATGCGCAAGTCGGCCAAGGCGCAGCAGAAGGCTCTGAAGCGCGCGCAACGCCAAAATCATTACTAGAAGTGTGAGTTCGACAATACCGCTAACCGTGCAGCGCGGTATTCACTTTGTCGATGACTTGCTGGGCGTTCATGCCGATGGCGTGAACGGTGGCGACAACAATCAGCACGAGTAGCACAAGCAGCACCGCATACTCACTGACGTTCTGGCCCTCTTCTCCCTGGATATTTGCCCAAAACCTACCCAACATCGCCTGCCTGCTCGTTCCCGCGGTAGATCAGTCGTAAACGGCTCGCTGAAGTCTACCGCCCCGGCAACTTCACCCGGGGCGGTCACCGCTGCGATGATTGTCAGTGAAGTAAGTGCCAGGGTCCATGGCACAAAGGTGGAGCCGATATCAGAAGATCGCGCACGCCCCTAGCACCATCGGGTGATGCCGCGCACGGCGGCCATGTTTGCCTTTGATATACTTTCTGCAGTTCACCCGGGCCGACGTAGCTCAGTTGGTAGAGCAGCCGATTCGTAATCGGCAGGTCACCAGTTCAAGTCTGGTCGTCGGCTCCAGTCTTTTCAGATACCTACCGATTTTTTCATTGCACGCTCACCTCACTGTGACGTGGATTGTGACGTGAGTTGCGCTGGTCGATGGCCTTCCGGACAGGATCAAGAATTGGATGCTGGTAGCGCATCGAAGTTCTCACATCCGTGTGGCCCATGACCTTCATCACCATCGCCAGATTGCCGGTCTCCTCGTAAACGGTGGTCCCGAAGGCATGACGTGCGCAATAAAGCACAAGCGAATCGGGCAGGCCAGCTTGTTCGCGAGCTTCTCGGAATTGCTTGGCCACGGTTGTCCTGTGACCGCTCTCCGCCCTGGCAGCAGGGAAGAGCCAGCCTTCGGATCGTCCAGCACATCGCAGCAGGAGCATGTCGCACCTCCGTTCGCTAATCGGTACGTACCACACCAACTATGCACCAGCCATCAAACTCGCCGAATCTTACTTCACACGATCCAAGACCGACTCTCTGATTTCAGCTTTGTCCGTCGGCTATCGCTGTATGCCGATATCCTCATCTCCTGACCATCTGCCGAGACTTCACGGGCCCCAGATTCCGTCTCGTGTGTCTTCAATACTGTTTCGCCCTCCACTCGGTTGGGGCTCGTGTACCTGCACGAAAGAGAGCCGAAGGGAGTTGAATGGAATAACCCGTCGCAACGAATTCTGTATTCACTGTAACGCGGCTTCGAAGTCCCCACTCGAGACGAAAAGACCAATTCCTTCCCATCCCGAATAATCCTTCGGGCATATGATGCGCCCCTTTCCGTGAGTGCGGGTGTGGATTTGTTTTGATTCGCTTGCCATGTACCGACGAACGGGTCTTTGTCACGCGCTGGTGGCAGCGGGTTCGGTTCTTGCGCGAATAGAGCGGTGATGATGGCAGTACACGCGAAGGTGGTCAGCAAAATCCTGTTCATGTCGAGCGACCTATGGCCCTTGTGCGAAGAATCATACTCGGTAGTTGACGTAAACAGGCCATTTCACCAGCGTGCGCCGTTTGTTCGCCAAAACCCGGTGGATGAGTGTAATGGGGATATTACGCCAACTATCTAGATGAGAGCTTGGCGTATCTGCGTCTCACTTTTGAAAGAGGGTAAATGCTCCGGGTTCCTTGCGTCCTTCTCGACAGGTGCTCCCGAAATGCAGCTACGGCTCGCTTTCGTTGTCCTTGCTCCTCAAAAATCGCGCCAATGCGGTAGAAGCAATCCGCGATCAGAGAACGCGCAGCCTGTATGCCTTCGCCGCACGGGCCATAGGCCAGTCTTTCCTCGCCCCAACTTGTGAGCCAGCGGTAGACCGACAAGGCTTCCTTCTTTCGGCCAAGCATATCCAGCGTCCCAGCGTAATCCCACACGACCAACGGGCAATAAGGCTCAATCTGTAACGCTTTTAGTTCGTAGTGCAAAGCCCGTTTGTACTGCTTTTGCTCGTAATAGGTCAGCCCCAGCCGTGTGAGTAGCCAGTGGTCATTGGGTTCCCGGCGCAGCCACTGCCGGATGAGAAGACGAGCCTTCTCCCAATTGTCCCGCTCGATGGCGTCCTCGATTTGCCTTGCGGTCCGGCGTTCTCTAAGGCTGGACATGGGTGCGATTTTACGCCTTGCTCGGATGAAAGGAAGTTAACTGCTGTAATCAGGCGATTACAGTGCGCCGTGAAAGGCACTGGGCCACAGCGGGATGAAGACCCGTCCGGGAACTGGATCGCTCCACCCGGTAGCAATCGGAGCGGCGGTGGAGGCAACAAAGCCGCCGGAGCCTCCGGTGTAGAGGGTCGCATAAGGCGACTCGGCGAGTCTGCAGGTTGTAACGCGAGTGAACGCTGAGCAGGCCTCGAAACTGATAATGCAGGAGCCGACCCAACTGTAATCTGGGGAAGGCCGACGACGATGGAGCAGTACTGAGCGAATCGGCTCCATCGGACCTGCCGGGGTAGTGGCGACGGCATGCAGACATAGTGGATCAGGTGCAACACGGGAAGCCCCAGCGGTGATCGCTAGTTCGCGATCAACTGGCAACTCGCGAGAGCCAGGCCGGGCCGTTTGGGGTGGCGGAGAGGTCCGTACTACCGAAGAAGCTGGGTAATTCCGGTGGAGGGAAGGGGCCTCAGTTAAAGACGGACGCAAGAAGCGACGAAGGACATGGGGCATTGACGATGAGTCTAGCCACCCCAGGTTGTGTTCAGGAGTCGCAGACGGCGTCACACGGAACATCGTGAGTTTTTTCCGAGAGCCGGATGCGGTAACTCCGCCTGTCCGGTTCGATAAGCGGGGGAGTGGAAACGTGGCAGGGTGGGGTTATTGAGGCACCGGCAACCGAAAGGGCCGGTCTCGGCTAGACCGCACCTAAACCGTCGCGCCACCCCTCGACTTCACCTTATTGACCCTCGGCCAGCCCCCCGAGGAAGGGGTTTTGAGTGTAATGGGGATGTTACGTCAGCTGAGCAGGAACGGCGGCTCACATGGTGAGGCTGGGGACTTAGCTCATCCATCAAATTGTTCCAAGTTCTCCTTGTTTCCAGTCGGTGCGTCAGTCCGGCAAAAAGCCCTCATCGCCTCACGTTTTCTTCTAGAGACATCCACAGACACACTCTCCGACAGACAGGCCCTTGCCCGCCGCTCTGATCAAGAAGGTGGTGGAAGACGCGCCTCGCTGAGGTTCAAGCCAAGACGCGTCCGCTTGAGCCCGGCGGGATTGGCGAGCGCGAACAGACTGGGCCGCGAGCGATCAAAATCGAAGACTCTCCGTTAGGGGACGAGTTCGAACACCGTACCGTACCCGAAATCGCCGCCGAATTGCGTGGTACCGTATAGGTTTCCCTTTTTGTCTATGATGAGTCCCGCAAACGGAAATTCCCCATCGGGCGTGTCCCCGAAGTTATGCACTACGGTCTCCTTGCCAGAGGTGTCCACCTCAAACACGGTGCCGTGACCGAAAGAGCCGCCCTGGTAAGTGGTCCCGTACAGGTTGCCCCTCTTATCCATTGCTAATGCACCCCGGGGTTGCGCTCCGTCGGGGCTATTGGTGAAGGTATGCAGGACCGTCTTATTACCAGCGGTATCCAACTTAAAGACTGTTCCCACGTCCGCAGAGCCGCCCGCAAACGTGGTGCCGTAAAAGTTGCCCTTCTTGTCCATGACTAAACTGTCCGGATAAGCGCCATCAGGCCAAGCGAAGCTATGCAATACGGTTTCGTTGCCAGCGCTATCCAACTTAAACACCGTTCCCTGACCCGCAGAGCCGCCCGCAAACGTGGCGCCGTAAAGGTTGCCTTCTTTGTCCATGAATAAATCTGAAATAAAGGGCCATTGCCCATCGGAGCCGGTGAAGCTGTGCAACAGGGTTTCGTGCCCACTACTATCCAGCTTGAATACGGTTCCAAGGTTGGAGGAACCGCCATATTGGGTGGTGCCGTAAAGGTTGCCTCTCTTGTCCATGACCAAAGCCGAGCCGGGACTGTCGCCGTCGGGTTGGCCGCTGAAGTGATGCAGGACGACGAAGTTCCCGGAGGTGTCCAACTTAAACACGGCTCCACAGCAGCCCTGGGGGCCGAAAAAAAACGTGGTGCCGTAGAGATTGCCTGCCTTGTCCATGGTTAAGCCAGCGGTGGGCATTTCGGGACCTACTAAGGCAAAGCTGTGCAGCACGGTCTCGCTGCCAGCGGTGTCCACCTTAAACACGGTGCCCAGACCTGATTTTCCGCCGACGTAGGTAACCCCATATAGGTTGCCTTGCTTGTCCCGGAACAAAGCTTGGGGAAAATTCCCATTGGGGCTATTGGGGCTATTCGTGAAGCTGTAGAGCACGGTAAGAGTCTGCGCCTGCGCCGGCATGCTTGGGATGGCTAAGAGGGTGAGCACTGCGAATAAACACAGGAAGACACGCAGGATGATTGAACGATTCACGGTAAGTTCTCCTCGAAAGGGTAGAGGAAGGGCGGGTGGGCTGCACAACAAGCGGCGGTCCAGAGGACCTGCTCCTCCCTGGGGTACTAAGGGTACACAGTCAGACCACAGAACGCAGTGATCCGCATCACTCGGAGGGGTGGCCTACTGCACAGGTGCAGATGAGATTCCAGATAGCTTTGTCGTTGCACAATCGGTGCCGTGAAACTACAATCCGCGCGCTTGGCGGTGAGAGGTTGAGCCACGCAGAGCAGAAGCAAAAGACACGTAATCGAACGCTTCATACGCTGCCTTCCTTTCTCATGTTGCCGTTTCGGTTCGAGAGTCGTCTGGGAGATTCCCGACGACTTTCTCGGCTTTTGTCAAGACCTGTTCCTGTCACGGACTCAGTTCTCGTACCAGGCCGGATAAAACATTCCGCCATCCCGCTCTCGTTTGTGGTGGAATGCTCCAAGGAGAATCACTGGCAAGCTGCGCTGAGCAATGTGACGCGTAATGCTGCGGCGCCGTGGGTTCCGCGACAAGAGTCCCGCCAACATTCTTCGGACTCTCTGACGGGGCCAGCAGAACAGATACCTCCAAGCGATCTCAGAAGAGAGTTGCGCCATCGGATGGTCGGTGCGCGGCCGGGGAAGGAAATCGAAAGTTCGGAACCTCTCCCCTGAGGCGTCCCACATTTGTGGTTTGAAGGTCGCAAGCGCGTATTGCTCATCGCGGCCGCGATCTTGGCAGCCCGAAGACTAGCCCAGCACGAAAGCGGCCCACTGTTGGCAGCAAACCTTCCTGAACTGGGACGCTGTCACATCCAGCAGTAACGCCAGTCACGGTGTGTTGATGCATACGAGTTCATAACATCCTTATCGCGCACACTCAGTGCCGCGATACCTCGCCGCAGAGCAGTTTCTTGTAACTCGAAACTTTCCCTGATTGAGCGTGGTCTCTTTCGACCCACCGAAATGGAGGGATTATGAAAGCAATTAATACGAGGCTCGCTAGTGGTGACCAAAAGAGTCGGGTGCTCCAATGTAAAGGTGCGCTCACGATTTGCTTTGCGGTGTGCACGTTGGGGCTCAGCGTTTCCGCAAGTGCCAAAAAGCAGCCTACATTGACCACCTTCGATGTCCCGGGCGGGCGTTCAACAGAGGTGACGAGCATGAACCCGGCGGGAGTAATTGTAGGATTTTCCATGGACGCGAGCCAGCAATACCACGGCTTCTTGCGTGCTCGCGATGGCGCGATCACCACCTTCGATGTTCCCGGCGCGACCGAGACCATGGCCTTTAGCATCAACCCGGCAGGGTCGATTGTAGGTCGTTACGCTTACGGAGCTGAGTACGGCCACGGTTTCCTCCGTACTCGCGATGGTGCGATCACCACCTTCGATGTTCCCGGCGCGTACGGCACGTATGCCACAAGCATCGATCCAGCGGGTGAGATCACAGGATTCTATTTGGGCGCGATCGACACGCACGGGTTTGTGCGAGCTCGCGACGGCACCATCACTACCTTTGATCCTCCCGATGGGGGTTTCGTTTACTACCGCTCAACCATCAACCCGGCGGGGGTGATCGCGGGACGTTACTACGACGCGAGCCATAGTAGTTTGCACGGGTTCGTACGAGCTCGCGACGGCATCATCACTACCTTCGATCCTCCAGGCTCGGTAGTCACTTATACGGAAGGCATCAACCCAGCAGGAGTGATTACGGGCTCTTACGATGACGCTAACTATGCTGAGCACGGGTTCGTGCGTGCTCGCGACGGTAACATAATCACGATCGATGTTCCGGACGGGCTAAGCACTCATCCTACAAGCATCAACCCAGCGGGGGTGATCACGGGCCGGTACTGGGACAGGACCTATAAAAGGTCGCGGTGCTTCCTCCGCGCTCGCGACGGCACTATAACAACTTTCGATGTTCCAAACGCAATCATGATTTTCGACCTAACAATCAATCCCGCGGGAGACATTACAGGATATTACGGTGACAGAAGTGGTCCTATTCGTGGCTTCCTGCGGAGCCACGACGGCAAATGAGCAAAGAAGGAGCTACTAGCCGTGAGAAACAAAATCGTCATAATCTGCTTTATCGTAGCTTGCGTTTCCGGTGCAGCTGTTGCTCAAGTGCCCTCAAACGGCAGCACTGCGCTCAAATGGCGCGTGCGGAACATTTGGCCACACTCGGAGAACTCGCTGCCGGGCTTGCCCATGAAATCCGCAATCCGCTTGCAGGGCATGCCGTTGTTACGCCGCTCCTGACTCAAGCGATGCCTCGTTGGGGACGAGCACGATCTTGCCTATCACGCCTCCCTTCCCGAGCAAGTCGTGCGCTTGTCTTGCCTCGGCAAGAGGGAATCGCTGCGCGATTAGCGGCTTGATCTTCTTCTGTTGAAGAAGGTCAAACAGTGCGATCAGATCCTGTCGAAACCATGCCGGTTTCAGCCGTTTAAGTGTCTGGATGCTGTAGGGGACCACCCGCTTCCGGCCCGGGAAAAGCCAGCCGCCGGCGATGTACAGTCCGAAAATTGCGATGGCACGATAGCGATGACGACGACCACCACGACCTGAAGCCAATCGTCCTCCACGGAGCGAGCCCGTCAAGCCATAGGCCACCACCCTCCCGCCGGGACGAATCGCTTTGCGGGAACGCCAGATATGGGTGCCGCCGATGCTGTCAAAGACGACGTCTACACCCTCACTCGTGAGGCGGTGAATTTCTTCCACGAAGTCCTGATCCTGGTAATCAATTGGGATGCCGCCCAACGCGGAAACGGCGGACGCGCCTCGCGATGAACAGGTGCCGTACATCTCCAGCTCCGCCAGTCGCCCAAGCTGCAAGAGTGCCGAGCCGACCCCGCCTGCCGCGCCGTGAATCAACGCGCGCTGGCCCGGTCTGACCTTAGCGGAACGATGCAGCATCTGGTACGCCGTGATGTAGTTCAGCACGAGGCTGACAGCCTCGGCGGCGTCCAACCCGGATGGCACCGGAACCAGTTCGCGTTGCGGCAGGCAGACGAACCCCGCATAGGCACCGCTGATTGGCATCGCGGCAACGATCTGGCCGGGTTCGATTCCCGAGACACCGTCGCCGAGCCGATCCACCACGCCAAGCAGATCCCATCCTGGTGTGAAGGGCACCAAAGGCGTCTCGGGATGAACGCCCTCTCGCGCCATTATGTCGGGCAAGGAGACACCAGCGGCCCGCACTTTCACCCGAACCTCACCATCCTGAGGCTCGGGGATCTCCTCTTCAACCACCTGCAATGCGTCTGGTCCGCCGTAGTGGGTGACGATGATTCGCGTGTGTTTCACGAAAGGGCGCCCCCCGGATTGGGGCCGGATTATGTGGGAAGCGTGTCACTGTGTCTGTGATCTGAATCACATTTCCGTCATCAGGATGGTTTACGAAGCTCGAATAGGCTGACTGGTGGGTAACTGTTGCAAAATCCCATTACAGTGCGCCGGGATAAACCGGCATGAAGCAGAGGATGAAAGTTCCTCACGAGAAAGGACTAGCGATCCACTCGGCCCCGAGTTTTGCGTTGGGTATCGCGAGGTGCACGACGAAGCGTAAACAGGGGAATAGGTGGGGTGGGTTGATTGAGCTCCGGCATGTCCAGAAAAAGAAAGAGAAAGGCTGATGTGTTCAGTGGGAGCTAAGCCCACCGAGGCAAAAGTCAGAACCTCGTAGCTTGGATAGAGGGGAAGAGGGAAACCGAATCTCTTAAGTCTATTGACAAAGCCATCTTCAGGATGGTGAGCAAGTCATCGGGCCGTAACGAAAGTAAACGCAAAGTAGCCTCGAAAAATAGTCGCCCCAAAGGCCGAAATCTTCGGAGCTGGATGAAGGCAGCATGGTACGTCGCAAACTGACCGAGGCGGCAAACCACTTTGGCGGGGTATTAGCGACAGCACGATGGCAAGGACACATTAAGCAACTGGAGAAGCCCTCCTCGTCCCAGCGAGAAATCTCTGGAGCAGGTCTGACCTATAACCGGCAACACCGGGAAAAGGAAAGATGACGAGAGGGTGGCGGAAGGGCCAGTAGTAGCGGAGAAACGGCGTAATGGCCGTGGAGCGAAGAGGCCCTGCTGTTGGTAGTGACTCCAACAAAAAGGAAGGCAAGGGTGGAATGACAAAGACACCCATCAGTTTGCAAGACCTGAGAAGGAGTCTATACGTCAAGGCGAAGGCTGAACCGACTTGGCGTTTCTGGGGACTATACGTTCACGTCTGCAAGGATGGAAACGCTCCAGGAAGCCTACTGGATGGCGAAAAGTAATGACGGAGCTCCGGGAATCGACGGGGTCACGTTTGAAGCCATTGAGGAGAGCGGAAGGGAAAGTTTTCTGAAACAGATTCAGGACGAATTGGTCCAGCACACGTATCAGCCCATGCGGGTACGAAAAAAGGAGATTCCGAAAGACGGGGGCACCAAGATCCGCGTGCTTTCGATTCCTGCCATTCGGGACCGTGTGGTCCAGGGGGCGCTCAAGCTCATCCTGGAGCCGATCTTCGAAGCTGACTTCCAATCGGGGTCGTACGGATACCGACCGAAGAGGACAGCTCAAGAAGCGGTTCTCCGAGTGGACAAAGCGATCATGGAAGGGAAGACACGCGTCATCGATCTTGATCTGCGAGCCTACTTCGACAACGTTCAGCACTATCTGCTGCTGGCGAAGGTGGCTCGACGGGTACAGGACGCAATGGTGATGAAACTACTCAACCTGATCCTGAAGTCGACTGGGAAGAAAGGAGTTCCGCAAGGCGGAGTGGTTTCACCTTTGCTCAGTAATCTCTATCTCAATGAGGTAGACAGAATGCTGGAGAAGGCGATAGACACCACGCGGCGCGGAAAATATACCCATGTGCAATACGCGCGGTTTGCGGATGACATGGTGATTTTACTCGACTCCCATCCGCGGAATGACTGGCTCATGAGGGCAGTGGACAAGCGATTGCGAGAGGAGCTGGCGAGACTACGAGTAGAGATCAACGAAGACAAGAGTCGGACAATCGATCTGACAAAAGGCGGAAGCTTCGCGTTCCTGGGATTTGAATATCGCCTCGTTCTGGGCCGTAACCAGAAGTGGCGACCGCAATTTGTGCCAAAGATGAAGAAACGAACGGCGCTCTTTGCCAAGCTCAGGGAAGTCTTTCGGCAACACGTCAGCCAGCCAGTGGGAGAAGTGATTGAGGAGATCAATCCCATCCTCCGAGGTTGGATGAACTACTTTCGGATCGGTCATTCGAGTCGATGTTTTTCGAAGATCAGAGACTGGGTCGAAATGAAGATCCGGCGGCATCTGATGCGATCCAGACTGCGCAAAGGCAAGGGATGGAAACGGTGGAGTAGCGAGTGGATCTACCGCAGGCTCGGACTATACAACGACTATAGGCTGAGACGGTCCGCACTCGCGAAAGCGGCTCCTGCCCCAGAGGGCGTATAAACCTTGACTTGAAGCAAACAGGAGAGCGTAGTGCGGGAAATCCGCACGCTACGTTCGAGGTGGCGGGGGCTGGAAACCAACTTACGGTTTGGATATTGAGGCACTCCCAGAGGAAACGGGGAGCAACAGCTAGGCTGAACCTACGGAGCATGGCGTCAGTCCTCGACCCTACAAAAGATGCAACCCGGACGCCGACGCTCTTGAAATGGCGGCAGGCAACAGGAGTGGGAGCGATAGCGCGAGTCCCCGCTCGGTCCGGCGTAGTCGAAGACCCCACAGCACGCCTAGAAACTTCAGGCACGAGAACCGGGAGACCTCGGAGGCACCTGCGGGTCCAGCAAGCCGCAGGTCGGCGGGAGAAGGCTCAGGCCACACGGCCCGCGTGTACGTCACCGAGGAGTCACACTGCGGCATAGTACCGATGAACCATTCGAACAAAGACGGAACGCTGGTCGGCGGCGGCCCGAGTGCTCAGCGTTACAATCGGGCTTATGCGGTGGGTGTTAATAACGTTTGAAGGCTTCGTCACAGGTGTCTTGGCGGTTGTTGTGTCAATCGTCGCGTTTTTTGTTGGCCTGAGTGCGTATACCCGGTACCTGTTTGGCCAAGGCTCTGGTAGTGGTGCAGTGGGCTGGGACGTGGCTTCACTTTTTGCCAACATTGGAAGGTGACAATGATCGGCGTTCTCGCCGGGATTTTCTTGTTGGGCGGTAGCGCGGGCGTCTGGTTTTTCAGCCAACGAGTGCATCGCTAGGGTATTTCCACGGAAAGTACAGCTTTTCCGCTCTCAAAACCCCTCAGTGAGTGTAATGGGGATGTTACGCCAATCATGGACCTCAACGGATGAGTCGATCCCGCGTCACCGTTTCGATAACCTTGCGGCCTGCATCCCTACCTGCCTCGCGGAAAGCGCTTTCTGAACTGTCAACCTCGTGGTATGCGGCGTCGTCCAGAGTGATTCTGATTTTGTACACGGCACCGAACTCAGCGAACATGAGAACGTCCAACAGACCGAAAACGACAGACCGGGGCCATGCCACCCCTAAGGCTTCGAGTTCTTTTCGACAATGTACGTTATCCACCACATCGAGTTCTTCCGCTGGACTAGTGGTCATTTCAACCCTCGCAAATTCGGAGCGGGGTCCGAAATGCTTTTCCCGATGGCCCACAACGGTGATTGCTTGCGTCAGATGGCGGGAGGTGCGCTGCCGCAGATTGGCGATCCAGAGGTCAAGATAGTTCATAGTGGGATTTTGAGCGTAATGGGGATTTTGCAACAACTATATTCGAGAAGCTAGAATCCACGGCGTCATGAAGCATGCCCTCCGAGTTGGGCGGAAGTTGGCAACTGCGCTGGCGCTCGTCATAGCCATAGGATGCAGACCCAAAAATCAGAGCATGCTCGTCGCCTATGTCGAGGGCGATGTGTTTTTGTCCGATTTGTTGTCGTCCTGATACCGGTTGTTCGGCGTGTAAGTGATCACCAACCCCGGCGCGTCAATAATCCTTCCCTTGTTCTGCAGATCTCATTGCAGTGATTGAATTCCCTCGACCAGGTAAAGGTCCGAGAGGGTGCGACCGTACTCATACACGTACGACTTGCCGTCCGGCGTAATAAGGATGGGACCCATATCCGTGATGCCCGCTGCGTCCGCCGGCATCAGTTCCTTCCATACCTGCTTTTGCCCCGTCGCAATGTCCAACCGCTGAACTTTCGCCGGCAGATCCCCCGGCGTATAGACAAAGACCGAGCGCCCGTCCGCCGTCCACCCCACCGGAATATACCCATCCGGAAATCCGGGAATAACCTTCGCCTCGCCCCCATCCACCGAGAACAGATACCCCTTGTGATCCGACAGAGCCGCCGCCACCATCTTTCCGTCGGGCGACACGGCCCACTGCGTCGCCTGCGTCCCCTCCGGCGAAATCGCCTTCGGATCGCTGCCATCCACACTATCGACCCACAACCGCAACCCGTGATCCTTCTCGTTCCCGATGAACACGAACCGCTTCCCATCTGGCATCCAGCGCGCGCGCACCAGCGTGACTGCGCCATGCGAAAGTTTCCGGCTTTCCCCCGCGCCGGTCGGTAGTAGTGTCGACTCCATCGGAGAGCGCACCGACCCCGCAATCACCCACTTCTGATCCGGCGACAACGCATAAGCTGCGCCAACTCCCAGCCGCACCGCCGGCGACCCATCCGTCTGCCGAATGTACACGCTGTAGTTTTCCCCGCCACCTTCCCCAGACTCGAGAAACAACAGCGTCTTGCCATCCGCAGAAAGATCGGTCGGCGCCGACCAGTCCAGCCACGAAAGATCGGACTCCTTGCTCGCTCCCGGAGCGACCCCTACCATTCCAACCCGCTGCACATCGCGCGTCAGCAGCACCCGCCCATCGCGCGCCACATCCTGCAGCGTCAACGTGCCCGGCTCCCGCGCCAGCAGCCTCTCCTTGCCCGACAATGTAACCGCGTTCAAAAACCGCCCATTGCCCACCATCGCCGAACTGAACCAGACCTCATCCCCGTGCGGCGACCACGCCAGCCCTTGCGCCGATTCCCACTGCTGCGACAACTCTTTTTTATTTCCACCCGCATCCACAATCGCCACGAATCCCTGATCATCCCGCCGCTCCGGATGGTCCAAGAACGCCACCCACTTCCCATCCGGCGACACCCTCGGGTGGCTGATCCACCCCGCCGTCTTGTACAGCACCTTCCCGACCGGATACTCCAGCCGGTTCTGCCCCTCCATGTCCCGCACCACCGCGAAGTTCGTCCCGTCCGGCGACCAATCCGCCCACTGCACGCCTTCCAGCACCTCCCGAGGCGCACCCCCGCCCAGCGGCACCCGGGCCAGCGTCCCGCTGTTGATGTAAGGCTCGGTGTTGTGGCTGCGCAGCAGCACCGCCATCTCTCCCTGCGCCGAAACCGACTCGACCTCGGCGCCCTTCAGCCCAAACGCCCGTGACTCCGGACTCTCCGGCCGCGTCGTAAATACCTCCACCGGATTTTCTTCCCAGGCTCCGCTGTACAGCATCGTCTTCCCGTCAGGACTGAAGCGCGCCATCCGGATTCCGCCGTGCCGAAACGTAAGCTGGTGATACACCGGAGGCGTCAGCGGCGCCGGACGCGCCGTGAAGTGTCCCGCCAGAAATCCCGCAGCCAGCGCCACCAACCCGACAACGGCGGTCAGCCACCGCCTCGTCGTCCCGGCCGCGCGAGCTGGCGAGTCCGGTGCCGCAACTCCCGCCGCCGCACTCCGCCCCGACTCGCTGTCCCGTTTCAGCCGCTTCAGATCGCCGCGTAACTCCACCGCACTCTGGCAGCGCAGGTCGCGATCCTTCTCTAATGTCTTGTCGATGATTTCTTCCAGCCGCGCCGGCACCTGCGGATTCAGCGTGCTCGGCTTCGCCGGACGGTGTTCGAGAATCTGGTTGAACACCACCGCCGACGTGCCGCCCCCAAACGGCTGCCGCCCCGTCGCCATCTCGTACAGCACCACTCCAAACGAAAACAGATCCGTGCGCGCATCCAGCGCTTCGCCCCGCGCCTGCTCCGGGGACATGTACGCCACCGTCCCCATCGCCGTTCCCGGACTGGTCAGGTTCGGGTCGCTCGCCGCCGTGGGCTGCGTATTCTCACCCGCCATCTCCGCCCGCGGCCCCAGCTTCGCCAGCCCGAAGTCCAGCACCTTCACCGTCCCCCGGCTGGTCACGAAAATATTTGCTGGCTTGATGTCGCGGTGCAGGATGCCCCGGCTATGCGCCGCATCTAGCGCATCCGCAATCTGCACCCCCAGGTCGCAGATCTGCTCCAGCCGCAGCGGATGATTCTCGATCCGGTGCTTCAACGTGAGCCCGTCCAGAAACTCCATCACGATGAACGCGTGTCCGTTGTCCTCGCCGATGTCGTAAACCGAGCAGATATTTGGATGGTTCAACGCCGACGCCGCCCGCGCCTCGCGCCGAAACCGCTCCAGCGCCTGCGGATCGCGAGCCAGCTCATCCGGAAGGAACTTCAGTGCAACAAACCGCCCCAAGCGAGGGTCCTCGGCCTTATAGACGACGCCCATGCCGCCGCCCCCCAGCTTCTCGACAATGCGGTAATGGGAAACGGTCTGCTCAATCATGAAGGGCTGGGCTGAAAAGGCCGCAGCACAAGGCGCCTCATCTTATCTATGGCGCGGAAGTGCGTCAACGGAAGCGAACCGCAAACACAATAGCGACGAAAAAGGACTACGCCACCAGCCGCTTTGACAATGCCTCCGCGCCTTAAGCCTGCGATCCATTCCAGCCGCGCAGCGGGCGCCCTTTGGAACAGCCATCACGTCATCCAACCACGATTCGGAAGGTAGTTGTTCCTTCCCCCAAACTCGGCGCGTTTTAATCGGATTGGCTGTGTCCGGACTGTTTCGACGGGGGTTTTGAGTGTAATGGCGATATTTCAACAGCCACGCGTTATTTCGCCAATTGACAGGAGGTTAAGGCTTACCCGTTTTACGATTCATCAGGTGGGAAGCCTTCCATGCTTGCATCCCCTTGCCAGTTTCGCCAAACCAGTAGTGGTGAAGCGCAGTGAAA
Source organism: uncultured Acidobacteriota bacterium (assembly GCA_963698805.1). Classification (GTDB taxonomy): domain Bacteria; phylum Acidobacteriota; class Terriglobia; order Terriglobales; family Acidobacteriaceae; genus Gp1-AA133. The sequence goes on along the minus strand of CAVOSN010000022.1, from coordinate 178,259 downwards.
TCTATGGGGCGCAGAGGGGCTAATTGTTCGTCGTTGGAGTACTTGGCCTCGATGTAGCCTTCGCGAAGCATATTCGTAATCTCATCCACTATGTCTCGTAGCGGAAAGCGAACCTGAGCCAACATACGCGGAAACTGGACGTTTGCTATCTCCTCAGCAAATTCGCCGTTCGCATACAGGTACAGTTGTTCAACATCTTCGTAATCGTCTGCCATTCCGTCGAGAATCGTGAATTGAAGTTCCGTCAACTTCGTTTCTGACTCTTCCACGACCGCCACCTCGGACCGAAACATGAAGCGGCTCACATGATAGCTGTTGTTAACAAGGCGTTTACACTCATCGACCCGGGCAATTTTCGACCTGTCTTACTTCACTTGCACTGACTTGATGTACTCAGTCAGTTCGCTGATGCGCCTTTCCACTTCGGCCTGGTTCAAGGGGGGTCAGGGCCAGAAAAACTGGGCCCCAAGCCGGCATATCGGTAGATCCGTGAGCGCTCTGCATGCGGTCGCCGCGGATGGCGTGAGCCACTCGATCCTTGGGAAACTTGCCGCGGTTCTGTCGGCTCAGGGCGGTCAGGTCATAGCTTTCGAAGGACTTGGTTCTGATCGTTTTGCATTTAAGCCCCTATCTGTCGCAGATCAACATACGCGCGTGCATCAATTGGTTGCGGCCGACTCTCCCCGCTTCGCGTACAAGAACAGCGGCAGTGATAGAAGCTGGAGCACCACAGAAAAGACGATCAAAGCGGGAATGGACCTGCCGTAGAGAACGCCCATCAGCCAACTGCCCAAGAACCAGGCGAATCCAAAACCGGAGTCGAACAGACCGAAAGCCGTGCTGCGCTTGTCGGCAGGGATGACGGGGACAAGAATTGCCTTGAGCAGCGAATCCTGTGCTCCCAATCCGATACCCCACAGCAGCATGCCCACGAGCGCCAGCCAGTTCTTGTCCAAGAAAACCAGCGGCGCGAAAAATGCCGACAGCGCAAATGCGATCACGATCATTCGAACTCCAAGCGTGTCGTACATTTTTCCAAACAGATACGCGCTGACGGCCCCCATGGCCATCGCCACGGCGTAAAAAACGGGGATCAGCGATGTTGCAACACTGCCGGTCTTCTGAAAGTGATAGGCGATCAAAGAGAAATCGGCAAACCCCGCTGCCACGCAAGCCCCGGCAGCCATGTATATCCAATAAGGCTCGGCGAACCCTTTCGTCTGCACCGCCGTGACCGTCTCCAGTTTGTGCGGATGGGGAAAAAGAAAGTAAGCAACAATCACGATGGCGATTGTCAACAGAGCCGGAGCGAGCAGAACCGTGTAACCAATGCGATAGCTGTGCCCCAAGAATAGAGTAAGAGCAATAATGAGTGGGCCAACTGTAGCGCCAATCTGGTCGAGAGATTCCACCAACCCGAAAGTCTTGCCGGTGCCAACCTGGTTGCTGGCGAATGACAGCATCGCTTCTGTCGACGGTTTCCTAACTGCCCGACCGGTTCGCTCTGTAACCATCAGGGCTGCAGCAATCGGCCAGTGCCCCGTTAGGGCGAGAGCTGGTACCGCCAGCATGTTGATGATGTAGCCGGATATCGTCATCAACCAATACCTGCCGGTTCGGTCGCTGATGAACCCAGTAATCGAACGAAAGCCGTAACCAATTAGCTCACCGAGACCCGCTGTGAAACCAACAACGGCAGCGCTCGCTCCGAGCATCTGCAAGTACGCGCCATTGACGCTTCGCGCTCCCTCATACGTCATGTCCGCAAAGAGATTCACGATCCCCAGGATGAGGACGAATTTGAGTGCCTTAGAAGAGGTCAAGGACTCTTGCTTCATAGATCACACATAATCGAAAAGGGCCATGAAGCCGAAGTCCATGTGCAACTGCTGATGACAGTGGAATAGCGTCAGACCTGGGTTGTTCGCGACGAAGTCGATCTCGGCTTCCTGGTAGCCACCCAGCATCACCACATCTTTTAGAATTCCGGACATTATCTTTCCCGCCACGCGCGTGAGTTCAAAGCTATGCCGGTGCAGATGGATGGGGTGGATGTCGTCACTGGCATTTCGCATGTGGATGCGATACCGCTTGCCTTCTGTCAAATGAAACGAGGCGGGAACCATATCGTTGCTGATCGCATAAGCCACGCCGTTGATCGTCCACCGGTTGAAGCCGTTGTCCGCGGCATTGTCCTTGGCAAAGATCATCTCGAAGGTTTCGTCTGATGGATCAGCGATTGCACCGGGTTTCGCAAAGAGCCCGTAGTTCCAGTGATACGACGGTGGCGCAATCCATTCCGCCTTGCCCTTGGCGTCTGCGTATTCGACGACAATTCCCATGCCGTGTTGACGATCATCGTCCGCCAGATCGCCCATGATCCAGATTCCAGGATGCTTCATTTCAACAATGGCAGAGACGCGCTCTGCGGTGCCTAGCCACAGCACCGGAACCGTCGCCGGGTTGGGCACTGGATTTCCGTCAAGCGCCACTACGTGGAATGAATGACCGGGCAAGGCAAGACTGCGTATCTCGGTCGCGCTTCCGTTCAATGCATGGAACAGAACGCGTTCGCCCCGTTTCACACGGATGGGATCACTGTGATGCAGCATCCGGCCATTGATTGTGAAAGAGCTGTAGCCAACCTCGTATCCGTGTGGCATTCCCTTTGCCAGAGAGGCCTTCATGGCCGACTCGCCTTGCTCTTCGAGCCCTTTAACCTTCGTTGGAGGCAAGAAGTTCTGGGCCATGTCTCCACCACGGCTGAAAGTCGGCTCGAACTCCTTCAGAACGAGGAAGACCTCGCGGTCATAGTCGCCTGGCTCATGCTTGGGTTCGATATACACCGGGCCGACCTCCCCGCCGTACTGTCCCGTGTACAGATCTGCCCGCGCTCGATTGTGCGTGTGATAGAAACGAAATCCTGCAGGACGCGGAGTGAATACGATCCTGCGTTTGCCATGGGCAGGGATAAACGGCGTGCCCTCCTCCGCGGCTCCATCCACGTCAACCGGGACCATCTGGCCGTGCCAATGCAGTTGTTCGGGCACATCTGTGTCGTTGAAGACGTCTATTGCGACCTGCTGGCCTTCCTTAAAACGAAGCAGTGGACCAGGAAATTGACCGTTGTACGTGGTCACCGAGATGATCTTTTTGGGCGCGATTTCAATGGGAGACGTTTTAATGCGCAGCGTGTAGTCAGGAGACGCGGACTCTGACGAAGCAGTAGGAGAATCGTTGGCTTGAGCTGAAACACTGGATTCAGCGACGACAGTTCGCGAGTGCAAGAGAGCCGCCCCGACTGACAGACCCGCTGCTTTTAGGAAACGACGCCTAGATTCAGACGGTTCGTTCATGAAGTCTCCTTGATAATCCTGACGAGAGCCAGGGGCACCTCATTCTCGATTTCGGTCCGGTCCTGCTAGCCTTGCATCAATAGCCCAGAGGCCGCCACCAACTGATATGAGAAAAATCAAGCAGCAGAGCATCGCAAAATCAGTGCGCGCGTCGCTAACCATGTACCAGAAACCCTGGTTGGCACGAAACAACTCTGGAATCTTTGTTGTCGCAATCGCCGTCGTGATTACCATCAGTAGCGGAATGGAAACGAGCCTCGTCCAGAGACCCAGAAACAGTAGGAGACCGCAGAGAACCTCGAAGGTACCGACAAAATGGGCCGTAAAGTAAGGATGTGGAAACCCGATTCTAGTGAAGCGAACCACTCCCATGTTTGGGTCGATGTACTTCAGAATGCCCTGGGTAAGGAAGATTAGCCCCACCGCGATCCGAACCAGCAGCACGCTACGCGGGCCTTCCGTGGGTCTGAGGACGAACTGAACGACTCTACTCATCGCAGGAGAATTCGTTGGCCACGCTCGCGGGTCAGGAACTCAGTCCGACCCAACCATCTCTCCGATCGCAACCTCGATCATGGTTACTACTTCGAACTCCCCCGGGGAAGGGGAGCGGGGTGCCCAATCATTACGGCGGTGATTTAGCGTTGGGATCAGCTGGCACGGCTTCTTCTAGGCTACCATTTGCGGCGGGTGTTGACGGTCTTTTCCTCAAGCGTTTGGTAGGGTGCATCCGAAATGGGGGACACCGCACATCGCAATGCTGGTATTGGGAGGAGTCTCCAGCCTCTTATTGGTCGCTTATCAACTCGGTGACTCGATGCGAGCTGCGTTTGACGAACTCATCTCCACGATGGTCCTCACTGGCTTTATCCCTTTTGTGTACATTTTGGAAAGTGCCTGGAAAGCGAGAAAGCGTTGGAGTGCGATTTCTGGTCTCGCCGTAACCTCTGTCGCTCTGATTAGTGCCTTGATTCCGCCTGCGGCTGTTACCAATGTGTGGTTGTTCGAAGGGAAAATTCTGTTCGGGACCTTGCTGGCTGTTGGTTGCGGTTGGTTCATTTATCGTCGCAAGGGTTCACGATTTCCCGCTTCGCTCCAATGACTTTGGATTGCGGAACCAACGAGGGGTTTGCCCGAATATTGTAACCAGGCCATTTCACTCATCGACCCGAAAACAGCTAGGTGCCAAGCGGCATTTTGACCGCGACGGCAGGGGCTGCTTTCTTGTCCAGACGGAGTGTAATCCGAACCCAATTAAACCCGGAACGTCCGAATTGGAGGTGATACACGGTTTTCTTCTGAGTCGTCGAAAAGTGGAATCGGCCTTGGTCATCGGTCTCAGTCCAACGGAGCACGGTTTTCCAATCCTCTGAGCGCTCCTCGACAGTCACACTGGGCAATGCGGAACCGGATGGGTCGCTCACAAAACCTGCGACTGATTTCGCCGGTTGCGGTTTTCCAATCTCTACAATCTCCATCTGCCCAAAAGCGCCGAGGCTGAATAGAGACAGGCACGTGATCTTCAGTACGGCGTTTCTCACACGGAAAGCTATACTCTTGTGCAGTCGCGTCGTTTGAGAGTCAGTTGTCGTAATCAGGCGATAGCGCTCAGAACCCCTCAATGAGCCCTATCGCGATTTCCAGAACAGCCCCCCTCCGCCACTCAATGACGCTGCTTAAATACGTGTACACTAGAAGAGTCTTCTCCAGCATCTTCCCGCTGCGCCGCTCGCGTGACGGTTCCTTGCGAAGCCAGACAGTACTTCGCTACACCAGGAGCCATCATCGTGGAAATCCTTTCCGCTACGCTTCTCACTCCAACACCTCTGTTAGCTGATGCGCAACCCACACTGGGTCCGATGACCCAAAAACAGGGCAAGCTCTGCGCTAGGCTCGGACAATTGGGTTTCAAACTAGGGAAACCGATGAAGCTCTACGGAGAACGATATGAGCTGCTTGGTGACCCGATTGTCTCGGGAGACAACTCGGTCTTTGTTGCAGCCGTCGACAAGAAATCCGGCCAGTTGAGAAGCCTCCGCATTCCACTGCTCGTCGTGAAGATGGCGATGGAGAGCGTGTCGCCGCCGGAACGAATCGAGAAAACAACGCAGCGAGTGCATGTCAGTGTCGAGAAAGATGAAAAGAGCGACCACAAGCCTAGTTCTGTGTTCACGAGGGGCGCTCGTTCCCGTCATCACGTCGAAAAAGTGATGTCTCGGATTCTGGCGAAACAGCGCACCAACACGAAGAAATTCACAGTCGGGGATGATGATCAGGAGAATGGCGGAGCCAACGATCGCTGGCACTAATTTCGAAAGTTGGCGATAGTGGACGGTCACGGGACAATGATTTAGGAAACCCCATCGCACGATCTCTTCCGAGGCGCGCGCGTTGCCGGGGGACGCTCGCTGGAACTGCCGAAGTTAACTTACGCCACTCTGGTCACAGCGTAGCGTGATCGGCGGTCTTGCGCCGGATATGGGCTGGCCTTCTACTGGAGTCAGAGGTAATCCCAATGGAAAACCTCTTTTTGGCGTAAGTGGTCGCCTTGGGGCTGCTGGCTTGGGCGCACTGGATGGTCAGCGAGTTTAGCTAACGGATCTGACCCCCTAAAGCCAACTCTGGTTGACCTTCTCATTCTTTCAGGTGTGCGCCTTGCCTGGTTCGCGGCAATTGTGGCCCGGAGTTATGATGTTGGCGCACACGGCCAAGGCGTCGGTTTTAGACGCGCAGGTAAGCCTCTGACAGTTCCAAGCAAGTCGCGCGGCTGATCGATGTTGCCCGCTGATTGGAAAGTTTGTGCTCGTTCCCTTCCCAACTCCGACTCTAAACACACGGTGATCAAATTCGGAGGAGAGTCTGTATGGCACGGTCCTTGATCTGGATTCAGGGCAGTTCTGATCCCGGATGGGCGTGCTCCAGTTGCCGCTGGAAGTTTCCCGTCCCCACGCTGCTTAGTTCCGACGAGGCAAAGAGCGCTTATGATCGGCTGGCAGCTTCGAAATTTCGCGCACACATTTGCGAGACGCAGGCGACACCTGCCCCGGTGAAGGCGAACACGGGGCCAACTTTCACTGAGCGAGCGGGCAGACTGATCAAGGCTGGATACAAGCCGAAGGACGCGGTTGAACTTGTGACGGAGGAAATCATCCTGGAGCACGGTCACGAACCGAACGCCAAGGAGAAGGCGCGCGCGGAAGCAGAGGAGTTCCTCTATAAGATCCGTAAGGGACTGATCTAGTGGGAGTGAGCAACAGTCCCGAAAAAGTCCCGAGAGTTGAGATTGAGGTAAACTAGCGCGCGCTGGTAGAACTAAGCAAGACTGAGAACGCTGGGGTTAAGCTGGCATCGACTCCCTGCCGACATTTCGTAATCGGCAGGTCACCAGTTCAAGTCTGGTCGTCGGCTGCAGCCTTTTCAGACACCTACCGATTTTTCCGCCGCACGTTCACCCTCCTTGGACTAGAGTGCGCTGGCCGATCAACCACCGAGCAGCATCAAGAATTGGATGCTGGTAGCGCATCGAAATTCTCCCATCCGTGGGCGAGCTAAAATTTATTTCTCCTAAACCGATTTTCTTGCGCATAACAGGCATTCTTCTATTAAGCTTTCTGACGATTCTTCGCCAGGAGGTCTGAGCTCGTATGAAAGAGATGACTCGGCGTGGTTTTGTCCGAATCGCTGGATCCGTCGTAGCAGGAGTCGCGGGTGGCTCTTTTACGTTGCTGGAACCGAAAATGCTTTGGGCCGCGCAAGCACAGGCACCTTCCGACACGGTTCGATTCGGAATTATCGGAACGGGCACACAGGGGTCCGATTTACTCAGGAATGCCCTGAAAGTGCCTGGCGCAGAATGTGTGGCTGTTTCAGACCTTTACGACACGCGGCTGGAACACGCCAAAACGATATTGAAGAAGAACGTTGATACTACGAAGGACTATCGGCGGATTCTCGATCGCAAAGACGTAGACGCGGTGATCGTGGCCACGCCGGACCACTGGCACCGCAGGTTAGTGGTCGAGGCGGCGCAGGCAGGTAAAGACGTCTATTGCGAGAAGCCGATGTCACACAGCGCGGAAGATGGCTTCGCGATGGTGGAGGCGGTGAAGAAGAACAACCGGATCTGCCAGATCGGAAGCCAGCGCGTGAGTTCGATCATGTACGCCAAGGCGAAGGAAATCTGGGATTCCGGCAGGCTTGGACAGGTAGACACGATTGAGGCGGTATGGGACCGCAACAGCGACAGTGGCGCATGGATGTTTCCTATCCCCCCAGATGCGAATGAAAAGACAATTGACTGGAATACGTGGCTGGGGGATGCGCCGAAGCGGCCGTTTGATGGCCGGCGCTTTGTCTCCTGGCGCTGCTACAAGGACTATGGAACGGGTCTGCCCGGCGATCTGTTCGTGCACCTGATTTCCGGTATTCACTACATCACGGGAGTGAACGCGCCTCCCGCGCGCGCGTTCTCTACGGGTGGGATCTACCATTACAAAGAGCGCGACTTTGGCGATCTGCAGTGGACGATCTACGACTATCCGAAATTCCAAGTGATTCTGCGCTGCAATCAGAACAATCGCTACGAAGACCAACGCTTCGCATTCTACGGGAAAAAAGGAACGATGTTTATACGCGGAGCGGGTGCGCCCCAGGCATTGGGCGCAGGGGGATCACTTTCGTTCGTTCCAGAGCCGCCGTATCAGACGGCCGAAGGGTACTCGATTGGTTCGTGGCCGGAGGCGCAAGAAGAAGAGTACTTGGCGACATGGGAGCGCGAGCACCCTGGGCCTGCTGTGGGACGGGCAAAGTTGGAATCTGGCGAAGAAGTGTACGTTGCGCCTCCGGGGTATAGCGATTTGGTTGATCACCTCGCGAACTTCTTCCAGGCGGTGCGTACTCGGAAGCCGGTTGTTGAAAACGAAGGTTTCGGTAATGTCGCAGCGCTGACGGGCTGTCACATGTCAAACCATTCCTACTTCAACAAGACGATCGCAGTTTGGGACGAGGGTTCCAACAAGATCAAGGGTGCTTAATACATACTAGAGAAAGGATCCAGCATGAAGCGTCGTGACTTCATTCGCAATGCGACAGTGGGCCTGGCAGGTGCAGCTATTTGGGCTCAGTTGCCGGAATCCCTCTTTGCCAGTCCCTACGGGAAACCGATTGGGCTGCAACTCTACACATTGCGCGATCAGCTTGAAAAGGATGCGCCTGGAACAATCAAACAGTTGGCGGCGATCGGCTACAAAGACGTGGAGATCTACTCCCTGTATGGAAAAACTGCGGCAGAATTCGGCCGGATACTGAAAGACAATGGCATTACCCCCTCAAGCGGCCACTACCTTCTCCCGGCGGTGAAGTCCGAGTGGGATGCGCGCATTGAGGACGCGAAAACGCTAGGCCTCCGGTATATGGTGATTGCAATTCTTCCGCCGGAAGAGCGCAAGTCGCTTGACGACTATAAAAAGTTAGCCGAGTTGTTCAACAAGGCAGGTGAGGCCACGCAAAAGGCGGGGATTCAGTTCTGCTATCACAATCACAACTTCGAGTTCCAGAAGTTTGGCGACGTGATGCCCTACGATTATCTTCTCAAAACGTTAGATCCAAAGCTGGTGGCATTTGAAATGGATTGCTTCTGGGTGACGCATGCGGGCCAGGATCCGGTGGCGTACTTCAAGAATCATCCGGGGCGCTTCCCTCTGCTGCATATCAAGGACATGAAAGATAAACCGGCTCCTACACAGGAACTGGACGCGAAGATGGGATTGTTCGCACCCGTCGGAAGCGGAAGTATTGATTGGAAGCGTATCTTCGAGGCCGCGAAGGTTGGTGGCATGGAGCAGTACTACGTTGAGCAGGATTACTGTGAGATCCCTCCGCTCGAAGCTGTCAAGATGAGTTACCAATATCTGGACGCGCTGAAGGTGTGATCGGCGCGACCGACGTCCGCACCGCATGTCCGATAGATTTGTCCCGCCGGATTCTGGGTGGGATTGAAGACATCGGACATGGGCCTGTCGCGGCTTGGAGTCTCTCCTGGCTTCTATGCAGCGTAGCGGTCTGGATTCATCCTACGGAGGTGCGGGGCGGGATCAGTTCTCCTGGCAAACAGCCTCATGGCGAGTAAGCCGAATGAGAGGACGAGGCCGGCTTTGAGAGCCACGCTGCACAAACGTTCGAACTTGATTTGACGGCACTCTGCGCATCGCAACTGGTTGAGCGGTCCGTCGGTACACATCGCGGCACGACATGCGCGACAGTTCACGATCTTCCTCGACTCTCGGTCGGTGCCCCTCGCTGGGTCGCTTGTGCACCCTCCCCCAAGGTTTGCTGAGAGTTTTTTCCCACGAAGTGGCGAAAACTTCCAGCATGACACAAGCGGCCCAGCGCGGCGCATCGACCAAAACGAACTTAGATTTTGTGGAACTCGGGCCCGGAGAAGCAATCGACCAAGAACTTTGGTATCGGGACCTCGGGGGAGTGTTCTTACACTTGCGACGGTAGGTTCTAGCAGCGGAGTCTGTCAGTGACACGAGTCACGCGGGTTGGTGACTCACCAAGTCTCACCTCGGCCGGACAGAATTTCGAACGATGGGCATTGTCGCTCATGCCATGTTCCTACGACGAATGGGATCTGGAGACTCGAAGTCGGAATGCGATGTCCGCTAACGGTCGGTTGCGATAAAATGCGGTAAGGCAATTCCATCGTCCGCTCCAGTTCTCCGGTGGCTAGTCGAAAATTCCTTGTGAGAGTTCTATGGGAGGTTCTGTGCGTACTCTTTTGTCTTTCTTGCTGTTGAGCGCTCTTTTCGCTTTCGCGGCTGAGAAATCGGTCTATGACTACACCCTGAACTCGATCGACGGGCAACCGGCTCCTTTCGCTGCATACAAAGGAAAGGTCTTGATGGTCGTCAATGTTGCCAGCCGCTGCGGATATACACCACAGTACTCTGCCCTGGAATCGGTCTACGAAAAGTACAAGGACAAAGGCTTTGTGATTGTAGGCGTACCGGCGAATAACTTCGGCGCGCAGGAACCGGGCACAGACGCGGAAATCAAGACGTTCTGCACCCGCAAATACAATGTGCAGTTCCCCATGCTGTCCAAAGTCTCCGTGAAGGGGTCCGATACCACGCCGCTCTATCAGTATCTGACCGATACGAAGGCGAATCCGAAAACCGGGGGCGAAATTAAGTGGAACTTCACCAAATTTCTGGTCGACCGGCAGGGAAGCATCGTGGCTCGTTTTGAGCCGGAAGTTACCCCCGATTCGCCCCAAGTTGTCAGCGCGATCGAACAAGCGCTTGGGAAGTAGCAGTTGATTCTCCAACACCGGGTCCGTGGCGGCAGTGCACTAGTTCCGCTGCAGTGCCCACTGGGGTTCCGGCGGGACGCGTTTCCACTTGCATTCACAAAGCACAAATCCCGATAATGACAATAGTAAGACCCCTATAACCGTGTACCGATACAGTCGAGCGGATCTACTTCGTATTCTGCGGCTCACGGCGCGGCAGTTGGCGAGTTGGGAAAAGGCCGAACTGGTACCCGCCGCGGAGAGCTATTCGTTTTTCGATCTCCTGCAAATTAAAAAGGTCCGTGACCTGTGCGCGCAAAAGGTGCGCCCGGCCGTAATCCGGCAGTCCCTGCAGGCGATGCAGAAACAGGTTGCAGGTATGGAAAATCCGCTGCTCGAGGCCGGCGCATTTCTCTCCGGACACCGGCTCGCGTTTCGGCACGAAGGCAAGCTGCTCGAGCCCATCGCCGGGCAGTTTATGTTCGACTTCTCTCCCGAACAGAAGGTGCTTTCTCGTACTCCGGTCATGCCCTTGCGGCCAGATCCGAAGGAATCCGACGTGGCCGAGCTTTTCACTCGTGGAATCGCCCTCGAAGAAGATCCACACACGCACACCGAGGCGATTGCGACGTACCTGAAGGTGTTGGAGCGCGACCCCAGCCATGCCGCCGCCCACATCAACGTCGGTACGCTTTACTACAACCGTCAGGAATACGGACTCGCCGAGAAACACTACCGCGCCGCCATCGAATCCGATCCCCGCTACGCCCTCGCTCATTTCGACCTCGGCAATGTGCTCGACGAGACCGGAAGAGTTCACGAGGCTATCCAGACCTACAAAACCGCTCTCCAATTAGCTCCCACCTACGCTGATGCCCACTATAACCTCGCCCTGGCGTACGAAAAATTGAAGCAGCCACGTAAAGCTCTTTTGCATTGGCGCTCGTACGTGAAACTCGATACCACCAGTCCGTGGGCGGTGCACGCTCGCAACCAGGTGCAGCGCATCCTGCAGAGTGACGGTCTAAAACTCGTTCCCGCCAAGCGGCGTTCCTGACATTGCCCTTCCTAGCTGAGCGCTGACAAACGGCGCACTCTCCGATGCTAAAATTGTGAGTTTGCCAATCTTGTTCTGAAGGTGTCGTATGCCGGAAACAATAGCCCCTACAGCCAATCCCGCTCCTCTGACCACGCTCACGGAAGATGAAGTTCTCTTTCGCGACAACATCCGGCAATTCGCCAACGAACGTGTGCGTCCCCTTGCCAAAGAGATGGACGAGAAGGGTGTCTTCGACAAGGAACTGCTGCAGCAATTCTTCCAGCTAGGTCTGATGGGCATCGAGGTTCCCGAACAGTATGGCGGCGGTGGCGGCAAATTTTTCGAAGCCATACTCGCTGTGGAAGAGCTCTCGTGCGCCGACGCCTCCGCGGGCGTGATCGTCGACGTGCAGAACACGCTGGTCAATAACGCACTGCTCCGCTGGACGACCGAAGAGCAGCGCAAACGCTATCTTCCGCGCATGGTCGCGGACACAGTGGGCGCCTACGCGCTGAGCGAAGCCGGGTCTGGTTCGGACGCGTTCGCCCTTCAGACCAAGGCTGAACTCAAGGGAAGCGACCACGTCCTGAACGGCCGCAAGCTTTGGATCACTAACGGCAAGGAAGCCGGAGTCTTCATCCTGTTCGCGACGGTCGATCCCTCCGCGGGCTATAAAGGCATCACTGCCTTCATCATCGAGAAGGATTTCCCCGGCTTCACCGTCGGCAAGAAGGAGGACAAGCTCGGAATTCGCGCGTCCTCCACCTGCGAACTCATCCTCGAGGACTGCCACGTTCCGAAGAACAACGTCCTCGGCGAAGTCGGCAAGGGCTACAAGATTGCCATCGAGACCCTCAACGAAGGACGCATCGGCATCGGCGCGCAAATGCTGGGCGTCGCTCGCGGTGCGTGGGAATACGCCGCCAAGTATGCGCAAGAGCGCAAACAGTTCGGCAAGCCTCTTGCAGATTTTCAGGGCATCCAGTTCCAGATCGCGCAGATGGCCACCGACATCGAGGCGGCCCGCCTCCTGGTCTACAACGCCGCTCGCATGAAGGATGCCGGCGTGAATTTCGTCAAGGAGGCTGCTATGACCAAGCTCTTTTGCTCGCAAGTCGCCGAGCGTGTCACGTCGCTTGCCATCGAGATCTACGGCGGCTACGGCTTCACCAAAGACTATCCTGTTGAAAAATACTGGCGCGATTCGAAGATAGGCAAGATCTACGAGGGCACGTCGAACATGCAGTTGCAGACGATTGCCAAGCTTGTGATGGGCGGAAAATAACTTCCCACGGCCGCGGAAGGCGTATAGCGGCCACTGCGGCGGGCGCCCAAAAGCGCCGCCGAGCCCATCCCCTCTCTAAAAGCCGCGTCCCGCACGGCTTCCGGGCGAATCAAGTCACCCCAGTAATACCAACCCTAGTTACCAATATGTGCAGGGAGTTGCAGCTGCGCCTTTTTCCCCGTATTTCGATACCCGTGCTAACCCTCTGTGAAATATGGACTTCCACGAGAGCCTCCCGATGGCGCAGTAGCTGCAATTCTAGGGAGCGCCTGCAGCCGGGCGAAAGTTTGGGGGCGCAAGTGACGACACTTTTCGGTACTCCGGAAACTCAACCCAAGATGAGGAAGCACACCATGCTTCCCCTTCTCACCGTGCTTTTCCTCATTTCCTACGGTCTGATGACCCTTCTGATCGTAGAGCAGGGCACCACGATTCAATCACAACGGACCCTGATTCAGCAGTTGATCGGCGACAGTTCCGAACTGACAGCGATGAAAGGCAAGGCCTTCCAGCAGCAGCATGCGCATGCCCCCAAGGCGCAAGCTGATCTGCAAGGCAGCTCTCCGGTTCAAACTCCGTCAACCCAGGCAGTACCGTCCGATAAGACGACCGCTCGCAATCACGGCAAAGTGCAGAGACCCCTGCCGGAAAAGCCGCCCATGCCCGCGTCGGATATTGCAGATACTCGTAGAACTTTGATGTCGATCTAAAAAACGCCCGCCCCGTCTCCCGGGGACCTGTGAGAACGATATGAAAGCTCTGGCTCTGGCCTTGTTATTTTCGTTGCCCATACCGAAGATTGCGCCACCGGCTCACCCTCTGGTCACCGAGGCGGCCGTCAAGCACTCACGCAAAGGCGGCAAGTGGTACTTTGCCGCCAACGGACACGCCGTCTACTGCTACGGCCCGGTGATGTACGTGACCGAGGCGCAGGGCAGCCTGAAACGTGTAGCCACCTTCTGCCAGAACGACCAACCGATGGTCGAGCTGAAAGACTAGTTCCTGGCTTCCTTGCAAAAAAGTCCAACGTCACGTTGCAAAGCGTGACGTTTTCCTTTGTGTGCCGAACGTGTTCGACAGCTCGGGGGTGAAAGTCCCCTGCCCAACCTGGTGGAGGTGAAGGGCTAGAGAAGCGCAAGGGCGTCGTCGTGAGGCGGGGTCTGAAAGAAGCGTGGATCAAAAGCGCGAGCCGATGAACAAGAACCGGATGAGGAGGCCTACGGTGTGGGGCGAGCTGGCAAAGGACAGCGAAGCCCGTGTCCACCAAGCACACCGGTGGTAAATCCGGCGGTTGCGCGTCGAAGGCGGTCGAACTTACTTCGGGAGACCCGTCGCATGTCACGGCATCGTGACTGAGGATGGAGCAAACCATCTTGATCGTGGGACGGGAGTCAGCAGCGGGCATAGTAGGCCGCAAGGTCGAAGGCCCAAACAGCAAGGAGCGGCGAGTAGGACGCAGGACTCGATGAACGACAAGCGGCAGAAAAACCAGCTACAGATGGTGCTGGCCTTTACCGGGGAGGGGAGGAGTGAAGCTCCAAGGGCTCCGCGGGAAGGGACCGAATCGTGCGCGGCGGAATGCGAAACCGAAAGTCCGGCTGGAGAAGAGCAACTGATGGAAGAGGTCTGCGGACGGGAAAACTGTCAACAGGCTTTACGACGAGTGAAGGCCAATAAGGGAAGTCCGGGAATCGACGGCATGAAAGTCGCAGAGTTACCCGGCTACCTGAAGCAGCACTGGCCAGCGATTCGGGAACAGGTGTTGAGCGGGACTTACCAACCGCAACCGGTGAGGCGAGTAGAGATCGCGAAGCCGGACGGAGGGATGCGCAAGCTGGGCATTCCGACGGTGCTGGACCGGTTTATTCAGCAGGCGGTGATGCAGGTTCTGCAAGGCAGATGGGACCGGACATTCTCCGAACACAGTCACGGGTTTCGCCCGCAACGCTCGGCGCATCAGGCGGTGGCCAAGGCGCAGCAGTATATCGCCAAAGGCAACCGCTGGGTGGTGGACCTCGATCTGGAAAAGTTTTTCGATCGAGTCAATCACGACAAGCTGATGGCGGCGGTGGCGCGGCGGGTGAGCGACAAGAGGATGCTCAAGTTGATCCGAGCATTCCTGGAGTCGGGCGTGATGGAGAACGGGCTGGTGAGTCCGGTGGAAGAAGGAACTCCGCAAGGAGGGCCTTTGTCACCACTGCTGTCGAATCTCGTGCTCGACGAACTCGACCGGGAGTTGGAGCAGCGCCAGCACCGTTTCGTGCGCTACGCGGATGATTGCAATATCTACGTGGCGAGCGAGCGGGCGGGGAAGCGAGTCATGCAAAGCGTGACGAGTTTCATCCGGCGACGGCTCAAGCTGAAGGTGAATGAGGCGAAAAGCGCGGTGGCGCGACCGCAGGAGCGCAAGTTCCTGGGCTTCAGCTTTACCGGTGGGAGAGAACCGAAACGGCGCATTGCGCCTAAGGCTCTGTTCCGGTGTAAGCAACGGATACGGGAACTCACGCGACGAACACGGGGCATCCGTCTGGAACAGATGACGAAGGAACTCACCAGCTACCTGCGTGGCTGGAAGGGCTACTTCGGCTTCAGTCAGACGCCCTCGGTGCTGCAAAAGCTAGAGGCATGGATGCGACGCAGGTTGCGAACCGTGATCTGGAAGCAATGGAAGCGCAGCAAGGTGCGGTATGTTCGGCTACGCCAACGGAACATCGGACATGACCTCGCGGCCCAAACCGCCGGCAGTCCCCATGGCCCCTGGCGCTTGGCCAACAGCCCGGCTTTGCAGTCCGCCCTTCCGCTTGCTTACTTCGACTCGTGCGGTCTTCCTCGGTTGCTGGACGTACTCTAGCTCAACCGCACTGAACCGCCGTATGCGGACCCGCATGTACGGTGGTGTGGCAGGGGAGAGTGGGTGACCACTCCCCCTATGCCGATTGCCTTACCTGAGACCTGAGACCTGAGACCTGCCGTAAACTGTCCCATGCCCAAATTCGAGAAACATCTGTTCATCTGCTGCAACCAGCGTGATCCGGGCCATCCGCGCGGGTGCTGCGATCCCAAGGCACAGGCCCAATTGCAATTTCAGTTCAAGCAAAAACTCGCACTGCGCGGATTGAAGAAGCGCGTGCGCGCCAACATGTCAGGATGCCTCGACCAGTGCGAGCATGGCCCGACCGTAGTCGTCTACCCTGACGCCGTTTGGTACGGGCGCGTGACCTCCGCCGATGTAGACGAAATCATCGAATCCCACATCATCAACGGCAAGCCGGTAGAGCGCCTTCTGATCGCCGAGGATTGCCTGAACGCGTCCAGCTGCCCGCACCGTGCGCCCAAACCGCAAGAATAATTCCCCTCCATTAATGTCGCCTTGCCTGCGCCGATAGATTTGGATTTCTGCGCACTGTACGGTTGCGCTCCGCAAGAATTTCATGATGAATACTCAGATACAGAAGAAAAAAAGCTGGAATCCAAAGAAGGAAGACTAGATATTTCATGCCGCCACCTCCCTCCCGGCGAAATGGCAGGTGACTCTGCTCAAAAATCTAGACTGGGAAATTCCGCCTCGATACATCACCCGTCACGCTGGCTAGTGCGATTGCACGGACAGGAGCAGGAGCGCTTTGTGTAGACACGACTTCACGTGAGTCAGGTGTGTATCGAATCCAAGGCAAACGAAAAGGCCACCCCGGCAAAAGGGCGGCCTCTTCTTTCAAGGGAGAATAGTTCTAACGGAAGGCAAAGTCCGCCAAAACTTTCTGGCCGAATCTTATGGGCCGAAAAAGGGGGGTGTCAAGGAAATTTTAGATATTAAATGCCTTTGTTTTCATTGGTTTACAGAAATCAACAACACTGACCGAAAGCGTATCATTTTGAGATATTTGCGCACGCACGGCCCCGTAAAGCGTCTCTAATGAGTTACTTACTGTAGCTGCGTACGCAGCCAGAGCTCTAATGGGGACTCGACGAAACGCCCATTCCGCTGCGCGACTCACGCACCGATTCATCGATGTTGAGCGAGATGAAGTCCTGCTCGGGACCCTGGTTTTGTTGAGGGAGCAAGCGCTTCAACGCAACTCGCGCACCGCCAAACGCCACTCCCGCGACGAGCGTTATGCCCATCAATGCACCGCAGAGCAACACAGCATTCCACAGCAAGTTGGCCACGTTGTTCTTCTTGTCGAAGAAAGTGTTCTCGTTCCACGTGACGTCGGCGTCGTAGTGAACTTGATTTACAAGATTCTCGGCTTCGTTCTGCGTGAAAGTTCCCGTGGCCACCGCAACCAAAGGACCACTGCGCTTCTGCGCGAACGCTCCCATCGCGACCACCGCGGGTTGCCCTGCCTGTGCGTTCGGTTGATGCGCCTGCTCGATGCGATGCAAGTGATCAGTCGCGATCTGCGGCGTGGGATAAGAAATCAACATGAGCGTGCCCTCGCCCCCTGCGCCACGATAGGTGCCCTCGACGACTTCCGCACCGGCGCCAAAGTCGACCATTTCCACGGGCAGCGGGGATCCCAACTTGTCGAGCGTCAACGGGCCCATGATGTATTTCGCACTGTTCTTCACGTATGTCTGCCTGGGCAGATACGTCGGCAAGGGCGGCAGATTGCGCGCGCCGCCCTGCGGAAGCGGAATCACGTTGGCCAGGTCGCGCAGCTCCGCCGCCGACATGACACTTAATTTTTCAAAGAGCGCGTCCACGACAACATTGCCCCGGTAGAAAAGTATCCGGTTGTTCAGCGATGATCCCTGATCCCCGATCTTTTCACTCAGCATCTCCGGCTGCTTGTAGTACGTGAATGCACCATACGCACCGCTGGCGTCGGCAAAGCGCGCTGCCCGAATCGTCAGCTTCCTTCCGTCGTCGCGCGCGAAGGTCCCGGAAGCGAGATCGGTAAAACCGTACTCCTTGAGAATGGCCGTGTTCGTGGGATCGGCCGTCCCTGCATCCGTGCTTGTTTGGAGCGCGCCCTGCAAATTCCATCCCGCGAAAGTCGACGGGAGGATTGCCGCAGGTGTTGTTCCTTTAGGGGTGGGGGCAACTGCAAGGACAAATGTTGCCAAAAGGCAAAACACGGAAACCGGGATCAATCGACGCAAAATCATGGTATTGAAAAAGAGAAAAGGCCCCTCTGCAGTCTATTAGACTACAAAGCTACCCTGAAAGTTTCCACGCTGCCGTCCCGCGACCGAAATCGCCATATAAGGGGTATCGCGCGGTCGTCCTGACTACATTGGCGAAAACGGGTGAACTTGCGCCACCGCTCACAAATCCGTGTATTCCGGCGTATACCCGCTCATTACGTGCCCGGGCGACAGCATCGTTCGCACCGGCAGATCGTCGGCGTATTTGGCGGTCTTGATCCAATGCCAGGCGTGCGCGATCTCCGACGGCTGATAATACCGGATATCGGCCTGCATCAGAACCGTCGCGCCAATCACGTCGCCAGCCAGTTCTTCCCACTTGCGTGCCGCCCACCACGGCGACTCGGGCGATGGGGCCGCCAAACTTTGACAGGAACCGCAGCTCTTCCCAGCGGGCTTTCCACTCGACATCTTTCAGTGCCGTCAGGTCGATCAGGATCCCAATCGGATGCTTGCGATTCTCGGCGATCTGCCGTTCGATCTGGGGCTCGATGTCCTTGATGTCGTCGGCGCTAATGCTGCCCGTAGCTTTGAATCCAAACCCGCTGCTGTCCTTGAGTCTTTCGATCATGCAAACGTCCTTTCAGATGCGAATGCGACCAGTGGGACGGATCTTCACGCCCCACAGGGCCGCAAGGAAAATCGGAGAATTATAGCTTGGATGGGAATTCAGCACGTCGAACGAGGTGCACAGGGCTACTGGCCTTCTTCTTTCGTCACGCGGCTGGCCATCTTCACGCCGCTCAGCCCGCTTACGTATTTCGCGATGCCGCGATAGAGCGACTCGGCGATGCGCTGCCGGTATTCGGGGGTCTGCAGCTTGGCTTCGTCGCCCGGATTGCTGACGAAAGAAATCTCCGCCAAAATCGAGGGCATGTTTGCACCGATAAGCACGATAAACGGAGCCTTTTTCACGCCGCGGTTGCGCAGCCCGGGACTTTTTGCCGCCAGCCCGCTGTGCAGCGCCTCCTGCACGTTACTGGCGAATTCGTGGGATTCTTCGATCTTTTCCTTGAGCGCAATCTTCTTCACCAGGTCGCCCAGTTCGTGAATCGATTTCTCCGAAACTGCGTTCTCGCGCGCCGCAACTTCCAGCGCGTCCGCCGACGAAGTGAAATTTAAATAGTAAGTCTCTACGCCGCGCGCATTCGGATCGCGACTCGAATTCGCGTGAATCGAAACAAACAGGTCCGCCTGCTCCTGGTTCGCAATCGCCGTTCTGGTTTCGAGCGGAATGAAAGTGTCGTCCTTGCGCGTGTAGACCACTTCCGCGCCCAGACGCGTATCCAGCAATTTGCCGAGCCGCCGCCCCACATCGACCACCAGATCTTTTTCGAGAAGACCGTCGGGGCCAATGGTGCCTGTGTCGTGCCCACCATGGCCCGGATCAATCACGATCTTGCCGATCTTCAGTCCCAATGCCCGAATGAGCGAGCGATCGCCAGCGGCCGTGGGCCGGGCTTCACGAATGTCGAGTTGCGCGCTGCTGGCCGCGCGCCGCTTACTCTTTGAGCGACCCTTGTCGCTCGCAGCCGAGGCATCCAGCGTGTCGCGCCCCCGCGGCTCGTCCGACGCCAACGGCGGACCGTCTGGCCTCAGATCTTCCACGGATCGGGCGACGGTCTTTTTGCGTGTGCCGGTGTCATCGTCTCCGGCTTCAATAATCTTTTTGACGGCATTCTTGCCCACCTTGACCGTCTTCACGGTAGGCTTGGTGTCCGCAGAATTCGTCGTTGACAGTTCGCGCTCCGCAGGCGCGGGCACGCGCGCGGGACCGGGTATCGAGGTGCGCGTTCCAGTTAGATCGTCGGGCGTGTCTCCCACCGATTTCAGTGGGATCGCGCTCTCAGCAGTGTTGCGGTTTCGGGCAACTTCAGACTTGCCGGTCTGCTTGCCGTGAATGTCAATGATCAGGCGCGACGGATTCGGCAGCAGGAACGCATCGTAATCGGAAAGGTCGTCCACCTCGAGCACGACGCGCGTCTTGCCCGGCTTGAACTGGGCGACGCGGATCTTCTTCAGGAATCCGTCGTCGACGTCAAACGTCTTGCCCACCAGCGTTGAGGCCAGTTTCGTGTCGTAGAGGTCGAAGAAAATCCGGTCGGGATGATCGATTCGCTGCGACGCAAATTTGATGTCCTGCTCCAGATCGATCGCAACCCGCGTGTAATCCGGGGTCGACCAGTGCCGGATACTGGTCACGCGCGGGAATTTTTCCGTCACGTTCGTCAGAGGCCGGAGCGTCGGATGCCGAACTGGTACTTTCCTGGTCGTCTCGTCTCTTGGTCCTGACCACTCTTGTCCTGAACCTTGGCTTCCGTCTTGCCCGATTTGCCGACCAGTTCTGCTGCCTTCTGATACTTCTCCGCTTCTTTCTGCGCCGCCGACTTGTACGGTTCGCCGTGATCCTGTTTCAGTTCGGCAATGGCCGCCTTGGCCTGATCGGCCAGCCGGTGCCGAGGATAGCGGTGCACGAACTCCTGGAACGTGGCGAGCGCCTCCTCAGGATCCTCGAGATCGTCTTTGTAGATTTCACCAATCGTGAACAGTGCGTCGAAGCGGTATCGACTGCCCGGGTATTCCTTGCGCAGGAATTCGTATTCCTTGACCGCATGCGCAAAGATTTTGTTGTCGTCGAAGCGGCGCCCCATCTCAACCTGCAATTCAGCAACGGCGACGACGCTGGGATCGGCTTTGGAAGAAGTAGGAGAACCAAAATAAACGCGGCGGTAGGAGTCGATCACGCGCTGGTAGTCGTGGCGGGCTCGTTGCGCGACCGGGCGACCATTCAAAGCTTCGCGCATGCGCTCAGCCCGCGCGAAGTTATCTCGCGCCCAGGCGTCGCCGTGTCGCACACGAGCATAGCCCGGCAATGCTGGAAGCAGCGCCAACAGCGCCACACCCAGACGCAATCCGCGCTGGTTTCGAAGTAGGGTCGTCAACGTTTCCAGCTCGTTACAACATGTTCAACGGCTTCCCTGAGAGATGCCGAAAACCTTAGTCCGTGTTGCTGATATAAAGTACGCCACGCGCATCCCGTTGCACCCGAACGGGATCGTGTACGACGTTCCCGACCACGCGCGAACCGGGCTGTCCGCCGCCGTAATAGATCTCAGTAATTCGCCGTACGTAATTCTGCGTTTCCGCGAACCGCGGAACTCCGGAGCTGCGCGCCACGGCGCCCGCCCCAGCATTGTAAGCCGCCAGGCTCAGCTTGATGTTGCCGCCGTAGCTCTCCAGCAGGCTCTTCAAGTGACGAACCCCGGCGTCCACGTTTTGTTGCGGGTCAAACGGGTTGGTCACGTGCAGCGACCGCGCCGTGCTTGGCATGAGCTGCATCAACCCCATCGCGCCCTTGCGCGAAACGGCGTTGGGATTGAAGTTCGACTCGACCTTGATCACCGAGCGCACCAGGTTCGGATCCACGTTGTGGCGCGCTGCCGCTTGCTCAATGGCCGCGTCCACATCCTGCTGGCTCATCGGTGTATTGTTGCGCACGAAATTGGAGCGCGCGGCGTCTTCAGGATTGGATTCGTGGGTAAGGTACTGATTCACTTCGGCCGCGGCCGATCGTGCCGCACCCATCGTTGCCGAGGGCACTGGCTTGAAGCGCTTTTCCTTGTCGCTCCAGTACACCAATCCACCCCGCCGCGAGACCGTGCCGTTCCGGACGCCCTTTGTCGGTGTCACGACGTCGTTTGTGTAGACGGTGCGTCCGCTGTCGTCGGTGGTCGCGACCATCTTGGCCGGAGCATCGTCCGCAGCAAACACGTGTGGTGTACAGAGGGAAAGGGAGGCCGCGAGTACGGGGGTAGCCATCAGCGCGATTTGCAGGTGCTTTCGCATTGTCCGGGTCTATCCTCGTTGCAAAGACACAAAGTCCTTAGCGTGATCTACCCGGAACCTGACGGAGAATCTCAACCAGAGTGCATTGATTATAGGGCGTTTAACCGACCACGGCAAACTATCCGAAGGCCATAGAACCACCGAAGTAATCTCCGTAAGTTACTGAAAAAAGGCCATGAATTGGCCAAGGGCGTGTCCGGCTGGGGGCAATGGGAAGCCCTGGACGTAGCTGGTGGGGATGCGGTGGTGGATGGTAGTTTGGCAGGCCATGTCCGTAACTACTTCCATGAATCCTTCGGCGGGGCCTTCGCCTTGGAGCGGTCGTACAGGGGCGTTCATCTTGCACACCGCGATGGTTTTCGTCTGCGCCATTATCGGTTTTCCGGGGCTGATCTGGCGCTTGCCTAGCTGGATACAGCTTTTTGTTCACGTGCCTTGGTTGGAGCAGGCATGGAGTTGGTATTTGCCACACATAGCTCTTGTGAATCTAGCCTTATCAATCGCTGTCGGGTACGGGATGGCGCGTGGTTTGAAGATAGCCGCCGTCGGGGCATGGATGGTACCCACGCTTGTGCTTGGGGTGAAGATGCTTCGATTCGCGCATCCTCCTGCGAGTTCAGTGCTGTTTCAGGCTTCGCCAGCAATGACGCCGCTTGAGTATTTTTTCGGTATCCTGCCTGTAGCGCCGCTCGATCCCGATTTCGAGCGAATCGTCGCGCAAATGAGGTTCACGGCATCTTTCTGTGCGGGTGTCGGATACACTTTGGGGGCGCTGGTGGCTAGAAACGAGCTTCTGACGAAAATGTTTGTTTTTGAGAAGCCGCCGGAAGATGAGAGCGCAGTCACATTCTCGGATGCAGGTGAAGCGGAGAAGTAGCCGACCGTTGATTACCATGCTTGCCGCTCTGTAGTACCCTCGCTTCGTTCCCATGTTCGAAGATTCCCAACAAACGAAGACGCCAGATTCACTGATGTTGCCCGGTTTCTGGTATCGCGCCCTGCCCAGCGATGCAGTCTTTCGCGAACGCCTGGAACGGGCGACGCTGTTGGAGACGCCATTGGTCATCGGGCGCGACGCTCAGAACCGTGTATTCGCACTACAGGACGCCTGCCCGCACCGCGGCATGCCGCTCTCTTGCGGAAGTTTCGACGGCGTTCAGATCGAATGCAGTTACCACGGCTGGCGCTTCGACGCGCACTCCGGCCAGTGTCAATTAATTCCGTCGCTGACCGCCGATCAGAAACTCAGAGTCGATCGCATCTACGCCGGCAGCTACGCGTGCGACGAACATGACGGCTTCATTTGGGTCTTCGTTCCGGAGCCGGCGCCAGCAGGAGCGGGATTCTCGCAACGTGCAGAGCCAGCCTCCGGCCCCCCGCGCGTTCCAACATTCAGCGAGAAATTCAAACTCGCGTACCTGACTTCCGACCTGCCCTGCAGCGTAGATCACGGCATTATCGGGTTGATGGATCCCGCACACGGACCATTCGTTCATCAAGCTTGGTGGTGGCGCAGCCGCGATTCAATTCACGAAAAACAAAAAGCCTTTGAACCTATTGCACTTGGCTTCCGCATGAGCGCGCACACGCCCAGTTCGAACAGCGCTCCCTACAAACTGCTCAAGCTATACGCGGACGCCGACGCCATTACGACCACCATCGACTTCACGCTACCCAACATGCGCTGGGAAACGATTAGGGCAGGGAAGTACTGGTTCTCGAGTCTGACCACGGTCACGCCGATCACGCGCAGCCGCTGCCGGATCGACGTAGTTGCCGCATGGAACCTATTCCGGTGGTTTCCCTTCGGCGAGGATCTGCTTAAGTACGTGTTCGGAAAGTTCGTCGAGCAGGATCGCAAGACGATGGAGCAGCAGTCCGAAGGACTGAAGCACAACCCACACCTGATGCTGATCGACGACGCAGATCGTCCGGCCAAGTGGTATTTCCAACTGAAACAGGCTTGGCTCGATTCCCGCCGCACTGGCGCTCCCTTCGAGAACCCGATAACAGGCCCAGTCACGCTAAAGTGGCGAAGTTAGAGCGGTCGAACTTACCGCGACTCAAAGGGAAAAGCTGGCTCAACACTTGTTACGGAACTTTGGCGTCTTCTCCTACGTAGATGATGTCGATGCCTGAAATCCAAACCATCGAACAGATTGGAACCACTCCTTCCCCGGACATGCCTCCCGCCTCCCAGCCTAACCGCATCCAGTGGGTCTTCCTGGGGCCGAATGGCCTGCGTGCCTTTTGGCGCCTGATTATTTTCGTCGCCGTCGTAGCTGGACTGCGATTCGGGATCAGCCGCATTCTGCGTCTTCTGCATTTGGTCAGACCTCATCCCCCGGTCATCGATTTCAGCGCCAAGACCGTGCTAGTTCAGGATGGGTTGGCCTTCCTATGCGTGTTGCTCGCAACGCTAATTATGGGCGCTTTTGAAAAACGTTCCCTCGGCGACTACGGCTTACCCGCGCGGAGTGCTTTCGGACGCCGGTTCTTTGAAGGCATCGTGTGGGGTCTTGTGGCTGAGTGCGTCACCATGTTCACACTCTTCCTGACGGGTAACGTAACGTTTCAGGGGTTTGTGCTGACCGGCGCAGCCGCTTTCCAGTATGCGCTGTTGTGGGCGGCGGCATTTCTGATGGTGGGACTCTTCGAAGAATTCCTGTTCCGCGGCTATCCCCAATTTACGTTAGCAAAGGGAATTGGCTTCTGGCCTGCTGCACTCGTGCTTTCGGCACTGTTCTGGGGCGTGCACATGAGCAACCCTGGCGAGAACTGGGTTGGAGGCGTCGGCGTTGCTTTGGCGGCAATCGTCTTTTGCGTATCGTTGCGGCTCACGGGAAATCTGTGGTTCGCGATCGGTATGCACACTGCGTGGGATTGGGCGGAAACTTATTTGTTCGGCGTCGCTGACAGCGGCATGCCAGCTAAAGGTCATTTGCTGAACACTGCCCTCAGCGGCAATAAATGGATGACCGGCGGCACGGTTGGTCCCGAGGCCAGCGTGGTCGACTTGATTGTTATTAGCGCAGTCATTGGATTGCTGTTTCTACGCTTCCGCAAGCCGCCACGGCTGACCGCGCCGTTGTCGTAAGAAGTTTCTTCAGGATGACGTCCCGAAATACGGGATTGATAACAAACGCCATGCTCGCGTGAAGTTAATCTGCGACGAGCCAGTCCATCGCCTCTTCGCGAGTTTTGAATGGCGGGAAATCGCGCTGCGAAAACGTCTTGATATTGTCGTAATAAACTTTCGGCACGCTTTCGACGCCCACCCAGGCGGAACGCTTCACGAACGGCCGATCCCGCACAAGTACTTCTTTCATGCGCGTCGCGACAGCTTTATCGACGTGTGCACCCGTCAGATCGGCAAGCGTGAGCAGGGAGCCCTTCTCATGGCGAGCCACAGTGTGTTGGATTTCCTCCAACAGCAGGAGAATTTCCTTCGCTTCACCGTGGCTGAAGTCGATCACCATGATCGCCTTGCCGCGGTGCGTGATGAATGAGATTCGGTCAGACATAAGAAGCCAGGTGTCACGCGTCAGGTCTCAGGTGTCAGGCCAACCCTTTGCGATCGCGGGAGTTTTCCTGAGACCTGATACCCGAGACCTGAGGCCTATCTTCAAGCCATCGACTCCACGACGTTGTACACATCGTCGAGCGCTGCGTCCAGTGCTTCGGGCTTATCACCACCGGCTTCGGCCATGTCGGGACGTCCGCCGCCCTTGCCCCCCACTTTCTGTGCGACCTGCGCGATGATCTTGCCCGCTTGCACGCGAGCGGTTAGATCCTTTGTGACGCCCGCGATGAGCGCGACTCTGCCATCGGTCGCGGACCCGAGGACCACGACTCCCGAGCCGACTTTGTCGCGCAGCTGGTCGACCAGCGTGCGCATCTGCGAGCGGTCGAGATTGTCGACGCGGTGCGCGAGGACTTTGATGCCCTTGACCTCTTTGATTTTCTCGGCCGTTGAGGGTACTGACGATGAGGCCGACTTCATCCGTGCCTGATCGAGTTCGCGCGCGAGGCGTTTGATCTCGGCATCTTTCTTGTCGAGTTCCAGCTTCAAGGCAGCTGCGGGACTGTCGGCCTCAGCATGTCCCGCGAGAGCAGCGACCACGTTTTCCAGTTCATGATCTTTGCGGAAGTGGCGCAGGGAGCCTTCGCCCGTGACCGCTTCCACGCGTCGCACGCCGGAGGAGACGCTGCCTTCCTTCAGAACCTTGATCAGGCCGATCTCTCCGGTGGCGGCAGTGTGCGTGCCGCCGCACAGCTCAGTTGAAAAATCTCCGATGCGGATCACGCGCACCTTGTCGCCGTACTTCTCGCCGAACAGCGCCATGGCGTGATACTCGTTGACCGCGACATCGATGGGGATGTTCTCGATGACTTCAATCTTCCGGTTGCGTAGGACTTCCTTGTTGATCAGGTCTTCGATGTCCTGCAGTTCTTCGTCGGCGACCGCGGTGAAGTGCGAGAAGTCGAAGCGCAAATGATTCGGTGCCACCAGCGAGCCGGCTTGTTTTACATGCTTACCAAGAACCTCGCGCAAACCGGCATGCAGCAAGTGCGTAGCCGTGTGATTGCGCATGGTGGCTTCGCGAATTTGCGTATCGACGACGGCATCGACTTTGTCACCCACGTGTATTGCTTGCTTGGCAGTGATCTTGTGAGCGCGCACACCCTGGATTGGGTAGTAGGTGCCCGTCACGTCGGCAACAACCGTGTTGTGATCGTCGGAGTAAAGCCATCCGCGATCGCCCACCTGCCCTCCGGACTCGGCGTAGAAGGGCGTGTGATCGAGGATGACCTCGCCTTCTTCGCCGGGCTTAAGTTCCTTTGCGCCCTGGCCACCTTTTAGCAGCGCAAGGACTTGGCAGCTGTCGGAGCGGGTCTGGCGGTAGCCTTCAAAAACCGAGGTCGGAAGCTTCTGATACTCGGGATTAGCGGTTTGCTTGGCAGCGCCCTTCCAGGAAGCGCGAGCGCGCTGGCGCTGCTCCTCCATGGCCGCATTAAAGCCGGCCTGATCGAAGAGGATTCCCTGATCCCGCGCCGCGTCCTGCATGAAGTCGAGCGGCATACCAAAGGTGTCGTACAGCTTGAATGCTTTATCGCCGGCGTATAGCGGCTGGATTGCGGGGTTCTTGCGCGCCGACTCGATCAGAGGCGTCAGGTCATCCTCCAATTTCTTAAGGCCAACCTCCATGGTGTGCGCGAAGCGTATCTCCTCGGCAAGCACCGCCTTCGACACTCGCTCCGCCGTTTCTTTCAGTTCGGGATAAGCATCCTGCATGAGATCGCGTACCGAGAAGACCATCTGATGGAGAAAAGGCTTGGTCTGCCCCAAGAGTCGACCATGGGTGATGGCGCGGCGAATGATTTTGCGCAGGACATACCCGCGCCCTTCATTCGAAGGAATGACGCCATCGGAAATCAGGAACGTTGCGGCGCGCGAGTGATCGGCGATGACTCTCAGCGAAGCTGCACCGTGAGTGCCAGCCGGGGGAGCCGAGCTACGCTCGACCTGGACGGGCGAGACGCTCGTCCCTACATTGACCTTGCCTGGGTCGTGTTCCGCGCTTGAGGCCGTGAGTGCGGCAGCGCGTTTGATCAGCGGCGTGAACAAATCTGTCTCGTAATTTGAGATCACGCCCTGAAGCACCGATGCCAACCGCTCCAGCCCGGCTCCCGTATCTATCGACGGCTTTGGTAGCGGCGTCAGCTTCCCGCTCGCATCGCGATCAAACTGCATGAACACGAGATTCCAGATTTCCACATAACGCCCGCACTCGCATCCGAACTCGCAATTCGTATGTCCTTCGTCGCTGGCGATCACGCCCATGTCGTAGTGAATTTCGCTGCACGGGCCGCACGGGCCGGTATCGCCCATCTGCCAAAAATTGTCCTTGGAGCCGAATTCGTAGATGCGTTCCTTCGCGATGTCCTGCCCGAGCCACAGGTCATACGCTTCCGCATCGCGTTCGACGCCGTTCTCGCCCTTGAAGATCGTGACGTACAGCTTGTCCTTCGGAATTCCAAACCACTTGGGCGATGTGATCAGCTCCCATGCGTACGCGACGGCGTCCTTCTTGAAATAATCGCCGAAAGAAAAATTCCCCAGCATCTCGAAGAACGTATGGTGCCGGTTGGTGAAGCCGACATTTTCGAGATCATTATGCTTGCCGCCGGCCCGCACGCACTTCTGTGAAGTCGTGGCACGCGAGTAGTCACGCTTCTCGAGGCCGAGGAAGACGTCCTTGAACTGGTTCATGCCCGCGTTGGTGAAAAGCAGCGTGGGGTCGTTTTGCGGAACGAGCGACGACGAGTGCACCTCGCGGTGGCCCTTTTCGATGAAAAAGTCGAGGAATTTGCGGCGGATTTGGGAGCCAGTCAGCATGAGTATTTAGAGGGCCTCAACGGGTGGACCCGGGATTCATTGCCGAAACTTCAATTCTAAACCACGGAGGACACCGAGGGTCACAGAGGCCGTTAACACTTGCGCTCGAAGTCACACAATGCGAGGTTTCCAACTGTGGTTGGTGAGCGCGGGTGGTATCCCGAGATCAACGAAAACCCCGGCAGGGCCGCCGGGGTCTCGCGCGTTTGTGCGATTGACTGGTCAATCGCGTTTCAATCGCTACGTTCGTCTGGAAACGAACGATGATCCATGATCATGACGGCAGGCCCCCAAGCAGCACCTGTCTCCACATTCCAGTCTTCGGAGATCCCAGGCTTTGCGGGGCGGAAGTCGGAGCAATCAAGTTGCCCTCTTTGCCACTGGCCAAAGCGCGGTAGCCCGGATTCTGTTTGGAAGTCATGGACATGATGCTCCGGTGCGCTTCACACAGCTGTGACAGGTCACACGGTTGAAAGTGATCGGTTAACAAGAGGCACGTGTCGAAGAACCGAAGGCCCGTTCATTCTGCTGTCTCCCCCTCGAGCGAGGTCAGCATTTCCTCATCCACGTCCCACTTCTTCAGGATCGTGAAGATGGTCTTCGAGCGAAATCCCGCTCGCGTCAACTGCCGGAAGATTCGCGCGGCCTGTTTCTGATCCTGCGGCTTGCGCAGTCGCTTGCGGTGCAGGAAGGCCCGCGCCTGTTTTTCTTCGTTGACCTCGTCGAAGGCTGCGGAAACGGCGGTTTCGATCACCTCTCCGTGGACCCCTTTGATCTTGAGATCGGTGATCACCCGCATGCGGCCGAATTTCTCGTTGTCGCGGCGCAGCGAGGAGAATGCTGCGGCGTATTTTGCGTCGTTCAGGTAGCCCTGGTCTTTCAGTTTGCGGATGATGAGTTCTACCAGCGTCTGTCCGAACTCCGTGTCGGCCTCGACTTTCCGGCGCAGAAGTCGTTTCAGTTCCGCGACTGTACGCATGCGGCGGCCGAGTGCACCTACGGCATATTCGTAAAGCTCCGCCTCTGTGTAGACCTTCTTGGGCCGGGGAAAAGGCATCGGCTTCACCTTAACGCAATGCCCGTGGGGATGAAAAGGCGGTCGAAGCTTCGGTTGCCGGACTTTGCTGAGATCCCCGGAGAGTTTTTAACCACGAAGGACGCAAAGGGACCGCAAAGGTCGCGAAGACAACTGAAGGCGTTGCCTCTACCTAAAAACTTGAAACATGAAACCTAAAACCCAAGACCTAAGACCCGAACCCTGTGACCTGTCTCAAAAAAGGGCGCGCTTTACGCGCGCCCGTTCAGGAGGACAGCACCCAGCAATCTTGAAGTTATCGGCCGCCGAAGCCAGCTGACTGCATCGCCTGCCGGGAAATGTCGGCAGTCGACGCGATACCCTGCATGCGCAGCTTGAAGTCGTCGGCGTTCGACGCGTTTTCGAGCGCGGTTTCGTATCCAATCAGGCCAGCCTGGAACAAATCCCAGAGCGACTGGTCGAAGGTCTGCATGCCGTACTGCGAAGTGCCGGCCGCAATCGCGTCACGGATGGACCGCGTTTTTTCCGGCACGAGAATGCATTCGCGGATGAACGCGGTGTTGATCATTACTTCAACTGCGGGCACGCGTCCTTCGGTATCGGCCCGGCGCACCAGTCGCTGACTGATGATGGCGCGCAGAATTGCCGCCAGCTGCAACCGGACCTGCTTCTGTTCGGGTGGCGGGAAGACGGCAATAATACGGTTAATGGTTTCGACCGCGTCCAGGGTGTGCAACGTGGAGAACACCATGTGGCCGGTTTCAGCGGCGTGGATCGCGGTGCCGATGGTTTCCAGGTCTCGCATTTCGCCGACCAGGATCACGTCCGGATCCTGACGGAGAGAAGCGCGCAGCGCCGCCGAGAACGACGGCGTGTCGACTTCGATTTCGCGCTGGTTGACGTAGCCCTTCTTGTCGCGGTGCAGGAATTCGATGGGGTCTTCGATCGTGATGATGTGTTCGGCGCGCGTCGCGTTCACGCGGTCGACCATCGCGGCCAGCGTGGTTGATTTACCGGAGCCCGTCACGCCCGTGACCAGCACCAGCCCGCGAGGCATATCGCAAACCTGCTCCACGACTTTTGGCAGGTAAAGTTCATCGAGCGCGCGAATTTTGGTGGGAATGACGCGGAGCACTAGTCCCACGTTGCCGCGCTGCTGAAATACGTTCACACGGAAGCGGCCCAGTCCGGCCACGCCGTACGCCATGTCGATTTCAGTGGTTTCTTTGAACTTCTGTTTCTGGCGCGCCGACATCATGCTGAAGGCCATCGTTAGCATGTCTTCGGCCGTGACGCGCGGTTGGTCGGTCAGTGGATGGAGCTCGCCGTCAACGCGCAGGTGCGGATAGTTGCCGACCTTGAGGTGCAAGTCCGACGCCCGCCGCTCCATCGCGATCCGAAGCAGATCATCAATATTCATTCGACACGGCTCCCTTGTAGCTCTCAATATCATGGCGCGAATCGTCACCTTCCCCAAGATGACCTAGGTAATGGGTGGTGGCTGATGGCTAGTGGCTTAACTGCGGTGCTTCGCTTGGCGTAGGGCGATGCAGCAAGGCGCGCATTTGCTTTAAAGCGGTCAAGAAAACAAGATTGACTTAGTTCATGGACTTAGCTAATCTGATGCGATCATGGAAGTGAACATCCACGAAGCTAAAACCCATCTTTCCCGCCTGCTCCAGAAGGTGAGCGAGGGCGAGGAAGTCATCATCTCGCGCGCAGGAGTGCCCGTGGCGCGGTTGGTGGCCGTGTCACGAGAGCAGCCCATCCGGCCGCTCGGAATTGCCAAGGGCGAAATCTGGATGGCGGACGACTTCGACGCGCCCATGCCTGAATTTGAAGCGCTATTTTACGATTCGCCTATTACCAGCCCACCACAATCTAAGCGCAGTCGGAAGAAGAAGCGGTGAGTTTTCTCCTCGACACCGGGGTTTGGCTGTGGGCGCTCGATTCCACCGAGCGCTTGCACCCGGAGGCGCGTGCAATTCTCGCAGATGGCAGCCATGAGGTTTTTCTATCCGCGGTCACGACCTGGGAATTGAGCATCAAGCTGGCCTTGGGAAAGTTGAAATTTCCGATTCCACCGGCGCAATCGGTCCCGCGATTGATGAGGGAACAGAATTTGAAGCCGCTATCAGTTACACACACGCACGCGGCAAGAGTTTTTGATCTTCCTCTCCACCATGGCGATCCATTCGATCGTTTGTTGGTAGCGCAAGCGCTGGAGGAAAACCTCACGTTGCTGACGGCCGACCGTGAATTCAAAAGGTACGATGTTCCGCTAGTGTGGTGCGGACGCTAAGGTGTGGAGGATAGGTTCCTTCCAATTTTGGCCTTCAAAACGAAAGAGCCGCCCGCGAGGGCGGCTCGATGCATAGCGCGGTTACTTCAGGCGGCGCTGGAAGCTTCCGCCGGAACCCATGGCTCGTCGTAACTTCCACCGTAAATCGACGGACACTTCGCGCCCATGGGACGCAGATAGACCGCAAGTTGGCCGCGGTGATGGATGCTGTGATTGTTGAGGAATCCCAGGTAGAAGGCCGCAGGAAGGTTGAAGGCTCCGAAGAAATCGATGGGAGCGGCGAGTCGCTCGGCCGACAGGGCAGCAATACGATCGACTCCGCGCTTCATGTTTTCCTGGTACCACGCGACCAGTTGGGCGACTGACTTTGGCTTGTGTTCTTCGTCGGGACTCTCCATGTTGAACTTGCCGTCGGCGATACCGTCGAGAAACTGCACGTCGGTGTTGGCCAGATGCCACGCCAATTCCCACGCCGTACGTCCGTTCGGATCCGGGCGATAGTCGCGGCAGTTCTCGGGAACCGCGGCAAGAACCTTCGAGGTTGTCTTCGCTTCGTTGGCCAGGCCCGCGAGCATCATGTCGCGGTAGGCGGTCGCAAATTCGGGCGTAATTGCACAGTCGGCTGCCATCAAATTCCTCCTACTTCGTCGAATAAAAGTTGTCAGAGTTTCGTGGACGGGTCGGGGCCTGCGATTTGCTATCGATTTCTAAGCGCCAACAATATACGCCGCATGTGACCGGGTGCGCCACTGAGGACTCGGTGATACGCGCTTAAGGGCTCGCTGAAGGCGAACCTCACTTCGGCGTCTCCGGAATACTGGACGAGTGTCCTGCGACGATCTGCCACCGGCCGTCCCGCCAGGCGAAGACGTCCGTGAAACGGGTGAGTCGGTGCACTGGCTTTCCTTCGCGATTCGTGCCGTTGATGGTGACACGAGCCGTCACGACCGCCGCGTTTCCATAGACCCGTACTTCGCTTTGATCTAAGTCGTACGTTCCCGCGAATTTATGACAGTTCTTTTCTCCTGCCAGATCTTCTTTTTTGGTGGTGGAGCCGCCCGAGGCATCGGTGAACATGAAGTCGTCGGCTTCGATCTGCTCGAAATATTTGTAGTCGCAATCGAGATTGGCCTGGCCGATCTTGTGCTCGATCTCGATGAGTTCGGCGCGAATCTGGTCCGGAGATCCCGGCGGTGTTCCTTGGGCGACGAGTGCAGTGGGGACTAAAAGGATTCCCAGGAAAAGAAGTTGGCGCATGAAAATCTCCGAACAATCAGACGGAATCGGGGTGTGAATGTCAACTTCCGAGCAAAAGAAAAGGGGCGCTCGGGCGCCCCTGAGATCTGACTGGAAAGGCAGCTACACGCTGACCGGCTGCTTGCTGCGCACCGCAACTGGCGTTAGCCACCGATGCCGGTCGGCCTTCTCGCCCTTCACGATTGCGTAGAACTCTTTCTGGATCGCTTTCGTGATCGGCCCCGTCACGCCTTTGCCAACGCTGATCTTGTCGACCGAACGGATCGGCGTGACTTCGGCGGCGGTGCCGCTGAAGAAAGCTTCGTCGGCGAGGTAGAGCATTTCGCGCGGAATGACGTTCTCGACGATCGGGATATTCAAGTCGCGCGCAATCTGGAGAACTGAATCGCGCGTGATGCCCGGGAGCACCGAGTTGCCCAGTGGGGCCGTTTGCAGCACGCCGTTCCGCACGAGGAAGACGTTCTCGCCCGAGCCTTCGCTCACGTAGCCGTTGGTGTCGAGCGCGATGCCCTCGGCGTAGCCGTTGACGATGGCTTCCATCTTGATGAGCTGCGAGTTCATGTAATTCGCGCCGGCCTTGGCCATGGCGGGCAGAGTGTTAGGTGCAAGGCGCGTCCAGGATGAGACGCAAACGTCGCAGCCTTGGTCGGCATCGGAACCCAGATACTTACCCCACGGGTAGTTGACGACGTAGACCTCGGTGGGCGAGTTGAAGGGATTCACGCCCGCCTCGCCGTATCCGCGCAGTACGACGGGGCGCAGGTAGCAGGGCCACACGCCGTTGTTCGCGATCACGTCGCTCATGGCTTTGACAATGTCGTCGCGGGTGTAATCCACGTCGATCCGATAGACCTTGGCTGAATCCAGCAGCCGCTGCGCGTGTTCGTGCGCGCGGAAAATCGCCGGGCCGCCGGGCAGCGCGTAGCAGCGCACGCCTTCGAATACCGACGAGCCGTAGTGGATCACGTGCGACATCACGTGAATGCGCGCGTCGTCCCAGGCTATGAGCTTGCCGTTATGCCAGATCTTCTCGGTTTTCTGAATCGCCATGAAGACTCCTCACCCCAGTCGAATTCGATGCTGTAGCTTTGCAGGCGGCGCAGATAATTCGCTAGGAATGCGCTCGGGCGCTGGCAAAATTACAGTTGATTATAACCGAGCAATTCGGCAGCGCAGGATATGGAAGACACAGTTTCTACAGACTGGACAGATCAAGACTGTGGATGGTCCGTACTTTCCGGACGGTCGGTTGGTGCGGGTTCGGTGGCTGTGGAATTTCAAACGTTGTTTACGCGTCCCTTGTGTAAAGTTCGGCGTATGTACCGACTTATGTCGACGTTGTTGATTGCCGGATTACTCCTCTGGCCAACATTCAGTTCCGCAGACAATCTGGCAAAAGAGATCAAGAAAGCGGTTGAGCGAAGCACGCTAGATCAGCCCGGAACGAAGCCTTTCCACTTAGTAGCGACGATTGCGCCAAGCTTCGAGCGAGACAAGGATTCCGGGCGCACCGGAACGGTCGAAATCTGGTGGTCTTCCCCGACGCGGTGGAAGAGGGAAGTACGGTCGCCGCAATTTCATCAGGTCGAGATGGTTGATGGCCTCGCTGCCTGGCAGAAGAATGAAGGCGACTACTTTCCGCAATGGCTCGAGCAAACCGCCCTTGAACTCATCCGCCCTATTCCTCCTCTGGAGGACGTTCTCCTTCACGCCAAGGACGCAGAACAGCGACGAATCGGGCCTATGACGAATCTTAATTGGACGACCCCGAGTGGAACTGCGGAGGTTCACAACATTCTGAGGTCTTCGATCTCGCTGCAGAGCAGCACGGGTCTATTGCTATACGCGGGTGGTTTGGGATGGGGAGGCCAGTTTAAGGACTACCAGGACTTTCATGGGCGCATGCTTGCGCGGACCGTGAGCGTAGGCAGTCCTGAAGTGACAGCCAAAATAATGACACTCGAAGAATGGACGCAGATTCCTGCGGGCTTCTTCGAAATCGCCGGGAAGACAGGGGACGCGCCGCTACGAACTGCAGTGATGGATGAAACGTCGGTGCGAAAGAATCTGTTGCCAGCGGAGCCCGTGTCATGGCCGCCCCTACAGGATGGTCCGTTAGAAGGCAATGTTACAACCCACTTTGTGATTGACCGAGATGGGCAGCTAAGGGACATCGGAATAATTGTCTCCGAGAACCCAGCCATCCAAGATGCGGGCCAGAAGGCAGTCCGGGCGCTTCGGTTTCAGCCTTTTCTGGTAGATGGCGTTCCGGTGCAGGTCATGACCCAATTCACCATGCCCTTCAAGACTGTGCGGCCGCCGGGGACGGAATCATTTGATAGTGCCCGCAATTATTTTGAGCATGGTCGGCACGCTGCCTTTCCGGCATTCGGAAATGGAACGCCCTACATTCTGCGTGCCGAGTTCGAGGCAAAAGGGAAGGACGGGTCAGTCAGCAAAGGGCAATACGAAGACACGTGGTTGAGTGACCACCAATGGCGTCGCGAAGCTTCATTCGGGAAGAGTCGGTACGTACGATCTAGAAACGGCGACAAACTCTACCAATCTACTGATGGTCAGGAAGCGGGCCTGCTGCGACTCGTTTTCCGCATGCTCGAGCCCATTCCGGCGATCGACTCATTTGTAGAATCAGATTGGCGAATCAAACGCGACACTGTGAATGGCATGCGGACAATCCGCGTCCTTGCCGGATACGAAAGCCCGGAAGGAAAACTCGATCCCGAGCAGGCCCGGGGATATTGGTTTGATGAGGGCGGAATACTAGTTAAAACATACTTCGACGGCCTGGAGACCCGGCGCTCTGAATTCCAGGACTTTGCAGGAGTTCGAACAGCCCAACACCTCGACGTCCTGAAAGACGGAAAACTCGTCATGCGAATTCGCGTGCTGAAAGTATCCGCGCCCGACGCCGCCTCAGAAAGGAATTTCGAGATAAAAGGCCACGAGTGGTCAAGAGCCTTCACCTCTGAGGCAAGATAAACGCAGGTCCCGAATCTTGGCTCTTGACGCGTCGTTCCGGAACCCGTGCGGAGATTACTGGCCCCCACCTACTGGCACACTCGCCGTGGTCGAAGGCACCGTCGCTACTCCCGGCATCTCATCCCCCCGGAAATACTTCGCCTTCCCGGCCTTCATCACAGGCATAGCCGCATACGGCTTCGAGTAATCATTCCCCGCATTCCAGAACAAGAACCCAACTCCGCCCTTTTCCTTCGACACCCGCACCTGCGTCTCGATGTACTCCGGCGAATACGTCTTGGTCCTCCAGCGGAAGGCCTGCAGCCACGGACGAATCGTCGCGTTGCTGTCTTTCGTGATCAGCTTGAAACGGTCCATCGACTCGCCGATGAAGTGCTCCGGCGCGTCGCCCGGGTGGGCATAGCCGTCCATGCCGAAGAAGTGCGATGGATAGATCATCGGCGAGAGCACGTCGCAATACTTCGCCATACCCACGATGTCCTGCCCCGTGTGCGACAGGTCCACCGGGCGCTGCCACGCCATCACGCCGAACACGTCGAGCGACAGCAGCACGCCCTTC
Source organism: uncultured Acidobacteriota bacterium (assembly GCA_963698805.1). Classification (GTDB taxonomy): domain Bacteria; phylum Acidobacteriota; class Terriglobia; order Terriglobales; family Acidobacteriaceae; genus Gp1-AA133. The sequence continues at coordinate 141,737 of CAVOSN010000022.1, read as the reverse complement.
GGGTGAAGCTCTGCGTACGCATGCTTCAAGAAGTCCGTAATCACGTCTGAGCGATGCCACGTCGGGTGCTCTTTCTGAAAATAGAACGTGGCGTCTTTCTGGTCGCCTTCGGCAGGGAAGCGGACGTAGTCGAACTGGATCTCGTCCACGCCCAGGTCGGCGACGTATTTTGCCAGCGCGATGTTGTACTCCTGAACCTTCGGGATTCGAGGTATCGGTCCACACCAGCTTGCCGTTTTCGCGCCAGGCCTGGCCGCTGCGCGCCGATTTCACGGCCAGTTCTGGATGTGTCTCTACCAACCGCTGGTCGCGGAAGATGGCGATGCGGGCGATCGCGTGCATCCCCTGCGAGTGCAGGAAGCGGGCAAACTTCGGCACGTCGCGGATGTACACATGTTGCCGCCCGGCCAGCGGATGGTCGAACGGGATATTCACGCTACCGTCGCTGTCCTTGATATCGAACACCACGGCATTCCCGCCGACTTCGCGCCAATGTTTGATGATGCGTATCCCGTGGTCACTTCCGGCCATCACGCCGGTCAAATAGATTGCGCGTACTTCAAAATCCTTAGCCACCGGAATGGTCTTCTCGACGATGGGCGCCGTCAGAATTCCCGGCACTATAATCTGCTCGCCCGCCTTCAGGTTGTTGCTCGTCCGGCCGCCATTTGCCTTACGGATCGCCTCCGCCAATTCGCCCGAAGTAAGGTAGGATGTCCGCTTCACGTACTGCCGCGCCAGCGACCCCACGCTGTCCCCCCGTTTGGCTTCGTACAGTTCCGTGCCCGGTGGAGCGAATGCCGGATGCATATCCACGGGCTTCGGCGTGACGGTTGTCGCCGGAGCGCTGCTGCGTATGATTTTTGGCGATTGCTGCGCGACCGCATGCGGCATCGATACAGAAGACCAGTTGAGAACGACCAGGATCAGTGCAAGGAAGACCCCGAAGGCAAGGGCGGCATCAGCAAGACGGCGCAAAGTTTTCTCCCAGAAGTGGTTCTGGGGCGGATACTACCCCGCGTTTTTTGCGCTGAAAGTTACGTCGGACCAGAGCCACATAGCCTTCCGACGGTGGAACGAAAGGCTCTACAACGCTCCTGAATGCGCAAGAATTTACATTTCGCTTGCATCATTGCGGCCTGCGGATAAGTCGTTGATACGGCGTAGAAGCATCTAACACAGCAGGAAGCGGGTGACTGTGGTTACTTTGGGGGATGGCTAATCGTTTGCAGCATCCAAGGGACGGGTAGCGAACTGACAGAATTTGTCGTTACCTGGTTTGGAGCACGACGGTCGTCTCCCCAGGTAGCAACGAACCGGCCCCAAAAGACTAGAAAGGGCCTTCTGAACCCTATGAGAACGAATCTCGCCACTGTGCTTGACCCGAACCGCCGCAGCAACGACGCGAGGGAATTCGACACCACTCTGCGTCGCAAGATCGTCGGGCAGGATCAGGCCGTCGAAAAAGTCGTGGAGATCTACCAGATGTTCCTGGCCGGGCTGAATCCGCCGGGACGCCCGGTAGGCAATCTTCTGTTCCTGGGGCCCACCGGGTCCGGGAAAACCCGCGTCGTCGAAGCTCTGGCCGAGTCTCTCTTCGGCGACGCGCGCGCTTGCATCAAGATCGACTGCGCGGAGTTCCAGCACTCCCACGAAATCGCCAAGCTGATCGGTTCACCTCCGGGCTACCTGGGACATCGGGAGACCCATCCGCTGCTGACCCAGGAAGCGCTGAACCAGTGGCACACCGACAAGCTGAAGCTCTCGATCCTGCTCTTTGACGAAATCGAGAAGGCCAGCGACTCGCTCTGGCAGCTGCTGCTCGGCATCCTCGACAAGGCGACGCTCACTTTGGGCGACAACCGCCGTGTGGACTTGTCGCAGTGCATCATCATCATGACCTCGAACCTGGGTGCCGGTGAAATGACCGGCCTGGTCGACGGCGGCATGGGCTTCGCCACCCACGTCACGGAAGTCGACGCGAAGTTCGACGAGAAAATTTCCCGCACGGCTGTCGAAGCCGCGCGCCGGAAATTTACGCCCGAGTTCATGAACCGCATCGACAAGGTCGTGGTCTTCAAGACGCTGCGCAGCGAGCACCTCACCCAGATTCTCGAAATCGAACTGGGCATGGTGCAGCAGCGCGTCCTGCAGGCCGCAGGCGCGAACCAGTTCGTGTTTACCTGTACGCCGAAGGTCAAAGACTTTCTGCTGAAGGAAGGCACGGATCCGCGTTACGGAGCGCGTCACCTGAAGCGCGCGATCGAGCGCAACATCGTCTTCCCGCTCGCCAATCTGGTTGCTACCGGACAGGTGAAGCTGGGCGACTTTGTCCGCATCGACCTGACGGGCGAAAGCCACATGACTTTCGTGAAGGAAGCGGAAGGCGCGATGGTGCCGGTCATGCTCGAGCGCTACGGCGCAGTGTCAGCCCAACCCGCCGCCGCGCGCGCAGTGAAGACCGTAAACGCCCGCCGCGAATTCGGAGCGAACCCGGGGCTAGCAGAAACGAAGTAGTTCGTTCAACTCGCAAACAAAAGGGCGCCGCAATCGGCGCTTTTTTGTGCTCTTTGGGCTGCTCGAATTTGAGCACCGTGCCAGGACGAAGACCGCGGCTAAAGCCGCCCCTGGTTAGGGGCATGCGGCACGCCTGAAGGCGTGCCCTGATACGAATCCCAATGGAGCGAGAATGTCGATGTCGACGAGGAATCCAAGGTGTTACTGCCGAGAGGCAAACAAATCACGAGGGAAGGAACGCAGGGAACAAAGAGAACGTCCGATTCCTGAGACCTGAGACCTGAGACCTGAGACCTGAGACCTGAGACCTGATCTTCTACCCGCCCTGCTTCAACTCAGTCAGAACCTGCCGCGCGATCTCTTTCAGAGTCTCAAACACGCCGCCGCCTTGGAACGCCATCGCCTCGATGATCGGCTCGTTCTTGCGGCGAAGTTCTTTTGCCAGTGCATCGACTGGCAGCACATTCGGCAGGTCGCGTTTGTTCAACTGGAGGACGTAAGGAATCTTGAAGAAGTCGTACCCGTGCTCTTTCAGGTTGTCCATCAGGTTGTCGAGCGCCTCGACGTTGGCGTCCATGCGCTCTTCCTGCGAATCGGCGACGAACACGATTCCATCCACGCCGCGCAGGATCAGCTTGCGGCTGGCGTCGTAGAACACCTGGCCGGGAACCGTGTAGAGGTGAATTCGTGTCTTGAAGCCGCGCACCGAGCCGAGATCGAGCGGCAGAAAATCGAAGAACAGCGTTCGCTCGGTTTCGGTTGCGAGCGAGATCATCTTGCCCTTCTGCTGTTCCGCGGTTTTCTGGTAGATGTGCTGCAGGTTCGTGGTCTTGCCGCCTAAGCCGGCGCCGTAATACACGATCTTGCAGTTGATCTCGCGGGCTGCAAAGTTGATGAAACTCAAGAATTTCCTCTGAATAAGCCTGCGGCGAAAGCACCCCCTCCCGCTGGAGTGCCAACGCGAAAAATTTCCCTTGGGTACTGCAGGCTTTTATACCACACGGCCTTAAAGTACCGGCAGGTTACCCCCGTTACTGATGGGAGCATCCTCGATTCAGGATTCCCTATTTGGCTGTGGGAAGCGGGTAGTACCCGCTTTTAGCGCTGATCTTCAGTCCCGGACGCCCAACCCGCACCTCGATGTCGCGATAGGCGCTGCTCGGTGTCGCGCGCGTCGTGTAGCCCAGCGTGTACTGGTTGCGAGCATCGCCCGTAGCACGGGCGTAGGCTACTTCGATATTGTCTCGCGTCAACTCGGTGAACACCTCGCCCCCGGTCGCCGCCGTGTATTTCGGCAAGATATTGGTGTACCCGTAGTGCGGCAGGCGAAACTTTTCCAGCTTGTTGTAGACCGGAATCGCCGCTCCCTCCACGCCGATCGCGTACACCGAGATCTCGCGTGAAAGTAATACCTTCAGCACGTCGCTATACGAAACCCGGCTGCCATACTCCCGCCCGTCGCTGATGATGAAAATGATCTTCCGGCGCGCGCGATCGCGTTTGCCGAGATCGAGCGCCGCTCGCAGAATCGCGTCGTTCAGCACGCGCACATCTTTCGGTGGAGCGATGTTGGGCTGCGCTCCCGGACGCTCGACCGGAATTCCGTTCACCGTCGGACCTTGCGGCCCGAGCGGTCCATTCATCACGGGCGCACCGTTGTTCCGGCCGCGCTCCAGTTTCATCTGGTTCAATACCGACGTCAGTTTCTGTCCGGTTGAGGAGAAGTCTGAAACCTGGCTTACCGTGCTGCTGTAGGTGTAGAGCGACACCTCGTCGTACGGGCTGAAGGCCCCCGACAGCGACGAATAAGTCTGATTGATCTTCTGAACAGCAGTGTCGGGCATCCCGGTATCCAGAATGATCGCCGCCGACAAAGGAAATGGGTCGCTGGTGAAGAACTTCAGGTCCTGCTTCTTGCCGTCCTCGAACACCGAGAAATCATTGGGCAGTAGTCCGTCCACCATATGCCCCGAGCCGTCTTTCACCGTCACGGGTACCAGGACGAAGTTTGTCACCACTTTAAAGGTGTATAGGTCCTCACGCGTGTTCAGCTGATCGCGCGGCACGCTGCCCGGCGGAACAGTGTTCACGGGAGGCATGGGCGGAGGCGGCGTTCCGTCATTGGCCGTAGCCGGTTGGCTAGTGGAGGACCCTGGTTTCGCCGGCGTCGGTGCCGGTTGCTCGCTCTCCGGCTGCGGTCGGCTGGGCGGAAGGTTTGTCGGAAACGGCTGTACGGGCCGGACGGCGGAAGGCGCGTCCGGGATATCCTGCTGACCTGCCTGTTTTTGGGCTTGATCCTGCGCCAAAGCTACTGCAGCCGCTAGAAGCAGCGCGCACACCACCCCCGCGCCCAAGGCCTTTCGAATCCACTGATCCAAGGTCATCTTCTCCGTGCAGGCAACCGTCTGTTCCTTCGGATGCTCAAATCCTTTAGATTGGTGCATCTAACCTTACAGGAATAGACTAACAAAAGTCCCACGAGAATTTCTGGATGCTCAAAGCCCATTCGCTCCCATTAGCACTTATTCTGATGTGTGTTTTGGCGCTGGCCCCGTTCGCTGCTGGCCAGTCTCTTCCCACCCTGCAGGATCACACCCATGACCAGGATCAGGACCAAAATCAGGATCAGTCCATGGAGACCCTCAAGGTTCGGGTCAACGTCGTGCAGTTGTTCTTCAACGTGAAGGACAAGAAGGGCGCACTAATCCCCAGTCAGACGAAGGACGATTTTGAACTCCTGGAAGATGGCAAGCCGCAGACTATCAAGTACTTCACCGCAGAAAGCAATCTGCCTCTGACGCTCGGCATCCTGATCGACACCAGCGGCAGCCAGATGCGCGTGCTGGAAATGGAAAAGGAAGTCGGCGGAGCCTTTCTGAACGACATCCTGCGCGAGAAAGACGAAGCCTTCCTGATCGGCTTCGACGTGAATGTCGATCTTCTTCAGGACTTTACCAACGACGTTCACCGTCTGAAAGCCGCCATGAACAAAACCCGGATCAACACCGGCGGCGGAGGTGGGACCATCATCCCCGGAGGGTGGCGGAAATCCTGTGCCGACCGGCCCGCCCCGCGGGACCCTGCTCTACGATGCCGTCTACCTCGCGGCCCACGATGAACTGTCACATGAAGTCGGACGAAAAGCCATGATCCTGCTGACCGACGGCGAGGATCAGGGCAGCCAGCTACGGGTTCGCGACGCCATCGAGGCAGCCCAGAAATCCGACTCGATTTGTTATGTATTGATGATCGCCGACCGCGGCTTCTATGGAGGCTTTGGGTACTCCGGCGACTCGGAGATGAAGAAGCTCGCCAACGAGACCGGCGGCCGCGTTATCGACGTCGGCAACAAGATGGACAAGCTGAAGGAAGCCTTCGATCAGATCGCGAAAGAGCTTCGCAGCCAGTACAACATCGGCTACACGTCCACCAACACCAACCAGGACGGTGCCTTCCGCAAAATCGAGCTGCACTCCAAGCAGGGCTACAAAATTCAGACACGCAGCGGCTACTACGCAGTGGCTCACAACAAAGACTGAATCTGGTGGAATTCCAACGATGGAGCGACGGGCCTCCCCGCCTGTCGGCTTTCCGCTTCGACGAAAAGAGACCTCTATTGCGCCCCCGAATACCACTCCCGCCAGCGGCTCGCATCTCTACCTAAGTCCTGGCCGGAAATATCGCGCAAAGCATGCAGCGCCCACTCATGCTGCGCCGGAGTCAGCAACGAATCGTCCAGCCACGACACCAAGCTACTCGCAGCCATCATCCGTAGCGGATGCGAGTACATCCCCGACTCAGCCAGCGAACACGCCGCGCGCTCCTGCACCACCGGCGACGGATCGTTGCGAAACCGATCGAGCAACAGAGGAATCGTCTCCTCGGTTCCCACTAGCGACAGCCCGTTGACGGCCGCAGCCCGCACGTCGACCTGCGTATCCGTCAAGTAAGAGCTGATGACCTTGGTGGTATGCAGCGGATCGACTCCGCGGTTTCCAAGCGCTCCCAGCATCCAAAGCGCCCACACCCGTGAACTCGGATTGTTTGCCGCCTGCTCCACTGTCTTTAGTCCGGCGTCACCCACGGTCACGCCGTCCAGTGCTAACTCTGCCTGCATCGCCGCCTCGCGGGCATGCAGATCAGCCATGTTCAGCGCGGCCCCAATCAATTGTTCGGACTTCGGTGTGCGATGGGTTTTCCCGGTCCAGTTGCCTGAAACCTGCAAAACTTGATCGACCGCCCCCGTATCGCCCGCGACCACCTTCTGCAGCAATTGCTCGGCTTCCGCCTGGCGCGCCGGATCGAGCGACGACCGCGAGATCACGCGGGCCGGACCGCGTCCCGACTGGCCAGTCGAAGACTGCCGCCCCAGAAAGTTCAATCCGAGAATCACAAACCCAGCCACTGCCCCGATCGCAATCGCCGCGGACCGCCACGCCGCATTCACCGCGGCAGGCGATGCCGGGCGCGCCTGCGCACCCGCACTGACCTGCAGAGAATTGGCTGAAGTAGCGGAAGGGAGCGTCGTCGAGGCTTTCTCGATCTCCGCCAGCGTGCGGATGACATCTTCATCCGCCGGCTTGAGGTCCTCCCCCGACGAATGCCAACTCTGCGGCCGCCACGGCTCAAAACCCATGGGCAAAGCCTAGGCGAGCCTTCATGGTCCCACAAGTTACCGGAGTACGAACAGAAAGTTACGCCGAATGCCGCAAGGGCGGGCGTTTTGGAGGCACGGGGGCTTCAGCAGGAGCAGGTACTATGTGCGTGTCTGTCCACGCACCCTTCGCCGTGTCCTCCACCGTCTCGCTGAGCATCCGCGGAGGCTTCAGATCCCACCGGCAGAACACGCAGCGCGTCGACTGCGTGTATACCACACGGCCAAACGCGACGCATTTGTAGTTGGGACAAAACTTCATGTTTGGAAATTAGCACGAACAGTCCGCTCTGCATGTACTCTTTTTCAGCTACGGCAGATTGGTTTTTTGGGAATCCTTTTTCTGGTGCCCGTCTCTACGATTTTGTCTTTGCGTTAGCCTCGGCACCACGCCTTGCTACACTGCTAGCCATCTTCCCGCCATGACGAAACAAGAGAAGCAAAGACTCGCAGCCGTTCTCCGCGCCACTGAATATCTTTTCCTCGAAAATATCGCCCTGAAGCTGGTGCTCGAACATCGGGAAGTTTCAAATTGGCAGCGGTTGCTGGGGCACCTTCTCGCCGACAAAGAAATGCTGGCGTGCGTGCGGCTCAAGTTTAAGGATCTTTTTGCGGAAATCGAAGGTTCAAAAGATCCTTCAGGAGCCCTCGAAGCCTTTCTGGGAGAATTGCCGAGGCGGGGAAAGCCGCACTGACGCATGAGATGCGCACCATTAGGCCTGCAAGATTTTTCGGTCCTTCACCCGCCGCACAAACTTCAGCCCCGACCACACCTCCGACACCGCGCACACCTTCACATCCACCAGTCCAGCCGCCAACCCGATTCGTCGCACATCGTTCTCGTTCAAGTCCGTCGCCACGCCCGACGCCTTTTTCGGCCATGCGACCCAAAGCATGCCCGCCGGCCCGAGCAACTTCGCCAGCCGCGCGAATTCAGCCATTAACACCGACTGCTCTTTAACAAACACCATCGCGAAATCAATCGGGCCGCGTCCGTCGCGCGCCAGTTCGCATTCAGCGAGCGTCTCGCGCAGCTCCGCCCGCACGTCCGCAGGCAGCCCGACGAACGTGATCCGCTGCTTCGGCTCGATGCCCAGCTTTTTAGTAAGAGGAGTGCCCGAATATCCCGGCATCGCTACTGCGCGGGAGCAAAATATCCGCGGCGCGATCGCACATGAAGATTCTTGCGATCAGCCGCCACGATTTCAATCGTCCGGTACTTGCCATCGGCCCGGAAGTCCGCCGGCTTGTACGACACCGCGTACTGGCTACGCAGTTCGTCCTGAATCTCGGCGAACGCGTTGGCTACATCGCGCAGTTGGAAAGGGAAGAACGCCCGCCCGCCGGTCGCGTCGGCGATGCGTTCCAGTACCTTGTCGCCCTTGCCCTTCATGCCCGAAATGTTCGTGCTGATCGTGTACACGATCACCTCGGCGCGTTGCGCCATTTCGATCGCTTCTTCCCGCGTCACGTGGCTCTGGTTGTCCTCGCCATCGCTCAACAACACGATTGCGCGCCGCAAGGGCCCAGTGCGCGGCGCCTTCAGCAGCTTGTCGCGGCAGGAGAAATACAGCGCGTCGAACATGGCCGTGCCGCCCCCCGGTCGCAGCAACCGGACACCGCGTGACAGGCTCTCTGTGTTGTCGGTAAAGTCCTGCGTGACTTCGGGCGTCACATCGAAACCGACAATGAACGCCGAGTCATACTTCGGACGAATCGTCTGGTTCAGAAACTCAATGGCCGATTCCTGCTCGAACTTGAAGCGGTCGCGCACCGAGTTGCTGGCATCCACGAGCAGGCCCACCTGCAGCGGCAGATCCGTCTGGTTGCGGAAGTCTTTCACTTCCTCGGCAGGCTTGGAATCATCAATCACCTTGAAGTCGCCCTTGCTGAGATCCTTCACGTACCGTCCGTGCTTATCGGTCACCGTGAACACCACGTTCACTTCGTTGACGGTCTTGCGGATGGTGGTAACCGAATCGTCGTCCTGCGTGGACGACTGCTGCCCGCTGGCGGGCGCAGCGCCTGCGTTTGATTTGACATTTGCAGTGGGCGTCGCCGGAGATACTGGGGCGCCTTGCGGGGGTGTCGCCTGCGGCGTCTCCGTGGCGGCGGCCGCAGGCTGTGCTTGCGCTGAAGGGGCGGACGTAGTCGCACTCTCCGGAGCTTGAGCAACCGCAATCGCCGCCAACGTCATGGCGCCGATTCCCAGGAAGAAGAATTGCCGGAATCCCATTAATCCCATTATATCTTTTGACCGTCCCTCGGAAACCTTCGCTCGCACAGTCCGGCTGATGCGGAATCGCTCCAGTACACGACCAGCCCTCCTTGGCGTACTTCGCGCAACCTTAGCGACCTTTGCATAGCTGTGGTGTTGGCTGAAAACCCCAGGCCGAATTCACCCGCCTTTTCCCACTCGCTCCAGAAACTCCCGTAGTTCCCCCGGCAACTCCCGCACAAATGCCAATTTCTCCCCAGTCCGCGGATGCTGCAGCTCCAGCGCCGTCGCGTGCAGAAAGTTTCGCTCCAAAGCCAGCGCTCCGCTCCGCCCCTTCACCTGCGCCGGCGCCCCATACACCGTATCGCCGACCACCGGATGCCCAATCGACGCCAGGTGCACGCGAATCTGATGCGTCCGCCCCGTATCGATCTTCACCTCGAGCAGCGTGAACTTTCCAAGCGCCGAGTCAATCCGTTGCTCTACCCGGTAGTGCGTGATCGCTTCGCGCCCGCCTTCGCGCCGCGTAGTCATGCGGACGCGCCGCACGCTGTCGCGGCTGATGCTCTTGTGAATCGTGTCCCTTTCCGCAGCCACGCGCCCGTGCACCAGTGCGATATAGGTTTTCTTCACCTCGCGCCTGGCAAACTGCGCCGCCAGCTTGCGATGCGCCTCATCGTTCTTCGCCACCACGATCAGCCCGCTAGTCTCTTTATCCAGACGATGCACGATCCCCGGCCGCAACTCGCCGCCCACATCCGAAAGCTGGCCAAACCGGTGGAGAAGCGCATTCACCAGCGTCCCGCGATTGCGCGCATCCTCAGTCGCTCCCGCACCGGCATGCACCATCATCCCGGCCGGCTTGTTGATCACGGCCAAGTCGTCGTCTTCGTAGACAATGTCGAGTGGAATGTCTTCCGCGATAGCGCGCAGCGGCTCAACCTTCGCCGGTCCCAGCACCCGGATCTCCTCGCCCCCGCGCAGTCGCAGGGAAGCCTTACCGGCCCTTCCATCGACCAGCACCAGTTCCTGCTCGATCAACTGCTGCACGCGAGCGCGGCTGACATCCGCAAGCTTCGCGACAAGAAATTGATCCAGACGCCCGCCGGAGTTTTCCGCAGCAACCGCAAAACTTGTTGGAAGAATTTGTGACATCGAGACGGAACAGAGTCTAGCTGAATGGCAGTCCGAAGATACACGCGCGAAGAAGCAGAAGAACGGCAGCGTCTAGAGACCCAAGACCTAACACACAACACCAAAAACCTAGGGCCTGACACCTGACACCTGGGAGGACCTGACACCAGATCCCACCCCACCCTTGAGAAACCAGATCACTCCGCCCACCACCACCAACCCAATCGCGATCAACTGCGTTCCACTCATCAATCCGCCGAACACCGTGCCGCGCCCCGGGTCTCCGCGCAAGAATTCCAGAAAGAAGCGCGCCACGCCGTAAAGAATCAAATACGCTCCAAACACCTGACCATCGAATTTCTTCCGCTTCAACATCCACATCAGCAGAAAGAAATTCGCCAACTCCACCGCCGACTCAAACAACTGGGTTGGCTCGAGCGCCTCGTTCAACGGCGTGCCCACCAAATCATGCGCTACGGGATTCGTGAACGTGACGCCCCACCACGCATGCGTCGGCTTGCCAAAGCAGCATCCGGCCGCGAAACACCCCACGCGCCCAATCGCGTGACCGAGCGCGAGTCCCGGCGCAAAAGCGTCGCACGTTCCCAACGCCGGCATGTGGTTCCGACGGATATACCACGCTGCTGCCACCATGGCTGCAAGCAACCCACCCGAGAACACACCCCCAGCCTGCAGCGTGCTAAGACTGAAAATATCGGTCCAATGCGGATAGCTGTTCCAGTCGTAGATGACGTATAGAGCCTTGGAGCCGATGATCCCGCAGAGCACAACCAGGATGCCAAGATTCCAGGCCTTCTCCGGATCGATGCCCTGACGCGCCGAATTGCGCACACTGATCCACAGCCCAAGCAGGACGCCGGTAGCCACCAGCAGCCCATACGTAGGCAGAAAAAATCGTCCAATATGAAAAATTTGGGGATACACGTTTTATTGGATGCGCGAGGAAAGAATCGCGTCGATCTCAGTTTAACAGGAGAAAGCGGAAGGGACGCTAGCAGCCAACGACCATTAGCCACCAGCCAAAACAAAAGCCGACCCGCTGAACCGTGCGGTGGGCCGAGAATGAACCCGTCCTAGACGGTGGGAACCTGCCGAGACCCTTTAGGCATCTCCGCGTGGCGGAGCATCGCACACCGGATCTTAGTTCGAGTCAAGTCCCCGTTCATTCGGTGTTGGTTCAAAAATCGGTGACCACCACACCAACTCCGCAGGCCGGCTTTCAGAATTGGATGCTAGGCAAACCCGAGGAGTTTCGCAAGTCCTACTCTATAAAAAGTTGGCACTCCGCTTGCCGCGAGTTTTCTTCCTACGCACGGAAAATCTTCAATGTTCCAACCCTACCGTTATTTCGAAGCGGGCTCGTATCAGGGCACGCCTTCCGGCGTGCCGTAAGAACTTAGAAAACAATGCGGCTTTAGCCGCGGTGCCACGAAGGTTCCCGGCACTCGATTAGCCCCAAAACAAAAAGCCGCCCAAACGCGGCTCTTGCAATGAAGAAATTACATTTGGAATTGTGGACCGGCGTCAGCCTGCCTTCACGCCCACGCGCTCATCTTCCAGCACTTCATCCAGCGCGCTCGACAACCGATGCGTCCGCTGCACAATCGTCGACGCTCCCACATGGCTGTTGCGTTTCAGCAAATGATATTCATCGGCAATATTCAAAGCCGCCAGCACCGCCAACCGTACCGTATCGATCGTATTGGTCTGCTCCGCGACCGCGCGCATCTTCGTGTCCACGTATTCCGCCAGTTTCAGGATGTATTCCGGATCCGAGCCCCGCAGGTTGTATCCCTGATCGAAAATCTCGACCCGCACGCTGCTGTTGCTCGCGTCCTTTGCAGGATTTTGTCGCGTAGCCGTTGCCATAACCTTGCTCCTCTCTTCCGGTCGATTCTGCAGGCTAGCTGGCTACCTGCTCTTCGCCCGCCGCGTCGATCTGCCGCATCATCTTCTCCACCCGGCGGCGAACCTCTTCGCGGTCTTTGCGGAGCTGCACGGCTTCCCGGCGCAGCGATTCGGTCTCTTCATCCCGATCCCGCAGTTGCTGCCTGAGACGCTGTACGTCCCGCTCGGCTGCCGCCTTTGCTTCGCGCGCAGCCTTGTACATCTCAATAGTGCGATAAACCTTGTCTTCCAGCGCCTGGAAATCGTCGGTGGGAACCTCAGCAGATACCTCGTCAACCGCTTTCAGAGCCATGACTCACTTCTTCCCAAGAGAAAAATTATCGAACTTAACGGCAGTATACCCCAAGCCTGCGAACTACTAACCGCGAAAATGTCGATGCTCAGAGCAGCGTGTGGCGCGTACACTCTTGTGCGCGGTTAGCGAGATGTAAAAAGGAGATGGACGCCGCAAGTGTTTTGCAAAAGCCTCGAAAACCCGCCACCAGAGCCCGATCACACGGAATCAAGCATCTGTCGCACAAACTGCACTCGCGACTCCACGCTGGCCCGAGGCAATTCCACCAGCTGATACCCGAACTCCGCATACGTCGACGCCAGAGCTCCGTGGGTTCGCACCGCTTCATCGAAATCCTGTTTTCGCTCGCGATCCTGACGGAAAATTTCTTCCCAAGGCGGCGCGATGAACACGCGAGAGTGGTAACGGAAAATCTCGGTAGCTTTCATTACATGCTCACGTATGGGCAGCTTCATCAACCGCAAATAGCCCGCGACATCGGGAACTCCGCGATCAAAGAAAATGGTTCCAGCCCGCTGTTCAGCGGCGCGATACGATCGCATCTCCCACGCCAGCATCATCTCCGCGAACAATGCGGGATCGATCCACGGCAATGCCCGTCCGCCGATCGTCACCTGTTCCTGAATGATTCCGCGCCCCGCTTCCAGTGTCCTGCCGAAACCCGCGCCTTCCAGCGCATCGATGAGCGTGCTCTTGCCCGATCCCGGGCCGCCCGTCACGACGATGAACCGATCGAAATCGCTACCCACCAGTCTTTCTTCCTGCCGGCCGCACTTTCTGCAACCGCATCGCCGCTTCGTCCAGAGTCTCGTTGCGCTTGCAGAAGGCGAACCGCACCTGGTGCGCGCCGTCTTTCGGATCGCGATAGAAACTCGAGCCCGGCACTGCCGCCACGCCAATCTCGCTCACAAGGTACTTCGTGAACGCCAGATCGTCGGCGTAGCCGAAGCCGCTGATGTCGGTCATCACGTAGTATGCGCCTCGGGGTAGAAAGCATCGGAATCCAGTCCCCTCCAGCACAGGCACCAGCCGGTCGCGCCGCTTTCGATAGCCCTCTGCCAGTTTCGTGTAGTAACTTTCCGGCATGCTCAACGCCGAAGCCCCGGCCTCCTGCAGCGGTGCCGGAGCACCGACTGTCAGGAAGTCGTGCACCTTGCGGATCGCATCCGTGATGCGCGGCGGCGCGATCGTCCACCCCACACGCCATCCCGTCACGCTGTAGGTTTTCGACATTCCGTTGATGGTGATCGTCCTTTCCTCCATGCCGGGGAGCGATGCCATCGAAATATGCTTCGTGCCGTCGTAGAGAATGTGCTCGTAGATTTCGTCCGTGATCGCGAGCACATCAAACTCCACGCACAAGTCGCGAATCAGTTCCAACTCCGCTCGCGTGAACACCTTGCCCGTGGGATTGTTGGGCGTGTTGACGATGATGGCTTTCGTGTTCTTGTGAAACGCCCGCCGGAGTTCCTGTTCGTCGAACGTCCACTCGCCGCCGGCCGCGCGCGGTGGGCGCAGCTTCACGAAACGCGGCTTCGCGCCACTCAGAATCGAGTCCGGCCCGTAATTTTCGTAGTAGGGCTCGAAGATGACGACTTCGTCGCCCGCGTTGCAGACCGCCATCAGCGTGGAGATCATCGCTTCGGTCGAGCCGCAGCACACCGTCACCTGCTTCTCGGGATCGACCTTCACGCCCTGCCAGGCTCCCATCTGCCGCGCGATCGCTCCGCGAAGGCTCTTCGCGCCCCACGTGATCGCGTACTGGTTCTCGTCGGCGCGGATCGCCTCCTGCGCCGCTTGCTTGATCTCCGCCGGAGCAGGAAAATCAGGAAACCCCTGCGCCAGGTTGATGGCTCCATGCACCATCGCCTGCCGCGTCATCTCACGAATGACCGACTCGGTAAAATGCGACACACGGTCGCTGAGAAAATGTTTTGATCGCTCAACAACTTCAGCCATAGTTGCGCCAGACTAACATGGCAGATTGGATACGGTCTCTGCCGCCTTGTCGGATTGATGATGGAGCGGGCGAGACGCCCGTCGCTCCACGGGACGCGTTCCCCCTACTTCCTCCACACTCTCTTCCGCACATCCGGCCAGAACTCCGCGAACGCATTCCCAGACATCCGCCCCACCACCCCGAGCAAGCATCGCAACGCAGCGTTCCCGGCCCCGTTCTCGTTCTGAACGCGCCAAGTATTCGAAAGAAAGTTGTTGCCGACATTTCCGATGTACCGCGCATAAGCGGGATGCAGCGTCCCATCGCGGCGCGGCGCCACGAACGTGGTCTTGATCACATACTTCACGCGTGTGCCAAACCCACGCCGCGGCGACTGAAAATATCGTGGATCCTCGCCCCACAGTGAACCCAGCGACGCTTCGATCGCGTTGCCCGTGGATACACCCGTCAAACGCATTCCATAGCGTTTGCCGAAGCCGTCCCAGTGCGGCCCGTACTCTTTCGGCCGGTTGATCGCCGTGCCGAAGCCGGCGCTGATCGGGCCAGCCGCCAGCAGACTCAACGGCCCCGCCGTGGATATAGCGAACCACTTCACCCGATCCCCTGCGTTCGCCGGTTCATAGTGCGGAAGTGGGTCGTTCTCCGAAGCCGCCTGCCTCAAAGCCTCGCTTCCGCTTTGTCCAAGTGCTGGTATCGCCAACAACAGCGACACCACGAGCCACCAAAACTTCATGCTGCCTCCCCAAGTTGTATCCAGGACGGACCTGTGACGCGTTGCCGACCTCTTGCGTTGCATCCAGTCTGGTGCCGCCGTCCAGAATTCCCGCGACTGTGATTCCCGGGACGCGGCCAAATTGCCTTTCGTGGCCAATAAAAAACGCGGCCTCCGCAGGAAGCCGCGTCTCGTCTTGCTCTGTAAACCTATTATATCATCTGGCTAATAGCAGTGGTGCCAAGTTAGCATAATTTATATTCGCCTTGAGAGCAGGCACTTAGCGCAATTTCGATCGCGCGAGCCTCTTGACAGGATTTTCGCGGACTATCTACGTGATTCGCCGCAAAAAAGGCTGGTCCTTCCTCACAATCCCGAAAACCCTTGAGTTCCAGTACCATGCGCCCCCCTTCAAGTTACAGCGAATACATGACGATGGAAAAATCCGCACCGTCATCTGATCTGTTGTGAGCACAAAACCACAACTCGAGACCGCTACCGAGCGAATGGCCCATGGGAAGACTGTGCGCAACACGATCCTATTGCGTCTTCCCGACAATGAATTTGAGGCCATTCAGCCTCATCTTCGTTTCACCAACCTCAACCTCGCCACCATGCTGCAGCGCGAGCAAGAAACGATTGACTCGGTCTATTTCATGAATCGCGGCATCGCGTCAATGCTGGTGGAAACCGACGACGGCCGCAGCGTCGAAGTGGGCGTGTCCGGCCGCGAAGACATGATCGGTCTGCCCCTGGCGGCCGGTCTTGAAAGCCATCCCCACAACATCATCGTGCAGGTCCCGGGCGACGGCTTTCAGGTCGACAGCACGGTCATGCGTCGCGCCATCTGCGCCCTTCCCGAGCTTCGCCGGATCCTGGTGCGCCAGCTCGGCATCCGCTCCGTACAGTTTGCGCAGAATGCGGCCTGCAACCGCCTGCACAACGTGCGACAGCGCCTCGCACGCTGGCTGCTGGTCACGCTGGATCGCATCGACTCGAACCTGATCACCACCACGCACGACTTCCTGTCGAAAATGATCGGGACGGACCGCCCGACGGTCAGTGTCGCGGTGGCAGATCTGGAGCGGGATGGCATCATTTCCCGCAGCCGCGGCTCGATTTTCGTAGTAAACCGGGCTCTGCTCGAGCAGCAGTCCTGCAAGTGTTACGCGGCTTTCAAGCAGTTCAACGCCGAGTTGGGGCTGGGGCCGGAGCGGCCTGTGTAGGGCAACCGACCGACTCTCTACAGGCGACACGGTAGTCTCAGGTTCACGCAAGACAAGTCAGACCCTTTCTCAATGGGAGAGAACTACTCGTCATGGTGAACACTGAAGAGCGGTGGAGGGAGTTGTGTGCCGAAGCCGCTGTGGAACAAGACCCCCAAAAGCTCATGGAACTGGTGAAGGAGATCAATCGCCTTCTCGACTTAAAACAGCAGCGCGGCCGCCCCGAGCACAAGGAATCAACCCAAGAAGAAGGCAAGCCGCCAACCGAGTCCTGACGTCAGCTGCCAATTTCGGCATCCATCCCCGCTGAAATTTTCCAGAACATCGCAAACTCACGAAACGCACTGGTTGAGGCTCGCAGGTTGATCGCGTGGCTTGGTGCCCCAGGTCGCGCCCGCTCTTTGGTCGCCAACCTGGGTTCACGACGCAGGCGTGCGATATCTCAAGCGGGCGTGGACCCACGTGAGCGCAAAGGGGCGCGCGAACGTGAGGCACCGTCCACCGCCTCAACATGGAGACCCAGGGGAAGGGCCCGCCTTCAGGCGGGCCCTACGGTGCAGGAACGATCGCGCCTTCAGGCGCTGAGGGCCTCCGCGTTCGATTCCGTCCGTGCCTCGAGCGGCGTCTCCGACTTCTGTAGTTGCGATGCCACGTTCTCCATCTGCCGCATGGCGTGCAGATGATTTTTGCCAGCAATCTTCAGAACGTCGTCTTCGGAATACTTCCGCCGCAGCAACTCCGCGAACAGGTACGGGTAGCGCGTCACATCCTCGAGTCCTTGCGCCATCGATTCCCCGCCGACATCGTAGTAATCCGCGCCGATGCCGATATGATCGACGCCCGCGACTTGGCGAATGT
Organism: uncultured Acidobacteriota bacterium; assembly: GCA_963698805.1. Classification (GTDB taxonomy): domain Bacteria; phylum Acidobacteriota; class Terriglobia; order Terriglobales; family Acidobacteriaceae; genus Gp1-AA133. The sequence continues at coordinate 124,234 of CAVOSN010000022.1, read as the reverse complement.
GATCGATATGATCGGCCACGTCGAAAATCGTCGGCCGGGGGAATGGATTGTTCTTATCCCACTCCTGCATGGCCTTGGTGATGGTCTCGTCGGTACTCTCTTCGAGATGCAGTTTGCGCACCGCCTCGCTGCGCTTTTCCTGCCACGCCTGGTTCTTGGTCGAGATGAATTCCTTGATGAAGTTCACGTGGATCACTCCGCCGTTGGCGGGCAGCTTCGCGAGCACGTCGTCGGGCACGTTCCGCGGGTGTGGGTTGACCGCGAATGAACTGGAGTGCGAGAACAGCACCGGCGCCTTCGTCACGCTGAGCGCATCGCGCATGGTCTCGGCGCTCACGTGCGACAGGTCGACGAACATGCCCAGCCGGTTCATTTCGCGCACGACTTGTTTGCCAAAGCCGGTCAGTCCGAAATGCTGTGGCCGGTCGGTGGCCGAGTCCGCCCAATCAATGTTGTCCCAGTGGGTGAGTGTCATGTAGCGCGCGCCCAAGTCGTAGAAGACGCGCAGGGACGCGGCCGAGTTTTCGATCATGTGCCCGCCCTCGACACCCAGCAGGCAGGCGATCTTTCCGGCCTTGTGAATGCGTTCGATGTCGTCGGCCGTTCGCGCCTGCTCGAAGTCCGCCTGGCTCCGGATCATGCGCAGGGCAACATCAAATTCGCGCATGGCTTCGTGCAGGGAAGTGTGCGTCTTCTGCGTGGCCGACTCGACAAACACGGACCAGTACTGCGCGCCCACGCCGCCTTCGCGCAGCCGTGGAATATCCGCGCAAAGCTTGGGCTGGACCTTGCTGAGATCGTATTTTGCGAGGTCGCCCTTTACTTCGAGCAGCATGGAAGGGAGATCGTTGTGCGTCTCGATGAAGGGGCCTTGCCGAAGCAGGGTGCGGGCGCGCTCCACCAGGGAGGGATCCGGCGAGGATGTCTGCAGCGCCCATCCCGAAGCAGGTGTCAGTAGCGTTGCCGATAGATTTCTTGCCTGTGCCAGCCCCGCAACTGCGAAAGCGCTCATTCCAAGAAAATTTCGTCGCGATAGCACATGTCCCTCCTTCATCCCGGCGGGGAGTATAGCGGAAACCAACGAAAGTCGGGTTTGGTTGGCGTGCGGAAATCACGGTTTGACCTTAGTAGTTCTATAATTTCGGCGCCATGACTGTGAGAGCAAAATGCCGAGATCAACGGTCTGGATCGCGACCAAGAATTTTCACGGATGGGGTTGTTCCAATTGTGGTTGGAATTGCCCGGTTCCCACGCTGCTGAGCGATTCCGAGGCCAAGAGCGCCTACGATCGGCTGGCGATGGGGAAATTCCGCGCTCACACCTGTGAGGAGCACCCGGCGCGCGTCGATTCCGGCGCTCTCCCAAGTGTCACCGAGCGCATTCGCAAACTCGCTGGCGGCGGCTTCAAACCGAAAGACGCAGTTGAGTTGGTGTTGCAGGAAGTGCGGCTCGAGTTTCGCGACAAGCCTGACATCGTGCAGTCGGCAGAAACAGAAGCTCAGGACTTCCTCAGACGCATGCGGGAGGGCATCCTCTAGCGTTGTGCTCGTCGCTCCCGCTGGATCAGCTTTGCCGCAGCGCTCCGCCCAGCCCTTCCAGCGCCTTGATGATCTGTCCGGACCATTGCGCGACTTCATCTTCGCGCAGCGTGCGGTGGTTAGACTGGAGGACGGCGCGCAGCAGGATCGAGTATTTGCCCGCGGGCACATTGCCGCCGCGGAAAATTTCCGCCGGAGCGAAGCTACGCAGTTCACTGAGCTTCAACTTGTTCACCGCCTGCTCGATCTGCTCGAAGATCACACCATCGGCGAACACGAACGAGAAGTCGCGCTCCACGGCCGGATAGCGCGCCAAAGCCTGGTAGCGCGGCTCGCGCAATTCGTTATCGTAGAGCGAACCGAGGAACAGCTCCGCCACGAACACGTCCTGCCGCAGCTTGCGGGCTCCGGCCACATCCGGGTGCAACTGGCCGAACTGAGCGACCACCGTGCCATCGAGCACGGCGCGCGCCGCACGTCCGGGATGGAAGTAGCCGGCGACCTCGGTGTCGTAATGCAGCGTCTTCGACGCGAACGAGGACAGCAAATTCTCTACGTCTCCCTTTAGGTCGTAGAAGCTGATCGGCCGTGCTTCCGACGGGCGGTTGACGTTCACGGGCAGTGCGCTGCCGGTGGCCGCGAAACAGATTTGCTTCGGCTCCGCCGCGCCCGCACCGTCGGCCTCGTATACGTGGCCGGCTTCGAACAGGCGCACGTCGTCGGTCCCGCGATTCAGGTTGTTGGCCAGCATGTCCAACATGCCAGGCACGAGCGAGGTCCTCATGACTGACGCTTCTTCGCTCAGCGGATTCGCCAGCGTCATCGACTGGGCGTGCGAGAAGGTCTTCGCGTCTTCCGCCGAGATGAAGTTCAGCGACACCGCCTCGTCGTAGCCAAGTCCGAGCAGGGAATTGCGCAGCTTCGCGTCCTTGGGCGCGTCGGGCAGTTCGATCACGGCCCCGGCAAACGCGGGCAGCGTGTTCGGGAATCGGTCGTAGCCGTAGAGCCGCGCGATTTCCTCGATCACATCGATTTCGCGTTCCACATCGAGCCGCCAGGACGGGATCGTGACTTCGAATTCCTCGCCTTCCTGCCGCCCGGGCGTAGTTTCAAAGCCAAGCCGCCCGAGAATGCGCAACACTTCCTGCGCGCTGAGATCTTTTCCCAGGATGCGGTGGACCTCAGACATGTTCAGCACGATCGGCGCCTGGTCGCGCCGGCCCACCACCACGTCGATCGCATCGCCGACCAGCGTTCCACCTGCCGAGTTCAGTATCAGCTCGGCAACGCGGTTGGTGGACACTAGCGTTGATTCGTAGTCGGCGCCCCGTTCGAAGCGGTGCGAGGCGTCGGTGTGCAACCCGTGCCGCTTCGACATCTTCCGGACGGTCGCCGGGTCCCACCACGCCGACTCGATCAAGATGTTGCGAGTCCGCTCCGTGATCATGGTGTCGTAGCCACCCATGACTCCGGCAAGGCCGACCGGTTTCTTGGCATCGCACACAACGAGATCTTCGGTCGTGAGCTGGCGCACCACTCCGTCAAGCGTCTTGAGCGTTTCGCCAGCGCGCGCGAATCGCACGACGATGCGGCGACCTTCGAGCAGGTCGAGATCGAACACGTGCGTCGGCTTTCCGCTCTCCCAGAGAACGTAGTTGGTGGCGTCGACCGCGTTGTTGATGGGCCGCTGGTCGAGCAGTCCAAGCCGCTGCGCGATTTTCGCAGGAGAGGCTTTGATAGTCACGTCGCGCACCACGCGCGCCGTGAATCGAGGACAGTAGCGCCCGTCTTCCACGGTGATCGTCATGCCGGCAAGATCGGTGAACGGCGGCAGCTTGGCAGCGTAGGGCTTGAGCGGCAGATCGTAGAACGCCGAAGCCTCGCGCGCGACCCCGTAATGATTCATCGCGTCGGGCCGGTTGGTCCCGATCTCCATCTCGAACACGGTCGAGTCGCCCTCGCCCGAAATGCCCTCGACCGCAATGCCGATCGAAGTCAGATCGTGCGCAAGGGTGGCGTTGTCGACCTTGAGGTCAACGAAGTCGCGGATCCATGTGGGAGACAACTTCATAGAATCAGCTCTTAGCTCTTAGTCGTTAGCTTTTAGCTCCGACGAATCTCCCTCTATCCAGGAGATCCTAGCGTCGGTCGCCGCCGATTTTTCGATGTCTTCGAGGGTCATCTCTGATCCGAAACTCAAAACTTCCTAAACCGCAAAGATCGCAAAGGCCGCAGAGACAAGCATCTCTTTGCGAACTTGGCGGCTTTTCTTAGCGCTCTTTGCGGTCAAAGGCTTGAGCTAAAGGCTAGCAGCTAAGAGCCAACTGCCTCACCCAAACTGCTTCAAAAACCGCTCATCGCCCTGGAAGAACAGCTGAATATCGTCGACCCCATACTTCAAAATCGCGATGCGGTCCGCGCCCATGCCAAAGGCGAAGCCCGATACTTTTCTCGGATCGTAGCCGTTGTTCTTCACGAACTCGAAGACGTTGGGGTCGACCATGCCGCAGCCGAGAATCTCGATCCAGCCCGTGGTCTTGCACGGACGGCACGGTTCCGAGCCGCGTTTGCCGCTGCCGCCACAGATAAAGCAGCTCACCATCATCTCCGCGCTCGGCTCGGTGAAGGGGAAGAACGACGGGCGGAATTGCGTCTTCACACTCGACCCGAATAAAGCTTTCATGGCGTGATCGAGTGTGCCCTTCAAATCGCCGAATGTGATGTTGGTATCGACCGCTAGCCCCTCGATCTGGTGAAACATGGGCGAGTGGCTGGCGTCAGGCGGGTCGTTGCGGTAGACCTTGCCCGGAATTACGATGCGCAGCGGCGGTTTCAACCGCTCCATGGTGCGAATCTGCACGGGTGACGTGTGCGTGCGCAGCAGCAGGCGCTCGCGCTGAGCTTTTTTGTCCTGGTCGGCGAGGAAGAGCGTGTCCTGCATGTCGCGCGCCGGATGGTTGGGCGGGAAGTTCAGCGCCTCGAAGTTGTAGTAATCGGTTTCGATTTCAGGACCTTCAGAAACCGAATAGCCGAGATTCCGGAATACGGCGACAATCTCGTTCATGGTGCGAATGACGGGATGCTCAGCGCCTAGCGGACGGCGAATGCCGGGCAGGCTGATGTCGATACATTCGCCCGCGAGTTTGCTCGCGGCCGCGCTGCCCTGGGTGCGTTCGAGCGTCGCGTCGACTTTGGCTTGGATTTTGTTCTTGAGGTCGTTGACGAGTTGGCCGGCATCGCGCTTGGCTTCTTTGGGCGCGGCCTTCAGCCAGAGATCGTTGATCTGGGTGGCGATGCCGTCTTTGCGCGCGAGCCAGCGGTCGCGGAAGAGTTTGTATTCGTTCTCGCCGCTGACGGCGACGGATTCGGCTTCGAGCGCGGAGAGCAGGTCGCGCGAAGCCGTGTCGAGCGCCGTGGCCGAGTAGTCCGTCAGTTGAGGAACGGTGTACATGTGCTGAGCTTCCGGGCGCTCGAAAGCGAAAACTGGTTCTTCTGCTGTGCTCAGAATGGCAAACCTTAAAGAAATGCGTAAGTGATAGAGGCGGGACGGGCGCCGTCATCCGTCCCGAAGTCAGTTGAGCTAAAGGCTAACGGCTAAGTGCTGGAGGCTGCTTTTACGCCGCTTCCAGCGCGCTCTTGGCCTGCTCCGCGAGATTCTTAAATGCGGCAGCGTCTTTCACTGCCAAGTCCGCGAGAATCTTGCGATCGAGTTCCACGCCGGCCTTCTTCAGGCCGTTGATGAACTTCGAGTAGCTCAGGCCATTCGCCTTGGCGGCGGCGCCGATGCGCACGATCCACAGCGAGCGGTACTGGCGCTTGCGCTGTTTGCGTCCCGAGTACGCGAACTTCAGTCCGCGCTCGACGGCCTCTTTGGCGGAGCGGTAGAGTTTCGATTTTGTAAGGAAATAACCGCTGGCGCGGTCTAAGATTTTTTTCCGCTTGGCGCGGCGCTTGGTTCCACGTTTTACGCGAGGCATTGCATTCTCCTTTTTCGTTTCGTAACAGCTGGCGGCTGGAGGTAAGGATCGTCGATGACGATTGACCTCTTCACACGCCCGGGCGCGGTGATCAGCACCCTGACTCGCCGGCCACCTCAGGGACTAAAGTCCCCAGGAGGACGCTTGCGAGCGGCACGGCTGAAGCCGTGCCCTTCCCAAAACCCTCGGACAAGTACAGTTTGCGACAAAAACAGTTTACGACCTTCTCCGGGTTGGCGGACAGGAGTGTCCGCCCCACACGATCAGGCGTAGGGAATCATGCGCAGGACCTTGGGAGTGTCGGCGTCCGAGACCAGCACCGATTTCGCGAGCTTGTCTTTACGCTTCTGTCCCTTGGAGGTGAGCATGTGGCGCAGGTGCGAATGATGACGCTTCACCTTGCCGGTGGCGGTTTTCTTGAAGCGCTTGGCGGCGCCTTTGTGAGTTTTAAGTTTGGGCATAAAAATTTAGTTCTCAGTTTTTGAATTCGGCCTTTAGCATTTAGCCGTTCTCGCTTCGTGGTGCTTCCAGGCAAAAACCACGCACCTTCGCGAGATTCACCTGCAGGGGCACCGACGACAGCAGGCCAAATGCTAAGTACTAAATGCCAAGTGCTGTCTCACGCCTGTTTCACTTGCGGCGATGGCGGTGGTGGCGACGCAGTCCGCGGTTTTTCTTTCTTGGCGCCGCCGCTCTCGTCTTTCTTAGGAGCCAGGATCGCGTGCAGCGTGTTGCCTTCCTGGCGCGGGCGGAACTCCACGATACTTTTTTCCTGGACGTCCTTGATCAACCGCTCAAGGATCTGGCGTCCCAGGTTGGTGCGCGTCATTTCACGACCGCGGAAGAAGATGGTCGCCTTGACCTTGTCGCCTTCATCCAAAAAACGCAGCACGTGATTCTTTTTGGTTTCGTAGTCGTGGTCGTCCACATTAATGCGGAACTTCACTTCCTTAACCACGATCTGCTTCTGATGCTTCTTGGCCTCGCGCTCCTTTTTTTCCTGCTGGTACAGGAATTTCCCGTAGTCCATGATGCGGCAGACGGGAGGTTGCGCGGTGGGCGAGATCTCAACCAGATCCAGATTTTTCTCGCGGGCCATCTTGAGCGCTTCGAAAGGAGGCAGAATGCCGATCTGGTTCCCTTCGTCGTCAATCACCCGGATTTCGCGGGCGCGTATGCGGTCGTTGGTGCGGATAAACCTTTTATCGATACCATCCTCCGTGCGGTTCCGGCAGAAACACGAGGGAAAATTATAGCATGGGTGCTGCGCAGCTCAGTTGGCCTGAGCTGGCCTTGGACGTGGAAAGATACCTCAGCACACGCGGATGTTTGCTTCACTCCTCCCTCCCGAATATGCGGTTTCATAGGCGGGGGCTGATTTCTACAACAAGTGGAATGTAACATCCTGATAAATACCGCAAATCTCGCTGCCGAGGTTTGGACAGTGGTTTGCACTTGAGCGGGCAGGAGCCCGTCTCTCATGCCACAGGAACTTTCAGTTTCCTATCAGGCGGTCAAGACCAAGGTGCACCGGTTGATGGATGCGGTCGTCGAGGGAGCCAAGTCAGAAGGCGACATCGGCGAATGCATCGCCCGTTGGTGGACTTTGGTTCAGCCCGCGGACCGTGCGGTTGCGAAGAAATATCTGCAAACAGTTTTGGAGCGTTCGAACGCCACGTTGCAAGCGATCGCCTCCACCCTGCCTGATCTGGAAGGCTATGAAAGCAGGGATGTAGCGCCGGCGAATCTGGCCGACGCGCGCAATCACTCCAGCAGTCCGGTAACCAGAGTCTAGACGGTCGACCTGGCTCGATGCCGAGTTTCGTGAGGCGCTTTCCCATGCGGAAAGCGCTTTCTGTTTTCCCGGGAAGAATTGCGCGGAAGCGAGGTTTCGAAGCGCTCTAGCTGCGTCCGACGGGCTTGGTCGGATGCACGACCCGCCACATCAGAACTTCGGCTTCAAGGATGGAACAGTCCGCCAGATCGAGGCGGATGGTGTCGAGGGTCGCCCACACGTGCCGCGTGCGTTCGCCCATAAACTGCAGGAAAGACTCACCGTCGTGTGAACTCCAGGTGGAAACATCCTGTAACGCTTGAAGAAATCCGGTCGCCCAATTGCGCAGATCGGAATTCTCTCCTCTGAGGAATTCCTCGAGCCGGTTGAAGGCTGCCTGCAGAGTTGTCTGATCGTCCTTCTGCTTTAGTTCGTGGACGATGCGGGCGAAACGATACCAGCGGTGGTCATCTGCCTCCCCGGCGCTGCGGGTGGGCGAGTTCGCACGCTGGAACTCGCCCACCAAATCGGAGATGTCTGGTTTCCGGTTCACCATGGGAGTATGCCAGAAACAGGCTGCGGGAAATCTACTCCTGCCGTAGGTGCATGGGAATGGCCCGGTTGGGCCAGAGTTTCTCGTGTACTGAATCGTCACTTCCGGACGTGACGGCTATCACCGATTCAAAAATTGGAATGCGGTTATGTTGTCCTTGTCCCTCCCCAAGACAGCGCTCTGCCCGTTCAGGGCAACCTCCCGAGTCGAGGCCCGTGTATGCAGTCGAATTCCTGCGCGCAATGTTTGCAGGCGATGTCCCGCGGAAAAAGTGAGACTTTGGCTCGGATTGCCTGCGCCAACTGCCAACAGGCGCAGGAGGATCTGGCGCAAGTGCAGGGTAATTTGCACGAACTTACGTCCCGATCGGTTCTCGGAAGCCGCTGCTCCCAGTGCGGGAAGTGGTTTCTGACGAAAAACGCGCTGGCGACTCATCGGCGCAGCCACCTTTCCCCGGTTCTTTGAAAGCATTTCCTCGACGATTCGCCGCAATCTCAAGAAGAGCTTGAGCCTGAGCCGGTCAGGAACGAGGTGAGTTCTTCTCGAAAAACTTTCCAGGCCGGTTCATCGGCAAGCAGCACGTGATTCGCGCTGGCCAGAGGAACGAAGCGAGCTTTGGGAATGCCGGCCGCTAGAATTCGGCCTTCCTGTGGGGGCGCGATTTTGTCGCGGTCGCTATGGAAGACAATCGTAGGCATGCTGAGAGTCGGCAGGATCGACCGCACATTAATGTCGTCGCAGGCCCTCATGTAGCGCACGAGATTGTCGGGCGAAATCGAAACCTGCTGGAGATCACTGAACCAGCTTTGCTCTTCCGCAGTTGCCTTTTCGGGGATGTAGAGGTCCGTGACCATCTGGAAGAAGGAGGGATTCGTCCTGCCCCAGTTCAATTGAACGAGCGTCTCGAGAGCGCGGCGGACTTCGACGGCATCGGGAATGTCGCGATGATATGCGCCGCGAGCGTAGCCGCCCCAGAGGATCAAATGGCTGACGCGCTCGGGATGGCGTACGGCATAGGCGATGGCGACGGCCCCACCCTGCGAGTGCCCCATGAGCGCAAACTTGTCTAGGCCTGCTGCATCGACGACTTTCTCGAGGTCGTGAATCCACGCTTCAAAAGAAACGTCTTCCACTTCCCAGTCGGATAGTCCGCTGCCGCGTCCGTCATAGCGCACCAGGCCGAAGTTGTTGCCGAACTCGCGGACCCAGTGCCGCCATATCGGGCTATCCCATTCGAAGTCGAGGTGGTTGAAGCAGTCGGCGACCTTGACGATGGGGTGACCGCTGCCCACTTTCGCGTAGGCGAGACGAACGCCGTCGTCGGTCACGCAGAAGCGAATCTCCTGACGCGTGGCGGTGCGGGTTGCGCGGTCTGCAGGGCTCGGCGCTGTTTTGGAAACGGGAGCGACGAAGCGGTAGCCTACGCGCGGGACGGTCTCGATGAACGACTGGTCGCCGAGCGCCTTGCGCACCATCGAGATATTACGATCAAGATTGTTCTCTTCGACGGTGGTCTCCGGCCAGATCTCGCTCATCAGGTCTTGCTTTGAAACCAGTTCGCCGTGCCGCTCCACCAGTGCGCGTAATGTGTGGAACGCCTTGCCGGTCAGAGGGATGGGTTGTCCCTCGCGCATCAGGCGATGCTCACGCAACTCCAGCCGGAAGGGCCCGAATTCGTAGACCGAGTTGTTGGTCGCGGGCGGCACGTTGTCAGAAAAATAGCAGAAAAAATTCAGTCGTGCCAAAGGACGCTGAGCCCCCGCGCGCGAGTTAATAGCGACAACGGGGGCCAATTTCCTGGGGTGTGTCTCGCAGTTACTGCTTACGGCGTCCCGTAGGAGAAGACATGTTCAGCAGAATCGCAGCATTCGTGTATGGGGTCGTTTGCTACCTCGCGTTCTTCGCCACTTTTCTTTATGCCATTGGATTCATGGGCAATTTCGGGGTTCCCAAGACCATGGATTCGGGTCGGCAGGGGCCGTTTCTTGAGGCCTTGCTGATCAATTCGCTCCTGCTCGGCGTGTTCGCGGTGCAACACAGCGTGATGGCGCGGCCGTGGTTCAAGAAGGCCTGGACCAAAATTGTTCCGCAAGTGGTTGAGCGCAGCACGTACGTTTTGTTTTCTAGCGTCGCGTTGTTGCTGCTGTTTGCGTTGTGGCAGCCCATGGGTGGGGTGATCTGGAATGTCGAGAACGCTTCGGCAAGAGCGATCTTGTACGCCATCTATGGCATCGGGTTGGTGACTGTCCTGGTTGCGACCTTCCTCATTAATCACTTCGATCTGTTTGGATTGCGCCAGGTGTGGCTGAACCTGATCGGGCGTCCTTATGAATCGCTCCCCTTCAAAACCCCGGGACTGTACCGCTACGTGCGGCATCCGCTGTACGTAGGATGGCTGCTTTCGTTCTGGGCCACCCCGACGATGACGGTGGCGCACCTGGTGTTTGCGGTTGCGACCAGTTTGTACATCTTCGTGGCGATTCAGTTCGAGGAGAACGATCTGGTGCAGGCGCATCGTGAATACGCGGAGTATCGCGAGCGCGTGCCGATGCTGGTGCCCGTTCGGTCGACGAAGGCGCCGGAGCGGGAGGCGGTTTCTAGCCGGGTGGCGTAGAGCGGCATGGAGTTGGATCAGCCGCCTCCAAAGCCGGGGCGGCTGATTTTTGTTCGTGAACGACCAGCGCCTAAAGGCGCAGTCTTGTGGTGGCTGTTACGGTGTGCGTGAAGGCGCGCCTGACACGAAGCTAAGCAGGACGTGCCTACGGCATGTGTCGTTGAAGATTGCTTAACCCGCCACTGAACTGGCGGGCAACTCTCACGTACGGTTGAGCAAAAGGCGTATTGCGATGGCTAGATCTCTTCGAATCGAAGACAGCTTAGACCTGATCGCCGATCAGGGAGTGCTTCTCGACTGCGAGGATCTTGGAGCGCAGCCAGAGATTCGGTTCGAACTTCCCCTTGATCTGCAGCTTGAGATAGTTGTCGGTGAGGGACTCGGTGACGTCGGCTTCGCGGACAGGAGGGTTCGCGCCACACTTGGCGTCAGTACTACTCTGTTTGGTCAGAGTGATGGCTTGGAGGGTTTGGCCGATGAAGCTTTGCATGAAGGCTAGCTTCTTCTGCTCCCCGAGTTCGCGCAGGATCCGGCTGCGTTCGCGCGCAATGGAGACCGACACCTGTTTCGGCATGTTGGCCGCCGGGGTGCCGGGCCGGGCTGAATAGCTGAAAACGTGGAGGTAGGTGAACGGCAAGTCTTCGATCAGGCGGCGCGTTTCTTCAAATTCCGCGTCGGTTTCGCCGGGGAAGCCGACCATTACGTCGGCACCGATCGCCGCGGTTGGCATGGCGGCGCGAATCTTCTCAATCTTTTCGCGATAGTGCCAGGGACGATATTTGCGATGCATGCGTCGCAGCAGGGCATCACTGCCCGACTGCAGGGGCACGTGCGCATGCTTGGCGATGCGCGGGGACGTTGCCACCAGTTCGATGAGTTCGTCGGTCCAATCCATGGGTTCGACGGAACTGATACGGAGCTTTTCGAGGGACGTCTGGTCGAGGATGGCGCGGACGAGATGGACCAGTCGCCAGTCGTCAGTCGCTAGTCGTCGGTCAAAACCCTTGATGGACGAGGCATTGAAGATCGCTCTCGGTTGACTGTCACCTGTAACCTGTGAGCCGTCACCTGCTTCCCTGACACCTGAGACCTGAGACCTGAGACCTAGGCCCAAATCCCTGCCCCATCTCCCGAGATTGATTCCTGAGATCACCAACTCGCGGTAGCCTGCGGCTACTAGTGTGTCTACTTCGCGCAGGATTTGATCCAGCTTCATGGACCTGCTTTGTCCGCGGACGAACGGGATTACACAGAAGGAGCAGCGGTTATCGCAGCCGTCCTGCACTTTCAGATTCGGACGCGTGCGTTCGTTCGCCGCGTCGAAGACCGGGGCCGTGATGAGTTCGGTGTGCGCGAAGATGTCGGAGACGAAGACTGCAGTTCCCAGTTCTCGGTTCTCAGTTGTCAGCGAAGAGAGTGGGATGAAAGCCGGACCAGAGACAAGCGACCGCGGCACCGTAATTCCTGCCAGCTGATGTTTATGCGAGTTCCCGATGACCTGCGAGACGCCCGGGATGGCGGCCAATTCTTCGGGGGCGCGCTGGGCGTAACAGCCTGTCACTACGATTTTTGCTTGTGGATTCTCGCGGTGGACGCGGCGGATGGCGGCGCGGGCGTCCTGGTCGGCCGAGGCGGTTACTGTGCAAGTGTTGAGAACCACGATTTCCGCGTCAGCTGCGGTGACGGCGCGTTCAAGGCCCTGATCCTCAAACTGGCGTTCGATCGCGGCGCCGTCGGCCTGGGCGGCGCGGCACCCAAAATTCTGTACGTAAAAACTCGCCACCATACTATAGTAGCAGCGCACTTAGGCATTCGAGGCCATCTGGAACGAATCGCGCCATCGCGCTGCTAGCAAAACTGCTTGCCGCGAATGTTTGTGATTCCATCGAAGAAGGGAAGTCCCCCGTGACGCGCCGCGTGCTTCTGGTGGATGATGACAAGCCCGTTTTGCTGACGCTGAAAGCGGTGCTCGAGCTAAACGGCTTCGAAGTGGACACCGCGGCATCGGGCACGGAAGCCCGCGAAAAGTTGAAGGGGCGAGAGTACGACGTGGTGATCACCGACATCCGGATGGAAACGGAAGCCGCCGGATTGGACGTGCTGCGGCTGGCGCGCGCGCAGAAGAATCATCCGGCGACCGCGATTCTGACCGCCTACCCGCCGGCGGATGAGAGCTGGCGCAATGAGAGCTCGGAGTCGCTGCTGGTGAAGCCCATCGGAACACGGCAACTGGTGCAGCAACTCGAAACGCTGCTGGCCAAGCGAGCAGGCACACTTCCACCCCAGCGCAGCGAACCCGCTTCGTAGAGCCCGCAAATCTTCGGGGGAAAACGCCAGGAAAACAGGGGAATCGTCAGCCTTCCTGGAATCGACTCAGCCGGAGGACTTTCTCCTGGTCGACCGGCTGATTGCCTGATCCGCAAAACTCAGGCGGTTGCTGCCTGTTGCCGCTTCTGCTGAAAACATTCGCGGCAGAAAACCGGCCGTCCCTGCGTTGGTTTGAAGGGAACGGTGGTGTCCTTTCCACACTGGGAACATGTGGTGCGGGTTTCCGTTTTAGCGGGCGTTTGTCCTGGAACCGTCGCCCCCAGAACGGCAATGCGTTTTGCTTTACAGGCCTTGCAACGTTTTGGCTCGTTTTTAAACTGCTTGTCGTGAAAGAAAAGCTGTTCGCCCGCGGTAAAAATAAAGTCTGAACCGCAGTCGATACACTTGAGAACCTTGTCCTGAAATTCCATCCCTCACCCCATTCCCCGGTCGCGCGTTCCGCATGAGAAAGCGGTTGCTTCCCCACGCGCAACTGCGCGCAGAGTTGTTACGCACCCCCCCTCGAACGATTACCCTTGGATTCGGCCCACCTGCGGGTCACGCAGGTCTACAGCGGAGGAAGAAACTCTGATGCCTGATTGACAACCGAGGCATTCTTTTGTGAGACGGTGGGGGAAAAGAAATGGGCCGCCGCCTTAAGGCGCGACCCAACGGTTATCAGTCTTGCTCCTTACGAGCTTTTTCCTGCTGCGTTTGCGTGCGAGTGCTTCTTGGACACGCTTCTCTTCGCCGGGCGTCAGGAAAAAGGAGTGGCGTTGAACCTCCTTCATGACATCTTCCCGGTGCCCCTTGCAATGGAAACGACGCAGCGCGTTCTCGAGGGGATATCCCCTCTCGAAGTCTGACTTCCGCCAACTAACTACACCCCCAAACTCGTCCCGTTGGACCGGATAGTTATTGCAAGGTTCCGAAGGCAAGTCAAGGGGGAATGTCAAAAATTGGGCGTAAATACGGGCGATTTAACGTTCCGATAGCACGACGGTCCCGTTCATTTGAATTAGAAAATGAATTTGAGAGCGAACTGAATCTGACGCGGAGCATACGCACTGGTAGCACACGTGAGGTTTGCCGGCCTCTGGTAGTAAGCAGGGAAGTATCTGATTCCAATTGCCTTATCGAGCTGAATGAAGTCTGTTGCAGTATTCGTGAAACCGTCGTCGGTGATGGTGACGCGCTGGTTATCGCGGTTCCGAGCATTGAACACTTCTGCGACTAACTCGAGCTTCACGCGGGGTCGCAAATAGAGACGGCGAGTAAGTCGTAAGTCAGTGGTGGCATAGTCGGGTCCGAGAAAGGCGTTGCGTCCGTAAACCGGGCAAACGATCGTTGAAGGAGTTGCCATCCCGGTTGGGATCGCCGAAGACCTTGGCATCGACCGGACGGCCGCTGCCGATGGTGAGAACTCCGGCGACCTTCCAGTCATTGAACAGTTTCGAAAGCAGCACGTGGTCGCGGCCAAAAGGACGGAGGTCGTCGATGGCCGAGAGCACGAAGCGGTGGCGCTGATCGGTGGAACTCGGACCTCTTTCTGAAACGGTGGAGTAACCGTTCTGCACGGTGGCTTGCACGGTGGCTGGCCGTCCGGCGACGAGCGCGTCCTGGCCGTCGTCGTAGGCATGGGCGAAGGTGTAGGCCATGCGAAAGTAAAGACCATGCGTCATGCGGCGATGAAGCGAAACGGTCAATCCGTGATAGACGCTCGAGGCTACGCTGTCGAATTCATTGATTGCTCCCAGTTGCGAGATGGGGCGGGCCAGCGGATTAATGCATGGGGGAAAGGGGCAAGTCATCGACTTCGTCATCTGCCAGGTGGAAAAGGAAGGCACGTCGTAGTAGGCGCCGAGGAAGTTTCCGCCTTCGTCGAACACGGAATAGGTCACGTCGATGGGAGTGGCTAGATTCACGTCTCGAGCGCGGATGAGGTTCTGACCGTTAACGTACATATAGGAAATTCCGCCGGCGAAGCGAGTCGGCGAATTCGCGGATTGCGAGGTTCAGACTGGCCTGGTGTTACGCGCGGCGTGATGTTGAAGTTGGGAGCGAACGCGCTAGTGGCGCTTAGGCTGCTCAGCCATTCGGTGAAGGAGGGATCGCAGGAAGTCCATTTGAGTGTGCACGATTCTCGAACGCTACCCGGCGTAGGTGGGCGGGAAATCTGGTGGGCGTAGCAATTCATGAGTTTGCGAGAATCAGGATGCAGTTCGAATTCTTTCAGGAGATCGATCGGGACTGGTGAGGTCTTGTATTTACTACTGCTCCCGCAAGAGCCCGGACGCCCTGCCGCATAATCCGCGCGCGATGTTTACGGAGAATCCTTCTTCGAGCAGAATCGCGGCTCCGTGGCGGGAAAAGCGATCCACGCATTTCTCGAAATCTCTATCGCCGGAAAACGCCAAATCGTCGGCATAGCGCGTGTATTGTGCACCGGCTGATTTGGCCAAACCGGTCAGGCGACAATCGGTGCGGTACGCCAGATGTTGGCGAGCGCGGGCGGTGGGAGCGCCGTGCTTGCGGCAGGTGCGGGCGCGAATAAAGTCGCGCGCCGCGTAGGCGGCAGTGTACTCGACCGCCCTTTGCGAGGGTGGACCACGGCGAGCGCGGCGTTGTGGTGGCGCAGAGTCCGGCCAGCAGATCGTAGCAACCGACTCGGATATCCCGCGATTCGAAAGAATGTTGCGATGCGCGCAGCGCCGAAGGTGGGGAAGAAATCCTGCAGATCCATGCGAAGCACGACGCGGCGGCCGACGTGCGGAGCGACGAACGTGCGAATGGAACGTCTCGCGCAGAAACCCGTGTGCTACGGGATGCGGTGGAATTTTGTTCAGGATGTGAAAAAGAATCTGGCGCTGGATGTCCTTGATTCGAGGCTTGGGAATCTCGATGAGTCGGAAATCACCGCTCGGTTTGCGCAGCACGCGGTAGTGATAGTGCTGGAGAAGCGGACTGTTCAGCTTCGCAGTGAGGCCCTTGAGATCGGCAAACCATAAAAGTTCCGATGGACTCACAGCCAGCCACTCCGATAAAGCTCCGGCCGACTCAATGGGGGGAGATTCCACCTGGCCGCTGCTGCGGCTGGCTGCATGATCTGGGGCTCGGTCAGCCAGTGTTCGATTTCTATTTCGTCGGGGTATCTCTCTCGAGCAGCCTTCAGCGCTCTGTCGCTTCGAAGGAAGGCGATCACCTCGCGCCGGTGCGGCCGGATGCGTTCTGCGAACGCTTTCACGTAGCGCGCGGCCAGCGGGCGGAGCCAGCGCCAATTTCGGCCTAGCGTGCGGACGAGGCGGGCGTGCGCGTCTGCAACGTTCGCTTCCCCGGCGAGAAGCGATGAGGCCAGGACGTCGAGCAAGACGGAAGTCTTCATGACTGCAAGCGGCGAGACGCTCCAACGAGTCGTACCTTGCAGGACCACTCCTGCGTTGCATCGCAGAGGAGGTCTTGCGACGAAATGTCAGGTCTACACCTTCCCCTGGGGTAACCCCAGAGAGGCACAGTTGAGCCCGAAGGCCCGCATGCACCGGCTTGGAGCATCCCGCCGAGGCGGATATGGTAGCAGGCTCAACTGGAGAGGCTACGCGATCTACATTGGAATCCGGTTACGCGCGGACTGGTGACGGCGCCCGAGGACTGGGCTTGGAGCACCTTCCGACATTCACTCACCGGGGAGCTGAGCGTCGTCGAATCGAGTCCCGATGGAGGGCGATGAGACGCGAGCAGATGGGAATCACTTTGGCTGTTAGGCGATGCGTCGCTAGCGGGGGCCTGCGAGGATAGCCGAGTTGCCGACGGCGGTTATGATCCCTTGCTGGTTCTTCTCGCGGAGAGTCGAAGGCAGCTTGAGCTGAATCTGATACAGCAGCGCTCCCTGTTCCCACCAGAGGTTCGCTGGGGCGCACGATCCGCCGCAATTCACGGGTCTGAAAAAGCCGGTGATACCACCAGCCAACTTCACTTCGCGAACATTTTCTAGTTCCCGTGGAGAATACTGGGGATTGCTGGTGGCCTCGAACAGCGCAGCGAAACCCGCATCCCCTATGCCCAAGTCATAATAGAGGCTGACCATGTACTCGTTTGCTGTGGCCTTGTCCACACTTGCGTGTTTGGCATTACAGAAAGGTCTCGGCAGTTCAGGGGGCAGCAGGATGGGTACCCTTTCTTCGCTTTTACCTCTGCTAGGACGGAAACGAAAATATTCGGAAGAGATCCGGCCACGTTTGCTCGAACCGCGGTGCGGAGGACGGTAGAGGCAAAAACTGCCAGAAGGGTCAGAGCCGACAACCTCTTCATATGGAAACTCTACCTCAACTGTAGAAACTAGTCTTTCTCACCAGCTTGCGCCGTTTGTGCACCAAAAATCAGGTCAATGAGTAATTCGAAGACTTTAAAATCAACTCGAAGAATGGTCGGGTGCGTGGAAAAACCAAATTCGCTTCTTTCGCCGTTGGTACTTACTCCATACCTGACCTGCGTTGCTCTGCGGGCCGTGCCTTCGCGATATTCGGCGGGTTGTGGCTGGGTGGTGGACCGCCGTGCAGACTCAGCTGGCCGAGGCGGCAGAGATTAATGGCGTCTCCCAGGATGCGCATCGCTTCTTGCGGCGCGTGGAAGCCCATCGAGTTCTCCGACATCACGAAGTCGATCATGAACTGGCCGCGGCGATGATAGTCGCGGGCGGTGGCCAGTTGCGCGTCGGTGTCGCCGTTCTGCCTGCCGGTCTTGATGTCGTTGATGAGGTCAACCAGCGCGTCGAGCGCGGTGTTGCGCAGACTGAAAAAGCGGTCCTGAATGTCTTCGACGCGAGCTTTCAGCTCTTCTTCGGAGAAATGGTGGCAGGTCTGGCAGGAGCGGTTGATCTTCAGCAGCGGGCTATTGACCTGGTGGTCGCTGATCTTGAGTCCGCCCTGGCGCATGTAGGGCATGTGGCAGTCGGCGCAAGCGACGCCCGAGCGTGAGTGCACGCCCTGGTTCCACATTTCAAATTCGGGGTGCCGGGCCTTGATGAGTTGCGTGCCTGAGTCGGGATGCGTCCACTCGTTGATTTTCTGCTCATCCTCCCAGGCGATGATGTCTTCGACCTTGATGCCCTTCGCCCAGGGGAACGTCAGGCGCTTGTTGGGCGGCTGGAAGTAGTACGTCACGTGGCACTGCCCGCAGACGTAGGAGCGCATCTCCTGGCGCGTGGCCATGGTGTTGACGTCGTAGTTGGGGATGCCCTGCGACGCTTTGAGGGCGCGAATGCCTTCGATGAACGCTGGGCGCGTGATGCGGAGCTGCATCGTGGCCGGGTCGTGGCAGTCGATGCAAGCGACCGCGTGCTTCATGGTCTCGCGGATTTGGGGATAGGTCATGTGCGTGTCGCTGATGACGTTGAAGCCCTTCATTAGGTCGCCGTTGCCGAGCTTGAGGTAGGTGGTGACGATTGAGGCGTGGCAGTTGATGCACATGGCTGGCGGCGCGAATTTCTGGCGCTCGGTGAAAGTCTGGTCGTCGAGCATGTAGGCGTGGCCGCGGCGCTCGCGGTAGTCGGCGGAGAAGGAGTATCCGGCCCAGATGGTTTTCAGGCGCGGGTCTTCTTGAAGCTTTGAGCGTGCCACCACCGAGCGCGGATCGGCCTGCGTGGGCGAGTGCGGCATGGCCTCGCTGCCGCCGTACTTGGTGCGCTGCATGTCGACGGTGCGCAGGTACAGGTCGTACTGCATGGGGAAGTTCTTGCCCCAGACAGCGGGATCGTCGATGGTGTCGTTCAACTCAACTACGCGGTAGAACGGATTCCGGGCTTCCTGCTTGCGCTCGAAAATGTTGACGAGCAAGGCGGCGATGGCCACGGTAGCAAGTGCGGCCAGGGCGACGACGAGGGCCAGCATGCGGCGCGATGCGGGTGGCTGATGAACGGGCATGTCAGTCATGATTGCTTCCTACTAGTACGGGTCGAGGGATCGAGGCTGCAGCTTCGGAGTGTCCGACGGAGAAGTGGCAGCGCGTGCACTGCAGTCCGGCGGCTTTGCCATGAACGACGTTACCGTCGATGGCGGCGGTGATGTTTTCGTGACAATGGCGGCAGGCGTTCTCGGTGATTTGGTGATCGAACTTCGTGATCTCGATCGTGTCGGGATACCAGCCGGTGGTGAAGTAGAAGGAATGCCAGAAGCCGTTGTTGGCCTTGACGGCGTACTTGCCGAAAATGTTGTGAGGAGTGTGGCAGTCGTTGCAGGTCGCGGCCGAGTGATGGCTCGACTTCAGCCAGGCATCGTATTGTGCGCGCATGACGTGGCAGTTGGCGCAGGCGGCCGGATTGTTGGTGAGGTAGGAGTATCCCTTGGAATAGATGAAGGTGAAGAAGCCGAGGCCTAGGAAGAGGCCGAGCGCGACTCCGAGCAGGAGCGTGTTGCGGAGGGGGGAGTTCATCGTGCTTTGCAAGCGGCCATGCGTGAAATTGTCAGGGCGAGGATACTCGCCGCTCCATGTTCGAATTGCGGAAGGATGGACGGCCCGGATGACAATATACGCCGAAGCTGACCGGTGCGATGTGATCGCGTTCACCGAAGCGCAGTGTGAAACTGTAATCCATAGTTGAAGCGGGCTGGATTCTTGCCGAAATGCCGACGGGCGAGGACGCCCGTCGCTCCATCGAAGGCGGCGAGTGTCGATGCACTCGCGCCTGATCGGGAGCGCGTGATATGTTCATTTACTTCGGCACGGCGCGCGGGGAGCGCTGTGCCGTTGTCATCATGATTCGTTCGTTCAAGGGAAAGCATCCAATTGTCCCGGCGTCCTGCTTTGTGGACGTTTCGGCGCAGATTATCGGTGATGTTGTGCTCGGCGAAAACGCCAGCGTCTGGATGAACGCTGTGCTGCGCGGCGACGTGCACGAAATTCGGATCGGTGCGAATTCAAACGTGCAGGATTGCTCTGTGCTGCATGGGATGAAGCAGCAGTACGGCGTGTATCTAGGCGAATACGTTACAGTCGGTCACTCCGTCACCCTGCATGGCTGCGTGATTGAAGACCGCTGCTTGATCGGGATGGGATCGATCATTCTGAATGGCGCGCGGATCGGCGCGGGGTCGATCATTGCGGCGGGGACTTTGATTCCCGAGAAGACGGTGGTCGAGCCGGAGTCGTTGTGGATGGGATCGCCCGGGAAGTTCCGGCGGAAGTTGGGGCCGGAGGATCAGGAAACGATCTTCCGCTATGCGCGGAATTATTTGGGGTATCGGGAAGAGTATCTGAAAGAAGCTAATGGCTAATGGCGAGTAGCTGATGGCGGAAGGCTGGGACTGAAAACCAAATGATCAAGGCAGTTCGGGGAACCCGGGATCTCTTGCCGCCGGAGACGGCGCTGTGGAACTTCGTCGAGGCAAAGGTGCGCGAGGTGTTTCGCGCTTACAACTTTCAGGAGATTCGCACGCCGATTTTCGAGGCGACCGAGTTGTTTGCGCGTGGCGTGGGAGAAGAGACCGATATCGTTGCAAAAGAGATGTACACGTGGGAAGACCGCGGGCGCGCGCAGTCGGATTCGGGGCAGTCGCTGACGCTGCGCCCTGAAAACACCGCCGGTGTCGTGCGGGCCTACATCGAGCACAAGTTGTGGGATCGTGGGCTGAACAAGCTGTATTACATCGGGCCGCAATTTCGGCGGGAGCGGCCGCAGAAGGGGCGCTATCGGCAGTTCTACCAGATCGGCGCGGAGGTAATTGGGCCGTCGACGGCCGGAAGCGAGTCTCCGGCGCGGGACGCGGAGATTCTCGAGATGCTGGCGACCCTGCTTGACCGGCTCGGAATTCAGGGTTGGACTCTTGAATTAAATTCGGTGGGATGTCCGGCGGATCGGGCGCGCTTCAACGAAGCTCTGCGAACGGCGCTCGAGCCGGTGACCGCGCAGATGTGTGCCGATTGCCAGCGGCGGGCGATGACCAATCCGCTGCGCGTGTTCGACTGCAAGGTGCCTGAAGATCAGTCCATCATCGAGAAGCTGCCGCGCATCAGCCAGTTTCTGGATGAGGGCTGCCGCAAACATTTCGAAGAAGTGCAAGAGATTCTAAAAACGGCGGGCGTGCCGTTCACGTTGAACGATCGGTTAGTCCGCGGGCTCGACTATTACACGCGCACGGCTTTCGAGTTCACGCATGGCGAACTGGGGGCGCAGAATGCGATTCTGGGTGGCGGGCGGTATGACGGATTATCGGAGGCGCTGGGCGGTCCGGCGGCGCCGGGGATTGGGTTTGCGATCGGCGAAGACAGGGTGGTGATGTCGCTGCCGCAGTCGGCTCCTTCGGTGGCGCTGAAGCCGGATGTCTACATTGCGCCGTTAGGTGCCGGAATGAATCGCGAGGCGGCGCGACTGGCGCGCGAGTTGCGGCGCGAAGATGTGGTGGTTGAGCTGGGCGATGAAACCTTCCGATTGAAGAAGTCGTTTGACGCGGCGGCGAAGTTGGGGGCGCGTTTTGTCCTCATCGTTGGGGAGAATGAAGTGAAGGCCGGCGCGTTTGCTTTGAAGAATCAGGAGACCGGGGAGCAGGTGTCGGTTACGCGCTCTGAACTGGCCGCGAAGTTGCACGTTAGGAACGGTTTTAGCCGCAAGGGCCAGTAAGGACACTTCGAGTGCGTAGGAATTCTTTACGTACTTGGCGAATTGTTTTTGTGGTGGGGGCATCGCGTGCTTATTCGTTGGCCATGACTGGAACCGCCTGCTTGGCTTTCGGGACCTGGGGAGCGACCTCGCGCAACATATAGGCATTCGCAAGGTACTGCTGCACCATGCGCTGCGTGTTGAAGAACGATCCGTTTAGGGCGATGGCGCTGCGCATCACTTCGGTGTAGCGGTTCGGCGTGCCGTAGAACATCGGCAGGATCTGGCGTTCGAGTTTGTCGTAGAGGGTGGCGACTTCGGAGGCCGGGTCTTCGATGATGTCGGTGTTGCCGATCGCCCAGCCGGTGATGCCTTCAATCCAGCCTTCCGCCCACCATCCGTCGATCACGCTGAAGCTGGGCACGCCGTTGAGGGCGGCTTTCATGCCGCTGGTGCCGGAGGCTTCCTGCGGGCGCATCGGCGTGTTCAACCAGATGTCGACACCGCTGGTGATCAGGCGGCCCCAACTCATGTCGTAGTTCTCGACATACACCGTGCGAATTACTTCAGAAAGTGATGAGGCACCTTCAAAGACCTGGCGGATGATTTTCTTGCCGCCGTCATCGCGCGGGTGAGCTTTGCCTGCGTACACCAACTGGATCGGACCCACGTCGCGGGCGATGCGCTTCAGGCGCTCGCGATCCTGAAAGAGCAGGTCGGCACGCTTGTAGGTGCTGGCGCGGCGGGCGAAGCCGATCGTGAAAACCTTCGGGTCCAGAGAAACGGAGGTGCGATGCCGGATCTCGGCGAACAGGGATTCTTTCGTGGTCGCATGCGCGACGCGAATGTCTTCGAGCGGGATGCTGATGGCGTAACGCAGGTAGTTGTTGTCGGTGCGCCAGCCGGGAATGTAGTGATCGAAGAGTTCGCGGAATGCCGGCGACGTCCACGTCATGGCGTGCACGCCGTTGGTGATCGCGCTGATGGCGTAGTTCGGGAACATGCCGCGTGACACTTCGCCGTGCCGCATCGCGACTCCGTTCACGTATCCGGAGAAGCGGAGCGCGAGGTAAGTCATGTTCAGCGCGTCGTCATGGAGCGCCTGTGTCTGTTCGAGCAGCGACATCCACTCGTCGCCGAGCAACTGCCGCACCAGCGGCTTGGGAAATTGATCGTGTCCGGCAGGCACCGGGGTGTGGGTGGTGAAGATGCACATGCGGCGGATGCCGTCGATGTCGAGTTGCTTTACGCGCCCGGCGAAGCTCTGGTCGAGCCGGCGTTCGAGCAGTCCCAGCGCTAGCAGGGCCGAGTGGCCTTCGTTCATGTGATAGGCCTGGATGCCGCTGTGTCCGACTTTTTGCAGCAGCTTCAGGCCGCCGAGGCCGAGAACAATTTCCTGCGCCAGGCGATAAAATTCGTCGCCGCCGTAGAGCGAGTCGGTGAGGTGCCGGTCCCATTCGGCGTTTTCGGGAACGTTGGTATCGAGCAGATAGACGGGGACTATGTCGCCGTCGATACCTTGCACGTCATATTCCCAGGCGCGAATCCAAACCTGTCTGCCATCGATCTCGATCGCGACGCGTCCGTCGACGGCTTTGAGGGTACGTTCGGGTTCCCACTGTTGCGGTTGCTCGGTCTGCTGGCCTGAGGGGTCGAGGTATTGCCGGAAATATCCCTTACGGTAGACAAGCGTGACGGCGACCAAAGGGGCGCCCAGATCGGCGGCGGAGCGCAGCGTGTCACCGGCCAGCATGCCGAGGCCGCCACTGTAGGTAGGCATGTTGGGATCGAGCGCGATCTCCATCGAAAAGTAGGCGATCGTGGGGGCCTTGGTTCGGGTCTTCATATAAAGGACAACACCGCTATAAAGTGTGCTGCGGCTCCGTGCCGCGATCCCAAAATCGTTTCTCTAGATGGGCGCAGCCCGAAAAATGCCGATGGGTGCCGGGATGGTCTGGGTCCAGCGACTCTTGCGCAGCTGACTGCACGGTGAAGTGGACATTATAGACGACGTTACGGCGCATGCTTTGTGACAATTGGACATGTCGCGAGCACGTGCATTTTCAGTCGATTAGGATGATCCGGTGATGGCGACGGAAAAACTGGAGCGCGTTGGGCTGGCGCGAGCGCTTTCGAAGCTGGGATTTTGTTCACGCTCGCAGGCGTTCGAAATCATTCGCAGCGGACGCGTGTGCGTGAACGGTTCGATCACAAAGAATCCGGAGTCGCCGGTCCGGATTGGGCGGGATCGCTTCGAAGTCGATGGCGAGCGCGTTGCCTCGGCGGAGTTTGTCTATCTCGCCATCAACAAGCCTCGCGGGATTGTGACGACCGCCTCCGACGAAAAGGGCAGGGAAACCGTGTACGACTGTCTTCCCGAAAACCTCCCTTGGGTCGGGCCGGTTGGCCGACTCGACAAGGCAAGCGAAGGTTTGCTGCTGCTGACCAATGACTCCGAGTGGGGCGCCAGAATCCTTGCGCCGGAAACGCATCTGGAGAAGACGTACCACGTGCAGGTGGACCGGGTCGCCGATGACGAACTGCTTGCGGCCATCGTGCGCGGCGTGCGCGTGGACGGCGATCGCTTGCGCGCGCAGCGTGCCCGGCTGCTTCGTCACGGAGCGAAGAACAGTTGGATCGAAATTGTTCTCGAGGAAGGCAAGAATCGGCAAATCCGTCGGATGCTGGAAGTGCTCGGCGTCGAAGTGCTGCGCCTGGTGCGAGTGGCGATTGGGCCGCTTGAACTGGGGAACCTGGCGAAGGGGGAAGTACGGACCCTGAGTCTTGCGGAGAAAGTTGCCGTCGACAAGGCAATCCAGCGACCGTGACGCCTCGGTCAGCAGTTGCTAAGCGTGGGCTGTTACGGAACCCTTCGACCTCGGTGGAGTTGATGGTGGCGAGGACGGAGGTGCAGGGGTCTCGCCAGAGCGGGACGCTAAGAGTTCCGGCAGAATTCCGTTGTTCTCCGGAATCAGGGTGATGCGAGCTTTGCTGTCGAGAATCTTCTGGATCTCGAGAATCTCGAACACTGCGGCTTGGACTTCCTGGTCGGAGGCAACTTTGTTCAGGGCTTCGCCGACGATGCGCGGCCGCATGGCGGCAGCCTTGGCGAATTCCACCGCAGCCTGGCGCTCTGCCGTGCTGGTGATGATGCTGACCTGATTGGCGCCATCCTGTTTGATCGAAGAGGTCACTTGGCGCAGGCGGTTGACGACCTTTTCCTCGATCTGCCTGATCATCTGGGCGTCGCGAAAGTGCACCTTGCGGATGTAGACCGAGCCCAGCTGGTATCCCCATTCGTGAGACTGGGGGGAAACCTCGGTGCGGACGGTCTGGCTCATGGCGTGGCGATTCTGCAGCAGGTCGGCGAGTTTCAGATTGCTGAGGCAGCGGACGGTCGAATTGCTCACGTTGGTAGCGAGCGAGCCGCGCGGATCGGCGTTCTTGAAGAGGAAGGCGATGGGATCGCTGATGAACATCTCGTACCAGATGCCGATGCCCATGGGCGCGCCTTCTTCGGAATTGACCGGCTGGCTGCGCAGATACTGCTGATCGATGCGCATGTCGAGGACGTAGAGACGTCCGAGCCAGCGGACAATCGGCGCCTTCAAACCCAGCTTGAAAAGGAGAATGTGCAGACCGGGCTCATTGATGACCGCCACCACCTTGCCAAACAGAACGTAAACGTAGCAGGTGCGCTCCTCCACCACAGCGTAGAAGCCGAGGAACCGCAGCAGCCAGAAAATCACGGGTACGAGCACGAAGCAGGCCATGAACGTTACCACTGCGGCGATCAGGAGGTTCATCGCTTTGTCTCCATGACAACCTGCTGTGCACTTCCAAAAAGACCGAGTCGGACATTGCGCACGTAGGCGCGCAAGGCACCCTCGCCAGTGGTCTTCAATTCCGACAGCTGACTGGCCAGAGAAATGAGGGGCTGAACCTCGGCCTGGGCTTTGAGAGTTTCGATCTCGGCGGCGCGCTTGGATTGCTCGATGCGCTGATCAGCGGTGGCCTGGGCGAGGCTGACATCGGAAGAAACCATGTTGTGCGCGGTGTTGATGGCGGCAAGGGCGGATTCGACCTCGGGTGGCGGATCGATGCCGGTGATCAACGAAGCGTCGAGCACAATCCCGTAGCGCGCTTCGGACGAACTGCACTCATGGTCCATATGTTCATTGAGGTCGCGCAGATTCTTGCGGAGATCGTTGATGGAGATGCCGCTGCCGCCGGGATCGGTGGCACCAGGAGCGGCAGGGGCTTCGAAGGTGGCAATGCGCTCGCGCAGGACAGAGACGAAGTAGCCCATCACATGCGAGATGGGCCGCTTTACCGCGAAAATGTTCGCGTACAGATTCCGCTCCGAGATGTGGTAGCGAATCTGGCCCGTGAGTCCGGTGTTGAGCTGATCTTTGGTGACGGCCTCGACGATGGTGCCGGATTGATTGGCGCCGGGCGCGTCGGGATCGAAGGCCATGTTCACGGTCTGCGTCGCGATCGAAACTTTGTAGATCTTCTGCCAGGGCCACTTGAAATAAGGTCCGCCCGGCATGATCACGCGCACCTGGGGATACTGGTAACGCTGCTTCTCCTCGGCGTCGAGGGAAGCAGAGATGGGATCGGTGAGGGTGGTGGCTCCGGGAATTCGTTCGGCGCGACCGAAGTTGGTTTTGACGGCGCGCTCATTCTGGTCGACGGTGTAGATTCCGCCCGCCAGATATCGCAAAAGGAACCAGGCAATGAAACCGAGGAAGATCCCAACAGGAATATTCGGGTCCATCGAGGTTGCTCCTCAGCGCCCACCATACACGATGGTGTAGCGCCGACTTTCAAATTCGTCCCGAGCGGCATTGAAAGAGCAGATTCCCCCTGCGGTTGGCAGGTGGAGCGACGCAGGCTGCATCACGACTACACGTTAAACGAAAAGAAAAGCGGAGGGGTTAAAGCGAGGTTAAAAGATGCGCTGAAGTTGATTGAGTCGGGAATGCAGCTCGATGAAGTGATGAGCCGGCGCAAGAAGAATCTTGCGCCGGCTGGTTGAATTACCGGGCCGGCACGCAGCCCGGCAATAGCGGACCTGGTGAAAGCGACATCCCAGTCGTTTCGTCGGGGAAGCTGTAAGCCTTCAAGCGCGCGGTCGACGGGGACTCAAATGCAAACCAAGAGAACAGGGCTTCGTTCTGGGGATGGTAGGTGCGATTGTGCATCGGGACCGGATAGACCGGATTGCCACTGAGCACCTCAACGACGTCGCCGGTCTCAAGATTGTCTTGGCAGAGGTCTCCGAAGATGGGATCGGAAGACAGCCACCAGGGCGTCTGGTTGTCGACGAACGGATCGTTGTAGGTTTCTGACATCTCGTGGCTGTAGGCGGTGACGTCTTCGAACCCGCCGATGAACAGGCCGGGATCGATCCAAGTGGCGTACATCATCACGTAGCGGCGCTCGCGATTGCCGTTGCTGGGAACACCTGGCTCGAAGTCATACGAGTGGAAGCCAAGCACGCAGCAGTTGTCGGGAGTCCCGTCATAAAGATAGACATTGTTAAACAGCAGGCTGGTGATGTCCCGAGTGGTCATGTCGCCAGCCAGTTCCGCGGCGCCGATCACGGTGTCGTTGGTGACCGGGAACGTGGGCGGGAACAGTGCTCCGGAGAATGCGTTGCCGTCGACCAGGGCGGCGACCGGATTGTTATTGTTGTCGGTCACAACGAACCAGGAGCCGAACGGGATCTGCATGCGGCGGCCGCGCTTTACATTCGGAGAAATGGTGACGTGCCAGCTGTTGCGTCGACGGGCGGGGACCTCTGTCGCTCCATCACCGTGTGGGAGTTTTGGCTAACGACTAGAGACTGGAGACTGACGACTGGAACTAGCCCTTCGTCATCGGGTAGTTCTTCTCACGCCAGCCGCGGACGCCGCCGTCCATCGAGATGACGTTGGTGTAACCCATTTTTTGCAGATTGTCGGCCGCAAGGGCGGAACGGAAACCGCCGCCACAATAGAGGACCATCTCGGTGTTGAGGTCGGGAACCTTATGCTCCACGTCGCGCTCGATGACGCCCTTGCTCATGTGGATGGCGCCGGGCAGGTGATCTTTCTGCCATTCGCTTTCTTCGCGAACGTCGACCAGCACGAACTTGTCGCCGCGATCGAGGCGGGATTTAATCTCGTCGACCGTGGTCTCACGCACGCGCTTTTTGGAGTCGTCGACGATTTTGAGAAATCGCGGAGGATGTTGCGGAGCCATGAAACCTCCTCGAGGCAATCGGGAATAAACGAGAGTATTCTATCGAAATCCAGTGGGGACGGTCTGATCGGAAATCGGTCGATATTCTTTGCGCGGCGACGGCGGGTCGTTGGGCAGGAATCGGATATCCGAATCCAAATTCACGTTCAGGTCGTCTAAGCTTGCAAAGTCCGGTTGAAGTGTTGTCGCCACGACGTCTGACCCCAAAGAACCCAAGGACTATTTGAGATGGCGCCCCCTGCAATTGTCACAGTGGATGATGAACCCGAGGTTTTGCGGGCCGTAGAACGCGACTTGCGCCGCAAGTACGGCAAGGAGTATCGCGTGCTGGGCACCGATTCCGGTTCCGGAGCGGTGGATTTGCTGAAGCAGCTTAAGACGCGGGGAGACAGCGTCGCTTTGATGCTGTGCGACCAACGCATGCCCCAGATGTCGGGCCTGGAAGTGCTGGGCCAGTCGATGGAGATTTTTCCGCAGGCCAAGCGCGCCCTGCTGACCGCTTATGCCGACACCAACGCGGCCATCGCGGCCATCAATACGGCCAAGGTTCACTACTATCTTTTGAAGCCATGGGATCCGCCGGAGGAGAAACTGTACCCCGTGCTCGATGACCTGCTCGAAGACTGGCAGGCCGAGTACAAACCTCCGTACAACGGCTTGCGAGTGCTGGGAACACGCTGGTCCCCGTCCAGTCACCAATTGAAAGACTTCCTAGGACGCAACCAGGTTCCGTATCAATGGACGGACATCGAGACCGCCGCACCCGATCAGGAAGTGCAGCGGTTGATCCCGAACGTGGATCTGAAAACGGCGTCGCTGCCGATCGTCGTTTTGCAGGGCGGGGAAGTGCTGGCAAATCCACCGGTCGACGAACTGGCGGCGCGGATCGGTTTGCGCACTCGTGCGGAAACCACTTTTTATGATTTCGTGATTGTAGGCGGCGGCCCCGCCGGATTGGCAGCGGCGGTGTACGGCGCGTCCGAGGGACTGA
This sequence comes from uncultured Acidobacteriota bacterium, assembly GCA_963698805.1. Classification (GTDB taxonomy): domain Bacteria; phylum Acidobacteriota; class Terriglobia; order Terriglobales; family Acidobacteriaceae; genus Gp1-AA133. The sequence goes on along the minus strand of CAVOSN010000022.1, from coordinate 95,644 downwards.
AGACTTTGCTGCTGGAGCGCTCGGCGCCCGGCGGGCAAGCCGGCATGAGTTCGCGCATCGAGAATTATCTCGGGTTTCCTTCGGGGCTGACGGGCGCCGACCTGGCGCGCCGAGCCTTGACGCAGGCGAAACGCTTCGGTGCCGAGATTCTGTCTCCGCAGGAAGCGATCGGGTTGCGCGTTGATGGACCTTATCGCTTCGTCAAGCTGCGCGATGGGAACGAAATCAGTTGCCATGCGTTGCTGATTGCGAGCGGGCTTTCGTGGAAGAAGCTGGACATCCCGGGCGTTGAGAAGCTGCAGGAGGCCGGTGTTTACTACGGTGCTTCGATGACCGAGGCTGCTCTGTGCAGCGGCGAAGATGTATTCGTGGTCGGTGGCGCGAACTCAGCGGGGCAGGCTGCGGTTTATTTTGCCCGGTTCGCGAAGTCGGTGACGATGCTCGTGCGCGGCGATTCGCTCGAGAAGGGCATGTCGCAATACTTGATCGATCAGATACGCGAGGTTCCCAACATTCGAGTGGAAACGCAGGCGGAGGTGGTCGAGGTTCATGGCGATGATCATCTGGAGTCGATTACCATTGCTAATCATTCCACGGAGAGTATCCGGACCGAATCGACTAGTGCTCTCTTTATCTTTATTGGAGCGATGCCGTGTACCGCGTGGCTGCGTGGGCAGCTTCCCATGGACGAACGCGGTTACTTGTTGACGGGCGCCATGCTGCCGAAGGACGGAGACCGTCCGAAGGGATGGAGCGAGGAGCGGGATCCCTTCATCTTCGAGAGCGTGATCCCGGGAGTTTTTGCGGCCGGTGATACGCGGCATTCGTCGATCAAGCGCGTCGCTTCTGCGGTCGGCGAAGGCTCGATTACGGTGCAGATGGTGCATCAGTATTTGAGTAAGGTGCGGTAGTGGCGGCTTGTAGCTGATGGCTGATAGCTGATAGCTGATAGCTGCTGAGCATATAGACTTTGGGGCATTCGTGAATCCGCAAGTACAAGACATCATCCGCCACGGATATTTGTGGCTGTTCGTCGCCGCGCTGCTTGAGCGTCTGGGACTGCCCCTGCTCGTCACGCCGGTCATGGTGGCCGCGGGTGCGATTGCCGGCCTGGGACAGTTGAGTCTGCTCACGATTGTGCTGGTGACGGTCATCGCTTCGGAGATTGGCGATCTGGTCTGGTACGAACTGGGCCGCCGGCAGGGTTCGTCGGTGTTGCGCCTGCTCTGCAAGATTTCGCTCGAACCCGATTCCTGTGTGCGCCGTTCGGAAGACGCGTTCGCGCGCCACACCACCAGCTCGCTGATCTACTCGAAGTTTGTACCGGGAGTCGGACGGCTGGCCGGTCCGGTCGCTGGCATGTCGGGCATGGAGCGCGGCCGGTTCCTGTTATTCAATGGGCTTGGGTCACTGTTATGGGCGGTGGTGTTCGCGCTGGCCGGATACATCCCGGCGCGCAAGCTTCCGATCGACGTCTTAATCGAAGAGGCCGCGGGCTGGCTGCTGGCACTGCTGGTCGTCGCGCTGATCGCGAACGTCGTGTGGAAGTATGTGCAGCGTCAGAAATTCATCAAATCCCTGCGCGTTTCGCGCATGACCGTGCACGAGCTCAAGGCTGCGCTCGATCGCGGGGAGCGGCCATTCGTGGTGGACCTGCGACACAAGCTGGAATTTCTCGTCAATCCGCGCACGGTTTCGACGGCCGTGCGCATCTCTCCCGACGAGTTGCCCCTCCGGCGCGCCGAGGTTCCACTGGATCGCGAGGTCGTTCTGTACTGTACGTGTCCCAGTGAGGCCACGAGCGCGAAGGTCGCCATGGAACTCAAGAAGATCGGAATCACGCGCGTGCGGCCTCTCGCCGGAGGGCTGAAAGCGTGGGAGGACGAAGGATATCCGATGGACGAGTTCTACGCGGAGGAAGAAGCGAAGGCAGCGTCGGGATGAGCCTCGAGCTTCGAACTGCGAGCGGACCATTCATTCCCCGCCAAATCACAGCTGAACCCGACAATTCGGGCGCCAAGGTCATTCACTTTCGGGTGACGCGCGGGGCTCCATCTTGTGATCCAGGTCACATTCGAGGGTGATTGCCAGTGATAGAGTGCGTGCCATGAGGGGCTTATGAGCACGCCATATGGCATTCAGATCACTGAAGACTGCCTGCTTTGTAAGTTGCGCCAGAGCGGCTATTTTTGCAATCTGCCGCCCGCTTCACTGCAAGAACTGGACAAAGTGAAATACGCCAGCGCCTATCCGCAGGGCGCGGTTTTGTTTGTGGAGGGGCAGGCGCCGCGGGGCGTGTACATGATCTGCGGCGGACGCGTGAAACTTTCGACGACGTCGCGTGACGGAAAGACGTTGATCCTGCGCATTGCGCAGGCCGGCGAGGTGCTCGGGTTGCATGCCACGGTGTCGGGCAAGCCTTACGAGTTGACGGCGGAAGCCCTACAGCCTTGCCAGTTGGATTTCATTCGCCGCGACGATTTTCTGCGCTTCCTGCAAAACCACGCCGACGCGTGCCTGAACGCGGCGCAACATCTCAGCAAGAATTGCCAGAGTGCGTACGAGATGATCCGCTCGTTGGGGCTTTCGCACTCCGTTGCCGAGAAGTTGGCGCGGCTGCTGCTGGAGTGGTCGAGCGATGGAGATGCAAGCAAGGAAGGGATCCGGATCAAGGTGTCGTTAACCCACGAAGAAATCGCGCAGCTGATCGGGACGTCGCGCGAAACGGTTACGCGGGTACTCGGCGAATTTCGCCAGAAGAAGCTGGCGCAGTTGCGCGGCTCAACCTTACTTATCCTGGATAAGCCCGGTTTGGAACGGATGATCGATACTTAGACTGCTATATTTCCTGTCTTGGCGCTTTCTGCACCGTTAGTAAGAATCTCCGGATTACTGGCGTTACTTTACCCGTAACTGGCTCAGGCATAAGCTGCGGGCCATGGAACTGAATGCGCTTCTGATGTGCCGCGACCACGAATCGTTGCGCATGCTGGTAGCTGCGCTCGACGAATTCGGCATCGACGAGGAAGTTTGTGCGACGGAACCGGAAGCCATGCAACTGCTGGCTTTGGGCTACTATTCGGCGTTGGTGGTGGATTTCGATTTGCCGGGCGCGGCTCAGGTGGTGCGCATGGCGCACCTGGCTCCGGCCAAACGCCGGCCGGTCGTGTTCGCGCTGATTGGAGCGCAGACCGACATCTCCGGCACCTTCCAGGCGGGCGCGAATTTCGTCTTGTACAAGCCGCTGGTCCGCGAACAGATGGAACGCTCGCTGCGTGCGGGACAGGCGTTCATGCGACCGGACCGCAGAAAGTCTCGTCGGCAGAAAGCGGAATCTTTGGTCTATCTCCGGTTCGGCGATGTGTGCCCGGTGCCAGCGCTGGTGCTGGAGATCAGCGAAGACGGGCTGTCGGTGCAAGCGTCCGAGCCGTTGCCGGCGGCGGAACTTCCGCTGCGATTTATTCTGCCCGGCACCACGTACATGCTCGAAGGCAGCGGGGAAGTGACCTGGGCCGACGACATGGGGCGAGGCGGAATTTTCTTTTCGAAAATGAGTCCGGCGGCGCGCCGGCAATTGAAGGCGTGGCTGGCGAAGCAGGATAAGAAGAAGCCGTCGCGGGTGCGGGCAGCCGCGCGCGCGGCGAAGAAGCGTGCGGTCGACATTCCGGCGAATTGACCTTATCGTTCTTGCTTTTCCACTGATTTCATCTCGCGGTACCCCTACGATTTTCTACGCTCCCAACCAGCTCGGCTTAATTTGCTGACAGACCAATCGGTTTTTCCAGCGACAAGATCAGTTCGAGTGAACCTCGCCGGCCTTACGCATTTTTCAACATTGCTCCGAAACGCTTCCGCCTGGGCTTGCACTATTCGCAAGGAGGCAGGAACCATGCCGGTTTATCGCAACTCTGATGGACGTTATCCCTCACTGCTCGTCCCCGAAGGTCAAACAGTCACCATCAGTGCGAGTGAGGCGCGCGCTTCGGGAATTTCCTTCACGGCGATGCAACCTCGGACGACGGCGGCATTGATGGTATTGGCCGGGCAAACTTCAGAGACCGCGCCCCGCCTTTCAGACCGCGCTGCATTTGAGGAAGTGAAGACAACCGACGGTCTCGTGTCTTTCTCGATGTTGGACCGAGACGGGCGACTGGCCGGCTACAGCGTGCCTTTTCTGAAAGGATTGCTCAAAGGATTCGATGCAGGCCAGAGGACGCCGCCCTCATCCGTGAAACGACTCGTTCCGTTGAGCAGAGAAAATGACTGCCGATTGTCATCAAGCGCAACAGGCGTCCAAAAGCATCGCAGGCCGACGGTTAGTTGATGACGTGGGCCTGCAACAGGAGTCGACACAGGGACCAACTGCGCACAGCATTCGCGAGATCCGCGTCCCAGACTTCGTGCTGCAGATGCAGGTGTACAGTCTGTCTATGCGTCTCGGCGATGTCGTCGTGGAGCGCAATGGAACGCTGATTCTGGATTCTGATATTTCTTTTGCAATCGCGGACAATGTCATTGGGTATGTCGGATCGCGAATCGTGCAGCGTGCCAGTTCTCTAACTCTCGACGTCACCAACCTCATGCGCGGCGGGCTCATTGAGCTGGTTCATCACGTATCCGATGTGCTGAAAATAAATTTCCAGGGTCTTGCGGCACAGACACCGACGAAACCTTAGCAAAACGAAAAAATTGCGAATCAGGAGAGACACATGTCGAACGGGACAGTATGGGATCTTACGGGCAAGGCAGGCACCGATCAGGCGGATGCGGGGAGCGGACCATCGATGCCAACAGCTGCTGATGGCCAGCGCGCACAGTGCCACTTCTTTGGGGACGCTGGTTCCACACGTGGACAAGACGGGCAGCCGGGAGGTCCCGGAGGGAACGGGCAAACCGGCGGCCCGGGCGATTCCGGCAAAGACCTTACCTTGACAGTGAGCACGTTCGAAGGAGGAATTACTTTCGACGCTTCCGGGGGACGCGGCGGACGCGGCGGCAACGGTGGAAATGGCGGAAATGCGGCAATGGCGGCGATGCGGGCAATGGCGGTGATGGCGGCGGTTGCGAAGACGCATCGGATGGCGGCAACGGGGGAGGCGGAGGGTCCGCCGGCAACGGAGGCAACGGCGGGCCCGGAGGGTGCAGGAGGTACCGTGATCCTTAAGTACAAGGCATACAACATCGGTGACGTGCAGGCCCCGGTCGCGGGAGGGGCAGGTGGTCCGCTAGGAGTCGCGGGCACACCGGGAACTGGTGGTGCGGGAGGTAAGGGCGGGTTCGGAGACTGCAACTTCTGGGGTTGCAACAAAAATGGGAACAACGGAAACCAAGGTCCGTTGGGCGCTGGTGGTCAAAACGGGGCCCAGGGAGCCAAAGGCCCCGATGGCAACTTCAGCTTGAGCTCCATTGTGTGATGCTTCCTTGCTCGCCGGTCAAATGACAACTGCAGGACACAGATCAGGACGGGAGAATACCAATTTCTCCCGTCCTTCTTTCTTGTTGTGGGGATCGCGTTCATTTCTTGCGCGGGCGGGGAAAGTAGCTGACGCCAGCAAACTGGTTCCCTGCGATGGATGCAGACTAAATGCGGAGCGGAGGTTTGAGGGCCTTCGCTTCCTAGGAACCTGAGTTGCGCATCCTGCTAGACTCGCTAGTCCTAAAAGGATGTTGCATGACCGAATTGCATTTCCTTTCCGCCGTGAGTTTGGCGGAACTTGTCCGCCAGAAGAAAGTCTCCCCAGTTGAGTTAGTCGATGCCCATTTCGCTCGCATCGCGACTGAGAATCCGCGGCTGAATGCATTCGTCGCGCTCGATGAAGAACGCGCCCGCCGGGACGCGCGCACGCTCGAGGCGGAGGCGGTGGCCGCCCAACTTCGCGGACCTCTACATGGCGTTCCCGTCAGTATCAAGAGCTCTATCGAGACAGAGGGATTGCGCTGCGAATCAGGTACGCGGCTTCGATCCGGCCACGTTGCCGCGCACGATGCGGTCTTGGTGTCTCGCCTGCGTGCGGCCGGCGCCGTCGTGTTAGGGGTCACGAACACTCCCGAACTGCTGATGGCCTGGGAGACTGACAATCATCTTTATGGCCGCACCAATAGCCCGTGGGATCTGACGCGCACGCCGGGCGGATCGAGTGGCGGCGAAGCGGCGGCGATCGCTTCTGGATGCTCGGCAGGTGGCGTAGGCAGCGACGGCGGCGGATCGATCCGCGTGCCGGCCCACTTCAGCGGCGTCTGCGGATTGAAGCCGACGCCGGGACGAATTCCATCGACTGGCCACTTTCCGGAATCGGCAGGGCCGTTCGCGATGATCGGCGTGGTGGGGCCGATGGCGCGGACCGTCGCTGACCTCCAGACGCTGTTCGAGGTCATGGCAGGGCCGGACGACGGCGATCCGTCGTCGGCGCCGGTTCCGTTGAGCAAAATCGCGCACGAGGATCTGTGTCGAATACGCGTCGGGTATTTTGAAGATGACGGCCGCACTCCGGTGACGCCCGGGACGCGCGCAGCGGTGCGCACGGCGGCGCACGCCTTGTCGCGTGCCGGATTCGAGGTGACACCCTTTCGTCCCGAGGGCTTGGAAGAAGCCCGCCAGTTGTGGTGGAAGTTATTCGGCACGGCCGGCGGCATGGTACTGCGTCCGCTGACGCGCGGGCGCGAAGGCGAACTCTCCCCGCTGCTGAAAGAATTCCTGGGATGGGTAGGCGCCGAGCCTCCGCATTCCGGTGATTCGCTGCTGGACACGTGGCTGCGGCGCGACATCGTGCGCGGTCGGATTCTTGGGCAGATGCAGCAGTTTCCCATCCTGTTGTCCCCGGCGGCGGCGATCCCAGCATTCCGGCATGGAGAACGCGACTGGGTGATTGAAGGCAAGACGGTACAGTATCTCGATGCCTGGAGTTACACGGAGTTCTTCAATCTGCTAGGAAATCCCGGCGCAGTAGTCCCGGTCGGTCAATCGCCGGAAGGCTTGCCGATTGGCGTGCAGATTGTCGGGCGACCGTGGGAAGAAGAACTCGTGCTGGCAGTTGCAGCCGAAGTGGAAAGGGAATGCGGCGGGTTTCGCAGGCCGGAACTGAAGAGGTAACGCTGCAGACATTCTGTGGGCGCTGGTTATAATTCGATCCCCAACATGCCCACTGCCGAGCCCCAGCCGGCCCCGACTTTTCCCGCGACGATGGCCTTTCGCAGGACTTGGCGAACCTATCAGGCGCGAGTTCTCGCGCAAATGGACTCGTACCTCGAAGATCGCCGTCTTCATCTGGTGGCAGCGCCCGGTTCGGGCAAGACCGTTCTCGGGCTCGAGATCGTTCGCAGGATCGACCAATCCACGCTGGTGCTGGCCCCCACGATCACGATTCGCAATCAATGGATCGAGCGACTATACGATTGCCGTCCTGCTGATGCAAGCGGGGGCTACATTCATCTACCTGTTCGTAAATTTCCTGCGGGCGGCCCGGGGGATTCCGGCGGACCGCGACTTTCTGACATGGCTTACGGTCGTCATCGGGATTCCGGTCGCGGCGGGGATGGGTCTAACCATCCGCGCCCTTTGGCGATTCGCTCGCCACGGCACGCCCGAAAGAAGTATCCGCGAAATCGGCCGCGCCGTGCTTGCCTCCCTCGAGTACGAAGGGTTGATTGACCGGCCCGCCCGCGACTTTGTGTTGTCGGCGAATCGCAATGAGGATGGCACGGTCTTCTGCGGAATTTCGGGTGGGACCGGAAAGGAACAGGCGCTCTATTTGCGCGCTGTGCGGGAACTCGTCGATCCTGTTGGCAATCCCAGATACCTGCTTGCGAGGAAACGGTTCTGGCGGATTTTCCGGGAAGACTACTTTGCCGTGCCTGAACTTCTGGCGAGAAAGCGCGAGTTTGTCGAGGTGTTCGCGAAAAACTGGCGGAAATTTGTTGGTCCCGTAGACCTGATTTATACCCGCACCGCCGAAGGCCGCCAGACTCTTCTGCGCGCGCGGATGCATTCTCTGGCCGCCGCATTCCAGCAACGTACGGAACGCGTGAGTTGCTGGAAGTGAGCGCCGTCCCTGTCTAGTATTTTTCTACTATTACCACTACATGCTTCCGGAATTATCCTCGTTGGGGCTCAAGGATTTACGTTCGTAGCGTTTGTGGGACGCCGCGAACGGCTTCCGGTTCAGCTCTTCATGCCATTTTTGCCGCGATCCATGGGACAGCGTGTTTTATTCGGGCTAGTCGCTTTTCTGACGGCGTCCGCGATCTATCTGTACGCATTCCCGCAGCAAAACGTGTTCTATGCCGTGGTCGTGCTGCTGCACCTGGCGGCCGGCGTCGTGGCGACCTTGGTGCTGCTCCCGATGCTGGGCAGACTGATGCGCGCGGGAAGTTGGCTTTCGGCCACGGGATGGATTCTGTTTCTTGGGAGCGCGGCTCTGGGTTTCTGGCTCGTGCACACCGGTACCATTCGCTCGGAGTGGAACTGGATGTACGCGCACATGGTGGTCAGCGCGGCCGCTTTGGCGTTTTTGATCGCCGAACGCTGGAGTAGACGAGCTGGAACATCGGCGGCTGGTCCGGCTACGATGCGCGTGGCAGCATGCTTGGTGCTTATCGCTGTCCTCGGCGCCGGGATGCGCTATCTGCGCGAGGCGCGCTGGGCCAACCATGCGCGCATCGAGAATCCCGACATGCCGCCGCTGAACATGGAAGCGGAAGGTGATGGACCCCAGGGCCCATTTTTCCCCAGCTCCGCGCAGGTCTACGGCCACAAGAAAATTCCCAGCAAGTTCTTCATGGAGTCAGACTCGTGCAAGCGCTGCCATGAGGACATCTACAACCAGTGGTTCAGCTCGGCGCACCATTTCTCGTCGTTCAACAACCAGTGGTATCGCAAGATCGATCGAGTACATGCAGGACACGGTCGGCACCAAGCCTTCGAAGTGGTGCGGCGGATGCCACGATCCTGCCGTTCTGTACGCGGGCCTGATGGATACGCCCATCAAGCAGATCGTGCACACGCCGCCGGCACAAGCTGGGCTGGGCTGCATGATGTGCCACTCGATCGCCGCCGTGAAGTAGCACCATGGGGCAGGGGGATTTCTATCTGGAGTATCCCGAGCTGCATGAACTGGCGGCCAGCAAGAATCCCGTGGTTCGCTACATGCACGACTTTCTGGTGAAGCTGAACCCGGAGCCGCACCGGCGCGCGTTTCTGAAGCCGTTCATGAAGACGCAGACGGCGGAGTTCTGCTCGTCGTGCCACAAAGTGCATCTCGATGTGCCGGTGAACCACTATCGCTGGATTCGCGGCTTCAACGAGTATGACAACTGGCAGGCGAGCGGCGTCTCGGGCCAGGGCGCGCGGTCGTTCTACTATCCGCAGAAGCCGCAGCAGTGCGCCGACTGCCACATGCCGCTGGAGCGTTCGGCCGATATGGGCAACATCAGCGGCAGTGTGCACTCGCATCGCTTTCCGGCCGCCAACACGGCGCTGCCGGTGGCGAATGAGGACGCAGCTCAGCTGAAGATCACGGAAGATTTTCTGAAGAGCGGGCATCCTGACCGTAGACATCTTTGCGCTTTCGCCCGCGCAGGCCGTGAGTCAAGGCTGCGGCGGCGCGGCGAGACCGAGCTGGCAACCACGTTTGCGGTTGGCGAAGAAGCTGAGACGAAGATCGCTCCTGGCGGTCCAGGCCGAGAAGCCGCGCCCGTGACGGCGCCGCTGAATCGAGTGCAGCCGGCGGTGCGGCGCGGAGATACCGTGCGCGTCGACGTTGTGGTGCGCACCAAGAAGATCGGGCATTTCTTCCCCGGCGGCACGGTCGATGCTTACGACACCTGGCTCGAACTCAAAGGCACCGACGACAAGGGGCAGACCATCTTCTGGAGCGGGATGGCCGAAGACGGCGGCAAAGGGCCGGTCGAACAGGGCGCGCACTTCTATCGTTCGCTGCAGATCGACGAACACGGCAATCCCATCAACAAGCGCAATGCCTGGGCCACGCGCGCGGTCGTGTATGTGCGCTTGATTCCGCCGGGCGCAGCCGATACTGTGCACTATCGCGTGCATATCCCCGAGAACGCCGGCAACAAGATCACGTTGCACGCTCGGCTGTGCTACCGCAAGTTTGCCTGGTGGGGCACGCAGTTCTCTTTCGCAGGACAGCCCGATATAGCTCACCCGGAGCAGGTCACGCCGAGCTACGACGACCGCAAGTTCACGCTCGATGCGGCGTTGACTGGTGTCTCGGCGAAGCAGGAGAAAATCCCCGACGTGCCGATCGTCGCGCTCGCGGAGGATGAGGTCACTCTCCCCGTGGCCGCGAAGGGATCGGCTGCCGCCACGCCAAAGGTCGATCTCAAGCCAGAGGACTGGCAGCGCTGGAACGATTATGGCATCGGACTCTTCCTGCAGGGCGATCTGAAGGCTGCCCATGCCGCGTTCCTGAAAGTCACCGAGATCGATCCGAAGAATCCCGACGGCTGGGTCAATCTGGGACGCGCCGCCGTGCAGGAAGGCGACATGGATGCGGCGCGGCCTGTGCTGGAGAAGGCGCTGGCCATTAGTCCTGATCTGGCGCGTGCCCATTATTTCTACGCGCGAGTCTTGCGCGCTGACGGCAAGTACGAGGACGCAGCCAATCATCTGCGCACCGTGCTTGCGCAGTACCCGCGCGACCGCGTGGCATTGAATGACCTGGGGCGCATCCTGTTTCTGCAACGCAAGTACTCCGACGCTGTGAAGCAGCTGGAGGCCGTAATGGCGATTGATCCCGAGGATTTGCAGGCACATTACAACCTGATGCTTTGCTACAAGGGGCTGGGCGACGAGAAACTGGCCAAGGAACATCAGGCGCTCTACCTGCGTTTCAAAGCGGACGAGGCCTCGCAGACGATTACCGGCAAGTACCGGCAACTGCATCCGGAAGACAACAATGAGCGGCAGACGATCCACGAGCACGTGTCGGTGGCGTTGAATGGAGTCGGGGCCCAAACTGGAAAGACCCCGCGTGCGGTGTCGAAGCTTACCTCAGGGGCTAAAGCCCACTCCAAAACCGGCGTGAGTGGCACGACTGAAGTCGTGCCCTTCCCGAGCACGAGCCCACACATTGGCCCAAGCACCAGCCATCCAGGCAATGCTGCATCTTCTGGCGGGCAGAACAGATAGCAACCCCGCGGTTTTCATGAATAGAACTCAGATAACTATTTGTCTACTGGCTTCATGCCTGAGCGTCTCAGCCGTCGCGCAGACTGTGCAGTTTCGCGACATCACCGCGCAGGCCGGCATTCATTTCGTCCACAACAACGCCGCGTTTGGGAAGAAGTGGTTGCCTGAGACGCTTGGCGCCGGATGCGCCTTCATCGATTATGACAATGATGGCTATCCCGACATCTTGCTCGTGAATGGGGAAGATTGGCCGGGACACGCGAAGACTCCGTCCACGCTGAAGCTCTACCACAACAATCACGACGGCACCTTCACCGATGTGACCCGCAAGGCTGGGTCTGGCGGTCTCAATGTTTGGGATGGGTGTGGCGGTGGGCGACTACGACAATGATGGACACGACGATCTGTTCATCACGGCGCTCGGGCAGAGCCACCTGTTCCATAACAATGGGAACGGAACGTTTACCGATGTGACTAAGTCGGCCGGGATGTGGGGGCCGAACGAGCTTTCGCACCAGCGCCGCGTGGGTGGACTACGACCGCGACGGCAAGCTGGACTTGGTGGTTGCGAACTACGTGCAGTGGTCGCAGCAGACCGATATCTATTGCACGCTCGACGGCGCGCACAAGTCGTATTGCACGCCCGAGTCGTACAAAGGAGTTTCGGCGCGGGTCTGGCACAACCTGGGCAGCGGGAAATTCGAAGACGCCACCCAGAAATCCGGACTCGGCGATCCAACTTCGAAGAGCCTGGGCGTGGCGATCCTCGACTACAACGGTGACGGCTGGCCCGACATCCTGCTGGCCAATGACACCCAGCCCAACAAGCTCTACCTCAACAAGCAGAACGGCACGTTCGAAGAGAAAGCCGTGGCCGCCGGCATCGCCTTCAGCGAAGACGGCGTGGCCCGCGCTGGCATGGGCGTGGACGCCGGAGATTACGACCGCTCTGGGCGTCCGAGCCTGATGATCACCAATTTTGCGAACCAGATGATCTCGCTGTACCACAACGAGGGCAACGGTCTGTTCGTGGACGAAGCGCCGCGCTCGGAGGTTGGGCGCAATACCCTGGTGACGCTCGGATTTGGCTGCTTCTTCTTCGACTACGACAACGACGGCTGGCCCGACATCTTTGTTTCCGATGGGCATATCGAAAACGAAATCGAACGCGTGCAGAAGCGCGTTTCATACGCCGAGCCGCCACATTTGTTCCGCAATCTGGGCGGCGGGAAGATTTCAGGAAGTGACCGCGCAGATGGGCACGGCTTTCGCCAGCGCGAAGGTCGGTCGGGGCGCGGCTTACGCCGATATCGATAACGACGGTGCGCTGGATGTTCTGGTGACCACCAACGGCGGTCGGCCGTGGCTCTTCCACAACGAGGGCCAGACCAACCACAGCCTGCGCATCAAGCTGGTTGGCACGAAATCGAATCGCGACGGGATCGGTGCGGTGGTGCGCGTGACGTCGGGTGGCGGGAAGCAATGGCAGATGTTGCGCAGCGGGTCGAGTTATCTGTCGGCCAGCGAGTTGGTGCTGACGTTTGGGCTGGGGAACGCGACCAAGGCAGACGCAGTTGAGATTGAGTGGCCCAGCGGGCAGGTGGAGAAGCTTTCCGGCGTTGCTGGCGACCAGACCGTGACGGTGGAGGAAGGCAAAGGAATCGTGGGGAATCGCGCATATGGGAAGCCGCGGAAAAGCGAGCATCCCGTGACGGCCAGTGCGCGGGCTTCAAGTCTCAATTAGTTATCGATGAAGGGACGGGCGTATGGCCTGTCGCTCCGTTGGCGAAAAAAAGCCAACCTCAGGGGCTAAAGCCCAGTGTTGTGCCGACACAATCGGCACGGCTGAAGCCGTGCCCTTCCCAACAACTGGAGGCCATCCCCGCGGACTAGGAAGTCTTGGGAAGGGCTCGACTTTAGTCGGGCCATCAGCTTGCAGAGAAGAGCGGCTTCAGCCGCTGAGGTTTGCTTTTGCTCATCGCACGGTCCGTTGCGGTAGGATAAACGCTCGCTGTCTCCGCCACTACAACTGCGGCTACGCCTCTGCGCATGAAACTGAGAGTCTGGATCTGGACATTTGGATTGGCCTTCGTCGGGTATGCGCTCGGAGGCAGGGGCGCTTCCGCCAGCCCGGCTCGCGAGACGATGGGCGCGATTCTCGGGGCCGGCGCCGGATTCTGCGTGGGCTGGGGACTGCAACGACTCCTCGATCTGGGCCGCCGGCGCTGATATGTTCCGCAAATGCCACAAGACATCTGGAGTGCCATCACACATCATGAAATGGTTCCGTGTTGCGCTTCTCGCTGTTCTCGTCCTGCTGGCGGCTGGATTTTTCGCGGCCGCACCTCATCGCGCCGCTGAGACTGACGCAACCAAAGCTGCCGAAGCCGCGCGCCTGAACAACATCGGCGTCGCCTACATGAATCAGCAATTGTTTGAGAAGGCGCTTAAGCAGTTCGAAGCGGCCTCTGCACAGGATCCGAAGCTCCAGATTGCGAAACTGAATCGTGCCGTCGCGCTGCTCAACCTCCAGAAAGTCGATGATGCCAAGACAATCCTGGAGGAAGTCACGAAGCAGGATCCCAAAGACGCGCATGCCTGGTACAACCTCGGCTTGCTGTCGAAGAACACGAACGAAACCGACGCGGCCATTGATGCGTTCAAGCACGTCACTGAAATCGATCCCAACGACGCCGACACCTGGTATTTCCTGGGCACGGCATACGCGCAGGCCAAGCAGTATCCACAGGCGATTGACTCCTTCGAGCACGCGCTCAAGCTGAACCCACTGCACGCCTCGGCGGAATTCGGCATCTCGCGCGCGTACCAGCAGTCCGGGAACACCGACACCTCGCGCGAGCATTTGAAGAAGTTTCAGTACATCAAGGACAACAAGCTCGGCTCGCCCATGAGCTTGTCCTATGGAGAGCAGGGCCAGTACTCGCGAGCGGAAGAATCGCCGGGTGTGGTGGAGAAGGTGCCGGCGCAGATTTCGGTGAGGTTTGTGGATGTGACGCAACAAGCCGGACTTCCCCTCAAGGTCGATGCGAATCCAGGAACCGGCGCGTGCTTTATTGATTACGATAATGACGGAAAGATTGATCTCTTTCTGTCGACTGGTGGATCTGATGGCAGGTCAGTTCTCCTACACAATTTAGGAAATGGAAGGTTTGAGGACGCCTCAAGCAAACTTGGCATTGATTCGTCCCTAACAGTAAAGGGATGCACGGCAGGTGACTATGACAACGACGGTTTTCCAGATCTGGCGATTAGTGCGTCAAGCGAGATTCGTTTACTACACAACGAAAAAGGTGCCAAGTTCCAAGATGTGACTGAGGCAGCGAAGCTCTTCAGCCCACGTGTCGCGGGAAGCGCCGGGCTGATTTGGAACGGCCTGAACTTCATTGACTACGACCATGACGGAGATCTGGATTTAGTCGGTATTGCAGAGGCTGCACTGCTGGTAGTGGGCGGGGAATCAAGGGTCCTTCCCAGTCCTGCAAGAATGTGGCGCAACAATGGCGATGGCACCTTCACAGATGTGAGCGACGACCTGGGATTATCGAAGGCGCTTGCAAGAAGTAGTGTTGGAACTGATTACAACAACGACCGTGCGGTAGACATAGTGGTTACCGGATCGGAGAACGGTCCCACAATCTTTGAGAATCCTCGGGAGGGCAAGTTTCCTGCGCGACAGCCATGGTCTTCTCCGATGCCGAGCGCAACATTTGCAGTCGCCGTGCTCGATTTCAACCACGACGGGTGGATGGATTTAGCGTTTACATACGATGGTGCACCCGGAATTTCGCTCTGGCGGAACAATCAGAGCAAATCATTCGACCAGATCTCTCTTCCCAGGATCGACTGGGTTCGCGCCTTCGGCGTCGCCGCCGTCGACTACGACAACGACGGCTGGGTCGACCTGGTTGCCGTGGGCGAAACCAAAGAAGGCAAGGGCGAAGTCCGCCTCTTCCGCAACCTCGGTCCGGACGGTTTCAAGGACGTCACCGCCGACGTCGGCCTCGACAAGATTCAACTCAAAAATCCGCGCGCCATCATCACCGGCGATTATGACAACGATGGCGCAGTCGATCTGCTCATCACGCAGAATCATGGCCCCGCGGTGCTGCTGCGCAACGAAGGCGGCAACAAGAACAACTGGCTGCGCCTGAACCTGAAGGGGCTCAACGACAACAAGTCGGCCATCGGCACCAAGGTCGAGGTCTTTGCCGGAGCGAACCGGCAGAAGTTCGAGATCTACGGGTCGTCAGGATATCTCGGGCAGAACTCTCCTTACCTGACCGTCGGCCTCGGACAAGCGAAGCAGGCCGACGTGGTACGCATGCTGTGGCCCACGGGCGTATTGCAGGATGAAATCGAGATCGCTGCCAACCGCGAGCAGTCGTTCCTTGAACTCGACCGCCGAGGCAGTTCCTGCCCGACGCTGTTTGTCTGGGATGGACACCACTACGAACTCGTCGGCGACATGATTGGCGCGGGCGTGGTCGGACACTGGGTCGGTCCGAACGAGCGCAATGTGCCGCGTCCGGCGGAGTACATCAAAGTGGATCGCAGCGCCATTCGCGAGAAGGACGGCAAGCTTAGCTTCCGCCTGATGGAACCGATGGAGGAGGCTGTCTATCTCGACGAAGTGAAACTGCTGGCGGTCGATCACCCTGCCGCGTTCGACGTGTTTCCCAACGAATTCTTTGCCAGCAATCCGCCGTTCCCGCCGTTTCGCGTGATTCAAAGCCAAGGCGCGCAACCGCCCGTAGTGGCGCGCGACGAGCACGGACACGATCTGATGCCGTCGCTTGCCGCGCACAAATACTTCGGCGACTTCGAGTTGCTGCCCTTCCATGGCTTCACCAAGATGCACTCGCTTGAACTCGACCTCGGTGAACCCTATCGCGGAGGGCCGCTGGTTCTGCTGATGCACGGCGTGACCGAATACTTCACCGCGACCAGCGTCTACGCGGCGCACCAAGCCAAGGTCGAGGCTATCCCGCCTTATATTGAAGCGCTCGACGCGCACGGCAAGTGGCAGCGGGTCGTTGAAGACATGGGATTCCCCGCCGGCGGTCCGCGCACAATTACGCCGGACCTCACGGGCCAACTGCCGCCGGGTACGACGAAGATTCGCATCACGACCAACCTGCAGGTTTACTGGGACAGCGTTCTCATTGACCGCAGCGCGCAGAACGGCAAAGTACAACTGACGGCAATTCCACTCGCGAGTGCGAACCTGAAGTTCTACGGGCACCCGCGGCAGACCGAAGGCGAGCCGCGCGGAAACGTGAAGTATGTCTACGAAGAAGTCAGCCCCACGGGCCCGTTCGCGCGGCAGGCGGGGGAGTACACGCGCTACGGCGACGTGTTGCCGCTGCTGACGTCGTTCGACGACCGCATGGTCGTGTTCGGCACCGGCGATGAGATCGCTCTGGAGTTCGACCCTGCGAAACTGCCTGCACTGCCCAAGGGATGGGCGCGTGACTACTTCTTCTTGGTGAAGGGCTACGAGAAAGACATGGACTTCTACGCGGCCGATGGCTTCACGGTTGCACCGCTGCCGTTCAAGGCGATGAAGGGATATCCGTACAGGGAGTCGTATCCGCTCGACCCGGAACACTTGAACTATCTGCTCGAGTACAACACTCGGCATGTTTCGGGGAACGAGGAGCGGGGGTACTCGTATCAGTATCCATCAGATGAGAAAGAGTATTAACCACAGAGGACACGGAGGGGCACAGAGGTTTCTTCGTTTGCGGCGGCTGCCGCAGGCGTTCACAATGGAAGCGAAGTCGTCAGATCGAGGTCCCAAAATCCTCAGTGTTTTCTGTGCCCTCTGTGGTGAACGCCTTTGTTTCAGCCAGCGATGCGCGATCGTTTTTTGTCTAGTTTCGCGCGGAACTCCTCGACGGTCGTGAACATTGAGTCTCCGGCAAACTCCAGGCTGCCGATCGAACGTTCGGCCGCCTCGGCGTGGCCGTAGCCGCAGGCGTCTCTGACGATCAGTGGTATATAGCCGAGATCGGCGCCGTGGCGCGCGGTTGGCTCGATGCCGATTTCCATGGCGATGCCAGCAATCGCGAAAGCGCGGATGTTGCAATCGCGCAGTGCGATGTCGAGCGGAGTGCCCTCGAAGGCCGACATCGTGATCTTGTCGAAGATGGCCTCGCTGGGCAGGGGCTCGAGTTCCGGAACAATCGGAAAGCCGGGCGCGTCGCGCAGAAACCAGGGCTTGACCTCTTCGACGTTCTTCACTCGCTGCCACGCCATCGCCGTGCGCAACTGGAATGCGCCCATCAGTTCTTTCGGAAGCGAAAGGTGGCGCGTGAAGAACACCCGCACGCCCGTAGCGCGCGCCGCGCTGAGCACCTGCTGAACCTTCGCCGTGATCTGGGCGCCGTCTTTCACTTGCTTCACGATGCCAACCTGCATGTCGTAAACGATGAGCGCCAACGAGGACGGGTCGCAGACGTCGTCGAGGGTTTGGGGGATCTTGAGTCCGAAAGCGTGCTGCATGATGAGGGCAGTCTCCGGAGGAAATTCTACTGGAATAAGGACGACCGCGAGTGAGCGCTTGTGACAAGCCAAGACTCATGGTCATTGGAGGGACGGGCGTCTCGCCCGTCCAGCAGGCGGGGACGCCTGCTACTCCATCGTTCAGTGTTTAGTGCACCTGTGACCCGTTACGTGCGGCCTGGTCTCACTCCATCGCCTTCGCCAGATCCTTCCATCCGACCAGCACGAATCGCTGGTCTTTCAGGAATTGTTGGAATTCCGCGCTCTTCACCATGTCGAGGTCGTGCTGACGCCATGCGGCGCCCCAATCGGGATGGTCGGAGGTGGCTCCGCGCATCTCGTCGTCGTCGTAGGCGAGGTGCAAGATGACTTGATAGACGCCCGGACCCAGCGGCGCGAGTTGCTTCTCATACCATGCCGTCCATTCCTTCGGGTCGACTCCAGGGCCGATTTCAAGCACTCGATCGACGAGGATTCGTCCGGCAGGCATCTGCTCGGCCGCGGGCGCGGCGTGTTCCGGTCCGTTGCGCGCGTCAAGAATCGGGACGTGGAAGTCGTTGCCCAGCTTGCTGTAGACCGAGAAAAAGGCCGGCGTCTGAAAGAGCGCTCCCATGTGAGTGTCGAGGTGCGTGACGTGCACGCCGAATTTCCGGGCGCGTTCGATCTGCGCGCGGAGTTCGGCTTCGACTTCGGCGGGCTTCGCGTTCTTCACGACATCGGGCGTGTCGAGCGGAAGATAGTTCTGGTCGTCTAACAGAGACGGAACCTTGTCGCGCGAACTCACCGGTCCCCAGCGGAATTGCGTCCACTCACTGTTGAGCGCCTGATGAATGCCCAGGTCGGCGTCGGGGTGCGCTTTTGCGAAGTTGGCTGCCTCCAGAAACCACGGGCAGGGAACCAGGATGCTGGCGGAGGTAATCCACTTCTTCTCTAGCGCTTCGGAAATCGCACGGTTGACCGAGTGGTTCATCCCAAAGTCGTCGGCGTGAAGGATCAAGAGACGCGCACTTGCGGGATAGCCCACGCGCTCCTGCACCGATTTGGCTGAAGACTGGGCAAACGATGCTGCGACTGCGCAGGCGAGAAAGCCAGCGACAGCTAGACGGGGGAAGTTCATGTTCAACCTCGCAACAAAAAGCCTGTAACCGCGAAGTTCGCCAAGTACGACCGCGAAGGTCGCTAAGAAAAGCAAACTCTAAAACGCAGAGGACGCGGAGAACGGCCGCAGAGGGCACAGAGATCGGCCCTCAATGAGAACCACCGCCGAAGACACCCGCCAAGGCCGCCGAAAACTCACGCCTCTTCCGGCGGCAAATCGAAGTTCACCAGGTCGCCGCGGAAGCCGCGCGTTTTCCAGGCGCCAAAGGCGATGCCCACTGCCATCCAGATCGCACCCGCGATTTTCGCCGGGCGGCTCAGGTTCAGCCAAAGCAGCAGGCAGATCAGGAATCCTGCCACCGGCGGGATCAGGTAGGTCAGCTTCTTCTCCGGTTCGCGCACGTAATAGCGCATGAAGGCGGCCGCGTTCACGCCCATGAACGCGATAAGCGCGCCGAAGTTCAGCATCTCGGCGCCCAGGCCGTAGCTGAACAGTCCGACGCTCACCAGCAACGCGGCTGCGAGCGCAATTACGCCGACGAAGATCACGTTATTGCGGGGTACACGGTGCTTCGGGTCAATTGCTCCGAAGAAGGATTTCGGGAGCGCATTGCTGCGTCCCATTCCGTAGAGCAAGCGAGCCGCGCCGATTTGCGCCCCCAGGCCCGAGCCGAAGTTGGCGACCAGCAGCGTGAATCCCATGATCGCGAACATCGGCATCCAGGTGCGCCCCGCGACGAACGTGAACGCAGTGTCACTGTTGGGGAACGGTTCGCTCGCCGGCCATACCAGTTGGGCAGCGTAGACCTCTACCGCAGAAAGAATTCCAATCACCACGCACACCAGCACCGTCGCGAACAGAATGTTGCGCCGCGGATTTTCCGCTTCTTCGGAAAGAGTGGAGATGCCGTCGAAGCCGATATAAGTCAGCACGGCGATGGACGTTCCGCCCAGCACAGCCCGCATATCCCAGGTTTGCGGATCGTAGAACGGGCGAGTGAAGAAGGCGGCGCCGTCGTGAGGGTGCCCGAAGATATATCGCGCGGCAGCCACGAAGAAGATCGTAATCACCACGCCCATGCCGGTCGCGAGCAGGGTATTCACGCGGGCGGATGTCTTCACTCCCTGAATATTCATGAACGTGAATACGCCGGCGAAGAAAATGGCCCAGACCGCGTACGGGACGCTGGGCGCGAACACGTGCGCCTGCTGGCTGCACCAGACGATGCAGATCATGGGATTCAGCATGTAGTCCATCACCATGCTCCAGCCAGTCACGTAGCCGAGTGCCGGGTTGATCTCCTGGCCCACGTAGGTGAAGGCCGAGCCGGCGCTGGGATAGGCGCGCGCCATGCGTCCGTAGCTGATGGCCGTGAAGAGCATGGCGACCATCGCGATCAGGATGGTCGTGACCACGTGGCCGTGCCCGCGATCGCTCAAGACACCGAACACCGACATCGGCGCAACCGGCTGAATCACGATCACGCCGTAAAGAATGAGGTCCCAGAGAGTGAGGGTGCGCCGCAGGCGGGGCGCGCTGGCAGTGGTGGCGGTCGGGTTAGTGGCCATGGGCTCCTGGTGTCAGTCGCTAGTCGCTAGTCGTCAGTCGTCGGCAAGGCTCGACAACCTACTTCACACGGCGATGGAGCGACGGGCGTCTTCGCCCGTCGGCACGAGACCGTTGCGAAGCGCCACTCAGTGTACATTCCACCCGCTTACTTCCACGACAGGTTTTGCATTCCCGAGTTCACTAGTGCGATAACTGGCGGTGAGTTCGCGCTTTTCTCCAGGCAACAGCGATACGTAGTTGTCTTCCCAGACCACCGGCACAATCTCTGCTCCGCCCTTGCCCTTGCTGACTTTCACATGGACGAAGAACGCAAGCGACTTGCTTGGATTTTCGAGGGTCACGTGCGTGACCGAATCTTCGCCCTGCCCCACCGTGCGGCTGGTCGTCTTGAGATCCACTTTCGGCAGCTTGCTGAGTGCGGTGTAGTCGGCGAACTGCGAAGTGGGCGTGGTGAACCAATTTGATTTTTCCCAGTCCAGCGTCTCCGGCTTGGTTGAGAGCCAATAGAAATTCGATCCGACAACTTTGCCCGCAGCATCCTGCAAACGAAGCACGAGGAAGTAGACCGGGCTGCCCTCATCGAACGCAGGCAGCGTCAGGATCCTCGCCGTGCTGTCGGCGGTCACGTCGACGGGCGAGTCCTGCGAAAACTTCTCCGCCATCTCCAGGTTGTAAAGCTTCGTAGTGAGCTTCAGTCCCTTCACATCTTCATAGCGGCTGCTCACGATCCACACCGACCGGTCGTCGTATGCGTACATCGGATGCAGTGGTTCCATAGCTCTCTTGGCGCCGAAATAGCCGCCGCCCGGCCGCAGGTAATAGTCATATAGGTGCCAAATGACCGAGGGCCACGCGTTGTTCAGCATCCATTGAATGACGCCCGTCGAGGTGTACTTGTTGTGGCTGTAAGCCTCGAACATCGCGCGGATGCCTTCGTAGTTCATCAGCTGCGCTTTGAGGACGTAGTCTTCCAGCGTGTCAGTCTTGCCATAACGCGCGGTGAGCGCGTCGCTGTAGACGTGGATGTCCTTGAACTCGCCGCCGCCCGCGTGGAAATTCCACCAGTCGTCGATTGGCCACAGATGGTCTTTGCCTAGCATGGTGCGCAGCGAGTCGAGTTCCGGCACGGCCGGACCGGGACTGGTTTCGGTGTTGAACCCGTATGCTCCGCCGCAGCCTCCCGGATTGCAGTGGTGGTTGCCGTCGATCTTGTCTTCGCTCCAGTACGAAGGCGCGACGTACTCATACGGCCCGGTCATTTTCACGCCGCTCTCGCCCGAGACCGTGGTCGGCTTGGCGGTCGCGGAAGACACGGTTGGGTTGGGGAAATGCAACTCTTTCTCGACTGCCAGGTACATTTCCTCGACGTCGGGCGGCGGAGGATTATCGCTGCCGTTCAACCACACCACGACGCTGGGATGGTTGCGCAGGCGATAGATCTGAGACTGCAGGGAAGCCTTGGCGATGTCGAAGTCCTGCGGCTTCCACTTCGCCCAGTGCTCCCAGTGATCGCAGCAGCACCAGCCGGCCATTACCAGCACGCCCTCGCGATCGGCGCGCTCAAAGAATTCATCGCTCTCGAGTTTGCCCTCCAGGCGGATCGTGTTCAGGCCCATGTCGCGGACGTATCGGAACTCGTCGGCCAGGCGCTGCGAGTTTTCGCGCAGCATCATGTCGGGAGACCAGCCGCCCCCGCGGATCAGGATCTTCTTACCATTGATGGAGAAAACGCGCCGCTGGTTCTCATTTAATGCCGATGTGACTTCGCGGATGCCGAACTTCGTCTCCGCGTGATCCGAGGTCTTGCCATCGGTTACGAACTCCATCTTCAGCGAGTACAGTTCCGGCTTGCCCATCTGCACGGGCCACCACAGCCGGGGCGCGGTCAGGTTCAACTGCGAGAACTTGTCGGGATCGAACGTGACATCTTTGTTTTCGCCCGGCGCAAGTTCCACTTCCTGAGAGAATTCGATTTTGTCGATGGTGCCTTTCAGCGTGCCTTTCACTGCTTCTTTGCTGCCGTTCTTCAGCAGGGTCGTGGCCGTGAGTTGCGCGTTGCCCGAACCGTCCAGGTGCGACACGACGGTCGGATAGCGCAGCGCGACCGGGCCACTCGCGCTGAGGTAGACGGCGCGCCACAAGCCCATATTCTTGTCCGGAGGAGCGGGGTTCCAATCGACGAACGTAATTGCCAGATCGTTCTCCGTGGGCGCGAAGACTTCCACGGCCAGAACGTTTTCCGCACCGTTCTTTACGGAGTCCGTGATATTGAACTCGTAGGTTCGCCAGGCTCCGGCGACGTCATCGGATTTGGCGATCTGCTTCCCGTTCAGCCAGATGTTGGCGCGGTAGTTGATGCCCCGAAAATTCAGCCACAGAGTCTTGCCCGTGTAACTCGCGGGGACCGCAAAGGTCTTTCGATACCACCACGAGAGCAGGTACGGGCTGTCGGGCGCCATCGCGATGTTCGAGAAGTTCGCGCCGATCGGATACGTCACGCCGGGCATCTGCCGCAGATTCATGCCGTAAGTCGGGTCCGGCAGGACCTTGTTCTTCACGAGTCCGCTGACGACCGTGGTTGGCACCCTGACCGGATACCATCCCTTGGGCAGGAACCCGGGTTTGGAGAGAACCTCTCCGCTTTGATCGACCTTGCGCGACGACTGGAGCATCCAGCCGCCATTGAGTTCGAGTTTGTCCACGCTTGCAGTAGCGTGCGGTGCCTTTGCCTGGCCCTCGGCGGCCGGGAGCAGTAGGGCGAAAGTAAGAGAGACTGCCCATAACAGGGAACGAAGTTTCATGGATGAGTCCTCGTCAACGGAGGTCGAGAAACGGGAACGCAGGTCGAGCGCAAGATGCACAGTTGGATAACACGTTTTATTGATACGTTTCAATAGCTGTTTTTCCGCAGGTAGTTTGCAGCCCGCCCGCAAGCTGCCCGGTATCGCGACTGCCAACGTCTTAAGAGCCCCTTAGTTTATAATCTTTTATTCCGCCCCCTCAACATTCTGGAGTGAACAAGACACCATGATTCGTTTTCTGCAAACCCAAGGCCCCACCAAGAAGATTATTCTGAGCTCGCTGCTGCTGATCATCTGCGGCGGCATGGTCATCACGCTGATTCCCGGCGGGTTGGGCTCCGACATTATGGGCCAGCCCAGCACGGGAGTGGTCGCCAAGGTGGCCGGCCAGGACATTACCACCCAGGAAGTTCGTGACCGCGCTCGCGCCCTCGCCGAGCAACAGGTCGCCCAGTACGGTCCCATGGGCAAGCAGTTACTGCCCATGATCATGCCGCGCGCGATCCAGCAGTCGGTGGAGCAGATGATCACGGGCAAGGCCATTGTGTCCGAAGCCGATCGCATGGGCCTGAAGGCTACCGACGAAGATGTCCGTGACGAATTGCAGCATGGCCATTACGCGGCGACCCTGTTTCCGAACGGCAAGTTCATCGGCGAGCAGGCCTACGCAAATTTGCTCCAGCAAGCGAACCTGACCGTCTCTTCATTTGAGGCTGACGTTAAGAACGAGATTCTGGAGCAGAAGTTGGCTGCGCTGATCACAGGCAGCGCGTCCGTGTCGGACGCCGATATCCGCCAGGAGTTCCAGAAGCGCAGCACCAAGGTGAAGTTCGATTACGCCGTGTTGTCGCAGGACGACATCCGCAAGGGTCTGCATCCGACCGACGAAGAGCTCAAAGCCTTCTACACGCGCAACCAGCCGCGCTACAAGGACTCCATCCCCGAGAAGCGCAAGGTCCAGTACGTCTTTCTCGACAAGAGCAAGATTCTAGGCCAGGTGCAAGTGTCGCCGGAAGAAGTGAAGGCGTACTACGATCAGCATCGCGATCAGTATCGCGTTCCCGACGAAGTGAAGGTTGCCCACATCCTGATCAAGACTCCGGCCGCCGGCGCCGACGGCAAGGTCGACGAGAAGGGCGTGGAAGAAGCCCGCAAGAAAGCCGAAGACGTCCTGAAGCAACTCAAGGCCGGCGGCAAGATGGAAGATCTCGCGAAGAAATATTCCGACGATCCGGGCAGCGCAAAACAGGGCGGAGAACTGGGCTGGATCGGCCGGGGCCGCACTGTTCCTGAATTCGAGAAGGCCGCCTTCACACAGGCGCCGGGACAGACCAGCGACCTGGTGAAGAGCTCGTACGGATTCCATATCATCCGCACAGAAGACAAGCACGAAGCGCACACCAAAACGCTCGACGAAGTGAAGGCCGAAATCGAGCCTCTAATCAAGCAGCAGAAGGCTTCGCGCATGATGGACAACGCCGGCAACTCGTTGCTCGAGCAGGCGCGTACTCAGGGCCTCGAGAAAGCTGCTGCAGCCAAGAACTTGAATGTGGTCACAACCGACTTCGTCGGTCGCAGCGACGTATTGCCCGGGATCGGCGCGTCTCCCCAGTTGATGGATGCGATCTTTTCTGAGCGCGAGAAGTCGCCGCCCGACATGGCGCAGTTGAGCCAAGGCGCGGTGGTGTTCGTGGTCGACGGCATCAAGCCGCCAGCTACGCCTTCCTTCGAAGAGATTCGTTCCAAGGTGGACGGCGAGTTCAAGAATGAGCGCGCGAGCATCCTGCTCAATCAGAAAACACAAGAACTTTCCGATCGCGCGAAGTCGGAGCATGATCTGAAGAAGGCCGCGAAGGAACTGGGCGCCACCATGAAGACCAGCGACTTCGTCCTGCCCGACGGCCAGGTGCCGGATGTCGGCAGCATGGCTGGCCAGGCTTCGGTCGCGTTCTCCATGAAGCCCGGCGAGATCAGCGGCCCGGTGAATGCTGGAAACAATGGCGTGGTTCTGTCGGTTCTCGAGAAGCAGGAACCCACCGACCAGGATTTCGCGGCCAAGAAGGATCAGATCCGCGACAACCTGCTGCGCGCCAAGCAGCAGGATATTTTCGAAATGTTCATCTCGAACCTGCGCCAGCAGATGGAAAAATCCGGCAAGATCAAGATCAACGAGCAGGAAATGAAGAACCTCACCAAGGGCCAAGGCGGTGCGGACGTCGGCTTCTAACACTGAACTGCGGGCACGCTCTGGCGTGCCCGGCATCATTCCGCAACGTAACTCCTCAATGTAAGAACCGGGTGATCTCCGAAGAGCCATGCCATTCGCGCGCGCCACAGGAATTCTGTTGCATCCCAGTTCGCTTCCTGCGCGCGGAGGCATCGGCGACTTCGGTCCCGCCGCCTACGAGTTTGTCGATTTTCTGGCCGCAGCCGGACAGGGACTGTGGCAAGTGCTGCCTCTCGGCCCCCTGGGCTACGGCAACTCTCCGTATTCGTCAACCTCGGCGTTCGCCGGCAATCCACTCCTGATCAGTCTTGAACGCCTGGCCGAACATGGCTGGATTGACCACGGTCGCGTCGCCAACCTGCCCGAAGCCGACGGTCCGGTCGAGTACGAGAAAGTCTTCTTCAGCAAGATGCCTCTGCTGGCCGAGGCTGCGCGCAACTTCTCGAAGAACATGCAGGGCGATGCTCGCGCCCGCTTCGAGCGCTTCTGCAGCGCGAACACAGACTGGCTCGACGATTTCGTGCTTTTCGACGCGCTGCGCGCCCATCACAAGCTGGCCAACTGGAATGAGTGGCCGCACGACCTCGCCTTCCGCGAACCAGCCGCGCTCGATCGCGTGCGCCAGGAGGTGGCCGAGGAACTGGTCTGGCGCAGCGCCCTGCAATTTGCCTTCGCCGAACAGTGGCGCGCACTGCGGCACCATTGCGCTCGCCGTTCGGTTCGCGTCGTGGGCGACATCGCAATCTTCGTGAACTACGACAGCGCCGACGTGTGGACGCATCCGGAATTTTTCCGGCTCGACCAGGACCGCAATCCGGAAGTGGTCTCCGGCGTGCCGCCCGATTTCTTCAGCGAGACAGGACAGCGCTGGGGCAATCCGCTTTATCGCTGGGACCTGATGAAGCAGCAAGGCTACGCCTGGTGGGTGGCGCGACTGCGCGCGGTCACCCAGCACTGCGACTACATTCGGCTCGATCACTTCCGCGGTTTTGAGCAGTTCTGGGAGATCGACGCCAGCGAGCCCACCGCCATCAACGGCCGCTGGGTCGATGGCCCAAAAGATGATCTCTTCGCGAAAGTGCAGGAGGCACTGGGCGGCCTGCCCTTCTTCGCCGAAGACCTGGGATACATCACTCCTGAAGTGCACGCCCTGCGCAAGCGCCTGCAGATGCCTGGGATGGCCGTCCTGCAATTCGGCTTCGGCGACAAGGGCGCCCACATGTACCTGCCGCAGCAACTCACGCCCGAGACGGTGATCTACACCGGCACGCACGACAACGACACGCTAGCCGGATGGTGGAAGAGCGGGGCCACCGAAGAGGAGCGGCGCAACGCCGAATGTTATTTCGGCAAGTCCAACGATGGCATTCATTGGTCATTCATTCGCGCGGCGCAAGCTTCAGTGGCCAGCCTCTCGGTGATTCCCGTGCAAGACATCCTCGGACTGGGCAGTGAAGCCCGCATGAACATGCCCAGCGAACGCGGTGGCAACTGGCGCTGGCGTCTGCAAGCGGGTGTCCTGACCCCTGAACTGGCGAAGAAAATGGCCGCCCTCGCCGAAGTCACCGACCGTTCGCCCGAGCCTCTGCCCGAACCTCCAGCCGAAGAATTTGCCGCCTAGCTGCGGCTCTGCAAAATTGATGGACTGATTTCGCGCACCGGTTACTTCGGCGCTTCCCCTCTCTGACATTCACGAACATTTCATTTGGCTTTCATCGCCCGTCAAATTGGCTGCGCTACGAATGGCAGCATGCCCATTCTCCATTCAGCGGATTCTCGCGGAAACGCGGCAGGTGTTCTAGGCGGCGCGCCCTTGCTCGCGGGGTTGCCTCCGTTCGCCAGCAGGCTTCTGCCCCTGAAGCAGGCACACGACCTGTACCAGCGAGCGTGCCGCCGCGGAGCAAGTTCGATCCTGGAAAATCTGTTGCGCGAAATGGAGGTGGAGGCCAAGGTCGATCTCACCGACCTGCAGCGCATTCCGAAGACCGGTCCCGTGGTGGTAGTAGCAAATCATCCTTACGGCATGCTCGACGGAGCCGTGCTCGGCGCCCTGCTCGCGCGCG
Organism: uncultured Acidobacteriota bacterium; assembly: GCA_963698805.1. Classification (GTDB taxonomy): domain Bacteria; phylum Acidobacteriota; class Terriglobia; order Terriglobales; family Acidobacteriaceae; genus Gp1-AA133. Next base: position 68,211 of record CAVOSN010000022.1, on the reverse strand, counting down.
TGCGGCCCGATGTCAAGGTGATGACCAACTTCCTGCTCGAAGGCGTTCCAGAACTCGAGCCGTCCTGCATCTTCGTCGATCCCCTGCGCAGTTCGAAATCCCAGGAACGGAATCGCCGCGCGTTGAAAGATTCTATGGAATGGCTGCGGGCTGGCGGCATGCTGGCAGTCTTTCCCGCCGGAGAAGTTTCGCACTGGCAGTTACCACAGGCGTCGGTCGTCGACCCGCCCTGGAACGACATTGCCGTGCGCCTGATTCGGAAGACCGGCGCAGCGGCCCTGCCTGTTTATTTTTGCGGACAAAACAGCGTCGGCTTCCAGTTGATGGGACTGCTTCATCCCCGGCTGCGCCGGGCCTTCCTGCTGCAGGAATTCCTGCAACAACAGGGGCGAGAAGTGGCTCTGCGGATCGGCAGTGTCGTTGGCTCCAACGCGATCGGTGAGATTTCCGACGGTCGCCATGCGACTGAATACCTGCGCTGGCGTACGTATCTTTTGGCTGAACGAGGAAAGGCGCACGGCATTCCAGCTTCTCTCCGCTCCGTGCTTCCGAAGAAAATTGAAATGCCGATCACGGCGTTGGTCAATCAAACCCTCCTGGAGCGCGATCTAGCCGCCTTGCCTGCGGACCGCTGCTTGACCTCGAATGGAGAGTTTGCCGCTTATGCCGCTCGCGCCGAGGAGATTCCTGAACTTACTTGAAGAAGTAGGCCGGCTGCGCGAAGTCACATTTCGCGCGGCCGGAGAAGGAACCGGCCGCAGCACCGACCTCGACCGCTTCGATGGTTGCTACTGGCATCTCGTGCTCTGGAACAAAGTGAAGGGGCAACTGGTCGGCGCATACCGCGCCGCGAATACGCAGGAAATCATCGCGCAGTACGGTATCAAAGGCCTCTACACCAACACGCTCTTCCACTACAAGGCGGAACTGTTCGAGAGGATGGGCCCGGCGCTCGAACTGGGGCGATCGTTTGTGCGTCCCGAATACCAGCGGCAATATGCACCTCTGCTGATGCTCTGGAGGGCGATCTCGCGCTTCGTTGCGCAGCGCCCTGAAACTCCCGTGCTCTTTGGAGCTGTAAGCATCAGCAACACGTACTCGCAAGCTTCGCGCGAGCTGATTTGCTCCTTCTTCGAGTCGCGCATGCGCCAGGACGAACTCGCCGGCATGGTCACGCCCCGCCGTCCCTTCCGTCCCGCGCGCCTGCGCCGCTGGGATTGCCGCGCGCTCTGCAACGCGCTCCGTGACGTGGAAGACTTGTCGAACCCGATTGCCGACGTCGAAATCGACGGCAAAGGCTTGCCCATCCTGCTGAGGCAATATGCGAAAGTGGGCGGAAAATTTCTGGGTTTTAACGTAGACCGCAAGTTCTCCGATGTGCTCGATGGCCTAGTCGTGGTCGACCTGCGCGAGACCGAACCAGCTGTGCTGGAACGCTACATGGGCCGCGAAGGCGTGGCAGAGTTTCGGAGGTACCACGAGCAGTCGCCAGTCGCTCGTCGCTAGTCCCCGGCGAAATAATGCAAACAGTGCAGGAATAATGCAAACAGTACAGAAGAACAGGCCGCGAAGCGGCGGCATAAAATAGCCCAGCGCGTAAGCGCTGGGCAAGCTGCAAAATCTGCGCAAGCCCCGGAGGGGCGGCACGTCGCGATGCGGGCGTGAGCCTGCGCGCCCTGCTATGACGGTTTCAAAATCTGCTCGGTCGGCGTTATGCATACATCTGCAGCAGGCGCGAGTTCGCCCTCGATATTCCCGCCCATCCTCTCTAACTCGGCGGGACTCAAATGCTTCTGCATCTCCTCAAAAAGGTGCCGTTCTTCCTTGCGTATATGCGCCGATAACATCTCCGCAAACTGCCGCAGCGACGGACCATCCAGCGTGCGTGCCTGCGCCCGCGCAAAATAATCACGAAGCAGGGAATGCTCCGCGACCAATTCCTGGACCATTGGCACGAGATCCGCCACCTTTCGCGCGACGGGAAACACTTCCTTCTCCTCAGCCATGAAGTGGTACTGAACTTCCAGCGCGAAGTGCTGCTCGACCTCCGCCTGCCACGCCTGCAACTCTCGCGGAGACGCCAGAGGCGCGCGGTTGATGCGCACGCACAACGCCAACGCATGCTGATGTTGCCGGGAGAGAGGGATCAGGCTCTTGTCGCGAAGCATGGAACTATTATGCGCCAGGCGCCTGCTTCACTTCGCCGGCCGGCACCGGGTCAAAGCGCTCCGGCCACGCGGCGGTCACAATGAGCGCCACCGCGATTCCCAACGACACTTCAACGAATCGATGGGCGGCGACAATCCTCGCCGTCCGCTCGCGCGCCACCAGCATCACGATGACCTCGGTGATTCCGGCGAATCGATACGCGGTGCGGTCCAGGCGCAGGGCCAGGCAAATCAAACCGGTGACGAACAGCGTGAGTGCAAACACGACGATGCCCGGCGGCAAATACGACCCGACGAGTCCCGCGACGAACGCGCCCAGCGCGGTTCCAGCAAAGCGCTTCACTGACACCGTCCATGCTGCCCCCAGTGTCGATTGAATCACCACGATGGTCGTGACCGTCGCCCAGTATGGCTCGGGCATGTGCAGTGCTGCGCCACCAGTTGCGAGATCACTGCGGCGAGCGTTGTGCGGCCAATGTGCAGTACGGAATTGCGCTCCTCGATGGGCACGACCCGGACTTGCGCCATGTGAGCCTCCTGAACGTCCCGACATTTTACGCGTCGGGCGGCACCCATCCGTGCACTGACGCCGCTTTACTAATTTCGGGCGAGCCTAGAGAATGGAGAGTTCGCTCGCGGTCGATGCTTTCGCCTGTAACTCAGACCAAAGCAAAGCGACCGCGCGCGCAGGAGCCTTCATATGCCAGCGACCGGGGAACTTATCCGCCTCATGAATTACGTGGACGACATCAACGCCACCTTACGCAAGATCACCTCTACCATCGGCACCATGACGGACGAGGAGCGCAAGCGCCTGTCTGAGTACATGAGTTCGGCTACCAACGGGCTGAAGGAAGTCATCGCGCAGCTCGAGAAGAGCGTGCGCTAGTGGCGGAGGTCAAGACCATCGCGGTCATTGGCGCCGGCACCATGGGCCGCGGCATCGCGCCATGCGGCCGCGCTCGGCGGATACCGCACCATCCTCGAGGATATTCTTCCCGCGGCCTTGCGCAAAGCGGAATCCGAAATCCGCGCGAATCTGGACAAGGCGGTCGAGTTGGGCAAGGTCGCCGCCAAGGACGCCGACGCCGCCTTTGGCCGCCTCGAGTACGCGGGATCGGTCGACGAAGCCGCCCGGCAGGCCGACCTCGTCATCGAGGCCGTGCCCGAGGAACTGGAATCGAAGATCGAGATCTTCACCCTGCTCGATAAAATCTGCCGGCCCACGACGATTCTCGCCTCGAATACCAGTTCTCTGAGCCTCACCGAGATCGCCAGCGTCACCTACCGCGCGCAAAAAATCGTCGGCATGCACTTCTTCAATCCCGTGCACAAGATGAAGCTGCTCGAAATCGTGCGCGCGCTGGAAACCGACGAAGACACTCTGGCACGCGGCCGTCGAAGTCGGCCGCGCGCATGGGCAAAGAAGTGGTCGTGATCCGCGAGTCGCCGGGCTTCATCACCAGCCGCATCAACGCGATGATCGGCAACGAAGCGTTCTACATGCTGCAGGAAGGCATCGCCAGCGCCAGCGACATCGACAAGGCGCTGAAGCTCGGCCTGAACCATCCCATGGGGCCGTTTGAGTTGGTCGATCTGGTGGGACTCGACACGCGTCTGCACATTCTCGAATATCTGCACAAAACGCTGGGAGAAAAATTCCGTCCAGCGCCGCTGCTGGTGCAGTACGTGAAGGCCGGAAGGCTGGGCCGGAAGTCAGGCCGCGGCGTCTTCGAGTATCCGGAAGTAAACGCCGCAAGAGAGCCGGTGCCCGCCCGGTAGAGGCAGCGCAAAGAAGGTTCGTATCAGGGCGCGCCTTCAGGCGCGCCGCTCAGATGTCCATCCGAGACCGGCTTTAGCCGCTGTCTCAATGCCCTCTCCGACCTCGATCGTCGTGGGGTTTACTATGGCCATCGTTGCGCAGGCATGAGGCACGCCTGAAGACGTGCCCTGATACAATCGCATTCCTTCACCAACAGCAAAGGCAGCTGCGCGTGGCGGCCGCCCTCGCATCTCCACTGCTTATTCAAACACCCAACCACTACTTGTTAATATCGTCTTTCGCCTCCAGACGCTTAATGGCCGTCTCAATGAACACCTTGTTCTGCTCAGGCGCCGCCGCTTCGGCCAGCTTCATTTCCTTCACCGCGTTGTCGAAGTCTCCCTGTGATGAGTACACGCGCGCCATGCCGGAGTGCGTGAACCACATGTCAGGATGCTGCTGGAAATTCTTCTTCCACACCGCGTAGGCTTCTGCGTCTTTCTTCTGGCCTTTCAGCGCGAAGGCATACTGGTGCAACTGGATCGGAGTCGCGATCTCCACCGCTTTATCGTGGGCGACCTTGGCTTCATCCTTCTTGCCCATCGCTTCAAGAATCTGCGACTTGGTGTTGTAGTTTTCGTAGCGCGGCTCCGAGCCGATCGAGCGGTTCGAGATACTCCAGCGCTTCGTCAAGACTTACCTTGTGCGCGAGCAGGTAGTTTGCCGCGTCGTCCCAGCCGTCCCAGGTGTATTGGGCAAGGCCGCGCATCTGCGCCTTCAGGCTGGCATCGACGATATTGTTGACGTCGACTCCAACCTTGAATGGCACCGCGACCTTTTCCCAGCGCATGGTCACGACCGCGGAGTTCTCGGTCGGTTGGTCGATTTCGTAAGCCAGCGCTTCTTCCATCTCGGCGGATTGCGGCTTCACGTTCACGCGCAATGCGTCTTCCGCTTCTTTGTAGGTGAAGCTGCCCCAGGCAGTGTTGACCCTCGAGAAGATGACGGTCCACTCGTTCTGGTTGGGAAGCATGTGCAGGCCGTAGGTGCCTTTTTCCAGCGTCTTGCCTTCGATCGTCACTGGGTCGGTGAAGGTGATGGTCGTGTTCTCATTGGCGCCGGCGCGCCAGACTTGTCCGTAGGGAACCACCTTGCCCCAGATCGTGCGACCTTTCACGAGCGGGCGATGGTAGTTGATGGTGATGTCGGTGATGCCAACACGTTGCGTGACCGAGGCCCGCTGGCTGTCGCGGGGAATGTTGAGCTGGGTCGACTGGGCAAAGCTGGCGCTGGCGGCGAGCAGCACCGTAAGTGCGACGGGCAGAAGTCGTTTGTACACGGGAATTCCTCCTCAGATTTCGTTGGGGACTGCGCCGCAACCGAGCTTGGCGAGCGCAGGATTGTTCCTGGGTGGCACGGAGCGTTTAGACGCAAACAAGGCTGGCAGGTGAGCAACCGTCGCGCGACAGGGCAGACTCAACACCAGTCTGTTTGGGATGGAAAATCTGAATCAGGAAGCGAGTCTTTTAATCTTCACGAAAACTTCATTGGCCAGCTAACTCTTTGCTGCTCAGCGGAGTCTAAACAACTTAGAAATGTTAACCCGCCGGCTGGTTTGCTGACGACTGGCGCTTGACGACCGGTGACTACTTCCACTCGCGGGAACTTTTGCGGCCTCGGAGACGTATTTCCACCTAGAAGCAAGGGACGGGACATGAGACCCCCCGCCCGACCTTGAACCCGGGGCCCCCAGTCGCTGCCCAGTGCCTGGGGGCACTACCTATGAGGATGCTCACCGACATCATCCGTCAGTCGCTGGCGACCTTGTGGGCGCACAAGCTGCGTTCGTTCCTGACCATGTTCGGGATCGCCTGGGGCGTGGGATCGTTGCTTCTCCTGGTTGGCCTGGGCGAAGGCTTTCGCAGCGGCCAGGTCAGGCAACTGGCGACGCTTGGCCAGGACATCATGTTCATTTTCCCCGGCCGCATTCCGGCCGTGGAAGGCAGCCTTCAATCTGGACAGACCTACCATTTCACCTACGACGACTATCTCGCGATTCGGAATGAAGCGCGCACGGTGAAGTGCATCTCGGCGGTCATCAATCGCGAAGACATTCGCGCGGTCAGCGAATACGGTTCCACCAGCCGGGCAGGTTTTCGGAATCGCACCCGAGTACAACCAGATCCGCAACGTGCCCGTCGGCACCGGCCGTTGGTTGAACGATCAGGACAATACCGAGCACCGGCGCGTCGCCGTCGTCGGCTGGGAGCTGCTGAAGAACGTATTTCCCGGCCGCCCCGCCGTAGACGCGAGCATGCTGCTCAACGGCTTTCGTTTCGACATCATCGGCGTTTTGGCCAAAGTCGGACAGGACGGCAACAACGGCACCAACGCCCGAATCTTCATCCCCATCGAGACCATGCGCGAGTTATTTCCGCTGAAAGGTAACAACAGCGAGAACGCCGTTTCATTCATCAATTACCGGCCCATCAACAAAGCGGAACATCTCGCATCGAAATCCGAAATTCACGACATCATCGCGCGCCGCCACAACTTCAATCCCAAACTCGAAGATGCTTTCGAAGACTGGGACACCATCGAGAACTCGCAAAAGGTCGACAAGATCTTTAATGCGATGGATTACTTCCTGGGCGTAGTGGGATTGGTAACACTGGGCTTAGGAGCTATTGGAATTGTTAACATCATGCTGGTTTCGGTCGCCGAGCGAACCCGTGAAATCGGTCTGCGCAAAGCTTTGGGCGCAACCCACCGCACCATCATGACTCAGTTCTTCGTCGAAGGGGCGTTCCTGACGGCCCTCAGCGGCGGGATCGGCCTGGCCATTACGACCGCGCTGGTGACCGGACTGGCCATGCTGCCCGCTCCGGAAGGTTTCGATACGCCGCGCATCGTGCCGCTCTCTGCTGTGGCGGCGATCGGTTCGCTCGCCATTGCCGGAATCACCGCCGGACTTTATCCCGCGCGCAAGGCAGCGCTTCTTCCACCCGTCGAAGCTCTGCGGCAGGAATAGCATGATCGCGAATCTCTTCCGCCAGGCTTACGAAGCTCTTCGCCACAACCGGCGACGCAGTTTCCTCACCATGCTCGGCATGGCTTGGGGCATCGCGACGGTTGTCTTGCTGCTCGCGTACGGTACCGGGTTCGAGCGCGGCCTCTGGTCAGCGTTCCGGTCGTTCGGCACCAACCTCGTCTTTGTTTTCCCCGGCCGAACTTCGATGCAGGCAGGTGGCACCAAGGCGGGCGCGGAAGTACGGCTGACCATGACCGACTTCGAGCACATTCAGGCGGAAGTCCCGCTGCTGAAACGCAGTTCACCCGAAGTCGCCAAGCAGTGCACGGTTGCGTACGGCACGCGCAGCGGGAACTACAGCGTCAGCGGCGTGTATGCCAACTATCCGCACATGCGGCGCATGGAATTCTCGGATGGCAGTGCTTTTAGCGAGGCCGACGACTTTACCCACACGCGCGTGGCCTTCATCGGCGCCGACATCAAACAGAAACTCTTCTCCGGGCAGAACGCCATCGGTGAGAGCATCCGCGTCGACGGCATTTCGTACCAAATCGTCGGCGTGCTCAAGCACGTCATCAACAACAGCGACGACAATCTCAACGGCCACGTCTACGTCCCGTTCAGCGGCGTCAGCGACATCAAGAATACGCAGTACCTGAACGCCATTGTCATGGAGTACGAAGGCGATCACGAGAAGGTTGTGAAGGCGCTGCGTGACTCGCTCGCGTTCCATCACAATTTCGATCCCAAGGACAAGCGCGCCGTCTTCGTATTCGACGTCTTCGCCGACCTGCTCGACCTGCGCGTGATCACGACGGGGATCAAAATTCTGCTGGGCTTCATCGGACTCCTGACGCTGGGCATCGGCGGCGTGGGCCTGATGAACATCATGCTGGTCTCAGTAACACAGCGCACGCGCGAGATTGGTGTGGAGAAGGCGCTGGGCGCCCGCCGCTGGCACATCCTGTTCCAGTTCCTGTCGGAAGCTCTGGTGATCACCTTCCTGGGCGGCCTGGCCGGAGTGGCGCTGGCCTATCTGGTCTCGTGGGCCGTGGGATCGTTGACCCTGTGGAGTGCCTTCGAAACCGACGCCAGCGAAGGCGACATTCACCTGACCATCGAAGCCAGCACGCTGATCGCGTCGACGGTGATTCTGAGTCTCGTGGGAATCGTGAGCGGAATGCTGCCGGCGATCAAGGCGGCGAGGCTGGATCCGATTGAGGCGTTGAGGTACGAGTAGTGCAGGTCTTAGGTGTCAGGTCTCAGGAGCCCAGCGACTGGGTTTGGGCACTCGCAGAATCATCTTGTGTTTCTGCGGATCGAAGCCTTTCGGAAAGAAGGTTTCTTCGTTGTATTCGGCGCCGTCCAGGTTTGCTCCTTCCAGAATCGCGCTTTCTAAGTTCGCATCCTGAAGGTGAGTCGCACCGCCCAAATTGTCGCGGCCGAGATTTGCGGCGCGCAGATTGACGCCCGACAGGTTTGCCTCTTTGAAATCGGTACCTGAAGTTGCGCACCCTGAAGATCGGCGCCCGCGAGGTTGGCACCAAAAAAAAATGGCCCAGTAAAGGTCACAGCCTCTAAGGTTCGCACCTTCAAGGTTGGCGTGCTCAAAATGCGCGCCCTGCAGCGTCAAGCCCTCCAGGACAGCATCGCGAAGATCAAGATCACTGAGATCGCGAAGGTGCTTCGCCTCATGGAGAACAACACCGCTCTTGTTACGAATCTCCATTGATCAGTTGAATCGTGCAGTTGCCTTTCCTGAGACCTGAGACCTGAGACCTGAGAACTGAGAACTGTCACCTGCCCTTCAATCCTTCAATAACTGCCGCGCAATGACCAAGCGCTGAATCTCGCTCGTCCCCTCGCCAATCGTGCACAGCTTCACGTCGCGATAGAACTTCTCTGCCGGATAGTCCTTGATGAACCCATACCCGCCGTGAATCTGCACGCCTTCATTGGCGCAGCGCACCGCGACTTCGCTGGCGTAGAGCTTCGCCATCGACGACTCGAGCGTCGTCTTCATGCCGGCGTCTTTCATCGACGCGGCGCGCATGGTCAGCAGTTTCGCGGCTTCGATTTCCGTCGCCATGTCGGCCAGCTTCCACTGGATCGCCTGAAAGTCGCTGATGGCCTTTCCGAACTGCTTACGCTCCTTGGAGTAGTTCAGCGCCGCTTCGTAAGCGCCTTCGGCCATGCCGAGCGACAGCGCGGCAATGGAAATCCGGCCGCCGTCGAGCACGCGCATGGCATCGATGAATCCGTTGCCTTCGTGCCCCAGCAGGTTCTCCGCCGGGACGAAGCAATCTTCGAAGATCAGCTCCGCCGTGTCGCTGGCCCGCAGGCCAAGCTTGTTTTCTTTTTTGCCGGGACGAAAGCCCTTCGTGCCTTTTTCCACGACGAACGCCGAAAGCCCGTGGGTGTGCGCGGCGCGGTCGGTCACCGCAAGCACGACCAGCACGTCGGCATAGTGGCCATTGGTGATGAAGGTCTTGGTTCCGTTCAGAACCCATCCGCCCTTGGCTTTGGTAGCCGTCATGCGCGCGCTGCCCGCGTCCGAACCCGACGACGGCTCGGTTAATCCCCAGGCGCCGATAAATTCCCCGGTCGCCAGCTTCGGGATGTACTTCTTTTTCTGCACTCGTTTCCCGCTACGAAAATGTGATTCGAACACAGCGAAGTGTGCGCGGCCACGATGATGCCCACCGACCCGTCGACGCGCGAGAGTTCCTCGATCACGGTGACGTACTCGACGTAGCCCATCCCCGCCCCGCCATATTCGGCCGGAAAGATCGTGCCCATCATCCCCAGCTTGCCGAGTTCCTTGATGGTCGCGAGCGGAAATTCGCCGGCCTCGTCCCACTTCATCACGTTGGGCATAATCTCGCGCTCGGCAAACTCGCGCACGCTCTTTTTCAGATGAAGCTGTTCGTCGTTGAGCTGGAAATCCAAAATGCCTCCCGCTGTTTTCAAATAAAAATCTGGAGCGCTGCGAATCGGGTAGGGACGGGCGCCGCGCGCGCAGCAATGATTCGATTAAAACATGATGCGGCAGAGCGGAAAAGTTACGTTTGACCGGAAAGTGACAAGTCGCTGAAAACCGTATGGAGAGCGGGGTTACGGCGTATGAGACGCACTCTTCCAACCGACCGAACGGTTTGAAGAAAACGCGGGTCGGCACGAACGGGAAGAGCACGACTTCAGTCGTGCCAGATCGCTGGGGGTAGGGCCGGCGCTTTAGCGCCTGAGGTTCGACCTTCTTTTTGGAGAAATCGATCAGACATCCCTAGCGGGCAGGAGTGCCCGCTCCACACGCGAGGAAGCGCTCGAACACTTCATTGGACAACAAACGCCCGCGCGGTGTCAGACGAACACAGTCGCCTTCCCATTCGATGACAGCAGCACCTGCCAGTTCCACGAGCAGGTTGCGCAAAGACGTTACAACGAAGGTGCCAAATTCGCCGCGCAGCTTTTCAAGGTCAATCCCTGCGTTTAACCGCAAGCCGAGAAAGAAACTCTCCTCCAACGCCGCCTGGCGCGAGACGTCCGTCCGGTTCAACGCCGCTCCCGCCACATACTGCTCCAGCGAGTCAGAACTCGAAAACCGCGCCGCATCGTATTCTTCACTGGCCGACCGCAGCATCGAATGCGCGTCCACTCCAAATCCCAAATACGGCTGCCGCGTCCAATACTTCAGATTGTGGCGAGACTCACACCCCTCGCGCGCGAAATTGGAGATCTCATACTGCGCAATTCCGTCTGCGCTCAGCTGCTCGCATGCGGCCTCATACAGATCGGCCGTCAAGTTCTCGTCTGGAACAAAGTGCGCGTGATACTTAGTCCCGCCCGCGATCAGCTCGCGTCCCAACCGCGAGTCCTCATCGACCTCGAGCATGTAAACGCTGGCGTGAGGCACGCCCAGCGCGATCACCGACTCAACCGATGTCTTCCAACTCTCTGCTGTCTGATGCGGCAACCCGGCAATCAAGTCAACGTTGATATTCGAAATCCCCGCCCTCCTCAGCCGCACAATGTCGTCAAGCACCGTGCTGCGCTTGTGCAACCGCCCAACCGCCGCCGCCTCCTGATCCACAAACGACTGCACGCCCAGACTTACCCGGTTTACGCCGTAGCGCAGCAGCGTGTCGAGCACCTCGGGCGTCAGCGTCCCCGGAGCGCACTCGACCGTCACCTCCGACTCCGGATGAAAACGGAATTCTTGCTTCACCGTGACAAACAGGCGCTCGAGTTGTTGAGAATCGAGTACAGTGGGTGTCCCTCCGCCCAGGTAGAGGGAATCGACGTCCGTCTCGAGCCGGCCGCCCATCTGGCGCGCGGTCTCTGAGGTAGTATGTATGTCCGCGCAGACGCGATCTATGTAGCGGGTGAACACGGCGCGCGAAAACACGTCGGATGCGAAGTTGCAATACGTGCACTTCGTGCGACAGAAGGGAACCGATAGATACAGGCCGAGCGGCATTCTCCCTGATTATCCCACTTTGAGCGTGCCCGCATTACAAGGCATCGGCCGGCTGGGGCCATCAGAGCTAGTTCTCCCATGACTCGCGTCGTCATCACCGGAATGGGCGTGGTCAGCCCCAACGGCATCGGCAAGGATGCGTTCGCGCGCTCCGTGCTTGAAGGCCGATCGGGCATCAAACGCATTTCGCGCTTCGATCCCTGCGGCCTGCCCGTGCACATTGCCGGAGAAATTCCGGAATTCGACGAGCTCGCCTGGGTCGATGCGCGCGAGCGCAAGCATGTGTCGCGGGTCGTGCCGCTTGCCATGGCTGCTTCCGACGAAGCTCTCAAAGACGCGGGCCTCGACTACGCCTCGATGTCGCTCGACGAGCAGCGCAAGATCGGCGTGATCCTCGGCTCGGGCGGCGGCGCGCAGGAATTCTCCGAAGAGCAATACCGCCTCTGGCACTCGGGGCACGTCAAGCAAGTCAGCCTGTTCTGCATACCCAGTGGAACCATGGGCACGATTTCAAGCGAAGTCTCCATGCGCTTCGGCTGCCGCGGCTACAGCCACGTAGTGACCGCAGGCTGCACCTCGTCAAGCGACGCGATCGGCTATGCCTACCAGCACATTCAGGCTGGCGTTCAGCCCATGTTTCTCGCAGGCGGAGTGGATGCGCCCATTACGCCCGGCATTATCAAGGGATATTCGCTGCTGCGCGCGCTCACGCAATCGTGGAACGATCAGCCCGAGCGCGCTTCGCGTCCTTTCTCCGCCGACCGCGACGGATTCGTTCTCGCCGAAGGTTCGTGGATGTTCGTGCTCGAAGACTACGAGCACGCCAAGGCGCGAGGTGCGCGCATCCTCGCTGAAGTTGCGGGCTATGCGTCCACCTGCGAAGCCTTCCATCGCGTCCGTATGAGCGATTCGCCGGAAGAGCCGGCCCGCGCGATCACCCTCGCTCTCGAAGAAGCGGGGGTGAAGCCCGACGACATCGACTACGTGAACCTGCACGGCACTTCAACCGAGATGAACGATCGCGTTGAGACGCAGGCTCTGAAACTGGCCTTGGGCGATGCCGCCCGCAGCATTCCGATGTCGGGGTTGAAGTCGCAGATCGGCCACGCGCAAGGGGCATGTGGGGCGGCAGGCATGGCGGCCACGCTCGTCGCAATGGAGCAGGGAGGCATTCCGCCCACGATGAATCTCGAGAAGCCCGACCCGCACTGCGATCTCGACTACGTGCCCGAGCCCGGACGGAAGGCCGACGTGGAGCACGCTATTTGCAATTGCGTGGGCTTCGGGTCGAAGAATTCGGCCATCGTGTTACGTCGGTCACCTCTCGCCGCCTAGAAACCGTAGCCCTCCCGACCATGCCTCGCTAAAATCCGCCCATTGTGCGCAAGCGTGGCTTGAGGCTTTTCCTTCTCGTGTCCGTGACATTCGTGTCCCCGCTGCGCGCGCAGGACAGCTGGACCGCACCCTCGTATCTCATGCGGCTGGTCCACGCCCACACCTACGAAAACATCTGCGTGCTGGTGCGCGGCGATGGGCAATACCATTTCGAACGCGAGACGGCGCAGAAGACCGACGTCTTCGAAGGGATGTTGACGTTGCCGGAGTTGCAGCGGATCGAACACCTGCTCTCGGCCGACGAGTTGATGGTCCTCAGCGAGGAAAAATCTTTGCAGCCGGCGTCCGCCGGGCCCAGCGTGCAGGTCATCCTGAGCGTCCACCGTCCGGGCCGGTGGCAGAACCTCACGTTTCCCTCGCCGTCTTCCTGGGAATCATTCCACGAGAGCGTGGTTCCGCTACTCGGCTGGCTCGAGGAAATGCGCAAAGCAAAGAATCGCGTGAAGCTCCGTGAAGAAATCGCCCGAAACAACTGCCTGCCTCCGCCCAAGCTGGAATTGAAGACGCGGTGAGCTATGGGCGGCGAGCCAACGAGCTACGATCCAACGAACTGAGAGGCAGGCCCAGCCTGAAATTCCGAGCCTCCGACGCCTCGTCATCCTGAACGAAGTGAGGCGCCAGCCGAACGCAGTAAAGGACCTATGCACTTCCCTTCGAGCTCGCTAATAGACAAGAATGCCGCGAACCGGCAAGAACCAAGCTCGCTCGTAGCTGATGGCTCATAGCTCGTGGCTCGTAGCTTTTTCAATCTTTGCTCCAGTTCGGACCATCTATTACTCTTGATCAAGTAGTCCTATGGCGAATCAGGAAGAAGAGGTACTGGGAAAAGCGTACGACGGCCGCCTGATGCGGCGCCTACTGACGTACCTGCGCCCGTATTCGTGGCAGGTGGTGGTCGCGCTTAGCGCCATCATTTTTAAGGCCGTCCTCGACGTGCTCGGCCCCTTCCTCACCAAAACGGCCATCGACAAGTACCTCTCCCACGTCGCCACATCGCATTCCTATCTCGATCGCTGGCTGAGTTCTGCGCCCCTGCAAGGCATCGCACAACTGGCCGCCCTGTACGTTGGAACACTCGTCTTCAGCTTTTTCTGCGATTTCCTTCAGACCTACTACATGCAGTGGACCGGCCAGATGGTGATGTTCGATCTGCGCAGCCAGATCTTCCGCCACCTGCAGCGCATGCACATCGGTTTTTATGACCGTAACCCCGTCGGCCGCCTGGTCACACGCGTCACCAGTGATGTTGACGCGTTGAACGAAATGTTCACCGCGGGCGTGGTCTCGATCTTCGAGGATGTGTTCGTGCTGCTCGGCATCATCGTGATCATGATGCGAATGAACTGGAAGCTGGCCCTGATCACGTTTGCTGTGCTGCCGATCATCTTCTGGGCGACGATGATCTTCCGCGTGAAGGTCCGCGATTCGTATCGCCGCATTCGAGTCGCGATCGCCCGCATCAATTCCTATTTGCAGGAAGCGGTCTCCGGCATGCTCGTCCTGCAATTGTTCAATCGTGAGAAGCGCGCGTACCGCCAGTTTTCCGATATCAATGCCAGTCACATGGAGGCGTTCAAAGACGCCATCATGGCCTACGCCGTGTACTACCCGGTCGTCGAAATTCTGTCGGCGGTCGCGGCCGCAGCGCTCATCTGGATTGGCGGCGGCGACGTAGTTCGCAACCTTGCCACCATCGGAACACTGGTTGCCTTCATGCAGTACGCGCAGCGCTTCTTCCGGCCCATCCAGGATCTCAGTGACAAGTACAACATCTTGCAGTCGGCGATGGCTTCGGCCGAGCGCATCTTCAAGTTGCTCGACACGCCGGTCGATATCACCTCTCCCGCCGTCACACAGAAGCCAGAAGGCCCGGGCCGCATCGAATTCGATCACGTCTGGTTCACCTACGGCGTGCGCGGGACCGCCACCGACTCGTTGGCCAAAGGCACAACTTCGGCAATGCCTTCGGATGACGGATCCTCCGCTAGCGATCCCGACTGGGTGCTGCGCGATGTTTCGTTCGCGCTCGATCCAGGCGAGACGATCGCCGTGGTCGGCCACACCGGCGCGGGCAAAACTACGCTCATCTCGCTATTGCTGCGGTTTTACGATGTGCAGCGAGGCGCGATTCGTATCGATGGCGTCGACATCAAGCAGATGGACCTCAACGACCTGCGCCGCCGCTTCGGCGTTGTGCTGCAGGATCCGTTCCTGTTCTCGGGCACCGTGGGCGGAAACATCCGCCTGGGCTCGGACTGGATTGACGATCAGGATGTCGAGCGCGCCGCCGAAGAGGTGAATCTTGCCGACTTCATCCGCACGCTGCCGGGCGGCTTCGGGAAGAAGTGCGGGAGCGCGGCTCGACACTTTCGACCGGCCAGAAGCAATTAATCTCTTTCGCCCGTGCACTCGCCCACAACCCGCAGATGCTGATCCTCGATGAAGCCACGTCGAGCGTCGACACGGAAACCGAATTCCGCGTGCGTGACGCGCTCAGCCGCATGGTGCGAAGGCCGCACGTCGCTCATCATCGCGCACCGGCTCTCGACCATCCAGCGCGCCGACAAGATCATCGTGATGCACAAAGGCAAGGTCCGCGAAATGGGCACCCACCAGCAACTGCTCGCCAATCGTGGCATCTACTACAAGCTCTACCAGCTGCAGTACAAGGATCAGGAATTCCCGATCTCCCCGAAGACTCCCGAAGTCACCGCCAGCGCCGACGATTAATTCACGACCGGAGACTTCAATGAACGATGGAGGGACGGGCGTCTCGCCCGTCCGGCGGGGCGGGGACGCCCGCCGCTCCACCACCCGCTACAATACCCCGGTGCGCATCCTGATCTCCGCCGGAGAAGCTTCGGGCGAAATGTACGGCGCGGAGCTCATCGACGCCCTTCGCCGCCACGACCCATCTCTCGAATTCTTCGGCGTCGGCGGCGAGCGCATGCGCGAGGCAGGCTGCGACACCGTTGTGGACGCCAACGACCTCGCCGTCGTCGGCATCACCGAAATCCTCAGCCATCTCCCAAAAATCTACGGCCTGTTCAACCAGCTGATCACCGAAGCCGACCGCCGGAAGCCCGATCTCGCCATCGTCATCGACTCGCCCGCCTTCAACTGGCGCGTCGCCCGGCAGATGAAGAAGCGCGGCATTCCCGTGGTCTACTACGTAGCTCCGCAATTCTGGGCGTGGCGGCAGGGGCGCGTGCGGCTGTTGCGCAAGTACGTCGAGCAAGGCGCTGGTGATCTTTCCCTTCGAAGAGCAGTTCTATCGCGAGCGCGGAGTCGATGCGTCGTTCGTGGGACATCCTCTTGCAGAACTACCTCCGCCGACGATCACGCGCGAAGCCTACGCCGCGCAATGCCACCTCGATCTGAACAAGTGTTGGATCACGATCATGCCGGGCAGCCGCGAGAAGGAAGTCCGCATGAACCTTCCCACCATGCTCGACGCGGCGGCACTTCTTGGCGCAGGTTTCGAATTCCTGCTGCCGGTGGCGCCCACGCTCGATCGCGATCTGCTGGAGGAAAGCACCCGCGGCCGAGGCATCACCTTGGTCGCCGAGGCGCTGCCCGCGCTTCATCACGCCCGCGCGGCGATTGTCGCGAGCGGCACCGCGACCGTTGAGGCCGCCATGATGGCGACGCCCTTCGTCATGGTCTACCGCGTTTCTGCGCTGACCTATACGCTTGGCAAGCCGCGCATCAAGGTGCCGTACTTTGCGATGGTGAACCTCATCGCCGGAGAAAAAATTGTTCCGGAACTGGTGCAGGATGACTTCACCGCCGAACGAGTCGTTGCCCGGTTGAAGGAGTTAATCTCGGACGGGACCGCTCGCAGGACAATGCTGGAAGGATTAGCCCGAGTAAAGGCTCGGTTGCGATCCCCGGACCCAGGCGATTCCCGCCCGGCCGCGGAACGGGCTGCGGGTTCGATTCTTGAGTTGATGGCGCACCGTCAAGGGATCGCAAAGATCGCGGAACGAGCATCCTGAAACCCCGCGGCCCCGCCCGAACGGGACTCCTTAGCGTGCTTTTGCGGCCTTTTCTTTGCGAACTTTGCGGTTAAAAGCTGTAGAAGCCCTTAACCCTTGTACCGCCAGCATCTTTTGCGTTCAGAATCTTCATCATAGGATAAAGGATTGAATCTCAGGAGATTGCTTTGAATGCGTTGTCCATCGGCGCTTCCGCCCCGCCCTGTCGCGATGCCTTGTACTTTTGCTGTTTTGCGTGACCCTGCCGGCCTGGGCGGCGGAAAAGACGCGCCTGCGCGTGGACGACTACCAGATCGAAGCCGAACTCAACCCGCACAGCCACAAGATCACCGCCAAGGCCAAAGTGAAGTTCACCGCGCTCGACGACCTGAGCGTCGCCACCTTCGAGCTGAATAACGCCCTTCGCCTCACCAAAGTCACCGACGCCAACAACAAGCCGCTTTCCGCCGAGCGCGTGACCCAGGACTCCAGCGTGCGCATCCCGCTGACCGCCGGCCTGACGAAGGATCAGAGCACCACCCTGACCTTCGAGTACGAAGGCGTGCTCGATTCCGCCGACGAGAGCCCGGTGCAGGGTTTGAAGCTTAGCCTCCATTGGCGATGACACCAGCTACCTGCTCTATGCAGGACGATGGTTTCCAGTGAACGCCTACGGCCTGAACCGTTTCACCTCGACCATCAGCATCACGATTCCAGTCGCACATGCTCGCGATCGGCAGCGGCAAGATGTCCGTCACCGATAGCGCGGCCGGCGAAAAAGTCTCCGAGCGCGGTTGCGGGCAAGACCTACACATTTGTGAGCGACCGGCCGAGTTTTCCGGGAACGATCATCGCGGGAGTTTTCCAGGAAACCAAGAGCGAAGACGCGGGCGTTGACCTGCACGTCTTCTTCAAGCCGCTGCATCAGAAGCTGGCCCCCGCCTACACCGAACGCCGCTCTTAAGGAATTCACGTACTACATCACGTCGTTCGGACCGCTGCCATCGCCGACTCTGCGCGTGGTTGAATTGCCGGACGACACTGTGCCCACGACCTGGGCGCCAGAATTGGCTGGAATGGCAAGCCGCGCCATCACCGAGAAAACCAACTACCGCCTGCTGGCCAACACCATCGCGCACCAGTGGTGGGGATGTTCGGTCAGTCCCGCAACCAAGGAAGACTGGTGGCTGAGCGATGGCTTCTCGCGTTATTCCGAAGCGATGTACGTGGAGCAGGCTGCCGGCACGATGGGACTCGAAGAAGCCGTAAAAGACATGTCGGTGGGCGCACTGGCTTACGACACGGTGCCGCTTTCGAGCGCCAACAAACTCGATGTGTTCTCGCCCGAGTTCCAGACGCTGGTCACGGACAAGGGCGCGATGATCCTGCACATGCTGCGCTGGGTGGTGGGCGACGTGAAGTACTACAAGACCATGCGCACGTTTGCCACGACCATATGCAGGAAAATCGGCAAGCATCGCCGATTTTCAGACCGTCGCCGAAAAAGAAAATCGGCGACAAGCTGACCTGGTTCTTCACGCAGTGGCTCGATTCGACCGGCGCGCCCGAGTTCAAGACTAAGTACACCGTCTACCGCCTGGGCAGTAACAAGGGATTCCGCGTGGTGGGCGAGATCTCGCAGGACCTCGACCTGTTCCGCATGCCAGTCGATCTGAAAATCGACACCGACGGCAAAACCGAAGAGAAGCGTATCGAAGTCGTGGGCACAAATTCTCCTTTCACGCATCGAGACCTTCGGCAAGCCGCGGCGCATCTCGGTCGATCCCGACGACCGGGTGCTCAAGAATTCCAGCGAGATGCGCATGCGCGCCTCCATCACGCGCGGACAGGCGCTGGTGCAGCAGGGCGATCTGGCCGGCAGCGCTGGTGGAATTCAACAAGGCGCTCGACGCGAACAAGAACTCCTCGCTCGCCCACTACCGCGTGGCCGAGGTCTTCTTCCTGCAGCGCAACTACCAGTCCGCCGCCAACGCCTATCGCGAATGCTTGAATGGCGACGGCGAGCCGCGCTGGACCGAAGTCTGGAGCCACATCCAGCTGGGCAAGATATTCGACATCACCGGCCAGCGCGAACGCGCCGTGAACGAATACCGCCAGGCCCTGCAAACCAACGACAACACCCAGGGCGCCGGAGACGAAGCCCGGAGATATATCCAGAAGCCCTACGAGCGCGAGAAGCAGACGGCGCCAGGGGCGTAAGTGCGAGTCGTCAGTCACCAGTCTTCAGTCGTCAGCTATTTCCGGTTTTGTCGGCCTTTGAGGTTTTCCTGAAGACTGACGACTAGCGACTGAAGACTAGAATCCCCGACCTTTCCAGTCGCATTAACTAAAAGAGAACATTTGCGCTGCGCTGACCTATAGACGCGTGCTAGCGGCGTGGATGAAAACCTCGATGCCTTCGCTGTCGATCGTCGTCCTACGGGCATCCAAGCGCGATTAAATGGCATTCTACGCGATGGTCGCAGGGTGGTTTGGGCGCATCAAACTGGCTTTGACCAGTTTTCAACAACTTAGCTCATAGAGAATCAAATTGAGACAGTAAGAGGTTATGTGGCGTGGACGCCCCCGCCCGCGGCGGTGGAGAAGCCAGTGTCCCACAAGTCACCAGGAACTACCGCGAAATCTTCTTCGATCGCGAACGCGTGCCGCACACCCAGCATTTCGTGGGGCGAGGGCGCACGCGCTACACTCCGAAACTCAGGCCGGACAATTTCTCAAGAACCTTCGCATCCACCCCTTTGCTCGCGACCATGACCTGAAACGTCTCGCCCATGCCTTCAGGCGTGATCAGATGCTTCAATTGCAGCGCCACTTTCGCGCGTTCCTGGGGAAGGCGACAGTCTTCGAAGGCATCGGCGAACTGCGCGCTTTCTCCGATGCCCATTAGAAACTGCGATTGGGTCAGCAGTTTGTGCGTCTGCATGCCGGCGTGGCTGGCCGCTGCGGCCAGTGCGGTGAAGTTGACGTGGGCCGTGATGTCCTGCTCTCCCGGCGCTTGGTACGGGTCGGGCGTTGGCGGAGTGCTGACGGTAGGTCATCACCGTGTCGAGATGGCGCCCGGCGAGTTGTTGTTCGCGCGTGTATCCGTAGTCGATGGCAACGAAAAATCCGCGCTCGATGGTGGCGGCGGTGCGGGCCATGATTGTTTGTGAAAGAAGCGGGACTTCGGTGCGGGGCCCGCCTTCGGGATGAACGCCGTAGCGGTCGAGAAATCCGAGTTCGTCCTTCGAAGGTGCAGACCATTCTTCAACGAACCGTCCGTCGCGGGTGGAAATTCGCAGCGAGCCGTTTTCCGACAGAACTTCCACGGGAAGCGCGTCGAAGAATTCGTTGGCGAAAACGATGATCGGGACGTCAGGGGCTAAAGCCCTCTCAAGTTTCCCGGGCTTTTCGGCACGGCTGAAGCCGTGCCCTTCCCGTTCGCGCTCTTGCGAAGATTGCGCGGCGGGTTTGCTGGCTGACCCGGGCGCGGGCAAACCTGAGAGCCCACCCGACTCGCCGATGGAGCGACGGGCGTCTCCGCCCGTCGCAGACGGCTTGTTCGGATATCGAACGTCGAGGCAAGAAAGTTCTTTCGGGGGAAGTACGCTGACTTTCGCCGCTGCGATCCGTTCGCGAAACATCGTTCCCAGTCGTTGCCGCAGCGATGGCGAGGTCTCCACCAGTGTGTAGTGCAGTGCCCGGTAGAAATCAGGGAATTTCTTCTCCGACCAATCGAGCACGTCTTGCGCGAACAGCCCGCGCCCGGGCCGAGTTCCAGCAGCTTCATCTGCGCGGGCGAGCCCAGCGCTCGCCACATCTCTTCGAACTGGCGCGCCAGCAGACGTCCGAAGACGGCGTGCACGTCGCTGGAGGTGTAGAAATCGCCGCCCTCGCCAAACTTCTCCGCGGCGCGCGAGTAATAGCCCAACTCCGGATCGTAGAGGCACAACTCCATGTAGCGGGAGAAGGGAATCGGCCCGTGCTCACGGATCTCCTGCTCGATTTTCTGTCGCAGGGTCACAAGCCGCGCTCGCGCCGATCCATGCGGTCCTGCGGCGTGCGGATGAACATCTCGACCAGGTAGTCGTGCAGCGCATCGTAAAGCTGGCGCTGGAACTGCCACTCGAACTGCGGATGGTCCAGATCGCGCGGGTGCATTTCGTAAAGGTAATTGTGGACCGGTACCGTGCAGTGCTCCAATTGGATGCTGACCTCGACGCCGTCGCCCTTGGGATGGGCGCTAAAACTCAGCAAAGGGTGCTCGTAGAGCCGGAGTTGCTGGATCACGCGGTCCAGGCGGGGGTTGGTGACGTCGGGCATGGCAAAGATTGTAACGGCTACCCGAACAACTGTAGGGGGGCCAGTTTGCGTCTAAGGCCGCGGATGTCTCAGTCTGATGAGAGACCTAAAAATTTCCAAAGCTCTTTACACAGCCACCCTTTTCGCGATCTCAGGAATGGGGTTGGGTTGCGGAGTTTCCCGGGAGTTGACACTCGCTCCTCCAGGAACGTCCATTGCGAGCACGGGAAATCCGCTGGTGGCCCGCTACTACATGAGCGCGGCCTGCGCCGGGCGGGCGATGGTGGAGTTCGGTACCGACACCTCCTACGGCCGCAGCACGTCATGGCAGCCGATCCCTGGCAAGCACGCGACCGTGAATTTTCTGGTGGCGGGAATGCGCGCCTCCACCACCTATCACATGCGAGCCACCCTCGAGTGTTCCGGTGCGACCGTGACCAGCGCGGACCAGACGTTTACGACCGGAGCCCTTCCGTCGACTCCTTTTCCGTCGATTTCGGTTGTGCGTCCGGACCCTGCGCTCGCATCCCAGGAGAGTCCGGGGATCGAGCTGGTGAACATCTTCGCGCCCGATTCCCACGCTCTGCAGGCGTTCTTTACGGATCGCGACGGTCATCCCATCTGGTATTACGACGTCGGCACTGCCGATGGCAACGCGCCCTACACGATGAAGCTGCTTCCGAACGGGCACTTGATTTTCAGCATCACTCGCAGTGTGACTGCGGGAACGGTGTTGCGCGAAGTCGACCTGGCGGGCATCACCGTGCGCGAGATGGATACCGGAGTCCTCGCGCAGAAGATGCAGCAGGCCGGCTTCAGTTTCGTGATTACGGGCTTTCATCATGACGTGTTGCCGATGGACAACGGCCACCTGATCGTGCTGGGAAATTTCTTTCACGGCTTTACGGATCTACCGGGCTATCCCGGGACCACACAGGTGCTGGGCGATGCGATCGTTGATCTGGACGAGAATTGGAACCCGGTGTGGGCGTGGTCGGCCTTCGATCACCTGGACGTGAACCGCCACCTCAACGGCTTGCCGGACTGGACGCATGGCAACGCGGTGGTGTTTTCTCCCGAGGACGGTAATCTGCTGCTGTCGATGCGTCACCAGTCGTGGGTTATTAAAATTGACTACAACAACGGCCAAGGCTCGGGAAACGTGTTGTGGAAACTCGGCTATCAAGGGAACTTCGCGCTCAGACAGGGCGACGATCCGAGCCTGTGGTTCTCGTACCAGCATTTTCCTTCGATCATCAGCCAGAACGGGTCGGAGACGAGTTTGGTGCTGTGGGACAACGGGGATGCTCGTGTGCTGGATACGAGTGGTAAGCTTTGCACGAACCCGGCGGCGAATGCGCCTAACCCCTGCTATTCGCGCGCGCAGGTCTTCCATCTTGACGAAGGCGCGAAGGTGGCCGACTTATCCTGGCAGGCTTTGCCAGGATACCTTTCGATCTGGGGCGGAAGCGTCAACCAACTGCCCAACGGAAATATCGAGTTCGACATGAACGCGCCCGGCCTGTTCCCCATCCCGCAGCTCGCCTCCGAGGTGCAGGAGGTGACGCAAACGGACACGTCGCAGATCATCTGGAAAATGGATATCGCTCCCGTGCCGTTGTACGCGTACCGCGCGTATCGGGTGCCGAGTTTGTATCCTGGGGTGAGTTGGCAGTACTAGGCCGACCCGCTGAACCGTGCCCCTCGTTGATGTTTGTTCAGCGGCCCACGAGTTTCTGCAATTCCTCGGGATAACGCGCGCCCTGCACCGGGATCTTCGAGGCAAATGACGCCAGTTCGCGGAGATCGTCGGGCGAAAGCTGCACGTTGACGGCTCCCAGGTTTTCGTCGAGCCTTTCGATCTTGGTGGTGCCCGGGATGGGCACGATCCACGGCTTCTGCGCGAGCAACCAGGCGAGCGCGATCTGTGCGGGCGTCACTTTCTTCTGCTGCGCGAACTTGCCAATCAAATCCACCAGCGCCTGGTTCGCCTTGCGGTTTTCCGCTGTAAAGCGGGGAACGATGTTGCGGAAGTCGTTCTTTTCGAATTGAGTGTCTTCGCTGATCTTGCCCGTGAGAAACCCCTTGCCCAAAGGGCTGAAGGGGACGAAGCCGATTCCGAGTTCCTCGAGGGTCGGGATCATCTCCGCTTCGGGCTCCTTCCACCACAGTGAATACTCACTCTGCAGGGCAGTCACTGGCTGAACGGCGTGCGCACGCCGAACGGTCTTGACGCCTGCCTCCGAAAGGCCAAAGTGTTTGACCTTGCCTTCCTGGATGAGTTCTTTCACGGCCCCGGCAACGTCTTCAATCGGCACGTTGGGGTCAACGCGGTGCTGATAGAACAAGTCGATGACGTTGGTCTTCAGGCGCTTGAGCGAGGCTTCGGCGACTTCCTTGATGTGTTTCGGACTGCTGTCGAGGCCGGCCTGCTTGCCATTGGCGTCGATTTTGAAAGCAAACTTGGTGGCAATCACCACCTGGTCGCGAAAAGGCGCGAGCGCTTCGCCTACGAGTTCTTCGTTGGTGAAAGGGCCGTAGACTTCAGCCGTGTCGAAGAACGTCACACCGCGGTCGAATGCCGCCCGGATTAGCGCGATCCCCTGCTGCTTTTCGACCGGCTGCCCGTAGCCAAAGCTGAGCCCCATGCAACCAAGTCCGAGAGCGGAAACTTCGAGGGTGCTCTTTCCGAGTTTGCGTTTTTGCATGGGTCCTCCCGGTGAGGATATTCTCCCACAATTCGGGGATGGCAGGGACTGTGGTGGTCGTCGCCTCGTGCGAGGGCGAGACGCCCGCGCGACTGCCGGCAAGATGCCGGCGCTACGAAAACTTCCTGTTGTAATCAGCTGTTAACAAAAACTCACCAAGCGGGCGCGTACAATTGACCACCATCCATCAAGTTGTCAGGGCTAAACCTCAATCGTTGGCTTAACTCAGAGCCAAAACCTTCCGAATTTCTCAGAACGAGGAAAGACCATGAACCAGAATGTTGCTACACCAGACAGCAAGCAGGCAGCTGACCAGCGTGCGATTCGTCCGTTCACCGCGGGTGTGCCGGAGGCGGAACTTACCGAATTGCGCAGGCGCATCAACGCGACCAAGTGGCCAGAGCGCGAAACCGTCACCGATGCTTAGTACCACGATGGTTTCTGCAACCGCGATGCCTATTTATGTTTGCCCCATGGCCAACCCGTCCGCTTTAAGCCGATGAACCAGCAAATCGCCAACCCTGCGGCCATGATGAGCCATGCGAGGACCGGAGGGCGCGCGATATATAGCTGGAATGCACTCAGCAGCGTACCGAACGACACCACAAAGAGATAAAAACCTCGCGAGATCTTCATTGGGTTGGCTATTGAACAAGCGACAACCATTTCAGTCAAATATTAACGTGCGACTTGCCTTCATCTCTTCTTGCAAGGTCCGACGCTGAGCCAAGCTGGAACTCAGCAAGCATATTCGGTTTCCCATCCTCACGCCGCTGCTCTACACTAAAAAGTTTGAAACCCAACCTCCAACCCTGGATAGAGCGGTTGCGCGCGGGGGATGCTCGCGCCCTGTCACGCGCGATCAGTACGGTGGAGAATCGTGGGGCAGAATCGGCGGACTTGCTGAAAGCGCTATTCCCGTACAGCGGAAGGGCGCGCATGCTCGGGCTCACCGGCGCTCCGGGGGCGGGGAAGAGCACGCTGGTCGATCAGCTCGCCAAGCACTACCGGCGCTCGGGCAAGACGCTGGGCATTGTTGCGGTCGATCCAACCAGTCCCTACACGGGCGGCGCGATCCTCGGCGACCGCATCCGCATGCAGGATCACCACGCCGACCCGGGAATCTACATCCGCAGCATGGCGACGCGTGGTTCCTTGGGCGGGCTCGCGCGCACCACGGCCGATGTCGCTACCGTGCTCGATGCTTCCGGACGCGATCTCATCATGATTGAAACGGTGGGCGTGGGCCAGGATGAAGTCGACATCGTGCGCCTGGCCGACATCACGATCGTCATCCTTGTCCCCGGCATGGGCGACGACGTGCAGACCATCAAAGCCGGCATCATGGAGATCGCCGACATCTTCGTCATCAACAAGAGCGATCGCGCCGGGGCGGAAAATGTGGAGCGCGAGATTCACGCCCTGCAATCGTTGGCCACGCGCCACGACAACTGGATCCCGCCGATCGTGAAAACCGTGGCTAGCGAAGGCAAGGGAATCGGAGAGCTCGCGGCGGCAATTGCGAATTATGAGAGCTACCTGCAAAAGGAGAACCTGGTTCTCAAGCGCAACATTCACAATTGGAAGGCGCGCTTGATTGAAATGCTCCGGGACGCCATGCTGGAGCGGGTGCGCGCACAGCTCGGGAACGGGCAGGTGGAGGCATTTGCGGCTGAGGTCGCGCAGCACAAGCGAGACCCTTACACATTGGTGGAGGAAATCGTGGAGAAGGCCAGACGGTGACGTTCCAAATTGATCATCTCGGGATCGCTGTGAAATCGCTGGCCGCAGCGAAGGGCATCTACGAGAAGCTGGGCCTGACTGTGTCTCCCGAAGAAACCGTCGAGCAGGAGAAGGTGCGACTGGTGATGGTGCCCGTGGGCGAAAGCCGGCTGGAGTTGCTGGAGGCGACGTCGGCAGACTCGGCCATCGCGAAGTTCATCGCCAAACGCGGCGAGGGATTGCACCACGTGTGCATGCGCGTGCCCGATCTCGCGGCGGCCGTGGAAAAGCTTAAGCGCGACGGCGTGCGGCTGGTGTCGGAGGAAATTAAGGTCGGGGCCGGCGGGCATCGCTATGTGTTCGTGCATCCATCGAGTGCGGGGGGCGTGCTGCTCGAGTTGGTGGAGTAGGGCAGTCAGTCACTAGTCTTCAGTCGCCAGGCTCAAGGCATTCGAGGTGACGGACGGCTGGAGCCTCACGGCGATCAGGCGGACCCTCTCAAGTGGCTGACTCCAGTTTCAGCTAAATTGTCTACGCGCGCGTGGCTGCACAGTCCGCCCCATTGAATGCGCACAATGTGGCCACGCCGTTTGGCTAACGACTAACGACTAATGACTAATGACTGATTCATGATCCTCCTCGCAATCGACACTTCCGGAAAAGATGGCAGCATCGCCCTGGCGCGTACCGATGGGGATGCTGGCGGGGCCGGTGTCGCATCGCCTTCGGTGGAAATTTGGGACGTGATCCCGCTTGAGGGCGGCACGTTCTCGGCACAGCTTGTGCCGCAGATTGCGGATTTGCTAAAGAAGCTCGGGCTCACGAAAGAGCACCTCGACGGCTTCGCGGTGGCGTCGGGTCCGGGATCGTTTACCGGTTTGCGGGTCGGTCTTGCGGCGGTAAAAGGGCTCGCAGAAATTTTAGGCAAACCCATCGCGGCCATTTCGAAGCTGGAGGTTGTGGCGCGTTCCGGAAAAAGTCGCGGCAAGGTGATCGCGGCGTTAGACGCGGGGCGGAACGACGTGTATGTGGGCGAGTACGGGGTGAGTGAGCGCGCGGAGATCATCGCGGAGCGTCTGGTCTCGCGCGAGGAATTTTTGAGTCTTGCGGGCAATGCGAAGCTGGTGACGCCCGAACGTGTTCTCGCGGACGCGGCAGGCAAGGCGGGGATTTCGGTGGAAGAGGTTGCGCAGCCGAGCAGCACAGCGATCGCGCGCCTAGGCTTTGAGAAGATCATGCGCGGCCAAACGATTTCGCCGGAAGGCCTGGAAGCGAACTACATCCGCCGCACGGACGCGGAAATTTTCACGAAGAAGTGAGAGAAGCTGCCAGCCACGAGCGACGAGCCACGAGCGAGAGATACGAGGGCCCGGGAATTCTCGAAAAAAGTACTGGGCTTCACAAAACCGAATCGCGTAGCTTTCCTGAGACCTGAGACCTGTTCTCCCATGCTCATCCGTCCCGCCATCCCCGCTGACATCCCTGCCATGATGCGGCTGGTCAATCACTCGGCCACGGCGGCGCACTGGTCGCGCGCGCAGTACGATCGCGTGTTCGGCGACGGTTCTCCGCGACGGCTGGCGCTTGTGATTGAAGAGGAATCGGTCTTGCAAGGATTTCTTGTCGCACACGAAATCGCGCAAGAGTGGGAGATCGAAAACATAGCCATCGCAGGGGCGGCGCGGCGCCGCGGGCTTGGTACAGGGCTGCTGGGGGCGTTTCTTGATCGGGCTCGCGCCGAAAAGGGAACCAACGTGTTTCTCGAGGTGCGGGAATCCAATCATGCGGCGCGGCTGCTCTACGAAAAGTGGTCCTTCGAGGAGAGCGGCCGGCGTTCGGGCTACTACGCTCAGCCGCAAGAGGATGCCATCGTCTACCGCTTATCCCTTACGTAAGCAGCCCATCGGAATTAGCACAAATTGCCGCGTAATTGGTGCAACTTCAGTCACATATCGCTGTGACTTTGCACATGCCTCCTATGAAAATTGGATTGCTGCCAAATTCACACTGTGTTAATTTTTAATTCTCAATTCGGCTAGGGAGGTCTGCAGGATGACTCCGAGAGACCAGCTCCTGGCCAGCCACGATGAGTTTCGTAGGCTGGCGACCGAGCACATGACGTACGCGCAACGCCTCGATTCACTCACCGAAAAAAGATATCTGACCGAAGACGAGAAGTTGGAAGAGGTTCGTCTGAAGAAGCTGAAACTGCGCTTGAAGGACCAGATGGAGTCCATCGAGCGGCATTTTCGCCAATCAGTTCAGAACCAGGTAGCTTAATCCACCACCAACGAGAGACGGCGTAGCCGTCGAGGGTGATATGTCTCTCGAACCCGGCGCTTGTAAGCGCCTTTTTTTATTGCAGTTAAGTTAAAGCCCAACCGTCTCGCTGCTCTATAATTCTAAAACTCATGGTTCGTGACGGCTATCTTTACGCCATCCCTTTGCTGCTGGCCGGTGTACTCATCGCGCGGCTGGCCAACCCGTTCTGGGCATTGCCTGCCTGCCTGCTGGCCGCATTTTGCCTGTGGTTCTTTCGCGATCCCGAGCGTGCGGTGCCTGACGCTCCCGGGCGCGATCGTTTCGCCAGGCGATGGCAAGGTGACCGACGTCTCGGTGGTTCTGGCGGATGGCGTGGAGCACCTGCGCATCAGCATTTTTCTGAACGTGTTCAACGTCCACGTAAACCGGTCGCCCATCGGCGGGGTGATTCGCAATGTGCGCTATCAGAAGGGCAAGTTTCTGAACGCGATGGCCGCGAACTCGGCGGACGAGAATGAGCAGAACATCGTCACCGTGGAAGGCGCAGGCCAGACGGTGGTCTTCAAGCAGATTGCAGGATTGATTGCGCGGCGCATCGTGTTCAACAAGAAGGTCGGCGACACGGTGGCTCGGGGCGAGCGCGTGGGGCTGATCAAGTTCGGCTCGCGCGTCGATGTTTTGATGCGGCCTGAAGTGAAGCTCGCGGTCAAAGTGGGCGATCACGTTAAAGGAGCGTCGAGCGTTCTGGCCTACGCGCCGGTGGCGCAAGACGCCGCGCTTTCCAAGATGCAGCCAACCACTGCGGGGGCCAATTAAATGGACGGCATGCCCGAGCCCGCGATCGTGGAGATTCCGAAGCGGCGCAAGAGTGATCGGCCGGTGCCGGCGGCAACGCAAGGGCATGTACATTTTGCCGTCACTGTTCACGACCGGAAATCTGGCTGCCGGTTTCTACGCGATTCTGCAAGTGATGCACGGGACAGTTGCCGAGCCTTGGCATTTTGACTTTGCCGCGAAGGCGATCGGGTTTGCGGTTCTGTTTGACGGGCTCGACGGGCGCATCGCGCGCTTGACGAATACCAGCAGCGATTTCGGGCGTGAACTCGACTCGCTCGCCGACGTGATCACCTTCGGCGTGGCTCCCGCGTTGCTGGCCTACATGTGGGGATTCCACTTGCTGCCGCCCATTGATCCGGAGATTCGCCTGCGGATGGGACAACTGGGTGCGGTCGCGAGCTTCTTGTTTCTGGTTGCCGGTGCCAGCCGGTTGGCGAGATTCAATATCGCCGTGAATCCGCAGCCATCGAATCCCGGGCGTCCCGACAAGAAGTATTTCGTGGGCATGCCGATCCCGGCGGGCGCAGGTGTGATTGCGGCGATCGTGCATCGCGCGCTGGGCGAGCCGCTGACCTCTTCTCCCCCTTCGGTGGTGTGGCTGTGCCTGGTGCCGACGGTGGGATATCTCATGGTCAGCACCTGGCGCTTCTACAGCTTCAAAGACATTCATTTCAACACGCGCCAGCCGTTTCGTCTGATCGTGCTCATCAGTGCGCTGTTTGCGCTGATCTGGTTCTACTCGCGCTGGGTCCTTTTCGCCATTGCGCTCATCTACATGTTCTCGGGAGTGCTGTGGCGTTTGCAGTGGATCATCCGGCGCAGGCCGTCGCCTCCCGCTCCACCGGCCTACAAGGAGGCTTCGCAGCCCTCATGAGTTCTCCGCTAAAGCCCACGTCCGTTCCGACCGCTGATCCCATGCGTGCCAAGCCCTATCGTGTGGCCATCGTGGGCGCGGCGTCGCTGCGGGGCAAAGAAGTGGCCGAGGTCCTGAACGATCGCAACTTTCCAGCGGTCGACATCAAGTTGCTCGACGACGACGAGTCGCTGGGCCAACTGGAAACCATGGGCGACGAAGTCACGTTCATCCAGCGCGTGCGCAACGAGCAGTTCGATCATCTGGACTTTACTTTCTTCGCTTCCGATCAGGCTTCGACGCGCAAGAGTTGGAAAGTGGCGCGGGACGCGGGCAGCGCGATTGTCGATCTCTCGTACGCGCTTGAGGACGAGCCGACGTCGGCCATTCGCTCGCCGTGGATGGAGAAAGAACTCGGGCAAACGCCGGCATTTGAACTGCAGCCGGGACCGTGCATCGTTGCGCATCCGGCTGCGGTAGGCCTGGCGCTATTGGTGGCGCGGGCAGCCAAGGCAACAAAAGTGCGGCACGCGATCGCAACCATTCTTGAGCCGGCTTCGGAACACGGGCAGAAGGGTATGGATGAACTGCACGAGCAGACCGTCAATCTGCTCTCGTTCCAGGAACTGCCGAAGAATGTTTTCGACACGCAGGTCGCCTTCAACATGGTCGAGAATTACGGGCCGAATGCGTCGCCTACGCTGCAATCGGTCAAGCACCGCATTCTGAAGCACTACGATCGGATCGCCGGGGCGAATGCGCTGAAGCCGTCGGTCCAACTGCTGCAGGCTCCGATTTTCCACGGGCACGCCTTCTCGATTTATCTGGAGATGGAAGCGCCGGTTGCGCTGGGCGATCTTTCGCAGTCGCTGGCTGGGGAGCATGTCACACTGGCACGGCAGGCGGAGGATTTACCAAGTAACGTCAATGCGGCGGGGCAAGGAGATATTCTGGTTTCGTTGGGGCGCGACGAGAACAATCCGAATGGAGTCTGGATTTGGGCCGCGGCTGACAACTTGCGGATCGCCGCCGTCACGGCTGTGGAATGCGCTGAAACCATGACTCCGACACGACCGCGAGGCCAGATTCAGTGAGCGCTCAGGAAGCACGCTCCCGCAACCGACGTCTCGGACGCCGCGATGCGGGAGTTTTTTTGTGCTTGACGATGGCGCTGGCGAGCCTGGGCTGCGGATATCACACGGCCGGGCACGTGGTTACGCTGCCTGAGAACGTCAGGACACTCGCCATTCCCGCGTTCGTTAATCTCTCGCAGACTTACCGCATCGAGCAGACGCTGACCTCGGCCGTGGTGCATGAATTCACAACGCGCACCCGCTACCAGATTCTGAACCAGGCCAATGATGCGGCGGATGCGACCTTGCGCGGGACTGTGTTGACCACAACGGCATCTCCGCTAACATACGATTCGAAAACAGGGCGCGCGGAAAGTATTCTGGTGGTGGTCAGCATGAGGGTGTCGCTGACCGACCGGCAGGGAAAAGTTCTGTTCCAGAATCCATCGTACGTATTTCGCGAGCAGTACCAGGTATCGCAGGAGCCGAGCAGCTTCTTTGAAGAAGATTCGCCCGCTATGGGGCGATTGTCGCGCGACTTCGCGCATACGCTGGTGAGCAGCGTGCTGGAGGGCTTCTGATGAAGGCCTTTGCGCAGGCCGAGCGTTTCGTGTCGGAAGTTTCGGGGAAAAAGCTGCGCCCAGCCTACGTGTTCGTCGGCGATGAAGTTTTTTTCCGCAAGCGATTCCGTGAAGCGATTCTCGAGCATCTGGTGCCGGGCGACTTGCGCGACTTCAGCCTGTTTGATTTCGATCTGGCGGATACCGACTTGACCGAAGTGCTGGATCGCGCGCGAACGCCTTCGCTGATGGCGCCTTTCCAGGTGTTCTTCGTGCGCGGGGTGAAGACGCTGTTTGGCCGGGGCTCGAATGAAGAGAAGATCGCGGCGATCGAGGAGTACTGCAAGAATCCCAACCCGGATGCGCTGCTGGTTTTTGTGGCCGACCACATCAGCATTCCCGCTGACGTCCGCCGCATCGATATGACCGACAAGGAGCGCTACGAGCGGATTCGCGAAACGCTCGGCACGTTCTGCGGCATTGTCGAGTTGGCGCGTGTTGAAGAAAGCGAAGCCGTGCGCTGGATCTCGGAATACTGCGCGCAACGCGACGTGAAAGTCGAAGCCGACGGGGCGCGGGAACTGGTCGACGCGCTGGGCGGCGATATGATGATGATCTCCAATGAACTGGAGAAGCTGATTCTGTATGTCGGCGAGAAAAGGCGCATCACGCTGGGCGACGTCGAGACCATGGTGCTGGCGGCTAAGCAGCGCTCGCTTTACGAATTGACGGATGCGATCTCTGCGAAAGACCGGGTGCGGGCGCTGGAAGTGCTCGACGCGATGCTCTCCACGGGTGACGGCGACGAAGCGGCGATTGGCCATCTCTACATGCTGGCGAAGACTTTTCGGCAGATGCTGGTGATTCTCGAGCGCAACGTGCGCGACCAGCGCGCTTTGTGGGCCGCCCTGTGGCAAGGATTCCGCGTTCCGCCGTTTGCGGCCGAGGACATTATCCGTCAAGCGCGGCGCTACAAATCGAAGCGTGAACTGACCAGCGCGATCCGCCTGGTTGGAAAAGCCGATCTGGCGCTGCGGTCGAATCCTCCCACCAAACGATTGGTGCTGGAGAAGTTGATATTGGACCTGACCAGCGAGGCGCGGCCGGAGTCAGAGTGGTCGCAGCACGAATTTCAAATCTAGTCGTTGGCCGTGGATCGTTTGCAAAAAGCTCAGATTGTAGCGTTGAATCATGCTCTCGCCTCAGGATGTAGTTTCCTACCGTGCGATGTGCGACCTGTACGGCGTCAGTCTGCAACGAGGGATGAACTACCGTATAAGAAACTCTGAGAGCCTCATTCTGATGAGCGTCCGACCGGGTGCTCCCTATGAGGATCGCGTTGAGCAAGGTGGGCGCGTCATCGTTTACGAAGGCCACGATGCGCCAAGGCGCAAGGATGGTCCCGATCCGAAGTTTGTGGATCAACCGGAATCTCAACCCAACGGACGGTTAACTCAGAATGGCTTGTTCATCGATGCTGTTCGGCGGTTTAAACAAGGTGAAGGTCCTGCAGAACGCGTCAGAGTGTTTGAGAAGATTCGAGATGGCATCTGGGCATACAACGGTGTCTTTGCATTGGTCGATGGAGGGCAGGAAACAAATCAACGCAGGCAGGTATTTAAGTTTCGCCTGCAATTGCTTGATGAGGTTCATCAATCCCACTCGATCGCTTCTCGTGCTGATGTCGAACACGATCGCGTAATTCCTTCCGCAGTGAAATTGGACGTATGGAAAAGGGACAAAGGGAGTTGCGTGCAATGTGCCTGCAAGGAAAACCTTCACTTTGACCACATCATTCCATACTCGAGGGGCGGTTCTTCCAAGGACGCTGCGAACATCCAAATTCTTTGTGGAAAGCACAATCTCGAGAAAAAAGACAACATCCAATAAAAGTAATGGACGTTGCGGCCTACCTAGCGCGCATCGGATTTGCTGGCTCTGCCAGACCTGACGCGGAAACGCTCCGGCGTCTGCATCTCGCTCACCTCTACACAGTCCCTTTCGAAAATCTGGATATATCGCTCGGACACCAAATCTGCTGCGATGAGGAACGCTTTCTCCGCAAGGTCGTCGACTCGCGGCGAGGCGGTTTTTGTTACGAACTGAATGGCGCGTTCGCGGCTCTCCTGCGAGGCCTTGGATTTCGGGTCACATTGCTTTCGGCGCGCGTGGCTCGCGAGGATGGCAGCGCATCCCCGGAGTTCGACCACATGGCGTTGCTGGTGGATCTGGACGAACCATGGCTGGCTGACGTGGGATTTGGGGATTCTTTTCTCGAGCCGCTGCGTCTAAAAACCGAGCTTAATCAGGAACAACCGGGCGGTCCGTTTCGTATTGTCCCGGTAGGGAACGTGATGATTGTGCAGCGCAAACTCGCCGATCAGACCTGGAAGTCGTTGTACCAGTTCACGCTCAAGCCGCACGCGCTCGAGGATTTCGAGCCGCGCTGCCAGTGGCAGCAGACTTCGCCCGACTCGCATTTCGTGCAGCAGCGGATTTGCACGCTGCCCACGCAGCAGGGAAGAATCACGCTTTCCGACCTCAAACTCATTCGGACCGAGCATGGAAAGCGCCAAGAGTGCCTGCTTCCGAATGAGGACGAGTGGAGGACGGCGCTAGTCGAACACTTCGGAGTGCGCCTTTGAGGCGCGGCCACCTTTCACAGCTTGTGTTGAGGACCGCGGGGTTGGCCGCCGTCTCCCTTCTTCTCGGTTCCACTCTCGCCGCGCAAAGCGGTGCACGCTACGACCGTCAGATTCAGGCTTACGTTCACAACGGCGACTTCAGCGGGTCGGTTCTCGTCGCGCGCGATGGTCGCATCGTGTTTCAGAAGTCTTACGGGATGGCCAATCACGAATGGGGCATCCCCAATTCCGATAAGACCAAGTTCCACGTCGCGTCGGTGACGAAGACGTTCACGGCGGCCGCCATCCTGCAACTCGAGCGCGCGGGCAAGTTCAAGCTCGACGATCCGCTGAGCAAGTACATCCCGGATTTTCTGAATGGCGAGCGTATCACCATCGAGCAGATGCTGACGCATACTTCGGGATTGCCGGATTTCTACTCACTGCCGGAGTATCCGCTGCGCAAATATCAGAAAGTCACGCTTCCTGATTTGGTGGCGTGGGTGAAAACCAAGCCGCTCGATTTCTTCCCGGGCAGCAAGAGCAGCTACAGCAACACGGGCTATGCGTTTCTGGCGTACATCATCGAGCAGGTTTCCGGGAAGCCGTATGAGCAGTTTCTGGCGGAAGAAATTCTGAAGCCGGCCGGCATGAAAGACACAGGCACGTTCCGCGATGACGCGATTATTGCGAACCGCGCGACCGGGTACCAGCCGGCCTTCGATGACCACGGTCTGCGCAATGCACCTGCCTATGACAAGACAATTTTGACTGGGTCGGGATCGTTGTACTCGACGACCGCCGATCTGTACGAGTGGTGCCGTGCGGTCGAAGCCAACAAGTTCTTCAATGTGCACGATGCGTCGCGAGCGTACGGCTGGGGCACGCGCGAAACCAAGACGAAGCACAAGTACATCGAGCAGAGCGGTCGCGACCCTGGCTTCTCATCGCACATCGCAGTGTTTCCCGATGACCGGTTGATTGTGATCGTGGTCGGGAATCTGGAAGACGCGGCGGTCAACAACATGGCCGATGATCTGGAGGCGATTGCGCTGGGAGAAGATCCGGCGCTGCCACAACCGCGAACGAAGGCGGCCGGACCTGCCCATCCGGAAGAGTTTGCCGGAACGTACGAAGTGAATCCCAAGTTCCTGCTCGATGTTCGCGTGGAAGATTCGAAGCTCTATCTGCGTGGTACTGGCGGAGACTACCTCCCGCTCGAGGCGACGGGCAAGGACACGTTCTTCTACCGCCAGCTTTTCGTCAAAGTCGGATTCCGGCGTGACAAGACCGGGAAGATCGAAGCTTTGCTGTGGAATGGAGACTATCCGTGTAAGAAGTTAAGTGACAAGCCGCAGCCCTAGTAGTGGTCGTTGGCGGAGCGGAGACCTTCGCGATTGTGCCTTCCACCGGAAAAAGATCTTTCACCACAGAGGCACAGGAGAAGAGCTAAAGCAAAACATTAGGGGAAGATCGACGATACGGAATTTGGTGTTGGACTCCCAACCTGCCGGATGTCTTCGCGGCGAGTGATCACCGGTCAGCGCCTAGCCTCAGGCCGCAAGGTCTTTGGATTTTGCAGTTTGCCCACGGTTTCCTCTGTGTCTCTGTGACTCTGTGGTGAAAAAGCTTTTCCCAAAGCAAAACGGCAAACCCCGAAAGGTTCGCCGTCTCTAAAACTCCGGAATACTCCTGAAGACTATTTCGCGCCGACTGCCCGCACGCGCTTCGACAGGCGGGACTTATAGCGGGCGGCGGTGTTCTTGTGAATCACGCCCTTCTGGATGGCCTTGTCGAGGGCCGACACGGTTTCACGATACGTCTTCTCGGCGGCCGCCTTGTCGCCTTTGGCCATGATTTCACGCAGTTCGCGCAGCGATCCGCGCAGTTGCGACGTGTTGGTACGGTTGGTGGCAGTGCGCTTTGTGGTCTGACGGGCGCGCTTCAGCGCCGATAAGTGATTCGCCATGTGCTATCTGGTTACCTTCGTTTCTACTCGAGGAATATTCCGGTGGGTACCGAATGCATTATTGTACGAGAGTAAGTGCTGACTGGTCAAACGGATATGGACAAAGTACTGGACCGGCTGAAGGTTCTCATCGACTCCTCCACCCCGATCGTGGTGATGGAGACGGTCGAGGAGTCGCGCGCCGTGCGCATGGTGCGTCTTGCCTGCTCGTCGCTGAACCTGGCCGCGTTTGAGTGGACGATTGCCACCGGTCTGGCGCGCTCGGGCGGCAACCCCATGGCTCCCGTTGTCGACGCCGGAGCATTTCCCGCAGGAGGGTATCGCGCCGGAGAAGTCAACGAATTCGCCGAGAACGCAAAAGCCCTCTACGACAGCCGCGAGCCCGCGAAGATGCTGGCGAACCTGGAAGGCATCACGATCGAGGCGGCCTTCATTCTGAAAGACCTGCACCGCCATATGGAAGACCCCGTGGTGGTGCGGCGGCTTCGCGACGTGGGGCAGAAATTCGCGACCAACCGGCGCACCGTCATCCTGACGGCTCCCAAGATTTCAATTCCGCCGGAACTGGCAAGCCTGGTGGAGTTTCTCGAACTGCCACTGCCCGACCGCCTGCGGTTGCGGCAGATCATTGATGAGGTTCTGGTGCGGGTGGCCAAGACGCACACCCTGCAGCGAAGGCTCGAGCCGGCGGGCATCGACGTGATGGCTGACAACCTTCGAGGGCTAACTGAAGAAGAAGCCGAGCGCGCTATCTCGCAGGCGCTGGTGGCGCGGTATGCGCTATGTCCCGAGACCGTGACGGATGTCCTCGAAGCAAAGAAGTCGCTACTGCGGCGGTCCGAGATGCTTGAGTTCGTCGAGGTCTCTGACACGCTGTCGCAGGTGGGTGGCCTCGACAATCTGAAGAAGTTTCTGGCCCAGCGGCGCGGTTCGTGGGAAGAATCGGCGCGCGCGTTCGGGCTTGATCCGCCGCGGGGCGTGATCATCCTGGGCGTGCAGGGCTGCGGCAAGAGCATGTGCGGGCGGGCGATTGCGGGAGAATGGAAACTGCCGCTGGTGAAGTTCGATACGGCCGCGATTTACGACAAGTACATTGGCGAAACCGAGAAGCGCATTCTGAAAGTATTTCAGGTGGCGGAAGGACTCGCACCCTGCGTGTTGTGGATCGACGAACTGGAGAAAGTCTTCGCAGGCAGCGGACCGGATTCGGCCTCAGCCGATGCGGGCGTCTCGTCGAGGCTGCTGGCTTCGTTCTTGTCGTGGATGCAGGATCGCAAAGCTCCGGTGTTCGTGGCGGCGACCTGCAACAACGTCAGTGTGTTGCCGCCCGAGTTGATCCGCAAAGGGCGGTTCGATGAACTGTTCTTCGTGGATCTCCCGACGCAGGCTGAGCGCAAGCAGATTCTGGGAATCCAGTTGACGAAGAGAAAACGGAATCCGAACGACTTCGCGCTCGATCGCGTTGCTGCGGCGGCTCGTGGGTATTCCGGAGCCGAGATCGAATCCGTCATGCAGACCGCGCTCTATGCGGCCTACTCGCAGAAGCAGCAGCTCACCGATCAGCATTTGCTCGAAGCGATCCAGAGCACGGTGCCGCTTTCCACCACGCGCGCCGAGGAGATTGAGGCGTTGCGGCAGTGGGCCGGCCAGCGCGCGGTGCCGGCGTCTACGCTAGAAGTGCGCGCCGAGCGGGCCTGAGTGGCGCGCTCAATCGCGCGTCTTGGAGACTGAATCTCAATGGCAGAGGATCAATGGAGTCTAAAAGAATATCTCCCGAAAAACTCACCGAAGCGCGGGTTCTTTCGCAAGAATTTGACTCCTGCCGTGAAGCCGCGAAGTGCTCATTCTTTTGTCGCGTACCTGACATTCCATTTTGAACCTAAGGACGAAAGCGGATTGCCCTCCGCTGAAGACAGCGAACTTTTAGCGAAACTCGAAGGAGATGCTTTTGCGGAACTTGAAGCCGATGGACTAGCGATTCACGTTGCAACTGCCATGAAAGACGGGATGAAGGACCTTCTTTTCTATACTCGCAACGCACAGGAATTTTTGAAAAGGGCCGAGAAATACAGATATCTGCATCATCAGTTTGATGTGGAGTGCGAGACAGGTCCTGATCCGGACTGGAAACATTACGAAGACTTTCCATAGCAGGGACAAGCGAAATGGTCGATGGTCCGTCCCCCGAAAGTGCCCTTACGATTTCGACTCCGGGGGCGTAACTTGGCGATCAACTGGCCTATAATTACAGAAATCTTCCCCCGCCGCGTGGATCCATGGAAAAAGGCTTGGGCCTCTTAAGTACGGAACCCCGTGTTATTGCCAAGGCCGAGCCTCGCCTGCGGTTGCTGCTGGAACTTGAACCACGACATGAAGCTTTTCTGAGCAATCTGGCCGACGCGTTTTCGCGCCGGACTCCTCCGCCCGTCAAGACCACATCGCCGCCCGGCACCTTCTGGGCCGATGTTTTCGTGCCCACCGAGCTGCCCTGGAAGTCGTTTCAGGAGTCGATGCTGTGGCACATGGTGGTCCTGATTGCTGCCTGGGCGCTTACACAGGGATGGGCATCGCGGCCGAAGCCGCGCGTGAACCAGGCATACCGGACATCGGAATCCATCTACTACTCCGCGTCGAAGGCCTACACACCGCCTCGGAAAACTCCGATCCGCCCGCAGAACCATGCGAAGGGAAGAAGCACGGCTGCGGCACCGCGCGCCAAGGCAATGCCGGTGGCGGCCGAAAATCGCGGGACGCCGAAGTTGGTTGTGCCGCCCGATCTCAAACTGGCGGAAGGTCCACGAGCGCCGAACTTGGTGGCCGATCCGACCATGCCGTCGATTCCGCTGTCGGCCACGGCGCGCAACAATGCGCCGCTCAATGGACTGAACTCGGCAGTCGCGCCTCCCCCAGATGTGACCGGACGAACCAAGGGTCTGGTGGGATCGCTGCAGGCCGGAATCGTCGCTCCACCGGTGGACGCGCGGGGAGTGGCGAGCGACCACACGCTAAAAGGTCCGGGAGCGCCCAATGTAGTTGCGCCGCCGCCATCGTTGGCGGGAACGTCTCGAACACCGGGAAGTCTGGGCGCGGGGAGTGCGTCGGTAGTCGCCCCACCGCCATCATTGGCGTCGCAGGGATTGCGGGGTGCTGGACCGCGCGGTCTTACTCCTGGCGGCGCGGTCGTGCCTCCGCCTCCGTCGATTGAGCATTCAGGCAAAGCAGGTACGATCCCGGGACCGGGAGTTGCAATTGTGCCTCCACCTCCCTCGATGCAGGGAGCAGGAATTGGTGGCGGCAATGGGCGCGGGGCTTCGAGCAATGGAGTCGGCACGGCGGTGGTACCGCCACCGCCGTCGGTGCAGAGCGGAACTGGCGGTGGATTGATTGCGACTTTAAGTTCGTGGTTCTCGAGCAGTCCTCCCAAAATCGTTCCGCCTCCGCCGGGCTTGCAGGGAGAGGGCGGTGGAGCAGGGGGCGGAGCCGCGCGTGTGGGTTCCTTTGCGGGAGGTGGCTCGGCGGTTGTGCCTCCTCCACCCTCGACGCAAGGCGGTGGCAACGGTCGTGGCCGCGTCACGTCGCTCGGTTCCGGTGGAAACGAAGTTGTGCCCCCGCCACCTTCGGTGCAGGGCGCGGGCGGCGGATCGGGCGCGCGAGCCGGATTTGGAAATGGATTGTCCGGCACTGGCGTAGCGGTTGTGCCCCCGCCCCCATCGTTGTCGGGGTCGGGATCAGGACGAGGAACTGGAGCACGCGGCGGCGGATCGTTGTCGGGCGGCGGGGTTGAAGTTGTGCCTCCACCGCCAACTCTTGCGGGCGGAGGCGGAGGAACGGGCAACGCCGCGCGTGGTGCGGGGAACCGTTTGGGATCGCTCGGCGGGGGAGGGGGTGCGGTCGTGCCGCCACCTCCATCGGTAGCGGGAGCCGGAACCGGAAGCGGTGGGGGGAGTCGGCTGGGCTCTCTTGGCGGCGGTGGTGGAAATGTTGTGGGACCTCCTTCTGCGGGTGGTGGAGGCGGCAATGGCGGTCGGGGAGGCAACGGTGGTGCCGGCGGAGGAGCGGGCAGTGGGGACGCCGTGAATGGTGGGGCGGCTATCGGATCGGGATCGATGTCAACCGGTCCGCTAGAACAGATGGATCCGCTGCCTGATGTTCCGGAGAGCGGGCAGAATGCGCCATCGATGAATGAAATTCCGACCGGACCCTCGGAAGATGTTTCGATGCGACTGATTGCCGTGCCCGGTGGGTCGACCAACAGCTCGTTCTTTTCGAAGTATGAGGTGGTATTGGCAGAGCGGACCATCAAACAAGGCCAGAAGGAAATCATCAAGCTGGTGTATGAGTCGCTGCCGTATCAGAAGCGGCTTTCGGAGTATGACTGGAGCACCACCAGGATCTACAAGCTGCGCGCGGTGGCCGATCCGCGGTGTGATGAGTCCCTTATGCAGATGATGATGCCGGAGGGCGGGGGAGACCCCGATGCCGACGCCCAGGCGGATGCGAATCGACTGGCAGCCGAGGTAGGCGACAGGAATACGAAACTGCATTGCTTCCGCACCACGGCCGATGATTTTCAGCGGGCCATTTCGCACGGCAAGTAAGCTCCAATCCAGAGCGAGGGCGGAACGCCCTTGCGACTGTCGGCAGGATGCCGGCGCTACCAAAGTCGGTGCCTCGAACAAAGGTATCCCGAAGCCGATGTTGCGCCATGTTCGGCTGGGCGGCATTGACTCCCACCCACACCCGGGGTAGGCTTGAAAGCAATGGTAGTTGCCTGCGCCTTGAGGCTCGCATTCCGGCTGGTTTCCACCCTCACGCAAGATAAGCTTTTGCTCAAAAGCGGGTCAGGTTCCGGAATATCCGGTCCGAGTACAGGTATGTTTTCTGTGAGTTAGGACGGCATTCGATGGCTGCCGTGCAGGCTGATGTGCCTGCTTCTTTACGGGCCCCCAGAGAGGAATAACCGACGTCTGAATGAAGAAGAGCATCGAAGTCAGCTCGAACATCGAGACCCTGTTTGGCACGCGCGACGAAAACCTGCATTTGCTCGAGGATGGCCTGAACGTCGCGATTGACCTGCGATCGAATGGAGTCGAAGTAGAGGGAGCACCGCGGGATGTGGCCCGCGCCGAGCAGGTTTTTGCCGACTACGACCACCTGCAGCGCTCCGGCTTCAGCTTCAACAACGGCGATTTGAACAGCATGTTGCGCGTCGTGACCACCGATCCCAAAGTGACGTTGCGCGGACTAGCCGAGGCAGGCAAGCAGCGCTCATTCGGGCGCCGCACCGTGCAGCCCAAGAGTTCGAACCAGCGCCGCTACATCGAAGCCATCGAGAAGCATGACATGGTCTTCGGAGTCGGTCCGGCTGGAACCGGCAAGACCTACCTCGCGGTGGCGATGGCGATTTCGGCCCTGCTCGCCAAGCGCGTGAATCGCATCATCCTGGCGCGGCCTGCCGTGGAAGCCGGCGAGCGGTTGGGATTTCTGCCCGGTACTTTGCAGGACAAGATCGATCCCTACCTTCGTCCGTTGTACGACGCGCTCTATGACATGCTCGATCCCGAGAAAGTGGATCGTTATCTCGAGAAGAACGTGATCGAGATCGCGCCTATCGCCTTCATGCGCGGGCGCACGCTGAACGACTCGTTCGTCATCATGGACGAGGCGCAGAACACGACTTCCGAGCAGATGAAGATGTTCGTCACGCGGCTCGGCTTCAATTCGAAGGCCGTGATCACGGGCGACATCACGCAGATCGACTTGCCGAATGCGCGCCGAAGCGGCTTGGTGGAAGCGATTGATATTCTGAAGCCCGTGGAGGGCCTCGCGTTCGTGTATTTCGACGAATCGGACGTGGTGCGGCACCACCTGGTGCAGCGCATCATCCGCGCCTACGACGAGCACAAAGCCAGGGTTGCTGAGCAGCAGATGTCGTTGTCGCTCGAAGCGAAGGCTGCGGAAGGGCGGCCGGCAGAAGCGAAACTCGCGCCCACGGACAACCCCGACTACGAAAGCTCCGGGCTGGTTGAGCGGAATTCGCGCGCAGAGTAATCGGATCCAACGAGGAGGAGGGCATGCGCTTGCCCTCCTGTTTTATTTGCGGATCGAAGTCGGCGAGCGTCACAAATCTTTCAGGAGAGGGATGGTCATACTGCACAAGCGGATCGCGGGACTGAACGAGAAATCACTCGACCGCTTCGTGGCGCGTGCGAAGCGTGCGGCCGGAGTACGCGGTGCAGTGACCATTCTTGTGACCAGCAGTACTGAACTCCGGCGGCTCAATCACCGCTTTCTCGGCAAGGACAAGCCCACCGATGTGTTGTCGTTTCCCGCGGAAATGATATCGGGAGGCCGCTTCGCGGGCGATGTCGCCATCTCGGCTGAGATTGCCGGACAAAACGCGCGCCGTCTGGGCCATTCGCCCGCGGAGGAAGTGAAAGTTCTTGCCTTGCATGGACTGCTACACCTGGCGGGCTACGATCACGAAGCGGACAACGGGACGATGGCCAGGCGGGAAGCTCGGCTGCGCGAGCAACTCGGGCTGCCGGTGGCGTTGATCGAGCGCGCTGAAAAAGCATCGGCGACCTCGCAGCGGGCTCGGAGGCAGACGCGATGAATTACGCAGTTGGTTTCGCACTGCTCGTCCTGGTCGGATTGCTCACGCTGGTCTCGTATGTCGACCGGCTTTATACCGAGATCGGCAAATTCCTGTCGCGTGAATTCCAGGACAACATCGATTCGTTCGAGAAGCTCGTTGAGCCGAAGCTTAAGGCCAGCCGGCACCGCGCGTCGTTGGCGATGGCGATCCTGGTGCAGGTCTTCATGGCCGCGATTGCCATGTCGATTGGCTTCACGGTCTTCAGCGACCAGGCGTGGAGTGTGCAAGAGATTCTGCAAGCGACGCTTAGCCTGGTGCTGATTGTGGTGGTGTTCAACCAGTTCCTGCCGTTTGTTTTTTTCTCCCGGACCAACGGTGCGTGGCTGGTGCGCTGGGTGTGGCCGCTACGAATCTTGATCTACATGGTGTTGCCTATCACGCTCATCCTCGGATTCTTGCAATCGGTGACATCGCTAACCAAGCGACAATCCGAGGAGAAGGCGGAGACTCCAGCGGAGGCGGTCGACGCGCTCATCGAAGCCGGGCAAGAGGAAGGCATCATCCAGGCGAGTGACCGTGACCTGATCCAGTCGGTGGTCGAGTTCAGTGGCAAGACCGTTCGCGAGGCGATGAAGCCGCGTCCGGAGATGGTGGCCGTTCCCTTGAACACAACGGTTGAGCATTTTATCGAACTGCTGCGCACCAAGCCGTATTCGCGCGTGCCTGTGTATCGCGACTCTATTCACAACATTGTGGGCATCGTCTACGCGCAGGATGTTCTGCAGGTGCCCGACACCGAAGCCAAGGCTCGCACCGTCGAGTCGCTGATGCGCAAGGATGTTTACTTCGTTCCGGAAAGCAAGCTGGGTAGCGATCTGTTGCGGGAAATGCGCAGAAATAATATCCGCATGGCGATTGTAGTGGATGAGTACGGCGGGGTGGCCGGCTTGCTGACCATCGAAGATCTGGTGGAGGAGATCGTCGGCGAGATTCGCGACGAGCACGAAAAGTCACAGGTCGTGAAAGAGAGCGATCACTCCTACATCGTGCCCGGCAACATGGACGTGGATCATCTCGACGAATTGTTTGGTATCCGCTTGGAAGGGAAGGAAGCGACCACGGTTGCCGGGCTTGTGACCGAACTGGCAGGCCGCATCCCGCAGCGCGGCGAAGTGATCGAAGAAGACGGCTTGCGCTTTGAAGTGTTGGACTCGACCGACCGGCGCGTGGAACGCGTGCGCATCAACGCCGTCGAGCCACGGCAGATGAAGCTGATATAGTTCTCTCCGCGCCCCGTGCCCGGCGCGAACGAAGATCCCTTATGGCATTTCGTTCTGGATTCGTGTGCAT
This sequence comes from uncultured Acidobacteriota bacterium, assembly GCA_963698805.1. Lineage (GTDB taxonomy): Bacteria > Acidobacteriota > Terriglobia > Terriglobales > Acidobacteriaceae > Gp1-AA133. Next base: position 24,543 of record CAVOSN010000022.1, on the reverse strand, counting down.
CCTGGGCCGGCCTAATGCCGGCAAGTCGACCCTGCTCAATGCGCTGGCGGGCGAGCGGTTGGCTATCATCAGTCCCAAGCCGCAGACCACGCGCAACCGCATTCAGGGAATCCTACACATCCCGAAGCACGGGAAGCGGTCGGGCGCGCAGGTGATCCTGGTCGACACGCCCGGCGTGCACAAGCCCGATAGTTCACTGGGACGCAAGATGATGGTCGAAGTCCACGAGGCGCTCGAAGGTTGCGACCTAATCCTCATGCTTATCGATGCCACGCGGAAGTTGAGCCCGGAAGACAACTTCGCTTTGCAGCTGGCGCAGCGGGCGGGAACTCCGGTCTTTCTTCTCCTGAATAAGATCGATCTGGTGCGCGACAAGAAGAAGCTGCTGCCGATGATCGAGCAATATCACCGCATGCACGAATTCCGTGAAGTCATCCCGCTTTCCGGCTTAAAGAAAGAAGGGCTAGACACGCTGCTCGATGCAATCGTCAAGATTCTTCCGGAAGGGCCGGCGTATTTTCCCGAAGATCAAATTACCGACCAGCCTGCGCGGTTCATGGTAGCCGAGATTATCCGAGAGCGGGTGTTGCTGGACACCAAGGAAGAAGTTCCGTATGCGACGACCGTGGTGGTCGAGCAGTTTGAAGAAGGCGCGAAGCTGACGCGGATTGCGGCAGTCATTTACTGTGAGCGCGACGGGCAGAAGGCCATTCTGGTGGGTAAGGGCGGCCAAATGCTCAAGAAGATCGGCACCTCCGCCAGACTAAACATCGAGCGCATGTTGGGGAGCAAGGTGTTTCTCGAGTTGTTCGTCAAAGTACAGCCCGGATGGCGGGACTCACGCGCTTTTGTCGATGAACTCGATTGGCGTAGGCAGTTGGAAGGGCTGGTCGCTCCTCAAGGCCGGGCCGGCCGCGGGCGCTAAGATGGTATTTGTCCCAGTCAGCATCTACCTATAAGATTGTGCAATCGCGTTGTATCTCACCCTGGGGTAAGAAAGAGTCTATGGCGGGCGAGTCTTCCAACGGTTGTAGCTTCGATCCGGACAAGTTAACGCTGAAATTGAAGGTGACGCTGGCGGCTGACCGGGACGCGATCGATCCGGTAGTGCAGGGCATCATGGAAGTGGTGCGCGAGACAAACTGCGCAACCGGAAAAGAAGACGCGATTGAACTGGCGCTGAGCGAAGCGCTGGCGAATGCGGTTGTGCACGGAGCGAAAGCCGACCCCAAGAAGATTATCGAGTGCGATGTGGCCTGCGATGAGTCGCGCGGCATGCTGATCATCGTGCGCGATCCGGGGCCGGGATTTGATCCCAACTCCATCCCCAGCCCGGTGATGGGAGAGAACATCTACTCCAATCATGGCCGCGGCATTTTCCTGATTAATGAATTGATGGATGAAGTCCAGTTCAAGAACAACGGCAAAGAGATTCACATGTTGAAGAAGTAGCGGGTCGCGCAGCATCGCAAACGCGGGCGAAGGCGCCCGCGCTGCATTATTCCTTCGCGGCAATTCCTAAAGTCTTCATCTTCCGGTACAAGTGGCTGCGTTCTAAGCCCAGCATCTCGGCCGTGCGGCTGACGTTGCCGTGATTCTCATCCAGCTTCTTCAGAATGTAGTCGCGTTCATAAGCGTCGCGTGCCTGATGCAGGCTGGAAAACTCCGCCCCCGCCGCCCGGCGGCTACCATCGCGGTAGATGAGCGGCGGCAGGTGCTTGCGTTCAAACCGCGTGGTTGTGGGATTCATGATGACGATGCGCTCGATGACGTTGCGCAACTCGCGCACGTTGCCTGGCCAGGAGTAGCGCATGAGCGTCTCGATGGCGTCGTCGGTGATTTCTCGCGAGCGGCGTCCGTAGGCCGCGGCGAACTCCTTGAGAAAATGCCGCGCCAGCAGCGGCACGTCTTCCTTGCGCTCGCGCAATGGCGGAACGAAGAAGGGAATCACGTTGAGCCGGTAAAACAGGTCTTCGCGGAAATTTCCCTTGGAAATTTCTTCTTCCAGATCTTTGTTGGTGGAAGCAATGACCCGCACGTCGACGGTGATGGCTTCGGAGCCGCCAACGGGAGTGAAGCGCTGTTCGTCGAGCGTCCGCAAGACCTTCGACTGCGTTTTCAGGCTCATGTCGCCCACTTCGTCGAGGAACAGCGTGCCGCCCGTGGCTTTCTGAAATTTGCCTTCCTTGTTCGCAGCCGCCCCTGGGAACGAACCCTGCCGGTGGCCGAAGAGTTCGCTCTCGATGGAGTCTTCGGGGATCGCGGCGCAATTCACTTCCACGAACATCTCGTCCTTGCGCAGGCTCTGGGCGTGGATGGCATGCGCGACCAACTCTTTCCCCGTGCCCGACTCGCCGTAAATCAGAACGCGGCCATTGGTGGGCGCCATGATCGCGGCCTGCTGACGCAGCGCTTTCATCGGAATGCTGTCGCCGACGATGACGTTCTTCGATTGCAGCTGCTTTTTGAGGTCGCGGTTTTCCCGGCGCAGCTTCTTGGCGTCGATCGCATGCTTGATCAGTATGAGTGTGCGGTCGATCGAAAGCGGCTTCTCCAGAAAGTCGTAGGCGCCCAGCTTAGTTGCGCGCACGGCGGTTTCGATAGTGCCGTGCCCGGAGATCATGATGACCTCCGGCGGATTTTCGAGTTCGCGAATCTTCTGCAGCGTCTCAAGTCCGTCCATGCCCGGCATCCAGACGTCCAGCAGCACGACCTCGAAATCCTCTTTCTCCAGCAGGCGAAGGCACGCATCTCCGTTTTCGGCTTCCTCAGTGCGGAAGCCTTCGTCGTCGAGCACGCCCTTGAGCGAGTCGCGGATACCCGATTCGTCGTCAACAATGAGGATGTTAGACATGTTGGACCGGGGCCGGCGTGGATTCGGGTGCAAGCGGCAGTTCCACGACGAAGCGCGTGCCTACCGGACGATTTTCTTCGACGCGGATCGAGCCGTGATGATCTTCAACGATGCGGCTGACGATCGCGAGACCGAGTCCGGTGCCGCGCTTCTTGGTCGAGAAATACGGCAGGAATAACTTCTCTTTGAGTTCCTGCGTTACGCCGTGTCCCGTGTCGGCGACCAGAATCTCAACTGCATCGCGGCTGGTGACCAGGCTTGTGCTCACGCGGATCTCGCGCACCTGAGCGCCTTCCGTGGCTTCGGCCGCGTTGTCGACCAGGTTGGCCAATGCGCGCTTGATGGCCTCGGCGTCGGCCATTACATTCGGCAGATCGGGCGCCAGATCCTTGTGAACTGTCACCTCGGCAAGGCGGCCGTCGAACATATTCAGAGCGCTCTCGACAATCGTGTTGATGCTGGCCGGGCTGGGATGGGACGCGGGAAAACGAGCCAGCGTCGAAAATTCGTCCACCAGCGTGCGCACTGTGTCGACGGATGACGCGATCGTGTCCGAACAATGCCGGATGACCTCAAGCGATGTCGGATCGGGAGGAGTGCCGCGATCCAGATGCCGGCGAATGCGATCAGCCGAAAGAGCGATGGGAGTCAGAGGGTTCTTGATTTCGTGCGCCACCCGGCGCGCGACCTCGCGCCAAGCCGCCTGTTTTTGAGCCTTCAGCAGGTCCGACAAATCTTCGAAGATTAGAACGTAACCGAGTTGCTCCTCCTGGTGTTGCAAGGTTGCTACGGTGAGGGCTACGTTCAACTTTACACGGTGCAGCATGATTTCCGAATGGCTGGTGGTGATGCCCATGCGGTCGGCGCGACGCAGCAGAACCTGCAAGTCCTCCACCACGTCAGGCGGAAAGACATGCTGCAGTTCGGAGTTAATCATCTGCGGATTGCGCTCGTCGGCGGTGCTGGGATGGATCATTCGGAGCAAGGCCTGATTGACGTGCGTGATCCGCTTATCGGCGTCGAGTGAGAGAACGCCGGTCGGAATGCTTTCCAGAATCGTCTCGATGTGCCGCCGGCGCTGCTCGAGCGCCGTGTTGGCTGCGCCCAGGTCGCGGCTGGAGGCATCGATTTGATGGCGGCTGGTCTCCAGTTCCTCGGCCATTCGGTTGAAGGATTGGACCAGGTCGCCGATTTCGTCGGCAGCATGCACTTCCACGCGGTAGTCCAGGCGCCCGCGCGAGATTTCCTGAGTGGCCTCCGCAAGGGCCGCCACCGGACGGGTCACCAGCTTCGACAGAAAGAGTGCGAGCCACGTGGTGCTGAACAAGACCAGTACAGTGAGGAGCAAAAGGAGACTCATGTACGTGCGGCGCACGAGTCGCTTCTGGCGGTAGAGTTCGAAGTAGCGTTTCTGGCTGGCCTCAAGTTGACTGACCGCCGCCGAGAATTTCTCCGGAAGCGGCATCGCGATCAGAATCAGGCCGTCGTCCGCCACTGGGGCCGTGCCGAGGATGTATTCGGTCGGTCCCCACATGAACGGCTTGGGAGACGGGCCGGAAAGTTGGTCGGGTGCGGCTTTCGGACGAATCTGCTCCCAGGGGGCAGGGGCATGGAAGCTGGATTCAGGATTGCCCTTCAACAGCGCAAAAGCGAATCCCCCCTGCAAGGTTGTTTCGTGCTGTTCGAAAAGCGCAGTGACCTCGGAAAAGTCGTGAGTGGCGAAGGCGCGCACGGTCGCCGGCGAACTCGCGATCGATGTCGCCTCCGCCGACGCATTCTGCTGTGCATAGGTTGCAAGCAACGATGCCATAGCGCTGGTGTCCTCACGGACCTCTTCCACCGGACGCGAGAACCAGCGGTCGATGGTGCGGTTCATCAGTCCATAAGCGAACCAGAACATCACGATGACGGGAAGGAACGACAGCAGCAAACCGGTGACCACCAGGCGCGTGCGGAATTTTGAGCCCAGCACTCCCAGTCGGCGCTCGGCGAAGAGCTTAAGCAGGTTGCGCGCGAGAACGAAGGTGAGCGCGACGAACAGCAGAAAGATTAGTGCCGAGAGCGCTGCGAATAGAAGAAGTTGCTGGTTGCCGTCCGGGTTCAAAAACGCAGGCTGGTCAAAGGAAGATTGGGAAAGAAGGATTCCGAAAAGCAGGGCAATGCCAATGGCGAGCGGAATAATGACGCGCTTGCGATTGCGCTGCGGATCGGGGGGTGGTGGCGTCTTGGGCACAGTCGAAAGCTCAGCTGACGCGCCCCGCGAGCCATCCAGGGAGCGCCCGAACGCAATTATAGCTGCTGGGAATGCGGGTTCGGCTTACGGTGAGGTTGTCATCGCGTGTGCCGGAGATGCATGGCGGCAGGCGTCTCCCAGCGCCGCGTGCGCGGGTTTGGGCTCGTAATACCGGTCAAAGAGCAGAGCGCTCCCCTTGGCACCTTTGGTTTTCCAACCAATCCACGAATACTTGTCGGTAAAGCCCCAGGTTTGAATCGCTGTGCAACCCGTGTGCGTCAGGCAGGCCGACGCAATCGCGCGGTAGATGTCCGCCTGACGGGCAAGGTCCGACGCACTCGCGTGGCCGGCAGCGTCGAGGGGAACGGCGACGTCCATCTCGCTGATGTGCACCTGTAGACCCAGGGCCGTGAAGCGCGCGATGTTTCGAGAAATGTCCTCCGCGTCCGCATGCAAATCGAAGATGTGCATCTGCATACCGACGCCGTTAATCGGAACGCCGCGCTGCTTGAAGTCTTTCACCATCGCGTAGATGGCGTCTGACTTCGCGTTGGTCGTCTCTGCGCCACTATCGTTAAAGAAAAGCAACGCCTGCGGATCGGCATCGTGCGCCCAGCGGAAGGCTTGCTCGACGTAGGCCGTCGACTTGCGCGCTAGGCCAACTCCCGGTCGGTCGTACCAGATGGAAGGTTTCAAGGTGCCGCTTTCGTCGAATGCTTCATTCACCACATCCCACGCGAACACTCTTTCGCGATACCGTCCAACCACTTTCGCGATGTGTTCCTACAGCAACGCATTCAGTTCCTCAGCAGTGAAGGAATCGATATTGAGCCAGGTTGGATTCGACCATCCCCACACCAGCGTGTGCCCGCGAACCTTCATGCGATGCGACTCGGCGAAGGCGACAACGAGGTCTGCCTGCGTGAAGTCGAAGCTTGCCGGACCAGGCCGCAGGACCCACCACTTCATCGCATCTTCCGGTTCAACCATGTTGAATTCGCGCCCCAGCGTGTACGCGTACAAGCTCTCTGAGAAAAGTTGAGGACGCACGGCCGCACCGATCAGGATGCGGCGTGCGTCCGCACAATCCCGCAACGACTGCGCGGGACAAACTGAGGCAAGGAGCGCCGTCAGGCCGATCGCCGGCAACGTTCTCGCGATGTTCCAGGACATTCCAGGGGCCTGAAATCAGAGTCGCTGCCGCACGGATTTTTCCCAAGGTAAGGCGTCACAACTTGATGTGATCAAGCGCGTGGAGTGCGGTGTGGAGTGCACTCGGCCGGTCAGGTCAGAGGTCGAAGCGAATTGTACGAAAGTGCATGTCCGTTGGGGACATTTCGCAAGCACGGGGCATTGTTTTGTACGGATTCCGGGCATTTGTGCGCTCTGTTTATGAGTGAAAACGCAAGGCGCGCAGGACAGGTACTTAGGTTACTGGTGCAGTTACCGGTCTGCGTTGACAATTTGTGTCAACGCGAAATACGCTGCGATTCTCCCCCATGAAAACAAGCGGTTTCGCGCGGACAGCGAGTAGTCGGCCCTATATCTCTGTCGTTCGATAGGAGATCGTACGTATGTCGCAACGGCTGGGTGATCTTCTTGTCAAAGAGAAGGTCATAACCCCAGAGCAGTTGACACAGGCAACGAAGGTCCAGAAGGAGACCAACTGCCGCCTCGGCTCCGCCCTGGTGAAGCTGGGCTTTCTGACCGACGAAGACGTGACCAATTTTCTGTCACGCCAGTACGGCGTTCCTGCCATCAATCTCTCCTACTTTGAAATTGATCCTGCGGTCGTCAAGCTGATTCCGTTCGAGACTGCCAAGCGCTACCAGATCCTGCCTTTGAGCCGCGTAGGCGCGTCGCTCACCATCGCCATGGTCGATCCGACCAACGTGTTCGCCATGGACGATATCAAGTTCATGACCGGCTTCAATATTGAGCCGGTGGTGGCGTCCGAAAGTTCGATTGCCGACGGCATCGAGAAAGCTTACGGCACGGCGAAGGAAGAAGATCTCGAGCAGGTCATGCAGTCGATCAATGACCTGGATGCTGCCGACGTTGAGCTGCAGGCCGAAGAGCAGGAAATGGATCTCGGCGAGCTTGAGAAAGCTGCCGACGAAGCTCCCATCGTCAAGCTAGTGAACCTCGTGCTGACCGACGCGGTCAAGCGCGGGGCCAGCGACATTCACATGGAGCCGTACGAAAAGGAATTCCGCGTCCGCTTCCGTATTGACGGCATTCTGCAGTCGATCATGACCCCGCCACTCAAATTGAAGGACGCCATCACGTCCCGCCTGAAGATCATGGCGAAGCTCGACATCAGCGAAAAGCGCCTCCCGCAGGACGGCCGCATCATGCTGAAGATGGCCATCGGGGGGAAGAAGAAACAGCTCGACTTCCGCGTGAGCACGCTGCCCACCTTGTGGGGCGAAAAGATCGTCATGCGGTTGCTCGACAAGGAAAACCTGCGCCTCGATATGACCAAGCTCGGTTTCGAACCCGAGTCGCTGGTCAAGTTCGAGAAGGCGATTCTAAAGCCCTACGGCATGGTGCTGGTCACCGGGCCCACGGGATCGGGCAAGACCAACACGTTGTATTCCTCGATTGCGCGCTTGAACCAGCCGGACACCAACATCATGACGGCCGAAGATCCGGTCGAATTTCAGTTGCAGGGCGTCAACCAGGTGCAGATGAAGGAGCAGATCGGCTTGAACTTCGCGGCCGCCCTGCGCGCCTTCCTGCGACAGGATCCCAACATCATCCTGGTCGGCGAGATCCGAGACTTTGAAACCGCGGAAATCGCCATCAAGGCAGCGCTGACCGGACACCTGGTGCTGTCCACGCTGCACACCAACGGCGCACCCGAAACCATCACGCGTCTGATGAACATGGGCATTGAGCCTTTCCTGGTCGCGACCTCGGTCCACCTGATCTGCGCGCAACGCTTAGTGCGCCGCATCTGCAAAGACTGTACCGAGGTTATTGAAGTTCCGCACCAGACGCTGCTCGAGGAAGGCTACACGCCGGAAGAAGCCAAGACCGTGAAGATCCAAAAGGGTAAAGGGTGCGGCGTGTGCAACAACACGGGATACAAGGGCCGTACCGGTTTGTACGAAGTCATGGAAGTCGATGACGAGATCCGGGAACTGGTCCTGGTTGGAGCATCAGCGGTTGAGTTGAAGAAGAAAGCGATCGAACGGGGAATGATTACCCTGCGGCGCAGCGGCTTGATCAAAGTCAGTCTGGGGATGACCACCCTGGAAGAAGTCGCGCGCGAAACGATTCACTGATTTCTGTTTGCGAGGATAAAAAATATTATGGCGCTTTCGTTAAGCGATCTGCTCAAAAGAATGCTGGAGATGTCGGGCAGCGACCTGCACATCACCACCAATTCGCCCCCGCAGGTGCGCGTGCACGGGCACCTGGTGCCGCTCGACCTGCCGCAGCTGACGCCGGCCGAAACCAAGCAACTCGCCTACAGCGTCATGACCGATTCGCAGAAGCACCGCTTCGAAGAGAATCTCGAACTCGACTTCTCATTCGGCCTGAAGGGCTTGGCCCGCTTCCGCGCGAACTGCTTTAACCAGCGCGGTGCAACCGCGGCCGTCTTCCGCGTCATTCCTTTTGAGATCAAGTCGTTCAACCAGCTGGGCCTGCCCGCGGTCGTGAGCAAGCTGTGCGACAAGCCGCGCGGCCTGGTGCTGGTTACGGGACCCACCGGATCAGGCAAGTCCACCACGCTCGCGGCCATGATCGACAAGATCAACACCGAGCGCCACGATCACATCCTCACCATCGAGGACCCGATCGAATTCGTTCACATGAACAAGAACTGCCTGGTGAACCAGCGCGAGTTGCACGCCGACACCAAGAGCTTCACCGACGCCCTGCGCGCCGCACTCCGCGAAGACCCGGACGTGGTCCTCATCGGCGAAATGCGCGATCTGGAAACGATTGAGTCGGCGCTGCGAATCGCCGAAACCGGCCACTTGACCTTCGGCACGCTGCACACCAACTCAGCCTCGTCGACCATCAACCGAATCATCGACGTGTTCCCCGCGCACCAGCAGCCGCAGATCCGCGCCCAGCTTTCGCTGGTGCTCGAAGGCATCATGTGCCAAAGCCTGCTGCCCAAGGGCGATGGCAAGGGACGCGCCATGTGCATGGAGATCATGGTGCCCAATGCCGCCATCCGCAACCTGATCCGCGAAGACAAGATTCACCAGATTTATTCCGCCATGCAGTCCGGACAGGAAAAGTTCGGCATGCAGACCTTTAACCAGTCGCTGGCGACCGCGTATTTCCAGAAGCAGATCACGCTGGAAACGGCGCTTATGCGTTCCAGCAACCAGGACGAATTGCAGGAAATGATCAATCGGGGTGCGGGCCTCCGGCAAGTCCACAACGCCGGGGATCGCGAAAGCTGCTGCCCCGACCAAGCGCTGAGCGTTGTGAAGCCGCGTGGGCGAGAGCTTAACGGGAATGCAAGCAAGGGAATTGAGGAGACAGTCACCATGCCAGTCTTTACATTTTCGGGGAAGAGCGCATCGGGCGAAAAGGTTAGCGGAGAACGGGTAGCCGCCAACAAAGACGTGTTGATGCAGCAACTGCGCCGCGAGCGGATTACGCCCGGATCGGTGCGCGAAAAAGGGAAGGAATTCTCACTTCCCACCTTCGGCTCCGCCAAGGTCAAGACCAAGGACATTGCCATCTTCTTCCGGCAATTCTCGGTCATGATCGACGCCGGCCTGCCGCTGGTGCAGTGTCTCGAGATCCTGGGCGCGAACCAGGAAAACCCCACCTTTCAGAAGACGCTGAATGGCGTGCGCACCACGGTGGAAGGCGGCGCGACGCTGGCCAACGCCATGCGGCAGTATCCGGTGGTTTTCGACGACCTTACCACCAACATGATTGAAGCCGGAGAGACGGGCGGTATTCTCGACGTCATCCTGCAGCGCCTTGCGGCTTACGTCGAAAAGGCCGTGCGCTTGCGCTCGGCCATTAAAGGGGCGTTGATCTATCCCGTGGCGGTGGTCTCGATCGCCGTGTTGATCGTGGGCGCACTGCTCAAGTGGGTCGTGCCCATTTTCACCAACCTGTTTACCGGGCTGGGTGTGGCCTTACCCCTGCCCACTCGCATGGTCATGGGATTGAGCACCTTTGTCGGCCAGTTCTGGTGGTTCTTCATTGGCGGCCTCGTGGCCGCGTTCTTCGGGATCAAGCAGCTCCGCAAGCATCCACAGGGACTGTACATGACCGACAAGCTGATGCTGAAGGCTCCGGTGATCGGGATGTTGCTCCGCAAGATTGCTGTGGCGCGTTTCACCCGTACGCTGGGTACCCTGATCACCTCCGGCGTTCCGATTCTTGAAGGCCTTGCCATCACGGCTCGCACTTCTGGCAACGCCGTTCTGCAGGAAGCGCTGATGAAAGTGCGCAAGGCGATCGAAGAAGGCCGTACCATCGTTGATCCGCTGAAAGAAAGCGGTGTGTTCCCGAACATGGTGACGCAGATGATCGGCGTGGGCGAAGCCACCGGCGCCATGGATAGCATGCTCCAGAAGATTGCCGACTTCTACGAGGAGGAAGTCGACGCTGCGACCCGCGACATGATGGCCATGCTGGAACCGGTCATCATCGGCATCCTCGGCGTGTCCGTCGGCGGCATCGTGATTTCGCTCTATATGCCGCTGTTTGCCATGATCGGCAAACTGGCTGGCTAAGTTTGTTTTCGGGAGGCTGTGCGCAGTTGTGCTCGGTCTCCCGCTGAATCTGTCCACCTCTCGACGCGCGTCTCGCACGCAGTTCGCTCTCGGGCCCCAGGGGCGCGCACGCTGGAACTGAGCAAATGCATTCGACCTTTGATGAGCGGAACTGGCTGGGCTGGCTGGTCAAGATCCGTATCCTCATCCTGACATTTCTGTTCGGCATTGAGCTGACGGTGGCGCGCATGGCACCCAGCCCGCTGCCCATGCGTTCGTTCGTCAGCACCATGCTGATGTGGTACGGCTTCTCCCTGTTCTACATCCTGCTGTTTTCGCTATGGGAAGAGCAGCACGTACAGGGCGTGCTGCAGGTGGTCACCGACTTGGCCATGGTCAGCATGGTGGTGCACTTCACCGGCGCCTGGGATAGTTCACTGAACTTCCTGTACCCGCTGGTCATCATTGTCGCTTGCATCCTGCTGCCCAAGATGTGGGCGTACCTGACCTCGGCCCTGGCCTTCATTCTGTATGGTTGCGTGCTCGATCTGAATTTCTACGGAGGGGTGCCTTCGTACGCCACCACGCACCCTGGGCTGAACGCGCTCGAAGCCATAATCTTCGTCAACCTGTTCGCCTTCCTGGCGGTCGCCTACCTGGCCTGCCTGCTCTCCGCGAAATTGCGGCAGGTGGACGTGCAACTGAAGGATGCCAGCGGCGCGCTCGAGAGCCTGCAGGCCTTGCACGAGAACATTATCCAGTCGATCAGCGGCGGCCTGATCACAACGGATATCGAAGGAAAGATCACGATCGTCAATACCGCGGCCAAGAAGTTGCTCAGCTGCGGCGACGAAATCATCGGCAAGTCGGTAAAGGAACTCTTTCTCGATCCGCTACCGCTGATCGGTTCCGAACGCACGCACGGCGAAGTCCGTTTCCAGCCCGGCGACGGTTTCCGCAAAACGTTCCGCGTCATGGTCTCGGCCCTGATCATTCCAGGACGCGAAACATCCGGCAGCGTCTACACTTTTGACGATCTCACTGAAATCCGGCGCCTGGAGCGGGAAGTGCGCATCCAGGACCGGCTGGCGGCGGTGGGACGTCTGGCCGCAGCCATTGCACACGAAATTCGCAACCCGCTGACATCCATTGCCGGATCGGTCAGTATGCTCTCGGGTGCGTCGGAGATGACCGACGAGCAGCGCCAGCTCCTGCAGATCGTCACTCGCGAGTCGGAGCGTCTGAACAACATCATCACCGACTTCCTGGCTTACTCGCGCGGGAAGCAGTATCGCTTCGACAAGGTTGACCTCGTGCTCCTGCTCGAAGACACGCTCACCTTGCTCGAAAATCGCATGAAGTCGGAAAACACCGGGATCTGTATCGAGCGGCATTTCAAGTTCCAGGAAGCGCTCACCCTGGCCGACGGGGACAAGATCAAGCAGGTGTTCTGGAATTTCTGCCAGAACGCGGTGCGCGCGATGAAAGACAGCGGCGGAACGCTCGCCGTTTCGCTCGACACCATCGGCGACGACTGGCAGATCAATTTTGCGGACACGGGCGTCGGGATGACGCGGCAGCAGTCTGAAAAAATCTTTGAGCCGTTCCAGTCCGGCTTCGATGGTGGAACCGGGTTGGGGCTGGCGATCGTGTACCAGATTGTGCAGGCGCATGAAGGGCAGGTGTGGGCGCGCTCGCGACTGGGCGAAGGCACCACGCTGGTGCTGCGCTTGCGGCGATGGGGGCTGGGCGTCCGTCCGCCAGCGGCGAAAAGCGGCGAGCACCAGTTGCCGGCGGCAGCTGCTCTGGCCACCGTGGCGACGAGTGCAAGTGCGGGAGGGAGAGCGCGTGGCTAATATCCTGGTTTGTGATGACGAGCGCTCGATGTGCGAAATGCTCGACATCGCCTTGCGGCGCGACGGCCACAAGGTGGAGACCGTGAACTCGGGCGAGGGCGCCAAACGCAAGATTGACGGCGCGCTGTACGACCTGATCATTACCGACATCAAGATGCCGAACAGCGACGGCATCGATGTGCTACGCCATGCGCACGCCACTTCGCCCGACTCCGCCGTCATTCTGATGACGGCTGTCGATGACTACGAAGCCGCTGTGCAGGCCGTGAAGGCGGGCGGCGCGTCCGACTACATTCGCAAGAGCCCTGGATTGGTCGACGAAATCCGGTTGGCCATCAGTCGTTCGCTCGAGAAGGCTTCGCTCAGCAAGCAGAATTTCGCTTACCGCCGCGACGCGGCCTCGCGCAACTCGCTCGACAACATCATCGGCGTCAGCGGCGCCATGGAGAAATTGAAGCAGACGATCCGCACGGTGGCTTCCACCGGCAGTACCATCCTGATCTACGGCGAGAGCGGCACAGGAAAAGAGCTGGTCGCCCGCGCCGTGCACGTCTGCTCGCCGCGCGTCACCCAGCCTTTCGTCTCGGTGAATTGTGGCGCCTTTCCGGAAACACTACTCGAAAGTGAGCTGTTCGGATACGTGAAGGGCGCATTTACGGGTGCCAATCAGAACAAGCGCGGCTTGTTCGAAGTGGCGGACGGCGGCACCATCTTCCTCGACGAAATTGGCGAGATGACGCTAGCCATGCAGGTGAAGCTGCTGCGTGTGCTGCAGGAGCGCACCGTTCGTCCGGTGGGCAGCACCACGGAAATCCCCATCGATGTGCGCGTGATCGCGGCCACCAATCGCGATCTCGACAAGCAGGTGGCGGAAAACACCTTCCGCGAAGATCTGTACTACCGCCTGAGCGTGATCCCCATTCGCGTCCCCGGCCTGCGCGAGCGGCGCGAAGACATTCCGCTGCTGGTCAATCACTTTCTCAAGAAGTACGCGCCCGCGGCCGGCAAGAGCATTGAGCGTGTGGATGCCGCATCTCTGGCCGGACTTTGCGACTACGAATGGCCCGGCAACGTGCGCCAGCTTGAGAACACGGTAGAGCGCGCGGTCGCGCTCGAGAGCACCAACCAGTTGCATGTAGAACTGCCCGCCGAGCGTCCCAAAGCGAAAGCGGCTGCCGCCGCTGCGGGTGTGCCCGGCATGCCCGACGGCGCCGGTTCAGGTGGTGTTCTACCCGAAGGCCTTGATATGGAAAAGTACGTCGCCCAGATCGAACGCTCACTGCTCCAGGCGGCGCTAAACCAGTCGCATGGCGTGCAAACCAAAGCTGCCGACGTACTGGGCATTTCGTATCGCTCGTTCCGACATTTGATGAAGAAGTATGAGTTGTAAGGGCAGGTGACCGGTCACAGGTCTCAGGAAACGGGTGACGGTTTCTGGGTCACTGCATGTGCTCTTAACATCTGTCATCTCGAGCTGAGTGAGGCGATAGCTGAACGCAGTGCAGAGACCCCGCGTTCCTTAAGTTCTCATGCGGCTCAGAAGATTGTTTAACTACAAACCGGCTCGAGCAAGAGCCAAGAGCCAAGAGCCCAGAGCCCAGAGCCCAATCCATCACCTGACGTTCCCCACCTTCGGTCTCGCGTAGCGCTCCATCTCTCCTGTCCACTTCAGAAACAGCCAGAGATGATGGCGCTCGCGCCAGGTAAAGTGCCAGAACTCGAGGAAGCCGATCTGCGTCATCTTCACGCCGGTGTAGGTCTCGATGCGCCACAGCAGGTAGGGGCTGCGCCAGGGAGCGAGATGGTGTCCCTTGGTGGCATTCCACAGAAAGCGGATCACGTAGCGCATGCGGGTGCCTCGTAGTATAGAGCGCTCGCACGGGCGGAGGCCCGAAAAGCGCGTGCTAGAATCGAACCTCTCAACAGAGATCCTGGGCTGCGATGTCCGACGAAAAAGCGCGCCAGACGGCCGAAAATCACTACTACGCAGCGCTGGATCTGGTCGCTGAAGGACAGCACGAGCAGGCCGTCGCCGAGTACCAGGCCTCGCTTGCCATCGATCCCACCTTCACCGAAGCCATGCACGGGCTCGCGCGCGCCCTGCAGGATCTGAACCGCCTCGACGAAGCCATCGCCGTGGCCAACCGCATCGCCGAAATCGATCCCGACGACGTTCTCGCCCACACCAGCCTTTCCGTGCTTTACCAGAAGAAGGGCATGATTCTCGAAGCCGAGGCTGAGGGGAACAAAGCGCGCATTTTGGGATGGAAGCAGCAGTTGAAGAAGACAGGTGACAGGTGACAGGGCTCAGGTCTCAGGTCTGGTCTCAGGCTTTAGGCTTTAGGGTAAGCCTAAACATTTGGTATCGAGTATCAGTGCTGATGTCCGCGCAGTCACCGCGCTAAAGCTGAACCGCGTTTAAAGACTGTCATCTCGAGCGGAGTGAGGCGTAAGCTGAACGGAGTCGAGAGAACCCGAGTCCCTCAATCAAGCGCACAAGGATTTTTCGCTACGGATCTGGAACTGCACCCCTTGTGACCGACACTGACACTTGACACCTGACACCTGTCCTTACCCTCCCGCCGCTGCGGCCTCGCCCAGCACAATATTCACATCGGTCCCTTTGCCCACGCCGAGCAACTGCGCCGCCGAGCCACGGTTGGCAGCGACTTCGAGGTACCCCATGCTGCCCATAATGCCGAACACTTCGCCTGGCGCGCCTAACGCGTAGGCTTCTTTGATCTCGCGGATTTCCCGCTGGCCCACGACAATCTTGAACGCGCCCGGATTCTCTCCGAACAGCATGGGCGCATCCTGCGGAGTGATGTTGGTGATGAGGTTGCCGAAGCGGTCGACTTTCAGCACGACGCCGCGTAGCGTGTTCTCGTTCGCCGCCTTCGGCTTGGGCGCCGAGAAGCGCACGAAATCCGTCACGGCTTCCCCGAACTTTTCCGGATCCACCCCCTTCGCGAGATAGGCCGCCACGGGCGAAAAGACGTCGCGTGCGTGGAACGTATTGCTTACCGGCTGCAGAAAGTAGTGTTCGCCCGTCACGTGCCGCGCGCTGAGCCGCTGCTCGCGCTGGTAGATCAGCGACAGCACGCCATTGTCGGGAGCCACAAAATGATGGCGGTCGCTCGAAACGATCAACGGCCGCCGCGCCGTGCCCACGCCCGGATCGACCACCACCATGTGAATGGTGCCTGTCGGAAAATAGGAATATGCCTGCGAGATCGTGAGCGCGCCGTCGAGCACGTCGAAAGCCTGCACGGCATGGCAGATATCGATAATCTGCGCATCCGGCTCGATCGACAGAATGACGCCCTTCATGGTGCCGATGAAGTGGTCGTTGGTGCCGAAGTCGGTGGTCAGCGTAATGATCGGATTTCGGGCCACTAGATTCCTCGCCGCCCGGGCACACATCGCGCCAGGCACAAATCCTGCTCCAAACTACGAAAGTAATCTTCCGGGGAAAGGGGGTCAAGGTACCGAGGTAATTGCGGGAACGGAAGTCAAAAGCATCCTGACCCTGACTCCATTGCAGGGTTAAGCCGGATCGCCCTACCGACTCCGGTCAGTGGAAACGCGCGCGATGATTCGCTTGCTGGCAGCGCCTGCCAGGAATCTCCTGATTTGGAACTTCGCAGTTGCTTTCCAATCGTTTTTTTCCAGCCGAGACAATTGGACAGCGCGACAATGAACAAAGAAGTCGTGTCGCCTGCCCAAAGGACAAGTTCTCACGGCAAGAGCTCAGCTCAAGAGTCGATCTTTGGAGTTGGCCGCTGCGGCAAATGCAGCTAGACTCACACCGATCTCGCAAGCCAGATGGGAAGCGATGGAGGTAACAATGTCAATCGACGCAGAAAGACGAGTTCTCCTCAAGGACGAAAACAGAGTCCGATCAGGCTTGAGGTTTGATTCCCTAGTCCATTTCGGACGATTCTTCTTGCGAATGGGAGTGAAGGCTCTGTTGACCACGGCCATTCTGTCGAGCATGGCTGCCAGAGTGCCCGCCCAGTCGAAAGTCAGCATCCGGGTCTTTCCAACCGATCAGGCGGGACGAATCGCCAAAGGTCCAGACGGCGCACTCTGGTTTACGGAGACCGTAGCCGGGAAAATAGGGCGAATCACGACCTCCGGTGTTATCACTGAGTACGCGATCCCGACCGCCAATAGCTATCCCTATGGGATTACGACCGGATCGGATGGCGCCCTGTGGTTCACCGAGGTATCGGCGCAAAAAATTGGACGCATCACGACAGATGGGTTGGTGACGGAATTCCCAGTCAGCGGTACTCCCACCTCATCGTTCCTCCGTGATATTGCGACGGGAGCTGATGGCGCTCTCTGGTTTAACAAATGGTGCACGGGCCTCTCGCGGATCACCACTCAAGGAGTGGTCACGGACTATCCAACGATGTCATGCCCCTTTGGGATGATTAACGGACCAGACAGCGCCCTATGGTTCGCCGACATGTTTCAAATAGGACGGATCACCAGTGAGGGGGTCATCACGGCATTTCCCCTTCCGCAGTACAGTGCGCAGGCAATCGCCTTGGGATCAGACGGCGCGCTCTGGTTTACCGCATACAGGGTGAGTTGGCCTACGGCCACCTCTCCCACCATCGGTCGCATTACCACTGCAGGGTCGATAACCAAATTTCCATTGCGAGCTGATCAGGGGTTTGCTTATTTGATCGCAGGCGGTCCGGATGGTGCGCTGTGGTTCACAGGCGCGGAAAGCAACGATATGATCGGCAGAATAACGACCGATGGGACTTCCGAGATCATCCCGATCGGAGCGCCTTGTCAGTTCGGCAATAACCAGTTCAACGGGATTGTGCTTGGAAGTGACGCAGCCCTGTGGCTTAGTTGCAATAACGGCAACGTTGTTCAAATCACTCCACACACTACGAATACAACGCTGGTCTCCAGCTCAAATCCTTCTATGTACGGACAGAGGGTAAGCTGGGCGGCAACGGTAACGACCACAGGGCCAGTCGCTCCCACCGGGAATGTTGTTTTTCAGTGGTCCCGGGACGGTCAGAAGCATACGATCGGCACCGCCCCACTCAATGCAGCTGGCGTGGCCACGCTGACCCGATCGAATCTGAATGCAGATCCATTCGGCCAGCCTTACCCCATTGTCGCGTCCTACTCGGGTGACGCGTCGAATCTAAGCAGCAAATCTGCTGTGCTTTCTCAGCACGTTCTTCAAACCAAAACCGTGGCCACCCTTGCCTCGTCAGCAAACCCCTCGACTCAAGGTCAGGCGGTGACGTTTACGGCTAAGATTACCTCGCCGTCGGTCGTCATCACGGGGCCCGTGACTTTCTCCGTGGGGTCCTCGATTCTCGGAACGGCCCAGCTCAGCGGGGGCATCGCGAAGTTCACAACTTCAGCGCTGCCGGTGGGATCCAGCACAGTCAAGGTCACCTACTCCGGCGACTCGAACGTCGCCAAGAGTTCTTCGTCGCTGGTACAAATCGTGCGCTAGGATTTTTTGGGGAGGGCAAGGGACTCGCGACAACGGGATCAGCGACCAATTCAACCGCCGGTTCTGTTGCGTCAGCGCAAAGATGTCGCCGCTACAGCATCCCACCAGTCTGAACCGCCAGATCATTCAGCGCCATCTCGAGTTTTGTGATGGCTGCGCCCAATTCTGGATGTGCTCCGATTCTTTCTTGCAAGGCCTTGAGAATCTGGTGAGCACTTGCAATGTGCGCTGCCGCTTGGGCTGGATGATCTTGCTCAGGCCTGGGCTCTCTCGGTGTTTCCATGGCGACATGCTCCCTGTACCTGTTAATTCTATCAACGTAGACGGTGGATGAGGTAACACCGGGTCAATGAGTTCTATCAAAAGGGATGTCAAGAAAAAAGTTCTGCCTCGACCGGAGTCGAGATGTTTTCTCGAGATCCAGCCCACTGGAATTAGGCTTCGCTGGAGAAGTGTGACTTGTGCCCATTCTGATGAGCTCCTCTGGTGAGTTTAGCGGCGCCGTCGAGTTGGCGAGAGCGACAAGCGAATGGCGACTCAAGGTCAACCATGGTTCTATCCGAGGCTCGTGGCCTATAGCTATTTCTGGTTATCCGAGGGGGCATAACGTGTAATGAGTGACTCGGTGCCCAAGGCACGCGGGGCCGGATCTCATTGACTGATACTTCCCTCGAACCGAGCATCTCGAGAATTCGACCGACCACTAGCAGAAGAAACTCTTCGAATGGAAGGCTCTTCCTCAGTGATGCTCAAGCTGCTTGTCGCTGCAACTGTTTGGGGTCGAAGCTCACTCCTTTCTTCCAAATGGTTAAGGTGATGGCGGCAATCTTCCGTGCCAGAGTGAGACGGGCCATGCTGGGCCGCATCCCTTTCTCCACCCGAGCCGCATAGAAATCCTGCAGCGGCCCAGGGCGTTGGATGGCCGAGATGGCCGCCCCTTTCAACAGGTTTTTCAGATCGTGATTATGGTTGTGATTCAGACCGCGCACCGTGATGCGCTCGCGGTTGCGTTGCAGTTTCCCGCGCACAAAGCGGTACTCGCCGCTGTCATAGGTCTGGACGGCAAAACCGCTGTAGGCCCAAAGCTGGCGCTTGGTACGGAACCGATGTGGTGTCTGCAGTATGGCCACCAGCAGGGCGGAGCGAATCGGACCAATCGCAGGAATTTGGCGAAGTAATTTCACTGCCGCATGCTTGCGACTTTCCCGCAACAGCTCGCGTCGTGCTGCCTGGCGCACGGGTTCGAGACTATCCAGTTGCTGGTACAAATGCTCGGCTCGAATCCTCACCCCTGGTTCCACCAGCTGGGCCAGCCACTCGGCACGATGACGGCGGCTATAGACGCTTGTGCCCGCACAGGCAATGGCCCAACTTCGGTACACCGACTTAATGCGATTCATTACCCGGGTACTGTCCTGGGTGAGCGTCAAATAGCTCCGCCCCAACTCTTTTAAAGCACGGGTCCCATGCTGCTCCGTGGTACACCGGCATGGACTTGATTGGTGCGTAGCAGCTCCGCCAAATTGCGTGCATCCACCCGATCGTTCTGGTTGCCGTCCCTCATCAGCGCGTTCTTGCGCGGATCGCACACCACCAGCCGGCTGACGTGCGGCTTCAGCAGATCGTGTAACCAGGCAGCCCAGGTCCCTTCTTCGAAGGTCAACGCCAGAGTTCCACGCAGTCCTTGAATGAACTCCAGAATCGTGGCTGCCTTGGTCTCCAGCACGCATTCCATGAGCAGCTTGCCCTCAGCATTCATCACGGCAACGGAAATGGTGGCGGCATGAACGTCCATGCCGATATACTTCTCTTGATTCATAAAGGCGCTCCTTTTCGGTAGGTGTGGTGTTCCAACGACTCACAACTTACCGCAAAAGTGGGCGCCTTTTGATATTGCGCGTAATGGGGATGTTACAACAGTTACCAAATGGTACCGACCTTGACTACCTTGCAAGATCGCCACTCGGCTACGATCTTTTATTGTGAAGAAGACCTTTTGGATTGCAGCACAGATCGTCTGGATTGCAATTTGTCTTGTTGCTCTGATCGAAGCGAGTCACGGGTACCGAGGTCCTTCTGATTGGCAGGCCGAAGAAGGGCTTGCCTTTGAGATGATCCTATTGTCGTTCCCCGTTTCTCTCGTTGTCGTCATGGGTTTGATGAAATGGCAGTGACATGGCTCCTCTTTACAATTGCTGGCTACGTTCAATGGTTTTTGGTGCTTCCGCGACTGCCGCAATGGTGGAGACAAAGACGCCAACGAGGATCACCTGATGTGAAGGGCTGAGGGGTTTTGGTGTAATGGCGATGTTACGCCAGTGACCGTCAATACAGCCGATAGTCCTTGTGCAAAGATGGTGGGGATGGTGTCTCTATACGTGATGGGCAGGCACGAGAGTGCGATGGAAGTCCATAGAACAAAGGCGCAACTGTCCCGATCACTTCTAGAGGCGTGCTTCTCGATCCAAATTGGGTATGTCGGCGTATCGATGGTGTTCTGCGCAATTCCATCGGCCTCGATCCCATTCGTGTATTTGGAGGTCTACCTTAACCATCTTTTGCACATCAGGCAAACTGACTACATTCGTGGCTACTTCGAGTTTTGGGTCCCATCGCTCATTTTCGCGATGGGCATTTGGAGCCTATTGCGTCTGACCCGTCGCTTGAGGTTGACAAGGGAAATCCTGCGATCTGCGGCTGGGGTGGCGATTCTCCTCTGCCCAGCTGCGATTTGGACTTGCGCGTACGTATGGCCGTATAAGCCGGTTTTGATCGAGTCTGCGCTAGTCCTGATCTGTCTTTGGGTGTTCTTGAAAGGACCTTGGGTTGTTGCGCGATGGGTCGGCATCTCCGCTTTTTTTGCCCACAGTTTGTTCTGGTATTTGTGCCCAGGCAATCGATTCCACGCCCTCGAGTGGGGAATTCCCGGGTACGGTGGCCCGGTTGGCATGATATTGGATTTCTGCTCCGCGCTCGTTTGGGGTCTTTACATACGCGAACTGCCATTTTGGGTAGCTGATGTAACCAAGGCCATTACACCAAAACCCCTTGCGAGGAGAGATTGGTGAAATGGGGTTGTTACGCCAACTACGAATCCGAAGCCACTTGCATTCATGGGTTTAGCCGCAACAAGGACTGCTATACTCCGTCGCACATTCGAGACCATCTCGGAGAGTAGCCAAGATTTGCTCCTCGGCTGCAAACCCTAGCCATTAGTTCGACACCAACTACTCCGTTCTTGCCGACATACCGCTTCGCCATGTTTAGGGAAATCTCGTGTAGGCGTCTGAGATCGTCCTCCGCAACAGGCGGCACAGGTTCGCCTTCTTCTGCTGCATTGACGAAGGCTCTGAAGGACTCCAGTCGGTCACGTTGTTCAGCCACCATCCCTTTTTTCTCCGATGCGGATTGAATAGCTGCGGGAGCAGCCCTCGTCATCGACGTCCCTTTGGTCATAGTAGTGCGTGCCACAGGACGAACAGCAAGCTGAGGATAATCAGTAGGACGCAGCCGATGAGCACGGCCTCACTGAGCAGATCACGATTCAGTAGTTCTTCTGGATGAGTGTGGTGCCTCATTGTCCCACTCCTCTTCTATTTCGTAAGAGCAAGAAGGGGACGGCGAAATGAGGGCATCGAAAAACCGTCCCCCAAGGCGATTTGGGATCGCCAAGAACTCAGGCCCAATCGAATGCTACCTGTGTAACCTGAGACGTGTCAGTGACACACCTCACTGTCATTGCGGTCACGAGATTGTGCCGAGGGCCTCAGTGATCACCTGAAAAGCGGCCATACATGATCAGTTCAAAACCGGCCATACTTTGGAAGGCCGTCCAAGACATAGGTTGTTCTATCCTGCCGCCTGCTGCGGAGGCAAGCCTGTTTTTGTGCGCCAACTGCGTGGGCCGCATTTCAGAACGTGGCCATGATGCAGCAGGCGATCGAGCATGGCGGTAACCGCTGCGCTGTCGCCCAGCAGTTTCCCCCAGTCATCCACGGGTCGGTTCGAAGTAATCATTGTGCTAGCACGCTCATAGCGTCGCATGATGATCTCCAGGAGTTCCTCGGCGGCGGTGAGGGATAACTTCCGCATGCCCAAGTCATCGATGATCAGCAAAGGTACAGTGACCAGAGACTCGATGTGCTGTTTGCGGGTACCGTCGATGGAGGCTTCGGCGAGTTCCTCGAGCAAGGTATGGGTCTCGCGGTAGAGGACACGATAGCCCTGTTGAATGGCGGCTTGTCCGATGGCCTGGGCAAGATGGCTCTTGCCGCTGCCGGGTGGACCGACAAACAAGTGAGTCTTCGTGGCGGGCGATGAAGGCAGCGGTCGCCAGATCGAAAACCAAACTGCGATTCATCTTGGGATTGAAGGTGAAGTCGAAGTTATCGAGGGTTTTTTGCGGATCGCGAAACTGAGCTTGCTTGCGCCGACGTTCCAGCAAACGGTCGCCACGACGGGTGAGTTCGTCCGAGACCAGGCCGGAGATCAGGTCGATGGGTGCCATGGATTCGACCTGAGCCTGGTGCAGACGCATCTCGAGCACAGCCGCGATTCCACCCAGCCGCAGTTGTCGTAAAGCACGATTCAACTCGATGAGATTCATTCCCTTTGCTCCTTGGTTTTGGTATGGATCAGATCACGGTAGTGCACCAGTTCGCGGATCAAGGGATCGACCTGGCGCAAACTGAGCGGGGCTTGCGGACAACGCTCAAGGTAGCGACGCACGAAACGATATTCGTGCACGCCCATCTCGAGGGCGGCAGCGCAAGCTTCATCGACGGCAGCGATGCCGTACTTTTTGGCGAGCGAGAGAACGCCCAGGATGCGCCGCACGCCCACTTCGCCTTGCTGGCTATAGATAAGGTTGCAAAGTGTACCGACGTGAGTGCCCACTCGGCCGGCGCGGCCGAGCAACTGCACCACACGGAACGGAGTTCGCTGAGGGTGGTCCTCGGACTGAATGCGGTACCAGCCCCGTTTCTGCCGTACATGTTCTCGCAGGAGTAGTCCAGTTTTGGGATCGAGGATACGAACGCAAAGTTCATCCCATTGGACTTTCACCCCACGTCCAATCCAGCCTGGCGGTAGACCGTAGTAGGCGGCTTCGACTTCGACACAGCCATCCAGATGCACCACCCGTTCGCCGTACTGGTAATAGCGGAACGGTTCCACCGGCAGCGGGAGCAGGGTGGGCTTTTCTTCTGCGAACATGGTCGCCACTTGCCGTTTGGTGGTGCCGTGGATGCGCGTATCCGCCCAGTTCGTTTCCCAGCGATCCAGATAGGCTTGCGCTTGTTCCAGACTCTCGAAGCGTTGTCCTTTGAGAGGGGTTTTCTTGGCGTGGCCCACGGCCGACTCCACCTTGCCTTTTCGATCTGGATCCTGGATCCGGCAGGGCAGGGCGACGGCACCGTAATGGGCGAGCACGTCGCGATAGAGGGGATTGAGGGTGGCGTCGTAGATGTCCGGAACCAGTACACCTTCGCGCAAATTATCCAGCACCAGGATGCGCGGAGCCCCGCCTAATCGACGAAAAGCCTTCTCGTGGAGTTCGGCCCAGATGCGCGTACTGGATCGGAACGCCAGCAGCCGTACTGCCTTGCGGCTATAGCCCAGCGTAAGCACGAACAAACGGGTGCGTCGATACTTACCGCTCTGCGCTTCGCGTACCATCGGCCCGCTGCCGTAATCAACTTGACCCTCCTCTCCTGGAGCAGTGAGGATCACCGCCCGCGCTTGTGGTACTTGGGCTCCGCGCAACTTGTAAGCGAAGCGTCGAACGCTTTGATAGCCACCCTGGAATCCGTAGTCGGAGACCAGATCCTGCCAGATTGCCATGGCATTGCGATCTCGACTCAGACCCAGCTCGATGATTTCCCGGTAGGGTTCACAGGTACTCGCCGAGCCCACGCCTTTCGAGTTTTCTGGCTCCTGGCCGCTCAACCCCACGCCAAAGTCGGTGATCACCGCTATGGCCGGTTTTGAAGTTGCTTTTGCTTTTCCCTTCGTAGAAAGGTTTTCGGGGTTGGGGTTGGGGTTGAGGGGCACCGCCAGACTCCGGAATGGCCGGTTTTGCTGCCTCCGAGCCGGTGATCACCTCTATGGCCGGTTTTGCCTTACTTTCGCGCTTCCATCTTCCCGGCGGCCATATTTCCACACCCGCGCCTCTCAGATAGGCGCTGATGGTCTCTCGACGCACTCGCGTGGCCTCTTGGATCTTTCGCAGAGACCATCCCAGTCGTCCCAAGGCTATGATTTGCTGTTTCTTCTCGTCCTTCAAGACATTCGCCATGTCGCGAGAGGCTACTTACCCTCCCGCTGCTGTCAATGTCCTGGACGTTTCTTCTGAAAGTATGGCCGCTTTTCAGGTGTTCTTGTATGGCCGCTTTTGGGTGTTC
>CAVOSN010000021.1:0-25356 GCA_963698805.1 uncultured Acidobacteriota bacterium | reverse complement strand
TTGGGAGATGCGAAAACCCTTCCGAAATGGGCAGGACCAGGTTTCCATTTCGCTTTTCGGTGGCTATGACGCGGCCCGTAAACAATTCACGGAAATGAGTGGCGGTAGTTTGTTTCCGCAGGATGACCGCGTATCGCTCCACGTCTCTTTGCCTACCGGTAGACTTCCGTCTGCACCTAGCAGAGCAAAGAAACGGCCAGCTGCGATGACCACCTCTGTTTGACGATACAACCGGGAAAAAGTAATGACATGCCTCTGTCTCTTGCCGATGACGCGGAGTCCGGTATAACTGCCCTTCGCAAATAGTTCTCGATTCGCCCGCCGAAAGCGCAATGCCGATCGCGTCACATAGAGCTTGAGAGCTCCGTCGACAGGGTTCTGAATGAGCTGGTCGAGCAGATTTTCCGGGTTTTGATTCTCGGCCTCCCGAAGCCGCTTGAGCAGGCTCCCCAACGGCTCGTAGTCCACAGGACGTCGATTATCTGGATCGGCAAGACTGAAGTTCCAGACTTCCGTTCCCTGGTAGAAATCCGGGACACCGGGCGAAGTGATCTTCAGTACAGTCTGAGCGAGCGAATTGAATATCCCGAGTCTCGCGATCCTGACCTGAAATAGTTGAAATGCAGTCAGAAAGTTGTTTCCTGGCGAGCGATCCAGAATCGCAGCGATGAAATTCTGAAAGGCACTTTCGTATTCTGTGTTTGGGCTGATCCAGCTCGTATGAACCTTGGCTTCTCGGAGGGCCTTTTCCATGTAAGTGCCAATTCGGCTGACGAATTCCGCGTATTCTTTGTCATTCATGCCGTGCAGGGGCCAGCTGCCAACTAAGGTCTGATACAAGAAGTATTCATCATTGGGGCTGGGCACTTCATCTCCGGCAACCGATATCTTCTTGTCCCGATTGAGCAGTTGCCAGGAACGGATTGCCCGATACCAGTCAGCTGGAATCTCAGACAACACATTGATGCGGGCGCGGACGTCCTCACTCCGCTTGTTGTCGTGCGTCGAAGTAGCGAGGAGAGAATTGTGCCAAGATGCCTGGCGGATAAGGCTTTTTGCGTGGAAGAAGGTGGCTGAAACACCAAACTTGTCGGGCGCACCGCCCACCTCGTTCAGGGACAGCAAAGGACAGTAACGATAGAACGCGCTGTCTTCCAGACCCTTCGCCATAACGGGCCCAGTGAGCTGTTGAAAGCGCATTGCGAAAAGGCGGCGCTCGGATTGATCTGCCTCGCTGAGGCCTTCCGGATCTTTGAGCAGGAGAACGTTTTCGATGAAGTTGAACACCGACTCGCTGATGGCCGGATTGTGCCGTTTGGCAAGCCTTACAGCATAGCGAATGTGCCGCTCGTCCTCGTCATCGGGATACTGTCCGCTGTCCCGGATGTAAGAACGGTATACCGGGAAACAAGCAATGACTTCGCGCAAGGCGGCGCGCAAACTGTGTAGTGTAAAGTCTCGTGACCATCGGTGCTGCTCGGAGAGCCGGTCCAGCCGGCGGGACAGCATTTCCAGTTCGCTGGACATAGAGACCCGCAAGATCAATAACTTGCTTTGGTAAACCAGATCGGCGTAAGACTGGGACCAGCCGCTGAATTGGCGGTAGAGGCGAAGGAAAGCACGCTTCCGGGACGAGTCGACAAAGAGCCCGTTGAGAAAATTCAGGAAGCCATATCCTGTGGTTCCTTCGATCGCCCAGGAAGGACGAAGTTCCTCGTCTCCCACCAGGATTTTCTCCGCCATCAGGAAAAACCGTCGCCGAGGAGCCACTTGGACCGGGCTCGTCTCTGATCCTCTGCGGAGCGGAACTTGCTCCTGGATGTCCTCAAAGTATTTCTGCGGATCAAGCAGGCCGTCCGGATGGTCGATCCGCATTCCAGATATGTAGCCTCTGCGCACGAGATCGAATACCAAAGAGTGCACCGTGGCAAATACTTCAGCGTCCTCCACCCTGATAGCAGCCAGATCGTTAATATCGAAAAACCGACGGTAGTTGATTTCGTCAGCGGCAACACGCCAGAAACTCAAACGATAAGCTTGATCGGCGAGGATGCGCTCGAGTGCGTCAAAGCTGCGCGGGTCGCCCTTGCGTCCATTTATATGGCCCAGCGACGAGCTTAGACCCATACGCGCTGCGTCACTGCTTTCGATGAGCCTTGTCAGTCGCCCCTTAATGATGTCCCTTTCTCGTTGGCGCTCCCGAATCCTAGCGGGATCCGTTTCCTCCAACGGCGGTAGGTGAGAGATTGCGGTGAGAATGCTCTCCAGTTCCATCACGTGATCGGGAGAACCCTCAGGTTGCTGCCGCATCTCGTGTAGCACCCGCTCCAAGACTAGCGGCCAGGAACGAGGAGCAACCGGAAAATGAATACCCTGACAGTCGACGAAGAAAGCACTCCCTTCGTAGATCAATCTGATCTGCTGGTTCTCCAAGGCTCGGCCAAACTGGTCCGGAAGGACAGGCAGCAGCACCTTGTTGGTGAGTTCTTCCTTAGGCGGACTCCAGTCGATGTCGAAATATCGTGCGTACTGGGATCCCGGTCCGTTCTCGAGCACATCCCACCACCACGTGTTGGAGGGATGAGTGACACACATATGGTTTGGGACAACGTCCACAATCAATCCCATACCGTGCTCTTTCAATTGCTGTGCGAAATGCTGGAACTCTTCCTCCGTACCGATTTCCGGATTGAAACACGTGTGGTCTGTCACGTCGTAGCCGTGCAGACTTCCTGGACGCGCCATCAAAAAGGGAGAGGTATAACAATCGGTAATCCCCAAGTCTTGCAGATAGTCCAACAAAGCCGCCGCCTGAGCAAAGGTGAGAAACCTATTTAGCTGTAAACGATACGTAGAACACGGAATATATTGTGGTTCTCCCTCGGCTCGTTTCGCCACAGCTGGTCCCCCTATGGTTGAGAATAACCGAACGGAATAAAGTTGCGACACCCGTAAGGCCGCGCGCACAGCGCTTCCCTAAGGTTTGTCGCGCTCCATTGAAGTCGAAGGAGCATGGGTTTCGCACAAGAGCGGCGCTCACGAACAGGCGCACCCGTCGCGGGACAAAATCAGTCAGTCCGTCGAGAACAGAAAGGAAAACCTAAGAGATTAAGATCGAAGACTTTAAGCGAAAGTCAGCCTGACCCTTGGGAACTCGGCCCGCTTCCCGATTGTACGCGCTGGGTGGGAGCGCGAAATTGAAACTGACTGCTGGCGTCCGATCTTTTCGTTCGACCGCGAAGAAGGCAGGTGCAGATTCGCACGTCCGTCATGCCCAGTGGCGGGAAATGGTCACGTCTCCGCTCTTCCGACCCATTTGCGCGAATCCCGAGCTTTCTCAGAACATGCTTCGGTCGTATGTCAGCGGCAGTCCACTTCGATCGGGTACGGATGCAGGCCAGGAAAATGCGTCGCAACGTCTGGACGAAGTCCATCGGGGCTGAGGGAGGAGGAGCTGGCTGCTGATCCTCATGGCATAGGCAACCGCGGGTGCGAGCCTCAGCAACCGAGTAATATTGTCGTTCTGAGCATGGGAGGCGCAACGTGCCATATCTAAAGCCGGTTTTGGCCGGACTGCTCGCCTCGGCAATAACCTACTTTTGCTTTCTCACCTGCACTGGAAAGTTGTCTCTCTCGTCAAGGAACAAGGAGCGACGGGGTTAATCGCTGTCACAGGTGCGCAGGGCTACGTACTGCATTCGCCGTCATTTTGGGCACTGGCGATCATTGCGTTCGGAGTTGTTTTTTGCTTGTTTCGTAACGCGTAGGTCCCCGGGGTTGCTTGGGGACTCCTCAGAATTTTGGGTACAAGCAACCTTCCGCGGGTTTGAACAGGGACGGCGTACACCTGACAACAGCAAATGAGTGCCGCTGCCTCCTCAAGGTACGTTGCTGTTTTTCCTGTCTCCGGGATCTCGAGAACTGTGGGGCGCGGCAATTGTCGGGTAATCTAAGTCCGCCGGTTACCTGGCTCCCGGGGCAAGCCTTTCGTAACTCTGAAATACTACGTCGGTTTTACTAAACTCAGTAGCACTATGAAACGCATAGCGCTCCCCTCGCTATTTGTATTGTTGTCGGTCGTCTTGTGCCTTGGGCGGACCGTCTCTGATGACTACACTGCGAACGCCATCAAGGGTATTCTTCGCCTGCAGGAAAGCCTGCGTGATCCCGATACCCTCCAAGTCTCTCGCGCGATTGTCACGAGCAAGGGTGTATGTATCGAGTATCGAAGCCGAAACGGATCCGGCGGAATGGGCACAGGCTTTGCCGTCTATAAAACAGATAAAGACCTGGTTTGGGTCGACAACTCGTGGCTATGGGACCAGGTGTGCTTAGTCGGGAAGTATGGCCAGCGTCGAGAGGGTAAGGACGTGACCGACGCGGTGAAAGCTGCGATTGACGGGAAACAGACGTCAGCGATCAAGCTGCCGCCGACGCCAAGCGCGCCGCGCAGAGAAGACCCAACAACACCAGCCGTCCAATTGGTAGTTCCCGCAGCTCGAGTTGAACCTTCGATGCTGAGGGCGACAATACCAGTGCCTGCCGTCTCGCCCAAAGCCGGTGTGTCAAGTCAAACAGCACATGCGGCGCCTCTGCCTTCTTCAGTTGTGACCTCCGCGGCGACCGCGCAGACACCAGTTGCTACGCTCGCTCCCGCTCCGGCCACGACCGTACCGGCGACGCAAGCAACTTTCGTCAATGTGCCAGTTGAAACGCCCGCACCGACCGCACAGGCCTCGATTGAAGTAACAGTAGTACCCATATCTGTCGCGCCTACAACCGAAGTTCCGCCCAAGCCTGCGGCAATCGCTGGCACGGCTCCGGCGGCGTTGACCACCCCATACGCGGTAAGGGTGGCACCCATCGCATCGGCGGAACTCGGCACAATCCGGGGCGTGACTATTGTCGACAACAGCGGGGCGCTAGAGAAGAAAGGTCCGCCGCCCGCTCCGGAATCACTCGGTGACGCAGCCCGGCGCTTGAGGCAAGCAAAACAGCGGTAGCGGTTACTGCACAAGCCCTGTCCACGGGGAGTCTCAGTCTCTTCAGTCCCGCTCGTGAGCCGGTTCGTCCTCCGCGAGGCCGATAATGGTCGTGTGAATCATCCCATCCGGAGACCGCGAAGCCGCTCGTGGCGGCGGACGGGGCAGGTGCTGGTGTTGCTGGTCGACCGCTGCGCTCCATTCTTTACGACCCGAGCAGTGGGAACGTTGTGCGCAGGGAAGACCAAAACCCAAAGAGGGGGGAAGGATCACCACCGGCCGGCAGGGTCCGCGAGGACACTCCTCGGACCGATTTGCAGTAAGGAGAAGAGCGCAATTCGGCTTTCGGGATGGCGCAGAAAGGGACGGGAGGGAACTAGTCGGTCGTTGTGCACCTCGCCTTTGTGAGCAGGCGCTCCCGATCTGACATCAGCACTGGGGAACGAATGGCAGACGAATATAAGCAAGGCCAGGGACAACCAGAGCGATACGAGGCTTAGCTCAGCCTCTATTTCGATATATATCGTAAAGCGATATATATGCTTTGGTAGCTATGTGGTATTCGCGGCGCATGGTCAGTCCCACTGGTAAGATCTGCTATCCAGACCGGCGTGGAGAGCACCGGGCAGGCGTGTGTTCATGATGCTTTCCGCGAGGTCATTTCTGTTGACATTTCGCTTTATCTTCGCCTAATATTCGTGCGTGCGAAAACTGCGCGCCATCCTCGATCGGTATTCGACTTGTACTCCGACCTTTGCTGGAGCGAATTACGGCCATCATCGCGGGCATTGGTTCTTGACTGCAGCAGGGAACTGAGGCGTACGTTTGTGCAACCTGGTTGCACGTTTTTGTGCACCCTGAGTGCACACTGACGGCAAGCAGTCCAGCCTTACTTTGATCCCGCGGGATCAGCCGCAACGAGATTCGGTGCTGCACACTCGGCCCCCAGACAAATCAAGACGCTTGACGATGATGGGTTCGTTCACCGACACTGCTAATTGCGGATAGCATATATGACCATGGTATAATGACCATGATTATGGAGTCCTGAATGAAAAAGATGGCTGCCGGTTCTTTTAAGATCCATTGTCTTGCGGTCATGGATGAAGTGCAGGCCAAACGCGAGACCGTGGTGATCACAAAACGTGGCAGGCCGGTCGCGAAGCTGATTCCGGCCGACAGCGACTCCGATGACATCTACAACTTTCTCGCCGGCAAGGGTTCGATTACCGGCGATGTCGTTTCCCCTGCACTTGGGCGTGAAGAGTGGGGGAAGCTCAAGTGATTCTGGTCGACACCCATGTTGTCGTCTGGCTGGCGTTTGACCAAGCTCAGCTCTCCCAGAAGGCCAGAGCGGCCATCGACGATGCGCGTCGCAACAGCGACGGACTGGCCATCTCTGATATTACTCTCCTAGAATTAGCCACGTTCGCGAGCAAAGGACGCATCCGTCTGAACATCAGCCTCGAGTCTTTCCTGCGCGAGATCGAGGCGCGCTTCACCATCCTGCCGATCAGTGGCCGCGCCTGTGTGCGGGCCCTCGGGCTTCCTACAGCGTATCCAAAGGATCCAGCGGACCGCATCATCGCAGGCACAGCGCTGGTCGAAGGACTGTCGCTGCTCACTGCGGACCGCGCGATCCGACGGTCACGGGCTCTCCCCACCATTTGGTAAACATAGCTTGAACCACGCGATGAATCGGCAAATGTTCGCTGCTCTTTGGCTCAAAACGGCCCCGCCCTGGACATGCAGTTCGGTGAGTTGGATCACGCCACATATGTGCGGGGTGCAATGGGCAATGAGCCATACATGACCCTGTGACAATTAAATTACAACGGCACGGAAGCGTGTCACGATTTCGTGAATCAAATGCACTATAGATGGAAAGCAGCTTTCCGAGGCTAACCGGCTTCGCCACTTTCCAAGCGGTGACAGGAATAAAGGCAGAGCACACGGGAGCGAATCTGCTCCCTTGTAATGCGGCAGTCCGGTTGCAAGCCCGGGCGACAAAGCGCAGATTTCAGCGCGAAAGGCAGCACAGCGATTCATGGCAAAGGTAATCAACTTTTATGTCCCTAGCCGTTTTCGGAGAAAAGTGGGATGGCTTCCTCCGCAAAGACGCGGAAAGCTGATCGAGTTCCGTGTCCAATTAAAGAAGTCTGCCTAGCCTCCTCATTTTCTAGCTGTGATTCCCTACCTGTGTTTCGTCTTCACTGGAGCGTATTGCCGCGCTTCACCTCAATAGGGGCGATCTGCATCCTTCGCTGGCATTGACGCGCGTGCATGACGGGAGTAGCGTTGTGTTCTCTCGAAAATTGGGGCCGCGCAGCTCGCGCGACGTTCCTTTCAATTCGTAGCTACGAAGGAGAACTTCCCATGACCTCCGCAACCGGCATTTGCTTAGCAGCAGCGTTAGAGCGTTCCGTGCTAATCGCGCAACCATGAGACTCCTGGCTGGTCCTGATTTGTGTTTTCATCTCGATCACTTTGACCAAGCCCTTGTCCCTGCAACCATGAGAAACTAACCCAATTGGGTTGTCCGGTGTTCGGCGGAGGAACCCTTATGACATGGCTGCGGCCGGTGGTTGTACTCGTTCTTCTGGTACCGCTGATCGCGTGCGGCGGCAGTTCCAAGCAGAGTGGTCTTACGCTCCTCAGCATCCAGATCACTCCAGCAAATCCCTCTATCTCGGCCGGCGCTACCCAGCAGTTCTCCGCCATGGGGAAGTACAGCGATGGAAGTTCGCAGGATCTGACCAGTACCGCGATCTGGAACTCCTCCAATCCAACGGTTGCGACCATCGCGCCGGCCGGTCGGGCCACGGCGAAGGCCGCGGGAACTTCTTCCATCACGGCCGCAAGTGGGTCAAAGACGGGGTCGGCAGTGCTGACAGTGACGGCTCCCGTCCTCGTCTCGATCGCACTCTCTCCCGCTACCGCTACGATCGCTGCGGGCCTTTCGCAGCAGTTCACTGCGACAGGGACCCTGAGCGACGGCAGCATGCAAGATCTGACCGCTTCGGCGACATGGAAGTCGTCTGCCAGTCCGGTCGCAACGGTCAGCACCACGGGACTGGCGCAGGGTGTTGCTGTGGGAACCTCCACGATCACCGCCATGTCGGGCACGATTTCGGGCACTGCTAATCTCACGGTTACTGCCGCCCTGTTGACTTCCATTTCCGTAACTCCAGCAAAGGCATCGGTCCCACTCGGGATTTTGCAGCAGTTCACCGCGACCGGAACTTATTCCGACGGAACGATGCCTAACATCTCAAACCAGGTTACGTGGAGTTCTTCGAGCAGTACCATTGCCTCCATCAGCGCTGCCGGAATGGCTACTGCCAGGAACCTGGGGGACACCACCATCAAAGCTGTGCTGGGTTCGATTACGGGCGCGACCGGCCTGAATGTGAACGCTGCTAGCCTTTCCTCGATTACGATCGTGGACGAAAACATCACCATCGCCCAGCACACGAGCAATCGCTTCACGGCTATTGGTTTGTTCAACGATGGCGGCACTCGCGACATCAGCGGAAACGTAACCTGGACCTCCTCGACTCCGGCAGTGGCCACCATATCCGGTCACAGTCCGATCGCAAAAGGAGTCGCCGCCGGTTCCACGACGATCATGGCGGCGCTCGGTTTGGTGAGCGCATCGGTGACGCTTAACGTCACGAATGCGTTGATCCAGTCCATTTCCGTGACACCCACAGGGCGGACCGTTGCACCGACAACAGAAATAGGGTTCGTCGCAACCGGCACGTTTAACGACTCGACCATCCAGCCGCTAAATCTCGACGTTTCTTGGTCGTCGAGCAACACAGGTGTCGCGACAATCTCGGGAGCGGGTCTTGCACAAGCTATTACGCAAGGGTCGACGAACATCCGTGCCAGCTTCGGTGGCGTCATGGGTTTGGCCCCTCTCACTGTCAGCACAGCGACTCTGACCTCGATCACAATTACTCCGGCGACTGCTCTAATTGCTCCGGCGTCGACCCAGGGCTTCTCCGCGACAGGAAAGTTCTCCGATGGATCAAGTCAGCCCATAGCGTCGATTGCTGCATGGAGTTCCTCTGACACAACTGTGGCTACGATGAACGGCGCGCAAGCTACCGGGCAATCAGCTGGGACGACCACCATCACGGCGCAAGTTGGATCTTTCAGCGCCACCGCCGATTTGGTGGTAGCGGCATCGCCGCTGGCATCGATTTCGATTGCTCCCGCAGTCACCAGCGTTCCGCAGGATATCGGCGTTCCCTTCACCGCTACGGGGACGTTTGCGGATGGAAAGACCCAGGTTTTGACGGGTGCCGCAACGTGGACGTCTTCTCCAGACTCGGTCGCCTCAATCAGTAACATTTCGGCCAGCAAGGGCTTGGCTACCGGTGTAGCTCCGGGTCAGGCGACGATCACGGCTGATTTCGGCGGCGCCGTTGGGGTTGCGACCCTGAACGTAGACGACGCCATTCTGACCTCCATCGATGTTGCACCCAGCAATCCGAACATTGCGTTGGGAGCCCAGGTGCAGTTCGCTGCCACCGGTCATTTCAGTGATGGCACGACCCTGGTCCTCACCCGTGAAGTGAAATGGGAGTCGTCGGATGCGACTATCGCGGTGATAAATCCAACAGGAACAACGAGCACGGCAGGCCTAGGTACCGCAGCGATTACCGCGACGCTGAACGGGGTGAGCGGGATTGCGACCTTAACAGTGCACTAAGGTCAGGCGTGCAGGCAGAAGGGACTTGACCGGTAACTTTGGGGAATCGAGTAATCTCGGCGCGGACCGGCCTGGGGGCCCCAAGACTCTTCTGGGATGGTCATCGGCAGTCCACTTCGATCGGCTATGGATGCAGGCCAGAAAAACGCGTCGCAACCTCTGGACGAAGTCCATCAGGGTTGACGGAGGAGCTGGCTGCTGATCCTAATGGCATCGGCAACCGCGGGTGCGAGCCTCAGCAACCCAAGTAATATTGTCGTTCTGAGCATGGGAGGCGCACGTGCCATATCTAAAGCCGGTTTTGGCCGGACTGCTTGCTTCGGCAATAACCTACCTTTGCTTTCTCACTTGGCTGCACTGGAAGGTTGTCGCTCTCGTCAAGGAACAAGGAGCGACGGGGTTAATCGCTGTCACAGGTGCGCAGGTCTACGTACTGCATTCGCCGTCATTTTGGGCACTGGCGATTATTGCGTTCGGAGTTGGGTTTTTCTTGTTTCGGAACGCGTAGTCCCCGGGGTTGCTTGGGGACTCCTCAGAATTTCAGGTACAAGTAACCTTCTGCGGGTTTGAACAGGGACGGCGTAAACTTGATAACCGCAAGCGAGTGCCGCTCGGCGGCGAGAAAGGAGGGCTGGGAGTCAGCCAGAGCAAAAAAGCCCCTGCATTGTCCTGCTGGTGGCAAGTTCCGGAAAGCCTGATTACCTTGTTTTGACCCCGCTATCATCCGCGTAAGCAAAGGCAGGAATCAATCCCTTCCCCGCCGCAACCGATTGTTTTGATGGTTCCCTCCGTGGTGTTCCTGGACGGCGCCACCCGCGTTAACTCCGCAAATTCTTGACCTAATTCTTCTTTGATTTTCTCGCCGGGACTCCGTAAGTTGAATATGGGCGCGAGCACATTCCGCACTCGGCCGATCGAGCTCGGCCATCGTCCGACGGCTTCCTTCACATCCCCTCCAATTGGCGGAACGTTGTCGTTCTTCATTTTCAAATGGGTCGAAATCTGGAAGTTTCGGATCTTTGGGTTTACAACCCGAAGAGCGGGTAGGGGGTTGAGCAGATCTCTAAGACCTTTGGGTCTATGACCCAAAGATTTGCCCCATGCCAAGCTCGGGATTCAGCGTCGCGTCGTTGGGCAACCTGCCCGAAGACGCAGGCGAGGTGGACTAATACGATGCTTGCAAAACGATGGGTTCCCGACATCTGTTAGAAAAAACCGCTCCCGTTGGCTCCTCGAAATCCGCGCCAACAGAGGGTTCGGTGAAAAAAACCCCGGCGTTAGAAATCCTTAGTTTTCTAACGAAATGATCGCTCGTGGGATCATCGTCCGGATCGAGATATTCCGTGATCCGGTAGCAGCGCAAGATCTAGGCGCGTTCGCGTGGGCGAACGGTTGACTTTCAGGGACACGCTGGTGTGACCCGGGCTGCTGCAGTCAAGAGTCGTATAGTGAATCCATTGGCGCAGTCGTTGATCGTGCCGCAAGGCTTTTCTTATCTCTAGGCCGAAGAAGCCGGTGTTGGTGTTTACAAAACCTGGTGTGATACCCCGATTGCGCCCGTGCCCATGGATCAGAATCAATTCACTCTCGCCCATCTCCCAGGCCTGCTCCACAAAGCGCCACGAGGGCGCCATTCCACACGATTTGCCTCGGGTGATAGCCGTGAAGATCGATTTGCATGCTGACCACTAGCGTATACCCCAAACTGTCGCGAGTGTAATGGAGATTTTGCCTTTTGGGATGTGTCGGGCATCCTCACCTGCTACATTTGGCGACTCAGGAGGTGAAATGAAGCGGGCAATCGCTGCCGGGGTGATGATCTTTTGTTCAAGCCTCGCACTCGGCCAAATCGGTAGGACGGAAATCACCAAGTGGCAGTATGGCAAGCGCGGAGCAGTCTCGCTTACCTACGATGATGGCACAGTCAATCAGTTCCGTGTGGCTGTTCCGATCATGGATAGCTTCGGATTCCCAGCCACGTTTTTCATCATCACCGGTAATATTCCAGGTTCGCAATATCACGGCACTTTCATTGGTCGCCCGACAAAAACAATCATTGCGGAAACCGCCAAGATTCCAACAAACAAAGACAATTTCTTCGAACGAGCTTCGGCAATCGGCTATTTGGGCTATCAAGGAACGCTCGACTACCATACCCGCTCAGGAGAGCTTTATGATGAGGGTAAGAACGTAGAACAGGCATATCGCTTGCTGGATGAGGCATACGCCAAACTGCGCCAGGGCAGATTTCCGCCAAGCAAGCCACACGGAAGCGGTTCAGATCCAAGCGTAATCACATGGGATGAGCTGCTTGCGCTGTCGCATCGATACGAGTTTGCCAGCCACACTGTGACTCATCCCCGCCTGGCGGTTCTCGATGATGCCAACCTCGCATACGAACTCGAGAAGAGCCGAGAAGACATCCTCAACCACCTCGGTTTCAAGCATACCTTCTCGGTCGAGTGTCCCTATGGTACGGAGAACGAACGCTCGGTGCGTGCTGCTCTGCTGCGATATCAGCTCGCACGCAACCACATGCCGGACGAGAACGTCGAGGACCTCGACCGGGGGAATGATAAGGATCCGGCGACCTCCGACAAAGAGTATGTCCGCTGGCAACGCGGAGCTTTGACGGAGACGCCTATGCAATTGATGAAGTCATGGGTCGACAAGACCGCGGAACAGGATAACGTCTGGCTGGTGCTGGTTTTCCATGGTATAGACGGAATCGGATGGAAGCCCAAAACCGCTGTGGAGCTGAAGGATTATTTTGGTTATATCAACTCGAAAACTGGATCTTTATGGGTTGCGACCTTTCAGGATGTGGGAAAGTACATTCGCGAGCGTCACCACGCCACGGTTTCATCTTTCCAAGATGGCAATACCATCTCCATCGTATTGCGCAGCGATCTTACCGATGTGAGTTACGAGCTGCCGCTGACACTAAAAACTTCTGTTCCCAAAACGTGGAAACAAGTGGGAGTACAGCAGGGCGACCGAACGACGCGTATTGCTGTCGTGGAAACAAAAGACGATCATTACGCCCTCTATCAAGCGGTGCCTAACGCTGAAGTTGTGACGTTATCCGAGTTCACCGAAAAGTGAAATGAGAATCTGCGGCGCCTGAGAATCGGTGATTGCAATGAAAGGTCATGTGCCCGTTCAGGGACACTCATTTGGCGTTATCAGTTCAGCTGCTGTTCCAGGAGTTGGGTAGGTGGCGCTGAAAATCTTTCTTTCTAGGATGGATCGCGGCGGTTCAATCTTCTAGCTAAGCTAGGGGTCGCGATCGTCATAAGAGTTGCTCACTCCAGAGGAGCCATGAATGCAGCCGCGTTTT
The DNA here is from genome assembly GCA_963698805.1 of uncultured Acidobacteriota bacterium. GTDB lineage: Bacteria > Acidobacteriota > Terriglobia > Terriglobales > Acidobacteriaceae > Gp1-AA133. Next base: position 12,314 of record CAVOSN010000021.1, on the reverse strand, counting down.
TTTCATTGCAAGGGAATTCATCCTGTCGAGTGCGTAGTACTGATCGTGATTTTGGCCGTTTCTGAGCGAGCACAGACCGTAAATGTGGACGCAACTCCGAGCCACGTCGCTAATACATTCAGCCCCTTAAAGGCGCTGGGGACAACGTTGGATCGTATTCCCAGCAACACCACTGACATTTTTTTTCGGCCAGACCAAGTAAAACAAATTCTTGAGGCGGGCTGGGGCCCTATTAGCTATCGCCAGAATACGGAACTATTCGTTCAGGCCTGGCATTGGAGTCCCAAAGGAAGATGGAGCGATCCGTCCGGAAAGGGCTATTTCGTCGGCGACGCCAATCCCGGTCGGGAAATGATTCGCCATTCGTATGGTTACTCCTTGCCTCATCGCGGAGTTACGCGAAACAGCGGCACGGAGTTTGATGGGTACTCGCGGCTCGACGATGGCGACCTCAACACCTACTGGAAAAGTAATCCTTACCTGACAAAAGCGTTTACGGGCGAGGAGGATAGTACACACCCGCAGTGGATCGCCATAAAGTTGGCAGAGCGACAAATCGTTACCGCTCTTCGCATCGCATGGGCCCAACCATATGCACGTCGCTACAAGGTGCAGTACTGGCTGGGCGTCGGTGATGCTATGGACGAGCCGGAGAATGGCCATTGGAAGGATTTTCCCGAAGGGAACATTACGGATGGACAGGGAGGGACGGTAACGCTCCAGCTTTCTTCTGCACCGATCGCTGCCAAATATGTGCGCGTGCTAATGACGGAGTCTTCCAACACGTGTGACACACATGGAAAATCCGACCGCCGCAATTGCGTCGGATACGCGATCAAGGAAGTCTACTTGGGAACGCTGCAGAACGGCATATTCCACGACTTGCTCTTTCATTCTCCGGGGCAGGAACAGACTTTTAGCTATTGCTCCTCGATTGATCCCTGGCATCAGCCCTCCGACCTCTACGTGATCCCGGATCGTATGGAAGCCGGAGATCAAGTCGGCCTCGACCTTTTTTACACCAGCGGCCTCACGCGCGGCTTGCCGGCCATGATTCCCGTGTCCATGCTTTACGGCACGCCGGAGGATGCCGCCGCGCAGATTGCATATTTGAAAACGAAGGAGTACCCGATTTCATATATAGAAATGGGCGAGGAGCCGGATGGCCAATACTTCGCGCCGGAGGACTATGCCACTTTGTACTTACAGTGGGCTACCGCCCTGCATAAAGTTGACCCGAATCTCAAACTCGGCGGACCGGTTTTTGAGGGCGTGAGCGAAGACATCAAGTTCTGGCCAAATGCAGAAGGTCAGATTTCATGGTTCAAGCGTTTTCTAGCCTATTTGAAGGCTCATGACCGGCTCTCGGATCTGTCGTTCATGTCGTACGAGCACTACCCATATTATGACGGCACTTGCCAGGGCCCATGGAGCAATCTCTTCAAAGAGCCGGAGGTTCTAACCCACATTGTGCAGGTGTGGCGTCATGACGGATTACCGGATGGCGTCCCGATGTTCAACACGGAAACCAACGCCCCGGGCGGGGATGCCGCGGTCGATGTTTTCGGGGCTTTGTGGTTAGGTGAAACCTTTCCCGCGTTTCTGACGGCCGGTGGCGAAGCCTCCTACTATCATCATGCGATGCCATACTCCACTCCGCATCCCGCGTGCTCGAACAGCTGGGGAACCTACCACATGTTCACCACCGACCATAACTGGCTCATCAAGCAGCGCACTTCTCAGTTCTTCGCCGCACAGATGTTGACGCAGGAATGGGCACAACCGGTCGATGCTGAGCATCGCCTCTTTCAAGCAGCGAGCGATATTAAGGATGCTGAGGGACATCCTCTGGTCACGGTCTACCCGGTTCTCCGCCCTGACGGGCAGTGGTCGCTTATGCTGATCAACAAGGACTACGACAAACCTCACACGGTGATCATTACGTTTCACGATGAAAATGCCAAGAAAGAGCGGTTTTTTGTTGGGCCGGTCGCGAGAATTACATTCGGAAAAGAGCAGTATCAATGGCACTCCGCGATGCGCGACGGTTACGCAGATCCCGATGGCCCACCAGCACAATCCATTCTGCCCGCTGGCACAGATCACTTCACGCTACCGGCGGCGTCGATGACCGTGCTCCGCGGGCGAGTGGAATAGCCAGTTGAGAAGGTCTGGAATGTCAGGAATTCTCTGGGAGAATCGTCAACGGCAAATCGTAGCTCTAATGCTAGCCCCCGACGATGTAAGGCAGCTACTACACCTGGCCTCTGCTGGAACGGTCGTGGAACCTTCCGACAATGGTATGGCTGATCTGGAGACCTATTACCCCTTCGTCAGGCACATGCGACTTTCCGAGCGTACGTGAAGGGGCCTTGGTCTACGCGGGGACGGACCGAAAGGGCGTTTCGTACGCCTTCCTCCCGTTCCGGGGCCGGGAGCCTGATGCGCACGCTCACCACCCGGCCTAGATACCGTGTCCCTTGCTACAGCATCCCGCCCGTCTGTACCGCCAGGTCATTCAGCGCCATCTCCAGTTTCGTAATGGCCTCGCCGAGTTCTGGATGTTTTCCGATCTTCTCTTGCAGGGCCTTCAGAATCTGGTGAGCACTTGCAATATGCGCTGCTGCCTGGGTTGCATCTTGCTCCGGCTTGCCATCGCTCTGTGTTTGCATCGCCATTCCCTTCCCTACACATCTCAATTCTACAAGCCAATGCCGCAACGCGGATGACCGCAATCCTTCCTCGCAGGTGCTGTTGGGTTTTCGAAACAAGACCGACAGGCATCGCGCTCACTGCCCCTGTGGAATCGTAGTCATTGGAGTAGAATTCGACTTTTCCCCAGTGTTTTCCCCGGAGGTCGCGCCCATGGAAACGCCCAAAGCCGTGGACACTGCTCGCGCGGAAGTGACCCTCATCAGCAAGTCGGTTGTGATTAAAGGGGAGCTCTCGTGCAGCGAAGACCTTTATATAGACGGCCAGGTAGAAGGCACCATCAACCCGAAAGGAAACCGCCTCACAATCGGGCCGAACGGGCGCGTTAAAGCCAACGTCAACGCCCGCGCTGTGATCGTGCATGGCAAGCTGGAAGGCAATATTCATGCGAGCGACCGGGTCGACTTAAAGCAGTCGGCCGTTGTCACGGGCAACATCGCAACCCAGCGCATCTCCATTGATGAAGGCGCGTATTTCAAGGGAGGTGTCAACATCCAGATAGAGGCACCCAAGAGGGAAGATCTTGGTGCGACTGCTCTCTCTTCTAAATGCGGCTGATCTGCCGGCGCGGTTCAGAGGCTCAATCGCTTGAGCATTTTCCGCAGCGCGGTTTTCCTCTATCGCACACCACACGCGTGCCCGGCGGGGGAGACTGAACGCGTTCTTGCCTGCAAGGTGCGGCGGTCACATCGCCCTGATGCGCCCTTTACGGAGGTCCCATGCCGCCCGGCGAAAAGCGAATTCGGACCCTGGTCGTCGATGATTCCGGATTTCATGCGCTACCTTTGTGCCTTCCTGGAAACCCTATCGAGCGTTGATGTGATCGCAAAGGGCCGCAGCGGTCGCGACGCGCTGGTGTTGGCTCACGAATGGGTGCCTGACCTGGTCCTGATGGACGTCAAGATGCCGGAGATGAGGGGATTGGAGGCCGCCGCTCAGCTTACAAGAGAAATGCCAGACGTCGTTGTGATCCTGACATCAGCCTTCGAGGCTGAGGGGATCTGGCGGGCCAGTCAAGAAAGCGCCGCGTTCGCGTTCGTGATGAAAGAACACTTAACCCAGGAACTTCCCCGTCTCATTGAACTGGCAGCATCGACAGAAGGGATGGAACAAGCCCACGGAGAACTGCGCCTGAGCAACTCTGGCGAGCATAGTGCGGGCGGCCCCGGCTATTTATGCTCTTTCTTCTTGGGGCTGGTCGTGAAGCCTGTGTCCATCGGACACTTTACGTCGTTGGGCTCTCCGCAAAATGGACACATGATATTTTGTGGCACTTCCTTCCTCGCGCCACCGCAATGAAATGCTGCGGGAAACTCCGTTTCGCACGGTCCTTCTGAGCCGAATTTACGGCGACATTCCGAGATTTTCACCCAATTCGTCTCAGTATTTCGCAGTGCTGGGGACGCAACGATCGGGTTTAGAGTGGCCTCGTTTGTTGTGAGGTTCAGTCTGTGCTATAGGCGCCCTTCGTTAGGTCGTCGGGCACAGTCGCATACTTGCCCATCATTTGGTAAGTCTGGATCAGTGCCCAGTCCACCATTCGTTCTCCGGCACCTACCTCAACCCATGTGCTTGCACTCGCTGCCCCGTATCCGCCACGGCTTGCAGCACCTATCGTCGGAAAATATCCGTGATAACCGTTGGTGTATCCGAAGAACAATGCCGTGGACACCGGACATCGTGCACGCCAGTTTTCCTGAAGGTCGACAAACGGTTCTCCGGGGACTGCGATGATGGCGATCTGTTTGTTAATGAGAACGGCGGTCACACGAGCGTCGACACTGGCGGGAATGCGCGCCCCCATTTGCTCCAGGCTTTTGGCGCCAAAAGTCTTCAACAACGCGGCACGAAACTGCTCAGGATCCCAACGAAGTTTGAAATGCAGAGTTTCTTCTCGAAAGTCGATGCTAGCCGAAGGGTCGTTCATCGTCTGAATGCCCTTCGCGATGCGTACCACCTCGTGGCCCAACTGCTCACCGGTCCAATCCCGCCGCTGGATCGCGTTCTCTTTCATTGGCGTGACCGCGTAGTACGGATTGATGTCGCCATCCGCACCTTGTACGAAAAAGCTCTGGACACTTCCACCAAGGGCCTTTTCCACCACACTATTGGCAACGCCTGGATAGTCGGCAGAGTACTGGGAGTTATCTGAGCCGAAGACTACTGGATGACAGGCGTAGTTGGTCAGAACGGCGAGAGGATTTCCATTCCGATCATCTATTCGGAGCACGGCCACCGTGGGATCCACCGGGGAAGTTGGAACCATGGTTGGATTCTGCTCGAACCAGCTCACCGTCCCATCGTCATTCACGCGAAGTCGATTGTGGCCAATGAAAACTGACCCGGTTCCAACACCGATTCGGGCATCCTGCAGATGATCGACAGAGCTTTTGATTCCTGCAGCGATCCCGTCCAATGCCCTTTGTTCCCATTCTGGGGGAGCGCCGTCGTATTCATCTTTAATGACCGGGGCTCCATGCGTGTGGGAAGCACTCACCAGCAGGCACGAGATGCCGCTCGACTTGCTGACCACCTCCTTCAAGTGGTCCAGTGAGGGTTCCCCAAAGGTACGGCCGAGATCGAGAGCGACAAGAGCAATACGCTTCCCCGCAGCCTCGAGTACCAAGATGCGCGCATAGAGCGGATCGAGTGTTCCAGTGGCAGGATCAGTGCGGTCTTCGAAGCCCCACATTGGTTCGTGCGTCTTCGGCGTAATGTCCACCCTTGCAACACTTGCTCGAAGCTCTGCACGAGCGGGACAGGAAACCCACAGAAGAAGAATAGAAACGACTCCCAAGAATCGGTTTCGCATATTCCCCTCAAGGTTGTGCCCAGTGTAGCGCGTACGCGCGCGGCGTCAATTGTCATAGCCAGGCGTTAGCGGTCATCGGCTACAGAAGCGCGTCAGCCGTTGAATCAGCGGGGCTTGGCAATCGCACTGACGTCACCGTAACACGGGCTCGGTGGCCCTCCCTGTGACCTGCCCCTGCCCAATGTGCCCAAAGGTCGTGTACGAAAGGCGGCCCAACCGATCGAGTTGCTCATGTCTCTGCAGTTGCCTGCTGCAGGTTCGACCTCGATGTTTTGGAATTCAGCCCGTTCTGGATTGGCCTCCCTAGTGTTCCTTTTCAAGGCGAAGCTCTCAATATTCATCCGGAATCCGGCGCTCGGCAGCCGCTATCGGTCCGGTGTACGTGAGCCGCAAACCCCAGTCGATATCTGCCGGGAACTGGGGCAGTTCGATGATTCCAATCTCGTTCGACTGGACTGATCCCTTCCCCACTGGTTGCCAAGTTCCGTTACGCGGATCGAACCAGTCCGCCCGGTACTCGCTCCACAGCTTGGCGCCGCGAACTTGGCTCGTCGGGCAGCCCTTCTCGAAATACAACAGGAAGATCTCCTTGTCCGGAGTGCGAGCGGAATATGCCCAACCTTCGTAAGCTTCCAGGTTGTGGTCCTTGTCAGGTGAGACCAGATCCGCATCCGGAACCAACTCCTGGTAGCGTTTGCCTATCGACATGGCAAACGTGCGCAGATATTGCATCTGGCTCGCAGAGTTCCACTGGAAGGCATCCCACATTTTGATCGGCGCTGTGGGTTCAATGTCTGCCCCCCAAATGCCTTCGGCCCCGTATACGTGACCACCGAATCCCCCTGAGAGAAAACTGCCGTACATCGAGGACCGCACGAACTGGTCGTCTTTCGGAGTCCCGCCCGGCGCTCCGAACTCGTAACCCTGGCCGGCTCCCAAACCGCGCTCATCTTTGTAGCCTGAGTAATATGGCTCGCCATTAAGCGCGGGCTGCGGATTAGCCAACCGATAGATCTCTGTCAGATACCAGTAATTATTGTGCTCGCGCATGTTGCCGATCTGGTGGAGGGTTACCCAGGAATCTTCGCCCCAGTTCTCGAGCGTGGAAGGGTTGGCATTCGCCGAGAGCAGTGTGCCGAACGGCGGTCCATACTTCTCTTTCACCAGGTTGATTGCTTTCTTGAAGTCTTCGGGACTGACACTTTCGCTGATGATATCGAGGTGGATCGGACTGAGCACTGTATTGTTGGCCTGATAGCGCGACCAGACATACTCGATGAATCGCGCGTACGAGTCCGGCCATTTGTAGTACTTGCTCCAAAGCAGGCTGGCATCGCGCCGTGATACTTCGATGAAAGGTATGAAGCCCTGTGCGTTCAGGTAGTCGATTTTGCGATCGATGTATTTGAAATAGTCCGGGTTCACACGGTCCACGTCGGGGAACATGTATTCATACCCGGGCACTTTCCCCGGGAACATGAACGGCCGTCCGCCCTCGTTGTCCATGTTCTTCGCGCTGCCTGTGCCGAACTCCAGCCAGGCGGAGCGAACCGGGGTTCCGTCGGGCATCCGGACATGCCACGGCTTCCCGTCGTTCATCCAGTTCGGGAACGCGGCAATGATATTGACCCAGTTGTAGCCCTGCGCCTTGCGGTAGCGGACATAATCCTTGAAGCCGGCGCCAGGGCCAATCGGGCGCTCCTGGTCGTCGTCGTACCATTTGAACCGGTTGGTTCCTGCTGAATACCAAGTGTCGCCGATCACGAAAAACGGCGTTCCGTCCCCGTGCTCGAGAGCGTGGTGGTTGGCGGTGGGCCGCAAAAAGCCGCGGCGTAGCGGATTCACACGTTTCTCGTCTTCTGTCCACTCGACTGCCGTGAACCCGCCGGTTTTCCCGGTGAGGCCCGGGTCCTCAGGGCTGGACCCGCTACGCCAGGACCATGGTCCGGGTGCCGTCGCCAACAGCCGAACACGGAAGACCTGCCCGCCATCCCAGAAGCCGTATACCCGCTTGTTGAAGCCAGGTCCACTGAGGTCAACCCAAATGATCACATCTGTGTACGGATTCGCATAGGACCGGGCGGCTGTCAGCGTCACCTCCTGCTTCTCCCAGATATGCACTGGGGCAGCGCCTCGCATCGCTGTAGCCGCTCCCAGGACCAGAGTCAAGCAGGCTAGTATCCGTAAGCTCTTAACGGTAGCATTCTTATGAGGATTTCCTGCGGTTCGCCACGAAGGGAACATGCGGAATATGCCTGACATGATATTTGACAGCGTATCCTAAAGCCGCGACTCCGCCAAAGCTCGATGCCACGTTTGATAATCTCCTCGGGTCCACCAACTATGTGAGGCTGCAATCCCAGAAGACCCTCTATCACGGTGCCAGCCGTTGTCGCCGGACTAGGCAATTTCCGCGATGATGTAAAACCTGATTTGTTATCAGTTTCATACTTGATTCCGTCCGTACTCCGTTTGCCTCGCAAGCCATTGATGCGGAGTGAAGGAGTTATCGTCCTTGCTTCCGGCGACGCATATCTGGTCCGTGTTCCAGTCGCACAGCCCAGGAACGCTCACACCCAATCAAAGAACTAAAGGAGGGACGTATGAAGCACAACGCGTGGTGGACTTTCGTGTTGATTTCTTCAGGTTATGCCGTGAAGGTGGGTGACTCCACCCCCGACTTCCAGACGATGGACAGCAATGGTCAGATGCACAAGCCCTCGCAGTACCACGGCAAATTTGTGGTGCTGGAATGGCACAACAATGGTTGCCCATACACGCAGAAACACTACGAGAGTGGAAACATGCAGCGGTTGCAGAAGGAATGGACGAGCAAAGGAGTCGTCTGGCTTACAGTGATCTCCTCTGCGCCGGGTGAACAGGGGTATGTCACCGCCAAGCAGGAAAATGATTACATGAGCAAGATGAAGGCTTCGCCAACGGCTGCGTTATTGGATTCCAAGGGCGACGTGAGAAAACTTTATTCCGCCAAGACCGCGCCGCATATGTTTGTCGTGAATCCTGCCGGCGTTCTGATCTACGATGGAGCCATCGACAGCAAAGCAACAACTGAGCAGGCCGACATTCCCACGGCGAAGAACTGCGTCTCGCAAGCTTTGGAAGAATCGATGGCTGGCAGGCCAGTCAGCACACCCACAAGCCGCCCTTATGGATGTTCTGTCCAGTACGCTCACTGAGTAGAGGACAAATCGGAACATGCCGAAAGTTGATCTGGTCCTTAGCGATCAGGAAAGCAGCGCTTCGGCGCAAAGATATTTGCAGAACCCGCATTCGCGTTATCAGCCCCGCTATGACCATCCTTTTTTCCAGCAGGCATTCAAAGAACTGGTTGGCCTACTGGCAGCGGAATTCGATGGCAATCCGCTCATCGAGTTTATCGATACCTTCATGTATGGCTTTTGGGGTGAAGGGCACACTTGGCCATTTGGCAACAATCCTTTCCCTGATTACCAGACAGCAGAGCGCACGTGGATCAATATGCTTGAAGTCCAGCTCGAGCACTTTAAGAAGACTCCTCTACTGACCAATACTCAACCAGACTATAGCCGGGTTGGTAATTCGGAACTAGTAGACCGCACGGTCCGCAGCAACAATTGGATTCGGAGCGATACCATCTTTCTTGAGAACGAGCAGATTGAAGCGCTCAGCAATCGCCCGCCCTGGATCGCGGCATTGCTCGAGCAGGGGCTTCCGGATAGGACGCCCGATCCACGCGTCGCAAAATGAAGGGATATCCCCGGCAGAGAACATGATCGCTCATGTGGTCGATGTCGGGGCGAATTACTGGTCGCTCTGGAACTTTCACCAGATCAGCGCAAAGAATCTGATGAGCTACTACCAGGCTTATCCGGCAGCGTTCGACTTGGATCAATCGCCCAATTGGCTCTAGGGTGAGGCCGTCTTTCATCTGGAGCTATAAGGAGGGATGGTTACCTGGGGCTAATTATCGGCTTCGCAAATGACGGCATCGCTGGTGTGCCGGGCATATTGAGGGTGACCGTGGAGAGCCAGGAGGGGAAGGTATTTCTGGACGCCGGTTACCCGTTACCGGGCAAGATTCGACAGGCACAGTTCGTGCTTCCGAACGTCCATAGATTGGAAAGGATTGAAACTTAGAGCTGATATTGAGGTAAAGGGAATGCGCTATCCCGTGCGGTGGGCTTGGCAGATGACATTATGGAGCAGCTCAAGAAGGACTGGAGAAAGTCGGCCTATGCGAATTGAGGCATCCTGACCGTGGTTGCGGCAACACGTGGCATCGGATGAAGCGGCGCGCCAAAGACGGAGGGAGCTTATGAACCTCTATGAAGTCACCTTGCACGGTACCGACAGCATCTACCTGCTTGCGTCCACAAAATACCGCGCCCTGGAACTGGCGGGAGATTACCTAGCCGACGCAGGCCGGCCGGACATGCTGCAGTCGGGCAAATTCGTGATACTTCAGCTTGACCTGTCCGAAGAGCAGATACTCCACCCAGAAAGAATGCCGGGCTTGTCCTCTGAATGAATAGATCAAGCTCGTATGCGGCCGCGGTTGTGCTTCTCTGCGGGTTGCTCCTTTGCCTCGCGGCGCAGCCGGTCGAAGCGGCGGAACTAAGGTCGTGGAGTTACTGCCAGGGCTACGGAGCCGGGGGAACGAGTAGCGAAAATCCTGGACTGAACGAACCGGCGAGGACATTTCGGCAAGTCTTGCAAAATTCGCGGCGGAGTGAGAGGACTCTGGCTATGAACTTCGAGGTCTTGCGCTCTCCGGTGCAGTTTCTGCAGCCAGGTCGGGATCTCGAGCAGATCAGGACTGGCTGCGCGAATTAGAGGCATGGTTCGAACGCGAAGGGCATGGAATCTCAGACGCGGTCGACCGCGCCGGCACGCCGTGGTTACGCATGTTCGATCGGTGGGGCGCACGGGTGGATGAAATCGTTTACCCACCCGAATACTGGCGAATGCTCGAAACAAAAATCTCACGGACAGGTGTGCTCTGGCGAGTTTTTGAGCAGAATTCGCTGATACCCGCTTATCTTCTTCTCTACGCCACTGGTTTCTATGACCCAGGCTTGGCGTGTCCGTATACAGTCTCTCTGTCCACGGTTTCCCCACTCTCTAAGTATGGAGAGGCAGAGTTGGAGAACCACGGTTTCTGCCCAGCATGTTGCAGCCGCGATGACAGTGTCTGGCAGGGAGCAACCTGGATGACGGAGGTCAAGGGTGGGTGAGAACCTGGGCGCGGCGGTGGAAACCGTGGCGCAACGGAATGGGAGTGAGTGGCGGCTAACCGGTGACAAATACTTCGCGAGTAATGCCGGGGCCGAATTGGCGGTGGTCGCGGCTCGGCGTGAAGGTGCACCGCAAAACGTGCGCGGGCTAAGTCTGTATCCTGGTACCGCGTCGCACTGAAGACACAGCAGCTGAATTATCTGGTACGCCGCCTCAAGGACAAGATCGCAACTCGCTCGGTGCCAACCGGTGAAATCGAATTTCGTCACAGCGAGGGTTGGCTTCTGGGCCAAGCGGAGCAGGGGATCTATTTGATTCTCGAAGTTCTGAACCTCTCGCGCGTAGCCAACAGCATGGGCAGCGTAGCACTTGCACAAAGGGCCATCGCCGATGCCTATTCTTTCGCTGAACGGCGCACAGCCTTCGGTAAACCGATCATCGAACATCCTTTACTTCGGCGCCAGTTCGACGATCGACTACAGGGGCTACGCGCGGCTTCTAGGGCTGGCTTGGGAAGCTGTGAGTCTGCTCGACATGGTATGGCAAGAGAAGCCGCCGTACTCGGAGACCTATCATCTGTTCCGCTTGGTAGCTCACCTGGCGAAGTACTGGACGGCGGAGTTGGCTGTCCAGACGGCCAAATGGGCGATGGAAGTGCACGGCGGGGTGGGAACACTGCAGGAATATCGCGTGGAGCGTTGGTTACGCGAGGCGATGATCCTTGCGATCTGGGAAGGTACATCGCATCGCCAGATGCTGGATGGGCTGGAGGTCGTGCAGCACAAGAGAGCGCACACAGGTTGCTGTTTCAGCATCTTGCGGGGAAAGCGCCGGAGGCGCAGCTGCACGAGATGGAAGCGCGGGTGGAACGACAACTCAGTTTGCCCGAGGTTGACCGAGAGGGACCTTGGAGAGGCTTTTTAGCGATCTGGCTTCGCTGACCGCCGAAGCCCTATTAAGAGAACGGGTTGATAACGAGTGATATCGGCCCATTTTCTGAGTCGGAGACAAACCGCCCGGAAGAGGACATAGGGAGGCGCTTTCATGGTTAAAGCGTCCTACAATCTTGTCCTGGCTGCACTCTTGGCGCCAGCCTTCCCTCCTCGCCTGCGATCTCCAGACCTGGCCCGAGAACATCTCTTCCTGAGGATTTTTATGCGCAAATCGGCTTTACTACTCATTCTCGCTGTCAGCATCGCCATCCAAGCCCAAGATCTGAAACCGATCCAACTGCCACCGGCACAGACCGAGGGTGGCCGTCCCCTCATGCAGGTGCTTAAGGAACGAAAAACGCGACGGGAGCTCCGCCCAGAGAAGCTGCCCATGCAGGTGTTAGCCAATCTCCTTTGGGCTGCGTTCGGCATTAACCGTCCGGATGGCGGACGTACCGCGCCTTCGGCGATGAACTGGCAAGAAATTGACATCTACGTCGCTATGAGCGATGGCCTATTTCTGTACAACGCAAAGGCAAACCGTCTTGAGCCGATCCTGGTGCAAGATGTGCGCGCCGCCACTGGAACGCAAGCCTTTGTCGCCGCTGCACCTTTAAACCTCG
>CAVOSN010000020.1:0-20600 GCA_963698805.1 uncultured Acidobacteriota bacterium | reverse complement strand
GTGCCGTTTGGCAAACCTTACAGCATAGCGAATGTGCCGCTCGTCCTCGTCATCGGGATACTGTCCGCTGTCCCGGATGTAAGAACGGTATACCGGGAAACAAGCAATGACTTCGCGCAAGGCGGCGCGCAAACTGTGTAGTGTAAAGTCTCGTGACCATCGGTGCTGCTCGGAAAGCCGGTCCAGCCGGCGGGACAGCATTTCCAGTTCGCTGGACATAGAGACCCGCAAGATCAATAACTTGCTTTGGTAAACCAGATCGGCGTAAGACTGGGACCAGCCGCTGAATTGGCGGTAGAGGCGAAGGAAAGCACGCTTCCGGGGACGAGTCGACAAAGAGCCCGTTGAGAAAATTCAGGAAGCCATATCCTGTGGTTCCTTCGATCGCCCAGGAAGGACGAAGTTCCTCATCTCCCACCAGGATTTTCTCCGCCATCAGGAAAAACCGTCGCCGAGGAGCCACTTGGACCGGGCTCGTCTCTGATCCTCTGCGGAGCGGAACTTGCTCCTGGATGTCCTCAAAGTATTTCTGCGGATCAAGCAGGCCGTCCGGATGGTCGATCCGCATTCCAGATATGTAGCCTCTGCGCACGAGATCGAATACCAAAGAGTGCACCGTGGCAAATACTTCAGCGTCCTCCACCCTGATCGCAGCCAGATCGTTAATATCGAAAAAACGACGGTAATTGATTTCGTCGGCGGCAACACGCCAGAAACTCAAACGATAAGCTTGATCGGCGAGGATGCGCTCGAGTGCGTCAAAGCTGCGCGGGTCGCCCTTGCGTCCATTTATATGGCCCAGCGACGAGCTTAGACCCATACGCGCTGCGTCACTGCTTTCGATGAGCCTTGTCAGTCGCCCCTTAATGATGTCCCTTTCTCGTTGGCGCTCCCGAATCCTAGCGGGATCCGTTTCCTCCAGCGGCGGCAGGTGAGAGATTGCGGTGAGAATGCTCTCCAGTTCCATCACGTGATCGGGAGAACCCTCAGGTTGCTGCCGCATCTCGTGTAGCACCCGCTCCAAGACTAGCGGCCAGGAACGAGGAGCAACCGGAAAATGAATACCCTGACAGTCGACGAAGAAAGCACTCCCTTCGTAGATCAATCTGATCTGCTGGTTCTCCAAGGCTCGGCCAAACTGGTCCGGAAGGACAGGCAGCAGCACCTTGTTGGTGAGTTCTTCCTTAGGCGGACTCCAGTCGATGTCGAAATATCGTGCGTACTGGGATCCCGGTCCGTTCTCGAGCACATCCCACCACCACGTGTTGGAGGGATGAGTGACACACATATGGTTCGGGACAACGTCCACAATCAATCCCATACCGTGCTCTTTCAATTGCTGTGCGAAATGCTGGAACTCTTCCTCCGTACCGATTTCCGGATTGAAACACGTGTGGTCTGTCACGTCGTAGCCGTGCAGACTTCCTGGACGCGCCATCAAAAAGGGAGAGGTATAACAATCGGTAATCCCCAAGTCTTGCAGATAGTCCAACAAAGCCGCCGCCTGAGCAAAGGTGAGAAACCTATTTAGCTGTAAACGATACGTAGAACACGGAATATATTGTGGTTCTCCCTCGGCTCGTTTCGCCACAGCTGGTCCCCCTATGGTTGAGAATAACCGAACGGAATAAAGTTGCGACACCCGTAAGACCGCGCGCACAGCGCTTCCCTAAGGTTTGTCGCGCTCCATTGAAGTCGAAGGAGCATGGGTTTCGCACAAGAGCGGCGCTCACGAACAGGCGCACCCGTCGCGGGACAAAATCAGTCAGTCCGTCGAGAACAGAAAGGAAAACCTAAGAGATTAAGATCGAAGACTTTAAGCGAAAGTCAGCCTGACCCTTGGGAACTCGGCCCGCTTCCGATTGTACGCGCTGGGTGGGAGCGCGAAATTGAAACTGACTGCTGGCGTCCGATCTTTTCGTTCGACCGCGAAGAAGGCAGGTGAGGATTCGCACGTCCGTCATGCCCAGTGGCGGGAAATGGTCACGTCTCCGCTCTTCCGACCCATTTGCGCGAATCCCGAGCTTTCTCAGAACATGCTTCGGTCGTATGTCAGCGGCAGTCCGCTTCGATCGGGTACGGATGCAGGCCAGGAAAATGCGTCGCAACGTCTGGACGAAGTCCATCGGGGCTGAGGGAGGAGGAGCTGGCTGCTGATCCTCATGGCATAGGCAACCGCGGGTGCGAGCCTTAGCAACCGAGTAATATTCCGTTCTGAGCATGGGAGGCGCAACGTGCCATATCTAAAGCCGGTTTTGGCCGGACTGCTCGCTTCAGCGATAGTCTACCTTTGCTTTCTCACCTGGCTGCACTGGAAGGTTGTCGCTCTCGTCAAGGAACAAGGAGCGACGGGGTTAATCGCTGTCACAGGTGCGCAGGTCTACGTATTGCATTCGCCGGCATTTTGGGCATTGGCGATTATTGCGTTCGGAGTTGGGTTTTTCTTGTTTCGTAACGCGTAGGTTCCCGGGGTTGCTTGGGGACTCCTCAGAATCTCAGGTACAAGTAACCTTGTGCGGGTTTGAACAGGGACGGCGTAAACTTGACAACAGCGAATGAGGGCCGCTGCCTCCTCAAGGTACCCTGCTGTTTTTCCTGTTTCAGGGAATCTCGAGAGCTGGGTGGCGCGGCAATTGTCGGGTAATCTAAGTCCGCCGGTTACCTGGCACCCGGGGCAAGCCTTTCGTAACTCTGAAATATTACGTCGGTTTTACTAAACTCAGTAGCACTATGAAACGCATAGCGCTCCCCTCGCTATTTGTATTGTTGTCGGTCGTCTTGTGCCTTGGGCGGACCGTCTCTGATGACTACACTGCGAACGCCATCAAGGGTATTCTTCGCCTGCAGGAAAGCCTGCGTGATCCCGATACCCTCCAAGTCTCTCGCGCGATTGTCACGAGCAAGGGTGTATGTATCGAGTATCGAAGCCGAAACGGATCCGGCGGAATGGGCACAGGCTTTGCCGTCTATAAAACAGATAAAGACCTGGTTTGGGTCGACAACTCGTGGCTATGGGACCAGGTGTGCTTAGTCGGGAAGTATGGCCAACGTCGAGAGGGTAAGGACGTGACCGACGCGGTGAAAGCTGCGATTGACGGGAAACAGACGTCAGCGATCAAGCTGCCTCCGACGCCAAGCGCGCCGCGCAGAGAAGACCCAACAACACCAGCCGTCCAATTGGTAGTTCCCGCAGCTCGAGTTGAACCTTCGATGCTGAGGGCGACAATACCAGTGCCTGCCGTCTCGCCCAAAGCCGGTGTGTCAAGTCAAACAGCACATGCGGCGCCTCTGCCTTCCTCAGTTGTGACCTCCGCGGCGACCGCCCAGCCACCAGTTGCTACGCTCGCTCCCGCTCCGGCCAGGACCGTAGGCGCGACGCAAGCAACTACCGACAATGTGCCAGTTAAAACGCCTGCACCGACCGCACAGGCCTCGATTGAAGTCACAGTCGTACCCGTATCTGTCGCGCCTACAACCGGAGTTTCGCCCAAGCCTGCGGCAGTCGCAGGCCCGGCTCCGGCGGCGTTGAGCACCCCATACGCGGTAAGCGCGGCACCCGTCGCATCGGCGGAACTCGGCACAATCCGGGGCGTGACTATTGTCGACAACAGCGGGGCGCTGGAGAGGAAAGGTCCGCCGCCCGCTCCGGAATCACTCGGTGACGCTGCCCGGCGCTTAAGGCAATCAAAACAGCGGTAGCGGTTACTTCACAAGCCCTGTCCACGGGGAGTCTCAGTCTCTTCAGTCCCGCTCGTGAGCCGGTTCGTCCTCCGCGAGGCCGATAATGGTCGTGTGAATCATCCCATCCGGAGACCGCGAAGCCGCTCGTGGCGGCGGACGGGGCAGGTGCTGGTGTTGCTGGTCGACCGCTGCGCTCCATTCTTTACGACCCGAGCAGTGGGGACGTTGTGCGCAGGGAAGACCAAAACCCAAAGAGGGGGGAAGGATCACCACCGGCCGGCAGGGTCCGCGAGGACACTCCTCGGACCGATTTGCAGTAAGGAGAAGAGCGCAATTCGGCTTTCGGGATGGCGCAGAAAGGGACGGGAGGGAGCTAGTCGGTCGTTGCGCACCTCGCCTTTGTGAGCAGGCGCTCCCGATCTGACATCAGCACTGGGGAACGAATGGCAGACGAATATAAGCAAAGCCAGGGACAACCAGAGCGAATACGAGGCTTAGCTCAGCCTCTATTTCGATATATATATCGTAAAGCGATATATATGCCTTGGTAGCTATGTGGTATTCGCGGCGCATGGTCAGTCCCACTGGTAAGATCTGCTATCCAGGCCGGCGTGGAGAGCACCGGGCAGGCGTGTGTTCATGATGCTTTCCGCGAGGTCATTTCTGTTGACATTTCGCTTTATCTTCGCCTAATATTCGTGCGTGCGAAAACTGCGCGCCATCCTCGATCGGTATTCGACTTGTACTCCGACCTTTGCTGGAGCGAATTACGGCCATCATCGCGGGCATTGGTTCTTGACTGCAGCAGGGAACTGAGGCGTACGTTTGTGCAACCTGGTTGCACGGGCTTTTGTGCACCCTGAGTGCACACTGACGGCAAGCAGTCCAGCCTTACTTTGATCCCGCGGGATCAGCCGCAACGAGACTCGGTGCTGCACACTCGGCCCCAGACAAATCAAGACGCTTGACGATGATGGGTTCGTTCACCGACACTGCTAATTGCGGATAGCATATATGACCATGGTATAATGACCATGATTATGGAGTCCTGAATGAAAAAGATGGCTGCCGGTTCTTTTAAGATCCATTGTCTTGCGGTCATGGATGAAGTGCAGGCCAAACGCGAGACCGTGGTGATCACAAAACGTGGCAGGCCGGTCGCGAAGCTGATTCCGGCCGACAGCGACTCCGACGACATCTACAACTTTCTCGCCGGCAAGGGTTCGATTACCGGCGATGTCGTTTCCCCTGCACTTGGGCGTGAAGAGTGGGGGAAGCTCAAGTGATTCTGGTCGACACGCATGTTGTCGTCTGGCTGGCGTTTGACCAAGCTCAGCTCTCCCAGAAGGCCAGAGCGGCCATCGACGATGCGCGTCGCAAAAGCGACGGACTGGCCATCTCTGATATTACTCTCCTAGAATTAGCCACGCTCGCGAGCAAAGGACGCATCCGTCTGAACATCAGCCTCGAGTCTTTCCTGCGCGAGATCGAGGCGCGCTTCACCATCCTGCCGATCAGTGGCCGCGCCTGTGTGCGGGCCCTCGGGCTTCCTGCAGCGTATCCAAAGGATCCAGCGGACCGCATCATCGCAGGCACAGCGCTGGTCGAAGGACTGTCGCTGCTCACTGCGGACCGCGCGATCCGACGGTCACGGGCTCTCCCCACCATTTGGTAAACATAGCTTGAACCACGCGATGAATCGGCAAATGTTCGCTGCTCTTTGGCTCAAAACGGCCCCGCCCTGGACATGCAGTTCGGTGAGTTGGATAACGGCACATACGTGCGGGGTGCAATGGGCAATGAGCCATACATGACCCTGTGACAATTAAATTACAACCACGCGGAAACGTGTCACGATTTCGTGAATCAAATGCACTATAGATTGGAAAGCAGCTTTTCGAAGCTAACCGGCTTCGCCACTTTCCAAGCGGTGACAGGAATAAGGCAGAGCACACGGGAGCGAACCTGCTCCCTTGTAATGCGGCAGTCCGGTTGCAAGCCCGGGCGACAAAGCGCAGATTTCAGCGCGAAAGGCAGCAGCGATTCATGGCAAAGATAATCAACTTTTATGTCCCCAACCGTTTTCGGAGAAAAGTGGGATGGCTTCCTCCGCAAAGACGCGGAAAGCTGATCGAGTTCCGTGTCCAATTAAAGAAGTCTGCCTAGCCTTCTCATTTTCTAGCTGTGATTCCTACCTGTGTTTCGTCTTCACTGGAGCGTATTGCCGCGCTTCACCTCAATAGGGGCGATCTGCACCTTCGCTGGCATTGACGCGCGTGCATGACGGGAGTAGCGTTGTGTTCTCTCGAAAATTGGGGTCCGCGCAGCTCGCGCGACGTTCCTTTCAATTCGTAGCTACGAAGGAGAACTTCCCATGACCTCCGCAACCGGCATTTGCTTAGCAGCAGTGTTAGAGCGTTCGGTGCTGATCGCGCAACCATGAGACTCCTGGCTGATTTGTGTTTTCATCTCGATCACTTTGACCAAGCCCTTGTCCCTGCAACCATGAGAAACTAACCCGATTGGGTTGTCCGGCGTGCGACGGAGGAACCCTTATGACATGGCTGCGACCGGTGCTTGCAGTCGTTCTTCTTGTACTGCTGATCGCGTGCGGCGGCAGTTCCAAGCAGAGTGGTATTACGCTCCTCAGCATCCAGATCACCCCAGCAAATCCCTCTATCCCGCCCGGCGCTACCCAGCAGTTCTCCGCCATGGGGAAGTACAGCGATGGAAGTTCGCAGGATCTGACCAGTACCGCGATCTGGAACTCCTCCAATCCAACGGTTGCGACCATCGCGCCGGCCGGTCGGGCCACGGCGAAGGCCGCGGGAACTTCTTCCATCACGGCCGCGAGTGGGTCAAAGACGGGGTCGGCAGTGCTGACAGTGACGGCTCCCGTCCTCGTCTCGATCGCAGTCTCTCCCGCTACCGCTACGATCGCTGCGGGCCTTTCGCAGCAGTTCACTGCGACAGGGACCCTGAGCGACGGCAGCATGCAAGATCTGACCGCTTCGGCGACATGGAAGTCGTCTGCCAGTCCGGTCGCAATGGTCAGCACCACGGGACTGGCGCAGGGGGTTGCCGTGGGAACCTCCACGATCACCGCCATGTCGGGCACGATTTCGGGCACTGCTAATCTCACGGTTACTGCCGCCCTGTTGACTTCCATTTCCGTAACTCCAGCAAACGCATCGGTCCCACTCGGGATTTTGCAGCAGTTCACCGCGACCGGAACTTATTCCGACGGAACGATGCCTAACATCTCAAACCAGGTTACGTGGAGTTCTTCGAGCAGTACCATTGCCTCCATCAGCGCTGCCGGAATAGCTACTGCCAGGAACCTGGGGGACACCACCATCAAAGCTGTGCTGGGTTCGATTAGCGGCGCGACCGGCCTGAATGTGAACGCTGCTAGCCTTTCCTCGATTACGATCGTGGACGAAAACATCACCATCGCCCAGCACACGAGCCATCGCTTCACGGCTATTGGTTTGTTCAATGATGGCGGCACTCGCGACATCAGCGGAAACGTAACCTGGACCTCCTCGACTCCGGCAGTGGCCACCATTTCCGGTCACAGTCCGATAGCAAAAGCAGTCGCGCCCGGTTCCACGACGATCATGGCGGCGCTCGGTTCGGCGAGCGCATCGGTTACGCTGAACGTCACGAATGCCTTGATCCAGTCCATTTCCGTGACACCCACAGGTCGGACCATTGCACCGACAACGGCAATAGGATTCGTCGCAACCGGCACGTTTAACGACTCGACCATCCAGCCGCTGAATCTCGACGTTTCTTGGTCGTCGAGCAACACAGGTGTCGCGACCATCTCGCGAGCGGGTCTTGCACAAGCTGTTACGCAAGGGTCGACGAACATCCGTGCCAGCTTCGGTGGCGTCATGGGTTCGGCCCCTCTCACTGTCAGCACCGCGACTCTGACCTCGATCACAATTACTCCGGCGACTGCTCTAATTGCTCCGGCGTCGACCCAGGGCTTCTCCGCGACAGGAAAGTTCTCCGATGGATCAAGTCAGCCCATATCGTCGATTGCTGCATGGAGTTCCTCTGACACAACTGTGGCTACGATGAACGGCGCGCAAGCTACCGGGCAATCAGCTGGGACGACCACCATCACAGCGCAAGTTGGATCTTTCAGCGCCACCGCCGATTTGGTGGTAGCGGCATCGCCGCTGGCATCGATTTCGATTGCTCCCGCAGTCACCAGCGTTCCGCAGGATATCGGCGTTCCCTTCACCGCTACGGGGACGTTTGCGGACGGAAAGACCCAGGTTTTGACGGGTGCCGCAACCTGGACGTCTTCTCCAGACTCAGTCGCCTCAATCAGTAACATTTCGACCAGCAAGGGCTTGGCTACCGGTGTAGCTCCGGGTCAGGCGACGATCACAGCTGCTTTCGGCGGCGCCGTTGGGGTTGCTACCCTGAACGTAGACGACGCCATTCTGACCTCCATCGATGTTGCACCCAGCAATCCGAACATTGCGTTGGGAGCCCAGGTGCAGTTCGCTGCCACCGGCCATTTCAGTGATGGCACGACCCTGGTCCTCACCCGTCAAGTGACATGGGAGTCGTCGGATGCGACTATCGCGGTGATAACTTCAACAGGAACAACGAGCACGGCAGGCCTAGGTACCGCAGCTATTACCGCGACGCTGAACGGGGTGAGCGGGATTGCGACCTTAACAGTGCACTAAGGTCAGGCGTACAGGCAAAAGGGAATTGACCGGTAACTTTGAGGAATCGAGTAATCTCGGCGCCGACCGGCCTGGGGGGCGCAAGACTCTTCTGGGATGGTCATCGGCAGTCCACTTCGATCGGGTATGGATGCAGGCCAGAAAAACGCGTCGCAACCTCTGGACGAAGTCCATCAGGGCTGAGGGAGGAGCTGGCTGCTGATCCTCATGGCATCGGCAACCGCGGGTGCGAGCCTCAGCAACCGAGTAATATTGTCGTTCTGAGCATGGGAGGCACACGTGCCATATCTAAAGCCGGTTTTGGCCGGACTGCTCGCTTCGGCAATAGTCTACCTTTGCTTTCTCACCTGGCTGCACTGGAAGGTTGTCGCTCTCGTCAAGGAACAAGGAGCGACGGGCTTAATCGCTGTCACAGGTGCGCAGGTCTACGTACTGCATTCGCCGGCATTTTGGGCATTGGCGGTTATTGCGTTCGGAGTTGGGTTTTTCTTGTTTCGTAACGCGTAGGTCTCCGGGGCTGGGGACTCCTCGGAATTTCAGGTACAAGTAAGGCGGGTCTGAACAGGAACGGCGTTTCTTCATGTATATCGGCACACGATATAAATCGGCAAACTTCGTTGGAGACTTCCGTGGCTTGACCACCGTCGAGGAAGGGAAAATATAGCGGTTCGGCCTGGCGCGAGTCCGATGACTGAAAACTAGCTCGGGGACGCAGAGATGTTTATGCACTTGACACCGACGCGACAGGAGTAAAAGTTCCACATGCTGTTTACCGTGCCACAGGAAGTTTGGCGGGAATTGCAGATTCTCCTGCAATGGCAGGAAGAGTTTCCGACCACCGATAAAGATGTTCTCAAGGCGCAAGCCCTGTGGAAGCGCGATCTAGAGCAGAGATTGCAATTGCTCACCGCGAGGAACCAAGTATGAAACGAATGGACGTTTCCAAAGCTTCACCATCGGACGAGCACTTCGCCCGTAGGAGTCATCAGAGATTTATTCAAGATCACCCTGCATATTTGCCCTTCCCGAATTCACCTCGCAAATGCCGCTGAACGGTCTTCTTGCTAATGCCGAGAATCTTCGCGACCTTGGGACTGCTTAGAGTTTTGCTGAGTTCTCTGATTCTGCGGGGATTGGCACGCGCGTTGGGGTTGCCGGTACCTGAAAACGCTTCACTGCGGCGGAGGCGTGAGTACTTCGAGACAACTTGCCCGCGCCCGTTGGCACAGTTCAGACCACCATCGTTTTCGGAACTCCTGAACTTCTTGATTAATGCGGTTTTGCGGGCTCGAGGCACGGCGAACAGAAACGACTTCAAGAACTTCAAGTCTCCACTGTGAACGACGAGTTTTTTGCATCGTCCGGCAAAGTAACGACCAGGAACGTTTTTTGTTAATCCAATATGATGCGAAGGCATTACTAACCGCTTGTTCCGCCGACGAACAATCGGCGCCCCAAACGCAGTAGCCGATATAGTTCTGGCCTTTCGGAGATTGGAATCTATACAAAACTCTCTCGTGGCGCGGTCCACGCAATTGTCGTCCTCCGGGCGCAACTCTTACCTAATCTTCCTGCCCCTCGTTGAGCATGTTCCCATTCGTTATACTTGGCGAGGGTTTGGCCTTCTCAATACTAAACCGCGCGTTTAGGAAAACGTTCGGGGAGTGCGTGCGAAAATAGTGATAGTTTTGCACCTGGCGCAAGTTTAGGAGAAAACACATTGGGCAACGAAGTTAAGGTTTTGGTGACCGGCGCAGGCGGGTTCATCGGCCATCACCTCGTTTCGTTTCTCCGGGCGCAAGGCTACTGGGTCCGGGGAGTCGACCTCAAGCCCCCGGAGTTTTGTGCCAGCGATGCCAATGAATTTGAGCTGCTTGATCTGCGGAATTGGCAGGACTGCTTGCGGGCCACGGCGGGCATCAACGAGATGTACGCCCTAGCCGCAGACATGGGCGGAATGGGCTTCATTTCCTGCAATCATGCACAAATCTTGCACAACAACTCGCTAATCGATCTTCATTGCATCGAAGCGGCAAAGCAGAACGGCGTCTCTCGATACCTGTACACGTCATCTGCGTGTGTCTATCCAGAGTACAAGCAAACGGAACCCAATTGTCTTCCGCTAAAGGAAGAAGACGCTTATCCGGCAGCGCCTCAAGATGCGTACGGATGGGAAAAGCTAATCAGCGAACGCCTTTGTACTCATTATCGGCAGGACTACGGGCTCGAGACTCGGATTGTAAGATTTCATAACATCTTCGGCCCACTCGGAACCTGGCAGGGTGGACGAGAGAAAGCACCCGCAGCATTGTGTCGAAAGGTTGCAGCCGCACAACTCGAGGGCCTCAACGAAATTGAGATTTGGGGGGATGGTGAGCAAACGCGATCCTTCTGTTATATCGATGACTGCGTTACGGGGCTGTACAAGCTAATGAGATCTGATTGGTACGAGCCGTTGAACCTGGGCCAGGATCGAATGGTGTCCATCAATCAACTTGCCGAAATGATTGCCAGCATCGGCCGGCGGCGGTGCACCTCTGCTAAGCGGTGCTGGATTTGTTTTCGCGAAGACCACCTCGCGCTGGTCACATGGAGATCGCTCGTTCGACCGCTTTCTTGCCTGGTCAAGTTTTTTGAACCCACATCCTCGGGGTAAATTAGTGCCGCATAGCTGCCGTTGCTCCCGTGTGCAAGCCATTGCAGCACCCGCAAACCTCTGAGCAAAGTGCCAGTTAGGAAAGTGAGCGAAAGGCACGTGAAATGCTGCGCAGGGTGAAGGAATGGCTGTGCCCGCGCCGCCTCCCAGCGGTTTCCTTGCCTGCCGCACAAGGTGGATCCTGAGCCGAAGGGCACTTACCCAGGAGGAGCCTAGGCCATGCGTCGCCTCATTTCTCTCCTTGTTCTGTTGCTCTTGGTCGCTGCGGCGACCTTCCTACTAAGTTGTGGCAGCAGCAGTAGCAACTCCATGCAAATGGCCACGGTGCAAGTCAGCCTCAGCGATCCGGCGACCTGTTCCGCGCCGCAAGGGCCATTCAGCCACGTTTATGTCACCGTCACCGACGTACGCATTCACCAGAGCGCGAGCGCGTCGGATACCGACTCCGGCTGGGTCGATCTGGCCCCGGGCCTGGCCGGCAGTCCGGTGCAGGTAGACCTCCTTGGAGCGCCACTCAGTGCTTTCTCAAGATGCTGGGCTCGAGCGAGATTCAGCCCGGTACGTACCAGCAGATTCGCATCCTCCTGGCCGACAATAGCGCGACGGTGAGCGGAAACCAGTGCGGAAATGCCGCAAATTGCGTGGTGCTGGCCAGCGATCCCTTGAATCCGCGTCCGCTGCTACTCTCGTCCGAGTCGAAAACAGGCATCAAGATTCCTCCGGGACAGATAGCGGGGAGCAAGTTTGTGGTAGCGGCGGGCGAGAGCAAGGATCTCAATCTCGATTTCAACGCCTGCAGATCCATCTTGCGCGAAGGAAACGGGAAGTTCCGGTTGAAGCCCGTGTTGCATGCGGGTGAAGTCGCACAACAGGCCGCGATCAGCGGAACCGTAATTGACGCTGGGACACAATCCCCCATCGTGGGCGGAAACACTGTGGTCGCCCTGGAACAAAACGATGGCAATGGCGTGGATCGCGTCATCATGGAGACGGTGGCCGACGCGAACGGGGCATTTTCGTTTTGCCCTGTGGCTAGCGGAACCTATGACATCGTGGTAACAGCCATCAACGGAGCGGGCGTGGCCTATGCGGCGACCGTGATTACGGGAGTGCAGTCCAGCGCCGCGCTGGGGAAGGTGCCCTTGACGGCGGCTCTCGCACCGGCTTCCATCATGGGAACCATCACTACCAGCACGGGCAGCGCCGGAACTTCGGCGGATGTCACGCTGTCGGCGTTGCAGAGCATCATGGTGAACGGCGGCAACCTGCTGATCACGGTTCCGCTGGCGGCGCAATCGGCGTCGACCGCGACCTTGATGACGGCGTCCGGCATGAGTTGTCCCGCGAAAACGGATTGCGTGGCCTACACGCTTTCTGTCCCTGCGGCCAATCCCAGCGTCGGGGCGTTCAGCAGTTCGGGAAATCAATTGCCTGCTCCTCCGGTCACGGGCACGGTGAATTACACGCTCGACGCGGAAGCATTCGTGCCGGGCTCGGCAGCCCAAAGCGACTGCAGTCCATCAGGTCTGCAAACCAGCCAGACCAGCAGCAGCACACCCCTGACGGTGACCACGGGCGTGAGCGTGACCGCAGCAACGCTGGCGTTCACAGGCTGCAACTGAGGGTGCCCTAGATCCGACGTTATTCAAGGCGATCGGAGTTTGCCGGAACGTCTATCCGTGCCCAGTTGTGTTGCGCCCAACAACAGGACAAACTGCGATGAAATGCCGGCGCTGGCGCGAGCAGGACTCCAGGTGTCCGCTCCGGACACACGAAAATTACTGCAGTGATTTCGGGTCGGAGTGGTTCTTGGGGCTTTTCTTGTCGAGAAGACCTACCAACTCCTGAGCACAGGCGGGAGTCTTCACCTTGCCCATTCCAATGATGTCTTTCGCACTCAGCTTTTGGCCGTACAGCTTTTCGTTGGCGCCACCGTCGGAGCGCAGGGTAGAACCTTCGAGCGAGATGCCGGCGAACAATCCTTTGGCGCGGGAATAGGAGAGAATCTCAGCGTTCATGACGACGTCGGTGGCGGCTTCGCCGGAGCGTCCCTTGGGACCGGCGGCAGCAGAGGCATTCGCACCAAGCTTGACTTTACTGCTCAGCAGCGAGTGCGCTCCTTTGGGATTCATCACCAGCAGGATGAAATCGGTGGCTTCGCCCCCCAACTGGAAGCCGATGTTAACGCCTTCAAGCGCATACATGGCGGGCGGTCCCCAGAGGCCGGTATAGTGCTGTCCGCTGCGGCAGATCATGACACCGCGGCCGAAGCTGCCACCGATTCCGAACGCGCCCTTCTTGACTGAGGGCAGAATGACCAGGCACTCGGCTTTGTCGAGCAGATCCTGAGGAATGTCGTCGGGAATATTGAGGATTTCTTTCAGGATATCCCCAGAGTCTTTCACCCGCCCTTGTTCCTTCTGGTTATCAGCAAAGGCTGGAAGCAGAAAAGCATATGCCAAGAGTAATGCCAGAAGCGCTTTCATGAACCGTCTCCTTTTTGGAGGCTAGTGCTGCGTTCTTGCCTAGTGGATCTCTAAGTGGAAAACATCTGCGATCTGGAAGTTCACCCGATTCAGCAGAACCAAATTGCCACCGATCACGACGTGCGCGTAATTCGGAGGCGGAGGTGGAAGCATCGTTTCCAGCTCTGACGGGCAGGGCTGCATCTTCTTCTGAAGACCCGGCGGCAGAGTTCCACGAACCACTAACTGGCGCTCCAATCCGGGAGGAAGACGATCGCGTTTGGCCAAGCCCGGCGGGAGATTTGAGTAATGAGTACGGTACCAGCCGCGTATCTGATCGCGGTCATGATCGGAATAGCGATCATGGTCGTGGCCGCGTGCGCGTCCATGGCCCCGGTTATCATCATCGTCGCGGTCGTGTTTGTCGTGGCCATGGCCGTGCCCGTGCCCTTGGGCCACAGCGATGGTCGTAGACAGCGCCAGCGACAGAACTCCGGTCACACCGACGCGAAGCCAAGTCTTGAATGACATTGCACTCCCCTTATCGATTCGCAAGGATCCAGCGTAAGGGAGCAAGCGCGTCATCGACAGATTACGGTAGGCCAGCTGTCGCAGGTATCCGCCTTCTTTCGTGCATCTTAGCGTCCTTGGTGGTTCCCGTGTTTCAAACCGCAAGGTGTCGTAATCAGCCTTTACACCAAGAACCCTTTGGTCGGGGTCGCCTTTGAGGGGGGGTGAAATGGCGATATTTGAATAACTGCTGGCCTCAGACAGTCTGTTTTGGCACGCAACGTAAATTGCTGTTCTTGACACGTGCCTCGGCGACGAGCAGCATCGTGGCAGGGACGTCATCCTGAAGTACACAGTAATTGCAGCTCTCTTGAGCGTTCCGGCCTCCCCTCAGACTCGCACTCCTCTACCGCCCTTTGAGCAGTTAGACGAGATCAGGGTAGACACACGTGTAAAGGCCTGGTCCCAGAGAAGTTCCATTGCGCGATACTCTTCGATCTGGATTCGCCCACCCGGTCAGCAATCCCGGAGCGGCGGTGGAGACCTTGCAACATCGCCGCCGAGGAGCTCTCCGCCGTGGTTGAACGTGGACGTTAGCTAATCGAAGCTGCCTGAATTTCTCGGCCGATCTCCTCGGTTGCGGTACCGCGAAGAACACTCTCCCGCACGTCTCTCGTATTTCCAAAGAGATATTTATATATATAGGTGCTTATGACTTAAAGCATCTATTTGGAACACACAAAAATGCGAAACGAAGCCAACAACTGCAATGCTTGGAAAAGGTCGCTAGTCGACGATTTGGAAGGCTAGGGTCGTGACACTGCAGGAATCAGGCGCATTCTGCACCCGAGGACGTGATGGCAGATACCCCGCTCAGGTTTGAGTGCAAACGCCCGCTTCAACGCTGACTGTGAGGAATGCGTGAATCGCCGGGTTATCGCGACGGCTGCTGCCATTCTAGTTGCTGAGCAGCAAGACGACGCCGGAAGTTTTACTGGTCGTCGTCCACCGGTTCGCCGACGATGTTGTAATGGATCACCTTCCGCGGCTTCGGTTGCCCTGATTTGGCTATCGGGGGTGGCGGTGTAGGTGGGTGTCGATGGCACAGTCGCCAAAGGTGCTTCGGCTTGGATTGTGGTATTCGCCGGGATTTCTCGTTAAACCGCAGGAGGCGCGACGAAGGAAATGGGAGGTGCCTCTACCGATGTACGACGTACTGCCTTTGGTTGAATACGGCGAGCCTTCTGTGAGCAGGAATTCAGAAGAACGGCCATGATTCCAGCAAAGCAAAGCTCCAGATCAGAGGTGAACAGGGCCCGGACGTTGAAGTCGCCTTTTCCGAGTAGGGAGACTGGTATCTCCGCTCTGACCCTCGCCATGGCAGGCAGGGGAAGGTCGTTGGTGATCGAGACAAGCAATCCCCAGTCGCTTCGCCTAAGACGACAGCGCTCACGATCCGACTGATCCATATCCTCGAATCCAATTGGGATGCTTCCGACTGGGTCTTTGCAGAATCTCATCCACGGCTTTGCTTCCTTTCAGGGATTGTGACACATCGGGTCTTCCCCAACCATCCTCAAACTCTTAAGATCGCCTGACTACAACAGTTGAGGGAAAGCGCATGGTTAGGCGGCGGCGAGGACCTCTCTCCAGGAATGCACCGCGGCCACGCGAGCTGCACGATCGAGAAGTACTGCCAGTGCTCGGTATTGAGGGATCGCAGCGCGGGCTAGGGGGTCCACTCCAGTGAATACGCAGAAAATCCCGTGGGTCTCATCACATCAAATCGGATGCAAGTGGGTACCTCGGACTGGGTGAACTTCACTTCAAGCCTTGCCACACTCGCTGGTGGTAACTCAGAAATCTCTACGTCCTGCAGTTCAACAGGAATATGACCCTGCCCATAGAAAGTGCCGCACAATTTGTAGCCTCGTAGCGTGTACATGGGCAGGTCGGCCCGCGTTCTCAAGGTCACTTGGAAGACGTTCAGGTGGTTCTCCAGAGAAAGCGATTCGATCGGACTGGATTCCCGGCGCAGAAGTTCATACGACTGCTTTTTGGCACCAAAAATGTCGACGACCCCGTGCACGCGTTGCTTGAGCACTCCGGTGCCACGATCACCCACATGTGTACGGTAGTCGTTGTAGCAGAAGAAGATTGCGCCGGCGGTATATTTCCTTGAGCGGATTGCAAGATCGTGGGTGCGAAGGATCTCCATTCGAGGTTCGTCCCCTTCGGGCCGATCGGGCGTGCAGGCACAATAGCCGTACTCAGAAATGACAATGGGCTTGTCGGGAAAGGCAGCATGAATCTTGTCGAGATATTGTCCGGCGTCCACTGATGAACCCGGCGCCCAGGTTCCGTAATATTCATTGGCTTCGATAAAGTCCATAAGCCCGGCGACGTCACGTTCCGGCGTGCTGTCCAAGGAATTCGAGGCATAGGAACACAGACGGCCGGGGTCCAACTTCTTGGCCTCCTGGAGCATGCGCTTCACAAACTGATAGGCAGGCGGGGCCTGACCTCCGATCTCATTGCAGAGACCCCAAACTACGAGGCAAGGATGGTTGCGGTCCCGTGCAATCATTTCGCGCAATTGTTCGAGCCCGTTCTCCAAGATGTCAGCATCCGGTTGTGGCCCCATGCCTGCAAAGGTTGCAGAGCCCCAGGTCGGCACTTCGGTTTGCATAAGAATGCCGTGACGGTCGCAGTAGTCGAGTACACGTTTGTCCTGGGGCCAATGGACACGCGTGAAGACGCAGTTGAGATGCTTCATGTCCACATGGTCGTGCTCGATCCAGTCCGCCGGTTCCGCCATTCCGAATTTCGGGTTGCTCCCTGCCATGCGTTCCACGCCCATCAGGCGCACGCGCTCGCCGTTCAAATGGAACCCGCCATCTTTCACTTCCAATTTGCGAATGCCAAAGATTGTAGAAAAGCAATGGGATTCACCTGCTCCCGTGATGGAGAGTTCCAGACGATAAAGATTTGGATGATCGAAATGCCAAAGCTTCGGCTTGGTCAGCACGACCTGCGTGGTTTGAGTCTGCGTTGTCCCCGGTTTGATCGAGGACCCCAGGCCCACGCTTCCGGCCGAGACCGCAAGACCGGATGCTTCATCCACAATACGGTAGGAAGCCTGGCCGCTCCAATCCTTTCCGCTGGTGTTTCGAATGTAGCTGGTGATTGCGACGGTGGCGTTTTCGTCGGTGAGATGAGGAGTGGCGTCGACGTCTACGCGTTCCACGAATACTCTCGGGGTGATGAGAAACTGAACGGGCCGAAAGATGCCTCCGTCGTGCGCCCAGTCACTGGAGCGCCCGCGAGGCAGCATGTGTTCATTGAACGCATTATCCACACGAAC
Organism: uncultured Acidobacteriota bacterium; assembly: GCA_963698805.1. Taxonomy (GTDB): domain Bacteria; phylum Acidobacteriota; class Terriglobia; order Terriglobales; family Acidobacteriaceae; genus Gp1-AA133. The sequence continues at coordinate 3,212 of CAVOSN010000020.1, read as the reverse complement.
AGTAATGGTGTTTATTTCTCCCCAATGGAGCAAGTGTGTGACGTCGAGCGTGAACGCGGTGTATCCCTTGCCCCGGTGCTCCCCGGCCATTTGGCCGTTCATCCAGATGGTAGCCGTGTGAAACACCGCCTCGAACTCGATGCGCACGGCAAAAGTTCGCCATTCCGCTGGCACTGCAAAGGTTCGTCGGTACCATGCAGGCCCGTAGTACTCAGCCACCGAGGCCTCGATCTGCCAGGTGTGAGGGACATTCACTCGTCGCCAACCGGTCACGGGTACCTCGGCGCCGTACCAATGTTGGCTCGTCCCAGAATCCGTTGAATCGGTGCGAAATTGCCACTCTCCGCAGAGGCTGGCGAGACCAGGGGGGAACGCCCTGGCTTCTTTGTCTTTGGCCTGAACCTCGGGAGTGGCGAGCGTAACTGCGATTGCTCCCGTAGAGGCCGTCAGAAATTGTCGTCGTGATGGCATTGGTAAAGGCCTAAGCAGGAGTAGCCGGACTCAAGTAAGTGTGTAATAACATGCCCGCATCGGCGAAACTTTGGCAATAACCGCTGAGCAATTACACCTGCATCCGGGGAGCTGTTCCTTCGGGACAGCGGGAGTTGCGCCAACTAGGGCCCGAACCTGGGTTCTGAGTGTAAACGCCTTGGTTACAACACTTATCGACAGATGATGGGATGACAGGCCCTTTCGGCAGCCTTGCGCTTGAAACGATGAACGCCATCCTCGAGGATCCGTGGGCGCCGGACGCGAGAAAAAGAGGTGCGATTCATTTAGCGTGCTTGAGATCCGGGATCCGGAATGACTCTCAGTCGATTCAACCCCATATCGCGAAAGATTGTCGGCCAATAGCCCTTAAACATATTTCCAGCAGTTCGCCAAGCTAGATCCACGGCGAAGCGCGTTACCGTCTTTCCAACCGTTTGTTCGGACGACGGCAAATACAAATTGGCGAGCCCCTCCGCCGCCAACGGGCCCAACAAACCGGAAGTGTTAAAAACATCCCTTCCCGAATCGTTTCGGGTGATGACAATACACCGTGTCGAATATTTCAAGCTGCGCCACAACGAAGGCTTGCTCTGGGGGAAAAAGCGAGGATCCTGATGGAGTAAAGAGGGGAACAGAAAGGTTCCAAAGAAGCTGCTGGTGGAGGACCTGGCCATGGTCACTCCGAAGCGGCTGCCATATGCAGCCCAGCCCTGGCCGTAGTCTTCGGGGACGTTTCTAGCCTGGTTAATGGCGGCGCTGAAGGCAGCCGCGACAACGTAAGGCGGAGAAATACTCTGATTCACAAATAGTTTGAATTTTCCGCCAGTCGTAAGCGGACCAGGGCTGGTGGCGATGTCGGGAAAGAAGATTGATCCGTTCGTCGCGTAGCCAATGAACGTGAGGGTTGTTCCCTTGTTTGACTTTGGTGTGGTCTGCTGCCCGGGTTGCGAGGAGTCCGGATTACTCTGAGTGTTTGCGACAGCGGGCTGTTGCGCTGTCAGACTCAGGCCGGAGCCCAACACTAAGCCCAACAGCCACATGCCGCGTGAGGCAAGAGTTAGAAATTGATGGGTATGATACCTGCTCATGCGAACTCCATGCGAGCAACAGAAAATCGGCTAGGGAACCGAAGCATCGTCAGCCTTTGGGCGGCGTTGGTAGACGCAGACAACGAGCGGAATACACCGGGGCGTGCGGGCGCTCGTTCTGTCTGGGGAAATGCGATCCAAAGGAGGATTGCTGGCTGTGCTTCGGATTCATCGGGTATCCAGTATAGCGCTTGGGTTTATCCGGCGTTCGATTGTTGGCTTAACATTCCCATTGCACGCTTACGAGGACGACGAGGAGTCGATGGGTTCTTTTCTGATCCGTTTCCCGAATAGCCATGAAGGCACATAGCCTCGTCTACTGCTCCAAACCTAGTGGATTATGGCTTGAGATGCCTTTAGCTGCTAATCCCAGGTGAGCCACCTGGCACTGTGGGTGAAGGTATCGCTCGCCGCGATTCAAGCAAGCCGCCGCGCCGTTTGGCTTGCCGGACGCTCGGGAAAGGGGATTCGGTGAGCCAGTGGGGCGCGCGTTACTTTTGGGGCAGGTGCTCCCGATCCCACACACAAGCTGGCTAGGCATCAATACGCTTTTCGCCCAGGGTGCGTACCACCCGGATCAAGCCCGAATGTTCGTCTCCAGGTTGGAGTGGTCGATTCGTTCCCTTGCGCCCTCGCGCGATACAACGCCAGATCTTAGTTTTTAATGAATGTGTACAGAACGGCTGAAGGTGAATAACGTTCGTTGGTCGCGACTGGTATTGTCGTAAATCCTCCGATGGAGTAGATCAGTCCGTTGACCACGTCGGTTCCAATTCCTGCGAGCACGTCTTGGTTGCTTGCTTCAACATGCCAATGCGCTACAGCATTCTCTTGAGAACAGCAAGACTGTTGAGTGCATCCCGCAGTTGGCTGTGTTCCTTAGAGTTTGCGATCGGCAATCCGCGTAAGCGTTGGTGGATAGCCTGCTCAGCCACTTCGATGCTCGCGGGCAACTTGTCCCGGTCGAATTCCATCACCGCGGCTCTATAAACGTCGAGCCAATGTCTGCCATTCTGGCTCACTGACGGGGTCTCCGCGCACAATCACTTCCGCGACTTGGAATCTGCATATGGCGTACAAGCAAATCGGCACCCTGATGCCTATAGTTGAGCAGTAAATTGCGGAGATCAAAAGGTTACGGCAGTCATCAGTAAACTTGGTTGGAAGCGGCGATTCGCCGTTCTTACGCCGTGAATCCCTTGTATTGAACCGTCCAAACACAAAACTCCCAAGTGGCCCTCCATTTTTAGGTGCTCGCAATTTTGTACGTCAGGGGAGATTTCCGTGGCCATCACAGTATTTGCTGACTACTAACAAGCCCATCGAGCCGATGCTGGAGCACGAAATTCGCATTCGCGCGTACGACCTTTATGAACTACGCGGAAGCAGAGACGGACATGCGCTCGACGACTAGCGTCAAGCAGGTTACGAGGTACTGTGCCAGTGAGGGACTGTCGGTCTCGCTACGCCGAGCAAACGTGCTCCCTGCCGATGAGTGCTACTGAGAGTATTCGATGCTCGCAGCTTTGAGCATGCGCGCGAAGCCAAGTGCGCTCGTCCTGCCAGTCTCCCAGGACATGCTGAAGAATATGACTTGTGCCGAGGGTTTTGAGTGTAATCGCGATTTTTCGC
>CAVOSN010000019.1:0-7417 GCA_963698805.1 uncultured Acidobacteriota bacterium | reverse complement strand
CAGCCAGCGCAAGAAGGCACAAGGCCCTCATTGTTTCTTGAGCACCGCACTGGAGCGTTCATCCAAGGCAACCGCACGGTAGAACTGGCGCATGGCTTTGATCTGATCGACAGGCACAACGACCTTGTCGATTTCGTAGGTGCGCTCGTAATTGAGAGTTTTTCCATGCTGCTCGGTTTTGCTGATGTAGCGGGCGTAATCGTTAGCCTGATTGACCGGGGTACCTAGTTCGTCGACGGCGTAGCCCTCAGGTAAGAGGATTTCAAACTTGTCGTTTTGAACGGAGACGGAATCGAGTTCGAGTGGAAATTTGCGGTCTTCGGACTCGAAGTTCATATCTGCCTTAGTGCCGAGGACGCGGGGGCGCACGAGCAAGAGATCCCCCATTTGGCGCGCATAGGTTGGGGCGCTGAAGGTGTAGTGGAGTACCAGCTGCTGATCAAAGTTCTCGAGATTGTCGATGGAGTAGGTTTGTAGTGTGAAACCCTGCAGGAAGACACTCAGAAAGTGTTCGAAAGCCTGGGCCCGGTCGGGCTGGGGCAGGGCGAGAAGTTCGGCACGCTTTTGGTTGGCGTAGGAGCCGGTGCGGATTTCGTCGACTTTGCCGGTGATGCCACCGACGGCCGTGAGAGTAAAAGTGCCGGAGCGCTGGACGCGATTAATGTCAGCGGGCTGGTTGGGGAAGTCGAGGATTTCGCCTCCCGCAGACGTGACGAGCAAACCGCGGCCTCCTTGGAGGTATGAAGGGAGCATGCCAAGCGGAGTCATCGGGTCAGTAGGATCGAAGACCAGGAGCGAACCCAGCTTGGGATGGTGATAGATGGCGGACTGGTCTTGGGAGAGCGAGGCGGGGAGGGCGATAGCCAGGACTTCGTGGTTGAACGAGTACAAAGTGGGGAAATCGGGACTGACGACGCCGCGATCGGTGTGGGTGAGGACAAGAAAGGATTGGACGCCGATTCTTGAGAGCATGACGTTCAGGAGGGCAGCTTTGTCCTTGCAGTCGCCGTAACTGTTGGTCAGGGTCTGGGCAACGGCGTGAGGTTGATAACCGCCGAGGCCGACCTCGATGGCGACATAGCGAATGCTGCGCTGGGTGTAGGCGGCGAGGGCCTGCATTTTGGACCAAGAATCGTCATGGCCAGCAGTTAGTTCGCGAACTTTGGCTTCAAGGGCGGGATCGGACTGGAGGCTGGGTGATGCGAGCTGCCAATACCAGAGACCGAAGTCGTTCCAGGTGAGTTGCTGTTGGGAGCGAAGTTCGCCGCGGCCGGGGATGATGCTGATGGCCATTCGTCCGGCGACGGCGCGCCAAGCGGGCATGGATGGTTCCTGGGCCACGGCGGGCAGGTCGCGGAGTTCCCACATCTGCTGGTTGCTGCCGAGAGCAATGGACTTTTGCGGGATCCAATTGGCCCAGTGTTCTCGGGATTCCCATCCGGCAGGCAAGCTGAGAGCAAAGCGGGCTTCGCGGATAGGGATGGTCTCTTGAAAGTCCCAAACTTGCTGTAACAGGTCGGAGCGGCGAATGGTTTGGTATTCGAAACCAACGACTGTACCGGGCTCGCTATACGGAACGGTGAGGATGGTGCGCTTGCGATCACTATAGAAGGTGACGTCAGTGATGCCGGTCTCGACGGCATCTTTGTCCTTGGACTCGTAGACTTCGCCGGTTGGCGGAATGGCCCAGCCTTTTAGGTGGGAAATCTCGGTCTGCGGGTCGGAGTAGACAACAAGAACGTTGCGCTTGCGGCCGGCGCTGGAAAGGATTTTGTAAGCGCGATGGTAGAGGGTTTTGATTTCGCCTTTGTCGTTGACAAGGGTGGTCTGCTCGTCGACCAATACGACAGCATCGACGTCAGCGGGATAGGTGGGAAGCGAATCTTTGGTGGCAGCACGAAGCCAGTCGGGCGCACTGGCCGCGAACAGGCGAGTGGCAAACAGAGCCACCGTGAGAGCGAGAAGGGCCTTATTTCTTGGCATGGAGGATCACATTTCCCTGATCGCTGTTATGGACCTTGTTGAAGAAGTCGCGCAACCCCCCGTATTGTTCCGGCTGGAAATAAAACCAATCGAGGGCAAAGCGGCGCTGCATGGTGATCATGCCGCCCTGTTGTGTCCAGGCATCGCCGTAACGCCCATACTCGGAGGACTCCTTGGCGTTGGCTGGAAGCTTTTCGACTTCGTAGTCCTGCGGAAGTTGCAGCAATACCTGATCGTATTCCTCGTAGGGATAGCTGAAGTAGACGGGTAATTTCCGTTTCTCGTGCTGGAACGCGGGATGGGTGTGACTAGCGAAGATATCAAGCGGCAGGATCAGGCGCTGGCCGGTGGACGCCCCGAAGTTTGGCAACTCGATGGAGAAGGTTGCGGTGAGCGGGTCGTCGGTGTTGTCCCAGCCGGTGGCGCTTTTCAGCTTGACCTTTGCACCCTCGGCTAACCAGCTCTTCATTTCATCTTCCAGTTCCTTGCGGCGGGTATTCTCGTCGTCGCTGATCGCATTTACGCGCTTAATTAAAGCATCCTGACCGTGGTAAGAGACGGTCACGTCGCCCTTCAGCCCGTCGTCAGACCATTGCACAGTCGCTTTGCGTTCGACGAGCGAATCCTTGGCAGCGGGATTCGGACTCGAGATGAGTGTGCCGCCGCCGGATTGCAGGCGCAAACCAGCGACACCGGTCATATTCCAGTAGAGCATTCCGAACGGGGTGTACTTGGTTCCGGGATCGAAATAACAGTACTGGCCGTCTGGCATTTTGACTTCGACGGCGAAGCGCTCGAGTTGCTCGGAGTTCTGGACGTCGCGGCGGAAGAACACTTTCTCGCGGGAGCTGAAGACGACTTCGTGAGCCTCGAATCCCGCGGCGCGGGCCAGACCCAGGAACACCAAGTTGATACCTCGGTTATAGCCGTAGCCGTGCTTGAGAATGTCTTCGATGTTCTCGCTGTCTTTGAGTTTCTCCTGTTTGATCTCCGTGGTGGTCTTTTGCGGCTCGTAACTCAGATTACGAACCTGCAGGGCGCGAGCATACAGTTTGCGGAGTTTGGTTTCGGGAGAATCGCTGGGTTGGACCAGCGAGGCGGCGAGTTCCCGAACGTAGCGACGGTCGGCGGCGAAGGTCTCAGGGAAACCAGACCACTCGTCACCAATCTCTTTCCAGAATCGGTCGGGGTCGGAGTATGCAAGTGAGGAATAGAACAGATCGATTCTGGCTTTGATCTCCCCTTCCGGAGGCGAGAACGCTTCTTCCACAAAGGCGGCCACGTTATGCAGTTGGAGAGAATAGATTTTACCGTCCTGCTTGATGGGAGCGGTGCCGGGTGGAACGTTGCGCGCGGACCAGGTGAAGGCCTTGTAGGAGGTGTAGGGCCGTATCTGGAAGCGGGCATGACGGACCGGCAGTTTCTGCTCTAGTTCCCAATGCGAATCAAAGAGCCGGGAAGAGTCCCACTTCAAGCGGTAACGATATTCGAGGAGGCTGCCGGCCTGAACATCGGGCAAGGAGAAGGTCTTGGCTAAATAGCGAACCTGGCGACTCTTAACGATAGTCTTTTCGAAGACTTCTCCACCGAAGGGGATGACGGTTCCGTCGGGGTGAACGGTGCGCGCCTGAATTTCCTTAACCTGCATGACGCCCCGGACGAAGGGGATCTCAATGTTGCCCTCACTTCGTGCCGTGTCGTCAAAGATCTTGACGCGGTAGTAGACCGTTTCTGTATTGTCGATATCGTCGTTAAAGACGTCCCAATCGAGGATGACCGCGCTGCCCCCCGGGCTGACGGGATTTTCTTTCATTGCGAGTTCATCGGGAGTAAAGGGCTTCCATTCAAACCTGTCCCCTGCAAGGCAACTAGTCGATATGAGAAGGAGAAACCCGATGAGGCTGACTTCCCTGCCTCGTAATACCCTTCGATGAGCTGCGAAATAAGATCTTGGCATGTCGACGGTGGCAGAACCGAACACCCGATAGTAGCAGTGGCACATGAGGTTCACGCACAACTTTCTTAGGTAACTTATTCAAATCTTCCCAAGTTTGAACCGTGTCGCCTTGGCTCGCGATGTGCAGTCTGCGTAAATGACTTGGCGAGCTGCGGAGGGCGGGCGAGTGAGTGAGCGAGGCTGATCAATGAGTGTAATCGCGATGTTATGACAACTAGGCCGAGGGCCATAAGTCTACGGCGATGCCATGTGCCTTTAGTATCTCCAGCAGTTTTGCGCGATTGGCTTGAAGACGCGGTTGGACGTTGGATGACGACACTATGCCTGCGTCCGAAACCATCACGATCAAGCCATACGGCCATGCCGAATCGGGAAGGTGCTCCAGTTTGTCGGGAACTGACTCGGCAGGGATAGCTCGCCCCGCTGGAGTGATTCCGACGACCTCGATGCCTTCAGGTCGAACAACCAACCAAGGATTCTTCCAATCCTTCCCATCCTGTATTGCGTGGTACTTCTTCGGGTCAGGCTTTGGAATTCGACTTTGCAGGGGCGAGGTCTGCGTCCAGCCTTGGTGCGCCCAAGTCACGAACTGTGCGAAGAAGATGCCGACCAGCAGTCCGGTCTTTAAGGCTCTCACTGACGCTCCTGAAGATTACTGACACCGGACACCTGCAATTAGTTTCTGCACTTTGCGATACTTGACGAAAACAGGCGTGGGTGTTGAAAAAGTCCGTGATCGGAATGTGTTTGCGGCTGCGATGATTGCGGCGGCCGAGTTCTTTCTTCTCGCCTCAGCTAAGAGGCGGCTTCCACGGTAGGTGTTGTCGGTTGGCTGAGGAAGCGGACTAGTCGCTTTAGGTTCTGGGCCGCCGCCGCCAGGAAGAACGGCTCCCGCACAAACCGTAGTCTGCGCAGACGGAGGCGACGTAATCCGATTTGATTCTTGAGTTCCGCGAACAGGGCTTCCACCTTCTTTCTTTCCCGCGGTGCTTTCGCAAACTCTGGCGTGTTCGCCAACTCCCGTGCGCGTTGCCGGGCGGGTTCGTCCATGTGGATGGCAAGAAAGCGAAACGCGCCGCTGATGCATTGGGCTTTTAGCGCACACGCACCGCAACGTTTGCGGGTCCCGATGTAGGCATAGTTGCGGTTCCGCAGGCTGCGGCCACCATCGTTCAGTTGCTCCCCTGCAGGGCAGCGATAGCTGTTGCTTCCGGGTGGATAGGGGAACCGCTCGGGACCGTAGAACGGGCTGTTCTTTCTGTGGATACTGTCACGGGTGCGCATATAGGGCGTGATGCTCCGATCCGCCAACCAGTGCAAGAACTCCCCGTTCCCGTACATGGTGTCGGCCGCTACCGATTCTGGCTCTCGTCCTTGCCATTGTGTGAAACGAGTGAGCATGTCCTGCCCGGCTACCGTTTCCTGACTCATCCGTGCTGCCGTCGCTTGTACTCCCACGATTACGCAACTGTGGTTGTCGACCAGATAGTTGTCATAGTACCCCAGTCGGGCCGCTCACAAGAACGCTCTGCTCGAGTGGAAGGCTCAAAGTCTCTATCAGTCAGAGACCGACTTCCTCTTCCCTTCCCACAGAACCATGGGTCGGAAGCCACTCGACTTGGCCGCCGTTCTGAATCGGAAAATCAAGCCCGCGTTTGCAAAGCTCGGAATATTGGGCGTGGGCTGGCACACGTTTCGGCATTCGGTTGGGAGCCTTCTGGCCGGGTTGGGCGAACATCAACTCACCATTCGCGACTACTTACGTGACAGCAACCTCAACGTCACCAACCAATATCTGCAGGCGACATCGAACACCAAACGCCTCGCACAACAAAAGCTTGTCGACGCGATTTTGCCAGTAGGCACACTGTCGGCGAGCAAGTCACACCGGCTGCAGTGAGTGGTCCAAAAAAACACTCTGGGCGACCGGAGGCAATTGGACCCAAATGGACGCAGATTTTCGGAGGGGCTTCGGGCAAGTTGTTGAAAATATGGTAGGCCCGAATGGACTCGAACCATCGACCTCTTCCGTGTCAAGGTTCAGTTATCCAATACCTCCAACCACTTCCATCTTCGCGGAGAAGCTGTTAAGCCCCTCTAAGTACGCGGTACACGGACCAATCACGGGCTAGAATCCCGGGCTCGAAATTCCCTTCCGCCGCCGTGGTCTATGGCGAATAAAAAGCGAGAGTGCTGCACTCGGTCCCGTGGACGAGGGCCGCGACAATCCGGCCAGAATCCGCTGCCGTCCCGTTCGATACCTGACATTCCCGGTCATGGACCTTCGATACATGCCTCGACGCCGGTCTCCACCTAGCATTGAGGAACAAAGCAAAGCCAAAGCTGGGGGCAATCATGCAACGTCGTTCAAGACCAGTACTTGCCATCGTACTGCTACTTCTTCTTGGGACTGCGGCCACTCTGGCGCAATCGGGCTCCGCAATTCCTGCGGGCACCTCAGTGCAGGTGCGCATCACAGAAAAGCTGAGCAGTGAGACCGCGAATGTCGGTCAACAATTTCATGGAGTGTTGGCGGCACCAATCACGGCGAACGGCAAGACACTGGTTCCCAAGGGCGCGAGTGTGACCGGCGAAGTCGTCAATCTCGAACGCTCAGGACGCTTGAGCACGCCTGGCGAACTGCATCTCACGCTGAAGTCCATCCGCAGCGGCGGGCGCACATACACGGTTTCCGTGCAAACCCTGATGGTTAAAGGCAATTCGCACACGAAATCGAACGTCACCAAGATCGGCGGAGGAGCAGGCCTCGGAGCACTCATCGGCGCGATTGCAGGAGGCGGCAAAGGTGCTGCGATTGGCGCGGGTGTCGGTGCGGCGGCTGGGACGGGAGTCGCTGCCGGCACAGGCAAACAGCCAGCCGAGGTCCAGTCGGAAGCCGTGCTGGCCTGGACTTCCAACGCTCCGATCATGACGGCGCCACAGCCAGTTCGATCGGGAACGGATCGTTACTCTGACGACGATCGTCGTAGCCGTGGGCACTACGATCGGGACGACGATGACCGCTATCAGTCTCGGCGCCAGGATCGCGATGGCGACCAGGGCGGAGATTATGATGGCCGCGGGCCGAGTGGCTTTTCGGATTCCGAACGTCATATCATCGGGAGTTGTGTTGTAGATGACCGCGCAGGCCTGCCTCCGGGACTGGCGAAAAAAGACCGTCTGCCTCCCGGGTTGGAAAGACAGCTGCAGCGTAATGGCACACTGCCTCCCGGCTTGCAGAAGCGCGTTCAGCCTTTACCCAGCTCCTGCGATTCTCGGTTACCAAGACTTCCGCGGGAATGGTCGCGAGTCGTGCTGAGCGGACGAATCATCCTGCTTGATCCTCGGATGAGAATCGTCGATATGTTCTTCCTTAACTGAGAGTGGCGCGAGGCGAGCGTCAGAAATAACTGTAAAAGCGTGAGGCCCGCGGAACCGGGCCTCGATCTTTTCGTGCCACACGGCAGCTGTTACTAC
>CAVOSN010000018.1:0-20659 GCA_963698805.1 uncultured Acidobacteriota bacterium | reverse complement strand
GGCGGAGTTGAGCGGGCATTGAGCTTGGAATTGAGGCAGGGTCGCGCGCCGTCTTTTTTGTTCGTTGAGGGGTAGGCTGAAACCCCACCCTACAGGCGTAACTGGGCGATTTCGCGCCGAGTCGATGGCGAACAAGTACATCTTTTCGGGAACTAAGGTTGGCAATTTGCTGCCACACCTTCTCCTTGAGGCTCTACTTTGAATGTTTGCGAAAGGATCGATGGCGATCTGAAGTTCTTCAGCTGCACTTGCAACGTAAAGCGGTAACAAGTTCTAGATGGGTCCAATACTTGATTTGAAGGGCGGCCGCATACATCGACGGTCTGCCCCACATTGAGCGTGAACACATAAACCGAGACGGATCCCGGGCTCATAAGGGGCTCTGGAACGTAGACCCATTGGTGCGAGGTCGGGTCCCAGCGCTCCAAATAGCAGGCACCATACCTTCCGCTTCCCTGTTGGCGCTCTGCCATGGGGATAACATGGAAAAGTAGGGAGGCCTTGCTGATGTTCCTTAGAAATCCAACGTAGGTCTTTGCGGCAGGAGCCTCGATGACTACGGGGTTGGAATCAGGCGGCATTGCCGTGACGTCCAATCGTAAGGGCATCCGGACCTGGGCCGCGACATTCAGAACGAGGACGATAGTGGACGCCACTGCATAGCGCCACGTCCTCCTACTAGTCGTGCCTTTATTCATGCTTGGTTTAGACACCGCAGGAAGCGGCATCGTTCCGCGTTGGACCACTGCACTACAATTGCCCGCATCAATGGGCTCACACTTGCATGCGAATTCTCCTGATTGGCGGAAATGGTTTCATCGGCTCGTTCCTGACCAGACAGTTGCGCTCTGCCGGACATTCTGTCGCAATTTTTCATCGCTCTGCGGACCACGACTCGCCCCAAGACGTCGCTACCATTCAAGTGACCGGAATCGGCTCTCCGATTCGCTGGAGCAGATTCAGCGCTTCTCGCCGGATGTAATCGTTGACTTGGTCTTGAGCTCTGGAGAACAAGCCCGACAATTGATGACTGTCTCCAGCAGGGTTGCGCAGCGCGTGGTTGCGATCAGCAGCAGGGTTGCGCAGCGCGTGGTTGCGATCAGCAGCATGGATGTTTATCGCTCGTGCGGCGTGCTGGCGCAGAGCGAGCCGGGCCCGCTGGAAACATTGCCGCTCACCGAGGAATCGCCGGTCCGAAGGAATCGGCAGCTTTATCCGCCAGCAACCCTGAGATGCTGCAAAGTGTTTTCACTTGGGTCGACGAGCATTACGACAAAGTCGCGGGGGAAGAAGCTGTCCTGAACAGCTCTGAGGTCAAAGGAAGCGTACTGCGATTGCCGATGGTCTATGGTCCCGGAGATCGTCTGCACAGATTCTTTGCCCTGCTGAAGCGCTTTGCTGACGGACGATCTTCCATCCTGCTTGCCGATGACCTAGCAGCGTGGCGAGGCCCGCGGGGATATGTCGAGAACATTGCGCACGCCGTCGCACTGGCTGCAACCTCAGAGCGGGCGGCCGGGGCGTAGAACGTCTGTGAAGAGCCAACATTGTCGGAACTGGAATGGCAGAAACGAATCGCGACACAGGCACGGTGGCCGGGGACGTTTGTTGTGCTGCCGAGGGAAAGAACGCCCAACCATCTGTTGCAGCCTGGGAATGCGGCGCAGCATGTCGTCGTCAGCTCGGATCGCATTCGAGCGCAGCTGCACTACAAAGAGCTCGTCGATCTGGATGAAGCCATTCGTCGAACCATCGTCTGGGAGCAGAGCAATCCACCCGGCACGATCAATCCGCAGCAGTTTGACTACAAAGCGGAGGATGCGGCTCTCGCCGGTCGAGGCTGAGCTCGCTCGCACAGTAAGCGTTAGAGATTTGCTCCTTCACGAGGCAGGTTCGAAACCATGGCTTACGTTTTCGATGGAACGGTTCGTCGGATTCGTTGAAGCCTCGCTTGCCTGAGCCAGCACAGCAACGCGATTGTTTCGTTCAGGACCAGGATCGCGCCAAAGATTTTCTTGTTGTATCGGGCGAGCCCGAGGGGTAGATAAATATCGAAGTTGTCGGCTCGATCCGTGGTGAACCGAGCTGCCAGGTTCGTCAGTGGACATCGTCCTCTGGTAAACGCAACTACCCCACACTCAACCAGGATAATCGCGCTCAGGAACACGGCCCACCCGAAGCGGCGCTTAAAGGCCAACACCGGCAATGCAAAGATGCATCCCGCCAACAAAGCCCAGACCAGTGTGTGTAAGAGCTTGATCGCGATCAAAATCATCGATCCGCCAGATCGCTGTTCGTGCGCTTGGGAGTATGAACGAACTGCTGCGGGCCGGCAGTGATGCGGGTCACGCTGGTTCGGCGCTGCCCTGCGTTCTTCTGAAAGCGCGTATCCCACCTGGCGGGAACAAATTACTTCCTTCTCCAGCGCACACCGTCTTTTGTGTTTTCGATTAGGATGCCTGCAGTGATGAGCTCGGCGCGCAGAGCGTCGGAGCGTTTGAAGTCGCGAGCTTTGCGAGCCGCATCCATCTCGGCAATTTTCTTTTCGATGTCGGCATCGGACAGCTGCCCTGCGCCGGCCAGCGCCAAGGCCTCCTCCGTGATGTCTTTTTCGCGGCCTTCAGCTTTGGCCCATTCGATGATTGCCTTCACTTTCGGGGCATCATCGTCGGCTAGCACAGCGAAGATTTCATCGAACTTGTCGATCGCGCTTAGCAGGGGTGGGACATCGTCCTTGCGCATCTCGCTGGCATCGATCGCGGCGTTCGCGGCGCGAACCATTTCAAAGATAGCGGCCTGGGCCTGCGCCGTGTTCAGGTCGTCGTCGAGCGCGGCCTTCATGCGCTCGATCGTGTCGGCGGCAAGCTTGGTCATGGCCGCGTTCGCGCCGTCCGCAAACGCTGTGCTCGACAGGCGCAACCGAAAATTCCGCAAACGATCGACCGACGTCGCTGCCTGGCGCAGGCCGTCCCAGGTGAAGTTGAGCTGGTTGCGGTACGGCACCGACGTCAGCAGGTAGCGGATCGACGACGGTTTGTATCCCTTGAGCACCAGATCGCGCGGGGTAAAAAAGTTGTCCAGGCTCTTCGACATCTTCTCGCCCTCGACCAGCAGGAAACGCGCGTGGAACCAGAAGTTCGCGAACGTCTTGCCAGTCAGGGACTCGGACTGCGCGATTTCGTTCTCGTGATGCGGGAAAATCAAATCCTCGCCGCCGGCATGCAGATCGAAAGTCTCCCCCAGTTCCTCCATCGACATGACGGAGCACTCAATGTGCCAGCCCGGACGGCCGCGGCCAATGGACGTCTCCCAGGAAGCCTCACCCGGCTTGGGAGCCTTCCACAACGCGAAGTCACGCGCGTTATCTTTTTCATACTCGTCCACGTCGACGCGGGCGCCGTCTTCCATCCCGGCGAAGTCTTTCTTTGAAAGCTTGCCGTATGCCGGAAACTTGACGATGCGGAAGTAGTACGAGCCATCTTCGGCGCGATACGCCAGGCCCTTCTGCTCCAGTTTCGTGATGAATTCGGCCATCTCGGGGATGTGCTCGGTAGCGCGCACCAGTTTGGGCTGCTCGATGTTCAGCATGGCCGCATCTTCGAGGAAAGCCTTCTCGTACTTGGCGGTGTACTGCTTGACGTCCACCCCATCGCGTGCCGAGTTGCGGATGATCTTGTCATCCACATCGGTGATATTCATGGCGAAGCGAACGTGGTAGCCGCTCTGCTTTAGGAAGCGCTGCAGGAGATCGACGGCGATAAATGTCCGGAAGTTGCCGATGTGCCCGTAGTCGTAGACAGTAGGCCCGCAGGCATACATGCGAACTTCGTTGGGCTGGATCGGGCGAAACTCCTCCACCCGGGCAGACATGGTGTTAAAGAGGCGCAGGGCCATAGTTTAAGAGGTCTTAAGTAGGAACTGTTTATTCTAGGGGCGCGGAAGAAATGGGGTCAATGACGTGCGGGGGTATTACGCATTGAGGGGATTTTGCTACACCCCCTAGGCCACTTGGGTGTGCGGGGCTCGGATCGTGGAGGCCCGCCGCTCTCCCTCGTCCGCGTTCGCCCAATCGCTCGCAGTTGCGGGCACCTAGCGTCGTGCGGCGGTCGGGGCTTTGGCGCAGGGCTGGTCAATGAGTGTAATGGGGATTTTTCACCAATTGAAGGCTTCAGGAAGCGGGGCATTCAGATACTGATAGGGAATCTTTGGCGAGTTAGCGTATTGTTCTCGTTTCGCCCGACCTGAGAAGCGGTTGCGCAATGTAATTCGTCGGTATGGACTGAATAATCCCATCCAGCTTCGCATCTTGCCGCCTTCGACCAGCGACCCGAACGTATCCCAGATAGTTACCCGCGTCAGATTCAACAGCACTGATTTCGACAAGATTCTTCGGGGCAACTACGGCTTGCCATTCAAGCCAGACCTGCCAACCATCGGGCATGGAATCCGCCAATTCTACGTCCACAATTCCAGTTTTATTCCAATGCGATTGCCACCAGGAGGGAGAATGTAAGCAGTACATATTGGGTTCCCACCACGCGGCAAGCGTGTCAGGAATGAATGCTTCGATTTCGTGCATCAGCCCTGCCCCGGCAATTCCAATCGCACCGCCAGGCTTAACAAATCGGGCCAAGTAATTCAAGTAGTGATCATCGGTTCCGAAATATGGGAAAGAGTCGATCGCAACGACAGCATCGAAGAAGTCATCTGCGAACGGCAGTGCCCTCGCCTCTGCGTGGATCGGATAGACATGATTCTCAACCCCTGCGTCGCGGATTCTCTTCAAGTTTTCGGACGCGCTGAACCACAAGTCAACAGCCCATACTTCGACTTCAAATTCCAGCCTGAGAAATATCGACGACAGGGCTCGTCCGCATCCCAGATCGAGCACACGCATCCCCGGCCGCAGTTCAAGATTGCGCGTCAACCACTCGGTTAGCCATAAAGGGTTGGCACCGCCACTGCAACCGGCAATTAGCCATGCTGGATGGTATTTGTTCGAAAGTGGGAATCGATCACTCAGTAACCGAGTATCCACAGAGAGACTCCCCAAGTCATTTTTCAGAGGTTGGAGCATTTTAGGGGATGCTCGTCTTGCGCTCACGTGCTTACTCGCGCTGCCGTTCGTGTTTGGTCGGTTGACGAGAACAGGCGTTAGCGCAAGCTTGCGCCGTCTGTTCGCCAAAATCCGGTTCAATGAGTGTAATGGGGATTTTGCGCCAACTACGAATCGGGGTCCACGTTTCCGAGCGTCTTGAGCCTTTCCAACGAAGCTGATACGCGGTCTCTCAGTCTGTTCTTCGTTAATCGTGTATTCAAGATGGACAACATTAACGTGCTAACGATTGCACCCAGCCAGCGAAAGCATGCCAAGCGGCGGTGTGGCCTACGGGTTGACTGATCTGTTCCACGAAAATGAGAAAGGCACCCGCCCATAGAGTAGCGGGATGAATCTTTCGCGTGGACCACAAATCGTAGGCGACCAGCAGGATCAGGAAGACGTAAGAGAACCGATATGCCGCACCTAAGTTTTGAACGATCGTGAAACGGGCAATTGCCGCCACCACCAGTGCCATAGTGGCTACAAGGATCAGCCGCTTGTGTGCTGGAGGGTTGGTACGGGCGCGAAATGCAAGAAAGATGAGGGGAGCAAAGATCATCATGCCCGAAAGGGGCACGATGTAAAAGAATTTCGCATCCGTTCCCGGCGGGCCCCCTTCCCGAACGAGCAAATCGGTGGCTGCCATGACACCGAGAATTACCATGAGACTTGCGAGTACGAAACCTGCGATACCAAGCCGGCGATGGATGTCAACACGACCGAGAGAGACCAAAGACGTCTGAGCCACAAGCAAGAGGATCCAGCAGGAAAAAGCTGCGCCGTGCACATGAATGATCAAGCTGGGCAGCGGCGCGTGGAACACTCCGGCGAGATAGTAGGTACGCGCAAAACCCTCAAAAACTGTGGCCAGCATGAGCAAAGCCATGCCCGAAAAAAAGTAATGATCATAACGGCGACCCGGCAGCACTACCGGAGCCTTCAAGCCGTCGCCAGAACGTGCTACAGCTTCTGTTGCCATCGCGCCTCCGAATCACTTGTGTGCGGGATCGCCAACTGAGCCGCCTCTCGCCGGAAAACGTCGCGCACCAGGCGACGAAGGAGATACCACATCCAGAACACCGAAAGCGCAACTCGCACCAGCGTGAGAATAATTGAGCCAGCAGTCGGCGCAGCCAGCAGCGGTCGTAATTCGGTGGTCATCAAAACCAGCGAAAGCGTGATCAACGCGAGCATGACGATCCGCGCCCAGTTCTGCAGCTTCCAGAAACCTACGGTCATAGCACAGGTAAGAGTCGCCATGGCTGAATAGTAGAGCGGCTGCACGCGGCCCATGGAACTGTGGATCGTCTCCGGACCAGCGCCGGATGGGCTAAGCGTGTGCAGTACCGCAACGAGCGCACCGTGGTTGAAGACCGCCAACACGGCGAAGACTACGTAAACGGCTACATTCAGCGCAAACAGCAATGCCAGGATAGTGATTCCGATTGGCCGAGCCTTCATGGGAATGAGCATTCCTCTTTGTGATAATGTAAATCACGATTCACATTCTGTGGCGATAATGTTAATCTACATTCACATTTTGTCAAGTGAGTAATTCGTGCCTCGGAAATCAGCCCCACGCCCGCCGCGCCAACTACGCAGCCGAGAATCCTTGCGACGGATGTTGGACGCTGCTGAGGCGGTTCTCGCGAAGCACGGTCTGCAAGGCACTACCCTCCCGCGCATTGCGGTACAGGCAGGGATTTCACCGGCGAACGTATACCGCCGCTTTCGCGACAAAGACGCGCTCATGGCCGCCGTGTTTCAGCGCCTAACCGAGCGTAGCTCTGCCGCAACCGTTGCGCAGTTTGAACCTGAAACGGTGCGTCCAATAGGGCTTGTACAGTTTTCGAAGAACATCATCGAAGGCATGATCCGTAATTTTCGTTCAGATGCGGGCCTGAGCCGCGCCACTGTCCAGTATTCGGAGGAGCACTGGGAGGTAGGGTTTGTACGCAAGGCGCGGGCCTCCGAGGCACAATCTTTCCAGACGACGGTGAACACGTTCATGATGTGGCGCGACCAGATCAACCATCCTGAGCCGGAACGCGCCATTCGGTTCGCGTTCGTCATGGTTGCACTCGCTTTACGGGAACTGATCTTGTTCGATCGCACGCATATCTTCGAGGACATCCTGCCGCTCGATGACAACACCCTACGAGAAGAACTGGCGCGAATGTTTCTTCGCTACCTCGGTGTCGATAGTTTGGAAAGGGCGGTTTGCTCGGAAGAAAGCAAACTCTACCAGCCGCCCCCTTCTCGTTAACTCGTTCGTTACGGGGTGGCCCCGTTTTTTCCGGGCTCCCCCACTCCCCCGTCAATGACGTGCGGGGGTATTACGCATTGAGGGGATTTTGCTACACCCCAAGGCCACTTGGGTGTGCGGACGCGCGACGAGCGGACGAGCGGCGTGCAGGCGGGCGGGGTGGGAATAAAAATTTTTAAATTACAGGCGATCAAAAAGCTGGGTCAAACATTTAAGGGGGTTAGCTACTTGCGCCGATCGCACGCTTGTATTCCTTCTCTCCGGATGCCCAGTTCCAGGAGAGGGCGCGAAAGCGTGAACAGCGAAGAGTTCCGTAAGATCGCTGTCATACTGATCTCCCCAGATCTCCTCCCCGTTCGCTGTATCCAGCAGATCGACATGCAATCGCAACTTGTTGCCCGTTGCCAAATTCTTCCGGTTAACACCGCTCTAACGCAAAGTCTTCGGCCGATTGCCAAAGGGTCACTCTGGCGACTGCTTTCACTGGCTGCACTTCGCCACGAGATCACGCGGAGATTGGGAATTTGGGAGAGCCCGTGAATGATGCTTCCCGGAATTCCGATTGACAGGTAATCCATGTCCGGGTCGGAGCTTGCGGTCTCGAAGGGAAGAACTGCGATGGAGTCGATCGGCGCAAGCCCAATGCGCTTAGAAGGCGGGTCTTCAATCGGAGCAATGAAACGGTATCCGCGACGCGGTAGAGTCTCTATGAAGCTTGGTGTTTCGGCGGTATCCCCCAGCGTTTCCCTTAACCGCTTGATGGCGTTGTTTATACCGTGATCGAAATCAACGAAAGTATCGGACGGCCAGATTTTCTGGCGCAGCTCTTCGCGCGCTATGATCCGGCCCGGCTGTTCCAGCAGAATCCGGAGAATGTGAAGGGGTTGCTCCTGCAGCCGGATTCTGGTTCCATCATCCTTGAGCAGTTCTCCGGCTTGAGGCAACAGCCTGGAAAATGAAGGGGTTTAGGACTACTTCAAGCGGGTGAGTTCGGGCGCACAGAGTGTCCCGAAAGCGCGGGGGTCGCGCTACGTCCATCCCCTGCACCTCAAAATCTCCCGGAAACGTGGGTCTTCGCGTAATTCCGCAAGATCCGGCCAATACCTGGCGCCAATCAATGTCGGATCGCCAATGGCGTGAGCCTCTTGCTCATGTCGAATCGCCTCGTCCTGTTCCCCAGCTGCGCAGGCCGCCACACCCAGGAAGAGGGGCGCGACATATTCCCGTTTTGCCCTCCAGTGGAGCTCCATGTACAGCGCCCGGGAGTCTTCGCGCTTCCCCAGTTGGGCGTAGGATCGAGCAAGGGATGCCATAATCCACAGCGGTCTGCCGAACATCCTGAGGGCCACCTCTCCTAACTCCACGGCTTCTGCGAAGCGACCAAGTGCGTTGAGTCCGGTGATGTGAGCCCAACGACTAAGGTAGGAGTCGGGCTCAATTTTGAGTGTCTCCAAGGCCGTCTCCACGCACTTGTTGGCGTCAATCGCGATGTAGGTCACCGCGAGCATCCCTCTGGCCCATGCCGAGAGCGGATCGTTCTGGACGGCCTGCTCGGCCTGTGCCAACCCGTCTTCAAAACGCCCCACCGACCATTGAAGATAGAACAACCCATACTGGGATCGCGCCAATGAGATCTGGGGTTTCAACTCGAACGCGCGAAGAAACTCGCGCTCAGCGCTCGAACGGTCCCAATCATAGGTCAGGTGGGACACTGCCAAGGACGCATGTCCTTCAGCGAGAGAGGGGTCGAGTTCGATAGCCTGCTGAGCCGCTTCCTTAGCACGCGGGAGGCAGTCTTCAGGCTTGGCAAGCCCGTAGAAGCCCACTGAGTTGTAGGCGTCCGCCAGCCCTGACCATGCCAATCCGTACTTTGGATCCAGAGCGATCGCCTTCTTGAAGCACTCTACAGCGGGAAGCAGGCGCACCCCTCTCTGAAAGAACAGTGCGCGCCCCTGCAGGTATAGCTTGAAGGCCTCGAGGTTGCCCGTACCCGCTCGGAATAAGGGTTGCCGCCCCGAATCCAGGCTTACTTCCAAACGCTGCGCAATTGAGTTCGCAATCTCTGCCTGAACTGCGAACACGTCCTTCATTTCCCGGTCATACTTCTCGGACCAAAGATGGTACCCATCCTCCGCATTCACTAACTGGGCCGTAATCCTAAGGCGGTCCCCTGATCTACGGATGCTACCCTCCAGCAGAGTTCGCACGTTGAGCTGCTGGCCCACCGTACGCAAATCCACGTGTTTCCCCTTGAAGGAAAACGAAGAAGTTCTCGCAACCACATGAAGGTTCTTGATATGAGCCAGGGCATTGATAATCTCTTCGGTTGTGCCGTCGCAGAAAAATTCGTTTTCAGGATCGGCGCTGAGATTCAGGAACGGCAGCACCGCTATCGAAGCTTCCGCGGTTGCTTGAGTGATGCTGTGCAAGAACCGATAGCCCCGACGTGGCAGCGTCTCGATGAAGCGCGGGGTTTCCGCTGTATCCCCCAAAGCCTCCCGCAACCGCTTGACGGCATTGTTTATACCGTGGTCGAAGTCAACGAACGTGTCGGACGGCCAGATTTTCTGGCGGAGTTCTTCACGAGCTATGATCCGGCCGGGCTGTTCCAGCAGAATTCGGAGAATCTGAAAAGGTTGCTCCTGGAGCCGGATCCGGGTTCCATCATCCTTGCGCAGTTCTCCGGCTTGCGGGTCCAGTTCGAAACCCGCGAAGCGAACCAGGTCGGACGAGGATCGGCTACCCCCCATTCAAGCCCCCAAGCAGCAACCAGAGTTTAGCACCAGCGGCTTGCAGCCCATCGCCCGGAAACTCTCACTCCGACCGGGCGTGAGAGACACAAGAGCACCGCAGGAGAGATGTCCGGGATTTACTCACCGAAGCGTGGGCGTCGATGTATGAGTTAGTCTCGCCCTCGATAGCGAAGTGACCTCACGAACATAGATTGATGAGTGTAGATGTAATGGAAATGCGGTTTCTGCGCCTCACTTCTTTGGCGCGGCGTGAATGCGGGCGAGTCGATTCCGCAAGGCCTGAAGGCTGGCTGGCTCTACCCCGAGAAAATGAGCAAGCACACGACCATTTGCCCGAAAAACATGTGTCACTGTAAGAAGTGCCAGTTGTCGTACATCCGCCAATTCTTCACCCTAAAAATAAGACTGGGTGTAGAGCACGGCACATTCCTCTGCCTGTGAATACTCACCGGCATGTTTGATTCAGGAACAAACTCCGCTCCGATTGCCTGATGTTGGTTCGCAAACTCATGCACCTTGAAAAGGAGACTTAGATGGCTACATCCGTTGTGCCAAAGAGCGATTCGAAGAAGCCGCAAGAAGTTCCGGCGCCAAGAAAGAATGATTGGACAAAGCCACAGGCGATGGCGATTCCGAAGGAGGGGTACTTCAAGCTTGAAAAGGGGAGGTACGGCCCAGTATATCCACGAACTCCAGCCTGCTATGGATTTACCCTCATCGCGAAGATCAAACCGGGAAGAGAGGACGCGATCCGTGCTTATGGCAAGACCATCGAGAAGGCGATCGCTGACCTTCCTGATGCCCTTGCGACGCTTAAGCTCCACTACCTTCGGTGGGTTCTTTTTAATATCGGAAAAGATACCTATTTCATGTACCAAGGAATATTTGACACCGATTTCGACAAGTACACCGAGGACGCCGTAGCCCTCTTCACAAAGTTAGGTGTGAACACGACTTTTGAGAACCTTGAGGGATTTCCGGAAGACTGGAAAACGAATGCGCCAGCGTTCGTTAAATTCGTTCGTGAACACCAGTGCCCGAGCTTTTTGGAATACGGGGAGTATCCGTACGCGACCGCGGACGAAATCAAGAAGGCTCTGAAACTCAAGGCTGCCTTTAGCGACATGCTCGACCTAATGCAGTAAGCACGGCTCGTCACTTGGGGATCGGAGAGCGTCGTGACCGTTTTACAACAAGCGGAAAGAGTTTCGCCTGATCTGACCAAACGAATTGAGCAACCTACTCAGCTCGATTTCGAAGACATTCAGCATTTCCTGCTGTCGCGGCCACCTGCGAGGGCCGCACGCTACGAATTCCTAACCTTTCCATCGGCGAGAGGCGGGCGCGCGTGGCTGACGGGCCTGATCGACAAGGTGGGCACCGCAAAGGCTGTCGGTTCGAGCGTGCTTGACTCCAGATGGGTGACCATCGGGTTCACCGGGAACGGGTTGCGAGCGCTCGGCACGCCAGAAGCATCGTTGGCGACCTTTCCCGAAGAATTCCGTCAGGGGATGGCGGCCCGAGCGGAAGTCCTAGGACTAACCGGTGCTAACCATCCGGATCACTGGGTAGGAGGACTGGCAAATCCGAAGCTGCACGCAATCGTCATATTGTTCGCCCGCGATGTCGCCGAACGTGAGCGGTGTCGGCAAGAGCACGAGCGCTATCTAGCGCAATGTGATGGAGTTGAACTGCTCTCCTCCCTGGACCTGGAAGCTGTCCCGCCCTTTGACTACGCCCACGAACACTTTGGCTACCGCGATCGGCTCTCGCAGCCAGTTATCGAGGGAACAGGAGTTGAACCCACGCCTGGCTCTGGTCCGCCCCTCAAACCAGGTGAATTCTTTCTTGGCTACCCAGATGAAGAAGGGCCTGCCACCGGACTGTCTCAGCCAGAAGTTCTTTCTCGTAACGGTAGCTATGTCGCCTACCTCAGGATGGAAGAGCATGTGGGCGCCTTTCGCGATTTCCTCCAAGAACATGGGGACACACCTGAGCAACAGGAACTGATAGCGGCCAAGCTGATGGGACGGTGGCGAAGTGGTGCTCCGCTTGTCCTGTCGCCCGACAAAGATGATCCGAACCTCGGTGCTGACCTACAACGAAACAATGATTTCAGTTACTCAGACATGGACCCTCACGGCTATGGCTGCCCGCTAGGTTCACACATTCGACGTATGAACCCGCGCGACACTGCGGCAAACATGAACCGGCGGAAGATGATCCGGCGCGGAGGGACTTACGGTCCTCCCCTGCCCGAGGGCGCGCCGGAGGATGGGATCGAGCGGGGGATCGCCGCGTTTGTCGGCTGTGCGAGCCTCGTGCGCCAATTTGAATTCGCGATGAATGTATGGGCGAACGATCCAAGTTTTCACGAACTAGGAAACGAGCGTGATCCGATATTCGGTACACAGGATGGCACGTTTGACATGACCATCCCGAAACGTCCCATTCGGAAGAAGATCACAGGCCTGCCAGCATTCACGACTGTACGAGGTGGAGCCTACTTCCTTTTGCCAGGGATAAACGCGCTCCGATACCTTGCATCCTTGAACGATGGTCATTGAGCAGAGAGGTAAACAGACATGAGCGCCATGCTTGAACTGCCGCGTACCTACAACCAGAATCATGCGCCACGCAAGTACAGCCCGGGCAAACGACGAGTATCAATTTACTGGACTTGGAGTTACCCGTGGGAGTCGAACCGGGATGTTACGAAGTTGGATAACCGGTTCTCCACGATGACCGAGGTCCGCCGAGTCGCTTGGCCAGCGTATGAGGGAGCGGAATGGGACGAGATGCACTTCCTCCAAGGAATTGCTGGGACCCTGGAACTGTTCCACCGCTCTACGCTCGCCTTTCAGAAGGTAGCAGGTGAAGTCACCGGACATCCGGTCGCAGTATTTCAGCGGATCGACCAGGCCGGGTACAAGCTTCCCATAGACGAACGAATCCTGTCGGACACAGACACGCTAATGGTGTTCGGCCTCGATCATTTGGTTTCCGAGCAGGAGGCCGCCTCGGATGAGATCGAAGCGGTCCGCAATTGGTTGGAGAGAGAAGGGACCTGTCTTTTGCTCGGGCCCCATCACGATGTGGGATTTACAGAAGATCCGCAGCAGCGGCAAATGGAGTACACACATCATGGGGATGCGCTCGTCCCTCGGCAGCAGCGTTTCGGCCAATACACGCGTTCGCTGATGAAGGCACTCGGGGTGCCGGTCATGAATCAATTCGGACTTCGCCCAGCGGTTGTTAAAGGCTCGAAACAAATCGCGCCTCTCACCATCAATAAAGATTTGGACACGCTCGACCTACTCAACGGGGTCACTACCTTCAACTTTCATCCACACCTGCCGCACTACGCACTGACCACAGATGACACGAAATCAGTCCACGTGCTGACGCGCCAACCGATCGATTTAGACCGGCCGCATCCTTTCACTCAGGCGGGCAACAGCGAGTTCAACTCGTGTATCTGGATGCCGCCTAATGCACAACGCGGGGGACACATGCTGCTGGCGGACTCCACAATCTTTACTACCTTGTTTGGTGGCGTAGAGTCCTTGGAGACGTTTTGGAAGAACTTTGCAACGATGCCACTGGCAAGCGCGATGAAAGGTAAGAAAACTCAGGCTGTCGCCTGATACCGAACCTTGCCGCCTGAGCACTGCACGAGAAGGGCATATGGAACTCCTGAGTAAGGCAGTCCCGATCGCGATGCTCGCCTTCGTGATTTCAAGCATGCTGGCGGTGGGTCTGAGTCTCACAATTAAGGAGATTCTGGATCCTCTGCGGAACGTCAAACTTGTTTTGTTCGCCTTGCTAGCGAACTTTGTGTTGATGCCCGTCGGGGCATTAGCCATTGCCAGGCTGCTTAGGCTTGACCAGCCGCTCGGCATAGCCCTGCTTTTGCTCAGCGCAGCTGCTGGCGCACCCTTCCTTCCCAAGCTGGCAGGGATTGCCAAGGGGAATCTCGCCTTTGCAGTGGGATTGATGGTTTTGCTCATGGTCTTGACCGTCGCCTACATGCCGCTAGTACTGCCGCTACTTCTTAAAGGTGTTTCGGTCGATCCTGCACAAATTGCACGCTCGCTGGTTCTTCTCATGTTGTTCCCGCTGGGTATCGGGCTTGCAGTGAACGCTCGACTTGGAAGTTTTGCCGAAAAAGTGCGCGCGCCGCTTAACCGAACCTCCAGTGTGAGCCTCGTTCTCCTCATTATGTTGCTTCTCGTGACGAAGTTCCAAAATGTAATTGCTTTGTTCGGTACACGTGGCATTTTGGCGAGCATTCTCTTCCTGCTTGCTGGACTTGGGTTCGGCTGGCTCCTGGGCGGGCCTGGCTTCGGGACAAAAGGTGTTCTGGCACTCGGTACCGCACAACGCAATATTGCCGCTGCGCTTGTGGTTGGCGGCAAGAACTTCGACGACCCGAACGTTCTCGTCATGATCGTCGTGGTTGCTGTTGTTGGATTACTAATCTTGATGCCCCTGGCACGCGTTCTAGGTGCCCGCAGTACGGAACAGTTAGCGTAGAAGTCCCCGGGTTCAACATTGCCCATCGTGTTTCCGATGCGGAAAAGGGAACCAGTGAATATAGATGAAAGCAGGCATGGCATTTCGTGCGTCTCCTATCGTCGCTCTCATCGCTCTTTCCACGTTAGCGGTTTCAAGTTCTGCTCAAGCCCAAGTTAGGGGTGTCTATCCCGTCGGCATGAATGCGACCAATTCTGGAGTGACACCGCAACCAGGAGTTACTTATTCCAACCTCTTCGTCTTTTTCTCGCGCGATGAACAAAAGAATGAAAACGGGGACGTGGTTGCCACCGGCCAGAATTCAATAATGATGGACATGAATAGCTTTGTTTGGGTGAGCCGAAAGACGATAGGGGCGTTGGGCAGCGCAGTATTGTCGGCTTCGGCTACTCTGCCGATCGCCAACAATTCCCTCACTTCCGATATTCAGGGCACCATCAGCGGTGGTGGAGGATTTGCGGATTCCTTTTATCAACCATTCATCCTTGGCTGGCGGACCAAGCGCGCCGACCTTCGCGCGATCTATGGATTCTTGGCACCCACGGGGCGGTTTAACGCTGGGTCCAACAACAATGTAGGATCGGGCTATTGGACGTCTGTCCTTTCGGCAGGGCAAACTCTCTATTTGACGGAGAACAAGGCGACTGCTTTGTCCGCCTTCCAAATGTACGAGTTTCATGGTGCTCAGGAGAGCACCAAGATCCATCCAGGCCAGACTCTCAACCTAGATTATTCGCTAACACAATCATTTCGCTTGCGAGAAAACCTGCGTCTTCAATTGGGACTGGTGGGCTACGGACAGTGGCAGACTACGGACAAGACTGGACCAACGATTACGCCCCAAGAGTCAGAGGCGCATTACAAAGTGAATGCTCTTGGCTTTTCTGCCCATGCCATGTTACCC
Organism: uncultured Acidobacteriota bacterium; assembly: GCA_963698805.1. Classification (GTDB taxonomy): domain Bacteria; phylum Acidobacteriota; class Terriglobia; order Terriglobales; family Acidobacteriaceae; genus Gp1-AA133. The sequence goes on along the minus strand of CAVOSN010000018.1, from coordinate 5,099 downwards.
GATCGGAAGATGAGCGTCGGTGTTAAGTATTTTCATGAGTTCGCCTGCAGATCTACCTATCAGGGGTACACACTGCAGATTTCTGGCGCGGTTACATTCTAGTCCGGGATGTTGTGACCGGAACCGCCCTTTGGCCTTGGTGGAGGAGCCCGGAAAAATTGGGCCACCTGCCGCGCCGAAGCCACCCACATCTCCTAATAATGTAAAACGAAGCTTGGGACTGAACGGCGTCTGGAGCCGTGCCCCAAGCAAGGGGTCCACCCAGTTCTGACGCATGGAAAATTTCCGGCCCAACGGGTTCGGCTCAAACTCAAGACTCGATCCCAGGTGCCAATAGCGAAATCCCGTGAAGGCATCGACGTTCAGGCGCGGTTGTTCGATAAATCGGTACCCAACCTCAGGCCCAAGCATGAAGTTCTGCACCCTGGATTTTGCGGTGATCTCCCCCACCTGATTTTCAGGGAGGCCTTTGTCCTCGGAAAGCTTGATCCACATCAGGTCGGTCAGGAACAAGAGTCTTTTGTGGCGAAGCTCTGTGGCTGCCATCAGCCCGAGATTAAGCTTGGAAATAATATCTCCGAACCCAGCATGCACACTCGCATCGCGGCCCAAAACACCAACGGTTCCGTGGATCCCCGAGAGCCACAAGTAGGGCGACAAGGCGAGTGCCAGCCTTCAGGAGAAGAGGGAGTGGTGTTGTCCGGCTTCCTAGCTGACTGAGTTTGAGCCGCAATCGGTACACTGGCCTGCGGCTCTTGAGCAAGCAAAGATTCACGAGAATGAAGAATCACGAGGAACAAAATCGTCCGTATCATGTCTGACACCCCCTTAACTCTTCAACTCTCTGTTCGCTAGAGTCGGCTCGTTCCTGGGGTTAGATTCGGCAACATACAAAACTCCTCGGGAACGATAGTTCTCAGAGTTGCACATGCTTCTCGCGCAGCAATTTACTTTTACCGAGGTAATCGCGGAGATTACCCAAAGCGAATTCCGTCTCCTAGTACCAAAATGCACTGATCCGAGCTATGACCCAATAGGATGCTACGGCGCCGATCGCATATGGAGGAACAAGTTGCGCCCATCGGGGCGTGATGACCTTCGGGAGCTGCACCAGGAGAAAGATTACAGTCAGCACAGCACCGATAAAGAGAAAGTGCCCGGCTTCCACCCCCAGGCTAAAAAAGAGAAGCGCGAGCGGAATGTGGGCCTGAGGAAGGCCAGCGTCGCTAAGACCGCCTGCAAAACCGAGACCATGTAGAAGGCCGAAGGTTAGCGCCACGATCCACGGGGCGCGGGCGGTTATTCCCGATCGTCCTTGTCGTCCATGCAAGATCTCTGCGGCAACGAACACGATACTCAGCGCAATGATCGCCTCGAGGGGCTTTGGCCAGACATGCACAAAGCCGAGCGTTGCCGCCGTCAGCGTGACGCTGTGAGAGACAGTGAACGCTGTAACGGTCTTCGCCAGTTTCCAGCCGCCTTTCGTGATGAGGATGAGAGCGAGCACGAACAACAGATGGTCGACTCCGGTCAAAATGTGCTCCACCCCCAGAACGGAATACACGCGTGCGACCTGCAACTTGTCGGGAGATGCTTCCACGACCAGTCCCGGCTTCGACTGCGTAAGACGCGCGATTTGGGCCGAACCATCCGTTCGTTCGATACGTACCAAAACGTCTGTCATTGTTGCGGCGAGTCCATCGATTGCGATTGTCCGGTCGACCAATCCGCCCGTGCACCTAAGAAGCAAGCGCTCTGCGTAGGCATCGGATGTACGGTACCTCGTGAGATCGGCTACCGTTTTGCAGTTGTCCGGGAAACGCGGGTGGATGCTCAGGCGCATGTCGCCTATCGCGGGAACCTTCCATAGCACGGCGTAGGTACTGGCGTCTGCCTGGCGCAGTTCGAGATACCCGGGGCGAACCTCGTGAGCCCAGAGGATGCTAGCTGTTGCTAGCAGGAAGAAGAAAACCGCGAAGCTGCGACTGCGCTCCATCAACGCGCCTCCGCAACCTTTGGCACTTCGGGGGGCTCGACCACCACGGTATATCGAGCGCGCAACCTGGAATACTGAGCGTCCAGTTCCTGTTTGCGGCGGTCGTTGAGAAAGTCTCGGAGAACCGAGTCGCGCACATTTGCCAGTGGCGGCGCGACTCCTGGGACGCGTGCATCGACACGAACCAGATGGAGGCCGTAGCTGGACTCGATGGGACCAGCCCATTCCCCCAGCTCGATCGTGGTCAACTGCGTAGCGAAGTTATCGCCAAACAATCGAGCAGTCTCGCCCGCTAAGGTCTTCTCGAACCGCGAAGGTAATAAGAAGGTATCACCGCGCTTCTCGATGTCGATGGTGTCCTTATTCTTGCCGCCCAACTCCGCTAGGAGCGCCTTGGCTTCGGCCTCTGTGGACGCTCCATGCTTTTCTCGGCTTAGGAAGATATGTTCGAAGCTGAAACTGGGTTCTTTGCGGAACCTATCCAAATGCTGTTGGAGATAGGCCTCGAGTTCCAGATCGGTCGGGCTGCGGTCCGTTGCGAGATCTTCGGCCAGGAATTCGAATTTCTGTCGCATCCGTCGCCGGACAATAACGTCGTCCTGATCGAGGCCCATAGCTCTTGCCTCGCGGTATAGCACCTCTTCGCGCACGTAGTCGTCGACAAGGCCTTGCATCTCCTCTTGGGTGGGAGGACGCATCCACGTGCGACTGAAGCCCATGACCATGCTCTCCATCTCGCTCTGAGTCACAACGATCTTTTCCCCGCCACCGATGCTGGCATTACGCACCCGGCCCGCCAGGAAAAAGATAGCCGCCCCGAGCAAGAGGAAGTGGAACAGCGGCTCCCGAATGAGTCTTCCTAGGATGATCTTCATCGCTTACTTCTCAGGGGTATACCAAATGGGAGACGTATAGGCGCGCTCCTGAAGTTTCATTGGCACTTCAGGAGGCATCTTGATGCCGAAATACTTGGCATCGTATGCCGTCCAGCGTGGGGTTGGAATTTCGAGAACGCGCACATAGTAGAAAGCGCGTTGCGCAGGCTCGAACTCGGGGTCTTTCCAAACTTTGATCAGTTCGGTCGCGCCGATAGTGTTGGTGTAGGTTGCGTTGGGGACATCCACGGTGTCACCCACCGGAGGAAGCTTGCCTTTAGCGTCGCGTTTGCGGTCTCCGGACCAGACGACGTCATAGATCTTTTCGTGGGTCTGGCCACCCGCGTCTAGCCAACCCTTGATGATTTGAATGCGATCGAGATTCGCACCGATTGGGTCTTTCAACGCCGCGACCAAAAAGGTGGGCGTCTTGCCTGTCGGTGCCTGAGTCAGATCGCCGCCCATGGGTACACCTTTGCCATAGCCAACGACGGCGGGATTGCGGGTATTGGCATCGTTGGCTGCGAAGTTCCAGCCGCCGAAGAAACGCACAATCATGCGTGGACCGGTGGTGGCATAGACTTCTTTGCGCTGCATGGCATCGAACAACGCCTCACGCGTATTATCGGCGGCCCAAACCCCGGCGTAGCCGGACGCGGTCTGCTCCCATCCCATGATGGTGGCGTTGGATGTCTTGATGAACGGATGCGTGGCACGTTCCGCGCTGGGCTCCGAACTGGAAGTCTTGCCCCAGAAGTTGTCTTCATCGATGGCAGCGAGACCGGTGTGTGCATCGGTGGAACCGACCATCCCGAACTTGTAGGGGTTGACGCCCAGCTCCTGTTCCAGCTTCAGGCCATTCCTCAAAGCCGAACGAGCGTACTCAAACTCCATCATCTCCGGTTTCTTGAGCTCCGTGAGGTCGAGGTTTCCCTTGTCCCAGCGCTCGAAATTCGCGAACTCGTCGTTGGGGGACAGGAAGGGGTGTGTTTCTCCGTCACCCTTGATTTGTGTCACCTCGTAGAGCCGCTCTCGGAGCGCGCGAGTCTCGGCGTACTCGCGGTCGATCGGTTTTCCCGAGAACGATTCGATGAGGGGAAACATGCGGCCATTGCTGAGATTACCGTTATGCGCGATGGCCAGAACATGGCCGCCCGTTTTCTCTTCGTAACCGCTCATCCACTTCCACAGGTCGCGCGGATTGTCGCTGCCCAGAGGCTTCTGCGTGGTGTAGGGCTCAACCAGGCTGGCTTTGCTCGCATTGTCGCGAAAGATGATGTTGCGGTGCAGGTTGTTGCCGCCGGTGTTGGAAGTCCACTCGAAGCCGATGAAGGCAGTAAAGCGTCCGGGGTCATTAGCCTCCTCAGCTGCCTTGATGACCTCTTCCCACGCGCCCTGGAATGCGGTCGTGCCTGGAACTGGAAAAATGGCCTTGGAGATTGCTCCCTTTCCGAATGAAGTGATTATGTCGATGGCTGCTGCGGCTCCCTGTCCGTTCTGAATCATCTCGTTCCAACGCCGACCCTGCGGATCTGCCATAATTTTGGGGTCGCCACTGAAGAGCAGCGGGAAGAAACCAAATCCATCCGAATGATCGGCGACCACCAAAAAGTCCAGTGGACGTGCGAGCCGAACGGGCTGACCACTTGAAGCTGTGATTTCCTGACCTTTCGCAAAACGGTAAGCATCCCTGGGACCGAGACGGCAACCGAAAGCGCCGGCGTCCATAGAAAATGAGGTATGCAAATGGGTATCGCCCCAGTACACGCGGTCTGGAAAGTGGCGATCCGCGTACGGCGAATACGGCCGCTTCGATGGATAGGCCTTCTCCAAGGAAGCCTTGTCGGGCTCGCCCGTATCCTGTGCCACGACCGGCACTGCGACGAACAGTAGGAGTAAAAGCGCCAGCAGGTTAGAAAGACCTATGTGTGACTTCATTCGTTATTTCCTCCTTTGTTCGATTGACATCAGAAACTGGTCCTGAGTATTGCTCGGAAAAATCGCCGGTGACCCGAGTGGGTGGTCTTGTCGTCCGGGAAACTATCGAAGAGGTATTGCAGTGTAACGAATTGGCTAAATTCTGAAAGCGGGTCATTAAGCCAATTTGGGTCTGCTCGGAAGCCACTTTCTCGGACTCGTCCCCCATAGGAAACTGGCAGAACTAACAGCATGCGTCCTATCGGAGACTGGAAGAAAAACACCCATTCGATCTAACAATTAAGGCCAGC
>CAVOSN010000017.1:0-9187 GCA_963698805.1 uncultured Acidobacteriota bacterium | reverse complement strand
TTCCGTTGACATTCGCTTTATCTTCGCCTACGATTCGTGCGTGCGAAAACTGCCCGCCATCCTCGATCGGTATTCGATTTGTACTCCGGACCTTTGCTGGAGCGAATTACGGTCGTCATCGCGGATATTGGTTGTCGACTGCAGCAGGGAACTGAGGTGTCCGTTTGTGCAACCTGGTTGCACGGGCAGTTGTGCACCCAGGGTGCACACTGACGGCCCGCAGGATCCCGCCTTAACTTGATCCCGCGGGATCGGCCGGAACGAGATTCGGTGCTGCACGCGAGGTCCCAGACAAATCAAGACGCCCGGCGCTCCCCCCTCAAACCGGCTTCGCTGGCGGGGCTGTCTCATTCATTTCGAGGTTGACCGCCCTTCAAAACTAAGCCAAGCTGTCCTTCGCCCTCCCTCATAGGGACCACTCTGAGGAGGGAAATTGCCGGCTCGCAAGCCCTTGGTCGATCGCTACGGAACACGGCTTCCCAGCCGGCGACAGCTGCGAGTCATCGAGCTAGTAGCCCAAGGATTCAAAAATAAAGAAATCGCTAAGGAACTCACGATCAGCGAACACGTCGTCAGGAACCATCTTGGAAAAATCTACGACAAGATTGGCGTAAGCAATCGGGTCGAACTCGCACTGTGGTATTGGGCTAGAAGGCAGGAGGGGAAGCCGCTCCGAACCGGTAATTGAGCAACACCTCCCATGCGGAAGCCGGGCGGAGTCAAGTGCGGCTGGCTCCCTTCGATCTGTCTGCAGCTCAACAGGCCGGGGACCTCATGACAATTCGAAAAAGAAGGGCCAGCCCGGTGACCTGCGCGACACCATGATTGCCGGCACCGCCCTCGCTCACCACGCCACGCTGGCAACCCGCAACACAGCGCACCTTGAGGATGTTTCGATTACCATCGTTAACCCCTGGGCCCTATGAACCACCCTGATCGCACTTTCGGCAGGGTCATGCCACTAAACGGCGCGCCGGCGTTCAGACGCCGATTGATGCCTAGCGTCGGGCCTCTTCCTGGCCTCCGCTGCCCGGGCAGTCGTGCTTCTCGAACCCCTCTTGGGCAACGCGGTTAAATGCGAGTGCCGCAACGGTGCTCTCCAGGCGCGGGGCGGTAAAACCCCAAGTGCAGTGGGAGCAGCACCAGCCGGTGAATGTTTCATCCTCAATCCAGATTATGCGTCTATTCATTGGCTGGGCCCAGTTTTTGGATTTCGACGGAAGGATGGACTTCCGCGGGAGACGAGGGGCAGGAATACACATGACAACTCGAGCGTGGAACGTAGCCCGTGCCCTCGCCGGAGACAATCTCCCACAAAATCGCGGAGGGGCAAAGTAACTAAGGTGCTTCATCCTGTTTGCCAGCAGGACATCAACGCAGGCACAAATAAAGAGATGGCGACTTCCTTCGTAGATTCCTTGAACTACAAAATTATCATTGCGGATGAACCTCTGCGGATGGCTGCACAGGGAGGGCCTTCTCCGTGATCACCACGCGCTGGCCCAGAATCTGGGCGGTCTCTAGCAATGTGAACCCTTGCGCCTGATCTTCGACGACATTCTTTTCGGCACTCGATTCTCGCATGCTGGTATGAAAACGGTATTCGTAGCGTGTATCAGTCGGCACCGGCGGTTTCTCCATAATAACGGCGAATGCGCCGAGCGCCGCCAGTGTGTGCGGAAACAGCCGATAGCCTTCGGCGGCTCCCTTGTTCAGGTTCTTCTGCACGTTGCCCGGCGAGAGGGCGTGAACAGCAGGTAACGAAAGATCTGAGGGGGCAAGCGCGGACTTTTCCACGGTTACCTGAGCCCCCATGCCCTACTCAGACTGTACCAACGTGATCTGGTGAACACCCGACTGCTCAGTAAGAATTGCGCCAGCAGTTGTCTTCGGCTGGCGTCTCGAATGGCCCGGCTGGGGACTGCAAGAGCACTACCATTCCCCCGCTGTGCGGCAATGCCGCACAGGCATAGGTGTGAACTGTGACTCTAGGCCCCAGCACCTTCCATGTCCAACTCTACAAAGGTTCACAACATCGTCGTTCCGTTAGCCTATTAGCGTTCCTGGTACTCGCCGTGTCTGCTTTCGGGCAGTCGCCTCAAATTGTCCTGGGTAGCTCGCAAATCCAGAGCTCGCAAGACACCAACCCCAGCGGAATGGCCGAGGCATTTCCCGTAACAGCGCCTAAGACAGCCCAGGTTAGTTCGCTGTACGTTTTTCTAGACCGCTCCAACACGGCCGCTATAGCCTGGGTGGGCTTGTACACGAGCTGGTATCGGCATCCTCGAACCCTCCTGACCCAGTCGATAATCGCCAAGCCTCTCCCTGGACAATGGAATGCAGTGGCCGTCCCTCCAGTGCAGGTCACCCAGGGCACGAGGTACTGGATTGCTTTGCTCGGTCTCAACGGCGAGATTCAGTTCCGCGATAGCACTAGTTACTGTCATTCGGAGACCAGCCAGCAGACCAACCTGGCTTCTCTGCCGGGGACTTGGTCAACAGGATCGCGATTTGACACATGCCTAGTCTCGATGTTCGCGGCTGGTGCTCTAGCACCTGCGACACCTCCGCCGCCAACGACTGTTTCGCTGACGCTTTCTCCGTCAACCGCTTCGCTACAGCCAGGTCAACAAGCGCAATTCACAGCCACAGTGAGTGGAACGAGCAATTCGGCTGTCAATTGGGCAGTATCGGGCGGCACAATCAGCAGCACCGGTATGTACAAGGCGCCGTCTGCGGCGGGGACTTACACCGTAACTGCGACCAGTGCAGCAGACCCCACCAAATCAAGCTCAGCGACTGTCACGGTTGCCACCCAGGTTTCCATTTCGATTTCGCCAACGACCAGCAGCCTTCAGGGGGGTGGACAGCAACTGTTCGTTGCCATGATCTCTGGAACTAGCAACACGGCTGTAACGTGGTCCGCTTCCGCAGGAACGATCGCCAGCAACGGGACCTATACTGCTCCCAGTGCGGCAGGAAATTACACCGTCACTGCGGTAAGCGTGGCAGATCCAACCAAGTCTGCTTCAGCTGCAGTGAGTGTGTCCGTGCCGCAAGCCATTGCGGTGCGCGTTTCGCCCGCTACCGTTTCGATGCCCCAAAAATGGCAGCAGCAATTCGCGGCCACCGTCTCTAGTTCAAGCAACACTGCTGTAACCTGGGCCGTTACGCAGGGAATAGGAACGATTACCCCGTCCGGACTGTACACTGCTCCCCAAAACGTCGAAACCGACGTGGTTACGGCGACGAGTCAGGTCGACAGCACGAAGTCTGCAAGTGCAATCGTTACCGTCTTACCACCCCACTCGGTTTCGTTGACATGGATGCCATCGTCGTCTTCCGGAGTCTCCTACAACGTATATCGGGGGACAGTGAGCGGAGGACCTTATAGCTTGCTTAAGAGTGGCGTCAGCTCGACGGCTTACACAGATTCGAACGTTCAGTCGGGTAGCACTTATTACTACGTCACGACAGCAGTGGATGCCAGCGGCTCGCAGAGTGTTTACTCTGACGAGGCGCCGGCGGTGATTCCGATGCCTTGAGCCGCACAATATTATTTTTGGCGCGCACTCAGTTTGTCGTGTGCGCGCTTTAATTCTTCCCGCTTCTGTCCAGCCTCGCCGAGCTTGCCTTCAGCTGTCAGGCGCTGATAGTCGGCCAGGTCTTTGGCGGCTTTCTCCATGAGAGCGTCGAGATCTGCTGCGGGCTGAATTCCCCAAATTTAAGAAGCTACGTGGTGCTCTTGTTTTGCAATCATGCCGCTTTTCAATCGAGTTTTGCACAGCAGAGGAATCACATCTGTCTCTCCCCGGGGCGTCGAGTGTAGGGTATGTTGGCAACCTCACCTGAGACCGGAGGCGAGCAGGTTCGGTCATACGTGCCCAAGGGTCGCGTTTCCGGGTTTCCAGCTGGGCGGCGTTTTCAATATCTTCGAGTTTTCTGCTGCCGATGGAGAAATACGTAAAGCCGCGAGCAACGTAAGTCCTATGCAATGGGATTGTCAAGCAGGCTCTATCCTACCTGCCAAATTGATAACCAATTCCGGATACGGTGAGGATCAGCTCCGGATGTTTAGGATTCTTTTCGAGTTTCCGGCGCAATTCGGCCACGTGCACATCCACCGTACGCGTGAACGTTCCGGCTTCGTACCCCCACACCTCGCGTAGCAGTTCGTCGCGGGCCAGAGGAATCCCTGCGTGTTGCACGAAGTAACGCAAAAGCTGAAACTCCCGAAGAAGAAGCACCACGGGTTTGCCTTCTCGGGTAACCTTCCGGCGGGGAATGTCGATGCGGATTGCGCCAAAATGATGAACACCCTCCCCCGTTCGGAGGCGTCGACGTCGCAATAGCGCTTCAATGCGGGCCAGCACTTCCGAGATCTCAAACGGTTGCGGGACGCAGTCGTCCGCACCCAGATTGAGGGCGAGCACCCGCTCCGCTGTCTGACCCTGAGAAGTCAGTAGGAGAAGGGGATTCGTAAACCCGGCGTCCCGAAGGTCTCGACAGACCTCAATGCCATTGCAGCCAGATAGCTTCGCGTCGAGAATGATCAGGTCAAACGCGCGGGTAGTCGCCTGCTCGACAGCACGCGTGCCGTCGGATGCGACCTCGACCACGTAACCCTCAAGGCGCAGCCGGTCGCTCAGGGTGATCCGCAATGCTTCTTCGTCTTCTACCAGCAAGATCGTCTCGTTCATTTTCCTGCGAGCGAGCCGGTCCAGAAGGGCGCACCTCGAAGGTGGGCTGTCCGCCGGGCTGGACCAGACATCGTCCCTTCCGCCACGCGTGCGTTCTCGCGGCTCACAGGGTTGTGACCAAGCGCCGGTGTTATCCGATTTAATTAGAGCTCTTCCTTTGAGAAAAAGCGGTGATAACGTCTGTTTTTTTTGGGGTGTCGGACTTCCCTGTGGAGAATCGGGAACATCCGTGCCGTCGAGAGCCGTACAAGTCCTTGGCGGTGGTTGGATCGGCACATTCCAGCGCGAGCGAAATGGAGCTCTTCTTCGAGTGCAGGGGAAACGCTCGCAACCTCTCCAGCGCCGACATTGTCAAAGACGCGATTTTTGCGACATTTAGCTGGTCGGCCAGGGAGTGCGATGCACTCGAATAATGCGGCGCGCTCAACTCGAGCGGCTACGTTTCCGCAACCTGGGTGCACAGGCAGAGGCCTGCCATGAATAGTAATTAGTTTTGGTGATAGCAGGGCGGGGAGCTATTTGGTGCTCGTGAACGCAACGTCGTCTATGCAGGCCAGCTTTGAAGTTTGCTTGCGAACTGCGGAACTTGCCAGACCGTTGGCCTCGGTGTTGTGCTCGCGGCGCACGTGCGAGATCGAGAAGTCGAACGAGCGGGCCAGCTTGCGACAGATCCAGTGCAGGGAGTGCAGCCGCGGGCTGCGGCAGGCATACTCGCCGCTCATTTGCTTGACCACAACTTCGGAATCAGAGTAGACGTGGAGTGCCTTCGCTCTCAAGGTCAAAGCACATTGCAGGGCTTCAAGCAGGGCAACATACTCAGCTACGTTGTTATCTTGGCACCCAATCCGTTTGGCGATTCTGATCTTGCCTGTTTGAGAACCCTCAATGACCACCCCAATACCGGACGGGCCAGGATTCCCCAGCGAGCCGCCATCCACGAAGGCTACGAGATTTGACATTCCGTGAGTCTGCTCCAGCCAACATGCGACAGGTTGTTCTCAGAGTCAAGTTGTTTAACTGGTTCCGCTTCAACACGAGCACGATTTCCACGAAGTTGTGCAAGACTTTGTGGAAAACAAGCGCACCTCGATGCTGGGCTCAGTAAACATGTGGGTTTCAACGGATTGCACTTCTCGGTGTGCAGGCCGGTAGCGGGGGACGTTGCACTAAAAAGGGGCATTGACAATGACTAGCCAGGCGCCTACCTTTCGTGCCGTCGACGATCGAAAGGATTGGTTCAAGTAAAATTAGCCAGTCCGAAGTAGATTGGGTGATTAGCTTGGCAGGGTAACCTGCAGGGCAACCAGACCCGAAAAAACCGACTGGTCTGCGAGGATTCAGTTGGGGTCTGGGACTGCGAAAGCAGTGATCGCATCGAAGGGCTGTGACGGTGCATGCTCCACGCTGTTGGCTCCCTCGCAGGAGCTGGCGGCTAGAGCGTAACCAATGTCACAGCCTTTTCCATTTCAGCCCAAAGCTCGGTGGTGCAATTCCATCCCCGCGGCGAAGTGAACACTCTGGGGGAGCTTTCCCAAACCGTTGTCCCGCCGAATCCGCAATCCATTCACAATCGCTTGCCGCTTGAAGTCGCCTGAGAATGGCTGCAGTGAACGAAACTCGTGGCACTCGGCACACAACGTGGTCAGATTCTCCTCACCATCCTCTCCATTGTGGCGGCGGAATTCTGTATGATGAATCTGAATCTAATTCCTTGCGGCCGCAGTTGAAAACTCGGTGAGAGTGGTTTCATTTCTGCTCGTAAGCCTGTTTGTTTCCTCTAATCCCGCAACGATGGCCTGAATCATCGCGATCCCAAGATCTCGGCCAACAGGGCGGCGGCGTGCATGGGGAGATGGAATTACCGGAAAGGACTTCAGCTAGGTGGCACGACTCCTCCCCCGATTGATCCTCGCTTTTTTCTGCATAGTTCCGTCGGCTTGGTCCGCTGACCCACTTGCTCGATTGGTGACCATCTACCGCGACAACTTCGGGGTTCCCCACATCGTCGGTGAAACCGAGCAGGCCGCGTTTTTCGGGTATGGATATGCCCAGGCGCAGGACCACCTCGAGCGCATGATGCTTCAATACAGGGACGCCCAGGGACGCCGTGCGGAAGTCCTCGGGAGGTCGGCCCTTGGCGAGGCTGATGCAATTCGCGAGTCATGATTACCGCTGGGGCGGTGATTATCTGCAGCGGTTGCTGCATGCAAAGCGAGCTGTTGTGGAGAACAGAGACAGCATCGATCCGAACACGTATCTGGTTCTATCCGCCTTCGCCCGCGGTGTAAATCAATACATCTCGGAGCACCGCGCGCAGATTCCTGCATGGATTGATCCCATTACGCCGGAAGACATTGAAGCGCTGCAACGCAGCAATTACCTGCGCTTCTACAGCGTTCACGATGCGCTACAAAAGATTGAGCCGAAAACCTACAAGTTTCCCAACTTTGGATCCAACCAGTGGGCAATCTCTCCCGCGCGATCCACGAATGGGCGCATTATCCATGTCGAGCACACCCACATGCCCTGGGACAATCGCTTTCAGAATTATGAAGCTCACTTGATCGTTCCCGGCAAACTCGACGTTGGCGGAATCAGTTGGTTTGGTAGCCCGTTTTTTCTGGACGGCTTCAACGATCGAATCACGTGGTCCGCCACCTGGAATGCCCCCAACATTTCCGACGTCTATATCGAGAAAATCAATCCAAATGGCGGGATGCAATATTTGTTTGAAGGGAAGTGGGAACCCATTCGCGTCGCCAACGAAGATTTCAATGTAAAAACGGCAACGGGGATGGAAACAATAAGCCTTCCGATGTACTACACGCGTCACGGCCCAATTGTAAAATTCGATCGAAAAACAAATACCGCGTATTCCATCAAGCTGCCGAATGCAGACGGGGTGAACTACTCGACGGGAATGTATCTCCTGATGAAGGCTCGGAACCTTTCTGAGTTCCAAGCCGCCCTGGGTCGCCAGTTGATTCCCCGCTGGAATTTTCTTTTTTCAGATGACAGAAATATATTCTGGGTACACAACGCGGTCGTCGCGCGTCGATCTGGCGGTTACGATTGGACCAAACCCGTGCCTGGCTGGACTAAGGCAACCGACTGGGGACCATATCTCCCTTTCAGCGACAATCCGCAGCTACTGAATCCACCCACCGGATTCCTGCAAAACTGCAACAATCCGCCGTGGCTTGCCACGAAACATTCGGGCCTACGGCCTCTCGATCCCGCTCCCTACTACTTGCAAGTCACTCCCCGCGCCGACGCTGGAGAAGAAGCCCTGAATATGAGGGGAGAACGAGTGTTGCAAGTCCTGGCCAGCGACACGAAATTCTCGCTCGATGACATGAAGTCACTCGCCCTGGATACCTACGTCCAGTCCGCCGACGTTATCGTGCCGTTACTCGACCGCGCGTACACTCCGCTGTTTTCGTTCTGGCACTCGCAGCCGGATCCTCGCGTTTCCCGTGCTCTTGAGCAGCTACACACCTGGGACCGGCGCTCGTCGGCGACCTCGGTCGCGTTCACTTACCTGTATTTCTGGGGGAAGGCCTATGAGGATCTCTACTCGTCTGGGAGATTTCACAGATTCACGAGCTATGACCGCAGGAACATCAAGATTGATTCCTGGCTTGAACAGTACCGTGCTCGCCGGGCCCTGGAGACAGCGCTCGAACGAATCCAGAGACTCTTCGGAAAGACCGAGGTTCCCTGGGGCCAGGTAAATGTCACGATTCGCGGCGGCACGTTTCCAATGGACGGCACCGGCCTTTATGACGTTCTGCATCCCGATGACGGGCCGGAGCAAAGCAACGGACAGATTTTCGACAACGACGGATGGGGCCACCTGATGATCGTTATGGAAGGGGAGCCGAAGGAAATCTGGAGTTTGCTCCCCTACGGCGAGTCGGAAGACCCTTCGTCACCGCACTACAACGATCAAGCCAAACTGCACAGCCGCCGCGAAATCAAGCAATTCTGGTTCTCGCCACAACAAATCAGAGACCACACAGAATCCGTCTGGGGCGACGGTGGTCGCCTTGGCCGGCACTTTCGATTGCGGCCAGCCGGCAGGCCCCAAGCACGTGTCCGGTAAACCCGATTTGAACTCAGCCGCCTGTCGCTGAAAGTCAGAGTATCCCAGCGGCAACCCTTCGCGTGCCGCACTCCTACCGCACTCTGCGAGAACCAAGGGCAGGGACCGAGGCCGCATCTTTGGTTTCGAGAGCGATACAGCGCGAGCATTTTTGGAGATCACCGCTTCTCCGGTTCTTCCTATACCCCGTACCGGCCGCGCAAATCTTTGGCGCCCGAAAATCAGAACCGGCGGCAACAGAAGCAAGTCGTGCCACGCCAACTGAGATAGTCGTGTCCGCCCTCGAACTCCTGAAAATGCACCTCGTACCCCTTTATTTGCCGGTCGGCTTCTTGGGAGTTCCTCCTCGATTACGGGCAAGCGGGAATTAATCCCGAGGTAA
>CAVOSN010000016.1:0-105290 GCA_963698805.1 uncultured Acidobacteriota bacterium | reverse complement strand
AATCTGCATACGATCCTCCTAAATTCAAGTCAAAGACTCTGACGAAAAATTAGAAGACGAACCTCGATTCACTGATTGGCTACCAGCAGGTGATTCTCGACAGAGAACACCCCGATCACCTCGCGGGCGCGCATTTCGGCGATCTGCTTGTCCATCGCGCTATCCACAACCCCGTACAGCTTTACGTTTCCGTTTTCAACCACGATGCGGATGGGAGCTTGTGGATCCAGCGAATACTTCTGGAGCGCGGGATCGCGGTAGATCGCCATAGCCGTGCGTACGCGCAACTCATCGTCAAATTCAGAGAGTGGCAGGACGTTAATTTCGTCCTTTACGTCACGCACGCCAGGAGTGTCCTCGACTATGCTGAGGGCGGAAGCTTTGTCCGGATAGCTCCGAGCCTCGCCGGCGATGGTTACGACGCCATCTTTCACAGCTACTTCGAAATTGTTGAATGTGATCCCGTAGCCAATGCGGTCATAGCGAAGCCGATTGGCAATGGTTTCACGTAGTTCTTGGTCGGAAACTGGGACAACCGGTTGCACCGCAATGAAATCGCGTACCCCCTCAATTCCATGGTGCTTGCGCGCTCGACGCTCGGCGTCCATTTTCTCGCGATAGGTCTCAACCGAGCCTTGCAGCAGTGCGACTCGATCGTCAACCGCGACGGTGACGTTGCGGAACTCCAGGCGGTTGCTGAAGTCTTGCTGTAGTTGCTGAGTAAGAACGGCGTCCCTACTCGCCGCAGTTGTAGTTCCTGCATCGCTCCCCAGCGCAGAGATAGAAATCCCCAGCGAGAGCGCGAGTAGGAAGAACCAGAGAAATCGGTTCAGGGTCTTCATATTCAAACCTCCAGGCTAAGAAATTCCTTTTTTGAGTTTCCAGGCGGGGTACCCTCCCTGGTTTTTTCGATGTGAATAGACGCACGGACAGCGGAAAAGGTTGCAGAATCTTAGTTGCTTGATAGCAGATTTTATTAGTGTATTAGCATAATATGTTGGGGTATTCATTGCTTCTATAAGCTATTGATAATACTATAGATAATTAGTTTTACCCCGCAACTACACCCTCGATATTTCCTGTATCTTCGAGTTGATTTCCACAGCGCATCAGAGCAAGGAGGAACACACGCCGCCGACTTGGCCGAGCGGTTGAGACCTGGCGTTATCTGGGCTAATCCATTGAAGCGGTTTGAGATCAGCGCTACCGTCTCTGTAAGCCCAAGGGTGCTGCGGACGCTACCGCGTGGTGAACCGCGAGCTCAGCTCCACACTGCCGTTCAAATCCCATAGCGGACCGCGTCCGCCGCAAACGCCAGCGGCTTCCTCCTAGTCTTCCTGATCGAAAACGCCTCGGATCGTGAATCCGCTCGCCCCCAAAATCTGCCCGAGGCGTTTCCGGATCAAGGCTGGCGACGGTCCGCCCACTATTCTCGATCAGACTGTAGGCATTGTGCCGCCATCGATGACGTAGTCCGCCCCGTGGATCGAGGCTGCACGGTCAGATGCGAGGAATGCCACCAATTCGGCGACTTCTTCCGGCTGGCCGGGTCGGCCAATGGGAATGCCTCCGATCATGTTCATGATTTGCTGCCGCGCAGCGTCCTCGCTGATGTCGCTGCTCTGGGCGAGTTGCACGATCATGCCGTGTGCGCCTGAAGTCTCGATGAATCCAGGCGAGATCATGTTGACGCGGACACCCTTTGGGCCGACTTCGTTTGCAAGACCCTTGCTGTAGGTTCGAGAGCACCTTTGGCTGCAGCATAAGCAAGCGTCGCGTCATAGAGTGGCAGACGGTGCTGGATGGACGAGATATGAAGAACGACGCCTGATTTGCGTTCGATCATGCCGGGAAGAAACGCGCGATCCAGACGAACGGCTGCCAGCAAGTTGAAGTCGAGGGCCTTCTGCCAGTCACATCAGAGAGTGCCTGGAATCCGCCGTTCGGAGCATCCGACCCACCGGCATTGTTCACCAGAATGTCGAGTCCACCCCACTCCTGCTGAATGCGTCTGATTACATCTTGCACGCCTGCAGCAGTACCGATATCCGCCTGCACAAAGAGAGCAGGGCCTGCTCTTCCGGCAGCGGCGAGCGTGCGGTCGTCGCAACGAACGCGCCGCCCAGAGTAAAGCGGCGCACCATAGCCTCTCCTATGCCCTTCGTGCCGCCGGTTACCAGAACCCGCTTGCCCTTGAACTCGTCTCCTGAAACAGGGAAAGGATATGTCATCGTCATGATCGAATCTCCAGTGAAGCAATCTTGTTGTTCGAAAGTTTGAAGATGTGGTTCAGTTCCACTGGGCTTCCAGGAAACTCACCAGTGAGTCGCGCACGCACGGTCACCTAGTCTCCGATGGTTTGAGCGTTGATCGGCTGCAGAACGTATCGGTATTTCTCGTCCGCCTCTTGCTTCCACTGGCGGATCGCCTCACGACCGTGATAATCCCGCCTTCGTCATGGACAGTGCCATCTTCGGTGAAGCAACGGGAAAGCGCATCGGCGTCCTTCGCCTCTTCGGCGGCCAAGTATGCAGCGACTGGCTCGGGCACATTGAGAGTCATCGTATCCTCCTCCGTGCAATTGCACAGTCAGAAGTTTCGCATCATACTGATGAAATAGGAAGTACGCACGAAAAAGTGCGTTAGGGGAATATCGATGCCGAAACGCTATACGCCTACATCCGCCGCGGCAGACGTAGAAGCAGCGCTCCGTCTCCTGGAAGGAAGATGGAAGCTCGTGATCCTGTTTCATCTATTCGGGGGCAAGGTGATGCGCTTCTCCGACCTGGAACGGGCGATACCCAACATCACTCAGAAGATGCTGGGGCAGCAACTCCGCAGCTTGGCAGCGGACGGAATCGTTGTGCGGACGGCCTATCCCCAGGTGCCGCCGAAAGTTGAATACCGGCTGACATCATGGGGCCAATCCCTTTGTCCTACGCTTGACGCCATTCTGAAGTGGGCCGATCGACGGCCAGCAGAGAAAAGAAAGCGCAACTCGCGCTGACAGTTTGCTCCTCCTGAATCACGAGCAACTCTGACGTAACGCGATTAGGTAAGGTTTGCCGACGATCCAGGTGTTATCACTTTTGTCTCGATGGGAAGTGTCGAAACCGGGCAGACTGTCACTTAACTTCGATAAGGAGAAACCAGCCGAGTCCGATCGATACTCGCTACCTGCCCGCAAGGCATCGGCCAAACCACTTCAGTCACTCAAGTATGTCATCGAGAGCACCGCTCCCAATTACGACAGGCAGCGTGGGGTGCTCTTTCATCAGCAGCACCTGAGTAACCTGATTTCCGTCTAAGTCCGGCATGATGAAGTTGACCACTACCGTGTCAATTTGATGCTCGCGTGCGAGAGCAGTTCCGGTGATTCCGTCAGTTGAGCTCACCTTGTTCACTCAGCCGGTCTGCCCGTACAGGCCATGACATTCGGTCCAACCTCTCCAGAGGCAGATGTGAGTTGCGTAACTTTGGTGAATTGCTGTCGCAGCCTCTGCTCGTACTCTGCAATCTGCCGTTCGATTTCCGCTTCCTCTTCCTTTCCTGCGCACCAGATCCTCCCCGTACCGCTTCAAAAAATAATCAATTGTTTCGACGCGGAGCTTAATAGTGTTTTCCGGCCGGTTCTCGTCCAAGTCTTTGAAGGAGAAATAAGGCGTGCCCGAGCGCTCCACGATCTGTTCGACCACGCTGTAAATGGGCGCGTCGTGACCACACTTGAAGCTGGAAATTTCCACCGCCACGAGGTTGGGATGGCGGGCAGTGAACTTGGCGGCCCAAATCTTGTGGTTGGAACTGGCCGAGTTGGCCGTTTTCCACACATCGGAGATGTCAAGCGGGTGGCTGATTACACCCGCACGTACTTCACCTCCGAACAGACGCTCCAGCAGATCCTCATCCAGTGGCAAGGTGCTCTGCGAGAAGACCGGGTAACCCAGCTTCTGAAACTGCTCCAAGATCTCGTGATTCACGCCGGGATCGTGGTGGTACGGGCGTCCCAGCATGACGATACCTAACTTTTGCTGCGACTCCAGCTGGTCGAGAACCTCGCGAGCACGGCGGCGAATGCTGGATTCAAACCTTCCTAACTCCCGGAAGCCGATCTCGATGGCGCGCTTATTTTCCTCCTCCGAGAGGCCAAGAATCGGCGCCCACGCTTGGAACATTTGGCGCGCAAAGAACTTGTGATCCGAAAGATTCACCAGCGGATGTACATATCGAATGTCGTGTTCGCTAAAGAGGTCCGTTTCTTTTGTGAAAGCTGCTTCCACGGTCTCCGGCGTCACCGACACTGTAGGGCAGGCGTTATGCCCCTTTATGCTTACAAGCGGTGAGGCAAGCACATCGAACATGGGGAAGAAAATCACCTGCAGCGGTTTGTGCGAGTGCTTGTTGAAGATAAGGTTGTGGACGTGCGCGATGGTGATTTTTGAGGGATAGCAGGGATCGATCGAGCCACGGCTCGATCCGGCGCGGTACATCTCCCCGCTGGTGAAATCCGAGTAGACAATGTTTTCTGCCTGCAAGCCCAGGCTTTCCAGATAAGAACTGAACAGCGGTGCGTAGGCATACATGTTCAACACGCGAGGAATACCGATGCGCAGCTGCCCGCGTTTTTTCATCAGCGCGACGCGTCGGCGGGCGGCGGCGGTCCAGGCACGGGCGGGGATTGGATCAGCAACGCTTTCCGGGTGGCGCGAACGCCATACTTCGCGCGCGGAAAGCTCTACCAGATTTGGGTTGGCGGCTTTCCTGGCGTCGAGATCGGCTTTGATGCCGCGCATAGTTTCCACATCCTCCACCGCACCTTTTTCGCAGGTGGCGATGATCATGCGCTGCTCACCCGGCTGGAGCGGCACCTTGGTGGGGAAAGACGGTGGTTCCCAACTTTCCGTGCCTCCGGTTTGTACGTCGAGGAAAGTACGCAGGCAGGCATTCTTGCAGAAGTGGCAGCGCGTGCCTTCGCTGTGCGTAGTGCGGTAGCTGGTCTTGCGAACGGCGTCCAAGCCGATGAAGGTGGTTGAGTGCCCATTGCGCCACAAGCGAATGGCCTCAATGGCGGCACCGATGGCTCCCGATTCGCCACAGTGCTGGTGAACAACAATCTCTGGTTCTTTCCCCAGGGAGCGGAAGCTGGCGCGCAGGAAGTCCACCTCTGCCTTGACGACCGCAAGATTGTTCTGTGTGCCGCCCTGCAGAATGAAACGTGTACCCAGAGCAGCAAGGTTCGGCACCTTGGCGACATACAGAAAAACATTCTTGGGCAGTACCGTCGCCAACCCGGCCAGTATCTCTTCAGCCCGCCAACCCTGGCGCTGGAAGTTGACGATGTCGGATTGCAGGAACACAGCGCAGCCGTAGCCGAAGACGGGCATGGTATCGGCGGTGAAAGCAACGTCAGCATAGTTCTGGACCGGGATACCAAATCCTTCCGCTGTGGACTGCAGGAAATAGCCATTGCCCGCCGAGCACTGTGTGTTGAGCTTGAAATCCTTAACGCGGCCATTTTTGAGGACGATGAGCTTGATATCCTGCCCGCCGACGTCCACGATGACCTGTGCATCCTTGTAGAAGCGCAGCGCCGACTCCGTGTGCGCCACGGTTTCTACCAAAGCCACATCGGCGTGCAACACGCTTTTCAGGATGTCCTTGGCATAGCCGGTCGTGCCCACGCCGAGAACTTCCAAGATCGCACCTTGGGTTTCTACCTGCTGCCGCAGATTCTCGAAAAGGTCAATGGTGTCCTGTATCGGGTTGCCATTGGAGAGTCGGTAGGCCTTGCAGAGAACCTCGCCCTTCTCCGACAAAAGCACTGCTTTGGTGGAAGTCGATCCGCCATCGAGGCCGAGAAAAGCCTGGACGCGCTCGCCGGGCTGGAAGGTCGCCGGAGTAAATCTCGGACGCTGGTACTTGGCGGTGAACTCTTCCAGCTCTGTCCGCGAAGCACACAAGCCGCGACTGCCGGAAACTTGGTTTTCCTTTTGACGTCCTTCGAGAATGTAACGCTCAAGACGCTCAGTCCCCAGGTACTCCCCAACCTCCGAGTCTTCTCCTTTGCCGAATTCCACCGCGCCCAGAGCCGCAAAATACAGCGCGTTCTCCGGAGTTTTGATTACATCTTCAGGAGCACTATCGGACGGCAGCTCGATCGCCCGCTCTTTCCAGATGAGAGGAATGTTGTGCTGCCAAGCCTCGCGCATACCGCGAATGAAGGTGTTAGGTCCACCGAGCAGCAGCACGTGCGGGCGCAGCGTGTGCCCACGAGCCAAAACGGTGAGGTTCTGCAAAACAATTGCGTCGAACAGTGAGGCCATCAGCTCATCCGCAGGAATGCCCTGTTTCTGCAGGCCATTGATATCAGTCTCGGCAAATACGCCGCACTTGCCCGCGACGTGATGGACCTTGATCCCCTTGTAGCCGAGGTTGCACAGCTCGTTGGGCGGAATCTTCAGCTTGGCATTGATCTTGTCGATGACCGCACCGGTGCCGCCCGCGCACTTGTCGTTCATCGACGGGATCTTCTTCCTGCGGCCATTTTCTCCGTCCGCCTTGAAAATGATGATCTTGGCGTCCTGTCCGCCGAGCTCGACGACCGAGTTTACTTCGGGATGGAGTTTCTCCACCGCCAGCGAGACAGCGTTTACTTCCTGCACGAACTTGGCGCCGATCAGAGGGCTGAGTGCATTGCCGCCAGAGCCGGTGATGAACATACGGCAGTTGTCGGGAGCAATTCCGGCTTCGGCTTCCATGCGCTGGAGGAATTCCAGGAGTTTCTCGGGTTGGCGCGCCTCATGGCGCTGGTAGTCTTGCCAGAGGATGCAGTCGGTTCCTGCTTCAACGACCACGGCCTTGACCGTGGTGGACCCTACGTCCAGGCCTACGCGATAGCGGATACCGGCCCCTTGTATGGGTTCAAGCAATTCAGCCTGACGTTCAGCGACACACACGCGTTGTTCAGTTGTATCCACCAAAATTCCTATTGCGTCCGGCTCTCGCCTGGCAGTCTGGCAAGACGTGCCCTACCATCCATCAGGCTGCTCACGTGCAAAACAAAGTTGGCGGCAACCCCGGCAACGCCTCGGCGGCGTGGAACCGGATAAAATGGACTCCGCAGTTCCCGATGCTCAGCGACGTAGGCCTTGATCTCATCGAGTTTCTTGCCCGTGGAAGCAAGTGCCTGCTCGAACTCCGCCTTGGCCTTGATCTTGGCTTCGCCTAGGGCCATCTGCACACGGCTGTGCGCGTTGATCTCTCCCTCCCCCGAAGTCTCGATGGGCAGGAAAATCATTTCCCGGAAGCGATTCACTACCGCTGACTGCACGCCATCGGACTGGGAAGACGGCATGCAACCGAATGGCTTCAAAGCCAGTACCATGTGACACAAGCTGTTCGTTGTGTAGTAGACGTTCTTAGCCACTTCCAGATGCCCTTCGCCGCCGCGGGCGAGTGAGTGGTAAAAGGGATGCGCCACACGTGCCAGCTTACTCTGTGGAACGAGACGGTGCGTGAGTCGTCCCAGGTGGCGGGTGGTGCGCGCATGCTGGCGGTTCCAGATGCCTTCGCTCAGCCACAACAGCAGCCACTTTTTGCGAAATTTCCACTCGTTGGCCAGTTTCTTCTTCAATTCCCACCGACGTGCGTCAGGATAGGGGGCATCGAGGCCTTCTTTTGCTTCAGCATGGGCGCGGGCCTGATGCAGGAGATAGGTGACCCAGCAACCGATAGGTTCCACGCAGACGTGGGCGCCTTCCTGCTCCAGAAAAGCAAACAGGTTGAAGTTGCCGTCACCTTCGGTGAGTTGTGCCCAAAACTCACCCGTGATTTTGACAATCGGTTTTACGCGCATGCGATCTACTTCGACTTGGTTCAGACGCCCGCGGGCGACATGCATCACTTTGAGGAAGGCCTCGCCGTAGAGGTGATCCAGAACCTTGCCCAGCGTGTTGAAGATGTCTTTAAGCTTCTTGTTCCGCGCCAGGCGTTCTGAAATCCATCCAGGCATTTCCTCAAGGACTTCGTAGCGCTTCCGGTTCTCCAGGAAATTACCGATTTGATCTACGACTTCCTTGATTGCCTGGTCGGTTGCACCCGCAGCAAGCTCGTAGGGACGGATTTGGTAAACCATGTCGTTGATGACATCGCCCAGGTTCAGTGCGTTGAGCGCACCCATGCCGAGGTCTACGGAGAACTTCAGGCCGGGGTTGCCAGATGCAGCCTTGACGCCATGTTCCTGCTGGAAAAGCAGAATCCGGAAGCCCCCGAAGCCCGCATTCTCGAGCGCCATGCGGTACTCAGACTCGTACATGCCGAAGCGGCAAGGTCCGCAGGAGCCGGCAGTGAAGAAGACGTAGTTGTCAAGAATTTCCTGGCGTGAAAGACCTCGAGCTTCTAGCGACCGCAGAAATTGGATGAGGTTACCGACCGTGAAGTAAGTCGGATTGCACTGGCCGTTGTTGCCATACTCCTTACCGATCTGGAAGGCGGCTACGTCGGGGTCAGGCAACATCTGGAAACGATATCCGCAGCCACGGAACACGGCTTCGATGAAGCGTTCGTGTTTCCAGGTAAAGCCTCCGAAAAGGATGGTCACCCGGTCACGTTCTTCAGCGGTGAAGGACCGCTCTACGGGGCGGTGGAAGTGCTCGACGGGTTCTTTCTGCAGCCCCGCGGCTTGCGCCAGTCGCAGCCTTTCCTCGGCCACGCGGCGACCGATTTCTTCTTCAACTTGCGGAAGAAGCGTAGTGTCGGGGGAGTTTACGGTGCATCTCATTCGTTCAGGGTCTCCTCTTACCAAGTCCAGGAGAAGCGTTGTGGAGATGTGGAGTGTGAGCGCAATAACGCTTTTCAGCCTTACCCGCCGCGTGAGTTGCTTCCTTCTAACATTCAACGCGGATACGCACTTTGGCTGTGTGAGCCTCGTCACACACGCGTGTGATGTGCCCCGCTTCGTTCGGCTCTCCTGCCGGCGGCGCAACTCAAGCCCACGACGGGCATCTTCAGTCTGTAGCCTTTGCTAGGCCCGAGTGCCAGATCAATGTCGGCTTCGGAGTAACTTCTCTGAGAAAAACCGGGCAGGTACCTTGGGCGTTTCGCGTCTAGCGCAAGCGATTTATCTCATGGCCTGTTCGGCGGATCCATCGCGTACCGCGCGATGGCTTGCGTTCGGGACCTCACCGGTTTCGCGCTAAACAAATGAGGCTCTTCTCTAGGGGTTGCGCCCGGATGACGGGCTAGCTGCTCTTTTCGGAGGCGCGCCCTTGGTGAGCGGTGTGGAGCAGAACAGGGATAGGGCGCGCGTTCGAAAAAGCCAGTCAGAAGGAAGCCGCTGGCGCAGTGGACGCGGGTTTTATGCAAATTGAATGGAGCGAAGGAGAGGTTTTGAACTTGGAGTGAATCGCAGGGAAGGAAGGTGGGGTTATCGTGAGCGTGGGAGGAGAATCGTTACTGGAATTGGTCGGATACATGGCGCGATTGGCTATCGGGTCAGGAGCCGGGCGGACTGGCGCGGAGCGCGGTGAACCGTGCATCTTGAATCCCGTCAACTCGCCCCCGGCACCATCAATCTGCGTCTTGGCGCCGTGCGCCGGCTCGCCTACGAAGCCGCCGACTGCGGTCTTCTCAGCGCCGATTTGGCGGCCGGCATTCGTCGCGTCAAAGGGGTGAAGAAGCTGGGCATTCGTCTTGGAAACTGGTTAACGGCAGAGCAAGGCAATGCACTTTGGCAAGCTCCCGATCGTCAGCGACTGAAAGGAAAACGTGACCGGGCCTTACTCGCATTGCTACTCGCGTGTGGGTTGAGGCGGCATGAAGCCGTGGCTTTGACATTGGATCATCTCCAGCAGCGCGAAGAGCATTGGGCCATTGTCGATCTGGTTGGCAAGGGTGGCCACATTCGAACGGTTCCCGTTCCCGATTGGGTGAGAGCCGAACTGGACGATTGGCTCGCCGCGGCCGCCATTGATCGAGGAAGACTGTTCCGCCGGGTCAACAAAGTAGGCAGGACATGGGGAGATGGAATGACGGTCAAGGCGGTTTGGCACATTGTGAAGGAATCCGCCAGAAGCATCGGCGTGGCGAAGTTGGCGCCGCACGATCTGCGGAGGACCTGTGCTCGGCTCTGCCATGCATCGGGAGGCGAGTTGGAGCAGATCCAATTTCTCCTCGGGCACGTTTCGGTGCAGACGACCGAACGCTACCTTGGCTGCAAGCAACGGATTCGATCAGCCGTTAATGATCGCATTGGCATCGAGCCCAATCCTTGAGCTGGGTGCGCGGTTGTGGAAGGTTGGCCGACTATCTGAAAGCTATGGTTGATTGCGGCAGGTCGTTGACCGCCTACGTGCTCCACCGCGGGGGGTGTCACGCACTCTTTCTCACAGTGAAGCTCTGCGCTGACTTGCGTGATGTTCATGCCTGCTGTTCGAACGGTTCGGCGGCGTGATCGCTATCTGTTTTCAGCTTTCGACTGCCAGACTCCAGCCGAAGCGCTACTCCACCCACGAGCACCCGGCCCCAGGAATGTTTTCGCAGTAGAGCACACGCCAGGACTTCGGCTTGTGCGCCGCCGTCCAAGCGCCTCCCTGGATGAAGTAGGGCTTTGCCCAGACTTCGCTTTCGATGGTCGCGCGGCGCAATGACTGTCACTTGAACCGCGCTTTCGGCCGGCACGCCGCGGCGGGGATCCATGATGTGAGAGTACCGGTGTCCGCCGGACACGGAATGATTTCTCGTAACTCCCGAGGTGGACAGAGACATGTCTTTGAGGAACACCTGCGCCTGCATTCTTCCGGTGGTCCCAGGGATCGGCAATGCTGATGGACCAGCCGCGGGGCTCGTCAGGAGGGTTGCCGAGACCGAAAATACTGCTGCCCGATGCGGCGACGAGCGCGTTGCGAATACCTCGTGCGCGAAGAATCTCGACCATGCGATCAACCGCGTAGCCTTTGCCCACTCCGCCGGGATCGATCGTCGACACCGGGACGATCGAAGCGAACGGTTCGCTTCCGTGCGTTCAGTTGCACATGCTGGTATCCCACCAGTTCGAGCGCCTCGCGGATCTGGTCGGGAGATGGGACATGACGCTCTCCACCGAAAAAGCCCCAGGCGCGCATGAGCGGGCCAACGGTCAGATCGAATGTTCCTTCGCTCGCGCGGCTGTACCCGATGCAGTCGGAGAGGAGACGGAACAACTCCGGCGAGACTGCGACCGGACGCGCGGCCGCCTCGCGATTGATACTAGCTCCACTCGCTCTCCGGCCGGTAATTCGAGAGCAATGCGTCCAGGCGATGGGCTTCCTCAAACGCTGCGTCGATCGCCCGATTCATCGACGCCTCATCGGAACCATAGAGGACGACGGAAAACGTCGCCCCCATGGCATCCGTGCTTCTTTCCATTTGCTGCGCCGCTGCTGCCTGCACCAGAAGGACCGCTGCGAACTGAGGCGAGAAACAAACGGCTCAGGACTCCTGCCCTTCGGCATCTGGTTCTTCCAAAAGGCTTCGTAGTCGAACATCGCTTCCTTGATGGGCACGCCGCGCACATCGATCTTTTCGAGGTCCGCCGACCCGAGTCCCAGCGGCCTCGGCCAGAAGCATCATATTGTCGGCGTACTGGAACGTCTCATCGCCGGGCTGTAACTGTTCCGGAGGATGCTCCTTGGGATCTTTGAACACGCGATACGGCGCCTCATGCCGGCCGGCGCGGGGGTTGTAGCCCATGGTAGCCGCGGCCACAGCTGTCGGTATTCACGCAGTTCCTGCCGACGACGAGGATTCCCGGATGACGGGCTTGGAACCGAGCACCCACGGGCCCTCGCCGCCAACCATGGAGACGATGCCGTCGGCGATGGCGAGGTCTACCGGGCGCGCACCCGAGAATATCGACCAGAATTCGCGGCAGCCGCCAGCCTTCGTAGCGGTTCGACTTCGGATCGAGTTCGGCGGGAGCGCCGGCAGGCGCCTGCACCTGTCCGTAGTGGAAGACGGTCTCCCGGTCGCGGTACATGCCCAGCGGCGTGATGCCGAACAGGTTCTTGATGCAGAGGGTGAGTCCCATCTCTTCGTGGTTCTTCATCTTGCCCATGCTCACGAAGAAATCGCAGTCCTCATAGGAGTGGTTCAACTGGAAGGCCGGGAAGATGTACGGTTTGCTCCTGACCTTCAGCAGTGAGTATTGCTTGGCCTGGCCGAGCGCGTTGGTGTCCTCGAATTCGACCAGGGGCGCCGCATTGCGGATGGCGGCGACGTCCCATCCGCCCTGAGAGCAATTTGTCTTCGAGTTTGTAGCCGGGCTTGCGACCGCCGGCGCTTTCGAGAATGCGGATGCGCTTGGCGCCGAGTGCGCCGAATGCGGCGACCACCGCGCCGACCACGCGGGGGTGCACCCAATGCGTGTCGCCCGCCGTGTATCCCGGGAAACCGTCCGCCGCCGGTCAGATTGACCTTGATGCCAACCGTCTTCCCCTTGACCTGGTTGTCGATCCCGCCGATCTGATCGAACATCTTGCGGAATTGGGCGGTCAGGTCCTCGTCATAGCTGCGGACCTTGGCGACGGATACCGGTTCCGCCGGACCCGCCGGTACGGCCCGCGCTTCTTCCGTTGTTCGCGCACCTTTCGCCGCCGCGCTGCCATTGCTCCTAGCAGCAAGCCCAGAAAGTACCAGCCAATCGCGCCGCGTCACATGTTCTCTCATTGTTTTGTCTCCTCATTTATTCCATCGAGACCGCACCCCATAACAAAAGCTTTGGAATCGTCACTTCCGCTCTTCCCTCGGCGTCCCGCAGCGGCAGATCCACCGCCGCACCCTCGGGTGTTTCGAGACGCGCCGAGCTGAACTTCCCGGCCACACGAAGCGTGATCGCCTCCACCGGATGGTCGAAATAGTTGACTAACTGTACGAGCAGAGGCTGTCCGGGACCGCCTCCGCTTGCCATCGTGATCACCGACGGCACATTGAACGGGACCACGCCCAAGTCGTCGTCCGAGAGCATTTCCTTGAGATCGCGCGCCACGGTTTCGGGATCTGGATCTTTGTAAACGACCACGCGGCCCTTGCCAGCGGGGATCTCGGCAAACGGCTCCGTCTTCGGAGCGTCGCCCCAGGAGGGACCGGCGATCACGAGTCCTCCATTCTTCGGCGAAATCCTGCAGCAGTTTGCGCTCGGCCGCAGACGGCGGGTCGAGTTCAGTGGCCACGAGCGCGCGGAGTTTAGCCACTGCAGCGGCGTTCAGCCCGGAACACGCCACCAGTCGGTAAGGCACCTGGCGACGTGCCACGAGATTCAGGTACTCCTCGGCGAAGCTCCTGTTTCGTGCTCGCCGGATCGACCACGATGCCGACATTCCCATATGGCACAAGGGCCCGCCAGGCGGCGTGACTTTCGGCGAATTTCAGATAGCTCGACAGACGGCGCCATGTTTCGAGCGCTGAGGGATCGCGGGCGCGCAGTTTTGTGCGAAGAGTATCGTCGAGCGAGACGATCCAACGACCGCCCGCTGCGGCGGCATCGGCCACGGCCCGCGCGTAATCGATGGCCGATGCATTCTCGAGCTGGCTGCTGATCCACACAGCACGCGAGAGCGAGACGAAAGCGAACGACCTCACCAGCCAGATGTTCGACTCGATCCACGGCTCGCTCGAGGGTGCACCGCGAATACCCATTTCGGAGAGATTGCGTCCGCTCGGAGCCACGCCCGCGATGGCGACGATCGGCGCAGGCTTCCACCGCCAGCGCACCGGGTCCTTCGCGATCTCGATGACCAACTTGGAGCCGGCGGCTTTGACGCAGGGAGGCAGGAAATTCCGGGGCGAACTCGCCTTCCAGCACAAGTCCATCGAGCGCAGCCCCGGCAGCGTCCGCAGCGATTTTCGACGCATCGCCTTGCGCATACACAAGGCCGAGCACGCCGAGACCCCGCTTGTGTGCCGCCTCCGCATATACCTTCACGAGTTGCTGCTGCTCGGCTTCGACAGCCGCATCTGCGGGTGCGCTCCAGGTAACCAACAAACAGTTCGCGGACGAGTTCTCCAGAAGACTGAGCGTAGCGGGTTCGTACCAACGGGCGAGGGCATCTCGGACGGTGGCATCGGTGGGGAGCGTTTTCGTGCGGCTTCGCCACGCAAGTTCCAAGGGGCCGCCGGTCCAGCGAATGGGAACCCACGTCTCGGGAGCGGGGGAAGCCGAAGCTCCCAGAGTGAACGACATCAAGAACAACGCTAGTACACGTCGGAGCCACGCGCTGGGCGGCCCATACGAAGCAATCTTTGGTGAGATTTGCCCTACAGCGAATGCCCGGTCGCGCCGGGGCCTTGAACGTACCCAATTCCTCCAAGCTACGAGGACCATTAAGCACGTCGCAACCGATTCAGCGCAGATGACAAAACCCGACCGCGGCATGGCTGCGGTTCTCCCAGAAACAAAATGCCCGAACACATCTTTACCTGATCAGCCCGGAAAGAATCTGTGACTGCCGTCACGAGTCCGAGGCCCTTCAACCCGTACAATCACAAAGTTACTTGCTAGATCAGGGCAGTTTTGAATCTATTTCCTTTCCTGTAAACCCTTGCGACTGATTGGCCCGATCGTTTTCGGCTAAAGATGGGAGAAGCTAATCTCGCTCGCCGACTATCGTAGACGTATGACGTGCAAACCAGAAAGAACCAGATTGTGGAAGGATTGCCGCTAGCCTTGATCGGAAACGCCTCGCGGCAGACTTTTGCGTGGAGGGGAATCTTCGATCCGAGGCGTTTTCGATAAGGAGGTTAGGAGGAAGCCGTTGGCGTTTGCGGCGGACGCGGTGCGCTATGGGATTTGAATCGACTTTGGGTTGGAAGTTGTTGTATTGATAGGAGTTGCGCGAGGAGCCCGTTATTGATGCTCATCGATGTACTGCTGACGTCGCTATCCATGTTCACATCATCGTAACGCGTCACGGTTAGTCCTTCAAGACTCCACCGGCGTATGAGACTTGTACACGCGAAGCGTCCGCCGCGCCAGCGGCTTAGTCCTTGCCGCCTACTCGTTCAGCATCGTCAGAACTGCTCCGAGGCGTCGCGATTGCTACAAACTTCCTCACATGGAGCGAAGCATTGCGCCTCGCTTTCCATTCCGATGAATTTCTTCCGGTATATCATCGATGGACACGGGGCTCAGAGG
This sequence comes from uncultured Acidobacteriota bacterium, assembly GCA_963698805.1. GTDB lineage: Bacteria > Acidobacteriota > Terriglobia > Terriglobales > Acidobacteriaceae > Gp1-AA133. The sequence goes on along the minus strand of CAVOSN010000016.1, from coordinate 90,127 downwards.
CGCCAACGGGTGCCCAGTTGCCCCTAGAGTTCTTTTGCCTCAGCATCCCTCCGATAACGAGGTTTTCGCCATGGCTCAGGTTACGAAGCTAACTGTGAATGGACGCTCCTGCGCCATTGAAGCCGACGCGGATATCAGTCTACTCAGCGTCTTGCGCGATCAACTCGATCTGACGGGAAGCAAGTACGGGTGTGGAGAAGGACAGTGCGGCGCCTGTACGGTCCTGATCGATGGCATTCCCCGCCGGTCATGCATTACCCCAGTGGGCGCCGTCGGTCAGAAGCAAATCACGACGATTGAAGGCCTTGCCCAGGGTGACCATTTGCATCCGTTGCAGCAGGCCTTTCTTGAAGAGACAGCGATGCAATGCGCCTACTGCACGTCTGGGATGATCATGACGGCTGTTTCGCTCTTGCACTCAAACCCCACTCCATCCGCAGCCGACATCTCGCATTCCATGGAGGGCAACATATGCCGCTGTGGAACCCATCCACGTATTGTGGCTGCGATCCAAAGAGCGGCGAAAGCCATGAATCATTCCATAAAGGAGTCCGGCCAATGAGCAGCAAGCCAGATTTCCAAATTCCGCCGGAACCTGAACGCTATGAACTTAACGCGCCGCCCGCGTACCGTTTCGAAGTTGATCGGCGCGAATTTTTCAAATTCCTTAGCGCCGGCATTTTGATTGTCGGTGTTCTGAAGAACGCCCACGCACTCCAGGAATTGGGTGCAGCAAGTCGGACGGACGAATCGCTCGCAAAAGAAATAGGAGCTTGGCTGCACATTGGGGAAAACGGCACAGCAACGGTCTATACCGGCAAGGTGGAGGTCGGGCAGAACATACGGACATCTCTCAGCCAGTGCGTTGCCGAGGAGCTGCATCTCCCAGTGAGCAGAATCCAAATGGTGATGGGTGATACGCAGCTTACTCCGTTCGACATGGGGACGTTCGGCAGTCGCACCACCCCCACCATGAGTCCACAACTGAGGAAAGTTGCCGCAGCCGCTCGCGATCTGCTGGTTGGTTTGGCAGCAGCCGAATGGCAAACCGATCGCAAGCGCCTGATCGCCGCTGACGGCAGAGTCACCGATCCAGAGACCAAACGATCTCTCGAATACGCAGTCCTCGTCAAGGGGCAACAGCTCACCCAAACCATCTCTGCGGAAGAGCCTCTCATTCCGGCGGCTCAATGGACGGTTCAAGGTCAATCACTGCATAAAGTCGATGGGCGGGATTTCGTCACGGGAAAACATCGGTATCCGTCCGACCAGAAATTGATGGAAATGCTCCACGGCAAGGTTCTACGGCCCACTTCTTTTGGAGCAACTCTTGTTTCAATTGACTCGCACGAGGCTGAACAAATTCCGGCCGTCACCGTTATCCACGATGGCAATTTTGTCGGAGTGGTGGCTCCGAGCACAGAAATTGCCTCTCGTGCTCTCAAGGCGATTCGCGCGGAGTGGAAGGCTGAGCCGCAGCCCTCGAACCAAGAGCTGTTTGAGTATTTGAAGAAGAATGCGACCGAGGGCACCGACCCGACAGGGGACGCGTCCCGCTATGAGGCAGGCTCGGTTGAGAAAGCGCTGGCTTCTGCCGATCATCGCCTGCAACAGACTTACACCGTCTCCTATATCGCCCATGCGCCGCTCGAACCCCGCGCTGCATTGGCGCAATGGTCGGGCGACAAGTTAACCGTCTGGACGGGCACGCAGCGGCCTTTCGGCGTGCGGAGTGAACTGGCCGAGGCCTTTCGAATTCCAGAGGAAAGCGTCCGCGTGCTGATGCCGGATACGGGATCAGGGTACGGGGGCAAGCACACCGGGGAAGCAGCGATTGAAGCGGCGCGGCTGGCGAGGGCGGCGAAGCGGCCGGTCAAGCTAGTGTGGACCCGCGAGGAGGAATTCACCTGGGCGTATTTCCGTCCGGCAGGCGTTATCGAAGTCAGCAGCGGTCTTCAAGGCGATGGCACGATCGCAGCCTGGGAATTTCATAACTACAATTCCGGTACGGCAGGAATCCGAACTTATTACGATATTGCGAACCAGCGGATCGAATTCCATCCGACGCGTTCTCCCTTGCGGCAGGGGTCGTACCGCGCCCTGGCGGCCACGGCGAATCACTTCGCCCGTGAGTCATTCATGGACGAACTGGCTTACCTGGTGAAGATGGACCCGCTGGAGTTCCGCATGAAGAATCTGAAGAACGAGCGGCTGCGCGCCGTCTTTGAAGCAGCCGCAAAGAAATTCGGCTGGGGACAGGCTAAAGCCGCGAGCCATGGCTTCGGCATGGGCGGGGGATGCGAGAAGGCTGGAAACATCGCGACCTGCGCCGAGGTAGCGGTGGATCGAAAACGCGGCGAAGTCAAGGTGCTGCGCGTGCTTTCGGCTTTCGAATGTGGCGCCATCGTGAACCCCGACAACCTGCGGAATCAGATTGAGGGCTCGAACATCATGGGACTGGGCGGCGCGCTTTTCGAAGTCATCGAGTTCGAAAACGGACGTGTCCTGAACGGTCGATTCTCGAGCTACCGCGTCCCGCGGTTCAGCGATGTGCCCACGATCGAGACCGTCCTCCTCGATCGCAAGGATATCCCTTCGGCTGGCGCCGGCGAATGCCCAATGATTGGGTTAGCGCCGGCCATCGGCAACGCCATTTTCGATGCGACGGGTGTGCGGATCCGCTCACTACCCATGGTTCCGAATGGGCTGAATGCAGCCTAGTTTTTCTCCGCTGAGGGCTTCAGCTCGATTGCGTTCGAGTGGCGGGCGAACAGGACTAATGTACGTGTCTGCCGCGGGCTCGCCGAATTCTGAAATCAATTGCCGATGCGAGAAGCGATTACATCCACTGAGAATTGCCGGCAGACCAGAGGCTTTCGCTTTATTTGTCCTGTTTGTCCAAGAAGGGCCAGATCATAGGTCTAGCGCGGCCCCCGAAGATCAAAAAGACCTTGACTTTTCAATACTTTCGCTATATTACGATTTGTTACGTTTACTTCCCTTATATGGCTGGACGGAATGAGGACATTGCCGGTAGTACGGCAAAAATTGATCCTGAACCAGCAACGCGAGGATTCGAGTACGCGGCTACGGGACGTTTTGCGTGGCAATCGCCAGTCAGGGAAAGGTGGCATCTATGCAGTGTGCTCCGCGCATCCTGCGGTGATCGAAGCCGCCGTCCAGCAATCGTTAGAAGATAGTTCGATACTGCTCGTGGAGTCGACTTCAAGCCAAGTCAACCAGTTCGGTGGCTACACCGGCCTGACACCTGGTGAGTTCGCGCGGTTCGTCCATTCCGCTGCAAGAAGCGCCGGACTACCAGCAGAGCGAGTCTTGCTCGGCGGGGATCACGTGGGTCCATTCCCATGGCGGCAGGAAGCATCGGCTTCCGCACTGAGAAAAGCTGGCGAACTGGTGCACGATTGTGTGGTTTGACACCGCTGCGCGAAAAGGAGTTCGAAACATGGCTTCGCATCAGACTTGCTTCGTTTCTCCACCAGCGAGGGCAGGACAAACTGCGTTCCGACAATGCCGCCTAAAGTTGTCCAAGATATTGGCCTTGCGAGAGCATCTTTTCACGATACGACATTGGTTTTGATGTGCCCGAGACGCACGTCATCCGCAAGCAGCAAACTCTGTACTACGCCTTTTATGCCAAGCATGGGAAAGGCCCCCATTGAACTTCGCGGCCTGGAAGGCCGAACCTATGACGTCGTTGACTACGTCAACGGAACGAAGCTTGGAACGGTGCCGGGACACGATGCCCACCTCACGGTTGAGTTCGAAAAGCATCTGCTTTTGGAGGTGCGGCCACAGTGAAGTGCCGAGCGGGCAACTCCTTACCCGAGGAGCGGCGATGAAGAAGCTACGGTTCGGTGCAGTCCTGTTGCTTCTGTGCGGAATGGCGTTTGCTTCGACCGCATCGTTCACGCAGCCCCGGTTGGCAGTCTTTCTGAGCAAAGCCAGCTACCACCACGCGTGGGAAACGAGTCAACTCGCCGGGCACGGCTGGGTCGGAATCGCGACGCTGGCGGGCATTCCTTACGACACGCTCTTTGTGGAGGAAATGCCCGGCGACCAGGAACTCTCGAAGTACTCCACTCTCGTATTTGCCCAGGCGACGCTGGTGGATGATGCGACGTACTCACAGATCGTCCTTCGCTTACGCGCTTATCTTGCGGGTAACCACAGCGTGGTGCTTGACGGGCCACTCGCCACCAAAGACGAGAACGAGAAAGAGCGCGATCACCACGCTCTCGACGGTCTCCTCGGGTTGGAATACAAAGGACTGCTGGGTGGAACCGAATATCGGATTCGAGTCACTTCAAATGATCATTATGTGACGCGTGGATTCGAGGTGTCACAATTCCTGACGCCGATGCTCGCATCCGCCACGAATGTGCTGCAGCCGAGATCAGGCGGAGCGGTATTACTGGTGTCGACCGATGGCCTCCACAGTTTCCCTTATCTTTCCTGCGCAACACGGGGAAGTAGCCGCGTTGTTCTCGTGAGTGACTTTGGAACCTCGGCAGGTGCAGGAACGTTTTTTCGCAATGACCCGCCGCAAGTCATCTATGCGAACCAACTCTGGAACGCGATGATCCGCGCGGTTCACTGGGCTTCCTACGGCGATGTGGATGTCCCGTTTCCTGCTCCGCAGATCTCCAATGCCAACCTGACCGCGGTTGTGCGATTCGATGGAGACAACAGCGGCGACCTCAACTACCAACTCAAAACGCTCAATTTTCTTACCGACGTGGCGCAAGAAACCGGAGTCGTGCCGCTCTACACCTGGGTATCCAGCTTCGTGAAGAAGGCGGGTTGGGACAAATTGGCGCCGCTCGGCAAGCGCCTCGAGGATCTCGGGGGCGAGATTGGAACCCACAGCAAATTCCACGAAATCGATCGGAAAATGACTCCTGATCGCTGGCGCGAGGAACTCGACGGGTCGGTCGAGGAAATCGAGCAGAACATGCGGGCGCAGGGTTTCCCGATTCGCAAGATTCAGTCCATGATCAATCCCGGCGACACGATCCCGATGGAGGACTACGGTGAAGTAGCTGGGCGCTTCTCGTTCTACATGACCCATGGCCTGGAGCAGAGCGTGCCACTAGGCTTTGGCAACATGACCTGGTTTACCGGTTCGAACAAGGACTTCGTCGTGCTTGAGAATTCCCCCCACCCTGACTACCAGTGGTTTTATGACCCGACGTGGAGCTATACGACGGCTCAGATTACCGCCAATGAAGAAGCTATCTTCGACCACATGTTTCACAACGTAGGGCGTGGGGTGATCTTCAACGAGATGTGGCATGACTACTCAATCTCGTCGGCGCCCGTCCATGAAGGCAAGGACAAGCGCATCACTAATGACAATAACTTTCCGTTCTACGAGGCAATGAAAACGAAGTTTGCCACGCTTCCGATCTATTGTCCGGAACCGCAGGAACTCGCGCAAAAACTACGAGCGATGGCGCAATGGAATTATTCGTGGAAGGCATCGGACGATACCATCGAGATGACGCTCGACCTCTCGAGTCTGCGCCGAAATGATATTGCGGAATCTCTGGGTGGCATGGGAGTCCGTGTTGAGAACACTCGGAAGTTCATCCAGTCGGTTCTGATCGATGGACGTGTACATCCAGCCTTTGATGACCGGCTGTTGATTTTGCCAAATCTCGCACCCGAAAAGAAGCACACCATCACGATCAAGCTGGGTGCCCAACCGACGACTGCGTCTCATCTGACTTACGTGTCGAAGCTCATGACCGAGACTACGCCGAGTCCGGCGGGGCTGGCTTTCAATGTAAAGGCGAAATCCAAGGCTAGATTCGCCGTTGCAGTCGCTGAGCCGGCGGTCGTACTGAATGCCGACTGGCAGGAGTGGGACGACAGTACTGGTCACATCAAAGGGTTCGTGCGATCGGACCGTCGCATTGAGCTAGTGAAGGTATCGGCCTCCGGATTTCGTCTGACACGTGCAAACCTGCCAATCCTCGCAGTGAAAGAAAATCCGGGCACGCTGGCATTGCGTCTCGGTGCGTCAGGTCCGGAAACGCCGCAGGTTAGCTTGCGATCTGGTCAACAGTTGCGTCGGGTGACATTGGGTGAGCGGGATTTGAAAATTAGAAAAATCGGCCAGACGTATGAGTTGGAACTTCCCCCTTTCACAAAAGAATCAGAACTAATTCTCTATTTCTTGGAAACGAACCGTTGAGCGAGTCCGCATCGCATAACCGTCGTCCAGCAACTCTGATCGATCGTGAGGCTTTTGGTCTCGCGTACCGGCACGATCTGCGGCCACAAAAAGAACCGAAGGAGGCGCTATGAGATCGAGGCTGCTAGTCAGATACGCACTTCTTATAGTTACGGCGTTGCTGGTCACATTCGCGCAGGAGAAGCCTGGAACCTGGAAACCCGACACTGACTGGGGGCATTGGCGACTGGGACAGAAAGCCGACCTAGAATTCCTGAAGACGAACAAGATGACCGTCACATTTGGAAGCGGAGCGCCCAGCTTCGAAGATGTGTCTCGCGAAGAATTTAATCGCGGGATGGAGCAGGCGAAGGCGACCAATCGTGCCTTGCACGACAAAGGCTTCATCGTACTTCGATATCTTACGAGTTCGATTCACGGGCGTTCGGCGTCGAACAAAGACGAACCGCAAAAAGATCAGATCCGGATGCTGCAATTCTGGCGCGAAAGGTGGAACGAGTACGAGGACTACCTGGGTCCCAAGCCAGCAGAAGACCCGACGACGTGGATTACGGTTCGGCCTGACGGCAGCTTTCCCCACTATCGCTATGCCCCCTACGGTCAGGAAACGACCAGCGAGTTCGAGACCTGGGGCTGCCCTAACAATCCGTACTTCACACGGTTGATGGAGGGGCGGATACGTGCGCAGGCGGAAACCGGGATCGACGGCTCCTACATCGACTGGACGCAGATTGCAGGCGGAACGTGCTACTGCGGGTACTGCAAGCGGAACTTCGCGGCCTATCTGAAGAAAAATCTTCCGGCGAAGGTAGCGCAGGCCAAGTACCGCACGGACGACTATGACAATATCGCCCTGCCGAAGAAGCGTGGGGAGCCATTCTGGGCAGAATGGAATACTTTCCGCGGCTATTCCGTAGCCGAATTCCATCATCGCATGCGCGAAGTCGCCCGGAAGTACAACCCCAATTTCATGATTTCCGGAAATGTGTTTGGCGGGTTCGGCTATGGCCCGATCGGCTATGACGCGGCCGGGAACATGGAGATGCTTGGCCGTGACGGATACGATGATTTCGTCTACTCCGAAGTGCAGGAATACCTAGACTCGGCGCCCCGCAAGGACGAGCATGGTACAAAAATCACGAATAGTCCCGCGTTTAAATTTCTGGCGGCAGCCACCCATGGCAAACCGGTGATCGTGTATGCCACCGAGATCACGCCGCCGATTTTTCCTCATCCCACTGAGGGCTGCTTGAATGCCATGTCCCAGATCAACATCGCGGAGGCCGTGGCGAATCACGCTGTCTTTCGGGAGAAGCGATTGACGCCAGCCGGGGCCACTGAGATGTACCGGTTCCTGGCGACGAATGAGGAGAGTCTGCGCAACGTACGATTGCACGCGAATGTCGCGGTGGTCGCCTCGTTGAGACAGTATCTCGTGGATGAGTTGAGCTTTGCCTTTAGCGCTTCGCGCGTGCTGGCCGACAACGGGATAGCTCACGTCATGCTGACCGAAGACGACCTATCGAGCCCCACGATCGACCAATTCGACATGGTGGTCGTTCCATATCTTCCGCTGATGAGTTCAGAAAATCAGCAAGCCCTTGTGCGTTATGCCAAAGCTGGCGGCACACTGCTCGTTGTGGGTGCCAGTGGAAATAAGGATCAGTATGGCCTCGCTCAACGCCAGATTCCTTTAGCGCAATCATTGGGCAACGGACAATATCCGGCAACAGAGGTTACGCGGAAAGTCGGCAAAGGGCAGGTGCTGTTCGTCCCTGTCCATGTGCCGCCATCCCGCTTCCTGATCCCGATGAAGTCGCATGGGGACTACACAACTTTTGGTCCAACGATGGGTGACATTTTTGCAGACATCCCCGAGGGCTATACACGAAACCGCATCAACCCCGAATTGCGGAAACTTCTGGAGCGAGTTGCGGACAAAGTGCGAGAGAGTCTCGGTACACGCGTGACGCGCCTGACATCCGCAGCGCCGTTTGTGGAAATTACTACGATGATGGAAAAGACCGATCGATGGATGCTACTCCACGTTGTTAATTACGACGTGACGGTGGACGGTACGATCACGCCCGCACGGGACCTGAAGGTGCAAGTGGCGATACCTCGCGGAAAGACCGCTCGAAACGTTACCTGGAGTGGAACGCTCACCGAGATGAAACCCGTGAAATACACGACGGTGAACAGGGCGGGGAGTCAGATGTTGATGCTGGACTTCAACGAATTAAGTATTTATGGGCTCGCGAAGATCGAACTCGAGTGACAGACTCCCCAAAACGAAGAGGGTGTGAGAAGGGCACGATCTGGATGGGAGCCGATGGCTGTGCGGTGAAGCTTGCCCTGGATGAAGGCATCTGGCAGGAGAACGGCGGCGTGAACAAGGCTCACTACGAGATGGCTAGGATTAAGAAATAGGCATATTCCCTGGACATCCAGCAAGGCCGCGATACCCGCTTTGAAGGGCGTCAGGAAATGCGACACACACACGGGATGCCGCTTACCTATGTGATAGAAATCACAGCCTCGCCCGACTCCCTACTATTGAGCTGAAACATGCGTCTGTCCTAGAGTTGCGCAGCTGTTACAGTCGCGCATGGGGTGTGGTGGTGTCATGAAGATCCTACTGGCCATTGATGATTCCAAGTTCTCAGAAGCCGCGGCGAAGAGCCTCGCCCAGCAGTTCCGCCCTCACGATACCGAGGTCCGCGTATTGCACGTCGTTGAGCCGATTGGTCTCTCAGAGCCTCCACAGATGTCTCCAGGGTACTATCCAGAGGTCGAGGATCAACTCCCGCAAGCACGAGAAGTTGTAGATCGGGCGGCCAAAACCCTCTCCGCTGCTGGCTTCAGAGTGACCACGTCAGTCGCGACGGGTGACGCGAGGAGCATCATTTTAGAGGATGCTGCGGAATGGCACGCTGACTTGATTGTTCTGGGTTCTCACGGACGCAAGGGGCTGGTACGCTTCTTCCTCGGCAGCGTTTCAGACGCTGTAGCCCGCCACGCCAACTGCTCCGTACAGATCGTGCGGATTCCCTCGTAAGCACCCCAACTCATCTTGCCGCGCATAGTTGACGGCAATCGCGGAGGGTGACCATCAAGCGAGACGGTCATCGGCTACTGTAGAAGCACCTCCCACCCTCCAAAAGATGACCGGAGCAATGAATCCAGAATTCCGTCCATGTAGCGTCGTACGCAACGATGAAGGGCTCTCCTGTCAGGGCATCAGTCGGACCGTTGCTCAATGCTGGGCAAGAATTCTACGAACCACTTCATCGACCGCGTATTGGACTTCGTGTGAAATGCCGCCTCCACGATCGAAGCAGTATCCCTCGATCCCGTAAACCTCGAGTCTGGCTGGAAGGCGGTTGAGTGTACGAGCGAGTTCAATGGCTTCTGCAAGGCCGAGTCCGTGTGTAGAAGCCGGCGCTTTGCTATCGAGAGAAACCCTTCGGCTATCCCAGACGTGAATGGTGCCCGCGGGAGCGCCGGTCACCACCGCATCCACCAGGATCACATAGTCAGCGTGCTCCCAGAGGTCGATGAGCCGCAAGGGTTCGCCCTCGCACCAGCGTGCGTTCGCCCCAAGTTCACGTAGACGTCTGGCCACGCAGCAACCCGGCGCCATCATCGCCTCGCTCGAGGTTCCCACAGCCGATGATGAGCATGACTCACTCTTCGACTTTGTCTCTCTCCACTTGAACCTTCAGGAAATGGGTCGCGCAGGAAATGCATGGATCGTAGCTGCGGATCGCCTGCTCACATTTCCAGGTAGCTTCCTCGAGTGGCCAAGCCACCAAGTGGGAAGCGAATTCGCGAAGATCATCTTCAATGCGTTTCTGGTTTTGCGAAGTGGGCGGCACGATCTTGGCGGCGACGATCAGTCCTTTGTCGTCCAGCGCGTAGCGATGATACAAAATGCCACGCGGAGCCTCCGTGATCGCCTGACCCACACCGGTGCGGTTGGAGACCTCGATTCGCGGATTTGCTGGCGGGTCGTAGTCATGGATTACGCGCAAGGCTTCCGTGCAAGCAAAGACCAGTTCGACCGCGCGCACGATGATGCTTCGAAAGACATTCTTAACAGGCGGTTGTAACCCAACTTTCAGCGCAGCATCGCGAGCCACCTCCGGCAGCTTGTCGAAATTCAAGTTGAAACGCGCCAGCGGCCCCACGAGATACGATCCTCGTCCACGCACCACGGAGTGCAGCGCATTCGAGTGCTTGACGTGCTGTTCCACAAAGTGGTCTTCATATTCGGCTGCATCAATATCCAATCCGCGATTGGACACCAGGCGGCCTTCGTTCAGTGGGTATTCGTCAGGAGGGCGCAACGCGACAAATTCATAGTCCTGTTCAAAATCCGGGAACTTCAAAGCAGCAGTCCAGTGCACGGTCTCCAGCGACGTCTCGAGGGCCCATTCGATGTCCTCCGCCAAATTGCACAGTTCCTGCTTCGCGGGCACCCGGTAGAAACCGCCGACCGCCGCCGAGATGGGATGGATCTCACGTCCACCGAGCACCTGCACGAGGCGGTTGCCGATTTTCTTCAGCCGCAATGCCTTCTCGACCACCGCCGGGTGATCGTGGGCCATCGCGATCACGTCTGGATAGCCGAGGAAGTCGGGGGCATGCAGCATGTACACATGGAGGGCGTGACTCTCGATCCACTCTCCGCAATAAAAGAGCCGGCGAAGAAGCCGGACGGCAGGGTCAACCTGGACGCCAAGGGCACGCTCCATCGCATGCACGGCACTCATCTGGTAGGCCACGGGGCAAATGCCGCAGATCCTTGCGGTGATATCGGGTGCTTCGGAGAAATGGCGGCCGCGGAGAAACGCTTCAAAGAACCGCGGCGGCTCATAGATCTTCAGTTTCACGTCGGCGACGCGTTCCCCGACAAGCTTGATGTACAAGGACCCTTCGCCTTCCACGCGCGCCAGCGTCTCCACTTTGATGGTTTTCGTCCCGCGCACGCTCATGTGTGATCACACTCCTCGCTCGCCCTACGGAACTGCCATGCCCAGGCATTGAATCCGCGGAACATTCGCGCGATCTGGTCATCCTTCTGGCCAAGAATCCGGAACACGTTCGTGAGCGATGCCGTATTCGGCGATTCCATGGGCCCATAGCAGCCATAGCAACCGCGGTTGTAACGCGGGCAAAGAGCTCCGCACCCGGCCTGCGTCGCCGGACCCAGGCACGCGACTCCGCTTGCCACCGAGATGCACACATTCGCCCTGCGCTTGCATTCGAGGCACACGCTGTAGGTGGGGATGCCCGGCTTCCTTCCATTCAGAGTGGCGGAGATCAGTTCGATAAGCTGGTATTTGTTGATGGGGCAGCCGCGCAACTCAAAGTCGACGGGCACGTGTTCGGCAATCGGCGTCGAGAGCTTCAGAGTGTTGACGAATTGCGGTGTCGCATACACCACCCGGATAAATTCGTCGACGTCCTTCCAGTTCCGCAAAGCCTGGATTCCGCCAGCAGTCGCGCACGCACCGATGGTGACCAGATACTTGCACTGCCGTCGGATGTCCTGGATGCGCTCGGCATCCTGATGAGTGGTGATCGATCCTTCGACCAGGCCGACGTCGTATGGCCCCTTGGACATCGCGCGCGTAGCCTCTGGGAAATAGGCGATGTCCACCGCTCCGGCGACGCTGAGCAGTTCATCCTCGGCGTCCAGCAAGCTCAACTGGCAGCCGTCGCAAGAGGCGAACTTGAAGACGCCGATCTTCGGCTTGGTCTTGAGCCGGGCTTTCGGCTTGGCTGCAGATTTAGAGCTCATACTTCTCCAACAAAGGCCGGATTTGCCCGTAGGGAAACACCGGCCCGTCTTTGCAGACAAAGTGCGGCCCGTACTGGCAATGTCCACAGAACCCGACGCCGCACTTCATATTCCGTTCCATCGAGAGGTAGATGTCCTTGCGATCTAGGCCGTGGGCTTCCAACTCGCGGGTGACGAAGCGCATCATGATTTCTGGCCCGCACACCATGGCGACAGACTTTGCTGGCTGGAGGCGCGCATATTTGAACAAGGTCGTGACGACACCGACGTGGCCCCGCCAGCTCAACCCTCCGTAATCCACAGTGACCAGAGCCTGCGTCTCAGAGTGCCGAGCCCAGTTCGCCAGTTCCTTGCGATAAAGCAACTCGCGTGGACTACGCGCGCCATAGAGCACCACCAGGCGCCCATAGTCTTTGCGATTGCGGAAAACTTGATAAATAAGTGGCCGCAGCGGCGCCAACCCAATCCCGCCCGCCACGATAATCACATCCCGTCCGCGCGCGACCTGCACTGGCCAGCCCACGCCCATCGGTCCTCTGACACCCACGCTGTCGCCCACCTTCTGACTAACCAGCGCGTGTGTTGCCCGGCCTACAGACCGCACGGTGTATATCAGGCAATCGTGCTGGGCGGGATCCCCACTGATCGAAATGGGCAACTCGCCCACGCCAAAAACCCAAAGCATGCTGAACTGTCCGGGCTGAAATGCATTCTTGTTTCCTCCGTTTTCCGGCGTGAGCGTCAAGGTGAACGTATCCGAAGTCTCCTTGGCCACGTCCCCGACGCGGTACGGATGCGGAAGCATCGAATCATTCTGGGTTGTGGTCACCATGGTCATCGCCGGACGGCATAAACGTCGAGCAACTGCAAACGAGTCGCTTCGAGCCGTCTTTCCATAATTTGAGCGAAACGCTTCAGAACCTCGTAACCGAGATCGTGGTTCTCTTCGCATTTCGCGCGCAAACATTTTCCGTCCAGGGCAATGGCGCGGATGTCGTCGATTGCGTGCGCGTGGAACATCCATTGAAAGGGTGGCAACAGCCAGGACCACCCAAGGATCTCACCGACTCCGAGAGTGGCCACGATGATGGGCTTGTGCTGCGGTGCGAACACTTCGACAGCCACCTTGCCCTCCCGAATCAGGTAAAAGGTGTTCGCCGGGTCGCCCGCTTTGACGATAAAGTCGCCGCCTTTGAAGCGCACGTTGGAAGCGCAGCTCACCATCAGCTTGGTAAAGCCGTGGTCCAGGCCAGCGAAAAAGGGATGCTCCGCGATGATCCGCTCAAGCGTCTCCATCTTTGCCTCCTTGTCGAATGATTCGGACCTCTTCAGTGATGTCTATGCCGGCTGGGCACCATGTGATACAGCGTCCACAGCCTACGCAGCCCGAAGAACCAAACTGGTCGTGCCACGAGGCGAGCTTGTGGGTCAGCCAGTGTCGGTAGCGTGCTTTCGGGGAGGCTCGGACGCTGCCGCCATGGATGTAGGAGAAACTGAGTGTGAAGCACGAATCCCAGCGACGCCATCGCTCGGCATGTTTCCCGGTCACGTCGGTCACGTCTTCCACGGTGGTGCAGAAGCAGGTCGGGCAGACCATGGTGCAGTTAGCACAGGCCAGGCAACGTGCAGCGGTCGCATCCCAGCGCGGATGTTCGAAATTCTGGTATAGAGACTCTTTGATCTCCGTAGTGTCGATGTGCCGAACTTGCTGGCTCGAGGCCCGTTCGAGTCCGGCTTCCGCTTCCTCAAGATCTTCTTCCGTGGCAGGCACTGCCTCCCACTGAACAAGCACCGCAGCGCCACGATCGGTTCCCGCTTCTACCAAGAAACGATGTCCCTTCGAGCTGACGAGTTCTGTTAGCAGCAAGGTCAAACCCGCGGGTCACCCGTGGCCCGGTTCCCATCGATGTGCAAAAACATGTCGAAGCGGCCTGTGTGCATTGCACCGCCACGACGAAGACTCCAGTACGGTGCTTCTCGTAAATCGGATCACGATACTTGTCCCCGAGCAGCACCCGATCTTGCAACTCAATGGCTGCCAGTTCGCAAGCCCGAACTCCCAACCACGCATTGCGACGATCGGAACTGGCTTCGCTTGCTGTTAAGGATTCGGAAGGTTCCGTTGGCACGTTCGGCCGACCAGAGTCGGACGTCGGGCGGGTGGAGGTACTTTTTCCAACTTTGGGGGCCAACTGTATAGCCGAAGAAGGCTGCGTCTTTACGCCTCTTTAGGCGATAACGTCCGGGCTCCTGCTCATCGGTCCAGCCCGACGGTAGGTCTTCGGCTGATTTCAGTTTGTCGTAGACAATCGCCCCGTCGCGCAAGGTCGGGCCGATGACGTCATAGCCCTCGCGCGAAAGGATTGTGATCAGTGTCGGGAGTCGGTCCGCTCCCACAGTTCCACGAGAACGCTGCCTCTCGCGCTGTTGTTCGACTCTTTCCCGAGCTGTCAGCAAGTCTCCGGCAACCACAGGAGCCTCCGCCAGAACAGCCTCGGTACGAAGTCCCGAGCATATCGAACAGTGCTTGGGACAGAACCAAGGTTTCGGAACGCCTGGAACAGCGTGTAAGCCCTTTTGTTGAACCTTATCGCCGTGCGGACCACATCGAGAAGTTGCCGACTCGGACGGTCACGACGGAGACCGTTCGCGCTGCATGAGAGATCAGACCTCGGAGGGCCTACCCGCAGTTCGCATCTTTCATTCTGCATACCCTGGATGAAATGTACAGTGACGGCTGTCACGTGCTGCGGACAATTCCTTGTAGTTCACATCATTCGCGTCAGCTTCACGCGACATCGATTCTGAAACCGTTACGACTCGAACTTATTGCTACTTGGTCGTTGGTGCCAAGAACCACCCACGCAAAACGGCCCAGCATCCAGAGTGGATAGTAGAACGCTGCCGTAACGAACAATGGCAATAGATGCGATTGTGCTGCCAGCCGCAAATCGAGCAGGTGCGCTCTTCAGACCCAATATGTAAGATCGCGATCACGTTTCGAGTAATGCACTACGCAGCCCAGGTCTCGTCACCGTAGTTTTGGGAGAGGTACCTGTCCTGGCATGCGGCAGAACAGAAATGCACTGCGTTCCCTTCGCTGGCGCGCAGTTCGTCCCATTTGCGAAGCAGGGTAATGGTGTATTTCATGACCCTTCCCGGCTGTCGGGATCCTTCGAAGGCTAGCAGCCAACCTTGGGCGCCATCCTTCCGCTTGCCGCATGATCGGCAGAAGTATTCCATCAGGCTGACCTCACAGAGGCGACCTCACAAGTATTGTGGCGCAGCGCAAAGGGAAAAGTCAGTGACTGAGGCCATTCCCGTCTTGGGATTTCACAAGGGGTGGCACGCGAGCAGCATTGCCATCCGCTGCAGAGAGTCCTTGGGATGAATCGCTGCCAAACGCAGAGCCAGTCGCAAGATCAAGGGTAGCGCGGTCCTGACCGGCCCAACACCTGGGGAGAAGTCGTACACAAAAAGGTCGTCCCCGGTTCGTCGCCGTGTCTGATCCTTGTAGCGACGACTCGATACAACCATCGTCAGCCGGCCGCCCTGCGTGTGCGGATCGTCACTGACAGAAGGTCACTGGGCGGAGTAGCGTTGCATCGTAAGCGCCTTACCCGTTTCCCGGCATTCTGTGTGAGGCAGGTGTAATCCCGTTCTGCGTCGACCATCCGAGCCGACGCAAGAGGAGGTGTTCCATGCCCCTCGATTCTCTGGAGTTCCGTACATCACTCAAAAAACTGCTGGTGGGGCTCATTCTCGTTCTTGTACCTGTTACCGTTTTCGGCTTCTACGTTGCACTGCAGGGTGACAATTACATTCGCCAAATGAATGGTGGGCATTTCCGCTCGATCACCCAAACCTCAGCGGATCTCACCGACGAGTTCATTGGGGGGCTCGTAAGGGATGTGAGCGCAATTGCCAACGACCCCAGCCTGGTGCAAGCCGTTGCTTCTGCGAATCGGCAATACGAGCGCCTCGATTCGGAAGCGGTTCACAGCAAGATAGATGTGATCGAGAAAAAGTGGAACACCCCGGAGACGGACGCCCTCGCAAGATCCATCCTAACCTCAGACTTGGCTCGTATGCTGCGCCGTGACCGGGAACTGAATCCACGACTGCTGCGCGTCACCGTGGCGGACGTGACAGGTTCTACCGTAGCCGCGACCGACAAACCTTCGCACTACTTCCAACCAGACCGTGAGTACGGCCAGGAGCTTGACTCGCGAGGCCAGGGAGCAATTCATCTGACCGATCTGCGCTATGAAGAGAAGAGCCACTTGTATTACCTCACCGTTGCCTATCCAGTCCTCCAGGAGGGGACTGGGCGCTTCATTGGCGCGGTCACTGCAATGGTTGATCTCTCGCCGTTGTTCACTCGATTGAGTCGGCAGCAGATCGCGCGCACAGGCCGATTATTCCTGGTCCGAGATGACGGTACCGTGATCCAAGCCCCGGGCGTAACCCCTTCCATGAAGATCAAATCCGAGGAGTACGCGGCGATCCGCGATGCTCTGGGAACGCTACGGGGGCGTGAGGCAGGATACATTTACGCCACGTTGTCGCACGGGGTGCCTTATCTTATCGGTTTCGCCGACACCGGCTTGCGAGAGGCCTATCCGAATCTTCCGTGGATCGTGATCGCCAGCCAGGAGGAGAGTGAAGCATCAGGCCCAGTCCGCAATATGGCGGGGTTCGCGCTGCTCATGATGATATTCGCCCTGCTGATGCTTACTTTGCTCGCGGCTTATGTATTTCTCCATCGGCAGCAGAAACTCGAAGATATTGAAACACCACCCAACGGGAAATTGCCCCCTGTCGCCGCTTGAGGTTCCGAGGTAGGCCCTTTCCCGGTGCCTGAGTGCCGCATGACTCGCGTCCTGTCCGCTATGCGGCAGTATCGGCCTTCCGCCCAGCCGCCATCCTGACTGCAGTAGGTTTCACGAGTCTTTCATAGTCCCCCCACGCCAACCGGATGAGTTCCCGGTGAGAACCCGCATTGAATGCAATTTCTTTGTCACGGGCCAGGCTCTCGTCGGAAAAGACGGTCATGTCATAGAGATTTCCGAAGGGCGGCATGGCACCGGTTTCACAATCGGGAAACAAGTTTCTGAACTCCATCTCGGATGCAAGCTCCACGGAGTTGGAGTGCGTGGCTGCTTTTAAGGCCGCAAGATCGACCTGGCGCGAAGCGGGGACAACCGCCATCGCGAACCTGCTGTCAATCTTCACAATCACTGTCTTCGCAAGCTCCTTCCCCGGAATGTGTGCGAGAGCGGCAATTCCTTGCGCGGTGTAAGCCGCCGAGTGAGAGATGACCACATACTTGATGCCGTGACTGTCAAGAAATTCCCTGAGCCGATGGAGCGACATGGAGGTCTCCTTTTCCCACGCCAAGCGGGCCCCTCAGGTTCAAGGGTCTGCCCGATGGCGGCAAATGGCTAAAGGCGGATCCAGGAAAAACTCGTTTACCAGGATCACCTTCCAATGCCTGTTATCGACTTTGTCAGTGGGCCACTAGCTGCCCCTAGTCTCCTACGCCGTTCATTCGGGCTGGACCACCGTGGCAGGCCTCGCACATTACTTGGCCCTCGATCCCGTTCAGGCGCCGTTGGACCTGAAGGGCTATAGGACTCTTGCCTCTGTCGGTGTCCTGCCGCTCTGCATAGCGAAGGAGAGCTTGCATGAGGTGGAGTTGTCGAGACATTTGCTCGCGCGCGGCGGGGTCCGAGACATCGAGTCTTGTCATATCCACCTCGGCTTGTGCGACGCGGTCGCGGAGCGAAGCCAGTTCCGCCCGGTTAGCCACGGTCAACTCCACAGGTAGCACCAGGATGTCCGCCCGGCGCATCATGCGAACGCCATCACCCATGCTCTGCGCAGCACTCCCGTCGGTGTTGGAGTGCGTGGACAGAGATGCACCAGGTGAGGCGTGGCGGACTGTGGAAGTCAGGGGCGAAACCGAAGCTGTCACGAGAGACAGCGCAAAGAGGAAGGCTGCAATTCGCATAGGAACCTCCTATGATTGCCTGCCAACACGTATACATTTGCCATTCTCGGCGTCGCAAGACAGCCGCGAAAGTACAACACGCACAGTTGCGTGTGACCCGCCCCGCAAGAACAGCCTCAGGTTCCCAATCGTTCGGTCCTCGGCTAAAGGAGAGAATCATCGTCGGCGGCCAAGGACTTCACTTGGCAGCAAACGCAAAGCACTTATTGGAGACGAAGCTTGTTCTTCCGGCTAGCACTTGCCTAGGTGACGTATGTCACTGCCCCGACGACCAATCGCAATGAGAATGGAAAATGAATACGTGTTTCCTGCCCATTCAATAAACCATCGGTGACGGCTCGCCCTCGCCTGTGCCGACCGCGACAAAAGGCCGAGCGATGCTCCTTCAGCACATCCGAAGGAGGATGTTATGAAATCGCAAAAGATGTCCCAAAAACATCAACCTGAGCCCCCGGCTGCATTGTTGAGCCATCGTAACCCCGAGGATCTCCGCTGGGAGATGCAGGAGGTACAGCTTGCGATCGCACGCCGTGCCTTTGAGTTGTTCGAGACGCGTGGCTGTGAACACGGCCACGACTGGGAAGACTGGTTCCGGGCGGAATCGGAACTGCTGCGCCCAGTTTCGATCTCAATGCAGGAATCAGTCGATCGGATCAGTGTTCGCGCTAATGTTCTGGGCTTTGGACAGAATGAGCTTAGAGTCAGCATTGAGCCACACCGCATCTCGATTCTGGGCAAAAAAGAAGCGAGTGCAACCGAAACTGAAGGAGGGAAAGTTGAATACATCGACTGGGTTCCCGACCAGATCCTCCAGTTCATCGATCTTGCAACCGAAGTGATGCCGGAGAGCGCAGTGATCGAACTGCAGGCGGGGCAGCTGAAGATCGAACTCCGCAAAGCTGAGCGCAAGGTGGAAACCGTAGTCACCGCGGCTTGAATTGGTCCACACGTTCTCTCGCAGGCTGTGGCCCACTTCAGCCGAGGGCGCGCGAGGCCTACCCAATGAAACGTTCTTCACGGCAATCGATCCGGGATTCCAAAGAAACCGCGAAACAATCTGAAACCACAGCTCAGTTTCTGGAGGACTTGGCGGCGCACGCTGACAACGCTAAAGAAAGGCAGCGGTGTCTGGCTGCGGCAAGGAATTTTAGGCTTGCAGCCCAAAATCAGATCAGGAAGCAGCAAGGGACGAAGAGGGGAACGCGAATTCCTGCTGACGAAGCGTGAACAGGAGGTCGTCAACCTGGTCGCGGAAGGGCTTGGCAATCGGCAGATGGCGCCACTACTTCGCATCAAGGAGAACACAGTCAAGAAGTCTCTCCTACGAGTCTATGAAAAGTTAGGAGTTTCCAACCGAGTAGAACTCGTTCTCTATGTACTGATGCATTGCGGGAAAAGCGGGAGCCCCGCCCAGCCGCCGGCCCGGGTCTGTTTAGCGGGTACCGAATCAAGCGGGGGCGAGGGTTTTCGGTGAGGTCTAACTTATAAAAGCGAATACAACTCAGGAATGCCGCAATGCGATGGTTCGCGATAAATCCTAATTTCAGCAACTACGGGTTTAGGGGATAGGCTGGACATCGGTGGTCGATTTGCCCCTGGGCAGCCATTCAGAATTTTCTGGGGTCTGCAAAGAACGGTAGTGGTACAGTCATGGTTCTGCGATTTTCTTTATTGCAGCAAACGACTGCTGCAGGGGACGCGCTAGAATGCTAGGGTCTTTCCCGCCACTTTTGTCCCGTTCAGAACGCGTAGTTCTTCCGTCGACTTTTCATTAGAAAGAGGAGTGTCGCATGACTGCGGAAACGCAACCGTCTGAATCTCCGTACTGCGTGAAGATCGAGACTGCGACGGGCAGGTCCACTACTGTGCCCATTGCCGTCTTGACAGCGAAGCAATTGGAAGACTTCCTTCAGATTGAGTTCAAGAGGCTGGCGCAAGAAGCAGACGTAAAGGGCGTTCGTGTTCATGTGGAGCGCGCCGTAGCCGCTGATTATGAGCAGGTTCTCCGTGAGGTCGCGGCCTGCCTGCGCTCAGCCAAGGCAAAGGTGGCATGATTGCATTCACCAAATTGTTGAAATATCGCCATTGCACCAACTACTGGGTCTTAAGTGCGAACGCGGCCACCATTTAAGCTCAGCCCATGATTCCAGCCCATGATTTCGCTGCCTTGCACGTGTTTGCAGGAACTTGGCAGTTCTCCCGCAGACCTGTGAGCAGTTGTAGGTTCGGGGTTGAACTAGGTCTGAAAATGCCAAACTCCATAGGGGTGTTCGAGCCGATGGCACACCCGCACTGAAGCTCCGGCATCCACTCGGACAATTTGGCGGGAGCCGAATCCTGCCCTTGGCATTCAGCAACGACGCTGCCCAGGTGGAAACCGGTAGTGGGACGGATCATGGGAAGCCCAAAGCCGGACGTGAGTATCGAGCAGCAGGTTTCAATCGCGCAGCGCCCCGATGTCTTTCGAGCCAATGACCGGAGACCTAATGTCACCGACCATGTCCATCGTGTGCTTCACGGAGCCCATCCAGCTTTTTTTGCCCGGCGTTTGGCGACGGCGTAAGGGTGACGGTGTATCTCGGCAGGTCGGCCATCGATTGGGATGTCTGCGGGCCATTCATAAATGGGTATCACGTGAAACGGCTCGCGAACCGACCGCTACCAAACTACGAATACAGTGCCTCTCATAAAGCTAGGGAACAACCGCTTTAACTGGGGCTGTCTTGGTGCTTTCGTGGCCGTTCACATCGACCGCAGAGGCCGCATAGTAGTACGTAGTGCTATTGGCTACTGTGGAATCGCTGTAGAGCGTTGAAGCAATCAGGCTCACGTTCATCTTCTTCCATGTCGCCGCGTCTGGACTACGATAGATGTTGTAGCCGACGACGTTGGCCGACGTCGAACCCGTCCAGTTCAGGTCGACAACATGGTTCGCCGTGGCTTGGATAACGACCTTGTACGGCACCTGCGAAACGCCCCCGCCGCACGCGGTGACCTTCGCGGCGAAGGTGTAAGTACCTGCGGCGGTCGGCGTTCCTACGAGGTTCAGCGACGTCGTCGTGCTGGGCACCTTTGCGGTGACGCCGGCTGGCAGCGCTCCAGATGCGATCGCCCACTTGTAGGGAGTGCAGCCGCCGCTGGCCTTGATGGCCGCAGAATAAGCTGTTTTGACCATGCCGTTGGGCACGCTGCTGGTGGTGATGGCGATACTGGATCCCGTGGGCTGGATGGCGACCTTGTACGACACCTGGTTAACGTGCCCGCCGCAGCCGGTGACCTTCACCCCGAAGGAGTAGGTAGCGGCGGTGGTCGGAGTTCCGGCGAGGTTCAGCGACATCGTCGTGCTGGACACCTTCGCGCTGACGCCGGCTGGCAGCGCTCCGGATGCGATCGCCCACTTGTAGGGAGTGCAGCCGCCGCTGGCTTTGATCGCCGCAGAATAGGCTGTTTTGACCGTGCCGTTTGGCACGGTGCTGGTAGTGATGGCGACGCTGGATGCCAAGCATGGGGACACGAATAGGACCAGCAGGAGGGAGAGTAACCAAGACTTCATTACTCTATGCTGGCGCGACTAGAGGACTCCCAACAGATACCGGAGGTTTGAAAGCTTCCAATTTTGACAGAGGTTTGAAAACTTCCAATTTTGACATTGGAGTTCAAATGAATTACCGCTTCGTCGCGGTTTACGATCTACGCGTATCCCGCGTTCGGGTTAGGTGACGTAAACAGACGACTTCAGTTTTTCATTGTCCGAATTGTTCCCAAGCGAAGCAGATTGTCGTCCGCCGTGACCAGCGTAAGATCCAAGACCTGAGCGGTGGCAGCCAGAAACCGATCTGCGGGATCGCGTTGTGGCAGAGGGAGCTGCTGGGCAAGCAGCACGATCTCGTGGGTAAGAGGCGCTTCCCGCAGGGGCGCTGTAGCTGCGGTCAGCCACTCGGACAAATTGGCGGGGAGGCGAATCTTGCCCTTGGCATTCAGCAACAACGCTTCCCAGGTTGAAACCGGAGAAAGCCACAGCTCATTGGCGGGATTTCTGAGCGCATCTCTCACGCGGTGGCTGAGCCGGGACGGATCATGCAGTGCCCAAAGCCAGACGTGTGTATCGAGCAGCAGTTTCAATCCCGCAACGCCTCGATGACTTTCTCGTCGATGACGGGAGACACAATGTCGCCGACGATGTCCATCGTGTCCTTCATGGACCCGATCCAGCTCTCTTGCCCAGTGTCCGGCGACGGCGGCACGATTTCAGCCACGGGCTTGCCGAAGCGAGTGACGCGGAGGGGTTTCTTGGTCTGGCGCACCTGTTCGAGCAGGGCCAGGCACTTGGCCTTAAACTCGGAGATGGCGACTTCCTTCATAGATCTATTGAACCACGGAAGTATACCATGGTCAAACATAGTGGTCAGAGAACGAGTTCGCCCTCAAGCCCCGATAGGCGTTCGACCGATGAAGTGCCAATCCGGGGCAGCCAGCTTCGCTTTCTGAGCAAAGAGTGCAATTTTGAACAGACACGACCTGAAGACTCAGGCGAGACTCGCACGCCCCAGGGAGAGCTGTGGATTTCACATAGACGAAGAAGGACAGGTCCAGGCCAATGTCTTACTTTATTTGGCTGCTTGCCGTAGGGCTGGCCGGGTGGGCTTCCGGCGAGATCGTGGGCGGCGAAGGGTTCGGGAGAGTGGCTGACATTCTCCTCGGCCTCTCAGGGGCATTCCTGGTTCGCTTCATCATGGAGCAGGTGGGTATTCCCTTGGGATATGTCAACCTGCTTTTACTCTCGATTTGGGGAGCGGCCGCACCTCCAGCAACGGTTAGATTGTTGGTGAGACGTCGTAGTCATTCGAAGTCTGCATCCCAGAGAACGACCGCACCATCGCAGAGCAGCAAAGCGAGTGGAAATTATTGACAATGCAGGCGTCTGGGTGGAGACTGCGATCACCGGTCGCTGAACTAGTTTGAACCGTTCGCCCACTGAAGCCACCGAGAAGTACAGCGACGTAGTCGGGGTACCGCGGTATGAGCACGCATTCCAGCCTCGATCCCGAGTGCTTTCAGAAACTGTTGGCCGATGCATTCGTCGTGCAGGAGAGTGGCATAGAGAGTCGATCGCTCTCTGCCGTCGTCGAACTCCAGGGTCGGGTCGCGACAGGCGAACTCGACGTAGATCGGGCCATGCATATGGTCGCGGACCGTGCACGAAACGTGGCCGACGCGACTGGAATCGCCATCGCTCTCCTAAAAGGAGAGCAACTCGTTTACCGGGCCGGAAGCGGCAGTTCGGCCGCTTGTGTCGGACGGCATGTGACGGCCATATTGAGTGTCTCTAAGAACACCCAGTCGAGAGACGAGATTCTGCGCGTCGAGAACGCACAGGCCGACGGGCGGATTGAAGCGGCAATTTGCCGGCAGTTTGGAGCCCGGTCGCTCCTTATCTTGCCCATTTATGACAACCGCGCCTTGGTCGGAGTACTGGAGGTCACTTTTGGTGAGGCACATACGTTCGAAGACCGAGAGGTACGCACCTATCGATTGATGGCGGGCCTGCTCGGAGAGGCGATGAGCCGCGCCGCCTGCATTAAGCAAAAAGCAGCCGCTGCTTTGGAACGGCCGGTCGTTGAGCAGCGCATTCAGAAGATTGCGCCTCAAGTACAGCAGTCTCTCCATGATGGTGGACGCAGGTCTGGGCCAGCAACCAATCCTGGCACCAGCCAGACGCGCAGACCCTCGGTTGTAGCACCCGGGTCTCCGGCGCGCAGACAACTAGCGCGAGCGGCCGCAATCGTCATGCACCGAGCGAAGCGCATACCCTCATACAAGCGCTGGGCAGTGGCTGCAGCCCTCGTCCTTCTCAGCTTCATTGCTTACAGGGATCGCCGTCCGGCGGCTACCTTTGGGGTTGTGGCATTACGTGGATCGAAGGCAATCGGGCAAGAGTTGCCCTCCGTCTCCGCAAAAACATCCGCGAGCATGTCCACGCCTCAGACCGCGCCCGTTTCGACGGAAGAGGCGGGGAAGACTGCCAGGCCCGTGCCACGGTGGGTGCGGGTCGGGAACAACGAACTCGACTATGTGACACCCGAAGTTACCGTGCGCTATTTCACGGCCACGCCCGCACCGCGGCGAGTGGAGGTCGGGCGGAGCCATGTCGAACACATCGGGGATGATGTGACGGTACGTTATTTCACTCCCACGGCCGCGCGACCGAGCGTACAGACAGAGGCCAACCAGATCCATTACGTCTCAGAAGATGTGACCGTGCGCTCGCTCACGCCAAAACACGCGACTGCGCCGCCAGCCCCGCCGGCAGGGAAGACAGCGCTGTCGGTGGACCCGTAGTTACCAGCACCTAAGAAGTTGGGGCGAACCTTTGAATCCCTCTACCCGTGGGAACCAACACTCGTGCCTGATTCGAATACGTGCTCCCAGCGCCAGTCCGACCGCGATTTCTGCTGGACTTAGATTGGTCAGGCGTGGTGCGTCAAACGTAGATATTTCGTCGAGGTCCAGGATGCCATAGCCAGGCCTCGAGTAGTTCAGGTCCCACCGGTTTACTCGTACTTGTGCGGCACGTAAGCAGAGCTCCAGTTCCGAGGCGATTCCAGAGTCCGAGCTTCCGGAGGAGGAATCTCGAATCCAGGTCGTTGAGCTTCGCAAGGCAGCGCCCCATAACCGTGAACAGGGGGCCTTGTGCAACAGTGAACGAGAGCTATAGTGGTTCAGTTCCGCTGGGCCGACGACGCACTTCCGCAGGGGAGACCCGCTCTCGAACTTGATCGCTGATGTCTTGTACCTTTTCGCTGATCGAGGTGCGGATCTCCTTGCCACTTGCCGGCGCAAACAAAATCCCTACACCGATGCCGACACCAACACCGGCTGCGAAGGTTGCCACGGTACGCAGCGTATGATTCTCTTCGCGATCGGTAATAGTCCTGGCTCGGTCCGTCAAGTCCGAGACACGTTCCGATGCGCGATCAACCTGCTCGGAGACCTGATTCACCAGATAAACTGCGGTCTTGAGAAGAGACTTGAGAAGTTTGTTCATAGCAATCCATCCTCGTTAGTGGTTAATACCGACGGAGCTCAGCCTGAGCCTGAGACAGGCCGCCCCGCCGCGCACCTCTCAGGCGGCCAGCATGTGCGACACCTCCCTAAAACGTAAAAGAGAGGAGAGCGTGGCGCAGTGGGTCAGGGTCTGGAGGGAAGTAACTGCTCACCACGCCGCGCCACACAGAGGGACAAACGAAGTGAGTCGCGCCGCTAAACTCCCCATTATGCCCAATACAATACGATAGTGGCCCTTTGCTGACTGCTCACAATTGCACATTGTCTGAGTACGGTGGCACGCATAGACGCACTATGCCAAACAAGGGTGGGGCGAAAGGCTCGATGTCCCGCTTGGACGTTTGTGCATTCTCCTATTCGCAAAGTTCGAGTACAGCCGGCTCACGGTCTTCCGCAAGAGCGCTTGCGTCCGTTCTTTGCTGTGGCAGGCTACTGAGGCCCAACCTGTGCAACCCGGTCGCACAGGTTGGTTTGTGCACCCCTGTGTGCACAGCGACGACCATCCGTGGCACTCGAGGTGACCGTGCGCTCTTTCACGCCAAAACACGACTGCGCCGCCGGCCCTGACGGCTGGAAACGCAGCGCTGTCGGTGGACCACTAGTTGCTAAGGTCCACTCTCGCCCCGGAGTGAGTGCACATTCGCGACGGGAAGTTCGGCCAGAGTAGAGCGCCAGGCTGACTGAGATTCCTCTCCCTAACGAAATTCCAATTGCGGCTCCGCGGCTCATTTTTTGACCGCCACAACCCACGGGGGTTTAGTGGCAGGTAGCTTAGGGCTACCCCGTGCAACATTTCCCTCGATGTGCAATGTTCTGCACGTGATTCAGGGTAGCAAACTGGGAAACCAGGAATGATGAAGAAGTGGTATCGAGTTTCTCTGGATCTTATTGAGTCAACAAATGTTAGTCGACCAGCTCAATGAGTCTCTAGCCGGTGAAAACGACCACATCCTGGCCACACGATTGCACCACCAAATGCTTGGCCGATGGCAGAGCTGCGCCTGATACCACGGCACCAACGGGCTAATACGGATATGTGCGGGATTGCAGGTTACTTCGTCACCCATGGCGACTCAGAGTTGGACAGGAGGACGCTGCCTCGGATGGTTTCGAGGTTGCGGCATCGCGGTCCTGATGGTCAGGGCGCGTTCATGGATGGCCCGGTGGGCCTTGGTCACGCACGCCTCAGCATCATCGACGTTGCTGGTGGCGCCCAACCAATGTCCAATGAGGACGAATCCGTTTGGATTGCATTTAACGGAGAAATCTTCAATTATCTCGAGCTCCGGGAAGAGTTGCTGCAGCGTGGCCATCGGATGGCTACTTGTTCGGATACCGAAGTAGTTTTGCACCTATACGAGGAAGACGGCCCCGATTGCCTTCACCGCCTGAACGGCCAATGGGCGTTCGCGATCTGGGATCGCAAAAAGCGGCGTCTGCTGCTCGCGCGTGATCGTCTTGGCGTGCGCCCCCTGTTCTATACGATCACCGATGGCCGGTTGCTCTTCGCTTCAGAGGTGAAGTCCCTTCTGTGTCATCCATCCGTTCCCCGGCGCATGGACCTGGAAGGACTGGACCAGATTTTCACCTATTGGTGCACCCTGGGTTCCCAAACCCTCTTCCAGGGAATATCGGAACTGCCGCCAGGCTGCTGGTTGACCTTGCAGGACGACCGAGTCACCGTACATAAATATTGGTCACCAAACTTCGTGCGCGCAAACGAGCAAAGCCGGGAAGAGCACGGGGAGAGATTGCTGCAGTTATTGACGGATGCGGTGCGCCTACGCCTGCGTTCGGACGTCCCGGTGGGGGCATATCTGAGCGGCGGTCTCGACTCGACCGTGACCACCGCGTTCATCAAGAAGTGCTCCGATGCACGGGTGCGGACATTTTCGATTGGCTTTGCCGATCCTAAGCATGACGAGTCCATCTTTCAGCAGGAGGCAGTTCGCTTTCTAGGCACCGAGCACTGCTCCATGCAGTGCACGGCGCAGGATATCGGGCGCGTCTTCCCGGAAGTAATCTGGCACACGGAGAAACCCGTGCTCCGCACCGCACCGGCTCCTCTATTCATGTTGTCAAAATTAGTTCGGGATAGCGGATACAAGGTGGTACTCAGCGGCGAGGGCTCCGATGAAGTGATGGGGGGGTATGACATCTTCAAGGAGACAAAGATCCGGCGCTTCTGCGCGGCCAGACCGGATTCGAGCTTACGCCCACGGTTACTGGGCAGGCTTTACCCTTATATGCCCGAGGTTCAGGCGCAACCAGCGTCGTACCTCCGCCGGTTCTTCCACGCGGAACCTGGCGAACTTCAGGATCCGTTCTTTTCGCATTGCCCGCGCTGGAAGTTGACAGCGGGCCTGAAACTGTTCCTTACCAAGGAGGCCAGCAACGGTGCCACTGGGTATCGTTCCGCGGCTATGCATCTCCCTGAGGACTACTCCAGTTGGAACTGGCTGGCAAAAGCTCAATATCTGGAATCCACGATGCTACTGCCGGGCTACATCCTTTCCTCCCAGGGCGACCGTGTCGCGATGGCACATGGAGTGGAGGGTCGATTCCCGTTCCTGGATTATCGGGTTGTGGAGTTCGCGGCCACCCTGCCGCCTCATCTCAAAATGCGTGTCCTCACCGAAAAGTATTTGTTGAAATGGTGCACCAAGGGCATGATCCCAGCCTCGATCAGTCGAAGGCCTAAACAACCCTACCGAGCACCGGAGTCCGATAGCTTTTTCGCGGCCAGGCTTGACTATGTCGAAGAATTGCTTCGGCCCCAGCGCCTTCGTGAAGACGGCATCTTCCGGCCAGAGGCTGTCGCAAAACTGGTGGAGAAAGCCCGCAGCGGACGGGTCCTCGGCACCAGAGACAACATGGCAGTGGTCGGCATAATCTCAACGCAATTGTGGATCGACCAATTCGTCCGTAATTCTTCGGGGAGCTAACTATGGTCCGGGGTGTTGTGAATGAGTTGCGCGAGTTCATAGCGAAGAACTTCCTCTTCAGCGATGAATTCTCGTTGTCAGATACGGCCTCTTTTCTGGAGTCAGGCATCATCGACTCCACACGCGTACTCGAACTGATCCTCTTTCTCGAGGAACGCTACCAGATAACGCTGGCAGACGATGAGATTGTCCCCGAGAACTTGGACTCGATTCGGAGCTTGAAGATTTTTGTTGAAAGCAAACTGAATGGCTTGCTCTGCAGCGAATCAGTCCACGAGAGAATCAACTGATGGCGCGATACGGAGGTCCAGTTGCAGCTTGAGTCTTTTCTCGAAGAATCTGCCCGTCGGTTCCCTGGCAAAACGGCGCTGATCTTCGGCCGGCAACGCATTACTTACAAAGAGATCGAAACCTGCAGCAACCGACTGGCACACGCTATGGTTGAGCGCGGGTTGCGTCGCGGAGATCGCGTCGCGATTTGGCTCGAGAACTCACCGGAACTGGTCATTGCTCTCTTTGCGGTGCTGAAGGCGGGCGCCGTCTTTCTCGTGCTGAACTCAACCACCAAAGCAGAAAAGATCGAGTATGTCCTGAATAACTGTAGCGCCCGGGCTCTGGTCACCGATCGTCACCATGCCCGTACATTTCACGCACATTGGTCAACCGTCCCGCACCTTGAAATGGCATGGATCGCCGGTGAATTAGAAACGATCGATGCCCAATCGACCGGTAAGTCGCTGGCAAGCCTTTGGCAAGATTTCGAAAACCAGGCCTTACCACCGTCTCCTCCAGAGAAACGTGCCATCGATGTCGACCTGGCTGCACTCATCTACACGTCCGGCTCTGCAGGAGTTTCAAAAGGGGTCATGATGACTCACCTGAGCATGATCTCCGCAGCGACCTCAATCACAACATATCTGGAAAGCACATCCGACGACATTATCCTGAACTTTCTTCCGCTGTCATTCGACTATGGCCTCTACCAAGTCCTGATGGCGTTCAAGGTTGGTGCGACGCTGTTCCTGGAACGGTCCTTCACCTTTCCTCACCCGGTCCTCGAAGCTGCGGTTCGCGAGCGCATCACGGGGCTGCCGATCGTTCCGACGGTCGCCGCCCTGCTGCTGCAGATGGATGTCAGGCGCTATGACCTATCCTCCCTCCGCTATGTCACGAGTACGGCGGCTGCCCTTCCGGCAGCGCACATTCGCAGATTGCGAGAGATGTTTCCGCAAGCCCGAATCTACTCAATGTACGGATTGACCGAATGCAAGCGTGTCTCTTATTTGCCGCCCGATCAGATTGATATTCGGCCGACCTCTGTTGGGCGAGGTATGCCGAATGAAGAAGTGTATGTCGTCGATGAGGAAGGGCGACGGGCAGGGCCCGGAGTGATCGGAGAACTGGTGGTGCGCGGCTCTAACATCATGAAAGGGTATTGGGAAGATCCGGTTGAAACCGCCAAGCGGTTGCGGCCGGGTCGGTATCCCTGGGAACAAGTCCTCTATACCGGGGATCTTTTCAAGACCGACTCCGAGGGATACTTGTACTTCGTTGGGCGAAGGGACGACATTATCAAGAGCCGGGGCGAGAAGGTGAGCCCCAGGGAAATTGAAGACGTTCTGTATAGACTGGACGGAGTAGCCGAAGCCGCGGTAGTGGGTGTTCCTCACCCGATCCTTGGTCAGGCGATTAAGGCCTACATCACACCGCGAGCGGGGAGCGGTATCACTGAAAATGACGTGCTACTGCATTGCGCGCAGCGGCTAGAAGATTTCATGATGCCGAAAATGGTGGAGTTTCGTGACTCCCTGCCAAAAACGACCACGGGGAAAATCAGCAAGCGGGAGATCTCACCGTGACCACGCCCTTCTCGGCTAAAGCGCTAGAGCTGAACCCCGCTGCAGCTTGTGCAGAGATTGAAGCAGCCATCCGGCTACAGGTGCTTCGCCAACTTCATCGCAGGGGTGTTGTCCTTGGGTTGTCCGGAGGCGTCGACAGCAGCGTTGTTGCGAGTTTATGTGCCCGGGCGCTGGGTGCAGACAGGGTCTTTGCCCTGTTCATGCCGGAAGAAGATTCTGCGCCGGAGAGTCTGGAGCTGGGTAAGCTGGTTGCCTCAAAACTTGGGGTGGCGTCGGCGACCGAATCCATCACACCGATCCTCGTTGCGGCGGGGTGCTATCGCCGTCGGGATGAGGCCATCCGCAATGTAATTCCAGCGTATGAGGAAGGCTGGAAGTCGAAGCTAGTGGTCGGTGGTAGCAGCCCTTACTCGTTCTTCACGATCGTTACAGAGTCGCCGGAGGGTGTTCGACATTCAGCCAGGCTCAGCCTGCAGGCATACCATGGCGTGGTTTCCGCGACGAACTTCAAACAGCGGACAAGAAAGATGCTCGAGTACTACCATGCCGACCGTCTCAACTATGCTGTTGTCGGCACACCGAACCGGCTGGAGTACGATCAAGGTTTCTTTGTGAAGGGTGGTGACGGTGCGGCAGATTTGAAGCCCGTAGCCCACCTCTACAAATGCCAGGTATATCAACTCGCCGAATGGTTGGGAGTTCCGGAGGAGATCCGCCTTCGTCCGCCCACAACCGACACTTATGGCCTGCCGCAAACGCAGGAAGAATTTTACTTTTCTCTGCCCCTCCTAAAGATGGATTTGTGCTTGTTCGGAAAGGATCACGGAATTTCCCCCGCTGAGGTTGCCTCTGCCGCGGATCTGCGTCCGGAGGAGGTCGAACGGATCTACACGAATATTGATGCCAAGCGACGCGCGGCTGCATATCTGCACCAATCCCCGCTTCTGGTCCCAACCGAGCCCGGTTCGTGCGTCAAAGAGGACTGTAGGAGCCGGAAGATAACGCAGAGAGATTCCACGTGATCCGATTCTACAGATGGGCCGCGCTTTCCGATCACTGGGCTGCAACTGTACTGCGGCGGATACGTTCCGCGGTGCTGAAATTCAGCGTACCCGTACCCCATCGATTAGCAAAGTTGATGTTGGCTGCCTACCTCGCGTGTCGGACGCTTTTCAAGTTCTTTGTACGAGTGTTACTCTGCGAACCCGGCTTCAAAGCATATTGCAGCAGCTACGGAAAAGGGCTCAGAACCACTACACACCTGCCCTGGGTACAGGGTAAGGGCAGAATTGTGGTGGGCGACGATGTCAGAATCCACGGGCGGATCGCAATTGCGTTTGCTGTCCGCTATTCTGACGCACCGACACTCGAAATAGGCGACCGCTCCTCGATCGGCCACGACTCCAATCTCGTGATCGGAAAGCGTATCGTGATCGGGAAGGACTGCCTGATTGCGAACGAAGTCATCATCTTTGACGCCCCAGGGCATCCCACTAGCGCCGCTCTGCGCCGGGAAGGCGCAGCAGCACCACCTGAGGCTGTGAAGCCAGTCACCCTCTGCGACAACGTTTGGATTGGACAGAGGGGAATCATCTATCCTGGCGTAACGATCGGCGAGGGTGCAGTAGTTTCCGCAGGCTCGGTCGTCATGAGCGATGTTGCACCCCACACGATCGTAGCCGGCAACCCTGCGCGCCGCATTTCCTACGTCGACTTATCGAAATCCTTAGCCTCCGCGAAACCTGCCTTTACGACCAACGGCGAATCGATTGGCACAGTCAGTTCCGAACGAGATGAGCGCTAATGTGGGAGTGCCAACTCGGCCCAGAGCGCAGCCATCTGCTCCTCGATCGCAGTCACCGATCTCCTCACGGCGCTCGCGCTCTTCTAATTGCCCTCGCCCTGCTTTGTCAGCTTGATCTCGAAGATCTGTTCGATCGCGCTCGATTCTTTGCATGGCTCACTTATATCTGGGTCGCTGAGTGCCTTACCTTCGTGGCAGCATCTCCCGATCCAATCCGCAGGCCAGCGGGTGCGATTGCTTCGTAGAGTCCTCCGATCAGTTCTTCATCGTCCGGATAGTTAGGGGTAACAGGTTGCGCTTGCGAAATCGTACAAGCCGACTCTGCGTCCCCATGCCCTTCTCAGACTGTCCCAACGTGATCTGGTGAACACCGGCCAACTCGGCGAGAATCACGCCAGCCCCTAAAGCTGGCATCTCGACTGGTCCAGCGGGGGACTGAAAGAGCACGACCATTCCCCCGCTATGCGTTACGGCGCATATGCATAGGTGTGATCTGTGACCAGCTTCGGCTTGGTTAGGCCCTGGGCTCCGTTCCTCTTTGTTTCGGCTTTTCTGGTTCTTCTTCCATTACAAGCACACTCGCAGCAGATCGTCGCGGCCCCGTCCGCTTTGGGCTTCGGCAATGTGCTTCTCGGGCGTAGTCTCACTCAAGCGGTGAGTATTACAAATACGGGGAGCGCAAGCGTTAGCGTTTCCAACGTAAGTGCAAACGGAACCGGCTATGCCGTTAGCGGACTCACCTGTCCGTTCACGCTCTCTCCCGGGCAAAGTGCGAATCTGAACGTCACCTTCACTCCGCCCGCCGTCGGTACCGACAGTGGCTCTGTCCAGGTAGACGCCTCCACGCAAACATGGAGACACCATCGCAGGTGGGGGTACGCTTCCTCAACAACTACGACGGCAACCGTGGGCTTATCCGGTTCGGGGATCTCCGGCTGCGGGCCAGATCTCAGCCTCGCCAACAACGTCTAAGTTTTGGCAACCTTCCGCCAGGCACCTCACAGACCCTGAATGAGACTTTGACCAACACTGGCACAACCAGTGTCACCATCTCGCAAGCAAGTTTGTCCAGTGCGATGTTTACGGCCACCAACTTGTCTCTGCCGTCGACTTTGGGAGCCGGTAATAGCGTGACATTCGGGGTGGTTTTCTCGCCTAACGTTGCAGGTTCGATTACCGGGAAGCTCTCGATTCTCTCTGACGCTTCTAACCCGCAGCTGAACATCGCACTGTCAGGAAGCGAGAGCGCTCCGGGACAATTGACACTGACGCCCGCAAACTTGAATTTCGGCAACGTCAGCACAGGCTCGAAAACGTCTCTATCGGGCACGCTGAACGCGACTGGTTCGTCGGTTACGATTTCCTCAGGTACCAGCAGCAGCGGCGAGTTCCTGCTCGGTGGAATCGCGCTTCCTGCTACCCTCGCCGCCGGTCAATCGGTCCCTTTCACCGTGACTTTCTTACCACAGAGTTCAGGCAGCGCATCTGCCAGTCTTTCTTTCGTGAGCAACGCGACGAATTCCCCTGCAACGGAGTCATTGAGTGGAAGTGGAGTGGCACCGACCCAGCACAGCGTTGACCTTTCCTGGGGTGCGAGTTCCAGCTCGAACCTGCAAGGGTACAACGTGTACCGGGCGGGTGTTTCGGGTGGACCCTACGCCGCGGTGGTATCCGCCAACTCGGGCACGACCTTCGTCGATGCATCCGTTCAGTCCGGACAAACGTATTTCTATGTGGTGACAGCTGTCGACACGAGCGGGACGGAAAGCGCGTACTCGAACCAGGTCCAGGCCGTCATCCCTTCTCCCTAAGGGCGCGGCGTAGCGATCCCTCTCGGCCCATGCTTCTCAGACATGCGAAGATAGTGCCGCCGACAGAGGTGGAGACACTAGTATGGCCCGAGAGACGCCTACCGCAGGGGCGGGGAGCCGAATCCTGCCCTTGGCATTCACCAGCCCTTCCCAGGTTGAAACCGGGGAAAGCTTGCCCGCCCAACGCGTCCCCCGCCGTCATCCCCGTCCCACGCCCCACTCCTACGCCCCCAGTCCTTCCAGGTCCAACACGGCCACCTCGAGGGTGTCGACCCCCGCGCCGCAACCCTAGCCTTAAAGAGCCCACTGGGTGTACGATTCTCCTGCCCTTTTTAGCAAGCGACTGAGTACGCGGCCTTATCGTTCGCAAGCCTGTTAGGTAACCCGGGAATCCAAGCTCATCTCTCGGGGCCGTGCAGATCGAGAGCACCTAGCCCTTCGCATTGCATTCCCGGCAGGCAACGGGGGAGCCATGTCACTCGGTCTGAAAAGCAACATCCCACCCCTGCGAACCGGCTCATCGCTCTCCAGCGTCACTTCAACGCCCGTAGCCTTCTGTTGTACTACGCGCAAGCCAATCCGGTGTGCGATTGAAGCATTCACATGTCAAGGCATGGTTGAGGGAAGGTGATGAGATTTTCAGACACGATTGAATTGGTGCTGGAGGGCAAAGGCGACAACCGAGTTCTTTTCGTCACGCCCGATCAATCTGTTTACGAGGCGATAGAGAAAATGGCCGAGGCAGCCGTGGGGGCGCTCTTGGTTATTTCCAGCGAGAAATTGGTCGGCATCCTGTCCGAACGTGACTACGCCCGCAAAGTGGTCCTCAAGGGCCGTTCTTCGAAGGAGACCCTCGTCAGGGAGATCATGACCAGTCCGGTCGTCTTCGTGACCCGGCAACACACCGTCGACGAGTGTATGGCCCTCATGACCCAGCACCATTTTCGCCATCTTCCAGTTCTGGAGGGTGGCCACGTTGTGGGGGTGATTTCAATTGGTGATCTGGTGAAATGGATCATCTCCGGTCAGGCACAGGTCATTCAGGAGCTGGAAGGCTACATTGCGGGAAGGTATCCCGGATAGGAGACCGCTATGAAGCAGACCTTCACTATTGCTATTGGAGGCGCCGCTGGTCAGGGAGTGGCGACCCCGGGCGACATCTTCGCAAAGATCTTTAGCCGCAGGGGTCTACACTTGAATGCCTACAACGCCTACCAGTCGATTATTCGTGGCGGCCACACGTTTCTAACGATTCGTACTGGGCCCGAGCAAGTCACCAACATGGGTGACCGCCTCGACTTGCTGATTCCGCTGAATCAGGACGCCATGGATCGTCACCTCGGACTGCTTCGCGGCGGAGCGGCATGTATCTACAATGCCGACACGATCAAGCCTGGGATCGCAGCGGAAAGCGTCGCACTTTGTCCGCTACCCGTCTCCAAGCTGGCCGATATCTCTCGAAACAAGGTGGCCCAGAATACGCTGGCGGTGGGCGCCGGCCTCAACATGATGGGCATCGGCTTTCAGGCGCTCGAGGAGGTTCTTACCGAGCAGTTCAAGAAAAAGGGCGATGCTGTTGTGGCGGAGAACGTCGACATCGCCCGCGCTGGGTACGACTACGCATCTGCCAATTTCAAACCCTTCGCCTGGCCGCTTCCCATGACCAACAACCGCTACGCAGTGCTCAGCGGTAACATCGCGATGGCCATGGGCGGCGCCGCCGCAGGCGTGAAGTTCTATTGCGCGTACCCGATGAGTCCTTCGACGGGTGTTCTGCACTGGATGGCGGCTCACGCTCGCAAAGCCAACATCATGGTCCGCCAGGTGGAAGATGAAATCGGCGTCGTCAATATGGCAATTGGCGCGGCTCATGCTGGTGTCCGGTCGATGTGCGCGACCTCAGGTGGTGGCTTTGCCCTGATGAGTGAAGGGCTCGGACTGTCGGCGATGATGGAAACGCCGGTGGTGGTCATCGACTGCCAACGCGCCGGACCGTCCACGGGTGTCCCTACCAAGACTGAGCAGGGGGATCTCTGGCAAATGTTAGGCGCGGCTTTCGGCGACTATCCGCGGGCCATTGCCGCTCCTCTCGATATTGGAGACTGCTTCAAGATCATCCCTGAGATTTTCAATATTGCGGACCGCTATCAGTGCCCGGGAATTGTGCTCTGCGACCTGCTGCTCTCGGAAGGCCGGCTGAGCGTAGATCCGAAAGACTTGGACTTTGCTCCCGTGGTCGATCGGGGAGAGCTGATCACTACATCTTCGGTGTCTGGTTCGGACGGAGGCGGTGCGTACAAACGTTACAAGATCACTGACAGCGGCATCTCGCCACGCGCTGTTCCGGGCGTTCCCGGGCACACCCACACCGCGGCCAGTGACGAACACGATGAGGACGGCGTCCTGATCAGCGATGAATTTACGAACCCAACCAAGCGTCGCGCCATGATGGAAAAGCGCATGCGAAAGGTTGCCGGTATCGAAGCCGAAGTTCCCCTGCCTGTGTTGTCAGGTCCGCGTGATGCCGACATCACATTGATCGGCTGGGGATCCACCAAAGGGGTGATCGAGGAAGCCTGCGAGATCCTCACCGAGCAAGGCATTCGGGCCAATCAGCTTCAGATCCGCTGGCTTGTGCCACTGCATGGCGACGCGATCCTCGATATTCTGAAAGACGCACGCCACACCATCATCGTGGAGAACAACTACAGCGGCCAGTTCGCTCGCTACCTGCGCAGCGAAACGAGTTTCGTCCCGAACGGATACATTCGAAAATACGATGGTGAACCGTTCATGCCGCACCACATCGTCGAAGCGGTGAAGGAACAACTGGGCGGAAAGTCCAGACTGTCCGTTCCCGCGCATGAAATCATGGTTTAGGAGAAACCGAAAATGGCGACCGTTTTAGCAGATACCAAGCGTTTGGCGATGGCCGACTTCAAGGGCAAGGTGGACCCGGACTGGTGTCCCGGATGTGGCGATTTCGGGGTGCTGGCTGCCGTTGAGAAGGCGTTGGTCGACCTTCAGATTCCAAACCACAATGTGGTCACCATTAGCGGCATCGGGTGTTCGTCCAACTTTCCCGGGTTCATCAACACGTACGGCATGCACACCTTGCACGGCCGGGCGCTGGCCGTGGCCACGGGAGTGAAACTCGCCAATCACGAACTGACGGTGCTCGTGACCGGGGGCGACGGCGATGGCTTCGGCATTGGCGGCAATCACTTTGTCCATAGCATGCGTCGCAATGTGGACCTGCTTTACATTGTGATGGACAACCAGATCTACGGCCTCACCACCGGTCAGACATCGCCCACCAGCCGGGTTGGCATGAAAACCAAGAGCATGCCGTTTGGCAACATCGAAGCGCCCGTCAATCCAATTTCGCTCGCGCTGGCCGCTGGTGCCACTTTTGTCGCTCGTGGCTTCAGTGGCGAGCAGAAGCACCTCACCGAGTTGATCAAGCAAGGCATCCAGCATAAGGGATTCTCGTTCCTCGATGTCTTTAGCCCATGCGTTACTTATAACCACGACAACACCTACCAATGGTTCCGGCCGCGCGTGAAAAAGCTCGAGGACGACACCGCTTACGATCCCACCAACTGGCTGTCCGCGATGGAAAAGTCGCTGCTTTGGGGCGACGAGATCCCGATCGGAAAGTTTTTTGAGCGCACCGACGTTCCAACCTTGCACGGAGCCGAACCGGTATTGAGCGCAGGGACCCTTGTGCACGCGGGCACGCGGATACCGCTCGGCGTGGCTCGCTCGTTCGTTGAGGAGCTAATGTAGCGCGCGGTTCTTTCGGCTACGTACTCACGGCGTTTACGCCCCCGCTGAGGATGGGCACGCTTACAACATCCGCGCTGCCCGCAACCGCGGAGCCGGGACTACTTCCTGGTGGACGACAAACATTACCCTCAACAAAATGCGCGGACGCAACTTTCACACGTACTCTCTTGAACGGGTGCTGCGTGATGTTTCGAATTCTGTTTGAGAATTATGGTTCAACAACCGCCAGAACGTCCTTTTCTCATCTTTGATGGCGAGTGCTCATTTTGTCGGGCCTGGGTTGAATACTGGAAGCAGCTAACAGATGGGGTCCTTTACGTCCCTTATCAGGAGATAGGGGATCGCTTCCCGGAGATCTCGGGGCAAGAGTTTGCGGCCGCTGTCCATCTCGTCCTGCCGAGCGGCGAAGCATTGAGCGGTGCTCATGCCGTGTTCCAATTGCTTGCCCTCGTACCCGGAAAAAGGTCCTTGCTTTGGCTGTATGAGCGCGTGCCAGGCTTCGCACTTGTCGCCGATGCGGGTTACGATTGGATCGCTCGCCACCGCTCCTTCGCCTACCAGTTCACGAAATACGTCTTCGGCGGTCTCCTTGAGCCCGAGACTTTTGGATATGCCAGTTGGATATTCCTGCGCCTGCTTGGCCTCACCTACCTGATCGCCTTCTTATCTTTCGGTGTGCAAGCCAGCGGTTTGATTGGTTCCCACGGCATCTTGCCGGCGGCCGACTTCCTGCGCGCAGCACGGGAATACCTCGGGACGGCCAGGTTCTGGAGTGTGCCAACGTTTCTCTGGCTGAATAGCAGCGATGCGATGATCCGCACCGTCTGGGTTGCCGGTGTAGTTTTTTCAGTTTTCCTGTTCGCGGGAACAAACTGGCGACTCGTGCGCGTCGCACTGTTTCTCCTCTACCTTTCCCTCGTGACTACTGGTCAGGTATTCATGAGCTACCAATGGGACGCCCTATTACTCGAAGCTGGATTCCTGACTATCTTTCTTGGATCTTCAAAGCTGATCGTCAAACTCTTCCGCTGGCTGCTGTTTCGCCTGGTGTTTCTTTCTGGCGCAGTGAAACTGTTGAGCCACGATCCTACGTGGCACAATTTCACCGCTCTTCCTGTTCATTATGAAACTCAACCTCTCCCGACACCTGTGGCTTGGCCCTTCTACCAGTTTCCTCCAATCTTCCAGCGTGTGTCCGTGGGATTCGTATTCTTCGTCGAACTCTTGATTCCATTTCTCATCTTGGCGCCCAGGCGAGTGCGTGTGTTTGCAGCATTTGCGATCATACTGCTTCAGATTCTCATCGCCCTTACGGGCAACTATGCGTTCTTCAACCTGCTAACGGTTGCACTCTGTCTTTTTCTGCTCGATGATGCCTTCTTCCGCCGTCGCTTTCCGGAAAGCATCGTGAGGCGAGTTCCTCGCGCCTTCTTCCAAACTAGCATGCGGCCTCTAGTGCGCCGATCATGCCTCCTGCTTTATATGTTGGTACTTTTCGTCAGTGGTTTCGAAATGGCTGGCATGTTCTCGGGCGCACACTGGACGGTTGCGGACAAGGTCATCGCCGCGGTTGCACCTTTCGAAATCGTCAATACATATGGTTTGTTCGCAGTAATGACGACCACCCGTCCCGAAATTATCGTGGAAGGCTCAAATGATGCGCAGACGTGGCTGGAGTATGAATTCAAGTACAAGCCAGGGGAACTAGACCGCCGTCCGCCCTGGGTTGCGCCCCATCAGCCACGGCTCGACTGGCAAATGTGGTTTGCCGCGCTCGGCGACTATCGCAGCGATCCTTGGATTCTCCACTTTATGGTGCGGGTCCTGGAAGGCTCGCCAGAAGTTCTGAACCTCATGCGTCGTAACCCCTTCCCAAATGCTTCGCCGCGCTACTTGCGTGCCATGCTTTATCAATACCATTTCACCATTCCAGCTGAAAGAAAGAGCACTGGCAACTGGTGGCGTCGTGAGCCCAGGGGTGAATATGTTCCAGCCATCTCCTTAGCTAACCTGTCGAAACTGAAGGAATCAGGTTTCCGGCCACCGCTCTCAGGGAACTTAACTCACTACTCATCGGACTTCCACGCATTGAGAGCACAATGCGCCACATGCAAATAGACCGACTGAGAGGCAACCCGAAATTGTCACCCGCATTTCATCAGCCAAGACTCCCGAGCATGCTCAGTGTTCAGATAATGTGAAACCCCACTTCAAGCGCGCTGTGCTATGATGCGCCACAATTCGTTACTTGCGGCATTCTGGCTGAAGGAGGACGATATCAACGATGTCCCGCAGACAGGTGTCCTTGCAAATAAGTTGGGCGCGCGATTATTTGCCTATCCGCCTCGCTGTTTTAGCGCTGTCTGCATCCTTTGCACTCCTAGTGTGTCCCATCGCTGCGCAAACTCGGAATCCGTTCTCGGCAAATCCCAGAGCTGCTAAAGCTGGCGAATTCGAGTTCCGCATAAACTGCGCTTTATGCCACGGTCTTGGTGCGCGCGGCGGTGGGCGTGGTCCCGATCTTACGAGAGCGCACAAGCGTCACGGAGACTCTGACGGTGATCTGTTCCGAAACATCAGTCAGGGAATTCCGGGCACGGTCATGCCGGCCAACGGAACCAATGGGCAAGGCGTCGGAATGACGGACGAAGAGATATGGCAGATCATCACGTATCTGCGCAGTATTCAGGTCAAGGCACCGTTAAAGAACCTCGGCAACGCGGTGCACGGAAAACAGCTCTTCTATGGTGACGCCAATTGTTCGACGTGTCACATGGTGGAAGGCAAGGGAGGTCGCGTTGGGCCTGACCTGACGACGGTGGGAGTCTCGCGAACGGTGGAATCCCTGGTGGAGTCCGTTCGAAAGCCCAGCCAACGGCTCGCCTGGGGACTCACGGAACCGACCAAGGAATTTGCCCAGCAGTATGAGACGGTGACGGTCGTGACCCCGGATGGCGAGGAGATCAAGGGCGTAACTCTGAACGAAGACAGCTTCAGCCTTCAATTCATGGACACAGCCGAGAAGATTCATCTGTTTGAAAAAGACAAACTACGTTCGATTCACAAAGAGTCGCAAATCCCTGATGCCCGTCCTACGACACAAGTACACTGAGTGACCACGATCTGAACGACATCATCGCCTATCTGCTCGGCTGAGGGTGCGAAGTGAGGGTAGCCGAACTGAAGAAGACGCTGCAAGTGCTGTCCACTGGGATTTTCTTGTTGTTGACCTCAGCTCTCTTCGCACCGAATGCTTGTGGGCAGGTTACGTTCGAGCGGCTGCTCAATTCATCGAAGGAACCGCAGAACTGGCTCACGTATTCGGGCGACTACGCTGGCCGTCGCTTCAGTCTGCTGGACCAGGTCAACGCGACGACCGTGCCATCATTGGTGGTGAAGTGGGTCTATCAAACCGGCGCGACCGGCAAGTTTGAAACGACGCCGCTGGTAGTGGACGGCATCCTGTACGCGACTGGCCAGGATGACCGAGCGTTTGCTCTCGATGCTCGCACCGGGCGACCCATATGGCTATATCAGCGCCAACTGCCGGCTGACATTCGACCGTGTTGTGGTCGCGTGAATCGCGGACTTGCCATCTTGGGCGACAAGGTCTTCATGGGCACGCTCGACGCTCACGTTATCGCCCTCGACACAAAGACCGGAAATGTCGTCTGGGATGTTGCCGCCATCGATTACGCAAAGGACTACAGTTTTACGCTGGCGCCGCTTGTAGTAAAGAACCTCGTGATTCTCGGTGTTTCTGGCGGTGAGTACGGCATTCGCGGTTTTATTGACGCATACGATGCGGACACGGGCCAGCGGAAGTGGCGGTTCTACACGGTACCCGGCGTCGGCGAACCGGGCCATGATACCTGGGAAAAGGACTCCTGGAAGATTGGCGGTGCGCCGGCGTGGATGACGGGTGTGTACGATTCATCGACCAACCAGCTCTTCTGGCCCACAGGCAATCCTTCACCATCCAATCGCGGTGCGGGGCGCGCCGGCGACAACCTCTACAGCAACAGCCTGCTAGCGCTCGACCCGGACACCGGAAAACTAAACTGGTATTTTCAATTCACCAAGCACGACGAGCACGATTGGGATGCCACGCAAGTGCCGATCATGATTGATTCCGGCGGCAAGCACTTGATCGCGCAAGCCAACCGCAATGGCTTCTTCTATGTTTTGGATCGCACTACGGGCAAGCTCCTTTTTGCCAACCCGTACGGGAAGATTACGTGGAGCAATAGCAAGGACAACGAGGGCCGCCCGGTCCCAAACAACGAAAGCTCGCCGACTCCGACAGGACGGACGGTGTGCCCGGGAGCGTTGGGTACCACGAACTGGATGTCACCAAGCTTCGACGCACAGACAGGCCTCTTCTACGTGAGTGCGCGCGAGCAATGTGACATCTTCAGCACTGCACCGCAACCCTATGAAGCAGGGCATGCCTACTATGGCAGTGCATATTTTCCGTCTGATGAAGCAGAGCCATATTGGGGAGCCGTGCGCGCGATTGACCCTGAGAACGGACAGATGAAGTGGGAATTCCGGCATCCTTCGCCGACCTGGTCGGGAGTTTTGTCGACCGCTGGGGGCCTATTGTTTACTGGCGACGCGGAAGGGAACTTTATCGCACTGAATGCGGCTACCGGCAAGCCCCTATGGCACTTTCAAATGGGTGGTGCCGTGTACGCTTCACCGATGGCCTTCGCCGTGGATGGGAAGGAATATATTGCGATCGCTGCGGGTAGTTCGCTGTATGCATTTGGTCTCCGGTGATACTCCGGTTTAGCACGCATGTACATCTGGCGGACGGATTTTGTTTACAGGAAAGCTCTCGGGTGCAATGCCGCGGGAACTCAGTGCCTCTCTTCTTTTTTTGCGGACTGTATGATCAGGAATTGACACCGCGGAAAGAACCTTATGAGTCTTCCTGTCGAGTTTCGTCAGAGGGTCCTTCTCTTTATCCTATCCTGGGCACCGTCGCAATTGCAGCGGCATCCGGGGTTATGGGCTACCAGGCGAGCCTTATCCCAGCCTCCCGCCTGATCAATCCCGACGAACTGGTCAAGACTCTCCAGTCTGCCAAGGGCGAGAAACCGCTAATGATTCAAGTGGGCTCCCACGTCCTTTACACGCAGGCGCATATTCCGGGCTCGGAATACATCGGCCCAGCCTCCAGTGAGGCAGGCTTGCAGTCCTTGCGGAAGCGAGTGGAATCCTTGCCGCGAAACAAGTTCATCGTCCTGTATTGCGGGTGCTGCCCCTGGAACCATTGCCCGAACGTGAAGCCTGCCGACGATGCACTGCGTGCAATGGGCTTCACCAATGTGAAGGATCTCTACATTGCGGATAACTTCGGGGTGGATTGGGTCGCGAAAGGCTATCCAGTTGGCAAGGGAGACTAGGGAACTGAATGCTCGCTGACTGAGGTTGGCATATTGAAGAAAGGTACTTTCCGCGGCCTGGCATTGATCGCAGTTGTGGCGGGACTTTATCTCGCAA
This sequence comes from uncultured Acidobacteriota bacterium, assembly GCA_963698805.1. Taxonomy (GTDB): domain Bacteria; phylum Acidobacteriota; class Terriglobia; order Terriglobales; family Acidobacteriaceae; genus Gp1-AA133. The sequence continues at coordinate 47,310 of CAVOSN010000016.1, read as the reverse complement.
CACGTCATCATGGTGTACCGCCCGGGAGCGGGATCACAGGCACCGGCGAACATTCTCTGGCCCCCGACTTTTCTCTCCCAGACCTGACGGGACGAAGGCTCGCTCTTTCATCCTATCGGGGCAAGGTCGTCCTTCTCGACTTCTGGGCAACCTGGTGCGATCCGTGCCGGGAAGAGATCCCCCATTTCGTCGAACTTCAAAATAAGTACGGAGGCCAGGGCTTGCAGGTCGTTGGTGTTTCCATGGATGACGCGCCGGAACCTGTGCGCGATTTCTGCCAGCGCTTCAAAATGAACTACCCGGTTGTGATGGGCAATGCAAAGACGGGTGAACTCTATGGAGGAGTTCTCGGATTGCCGATCGCATTCCTAATTGGGCGGGACGGCCGGATCACCTCGAAATATGTTGGCGCAACCGACATCTCAGTCTTTGAGAAGGAGATTGCGAACCTGCTCCGAACGAGCGCTGGCTCTACCTAGCCTGACTCCACAATCTCTACCAGGCCTGATTCTTAATTACTCACCCTCCCAAAACCACCGAAATCTATTTTACAAAACGAAGCCGCTAACTCCTTGCAGTTCAATGGATTGGTGGTAATGGCTTGCTGTCTCCAGAGGGAAGGGTGCCGCCGCGCGCCACCCGAAGTGGTGTGATCGCCGTCCTTGCGGCGCACGCGTCTTGAATGCTGAACTTCCGAAAGACGCGCTATTCCGTGATCTGCCACGAGGTTGACGTTTCGCATGTCCGTTCAGGAGGCTCACTCTCAAATGCCCGAACTCGATACCAAATCCCTCCCCGAAAGCGCGTATGAGCCACTGAAGCCCGGCGAGTCGTACCCGCCGATTGTGGCCTCCAACGTAAAGTTGCCCGAGCTCACACCGCGCTCCGTCGGCTGGGGTATCTTCCTCTGCATCATCTTCACAATCGCTGCCGCCTACTCCGGCCTGAAGGTCGGGCAGGTGATGGAATCGGCTATTCCGATTTCGATCCTCGCGATTGGCCTGGCTCGTCTCTATCGCCGGCGCTCGACGTTGCTGGAGAACGTGATCATCACCGGCATTGGCGGAGTCGCAGGCCCGGTCGTTGCGGGAGCGGTGTTCACGATTCCTGCGCTGTACATCCTGAAGCTGGATCCTCACCCGGTGCAGACTATCTTTATTTGTCTTGCCGGAGGGTGCCTGGGCGTTCTCTTCCTGATTCCCCTGCGGCGCTATTTCGTGCGCGACATGCACGGCAAGCTCCCCTACCCGGAAGCCACGGCCATCGCCGAAGTTCTCGTCACGGGAGAGAAGGGCGGATCACAAGCAAAACTGCTGCTGCAAGCGACCGCCATCGCGGGTGTCTACGATCTGTTCGTTACGACGTTTCAGGTCTGCAAGGAATTCGTCGACTTCCGTTTCATTCCCGTCGTTCGTACTCTCTCCGACCGTGCCCGGATGGCATTCAGCTTTGATGCCATCGGCTTCATCCTGGGGCTGGGCTATGTGATGGGCCTGCGCAGCTCGATGATCCTGTGCGCGGGCGGTGTGCTTTCGAACTTTGTGCTGGTGCCGTTGATCTGGTTCATAGGCAGTCATCTCGATAGCGCAGTCTATCCCGCCACGGCTCCCGATCTCGACCATGACGGCGGTGCAGATCTACCGAAGTTACGTGCGATTCATCGGCGTCGGCGCCATCGCGACCGCGGGCATCTTCGGAATCGTCAAGTCGTTGAGGATCGTGGCCAGTTCGTTCCGTATCGCGCTGCGCGTTTTCTGGCAGAAGCAGACCATTGCGGAGGAACGCACCGATCGCGACATCTCAATGATGGCCATCTTTCTCGGAGTTGTGATTGGTGCGATCGGTGTGGCGATGCTGTTGGGCACTCTGCCGGTATCCTGGAGCGTGGTTGGAATTGGACTGGTCCTGACTCTGGTCTTTTCCTTCTTCTTTACATCGGTTGCGGCCAATGCCATCGCAACCACCGCCCGCAACCCGGTTTCCGGAATGACGATGCTGACCATCATCATTTCCTGCGCCGTCTTGCTCAGGTTTGGAGTATCCAGTACCAGCGGCATGTTCTTCGTGATGGTGATTGCGGCGATGGTGTGTACGGCGTTATCAGTATCCGGCCAGACGATCACCGACCTCAAAACCGGGTACTGGCTAGGCTCCACTCCCTCTGCGCAGGAGAAAGTGAAGTTCCTCGGCGTGGTTGCTGCAGCGGTCGCCGTGGGATTCACGATCGTGATGCTGGCGCGCACATTCCAGTTTGGCGAAGCGCTGCCCGGCGACTTGCGTCCCGTGCTGGCGTCACCGCAGGCGTCGATCATGAAGGCGCTAGTGGAAGGCTTCATGAGCCACCAGCCCATTGCGTATCTTGTTGTTCGGAGTCGGCGCCATGATCGCTTTAATTCTGGAGATGCTCGGACAGCCATCACTCATCTTCGCCCTCGGAATGTATCTGCCTCTCGAATTGAACACTCCGGCGTTGGTTGGCGGATTCCTGTCGCATTGGCTGAACAAAAAATCCGAGAAGACGGGCGGCGAACGAGGCAGATCCATTCGGGAACGTGGTGTGATCATCGCTTCTGGGCTGATGGCGGGAGGTGCGCTGGGCGGCGTCCTGGGCGCGGCTTTGCGTTTAATACCGGGCTATCGCGAAGATCTGATTAAGACGCCCTTCTACTCCAACGAGCCGGTGTCGCAATCCGTGTCTGCGCTGCTGTTTGTTGGTCTCTGCCTGTATGTTTGGTTTAGCTCCATAAGGAAAACTTCCTTGCAGGTTGAATAAAGGAGACTGTATGGAACATGTCGATGGGTTCGTCGCGGATGCAGTGCTGGGCATCGACACCCTCTGGGGTGGTGACGTCATGTGCCCGTCGGGCACGGGAAGATTCATCGCGGATTCGTGGTTTTCCGATGAGCCGCTTCCGGTCGCGTACACCGATCCGGCGGCCGGGGTTTTGCGTGACAGCGGCGGGGTCACGGGCAAGAATCTCAACCGTGCAGCGGTCGAGGACTACCTGAGTCGCATCGACATCCCCGGAGCGATCGCGGGTATTCGCGAAGAGGCGCGGAAGGTCGCCGGACCTCGCGGCCAATATCTCCTTGGCCTGTCGCTCTCCCTGGAAACGATGTGGGATCTGGCCATGGAAGTCTTAGGGAAGGGTGATCCGGTTCCATACGCGCGCTGCGTGGAAGCCTCGACCGGTCGGCCTCCGGAACCCTCCAAGCCAGAAGGGAAGCGCGAGCGTGTTGCGGAATTGCTAGGCCGTGCAGGTTACTCCACCGCAGGTGCCGGCGGGCTTTTGGGAGCCGTCGATGCATGGCGCCAGGACCGGCTCGTACCGATGGCTTCGGTGCGTGCTCTGGGCGCGTCAGTCATCGCTCAGTTTGATCGCCTCACCACGGCAAATTTGTTGCCCTTTCTTCCTGAGGAGCTGCGCGGGGTGCCTCGAGCGAACATTGAATTCCTGCCGATCAAAGACGCGTGGTTCTCGGGCTCGATGAACTACATCGGGCGCGCAAGAAGGGCCGACGGCGCTCCGCAATACGAGGCGACCTACGAGATCAATGCCTCGCTACGAATGTCTGTCCCCGAATTTGAGCAACTGGTCAGCCACGAGGTTGTACCCGGGCATGTGACCACGTTCGCTTATTTGCAGGACCTCTGGGTTCGCGGCAAAGCGGGTTTTGAAGCGACGGTACTGACGATGAATACTCGCGCCGCCACACTGTTCGAAGGCATCGCCAACAATGCCATTCTCATCGCGCATGGGGTAACGGAAGTCGAACAGCTCCCCGACGAAGACTTGCAGATTGGGGTCTTGCTTGCCCTCTTGCAGGATGACGCCAAGAACGAGTCATCATATTTAACCTGGGGCCAGGGAATGCAACGCGAGCAAGTGGCAGCGATCCTGCGGCGGGATTTTCTGGTCACCGAAGAACGCGCGGACAAGCTTTCCGGTAGCTGGGGAAGACACCCGTTGCTTGGTCGTATGTATCTGCCGGCCTATCGTGCTGGCACCGAAGCCGTCGCTCAGCTACGAAGGATTCATCCGGCGGATCGAAATCCTGCCGGCTATTTATGGTTGTTCCGGACTCGTGGATATCGTAACCATCGACGAAGTGTTGAAGTGCAACCCGGTGGCATAGATGGCTTGCCCATAGCTAGTGGGCCATCGCAGGCTGGGGAAGCGGGTGCAGGCCGTCGGCCGATGAATGCCGGCGCCTCCGCACGCGGCCCCCAACTTATACTGACAGACCCTACTGACCAATATCAGTTCCGTCCGTCCATATATAGAATAGGTGTGAGTGTTTCCGCCCTCGCGGGAGTCTAGCCTCATGAAGCAAGTTACCGAGCGCGCGCGCCGGGTGCTCTTATTCCTTCCTTTGACCGCTGTTTTCCTTTTATCTGGTTGTGAGAAAAGCGGTTCGGCTCAGCCCGCGGGGTCTACTACCGCGCATCCGCCAGCGCCGGTGGTGGTGGCCCGCGTCGAGCAGCGGGACGTTCCAGTCCAAATTCAGGCCATCGGCAACGTGGAGGCCTATCAAACTGTACTGATCAGGTCCCAGGTCAACGGCCAGATCGACCACATCTTCTTCAAGGAAGGCGACGACGTCCACCAGGGACAGCGCCTTTTTCAGCTGGATGAGCGTCCCTTCCAGGCAGATCTGGAAAAAGCGACCGGCCAGATGAAACGTGATCAGGCACAGGCCGAGAATTCGCGGATGCAGGCCGAGCGTTATTCCGTCTCTGGAAAAGCAAGGCATCGTCTCGCATGAGCAGGCTGGCCAGGTGCTTGCGCAGTCCAAAGCGGACGCGGCCGCGGTCGACGCCGACAAAGCCGCCATCGATGCTGCCCGTGTGCAGCTGCAGTACACCAACATTCTCGCTCCGATCAACGCCCGCGCCGGCTCGTTGATGATCAATCTCGGCAACCTGATTAAGGCCAATGACACACCCTATCTGGTCCAGCTCAATCAGGTCACTCCGATCTACGTCACCTTTGCCGTGCCCGAGGCCAATCTCTCTCGCGTGCGACAGCGTTACACCGCCGGCCAACTCAAGGTGCGGGCTTATCCCAAGGGGGAAGGGAATCGGCCGGTGGATGGGCGGTTGACCTTCATCGACAATGGCGTCGACATGAGCACCGGCATGTTCAAGCTGAAGGGCACCTTTGAGAACCACGATCGACGCTTGTGGCCCGGAGAGTTTGTGGATGTCGCCTTGGAGCTCTCGACCCAGAAGAATGCCGTGCTTGTTCCTACCAAGGCGATCCAAACCGGGCAACAGGGCGAATACGTCTACGTCGTCGGCGCCGATAGTACGGCCGAGTCCCGCCCCGTCAAGACGTCAGGTGTGTATCAGAATCTGACCCTCGTTGCGGACGGATTGAAACCAGGCGAACAGGTTGTAGTGACAGGCCAGTTGCGGGTGGCTCCGAATGCGAAGGTGACAGTTCAACGCACGCTCCCCGCAGATCAGACGGATACGGCCGCAGCCGGCAATCCTGCCGGGGGCGGACTGTGAGTCTCTCCGAACTCTTCATTAAGCGGCCCATCATGACCACGCTGGTCATGGCCGCGATCCTGATTTTCGGAATCTTCGCCTATAGACTGCTGCCTGTCAGCGATCTGCCCAATGTGGATTTCCCCACCATCCTGGTCAGCGCATCGCTGCCCGGTGCCAGCCCCGACACGATGGCTTCGTCGGTCGCCACGCCGCTGGAGAAACAATTCTCCACCATCGCCGGCATCGATTCGATGACGTCCACCAGTTCTCTGGGCCAAACCAACATCACCATTCAGTTCAACCTGAGCCGCAGCCTCGATGGCGCCGCGCTCGATGTGCAGGCCGCGATCACCGCCGCCGGAGGACAACTGCCTCCGGAGATGCCGACCCCACCCACCTTTCAGAAGGTCAATCCCGCCGATTCGCCGATCCTTTATTTGGCGCTCAGCTCGCCAACGATGAAGCTGTCGGATGTGGACGAGGCCGCCGAGACCACCATTGCGCAGAACATCTCCATGGTCAACGGCGTGGCCCAGGTGCAGGTGTACGGAGCCCAGAAGTACGCCATGCGCGCGCAACTCGATCCCAGCGCGCTGGCCTCCCGGCAAATCGGGATCGACGATGTCAGCGCCGCGTTGCAATCAGGGAACACCAATCTTCCCACCGGGACCCTTTACGGACAGAACCATACGTTCACGATTCTTTCCAACGGGCAGCGGGCCGAACGCTCTGCAGTTCGGCCCAATGGTGATGGCCTATCGCAATGGATCGCCGGTCCGCCTGAACGAACTCGGCCGCGTCATCGACAGCGTGCAGAACGACAAGACCGCGAGTTGGTTCAACGGGGTTCGCGCCATCGTGCTGGCGATCCAGAAACAGCCCGGCACCAATACGGTTGCGGTGGTCGACAACATCAAGAAGTTGCTGCCCCGGCTCGAAGACCACATTCCCGCCGCCGTCCAGCATCGATACCCTCTACGACCGCTCCGTCTCCATTCGCGCCTCGGTGAACGACGTCAAGTTCACCTTATTGTTGACCATCGCGCTGGTCATCATGGTGATCTTCGCTCTTCCTGCGCAACCTCTCCGCCACCATCATCCCCTCGCTTGCCTTGCCCATGTCCATCATCGGGACCTTCTCGGTGATGTACTTGCTCGGCTACAGTCTCGACAACTTGTCGTTGATGGCCCTCACGCTATCCGTGGGATTCGTGGTCGACGATGCCATCGTCATGCTGGAAAACATCGTCCGCCACATGGAAATGGGCAAGAAGCCGATGGAGGCCGCCATGGATGGCGCCAGCGAGATCGGCTTCACCATCCTCTCCATGACCCTATCGCTGGCCGCCGTCTTCATTCCGTTGCTCTTCATGGGCGGAATCGTAGGCCGCTTGCTGCACGAATTCGCGGTCACCATTGGAGCCGCGATCCTGGTTTCCGGCTTTGTATCCCTCACCTTGACCCCGATGCTGTGCAGCCGGTTTCTCCGACATCAAGAACGTTCCGGTGCACGGACGCCTTTTCAATTTCAGCGAGCACGTCTTCGACGCCTGGTTGCATGGCTATGATCGCAGCCTGAAGGCTGTGCTGCGGCACAAGTTCGCCACCCTGATGGTCTCGTTCGTGGTCATCGGCCTCACTTTCTATCTGTTCACAATCGCGAGGACCGGCTTCATTCCCGACGAAGACCAGGGGCTGGTATTTGCGTTTACGGAAGCGCAGCAGGGAATTGCCTTTCAAGACATGATGGAGCTGCAGCAAAAGGTTGCCGATGTCGTACGCTCCGACCCCAACGTCATGAACATCATGTCCTCGATGGGGAGCCCTACCAACCAGGGTCGAATGTTTTTCCGTCTGAAAGACAAGAAAGATCGCGTCAACCAAATGAGCGCCATGGAGGTAATTCAGGAGCTTCGCCCTAAGGTGTCGCAAATCCCGGGCCTGAATGTGTTCATGCAGATTCCGCCCACCATCCGCATCGGTGGCTCCCTCACCAAGTCGCAGTATCAATACACGCTGCAATCGCCCGACACCGCGCAACTGTATGGGGATGCGCCCAAGTTGGAAAGCGCTCTCCGCGCCCTTCCGGAATTGCAGGACGTTACCAGCGATCTGCAGGTGAAGAATCCGCAACTCACCGTCGAAGTCGACCACGACCGGGCGTATGCTCTGGGACTAACTCCGCTGCAGGTTTCCGACGCGCTTTATTCCGCGTACGGCACGCGCCAGATCAGTACCATCTACACGCCCAACAACGAGTACTACGTCATCATCGAATTGTTGCCGGAGTTCCAGAACAATCCTGACAAGCTGTCGCTCTTATATGTCCGCTCGAACGCCGGAAAGTTGGTTTCGCTCGATACGGTCGCGAAGCTGGTTCCATCCGTGGGACCGCTGATGGTGAATCACCTGGGCCAGTTGCCGGCCGCAACGATCAGCTTCAACCTGAAACCCGGAATCGCTCTGGGAGATGCCACCAAGCTGGTCGAGCGCGAGGCAAACCGGACCCTGCCCGGTGATATTCAAGGCACGTTCCAAGGCACCGCCCAGGCCTTCCAGAATTCATTCACCGGGCATGGGCCTCTTGCTGCTGGCCGCGATTCTGGTGATCTACATCATTCTCGGAATTCTCTACGAGAGCTTCATCCATCCTTTGACGATTCTCTCCGGTCTCCCGTCTGCCGGCGTGGGCGCGCTGCTGACCCTGACTCTGTTTCATCAGGAACTGAATCTTTATTCGTTCGTGGGGATCATCATGTTGATTGGCATCGTCAAAAAGAACGCCATCATGATGATTGACTTCGCCCTGGAAGCGGAGCGCACGGAAGGCAGGAGTCCCGAGGAATCCATCTATCAGGGCGCGCTGGTCCGATTCCGTCCCATCATGATGACCACCATGGCGGCATTGATGGGAACATTGCCGATTGCGATCGGCTTCGGAGCCGGCGCCGATTCGCGTCGAGGCTTAGGCCTTGCGGTAGTAGGAGGCCTGCTCTTTTCCCAGGTCGTCACGCTGTACATCACGCCGGTCTATTACGTCTATCTCGACAAACTGCAGACGAAGTTCCGCCAGCGGCGCGGCGGGCGAAAGTCCCAGATCACCAGCGAGGAAAGGCTGAACGAGGTAGCTCTGGCCGGTCCCAGACGCTGAAAGCCCTCGTGCGATAGCAAGCACCTCGCTACATGTGGTCGCCAGGTCTTGCCGACGACCACACGCGTCCTCGCTGGCGACCAGCGACTGACGACTAGCGACTGCCTAAGGCGTCGGCACCACCGCCTGCGCTTGGTTCGAGTTCACGCTCTCGTTGCCACTGCTGTCGACTGCCGTCACCACGTAGTAGTAGGTCTGGCCCGCTTGCACCGTACTGTCCGTATACGTTGTGGAAGCATCCGCCGCGCTGTTCAAGACCGCATAGGGGCCGCCGGACTGCGTTCCGCGGTACACGTTGTAACCCACCACGGTCGACGTACTGGCCGCCCATGACAAACTCACAGTGTGTTGTGGAGCCGCGGTCCCGGTTCCGGTCAACGCCGCTGTCACCGGTGGATTGGTAGCGTTGCTCGTAAATGTAATCGTTGCCGAAGCCGCACCGCTAGCCTGCGGTGCAAACGTCCAGGTAAATGGCGCGCTTTGTCCTGCCGCCAAGGTTACAGGCAACGACAATCCGGTTAGCGTGAACTCCGGATCGCTTGAACTGACCGAAGAAATCGTAACGCTGGCTCCACTCGCCGTCAGCGATCCCGATTGTTTTTGATTCGCGCCCACGGTCACGCTGCCGAAGTTTGCGGTCGCCGGACTCACTGACAGTTGCCCCGGCGTCGTGCCGGTTCCCGACAGCGCCACGCTCAGGTTGGGAACCGATCCATCCGCGGTCAGCGTCAGGCTGCCGTTAGCCGCGCCGCCGCCCGATGGTGTAAACGTCACGGTGAATGTCAAACTCTGGCCCGCGTTCAGGGTCGTGGGCACGCTCAAGCCGTTGGTGCTGAACCCAGTTCCCGTCACGGTGGCGGTGGCAATGTGCAAGACGGTTCCGCCCGAGTTCGTCAGGCGCTCGGTCTGCGATTGTGTGTTGCCCACCTGCACGCTTCCAAAACCGATGCTGGTCGGACTTGCGGCGAGCGCAGCGGCGCTAACGCCCGTCCCTGACAGTCCCACGTTGAGTGATGGATTCGACGCGGTGCTCGTGATCGCGACACTCCCTGTGACTGCTCCCGCAGCGTTCGGATTGAAGGTTGCGGCGAATGTCGTACTTGACCCCGCACCTAGCGTGAGAGGCGTCGAGATCCCGCTCAAGCTGAAACCGCTTCCGCTCGCCGAAACCTGCGAAATCGTCACGCTCGAACTTCCACTGTTCGTGAGCGTGATGGTCTGCGCCTGATTGTTTCCCACCTGCACGCTTCCGAAAGCAACGCTGGCAGGATTCGCGCCTAGCGTTCCCACTGCCTGTCCCGTTCCCGTGAGTCCCAGGCTGACAGCCGCAAGGTTGCTCGTGAACGCGACGCTTCCAGTTGCGCTTCCGGCAGCTTGCGGCGCGAACGCAACCGTAAAGCTGGAACTCTGCCCAGATGTCAGCGTCAAGGGCGTAGGCAGTCCATTGATCGAGAATCCCGCACCTGCAGCAGTGGCCTTGGTGATAGTCACAGAGCTTCCGCCGGAATTCATAATCGTCACGGGCTGGCTCTGACTGCTGCCAACCGTCACGCTGCCGAAACTAACGTTGCCCGGATTCAGTACGAGCGCGCCCGGCGCCACTCCCGTTCCGGTCACGGCCATGCTCAGATTCGCATTGTTGGCGGTCGATGTGATGGTAAGGCCGCCACTCACGGTCCCCGCCGACGTCGGCGAAAAAGTCAGTTGAAATGACGCGCTCTGACCCGCTCCCAGGGACAACGGCAATGTCAGTCCGATGATGCTCAACCCCGCTCCAGTCACACTGGCTTGCGAGATACTCGCGCTCGTGCCGCCCGAGTTGGTCAGGGTCACAGTCTGACTCTGCGTGCTGCCGGTTGTGACATTGCCAAACGACACGCTGGCTGGCGCCGCTGTCAGTTGGCCCGGAGTGATTCCATCGCCCGAAACCGACAAGGCTAAGCTCGCCGGGGCGGTATCTTGCGCTCCCGCCGAATGCTTCTTGGACTTCATCGTCAGGGAAGAGACCCCGTTAAGGGTCACGCTGCCGTTAATCGCTCCCGCCGACTTGGGCGCAAAGACCACGTTGAACGCGGCACTCTGCCCGGCATCAATCGTGACCGGCAAGGTCAGCCCGCTGATGGAAAAGGCTCCGCTGCTGACCGACGCTTGCGAGACGGTCACGCTCGTGCCTCCGCTGTTGCTCAGGGTTACAGCTTTGGCCTGGCTTTGCCCGACTCCCACGCTTCCAAATGTCAGCGATCCCGGGCTTGCCGCCAGTTGCCCTGGGGCAACCGCACTTCCCGACACCGCGATGTCGATCTTGTCTCCCCCGGACGTATTAACGGAAATGTTCCCAGCAGGTTTACCTTTAGCTTTCGGCGAAAATGCAATCGCCAGGGTGGCGGACTGTCCCGGACTCAGCGTGAAGGGCGGCGCGGGCGTCATCAATTGGAATGAAGCGTTCGACGAACTTGCACTGGATACCGTCACCATGTCCGCCGAACCATTGGTCAGGGTGTCGGTGACTTGGGTCGTGGTCCCCACCACAGCAGTACCGAAATCCAGAGTAGTGCTGGCGGCCGAAAACGTACCACTCTGTGCAGCAGTGTTACCGGTGTGGAGGGGTAGGCAACCTGTCATCGCTGCGGTGGCAAGTAGCAGGATAAAGAAGCCTGCAAAACGATCCCAACGCGAGCTGAGATCCATCGGTTGTCCCCTTCCAAGCCGCGACTCGCGTACGCGCGGCGGGAGAATTGGAATTGACCTCCCTGGCCGTCAGCTCTTTCGTCTTACCATTCGACAGTCGCAGGGGAGGGCCTCCTTATATTTATGCGAGCGTCGGGTATGCGACCAGATATCGGAAGTTCAGGGCAGCATGTGTCAGAGGTTCAACGGAGTGGTCAATCGGCAATGAATGTTTAAAATCACAACACTCTATTTACGGGGCATCCATCGAGATAACACACACTTGCCGCTCCGGCGTGACTGCATCGACGGGTATCGATACTCCCGTTGTATTTAACAATTGTTTTACAAGTGGTCGCAGAGCGACAGCCTGCTTAACCAGTAAGAAGAGAGCTCAGAAGGGAAGAGTACGGCTCGGATCACTGTTGCAGGTGGACAGGCCTGCGTCGCCCTTGGCGAAACGCCACCGCGACATAGTCCGATCTTCAGCGCGTTGCGGAAGCAATTGGGAATTGGCAGCCTACGGCTTCGTTAAAAGGGCGCGCCGAGCCTTGGAGTAATCGCCTGTACGATTCGTCCAATTGCTCGCCAATGTTCCTACTGCCCAGCCTGAAGCAAACAAACAAAACCACCCGCTCCAGGGAACAGCCCAGAGCCATGCGCACAATGCTGCAAACGTCGGAATGATGGCCGAGGAGGTCACACCCGCAGACCACATCAAGGCTTTGGCACCGGGACTGGCGCTCTCCATCGAAACCTTGTCAGTCTGCACGCCGAAGAAAGGGAGATGCTCAAAGACCCAGCGAACTCCCCACGGCCAGCCCTCGGGATTGCCAGTTCCACCCACTGTATAAAACAGAAAACGAATGCCTACCCACCGCCCGACTAGCCAGTGCGCAATCGCGTGCGAGCAGAAGTAAAGAAGAACCCATGCAAGAATCATGGTGGCGACGGCGAGAGCAGGCGAGTTTGCCGACCGAGACGCTGTCAATGCGAAATACGCAGCCACCATTCCGGCGATCTGCACGGTGTTGCCCATGGTAATCGAGAGTCGCGCGAAGACCTTGCGCTTGGCGCTGATTTCTAGACTCATGGTCTCCCTTCAGGCCGGCCCCGCAGATTCTATCCTAGCGATTGCTCCCAAGTGCCGGGCCATTCTGAAGCAATCCTGTCTACAATAGCTCGTCTACGCAGCATTCTGTGGGAGCGAACGATGAGCACTCCTCTAACATTTGTTTTCTATGTTGCGGTGAAGCCTGAAAAGCTTTGGGAAGGCCTGTTCTCAGCGGAGTCGAACCGCATCATCTTTGCCGGCGCCGACTTTGAAGCCGACTTGAAACCCGGCGGTCATATGAAGTGGATCGGGCCTGGACCTGACGGCAAGCCAGCTACCTTGGTGGGAGGCGAGGTCCTGAGGTGTGAGCCTCCCAAATTGCTTCAATACACTTTTCAACTCGGCCAGAGTCCCTTCAAGTCTCGAGTGACGGCCGAACTTGAGCCCGAGACGGAAGCTACCAAGCTCACGATCCGACACGATCAGTGGGATAAAGCGGATCCCGCCTACGCATTTTGTTCCGACGGCTGGCCGCGCATTCTCTCCCGCTTGAAAACCCTGCTGGAAACGGGCAAGACATTCCGGCCGCACTGATCGCGCCCTCTGAGACCTCGAATTGGGCCGCAACGGGTCAGTGCGTAGTCCACTGCGAACTGTGACCCTTCGAGATTGACTGCGTCATAGTCAAATTCGCCATTCTAGGCTTGACCCGCCATGCGGTGCGCCTCATGCTATGCTTCAAACCCAGTGCCCGACGTGGACGAAATCCTGCCGCAATCGGCCCCCCAGGATACCCAACATTCCTTACGTCGCTTCCTTAAGTTTGGCGCAAGCAGTCGCAGCGGCCACTTGCTGCGCATACTCGGCGTAGGTTTTGGCCTTGCTGTTGGTATCGGAAATACGATCGGCAGTGGGATCCTCCGCACACCGGGTGAGGTTGCGGGCTACCTGGGGAATGGCTGGCTGATCTTTGTGGTTTGGCTCCTCGGAGGAATCTACGCGCTCTTGTGCAGCAGTTCCGTGACCGAGCTTGGTTGCATGCTTCCGCGGGCGGGCGGGTGGTACGTTTACTCGCGTCGAGCCTTCGGGGAGAAGGCCGGGTTCGTTGTCGGTTGCTGCGACTTCACCGTCCAGTCCGTCGCCAACGCGACCCTGGCGGTCGCTTTCGCAGAATTCGCCGGAGAACTTCTGCCCATGCTCGCTGGACATGTACGGCTCCTGGGGACTGTCGCGTTGGCATCGCTCGCCATTCTTAATTGGATTGGCCTTAAGGCCGGCAGTCGCGCCCAGGAAATCACCAGTCTCGCTAAAGCTCTGGGTCTCGTCGCACTCGTCATCTCCGCCTTCACAATTCCCGTCAAGGCCGGAACTGCTTCTTTCCTTCCCAGTAACTTGTTCGTCCATCCGCACAGCATCTTTCTCGGACTGATGCTCGCGTTGCAAGGCGTTGTTGTTACGTACGATGGTTGGTACGCGCCCATCTATTTTGTTGAAGAAGATAAGGATCCCGCGAAGAACCTGCCCCGCTCCATGATTGGCACAGCGCTCTCCTGTATCGCAATTTTCCTACTGGTGAATGCGTCGCTTTTTCACGTCCTCCACATGGACCATCTCGCCGGCTCGCCGATGCCAGCGGCGGATGCCGCCATGCTGCTTTTCGGAGGCTACGGAAGGCGGATCATTCTTCTGATTGCAGTTGTGGGAGTGATCAGCAGCGCCAACGCCGGACTCATGTTTACACCACGCATCTTATTTAGCATGTCGAGGGACGGCCTCTTGCCGCGCAACGTCACTTCCGTCAATCGAGGTGGAACTCCGTCGCTGGCCCTGTTCCTTTGTGCCATCGTCAGCATCGCGCTGGTCCTGAGCGGGGGTTTTGATACGTTAATTGCAATCGGATCGGTATTGTTCGTTGCGGTTTACTTGTCTGGTTTTGCTTCTCTGTTGATTCTTCGCCGAAGCGAGCCCGATCTCCCCAGACCGTACAAGGCGTGGTGGTATCCATGGAGTACCATGCTCGTTCTTTTGGCTTCTGCAGGATTCCTCCTGGGATCGGTGATCGGCGACCTCAAGCACAGTCTGTTCACAGCAGTCCTCATCTTGTTGAGCTACCTTGCTTCGGTCCTGATCGTACGCGAGAGGGTACACCAACACGCCTGAACGGCCTCGCGGAAACTGGGAGCCTTCTCGTAGTTGATGTAACACCCCGATTTCACGCAATATCAAAAGGCGCCCACTTTTGCGGTAAGTTGTGAGTCGTTTGAAACACCACACCTACCGAAAAGGAGCGCCTTTATGAGTCAAGAGAAGTATATCGGCATGGACGTTCATGCCGGCCACCATTTCCGCTGCCGTGATGAATGCCCAGGGCAAGCTGCTCATGGAATGCGTGCTGGAAACCAAGGCAGCCACGATTCTGGAGTTCATTCAAGGACTGCGTGGAACTCTGGCGTTGACCTTCGAAGAAGGAACCTTGGCTGCCTGGTTACACGATCTGCTGAAGCCTCATGTCAGCCGGCTGGTGGTCTGCGATCCGCGCAAGAACGCGCTGCTGAGGGATGGCAACCAGAACGATCGGGTGGATGCACGCAATTTGGCGGAGCTGTTACGCACCAACCAAGTCAAGCCGGTGTACCACGGAGAACATGGAATACGCACCTTAAGGAGTTGGGGCGGAGCTATTTGACGATCACCCAGGATAGTACCCGGGTGATGAATCGGATCAAATCGCTGTACCGAAGTTGGGCCATTCCCTGTGCGGGCACGAGCGTCTATAGCCGCCGTCATCGTGCCGAGTGGCTGGCCCAGCTCGTGGAACCAGGAGTGCGGATTCGAGCCGAGCATTTGTACCAGCAACTGGATAGTCTGCGAACCCGTGCGCCAGGCAGCACGACGCGAACTGTTGCGGGAAAGCCACAAGCATGCGGCGGTGAAATTACTTCGCCAGATTCCTTCCATCGGTCCGATTCGCTCCGCCCTGCTGGTGGCCCTGCTGCAGACACCACATCGTTTTCGTACCAAGCGCCAGCTTTGGGCCTACAGCGGTTTCGCCGTCGAGACTCATGACAGCGGCGAGTACCGCTTTGTGCGCGGGAAACTGCAACGCAACCGCGAGCGCATCACGGTGCGCGGTCTGAATCGACAACCACAATCACGATCTGAAGAATCTCTTCAAAAGTGCTGCCATCTCGGCCAGCACACGTCCTGGGCCTCTGCACGACTTCTATGTCGCCCGGGTGGAGAAAGGGATGCGGCCGACCATGGCCCGTCTCACCCTGGCACGGAAGATTGCCGCCATCACTTTAACCATGTGGAAGAAAGGAGTGAGTTTCGACCCCAAACAGTTGCATCGGCAAGCAGCTTGAGCATCTCTGAGGAAGAGGCCTTTCCATCTCCGGAGATTTCTCTGGTGGTGGTCGGTCGGGTTCTGGAGATGCTCGGTTCGAGGGGAGTATCAGTCAATGAGATCGGCCCCGCGTGCCTTGGGCACCGAGTCACCCATTTCACGCTATGCCCCCTCGGATAACCAGAAATAGCTATAGGCCACGAGCCTCGGATAGAACCATGGTTGACCTTGAGTCGCCATTCGCTTGCCGCTCTCGCAAACTCGACGGCATCGCTAACTCACCAGAGGAAACTCATCAGAATGGGCACAAGTCAAACTTCTCTCAGCGAAGCCTAATTCCAGTGGGCTGGATCTCGAGAAAACATCTCGCCTCCGGTCGAGGCAGAACTTTTTTCTTGACATCCCTTTTTATAGAACTCATTGAGCGCGACAGCGCTTTCGAGAGGACACGGACAAAAAGGGCAATTATCCGATTTCGAAGGACTCCAGTCCTGTATGTAATTGGAAATACGGTGCGCCCTGAGAGATTCGAACTCTCGACCTTCTGGTTCGTAGCCAGCAACTGGCCGATATCGACGCGGACAGGAGACCTATCGCAAACGCCGCGCCGCCGTAGAGAATCTGCGGTTGTTGCTGGAGCCGGCCCCTTTTTGGCCAAGCGTCACAAGGCTCGGTGCGCTGGACATCGAGATCGATGGCTCCTGGTGCACCCGGCAGTCGCTCGCGATCAACATCCTTAGCCGCGCGGTCTGCCGCTGCTCTGTTTAGAAGCGGCAGCTTCACTCAGAAGATTTCAGTTCCTCAAAGCTGAACTGTTTGTCGAGCTTATCGTAGGGCTGGCCGTCGACCTCGACGTACGGGTAGACGAAATAATTGAGTGCGGGACCATCCTGTTTGGGAGACAGTTTTATGTCGCGGCCGGTGGATAGCTGTACGCGATTCGCGTCGACGCTGCCGAAGAAATAATCTTCTTTCTGCTTCGCTTTCCAGGCCTCCGAGATGTCAACGGGGATCCAGCCGATTTTGCTCGAATAAAATTCCGCCCAGCAGTGATAACCGGCGATGTCTCCTTTGTCCTTGTTTTCGGGCAGCGGAAAACCGATGTCGAAGCGGGCCGGGATTCCGTCGGCCCGCAACATGCCGATGAACGGAGAATGGAAGTCGGTACAGTTGCCGCGCTTGGCGTCGCAGGCCCACAGCGCGTCCCCGCGTCCCCAGCCTGAACCCGTCTTGTCGTAGCGCATGGTCGTAAAGAGGTGGTCGTACGCAGCCTTGGCTTTTGCGACCGTGCCGCTCTGTGATCCGGTTACTTCGGCCGCCAGTTCCTTGATCTTTCCGTCCGTAGGAATCAGCGTGTCAGGCGCAACCAGGCGGGTCATCGACGCGGACACCAAGGCAGGCTTCTGATCGGTTCGTTTGAGCTGTGCGTAATCGCCCCGCGAGTATTCGCGGCGCGTGACCTTGTATTCGAGAGTGAACTCTGCTTTGCCCGCAGCCGGATTTTCGATTTCGGCGTACATCATCCGATTGCCGTACTCGGGCTCCTGCGTCATCCGCGTTTTCACGGGAGCCTTGACCGCCAGAACGCGCACGGTCTGATGCTGGTCCGTCTGCGGCACCGGCACCCAGACGCGCACTCGCTTCGCGCCGGAGGGAATGTCCTTCACGGTGAAGTTGTAGGTGAAGTGAAAGGCGCGGGTGGGCGGACTGAATTTCTCGGCGTTCGCAGCGGCTTGGGCAGCCAACTGACCTGCGGGGAAAGACAACAATAGCAACGATGAAAGAACTTTCAGCCTCATGGAGACACTCCCTGGTCGGCGAATATCGGTCGAGATTTTACCAGCAGCCAAGCTGGCTTGTCATGACAGCGGAGGAAGACTCTCAAGACATTCGCCCCCACGGGTTGGCCGAGACAGGATTTGAGCCTGCCGAAGACTCTGGTATAGCATCCTGTGCACGAGGTTCAACCATGACGACGACCGCAACCTCAATGCGAAGTGACTCAACCAGCGTAGCCCAACAAGCATCCACCGGCCTGGCCCTCGTGCGCGTGACGATCGGCGCGATGCTCGTGTCGGTCTTTTTCGAGAATCTGGGAAAGGGCCTCTACCGACCGGCGGGTTACGCGGGTCTGATCAACTACTACATCACGCACGATCATGCCCCGGCTGTCTGGAAGGCGGTGATGAGCCTGGCGGCAAGCCACGCCGCGCTGGCCGCTCCCATGCAGGGCTTGACCGAGATCTCCCTCGGTATTCTGCTCGTATTGGGTTTGTTTACTCGACCCGCCGCAACAGTGGCATTTCTTTTTCTCGGCAGCCTCTGGATCTCGGAGTGGGGCACTTCGTGGATCTGGGAACTGCTGGTTCCGGTGATGGCATCGCTCGGGCTCGCGATCGGATGCGCCGGCAGGAAATGGGGCGTAGACGCGTGGCTGGCGCAACGCTGGCCAACGGCTCCGTGGTGGTTGATTTGAGCTAAGGAGAGTCTCATTTAGGTTAGGCTTTGAAAAGTAGGTTACGCTTTGAAAGGCACCGCCTTCGGGCGATCCATCAAATAGGTCCTGTTTCAAAGGCGGCTTTGGAGGCTGCGGAAAAACTGTGATTCGTGCAGGTTTTGGGAAGGGCACGACTTCAGTCGTGCCGTTAAGTCCTGAAGAATGTGACGTCGCTTTAGCGCCTGAGGTTCGCTTTTTCGTCCTCGGCGACTTTTTCCGGATCCTTTTTCGCCGCAGCCAAGCTTAATCAGAGTCTCCATAACCCACGTGCGCGTGTCCGTCATCATCCCTACCCATAATGAAGCGCAGGCGATTCAGCGCGTTTTAGCAGATCTCCCGTCCGATCTCACGACGGAGGTCATCGTTGTCGACAGCAACTCGAAAGACGGGACACCCGAGATCGCCGCGAGGATGGGAGCGCGTGTCGTTCAGGAACCGCGCCGTGGCTATGGGCGAGCATGCCTCACGGGTCTGGCCGCGACAAATTCCCCTGACATAGCCGTCTTCCTGGATGGCGACTACAGCGACCGTCCCTCGGAACTGCCGATTCTTTTAGCGCCCATCATTGATGGGCGCGCGGACATCACGCTCGGCTCCCGTCTGCATGGGCGAAATTCTGCTGAGGCATTGCCGTGGCATCAGGCATTTGGGAATCGTCTCGCCGCCAGCCTGATCCGGCTTCTCTACGGACTCGACCTCACTGATCTCGGCCCGTTTCGCGCCGGCCGCGCCGATGTGCTGCGCGCGCTGGCACTCGAAGAGACTACCTATGGCTGGGCGGTTGAGATGATCCTCAAAGGGGCGCTGGCCGGATTCCGCGTGGTGGAAGTGCCGGTGAGCTACTACCCGCGTATTGGAAAATCTAAAATCAGCGGTACGGTGAAAGGGACGCTCGGGGCGGGCTGGTTCATTCTTAGTTTGATCGTGCGTTACTATTTCCGGCATCGAAAAAGAGAGGTTGCGTGAGAAACGAAGAGGTGGTTCTGCTAGAAACTGCAAAAGCCGCAGAACGATCGAACAATTACGCAGCTGCATTCGATGCATGGCAACACCTTGCATCCATGACAAGCCGGCCCGATTATTTGTGCAAGGTGGGACGCGTGGCGCAAAAGCTTGGAAGATGGACCGACGCAGAAAACGCGTTTCTCGACGCCTTAAAAGTCGACAAGACATTTCCGCTTGCGATCGTGTTTCTTGGTTCCTTATTTCTAGCAAGGACAGATGGAGATCGTTCGACAAATGCACGAACGGCGAAAGCGTGGCTTGAACAGGGGGTTGCCGCGGCTCCGAGCTCAATGTCGCTAAGCTTCCTGGGGAACGCACATGACCGACTTGGAGAGAAGGAAGCCGCCAGAGAGGCATTTCGCAAAGCAATCGAGCTCGATGCATCCTATGCGGAGGCATATTACAACCTTGGGCTCCTTTTGGCTCGAGACGGCCAGAATGAGGAGGCAGAAGGGCTCCTCAGAACAGCAACGCAGCTTGACCCAGATTCTCACAAAGCGCACGGTACCCTCGGAATTGTGCTGCGAGAAATCGGAAGATATTCTGAGGCGGAGCACGAGCTCAAGGGCGCTATCGAGATTGATCCTACGGATGAGATCGCCAGTTCCTGTCTCAACCGCGCAGCAGGTGGCGCAGGCACAAACAAACCGTGCGCCAACGGCTAAGTCGGAATCATGAAGTCTTCGAGCGAGACGGCGAGTGGTCCATTCAAGCTCGGTTTTGGCTTGAGTGGGGCAGTTCCCGTTTCTTTCCTTCCGTCATTACTCTTCGCAATATCCGGTTGATCCGTGTTTGATATCCCGGCCCTTTGGACTTGAACCAGTCGACCACTTCGCAGTCGACGCGCAGTGAGATTCTCTGCTTCCGGGGACGATTCCAGCGTGGCTCCGCGTGCGTCTCGCCACCTGCTAGCCAAAATAGATCATCCTCAATCGACCCATGCAGCCGCGCAATCCGTCGTGACTGCGATAGCCGGCTCTTTGCTTTCTTGGTCTTGGCTGTCATGACGGTATTGTATGCCCTCTCCAGTCATGACGTTATGTTCCACCAGGAACATTGGGGCCACCGGTCGTATATGATTGGCCCCAAAGCAATCTATGAAATCTTCAGCGGAGACGGTAGTGGGTTCGTCAGGCAGTGACCGTGTACTCGTGATCATGGCGAAAGCACCAAGGCAAGGTGCGGTCAAGACCCGCCTGGCCTCGAGTCTTTCTCCCGCGGCTGCGGTCGATTTCTATTGTTGTCTTCTCGACGACACACTGGCGCTCGCGCGGTCACTAGGCGATGTGGAAGTTGCCATCATGTGTCCGGACGCAGACGTAAACGAGCTGGCGCAGTTGGCGGGCAGGGAAGCGAACGTAGTTTCTCAGAAAGGCGAAGGTCTTGCCGCCGGCCTAACTTCAGTTTTTGCGCACTTCGCTCAGGGTCATCAGAGAGACGCACATCAACGACGCACCATCGCCTTCAACAGCGACAGCCCGCACCTGCCGCGCTCTGTTCTCGAAGACGCGTTCGAGACGCTGGCCGCACATGACGTGGTTGTGGGACCGACCCACGACGGAGGCTACTATCTCGTCGGGGCAAAGGCTTCTCACCCTTCGCTTTTTGCCAACGACGGAATGGGCACCAGTAGCGCGCTGGAGAGACTCCTGTCGCGCGCTCGAGCCCTTGATCTGTCCGTAGGGTTCGCCGATTCCTTTCTACGATATTGATGTAGCAGACGACCTGACTCGCCTGGCAGCGGACTTGCGCCTGGCTCCGGCAAGGGCGCCACGCACGGCGGCGTGGCTTAAGCAGTGGGAACTGGCGGAGCAATCTCAGACAAGCTCTCGGACGGGCGCCGGAGAAGCGGAATTGTGAAGATCACTCCGGCGTCGAGAGTGTATGTCCTCGGCGCCGTGTTGTGCGTGGCCCTCACGATTTGCTCTCGCTACTTCGGCGATCGAGGTGGGGCGTGCTTCATGGCCTGTTAACCTTGGCGGGCATCGTGTACCTGCTGGCGGTCCGTGAGTTTTTCTCTACTCCAGAGTTTTCCCGACGCGTTGTTGTTGTTGGGCTCGTCTTGGCTGCCTTGTGGCACATTGCATTTCTTCGGGTGCCTGCGGGCGTCGACGACGATATCCATCGATACGTTTGGGATGGCCGCCTGCAGAGGCTCGGCTACAACCCTTATCTTGTTATCCCCAGCGATCCTGCCGTGAAGGAACTGCACACAGCGGAAACCCGCACCTTGAACAATCCGGATTTGCCGAGCCCCTACCCAGCCAGCGCTCAGCTTTTTTTTCGTGCAGTCACCGCGATTCATGAATCCACCTTCGCGCTGAAATTGGCATTCGTGGTTTGCGAGTTCGCAATTGTTCTCGTGTTGCTCGACATCTTGCGTCGTACCGGACAGGGAGCGCACCTGGTCTTGGCCTTCGCCTGGAATCCGTTGCTGGCCATTGAGGTGGCGGGAAGCGGTCACATCGACATCGTTGGTGCGCTCTGCTTAGTGGTGTCGGTCGCTGCGCTTGTGCGCCGATGGCGGGCCACTGCAGCCATCGGGCTAGGGCTGGCGATCGCAGTGAAATTTCTGCCGCTTGTACTTTTGCCCCTCTACTGGAAGCGGGTTCGCATGCGCGATGCGGCGCTGGCGGCCGCCGTAATAGGACTTCTGTACGTGCCATTTCTGAACCACGGCCGCATTCCGATCGGCTCGCTGGGCACGTATGTGCAGACTTTCCGCTTTAACGGCCCGGTGTTTGCGGCACTCGATCGAGTGCTGCCTCCGGAGTTGCTGGCTGGGTTGGCCGTGCTCGCGGGCTTGTCGGCTGCCGCCTGGCTACGAAGCAAATCGCCCGAGTGGTCCCCGGAATTGTTGGCGTGGCCGTTGGCCGCAACGCTCTTGTGCGCCCCCGCAGTATTCCCCTGGTATCTGCTCTGGCTGGTGCCGTTTCTGACGTCACCCTCGACCCTGCTGATCAGCCTCTGGACAGTGAGCGTTATTCCCACTTATCTTATGTGGCACTGGCGAATGCTTGGGCGTCCGTGGGGGCCGCTTCCTGCATGGGTCATGCTGCTGGAGTACGGGTGCGTGGCAACGGTCGGTGCCGTGATTGCATTGCGCCGGTTCATGCGGCCGAAGTTGTCTCGATACCCGAGCGGAGCCGTTTAATCAGCTGATGGCATCAAGACGCGACTTCTGTATCCGGGAGCCGCGGGGGCTCATCCAAAACAACATCCTTCAACTCGCCGAGGAGCGAACTCTATGAGAAATGCCCGCCTTCGTATGATGACGATCGGCGTTCTGTTTTGTGGACTGTTGATGCTTGCTCCAAACTCCTGGGCGCAGCAGCGCGCGCCCCTTCTCGATCAAATCGCAAAGACCTACGGGATCGATTCGTGGGATCAGGTTGAGGGTATCCGCTACACCTGGAACGGGGAAATTACTGGTCTCTTCAAAGCCGCTCACAAATGGGAGTGGGAGCCCAAGACCAACAAGGTGTCTTACGAGGGGACGGATAAAGACGGGAAGCCGGTCAAGGTTTCCTACGTGCGCACCGATCCCAGCACCCAAAACGATGCTGTGAGAACCCAGGTTGATCCGAGTTTCATCAATGACAATTATTGGACTCTGTTCCCATTCCACGCTTACTGGGACAAGAGCGCCAGCGCGATCGATCAGGGCAAATTTAACCTGCCAGTGGGCCCGGGCATGGCCGAGCTGGTCCCCATAAAGTATCCCGCGGATGGCGGCTACACACCCGGCGACACTTGGGATCTCTATGTCGGTAAAGACAACCGCGTCGTGTACTTTGTCTACATCCGCGGCGGGGCCAAGCCGCCGAGCCGCGTTCTCGCAACGTGGACAGGCTACAAAAAAGCAGGTCCAATTCTGTTCTCAACCGAGCACCGCGGCTTCGCCGATGGCAAGCCCCTGCACATCTTTATTTCTGACGTTGCAGTGAAGCTGGCAGGCTCGGATAAATGGATCGATGCAAAGTAAGGGGCGAGCCTCTACCTGGCGATCACAACAGTCGTGCAGGAACTGCTGAGCTTGGGCAGATCACGATTTGCAGCCGTGTGGATCTCGAATCGTGGGTGCTGGCCGCGAATGATCGGACAATAATAGTCAGGTTGCAGGAGCGCGCCTTGCAGGCGTCGCCGGCCGGCACATCCGCCGTGGCACGACTCCCGGAACTCGCAGGGATCGCACGCCTGAGGAAGTGTTCGTGCCTGCTCGAACGGGGTTGAGTTCAGAATGTTGACGCCTGCAGAGATCAAGTCGGCAAGCGGCTCGCCTGGTCCCGGCCAATAGACGCAAGGTTGCGTAGTGCCTCTTGGGGTCACGCGCACGGTGCTCACGCCACAGCCGCCTTGGAGCGGCGGCAGTCCCGCCATCGCCCGAACGAGCGGCTCGCCAATCGCCACGACGTCTGTCTCGTCAAAGAGGCGCCGGAACCCCTCCCAATATTCTTCGTAGCTGAGGGCGTAAATGTCCGAGCGCACAGGTTGGTACACATTGATCCGCAGAGGAGCATCAAACTGTTTGGCGACTCGCGCCACATCCGCCAGACGCAGGTAGTTCGCCTTCATCATGACGGCGATGATGGTTACGGGAATATTCAGCTTCCGACACCGCTCTGCCTGCTGGTGGATGAGCACCCAATTGCCAGTTCCGCGTTGTGCGTCCTGCTCGACTTGCGTCGGGTAATCGAGAGAGAACTCAATATCGTGGAAAGCGCGCAGCTCGTCGTCTTCCAGAACAGCAACACTGTGCCCATTAGAAGTGATGGTCAGCTTGACCGGTTTCGTGCGCAGGTAGGCCAGGATTGTTTTGAAATGGGGATGCATGCCGTTCTCCCCGGTGCCGAGATTCACCGAGCGCACGGGCAAGCGTTCCATGACTGTCTTCACTTGATCGAGGGAGAGACGATCCGTGCGAACCGGATCGCGGTAGCAGAAGGCGCACGCGAGATTGCATTCGTTGGTAAGGCCGAGCCCGAGCGAAATACCGGCATCGGGTGTCATGTGAGATCCTGACGGTGCAGACTGGGCCATGACGTTATTCATGCGCCGTCCTTCGTGACCGGACTCGCGCGGCGTGCCAGGCACTGTGTGTAGCGAGCGACTGCCGCAAACTCTGGGCGGCTGCCCAGCTGGCGCTCCAAGGCAAAAATCCGCTCGTACTCCGCGCTGCGAGAAACCTGTGGCGGAAGGTAGTCGGCAATGATGCGTACGCCCCGCTGCGCAGTGATTGCCAGCGAGGCCGCTCTCAACATAGTTTGCAGACTATCTGGTTGGAAGAGGCGCACTCTGCCTCCGTAGAGAGACTCTTGTCCCCACGCGGCGGTGAGGTTGTTTTCCGCTGCGATCAGATCGCCCGCCTGGAGAGCGGCCTTCAGTACCTCGCCTGGCTGACTGCGCACCAGGACCGACAGTATCGCAGATGAATCTCGCAACGCGTGAGCGGCGTCGCGCAACACGGAATTCGGATCATCGACAAATTCCAGAACGTTGTGGCAGAGGATTACATCGAACGATCCCGCGTCGAACAAGTTTGCCAATTGGGCAGCGTCGCCTTGTTTCAACGTGGTGTGCTCTGAAACCCCGGCTTCCCGCACAGCACGCTGCGCCATATCCCGCATCTCCGCAGACGGATCCAGCAACGTTACATGAAGACCAAGTCGTGCCAGGCGCACTGCAATTGCGCCCGTGCCGCACCCAATATCCAGAGCATGCAAAGAGCGAGTGGTGGCCTTCGGCAGAAACTCCTGAACGTTGGCAAAGGCGAGGTCGAGACGCAGTCGGCCCTCGGGCGTCTCCAGGTAGGCGGCATATTTCGCCGCGCCGCTCTGGAACCGCTCGAGGTCGTCATTGGCGGTCATTTCGCTCATACGCCAGTCACGCGAAATCGCTCCAATCGAGTCGCAGATGAATACCCGAGCGTAAATCGAAAGCGTGAGGAACGACAAGTCGGCATAGCGCCAGCAGCGGTCAGTCGTTACTCTTCTGGTGAAATTGTTGCATTGGGCTTCTAACCTGGAAAAGGTTCGAAGTTGCCCGCCAGAGGAATTAGGCTTTTAGCCCATTCGGAACCCATAGGGATCTCCGCGGGCTTTCCACGTGCGAACATTACACTCAAACCCCTCCCCGGCGTCCGGTTGGGTTTTTGGTCTAATCGCCTTCCATGAGAAGGCCGGTCGGTAGTCAAGTGGGTTCTTTATGTGTTGTCCTTGGAAACGGGTTCATCTCTCCGGCGGATTGCCCTGACGCCAACCTTCCATCCGCACTCTCGATGAGCGATTTCGTTTCGCTCGGTGCCGGTTGGGCGTTCTGGTTACAACCCAGGACGACTCATCACCTTAACTACGAGTCAATCGTCCTTCAGATTGCTCCACGACTCCCCATGTGGGCTCCGAGGCAGCATCAAAGGCGTGAGTCACATCAATTGCCCAAACACTCTAAGCGCCGGGTGGCTCAGTTTTGACGAAAACAGTTAATTTCGCTCATCGACTCTCGTTTCGGCTGCCACCCTTTGCCATTTGCACGACGTTTCGAGGAATCTGCACTTGTCTGACGGAATCCGTTCCATCTTCGCGAGCATCCACGAAGACATCGTCCTTTTGCCGGTTTATCGGATCCGATTCGAGTTCCAGTTCTCTTCCATATAGTTTGATTTTCTTGTTTTTTGCGAAATCTTCATGGCAAAGCGACACAAGAATTCTGCAATGCAGGTGGTCTGACTTCGGGCAGCAGGTCCAGTATGAGTCGGCTTGGGTACAGGAGTCGTCAGATATGCAAGGCAGTCATTTGGCGCCGCTTCCCGATTTTGCGAGCCACAGTCCGTTCGGGGGCCCTTGCTGGTTCGAACTGCATTGTGCTGAACACAATAGGTCTCGCTAATCGCAATCATGCGAAAGCGCTTTCGGGGCCTGCGTAGGCTAAATGGCGGGCTTCCTGCTTCTAGCTAGCGCGAGCGAGAAGGGATTCTTCTTCCTTTTGCTGACGAATTCTTGCTTGTAGTTTGACGGTCAATTGGCGAAGTCGATCGTCTTCCTTGTTTCTTTCATTCTGCCGCTGATGAAGTAGCCGTTGCTGAGTATCCTTGGGGTGCTCTTGAGGCTGGTTTGAATTCATCATGATGCAAGTCTAGGCGCGCTCCCGAGGCGGCGTCAAGGACATGACCACGATGAGTGAGATGGCGGATTTGCCAAACGCAATGGCAATGCGTCAATAACCTTAGGCGTTGCAATCTATTTCACGAGACGGCCCCGCATTTTCGTTCTTGGAGAAACGTTCCTGATGGGGAAACTAGGTGTTTTCAGTGGCGATTCGCCCAGAATGAAATAGCGAGTTTTGTCAGGGGCAGAGACTAGCGCCGGTGGCCACTACGCGTTGAAACCCGTGCCGCAGGGAACATACAAACTTTCGAGGGTAATGAAGCCCGAAAGTCTGCGCTTGCGGATGGTGAAAAACCCGCTTGCACGGGTCATATCGCTGTTGGCAGGGGTATGGCTGGTCTCGATTGTTTTGACGATCATACTGAGAGCAATCACCGGCAACTGGTGCCCTTGAGTTGTCAATGAGTGAGAACGCCTGTGACTGTTGAAATATCGCGATTACACGCAATATCAAAAGGCGCCCACTTTTGCGGTAAGTTGTGAGTCGTTGGAACACCACACCTACCGAAAAGGAGCGCCTTTATGAGTCAAGAGAAGTATATCGGCATGGACGTTCATGCCGCCACCATTTCCGCTGCCGTGAGGAATGCTGAGGGCAAGCTGCTCATGGAATGCGTGCTAGAAACCAAGGCAGCCACGATTCTGGAGTTCATTCAAGGACTGCGTGGAACTCTGGCGTTGACCTTCGAAGAAGGAACCTTGGCTACCTGGTTACACGATCTGCTGAAGCCTCATGTCAGCCGGCTGGTGGTCTGCGATCCGCGCAAGAACGCGCTACTGAGGGATGGCAACCAGAACGATCGGGTGGATGCACGCAACTTGGCGGAGCTGCTACGCACCAACCAAGTCAAGCCGGTGTACCACGAAGAAGCATGGAACACGCACCCTTAAAAGAGTTGGGGCGGAGCTATTCGACGCTCACCCAGGATAGTACCCGGGTGATGAATCGCATTAAGTCGGTGTACCGAAGTTGGGCCATTCCCTGTGCGGGCACGAGCGTCTATAGCCGCCGTCATCGTGCCGAGTGGCTGGCCCAGCTGGTGGAACCAGGGGTGCGGATTCGAGCCGAGCATTTGTATCAGCAACTGGATAGTCTCGAACCCGTGCGCCAGGCAGCACGACGCGAGCTGTTGCGGGAAAGTCGCAAACATGCGGCAGTAAAATTGCTTCGCCAGATTCCTGCGATCGGTCCGATTCGCTCCGCCCTGCTGGTGGCCTTGCTGCAGACACCCCATCGCTTCCGTACCAAGCGCCAGCTTTGGGCCTACAGCGGTTTTGCCGTCCAGACCTATGACAGTGGCGAGTACCGCTTTGTGCGCGGGAAACTGCACCGCAACCGCGAGCGCATCACGGTGCGTGGTCTGAATCACAACCATAATCACGATCTCAAAAATCTCTTGAAAGGGGCGGCCATCTCGGCCATCCAACGTCCCGGGCCGCTGCAGGACTTCTATGCTGCCCGGGTGGAGAAAGGGATGCGGCCCAGCATGGCCCGTCTCACTCTGGCACGGAAGATTGCCGCCATCACCTTAATCATTTGGAAGAAAGGAGTGAGCTTCGACCCCAAACAGTTGCAGCGACCAGCAGCTTGAGCATCACTGAGGAAGAGCCTTCCATTCGAAGAGTTTCTTCTGCTAGTGGTCGGTCGAATTCTCGAGATGCTCGGTTCGAGGGAAGGATCAGTCAATGAGATCCGGCCCCGCGTGTCTTGGGCACCGAGTCACTCATTACACGTTATGCCCCCTCGGATAACCAGAAATAGCTATAGGCCACGAGCCTCGGATAGAACCATGGTTGACCTTGAGTCGCCATTCGCTTGTCGCTCTCGCAAAACTCGACGGCGCCGCTAACTCACCAGAGGAAACTCATCAGAATGGGCACAAGTCAAACTTCTCCAGGGAAGCCTAACTACCGTGGGCTGGATCTCGAGAAAACATCTCGCCTCCGGTCGAGGCAGAACTTTTTTCTTGACATCCCTTTTGATAGAACTCATTGAACTCAAAAAAGGCGAACGAACAGCGCAAGCTGGTGTAATCGCCTGATTTCAGTGGTTAGACAGTTAAGAGGATCGGGATACGCGTATTCCCGGTCGCTGCTTTTTCCGGAGTGGCTCGTCCGGGCCATATGCAACCCCAGTGTTAACCCGATTAATATGGACCTCCAAGTCTATTAATGTAGACCTCCGGGTCTTTTGGGGGGAGGATGTCCTATCACGTGCTGTTGCGTCGCCTTCTTGCTCTGAACGGCTTGTGAGCAAAACATGACGGCGGCCATCTGCTCCCGGTCACTTCTTGCAACTGCGCTTTAGAAGCAATCAGAATATTGCTCTGGCGCAACGACTGTACTGCTCCTGTATGCCATTCTTGTTTGTTTTGGGTTCAACAACCCTTTGGGTGGCTTTGGAGTTTAAATCCGAGTGGACGGAAATTTCTTGGGAACATCTTCAATTCGGGTTTTGATCGTTGAGGACAGCAAACCATTTCGGGAGTTCCTCCGGTCAACCCTTCAGAACAAACTCGAATTGCGGACCATTGGCGAAGCGTCGGATGGAGAGGAGGCCAGCAAACTCGCGCAGGCTCTGCAACCGGACTTGATTTTGCTGGACATTGGACTGCCGAAGCTGAACGGAATCGAGGCGGCACGGAGAATCTGTGAACTCGTCCCGCGATCGAAGATCATATTTTGTAGCCAAGAATCTTCCGTGGATATCGTTGAAGCGGCTTTCAGTGCAGGTGCATCGGGTTACGTTGTTAAGGTGGATGCGGGGAGCGAACTACTGACTGCTGTAGACGTCGTCCTTCGGGGCGAGCAGTTTGTTGGCCGCAGATTCGCAGGCCATGATTTCACCGGAGCCTCGGATGCACGAGTCTCCGAAGGCGACCCAAGTATTAGTAATTTCGCTTCGCTCCAGCGAAAGGTGGGGATCCGCTGCCACGAGGCTGGGTTTTATTCTGATGAGCGATATCTTTTAGACCAGCTCACGCAGTTCGTCGGCGATGCTCTCAGAGCCGGGAATGCCGCTATCGTTGTCGCAACCGAGTCACACCGAAACAGCCTTCTCGAGAGATTACATACATGGCTCGGAAATTCGTACCGCTATCGAGCAGGGGAGGTACATCCTGTTGGATGCTGCCGAGGCCCTTTCGACCTTCATGGTGAACGACCTCCCTGATCCAGTGCGATTTTTCAACCTCTTGGGCGATCTCATCGCGATAGCAGCCGAGGCTGCGAAAGGAGGCCGAGTTGCAGTTTTTGGAGAGTGTGTGGATCTCCTGTCGGAGCAAGGTAAGGCAGAAGCGGTGATTCGACTCGAACATCTATGGAACGAGATATCCAAATCACATGACGTGGATATTCTGTGCGGGTATTCTCTGGGTAACGTTCCGGGCGGGATGGACAGCCAAATCTTCCAACGAATCTGCGCAGAACATTCAGCCGTTCATTCCCGGTGAAAAGCGCACTAAAAAGTCTACGGGGATGACAAAGTGGAAGACGCCAAACCTCCCGCCACGTCATGCTGCAGCCGCATCGCCTTCCATTAGTTGTCGGAATCCGGTTTCGGGAATTGCAAATTCTGTAAAGCCACAATTCAAACAGACCAGAAGTTTTGGATAGACCCACACGATGGGCTTGTCTAGACCCTTCAGCCCGGGGAAATGAATGGCGATTTCCCCGTTGAAGGTGCGCTGATTCTCAGACTGGCAAGATTTGCAAGACATTTGCCTGGAAGGATACTCCGCCCAAGAAGTTGTGCAATGTAAAAATGGTAGTCGGCTTCAACTATGCCAATAGTAGTTACGCAAGGGGCGTCAGTTGACGAAATATCCCCATAACGCTCACTGACCGGGTTTTGAGCGCTATCGCCTGGTTTCGACAGTTGTCCCCCATCGCATGGCCGATCATAGCGGGGGTCAAGTGATTGTTTTCCGTTTCGTACTGGCGTAGAGCGAATACGACACGAACGAAGACGATGAAACTGAGCAAGCCAAGATACGTGGGGACTCGCGCCACAATAATCGAAAAGTGCCCACTCGCCGCTGGACGACACTCCTCGACCGCCCGGTTCTGCTCATCCAGCCCCGCTTGCGCTCGATCCGCCATTTCTCGATAGGACTTCTCCGGCACGGGCCTGGGATCTGAAGGCGTGGGCATCGCTCGCTCCTCTAGTTCGACAGTTCGATAACTATCAAACGACAGTTCGCACAGTAGCCCATTGCGGAGCGCGATGCAAGACCCCAGAACTGTGATTAATGACAGGTGACGCGGGTGCCGTTCTTTGGGAACCTCGAACGAACGTGACGGCAAGCCACAAGGTCCCTCCCGGAAATGAATCCCTCTAGGGATCAACCCTAGGGATCAACTACCAGGACCCCGGGAGGGACTTTTCCTTGTAAGCACATCTTCGAGACTTGAGCACCCGTCAATTCTGACAGTGGTGACTCCAGTTCTCTCGGTATTGTGTGTGGTGTAGTATTCAATCACTCTTTTCCGTATGAGTCCCCCAGCCAGACTTGTTAGTGATTTATCTGTGCGCGTGCGCAACGACTTGAATCCGAAAACATGGGATTCTGAATGCAGCAACCAGACCTCTCGTTGTCGGGTTTGGACTTGTGAAGGGGGCTTCTTTGGAAACATCATTCAACCGGATCCTGGTGGTCGATGATTACGAACCGTTTCGGCGATTCGTGTGCGCGCTACTGGCAGCTAGACCGGAATTGCAGATCGTTGGCGAGGCAGCAGACGGATTCGAGGCGGTTCAGAAGGCCGAAGAATTACAACCAGGCTTGATTCTGCTCGACATCGGGCTCCCGAAACTCAACGGAATCGAGGCCGCCCACCGAATAGCGCGACTCGTTCCAGCCGCAAAAATCCTCTTCCTCAGCCAAGAAACCGATGTGGACGTAGTAGCGGCAGTTTTAAGCGATGGCGCCAAAGGATACGTTCACAAGCAGAATGCAATTTCGGAACTTCCATCCGCAGTCGAAGCCGTTTTGCAGGGGGATCGCTTCGTCAGTGAAGGGTTAATCAGTGAAACCAACCCTCCCGCCTCGTCATGCTGCATCAGCAGCGCTTTCCCCTAGCCTTCGTAACTCGGTTTCGGGAACTGCAAATTCCGTGAAGCCACAGTTCATACAAACTAGAAGTTTTGGATAGACCCACACGATGGGCTTGTCCAGACCCTTGAGTCCCGGGAAATGAATGGCGACTTCACCGTTGAGGGTGGGCTGACTTTCCGATTGGCAGGATTTGCAAGACATTTGGCCTCTAGTTTACCCGCCCAACAGATTATGCAGGGTTAAATCAAGGTTAAATTATGGTAGCCGGCTTCGACGATAGTAGTTACGCAGGGAGCGTCAATGCGTCTAATTGATTTCACCAAACTACGGGTTGTGATCGTCTCTTCCCCACGAATGAAGGCGACACTTCCAACGACTGTTCCTATTGCTAGGTGACCCGGTGTGCCGTTCTTTGGCAACCTGAAACGAAAGCAATGTCGTGACGCATGGTCCCTCCCGAAGGATCCCTTCATGGGATTAACTCCCATTCGGGAGGGATTGTTTGCCAAAACGAAGACGCTACGGAGCCTCGGAACTACAGCCGATTCGAGGTGTAAATTCCTCACCGGTTGACGAGCTTGAGGTTTGTTCATGGCACAAGTGCCACTCCAAAGGCCGACCGACCGACAGCAGCTCATCATAGAGCTTGTAGCTCAGGGTCTAACGAACCGCGAAATCGCTGAAAGCCTCGGAACCAGCGACACCGCCGTCAAAAACTACGTCCGCGAAATCTTCCTAAAAGTAGGAGTAAGGAGTCGGCTTGAACTCGCTCTCTGGTATGAGGAGCAAGTGCATCAGAGGAAAAGTTTCGCCGACGAAAGTCCATCTGTTCCTGCAGAAACCGAGGGACTCGAACGACGGAAGAAAACAGCCGCATGATTGGTGAATTGCCCCAGCAGGCTTTGCCCGACACCCTACTACTACTGAGCGAGCAGTCAACATGAAAACTACAGTGGGGCGAATCGGATGATCATCCAGCGGAGATCCTTGCATTCAGGGAGGGCCAGGCCTGCAATTGCAGGTCAATGTGTAATGGCCTTCTATCGGCAATCGACTAAGGGGTTTTTATGCAATCTCTCCACGCGGCGGTGAAACTAGAGCTCCGGTTAGAGGAACACCTTTTGCGAGAACGCTCAATTCCCTCTCAGGAACACTGAACTCGGCATGACCGCAATCCAAGCAGACAAGCAACTTCGGGAAGGTCCATACGATCGGCCTTTGCAGACCCGCTATCCCGGGAAAGTGGATGGCAAGCTCGCCATTGAACTCTCGCTGCCTTTCGGAAGCGCACTCGTTGCATGCCATGACTATGACCTCCACTTTAGGAGCGAATCCATTCTCCTTGTGCAACCCGAGAAAGATCAGCGCCTGTGGTCACCGTTCCGCGTGATAACAACCCGCTCTGGGTGGCAATCATGGGTACGTTTCCTTCCGAGTAGCGGGGCTGTCAGTGCGTCGTCCTAGAGCCGCCACCGTCCTCGTCTCTTGATCCATCGGCTGGTCTCTGCGCCTCATCGACGTCAACTGTTTCGGATCATTCACCTTTGTCATCGTAATCGGAGACTCGACCCGGATGGGCTTGCTTGCACTTCTGGCAGAATTGTGTCGCCATGCTTAACTTCCTCCAATTGCAACGAATCAATTCTTCGATCCGCGCAACACATGAGATCGAGTAGGGTCTCTACACTCACACCTGTTTTGAGCAGTTCAATGATTTCCTCGACCCTGAACCCGGACTGCTCGCTGGCAAGCGCCAACTTCCTAATGGCTCCGATGAGAATGTGATTCTCTTCGAACATACCTCACCCGATTGCAGCGCGATCATCGCGCGACGAAGCAGACGGCTCTGTGATATGGATCACAGATTTAAGTGAGGGACCTCACAGTAGACCAGTAGCTGTTGAAATATCCCCATTACACTCATCATCCCCAAAGACCTGATTTTTATTCTGAGTCAGCTGCGGAACCTAGCGCTGCAGGCACGGGTGGCGGAGGGCGACTCTGGCGGGCAGTCCAAAAGGTACCGGACGCTCATTCACAAAACCTAGGCTGCTTCGCATTAGAGGGGCGTGCGGGATGGCACGTGGCAGCGTTGTAGCCGGGCACTGCGCATGCGCAGGGGTGGGGTATGGGATGTGGTAGGCCCACGAAACAAAGCGCCCCACACTCACAGAGTCATGGGGCGCTCGCCTGAGCAGGCGCTTCTCCCAGGAAGTTCCTGCTCGACCCGTTCAAAGACGATTAACGCACGGAAGAGCCGTACTGTCGTTGCGCTGGAGCAACGAGGGGCGTGCAGAATGGCGTTTGCTGCGGGCGGGAGCGGGCAGTACTGCGTCGTGAAGGGTAGGGGTGGGGATCAGTGCCAACACAAACACAATGCGCCCCGGCTCCGGGGACGAGCTCGGGACGCCGGTGAGCAGTCCTCCCCCAGGAAAACTGCTCGCCGCCATGTTGCAGCCAGCTCTGGGGCTTGGGAATGGCACGATCGTGCTCTTACATTGACGGATGTTGATGTCTGCACGTCGACGTCAAGAACGCTGCTCTGCTTCTCAACCAGAAGGTCGGGGCTTTATCTTGCTCAAAAGAAACAGATTCGGAATTGCAGTTTGGAAACATGACCAAAAACGGGACTCATCGCGGCGAAGAAAGAAATTGAGACCGAGCAAAACACGTAGAAAGGCAGCGCAATCGACACCAGCCTGCGGCGTGCTTCCGGGACTCTCGATCCAGGCGGTCGTTGTCGCTTCGATACTCACTCTGCGTAGAAATGCGTTTAATTTCGAGGCGAGAGAGAACTACGCGGCGGGTTTTAGGTTGACGACCGTCCGCGTGTGGAACGTCAATCACGTCAACCACGTCAACCTCCTTGGTTTACATATATTTATTAGGGTTTTAATCTGGCAGGAAGACAGGTTGACACACGTATGACGCACGTCAACCTGGATAGTCTAGTGGGGTGAACCCACGAGCTGAGACAGTTTTGAATGACACACGTGCCATTGAGTTGGGTTTCGGTCGTTCATTGCTAGCTGGGGATGAGGTCTGGAGCAGGGGACGGCGTTTGAGTCCCCTGCTCCAGCATCCCTGTAGAAGCCTTCTCCTCTACGCTTCGAAAAAACTCTATAGTGGGACCACGAAACTGTGTTGTCGACTCTGAATGCTGCGCTTGCTGTTCAAATTCCTGCGGAGAGCGGTAGCCCAAGGCGGAGTGCAGCCGCTGCTGGTTGTAATACTGCTCGATGAAAATTTCAATGTTCGCAGGCAAGTGTTCGAGATTTTCGTACGCGTTGGCGTAAATCTCTTCCCGCTTCAGCGTCTTGATGAAGCTCTCGCAACTGGCATTGTCATACGGGTTCGCCGGCCGACTCATGCTCGGGATCATCTGGTGCTGGGCGAGGATGGCTATGTAGTCCCCGGAGGCGTACTGCACACCGCGATCGGAATGATGGACTACGCCCGGGGGAGGCTGTCGTGTCGCCATCGCCTGCTCCAGCGCCGCGCTTGCTAAGCGGCTAGCCAGAGTCCGATCCAGAGACCACCCCACTACCTTGCGTGAGAATCCGTCGAGGATCACTGCCAAGTAGACAAACTCCGTCTTCAGCCGAATGTAGGTGATGTCGGCCACCCACAGTTGATCTATCCCCGTTAGCTTCATACGTCGGGCCAGGTTCAGATAGACTTCCAGCTTGTGCTCCGACTTTGTCGTCAGCACGAATTGCCGCGGCTGCACCGCCAACAAGTTATCCTCCCGCATGATGCGCGCCACGCGCTTGTGATTGGCCAGCATTCCTCTCCGCCGCAACTCCGCCGAAATACGTCGATAGCCATAGCGCCGCCGATGTTGCAGCACGATCTGCTGAATCAGTGATCGCAGTTCCATCTCTTCCTCAATCGGTGGCGGCTCCTGCAACCACCGGTAGAAATCTGCTCGGCTTACCTGGGCCAGTTGACACATGCGCTCGATACTCAAGCTGCCTTGCAACGGCATCACTTCCTTGATTTGGTCGTAGATGCCTTCTCGCCAGACCTGCTGCTCTGCTGGCGTCGAGCCTCGACTTTTTGCAAGGCACTTTTGAAAAAATCCACCTCCAGAGTTTTTTCCGCCAAAACTAGATTGGACACACTTTGCAGGAAAGGAACTACGGGTGGCAAAGAGACGATATTCGAGGGACTTCCGTCAGACTGCGGTCCGTTCCCCTTGTTCAGTATCGCCGCTGATCTAGGGGATCCCTATTCTGCGCGGCTGGCGTCTGCACTCGAAGAAGCGTTCCTTGTGGCGCGAAGCCGCGACTGGACTACAAGGTCCAACTACTCAGCGATATCCGGATCGCATTTGAAGAAGCCGACAAGGAAGTTCTACAGACTGAGGAACTGCTGGTAAGGATTTGCTCGATCCAAACTTCACCGTGGGCAGAAGCCAGCAACGGCAAACCACTAAGCGCCACGAAGCTGGCTTTACTGCTGAGAGATTTTGAGATCGCACCCGATCAGCATTGGGCGGGCAGCGTCAAGATTCGTGGATACCTGCGCTCGGACTTCGATCCTGCATGGACTCAGTACCTGCCGGATTCACCCGGTAATACCCGTCCCCCTGCCTCTAACCCGGTAGACCCTGTAGAACCCGCATGAACAGCGGAGTCTACCGACCCTACCGGGTTGCAAGGGGGGTGGCGAGACTCTGGAGCCAAAACCGGATGTTATCTACGTGCCCGAGCCAGAACTGCGCGTCTGCGAGGTTCACGGACGGCACGGTTTTTTTTGGGCAGGAGCCAATGTGTGTGCGCAGTGCCACCCGGAACCGCCGGGCAGGGCAGGGAACTATGTTTGACGACGGCAACATTCCCGAGTGTCTGCGCGAGTACATGAACAGGTGGATGTGCAGCGTCGAAGTTGCCGAGCGCCACCTGCGAATTAGGCGACTTATTCACGACGCTGGCCGCGTTGACTCGGCTGAGTTGGCGAAGGCGCTCTCTGTACCGCTGGCGACTATCGAAGCCGACTTGCGGTTCCTTGAACGCATCGCCGACGAGACGCCGAAGGACGACGAAGCCTTACGAGCGATGCGCAGGGACAGGCGGCAGGGGTAGAAGTAGAAGTCCACCGCAACTGCAAACGTGGCTCGGTGGGCACAGAAACGCAAAGAACAGTTATTCCACAAGCAGTCCTGCTCTCGGGAACTGTTCCCGAGCCACCGCCACCAAGGAGCAAATGCCATAGAGAAGCGAGCAGTTGTGGATACCAAGCATAGGGTTGGAATCCAGAATACGGTGCACCCTGGCTCAAAAGGGGGTCCCAAAATGACCATGCACACTCAAGACAGGGACTGGATGTCGATTGCAGAACAGGTCAGCGTAGAAATGGACTCGGCGAAGCTCGCTATTTTGGTCGAGCGGCTTTGCAGCGCATTGGATGATCGTAAGAGAGGCGCGTTGCCCTTGACTTACAGAAACGGTAAGGGCGTGCTGGAAGCGACTCCGCTTCGGTCACTTAAAGAATAGCTCTGGCTTGGGCAATTGTGGTTTCCCTGTAGGCTCTCCATTTCGCCATACCATTCGGGTTACAGGCAAGAGTTTGCAGCAGGCTGCCGTGCGTAATGATCACGCAACCCTCAAACGTCGTCTTGGGGTGGCGTCTTCACGCTTCAACCATAATTGTTGATAAATCCCCATTACACGCATTGAGGGCGACAGGGCTTTCGAGAAAACACGGACAAAACACGGACAATTAGCTCATTTCGAAAAATGCCAGTCCTGTATGTGGTTGAAAATATGGTGCGCCCTGAGAGATTCGAACTCCCGACCTTCTGGTTCGTAGCCAGAGTGCGGAATTTCTAAGTCGTTGATATTCAGGTGTCTTCGACTACTCAGCGGCGTTTCAGTTGTCCCCCAATTGTCCCCCAGGGGGCTAGATGGCTTCCGACCGTGACGCCACTCTTGATGTCGTAACGCTGAAGAGGCTGTTGTTGTCGTCCGCAGTTCGAACCCTGCACATCTGCCGTTTGTACTTCCACGAGGGCCGCAGCGCTCGAGAAATCGCCGACAGCACCGGCCTGACTGAGGCAGCCGTGCGCAAAGTCATCCAGCGAGCGAGGCGCAAGTTGGCAGAGTCTTTGATTACGCGATAAACGCCATTGACGCTATAAGCCCCCACCTACGGGACACTTCCGTCCCGGTTTGAAGTCTCCACAGACAAGCAGTGCTAGCGTGACCTTCGCGGGCAGGCAGCTGGTGGCGTTAGCCAGGACGACAGGCTTGCCGGGGGTGTCGGCATGACTCCAAAGCAAAAACTCTTCATCCGGGAATATTGCCAGGACTTGAACGCGACAAGGGCTGCGATTGCCGCGGGTTACAGCAAAAAGACTGCGGCGTCAAGCAGCATCGCGGCTGTTAAGGAATGTTAAGGTTTCCGCGGAAATTTCCAGGTTGACGCAGAAGACTTGCACGAAGTTGGAGATTTCTGCTGAATATGTGTTAAGGAATGGAATCAGCATTTTGGATCACGCAAGTTCTAACGAGCATGGCTGCTCCAGCATGTCACCGAGCTCGATGACGAGTCAGAGCTGCCTGGACGCGAAGGGCAGGCCGACGGGGCAGTGACAAGTTCGATGCCGCCGCTGTGCTCAAAGGCTCTCGAGTTGCTGGGCAAGCATTTGAAGATGTTCACCGACAAGGTTGAGCACTCCGACCAGATTGAGCAACTGGACTTCTCGCGCCTGACCGACACCCAGCTCGAGGAAATGCAGCGCATTGTTGAGTCGGCGGATTCCGACCCTAAACGACGTTCGGAATGAACGCTGCCGCCGCTAAGTGCTGTCGCATCATGCCGGCCCGATGTACTGGCTGCGCACCTAGACAGCTACGGAAAACTATCACTGGAAGGAGCAAAACCTTCCACCAGTCGCCCCATTCCCCTGGAAACCTTCGGATGACTGCGGGTAATTGGTGTAATGGCGATTTTGCGACAGTTATCCGATCTGAGAGGATTCTGTTGCCTCCGGACGACTGGACAGAGGATGATTAGCGGAAAACGATGTGGCGTCAGCGTCCGATTAATCCACACGCTGCTTAGGTTCCAGTTGCCAATCCGGCACCCACTGGGAATCTGGGACTGTCTAAAGCCGATCTGACGAATCAGATTACAGATCAACCAGTATATAAAAGAAACATATGGTCAAGCTCGCAATGGCGACGACCGCCAATCCCGCGAGAGCATCGCTAATCAGCGGGCAAGAAAACTCTCTGGCGGAACCTCTAGGAGAATCCAAACGGTCATCGTTGGGCTTCCACTGCCCGTCTTGCGGCAGATACTCACGAAAGTCCGATGACGAATCCAGATAAGAGATCTCCGTCCAGACGTAGCAGTCGCGAACGTGAATGCCCTCACCACCAATTTCTTCGCGCGGTATTGTATTCGCCATGACGACACCTCGTCGTCGTCGGGATACTTGAAAAGTAGACTGCCGAGGAAAGCTCTTGTGTGACGCTCATCACGCTGAGATGTGAGTTGTGCACCAGGGCCTTTCTCTGTGTGCATGCGGCCGTGTGCTCAGATCATGCTTGACACCGCCGACATTGTTAGAAATGGGAAATTTTCGCCAATCCTAGCAATGGGCCGATCCTGGGTCAGAATGGTGTGTGAGGGACCACTCCGTCCAAACGGTGCCTAGATGCCGCATCAAGATCAAAGCGAGTTGTTTCGTCAAGCACGGCAGTTGATCGAACAAAGTAAGAATACGCTTGACCAGACAAAGGAGCGACTACAGAAGTCCCATTGCAAAGTGACAGTGTGGAAGAATAGGAAGACTCAGGAAGAAACACGTATCAACAATTCCGATGCCCAGAAGGGCAGGTCCCAGCACCGCACCCCGAAAAAGAGCGGCTGAGCACACACATCCTAGTTGTCAAATCCAAGCTGTTGGAAAACGACGGCGTTTACACCCAAAAGGCCGGTCAAACCGCCATTGTTTGCGGCTGTGTTGTACCCTATTGTTATTGAGGTGCGAAGGCGGGCGCCCTTCGTATCATGTCAAATAAAGCTTCAGAATCTGCGATGAAGGCCCTGCTGATGGCCGGTCTGGCGGCAGGCGCGATCACCGTGGCCTGCTCGGGTAAGGCGACACAGGATCCGCAGGCCGCTGCGATCCCTGCCATGCCGGTCAAGGTAATCGAGGCCACGGCGCTACCGATCAGCGACGCCACCGAATATGTAGCTACACTCAAGTCGCGCGACTCGGCCATGATCATGCCGCAAGTCGAGGGACACATCACTCAGATCTTCGTCCATTCGGGTGATCGTGTTCGTGCCGAGGCATCGTTGATGGAGATTGACCCGTTGAAGCAACAGGCTACCGTCAAGAGTACTGAGAGCGCGAGAGCAGCCCAGCAGGCAACGTTGAGCTGGACGAAGCAGCAGTATGACCGTGCTCGGGGACTCGCCGCAGCCGGAGTAGTGAGTAAGCAAGATCTGGACCAAGCGAAGGCGGCCATGGATGCGGCGCAGGCCCAAATGGATGCGCTCGACGCGCAGGTGCGCGAACAGCAGGTTCAACTTCATTACTACAAAGTCGTTGCGCCGCGGAGCGGCATTGTAGGAGATATTCCCGTGCGCGTAGGCGATCGCGTGACGACTACAACCCAGCTAACTACTGTGGATCAGCCGGGAAGCCTCGAAGCCTACGTGTACGTCCCGATTGAGCATTCAGGCCAACTCAAAATGAATCTGCCCGTGCAGGTACTCGACAGCGAAGGCAAAGTCTTGGCGGATACAAAGGTGAGCTTCATTTCTCCGCAGGTGGATAACACGACCCAAACCGTACTGGTGAAGGCACGGATTGCGAATGGGAATGACGCGCTGCGGCAGTCGCAGTTTGTTCGCGTGCGGGTGGTGTTTGGGATCCACCAGAGTCCGCGGGTACCAATCCTTGCGGTATCCAGACTGGCCGGGCAGTATTTCGCATTCGTGGCCGAACCGCAGACTGGAGGGTCTTTCGTCGCCCGGCAGAAACCCCTGAAGATTGGACAGACCATTGAAAATGATTACGAAGTGCTAGAAGGAATTAAGCCGGGCGATAAAGTTATTGTTTCCGGGACACAGTTTCTGTTGGACGGAGCGCCGGTAATTCCGCAGAGCTAGTGGCTTCGGGCTTCCGGCTTGTAGGCACCTGACAAAACGGCTTAGTACTTGGCAATTAGCGTTTGGCCGTTGGGTGTCGAGTAGGGTCCAGAAAAAATCCTGACGGCTAAAATGCCAGGTGCCATCTGCTAAGTGCCGCTCATGTTCGTTGACTTCTTCATTCGCCGTCCCGTGTTCGCCTCGGTTTGCGCGATGCTGATTATTCTGGCGGGCGCGGTGGTGATTCCCACGCTCCCGATCGCGCAGTTCCCCGATCTTGCTCCGCCGCAGGTGGGAGTCTCGAGTTTCTACATCGGGGCCAGCGCGCAGACGGTAGAGAGCGCGGTCACGATTCCGCTGGAACAACAGATCAACGGCGCGGAAGGCATGAAATACATGACCTCCACCAGCGGCAATGACGGGTCCAGCAACATCCTCATTACGTTTGATCTGACCCGCGATCCGGACCTGGCCACCGTTGATATACAGAATCGTGTGAACACGGCCCTGGGGAGGCTTCCGGGCGCGGTCAAGTCGGTGGGCATCACCACGGCGAAGACCTCTCAGAACTTCGTTTTCGGCGCAGCCGTCATTTCTGACAACAATCGTTACTCCACGCTTTTCATGAGCAACTACCTTGACGTCTACGTCAGGGACGCTCTAAAGCGCATTCCAGGAGTCGCCGGTGTAGACATCTTCGGCGAGCGCAAATACTCCATGCGGCTGTGGCTGGACCCGCTGCGAATGGCAGGGCGCGGTCTCACCGCACCGGACGTCGTGAACGCACTGTCGGAGCAGAACGTGGAAGTCGCCGCTGGACAGGTAGGCCAGCAGCCGGCGATTTCAGGACAACAGTATCAGGTTAGCGTGCGGGCGGTAGGCCGGCTCAGCGAGTCGGCGCAGTTTGAGAACATCATTCTCAAGACGAACGTCGATGGCACTCTCGTTCGTTTGAAAGACGTCGGACGGGCAGAGTTGGGCGCGGAGGACTATGCTTCCGATTTGCAATTCAACGGTCAGGATGCGGTCGGAATCGGCGTAACGCAGCTCTCGACCGCGAACGCGCTCGATGTGGACCGGCGCGCCATTGCCGAACTCGACCGATTATCGAAGAGCTTTCCGCCGGGGATGCATTACAAGCTCGCGTTCGATACCACCGA
Organism: uncultured Acidobacteriota bacterium; assembly: GCA_963698805.1. Taxonomy (GTDB): domain Bacteria; phylum Acidobacteriota; class Terriglobia; order Terriglobales; family Acidobacteriaceae; genus Gp1-AA133. The sequence continues at coordinate 5,602 of CAVOSN010000016.1, read as the reverse complement.
CGCGGTGGGCGAATCCATCCGCGATGTGCTGTTTACGGTGGGTTCGGCCATCCTGCTGGTCATCCTGGTAATCTTCATTTTTCTCGGCGACTGGCGAACCACGATGATCCACTTCATCGCCACCCCGGTTTCGCTGGTCGGCACTTTCGCTTTCGTGAAGTTACTCGGCTTCTCCATCAACACGCTAACGCTGTTTGGTATCACGCTCGCCACCGGGCTGGTAGTCGACGACGCCATTGTTGTGATCGAAAACATTGAGCGCCACATTGCAGGGGGCGAGCACGACTCCCGCAAAGCGGCGTCGGCGGCCACGGCCGAGATTACGAGCGCCGTCATCGCAACCTCGCTGGTACTGGTTGCGGTGTTTGTGCCGGTTGCGTTCTTTCCCGGGACGACGGGCATTTTGTTTCGCCAGTTTGCGCTTACCATCGCATTTTCCATCGCCATCTCCGCCTTCAATGCGCTCACTCTGGCACCATCGCTGGCGGCAATTTTTCTTGCCGGGCCCCACAGACAAAAGTCGTGGTGGCTGCGAAAGTTCGACGAGGGCGTCCGGGCTGGAACCGACGCCTATCGCGGCCTGCTGCATTACGTCTTGGAACACAAGCTGGCCATGGTGATGCTTTTTTTCAGCGGCCTTGGCGCAACCTATCTCTTGCTGCAACATGTGCCGAGGGCATTTGTGCCGGACGAAGATCAGGGCTACTTCATCATCGTGGTCCAGGCTCCAGCCGGCGCTTCGCTGGGATATACCAAAGCGATCAACAAGCAGGTTACGGACGTGTTGGCACGCGTGCCCGACGCCGAAGAAACCTTTTCCATCGCGGGCTTCAGTTTTTCTGGAGCGGCTGCAAACCAGGGGTTGATCTTCGTGGGGCTCAGGCCCTATGACCAGCGCAAAGGCAAGGACCACACGGCGGTGGCAATTCTGAACCGCCTTCGTCCGCAATTGTTCGGGATCTCGGGTGCAATCGTGTTTGCCGCGCTGCCACCGGCGATCAACGGTCTGGGAGCATTCGGCGGATTTCAGTTCGTGGTGCAGGATCAGGCCGCACATAAACTCGAGGAGCTGGCGGGTGCCACACAAGCACTGATACGGCAGTCGAGAGAGCGCAAAGAACTAGTCAGCCTGTATACGCCGTTTACCGCGAATGATCCGCAGTATCTGGTGACGATTGATCGTGAAAAGGCGAAGAGCCTCCACGTGCCGCTGTCGCAAATCACGGACACACTCGGCGTCTATCTGGGCTCGGCATACGTGAATGATTTTGATTTTAATGCCCGGTCGTACCGCGTGTATGTGCAGGCGGACAAGGGCTTCCGATCGGCGGCGCAAGACATGAAGCAGTTTTACGTGCGCTCGGACAGTGGAGCCATGGTGCCGCTTGACAATCTGATCAGCATCACGCAAACGGCCACGCCCCAGGTAATCAGCCACTACAATCTGTTCCGTTCCGCAGAAATTGATGGCTCCGCTGCGCCGGGATACAGCTCGGGCCAAGCGATCGCGGCGATGGAACAGCTCGCGCCCAGGATGCCGCGGGGATTCTCCTTTAGTTGGACGGGGCTGTCGCTGGAGGAATTGCAGGCCGGCGGTACATCGCTGATCTTGTTTGGACTGGGAACGCTGGTCGTGTATCTCACGCTTTCAGCCCAATTTGAAAGTTTCGTGCTGCCGTTTATTGTCCTGCTGGCCGTGCCCATGGCACTGCTCGGGGCGCTGAGTGCGCAATGGCTCCGGGGTTTGCAGGATGATGTGTTCTGCCAGGTGGGACTGGTCATGCTGGTCGGTCTATCGAGCAAGAACGCGATTCTGATCGTCGAGTTTGCCGAGCAGCTGCGTGAACGTGGAGTGCCGCTGGTGGAGTCGGCAGTGCAAGCGGCGACGATTCGCATGCGGCCCATTCTGATGACCTCGCTGGCTTTCATTCTTGGCGTCGTCCCGCTGGTCATCGCTTCTGGCGCGGGAGAGAACGGACGTCACTCGGTAGGAACGACCGTATTTGGTGGGATGATCATGTCCACGGTGCTGAATCTGTTTTTCATCCCGGTGCTTTATCTGATTATTGAAGGGTGGCGCGAACACCGGAAGGCGCCGGAACACCGATAGACAGATCTAGGAAGTGGCGAGCCGAGGCTATTGAGCACGGCCGTCTTGCAGTGGTCCAGATCGGGCAGGCGAAGCACTCGGCGACGGTAATTCGGCTTGACTCTCTGTTTGCCCATGACGACGGCCTCCCATGCCGCAGGATTGGAACTACGGCACAGACCGTCGGGACGGTGCAAGCATGGCGCTAGGTTCGGGTTGGAGGGGTTTTGAGCGCTATGGCCTGATTTCATCAACTACGCCAAGCCCCTGTAGAATGTCGGCGTGAAGACAGGCGACAAAGTAAAACTGATAGGTGTCCCCCCGAACTTGCCTGACGATGACCTGAGCACTCGCAGGCTCTTTGAGAAGTGTATGGGCCAGTCCTTTGTGATCATGGGAGTGGAGTCCGTCGAGGGAGTGCCCTATCCATTGGTGAGGTTAGATGTTGGCCATGTGCTCGGGGTAGAGCCGTGGAAGCACACCATCTGGGTAGAACCGGAATACCTGCGTTGTGAGTGAAATCGCCCTGATTACGTCAAGTGAGGTTCGTCACGGCACGCCAATGTCACTGTTGTACTATCGTGCGCGACTGTGAAGACTCTAGAGGTCCACGAATGCCAAGCAAGAACAACATCCTGATTAGCCTTTCCGAGTCAGACAGGGCGCAGTTCGGAAAGCAAGCCTTCGAGAGTCAATCCACGCCTCAGCGGGTCTTTTCATCACTTTGGGCTCTTGAGTCAGAGGTCAACAATGGCGGCTTTTCGCAGTATTTCCTGAATGACAGTTGCGAGACTGCGGCATTTGCGGCGGAGGCTCTCGAAACGATAGGTGCTCCGCGAACTGCGGATATCTGCAGGCGCGCCATAGCCACAGCGTTTCCAGCCGGACTGCCCGAAACTTCCGAAGCAATTTCCACGGTGGCTGCGGATTTTTCCGATGAGGTTCTGGAGCAATTACAGATGCTGGACAACGAGTTTTTTGCTTATCCTCACAATCTGACGGATTTGCTGTTCGCTTATGTGTCGAAACACCCCGAAGAATTCGGAACGCTGCCTGCAGCCGACGACTAAACGTTGTTGGCGAAGAATCCCCATTACGCTCACTGACCGGGGTCGGCAAATTCTCAGTTCACGCAAACGCCTGATTTCAACAGGGACGTGTTGTCAAAACTCAATGGCCCGTAAGTCTCGATATGCACTCGTCAGAGTTCGTCACGAAAAACGAGCCAGACCAAGAAAATTGCGAGGATACCTTTTCCAAAGCCTTGTGATAGGAGAACATCAAAGGCTCCATGCCTCACCGCGATCTCGCGTAGCAATCCACCAGCGAACCAGAGAATGATTGTGCCGACCGCTACCCGAGTTGCCCAGAGCCGTGCAGGACTTTCAGGCGAGTACTGCGTGACATCACGTATTACCATCGCAACTACGACCACAGTAAGAACAAACAGCGCTGTCATGGTCGCTGGTAGCATGCCTATTTCGCCTGGTGGATTGTAGCGCAGCGGCCAATGCATTATGAAAGAACGCCCCGCTTCAGAAGATTGAAGCTGCGTGTGCGTTGGCTGTGCTCGAGACTCAGGATGGTTAACGTCGGCTTCTAATAGGGCGGTCCTGAACGGTGGCATTTTTACCTTGGGGGAAAGATAGACGTTGGCACGAATGAGCTTCCCCCCAAGGAGGCAACTCACATGAGTCGTGACATTAAGTATATCGGCATGGACGTACACAAGGAAGCGGTGGTGATTGCTGTCCGCAACAGCACTGGCCAACTGGTGATGGAGTCGATCGTGGAAACCAAGGCCAGCAGCCTTCTGCAATTTATCCACGGACTGCAGGGCGAACTGCATGTCACTTGGGAAGAAGGCACCTGGGCAGCCTGGCTCTATGACCTGCTGAAGCCACATGTGCACGAAGTCCTGGTCTGCAATCCGCGACGCAACGCATTGTTGAAGGAGGGCAGCAAGAATGACAGAGTAGATGCGCGCAAGCTGTCCGACTTGTTGCGCACGGGGATGTTGCGGCCGGTCTACCACGGAGAACACGGACTGCGGACGTTGCGCGAACTGGCGCGCGGTTACCAGACGATCAGCCAGGATCAGAGCCGGGTGATGAATCGGGTGAAGGCTCTGTATCGCGGCTGGGGGATTGGCTGTGCGGGAACCCAGGTTTATGCTCCGCGTTATCGCCAAGAATGGTTAGAGAAGATCGAGCATGCAGGCGTGCGCCGGCGCGCTGAGCTACTCTATCAACAGTTGGATGGATTGCAAGGCTTGCGGCGAACCCTGCGCTCTGAGTTATTGGCGGAGAGTCGGAAACATAAAGCCTCGAAACTGCTGCGCCAGATTCCCTGCATCGGACCGATTCGGGCCGCCCGCTTGCTAGCGCTGATGCAAACTCCGCATCGTTTCCGTAGCAAACGGCAACTCTGGACTTACAGTGGCTTGGGCATTGAAACGCGTGACAGTGCACAATACCGCTTTGTCCGCGGACAACTGCAACTGGCGAAAAAACCGCAACAGATTCGTGGTCTCAATCAGAATCACAATCATGAGATGAAAGAGATCTTTAAGGGAGCCGCGACCCGCGCCAGCTGTGGGGTGGGGCCGCTGCGCGACTTCTATGTGGCTTTGCTGGCCAAAGGCATGAAGCCGGAGATGGCACGTCTGACGTTAGCACGGAAGATCGCGGCCATTGCTTTGTCACTTTGGAAAAAGGAGGAACGCTTCGACGCCGAACAACTGAAGACGCAAGCAGCTTGAGCATCTAACAGAACCCAGGTGATCTCCCCAGGTCTTTATACCTCGTGGGTGGCCAATCGGTTCTGCGACGCTCGGGTTCGAGGGAGAGTATCCATTCACTCATTAGGCACTTTGTGCTGCATTCAGCACCGAGTCTCCGGGTCAATCCTATGCCCCCTCGGATAACCCAACAAAGCCATAGGCCTCGAGCCTCACATAGGATGATGGTTGGCATTTAAGCCAACGCTGGCTTGCGTAGCTTCGTAACCGAATGGCGTCGAGCGCCCACGGAGACATGAAACCATTACCTGGAAATGATCAACTGGGGTTGGCATCGCCGCTGAAAAACGCGGCGATCCAAAGCGGCCAAAACCAAAAACCCCTCCACGAAGGGGACGGGGCTGGATGTAAGCCACCAGCAGGTCTCCAGAGGGGAGAGGGGAAGACTTTTTTCTTGACATCCTCTTTTATAGGATGAGTGTAAAGGCCTTCCATGAGAAGGCCGGTCGGAGTCAAGTTGATTCTTGTCTGTTTTTGTTAGGCACGTTTTCTTCTCCCCGCCGAGTGGCCACTGTCGCCATGCTTCCATCCGCACTCTCGAGGAGCGATTCGTTTCGCTCGGTGCATGTTGGGCGTTCTCGGTTCAGCCGGTGCTGCCATCTGATTGGCGCCCTGTGGTTTTGCTCGTGGAGAGTGGAACCTGGGCCAGGCCATTAACGCAGTCACCGGAACTCGGCTTTGGGCTTTTGTCTTTCCTCTTCCTCAAAGCGGTG
>CAVOSN010000015.1:0-43428 GCA_963698805.1 uncultured Acidobacteriota bacterium | reverse complement strand
TGGTGGGCAATCTCGCGGACAGAGATTTAGATGCTAGCGAAAAGGTTTGTCAAGCGGTGGGACATTTGCTGCGGCCCAGGCGATGTTGAAGAGCGATCGGCACCACCCATCAAGGCAAGGTCAGACCGGAATACATATGCCGCTTTACGATATATATCCGAAATGGCGCCGTGCCGAGACAATACCCGCTCGGGCCGCTCCTTGATCGATCGCGCGTTGCAAATCACGTTCGGTGCGACTTCGTAGCGATCAGGTTCCGAGCATGCCATCCAGTTTAGCCCTCAGACCCACGCGAACCCCTTCGGTTTGGCTCGGCAACGGGAGCCTCCCTGCTGGGATCTGGAACGCCGACGGGCGCTTCTGCGGGGTAATAGAGGCCGCCGGGTGAGATCCGTTGGGGGCGAGCCCGCATTGCCGGTTGCTCGACGAGCAAGTCAAGCGTTGTGCCGCAGACATCTGCGAACTGATCGATGATTGACAGATTGATCGGCATGCAGCTTCCCGGCGGATGAGACGGCGGTACCGTGTCAGGGGAGTGGCCTCATCACGTTCAAACATAATTCTCGGCGAGCATCTCAGCGGCACTCTCATCCAGTTGCTCCGCGCGACGTACTTCTTCAAAGCGCGCCAGCAGATCGTCAGGTCTCAGCCGCCGTTTTTCGGCACCCTGAAAATCGTGAATGATCTGGCCGCGGTGCATCATGATCAAGCGGTCTCCCCAGCTTGCTGCCTGGTGCATCGAGTGGGTCACCATTAATGTAGTCAGTTGGGCGCGCGCAACCACGTGTTCGGTTAACGCGATCACCTGGTCTGCGCTTTTGGGGTCAAGGGCGGCGGTGTGCTCGTCTAATAGCAGGAGTTCGGGACGTAGCCATGTAGCCATCAACAGCGTCAGGGCCTGCCGCTGTCCGCCTGAGAGGCTGCCAATGGCATTCTCGAGCCGATTCTCCAGCCCCATGTTTAAGCGACTCACCTCATCGCGCATTCTCGCCACCATCGACGCTTTCAATCCCCAACCGAGGCCGCGTCTCCGGCCGCGCAGGGCGGCAAGACTGAGGTTGTCTTGGATGGTGAGGCTTGGTGACGTGCCGCTAAACGGATTTTGAAACACGCGTCCAATCAACTCCGCACGCGCGTGTTCGGGCCATCGCGTGACATCCTGCCCCGCCAGTCGAATACTGCCTTCGTCTACGAAAAACGTTCCGGCCACAGCATTCAGCAGCGTGGACTTCCCCGAGCCATTCGTACCAATAATAATGACCCACGATCCGGTGGTCAGTTCGAGGTTGACGCCGCGCAGCGAGTGCACCTCATTGGGCGTACCCGGGTTAAACGTCTTTGAGACCGTCCGGATGTCAAGCATGCGCACTCCACATCCGGCCCTTTCGAATGAACTGCGGAACGATTAGCGCCACAAACACGAACATGGCAGTAATCAATTTCAGATCATTGGGGCTGAGACCCCAACGCAACGCCACCGCTACCATCAGCCTGAACAGCACGGACCCCATGACGGCCCCCATGATCGTCAAGCCCAGCTGATTGGTTCCCACGAGCGCTTCTCCGATGATGACGCTGGCAAGTCCCCACACCACCATTCCGATTCCCATACCCACGTCCGCGAAGCCTTGGTATTGCGCCAACAATGCTCCAGACAGCGCCACGAAGCCGTTCGAGATCGCTATTCCGAACACGATCATGTTCCCGTCATTTACTCCCAGAGCTCGGATCATCTGCACGTTGTCGCCGGTGGCCCGCATAGCGATGCCGAGATTCGTCCGCAAAAACCAATACAACAGAGTGCCGGTCAGCAGGACAGCCAAAACAATCGCGGCCAGCACCATTGCGTCGCGCACGCTTACGTCCCAGCCGGCGAGATCGAAGCTGGTAGCTCCGCGCATCAGCTTCACACCGATTCGCTCCGATTGCGTGGCCAGCGTATTCACCCCGAGCAGCGAAATGTTGCTGCTGCCCATGACGTGAAGGTTTACGGAATACAGCGCCGTCATGACCAGAATGCCAGAAAGCAGCGGATTGATTTTGAATCGTGTGTGCAGCGTACCCGTGCAGGCGCCGGCGAGCACTCCCGCTCCAAAAGCCGCAAGCGATGCAACCGGTGGCGTCACGCCATGAATCAGCAGGGTCGCGGCAACTGACGCGCCAAGCGTCACTGACCCATCGGCTGTGATATCCGGAAATGCAAAAATCCGGAAGCTGATGAACACGCCCAAGGCGAGCAACGACAGGATGAAGCCAATCGTGAACGTGCCAACCAGAAGACTCATGTGCGATTCTTCTCAGACACTGCACCGAGCCAGCATGCGCCGCGGACAAACTCGCTCTGTTGTGGCCCGGCGCCTTTGCGGTCATCGGTCAGGAGGTGCAGCACACCTTGCAGGGTCTCCGTCTCGAACAGGGTGGAGACCGTGGCTTTCAGATCGATGTCTCCCTTCTTGAGGGGCCTGTAGGAAAACGCCGCGGCGTGAAAGTGTCCTAAGGGCGATGCTTCGCTGCCCATTCGTCGCAGCAGCGGGGCTAACGGTTCGCTGGCGAAACTGGCCGCTACCCCTGAAATCAACACTAGCGACCGCGAGTAGAGCCGTTCCGTCGAGAACGACAACCAAGTGCGAACCTCGGGATATTGGAATGGTGAAGTGTTCACGACTGGTGCCGTAGCCGGCGAGCGACGGAGAGCAGCTCCCACCAGTCCAGCTGATTCCACCACCATCACCATTCCTATCGCGGGCGCGCCCGAGACCTCCAATGCCGTAGCCACCAAGTCCGAGAACGCGACGGGACTATCAACATTGGCAGCTTCGAACCGCAATAGTTGGGTGAACCCGCCCTCGCATCGGAGGCCGTATAGGACATTCACTTCTGGGACCAGATCTCCACTGCAAACCATGAAGTCCGGAACGTTGGTCCCGTCCGTCGGGAGATATGCCGCAGATCCACCCACCGCCAGGAATTCCCCAAACCTAGACTGCGCATCCTCGAAGCCGTGCCCGAAAGCCCCCAGACCAAGTCCGAACGTTGATGCGGGAAACTTCAGCGATTGGCAATCTTTTGGACCGAACCCGCACGACTTCAGTAATCCTGGATCTCCGATAATCTCGAATGTCAACGGTTCTTGAGAAGAACATTCGAGCATCTCGAACGCTGCGGACGTTGATGTAAAGCGGCGTATTTCCGACTTGCGCTCGATGGAGTTCGGCGGCGCTTGACTGGTCAGCAGGATGGGCGACAGTTTGCAAAGATCCAAGACCTGTTTGACCCGGACGGAAGGGCTCGCAATGGTCAGCGTGCCACCAATCTCCCTTAGCTGCCGATACGTCAGCACCAACAGGCCCACACCTGCAGAACTTAGGAACGAAACCTCTGACAGGTCCAGCCGGATAACGTGCGCGCCTCCCCGGACCAATTCCTCCAGGTTCGTGCGCAAGTGTTCTGTCCAATAATTGTCGAGGCGCCCCCTCACCTTCACTGCGAGCGCGTCCTCGACCTGTTGTGTGCTGATTTCCATGCCTGGGCTACGGGCGTACTTTCCGCGCGAACTCGGCAGGAATCGTGATACCCAATTCCGCCGCATTGCTTCGGACGATCGCCATTTCCTCGACGGCAACTTCTTCGATAGGCATATCTCTCGGATTCTCACCGAGCAGAACGCGGCCCGCCAGCTTTCCGGCGACCAACGAGGAGTACTGCATTCCCACACCTAGGCACGCCAGCCCACCGCGGGGCAGCGCCGAGCATATATCGGTAATCAGGGGTAGTCGCGCGTCTTTCGCACCCTTCACTGCGCCTTCATATCCCTGAATACCGGTATTGTCGGCGGGCAACCACACCACCTGGATGTCGCGCCCAGCCAGGATTTGGACTGCTTGTAACACTTCGCTTGATCCGCTAACGGCAATCTGCTCGAGTCTGATGCCGCGTTTCTGAAATACTTCGCGCGCGACCGCCTGTTCCTTCACCGAATTTGCTTCCGCCGGGTTGTACATCGTTCCTACAGCACGCAGTCCCGGCACCAGTTTCTGCATGAAATCCAACATGTGGCTCACAGGCGGGAAACTACCGACTCCGGTGACGAATGGCAAATGTTCGAAATGGCTCTTGCCCGCTCCCGCGGCAATCGGATCGCTCACGCAGGTGAAAACCACTTTTTTGTGCTTTACGTTGTTGCAAGCTCCGGCGAGGCATGGCGTCGAGATGGTCATAATCAGGTCGACGTCGGAGCTGTCATAGTTCTGAAGAATGGCAGGGATGTTGATCATTTCCCCTTGCGCATCTGCCTTCACCACGTCCAGGTTCTTTCCCTGTTCGAGACCACTGGCCTTGAGTCCGTCGAGGAGACCATTCACGCAATAATCGTTACTCACTCCATGCGCGTAGTACACAATCGCAGCTTTGAATTTCCGGCCGCCCGCGCCCGCATCGGCGGCGGCAGCCGTTCTTCGATGTCCGAGGTCGGAAACCAGCAAGATCGACGAGAGGAGGGCGATCAACGCAAGACCTATCATTAACCGCTTTAGCACAGACCAGACGGGTGATTGAGCGAATGCGCGCATCACCTTGGTAGCAGGCTCCTGTGGTGTGACGCGATATTATACTGATCATTTTCCAGAAGCGACGGAAATAGCGAGGGCCCCAAAAACGCAGTCTTGATCCCTTTTTGCTCTCACACGCTTACGCGCTTCACGACGCTCATTTCGGGGAAATCGTGCACAATACGTTTTAGGTGTGTCCTTGGCGACTTATCGGTACTGATTTAATCAGCGCCATCTGGATTACTTCCGGCTCAAGTTGTCTAGCAGTCGCAACGCCATGTCGAGTCTCGCGGGAACTCCGCCGTACCCCTGTGGGGATCGTGAAGATACTGAACACACAAGTCGCCGACACGCTGCTACGGTGGAGGGAATTCCTCGGACCATACTTGTTCAGTGATGCCCCGCGTTCAACTAAGGATTAACTCTAATGAAACAAAACAAGCTCCAGAGCGTGCTGCTAGGGATGTTGAGGCTCGAGGGGCCCCGCGCTGCTGGTGGGAACCATATCTGACTCCATCAACAGAACTGGAATCATGCCCTCGTTGTTAAAGCGGTCGAGAAAATCACGTAGCACAAACGGATTGCTTGCGCGATCCTGCTGGTCGCCATATTCCATGATCAGGCGGTCGGCGAGCAGCTTGCCGGTGATGTAGCAGCTACCGTAGCCCGGCTGCCGGAGGTAAAGCAATTGCTCGAATGCAGTGAGCGAATCCCCGGACTTTGCCCAGCCACGGGGCGTCCATTCTGCATGAAACCGTCCGGCTTGCTCCGGGTAAATAGATTGGCCTGCACGTAGAGCGAGGCGAGGCCCCGGGGAGCGCGATTTGCGAGCATAATCCAGACCAGCTCGCGAGCCCGTGGATTGTCGTCGTACAAGCCCACATGCATCACTAATTCTTCGAAAGCGGTAGCAAAACCTTCGGCACGATTGTTCCCAGATGTTGGAGAGCAAGGCCTGACGGCGAATCGGACTTAGATTCGGTTAATCCCGCATCCGTCCCAGATCAATCCAGTGATAGTCGTGGGAAAGAAGCAACATGGGCTCACGGTGGGTGACGCGGGTGAAGAACACCCTCTGGTTCTCCGGAACGAATTGCCCGAGTTCTTCGGCGAGCGCCGGTTTTATGTAGGGCTTAGCAGGAATGATCTCCTGCTTGATAAGAAAATCGACGAACTTATCCAGCCGATCGTGGAATGCAGCGGCATCGGTGGCCGGCTCAAGTGGTGGCAGGTTGCGATTGTGGTGCTCCTCGAGGCGCAAGGTGGACTGCGCGCGTTCCAGTTCGCGCCGCAGCAGAACGACTTCTTCGTTCCAGTTGTAGGGAATGAAGTGCACATTTTGCTGATACCAGGTGTACTTCTCTTTACCCACTCCGGAAGGTCCGGCCTTGGTGGGGGCCAGTTTCTCCAACCAAGCGACGAACTCGTCGGTCGCCTTGCGGGCAGCGTTTACAGCGGCGCGTAACTTCGGGCTGGTTCCGGTCAAATCGGCTGGTTGGTGTACGGGCGGACCGTGAGTGTGCCAGCTTCGAGCGAAGCCAGAGTGCGGAACGTTTTGATCATGGAACTACTACAGTTCTACTACAGGCGATTCGCAATCCACGTTCGGAAAACAGGCAGCTTTCGTGGTCAGTTGACCTCCTTACTTATAGGGTTGCCGAAGACGATATCGGGCGTACAGTCCACCTTTGGTTCGACTGGAAGCATGGTGTTCTCCTGTTTTGGCAATGGTGTCCATCCGAGATGCATTGACAACGGACGGGTAGAGGGGGACAATCGCTCAGCCGCTATTGTTTAGCGGGTCCTCCCCGTGGCCTGGTCTGTTGGCCAGTTTCCGTAAAAATCCTGAAGAGACTCCCAGGTCCTTCAATCAAAAGGAATAACCGTGAACTCTCGCCGTGGCTCGCACGCGTCTCGTGCTGTCGGGATGGTGATTTTTTTCTTGATCATTGGGTTTTTACATTCAGGTTTGGCGCAGACCGGTACAGCCCCCCTCACCTTTTCCAACAACTATTTTGTAACGGGCGATTACGTCGTAGCTGGTGTGGGACTGCGCGGATTAGGTGTGAACGGCTATGCGACGAAACAGTTCACCATGCCGGATGCAAATTCCGTACCTTCTACGGGCGTGCCTCCAGGGGCCGATATCGTCGCTGCCTTCCTCTACTGGGAAACGGTGGAAAGTTCGCAGACAGCGTTTGCCGGGCAAAACGGATTCTTCAGGCCGGTGTTCGGGGGCGGGCCGGCGACCGGTTACCCGATCACGGGGGTGGTATTGGGGAACCCCAATGCTCCGGTGTCATGGAGTTCGGGCGGATGCTCAGGGAATTCGCAAGGCTCGAAGACTATGCGCACGTATGCCACAGATGTAAGTCAATTTTTACCGCAGGATTCCCAAGGAAATGTCCTGGCCAACGGCACATATGAAGTGCGCCTTGCTGATAGCGGCAGCAACGGTGGCGGAGTTCCGCTGACGTTGGGGGCCAGTCTCGTCATCATCTATCGCGCAATTACGCCCTCATTGCCCCTGACTTCTGTGATCCTCTACGACGGTGCCTTTGCCCCGGCCAACGGTTCCTCGAGCATGACGCAGACGATGCAGGGGTTCTACCAAGCTGCGGCCAACCCGATTTCCAAACTGACGCATATTGTGGGCAATGGCCAGAGCAACAAGTCCGAAACTGTGTCACTGAACGGGGTGAACCTGCCCTCCCTCTACGGGAACCTGCCGCCCTTCCCCGGCTACTACAACGGTTCCTGGGACAATCCCACTTGGAGTTTGCGCGGCAATAGCAACCCAGTCAACCCAGTGAAGGCCAATGACGCTTCCGCGACGACTACGGTGACGCCGAGTTCCTCGAACAGCGGCTGCGTGTCCTGGGGAGCCGTAATCGTAAGCACAACGGTTCAGAATAGCGACAACGATGGCATTCTGGATGTTTGGAAACAGAAGCAAGGATACTGTGATGCTGCAGTAAACGAGGGTTCGTGTACCACCACAGATCCTTCCTGGGTATCGCTTCCAGGAGCAACAGCTGGGCAAAAGGATCTGTTTGTAGAGCTTGACTACATGTGCAGCATCGTAAACGCAGACGGCACTTGCAACACAACGAATGGATATTCCTTCTCTCCCCCCGCGAACGCCCTAACGAAGCTGACGAACGCGTTCTCGCGCAAGGGAACCGATGTACACATCATCCCGGGGAATCCTGCATACCCTGCGGCACTTGCCACAGGCGCGATCCAGGAGCAGACCTGCACCGATACGACGGATGCGTCCGGGAATCCGGTGCTCTGTGAATACCCCAACCAGCCGGGACTTGTTGGCTGGAAGGCGGGGTTTGAGTTCCTCAAGAACCAGCCGCTGAATTACCCGGACGAGACCTCCTGTCAGCAGGCTCTTAACGGTCCATGCATACGGCGTTTCCAGCACGGGCGAAAGGACAGCTATCACTATGCGTTGTTCGGGCACGCTGCGGGCCTGCCGGAATGGGGTCTGCAGGGCGGTAGCCTAACCAGCGTGGTCGCGTCCGGTAACACCGTAACTTTCACCGCATCAGCTCCGCATGGTCTGACCGCCGGAACGGATCGCGTAACCATCACCGACGCCATCACGAACCCCAGTCTGAACGGGACATACCCGGTCCAGAGTGCCAGTGGCAACACTTTCAGCATACATATCCCAACGGCAACCAACGCGACTTACACCCAGTCGACGGATCCATGGCTTTCGGTGGCGTCGGGCCGAATACGCACAACATCCGGCGTATCCGATATCGGTGGTGGTGACTCGCTCGTCACGTTGGGTCTATGGGGAGACGTCAGGGCAGACCGACCCGGTGCAGTCCGGAACGTTCATGCACGAATTGGGGCATTCGCTCGGCTTGACGCACGGGGGCCTGTATTACGACACGCCGGGCAGTTACGTACCCACGCTCGAGCCCAACTGCAAACCGAATTATCAGAGTGTCATGAGCTACCAGTTCCAGGTAGACCTCCTCGACGATGGCGTCCTGGATTATTCCGGGCAGGAACTGAGTCCGCTGAATGAAAGCAGCCTGCTTGGCGGACTATTAGCCACCGACGGGTCGGCGCCGGCTTACTCGACGACGAAATGGTACGCGCCCTTTCCGCCTAGTGGAGTCGGCTCGCCGGCTAAGTCCCATTGTGATGGAACACCGCTGTCGCCAGCCACGGATCCGGATCTCTCGATGTACGTTGTAGAGGGCGCCGCTAACCCGATTACGCCTGCATCGGCTTGGTTGAATGGCTCGGATGTCAATTTCGATGGCGCCATCAGTTCGAGTCTGCGCGGCTACAACGATTGGGAGAACCTTGACCTGCGTCAGGTTGGAGCCACCGGCGGTGAGATTAACGGCTCTGGCAAACTCACGGTGGGTACCGGCAAACTTACTGTAGGGACGGGTAAATTAACGGTCGGGACTGGCAAGCTTACAGTCGGTGCCGGCAAACTCACCGTCGGTACCGGCGTCGGGGATCTGACTTTCGAAACGGCGAACTCCTTCGCCCGTTCTCCTCGAAACGTAACGGCGACGCCGACCACGCCACCGGGTTCCATAAAACTGAATTGGGGCACGCCCACCTTCGGGCAAATCGGTTCTTACAACCTCTATCGCTCGACGAACGGGGCGACAGCCGTGTTGATTGGCTCGGTTGCTGGCACCTCACTTACGTTCACGGATACAAATGTCACCTGCGGACCCACATACTCGTACTTCGTGACTGCAGTGCTCGCGAACACGAATCCACCGCAGGAAAGCGTACCGTCTAACACTACCTCCGCCATACCGACCTGTGCACCGACCTCCACGACCGTGACTTCCACAGTAAACCCGTCGATCTTCGGGCAGACGATTACCTTCACCGCGACGGTGACCAATACGGGGGCCACAACAGCCACACCAACCGGTTCCGTCCAGTTCTCGGTTGATGGCGCGCCATTCGGCTCGGCGGTGCCGCTCTCGGGATCGGGACCTGCGGCGATAGCCACAAGCGGCGCCACAGCAACCCTGAGCGTCAGCGGCTCGCCCCATACCATCAAGGCCGTGTATACCAACACCGATGGCGGCTTCAGCGGAAGCTCTGGGAACCTGAACCAGACAGTCATCCCAGCGCCGACGTCCACGACCGTAATTTCCTCTGCGAACCCGTCGATCTTCGGGCAATCAGTTACCTTCACTGCGACGGTGGCCAACACCGCCGGGGCGGGAGCCAGTACAGCCACACCAACAGGTTCTATTCAGTTCATGGACGGCGCGTCGGTAGTGGGCACGGCGCAACCGCTAAGCGGTCTGGGCACAGCTACATTGACCACCAGCGCGCTGACGGCTGGCTCACACTCGATTACCGCGATCTACACCAACGTCGATGGCAACTTTAAAGGGAGTACGTCTGCCAGCCTCACTCAGGTCGTACAAGACTTCTCCATTACAGCTACGCCCAGTGCTCAGACTATCTCCTCGGGACACCAGGCGATTTACACCATCACATTAACCCCGATCAGTGGACTTACTGGTACGATTGGCCTCTCTTGCAGTGGGGCGCCAGCCAATTCCACGTGCTCGGTCTCTCCGTCCACAGATAATTTGCAGGGTACAGCGATTGCGTCGACGGTGACGCTGAATGCAAATAAGAACGTGAACCACGGGACCTTCACGCTGACCTTCACTGGGACACTTGTGGGCCGCACTCTCAGTCACAGTACGACCGTGCAACTCACCGTGAAATAAACAGCGGAGTTACGACATTCAGTAACCGGCGGGATCTACACGGTCCCGCCCTTTTTTCTGTGAAACGAGAGGGAATGTAGTCTCGAAGGACAAGCCAGCAACCGATGTGCGTCTTGGGACAGTAGAGATGCGGCAGGAGGCGGCAGTGTGTGCGCCTCACTGGCCAAGGCGACGATGAATGTCAGCCAACAAGGGATCTTCGTTGACCTGCCCGCGGATGTTGAGATAGGTACGATAGGGCTCCGCGAAACCGGGACTCTTGAGCCCTTCGCGCACACGTCCCTGGTAGTAATAGGTGGGGGGGAGGTAAGCGAAGGTGGGAACGTTATCCTGGAAGATCTCGAGGGCTTCGCCTCGCCGCTTTATGCATCGGTCAAATTCTGAATCCGCTTCCACAAATTGCCCCGCCTCCAGATAAGCGTGGCCCAACTCGAAGCGGCCGATCCAGGTGTCGAGCAGTTGGTTGGCGTCTGAGAACATCTTGATGGCCTCGTTTTTGTCTCCGCGCCGTAAGGCTAGATCGCCATCAATAATTTTTGCGTAGGCTTGAGTCTCCGGTTGGACTTCAGAAGCCAAGCCATCGGCCAGTTTCTGGGTTTTGGCGATTTCCCCGGCCTCGAGCAAAACTCGCGCCACCAGAACCCGCACCGGTACCGCTTGGCTCATTGACAAGCCCTTGGTGGCGGCGCCGACTGCCGGTCCCTTCTGTCCGCGCAGGAGCTGCAACTGAGCGATCGTGGCCAGTTTTTCAGCTGCGCTGTCCGCGTTTTTAGCGGTCATGTCGGCGGCTACACCCTGCTCCAGGATTCGCACCGCATCTGTGTAACGCCCTTCATAGGAAGCGATATCAGCCAAGCCAGAGGCGGCCAAGGAAGCGCCCAGGGTGTCCACCGTTCCCATCTTGTGATAAGTTTCGGCGGCCTGATCCATCTGATCTAGCCCGACCTGTGCTTCTGCGAGAGCAAGGTAGGCCTGGGAGGACGGATTCAGTTTCAGGGCCGTCCGCGCTTCGCGTTCGCCGGCAGCAAAATCCCCGCCGTAGGAGCTATAGAACGACAGAACCACCCGTTGGACCGCGCCTTTGGGGACAATTTCTACAGCGCGTTGGGCCGCCGCGACCGCTTGAGGGATTCTCCGCAAACTCAAATAGCAGGCGGCACTATTGGCCCATGCTGAATCATCGGCGGGAAAGTGCTGGACCAGTTCGCCGTATTCTTCAATGCATTTGGGATAATTCGAGGTCGCGAAGTAGTAAAGGCCACGTACACGGTAGCGCTCCCGCTCCGTCATACGGTCCACGTGTTCCATGGCCAGCTTCACATGCTTCTCCGCGTCCCGTGTTCTGCCAAGATTTCCATACGCGGAGGCCATTCCCCCATAGGCACGCGCAAAGTTTGGGTCCAAAGCTATGGCACTGGAAAAGGATCGGATCGCTTCCTCCGAATTCCCTGCCAACAGCTGTTCCATCCCAATCCCATACTGGTGAACCGCGGCCAAGGATGCGGTCGTGAAGGCTCCCGTAGCCTTCTCGATTTGCACCGATTCCGGCGTGCTGTCGCCGAGGGCCTGACGAATGGGTGCGGCAACCTTGGGGATGTCGAGAAGGAGTTGGTCTTTGCTCGCAACACTGGCATCGGCGCTGGCGAGAGTTTTTCCAGTGACCGCATCAATCGCCTTCAACGCCAGCGTATACCCGTTGCCAGAGGTGCTGAGCGAGCCGGTCACGATAGCGGCCACACCCTCGTTGACGGCCACGAGTCGAGCCGCACTTTCTTCGAGCTTGTTAGTCGGGTTGGGCAGCTTGCCAGCCAACTGCCGTGCGGTGACTCGGTTGTAGGCATTGATGAAGCCGGCTCCTTCCAACGCAACATTGACCATCGGTTCCAGGGTATCGTCGAATAGCGGGTCGGCGGTATTGTTCTGGAAATCAGCCACCAGCACCGACACCGCGGCTGTGGAAGGAAGGGCTGCTGCTTTTGGTCTCAGGAGCTTATTGCGGAAGTTGTAGCCGAGACCCCCGAGAACCAGCACGGTGGCGATGACCGCGATCCATGGCCACGGAATATCCCTTGCCCATGGCTTTACGTCAGAGAAACGAAGGGTTGCGGCTGCTCCCTTGCCGCGCCAGTTATCCAGGTCCGCCAGAACCTCGGCTGTGTCTTGATAGCGCAACTTGGGATCGGGTTCCAGACACCTCGCGACGATCGAGCTTAAGGACCGGGGAATGCCGGTATCATGGCTTGAAACCGGCGCCGCGCGTTCGTGTGTGCGCTTCAGCAGACTGGCCACTGTGCTGTCGGCCTGGTACGGCATTTTGCCGGTAAGCAACTCGTAGAAAATCAGGCCGACCGTGAAAATGTCCGAGCGGGCATCCAGTTCCTTAGCTTGCGCCTGCTCCGGCGACATGTATTCCATCGTGCCGACCAGCAGGCCGGTTCGCGTCATTCCGTCACTGACGATGGTCCGGGCAAGGCCGAAGTCCATGACCACGACGCGACCAGTGGCGTCCTGCATGATGTTGCCGGGCTTCAAATCACGGTGGAGAATGCCTTCGCGATGCGCGGCTCCCAGGCCGCTGAAAACTTGCTCAATGATATCGACCGCATCGTTGACACCCAGCTTGCCGTGTTCCCTAAGCGCGTGGCGCAGATCTTCGCCTTCCACGTATTCCATGGTGATGAACTTGAGTCCTAATGCATCCCCAAGGTCGTAAATCCGCACGACGTTGCGATGTGTTACCTTGCTCGATAGCAGAATCTCCTGCTTGAAGCGGGCCAGGATATCGGGATTTGCAGCCAGTTCTGGCCGGATCACCTTCAAAGCCACGAGGCGGCCTAGCTCGCGGTCCTTAGCCTTGTAAACCGCGCCCATGCCACCTTCTCCCAGCAATTTCTGGATTTCATAACGTGCCCCCACCAACATGCCCGGTGTCAGCGCAAACTGGTGCGGATAAGGTGACACGCTACTGGTGGCGGTTCCTTCCGCGTGAGTGCCGACGGAAGTGCCCAAGTCTACAAAAGTCGGAGAATCAGCATTCGAGGTTACAGAGTTTGAAGGAGGCGACTTCGTATCGAGGTCCAGCAGAGTCGGGGCATCCCAACTGTCGGGAACAGCGCGTTCGCCGGAGGACCCCCCGCCTACTTTAACTTCCCCCGCGGAAGACCCTGACCCCTGGTCGTCTGGACGAAGAGGATTCTTTGGAACCATATGGTGGCGCTGGCCCGTGTCGCCGAACTCTGCAGAAATGTCTGGGACGGGAGCCCCGGGGGAAAGGTACTCTCTATCCAACGATGTCGAAAAGTATACAACGATAGACTGATCGAAAAACCAGAAATCTGGGCTCTGAAGTCGGTCAAACCCGATGCTTGTAAGCGCCTTTTACCAGCTGCGCTTAAGCCTAGGGCGGTCCGAGCAGTTGTGGGTGGCGGATCAGCTTGTGCTGCTCACAATTGATACTCGGGGCGAAGAGTGTGGTGCCAGTCCGAGAGTAGCTATCTGGATAGTCGGGCCCCTACTCGGAGAATTTCGGATAGCACAGTGGTGGGGAACGAGTTCGCGCAGCATTGCCGTATAATCCGCCCGATTCCAGGTCACGCCACGCCTCATGCCCACCAGCGATGTCCATCTCCCCGAAGCCGATCGACACTCGGTCGCGATCATTACGCTTGCCAACGAGATGTTTCGCCAGATGCGACGGGAGTTGTCCCTCACGTTTCGTGTCCGGCTAGCGAGCAATGAAGAGCAAATCAAAAGCCTGATCGATGATCCGGACGTTCACGGAATTGTGTTCGATCTGGACATCGTTGGAGAAGGGGCATCAGATGCGATTGAGGTCTTGCAAGAGATTCGCCGCTTGCGGGACGATCTGATTCTGGTGGCGATTACGGAATCGACGAATAGCGAACTCCCACTGCAGGCAACTCAGGCAGGAGCTGATCATTTCTTCCCCAAGCCGGTGGACGGAGAGCAACTGAGAATGCTGCTGCTGCAGACCATCGAGAAGCGGGCTCTCCAATACGAAGGACAGTGGCTACTGGAGCAGGTAGAGAACCGGTCAGCGTTTTTTGGGCTAATCGGTGGAAGCGAAGCGATGCGCAAGGTTTACCGCGCCATCGAAGCAGTCGCCGGATCGAATGCTAGTGTAGTCATTCGAGGCGAGAGTGGCGTTGGCAAGGAATTGGTCGCGCGGGCCATCGTGCAGAGCGGAGAGCGGCGTGACCAACCATATGTCTGTTTGAACTGTTCCGCTCTTCCCGAGAGCCTGATTGAATCGGAGCTCTTTGGTTATGAGAAGGGGGCGTTTACAGGCGCGGACAATGCCAAGCCTGGCATGTTCGAGATGGCCCACTCGGGCACTCTCTTTTTAGACGAGATCTCGACTTTGAACCAGGGCCTGCAAAGCAAATTGCTGCGGGCCATCCAGGAGCGAACCGTCCAAAGATTGGGTGGAAGAAGCGCCAAAAAGATCGATTTCCGCCTGATCACCGCCACCAATGACGATCTTGAGGCCATGGTGCGCATGGGGCGCTTCCGGGAAGATCTTTACTACCGGATTAACGTGGTTCCAATTCTGGTGCCGCCGCTGCGCGAGCGCCAGGACGATATCCCCCTGCTGGTCGAGCACTTTCTCCGACTATTTTGCACTGCCAACAAAAAGCCCGTGAAGCAGTTGCAGCCGGAGATCATGGAGATCTTTGAGGCCTACTCGTGGCCGGGCAACGTGCGGGAGTTGGAAAACGTCGTACAACGCCTGGTGATCATGAGCGACGGGCTCTTCATCGCAGCGCATCATCTGCCGCAGCAGTTGCTTTCCTCGAGCGCAGCCAGCCAGGAGGCCATCCTGATCCCGGAAGAAGGTGTGGATTTTGACGCGGAGATGCAGCGGATCGAGATCGCCTACCTCAGCGCCGCGCTTCGGCGCACCAGCGGCAGGAAGACGGCCGCCGCTAATCTGCTGCGCATGGACCCTCAGAGGATGAAGTACCTCTGCCGGAAGCTGAAGCTGTGAAGTCCTGACAGGAAACGGTTAAAAATTGACCCTAACTAGGTTAAAAATTGACCGCAGTGAATTATTAAAACTGCTCGGCCGCGGGTCACGTAGTTTCTGCCCAGAGGCTAAACAAAGCCCCATCAACAAGATGGATAAATTGCAAACCTGACGTCGGCTTTGGCATGCATCGTGCTTTATGCTCATGCGTTCGACGCATTCGAAATCCTAAACAGAAACCAAGGAGACCAGCGTGACTATCCAAAAGAAATCTCTGATCAGCACCCTGAACACCACCAAGAAGGCGATCGTGGCGAGCAAACCGGTTCAGTCCGTCTCCTCGGCCAGCGAAGTTCGTTCCAGCGCGCGAGGCACCACACGCGGCACGACACGTGGTACGACACGCGTGCACCACCCGTGGCACAACTCGCGGCACAACTCGCGGAACTCGCTACTACCCGCGGCACGACTCGCGCCGTCTAGGTTGAGATTGGGTTTCCTTGGAAAGGCTGCGGTCTAACCGCAGCCTTTTCTTTGTTATTCACCACACCTTACGGCCGAAGAAGTCAGCAATTTCTCGGACTACCACGGCCGCCAAGCTCTGCCTCCGACCGTATACCAGCGCGGTACCGGCCATGCCGGGTTTAAGCCTGCCGTCGAAATTACTCACAAACAAATCCATCTCGTAAAAGGTCGGGGAACGCATTCCCTTGAATTTCGTGAGGTCGATCAATCCCGGCGGGACATTCGTCGGTGCTGGTGATACCTGAAGGTTCCTTGCATCCCATTTTCCCAGGATCCCATCCACGTGCAGGTGGCCGCGCGAATCTGGCCGATATTTGTTCAAGTCATATTCGGATACGTAAACGCGAGCCCGCATCGTGCGGGTGTCGGCCACTTCAGCTACTTCGGTGCCTAGGGGAATAAAGCTTCCGAGCTGATCTGCGAGTCGGGGAGTGGTCACGACGCCGCTAATCGGCGACTTCAAATCCAGATTGGCCGCCTGGGCAGCCAACAGACGAGTTTGTTGTGCAAACTGCTCGCGCTTGGCCTGGGCTGTTCCCGTATCCGCGTATCCGGACTCGGCTGCGTTGAATTCAGCAGAAGCCGCGCGATAGTCCGCCTCCGCGCGCGCAGCCTGGGACATTAGCGAAAGGTTTCGAAGCTGAGCGACGACCGCGCCTTGGGAGATGGACTGCCCCTCATCCACATACACATGGGTGACCACGCCAGGTACCTGCGCGCGGATCACAGCTTGATTCGCGGCTTCGAGAACGAATCGCCCACCGATCGATTCATGCCATAGGGGAAGAAGAAGCAGCAGCGCCAGAACACTCACAAAAGCCCAGCGAAATCGCCCGGACCGAAACCAGGCTCGCACGCGATCCTTCTTGTCCAGATAAACAAATTTCATAAAGTTCACCAGAGATCGGATACGCGACCGAAAGATCAGTGCGCCCATGGCCAGCTCCGGTACAAATGACCATTCTGGATTGAAGTTGCGAAATATGTTTCCAACGAACCGCGCCAGAATGTAAAGCACCGTGTAGCTATAAATGCCAGAGCTAATGGCATAAATCGCAAAGCCCAGCCGTCTCCGCTTTGGGACGTAGGGCACCTCCACCGGCAATCGCCAGACGTGCTTCTTCACCCAGGCAGACACGTAGGCGGTTGAATTCTCCTTCAGGTCCAGAATTCCAATGACGTCGCAAAGGATGTGGTATCCGTCCAGCTTCATCATCGGATTCCAGTTCAACAGGACCGTGGCGATTCCAGTCATGAGCACCAGTATGTAGGCGAAGTTATGAACCGGAGTGCCGGGTGGAGTTCCCCACCACACGATGGTTGCGATCGTGCACAGATAGAGCTCGGACCATACGCCTGAAACCGTGATCAAAACGCGTTCCCATGGCGGACACCGGACCACCCCCTGCGTGGTGTCCGTGAAAAACGCAGGCGTGAGGTAAACTAGAGCGAACCCCATCTCATTCACAGGTGCGCCAAAATGCCGGCAAGTAACGCCGTGCGCCGTTTCATGGATCGCCGCGAGAACCAGGGTTATACCCCAGAAGACAGCAAGGTCCACCCATGATTTGTCGGCGAAGTTAAAAAACTGCAGCGTGTCGCGGCTCACCTCTTGCCAGTGCAAAGTGAAGATCGCGAGCGTCACTGCAAAGCCACAGAACGTAAGCAGGGTGAACCACCAGGTGAAGATGAAGCCGACCCTATGGTCCATCCAGATCAGGAATTTATCGGGATCAAACGCGGGAAACTTGATGAATGCCAGGTCTCCCCACTTACTTTTCTTGTTTTTGAGAGCATCTCGACGCTCCTCAGCCGATTGCATCAGGTAAGCAATGTTCTTTTCCTGTGGCGTCTTGTACCAGAATTCGATGGCTTCCAAGTCATCGGCAACCTGGTGCACTTCGTCGAGCGAGATTTCGAATCCCGTCTCCTGAAAGTACGCCTCGGCTACCTCCTCGTAATTCCGCTGGCCATTGAAAAAGCGCACCAGATGCCACGTCGGGGGAGCTAGATTGAAGACCGCATCCACTCCCGGCACATAGACACGCACTGTTGGCCGGCCGTCTACGATGTGTTCCTGGTGAACGACTTCTGGATGGAGGCGCGGGCAACGTTGCGCAACTACACGAGCCGGGATTTCCGGCAGAGCGACGTTGAGGGCCTGGGTGAGATTCATGGGTGAGAGTCGATGTGCACAACCGCGCTCATGCCCGGGCGCAAGCGGCCTGACGGGCCGGCCACCTCCACCATTCCTTCGAAGGTACCACTGGTCGGATCGACCACCGGGCTCACTTCCACAACCTTTGCTCGATGCTCTTCGTCGGGAAAATCGGGTAGCGTTAGGGCGAGTTGCTGGCCGAGCTTGATCCTGCCAACGAACTTCTCGGGAAGGGTAAAGCGCATGCGCAACGGCGCTTCCGCGGTGACCCAAAACAAGCGGTCTCCCCGGGCAACCTGCTGGCCTTCCCGCACATACCGACGTGCGACTACTCCAGCGAAAGGGGCCCGGATCCGGGTCTTTTCCAGTTCCAGCTCAAGGGAATGCTCAGCCTCCCTGGAATTGATGAGCATCTGCTCGACGCGCTGCACGTCCCACTGGTCCGCCTCAGCCTTGAATTTTGCGTGTTCCCACTGTTCGCGCGTGATGAGCTGAGCATCCCACATCTTCTGGGCTCGACTGGCGTCTGCTTCAAGCACCCGGGCTTCAGCCTTCCAGTTCTTGAGATCTGCGTCGGTGCTGCGCGTCTTGGCGCGGGCCGCTTCAAGATCTGCCGCGAGCTGTCGGTCATCAAGTTGCGCCAGTAGGCCTCCAGTCTGAACTCGCTTGCCGGTATCGGAGAATAGTTTGGCCACTAGTCCCTCGCGTTGCGCCAGCACGTCCAGTTGATGTTCCACGATCAATGGGCCACTGATGGTCAGGTTGTCAGAGACAGAGCGGCTGGGCTCGGTTGCCACTGGAGCAACCGCGGCGGCGGGGGCTGCGGCAACGGTCTCCGTGCTGTTGCTGGAGCAGGCCGCCATTCCGAGCGAAAGCGTTGCCAGCATCATGATGAGAGCACTGTCAGTCAATCCGCATTTATGCATCGCTACACTCCAAACCAGGTCCAGATTCTTGAATAGAGCCACAACAGCGGCTTACGGAAGAACGCATACCCGGCCGGGTACCATCCGGTTCGCACCTTGCTACGCCCTTCCATGCCGGCTCGAATGGCTCCATCGGGATTCGGCACCGCCACTCGAGCGAAGAAGACGCGCGAGTCCCCCAGTACGGTTCCTTTTGGGCTGACGATGACTACATCCCCGCGGAAGACTCGCGTGGGAAAGCTGTTGAGCTTCACGGAGGCAGGCTCGCCGACGCGCAGCAAGCTGGCTTCCCCGTCATCGATCGCTACATCCACGATGGCGCGTGTCGTGTCCACCACTTCCGCGAAAGTATCCCCAAATTGCAGGCGCCGACCCGTCATATTTTCGACATGAGGAGTTGCCACGAGTCCGTCGATGGGGGAGCGCAAGCGAGTGCGATCCAGTGCTTCCTCGCTTCTTTCGACTTCGGACTTCCAGTAGTCGGCTTGCACGCGTTGCACGCCGGCTTCGGTGCCGTTGTTGGCTGCAAGCGCCCGATTAACCTGTAGCAGTGTGGCTTGGTACTTCGCTTGCGCTTGCGCAAGTTTTGCTCGGACATCCCAGTCGGCTAATTCCGCCAATACCTGACCGCGGGCGACATGGTCGCCTTCTCGAACGTACACCTTGCTGATAACGCCTTCGAGCTCAGGCTGCAACTGTGCCGAATGCACGGGAGCTACAACAGCGTCCCCTTCCACACGCAAGGGCCAGGGGACTGCGGCGAAGAAAATCACGATCGCACCGGCGGCCGCCAGCAGCAGAGTTCGCCGCCGTTTCTCCATCGCCATGAATTTCCGTTTTCCTTCGAGCACCGGCTCCAGCACGGAAATGAACGGCACTTCCTTGTACATCTGCGCATTGCGCAGGGCGACAGTAGCCTGACCCGCCAGCACCAGCAGAATCTCGAGGTGAGCCAGAGAAAGAAAGTCTGGATCGGCACTTTCGAGACTCAACACACCGACGCGCCCCGTGTCGTCGGCCAACGGGAGCGCATAGAAGCCGCGCATTCCCGACTGTTCAAAGTAGTTGCGAAACTTTGTCCGAGTCTCCTCCCGCTCCACGTCAATGTCGTCCCCATGCTGGCGGACGTGCACTTTTTCGTCGGACAGCATGACCCAACGCAGAACATCATTCAGAGGAGCGATGTCGGGAGCATCGGGGTCGACCTGCGTCAGCCCGGTCACCGCCGCCAGCTTGTACTTCCTGTTCTGTTCCAGGGCGATGGCTGCGCGCTCGTACGGAATGACCGCTTGGGGCGCATTGACGATAGTTTGTAATACGCGCTCCAAGTTGAGCGTGGAGGTGATTTCCTGGCTGACTCGCACCAGGGTCTCGAGGACCTCCACTTTGCGTTCCGCCAGCAGCAGGCTCGCATTGTGAAGCGCAATCGCTGCGGATTCGTTCAGATTCGTGAGTACGAAGAGATCGTCCTCATCGAAGGGCGTCTCGTCAACGCGGTTGACGGCTTCCACCACACCCACCAGCGACTCCTTATCCATGAGTGCTGCCGCGATGATGGACTGGACCCCATCGCCTTCGGTGTTGAGATTGCGACGGACCAGCTGTTCATCCTCCGGATCGTCGATCAAGACTGCTTCGCCGTTGTCGGAAACGTCTCCACCGATTCCCTCCCCGCCCTTCTGCACCATGCCTTGATGCGTGCTGGGATCCGAACCGGACTGGTGCATGAGGCAGATGCTGCCATCCCCCTGAACCAGCCACAGGTTCACCGCCTGGCATTCCAGCATCTCCCGCATTTTGCTGCCGATGATGGGTAGCAACTCATCAATCTCCAGAGTCGAGCTGAAGACTTTTTCAATGTCGTAGAACTGGGTCAGGCGAGTTAGCGAGTTCAGTGAATTGTTGCGTTCCCGTTCATAGGCCTGGGAAGCAGCCAGCGCGGAGGCGGCGACTTCGAACAGCGGCTGGAGACCTTTCAGCGAGGGGGCACGCAAGGGTGCATCGAAACTCAGGATCTCGATCGCCCCCGTAAGAATCTCTCCGTACAACAGCGGCACGCAAGCAAGCCCCTTCACCGTTCTTCGGACGTTGAGGTGGGCATAATCCTCGCGAACCAGAGTATTTCCTTCAAAGACGATGGTTCGGGGATCCTGGAACATCGCGCCTAAAGTACCTCCTTCGGCCGGCACCGTTGGATCAGGCTCGACGCTCTCCCCCACGGTTGCGCGCACCGACCAGAAGGGGCCGTCGTTATCCTCCTCCAGGACATAAATAATGGTAGTTACGCCCGGGAACTGGTTCAGGATTGCCTGAGCCGTTGCTCGCGCACGTCCTGCCGTCTCGGGAACTTCGAGTAATCGGGCAGCAAAGCTGGCGATGTTGATTTCGAGCTCAGAACCTGGGAATTTCATTGTGTTGCAAGGTTGCCAAGTGCGCCGGCCGGGGGTAGGAGAGACTTGCGAGTTGCAAGAACGCCGGGCTTCCTCTAAGTTGAGCGGGACTTTATCAGACGCCTGAACGAGAGTCAACACAACCTGACACCTTGTGTTATGGTCAATCCGGACATCGGACAAAACACACTGTGGACATCGACACTCGAAGTTTGGGGAACGTCAAGCTGCTGAAAATAAATGGCCGAATCACCCTGGGAGCGGGCGTAGACCGCCTGCGCGACACACTAGACGACCTGTTGGCCAATGGCTCGAGTCGCTGGGTTCTCGACCTGGCGGATGTCGGCATGATCGATTCCAGCGGCATCGGCCTGCTGGTGCGGTACATGACCACCGCGAAGCAGCAAGGAGGAGACATGAAGCTGCTGAATCCGACAAAGTTTGCGCTCCAAACCCTGAAGATGATCGGGCTGCTCAACCTTTTCGAAGTGTTTCAGCAACAGGAAAATGCGGTTGCGGCTTTCAAATAGCGTCACATGCCCTGGGTGACAAAGGTTAGAAAACTAATCATTTCTAACGTCATTAGGGAGGTCGAGAAGACCAATCCTCACGGGCAGTTCCCCGTGGCGATTCCGCGCAGATTTTCTAATGCCGTGCCTTATATGTGTGTAGCACTTGGCTGGTCGGTCCCAAGTTCAACGTGCGAAGAGCAGAAGGAAGTGACAGGTGCATTTGCCTCGGAAATTCAAATCGGGAGCGCTAAGGAGCACGTCTGAGATTCGCAGTGTAGTTCTAGTTCTAGCTCTGGCGACGATTATCGAGTATAGACCGCGCTTTTGCAGCCAGGCTTTTCAGAGAGAAGGGTTTCTGCATGATCTCGACATCATCAGTTAGACCCTCCTGATGGCGAACAGCATGGTCGGGATAACCCGACATAAAGAGCACTTTTGTGCTGGGATGTAGTTCATTCATCCGGCGTGCCAACTCTCGCCCGCCGATATTTGGCATCACCACATCGGTGATAACAAGATCGATGCTGTTTCCCTGTATTGCAGCAACGCGCAGAGCGGCCTCGCCATCGGGCGCCGCGAGAACGCTATAACCCAGACGCATGAGGTAGTCGCTGGTCACCTCGCGAATGGCTACCTGGTCTTCTACAAGAAGAATCATTTCGCTGCCTGTGACTTGTCGTGATTCCTCCTGCTCATTTTGATTTGGAGCTTCTCTTTCGTCGCATCGTGGCAAGAATATTCTGAATGTCGATCCTTGGCCGGGCTCGCTCTCCACCGCAACCGCTCCGTCACTCTGTTTTACAACCCCGTACACCATTGAGAGTCCCAGTCCTGTGCCCTTACCGGGGCCCTTCGTAGTGAAGAACGGCTCAAAGATGCGCGGTTGATCATTCGGATCGATCCCAGTACCGGTGTCTTGAATCGCCAACTCCACGTAGGAACCCGACTTCAGAGACGAATGTCGCCACGATTGTGACTCAATAAAATGGACATTCTTGGCCCGAATCGATAGCGTTCCTCCGTCAGGCATCGCATCACGTGCGTTCACTGCCAGGTTAAGAATCGCCTGTTCCAGCTGGCTTCGATCGACTTTGACCCTGCCGAGTTCAGGCTCCGTCTCGAAGCACAACGTGATCTTCGCTCCGATGAGACGCTCGAGCATCTTGCCTACTTCGTTCAAGACGGGTTCAAGTTCCAACACCTTCGGCTGCAAAATCTGTTTTCGGCTGAAGGCCAGCAAGTGCTTTGTGAGCGAAGCCGCCCGGACCATGGCGTTGTGTATCTCGACTGCATCCGCGTAACAAGGATCTTTTTGCGACAATGTTCCGCAGATCCTGTCAGCGTGAGCCTGGATGACCATCAACAAGTTGTTAAAGTCATGGGCAATGCCTCCGGCAAGTTGCCCGACAGCTTCCATTTTCTGGGCCTGTCGTAGTTGGTCTTCAAGCCGCTTGTGGCCAGTGATGTCGTAGAGCACGCCCTGCATCACTGGTGTGCATCCGCCCGAATTCTCGAGGAGCATGGCTTCGTCCCGGAACCACAGGACGCGACCATCACGAGCGCACATTCGATATTCGGCCTGGTAGAGAGCGCCAGTTTTTTGCACACGCGTCTCCGCCACGAGGGCGATTTCGCGATCTTCTTCGTGAATACAGCGCATCCAAATACCAGGATCAGCCAGCCATTCGTCAACTGAGAATCCCAGCATGGATTCGATTTGGGGACTCACAAAGTGCCACCGACCTTGGGTTCCCACTTCCGCGATATAGGTGATTGCGGGCAACCGCTCGACCAAATTGCGATACCGATGTTCGGCGGCGCACAGATCTGTCCTCGTGCGATCCTGCTCCAGGGCGATTCCAGCCAAGTGCGTGGCTCGATGGATGAGCGTGAGATGGTAGCTGTCGGGTGTGCGAGGCTGGCCATAGTAGCAGGCGAAAGTGCCGAGGATAGTTCCATCCCGTGAATGGATCGGGATGGACCAGCAGGCCCGCAACTCGTGCAGTAAAGCAAGGTGCTTGTAGTCCGCCCAGAGCGGATCAGTCGCGATGTCGGTCACCACCACTGGCTGTTGACGGTACGCGGCAGTGCCACAGGAGCCGGCCTGCGGGCCAATCTTCACGCCGTTCACTGCCTCCAGGTAGCTCTCGGGCAAACTGGGGCCAATGCCGCCTCGCAGCGTGCCACTAGGCTGATCCAACAATAGAACCGAGCAGGTGAGGCCGGGCGACCTTTCCTCGATTCTCAGGCACAGTGTTTCTAACACCCGCGCCACGGGCTGCTGGTCCATGATCATTTCGAGAACAGCTTTGTCGAGAAGAGACAAAGCCTCTGAGACTTGTTGTTGCTCGTTCTCCGGTGCTGGAGCAGCGGTCGACATTGATATACAACTGCCGCCGGACAGAGTCTTGGTGTCCGGCAAAACGGCTCCTTAGTTTTGTGGACACAACTTGAAGGAGCAAGGGTGATTATCGGTGTGGAGCGTTCTGATCGGACAGATTACTGTGGTAACGCTTGGTCAGAAAGAGGGGATCCGTTGGCATCTTTGAGGCTCTCAACTACGGCCCTGGGATCGCTTTGGGGACTCCGCATCCTTTCATCGGCGACCTCTGCCACACTCACCTTCGACGTTTTGAGAGACGTTAAGCGGCAGTGCTTTGGCGTGGAGTCGGCTATTGCAAGACGGCAGGCCCCCATTTTCGATCTCGGACTGACCCTGAGGGGGCCCAATAGCCGGCAAGGGACGGACGCACCCGGTGTGACTCACGCTCATTGCGCCAGAGCAACGACAGCCGCCACGCTCTCACAGTAGGCTTTTACTCTCCCCTCAATACATCATCCATTTGCAACTTCTGATGTCGTCCCACCGATGTGAGCGCGCTGTCTCGGCGAAAACCTGGCAGCGTTTGTCTCGAGCTCAGCGGCTTCGTCCGGGGCTGTCATCAAGCGCACGCTAGCACCTCAGACGCAGTCTGACTGTGGAGGAAACATGCAAACACTCTTTGATAACCCGTCGACAACCGCAGAACCGACTCTGCTTGAAGAACTCGCAGCAGAGGAAGCGAAACCGAAAGACTCATTCTTCGGCGTGCAGCTCGTGCTCGTGATCGCCGCGGGAATCAGCATGATCGCGCTCTGGCTCTCGCCCGTCGTGCTGTTCTGATTCTCTCTCCGATCGTTTTCCTACTCACACTCGCTTGGATTCTCGCGATGGTATGGCCGCACTCGAGTCGGCCAATGAAACACTGCGGAGCGCAACGCACTCCCCTCAAAATACCGCCGACGGGAGTACTAAGGTAATGGCGGACCGCACGATGCAAGCCGCCACAGTCACTAACTGAGGGAGAATAGAAATCCGAAATGAGATTACTACTCTTTATTTTCTGGTCCGTAGGACTCTTCGCTCAGTCGAAACCTGTGGCTTCCCTGCCTTGCACGACCAGAGCGTGTCAGAGCTTTAACGGACTTGCCCGAGGGCATGATTCTGCGGTCCTCCAGGCAGACATGGCCTGCTTCTACGACGGCGATAATCCTGCAAATGCCGAGAGCGAGAGCAATCGCACGACCGACGAGTTTTTCCTAACAATGGACGGAAAGAAAGCAAGACCACAACGAGGCGATCATCCGAGGGTATTTGTTTCGGTTGTCCTGAACGGACAGCCTGGGAATTATGCGGGTTACGGGGGGCGCGATCCAAAGCACGGCGGACTGGGGGATAAAGACAAAATAAAGGCAGCCAGTCTTTTTGAACACGGAAAGGCAGGGCTTGCGGACACCTACGACGATCTTGGAGATGCTATTCGTTTTGCTCAATTCTGGTTTATTCAACTAACCGCATTTAACGGTAGTAAACTCGTGACATCGAAGGAACCGTCGCTCGAAAACTACCACGAGGTTGTCATTCGCAAATCTACGATGCGCTTCACAGAGAAGATGATGGATTTCGCTGATATACCGACCGAGCCCATGGAATATCACGGTCGGTGCTACAACGTTAAGAGATAGGCGCATGCGGAACCGGTGCGAGCCCGCACCTCACCGACCGCCAGATCCGGCCTGCGAAATCCCCTGCAGCACACAGATGGCGATCTTCCTACGCAGAATCTATGCGCGCCACGATGGAGGCAACTTCGGCGAATGCGCCGCCTTCGCATTGGCTGGTCGTTCGACCCGAACAGCATGCAGTGCAGCCTCCCCGCCACGGCAAGGCTACGAGTCGATTCGTCAGTGAGTGTAATGAGGATTTGCGACAGCTATCGTATATGGGATTACCTGTCCGAATGGTCAGAAAGGGTTTTATTGAACGGCATCGTTGCTCCGCAGCAACGACAGTCGAGCCGCGGCCAATCTATCTTGGTAGTCAGAGGAGGCCGTGCTACTCATGGCTAATTTCAGCAGCGCTCTCAAGCAACTCCAACAGGAACGCGTCCGTCTGTCCGCGCAAGTCGAAAAGATCAATAACGCACTCGAAGCACTGAAAGGTAGTGGGACTCGCCGCAAGAGTAGAATCTCTTCCGCTGCGATTGAGCGGATTCGCGCCGGCCAGAAGGCTCGCTGGGCGAAGTGGCGGAGGGCGAAGAAACGCTAGAGGCGTCAGTCACTGAGTGAAGTGGGGATGGTATGCCAATGAGCGGCGAGAGGTCGGAGTTGCTCGGGCAATCGAAAAGACGCCATATGCAAGTCTCGACACTCTGGCTGAGGATCCGGCGCGAGACTTGCCGTTTCTCACTCATGTCGAGTTGATTGCTCCTGCGCAACGAACGAACCGCGCTCGTGTTGCATCCTTTTCGCAGGTTCTCTTCCCGCCCCATTCAACAACTTTGACCTGTTTTGCTATCGTCGGAAGGACAGATTATTTTGTTGGCGAAAAGAAAGCTAGACTTGGATTTTGGAATGCTTGTGGCAGTAGAGCGATTCATCACTGGAACAAATGCCCACAATCTGCGCGGACTCGCGAATGCCTACGTCCTAGCCTGTGAGAATGGCCGGCCGAACATGGCAGAAGAGTACCGGACTCGCCTACGCCGGGAACTTGACCGGAATGTGAGGTGTGGAGCGGCAGCTGTAGGGCGTGAAGCTTGAAACAGCCCACTTCGCTGACTCACGGCCAACTTGTGTAAGGGAATATGTCGCTAATGATTTCCCCCGGCTACGACCAAGAAAACTCTCCGATTCGCGTAGGCCACGAATCTAGGCGATTTTGAACCTTAAATCTGCCGAACAAAATCTCCTTCTCAGCGATCCCAGTTAACTCGCTGAGGCCCTAATACACAGGCGTGTGATTTGGCTTGACACCAGGGGTGGGTGAAACCGCTTGACTGGAGAGTCTATCTGCCCGACTGGCTCCGCCTGCCACTATTAACAGTGCCTTGAGCCGGATCAGACACGGTAAGCTCACCTTGGCGTCGGGGACTGTACAAGCTTACTCCCCGATCAATGCCCTCGGTTTCAACGACTACCATGGAGGTGCGCCATGTCAACACGCCTGGGTCTGGTCTTTCTGGTACTCACAGCAATGCTGTCTGCTACTTCCCATAGCTCATCTTCAACGTATCAACGGGTCACAATCGTCGGAGCAGGTATTGGAGAATTTGTGCACACGGTGACTTTCCTTATCCAAGCCATCTGCTGCATCTAGGGAAACTTGAGCGAAGGGGCTAAGAGCCTCTGATCGAAAGGCGTGGCCACAAATCTGAAGGTACCTGACGTCGATATTTCGGCACCAGAAGACGAAATGTTGGCAGACAATCGCGTCTATTCAGCTCGGCATCAAAGAACCCCAATGACTTGCGTTGGCAAACGAACGGTCTCTGCGTTGCACATCGAAGAGATAGAGAGGGAGTCGACTGGTGGAAGAAGATATTCAAGTGCGCGTAAGACGAAAACGGCTAGACCGGATGCTCAACGAACTGATTGCTATCAATGCTCGCGACAAAGCATTCCTCCGTGTTCAAGATCCGGAGGCCACTGAAGTCGCTGACTGGAGGATTCGTCAGAGTCGCGTGGCGCAAATCTGGGAAGAATTTCAGGCTCTGGTAGTTCGTGCGTCGTGGGAGGCTTGAGCTCACTCTATTTTAAAATGTGATGTCGTTGAACGGACCCTTAGAGAGCGGAGACCGTTCGTGAAGATTATCAAGGATAAATCCTCAGTAAGTCGAGGACGGATCGCTTTCTCTAGGGGCCGGCTCCAGGTAGCGCTCCATTGGAGACCATCAAGTTAGTTACTGCCGCTGAACAATCGTCGGCTTTGTGCCAAAGCGTGCGTTGACTCGACCCCTGGTAAACCGACAGAAGACCATTCTTGAAGACCATGAGGCCTTCGCGCTCGATCACAGCGGTCACGGCGGGCGGGCATCCCCAGCAGATGACGTAATCATAATCGTTCGACACACCGCGGTAGTCCGGCGTGCCGCCGCCCAAAAACTTTGAAGTGTAACTTCGGGAGAAAGTCGCGTGTAGAAGATTGCCGCCTGTCCGCACAATCGGATCTGCAAAGACGTAAGGGTTCGCACCGCCCCTGTAGACATTGTAGAGATCCTCGACACCGTTAAAAGGGTATATGTACTCGTTCCCGCCGAAACGCACATCTTCAATTATTGGGAGGATTTTGCTCCCGAGTTTCACGGAGGGCATCCCGGACAAGAAAACTCGATACGACGCCTGGACGGCAAGCAACTGGTGCAAATTGAGTGCCGCGCTGAAAATCAGGAAGAGACTAGCCGCTAGGGCGGCAGCGCGGAGCCGCTTGGGGCTCCAGCGTAGTGCGCCCACCGTTGTGATGATCGCGAAGGGCAAGGTTCTCGACCCGATGATGAAGTCCCCGCCCACCTGGTAAGGCATTACCAGGCCGACTGCAATCAACACCGCTGCAAGAACCAACAGGCGTCCGTGGAAGGTCCGATTGTGGACGGCATCCCAGACCGCAACAGCTCCAAGCAGAAACAAGAGCAAGACGAAGAGATAGGAGGAACTCCGCGAAAAGGAAAACACGTTGTACGCGACGTAGGCTTTAATTTGCCCCAGTGGCGAATGAAATTGTGGAGTCGTTCGGATCTTCGTCAAGAAGAAGTAAGCCATTAGGAGCGATGCCGGCAGGACCGAAAGCACGCTGATCCAGGAGACGCTCCACCGCTCGCGATCAATGGAGAGAAAGAGCACCGAGAAACAACCCACGGCAGCGCCGATTGGGTGAAAGCCGTACAGAACAAGCAAAGTCAGAGCGAGAACAAGAGATCTCAGTCGACTGGGAGGACGTCCGATCAAGATGCCTAGTAGAAGCGGGTATACGGCAAAGGTGACGATGAAAGGCAGAAAACCGGAAAACACGAAGAAGGTATGTAACAAGGGAAAGAGCAGGATCGCCACGAAAGCGGGCTGGCGCAGCGAAGTAAGGTAGAACCGCGCACAAATCCAGAGGCCCGCGGCGAAGGCCAGGTAGTAGAGCTTCACTGCCAGCAGCGGCTCCGACAATTTAACCAAAGCAGCCAGAACCAGATCGCCGAGAACGGTCGGAAGGGGACGCCAGACGATGGTGAAGTAGCGGCTGTATCCGAGCAGCGGATCGGAATAGTCCGCCAGCACACGCGCGACCATCAAGTGCTTTTCAACGTCGGTGGCGGCTGGGATCGTTGGCACGAGGAACGGGAGAACCGCAATCACAAAGCACAGCGCGAGGATCACGAGCGCTAACGGGCCAGAGGTGAGTTCAGCATTGCGCTGTTCGAGCGAAGAGTCGGGCGCAACCAAGACTTTCATCGGAAGGAACTCCCGTCCAATGGAATGAGTCCAGACGAGTGCAATGATTCCATAACAATGTTGGCTCCAGACCCGAGTAAACTTTGTGGCGCCAAACTAACAAAGGCTCGGGAGAGAGGAGCTGAACATGATCATTATAGATTCTCTCTTGAAATTCAATTTTTTTCTCTCTGGAGAGGTGCAGGAGAACCTCTCTCTTTTTTGGGTCAGTCAAGCACAAGCAGCAATGGCGTTGCCAGCCATGTCGACAGCGCAACACAGCTTCGATCCGTCGTACGGTTGATTGGTGCGGAACATGGCAAACAGAGCATGCAGCAGCTTTCGCATAACCGCGACGACGGCTTGCAGCCGAGCTTTGCCGCGAGCTAGTAAGTTTTGATAGAAGCGTCGCAGAAAAGGATCGCGACGCAGAGCGACCAGCGCTGGCATGTAGAGAGCACGACGCAAGTGACGACTGCCACCCCGGCTGATCCGAGGCCGCTTCTCGACCGATTTCCCTGACTTGAAAAGCCGCGGATCCAGTCCGCTGAAGGCCACCCACTGGCGCGCATCCAGCATGTCGGGCAGCACGGCCAATTCGCCCAGGATCTGCAGTGCACTGGTCTCAGCGATGCCAGTCGTGGTCAGCATTAGACGGAAGCGACGGTCCAGTTCGGAATCGCCGGCGATGATCCGCAGAGCTTCCCGCCGCAACCGTGTCATGCGCTGCTCAAGATATTTCTGATGACGCTGCATCTCCTTGACCACCAAGACCGGCAAAGCTTGGCTCGCGGCCGAGGCGTGCGCACGATTGTTCTGCTGAGTATGGATAACCCCCAAGTCCGCAATGGCACGCGCCACAGCCCGCAAGTGTAGGGCGACTGAACTGGGCGGTTGCCAAGCCACCCAAGGCATGCGAGCGGCATACTCGCAGAGCACGCGGGCATCGACCGGATCGGTTTTGCTGCGCTGACCGAGCGATTCCGCGAAGCGTCGTGCCCGCCGCGGATTGAGGACACTGATCTCCACTTGGCGGTGTGCTTGCAAGGTCAACGCCAGATCCAGGCTGTAATTCCCGCTGGCCTCCAGGCAGACCCGCACTCGCCGGCCGCCGCGAAGCAAGTGGGCGATCAGGGCCTTATGTCCGGAAGGATGGTTCGAGAACTTAGCCATGGCGGGCTTGTCCTCGCCTTTTCCCCGGCGTAGGGCGACACTTAACTCGCGTGCGCTTACATCGATTCCAGCAAACGTGTCGACTTCCGTTTCAGGCATGTTGAACCTCGCAAGTCTGGATTAGACTGAGCTTCGGCCCCGACCCTGTACCACCTCTCTCGCCGTCCTTGTATGCAGGCTCTCGCGGCCTGAGATTCTCCACGGCGTTGAGAAAGGAGGGCGGGGGGCCTATCTATAATCCAGGCTGCCAACTCACTGCGCCTAAGGATGTGAACGGCCTCCCGCCGAATCCCGATCCAATCCCCCACTAACACAGAGCGACCGAATCGGGCAGATGCAAACAAGATACAAGGTTGTGACCATCACCCGGGCTTCCAGTAAATTCCTTATGTGAACACCGACACGGGCGAACTTCACGAGCAACGCCTGGAACACAAGGAAGAGGCCGAACACTTCTACGAAGACCTCAAAACTGGTGGCATGAGGAAGCGCATCGGCACGGAAGCCAGCGGACATGCCCTCTGGTTCGAACGTTTGCTCGCCGAGTTGCAGTTTGAGTTGTGGATTGGCGACGCTGCTGCGATCTGCACCAAGCAGGTTCGGAAACAGAAGACCGATGGGCTCCACAACTTCGTCGGTTTGCGAAACCGGCAGCATCGCTCTAACATGTCGGCTGAACCATGCATCCCCGGGACCGGAGCTGCAACAATGCTGCACTGACTATCCCAATCCAGATTCTGTCTAGGATATAACTCTTGCTAAATAAGCAAGTTATCATCACCCTTGAACTGTGTCGATCGGCCTTGCAGCAGCCGGAGTTTGTGCCTGCGCACGGAATCTTGCGCCACTTGAACGCGTTCGCGATTCTGAGAGAAGTCGGCGATGACGCGTCGAGCCGCACTGCTTTGCTCAAACTACCAAGTTCAGTTGGATCGGATGAAGGGTCGGTTTCTCCCAGAGCTCTTTCCCGATACCTTTTACTCCGTTCGGCAGAAACTGCTTTGCCGCTCATTGCAGCTTTACCTGTAAGTGATGCCGTAAAGTCGCTGATTTATCGGGAATTCGAATTCTTCGCCACTCCAGGGCGTGGATTTGAAGCGTTATTTGACCTAACTAATTATTCCTTCTCTGCAATGGCGAAGATCGCCACTCTGAGGCGATTCCCGGCAGGACAGCTTGATTGGGAGGTGAGCGGTCTGCCCCGCTCGTGGTTGTTGAAGGTTCCGAGGAAGAGAGTTCCTGGGCTGCTTCGTTTTGTTCTGCTGGAAATGAAAGGGTTCTCGCCCGCATTGTTCACGCATGTGGCGCGTCATCGTCCTGGCCGTCTCGTATTCCTGGAGAAAGAGATTAAAAGGTCTTATTACCAGACCATAAGGTCTATGGAACTCCAGCCCGCAGTAAAAGGAATTTTGTCCTCTTCCTGGTTCTATTCACCAGAAATTGGTCGCGTAAGTCCACACCTCGATTGGATGCCTCGATTTTTTGAGGAAAATGGTGGATGGGTGTCAACCATGGGAACGGCACCCCACAATTCTGGCGTGTTTTCGCGCAGCCCCGAGAGGATGCAGAGCTTTAAGAACAAGGAATTTACGCCCAAGCTAGGGTTGGTACTATGGCCCCGACGTGCGGCGTTGGATTGGGCGCGTCGACACGAGGAATTCAATTGATGAGTGGAAGGCCAACCCGAGAAGGCAAGTTCCCAGAATGGAAAGCTTTTCAGGTCATTGAGAATCCTCTTTCCTCGACAACCGAACTTCTCAGCGCGGTGAAAACGCTTACAGTGCACTTGGAAAGCGCTGTGCTTGAGAGACTAGCCACACTCCTTGTGGCGAGAGTGCGTCCGGAACTGCTTTCCGAGATTCTCAGTCCGGCAATGTTGGGGAATCCGGTCGTTCTATACCTCAAGATGAAGGTTCTCCAGACCGCGGGACAGCCCCAAGCCGCCGACGCGGCGGCGGAAATCGTCAACCGTAGCTCCATCGAAGACCCCATTGCCTTGTTGGAGGCGGCCCAGATTCTTATGGCGGGGGAACGGTACGACCTCGCGGCTCAGGCGTTGCGAAGTGCTCTATATCTGAAACCGGCATACGTTTTCTTTTCTCGTTCAGAGAAACTGATCCGTGATGTCTGGAACGTAAGGCCTCCGCTCTTACGAAAATTGAAAATCGCTGTCCTTGGTTCCAGCACGACGACTTTCCTGATTTCCGTTCTCCGTGCTCTATGCTTTCGCGATGGGATCGACGCGGAGTTCTACCAGGGGCTTTACGGTGCGGTGGATCAAGAAATTTTGGATGGTTCGAGTGGGCTGTACAAGTTCCAACCGAATGTGGTTATTGTCGTGCCATCGTGGCGGGAGGCTTTCAACTTCGAACTGATCGACAATGATGAGAATCTAACTATCGATGGGATGCTTGACCAGTACACGTCCCTTTGGGCGGCCTTGTCGGCACGCTGTTCTTGCCACATCATTCAGCACGACTTTGAGCTTCCGATGCAAGACCCCATCGGCTTACCCTCCACGGCGGGACAGGGCGGACGGACGCGGCTCGCCAAACTATTGAATCTCGCCATGAGCAACCGGGCTCCGAGCTATGTTTCGGTGTTAGACACTGACGAGGTGGTGCGGCGCGCCGGATCGCAGTGGCACAATCCCTTGTTGTGGTACACAGCGCAACAACACCCTGCACCGGCGGCCCTCCCAGAGTTAGCCGAGGCACAAATGGCTCACCTCCGTTCCGTGGTTGGATTAACTCGTAAGGTTCTGATTTGTGACTTGGACAATACCTTATGGGGCGGAGCCATTGGCGAGGACGGATTGGCGGGCATCAAGCTGGGTCCGGGAAGCCCCGTCGGGGAAGCTCATGCCGATCTTCAAGGTTATTTGCTGCATTTGCGTCGTCGTGGAATCTTGCTGGCGGTCTGTTCAAAGAACAACGAAGAAGACGCCAAGCTTCCATTTCTGCAACATCCGTATTCCCGTCTGCGCCTGGAAGACTTTTCTGCTTTTGTCGCCAACTGGGGTGACAAGGCAGTTAACATTCGGAACATCGCAAGCCAACTATCTCTGGGCACCGATAGCTTTGTGTTCCTGGACGACAATCCAGTAGAGCGTGCCTGGGTACGCTCGCAGTTACCGGAAGTTGCAGTCGTCGATACCGGATCTTCGGTTTTCGGATGCTTGGAAGCGCTTGATCGAGGGCGCTATTTTTATACGCTGCAAGTTTCCCAGGACGATGTTGCCCGAGCAGACCGATATCGGACTCAGGTAGCCGCTACTGCCTTGCGCCAAGGCAGCGAATCAGCCGAAGCATTCCTGCAGTCACTGCAGATGGCAGCGATAACAACGCGGATCACTCCCAACAATATATCCCGGGTGACGCAACTCCTGAACAAGACAAATCAGTTTAATTTGACTGCGCGCCGTTACACTCAGACCCAGGTGGAAGCCATCTGTAGCGACAATATGAATTTTACTGGCGTTTTCCAATTGTCTGACAGATTTGGCGACCACGGCATTGTGGGAGTGATGATTTGCAGGCAAGTTCAACGCGGCACCTGGGAGATCGATAGCTGGTTGATCAGTTGTCGCGTCCTGGGGCGGCAACTGGAGTGTTTCATGCTGAACCGGGTACTGCAGGCTGCGGCTGAGGCAAGTATTGAGAGGATTGTTGGTGTTTACCGCCTCACTGCCAAAAACTCCCAGGTCGCTGATTTGTATTCTCGCCTGGGATTTTCCGAAACTGAGAGCAACTCAGAGGAAAGGCGGTATATCCTCACGACGCGCGAAGCAAATACCCACCTTTGTTTCATTGAGAATCGCAGCCCAGCAGAGGTGAAATCTTAGAGGAACGTTGCAGAACCTACAAATCCGAAAAGGCGTTGTGCTCTTGTAGCAATCTGAGAAGATCGCCAACAGTATCGCAGCCAGTAAACGCGTCCAGGAAACTAGCGTCGGGTACGACTTGGAGATCAGATTCGATCAATGCTAACAGCTGGACGTCTGCCACAGACGACCATCCTGCGTGCGTGTCCCGAGTGTCGGTTTCCCGAAGTTCCTCGCGCTTACAATGAATCAGATCGGCGAGAACTGTTTTGAATCTGTCCGACGTCATAAAACTTAAGACCTCAAGTTCAATTAAGTGTCGTCACAAATTGAAAGAAGTGGGCCATTGCGCGAGGGACATCCCAAGCGTGGCGTGCCGGCCGAGTAGCGTCCGTGCTAGATATCGCAAGCGATCTGGGAACCTCAATAGATCCCGGAACGTCACGCGGGCACGAGGAGGCGACCTGGTTCATGGGGCATTATCGTACATTCGCTTCACAACAGATGGAGGCCCAGCCCTTCCTCGTCCGAGATCATCCCTTTTGTGTTTGGAAACAGGGATGCTGTTCCATCTCGCAACGACATTGATTAGAGTCAGAATGCCTTAGGAGGCTCTAACAAAACCTACTTCGTGCGATCGCACGTCCAGCGACTCGTGGGCGATGCGGATTCGGATGGTGCTTACCTCTAAGGCCGCCCGAGATTAACTGCCGACCAGCGAGGAACTCACGTTGACACAAACGCGTTTTTGGTTGGCAATCAGACTCATAACAAATAGGTCAGATTGGTTTGACAATCGCTATTCCGCGAAGTTCATGCGGCGCAGGATATCCTGGAAGTGGGGGTCAGAACGCAGATAGTCGAACCTAGGTTCGGTCTTCAGCAATACCATAGAGGCCGCGTGCTCGCCGTAGGCAGAGTTCAGCCACTGAAGAGCTTCCTCTTTCTTGCCTAGGGCTGCGTAGATTCCGGCCACAATATACGGGGTTACATACCGCTGCTTCGAAAGCTCCTGCAACCGTTCCAAGACCTTCAGCGCTTCGTCCCGATGCCCAGCTACGGCATACGCCTCTCCGAGGCACGCGAGGAACGTCGGAGCACTCTGCGAAAGCTGCACCGCCTTTTGCAACTCGGAGATGGCTGGCTCGTACATGCCTTTCTCGAGGTAGTCGAACCCAAGCCCCCCATGTCCCTGGGCAAGGTTAGGATCCAGTTCAAGCGCCCTCTCGTGCTGCTCGATTGCCTGATCGTATCGGCGTGCACGCCGATAGACGAATCCCAAGGTCCAATGGATAACGCTAGAGCATGGATCCAGGCTAATGGCTCGTTTGAGCTCGGTGTAGGCCTCTTCGTATCTTCCCATCAGGCCAAGACCCATGCCGAACCACTGATGTGCTGTGGCATAACGCGGGTTCAACTCGATTGACCATTCAAATTCTCTTTCAGCAACTAAGAAATCGTAGTCGTACCACATGGTAGCCCACGCTAGCGAGGCATGCGCTTCTGCTAGGCCACGGTCGATTTCGAGTGCTTTCAGTGCCAGCCGTTTGGCTTTGCCGCAACCCTCATTGGGGGAAACAAAACCCCACACGCCAAGTCCAGAGAGGCAGTCAGCAAGGCCCGCATACGCTGTCCCATAACTCGGGTCTTTTGCAATCGCTTCTTGAAAGTACCCGATGGCCTTTTCGAATCCGCTTACCACGCGCCGGTTCCAGTGGTAACGTCCTTTTAGATAGGCCTCGTATGATTCAGGATCGACGGGGGGCGCTTGTGCGAATTGGGCCTGCTCTTGTGGAGTCAGTTTGATCTGGACCTCTCGTGCAATGGCCTGGGCCACTTCCGACTGGAGGGCCAGGATGTTGCGCAGATCGCGTTCATAACTTTCTGCCCACAAGTGGGATTCCTTAGCCGCATCGATGAGCTGCGCCGTGATGCGCACTCGACGTCCCGCACGCAGCACCGTCCCTTCAACGACCATCTCCACTTCCAAGTCCCGAGCAATCTCGCGCAGAGGTTTGTGCACTCCTTTGTACTGCATCACGGACGTGCGCGAGATCACTCGCAGCTCACCGATTTTAGCTAACCTGGTGATGAGGGCCTCAGTGAGCCCTTCGGCGAAATATTCCTGCTCGGGATCGTGGGACAGATTCTCCAAGGGCAAGACGGCCAGTGATCGGAGTTGCCGTGGGGCATTGCGGAGTTCTGTCGTACAAATAAAGCGATAACCGCGCTTTGGGATCGTTTCGATGAAGCGGGGAGTTTCTGCCGAGTCGCCCAATGCGTCCCGAAGACGCTTGACGGCATTGTTTAGTCCCTGATCGAAATCCACGAAGGTGTCTGAAGGCCAGATGCTCTCGCGAAGCTCTTCCCGGGTGACCACATCGCCCGGATGTAGCAAGAGAATCTGCAAAACCTGGAAAGGCTGTTCCTGGAGTTTGACCCTGACCCCTCGCTTGCGCAGTTCTCTGCCACCGAGATCCACCTCGAAAACGCCGAAGCGAACTGCTCCACGCAGTGGATGCGCACTCTCCATGTGGTCAACGCCCCAAAACTGGAAAGTAGTTTATCACCGCCTCGGGGACAGCAAGCCCTGCAACTCTCGTTCTTACAGCAGGTTGGCAGGTTAGGAGCCGATCAGTAACAGGATAGACACACGAAAGGTCCGCGTTATTGACGGTACGAGTTAACGGGTGCAAAACATCGCTTGTTGTTTGACCACGACTCTCAAGTGCCAAGATCGTTGGCTTCACTACACACAAATCTATGGAGGATCGCCATGACCAACAAGAGGGTTCTCGCAGCTTTGACCCTGCTCATTCTGGCGGTGGCGCCCAATTTGTACGCCGCCCATTGCTCAACCGCTGCATCGTCTGGGGAGTGGGCTTATACCTACATCGGAACGATATTTACTCCCAACGGACCGCTACCAGTAGCGTCGGTTGGCCACTTTAGCGCGGACGCCGCAGGCAACCTCGTTGGCAGCCAGTCACGCAGTGTGGCAGGAAGCTCCGGGGTGGAAGACATCACTGGCACATTCAACGTCAACAAGAACTGTACGGGCACCGCCACTATCAATGTGCTTGTGAATGGGCAGGTCCAGAGAACAGCGGTGCTGGCGCTGGCCTATGACAACAACCAGAACCATGCGTACGGAATTTTCCAGTCACTCGTCCTGCCGGATGGCACCAACGTTCCGGTGGTGATCACATCGGACAACCGCAGGGTCTTTCCCAAGGACTAAACGCGCGCGGCAGGGCGCAAGCCCTGCCTTTCTCTTGTGGAGGGATCGGGGCATGGACGACAACGACTCACTCGCTAAAGGAATCCTTCTCTTTTGCGGCCGGCACACCTTGCGCGCATGCGTGCCATTTCTCTTGCTTATGTTGGCGGGTACAGCCGAGGCACAAGTGTTCCTCGATTCTTCGGTTTATACCGTAGGCTTGGAGCCGTTGGCCGTTGCGACCGCCGATTTCAACCGAGATGGAAGAATGGATGTGGTGGCTGCCAACTATTCTGCCGGCACAGTCAGCATCTTAATCGGGAATGGGAACGGAACTCTCAAGGGTCATGTGGATTACGCAACCGGAGCGTTTCCGCGACATCTGGTAGTTGGAGACTTCAATGCCGATGGCAATCCTGACCTCGCTGTCGACGTAATGGGCCCAGACGACCCCATCTGTCCCGCTCCTGTCGTGTCTGTGTTCCTCGGAAAGGGCGACGGAACTTTTCGCCCACGCGTTGACTACGCCACAGGCTGCGACCCGGTCTGGGTCGCGATTGGCGACTTCAACGGCGACGGCAAACAGGATCTTGTAACAGCCGACACCCTCGACAACACACTCAGTGTTTTCCTCGGCAACGGCGATGGAACATTCCAGTCGCGTCTGAGGCAATCGATTCCACTGATGCCCTTTGCGGTTGTAGCAGCCGACTTCAACGGCGATGGTAAGGACGATCTTGCGACCGCGAACGTTGTGGGACAGGTCTTGAGCGTGTCTCTTGGCAATGGCGACGGAACATTCCGGTCGCCGGTCAACTATGGGCAGGTCGTGCAAGGCTTCTCGATCATCACCGGGGACTTCAACCACGATGGCCGCATCGATCTGGTGGTGGGCGACAGCGTTTTTTTGGGGAACGGCGA
Organism: uncultured Acidobacteriota bacterium; assembly: GCA_963698805.1. Taxonomy (GTDB): domain Bacteria; phylum Acidobacteriota; class Terriglobia; order Terriglobales; family Acidobacteriaceae; genus Gp1-AA133. The sequence continues at coordinate 4,762 of CAVOSN010000015.1, read as the reverse complement.
TGGCACGTTTCAAGACTCACTCGATTCTCCCGCGCCGGGAGGCGGCACCTATGTCACTGCAACGGACCTGAATGGTGACGGCAATCTCGACCTGGTAGGCAGTGGCCGCGAGTTGGCCGTTCTGCTTGGCAACGGTGATGGGACTTTTCTTTTCGCAGGCACTTACGCCGGGGGGAGCGAGAGCGCGGGTACAGCAGCGGCAGATTTAAACGGCGACGGGAAGCCCGACATCGTGATGGCCGGAAATCTTTTGTTTGCCCCCGATCGCGGCGTCGTTCTTGTGTCATTAGGGAACGGGGACGGAACTCTTCAGAGCGCAAGGGTTTACTCAGTATTTGGCTTTTCGCCGCTGGTAGCAGACTTCAACCGGGACGGAAAGGAAGATGTAGCAACCAGCAATGTTCTCCTATTGGGCAACGGCGATGGCACCTTTCAGCCTGCGACTACTTTCCGCCCCGACGAAGCGGCGGCGGCGTTGGTGGCGGACTTTGACGGGGACGGCATTCCGGACTTAGCCCTCACCATACCAGGGCCTGAAGAGAACTCCTCCCTGCTCTCTATTCTGCTGGGAAATGGAGACGGTACATTTCGACCACTGGTGGAATATCCGGATGGTTTTGGCGCCTTTGAGTTGGTCGCTGGGGACTTCAACCGGGATGGGAAATCAGATCTCGTGAGTACCGGGACCAATCCGACTGACAGCACGATAAGTGTCTTTCTGGGGCAAGGCGATGGCACATTCCAGCCCCGAGTGACTTATGAAACAGGTGTTTCGCCCTCTTCCCTGCTGGTGGCCGACTTCAACGGGGACGGAAAACAAGATCTGGCGATGGGGACCTGCGGGTCATCCGGCTCTTGCGTGAGCACCCTAAGCCTCTTGTTCGGAAACGGCGATGGCACGTTTCAAGCACATCGAGATCTTGACCTGGGCCTCTTCGGTTCGCCGCTGGCAGTCGGTGATTTCAACCACGACGGTAAGACCGACGTCATCGCAACCGCCAGCGGTGCTGTGGGCGTCTTTCTGGGCAATGGGGATGGCACTTTGCAGCCTCCTTTGCAATATTCCACTGGAGGCGTTGTCCGGTATCTCACCGCAGAGGATTTCGACGGAGATGGCAAGCTGGACTTGGTTGTTTCACGAGACGACCTGGGCTCAATGACCCTGCTGCTTGGTAACGGCGACGGTAGCTTCCGGCGTGACAATGACTATGTAGGGTCAAGTATTCACCCCGCGGCGGTGGGTGATTTCAACGCCGATGGCAAGCGAGACTTAGTTTTTGCTGGAGGCATAGGTGCGCAGTTTGCGCCGGTTCTGCTGAATCGTGCCAGCATGACCACCTTTGCTCTGTTGGTGGCAAAAGGGGGCACTGGAACGGGAACCGTCACTATTAACCCGGGATGGATTGCCTGTACGCCAAACTGTTCGCGGAGATTTCCTCCGGGAGCCGTGATAACCCTGACCGCCCATTCGGACCCGACTTCCAATTTGAGCGGTTGGAGCGGAGGCGGGTGCTCCGGAATCGGCACATGCACTGTGATGCTGACCTCCGATCAAACGATCACCGCCACCTTCGACTTAACTCCAGATTTCTCTCTTTCAGCATCTGATTTCACGCCGAATCCCATTGGCCACGGACAGAGTTCAACGGCCACAGTGACGGCAGGGACTGTCGGTGGGTTCAATGGTGCTGTCTCCTTGACCTGCACGGTGCAGCCATCGCCGGCGCACGCCCCGCAATGCGCGGTGAGCCCGAGCTCAATCAAACCGGGCACTTCTGCCACAGCGGCGATTACAACGACCGCGGCCACGGCAGCGCAGGCACTGCGTTTCGGCAGTCCGGCTCGCCCGCTCTATGCCTTGTGGCTGCCAATTGCAGTGCTTGTATTGACCGGGCTCAGCTTTGGCTCACGGATCGACAAGAATGCGAAGCTACCGGCCTTCCTGCTTTGCGCTTTGCTGGTTGTCGCGCTCGTCTTCCAGTCTGCTTGTGGGGGTGGTGGCAGCCCGGGAGGCGGAGGAGGCGGCACGCCGCCCGGCATTTACACAATAACCGTCACGGGCACGTCGGGGCCTCTGAAGCATTCCACGCACGTGACGCTCACAGTCCAATGACTCTGGAAAACAGAAGGTGAGCGCCGCCCTTTGCTATTAACACAGTTCCAGCCGGGAGGTGCACTGTGAGGGCTGCCGCATCCATTCCTGACTGCTTCTGGGATGTGATTAAGCCTCTCTTACCACTATCGAAGCCCAATCCGCAAGGCGGGCGTCCGCGTGTGCCCGATCGAGCCTGCCTCAGCGGCATTGTGTTTGTACTTCGCAGTGGCATTCCTTGGGAGATGTTGCCGAAGGAGCTGGGATGTGGCTCGGGCATGACCTGCTGGAGACGCCTGCGAGATTGGCAAAAGTCTGGTATCTGGCAATTGATTCACTTTGCGCTGTTGGACTGGCTTTGCCGCTTCAATCGGATCGACTGGTCCCGCGCAGTCGCGGACAGCTGCTCTGTTCGAGCGGTTTTTGGGGGGCGCAGACCGGCCCGAATCCCACCGATCGGGCTAAGCTCGGCAGCAAGCGTCATCTGATTTGCGACGGGCGTGGAGTACCGCTGGCTATTCAGCTCACGGGTGCCAATCGCAACGATTCCCGGCAAGCAATCGCACTCGTTGATGCTATCCCGCCTTTACAGGGTGAACGAGGACGACCACGCTTTCGGCCAGATTGCGTGATCGGCGACCGTGGTTATGACGCGGAAGCGATCCGTCAGGCCTTACGATTTCGCGGGATTAAGCCGATGCTCGCCAAGCGAAACACCGAACACGGCAGTGGATTAGGCCGATCGCGGTGGGTAATAGAACGAACCTTCGCCTGGCTTAGCCAGTTTCGCCGTTTGCGCGTTCGTTATGAAAAACGGGCTGACATCCACGAGGCACTCTTGTCGCTCGGATGTGCTCTCATCTGCTGGAACTTCCTCCGAGCAGCTTGGATAAGTATCTAGGTAGCAGATCCACCTCTATTAGTGCCTGAAATGGGCTCTGTTCGGAATAAGCGGCCCTCTGACACGGCGACCACGGTTCCTCGTCTCCCTTCAGCCTCTAACCAATCTCTGTCCAGCGCGTATGGGTCTCCGAGTTTTCGACAGCACCAACCGAGTGAAGCGATGAACCGGCCGCCCAATCCGAGGCTTTTGTTAGACGCTCTTAGCACCATGCCATCACGCAGCGCGAGGCATAAGCGCTCCAACATGAGATATTAGCGCTCCGATACCCACTAGCCAGCTTTCGAAACCCGTATCCGATATGTATGAAGTATCAATCAGACGAGGGATTAGCATGGGATCGGTCTTCGCTGAGCAAAGTCCAAGGTCACATGTGGTTGCGGACGCAATGCCGTTCTCTTGAAGCCACCTCACTGATTCTTTATTGTAGTTACCGCTTGGATAGCAGAAATGGTTGGGTTCCGATCCTGTCATTTCCGTGATGAACCGACGATTCGCTTGGAGATTGTCAATGAAAGCTCCGCGCGTGACCGGACTCGCATGGTGATGCATGTGCATCTGCACGGAAACGCCATTGCTGGCGAGCTCGTGAACTTCTTCAGGCCTCAGCAACTGACAAATCCGGCTGAAGCATAGCGCATCGAAGTCAATCCCGAGCAGTCGCGCTAACTTCGCCGAGAGAGCGTTCCTGCGATGACCATCCATTTTCTCGGCATCAGCAAAAGCCACTAACTTACGGAATGCTTCCTCGCGGCCAGACTTGTCCGTGAGGTTAAATATGACATCCTGCCCCAATATCTCGCGCGCATTCAACCTTGAACGGTCTGCCCCCCTCCACAACATGTAGGGCCAAATTTCTCGAGGGACGGGGTATGGAAGCTGTACATACTGGGTTGTGAGGTACAGCGTTGCGGGGTAACCAAATTCTTTTAGTATTGGCCAAACGATTTTGTAGAAATCGTATGTGCCGTCGTCGAAGGTAAGAGCGACGGCTCGATCCGGCAGTCTTCCTTCGGCGGTGAGACGAAGACCATCCTCTAAACTTAATACCGTACAGCTTCCCCGTTTGAGCGCATCCATCCGGCGCCGAAATACCTCAGCACTAAGGAAAAGGGATGGGTCCCAACGATGTTCATCTTGCAGCGAAACGCCGTGATAACCCAACACAAGGAGGCGGGAATTCCGGAGGCGACTGGATGAGGCGAGCTTGAATAAGCCACATGACTTTCCAGCGCCTAAACACGCCTGTTTGAGGGCTCGTAGCACTGATTCGCCTCCACAAACGAGACTCCGGATGCCTCATTACTGATAACCCTGGAGTTACCCAGACAGGCGGACGGAGGGACAATACCATTTTGTCGGGACTCTGTAAAGCCGGAGATGAAGGACATGGCCAGGAGAAGATTTGGCGCAGCATATCTTAGACCGTCTGATGCCGCGATTTATTCAACCCGAATGTAATTGTCTGAAGCCCTAAGTCGTAGCCAGTGAGAGGGTTCTGATGCTAGTGGTTTGAACCCAGTCACCCTTCTCAAACAGGTGTACACAAAAGGCAAACATATAGGACTGCCTTGTTGTGAGTTTTTGCCTTCTTGAAATTCCGGGGAAGGTTGTTCCTCGGATCGTCGATGCGCTTTACGAGGCATGACCTAGATTTCCGTACCGGTAAAACTAGCTTTGGCTGGGCTTTGCGCGGTCAGTATGGTTAACGCTCAGAACCTACTGTCGTAGCGTCCGTTGCAAATTGCTTTGAACGCGACATACACCTG
>CAVOSN010000014.1:0-35160 GCA_963698805.1 uncultured Acidobacteriota bacterium | reverse complement strand
CATGACGATGTCCACGGAATCTAGAGGCACTTCCAGCTCTTCGGCGAGCATCTGCGGCAATGAGGTCATCGTCCCCTGGCCCATCTCAATCTTGCCTGTGAAACAAGTCACTCGGCCGTCTTCACCGATTCTCAGAAAGGCGTTGAAGTCGGAAGGCAGACTGCCACGTGCTCCGCGCTCCCGGCTCGCGTCCTGAGCAACCCAGAAATCACCCAGCACCACAATGACGATGCCGCCACCAAGAAGCTTGATAAATTCGCGCCTGCTGGGGGAGGAAAGAAGTTAGAATATTGTCCTTGAAGTCCTGCGCGAGGAAATCCTCGTGGTTTTCGCCTTTCATGTTTAACGGGCTCCCTTAATTTCAGCGGCGGCGGTCTGGACGGCATCGATAATTCGGGTGTGCGCGCCACACCGGCACAACGATTTCATCCATGCCTTGCATGATTTGCTCTCTGGATGGATGGGGGGTTTCGTTCAGCAGGCTGTAGGCGGAAAGAATTATGCCGGGAGTGCAAAATCCGCACTGCACAGCGTCGTGTTCCACAAACGCCTTCTGCAGCAGGTAAAGTTTCTCAGTCTTCAGCCAGGCCTTCGATGGTGACAACTTCCTTGTTGCGGACATCTCTTGCCGTCAACAGGCAGGAACGAACCGCGACTTTGTCCACCAGCACAGTGCAGGCGCCGCAATGCCCTTCGCCGCAGCCAAATTTGGCACCGGTCAAGCCCAAATCGGTTCGCAGAATCCCGAGGAACACGCGGTTAGCGTCGACATTCAGACGGACTGGTTTGTCATTCAGTCTGAAGGAAATCGTGTCGGACATGCTGTTCACCTCAAGAGCTGCTTAAGCTCTCCAAGCACACTCGGATTCGTGTCGGCTACAGCAAGTACCTCCGCCCACCGCCACTGTGTCTATGACGGGCCTATCATTAAGGAAGAGTCCATCACACGGGCATTGATCGGTATGGACGCACGGACTCCCAGTTCTGTTACTCGCCGCTGGGGTGTGGAGTTTGCGATGTGCTGTTCGGCAGCTCCGGGGGCTTGATGTAGTTCCTCAGTATCTGTCCCGTCAGCGAACCCATCCAGATTTCAATCGACTTGACCTGGGCGTCCGTTAGTGTTACTCCACGCTGGTGAACCGCCATGTTGCGGATCGCCTGGTCCAGCGTCGGCACCGAGCCGTCATGAAAGTATGGTCCCGTCTTTTTGATATTCCGCAGCGAGGGGACCTTGAAAACCATCTTGTCCATGTCGTCCTTGGTCAACTGGTAGACTCCCTGATCGGTTTGGTTCGGCCACGGTTTCACGACGCCGAGCTTTTGATACGCCGACCCGCCGACATAGGGACCGGAGTGGCACCATTGACAGCCGGTTGCGGCAAATGTGTTGAAGCCCGATTTTTCGGCATCCGTCAGGGCCGACTTGGTCTCCTTGGATGAAGGCGTCCCAAGGCGATGGAGTGACGAGCCGCGCTCGAACGCTCCAATCGCCAAGGCCATGTTGTTGTAGGTAATCGGATCTATCTCTTTGGAAAGGCTACCTGGAAAAGAGCAACGTAGTCGGGCATGGACTTGATCATTTCGACGGCGGCGGCATTGGAGGGCATCGCCATCTCAACTGGGTTGGTGATCGGGCCTTTCGCCTGCTCCTCGACAGTCGGAGCCCGGCCATCCCAGAACTGCACAAAGTGCCCGGCAGCGTTGTACACGGTTGGCGCGTTGCGCTTCCCCTGCTGGTTCTTGAAGCCGGTGGAGACGCTCTTGGATTCCGCACCATAGGCATCGAGCGGATGGCAGGTGTTGCAGGAAATCTTCTGGTTGGCCGAAAGGCGAGGATCGTAGTACAGGATTCTGCCCAGCGTCACTTTCGCATCCGTAACCGGATTGTCGGGCGAGTTCATCACCGCAGGAAGTGGCGCAAAGAGCTGTAATGCCTCGACGTTCACCTGCACCTTGCCGGATGCCGACAGAAGGTAGGTGACAGGGATGAGGACGAGCGCGACTAGCAGAACAAACCATTTAACTTGGCGAGAACTTAGGTCTGACATAAGAGCCCCCTCGAGGGATGCCCAACTGCTGGTGGGTAGAAACCGGGCACTTTAGTCATATTTATAGGGAGCATCCGAATACTCAAGGACATCAATCACGTTGGCATGTGAACAAGGTCACATCCGGTCGAAAGGGATCCAGAACGGCTGCCGTACGGTCGCAAACGGATGCGCTTTGTTGTAACAAAATCCGAGTTTTCTGCATTCTTTCTCCAGAGGCCGAAAACAAGAACCGTGAGCGAGACTCTGGCTGATTTCATACGCTATGGCTACGTAGCCCTGCCACTCTGGGTGTTCGCCGAGCAACTCGGCGTCCCGATACCGGCTGCGCCAATCCTGTTGGCGGCGGGCGCCATAGCGAGCACGGGCCGAATGAACCTGCTTTTCCTTACCGCATTGGCCCTGGCCGGGGCACTTACCGCCGATCTGATTTGGTATCGTGCCGGGTACTCTCACGGCTCGCGAGCCTTGGCCGACTGTGTCGGGTGTGCCTGGAGCCAGATTCTTGCGTCCGTCGCGTCAAGAATCTTGTGGAGAAACATGGGTTGCGTTCGCTCCTGATCGCCAAATTCGTACCGGGCCTGAATGCGATGGCAGCACCTGTCGCGGGCACTATTCGCATACCTTGGTGGCAGTTTGTGGCTGTGGATAGCCTGGGCATCATTATCTGGGCCTCGACATTTGAATTGTTGGGGCTTGTCTTCTCGAAGCAACTGGAAAGACTTGCTGTCTACGCATGGCGGATGAGTGCATTCTTCCTGGTCGTTTTAGTCGTCGCTGCACTGACGGCATACTTGGTTCCGCAAGCATGCGCGGCGGAAGAAATTTCTCCAAGACCTGCAAATGGCCCGCATCAGTCCTGAAGAGCTAAAGCAAAAGCTGGACCGGCATGAACCGGTCACGGTGATTGACCTCCGACATTCTCTCGATTTCCTGCCCGAGCCCTACACGATTCCGGGGGCGCTTCGGATTCCCATGGAAGACTTGGACAAGCGCAACCACGAGATTCCCAGAGGGGAGGAAGTGGTGTTGTACTGTACCTGCCCGAATGAAGCCAGCAGTGCCATGACAGCGGTCAAACTACGGAAATACGGCGTTACTAAGGTTCGTCCATTGCAAGGCGGCTTCCACACGTGGCGTCGGCTTGGATTTCCTCTGGAGTCCGAGTTTGGGCCGGTGCCTCCGACCATAGGACAGCCTGCTCGCTGTGCGACGTGTGAGGAAAGTGCTACTCCATAGGTATCGGGAGACAGCGCAAACTTGTCCTTGATGTGTGGTTATTCAGGATATGAACTGAGGCGAGGATCTATGTCATCTCAACCAGGAAATGCGTTTGAAGCAATGGGCCGCGAAGATCTATTGCGGGCACTGGAAATGTTCGCCAAGAACTGGCTCGCCCACGATGGCTGCTGGTTCCTTGCGGCAGAGGAACGTTTCGACATGGAGACGGCCATCGAGCTGGACGCTCGCTCCTGGAAGCGCTTCGCCTCCGCGGAGGCCCGCCGCATCATGACCACATTCAACATTCCAGCTGGTGGTGGGCTTGAGGCCCTTGAAAGAGCCTTGAGTCTGCGCCTCTACGCCGTCATAAACTCGCAGCGCACCGAATGGTCCGACGACCGCAAGCGTCTGTGCTTCTTCATGGATGTCTGCCGAGTTCAGGAGGCCCGGCGCCGCAAGGGCCTGCCGGATTTCCCTTGCAAAAGCGTCGGCATCAGTAGAGTTCGAAACCTTCGCTTCAACGATCGATCCGCGAATTCGTACGATCTGCCTGCACTGTCCTCCCGACGCAGCTCCCGGCCAGTATTGTGGGTGGGAGTTCACGATTGCGTGACCGGCTCCCATCCCGTAACCCCGCTAACACTGGGGATTCTGACGCTCATCGCCGCGTGATCCAGGTCACCAACGGCGAGCGGTGAGTCAGTTACATTAATCTCAGATGATTAGGCCGAGCATTGGGCATTGGATCGCCGTACATGTGATTTGACGTCTGGGAGCCCGATAGCGTTCACCTTGGAGAAAGTTGAGCCCATTCTGTAACAAATTTCGTAGCGTCAGCATTTCTTGTTATGAAGGAAGTGAAATATGAATACCAGTTACAATTTTGAATCTTCAGCTCGTTGGACGAGCGGCCTGCAGGGCGTGGTCGCGGGACACGAAGTCAAGCCACTGATTAACTTTTCCGCTCCGCCGGAATTTCACGGCCAGGCAGGAGTCTGGACGCCTGAACACTTCTTCACCTCCGCGGTGGCTACGTGTTTTATCACGACATTTCAGGCCATTGCGGCGTATTCGAAGTTCGAAGCGCACGCTCTGGAAGTGTCGGTCGAAGGACAGGTGGAAAAGACTGAGGGTGGATTTCGGTTTACCCGCGTCACGATCCGTCCGTTGTTGGCGATCAACGGTGAATCGGATCGCGAGCGCGGGTTGCGCCTGCTTGAAAAGGCAGAAAAAGCGTGTTTAGTTTCCCGCTCACTCCAAAGCCAGATTATTCTGGAACCGCAGGTAGTCTTGGCTCCGGCGGCAACCCCAGTCTAGAGTCGTGGAACTAGTCCGCCTATCGGCCGTTCGCAAGAACCAGGAGTTCGTGATGCCCCTTTATGAATACCAGTGCCGCAGCTGCGGCAAAGGGTTCGAGATGCTGCGTCGCATGAAAGACGCCGACACCTTGTTGGAGTGCCCGAATTGTCACTCGAACAAGGTTGAGCGTCAGTTTTCCACCTTCGCTGCCGGGGGCTGCGGCACGTCCGGTTCGCGCGGTTTTACCTGAGCGCGATAGTCCGCGGCCGGTCGGTCGCAGCATCAGACCTAGAGTATGACGGTTCCCTGCTACTGCGGCTTGGTTTCGCTGGGTCCAGTCGGGGCTGGTTTCATCGGGCTCATGCCGGCCACCCATTCCCATGCCGCCCATCATCATCCCGCATCCCATGCCTTTGGCCTGGGCATCTTCCATGTGTTTCAGCATCTGGTCGTGGTGGTCCAACATGGACTGCCACATGTCAATATTCGCTTGCCAGCGTGCCTTCTCATCGGCATTGCTGATGGAGGCAACGTTGGCCTTCATCTTGTCAAAAGCGGAATGCATTTTTTGCGCATCCGTCTTCATGGCTTCGATGTGTTCCTTGCACATCGCCTGCATCTGCTCATGCCGTTGTGCGCGCTGGCCCGCCGGTACGCGGTGCCGGCGGCGTTCCCGCTTGCGCCCCGCTTGAAGATTGCTGGCCAGACGGTGCTCTGAGCAAAGCCAACGAAGTCAGCATCAATAAAAGAATCGGTAACAGTTTGCTACGTTTCATGGCATTTCTCCCTTTCAACCCTTTAGATTTATAGAACTCCTCGAAATTCGGGAGTCGTTTCAAATCGAGCTGAAAACCACGAGATCCCAGGCTCATCGCAGGCCAAGTCTTCTACTAACAGACGCACGTTGGGGTGGGCATAGCCCAGCCTGGCTCCCCACGCGTACAAGCCGGTCCACGCTACCAACATTTGATTCCATAATCCCTCCGGCATTAAGTCCGCCGATACTGCTCGGCGGTCGTACTCACCCCATCCTCACAGGTCGAGATCGTGCAATCGTCACTATCGAACTCGACATCATTGCGAGCCATCACCTCCAAAATTCCGATTGGAGTGGGCAGTTGCTATTCGATTCCGGCAAGAGCCTGGGTGACCGTCCTCACCCAGAGTGGTGGATCGTCGGCCCGGCAGTTGTAATCGACGGCGTTAAAGTCGTCATCGCGACTGCGCAGAAGTGCCACAAGCGGAACGCCCGGCACGGCCTTCCGGAAGTAATTGATAAGACCTTGGCGCTCTTGCCGAGAGGCGCCATGCCCGATCACGATGACTCCAGGCGATCGATTCGAGAGATCAAGATTCCGTGCAGCGCGCGAACCCACGACAGAAATCACCGGGTGCCCGAGCGATTCGAGAATCTCTTGGCGAATCGACATTAGACTGAGTCGATATTCGACTAGGACGATGGATGTCATTGGTTCCGTCGAATCGTCTGATCCCTCAGCCTTTCGAGACAAGTGGTGACGACTCGCGCAATCCCAACTTTCGAAGCACGAACATCGCGGGGCACCAGTTCGTCAGTCCGGATTGAAACAGATTCAGCCCGACAAATGCAGTGAACAGATACCAGTAGGGGCTGATCCAGTATCCCAGACCAAGCGAGATCAAAATGAACGTACCCGCCATCAATCGAAGACCACGTTCTACCGTCATACTTCTACCTCCTGTAGGTGAGATTCAGCGGCGCCCGGTTTCGTCTGGTTGCGCCGCTCGCTCATGTAATAGAGAACCGGCACCGCCATGCGCGAGAGCACTGTGGAAGCTACTTCGCCCGCCATCAGCGAGATCGCGAGCCCCTGGAAAATGGGATCGAACAGAATCACGCTGGCGCCCACGACGACCGCCGCCGCGGTCAGCAGCATGGGCCGGAAGCGCACCGCGCCCGGCATCCACGACGGCTTCTTCCAGCGGCATGCCCTGCGAGCGCCGCAGTTCGATGAAATCCACGAGGATGATGGAGTTGCGCACGATGATTCCGGCGCCGGCGATGAAGCCGATCATCGAGGTCGCGGTGAAGAACGCGCCCATCAGCGCGTGGGCCGGCAGAATGCCGACCAGCGTGAGCGGAATCGGCGCCATGATGACCAGCGGCGTAATGAACGAGCGGAACCAGCCCACTACCAGCACGTAGATCAGTACCAGCACCGCGGCGAAGGCCAGCCCGAGGTCGCGGAAGACTTCGACCGTGATGTGCCACTCGCCATCCCACTTCATGGAGAAGCGGTCGGTGCGCTCGGGCATGGTCGTGCCCTTGTATTGCTTGACGCCGTAGCCATCGGGCAATTTGATCTTGTCGATCGCGTCGCTCATCTTCATGATGGCGTACACCGGGCTTTCTTCTCCGCCCGCCACATCGCCCGTCACGTAGACCACCGGCTGCAGATTCTTGCGATACACGCTGGTATCGATGGTGGTCTGTTGCAGATTCGTCACTTCTTGCAGCGCGATCTGACCGCCGGAAGGAGTCGGGAGCTTCAGGTTTTCAAGATCCTGATACCGGAACGATCGGGCCGTGACAGGCGCACCTCGATCGGAACATCCTCGCGCGATTGGGGATCGTGCAGCAGCCCGGCATCGGCCCCACTCAGTCCCACCTGCAATGTGCGAGTAACGTCCGCGGCGGAAATCCCGTGCAGCGACGCCTTGTCGAGGTCCACTTTCAAGTCGTACTTGGTCTGCGGGTCTTCGACGTACCAGTCCACGTCCACGACGCCCGGTGTCTGCTGAAAGACTTTCTTGATCTGCGCTGCCAGTTCAATCTGGCCTTTGTAGTCGGGTCCGTACACTTCGGCGACCAGAGTTTGCAGCACCGGCGGACCGGGCGGCACTTCGGCAACTTTGATGCGAGCGCCAAAGGGCGCGGCGAGCTTGTCCAATTCCGGACGCAAGCGGCGCGCTATTTCATGGCTTTGCGCTTTGCGGTCATGACGGGACAACAGATTCACCTGAATGTCGGCCTGATTGGGCTGCCGTCGCAGGAAGTAGTGTCGGACCAGGCCGTTGAAGTTATAAGGCCCTGAGGTACCCGCGTAGATCTGGTAGTTCGTGACTTCCGGCTGCTGCGCAAGATAATGTCCCAGCGTCTGTGCTACCCGCGTAGTTTGCTCCAGCGGCGTGCCATCGGGCATATCGATCATGACCTGAAACTCGCTCTTGTTGTCAAAGGGCAGCATCTTGACTCGTACCCACTTCAACGGGACGAAAGCAACCGCCGCGAGCAGCAGAATTACCACCCCGCCGAAAAACATCCAGCGGCGGCGCGCATCGAGAATCAGCGGGTTCATGATCCTGCGATAGAAGCGCGTGGTCCATCCCTCGGACTCGTGGTGGCCGTGTCCACTGTCTCCGGCGTAATGCCGCAACAGCCGCAATGCCGCCCAAGGTGAGACCACAAACGCTACGATCAACGAGAACATCATCGCTGCCGACGCTCCGACCGGGATCGGCCGCATGTAAGGACCCATGAGGCCGCGGACAAACGCCATCGGCAGAATCGCGCCAATCACAGCGAATGTGGCCAGAATCGTGGGATTTCCCACTTCGTCCACGGCTTCCACTGCAACGTCCACCAACGAACGCCCGCGACTCTCGGGCAACCGAAAATGACGGACAATGTTTTCGACCACCACGATGGCATCGTCGACCAGTATGCCAATGGAGAAGATAAGCGCGAATAGTGTCACCCGGTTCAGCGTGTACCCGAACAGATAGAAGATTGCCAGCGTGAGAGCCAGAGTCACCGGCACGGCCAGCAGCACTACGCCGGACTCGCGCCAGCCCAAGGCCAAGGCGATCAACACAGTGACGGACAACGTTGCGATGAGCAGGTGTTTGAGGAGTTCGTCCGACTTATCCTTTGCGGTCTCGCCGTAGTTTCGTGTGACCGTGATATTCAGGTCCGCAGGCAGCATGTAGCCGCGCATTGCGCTCACTTTTTCCAGAACATTGTCAGCGATGATGCTCGCATTTGTACCCTTGCGCTTGGCGAGTGTGATGGTCACGGCGGGATATTCAGAGTTGGCTGCCTGAGCACTCGTCCCCTTGGCATTTGCGAACAGCACATAGTCGTCGGGCTCGGCCGGGCCGTCCTCGATCTTGTCCACGACGTCGCGCAAATAAACGGGCCGGCCGCCGTGAACTCCAACGACAACTTGCTGCAAGTCATCGGCCCGAGTGAAAAACAGGCCCGCTTCCACTTGAAATTCGCGGTTGTCGCGGGCGAAGCTGCCAGCCTGTCCGCGGGTGTTTGCAGCTCTGCAACTGGCCAACCACTGCTCCTGGTGTGAGACCGTAGGCAGCGAGCCGTTGTGTATCCAAAACCACACGAACCTGGCGGGGTTGGCCGCCGATGATCGCCGTTTCCGAAACATCGTCGAGTTTCTTGAGCGAGTTTTCCAACTCGCCCGCGACCCGCCGCAAACGATAGGAATCGTAATTCTTTCCCCAAAGCGTTAAGGCCATGATCGGAACGTCGTTAATGGAGCGAACTTTGATGATTGGTTGCGAGACGCCGGGCGGGATTCGGTCGAAATTCGAGTAGAGCTTGTTGTAGGTCTGTATGATCGCGTCTTCTTCTTTCGTGCCCACATAGAAGCGCACGATCAACATGCTCATACCGGGATGGCTGATCGAGTAGATGTATTCGACCCCAGGCACTTCGCGGAGCAACTTCTCCATCGGCAGACTCACGCGCTGGGCAACCTCCTGCGAGGAAGCGCCCGGCATCTGCACAAAAACGTCGAGCATCGGGACCACGATCTGCGGTTCCTCTTCGCGTGGCGTTTCGAGGATGGCGAATGCACCCAGGAGCAGGGCGGCGACAATGACCAGCGGAGTCAGCTTTGAATCAATGAAGGCATGCGCGATTTTCCCTGCCAGGCGAAGCGCTGGGTGCTGGTTAGCCCGTCCGGAATTGTTGTTAGCAGTGCTCATCCATGGCTCCTAGCGTGACTCAATCTTCTTGCCGCTGAGTTCCCGGCTACCCGGATCGGAAATTAGCGTTTCGCCTGCCTGCAAGCCGGCAAGCACCTCCACCTGGGCGCCTGATGGTTTACCGAGCGTGATATAGCGCAAGCCGGCAATCTTGTTCTGATCGAGCACGTAGACTCCCTGCAATTGCCCGCGCTCCACGACGGCAGTTCGCGGGATTAGAAGGGATGACTTTTCCCCGCGAGAGAACTGCGCCCGGCCAAAAAGCCCCGATCGCAGCGCCGGGTCAGATGGTATTTCAATTTTCACCAGGAAGCTGCGGCTCGCTGCGTCTGCCGCAGGAACAATTTCGACAACCCGTCCTTTGAGCTCTCTATCGCCCACGGCGTCGATGATGACGGGAGCCTGCTGTCCCATGCGGACGTACCGTAGATCGGTCTCGTTGACGGTGGCTTCCAGTCGGTAGCGGTGAAGGTCCTCCACGGTAAAGATTGGCATCCCGGGGCTGACGAGCGCACCGACATCCGCTTTCTTTTCGGTCACAAGGCCATCGAACGGAGCCAGGATACGGGTGTACCCGAGAGCGGTGTGTGCCTGTTGGAGGGCCGCCTTCGCCTGCGTCTGCCCGGCACGGGCCATGTCGCGGCGCGCCTCCGCCGCCTGGTAACGGGCCTTTACTTCGTCGAACTCTTGCGGGCTGACCGACTTCTTCTCGTACAAGGTCTGATACCGCTTGAAGGTGGATTCCGCCAAGGCAAGGTCGGAGTCGGCTGCCGTGATTCCCTGCTGCGATGCGAGATCTGCCGCCGTCGCGCGGTCGAGAGCCGCACGCGGCTGGGCTTCGTCGAGGACAGCCAACACCTGTCCGCGCTGGACCCGGTCTCCTTCGTGTACCCGAATCTCAACGATGTTCGCCATCATCTGGCCGGCAAGTTGGCTCGTCTGCGCCGCGCGGAGCGTCCCCACGGCCTCCACCAGGTCCGGAACTTTCGCCGGTTGCACAGACAACACGGACACGTTGCTTACGGTCTCCGGGGCAGCGCTGGCGGTTTCACGCTCGCTTGAGCAGCCGACAAGGGTCGCAAGAGCGAGCAAGAGGAGACCCGCTGTCACCACGGACGCGAGTTTCATTCGGTTTCTTTGTTTCGCAGTAGAAATCAGATTCATGGATTGACCACCGGTGATTGCAGATTCAAGGTCCCGCTCGCCAACTCAAGGTTGGCGGAACTGATGTGAAACTGATAGACCGCCTGCCAGTAATCGGTTTGACTGCGGCGGGCCGATTCCTCTGCGCCTAGAAGGTCGGTAATGGTAATGAGGCCACCCTCATAGCGATCCTGGTTGATGCGCAGGCTCTCTTGTGCCTGCGTAATCGACGAGCGTGCTACACCCACCTGCTGGCGGTTGGAGTCCACGTCGTAGTAGGCTTGGCGCACCTCCAATCGCACAGCGTCGCTGGCCGCTTGCTTCAGCGCCGCTATCTTTTCGGCGATGGCATGCTCTCGCGAAAGAGCCGCCTTTTTCGCGCCACCCTGAAAGAGGTCGACCTGCAACTCGATCCCCCCAAGCCAGTTGTTGCCGCCACCACCGGCCAGCAGCGTAGGATTGTCCATCTCCCACCCAGCAAAGGCATTCAGGCGCGGACCGAACGATGATTTGGCGATGGCGACACTCAGTTGTTGCGCGGACTGCTCGGATTCGATCCGCTTCAGATCTGGCCGGCTCGTAAGTGCTTTTTGCTCCACGTCAGCCAGCGAGGGAACCGCGAGACTCTGGTCGGCAAGCGGGTCTGCGGGCTGATACACGGCATCCACAGGAACGCCCATCGCGGTATTCAGTTGGGCTCGGGCGAGTTCCAGATTGTTTTTCGCGCGAATGAGTTCTTGTTCGCGGCTCGCCAGGCGGACCTTCGCGGTAAGCAGGTCCGACTCCACCACCAGCCCGCTGTCGAATCTCACCTGGCTGCGGTCCATGATCGACTTCGCCGTCTTCTCCGATTGTTCGGCGACCTCCACTTGCTTTTTAGCAAGGAGCACGCCGTAGTACGCCTGTACAACGCGAAACAAAATCTCCTGGTCGGTACGTTCCAGCTGGTGGGTGGAGGCGGCGTTCATCTCCTTGGCGCGACTGACTGCGTGCCAGGTGGCAAAGGAGTCGAACAGGTTCCAGGTTCCACCAAAGCGGGTGCTGAAGTTCCCGAAAGGCAAGTGGTGTATTTAGTTGGTTCAAGGAGAAATCATTCGTGGTGAAACGCTGCTGTCGAAGCTTACTGCCAAACACGTAGACGGGATCGTTACCGCGTGTCCCCGTTTCTGAGAAGGTGATGTGGGGCATCAGAAAAGAACGGGCTTCCTGAATCCCGGCCGATGCAGCTTTCGTATCCGCCAGCGCCGCCTTGCGCAGTGGGTTCTTTTCCATGGCGATGGTGGCGGCCTGCTGTAATGAAAGGGGGGAGGGTTCCGGCGACGCTTGGGAAAACATCGTCCCACTGACGCAGAGGACAGCTACAACCAATCGCAGAATCGGAAAAGAACGGCGAGCAGCAATATAGATACGCATAAGGGATAAGACCCGATTGAGAAACGAGTTGGTATGCTCCTTTTATCCTGCACTCAGGACCAAGACTCAGGCCGTGACCTGGATCACTAAGTTTGGGGAAGCTGTTGCATTCGCAATCTCTTAAGCCTGGGTTACGGCTGGCTCTGCCTGATTCGCCCACTCTGTCTTTTCGGCGACGATTTCAAACGTGGTGTGGAAGCTGGCCGTCTTTTGCACCATCGCCCCGACTGAACAATATTTCTCCTCCGACAGGTGAATCGCCTGCTCGATGGCCGAAGCATCAATGTCAAAACCTCGAACAACATGATGAATCCGGACCGCGGTGAACACCTGCGGCGGGCGCTCCGCTTGGTCAGCTTCCACCCGCACTTCGTAGCCGGTGACTTTCTGGTGATATTTCTGGCGGAGAATCGTGACCACGTCGAAGGCCGTGCATCCAGCAAGCCCGGCTGCAACCAGTTCAATGGGTTTAGGTCCGGTTCCCCCGGCACTATCGTCCAGCAAGAAATAGTGCTCACTGCCAGTTCGAGCAACGAATTGTCTTTGCTGGGCAAGCGGCTGTGTCAGTTCAACTTTTGCAGAAATCATGGGTCTCCCTCACGGGCTCCTCCATGGGAGCCACATGAATAAATGCAAACCCGTACAAATTTGTTACAGGAAATAAAGAGAGAGAATGGAGCGCTATGAAAAGGCGACGTAGAGCGGCCTAACAGTCTTTGATCCAGTCACTTCCCGCTGGTTGCGAGTGCCCGGCTGTAGGTCGCGAGCAGTTTCTTTCTTAGGGCAGCCGCCCTTTCCCGATCCGGGCAGTCAGCAGGTGACTGCTGGCAGCGTTGTATGGTCGACTCCAGACTGCGGAGGAATTTCTTGCATGGTTCACAGCCGTTCAGGTGGGTCTCGATTTCCTCACAAGAGAAATCGTCCAGTTCACCATCAAGATAGTCCGACAGCCCCGCGAAGACCTTCCGGCAACGACCGGTGCCAGACGAAGCTCCCGCATTTTGCTGCCGTCGTCCCACACTACCGTGCTTCGCTCCCTCGTTCACCTTCGCGAGTTCCCTCCGCACGAATAAGCGGGCCCGGTGGAGTCGGACACGTATGGTCCCTGGGCGCAAGCCGGTGATCTCCCCGACCTCTTCATCGGTGAAGCCTTCCATGTCACGCAGCACGAGAATGATGCGATAGTGCGGCGGCAGATACCGAATCGCCTCCCGCAACCGTTGCCCCTCTTCACCACTAATGGCCGAACCTTCCGGAGTGATACTAGTGAGCCCGTCGAGCCGCTCGAACTCCTCCTGGTTAGGCATCAACTCCTCTAGGGAAAGTTCCTCTTTCGGAGCGAATTTGCTCTTGCGGCGGTTCATGAGACAACGGTTCTTCGCCACTTTGTACAACCAGGTCGCTAAAGCTCTGGAGTTGTCAAACTTTGACAGGTAGGGCAACGACTTTACCAGGACTTCCTGCATCGTGTCTTCGGCATCTTGCTGTTGTCCGCACACTCTCATACTGAAAGCAAACACGGCCCCTTGCAGCAGCTCTACTGCTCCCTCAAGCGCGCCGTCGCCCCCGCGCTTCAGTAAGACGATGGCTTCTTCGATGTCAGACCGCATTCGGGCAACTCCCTGGCTTTTGGCGATATCCAACTATATGCATGTATAATTATATAGTGAATGAGTTCCGCTTTATTTGTCCGGAAGGCGGACGATGATCCACAAGAAGATGGTCGAGTTGGTCGCCCGCCGATTCCAAATACTCGGGGAGCCTTGCCGCCTCCGCATCCTGCAAACACTCCAAGGCGGTGCAAGGACCGTTAACCAGATTGTCAGTGAGTTGGACGGGAATCAGCCCAACATCTCGAAACACCTTCAAATCCTCTTCGACGCAGGCCTCGTCGGCCGCGAACGTTCCGGCAACAGTGTTTTCTACAGCATTGCTGATCCGGTGGTGTTTAGGCTCTGCGAGTTGGTGTGCCGTAGCACGGCGAGGCAGGCCGCTCATGTGCAACGATACGCTGCTGGTGCACCCCGTAGGAACGGAATCCGTACACAAACGAGGCATCACAGATCAAAGGGTTCGTTGGAAGGAGCAAACTGAAATGCCGCAATGGGCATGGATGATCGTTCTTATCGCTGCTTACCTAGTGTTGACCCAATGGCTGCTGCCCAAGCTTGGTGTGCCGACTTGACGCACTAACTCCTGTTCTGTCGAGTCTCGACGGAGTGAAAAACCAGTACACAAAGGCAGGAACTGAACTACCGGGAGCAATTTCTTTTCAAGCCCCCATGCCCGCGTGGAAATCTTTGCTTAACCCAACTGGGGAGAAAACTGATTGACCTGGCAATATCTGGGAGCTCTTCTGACGGGTGCAATCATTGGGTTTCTCGGCGGCCTCTTCGGAAAGGGAGGCAGCGCGGTAGCCACTCCGTTGCTTAGTCTGCTGGGCTTCCCTGGGTTTGTCGCGGTCGCATCTCCGCTTCCCTGCAACCGTACCGAGCACACTGGTTGCTTCCGCAGAATATTGGCGCTCTCGGCTGTTGGATTGGGAGATCGTTTGGTGGAGCATAGGTATCGGAACCCCCGCCATCGTGGCCGGTTCCTTCTTGTCTCACTCGGTCGGTGCCAGACCGTTGTTGGTTGTAACAGGGGTTCTTGTACTTGGATTCGGCCTTTCCTTTCTGTTTTTCCCAAAGACCGTTCGCTCGCCAAAGAAGCTGCAGATAACCCCGAGGGTCTGCGCCCATCGAGTATTGGCGAATACGATTAATCACAGTCGCAACTGGCGTGGGATTTATTTCGGGATTACTGGCGAACGCCGTGGGATTTCTCTTCGTGCCCAGCTACACAGAATTTCTCAAGCAGCCGATGAAGAAGGCCTTCGCTTGTTCGCTGGCGGTTCCGCACAAAGCGCTGTGGTCTCACTGTTGGTCACGAAAAGAACCAAGGAGGGCAGCCTAGGAAACTAGAACCATGAGCTCCGCACAACCGGGGACGGCGAACAACCGGAATAAATGACAATAAATAAGGAGCGTGCGCCGTACCACGCAGTCCGCTTGTGCCTATTTTGTGCCTTTTTGTGCCTACGCGGAATCGGAAGATTGCCGGTAAGTGCTTGAAAGGAAATGGCGGGGACGACGGGACTCGAACCCGCGGCCTCTGCCGTGACAGGGCAGCGTTCTAACCAACTGAACTACGTCCCCACTCGCCAAATCAACGACATGCGCAATCGCCAGTCTTTATACGGCTCTGCACAGTTTGCATTATTGCAACAATCGCCCTCTACTACCCCGAACGAGCTCTTGCGCGACCTGGAAATTTCATAGGCGGCACCCTGTTCAGGCATCTGAACAGCCATCACCGCTGTGAAAAAACAATCTGTAACCTCGCGAAAATATCCTAACAGCTTCCCTTGTAATGCGAAAGGGCCGCGACATTGTTGCGCCCTCTATGCGTGAAGAAAGGGCAACTGCGGATCGGCTGACTGCATTTTCCGACTTGGTCTTGGCAGTTGATCATGACCTCTTACTGGAACTCAAGGTACCAGTCCATAGGTGTCACACGTGAATTCCTGCAAGCTCGTCATCCTCAGTTCCGCGTATCAGTGGTCATACTCACTTTGCAATCGAGGCTTGTCGCCGATTTGGTGTCAGAATCGTGAGCTCGCCGACTTGTTCCCTCTTCACGCTACCCCTCAGGTGGGCCGCGTGATCTGTCATCCAGACCTCGGGAATGATTTCGCCCACCAATTGTCCATGACAGAAAAGTCGCACAACCGAACTCTCGGAAACCACAACACCGACGGCGTTGGTGACAGCACTCATATTGGCGGCGGCAATGTGGCGGCTGCCGAGTCCCAGCGGCACGTTCACTTGTGCGGCTACGGCATCGAGGTAGCGGCACGCCGAAAGGAAAACTCCTTCGCGACTCACCACGAACCCACCATCCAGCTGCGCCAATTCCTTAATCGTGCCGCGCAAATTCAGATTGGTCAGATGACGCGAAGCCTCAGGATGCCCCAACAACGGATCCAAAATCAACGGTCTGGATCTTGCGAGTACCGCGTCCTCATCCCCGAGTGTGAACAAGGTGCCCACGCGTCTTCCCTCCCGGCCCTCGCGAGCAATTTCGACTGCGAGCCCAATCAGCGATTCAAGGATCTCAGGATCATATTCCGTTACCTGGCAGAGAATGCCGTCAAACATCCATCATCTCCTCGCTCGTGCAGCCGCCAAAGACACAAGCACACCTGCACGTTGTCTTGGATGAAGGGCCCACGAGGAAGATTCAATCACCAATTGACCGAAAGTGAACTACATGCGCGGTTTCAGAGCGGAATCGAGAATTGGTGGGCAGTGCAGGACTCGAATCTCCACTTAAACGTAGTTTCAACAACTTGCAGGTCAGCGGATGACATCTAAGACCATGAAAAGCAGTGCAAGTCAGGCAAACGGAGCGCAGATAGAGCGCAAAGACGCGGCGAGAGCTGAGCTTTGGCAATCATTCGCAATCACTGCTGTCCGAATTAGTCGCCGAGCCGCCTAACCGCTCCTGAAACCAAAGCACATCATGCCCCCCCCGACGTCTGCACAAAGAGCAGGTTGGCCATCGTGAAGCGTCTTCTGCACAGGTATGCTGTCTAAGTTGCAGCGTCTCCTTACTCTGGATTTCCCGGCATATTCGAGAAAAGTGGCATCATCCGACAAGGTTGCTGTCCAACTCTAACCGAGCCCTAAAGGCAATTGTTCCAAAGCGGGTGTCACCAGCAGCGGTGGTTGAAAAGGATTGTCGATCCAGGCCCACAGGTCTCGGTACACAAACAGTTGCTGCCGTAACAGGGACACAAGGTTCGAGAGCGACCAGCCGAACGTCGCTCTCAGTTGCAGATACTTGATCAGCAACAGCGCAATCAGCGCCGTCCAGATCTGGATTTGCAAAGCATTCTCCGAGGTCCCAATAAAAGTCTTCACCCGCAGGTTCTGCTTCAGCGCCTTGAAAAACAATTCGATTGCCCACCTCTCCTTGTACACGGCAGCCACCGTGGCCGCTGCCAAGCTCAGATGGTTCGTCAAAAAGACCAACAGGGCATCGGTCTTCTCGTCGTAGTACTCCACCCGACGGAAAAAGCAGTCCACTCCCGCCCGCGCCAGTTTGTAAAAGAAGATGACCTGGTCCCGCCGCACCCCCTTGCGTTGCGGGATTTCGCGTTCTTCCACCACCGCATAATCCGCGTTGTCCTTTAACCGGGTCACAAAATATACCTTCTCTTCGCTGAGTCTCGCGAACCACTCGTAATCGGTATAGCCGCGGTCGATGGCCAGAATAGTCCCGGGCGCGAAATGCAACTGCCGCGCCACTTGCACTTCATGCAGCTTGCCCTCGGTCACCACCGCAAAGCTCGGCAAATGCCCGTCGTGGTCCAACAACAAATGCAATTTCACCGCCCCTTTCGTGCGCCGAAACTGCGCCCAATCAAACGCCGACACGCACAGGGCAATCACGGTGGCGTCCAAACTTAAGAGCCGGTTTTTGAAACGGAACTTCCGCTTCTTCTTTCCGGGTGCGCTAGCCACCACCTGCTGGCACTTCTCCAGCAGTTGCTGAAACACCGTCTGGTACAGCT
Source organism: uncultured Acidobacteriota bacterium (assembly GCA_963698805.1). GTDB lineage: Bacteria > Acidobacteriota > Terriglobia > Terriglobales > Acidobacteriaceae > Gp1-AA133. The sequence goes on along the minus strand of CAVOSN010000014.1, from coordinate 17,433 downwards.
GCCAGGGTCGGTGTTCGTTGGCATAGCCCAAGGTCGACCGCGCTGGTGCCGCCGGTAATCCCAAATGCTTCAATTTCCCCTCACTGGCGGCAAGACCCCCACATATTTCACGCAGCGATTGCGCATGTCCCAGCTGACAAAACAGCATGGCCACGAACTGTCCCCAGCAGGTGAAACCCCGGGCATGGCGCTCGGCTTTGTGTTGGCGCACCGCCGATTCAAATTCCAAACGAGAAAAAAGCTGCAACATCTGCGAAAATATGCTGCATACTCGATTCACAGCTGAGCCTCCTGAGTTTGTGATTGGTTCTGGCGAGAACTCAATCTCAAATTATCAGAAGCTCAGCTTTTTTCGTGTTAGTTCTCGGATTCACAATTTGGACAAGAGTGATTCGCAATATTTAGGACGGGCTGAAAAAGCGTTGACCACCGCGTTTGCAACTGAAAAAAGGGCTTGACTCGAGCCACAACTGTTAGAAAACTACAATACTCCCTTTTCGAGAGCATCCTCGCCGTTTCTCGCCCCGTCGCTGCAATCGTTTCCGGACAAAGGTCGCCGGATTCCTGAACTAGAAAGCACGTCATTTGTGAAGACCAATCCGGTCAGACCCGTGTAGCGTCAGCCGAGTTAGGCGGCAGTTCCTTCCGCTCCTCCTCTGAGCACTCTAACCAGAGGCGATTCACGGCAGCTAAAGTTCAACTTCTCTTTGTGGGGTTTTCCTGGCCATTTTGGCATTTTTCGGCCTCGATGAGCGCTATGGCGATTTTTCGCCAACTCCGGTCTGAAAACGCCCTTAACTTCCGTTCGCAGGCTTCGTCGCCATCCCGCAGATCCAGCCTCGATTGCTTTCCTCGAAGATCTCAATATTTACATAGCCGGTCGATGCGAACAGTTCCTGATGATCGCTCACACTGAGGTGCGAGGATCGCAACAACCACATCACTGGCCATTTCAACCAGTCGTACTTGCCGCCTTTATACATTTCGGCGATGACGATTAGTTTCCCTGCAGGTTTCAACACGCGCAGAATCTCGCGCATGTCTCCCTCAAGATCAGGCTAGTAGTATTGAGTCTCGATGGCAGTCACCAGATCGAAGGTATCGTTGGGGAATGGCAGTTGAGATACCGAGGCCTTCTTTATTACTGCGCGCCCTGCCTCGATCAGCTCCGCGTTGTGCTCGCGAGAAACTGCGACGCTGCCTTCGGCATAGTCAATGCCGTACACCATACCGCCCGCCGCGATTGCACCCAGTTTCTCAATCGTCCGGCCGCCGCCGCATCCGACATCAAGGATTTTGAACTGATGTTCGACCCTCGCGTGACCGAGACCCCAGTCGGTCATGCTTTCGTGCCCTTTATTCATAGCTCTGGCAAATACCCTGCCGAACCATTTGTCCGGCTTGCGGGCCTGAAGCAAAACGTAACAGGCAGCGGCCAGGCCCACGACGTAGCGCAACAACGTGTGTGTGGCGGGACCAGTCACGGAAGGTGAGTTTAGGATTAACGCTTGGCTCTTGTAAACAGGCGATTCGCGCTCAAAACCAGTGGGGGGATTTTGAGTGCAATGGGGATATTACGACAACCATCGTCCTAGAACCGCACGCGGCGGAGCCGATCTCAGAACTCCTCGGTCATTCCCAAAAACCGTGACCGGTGTCACCGACAAATCCTCGTTTCAATGCAACAGTATGGGCGATCGGTTCCTATTCCCACAGTAGTCACCTACTCAGAAATGATCCTGTGAAGTGAACGATTGTGGGCTGTGACCCTTCTTTCCCAAGGATTGCCGATGATTGTTCGAATTCCTTCTCAGTAGCGAACGAGGTGCCTCATGATCCGTAAAATGTGCCCCTGGTATCTCCACTTTCTCATTGCGGTTGCCATTGCAACTTTGACGATGCCGATTGCTTTGGCCGTTTCGGGACCGCCAACATTTCTGCCTGTCGTCACTTACAGCCCAATCGGGGGATATCCTACTTCCGTCACGCTCGCCGATCTAAACGGCGACAGCAATCTAGACATGGTCGTAGCGGTTGGTCTTGGTGGACCCGGTGGAAACGGGTTGGTCAATGCATTTCTAGGCAACGGGAACGGGACTTTCCAGGCACCATTGTCCTACGATTCCGGATCCGGATGGCCGACTGCCGTGAAAGTAGCGGACGTCAATGGCGACGGCATCCCCGACGTCATCGTCACTAACTGCGGAACCGCAACCGACATTATTTGTCCGAGCGGTCCGAGCTTTGTGGGTGTTCTGTTGGGTAACGGAAATGGAACCCTCCGACCAGTGGTGCTCTACCCGTCTGGCGGTACCGGCGCACTGTCGCTGTCTATAGCGGATGTGAATCGCGACAGCATGCCGGACATCGTGGTGGCGAACGAACAGGGTCCAGGTGGATTTCCACGATCAGTGGGAGTTGTTGCAATCCTTTTTGGCAACGGAGACGGAAGTTTCCAGGCCCCCGTGGCCGCATCTTCGGAGGGTGCCCATACGGTGTCGGTAGAAGACGTGAACGCTGACGGCAACCCCGACCTAATCGTATTGACCGGCGGTTCGAGAATCGAAGTATTACTCGGTAACGGGCATGGGGCGTTCGGGTCACCCTCTTACTATCTTGCGCCCGGCATAATGACAGCATTTGCGATGACGGTGGCAGATTTGAATAACGATCGCAAGCTCGATATAGCGGTGGTCGGGCTTGATAATTGGACGCAGCAACGGCTCGGCATTCTGCTAGGGAACGGCGACGGAAGCTTCATCGCCGGTGCGAAGTATCCTCCAGGAGGAAGCGGTTTCGGGACAACCCCGGTGACCGTCGCAGACCTAAATGGAGATGGCGCTCCGGACATCGCGGTCGGTGGTTATCCCTTCGGTGTGGTTAACCCTTGCGGCACTGCCGATGGAATCGTAGGAGTGCTCATCGGCACCGGGCTGGGAACATTCCGACAGGTCGTAACGAGTGACTCAGGAGGTGCTGGCCCCGCCTCGTTGGCGAGAGGGGATCTGAACGGCGACGGCAAGCCCGATTTGGTGGTGGCGAACTTCTTCGGCAGCAGTGTCGGTATCCTGCTGAACAACACCGTCCCTTTTGGGTACCCGACCTCGATTTCACTCACCTCCAGCCTGAATCCTTCGATCTACGGCCAGAAGATAACCTTCACCGCACGGGTGACTACGTCTGGTCAGGTGCAGCCAACTGGCACGGTTGTCTTTATGTTGAAGTACTTCACAACGACGTACACGATCGGAACCGCGAGTCTGAACAGTGACGGTGCGGCCACTCTGACCAAGTCCAACCTGAATGCTTATCTGTATCCGGTGACTGCGGTCTACAAGGGCGATGCTAATAACGCCCCTAGCACTTCGCCTGTGCTGAACCAATACGTGCGGCAAACCACGACCGCGGCCACTCTCGCGTCCTCGCCGAATCCGTCCACGGTCGGACAGGCAGTTACGTTCACGGCGAAGATTACCTCTCCGACGGTCACGCCGACCGGACCGGGAAACTCGAATATCGCGAGAAGTTCGGCGGCCGTGACTCGAGTTGTCCAGCCGTAGATTCAAGGCACGGCAGCAAAAGAAACTGCCGTGCCTGAATCAATCCATCGTGGCGCAACCGACATCGATTCTTAGGTTCCTGCCGAGCGCCTTCACCCCATAACTGTCGTAAGCAGGCCATAGTACAAAGTCCGCGCAGTTCTCTCGCGCTCTGAAAACGTGTCGCGATTCTGCCCGAATATGGATGGCCGTCAATCTATCGGCAGCGAAATGAGCTAGGAATCGGCTCGACTCTGTGCCCTTGGTGTGCCTCTGACCTTCGCGGGTGCATGGTTTCAGCGACTTGCGGCAACCAGCGGATTCACAATCCTATTGCTACGTGGAAGGCTAGGTCTTACCCCTATCCTCCTCTCGCTTTCGTCGTTCCTCGGCGGCGATAACGCGCTGCAGCGGCATTGCAGTGCGGCCTATTGGCGAATAGCAGCAGTGTGTTCGCGCGAAAGGGTGGGAGTCCCAAAACGACTCCCCCCGGAGCTTCACCCCCTGGCCGTCCGCAGGGGCCCGCTGACCCCGGCAATCGTATAGAGCCAAAAACGGGTTTGCGCCCACTTGCCGTTTGTTGTGGCACCTGCCGCCGAGATGAAATACTCTGCACCTCTAGTTTAAGGACGAGTTTCAAATTACTGAAACTAAAGATGCAACTTCCTGATCGTATGGCACAGATCGTGCTGGGGTGCGGGTACGTAGTAGTTTGCGAGTTACCAAAGGGGGTTTTCGCGTGCGCATCCTCGTTCCCTCGGCACTGCTGTTTCTAGCCCTGAGTGTCGGTGTGGTCTTCACACCGGCAGCCTCGGCCACCAGCGTGCCTCTCAACAGTAACAACCTTGGCATCTCTGGAAGCGTTGGAACCGTGACTTGGAATCAAAGCGGTTCTAACGTAAACGTCACTATTTCAATGAACTCTGGGTACGCCTTGCTACTCAACGGTGGTGACCTCGGGTTCAAGACTACAGGTGGCGTGGTACTGATGAATAGTTCGTTGACGACTTTCAGTATCGGCGGACTGAGCGCCAAACTGAAACCAAACGGATCGATTGGGAGTTTCACATTTGACTTCCTTTACCAAACGTCCGTGAGCGGTGGCCAGCAGTTCCCCACGACATTGACATTCACCATCCTGAATGCCAATGCAAGCCAATTGACTGGTTTCGGCGCCCACGTCTGTGTTCTCGGCGGACGCGGTTGTTCCAGCACAGGCTTTGTGTCCACCACCCCCGCCAGTTCCCGAACCCGGCTCACTGGCCCTTTTAGGAACCGGTTTGGTAGGCATAGCTGGCGCCGTACGACGCCGACTATTTGCATAACCCTGCTTTTTTTTACCTCCATCTCCGACTGATCCCCCCAGTCGGAGGACTTTTACAATTTCGATTCGGCGAACGAGCCGAGCCCTGGCTTTCTTCCATTTAAGCGCTTAACCAAACACCGGTAATTCCCAGACTCAGAAGTCGGAAATCTGCCCTTTCGTTCTGCCCGGGGTCTGCAGACGTTGATGGAGGTATTTCGCCAATACCCGCACTTTACCGTTACTTTTCCACAGATTGCTCAGACACGATCTTCGTTATAAACGGCGAGTGCTTCGGGTGGACCAATGAAGGATCCGCATACAGTTTTGCGTCAGAAAGAGCAAGATGTGGAGCGGGTTCGTCGAGAAATTCACGCGCTCCTGCATCGGTAATTCCACTCCTTGTAGATAAGCCACCCGGCTCCGACGATGTTAGGCACCTACTACGCCTGGCCTCGGCTCGACTGGTCAGGGAAGCTTCCGGCAATGGTATGGCTGATCTGGAAACCTATTACCCCTTCGATCAGACACATGCGACAGTCTGAGCGTAAGTGAAGGGAGATCGCTCACACTTTGTAGCCCATCATGTCGCAAAATTGTGGACGCATGACGCCTGCTCCCACATAAACGACAGCACTTTTCGGAGTTTTGTCTGCCCCAGGAACGCTCGTCGAGGGGGATTTGAGTGTAACTGCGATTTTTCACCAGCCACAGGCGATTACGATCATCGACCCTGCCATTCGCGGTCGGCACGGTGAGCCTCCAAAGCATGGATCGTTCGAGTATATTTTTGAGCAATCCGATAGTTAAGAAGAAGTGATCCCAGCTTCCGGTTGGCGGACGATCCGCTCCGAACTAACGGCGGCTTCAACCCCTGACCAAGTCCACGCCTTCCAGATGATGACCGAGGTGCATACCGTTTCGATCGTCGCCGAAGAACATGTACGCTGGAAACATATGCTCGTGCCAGGCACCGCTGGCCAAAGGGTAAACGAATTGCAGCGAAACGACGGCTAAGGGTCTCAATGGCACCCGCGATGATATTCGCCAGCCGGTTCGCTCTAAACGGAAGCAGTCGAGACGCCAGAATCATGGCGATGGGTATTTCCATCAAGACCGCTGAACCCAGCAGAGCCCATTGTGGGAGATGTGGGGCTGGATCTGGCGAGCCAACAATAGCGAACAGGGCAAGCACGTCCGCATACAGGTAGTTCAATAACGCGAAGAGCCACAATTGAGACAACCGCTCCTTTGTGTCATGCATGTCAGCCTCCTATGGAAGAGCAATGCAGGATCTGAGTTGCGCTCCTGCGCTCTTGTACTGTGGATTTGAGCACTTTGGGAAATACGGGCGAGAACATCAAAAGGATGCAAGGTACGAGGGAGTCTCCGAAAATTTCTGTGTGAGATACCTAGCAACACCAATCCAGCAACTGCATCTCTTGCGTCTTTTTTGGGCACTCATCCGTATTACGAGTATGGTGGGGGCGACCGCACTATCGCTGGAGGGGCTTGTGGCAGTGGATGCGGATGTGGTCCGGCTTCGCCGAGGCGACCTGAACGCTCTCTCGGAACTGATTACCCGGTACCAGAATCGGCTGTATCGGTACCTGCTGCGCATCGTGCGGCAGCCCGCCGAGGCGGAAGACCTGTTCCAGCAAACATGGTTGAGAGTGGTCGAGAAGATTCGTTCCTTTGATGCAAGCCGCAATTTCGACGCCTGGCTGTTCACGCTGGCGCGCAACCTGGCGATCGATCATTTGCGCCGGATTCGTCCGCAGAGCCTGGACGAGCCGCTCGCCAACAGCTGGCATAGCGAAACCGTGGCGGACCGGATTCCGTGTAAAGACCACACGCCGCTCGATCACGCGCTCGCGGCCGAGCGCCGAACGGAGATCAGCGAAGCGATGGCGGGGCTGCCGATGATCTATCGCGAAGTCCTCACACTGCGGTTTGAGGATGAGATGAAGATTGAGGAAATCGCGCAGGTTACAGCGGTGCCGGTATCAACGGCGAAGTCGCGGCTGCGACGTTCGCTGGAACAATTGCGTTACGCGCTCGAAGCGCGGTATCCCGGAGATACATGGCAATGAGCGAGCACGACAAGATTCGAGAATTGCTGGCGCTGGCCGCAGCCGACGCGCTGACGAGCGCGGAAGAAAAGCAGGTTGCGGAGCATGTGCGGTCTTGCATCGCCTGCTCGAACGAATTGGAGGCTTGGCGGCCGATTGCGAGCGAACTCCGCCGATTGCCGACGCCGCAGCCTTCTTCGTGGCTGGTGCAGGCCACGCTGGCGCGTGCGGAGGCGAAGCTCACCGAACAGGCCGAGCACGATTGGAACCGCCGCGTAATGATTGTTGTCGTGGCGTTTGCGTGGCTGCTGACGATTGCGAGCTGGCCGGTTTTCCACTTTGTGAGCGGACATTTCGGGAGTTTGCTCGGGCCGCAGTTCAGCCATACGTGGATCAGTTTTGCCGCGTTCACCGCGCTAGGGTGGCTCGCGGGAGGGGTGGCCGCAGTGATGCTGGCAATCCGGCAGCGCGGCGAAAGGAGGCTGGCATGAGCCGCTTCACGAAGGAATTGCGCGTTATTCCAAAGGCAGCGTGGATCGTTGCATGGTTCGCCTATTTGTGCATCGCGGTGCCGTTGTTTTTCTTTGTTGCACCAACGGATCCGGAGATGGGCAAATTGCCGCGCTGGGGACAAGCGCTGCTCATTTACGGATTTCTCCTGCTCCTGGTGGCTTGGGTTGCGCTGATCGGATACGTCTATGGCGATGCGAAGCGGCGGCAGATGCGGTACGTAGTGTGGACGCTGCTGGCGATCTTCATTCCTTATGCGATTGGGATGATCTTGTACTTCATTCTCCGCGACCCTCTGCCGAAGCCGTGCCCCGGCTGCGGGCATGTCGAAAAGGCAAAATTTCCATTCTGTCCGCACTGCGGCACTTTGCTGCAGCCAACGTGCCCGAAATGTGATAAGCCTGTTGAGCCCACTTGGGAGAATTGCGCGTATTGCGGACAGCAACTGCCCGAGCCGGCGACGCGAACTACACAAAATCCCTCTGTGGCGACGTGACGCCGTGCCCTTCGCGATTTGCGGTCCGAGATTGACTGGTTTCGCTTCCTCCGTTTGTTCGACGCTGGTGGATTGATACTTGACGAAACTAGGCCATAGCGCTCAAACCCCCTCGGGCGGCATGATGAGTGTAATAGCGATTTTTCAACAGTTAGCGTAAACCGTTAGGTACATGGGTGGCCGGGATGAGATGGGGAAGGCGCTTAGTTCAGCGATCTCTCCCTAACAACCCATCACTACTGGCCTTCAGCGCATTCTGCCATAGATGGGACGAGTCGCAATCAGACGCCTCGCTTTAGGTGGAACGCGGATGACTTCTCCCCAGAAATCATCCGCGCCTGGTGCTTGACGGACATGTGATCTCAAAACGCCACACTCACCAGGAATTGCAACGAACGAGCAGGAAGTTGATTCGTGATTCCAGTTAACGGGGTGCCAAGATTTGGGGAGGCGTAGGCCCGTTTCCCCAAGTGGATACATAACCCACGAAATTTGGATGATTGAAAACATTGAATGCTTCTGCACGCAGATTTAATGACACTCGGTGCGACCCTATCGGAAATCTACGCTCGATAAACGGAGAGATGTCGTAGACAGGGTTCCCCTCGGCCTGCATTTCGGGAAATTACGGCCCCGTTGACAACCGGTCGATCCGTAGTGGCTCCCGTATCGCCGCTGTTGGTTGTACCTGTCACAAAGTTATACGGTAATGCACTGCCCAACGTCGCAACGCCTCCAATGTGGATATTCAACGGCGCCACAAAGGTACCGCTCAGCACGAACCGATGCCGCTGGTCGAAGATGGCAGGACCAAGTTCCTGCCTTCCAGTAAAGTTCGAGTCGTTTGGATTCTGCCCTGGGATGTCAGGGTCCACGGTATCCAGTGCGTGCGCCCACGTATAGCTGGCCAGCATCTGCAGGCGCTTGCTGAAGTCGCTAGGGGAGAACTATCCGGCTGAGGTGCTCCAAAATCACGAGACACCATGTATCAGATGCGATCAGGTATCTGCGCGAGGCAATCGAGCGGACCACACAACTGCAAAGGAGAAGTTGGCAGTCTGATCAACTGGACCACAACTCGCCAGCGCGAGGTCATCCGCTGTGCTTATTGCGTAGAAAGCGACAGTTTCAGGATCAGGACTGCACAGAGCGGAATCGTGACGATTGTGCGGCGCACCGGCATACGTCGAGGCAATCGGTGCGCGCCAATCGGGTCGTCGTTCGCCTCAAAAACGGAGGTCAGGATGCTGAGGATCGAGAGCCTTCATTTGTTCCACTTGCCGGTCAAGTGTCTCACGCACTCTCTGTGCTAACACACTCGGGGTGAACGGCTTCTGCAGAAAAGCCGAGTCCTCCTTGAGGGCGCCTTTTTCTGCGAATACGTCATAAGCGTAGCCGGACATGTACAACACGCGAAGGTCCGAAAGCTGCGCCTTCAACCGCTTGGCCAAGTCGTAACCGCTCATCCCTGGCATGACAACATCCGTTAGCAGCAGATGAATTTCGCTGCCGTGGTCATCTGCCAAGCGCACCGCTTCCTCTGGGTTCCGCGCTTCGATCACCGAATATCCGCGGTCGGCCAGCACCGTGCGCGCCAATTCGCGCACTGCACGTTGGTCCTCAACCAGCAAAATCGTCTCGTGACCGTTCACGCTTCGGGAATCCGACAGCTCAGGCGCAGCTGTTGCATGCACCGCTTCCGCCACTCGAGGTAGATAGACTTTGAACGTGGTGCCTTTCCCATGTTCGCTGTATACCGCAATGTGTCCCCCGGTTTGCTTCACAATACCGTAAACCGTCGCCAGGCCCAGTCCGGTGCGTTCGCCACTTTTCGTGGTGTAAAAAGGCTCGAAGATGTGCGCCATCGTCTCGGCGCTCATGCCTACTCCAGTGTCCGTAACGCTGAGTATCACATACGGTCCTGGAGTGACCGACGATTGATCCTGTGCGAATGTGGAACCGAGATCAACCCCGCTGGTTTCAATGATGAGTTTTCCTCCCCTAGGCATGGCTTCGCGGGCGTTCACAACCAAGTTGAGAATTACTTGTTCCAACTGGCTTGGATCGGCTTTCACGGCCCCTATATCCTTGCCCACCCGCGTCTTCATCTCGATGTTTTCCGTCACAAGCCGCCGCAAGAGCTTGTCCGTGCTCAGGACGATGCTGTTCAGGTCCAGCACCGTCGGCTTCAGCACTTGCTTTCGGCTGAAGGCAAGCAATTGCCGTACCAAGCTGACCGCTCGCTCAGACGCGTCCGCGATCTGCTGGACGTTACCTTCCAGTTCAGACTGCCCTGCCGCTCGGTTCAGGGCCAGCTCCGCGTATCCCTTGATGATCGTCAGCAAATTGTTGAAATCGTGCGCCACGCCACCTGCAAGCCGCCCTACCGCTTCCATTCGTCGCGCTTGCTGCAAGTGATTCTCCATCTGCCTCCGCTCCGTGATGTCAACAATGATTCCTTCCATCAGCGGGTGGCTCTCGCTCCCTGGAACAAGCGCTGCCGTATCGCTTACCCAGATGACTTGGCCGTCCTTGCGCTTCAACCGGTACTCCGCCTGAAAGCGCTTCCCCTTCGCGCAGTCTTCTTCCGCTGGGTGAATCACCGAATGGTCTTCCTCGGGCACACGGGCGAGCCAGTTCTCCGACCCCGACAGCCACTCCTCAGGTGTGTAGCCAAAGCTCTCTTCAACCTGCGGGCTGATATACAGCCATTTGCCGTGTACCCCCACTTCCGCGATGTAACTCACTGCCGCTACTTGTTCGACAAACATCTTGAATTTAGCTTCTGTCTCCGAGCGGGCCTTCTCCGCCTCTAGACGCTCGTCGGAGATTTTCCCTTCCCGTTGCTGGCTCATTCCTAATCGCGCTGCAAAGCAGAGGATCGAAACTCCCAAAAGCGAAAGGTGCAACTGCCTCCACTCGGCTCCGAGCTGCGACATCTGGAAAATAATGATCAAAGGACCGAGTGCAAACGTCGCGTTCGTGACCAATAGCTCTCCCAAGGTCCTCCGCCGGTGTTCGTCTTTCAATCGCTCCTCAGGGCCCGGCTGCCAATATGCTGCCCAGAGTGCGAAGCTTAGGAACGGCGTGAGCCAAAGCAAATCCCGCAAAGTCCCGGTGGGGGCCGGTTTGATGCTTGTCAAGTATTCTGCCGTGGCCGCGCACACCGTTACAGTCAACAGGTAGAAGAATAGCCCGCTGTACAGTTTTCGGATATGCCGTTTCCGTGCGCGCAACGCTTGCAAACCTGACAGGGCAGTCAGCAGGGCATCTTCCACATTCTCCACCCGAATTTCCCGAAAGAAGGCCGCCTGCACATTAAGGTGATGCGCCGGCAGGTAGTAAAATTCGAGGTAAATCAGGAAGAACACGATCCCGAACTGGATGAAGTCAAGAGCGGATTCCGCGTCGATTCGTGAAGAATCCTTTTCCTGGTCCAGAAACAGGGCCGTCCCCAGCAGTACGCCTTCGACCCCGAACAGGAATCGCACTACAGAGGTTGCCGGAGGTTCGCTGTGCAATGCGGCTTCATAGTACGTCCAACCCACGTTGGCCAATCCCCAGATGGCTGGGGTCGTGCCCACCAGCAGCCAGAAGGGCCGGCTCATTCCGCGCCCTCGGCGGAATGCTCCAAACGCCATGGCCGCTGCAAGGCCGCAGGCGGAGATTTCCAGCAGATTGGCGACTAACGAGCCAGCTGGAGTCGTGCTGAGTGTCGCTGCGTTCAGAAGATGTAGCAGGACTATCGAAACTGCAAGGATTAGGGGCTTTTGGGGCATTCTTTACGGCTCTTTAGCGCCGCGAGTTCCATTTCTTGCCAGGGAAGTCATCGCACGGTCGTTGCTCGATAGAGAAATCCGATGACAGAGATAGCGACCAAAATGTACGGCCACCAGCAAAACCCGTCGCAACGAAAACGTCAATCCGCCAGAATCGGACATTTGACGCCCCTTTCCCAAGCAAATTGCGCGATTGTACCTCGGTTTTGGGGCGACGGAAAGGTGAAACGCTTTAACCCTCGCTCGGCTTATTGCAAAGGCCGATTCCCATATAAGCGTTCAGGCATTTTGAGTGTAATGATTCCATAAACAATGTCGGCTCCCCGGCCCGAGTAAACTTTGGAGGCGCAAACCAACCAAAGGGCTCGGAGGAAAGGAGCCGAACATGCTGATTATAGATTCTCTCTATCATCCGGGCTTCGAGAGCCATCAGGGACTTTGCTGCTATTTAGGTTACATCACCCGGACAAGCGGTAGTTCAATGATTAGTGTAATCCAAGTTGAGCACATTAATGTATCCGCGTTCGTAAGCAAAGCATCACCCGCGAATTCGAGACTGGCAATTGAGCGGTCGGCCGCATCGCGATGACCGAAACCACAGGCATCTCTGATAATCACTGGGATGTAACCAAAGATCAGCGCCGTGCAATACTGCTGCTTCTTCGTGCTGCATCGAATGTTTCGAGTACAGGCAGGGCATTGCCGACACGATTTGTTATGCCCGATTAGGTACATACACTAGGAACTCGGGCATGTCGGGGAGCCGATCGATGAATGTCCCCTTTTTCTTTCCCTTCACCGTGAAGCGCCGGATCCTCTGATCGAAGCGTTCGGCCACGTAGAGATCGCCTTCCGGGCCGATCGCGAAGCCGGACGGGGCCTTGAGCTTCCCGTCGATCACCACCCGCGCCTTGATTTTGCCGCGCGGGGGCTTTTGGGGGATGTCGTAGGCAAGGATGCTGCCAGTTCCTGCGGCGCCGATGTAAAGCGTCTCGCCGTGCAGGACGAGATGCACGGGCTTGGCGAGCTTCTTCCCTTTCATGTGCGCCACGAGTCGCCCCGACTTTATCTCGAAGATCTTGATGACGTCCCCAGCCTCGTCGGCCACGTAGAGAAGCTGGCGGTGCACGATGATGCCACGCACCGAGTGACGGGGTCTGCCGTGCTCGTCGAGCACTACCTCGAGTCCCAGCGGCGAAGGCACGTCCAGCGGCACCTGATCGCCGACTTCGGGAAGTCGGCCCAGGCTGGACGCTACCAGCGTGCCGGGAAGGAAGTTTCCGTCGGGGAACCTCTTTCGGAGATGCGGCGCCACTGGCGCGGGCTTGCGCGTCTTCGGCAGGATAGCAAGAACGGTGTTGGTGTCCTGGCAAGAGACATAAAGTCGACCGTCGTCGCCGAGTTCCACGTCGAAGGGGTGGACCATAGCCGAAACATGCTTGCTGGTTATCACCACGTCATCAAAGCGGAAACTGTTACCGTGGCGGCGGTACCGGGAGACATAGCTATCCTTTCGCCAAGCGTTGGCAATATAGAGATCGTCGCCGACCAGCGCGAAGCCGCGAGCAATGTGCAAGGGGTACGCATCGGGCGACGGATCGAGCAGCAGGGGATGCTTCTTGCATGGACAGCCGTCATCCTCGAAGACACCTATGTTTTCGACCCCGGCCTTGCCTTCACCTCGATAGCTAATCCACCACACGATTTTCTTCCTCGACTGCTTCGGCGCTTCCAAAATGCATCTGTGACACGACGACAAACCTTAGCCGGGTCTTCGGTGGACCGAAACTGTCAAAAGTTACAGCAGTGTCAGGCAGCACTCGCGTGCACCGCTGGCTTCGGTTTCTGATCGCGAATAGTGCCTAGTGCTGCATCGAGTGTTTTGGGTACGGCAGGGCATCCCATGCCTGCCAGAAGGCGCGCATTTCCTCGGGGCGCCCCAAAGAAATACGAATGTAGGTATCGAGTGGGGGGAAGCGGCGTCCGATCAAAATATTGTTCTTGCGGAAGTGATCGATTACCTCGTCTGCCGGATGAAACGTATTCAGCATTACAAAGTTCGCGTGTGAATCGATCGGTTTGACGGCACGTGCCATCGCCTGATTGAAGAACTCCTGGCGGTCGTTTGTATTGCGCTGAATAAAGTCTTCGGTTGCATCGACATCGTCGAGCGCTGCCGCCGCCGCTTGTGTCACGATCGCATTGATGTTGGCTTCGGTAGCGAACTTTTGCATTTGCGCAATTACTCTAGGCGAAGCCACAGCGTAACCCAATCGTAAGCCCGCAAGACCGTACACCTTGGAGAACGTCCGAGTGACGATCACTCTTTCGTCATGGAGTGGGCGATCGAGGAACGAGGCATAGTCTCCTGACCGGCCAGCGTAATGATGATAGGCCTCATCGATGATGACAAACGTCGATGCAGGAAGGTTGCGGATAAAGTTCTCGATATCTTTTCGAGGAGTCAGCGACGCCGTGGGATTGTTGGGATTACAGATGTACACCAGTGTTGTGGAACTACTTGCATGCCCTAGCATTCCATCGAGATCATGGGCAAAGGCCGGAGTGAGGCGAGCGGATATGACTTCGGAACCCGCTGAACGCGCGTAATGTTCGATGGCCTCGAACGTGGGCGAAGCCTGGATCAATTGTTTACCACTCCCTAGAAACGCAAACGCGGCCATCCGCAAAATCTCCGTAGATCCGCAGCCCAGCAGTACCTGTTCTGGTGATACATGGTTCAGGCTGGCAATTTTCTCCAATAACAATCGGGACTGCGCCAGCGGATAGCGGTTCGCGCTACCGCTGGCGCTCCTTATGACCTCCTCTACCTTTGGCGAGGGACCGAATGGATTCTCATTGCGGTTTAGGCGGATGAAGCCATCGTCCAGCAGCGAAGGGCCGAATTCGGCAGTTCGCGAGGGTCGGATCATCGGCCAGTGCAATGCGATGCCGGCGCCGGTGCCATTACCCAGCAAACGAAGGAAGCCTCTGCGTGAAGTAATCACGAAAACTCCATAGGAAACGTTGGATTAATTGCTTAGTACACTTCGGCGTGTTTCGAAGAAACACTTTGTCGGCGCCAGAAGGATTCCGCGGCAAGGGCGCTCGCGCTCTACCGCCAATGACCAGAGGCCTGTCGCTAACGTTTCGCCAGGCTGCCGGTGCCGCCATCTGTTTCGCACCGTCCCGAAGCGCTGCCATTCAGAATGTAATTGGCCTTCAGCATTGTGCCTGTGGCGTCAACCGTGCCTCGGACCGTGATATTGTTTCCTTCCTCATCGCTGCCTGCAAGTGTGACTTGAGATCCTTTGAGAGTGACTTCAAGGCGGACATCTTTCAGGCAGTCGGAATTGAGGGTCGAGTTCCCAATTAGTTGTCCTTGCGAGTCAGGTGCAACCACCACTGTTAGCGTGAAGGCCGCAACGTTCTCATGCTTCGAGAAAAAGGTCCCGGTCCAGGTACCGACGAGGTCGGTAGTTGCGTGAGTCGTAGGTCGGGACGGCTTCGTCTTTTCGTCGCCGGGACTGGCGGCGCAGATTGAGGCCGTTCCTATCGTCACGCTCACTAACAGCAGCGAGAGCAGGGGGACGCGGAATGGAAGTGATATTTTCGTCATCGTGGCGCTCCGTTGAAATCAAATGTCTGGCATCAGTCGACTAACAGGGTGACCGTCGTGGAATGGATGAGACTTCCTGCTTTCCCTTTGATGGTCAAGGTATAGGTGCCAACCGGTGTTTTCGGTTTTGTCGTTATTGTTAAGGTCGTGGTGCCGGAACCTGTGACTGAGGTCGGCACAAACGAGGAACTAGCGCGAGCCGGCAACCCGCTCACGAGGAAAGTGACTGGAGCAGAAAACGGTCCCAACGCCGCGACTGACACCGTGAACGTAGTTGTTGAATTTCTACCAACAGTTTGGCTGCTTGGAGAAGCGGAGAGCGAGAAATCTGCAACCTGGAGGGAAATTTTTGCGGTGTGAGTGAGGTTGCCGCTGGTTGCCGTGATCGTTAACGGATAATTACCGGGCGGCGTTGAACTCGACGTGGTTATAGACAGGGTAGAGGATCCAGACCCCGTAATGGAGCTTGGGTTGAAGGTTGCTGTCGCTCCCGAAGGCAAGCCGGACACGCTGAAGCTCACAGTTCCATTGAATCCGCCAGAAGGCGTCACACTCACGCTGTAGGTCGTGCCTGTTCCGGGAGATATTTTTCGGGACGACGGTATAGCGGTCACCGAGAAGTCCGCCTGCTGGGAGGTCACTTGAACAAATTTCGCGACCGACGGCACGGCTGAACTGTTCAACAGGAACAGCATGTAGTAGCCAGGTGGAGCGATGTTGCCGTTCGGAGGAGCCGTGACCGCGAGAGATCCACTCTGGACGGTGAACGCCAACTCCACCTCGCGTTGATCCATGCCGAAGGCGTGCGTCACAGTTCCATTCCGCACCAGAACGACGCGGTTAATAGTCGCGGCATCAGGCGTTTGCACTGAGAACCCGTTCCCATAGGAGACGGCACTCGGCGCGCCCGTTATAGATGGGCGTGCCGCCAGTGCCCCAGTTGAGTCGAACAAGTACGGTGGCTGATAGATCTCCATCTGTTGCACGTAGCCGCCACGCTTGGGATTGCCGCCCGCCAGCCACACAGTCGCATCCGGAAGTAGCAGCGCCACCGAGTGGTACAGCCGGGCGTAAGAATTCGCCCCCGCTGAAGAAAAAACATAACTGCCGGAGTTGTTTGGATCGGGCGCCAGCAAGTCTGCGTTCAGGCTGGCAGTCGACGTGTCTTCGTCATTGACCGAACCGCCTACAGCCAACACTCTGCCATCTGGCAAGATCACCGCATTCATCTCGATGCGTCCCTGGCTCATGTTTGGACCTGACTTCCACGCTGGCGTAGCCGATCCAAGGTCAATAATTTCCGTCGTATTGGTAGCCGGGCTGTGGCCGCCCATGATGATTACGTTTGGATCGTAGTTGCTGGCGAGTGTTAAAGGGAGCAACACGGACGTACCGTAGGTGCGGTTCCCGCTGTAGATCGTAGTTGCAACGTGCGTGTTCCAAGTCGTTGTGGACGGATCGAACAGCTTTGACGCCGTCAGTGCCCCTGAGTAGAAGACCTGGCCATTCGGCAAAAGGTGCATCCGTGGGTAGAGGTCGGGCGTCCAAGTCGCCGGGTACTCCTGGCTCCAACCCGTCCCGGCCGTGTAGAACTCCACTGCGGTATTGGTGCCGCCAGTCTCGTTCAGGCCGGAAAATGCCATGACCCGACCATCCCCTAGGGTGAGCACTGTGGGATACCAGCGCCCGTGCGCCATACTTTGGACGTCAGTGAACAGGTTGGTGGATGGATCGAATATGGCTACCCTCGGCTCCCCGTGGAAGGGATCGTACTGTATGGTGCCGCTGTCGATCAGCGCGCGACCGTCCGACAAAAGCACCATGCCGTTACAGAACATGTCCCACGACAATGAGAATTGAGTGATTGACCCGGCAACCGGATCCCACAGCAATGCCCCCGAGTTGTTCGATGCGCCATAAGGAGGACCCGACGGACAACCCGACTGCGACGGTGGGCAGTTACCGGACCCAGCCACTACAAGGACTTTTCCATTGTTAAGAAGAGCAGCATGAACCGGATTGATGGGCATGAGATTGGGCAGTGTGCTCCACTGGCCCTGCACATTCGCTTGCCCCGCGGCGAGCGGTACCCATAGGAGAAATAACAGTGGAAGC
>CAVOSN010000013.1:0-10354 GCA_963698805.1 uncultured Acidobacteriota bacterium | reverse complement strand
AAGTGGGCCTGGAATGTTCATGTGCCGCTTCGCTAAACTTCGTCAGGTGGATTGGCTCCGCGAGGGAGTCCCTTTGCCGAGGCCTCGGCTCCAGGTGGTTCACGGAACGGTTCCACCGAAATGCGCTCGTAACACACTTCCAGCACGGTCAGGTATGCTGTACCGCCCGGCGCTTGGAGAACTACGCGATCGCCCGCTGCCGACTTCATCAACGCGCGCCCCAGAGGCGACACCCAACTGATGTGGTTGCGGTTGAGATCGACCTCGTCGGTGCCCACGATGCTCACCACTCGCTCCGTTCCCGCGGCATTGGCATAGCGCACAGTCGCTCCGAAGAATGCCCTCGTCGCCGCCTGCCCCGCTCTCGGAGTTTCCGGGTCAACCACTTCCGCGGACTCGATTCGCTTCGTGAGAAAGCGAATCCGTCCATCGATTTGGCGCAGCCGCCGCTTGCCGTACTGATAGTCGGCGTTTTCACTGCGATCGCCGTTGCTCGCAGCCCACGCCACCACCTCCGTCACGGCCGGGCGTTCCCTGGTGAGCAGAAACCGGTGCTCATCTTTGAGGCGCTGCAGGCCGCCTGGCGTTATGTAGTTCTTGCTTGGCGTCGCGGGCTCGTCCCCTTGCGGTTTTCTTGTAAACCCTTTTCGCATATCTTAGTCCTTCCAGCGCGAATCCAGTGGGTGCCACAAAGCTCTCAGGATGTGGATAGTGCGATGCCTGTTCATACGTTGTTGCCTCGATTCTGCCCTGAAATTGCTCAAGCACTATCCACAAATGAAATTGGCGCAACGCCCCAAGAGAGCTTGCCGACCACACGCAGATTTCCTGTAAATGATGCCCGTCTCCTCGAGACTGGATCTTCGCACGCAGGAAGCCGTGAAAGAAGTAGTGGCCCCGATGAACGCGGAGTGAAAACACTGTAGGTTGTCTCCCAGTTCCTGGAGAGTTCGTCTGCCTTAACTGACTGTTTCACGTCTTCCAATCTCTTATCGATTCGATCCGTCATCTCGGACAAGTGCGAGCGAAGGCATGCTCAGCGCGGAATACTCGCGCAAAGTCGCCTAGCATCTACCCGTCTACCGGCTCCGAGTGACGGACAAACTGGAGGCAAAAAGCAGGCGGAAGATCACGTCTGGATGTGCGATTGCGGAATCCACCCTCGTTCCCCTTGAGCGCTCCTGACCAGTAGCCAACCGTGGTAGGCCTTCTTGACTTCCACCTGGTCGCCGGGCGACACGGCCAACTCCTTCGCCGAGTAGTCTTCCAGCATGACCGCCCGGGCTCCCTGCCCGGAAAGCAATTCGACCGGCACCCAGCCTTCGCGGCCATCCGTCGCACGACACCAGAGCCAACCCGGGTGGTCGTTATCCGCATGTCCCACCTTCGACGCTCTCGTCTGCTTTCACGAGCACAGAGCTAAGCTAGCAAGCCCGATCATAAATGCGGCACAGGATATAACTCTATCCCTAATGATTTCAGTAGATTAACGGAACAGTAGGAAAACACACGCAAGCCAGAGGCGAAACATGTCGCGCCTGGTTGACACCGGCGCAGAGTGCGGACTGTCAGCCGGATTCACCGGCACTTGAGAAGGAGAAACTTCCATGAAGAACATTCGCACGCTGCTCACCGTCGCCCTGCTGCTGGCTGCTACTGCCGTTTGTGTCCAAGCCCAAGAACGGCCCATGTTGACCGTAACGATCCCCTTTGCCTTCACCGTTGAGAACATCAATCTTCCTGCTGGTTCCTACACAGTCTTTGCCCTACCACCTTATTCTATGACGGTTAAGTTACAGGGCGTTTACGGCCAGAAGGCTGTGATGATCCGCGCCATACCTTCGCGGAGCCCGGCAGACGCGACGCAAGGTAAGTTGCTGTTTAGCCGGATCGGCAATGAGTACTTCCTGTCCCAGGTGTGGGAGCAGGGCAGCAAGGTCCACCGCGACTTCTTTCTCGGCAATCGCGCCAAGGAACTGGCGAGGAGTCGCACCAACGGGCAACTAAAGACTCTCGTCGCAGTCACAGCTCACTAAAACCCAACCGTCGGGACGGGAAATCTGGGCGCGCCGTTTGGTGCGCCCATTTCTTTGTGGAGTCGGGGCAGAGCCGCGAGGCACTTGATAGGTGGTGCCACAGGATCGAGATATGATTAGGACGCTGATACAGAACTCGCCGATGCCACTGTCCCACGCATCACCGTCGTGCCGCGTCTTTCGCTTCGGGCCATTCGAGCTGTCGGAGCGCGAAGGTGAACTGCGCAAGAACGGCGCGCAAATTCGCTTGCAAGACCAACCGCTACGCGTGCTCGTGGAACTATTAACCAAGGCTGGCAAGTTGGTCACGCGCGAAGATCTTCAACAGAAGTTATGGCCTGCGGATACCTTCGTTGACTTCGATGTCGGGCTGAATACCGCCATCCGCAAGCTCCGCCAGGCCTTGGGAGACGATGCTGACAAGCCACACTACATCGAAACCCTTGCGAAACGCGGATATCGCTTCATTGGCACTGTCGAGATACCGACTGTCACGCCATCAGCCACAGCCGGGATAGCGCTGGCTTCCGAGCGAAGCCCATCGCATCCATGGCGCCGCGTACGCCCGTGGATGCTGGCCCTGGCAATCTTGGTGATCGCGGCCGCCGTGATACTGCTGTTCGTCTCGCGCGAGGCGGGGCGCGCACTGAAGGGGCCGCCGCGGCTGGTCCCATTGACGACCTATACCGGCCGCGAGTACGAACCTGCGCTCGCCCCCGATGGCAACCGTGTCGCGTTCGCCTGGTCCGGGCCGGATGTGCCGATCGGCCGTACTGCTAGCATCTACATCAAACAGGTGGGAGAGGAACACGCGCTGCGCCTGACCTCGGTTCCTGGGGCGATCGATTTCGGCCCGGACTGGTCGCCTGACGGTGCCTATATCGTGTTTGGGCGGTTCCCCGCGCCAACCGCGGCACCGGGCACGGTTGAAGCAGGCATTTACATGGTGCCCTCCATGGGCGGTGCCGAACGTCGAGTGCACAGTACAAACTGGACGCTGGGCCCCATCGTCGATTCCCGCGTGGCGTGGGCGTCCAACGGCAAGACCATCGCGTTCTCCGACAGGCCCGTTGGACAAGGTCACTACGCGGTGTTCGCCCTTGATGTGGCGACGCTGAGCGCACGCCAGATGACCTTTCCGCCGGAATCGTCAAGTTTTGGCGACCTTCACGCTGCTTTTTCTCCTGACGCACGAACGCTGGCGTTCCTCCGCAACACCAAGGATGGCATGGATGTTTATGTCATTCCCGCCATAGGCGGCTCAGAGCGTCGCCTTACGTTCGACAAACGCGACTTAGCGGGACAGCAGAGCGTCTGGTTGGTCGGACTCACGTATACGAGTGACGGTCACGACATCATCCTCGGCGGCAACGGTCTGTGGCGCATCCACGCCACTGGCAAGACGAAGCGGGCCGAGCCTGTTCCGGGGCTCGGCTTCACTGCGTTTAACCCGTACATCCGAGGTGGACGGCTGGTATATGGTGCGCCGACCTGGGACGCTAATGTCTACCTCTTACCTCTGAGGAACCAGATCGCTGCCGGTGAACCGGCCAAACTGATCGCTTCCACTTTTCTCGACGAAGATGCGCAACTGTCGCCCGACGGCCGTCATGTCGTCTTCTCGTCGGATCGCACCGGAGCTGCCGAAATCTGGAAGGCGAACTCCGATGGTTCTAACCCGTTGCAGCTCACGTTCCTGTCTGGCTATCCTGGAAACCCGCGGTGGTCAGCGAGCGGGCGAGAGATTGTCTTCAGCGCGGCACTGCAAGGTAACGCGGACCTATTCATCATTTCAGCGGATGGCGGACCACCGCGGCAGATCACAACCGATTCGAGCAATGAAGGTGCACCGAACTACTCTCGGGATGGCCGGTGGATCTATTTTGCTTCCGACCGCGGCGGTTCCTGGAACGTCTGGAAAATGTCGGTCGAGGGGGGGCCTGCGACGCAGGTGACTCGCAACGGCGGGTTTTTCGCGTCCGAATCCCCCGACGGCCAATACCTCTACTACGCAAAGGCGCCAGATACCCCCGGGTTATGGCGCGTGCCGCTCAGTGGCGGCCGCGAAGAGAAGGTCCTCGACTCTCCTCCCCCAGCGTTCTGGGGCTATTGGGCTATTAGCGCGAGCGGCATCTACTACGTGGATGAGCCTGCACCCAAAGCGCGAATTCGGTTCCGCGACTTCCGGACAAATCGTGATTCGTTGGTGAAGGTGATGTCGAATCCCGCCCGGATCGGATCTTCTGGCATGAGCCTCAGTCCTAATGGAACTGCAATGGTGTTTGTTCAACTCGACCAATTCACCAGCGATCTCATGCTGGTCGAGGACTTCCATTGATCCTAGAACTCAAGCCGAACTGCAAACTGCACCTGCCGCTGCGGCGTGTTGTTAAGAGATGCTGTACTTGTAATCTTCCCGGCGGTGCCGAGGTTACAATCAACGCAAACATCAGGCAGCCCAAGATTCACAACATTGAAGACGTTGAAAATGTCCGCACGAACCGTCGCGCGGACTGACCGGGAAAAGACGTAACTCTTCATCACAGACAGGTCAGCTTGAAAGAAGCCAGGACCGCGCAAGCTGTTTCGCCCGACGCTGCCGAATTGACCAACAAGCGGTCTGCGCCACGGGCCAGAAGTCATGCCATTCGCGACGAGCGGCTCAGTGGCTGCCGCAAACCAATCATCACGGCCGCCGCCGACACGCGGATCGCCGACTAGATCCGGGCGGCAAGGGCCGGTATCGCGATCAAAGTCACAAAAGAGGTACCGGGGAGTGAATGGTAGTCCGCTTAACCATGTCGTTAGAGTAGCGAGCTGCCAACCCCCGACAAACCAATCGAGCGCCCGGGGCGCCGACGAACCGAAACGTCGCTGACGGCCGACTGGCAGCTCCCAAAGTGCGGTGACATTGATCTGGTGGGCGCGGTCGAAATCCACGGGACCGTAGCTTACGCGGGGATCTACAGCAAAGTACTCGAGGCCATGCGTGAGCGCCTTCGACCAGGTGTAGTTGGCCTGAAACTGCACCCCGCGCGAAAAGCGTTTTTCGATTCGCGCCTGCAAGGAGTGAAAGCTACTGGACCCGTCGTTCAAATAACAGTTAAGGTCCTGCGTCCAGCCGAACTTCTGAAAAAATGGTCTCCGCTGAGAACGAGGGACCCCTTCAGCAAAACCTTTGACCGTTGGTTCATTACAGTTGTAACTTGGCCCCTCACTGACAAAGCCATGTATTGTCTTACTTCCAACATATGCAAGTTCGGCGGTTAGTCCTGGCGCAATCGCCTGCTGCACGGAAAGGTTCCAGGAATCCACGGTAGGCATTCGCATCTTCAGCGGCCGCAGCGACTGGCCGATTCCCGCTGGTAGCCGCAGGAGGCCGTTCTCCGGAACAGGTCCGCCGAAGTCGGGCGGCGGCGGGCCCTGCGCCAGGTCAAAAGCGCGCTCCCAAATCGCGGGCGCCTCCTCCTGCTGGACTGCGAGCACGGGCAGATTTTGCGTGACGACGTGACCGAACGCGGTTCCAAACACACCAATGTCAAACGTCCTGCCGGCGCCCAGCCGCACAACAGTCTTCGGTCCAACCTGATATGCAACTCCGAGCCGCGGAGCAAAATTGCGAAAGCTATTCTCAACATTCATGTTCAGTCCGATCCCGCCGACCCCAGCGACACGGATATTGCCTGTCGTGAAGTCCACAAAGCCGCCTCTGCGAGAGCCGGTGACCCACTCTGGTTCATAGATCTCCCAGCGGAGGCCGTAATTCACGGTCAGCTTCGGCGTCACGCGCCACGTGTCCTGACCGTAAAAGAACCACCGCCGCTGGCGTTCTCCAGCATCGGTGACGCTGCCGGCCGAACGGGAAAATCTTGACACATCCCCAAGGAGGAAACTCGCGAGGGCCAGACCTCCTCCCGCATTTGGCCCGAAGAGGCCGGTTCGCGTGGGCAGGAAGATGAGAATGCCATTTCGGGGAACCCCGCTGGCGACTCGCAGGTTGTTGGCATAGCGGACATCGCCGCCGAACTTGAGCGAGTGGTTGCCGGTCACCCGGGTCCAGTTGTTCACAATCTGGTATTGCATCTCGGTCTCGTCCAGCGGGCAAGCGCAGGAGTTGACGGCCAACCCATTGCCAAAGCGCAGTTCGCCGAGCCCAAGGATTAGGAAGGCGGGCATCCCGGAGGTCAGTTCGTCGCCGAGATTTAAGCCTGGTATGTCTGCATCCGCCGCGGGGAAAATACCCGCGCCCCGCGACTTCACAGCCACGCGGTAGCGAAACCAGCCGAAACGGAAATCCGCAAGCCAATTCGGGCCGAAGCCTTTGGCGAATCCGAGCGCCAGACTTTGATTGCGGGCCAGCGACGAGCCTGCGAACGAGTTGCTTACGCCCGCTTCAGCCAAGCCTGTGCCGCCGGCGATGTCTCCGAAGATGGCCGGTGCCGACTTGCGAAAATCGGCGAAACTGTAACGTCCGAAGACCGTGAAAGCTTCTCGCACGTAGTTATCCAGGCGCACGTTGAATGCGTCATCGTCGAATTGCTCGGACCCGGAGCCGATGTAATTGTTGACCACGTCGCCTCCTGCACCAGCGTTAGCGGAAGGCAATAGAGCCAGCAGATTCAATGCCTGCTTCGATAAACGTGCCCCGGGGATCACATTGCCCGCGAAGGGCTGCCGCGCACTGCCGTCGGGATTGCCGGTCGCTGGGTCGAAGATAGGCACAGGGTACAAACTGAGATCGCACTGGGCTCCCGCTAGGCATTCCTGCCGCGCTTGCAGGGAAGGAAAGGCCGGCACATTAATTAGCTGCGACCCTCCCAGACTACGCCGCGTCGCCTGATAGTCGCCGAAGAAGAAGATACTGTTGCGCCGTATGGGCCCTCCCAGCGAGCCTCCCAACTGGTTCCACTGCGTATCCGGCAGGTGTTGGTCGGGGGGCTGCGTAAACGGATTGCGAGCACGCAGGAAGTTGGTCCGGCGGAACGCGAACCCGCTGCCGTGAAGGGCATTGGTCCCGGATTTGGTTGTCGTGCTGATCACCGCGCCGGCAGCCTGCCCGAACTCAGCGTCGAAGTTCGAGGTGATGATTTTTGTTTCGCTCACTGACTCGAGAGTGGGATTGATGACGATGATTCCGAGAATTGGGTCACGGTTATCGGTGCCGTCCAGCACAAACGAGGTCCCGCCGAAGTGCTGACCATTGATGACAATTTGAATGCTGCCCTGAGGGTTTTCGCTTGAGGCGTGTTGCCAGTCCAGGCGTTTGGCGCCGGGCGTCGCGATCTGCAATTCGGTGAAGTTGCGGTCGAACAAAGGTAGTTCAACCACCTCGCGGTCAGTAAAAGTGGTTGCTACATCGGCGCGGTCAGTTTTTAGGAGCGGAAGTTCCTCGGCACTCACCGTGACCGACTCAGTCGGGACGCCAACCTCAAACTGCAAGTCGACCCTCGCGCCTTGATCGGCAAAGACCTCGACTTGCAGCACGGTCTTTGACTTGAAGCCGGGCGCCTCCCCGCGCACGTTGTAGTCGCCCGGCGCCAGATGGGTCACCGTGTAGTTGCCAGATGCGTTGCTCACAGTCTGGACGAGAGTGCCCTTGGCCACATCGAGGATGGTTATTTTCGCGCCGGCGATGAGGGCGCCGGACTGATCCGTAGTCGTCCCGTATACGTTGCCGTAAACAGCTTGAGCCACGGCCGGATGGGCGAAGAGGATCGCTAATAATAATGATGAGGGTGATATCCGCATGAGCTTCCAACACTCGGGTGGAGTAAGGCCCGGGCAGTCTGGAGGGGAACACGCGAACCTTACCTCGATGGCCACCCCTAGTCAAATGGTTGTCCTTCTGCAAATGATTAGTGACACTGTCAGCCGCCGTTTCGTCATCGTCGGACGCCCTCCTGTGGCCGTGGGGGGTGAGCCCAAGGTGCAAACCCTTTCTGTGATGGGCGATTACTTCCACGTGATGCAGATTCCCCTGCGTGCGGGGCGCGACTTCACCCCCTTGGACCGCGAAGAGCAACCACTGGTGGCAGTTGTAAACGAGGAAATGGTGCGGAAATTTCTCCCGCACGAAAACCCAATCGGCATGCGTATCCGCTGGGCGGGCGACACCGGGCCACCACAATGGATGACCGTCATCGGCGTGGTGGGCGACGTGAAACATTCAGGATTGAATCAACCGACGGATCCCGCCGTGTATACCCCTTTTTCACAGTCCGACGAAGGCTGGAGACGATTTATGACGCTCGCCATCCGGGCTCGGGATGCGGCTCCTGGGCTGGTTGAAGAAGTGAAGAAGCAGATCTGGAGCGTGGACGGCCAGATTCCGGTGAGCGACGTGCACGCCATGGACGAGCTCATAGCTGTGTCGCTTGCGCAGCAGCGCTTCAACATGCTGCTCCTCGGACTCTTCTCCGCGCTCGCGTTGATCTTGGCTACGGTGGGAATTTACGGCGCGATGGCCTATGCCGTAAGCCAGCGAACGCATGAGATCGGCATACGGACAGCGCTGGGCGCGCAGCGCAGCGACGTGTTGCGGCTCGTTATGAGAGATGGAATGAGAATCGCGCTCTTCGGCATCGCCTCCGGGATTGCCAGGAGCGCTTGCGCTAACTCGCCTGATGGCCAGCCTGCTTTTCGAGGTGAAACCGACGGACCCCGCGACCTTCACGGGTGTCGCAATCTTGCTCGCACTCGTGGCTCGCGCGGCATGCTACATCCCGGCGCGCCGCGCAATACACGTTGATCCTATGGTCGCCTTGAGATACGAGTAGTCCTTCGCGCAAGTGACTGGCACAGGATTTGGCCGCGCCATAAGCCTCAGAGCTCTTCAAGAAATGTCAACCTTCGAACTCATTTGGCGCTTGCGCGTGGCGCCATGTCGGCCATTGTTCGGACTCAGTTTGCCCAGGCTCCGTGACTCAACCAGCCAGGAAGGCCATCGGAATGAGTAAGTTGGGGAGTGATACCGTTGAGCTGATACCTATCTCGCTTCTAAGTCGTTTGGCATCAGCTGCCGGCGTAGAATGCAGTATTCGATTTCCGTCCTGTGGTGTTTCCGTCGGAGTAATCATCTTGCGCGTGAAGAGTGCTCCAAACGAGCAATGCTAAGCTCAGCCCGGCGAGAACCTTCCCTGTACGTCTTATTGTCGCTGGATTCTCCTCCCCGATCCGCCTCGACGGAGCTAGAATGGCGGTCTGCCAAAGGCATTGTGACCGAACTCCCAAGCGGTTCCGGAGGGTCTCCAAAAAGGGTCGGCGATCTTTAGTCACTCGCGCGCACAAAGTCCACCCGCCGGTTTTGCTTCCAGCATTCCTCGGTCGATTCCAAGCAGTTCGGATACAGTTTCCCCCACCCGGTGGCAAACACAATCTGATTCTCAGCAACACCCATCCGGATTAACTCCTGTTTAATTGTTTCAGCACGTCGGTGGGAGAGGGCAAGGTTGTATGCGATGTCTCCACGGGGATCAGCGTGCCCGGCTAGCTTGACTCGAACTTTCGGATGATCTTTGAGCCACTGTGCGTCTGCCTCAAGGACCGCTTGTTCGGAGGTGGAGTCGTAGGTGTCAAAGTCAAACAGTAGTTCTTTCAGCTCTTCAACCCGGTCGGGCTCACTCCAAAGTTGCGGGCCGGAGGGATTGGGCGATGTCAAAGACTGCCCTTGATCTTGAGGCGCGGCGTTCAGTGGGGCTGGCAACGAAGTTGCCAAAGCAAGAATAACGATCGATAGAAACGACAACACGGAAGTCAGCTTCATTGCCATCTCCTTCACAGATCCCGCCATGCTAGACACAATCATTGTCGATGGCATCGCGTAGGAAAAACTGGCAAAAGTAACAGGATTGTGTGTCACGCGCGAGGCAGAGTACCCAGCTGTAAACTCACTTAAGGTACCGACTAGCATTTTTGCGGGTTCACTCCGAGGTGCAACTCTTGTTTACAACTCCTCATGGAAGACTTCGCCGAGTTGATGCAGAGGCTGCTTGAACTTCAATGTGGTGGAAGAGAAAGAAGCCCAGAGCTGATCGCGGAGGATGAGCGTTTAATGGATGGTCTCAGAAGAGAGCTCTGCGCAAGGAAAACCCCGCCAGCCAATGCCGAGAACTGATTGTTGACGGGATGAGAAGACCGGTCTTCGGACGGGATGCGGAGTACGCTATCAAGTTATCGACGTGCCCGAAGCACACATAAAAAGGAGACCGGCGATGAAGAAGGTTAGCATCGTAGGAGCGCAGGCGAGCAGGAAAATTTCCGTGTGCTCGGCGAGTTGGGGCACGAAGTGATCGTGGCCAATGCACGCAAGCTGCAGTTGA
>CAVOSN010000012.1:0-263301 GCA_963698805.1 uncultured Acidobacteriota bacterium | reverse complement strand
ATCACCAGATGGAAGGCGTCCGATGCGCTCGCGCCATGCGCGGTGGGATTGGTTAGTGGATCGACAATCTTCAACTGCTCGATGACCGAGCCCGGCCATCCATGCGTGACGATGAGCGGCAACGCATCTTCATGTTTTGAACGAACATGAATAAAGTGAATGTCCAGGCCATCGATCTCGGTGATGAACTGCGGCAGGGCGTTCAGTCTCGCCTCGACCTTCCGCCAATCGTATTCCGTCCCCCAATAGCGGGCGAGTGCCTGAACCGTTGCGAGTTGTACTCCTTGTGTGCATCTGTAACGATTTCCCGTTCCGGCCACTTGTGGAGTTGATGCGCCTGCGCAATTCGGTCAGCTCCGTTTCCAGAACATTGACATGAACGGGACGAATTGCCGTTTTGTCAGATGATGTTGCGCTGGTTTGAGTCATGGGTCGTCCTTTAAGTTTTTACTTTTTCGGTTTGAGTCAGGGGCCAACAGCCAGCCGCGCATCCTCACACCTGCTCGTACGGAGTCGATTGTATAGGCCCGGCTTCATGTCTGTTGTTAACTGGCGATCTCACCAGCTTGCGTCGTTTGTTCGCCAAAATCCGGGTCAGTGAGTGTAATGGGGATTTTTCACCAACAATCCTTGAAGCCTCCCTCATCCAGCCCGATCTTGTCGAGTAGGCGTTCTACGCCCTAAACGTTCCACTGCGATTTGCAGATGGTCGCCGTCGTGCCCGACAATAGGCACCTGAAATGAGATGTGGACAATGGAAGGAAAAATAAGAATGACGTGGCGCGAGTTGAACGACCAGTTAGGAAAAACCAAAGATGGCAAGCTGGTTCTGAAATTTTATAAAGCAGAGCGGAAGGGGAAGCGTCGCAAGAGGTGGCTGAGGAGGATTTACCACCGCTACAGCTATCTTCGCCGAAAGAAGGAAATGAAAGCGGTGGCATCCGGTGAAGCATTTGTTTGAGAGGCCGAAGGGACCCCGAGTCAAGGCGTTCCAGCGACTCAATGAGCGTAATGGGGATTTTGCAACAGTTGGACCCAAGGCAACTATAATCCCGTCTGCGGTTCGGATCAGGGAGCGGGACAAGCTCAATGAAATGGCTCTTCTTCGGTCTGAGTTTGTTGTCGCTATTCGCTGCAAATAACGCGCTGTTCTGGCTTCCAGGACAATATGACTGGTTCAACTTCGTGGCTGCGGGCGTCGCGATTTCACTTGCTCTCCTGTTTGCATGGTTGAGCGCTCGGAGATTCGCGGCGTCCACCTCCGCAACGCAGCCCACGTGGCGAGACTTGGCAGTAACACCTCCGGCCACAATCTGCATCTTCGTCCTGCTGCTGCTTGTTGCTATCGGGTTATTGAAGTTCGTTGCCTACGCGCATCGGTAGACCCGAGGCTAGGCCCCGCATTTCTTCAACTGTCGCTATCAGGCCATTTCACCAGCTTGCGCCGTTTGTTCGCCAAAATCCCGGTCGATGACTGTAATGGGGATATTTCGCCAGTTGCGAGGTGAGTTGCAGAGCCAACCGCTCAACTCGCAAGAACTCTCTTGAAGCACCTACTTCGCAGTGAAAACGGAGTCTCCGATAAACCGGGCTAGACGTGCGGTCCGACTAGCACCCGCCTGCCAGTAGCACTAGCACGCTGGTGCTATTGCCGACGCAAGGAAACGGGCAGAGCTTCCGCCGCTAGATACTTCGCCGGTTTCAAGAGAAAGCCGAGCAAATAGCCCAAGGCCCTTTGGGGGAAGAGACCTTGGGTTATTCTTATTTTGCAGTCATTCCTGAGCGCGCACTGGAACCGAACCGAGGTCCCACTAGTCCAACGATGTGCCTGAGTTGACGCGAAATTCTTTTGGCACTGCCCAGGTCGAAATCGCTTTCAGCGGCTTCTATTAAGCGAGCGCGGATGCCAGGATCGAACTCATCTGTTTCGTCAACCAACAGCGGCGCCACTGTACGAAGAGCTGCGACTAGTTCTGTGGAAGCCTCCGTTCGAGCTTCTCCATAAAGCACATTGACTGGAACTCTGTCAGATAGTAACGGACTCACCGATCGCAGGGCATCGACCTCTAGCAGGATGCTTAAAAACGACTCCCAATCCACAGGATGACGTGTTAGTAGTGGCAGCATGCGAGGAGACGATCAGCAGCAAGATGGGATGTTCAGCTATATTTCACCCGACAAACGAGTACCGCAGGATCATCCGCTACGGATGATTCGAAGCCTAATAGACGGAGTGTTGGAACAACTCTCGCCGCGGTTCAATAGGCTCTATGCCAGAGCGGGACGGCCGTCAATCGCACCCGAGAAGCTGCTGCGGGCGTTGTTGCTGCAGATGTTGTACTCGGTGAGAAGTGAGCGGCTGCTGATGGAACAACTGGATTACAACCTGTTGTTCCGGTGGTTCGTGGGATTGAGTATGGACGACGAAGTGTGGGATGCCAGCACGTTCTCCAAAAACCGGGAGCGATTGCTGGAAGGGGTATTGCGGAAGTCTTCTTTCAGGGGGTGTTGGGAGAAGCGCGAGCTGGGGAACTGCTAAGCGACGAACATTTTACCGTGGATGGGACACTGCTGGAGGCCTGGGCATCGCACAAGAGCTTCCGGCCGGTTGATGCTGTGGCCAAGGATGAGAAAGATAAGAAGGATGACGAACCGAAACCGCCGGCGCCACGGTGGGACGAGAACAACCCCACGATCAACTATCGGGGAGAGAAACGTAGCAATCAGACGCACTGTTCGACGACAGATCCGGAAGCGATGCTGGCCCGTAAAGGACGAGGCAAGGAGGCCAAGTTGAGCTACCACGGACACCTGATGACGGAGAATCGAAACGGGCTGGTAGTGAACACGCTTGTGACCACGGCCTACGGTGCGGCGGAATGCCATGCCGGACTGCTGATGGCGGAGAAGTTGCCCGGGCGCGGACGAGTCACCTTGGGTGCAGATAAAGGATACGACCAACTCGAGTTCATCGACGAGCTGCGACAAATGGAAATCACACCCCATGTGGCGCAAAACCAGGTCGACGCAGGAGCCGGGTGGACCGGCGATGACTCGATTCCCTGGTTATGAGGTAAGCCAAAGAAAGCGGAAGCGGATCGAGGAAGTCTTCGGCTGGATGAAGACGGTCGGACTATTGCGCAAGCTGCGGCATCGTGGATTGGAGCGAGTGGGCTGGATGTTCACGCTGGCGGCGGCGACCTACAACTTAGTTCGCATGCGGACACTGATGCCGAAGTGTGCCTGAAACTTTGGAAGAAGCGAGAGAAACAGTCATTGCGAGACCGGTCTGGCTAGTCTACAAGCTCTCGCCGCTCATAAAAATCACGAACCACGTGGACCGAATCGCATCGAGATACGATTTTTCAGCGTTCTGCTAGACACGAAAGTGCATTTTGATCCTTCTCGGTACATGGGGAGTGAGTGGCAGGCTTTCGAAAAATTCCGGGCGTTAGCGGTAGTCGGTCAACTGGAAATTGGTTGCTCACTGGCCTATTCAACCCTACGCAACACTCTCGCAGCAAGTGCTTGAGTGCACGCGCTCGAGTCACAGCACTCGACGAGTGGTCGCGCCAAGGCGAACGTGTCATTAAGCGACGAACTGCTGTCAAGCCCCTTCTTTGTCGTACGTCGAACTCGCCTCTATGGAGTGAAGGGACATCCCGGGTCGTTCGGCAGTGGCGGCGGTGCCGCCGGAACCCTCGCATTCCGGGACGGGGCTTCAGTAAAGTCGAACATGTCCTCGAGCGTAGGAGCGTGGAGGTCGCGGGCCGTAAGGTGCGGTCGCTCCTCATCATCTTCGTCCAGACTCAAAAAACGCTTCTCGATGAGTGCCAGCAGCGAAGTGTGGTCGGCCACCCGGTGTGAGACGTGATGTGGCCTCGAGAACGGCGAGACCGCGATAAGGGGCACACGAAAGCCGAGCTGATCGAAGTTCGCGCACGATGCTGGGTACACCCCTGTCGCGGTGAATTCTGGGCAGATGCTGGCGGCATCAAGCTGGCTCACGAAGCATTGCGTTCCGCCGCCGGGTTGCTGGCTCGCTGGTGGATTTGAGAGGTCGGCGCACTGCCCCGGGTTGATCCCGTCGGGGTTCGGATCTCGCCCCTGCTTCGTGCTCGGAGGCGCGACATGATCGTAGGAGCCGCCGTGCTCGTCCCAGGTGATAAAAAGGATGGAGTCTTGCCAGCAGGAGCTGTTCCGGAGAGTGGTTACGATCTGGGAGACGAAGGATTGGCCCTTCCGGATGTCGGACGGCGGATGCTCGTCGAATTGGATCAGAGTTGGATTGGTCCCGAACGCGTTGCTTCCAAATGCCGGATCGACGAACGACACTGCCGGGAGCGGGCAGGTCGCCGAACCTGCGATCCCGAAGAACGCGGTGACGGGAAGCAGGTGAGTGGGGTCGAAGCCGCGAAAGATTGCCGTTGTTGGCACGTCGGCGAAGTAGTTCGCCCACGTCACCCCACGTCGATCGAGAAGATCCATGATCGTTCCGGTGATGGGCCTGTAGCCGCCTGGAAACGGGACGGCCGGCGGCAGCGGCGGGATAATCTCCGCAGTCGTTAAGTGGCCGAACGACGTGGCCGCCAGCTCGTAGGATCGGTTCGGGAACGTCGGACCGATGACGGACGAGAAGTAGCGATCGTTGATCGCGAAGGTCTGGGCCAGACCGTAGTAGAAGGGCAGATCGGTCTGGTCGTAGTACCCCATGGTGTCGTCGTCGGTGGGGCTCTCCGCTCCGGCGTCGGGCGGGTGCTGTCCGATCCCGTCGGGGACGAGCGGCGGCACGAGCGGCGTCGCCCCGTCGTTGACCAGCACGAAGCCGTCGTTCAGGCTGGCGATGGAGCTCTGGGCGGGGTTCAAGAAATTTGCCTCCTGGTGAGCACCCGGCCAGTCGTGCCGGAGATCTGGACCAGGACAGTAGTTCGCCGAGTGGAAGGAGACGACCGTGCTTGCGTCGTCATCCCGGTTCGAGTTGGTGCAAGCGAGACCGGAGCCACCACTCGAGCAAGTCAGCCCATCGACACAGGCATGATCCTCTCGCCTACACGGGCCGGGGTGGTACGGGCCGCCTGGCACATATGGCAAGACACCGAAGTAGTTGTCGAAGGAGTGATTCTCCTGCATCACGATGATGATGTGTTTGACTCTGTGCAGGTTGCCCTCGGCAAGAAGCGGTCTTGGTCCCATTGAGCAAACCAGCGCAATGACTGCGCCAGCCACAGCGCAAAACGTCTTTTGCACGGCACACCTCCTCATTGGGTGCTCATCAAATCAGCCAAGAACCATTAACCAGCGCCCCAATCGCACTGAAAAAAACGCAGCACCAGATCATTTTCTGTTGTTGTATTCCACTTGGGGCAGCTAACGGTTCGCCTCAGGGGGTGATGCGCTTCCGATAGGATGGAAACTGCTCTTCGGAGAGGCTGTGGCTGGTGATTCTCCTCTCAGGCAATCCCACTGTCAAGTCGAGTTGTAAGCATGTCGAGTTGTAAGCACGCTTTCTGAACATCCAATACTCCAGTTGCGGTGAAGGCTCACCTACTGCGACCGAAGGCCCACACGAAAACTCAGAAGTAGATGTGCCGGGAAGAAGAGCGGACTTGCGGTGGGTTCGCATGCAGCTGACGAAACTGGCAATTTTACTTATTGACCCGTTGTGAGTGTAATGGCGATTTTTCGCCAACAAGCGCGGTTGCCCTACAATTATTGAGCTTTCAAACGTCAAAACATGGAAACGCTGAGTTTAAGCAGAAAGCAGCTTCCCGCAAGCAAGTTTCCGGAACCTGCCGATGTGTATCTGTGCGACAAGTGCGGTACCGACTTAACGCAGCATCTCCATCGGGGTCGTGCGCACGTTTGGAGACCACTTGGCCCACTGCGCTACAGATGCCGCTGCGGCGAGAAGTATCTGTCAGGTGCCGTCGAGTGGGACAACTTGAGCAACTGGGAGAAACGCCTGCGGCTTCGGCAAATTGTAGGAATGCTTATCTTGTTAGCCGTGCCGTTAACAGGCTTCGTGTCCTTGTTGCGTGTGACGGTTGCGCACCGGGGCATCGTCCTGCTTGCTCTCTGCGTTGTCGCCGCATTTCCCTTTCTTTTGCTGTTCGTCTGGTTTGTGGACTTCCTTTTTGAGGGATTCGAAGTGATCGCATCCCTTTTGAGAACAAGGGTGGGTTCGTAAGACCAACAACAACTCACCCTTTTTCTCAACTTGACGTAAACAGGCCTTTACACAAGCTTGCGCCGTCTGTTCGCCTTTTTGAGGGCAGATGAGTGTAATGGGGATGTTACGCCAATTGATCCCACATTCAGACCGCGTCAACCTGTGGCGAACCTTGCGGTCACTCGCTTGGCTCGCCTCAGACGGCCGGTCGTTGCACCTCGTAATGAAGTTGAGCAACGCCGTCCGGAAATTGTTGCAAGGACAGCAACCGGAGCGGCACCTCACGATGTCTCGGTGCAATAAGGGGAATACCGTCACCGACAAACGTCGGCACGACGGTGATGATGAACTCGTCAATCGCGACCTCATCAAGGAAGGACCCGATGATCTCACTTCCGCCCATCATCCAGATGTTCTTGCCAGTTTGTTTACGGAGGCGTTCGGCAAAGGCGCTAATCGATTCCGCGACGAATTGAACACCGACAGGCACGGATTTAGGGGTTGAGCGTCGGGAGAACACATAGTGCACGTCATCTGCGCTGAAGCTCGCGCCCATCTTCACACTCAGGTCGAAGGTCTTGCGGCCTAGAAT
The DNA here is from genome assembly GCA_963698805.1 of uncultured Acidobacteriota bacterium. Lineage (GTDB taxonomy): Bacteria > Acidobacteriota > Terriglobia > Terriglobales > Acidobacteriaceae > Gp1-AA133. The sequence continues at coordinate 256,540 of CAVOSN010000012.1, read as the reverse complement.
TTTGGCATCGATTGTGCGCGAAAATTTCGGTAGGCCGTAGAAGCCCTTTGGAGCCGGCCGTCTCGTCAGCCAATCGAGATTGCCATCCGTTCGAGCGATGTAGCCGTCCGCGCTCATCGCAACATTGACGATGATTTTTCGCCTTGGCACCGCACCATATTCGCACAGGCCACCAAAGCGGAAAAGGATAACTGACGCTATCAGGCGTTCTCACCAGTGTGCGCCGTTTGTTCGCCAAAATCCGGGTCAATGAGTGCTATGGGGATTTTTCAACATTTGAGTTTGCTTATCACAACGAGGCTTGTGAATCTGGGGCGACAAGATGGCCTGAAAAAGGCCTAGACTATCCGTGACTAGCGGTGGGGTGTGAGATGACTGAGCAGGTGGTGCGTTGTCCATATTGCCTTCTGGGCGATCAGTTCAGGCCGATGCGGGAGCGGCCAGAGTGGGTCATCTGCGAACAGTGCGGCCATGTGTTGCTTCCCGGCGACCCGGACTTCAAGTGTGCCTGCAGCAGGTGCATAGAACTGAAGCGGGCCGCGTGAAGTGTTGCAACCTGGCGGTTACACTCATTGCCCGGATGTTGAACGGTTGTTTCCCGAGCCGCATTCCTAGCCCGCCTTTTGTGCCTTCCGCCACTTGGCCCAGCGTGCTTTCTGAGCGGCGACAATGCGCTTGCGAGCAGCTGGCGACATCGCTCGCTTTCGGGAAGCGATTGACACGACCTTCCGTCCCCTGACCTTTGCCCAGCGAGCGCGTTGGGCGGCAGCTATCCGGGCGCGACCCGCAGCCGACATTTTGCCTCTTCGGATCGATCCGTTACCGTTCAGTGCTGAGAGTGCGTTGTTAAGGTTTGCAAGTTGAGATGCGAGACGAGAGCGTTCCTGCTCCAGTTGTTGGAGTACTGAGCTGAGATTGGCCATGGAAGGAGATTGTACTAGAGGCGTGACTCACAATTCCGGGGCCAATGAGTGTAATGGGGATTTTTCGCCAACTGTCGCCGAAGTGTCTAACGAATCGTCTCTCATCAAATGACGGGCGTATGATTTCGGTGTCCAATGAAAGCGTATGTTCCCAACCTGATTTCCGCTGCCCTTTTTATTGCCGCTTTTCTGATGTACTGGAGGCAGGATCAGTTTCTAGCTCTAACTTCCGCAATAATTGCGCTTGTGTTGCTGGGAGCAACTTCGATTTGGAGATGGTGCCGCTCCAGAGCGGAGAAATAGTTCGTAGTGATCGAAATGGGGATATTTCAACAACTACTGCATTTTCTCGCGTCCCGAGTGGAGAACGTCGTCCAAGCTGTCTTCAGCGTGCATCTTGAGTGCCGGGTCTTGCCGAAGTTCCTGAAGTACCGATACTGCCCGGGCAAAGTCACGCAGGCCGTGAACTGCCGCAGTATTTCCAAGAACCATTGCAGCACCACGACGTGCGGCTTCGCCGGGATGCACCGCGAACCTGTAACACCAACCCTCAACGACATCTGGTGGTTCCGTATAGAAAGCTGCGATTAGAGCGTTGGATATGCGCTCCGGGTCATCGCTTGCGAACTCCGCTTCGAGTTCTTCACGCGACATCTCTGGGGGTTGCTCGTAAATCAGCTTCTCGGCCATTTCGGCCCATTCTACCGTCAAGTGTTGAGAACAGGCCATTTCACCAGCTTGCGCCGTTTGTTCGCCAAAATCCGGGTCGGTGAGTGTAATGGGGATTTTGCAACAACTATGCGTTACGGCTTAACGCGGAAGCCCTTCTGGCACACTAGACCAGATCCGCACTCCAATTGCTCGCTGCACGTTTTCGGACAGGGGCCTACCGCATTTGTGGGAGCCGATGCGTATTCGGTACGCGAACCCACTGCACAAAAAATATCGACCGGGCGACCATCGCAACCGCAGCGGCCACCCGGATCGATGCAGTGATTGTCGCCGCTTGGCACGATGCATTTGCCTTTACTTTCACAGCCGCCTGTAAAACCGCAGCGCTGACCGGAAGGGCACTCCGAGTCTTTCTCACAACTCGCGACTTTATGGGAGCCTCGGACATTAGAGCCACCAGTCGTTGTCGTCTGCGCGTTGGTGTTGGCGCAAGCCACAACGAACCATAGACCCAGCGCAGCGCCGTACGCGGATGCTAAGTAAGACTTCCCCATAACCTCGGATCGTTATCCGTACCGTTTCTTGCGATTAAAATCGCCGGAGGTCGTCGCGAGGGAAGATGAGTGAAATGGGGATGTTACGTCAACTGACTGGCTAGTGCTCTACTGGAAGCAGCAGAATCTTGAGCCGATGTCTTTAAATACAGCAGAGCGAAGCCGATAAACATTGTTGGCTCGACCACCGTGACGCCGATTATCGAGGCGATGGTTAGAATCCACGGAAACCATGACGGCAATGGCACGGAGACGCGAACAAAAGATGCCAGCCAGAAGGGGCACATCCCTGCGACGTATCCTCCGATTAAAGACTTCGCGAGAAGCGCCGCCATCGCCAGCCACTTTCCCTGAGTTAGTTCATCGCTTCGAAGCATCGCTCGCCCTACGCTGTAATCATCCAGAATTACTGCTGGCACTGCCAGAAAGAATCGTGACGCGACGAGAAGAGCTAGACCCACGAGTACATATGAAACTGCCCAAATCAGAAAGCCAGAGCGGTGCACTTGCAATCGGTGCAATATCCAAAAGACGCCTGTCCCCAACGCTATCGAAACGCCTTCCGTTATCACAACGAGAACCAAGAGAAGCAAAGATAAACGGAGGAAGGGACTCAACCGTTCCCGAATGTGTACGAAAGAACTCCATGCTGATGGAGTAAATCCGGCCACGCTTTCCTCCAACGCTATGCAAATGGCACCGAAAACAAAGGAGAAGGCTATCCAGCTAACAAACCATGCTGAGTAGTTGATGAACCCAATCTCCAAAAACTGGTGTGCAAGCGGGTGAGCGCCTCGCGCCAGAGGCCGCAAAATCTCCCGAACCTCTTTGCGAGCAGTGATGATGGCGATGGTGCTGATAATCACGGCTGGCGCTGTGATTTGGAAGTACAACCGGAAGTGGCTGTGATATGTTCGAGGAACTTCCGTCACAAAATCGCCCACACCTTGCCATTCAGCCTCCCGCAATCCTCCCGTAGCGGCCTTGCCAGAAACCTGCTCCACGCCATTGTTTTGGGATTCGCCCGAATCTTCGGCAACACTGATTCGGCGTCTGGACAGTTCGCCTTGGAGTGCGACGCGTGCCTCAGAAGTGAGGTGTTCCGGGGCAGCTGCCAACTGGATTAATTCTTCGTCGCTCTTCGCTTGGTAAGCTTTTACGAAGTCCTCGATTTGCATTCGATGGGATGGTAATTGATTTCCAAACGCTAGGCGAGTTTGGATGGTTGGCGAAACCAGGCCATAACGCTCATTGAGGGGTTTTGAGCGTAATAGAGAGTAGAGTCGAGAACAGGCGCAGTAACTGTAGTCTCCCGGTGGATAATTGGCTTGGCTTTCGCCGCGCCACCGCAGTCCGGTTTGGCTTGGTTCTGTTTCCTGTTCCCGCTCATCGAACCGGACAGGCAGATTTCCCGCATCCGGCTCTCGGAAAAGACTCACAATGTTCCGTGTGACGCCGTCTGCGACTCCTGAACACAACCTGGGGTGGCTAGACTCATCGTCAATGCCCCATGTCCTTCGTCGCTTCTTGCGTCCGTCTTTAACTGAGGCCCCTTCCCTCTGCCGGAGTTACCCGGCTTCCTCGGTACTGCGGACCTCTCCGCCACCCCACACGGCCCGGCCTGTCTCTCGCGAGTTGCCAGTTGATCCCAACCGCGATCACCGCTGGGGCTTCCCGTGTTGCGTCTGGTCTCCTATGCGTACATGCCGTCGCCATTACCCCGGCAGGTCCGATGGAGCTTGTTCGCTCGTCCCTCTCCATCGTCAGCGGCCTTCCCTGTGAAAAAGTCAGGTCGGCTCCTGCAATTGTTTTTTCGGGGCCTGCTCAGCGTTCACTCTCGTTATGGCCTGCACGCTCGCGGAGTCGCCTAGCGACCCTTTCCATCGAAAGCTCCGACAGCTTCGTTGCCTCCGCTGCCGTTTCGATTGCTACCGGGTGGAGCGAACCAGTTCCCGGGCGGGAGTTGCACCCGCTGAAGTCCAGCGCCTTTCACGGCGCACTTTTTCGCCAACTATCGCCCGACACTTTCCGACCTGCTCTGAACTACAATCGACCCCATTCTTGATGCGATCCGCCGAAGAGGCCATCACACGCGCTCTCTGTCTCGCCGCAGTGGTCACTCGCGCCAATGCCGAGTACCTCATACGAACCGGTGAGCCTGCCCCGTTATTCGTGGCACTGACAAAAGTTGCGCCAAAGGATGCGCCGTCCAGCCTGAGTCAATGGCTAGAACGAGAGGGCTTGGAACGCGGACTATCGCCTCAAGAGCGAACGTTGATGGATGCCAGTCCCGGGGAGTGGACGAAACGAGAAACGCTGGATGCGTCGTGGCGTCGAGAGTGCCTCATGATACTCCTGTGGGGATTGCGGATCATAGAACCGATACCCGCCGCTGACCGACAGGTCGATATAGTCGATTTGCTGCAGTCCGCATCGCTGCTGGGAGAGACTGGAAAGCTAAGAGCGAGTGTTCAGCTTCGTTCTCACGAGCAGATCAGCAAAGCGAGAGATATTGCCGAGTTTTGGTTATGGCGAGCACGGACTACGCAACTGCAAAACTCATCTGAGAGCGCAACTGATCCCCGACTTTCCAAAGAAAAGCTGGAGGGAATCATTGAACATGCAGCCGAGACTGGCGAGCGTGACGGAATGTTCAAGCGCATCAGGGGAGACTTCCCGGCGTTCGGCAAAGCGTTTCGGGAACTAAACGAAGACGAGTGGTCGCTTTGTTATTCGATTTCCAGAGAAAGGCTTTACGGTCTGAACTGGTTGTCCGACATCGACGGGCTGGATTGGGATCACGTCGAGACCAACACATAGTCGCCCTTAACTGTCGTAATCAGGCCTTATCGCAACTTTGCGCCTTTTGTTCGCCAGTCAAGCGAAAGAAAAGCGCAAACTTGAGTTGGGCGATTTTTCGCCAACACCGTAGGCGCAACGCGTCCGACAACGGGGACGGAAGATGGTTGTTGCTATTGAGCGTTCATGTGAATGTGAAGACTGGGAGAACTGACAGGTCTGCTTTGCTCGCCTGTTGCTAGCATCAATTTCGCGTGTAGCTCGTACCCTGAGATCATGTTGTCCGTCGGAAACAAAAGCGTCGGTTAAAAAAACGGAATCTGGTGATCAAGCTTGTCGTTTTCTGTGGCCCCGCAAGTTTTTGGGAACTCAGCTGGTTCAACTAAGGAGTCCGTATGCGCAACCTGTCCACTTCAACCATGCCAGTGTTGATCCTGGGCGCTTTGATGGGTTTTTGTGTCGCGTGTTCACGTCGTCCCAGCGACGATGCGATTGCCAAGGATATTCAGCAAAAGCTTGCCGCTGACTCGGATACGAAGGACGCGCAAGTCGATGTGGCAGTAAAGGACGGTAAGGTTACCCTGAGTGGCAAGGTTAGCACTCCATCAGCCCAGAAAAAGGTGGAGCAGATTGCGCGTGAAGAACCGGAAATCGCCGGCGTCGATGACCAAACGACGATCGAGTCTGAAGCCGCGGCTCCTCCGGTGGAGAAACCCAAACCTCAGCCTATTGTAGTGCCGGCCGGAACTGTTCTAACTGTCAGGACAGGTCAGGCATTGAGTTCCAAGAGCAGCCAGACGGGCCAAACATTTCTCGCTACACTGGCGCAACCGGTGAGCGTGAAGGGGAGGTCGGCGCTGACGGCGGGATCGACCGTCAGTGGCACCGTGGTGGCGGCCAAAGCCAAGGGGAAGGTAAAAGGTGAAGGGCAACTGGACCTTTCACTAACAAGCATTTCAGTAGGTGGACATACATATCAGATCCAAACCAACGTGCTCAGCAGTGCGATAAAGGGAAAGGGTAAAAGAACAGCTGCCACTACCGGTGGAGGAGCGGCTGGGGGTGCGTTGATCGGCGGCATCGCGGGCGGAGGCAAGGGCGCCGCTATCGGCGCCGGTGTGGGTGCAGCAGCCGGTTTTATCGGGGGAACTTTGACTGGGAACAAGCAGATTGAGATCCCGGCGGAGTCGGCGCTCAGCTTCACGCTGGCTCAGTCTCTGACACTCCCGCCGCCGGCCAATTGATTTCGGCCTCGCTTGACTTCTATCGGCGGAACAACCTCAACCAGGCAGTGCAGCGAGCCATCCGAGCGGAGGAGAGTTGCTGAAAATGCGCGACACTCCGAAGAGGGCGACCTGCCTGTACCTGCTGCTCACGTTGGCATTTAGCGGAGTGGTTTGGACTTTGATCATCTGGTCTGGGCATTTGTACATGGGGTTCGGACTGATGGTCCCGGCGATCATATGGTGTCCCGCCTTGGCTGCGCTGGTGACTTGCCGCCTGCTCGGTCGAGAGTTCGGATTCTCTCGGATGGCGTTGGCCAAATAACAGGTATATCCTCGCAGGATACTTCGTGCCGCTGGCCTACACGTCACTTGCGTATAGTGGCGATTACACAAGCATGCGCCGTTTGTTCGCCCATTGTGCCCCGAAATCAGCCCGTTGGTTGGGTCGATGAGTTCTATAAAAAGGGATGTCAAGAAAAAAAGCTCCGCCTCGACCGGAGACGAGAGGGTTTTCTCGAGATCCAGCCCACTTGTCTGTAAGAGTGCCTCTCGGTTCGCTCGAGAGGTTTGGGCTCTGACGTGTTGGCCATCCCTGTGGGGTTCATCTGCCGATGGTGACGACGCCAATCGAGTCTGGAAACTTGGCAAGCGAGTCCTGGTGTCTTCCGTGTCCACCATGGTTCTATCGGAGGCTCGAGGCCTATCGCTATTTCTGGTGAAACGAGGGGGCATAGCGTGTAATGGGTGACTCGGTGCCGAAGCACACGGGGCCGATCTCATTGACTGATACTCACCCTCGAACCGAGCGTCTCCAGAACCCGACCGACCACCACCAGAGAATCACCGGAGATGGGAAGGCCACACCAGAGAGCTCAAGCGGCTTGCCGATTTAATTGGTTGGCGTCGAAATCCGCTCCTTTCTTCCACATCGTTAAAGTGATGGTGACAATCTTTCGTGCCAGGGTGAGACGCGCCATGGTCGGTCGCATGCCTTTCTCCAGCAGCCCGACATAGAAATCGTACAGAGGACCAGGGCGAGTGCTGGCCGATATGGCAGCGCCTTTGAACAGATTCTTCAGATCGTGATTATGGTTGTGATTCAGACCGCGCACGGTGATGCGCTCCCGGTTGCGGCGTGGTTTTCCTCGCACCATGCGGTACTCGCCGCTGTCATGCGTCTCCAGTGCGAAACCACTGTAAGCCCACAGCTGTCGTTTGGTACGGAAACGGTGTGGCGTCTGCAGCAACGCCACCAGTAAGGCGGCACGAATCGGACCGATGGCAGGAATCTGGCGAAGCAACTGGACGGCCGGATGCTTGTGACTTTCCTGCAATAGTTCCTGGCGTGCTTGTTGCCGCACGGGCTGCAGCAGATCCAGTTGCTGGTAGAGCCGTTGGGCCCGCAGACGAACTCCAGGTTCTACAATCTTGGTCAACCATTCGCTGCGATGACGCGGGGCGTAGACGGTGGTACCGCTACAGGGAATGGCCCAGCTGCGGTACAGGGCTTTGATCCGACTCATGACTCGGGTGAGATCCTGGGTGATGGTCAGATAGCTGCGACCCAACTCCTTTAAGGTGCGCACTCCGTGTTCTCCGTGGTACACGGGGTTGAGCTTGTTCAGGCGTAACAGCTCCGCCAGCTTGCGGGCATCGATGCGGTCGCTCTTGCTGCCGTCTTTCAACAGAGCGTTCTTTCGTGGATCGCAAACTATGAGCTGAGCGACGTGAGGTTTCAGCAGGTCATGCAACCAGGCGGCCGAGGTTCCTTCTTCGAAGGTCACCGATAAACTTCCCTGTAGCCCTTGGATAAACTCGAGGATCGTGCTCGCTTTGGTCTCCAGAATGCATTCCATGATCAGCTTGCCTCTGCCATCCATGACGGCAACCGAGATCGTTGCCTGGTGAACGTCCATGCCGATATACTTTTCTTGGTTCATAACGGCGCTCCTTTCGGTAAGTGGTGATGCTGACAATCACAACCTACCGTAAAGTGGGCGCCTTTTTATATTGCGTGTAATAGCGATATTTCAACAGTTACCCTTGATCGCTTCTCGATTAGGTGCTAGCTTGTTCTCCGCTTTTCGGCCCCCAACCCCAGGTCTCCCCCAAAAAACCTACGAAGCTTCACTTCACAAAAGCCGTCAAGGGGGGAATATGAAGCGATATCTCGTGATCGTTAGCCTACTGTCCGCGGTTTGTGTCGCACAGAGCCAGCCCTCGGCAACGGACCACGTATATGACCAGTTCAAGGGTCAGTTTTTGAATGGTGATAAGTGGCTGACCACGCCGACCTGCTCGGCGACAGTGTTCGTCGATACAACTGCTTCTCTCAGTCTTCTGGACTGCGCCCGCGAAATCCAGAACAACCAGTTGCGTTTAATGGTTAAAGCTTACGGCAACCGCCTTTCGGATGCTGGTCGCCAATTCGGGCCGTCGGAGTTGTACTTCGCCAATCCGAACGCGATCAACAGCATTACTACCAGCCTGAGAGTCAAACGCGCCGAAGCTGAAGTCACTTAAGATGTTTAAAACACTGCATAACGTAGCACTGAAAAGGCTGGCGTCGGCGGTTCAACTCCGTCCCTGGCCACCATCATTCTCAATAACTAGGTTGATGGAACAGCACGGTGCCAGTTCCTTCGAAGATTGACGTCCGGTTTTGTCTAAACTTTCGCAACTGCGAGTGCATCGAAGGGTGAACGACATCCGACGAAGGTTGAGACGATGACGACGCGAAAGACGAAAAATAACACTCAAGGCGTGCAGAGTGGATCGCTTCGCGGCGAAGCTTTTATCCGTCGGTGCGGCGTTCGCTTCACCGGTTGAGAAAATCGTGCGGTACGAAAAAGAACCGAGGACGATCCTGGAAGAAGGGTTTGAAGGAGGACGATATGTGCCCAGCCTGCATCGCAAGCACAGCAGCAGTGGTCGTCGGAGCCGGATCCACGGGAGGAATTCTGGCGGTGTGCATCGGAAAGTTCCAAAACGTTTTCCGCGCAACTCGCCTTGGCCGGGTCGAGAAAACCACGATTCCAGAAAGCAAAGGAGAAAGAACATGGCTACAGACCAAGAGAGAGGCAAGGAGCACGGGAAAGGTCATATCGCGATGAAGACACCGCCAGTAGTCTCGCAGCAGGAGTGGGAGACCGCGCGCCAGCAACTGCTCGCGAAGGAGAAGGTTTTCACCCGCTCCCGTGATGCGCTGGCCGCCGAACGCCGACGGATGCCATGGGTGGCAGTGGAGAAGAAGTATGAGTTCGACGGTCCCAGGGGCAAGGTAAGCCTGCTCGATCTGTTCGAGGGCCGCCCTCAGTTGATCCTCTATCGTGCCTTCTTCGAGCCCGGTGTGTTCGGCTGGCCCGAGCACGCCTGCCGCGGCTGCTCGCTCGGTGCTGATCAGGTTTCGCACCTTGCCCATCTGAGCGCTCGCGACACTACTCTCGCCTACGCCTCGCGCGCGCCGCAGGCCGACATCGCGCGTGTGAAGGCACGGATGGAATGGGATATGCCCTGGTACACCATCACCGACAGCTTCGACAAGGACTTCGGCGTCGATGAATGGCACGGGCACAACGTGTTCTTCCGCGATGGCGACAAGGTGTTCCGCACCTACTTCATCAACGGTCGCGGTGACGAGGCGATGGGGACTCTCTGGAGCTATCTCGACATCACGCCCCTCGGACGTCAGGAAGTTTGGGAGGACTCGCCCGAGGGTTATCCCCAAACCGAGCCGTACAAATGGTGGAACTGGCACGACACCTACGGCGCCGAAGCGTCACCCAACCCGAAATGGGTCGACATCATCACCGACCCTGAAGGAGCAGCTTCCCGAAGGCGCGACGAAGAGGCGAAAGCTAGCTAGGAATGGCGCCGAAAGAGAGAAAGGCGACTCAGTTCGCCGTAGCGGAAGAGTAAGGGCTGTCGTCCGGCATGCGCGTCAAGCGTGCGACGATAGCGCAACCGAAACGACAGCCCTTTGTCGCAGATCTTCCGAGCTCACTATTTCGCAGTCGGTGGCTGCACGATCTCGGACAGGCGAGTGTCGTTTCGCAGGCGGCTAAATTCTTCGTCCTTGTACACATTCGCCATATTGCGATAACCACTGTCCTTCGCTTTCTTCAAGCATGCCAGGCACTCCTGCACGTCGCCGCGCTTGGCCTGAATCTTCGCCAGCATGTAGTAGTACTGCGCTCGCTCTTCAGGACTTGAAACCTGCGCGGTGATGCCGACCCGGGAGTTCGCCTCCAGCGCCATGGGATCCAGTTCCAGCGCCCGGCTGTATTCATTGATGGCCCGATCCATCTTCTTCTGGCTGTACCAGGCCGCGCCCAGGTTGACGTGGAATGCCGGGCGAGTTTCTTCCAGGGCTACTGCTTTCTTGAAGTACTTGGTCGCCTGGCCGAAGTTCTTTTGCATGAAGTAAACAGCGCCCAGGTTGTTGAATGCGTCGCTGTATTTCTTGTTCATCTTTGACGCCCTCTCGAAATCAAGCCGGGCGCTGTCGAGATTGCTGGCTTTCAGTTCGGCTAGTCCCAGTTTGTTGTACAACTTGGCGTTTTTCTTGTCCTGGCGCAATGCCTCGCGGAAGTACACCTGGGCTTGTTCGTAGTCTTTTCGAGATCGGCACGCGTCACCAGCTTTCTCTAACTCGGCAACGGTCATTGATTTGATGTCTCGGCTGGGCTGGTCGGGGTCGCTGCTGGCAAAACCGTACGGCACCCACCCTGCCACCACAGCTGACACGATCACGCTCCACATGAGTTTTCGCATATTCGCCTCCTCGCGATGCCTTCTTGCCTTCCCGGTTGCGACGGTTGGCAAGCTGATTGGCTCTTCGCGTCCATCTCCCTTTTGACAGAAAAGGCGGAGCTGGAAAACGCTACAACCGCTACCCCACCGCTACCGCTACGGGTTACGTCAGGACCCGCGGGGACGCATCCTGCCTTCGTTGTAACGACTTGCGACAACAGGATTTCGACGCACCCCAGAGCGGAAGGCGGCGGTCCTGACGGGGGGGAACCGGCCTGTAACCTCCGTTACAAGTTGGGATGAAACCGTTAAGTGTCGGTTGTCACTGCAATTGCCGATTTCCGGGGCGTATAAGCAGTGTAGGGAAGCAAATCCGGGGGACGTTGTGCCTTCGACGACCGCAGAATCAAGCGCGGTAGAACAAGAACGGGCCGAACTGCGCGCGGTGCTGGAGTCTGCCCTGTTTGTTCGCTCTCCCACGCTTGCTCATCTCCTTTCTTATTTGTGCGAAAAAATGCTCGGTGGAAAAGGCGATCACATCAAGGAGTACTCGATCGCCGTTGAGGTGTTTGGTCGGCGCGATACATTTGACCAGGACATCGACTCGATCGTGCGCGTACAAGCCAACCGGTTGCGCAAACGCCTTGCGGAGTACTACAGCGGTGACGGTGCCGAACATCCCCTCCACATCACGATCCCCGTGGGACAATATGTCCCCGTCTTTCAGGAAGCCCGGGGCGAAGGTGCTTCCGCCTCTAACGGACACGTCGCAATCGGGACCGAAGCGTCATCCACAAGGCGGCAGATTCGCAAGATATGGCTGCGCCTGGTTCCCATCGGAGTAGTTCTGCTACTGGCGGGAGCGGGGTTCGTTTTTCGACACCGGCTGCGGCCTCAGCCGATGGCGTCACCGCTTTCCCGAACCGCAATCGCTGAGGAATCGCCGGTGGGCTTGCCAGTCGGAGATGAAGTCCGGATTCTCTCAGGCGCGAGTCGCACCTTTGTGGATCGGTCGGGAAAGTCGTGGTTTTCCGATGCGTACTTCTCTGGTGGCGCCGCCGTGCACAGTTCGGCTGCCTACATCTGGCGCACCCAGGATCCAACCATCTATCGCACCAGCCGTCAGGGTGATTTCAGTTACGACATTCCACTGAAGCCTGGCACTTACGAACTCCACCTGCACTTCGCTGAAACTTTTTATGGTCCGGAAGATGCGGGTGGCGGAGGCGAGGGCAGCCGTATCATGACTGTGACCGCCAACGGCAAGCAACTGCTGGACGCCTTTGACGTGTTGGCCGACGCCGGCGGCGGCCGGGTCGCCGATGTGCGGGCGTTTACTGATATCCATCCGGCAGAAGACGGGCTGCTCCATCTAAAGTTTTCGTCGATGAAGGGCGGCCGGGCAATGGTCTCGGCGATCGAGTTGCTCCCGGGCATGCATGGGCAACTGCGCCCGGTACGCATCATCGCCCGTGACGTGCCGTACTACTCCGACGACAGCCGCTGGTGGAGTTCAGACATGTACTTCAAGGGCGGACAACTTTCCTCGACGGAGCAGACCGCGGCGGCAACCGACGATCCGGAACTCTATGCCACTGAACGCTGGGGACACTTTTCTTATGCCATCCCGGTCGCACCCGGCAAGTACACCCTTACCCTGTACTTCATCGAACGCCACTTCAGAGCTAACCACGGGCAACCGTCGCCGGATCCTGGCAGTTCCTCAGGAATGCGAGTCTTCAGTGTGTACTGCAACCATAAGCTGCTTGTACACGATGTGAACATTCTCGATGAGGTCGGCGAGAATCGCCCATTGGTGCGGCAGTTCACCGGGCTGCTTCCGAACGCGCAGGGCAAGCTGCTGCTGGAATTTGTGCCGAGCAGCGATTATGCGACCGTAAGCGCGATCGAAGTCGTTTCCCACTGAGGATTGGTCGATCGATTGGCATCTAGGCGAGCGCCCGTTGGCGTGAAAGTGCAAAACTCACCAGCGAACAAACTGCTGAGCTCATCCATCAGGACTTGTTACTTTGATTCGCCATCGCTGATTCTCTGAAGGACCAGGGGAAGTTCCGTCACAAGTTGAGCTTTGGCCACGTAGAAGGGTACCCCGGCGCTGGCCGCAAGGCGCTTCATGATCTCGGGATCCTGCTGACTCATGAGCACAACCTTGGCCGCAGAATGCTGCTCACGCAGCGACTTCACTACCTCGATACCTGAGAGCGCCGGGATCGATAGATCGAGCAAGACCACGTCAGGCTTGAGTTCAACGGTCTGACTCACCGCGTCGTGTCCATCAGCAGCTTCTCCGCAAATCTCCCATCTCTCAGGCGAGAGGCTGAGCATGTTCTTCAGAGCTTGCCTTAGGCTGCGCGAATCATCTGCAATCAAGATACGAAGTGTCACGTTCCTCATTCCTCAGAAAGCCGACCCTCCGACCGAGCGATCGTTGCCAACCCCGTCTCCATACAGTAGACATTGCAGTCCATTAGCGCAAACGCGGATGTGCAGCGGGATTCGGGAGGCGACAACTAGCCCATTGACTCGCACGCGTAAATGCGCCGCTTCATATGATCCCGATTGGATGAATGTCTCGTGTCTGGGATTCAACGATCAGGACAGGCAGCGCCCTTCGTGGCCCATTCTTTTACGTGTGTCAGAAAGTCTTGCTGCGACATCGGAACAGGGTCGCGTCCTTCGCCGGGATTCCATCCCCAGAGCACGAGAGGCGTGCTCATGTGCTCCACGATCTGATCGACGGTGCGGCCGCCATTCTGTTTGGGATCTTTAAACAGTTCACAAAGTTGGCGCTCCGAAAGCCCCTCCCAGATCATGGGCATGTCTGGGGAAGGAAGATGCCAGTTGGGAGCGCCCGGCGGGACGTGCAGACCTGATAGGTTGTGATCCTGATGACATGCGCTGCACTTTACTCCGGCGATGCCTTCGCCATTCGGTCCGCGTCGGATGTTCATGGTGTGCGGATGACTGTCGTCGCCCTGGCGGGGTGAATCTCCTTGCGAGTGGCAGTTGATGCAGCGCGGGTGGCGCAGGACCGGGACAATCGATTCGAAGGCGCGAGCAGCTGCCGCGTCGTCGCGCGAACTGGTGGCACTGCTCGTGGAGGTTGCGGAGGAGGCTTGTGCCCGCGCCTCTCTCTCGACGCACAGAACCATTCCAAGCGTCGCAGTGAGCAGGATGATCGAGGGGCCCGACAAATGACTCACGAAGCTTTCTCCTGAGACGGGGGTGCATGAAGTTCAGCTCGCAAACGGTCCGCGGTGAACGGCGCTTCCCGCAGCCGCACTCCGGTGGCGTCGAAAATTGCGTTGCCCAGGGCCGCCGCCACCAGGGTGATCGCGGTCTCGCCCGCTCCAAGAGCTGGTACATTCGCCCGATTTACGAGCACGACTTCGATTTTCGGAGCGGCCAAGTCCAGATACAAGCTGTTGTATGTCTCCCAATCAAAGGACGTGACTCTCCTGCTGTCCCAGGTAACGCGCTCGCCCAGGGCACGGCTCATGCCTTGCAGAATGCCGCCCTCCGTCTGATTGCGCAGCCCATCGGGGTTGGACGCGGGGCCAGCATCAATGGCAACGACGAACCTCTTCGCATGAACCTGCCCGCTGGCGAGATCGACGCCGACCTCGGCAACCAGCGCCGCGTAGCCGTTGTTTCCTTCGTAGGCCACGCACGCGATACCGCGGCCGCTGACCACGCCCGATCGTGGAATCGAGGACTTCGGCGACGGACGGCTTTCCCATTCCGCAGCTTTCGCGGCAGCCTTGACCACATCAATCACTCTTTCGTCACGCAGATGCTTGAGCCGGAGACTCACCGGATCTGCTTTGATCCGCGCGGCGATCTCATCCATGAAGCATTCGTGGGCAAAGGTGTTCTGCAAGCGAAGCGGCGAGCGAAGTGGGCCCGTGAAGAAGGGGGAATCAACATCATGAGTAAGCACCCGCTCGCTACGGATGGTGCCCGCACCGGCGCATTGATCGCCCACGCAACCGGCAAAGTAAGAGGGAACTGCGTTGCTGCGATTGCGAACTTGTTCTTTCGGCGGGCTCGCAGCATGCGGTGTGATCGTCTCAGGCTCGTAGCCGAGCAGGGTGCCTGTGATTACGTTGCCGGGCTGGTCGTAGCCGGGGCGTCCGCCGCGGGAAGTCTGCCAGTTCTCGCACGTCCATGCGACGACAGCGCCGCTCTGATCAATGCCGGCGCGTTGATCGATCACGCACGCGGCTCCGAAGTTCTCCCAAGCCATCTCGTCCTGGCGGGAAAGCTGGACTCGAACCGGGCGTTCCACCGCGTGCGACAGCATAGCGCCGCGTCGAGCGAGACCGTGTCGGCACCGTTCAATCCATAGCATCCCGAGCCACGCACGTAGATCACACGTACGTTGTCGAGCGGCAGCGCCAGGATCTTCGACACGATGCTGCGCGTTGGGTATACAGATTGCGTCGCTGACCAGATCGTCGCGCGGCCACTTTTCACATCGGCGACAGCGCAGGATGTGCCGACCGAGCCATGCATCTGGTAGGGATAGGCGTACGTCGCGCGCATCACCGTGGTTGCTCGGGAGAGTTGATCCTCGACATCCTTCGAGTCCACAAGCAACGAATCTTCGGAAGGCTGCTTGCGCATCGTGTCGTAGAACGACTCCTGAGCGCTCAGTTCGCGGCTCGAGCCCCAATCCACTTTAAGTTGTCGGGCGGCCTGGATCGCCTGCCACTGCGTTTCTGCAACGACGCCTACGAAGTTTTGACGCACGACGACTTTGACAATGCCCGGTATCCCTTGGATGGAACCTTCATCGACAAACGATACCCCTGTCGCCGACCTCCGGCGGGCGCACCACGCGTCCGTGCAACATGCCTGGCACGCGGACGTTGTGCACGAACTCGAATTGTCCGGTCATCAAGGCCTCGCGATCGACGAGACGGAACGGGCTTGCCGAGAACCGTCCATCGATCGGGCGAGCGGCGCTTCGCCGCCATATTCAACGGAACATCGAATCGCTTGCTCCCGATGAGCCGTGCGTACGTCACGCGATGCCCATTCTTTCCGGTGATGATTCCTTCAGCCACCGTGAGCTGGTTGGCAGATTCGTTGAATTGCTTCGCGGCCAAGTCGATCAATGCTTCTCGTGCCGTGGCGGCAGCCTGGGCCAGGTTTCGCAGATTGAAATTTGTCGGCGTCGATTGACTGCCCGAGGTTGTTCCTTGATCCGGGCACACTGCGGTGTCACACTGCACTATCTTCACGCTGTGCAAAGGCACGCACAGTTCTTCGGCGACCAATTGCGTCTGCACCGTAAGCATGCCCTGGCCGAAGTCGCACTTCCCACTGAATGCCGTGACCGTCCCATCGGCGCTAACCGCGATCCAGGAGTCCAACTGTGCGGGATCGATGTGCGAGCGATGCGTATCGAACGGGCCTTGGCCCATCGCATACGATCCCAATAGTGAATTAGCGCTGAAGCTCACCACCAGCGCCCCGGACGTCTTCAGAAAATCCCGCCGCGAGACGCTCATGCTTTCCTCGAATCGGCGTATTTCCGGATGGCTCGCAGCATGCGTACGTGCGCGAAGCAGCGGCACAGGACACCGCCGAGCGCCTGCCGGATTTCTTCATCGGAGGCCCGGGGCTTTTCATCGAGGGCCGCCTTCGCGCTGAGGATCACGCCGTTCAGGCAGAATCCGCATTGCGCTGCCCCTTCGTCGATGAATGCCTGCTGAATCGGATGCGGTTTCTCAGGAGTACCCAGCCCCTCCAGCGTTGTGATTTCATCGTCCCCGACAGAACTGACGGGCATCACGCAGGAACGCACCGCCTGTCCGCGAAGAATGACGGTGCACGAACCGCACTGGGCCATCCCGCAGCCAAACTTCGGCCCACGCAAACCCAATTCATCGCTGAGTACGAACAGGAGGGGAGTAGACGGATCCGTCTCAACACGATGCAGTCGGCCATTTACTTTGAGAGAAATCGTGTTCATACGATCTCCGGCGCGCCGGCGACGCTCAGCCGTGCGCTACGCGACGTTGGAAGTGTTGTTTCTAGGATGCATCCATCCTAACCGGCGTTGGCGAAATATATCGCGGATGAGATTAAATCAGAAATTCTCCGCAGACGGATGGCGCTTCGTCTAAAAGGCGGACGGTCAGCTCGGCTGGCACTGCGGGCACCAGAACGTAGTTCGCGCATCAGGGCCCTGCTTGCGAGACTGAATTTCCGACCCGCAACGACGGCAGGGTTCGCCCGTTCTGCGATACACCCATAGCCGTTCGTCTGGATTTCCTCGCGCAGTCGTGCGCCGTAGTCCCTGGTATGTCACGATCTGGCTATCGGAGGCATCCGTGACGTTCGCGCTCATGAACTTTCTTGCTGTCGCCATCAGGCATGACAATTCATCCGGTGTGAGCGATGCAATTTTGCGAAACGGGTGGACACCACAGGCGAAGCAGACTTCGGATTTGTAGACGTTGCCGATACCCGCAACAATAGATTGACTGAGCAGGGCGTTGCCGATTTCCATCTCTGGATGCGCGAGCAGGCGGGCCGCTCCTTCCGATGGGTCAAACTCCGTGGCCAGCAGGGAAGGGCCAAGCGCGGCGAATCCGGCACGACGGCGCAGGCTGTCCTCGGTGTGGAACTCGGCAACCTGTATGTTGAATGCCACCGCGACGATCTGTTCCGTGGCCAGCATAACCCGCATGGCACGGCGTGGAAGCCACCATTTTTCTCCGGGGCGATAAATGTGCCAGCTCCCGCTCATCAGCAGGTGTGTCAGCAAGACGAGCCCGCCGGAAAAGTGCATCAGCAGCCACTTGCCCTGCGCTTCCACTCGCTCCACACTGCGGCCGCGAATTCCCTTGTCCACATCAACGCGGGTGAGCTTCGGCAGCACCGATTCAAAGTGGGTGACAGTGTGTCCGGCGAGCGCGCGATCCAGCGTCCTGGCAGCGCGGAAGATCGTATCGCCCTCGGGCACTAGGCCGTCTCCGAGGCGTCTTCCGCGATCTCATCATCATCATCTTCGGCGTTAGGCTTGGCGATCGCGGCCACGCGACGCATGTAGTAGCCTCCGGCGCTGTCGGTGAAGCCGGCTTCCTCAAGGAACGCGGCCAGTGGATGCTGCCGGGCCGGAACCTCGTTGATCTTTGCGATGAGCAGTCCGGAGCGGCGTCCTTGCTGGCGCTTCACGGCCAATTCCCCTAGCTGTCGAGCGAGCTTTGCTGCGAAGTGAGAGCGCTCGGGTTCGGCCTCCGGCAAGAACACTTTGATCGAGGGATTCTTCCGCCGCAAAAATGCTGCGAGCTGTCCGTTCACCAATACGACCGAAGCTCCGCTTACACGTGCCATTGCATGAGGAGCGCTCTTCTCTTCTTCGTCGGAGATCTTTGTCCAGGGCAACAGCGAGCCGTACGGATTTGCTGTATCGCTCGCTGCCAGCACGATTGACTCGGGCTCGGTGGGTTCGTTGCGGAGGCTGCGCAGCATGTCGACAGCACTGGGCATGGCAAACTGAGCCGCTCCCAGGCCCGCGACGAACATCCCCCTCCGGATCAATCCGCTCTCCTCCATGGTCCGCAGCGCAGGGTAGATGGTGTTGTATCCGCCGGGAATATTCTCAGCAATCGCGGTTTCGCGGGTCACGATTCCGTAGCGGGTGAGCAGTTGCTGCGCCGTATTCGCACTCCACTCGGTCGCAGAGACGGCTGCCGACGTGCGACTTCGCAGCAAAGACCAGCGGCCTCCACGGATACCATCGCCCGACTTCCGCGTGCGCAGCCGACGCAGAAATTCCGGCGAGCCCGGTGGACCATCTTTGCGCTCGTTCTTGCGATCCGGAGGATACAGTCTTCGTCGCACCGTATGGAAGGTGTCGTTGGTGATTTCGCCCCGCCATACCAGTTCCCACAGCGCATCGAGAACCTCGCCGGGAAATCCGCCGCCGCAGGCAGCGCTAATCTCGGGAAAGAAGGACGCACCGTTCTGCTCGAGGAACGCGGCGATCTGCCCGGCTCTTTCACTCAATGGTCCGCGGTCCGGAGCAATCGTGGCCGGAGTAACCAGCAGGGGCAGGGCCTCCGTGAGGTAAAGGGCAATGCGTCCGTCGCGGTCGCCGACCTGCTCCACGCCCGTCCACACCACTTCGCCTGCCGCCATCAGAGCGTCCAGGTCGTTGGGCTCAAATCCCGCAACACGCGCCGGAAGAATCTCACGCTCCACGTCCGACGCGAGCAGCGCGGCCCCCTGCAACACCTCAATCGCATCGAGTAGCGCGTCCAGTCCCTTGCGCGGAACGTGCACGCCTTGCCAGCGAGTCAACAGGCGCGAGAGCGTCTTCTGCTCCACGGGTTCGATTTCGCGCCGCAGGTTGGCCAGGCTCTTGCGGCGAATCTGCTGGAGGATCTCGGGATCGCACCATTCGAGATACGAGCCTTTCGGAAGGAATTCGCCTTCCAACAATTTTCCCTGGGCATGAAGCGAGCGCAGTGCAGGCTCAACCGCAGCTGGTTCGAGCCCATAGCGATTCGCAAGCTCGAGCGCGGGGAACGGTCCATGCGTGCGCGCATAACGTCGCGTGATTTCTTGCAACGGGTCGTCGGTGGGGCGCAGGAAGGCTTCCGCCAGACCCGGGGGAAGGGGAATGCCAAACGCATCTCGGTAGCGCGCGGCGTATTCCACGGGCACGTACCGCGTCTCTCCCGCAACCCGCACCCGCAGCAGTCGCCGGGCTGCCGTAAGATGCGTCAGCGCCTTCTCGACATCAGTCTCGGATGTTCGTGCCGCGATCTCCTCTGCGGTCAAGTCGCCCAGCCGTAGCAGCATGTCGTGAATGCCGTCTTCATGCCGCGCGTGACATTCCTCGTCGAGCATCTGCAGCCGCGAATGCACCTCCTCGATCGCAACCGGATCAAGCAGTTCGCGAAGATCGGTGTCGCCCAGCAATTCTTCCAGCTGAGATTGATCGATTGAAAGAGCCTGCGCCCGGCGCTCCGCGAGCGGTGCGTCGCCGTCATAGATGTAGTTCGCGACATAAGAGAAGAGCAGGGAAGCAGCAAACGGAGAGGGCTTGGGAGACTCCAGCATCGTGACGCGAATCTCGCCTCTCCCGATCTTCGCGAGAATCGCAGCCGTGCTCGCCAGATCGAACGTATCGCGAACGCATTCCCGGTAGCTCTCTAACAAGATCGGGAACGATGAATAGCGTGACGCAACCGCAAGCAAATCCGCCGCCCGCTTGCGCGTCTGCCACAGAGGCGCGCGTTGTCCGGCGCGGCGCTTGGGCAGGAGAAGTGCACGCGCCGACGCTTCCCGGAACTTCGCTGCGAACAACGACGTAGAGCCGAGCTCACGCAGCACTAGATCTTTCAACTCTGTAGCGGAGGGCAGCAGCAGGGAAGAATCGATGGGCTCTTCATTTCCGGGCAGGCGAATCACAAAGCCATCATCAGACCAGACACTCTCGACTTCCCATCCACGCTCGGACCGGATCTTCGCATCCACCGCCATGCACCAGGGAGCGTGAACGCGATTTCCGAACGGAGTAAGCACGCAAATGCGCCGGTCGCCCAGTTCGTCGCGCACAATTTCAATGACAATGTCCTGATCGCTGGGCACGAACTGCGTTGCTGCCTTCTGCTCTTCCAGATAGCGCAGCAAGTTCTCTGCAGCATTTTCGTCGAGACTGTGCTCATCAATCAGTTGCGAAGCCGCCACCGGCCGGGGCAGCGCCAGCAGTTGACGTGTGAGCCGCCCGATCTTTTCTCCGAATTCTGCTGGGCGCCCGGGGCCATCGCCTTTCCAAAAAGGCATCTTTCCCGGCTCACCGGGCGCAGGGGAAACGCTGACGCGATTGTGCGAGATCTCGTCGATTCGCCACGTGGTGGCTCCTAGAATGATGGTGTCTCCGGTGCGACTCTCGAACACCATTTCTTCGTCGAGCTCGCCGACGCGTGCGCCTTTTGTTGCTCCCGTGAGGAACATGCCATAGAGCCCGCGATCCGGAATCGTACCTCCGTTAATGACTGCCACCCGACGTGCGCCTTCGCGCGTCGTGAGTTTCCCGGCCAGCCTGTCCCACGTCAGCCTCGGCCGCAAGTCGGCAAATTCGTCTGAAGGGTACCGCCCGGAAAGCATGTCGAGGACGCTCTCAAAGGAAGTGCGTGTCAGTCCGCCGTATGCAGCCGCGCTGCGCACCACGCGGTACATCTCGTGCACCGACCAGGGCTCGATAGCGACCATGGCAACGATCTGCTGGGCGAGCACATCGAGCGCATTGCGCGGATAGTGCACCGACTCAACTTCGCCGTCATACATGGCTCTCGAAAGCGCGGCGCAAGCAAGCAGATCGCCGCGATATTTCGGGAAGATCGTCGCCGTACTTACAGCTCCAACATGGTGGCTCGCCCGCCCGACGCGCTGCATGCCGCTGGCCACCGAGGGAGGAGACTCGATCTGCACCACAAGGTCGACCGCGCCCATGTCAATGCCCAACTCCAATGACGAAGTCGCCACCAGGCCCCGCAAGGTGCCGAGCTTCAGCCGGTCTTCGATATCTTTACGCTGCTCAGCCGCCATGCTGCCGTGGTGCGCCCGGACCAGCGTCTCGCCCGCGAGTTCATTGATAGCTCCCGAGATTCGCTCCGCCAACCGCCGGCTGTTCACGAACAGAAGAGTGGATCGGTGCGCCCGAACCAGCTCCAACAGCTTGGGATGAATCGCCGACCAGATCGAGGCGCGCACCGGACCCTGCGCTGCCGGACCGCTAGGCAGCGTTTCCAGTTCGTCGAGCCGCGACATATCGTCAACGGGCACTTCGACTTTCAGCGCGAACCTCTTCGGCTCGCCGGCGTCGACGATCGTGACCGGCCGGAATTTCACAGTGCCCGGTGCTTCAAATTCGCTGACGGATTGCTCGGGGAGAATCGGCTCACCACTTTCCTGCGAGATTGGAGTCCTCGCTGTATCCACTCCGCCGAGGAACTGCGCGACTTCTTCCAACGGTCGCTGCGTCGCGGAAAGTCCAATCCGCTGCAACTTGCGCCCGCATAGATGTTCCAGCCGTTCGAGAGACAACGCCAAGTGTGAACCGCGCTTGGTTGGAACCAGCGCATGAATCTCATCGAGAATCACCGTGTCAATGCTTCCGAGAACTTCGCGCGCGTTGGAAGTCAGCAGCAGGTAAAGAGATTCCGGCGTCGTCACCAAAATGTCGGACGGATGCCGCAGAAACCGCGCTCTCTGCGCAGAAGGCGTGTCGCCGGTTCGAATCGTGACGGTCGGCGTGTAGTGCTCGACATTCAATTTCCGCGCAGCCTGTGCAATCCCGACCAGCGGGGACTGCAGGTTGCGCTCAACGTCGACGGCGAGTGCCTTAATCGGAGAGATGTAGAGGGTGCGGCAGCGGCGCAGCTCCTCGGGTGCCGGAGCAAACATCAATCGGTTCAGCGACCATAGAAACGCCGCCAGAGTTTTACCCGTGCCGGTCGGCGCCAGAATCAGAGTCGATTCACCGCGCGCGATCGCCGGCCATCCCATTGCCTGCGGGCGAGTCGGTTTTTCAAAAACATCGCGGAACCAGGCCCTTACTGCGGGCTGGAAGAGCTCTAGTGAGTCCGCCTCTAATACCTTGTCCCTGTTATGTTTAGGGTGAACTGTTCGTGTAGTCATTCAATGCGGCGAAAGCTTAGCCTAAGGATTAGATGCGCGGCGTTCGCTCGGCGACGGACCCTGTTTTACAGCAAACCGATCCGAAATCCTACCGGAAGAATGGAAGGAGGTTAGCGTTCACCTGGCCTCCGATTTGGCGCTCTCAGCGACAACTGCAGACTTGTGGTAGTCGAAGAAGGAATCGTCCTCCTCGCCATTATGAGGAATCAGCAACATGACTCGCGCTCGCGACTTCATCACAAAATGCGCTGCCATCCAGATGTTTTCATTTCCAGCGATCGGCTTCTTCTCGAGTTCGAAGTGCGTGCCGGGCTCGACCTCTGCCAGAAAGCCAACGATCTTGACGGGACGCGTGACTTGGGCCTCCACCTTCACCCACTGAAAAGTGTCGCGGTCAATCCACAGGGTTCCTTCCATCCCGGTCAAGACCTGGCTGGCGCGATTGGGAGGCTGGTATCCCTTGCGCGGCGTTGCCTTCAATTCGTAGACTCGGCGGCCATTTAGTTCCTTCTCCCCGGTCAGGTGGAAATCAAAGGCTCTGGTCATCTGGTCGAGCATGTTGCGATCGCGCTTTCGTTCTGCTTCATACTTCGCAATCCGAGCCGCGCGTTTGTCCGGCGATTCGTGTCTGCGCTGCTCAACTGCTTGCTGGTATTTCTTTTGTTCTTCTTTTTCTTTCTCAGGAGTTACGGGCTGTCCATTCACCGCGATCAGCCGCTGGTAAGGCGATCCGTACAACATAGTGACCGCGTATGTCTTGTCGCCGTCTTTCGTGCGATCTCGCTCGCGGTTGTCGAATTCGGGAACCGCGGCCCAATCGCGATTGTTGGCCTCAATCGACCGCCGAATGATCGAAGGAACGTCCTCCTGAGCAGTCGAGGCGATGGAACAAAGCAGGACAGCACCTAGAACAGGGAGCGCATTTGTCCGGCCGATCGAAATTCGCATTCGTTTTCTTCCACCATCACGACGAGCTGATCATCAGGACCGCTAGATCAGTTCTCGTACTCGATCCGCTATCGTCGTAAGCACAATCTTCTTGCGGTTCGGCTCGCCCCGCGCCAGCGACTCAGCGAAATGCAACGCTTGCTCGGCTTTCACTTTGGCAGGCATGGGCGGCTCGAAAGGATCGACCGTCGCCTGTAAAACCGCCGGACCCGGTGCCTTCAGAAACTCTTCAATCGTGCGCCCACAGTCCGCCGGATCCTCCACGCTGAAGCCCGAGCCCGCCGCACGCGTCCGCAAATGTCGCGAAGTCGATCGGCTGCAGATCCACGCCGTACTCCGGATTGCCCAGGAACACCATCTGCTCCCACTTGATCTGTCCCGAGCGTGTTGTTCTTGATGATGACGACCTTGATCGGCAGCTTGTACTTCACGGCGGTAGCGAACTCCGCCATCAGCATCGAGAATCCGCCGTCGCCGACGAACGCGATGCACTGCCGGTCCGGATAAGCCATCTGCGCCGCGATCGTGTAGGGCAGCCCGCAGGCCATGGTGGCGAGGTTTCCGGAGACAGGAGTGCATCTGCCCGCGCTGCGCCGGAATGTGTCGCGCCCACCAGGTCGTGATGGTGCCGCTGTCGCAGCTGACGATGGCGTCGTTGCGCAACCGCTTGCCGAGTTCCCACGCGACGACCTGCGGCTTCATCGGCTTCTCGGTGCGCGTGCGCGCGCTTTTCCATCAGCTCCCGCCAGTCCTTCATGCCGGCCTGGGCGGCTTGCAGAAATGTCCGGTCGTCGTTTGCGCTGCAGCAGCGGGAATCAGTTCGCACAGCGTGTTGCGACTGTCGCCGACCAGCCCGACTTCGACCGGGATAGCGCAGCCCGATGCGCTTCGGATCGAGGTCGATCTGCACGCCCTGCGCCTGGCCCGGCTTCGGCATGAACTCGATGTAGGGGAACGACGTGCCGACCATCAGCAGTGTGTCGCAATCCTCGATCGCCTCCTGTGAAGGCCGGGTGCCCAGCAGACCAATACCGCCGGTGGTGTAAGGACTGTCATCGGGCACCGCAGCCTTGCCGAGCAGTGCCTTGATGATGGGAGCCCCCAGCAGGTCAGCGATCTGTTCGAGTTCGTCGCGCGGCGTCCAAGCGCGCCGCGCCCGGCGAGAATTGCCACCTTCTTTCCTTCATTCAGAATCTCGGCGGCCACGCTCAAGTTCGGTCGGATCCGGTAGTCTTGCGCTACGTGCATCAGCGTCGGAGGTGTGATGCGCCATATTCCGCTTGGACCGCTGGCGCTCCTTCAACTCTTTCTCCTGCAGATCGACCGGGAAGGCAATGATGCGCGACGCCGCGATACGCCAACGCGGTTCGACATGCCAGGTCGGTAAGATTCTCGACGTGCGTTGGCCCCATCACGCGCTCATTGAAGACCGCGACATCCATGAACAGCTTGTCGAGCGCCACGTCTTGCTGGGTGAAGGTTCCGATCAAGTCGTGAAACTGCAGGCCGGTAATCGCCAGTACGGGTTGCCCGTCAAGCTTCGCGTCATAGAGGCCGTTCAAGAGATGAATTCCGCCCGGACCAGAGGTGGCGAGGCACACACCCAGCTTCCCCGTAAACTTGGCATACCCACAAGCCATAAACGCGGCTGCTTCTTCATGCCTCACCTGCACGAACCGAATCTTGTCCTGACGAGTCCGCAATGCCTCCATCACACCGTTAATCCCGTCCCCAGGGAGACCGAAAACGATTTCGACGCCCCAATCCATGAGCGTCTCGATCAACACATCAGCTGCGGTCATGCCCGCCTCCCACCAATCGTGGCGCAAACCACGTCTGGATGTCAGGTTCGAATACTCGATTGCACGAGGCAATACTGTATTCACTGCAGCGGAGGGATTTCGATCGGCTAGCGGAGGTGATTATGGCGAGAGCTTAGGGAGCATGTCTACGCATCACGGCCTTTGATCTCTTTAGTAACGTTCGACAGTAGTGTTCGACGTCGGGGCTCTTTCGGGCGAAGTCCCGGAGACGTACCCCGCCGGGACGCATGCCATAGTTCGATGCAGCATGAACTATCCCTGCTGCGGCTGACTATGATCGTCTAAGACAGGAGGGATCGATGATCACGTTGGCCATTCGTTACACGATCAACCCCAATAAGCTCGCAGACTTCAAGGAATACGTCGCCGCCGAACTCGAACCGATCCGGCAAAGCGGTGGCCGGGTTTTGGGATATTTCTTCCCAACCGACTTCGCCGGTCCCACCAACGAGGCCTTGGGCCTCATCGACATCCCGAACCTCGCGGAGTACGAGAAATATCGCAACGCCTTGGCCGAAGATCCCATCCACAAAAAGAACGCTGCCCGTCTCGAGCAAAGCGGCGTGGTTCTGGCGACGAACCGCTCGCTCATCCAGCGTTATGAGGAGCGCTAGAGAACTGATCGCCTGCTGTCCGAAAACACGAGGGGCCGAGCGGCCTGGCGCTCGGCCCATTCGTCTCGAGGTTCAACTCACGCTGCAGCCGGACGATCTGTCACTTCGTTATACAGTTCGACAATTCGGTCACGCCTTGCTTCGTACTCGCGCATTTCCGGTTCTGACACTACTCCGTAGAGCTGCTTCTCAAGCGTGCAAAGTTGCTCGTTCAACAGCGTCATCAATTCATGTTTCGGATCGGGGGATGTCATGATGAGCGCCCTTCGTGTGATCAAAGTAGATTGCGGCGCAAGTGTAACAGCCTGGAGGAGAATTGCCATCGGACGCATGCCCTAGGGATTGTGGTTGAGAAGGGCGCTACCTGGGCATCCGTAGGCGATTGTCCATGATCTGCATCGTGGTTTCCGCCATTCCTTGCGTTTCGATCCTGCGCGGCGAGGCGCGTGAGTTATAGGCGCTTTGACAGCAAGAAACGGAATGCGGTCGATCTTCGGATTGGCTTAAGCTTGCTAAATGAAACTCACGGCCATGCCAGCCACGGGCGCCGATCAATCCGCAGCCTCGCCAATTCTATCCGCCTCCCCCGCTCTGCGCATCGGTCACCTTGATTGGCAGAAGCTGGCCGCCGAACTAGATAACTTCGGTTGTGCACGCATCGATCGTCTTCTGACCAACGAAGAGTGTAGTGAGATCGCCATCTGGTACTCCGAGGATGCTTTGTTTCGTAGTCGCGTCGTCATGGCCCGCCATGGCTTCGGCAAGGGAGAGTACAAATATTTCCGCTACCCGCTGCCAGAACCGATTGCGCAGTTGCGTACGGAGCTCTACTCGAAGCTTGCAGAGATCGCCAACCGCTGGAACGACGAGATGAAGATCGCCGTACACTACCCTCGTACGCACAACGAATTCTTGGCGCGTTGCCATGCCGCTGGCCAGGACAAGCCCACGCCGCTTCTCCTCCAATATCAGGAAGGCGACTACAACTGTCTGCATCAGGATCTATATGGAGAACGCGTATTTCCCATCCAGGTCGCGATCCTGCTATCGGAGCCCGGCGAAGACTTCACCGGTGGCGAATTTCTCCTGACGGAGCAGCGCCCGCGTATGCAGTCGCGAGCGGAGGTGGTGCCGCTCCGTCGCGGAGACGCGGTTGCCTTCGCGGTACATCACCGGCCAGTAAAGGGAACTCGCGGAACCTATCGGGTCAACATGCGGCACGGGGTCAGCCGGCTGCGCTCCGGACAACGGCATACCCTCGGAATCATTTTTCACGACGCGAAGTAGGATGAGAAACAAAAGCCATCAAACGCTCGACCTGTTCAGTGAAGCAACCGTGGGTCTTCCTGCTACGCAGCGCTTCGCGGACGCAGCATGTCTTCTGCGCGGTTTTGCTTTGCAGAACGAAAGTGCGCTGCTCGACGCTCTGCGCAGCGTCGCGGCAAAAGCGCCGTTTCGCCGCATGATCACGCCGGGCGGCTACAAGATGTCAGTCGCCATGACGAACTGCGGTTCGTTGGGATGGGTCACCGACCGCAGCGGATATCGCTACGACTCCATCGATCCGGAAAGCAGCAAGCCGTGGCCCGCGATGCCGGAAGCGTTTCTGAACCTGGCGATCCACGCAGCCAGAGAAGCAGGATTTCCCAACTTCCAGCCAGACGCATGCCTTGTCAATCGCTACGAGCCGGGTACGAAACTTTCGCTTCACCAGGACAAAGACGAGAAGGACTTCACGCAGCCGATTGTGTCGGTTTCGCTCGGTATCCCGGCAACGTTCTTGTTCGGAGGCATTCGCCGTGCCGACAAAACCGAGCGCATCGCTCTACATCATGGCGACGTTGTGGTCTGGGGCGGAACTGCGAGGCTCCGCTACCACGGAGTGGCTCCGCTCAAGGATGCGGTTCACCCTCTGATGGGAAATACGCGAATCAATTTGACGTTTCGCAAGGCGGGGTAGCCGCGCTTTATCCCTCGTCATCCGGCGGCCCGGCCGCGCCCGCCAGATCCTGCTGCTTGATTTTCTCAACATTGAATTTCGCGGCTCGGTCCCGCATCGTCTTCATTACTTCTTCGAGCGGTGGCGGATCCCCTTTGATCCACCGCAGCGGATTGATCCGCGCCACCACAAAGGCGCGTAAATACGGACTGAGGAGTCCACGTTCTTTGAGTTTCTTCACCGCCGCGGCCACTTTCTCCTCAAGGTCCAGCACCATGGTCGCGCGCTTTTCATGTTCCT
This sequence comes from uncultured Acidobacteriota bacterium, assembly GCA_963698805.1. Taxonomy (GTDB): domain Bacteria; phylum Acidobacteriota; class Terriglobia; order Terriglobales; family Acidobacteriaceae; genus Gp1-AA133. The sequence goes on along the minus strand of CAVOSN010000012.1, from coordinate 228,305 downwards.
TGATCGCGACGCGCAGCGATTCGTCGGTGAAAGACTCCAGGCGCCGCAGGATCGAGTGATACGCGCCGCCTCCGAAGCGGGGCACGCGCTCGTAGCAGACTCCCAATGTCACCAGCGCTGGCTCGTCAAGATAAAACGCGAAACCAGATTCCGGCCGCGACGCGTCCTCGTCCAGCAACCCACGATAAATTCGGATTACCTCGAGAGAGCGTTCCTTCAGGTTGTGAGCTTTCTCCGTGTTCAGCGCCAAAATTTGCCAAGCCACTTCGCGGTCCGGGACCACGAGCACAGTGATCGACTTCGCACCCAGCCTCTGCATGGCGGCAAGGCGGTGCCGGCCGTTGGGCGTCCAGAACCCTCCGTTGGGAGCGGTGACGGCGATGATTGGGTCAAGGAAACGGCCGGTCTTATTGATGACGTCCGCGAGCCGCTTGTGGTGCGTGTCAGACAAATCGCGCTGGAAGGGCGTGGGCTCGACGGCGTCGATCGGAACAATGCTGAGCAACAGCGGATGGCCGCCCAGCGGTTCTTTATACGTCCCAATGACGCAGCCACCGGCCTTCTCCACGACGGCTGCGATGTCACCCACCGCTCCACTGCGGTCCTGAATCAGGCACTCTGCTGGCTGGAGGCCCTTGGTCCCCGCCTTGGCCTTGCGGGGACGCTTGCGAGGAGGAGCGCGTTTCACCATAGGCCTAAAAGTCTAGCGTAGTTGCCTTAACTGCGCATGCCAGTGACCATGCACTATCCAGCAGTGGCCGTCTCGCGTCGCGGCTGCTAGATTGGATCAGCGCGCTTCGATTGGATTGCTGGAGTTATGCCGGGCCCATGAGCAGTGACGATCATCAGGATGACGCGCGTACGCTCGGGGATCGGATCGCAGAAGTCATTCGCGCCAACGAGCACGCCCCGAAGAAGAACCTGTCCGCTGCAGAACTCCAAAAACTCAAAGCCGCGGCCGGGCGCCTGGACGAGTTGTTATTAGAGTCAGCCAACGCCGAGACCGAAGAATTAAAGACCGCCGCCTCAAAACTCGACCAGTTGCTGAAAAATATCAACGCAGGCAAGGACGTCGCGCCAGCGTTACGGCTGCGAAAGAATAAGTAGGCGGTCGGCGACGCAAACACAGCAGGCATTTAGAGCTACGGAGTTCTCTGCGTCCTCTGCGGTCTTTCTCTGCGCGCTCTGCGTTTTAAGGTTTTTGGAAAAATGAGAATTCACAGTCAGCTCAGTGATTGAAAACAGTGTGTCAAAGTCTGCCACGGCCTTCGCTACTTCTTCTTCATCTTCTCCACCAGGCCTCGCAAAGTTTCCTGAGTCGCGGGCGTCCACCAATTTGCTATTACGGTCGTCAATTCCGCATCCATGCCAGATTCGAATAGTTCGTGGAGATCGCGGCGTGCTTCGCGTCGAGTCAGGCTCATCGCTTCTTTAGGCAATGTGAGCATTTTGCCGCACCAGGCAAGCGCGCGCGGAATCACCTCGTCCGCTGGAACCACCTCATCCAAGAGTCCTTGTGCCAGCGCCTGCTCCGGAGAGATAAGCGCGCCGCTGACGCCCAGATACTCCGCCCGCCGAGGTCCCACTAGTCGCCGCAACCCTCCTAGGATCACCGGCGGCAACGGTATACCGACCTGTACTTCATTCAATCCGAGCTTGTAGTCGCCCTGCGCCATCACCCGCCAGTCACAGAACAAAGCCAGCACCGTGCCGCCGGCAGGTGCGTGTCCAGTGATCGCCGCCACAACCGGAACGGCTGACCGGGCGATGGCTTCCAGCACGGCGTACAGTTCGCGCCACAGTTTGGACATGGCTGGCTCGTCGAGCGTCAGCAGCAACGGAACGTCGAGCCCGCCCGAGAATCGCCCAGGAAGTCCGGAGAGAATGACCGCCCGCACTCCCTCTTGCGCGGCCTGCTCGATCGCCTGCCGCAGCTCCGACAGCAATTCGCTGGTCAGTGCATTGACGGGAGGCCGGTTCAGGCGCAGCTCCCTGACATCTCCATGTTCGAAGGTCAAAAGCATGCAGAAAGTGTAGCCGAGATTTGTTCTGCCAGAGCGCACCTATTCGGCGTGCCATAACACTTCGCTGTCTAGTCGCGATTGATATGCGATTCTGCTTGAAAGATCACGTCCAACTGGGAGAAAAGATGGCACTGCAATCGACTGTGATCGGTCCCGGCCCGCAATTGCGAGAGCGAAATTTCGGAGGGCAACATGAGCACGACAAGCGGTGTTGCAATCATGCCCGCATCTTCACCCAAGGCAATTATGTGGGCGGGCCTCATCGCGGGCGGCTATGGACATTACGGCCGCGTTTGTGGTCTACGGATTCTTTGGCGCGACTCCGCTGCGCATCTCTGCAGGGCATCGCTAGCGGGCTGCTCGGACCCACGCGCACTTGAAGGCGGCATGGCGACCGCCGCGCTTGGACTCTTCTGCCACTTCACCATCGCCTTCGGTGCGGCCACGGTCTTCTTCCTTCTCAGCCGCAAGCTGCCGTTCCTTACTCGCCAATTCGTCCTGGCCGGCGTGGTCTATGGAATTGCGGTCTACTTCTTCATGGGCCGAGTAGTGATTCCGCTCTCCCGCGTACACAGGGGTCCATTTTCATTGAAGATGATGATCATCGGCGTGAGTCATCCATATTTTCTGCGTAGGCCTGCCGATCTCGACCACGGTCAAACGCTTCTCGGCTAGCTGATTCCGTATTTCTGGGCGAGAAACAGCTGCAGGTTGGCCGGCAGAGCGCGTGCGAGTTCCTGCCATGTCAGCACCTTGCACGCTGTCCGTAGCTCTGCGGCCTTTACGCATCGCATGACCGCGTACCAGGACTCAAGCAAGTCGGGTCGTCGATCGTCGAGCAGCACACAGAAAGAAGCGTGCCGGTTAAAGGCGGCCAGCACGTTGCGAATCAGTTGGTAGGAACAGTAAGAACGCTCCGATTGCGGCAATTCACTTTCATCGAACACAGCGAGAAAATCGCGATACCGCTCGACCTTCCTCTTCTCCGTCTGCTGAAAGTCGCTCTCGGTGAGCTTCGCTTCAACCAACAGATTTCCGATCCTCATGTCGATCTCGGTGGCGTCGAACCGTCCGCTGGCGAGCGGCACGTGCGCCCGCAAACCAAACTCCGGACGCGCCTTCGTAGCAATCCCCAGCAGTTGCGCTACTGCCGCGCTGCGCCAAGTCCCAGCATGACAGAAAACATTCATCAGCAGCGCGTCCGAACTCATGCACGAATCAAGTTCCGCTCGGACGCCGCTCTCGGCAGCAGGCAGGGATCGATGCGCGGTCGTATGCACTTTCTCAAGCCGCGACCTCCATTCGACTCGAGCACAAATGCTCCGGTAACTTGCGGGATGAAAATTGCCGTGTCTCCGTTCGCCGAAGGGCTCGAAGCACACCACCGATTGCTCTCCGTAGCTCAGGCAATACGGGAGCGACTCTGCCAGAGCATACTTTCTTGCCCTCTCGGCCAACTCCGCCCGCAGCATTGCGCACGCGCTCATGACTTCGCATTGTAGCGAAGAAAAAGCGAATACGGCAAGCTTGTGGGTCAGGGTGCCCGCCAAAAGTCACGGCGACGCTTGATTCGTCGGAATTCGCCTCGATCCATTTATGATGAAATGAGCACGTGAGCGCGTACGTGGGGAAAGACGCTCAACCGAACTCTTCAACCAGGACTAGTCCGCGATGATCGTGAACTTCGCCCGCCGTGCGCATAACCACAACTGGGAGCTGGACCCGGTCACGCGCTCTTTGCTCGACACCGACTTCTACAAGCTCCTGATGCTCCAGTTCATCTGGAAGCATTTCCCAAAAACCGAAGTCTCCTTCGCGCTCTCCAACCGTGCCTCGTCGGTTCGCCTTGCCGACATGGTTCCGCTCGAAGAAATTCACGCGCAGATGGAACACGCCCGCAGCCTGCGTTTTCGCCGGTCGGAACTAGTGTGGCTCGCCGGCAACACGTTTTACGGCCGCCGTGGAATCTTCACTCCCGAATTTCTCACTTGGCTTGAAGAAGACTTCCGGCTCTCCGACTACGAGATTTCCGCAAAAGACGGCCAGCTGCAGATGCAGTTCACAGGCACGTGGCCCGAGACGACCATGTGGGAGCTCTACGCGCTCTCCATCGTCAATGAGCTGAAGACGCGGGCCAGCCTGAAAAAGCTGAGCGAGTTTGGCCTCGACATTCTTTACGCGCGCGCCAAAACCAAGCTCTGGGGAAAAATCGAACGACTGCGCGGCGTGCCCGGTCTGAAGGTCGCCGATTTTGGGACGCGCCGGCGCCACAGTTTCCTCTGGCAGGAGTACGTCGTTGACGCCATGGCCGCCAATCTGGGCCCGGCGTTTGTCGGCACCTCGAACGCCTTCCTTGCGCACAAGCACGACCTCGAAGCCATCGGCACCAACGCACACGAAATCCCGATGGTGATGGCTGCTCTAGCCAACGACGAAGAAGAAATGCGCGCCTCGCAATACCACGTGCTCGAGTTATGGCAGGGAACCTACGACGGCGCGTTGCTCATCATGCTGCCCGACACCTTCGGCACCACGCAGTTCCTGCAGAACGCGCCCGACTGGACGGCCGACTGGACCGGGCAGCGCGTCGACAGCAAAGATCCCTACGTTGCCGGAGACGAGTACATCGAGTGGCTCCGCGAGCACGGAAGAAATCCCAGGGAGAAGTTGCTCATCGCCTCCGACGGGCTGGATGTCGACGAAATCCTGGGCTTGCATGCGCATTTCTCCGGCACACTCCAGCCGGGCACGGCGGCCGCCGAGCTCCGCAGCGCCGCCGATTTCTGTGATTTGCGCAAGTGGGTGCCAGGCCGCCGCATCCGTTTCAGCGCGGGCTGGGGTACTTTGCTCACGAATGACTTCCGCGGCTGTGATCCCGACGCTGGGACGGGGTTCGACCCGCTCAGCCTGATCTGCAAAGTCCACGAGGTAGAAGGCCGCCCCGCCGTGAAACTCTCCGACAACTACGCGAAAGCCATGGGCCCGCCCGCCGAAATCGAGCGCTACCGCCGCCTCTTCGGAACCGTAGGCGTGGCAAATGTACCGGTGCTAGTGTGACCCCGATCTAAAAAATTCTGCCAATGGAGCGACGGGCGTCCCCGCCCGTCGGCTTTTCGCCGAGGAGGCCGCATGTCGATTCGTCCCGTCAAACGTCTCATCAAATCCAAGCCCACCATGGAAGGTGCTGGCGTCCACCTGCGCCGCGCTTTCGGATTCGGCAGCACCTCCGAGTTCGATCCATTCTTATTGCTCGACGACTTCCGCAACGACGTCCCCGAAGATTATCTCGCCGGATTCCCCTGGCATCCGCATCGCGGCATCGAGACCATCACCTACGTCCTCGCCGGCACCGTCGAACACGGCGACAGCATGGGCAACCATGGCGCCATCGACGCCGGAGACGTGCAGTGGATGACTGCGGGCAGCGGCATCATTCATCAGGAAATGCCCAAGGGCGATCCGGCGGGCCGCATGCATGGCTTCCAGCTCTGGGCCAATCTTCCGGCCGCTCTGAAGATGACCGACCCGCGCTATCAGGAAGTGAAAACCGCCGACATCCCCGAAGTCACCGACGACGACGGCACGCACGTGCGCGTCGTGTGCGGAAGTTTCTGGGGCAAGCGCGGACCGGTGGACGGCATCGCTGCCGATCCGATCTATCTCGATGTGTCAGTCGCGCCCGGTCGCAGAAAGACCTTGCCGGTGGAAACCACGCGTCACGCCTTCGCCTACGTTTTTTCCGGCGCAGGGAAGTTCTGCAACGCGTCCGGCCCGCTGGCCGTGCCCACCGAAGCAGTTGAATGGGCCGACACCAAGCCTCCCTCGGAAGCCGAGAACCGTTCGCTTGTAGTATTCGATCGCGGCGACGAGGTCACCGTGCAGGCTGGCGACGACGGCATCCGCTTCCTGCTGGTCTCAGGCAAACCACTCGAAGAGCCGGTGGCCTGGTACGGCCCGATCGTGATGAACACCCAAGCCGAACTTCGGCACGCCTTCGAAGAACTTGAACAAGGAAAGTTTCTGAAGAAGTAAGAGACAGGAAATAGTCCGGAGGAAGTAATTCTCGGGTGCCCCATCCTAGACGTCGCGCCTTTTGCGACGTTAGGGTGGGATTCCACGAACTCAATCGCGTGGGCAGTCACCAACACTCTGATGAGGTCTAGAACCCATAACGAGCCACCACAACCTTACTCTTTTTTGAGATCACCACCAGCGCCGCCCTCTGCCCAGCAAGTTTCAGCTTCACAGAAGCTCCCGTAGTCTTGTCGCGCAAGTCGATCGGAGAATCATCCGCGCTTTCGGAAGCCATGACGTACAGCACCGCGTCGTTCAACCCGATAGGAAAAATCAACACTCCCGGAGACACCGGCTCCTGCAGGTCATACAGAGGCGCGACACCGACTCGCCCGGCGACGTAACTGTAAAGCTCTGCGGTCGCTTCCGTTCCCTCCCCCATCTCGACGGGATACGCTGCCCAGAAAATCTTTCCCTTGCCGTGCGGAATCTCTTTCAGCGTTGACCCATCGCCAAACCGCACCGATTCAACCAGATTCTGCTTCTGCTGGTCGAATGACATCGAGACATTGCGTCCGCCGGCATTGAGAACCGCCTGATGAAACAGCAGCGGCTCGACCTGTGCATTTAACTTAAGGTCTGCCATTCGCGGCACGACATGCCAATGCTCATCTCGATCCACTGATCCGGTGATCAACAGATTCCCGCCCTCATTCGCATACTTCAGCACGATCTGCCACGCCGTCTCTGTCAAAGCCTGTGGTGAAGGCAAAATCACCAGCTTCGGCGATCCCAGTTTCGGAAGCTGGTTCTCCGCCACCGCGTACAGCGTCAGGTGATCGTAATACGCCAGTGCTCGCACCGCCTTCCGCTGCGCTTCTAACTGCAAATCCCCCAGCACGGAAAACTGCGCTGCCTGCGAGGTGACCACCGCAATCGACGGCAGCTCCGGCGCCCGCAAATGCTCATCGAGCGACGGCGCAAACGCTGCAATGGCTCGCATCACATCCGCTTCCGGCTTCTCCGTCCCATCCGGACGCACCAGCCCAATCGGCGTCTCATTGCTCTCCGTCATGTACGAATTCGTATTCCACAGCCACTCGATGGCGCCCGCGCCCTGTGCAAACGCCAACGCCACCTTGCGCTCCAACAGCAAACCTTCGTGCTCCGGATCGCGCCGCTCGATCTCATCCAGATTCAATTCCCGCTGCACTCCCGTCTCCTGGATCAGCATGGCCTGCCCGGGCTGCTTCGCCAGCAACGAATCCCACAGCACGTAGTCGTTCTGCCACCACGAATGATTGGTCGTGAAGTCGACGAACTGCCCCCAGAACGCCGGTGACAGCCGATCCTGAATGCCGCCTTCATCCTGTCCCACTGTTACTAGTTGCTTCGAGCCGGCGGCGCGCACCGCATCGCACATCGTGCGCACCCAGTTTGCAAACACCTCTTGCGCGAACAAATAGAAGTCATAGACCTTGAGCGAATTTCGACCCACGTACGCGCCCCGCTGCGCAAACTCGATTTCTTCGGGCAGTGGAATCGTTCCTTCTACCGCGCTCACCGGCAGATTCCACTCGGCCGCCAGAGCCGCGCGATCGCCATACCGCTTACTCAACCACTCATTCCACGCCGCCAGTTCGATTGGGTCGCCATTGGGACGCATCGTCCACAGATGCTGCGAAATGCTGGGCTCGTTGACGAAGTCCCACGCCAGAAACGGAACGTCATGAAAGCGTGCGACCACCGAACCGATCAGCGCGCGCTGCCGCCGTACCGCTTCCGAGTCCAGATACGGATTCACTCCGCCCAGAACTTCGGGCAGAAACGCAAAGAAGTTGAACTGCACCTGTAGCCCATTCTTTCGTGCGGTCATGAGGAAAGCTTCGAGTGTCCGCAGCGTTCGATCGTAGGGCTCGCCGTTCTCGTTGCAGAACTTGTCCCATCCCGTCCACCAGCCGCTGCGGATCATGTTCAGGCCCGCCCCGTGAATCTGCCCCATTTCCTGGTTCCACAGGAAAACGTTCGGATACTCGAAATACAACCGCTGTGCTTCACTCGACATGTACGTCGTCCCTACCACGGCAAACGGCTTGCCATCGCGCTCGAAGTAGTTCGCATTGACGCTGAGCCGCGGCCCGGATCGCAAATAATCCTCATCGCGAATCCAGAAGCCGGAGTGGTAGCGCGCGAGTACGACCGACCCATCGAGCAACTCAGCCTCGATGACATAAAGGCCTGTTCCCTCAGCTGGGGGCAGAAAGACGGAAATCCGACCGGCGGGGACGCCCGTCGCTCCGTCGTTTCTAGTGCCGGCCGGAATCGATGCCGAAGTCTCTTTTCTCTGAGCAGGTCGATCTTCTGGAAAGGTCGCGATCTTCACGGTCAACGAGCCCGGGTCATTCCGTGCCGTGTGCCAAGTCACATCGAGTTGAATCGGCTCACCTGGCAAGTAGAGCGGCAGCACAGGTCGAACGGAGAACTCCTCGCTCCCCAGCAACGCGCGCTTCGCCAGAGCCTGCAGGTTCTGCCCAGCATTCGGCCCTGTAAAGAAGCCCGCTGCCAGATCCGCGTTTACGAAAACCCACCGTCCGCCGTCGAAGCCGTTGCGCAGGTGATCCACTTCAATGATCGGAGCCGACAGCTTGCGGCCGTTTTTCACGCCCCACGCAATCGTGTCGACGCGTGCATCGATCGACCCAGCCGCCCCGCCTCGGTGATACAGGTCCACGGCGCTTAGGCGGATGATCGGACTGAATGCGTTCTTCCACGCAAAGCCTGAAATCTGGACCGGTAGGCCCAGATTCTTCTGGAATGTCGTCCCGTCGGATCCCGGCGTTGTCTGGTATTGGTCGATCATGAGCGCCCGCGCAAAACGCACGCTGTAGTCGCGGAGATGCCATCCGCTGCTGTCGCGATATGCGGAGCGCGTGAATGGCCGCCCGCCGATGACCAGCAAGTTCCCGCCTCGTTGCAGATACTGCTGAATATCAGGCCAGACTGCCTCTGGAAACGCCGACCCGTAAGGCAGCAAGAGAAGATGCGTGTTAGCGGATTGCAATGCCCGCGGAAGTTGCTCGGCGTTCGCGGTCTGCACGCCCACAAGCAAGGAAGCTACGCTGCTCCCATCGGCCGAATCCGCTGCGGGGAATCCGGCTTCGCTGAATACCACCGTGCTGTTCGACACTTGCGCTCCAGCAAACACTGCGAAGCCTACGCAACCTCCGAGACAGAGTACGAGCGCCCACGGCTTCTTCATCCAAACCTCTTTGCAGGTTGTGAGATACGGCGTAGTTGCCGATTGTAACGGTAGGGAACGCAAATGCGATTGTGGCGAATCAGCCCCAGGAACGCCTGCGCGTTCTACTGATATTCAATTTTGCTGCCAAAGGCAGAGTTAGCGCGGTTTATCGAAAGAGAACGGATGATCTTATGGCGGAAAGGTGAATCGGGAAACCATCTTTGCGATGGTATGATGCTGGCGCGAATGCAGGCTTGCTTGTTTCGGGTCAAACCGAACCACCAAGGCGTGCATCCCATTCATCCATGCCAATTGCACAGGTCAAGAATCCTTCCGCGGCTTCCGCTCCACCCTCGGCCTCCACTCGGGCTGCTCTCATCGTCGTCACGTCTCTGTTCTTCATGTGGGGATTCGTGACTGCTCTCAACGACGTTCTTATCCCGCACCTCAAGTCGATCTTCGACTTGAACTACGCGAAGGCCAGCCTGATCCAGTTTGCATTCTTTGCGGCGTACTTTATTTTTTCGATTCCGGCCGCCCGCCTGATTGATGCCATCGGCTACAAGCGCACCATGGTGACCGGCGTCTTGGTGATGGGCGCCGGCGCCTTGCTCTTCATGCCGGCCGCCGCGGTGCCGTCTTACCCGCTGTTTCTCGGCGCCCTGATGATCCTGGCATGCGGCATCACCATCCTGCAGGTTGCCGCGAACCCATACGTGGCGGTGCTCGGCCCTCCGGAAACCGCTTCCAGCCGGTTGAATCTCTCGCAGGCTTTCAACTCGCTCGGCACCACGGTTGCTCCTCTCCTGGGCGGCGTACCTCATCTTGAACGCCGCTGCGAAGAGCATGACCGAACTGCGCCAGATGGCGCCCGACGCGCTGCAAGCTTATCGCGTGCATGAGGCATCCTCGGTCAAGGTCCCGTATCTGATCATTGGGCTGGCTTTGATTGTCCTGGGCTTCCTGATTTCGACATTCAAACTTCCGGCCATGCCCGGCGCCGAGCATCACAAGGACGATCAGGGTGACAGTATCTGGAAGTACCGCCATCTCGTTCTCGGGGCCGTCGCCATCTTCGTCTACGTGGGCGCGGAAGTTTCCATCGGCAGCTTCCTCATCAACTATTTCAGCCAGCACGATATCGGAAACATTTCGGCAAATGAAGCTTCCAAATACCTTTCGGCATATTGGTTCTCCGCCATGGTCGGTCGCTTCATTGGCTCCGCCATTCTGCAGAAGGTGCGTACCGGAACGTTACTCGGCATCGCTGCCATCTGTGCGAGCCTGCTGGTGTTCATTTCCATGGCAAGTTCCGGTCATCTCGCGATGGGGAGCATGATTCTCATCGGGCTATGCAATTCCGTGATGTTCCCCAGCATCTTCACGTTGGGCATCGCGGATCTTGGCCCGCGCACCGGAGACGGGTCGGGATTGCTGGTCATGGCGATTGTCGGGGGCGCGATCGTGCCGCTCTGCGTTGGAGTGTTGGCCGACCGCATCGGCCTGCAACACTCGTTCATCCTACCCGCGATTTGCTACCTGTACATCGTGTACTACGCGTTGAGAGGTTCACGAGTCGTTGCCGCGAGAGAGCCCGCTACGCAGGCGTAGATGTGAAACGGATAGCAGGCGCAGCCGGCGACGGGTTTCTCGTCTCAAAATAATTCACTGCAAGCTAAGTCGTTGAGAGTTGGTAAGGGCGATTCCTCGGCTCCTAAATGTAGCCACGACCATCGCACAGAATGCCTGTAAATCGCGTTTGCAGAGCCGCCAGGCGTATTCTGAGGCGGCGGGTATGGTTGGGGGTCGGGCCGGCCCTCTGTGGTCTCTTAAAACTCACTACAACGCAAAGTTAGCTTATAGAGAACTAGCTGACGCTCTATCGGCACTCTTTCACGGGTTTGTTGCCAGCTTCGCCTTAGGCCGAATCTCTTCGAACGGTACCACGGCTTTTCCTTCCAGCACTGAATAGAACTTGTCTGGCGCCAGATTCTTCAGCGTCTCCGTGGCGCCCGAGGGCCAGTGAATCTCGGCGGAGTCGATTTTGTTCGTGGACCCGAGCCCGAAGTGGATACGCAAGTCGTTCTGTGAAAGATAACTGCCGCCGCTGTGGATTTCGTCGGTTTGCGTCATGCCGCCGGCCACGATCTTCACGCGCGCGCCGATCGCCAAACGATTGCTCTTCGTGCCTTGCAGTTCGAAACTCACCCAATGGCGACCGGGGATACCTGGATTCTTCAGGATGGTTGGCGAACCGTCGAGATTCTCGATCACCACATCCATGTTGCCATCGTTGAAAAGATCGCCCACGGCGAGCCCGCGCGACACGCGTGGCTCTTCGATCGCTGGTCCCGCCTGATCGTGCGCGTCGCAGAACGTGCCATTGCCCTGGTTCATATCGAGCAGTTTCGGTTCGCGATAGCGGTCGCCCGATGGCAGCGTATCCACTTGCGGGTACACGTGTCCGCTGGCCACGATGAGATCGAGCCAGCCGTCGTTGTCGAGATCGACGAATGCATCACCCCATTTGACCCAACGAATCGAAGGCAGTGCCACGCCCGAGGAGTATGAGACGTCGTGGAAGTCCCACTTGCCGTCGTTGCGGTAGAGAGTGTCGTAGTCGTCGGCAAAGTGCGTCACGTAAATCGAAGGCCGCCCGTTGTGCAGATAATCGCCAAGGGCGACTCCCATGGAAGCCTGCTCGTTACCGTCTTCGCTGAGCGCCGTGCCTGACTCGAGGCCGATCTCGGCGAACTTGCCCTTGCCTTCGTTGCGATACAGAAAGCTTGGCGTGGAATCGTTAGCCACGTAGATGTCGGGCTTGCCGGTATTGTTGAAGTCCGCCCACACCACGGCCAGCCCGTAGTAGCCACCCGGGTCATCGACGCCTGCGGACTTGGTCACGTTGGTAAACGTGCCATCGCCGTTGTTGTGGAAAAGGGAATCGCCGGAGCCTTTCAGTCCGCGCGGGCCGCACTGCACGTCGATGCCTTTGTATTTGCAGTTGATGCCCTTACCGAAGGCGGGCGGGTTGGCGAGATCGAACTCGACGTAGTTCGCAACCATCAAGTCGAGGAAGCCGTCGCCGTCGTAGTCGCCAAAGGCTGCGCCGGTCGACCAGCGGCCGTCAGCCACACCGGCTTTCGACGTGACATCCGTAAAAGTTCCGTCGCCGTTGTTGCGGTACAGCACGTTGCCCCCGAGGCAGGTGATGTACATGTCGGGCCAGCCGTCGTTGTTGTAGTCGCCGACCGCGCCGCCATTCGCGAAACATGGACTCGCGACTCCGGCTTTCTCGGTGACGTCGGTGAAGGTGCCGTCGTGATTATTGTGATAGAGCGCGCCCCGCGCCTTCTCGCCCTTCTTGGTCATATCGAGGGTGGGGGCGTTGGTGAAGTAGATGTCGAGCCAGCCATCACGATCGTAGTCGAGCAGCAGAACGCCGCCGCTCATCGATTCGAGAATGTATTTCTGATCTGGCGCAAGCAGGTGCTCGAACGTGATGCCGGCCTTCTTGGTGACATCCTCAAGCTGGGGAATCTTGCGGTCCTTGCATTTCATTTCCTTCACGCCCGGAGGAGGAGGCGCAGGCTGAGGATGTCCGCCCTGGGCAGAGACGGGAAGTGGAGGTAGAAAGCTCAAGAGCAACAGAACCCGGATCGAGCAGAAGGCGTTGGCAGTCAATTGGGCCTTGAATGTGTTCAATCGAGAGTGTGTCTGACTCGACCCATTCTACGTGTGGCGTGGATGGCATCGCTATACTCGGTCTCGCGGGCGAGTGCGCCCGGGAGACATCTCGCCATTCGACGGGCGAGGACGCCCGTCGCTCCATCGTTGTACGCCGTGCATGTTCGACAGCTTGGGGGTGAAAGTCCTCTCCCAACCTGATGGAGGTGAAGGGTAGCGAAGCGCAAGGGCGTCACCGCGAGGTGGGGTCTGAAGGAAGCGTGGAGCAAACACGCGAGCCGATGAACAAGAACCGGATGATGAGGCCTACGGTGCCGGGCGAGCAAGCAACTGATGGCGAAGCCCATATCCAGCAAGGACACTGGTGGTAAATCCGGCGGGGGTGCGTGGAAAGCGGTCGAGCTTATCGCGGGAGATCTGCGGTGCGTCACGGATTCGGTGACGGAGGACATCGTAAGGTGTTCTGACCGGACAGCAGAAGTCAGCAGAGGGCGTAGTAGTCGCGGAAGCGGTGAAGGCGCGAACGATAGGAAGAGTCAGTAGTGCTTGGGTCTCGAGGAGGGTATTGCACTAGCCATCTCGCTCTCCGGCGGGGCTTGGGTAGGCAGGGCGCGGTGAAGCCGCCACGGATGCTGACCCGAGAAGTGAAACCCACACGGCGTTCCCAAACTACGAACGCTCAGCCTGCCCGTTCCATTGGTGGGACTAACCTATCGAACCGCCGTATGCGGACCCGCATGTACGGTGGTGTGGCAGGGGAGGAGAGGTGACTCTCCCCCTATGCCGATTCGGCGCGGAAGTTTGGACAAGCTCTGGGACGCTTGTCGCTATCTCTACGGAATCAGCTGGAAGCTCACGAAGGCTAACTGTGTGCTATCGGGGGACCAGGAGGGGACGTTGATGGTGCCCTGGCCGCCGAAGAGCTTTGTGAGGATGGTGATTTTCCCGTCGCTCAGTTTCATGAGACGGAGCATGACATCTTTATCTTCGGGATGGCCTTCGACGCTTCGGTCGTAGGTAAGAAAAACCATCCACTGGCCGTCGGGCGAGATGTGCGGGAACCAGTTGTTGAATTCGTCGTGGGTGATCTGTTCCTGGGCACGGCCATCGGCTTTCATGCGCCAGATCTGCATGTGTCCGGTGCGTTCGGAATTGAAGTAGATGTATTTGCCGTCGGGAGAGTAGTCGGGGCCGTCGTCGAGGCCTTTGGCGGTGGTCAGGCGCGTTTCGTTGCCACCCTCGAAGGGGATGGAGTAGATGTCGAAGTCGCCGTTGCGCTCGCCGACGAAGGCGAGCGTTTTGCCGTCTGGGGACCAGCCGTGCCAGTAGGAAGGACCTTTCGGAGTAATCTCGCGCGGTGAGCCCCCGGCGAAGGGAACGATGTAGACGTGTGAGTTGTCTTCGTCTTTCGTCTGGTCACTGATGGCAATTGTTTTAGAGTCGGGCGAGATGCCGTGATCGTTGTTGCAGTGAACGGCGAAGCCGGTGTCGATGAGGGCGGGGGTGGCGCCGGCGACGGGAATTGTTTCGAGGCGGCCTTTGCGGTTGAAGATGAGGGAGGCTCCGTCGCGCGTCCAGTTGGGAGCCTCGAAGCGCTCAGGCGCAACGTAGACGACGCGGCGATCGGTCGAGTCGATGGTTATGGTTTCGAGCGTGCTGTAAAGCTTCGGTTCCGCGGTGGAGGCAGCGAGCGGAGTGATTTCCACGTTGGAGAAGACTGCTTTTTCGAGGACGTCTTTCTCGTGAGAGCAGAGGCCGATGCCGACGTAGAACGTTCCGTCGAGCGGTACCGGAACTGAGCCTCCTGCCATCTGGAAATTCTGGCCTTTCGATGCGAGCCACATATAGGCGTACTGGCCGCGCTTTTCGATGCGTATGCGTGTGGGCGCGGAAATATTCGCCTGGATCTCGTGCGTGAGAGCGCCTTTGGCATCGCGATACTGAAGGGAAGTTAGGCCGCTGCCGTGGAGCGCGACGTCGGCATAAGGGGAGTCGGCGTCGAGCGACTGGCGCACCATGACGACCGCTTTGCGATGCTCGTTGACGCCTTGGCCGATGAAGGCGATGTCAGCGTTGAGGGCGACGTCGCCCGAGACTTTCTTCCAGACGAAGTGGAAGGCGTCGGAGGAGAGCCACATGTTTTCTCCGGCGGCGGAGAGGGTGAATGTTTTGGCAGCAGGGTCGTAGGTGGCGGAGCTTGGGTGGAGGGTCGTGCCGATGTCGGTGTGACCTTCGAAGGGGACTAGATCGGCTGAGGCGTCGGCGGCGAAGGCGAGAGACGACGCGAGCGCAAAGATAAGTGCGAAAGTCTTCAAGAAGAGTGCTTTCGGCATTGTTGGTCTCCGGTGCTGACAGCGCCTAAAGGCGTGATAGCAGTTGGCGCTCTACGGCGCTGTTAAAGCCGCGCCCTGATACGACTCACCGCTACCCATGTGTTGCGCGAAACGTTTCCAGGCAGCGCTTCGCGGTTTCGAGTTCCGAATAGCGGCTGCCTTCCTGCTCGAGGAGGTAGTACTCGAGTCCGCTGCTCTCGGCGGCGGCGAAGATTTCTTTCCAGGGTGCGACGCCTTCTCCGAATAAGACTTTGTAGCCCTGTGCGGGGGACCAGTCTTTGCAGTGCATCGACTTGATACGGCCGGGATGGGAGCGGATCCAGGCAACCGGGTCGGCGCCGGATGCGACACACGTGCCTACGTCAAGTTGCAAGACAACCGATGGCTTGGTGTGTTCTGCGAGATATTCGGCGGGATACTTGCCGTCGACACGACGGAATTCTGGCTCATGATTGTGGTAGCCGACTTTAAGACCGGCAGGCTCGAGTTTCTCTGCGGCGGCGTTGAGGGCGTCGGCGACCGGCTTCCATCCGTCGGGACCCGGCTGGGGCTGGGCGCTGGCCACGATGACGTACTTCGAGCCGAGCGCGAGGTTCAGATCGCGCGTGCGATTGATCTTGTCGGGGTCAAGATAGTTGAGATCGTTGTGAGTGGAGAAACAACGGACGCCGAGGTCGTCGATCAGCTTGCGCATGTCTTTGGTCTGGGCGTCGGTACGCTCGAAATAGGGCGCGTAGAACTCAACGCACTGGTACCCCATTTCGCCGACAGCGCGCACGGTGCCCTCGGGATCTTTCTTGAGCGCCTCGCGGACGGAATAGAGTTCGAGGCCAACGGGGACTTTTGAGTCGGCGGCGCACGCGGTGAAAGCGTACGGAAGCATCGCTGAGAGAGCCAGGAAGGATCGGCGGTTGATTGGGGTCATGGGCTACCTTTTACTTGAGTGGAGTGTTGTGTGTCCAAGAAAAAGTTTCGGCTGGGCATAAGCGTTCTTGGGGCAAATCCTACGAGCGCGGCCTTAGTGGAATCCCACCTTAACGTCGCAAAGAATGCGCCGTCAGGATGGGGCACCCGTCAATCGGTCATACCTGAGCGCCGCGACAAGGAGGGGATGGTGCCGTTACACTGAACTGAGCCCTTCGAAAAAACATTATCAGCGGAAGGTATGAACATGGCATCCGTAGAGTCCGCCATCCCTGTTGCTGCAACCTCCTCGCCTTTATCCAAAGAAGAACTACGCCGGATCAACGCATACTGGCGCGCTGCAAATTACCTGTCGGTCGGCCAGATTTATCTGTATGACAACCCTCTGCTGCGCGAGCCGCTGAAGATCGAACACGTCAAGCCGCGCCTGTTGGGGCACTGGGGTACGACTCCTGGTCTCAACTTTATTTATGTGCACTGCAACCGGCTGATCAAAAAGCTGGACCTGAACATGATTTACATCACGGGCCCGGGGCACGGCGGCCCGGGACTGGTAGCAAATACCTACCTGGAAGGGACCTACAGCGAGTACTACCCGAACATTCCGCAGAATGAAGCGGGCATGAAGAGGCTGTTCAAGCAGTTTTCCTTCCCCGGCGGAATTCCGAGCCACGTTGCTCCGGAGACCCCGGGATCGATTCATGAGGGCGGGGAACTGGGCTACAGCGTCGCGCACGCCTATGGTGCGGCTCTCGATAATCCGGACCTGCTGGTCTGTTGTGTGGTTGGCGACGGCGAGGCAGAAACCGGGCCGCTGGCAGCGAGCTGGCATTCGAACAAGTTCCTCAATCCTGCCCGTGATGGCGCGGTACTGCCAATTCTTCATCTGAACGGGTACAAGATCGCGAATCCCACGATACTGGGCCGGATGAGCGATGAAGAGTTGACGGGATTGTTCCGCGGGTATGGGTACGAGCCGATATTTGTTGAAGGCAGCGATCCGGAGCCGATGCATCAGCTGATGGCCGAGAAAATGGAGTCCGCGATCCAGGATATCCATGCGATTCAGGAGCGGGCGCGGAAGCAGAAGGATGTCACGCGGCCCATCTGGCCGATGATCATCCTGCGTTCGCCCAAGGGCTGGACCGGGCCGAAGATGGTGGACGGGAAGCCGGCGGAAAACACGTGGCGCTCGCACCAGGTTCCGTTCTCGGAGATGGTCGGGCATCCGGAACACCTGCGGCTGCTGGAAGACTGGATGAAGAGCTACAAGGCGGAAGAGTTGTTCGACAAGAGCGGGCGGCTAATTCCGGAACTTGCAGAGCTGGCCCCGAAAGGCGAGCGGCGCATGGGCGCCAATCCGCACGCCAACGGTGGGTTGCTGCTGAAAGACCTGGTAATGCCGGATTTCCGCGATTATCGCGTGGACGTGCCGAAGCCCGGCGCGGTGAATTCGGAAGCCACGCGCGTGCTTGGGATTTTTCTGCGCGATGTGATGAAAAATAACCTGGTGTCGAAAAACTTTCGCATCATGGGCCCGGATGAGACCGCGTCGAACCGTCTGGACGCAGTGTACGCGGTGACCGACAAGGTTTGGATGGAGCCGCTGCTGCCCGTGGATGAGCATCTTTCGGCGAACGGGCGCGTGATGGAAGTGCTTAGCGAACACATGTGCCAGGGGTGGCTGGAAGGGTATCTGCTCACGGGGCGGCACGGATTCTTCTCTTGCTACGAGGCGTTCATTCACATCGTAGATTCGATGTTCAACCAGCACGCGAAGTGGTTGAAGGTGACGCGGCATATTCCTTGGCGTCGTTCGATCGCGTCGTTGAATTATTTGCTGACTTCGCACGTGTGGCGGCAGGATCACAACGGGTTCAGCCACCAGGATCCGGGATTCATCGATCACGTGGTGAACAAGAAAGCGGATGTGGTGCGGGTGTATTTGCCGCCAGATACGAATACGCTCCTTTCGGTGGCGGACCACTGCTTGCGCAGCCGGAACTACGTGAATGTAATCGTGGCGGGCAAACAGCCGGCGCCGGCGTGGCTGGATATGGACTCGGCGATCCGGCATTGCACGGCCGGAATTGGCATCTGGAGCTG
This sequence comes from uncultured Acidobacteriota bacterium, assembly GCA_963698805.1. Lineage (GTDB taxonomy): Bacteria > Acidobacteriota > Terriglobia > Terriglobales > Acidobacteriaceae > Gp1-AA133. The sequence continues at coordinate 209,976 of CAVOSN010000012.1, read as the reverse complement.
GGCGAGCAATGATCAGAATGCCGAGCCAGACGTGGTGATGGCGAGCGCGGGGGATGTTCCGACTTTAGAAGCGCTGGCGGCGGTTGATCTTTTGCGCCAGCATTTCCCGGACATCCGCATCCGGTTTGTGAACGTGGTGGACCTGATGACGCTGCAGCCCTCGAGCGAGCACCCGCATGGGCTGACGGACCACGAGTTTGATTCGATCTTCACGAGCGACAAGCCGATCATCTTTGCGTACCACGGGTATCCGTGGCTGATTCACCGGCTGACGTACCGGCGGCACAATCACGACAATCTGCACGTGCGCGGATACAAGGAAGAGGGCACGACCACCACTCCGTTTGACATGGCGGTGCAGAACGATCTTGACCGATTCCACCTGGCGGGGGATGTGGTCGATCGGGTGCCGCGGTTGCAGCGTATGGGGGCGCACTTCAAGCAGTTCCTGCGCGACAAGCTGGTCGATCACAAGCAGTATGTTGACGACCACGGCGACGATATGCCGGAAATCAAGAACTGGAAGTGGCCTTATTAGCGCGAAAATCTTTAACCGCAAAGGGCGCTAAGGACGGCCGCCAAGGTCCCGCTAAGAAGAGCTGATCGATGCGGTCAGAGTGCCTACTAGCGGGCAGTACACACAAAATCTTAAAACGCAGAGTGCGCAGAGAACCGCCGCAGAGGACACAGAGAAGAACTTTCGTTCAAACTTAATGAACGTACTTGTGCTCAACTCGGGGAGTTCCAGTCTTAAGTTTCAGCTGATTGCCACCGACATGGATCGCATTCGGGGGAACGCCGATAACCGTCTGCTCAAGGGTGAAGTGGAGCGGATTGGCGGGGAAGCGATCATCACGCTGAAGAAGAAAGATGGATCGCAGCAGACCCTGACGGCTCCGCTGCGCGATATCGGGGCGGCCCTGGATTTCATGATTCGATGGGTGGCGTCAGATCAGTCGGGGCTGGCGGAGGTGCGCGGGCCGGGGGATGTGCATGCGGTCGGGCACCGCGTGGTGCATGGTGGGGAGCGATTCACAGAGTCGGCGATCATTGACGACGATGTGTTGAAAGGGATTGAAGGGTGCATCGAACTGGCGCCCTTGCACAATCCGAACAACATCAAGGGAATTTTGGCGGCGCGAAGTTTGTTCGGGGCCGGCACGCCCCAGGTGGCGGTGTTCGACACGGCGTTTCATCACTCGCTTCCCGAGCAGGCTTATCTGTACGCGATTCCTTACCATCTCTATCGGCGGCACCGCATCCGGCGATATGGATTTCATGGGACGTCGCACCGGTTCGTGGCATATCGCTACCGAATGCTGCAGAACGTGACGCGGGAGCAAACGCACGTGATCACGCTGCATCTGGGAAACGGATGCTCGGCGGCGGCGATTCGCAATGGGTGTCCGGTGGATACGTCGATGGGGATGACGCCGCTCGAGGGCTTGGTGATGGGCACCCGCTCGGGAGATCTGGATCCGGCGATCGTGAATTTGATTTCAGGGAAGGAAGGGCTGTCGGCGCATGAGGTCGAGTCGTTGCTCAATACGCAGTCGGGGTTGCTGGGGATTTCGGGGCTCACGAACGACATGCGCGTTTTGCAGGCCGAGTTGAAAGAGCACGACGACCGGCGGGCGCGGTTGGCGATTGACGTTTTCTGTTATCGAGCACGGAAATACATTGGAGCATTTCTGGCCGTGATGGGCGGATCGGACGGGATCGTGTTCACGGGCGGGATTGGGGAGAATTCGCCGGAGATTCGGGCGCAGATTTGCGCGGGAATGGAATGGGCCGGGATTGAGCTCGATGCCGAGAAAAATCAGAAGACTGTCGGCAAAGAGGGATTGATCAGTAGTGATTCGTCAAAGCTGGCGGTGTACGCGATTCCTACGGATGAAGAGTTGTTGATTGCGCGGGATACGGTGCGGTGCATATTAGGGGAGTCGCATTCGTCGTAGTCAAGATTAGCGAGACAGCGCCTAAAGGCGTGTTCTGACCGGAGTCGTAGGGTGTTCCTGAAGGCGCACCCTGATACGAAGCTCTTGGTGCTCGACCGCGAAGCGCACACACATCGGAACAAGCGAATCGTATATCTACGCACTGTCCGCGGTGTGAACCCGCGCCTTCGCTTCGGTTACACCGAGTACGAGACGTCGTCGTCGGCCGCGACGTGTGCCAGGGCGCTTCCGTTTGAAGAAACGACGGAAGATTTGCTGCCGCGCCGCATCGCTACGATTCCTGTGCGAACCATTTCCAGCACGCCATAAGGCCTGAGAACTTCGAGCAGGCCGTCGATTTTGTCTTCGGCGCCTGTGATTTCGATGGTCAGAGAGTCGGGGGCGACGTCGACGACCCTGGCGCGGAAAACGCTCGCCAACTCCAAAACGTGGGAACGTGCTTCGTGCGTGGCAGCCACCTTGATCATGGCTAAATCGCGCACGATGGCGGGCTGATTGGTAATGTTCTCGACCAACAGAACGTTAACCAACTTATAGAGGTTTGCTTCGATGCGGCGCGCCTGGTCGCGATCGGCCTCGGCAGTGATGGTCATGCGCGAGACTTCAGGCTTTTCGGTGCGACCAACGGTGAGCGAGTCGATGTTGAAGGCGCGGCGCCGGAACAGGGAAGCCACGCGGGTGAGGACGCCGGGTTTGTTTTCCACGTAGACCACAAATGTGTTCATCATGTTGGTTTACTCGTCGGCCGCCGTTTCCACGATGGGGCTGGGGCGGCGAATCATTTCGTGCAGAGAGGCTCCGGCCGCGACCATTGGATAGACTGTGTCTTCCTGCTCTACTTTGAAATTAATCAGCATGGGCCCGCTGTGTTGGCGGGCATCTCGCACCGTCGGCACGACCTCGGAGCGCTGCGTTACGGTTGCGCTGCGAATGCCGTAGGCTTCCGCCAGCTTGGCGAAGTCGGGATTGAGCAAAGGCGTTGCCTGGTAGTTGCGTTCGTAGAAGAACTCCTGCCATTGCCGCACCATCCCGAGGAAACCGTTATTGATGATGGCGATGTTCACCTTCAGTTTTTCCTGCACGATGGTGGCGAGTTCGGACATCGTCATCTGGAAGCCACCATCGCCGACTATCACCCAGACTTCTGAACTCCGGCCGCGCCACCTTGGCGCCGATGGCAGCGGGGAGGGCAAATCCCATGGTGCCCAGGCCGCCGGACGTGATTAGCGAGCGGGCGCGTTCGTGCTTGTAGTACTGGGCTTCCCACATCTGGTGCTGGCCGACATCGGTGACGACGATGGAGTCGACGTCGCGCGTTTCGTGCCACAGATCGTTGATGACGTGTGCGGCATAGAGGTGGCCGTTGTCGGGGAGATTCTGGATGTCGCGGACCGCTGCGTCGCCTTTCATCTGGTCGATGAAATCGAGCCAGTCGCTGCGGTTGACTGACTTGACGTGCGGCAGGAGTTCGTCGAGGACTTCGCGCAGATCGCCGACCAGGGCGACGTCGACTTTCACATTCTTGTTGATCTCGGCGGGGTCAATCTCGACGTGAATCTTTTTCGCGTTCGGTGCATAGGTCTTCAGGTTGCCGGTCACGCGGTCGTCGAAGCGCATGCCGAACGCGAGCAGCAGGTCGGCTTCCTGAATCGTGTGATTGACCCAGGCCTCGCCGTGCATGCCCATCATGCCGAGATTGAGCGGGTGGGACGACGGAAAAGCGCCGAGGCCCAGCAATGTCATCGCTACCGGAATTCCACTGCGCTCGGCGAAGTCGCGGACTTCTTTCATTGCGCCCGAGATAATGATGCCGTGGCCGGCCAGGATCACGGGTCGCTTCGCGTTCTGGATGAGTTCGAGCGCTTGCTCGTACTCTTTTGCGTCGGGGGAAAGGTCGGGGCGATAGCCCGGAAGTTGCGGCTTGGCGGCATCCCAGTCGAATTCACAAGTCGTCTGCTGCGCATCTTTCGTGATATCGACCAGCACGGGGCCGGGGCGTCCGGAGCGAGCGACGTAGAAAGCTTCGCGGATCGTGCGGGCGACCTCGCTAGCGTGAGTCACAAGGTAGTTGTGCTTGGTGATGGGCAAGGTGACGCCGGTGATGTCAGTTTCCTGAAAAGCGTCGGAACCGATGAGCTTGCTGCCGACCTGGCCGGTGATGCAGACGATGGGTGAGGAGTCGAGCATGGCGGTGGCGATGCCCGTCACCATGTTGGTGGCCCCGGGGCCAGACGTGGCGACCGCGACGCCGACTTCACCGCTGGCGCGCGCGTAGCCATCGGCCATGTGCGTGGCGCCCTGCTCGTGGCGCACGAGCACGTGATGGATCTTGCTGTGCTTGAGGGCATCGTAGGCAGGGAGGATGGCTCCGCCCGGATAGCCGAAGACATGGGTGACGTTTTCGCGCTCCAGGCATTCCCACAGAATTTGTGCGCCGGTCTTGGTCATCGTTACTCCTCGTCGAATGCGGGCCTGCGGCCCGACGGGTGCGGACGCCCGTCGCTCCATCGATTCAGGATAGTTCTAGGTCTTTCGACGTCCGCGAAGCTTTTGTAAACAAACGGGCCATCATCCTCGCTTGGATGATGGCCCGTTCAGAAGCCTGGCTGAGCGTTGCATCATCCGCTGCAGTCTGTTCCTACAGATACTCGTCCGACGACGACTGGAACGAGTCGGCTGTTCCGGGTAATTCGCGTCGAGTTGGGTGCGAAGGCTTGCATAGGCACCACGACTACCCGATGTTTGTAAATGTTCCTGGTCGCCGAGTCAAGCACATTCGGACCGGACGGTCGGTCGGTTCAATCGTAGAGGTTATTCCTGGATACGCAAAAGAAGGACAGGTTCGACCATGAAATCGAACTCATTGATGGTGTTCACGGCCCGGCGGATGACTGGTTCGGACACGGGCTCGACCGTGATTACGAACGAAACGCGATCCTTGGGAAGGTGGGGTTCCTGCTCCAGAGAATCGATGTTGATCGATTCGTGGGCAATGATCTCGGCGACCCGGGCCACGATGCCGCGCTGGTCTTTTACCGTGAGTCGGAGATACCAGCTGACGGGCTTGGGACGGTCGGACAAAGGTAATGACTGCGAACTCAGGAAGCCGGGAATGTTCTTGGCGTTAAGTTGTCCGGCGGCGAAGTCGCGGGAGATCTCGATGAGGTCGGAGACGACGGCCGATCCGGTGGCATCTCCGCCAGCGCCGCGACCGTAGAACATCTGCGTGCCGATCTTGTCGCCAACCAGGAATACGGCGTTGTTGACGCCCTCCACCTTGGCGAGCATGGAGCGGCGGCTGACCAGCCAGGGGCGCACCGAGACTTCGAGGCCATCGTCAGTCTGCTCGGCGGATCCCACGAGGCGGATCGTGCTTTCGAGACGGTTGGCTGAGTGGATGTCGATGGCGCGGATGTGGCGGATGCCGTATGTCGGGATGCGAGCGACGTCGAGGCCACCTTCGAAGGCCATGCGAGCCAAGATGCAGATTTTGTCGCGGGCGTCCTGGCCATCGATATCGAAAGAGGGGTCGGCTTCGGCGAAACCTGCCTTCTGCGCTTCGGCGAGAGCTTCCGCGAATTCGATGCCGCGGCTTTCCATCTGGGTCAGGATGTAGTTGGCTGTGCCGTTGAGGATGCCGTGCACCGAGCGCAGGCGATCGCCGGCGGTGGATTCGTGAATCACGCGCAGGATGGGAATGCCACCGGCCACGCTCGCTTCGAATCCGATCGGCAAATTGCGGGCAACCGCGAGGGCAAAGAGTTCGTCGCCGTGGCCGGCAAGGAGATTCTTGTTGGCGGTGACGACCGGCTTGCCTTGTTCGAGCGCGCCGCGCACGAGTTGGAGTGAATCGCCGGTACCTCCCATGGTTTCTACGACTACGTCGACGTTGGGATCCTGGAGGAGTTGCTTCCAGTCGGAATAGGCGCGCGCGTTTGAAGGGGCGGTTGCCGGTTCGATATTGGACCGGCGACAGACGGCGGTGACCGTGAGCGTCACTCCGCTGCGGTGGGCGATGAGGTCACGATGCTTCTCGATGATGTCTGCGGTGGCGCGACCTACTGTGCCGAAACCGACAATGCCGACTCTAACCTGTTTCATCTTCATAGAGAATGCATTGCGATTGCGTTTCGATCAAGTCGGGAAGACGATCTGGACTATTGGACGCCCAAGAACTCCTGGTGGACGGCGCGGACGACGTCGTCGACGCGGGAGTTCGTCACAGCGAAGCAGATGTTCAACTCGCTGGCGCCCTGGGCAACGGCGATCACGCTGACGTTGTTGCGAGCGACGACCGAAAACAGGCGGCCCAGGATGCCACACGTGCCCTTCATGCCCGAGCCGAGGACGGCGATGACTGCGATGTCGCGATGAACGGTGACCGGATTCAGGATCCCGTGCTTGAGTTCCGTTCGGAAAAGGCGCTGGATCGCATGAACGACGCGTTCCGTATCGGCTTCACGCAAGACCAATCCAAGCGAATCCTCGGAAGAGGATTGCGTGGAGAAGAGCACGTCGACGTGTTCGTGACCCAGGCGCAGAAAGAGGCGGCCGAAGATTTCGGCGAAATGAACATCGCGGCGCGTGGTGAGCGTGACGAGTGACGCTTGCGTGACGGCGGTGACGGCCTTCACGGGTCGCCTGCTTTCGGGCAGGCGCTCAACGATCTTGGTGCCCGGGACTTCCGGCTTGAACGAGTTCTTGATCCAGACCGGGATGCCGCGTTCCATGGTCGGCCAGATCGCTTTGCGATGAATGACCTTCGCGCCGTAGTACGAAAGCTCAATCGCTTCGGCAAATGTGATTTCAGGCAGAGTGAGCGCGTCGGGACAGACGCGCGGATCGGCCGTAAGGACGCCGTCGACGTCAGTCCAGATCCAGACTTCATGCGCCTTCATCGCAGCACCGAGAATCGTGCTGGAGTAGTCGGAGCCGCCGCGGCCGAGAGTTGTCACCTGGCCCGCCGAGGTTGCGCCGCTGTAGCCCATGACCACCGGAATGCTGCCTGGCTGCAGAAGCGGGTTGAGAACTTCGCTGCAGAGGCGGGCCGTAGTCTCCATGTCGGGGGCTGCGTCACCGAACTTGTCGTCGGTGGCAAGGACTCGGGCGGAATTTACGAATATGCCTTTGGCGCCAAGTTCATTCAGGCAGGCGGCGAAAATGTGAGCGGACATTTGCTCGCCGAGAGGAAGAGCCATGTCCATTACCTGGGCGGTGGCTGATCCCAGGAGCAGGAGTGCGGAGGATAGTTCGCGGAGGCGCTGCAGTGTGGACTGCACCTCGGAAGCGACGGCTTTCCGAGCTGAGCCGGAGAATAGTTCAGCAACGACTTGTTCGTGCCGTGCTTGCAGTTGAAGGAGGCCGTCTTCCATCTGTTTGCCATTGCCGGTGCGCGCGGAATTCAGCACGCTCAGAATCAGGTCGGTGACTTTCGAGAGGGCGGAGACCACGACAACTACCGGGGCGCCACCTTGTGCATGGCGCTGCACAATGGTGGCCGCTTGCCGGATGCGTTCGGCGCTTCCGACGGAAGTGCCGCCAAATTTCATGACTACCAAGCTCATGGAGAGTCCCGACGCGAATTGCTGAATGTAGTAGTACAGCATGCAGACGCGACGGGCGACAAGACTCTCGTGGGATACGTCCGCGGGCGGCGGTATGCGTGTAGGAAAGATTGGCACGAATAGACAACGGGCCGGTTTCCTGAAAACTGAAGCCGGCCCGCTGAGTTGTGGCAGATTCGGCTACTGCTGGCCGATGATCTTGCCGTTGATGTCGACGTTATCGAGCACCACGATGCTGGCACCCGTCTCCGGACCGCCGTCCATCAGGACATACACGCTCTTGACCTTGCTGCCTGGAGCGACGGGCGGATTCATCTGTGCCGGGTTTGCAGGATCGAAGCGGAGCCGCTTCCATCCGGCAGCCGGCGCCGGCTGCGACGTTCCTGCCGCGCATCCGGTTTTGTGAACGACATCGTCCGTGGTCACGACTGCGAACCGCGGAGTAGTTGCCGTGCACTGTCCGCCGTTGCGGATGTCGTAACCAAGTTCGGTCACCGACATTCCTTCAACGTCGCGGATCACGACACCAGCTTGCGCCTGGTTTGACGCGGCGCTGGTCTTCGAGAACAACAAGCCCTGGTTGCGAGTGTCGGAGTTGCTGGCGGCCGATGAAGAGACGCCAGTACCGTCCATCCAAGTAGCGGCTACCGTGTTGGAGGAAGCCGGATCGTAGGCAAACGGCCAGGCTCGAAGATGGTCGCCACCGCTGGAGGAATCGTCGCCGCCTCCATCGTCGCCACCGCCGTCATCCCCGGAAGCTACTTTGAGCACCACCGGCAGATTCATACCGGATGTGCCGTTGGCGGAGATTGCGACGGTTGCCGTGTACGTTCCCGAGGCAAGGCCCGTCGGATCGACCGAGATGCTGAGCGATCCTGGAGTCGTGCCTCCGGAAGGAGTCACCGACAGCCACGTGCCTCCGTGCGCCGCAGCCGTGAAGCTGAGAGGCGAGCCCGTGCTCGTCACACGGATCGACCTTGGCGAAGGCATGGCGTGTCCCGACTCGTACTCGAAGTAAGCTGCGCGGGGCGGCCAGACTCTGAGTCTGCCGGAACCGGTGCTGGTGGTGATCACCAGTTTGACGGGAATCGTTTGCGGAGTGTTTGAGGCCCCGCTTGAGGTGACAGTAACGGTTCCGTTGTAGGTTCCTGCTGCGAGGCCTGAAGGATTCGCAGTTACGGTCAGCGTTGCGGGCGTCGAGCCGGAAGCAGGCGTGACACTGAGCCACGCTCCTCCAGCGGCGACAGCGTTCACATTGAGAGCGGATCCGCTGCTGGCAACTGACACCTTCTGCGTGCCAGCAGTTGTCGAGCCCACTGGGTAGCTGAAGGACACAGTTCCCGGACTGATGTTCAGCGACGGGTTTCCGGTGGGAGCCGTCACTGTGAGAGCGACCGTGACCTTCTGCGGTGAGTTCGAAGCGCCGGATGCTGTCACAGTGATGGTGCCGCTGTAACTGCCTGCCGCGAGACCACTCGGATTTACCGAAGCGGTAAGGCTGCCCGGCGTGTTTCCGTTGGCTGGCGTAACGCTGAGCCACGAACCGGAGGACGTCGCCGTGTAACCCAACGCACTGGTGCTGGTGACGTTGATAGGTTGACTGGCCGGCACCGCTCCACCTGTTTGATAGGCGAAAGACAGGTTGGCGGGGCTCACGGAAAGCGTCGTGACCTGGGCCGCCGTCACCGTCAGGGAGACTGGGATCGACTTCGGACTATTGGAAGCGCCCGCGGAGTTGATCGTCACGTTCCCGGTGTAGCTGCCTGCGGCAAGTCCAGAAGGATTGATCGAGACAGCGACATTGCCCTGCGTTGTTCCGCTGGCCGGTGTCGCTGACAGCCAGGTCGCGGAAGTAGCAGTCGTGAAGCTCACTGCGCTGCCGCTGCTCGCAATCGCGACAGTTTGTGAGGCAGGCGTGCTGCTACCGATCTGATAGGCGAAGTTCAGGCTGGCCGGGCTGGCCGAAATCGTCGGCAGGGCCGCCGCGGTGACAGTCAGCGTTACAGCGACGGTCTTTGGACTATTCGACGCTGTCGCGGATGAAATCGAAACCGTTCCGGTGTAGGTGCCGGCGGCGAGGGATCCCGGTGCGACGGACACTGCGACGCTGCCGGGCGTGGAACCGCTTGCCGGAGTAGCAGTCAGCCAAGTGGCCGAAGTAGAGACGTTGTAGTTAAACGCCGTGCCACTGCTACTAATGGCAACGTTCTGAGAAGGCGGGACACTTCCTCCGCTCTGATAATTGAACGACAGGGTGGCGGGACTGACGTTGATGGTGGGCACAGGAGCGGCGGCGTTTACGGTGATCGCCTGTTTGACCGTTCCGGTACCTCCGCCGTAACTATCGATGGCCGCCGCGTATAAGGTCGCCGTGGTGGTAGCGGTCACGGTGGGGGCCGTCCAACTAAAGGTCCAACTATGAGTGCTGCTTGGCGCACTGTGGACGATCTCGCCGTTGAGAACCTTTGTCCCGGTTCCGGCGGCAAATGTGCCGGCTGAGGCAGCTACGTCCACTCCGCCGTTCCCGGAAGAGATGACGCTAACGGAGATGGTGTAGCTGTTCGTGGAGCCCGACGCGACGCTGGTCGGTCCCGTGAGGGTGACCGTCGGTTTGCTGGTGCTTCCGCTGTGACAGGAAGTGCAGGTCGAGCCGTTCATTCCTGAGAATCCTGAGATACCGTTGCTGCTGGCTTGGGCCGGAACTGCCCGGTAGAGAGAGGTCATCAGGGTGAGGATGATCCACGACCAGCGGACAATGTTGGGGAGTCGAGGGGAAACGCAGAGAACGGGATTGACGAAAGACTTGCCGGAAGGCAGAAAACTCCTGAGTTCCACGGTTGCTTCCTTTCTTTCGGCAGTCCGTATGGCGCGTACGCCTGCCGATGGGGGACGAAGGATGCAGGTTGTCGGAATGCTCCGCCCTTACAGGCAAAGCATGTTTTCTAGTTGTTATGGACTGCTTTCAGTGGCTGTGTTGCGAAGTAACTGGGTACGACGCTTGCTCTACTAGGGACAGTAATAGCGCTCGAGGATGTCGACAAGACTACGGTGGTGTGGGCGAATGCATGTCCCACGGCTCGGCAAAAGTAACGTCCTTGTGAGTATTGATGACGGTCGATATTAGGAAGGGTGATTGCGGAGCTGTCAGACGGAAGGAGGCTTTAGTTCGTAGGATTGCGCGGGAATTTCAAGTAAGGCAGGCGAACGGTGTCGATGATGACCTGATCGGCGTGGATGTTTGCAGGAGCTTCGAAGCCTTTGGCTCCGGCGCTGGTGACGTAGTCGTCCTGATCCACGCCATCGCCGCTCACGCCCAGTCCGCCCACGAGAACGCCGTTCTTATAGAGCGGCAGGCTGCCTGGGAAGAAAACGATTCCGCTCTGATTTGAATTTGCGGGCTGCGAGCCTTGTGTGCAGGGATTCGCGAGATCCCGAGCATAGAGGGTGAAGAAAGGGCCGGGATTCGATCCATCTATTCCGGGAGGAAACAGAGGCTGTGCTGCGAAGCCGATCGTGCGATTGGTGACCGCAGTGCCCGCGGGAACGCCTGACAAATCAGATGAGCCAGTGCTGCTGAAATAGATCACGTTGCGGGCCTTCGCCACGGCGACGTCGATGCTGAAGACGGTGGCGTCCGCCATCCGGTGAAGCGCGAGCACGGTGCCGTCGAGGTCGGCGACGGCGATGGTCATATGAGTGCGCGAGCCCGAGGGCAAGCGGATGACGGCGCGAGTCAGGTCTGCCGTCGCGACCGCCTGATTCACAATGGCAGCTACATCGGATTGTGTGAGCCCGCCAGTCCCGCCGTTTGGGCCAACGAGATCGCCTTCAGGCGGAAGTCCGCCAGCGACGGGACCAACGATGTAGCTTCCACCTGATGATCCGGCAGCAACGCCGGACGGCATCACCGTCTGGTTTACAAACGGCAACGAGATTCCGCCGATGATGACGACGCCTGGGGGTGGAAGCTGAGCGGTCGTGGGCAGAAATCCCGATTGCGATGCGCCCGAGAAGGCAGCGAACTCAGAGACGCCCGCAGAGCCGCTCACTACTCCGATACCACCGACTACGTGGCCGCCTTTGAAAAGCGGAACCCCGCCTGGATTGACAGCCGTTGAGTCACTGTCCATGACGTCGATTTTCCCGGTGGTGATGCCGAGGCCAATATTTGCGCCGTTTACAGAGCGCGACGGACTGATCGTTTTGCCGGGATTGAAGGTGGCGTTCAGCGGACAGCCGCGATTCGTGTTCTCGATTCCGTAGAGATCCGCGTTCGGGGCGAAGGAAACGCCGGGAGGGAAATGAATCCCGCTGATGAAGCGCACGGTGCGACTCGAGAGAGGTGCTTGATCGTTGCTGAAGAGGGCGGCGGTTCTCGCCAGCGATACGGCAAGTTCGTGGCTGTCGACCACCGCCCCGAAATTACCGGTCGCGGTGGCGGGTGCACTGGGAGTTGCAAAGACCGCCAGGATGGCGCCGGTGCGATCAGTGACAGCGACCACGATCGGAACGTTGACTGAGAGTGCCGCATTCTGAACGACCGTATCCACTTCCGTGGCAGAGAGTGGCGCGGCCGGCGACGAGCTCGATGTCGCAGGCGTTGTGGAACTACCGCCGCCGCAGGCTTCGAGAATGATTGCGACGCAAGTCAGCGCGAGCACGCCAAGAAAGATCAACAGCCGTCGATGTTGCGCTTTACGCATCAATGGAAGGCAAGATACCGCATGCCAGTGCGATTTCTCACGCGAATGACCTTACCGCAGTTGCGAATGTAATACGGCGGGCGGCATGGAACTACGGTGCTGCGACTTTCGTGTAACCAGAGTGGTCAATCCCGCGACTCGTAACGTTGACTTTCCTTCTTACTCTGGCAGAATTCGCTAAGCCCTCATTAGTTCCAAGAAATTAAGGGAGAAACCACTTGAATACCTGTAAACGATTGACCGCGGCCGTTCTCTGCCTGCTGCTCTCTCCGTTCCCGGCCGTTTGCCAGTCTGGGTCGGGCGATCATGCCGGGCAGATCAATGCTCTTGTCCCGGCTGCGACGCGCAATGCGAAGCCCGCAAAAGTGAAAGACGATCTCGACTTTAATGACCTGCTGCAAACGCAGAAGTCGGGCCGATTGCGCGCTGGTTTAAAGGACGGCTCGATCCTCAGTCTCGGCTCGAATAGCGAGTTGCGAGTGGTCCAGCACGATGCCGCCTCGCAACAGACCTCGCTGGAAATGGATTTCGGCAAGGTGCGGAGCAAGGTCGTGAAGATTACCCAGCCGAATGGAAAGTTCGAGATCAAGACTCCGAACGCGGTGATCGGCGTGGTTGGCACGGACTTCTATGTCGGCTATGACGCCGACCGGACCACGGTGATCTGCTATCGCGGAAAAGTGATGGTCACGCCCTCGGCGAACGCCAAGATTATGCGCAACTCGGGCCAGGCGGACGGCAATAATTCCATTGCCGTGAGCGAAGGCCAGATGGTGGTCATCAGTTCGGAAATTCCAGCTGGTGGTTTCCAATCCAGCCAGGCGCCATCGGATGTGTTGCAGGCGACTATGACGGATACGAATGTTCCTGACGGGCCGTTGCCGTCGGTCCACCCGCACCTGGTGCGCAATTTGATCATCGGGATCGGAGCGGCAGCGACCGGATGGGCTGTGGGATACACGCAGCTGAATTCGAGCGGAGGCGCCGCCGCGCCGCGAGTGCCAAATTGCCAGACGAATCCGAATCCGAAACTGTGCGGATGATTCACAGCGTAAAACAAATAAGCACGAAGACAGTACCGAAACGAATATCGAAATAGTGAGCCCGACAGGGCGCTCATGACACCAAATCCGCAGCGCTGGTCCCAATGGCTGAGCCGGGTTTCGACTCGCCAGATTGACATGGCTCTCGCGCTGCTGGTCACAGCGGCGGGACTACTTCTATTTGCATTTGCCGGCATCGGGGGAAACCGCGGTGCCGGTTTTCTTTTTCTGCAGAACGTTGAGCAGAGTTTGCTCGACACCCGGTTTGAGCTTCGGGGAGCGCGCAAGCCGGATGACCGCATTGTCATCGTCGGCATTGATGAGAAAACACTGCAGCATGAGGGCTCTTTCCCCTTGCCTCGCCGCTCGTATGCCGAGCTCGTAAAGAGACTCAATGAAGAGGGCGCGCGCGTGGTGGCGTTTGACGCGACCTTCCCCACTCCTGAGAGCAACTCCGCTATGCAGGCACTGGATCATCTGCAAGCGCGCCTGGGTGTGGGTGCGCCTCCGAATGTGGATGAGGAGATTAAACGACTGAAGGGGGAGAGCGATCAGGATGGCGCATTCGCCGCTTCCCTGAAGATGGCAGGAAATGTTGTCCTGGGACATCTTTTCCTCGACAACGAGCGAGCCAAGAACGCAGATCCCAAGCTCGAAGAAGAGTATTTCAACATCGTCTGGGCGAAGTCGTTTCCGCAGGTGCTTAAGGTGAAGTCGAAAGACGGAAAGGATTTCGACCTGGCACAAGCTTGGATCACCAATGGCGGGACGGTCGCGGCGGGTGCCGAGGCGAACATCACGAAGCTTGCCGAAGCCGCGGCGTCCTATGGGTTCATCGACATCAATCCTGATCCGGATGGAACGCTGCGGCATGCGCTGCTCATTATGCGATACCGCGATCAGGACTTCTTTCCTTCGCTCGCGATGCAGGTGTTGCGGGAGTATGAGCAAATACCAGACCAGGAGATCGCGGCCTACATCGCTGAGAATGGGCTGGAGCGAATCCATTTCGGCTCGCATCCGCTGCGGCCCTCGCGCGACGGCACGGCGATCATCAACTACGTTGGGCCGTATGGAAGCTACCCCCACTATTCGATGTGGGATGTGATTTCGCACGCTACGCCGCCCGACGCTTTCAAAGGCAAGATCGTGCTGCTGGGTGCGACCGCCAAGGCCATTGGCGACTTGCGAATCACGCCATTCCAGAACGGCGATGCCTACATGGGAGTCGAGGTGCATGCCAACATCATCGACAACCTGCTGCACAGCGGTGAGGCTGGACGAAGCTTTCTGACCCGGGGCGCGCGGGAGGAGATGATCGACATCGGATTCATCCTGCTTTTTGGCATTGGGATGGGAGTCTGGTTTGCGCGTGTGAAGCCCTTGTATTCGACCGTTGCGTTGCTGCTTGTGCTCGCGGCGTTTGGGTGGTTTGTGTACTTTGCTTTTGAGCACTGGGGAAGTTGGCTCAGTTTTGCGATTCCGGCGGCGACGCTGGTGGCGAACTACGCTGCCATTACGAGCTTCCGCATGATTTTTGAGGAGCGCGAGAAGAGGAAGATCCGAAAGACATTTTCCCAATACCTTTCGCCGGGTGTGATCGGACTCATCGAGAAAGATCCGCAGAGGTACATTCGCCCGGGAGGCGAAACAAAAGATCTGACGGTGATGTTCAGCGATATTCGCGACTTCACCACGCTTTCGGAAGGTCTGACGGCGGACGAACTCGTACATCTGCTGAATGAATATCTGGGCGAGATGACCGACGTGCTGTTCCGCAACTTCGGAACACTCGACAAGTACATCGGCGACGCGATTATGGCGTTCTGGGGATCACCGTATCCGCAGGATGACCATGCGATCCGCGCTTGCAGTTGTGCGCTCGAGATGTCGCGCAGTCTCGAGAAACTGAACGCGAAGTGGAAGGATGACGGACGAAAGCCGATCTCGATCGGCATCGGGCTCAATACTGGACCGGTGAGTGTCGGGAACATGGGCTCCGACAAGCGGCTGGCATGGACGGTGATGGGCGACAACGTCAACCTGGCGTCCAGGCTCGAGGGCATGACGAAGCAGTATCGATCGCAGGTAGTCATCAGCGAAGGGACTTATCGCCAGGTTGCGAAGCAATTCGTTTGTCGCGATCTGGACCGCATTCGCGTGAAGGGCAAGCTGCAGCCCGTGACGATCTACGAATTACTGGATCGCGCCGGGAACCGGGAGAAGTACGAGTCGTTGCTGGAGCCATTCGAGAGAGCCATGGCTGCCTACCGCGAGCAGAACTGGAAGGAAGCTGTGCTGCAGTTTGGAACCCTGCTTACGTCCTTTCCCGACGATGGGCCGACGCAGATCTTCCTGCAACGCGCTCTCGAGTTCCGCGAGCATGCGCCCGAAGAAGGTTGGGACGGCGTGCACGTGATGAAGTCGAAATAGCGCTACTTGTCGAAATTCCGCCAATGACGGCCGTCGTGCTCGAGCAGGGCATCGGCTTCTTTCGGTCCCCAGGTGCCCGCGGCATAGTTCGGGAAACTGCGTGGGGGAAGAGCCTTCCAGACATCCAGAATCGGACTGACGACGCTCCATCCAGCTTCCACCATGTCGGCGCGCTGGAACAGCGTGGCGTCGCCTACCATGCAGTCGTGCAGAAGGCGTTCGTATCCGGTGCTTACTTGCTTCCCGAAATAGTCGGAGTATTCGAAATCCATATCAACAGTGCCGAGCCGCATGACCGGGCCCGGCGTTTTGGCGGCAAAGCGCAGCGAGATGCCTTCTTCCGGCTGGATGTGCAGGACGAGTTGGTTGGGCATGAGGTTCTCGACGCTCGTGTCGCGGAATAAAACGAAAGGCGCCTGGCGAAACTGGATCACGATGTCGGTACTGCGGGCCGTCATGCGTTTTCCAGTGCGGACGTAGAAGGGAACTCCAGCCCAACGCCAATTATCGATCTGCAACTTGATAGCGACGTAGGTTTCAGTACGCGAGTCGGGCGGGACGCCTTGCTCGGCGCGATAGCCGGGGACGTGTTGTCCGACGACTTCGCCGTCGCCGTATTGTCCGCGGACTGTACGGCTGAGAACATCCTCGGCACTCAGCGGCTGAATGGCATGGAGAATTTTTGCTTGCTCATCCCGAACTGCGTCTGCCTGAAACGAGATCGGCGGTTCCATGGCCGTGAGGCTGATGAGTTGCATGATGTGGTTGGGCACCATGTCGCGCAAAGCACCGGCCGTGTCGTAGTAGCCGCCACGCTGCTCGACGCCGACGGTTTCCGCCACGGAAATCTGAACGTGATCGATGTAGCGCCGGTTCCAGATGGGTTCGAAGATGCCGTTGGCGAAGCGGAACGCCATGATGTTCTGGACGGTTTCTTTGCCCAGGTAGTGGTCGATGCGGTAGATCTGTGATTCGTGCGCGACCTTCAGCAATTGCTGGTTGAGGGCTTTCGCGGATTCCAGGTCGCGGCCGAATGGTTTTTCCACAATCACCCGCCGCCAGAGATTGTTTTCTTCGGTCATAAGGCCGACGGTGCTGAGTTGCTCGACCACGGGACCGAAGAACATGGGAGCGATTGCGAGGTAGAAAAAATAGTTCTGATGAGTGCCGTGATCGGTGTCTACTTTTTGCAGAAGTTCCTTCAATTGCTGGAAGGTTTGCGGATTGCCGAAGTCCCCAGCCATGTAGTACAAACGGCTCTGGAACCACTCTTCGAGTTTCGCATCGATCTGCACGTCGGCAAATTCCTGCAAATCCTGTTTCAGCTTCGCGCGGAAGTCGTCGGTGCTCATTGCGTCTTTGGCCACGCCGAGGACCGCGAACTCCTGCGAAAGAAGTTGATTCTTGGCGAGGTTGTACAGGGCAGGGATCAGCTTGCGGCGGGTGAGGTCGCCTGAAGCGCCGAAGATGACCATGACGCAGGGATCGCCGGGGCGTCCGATCCGCTCCTGCGTCGTTTCTGGCTTCTGTTCTAGAGACATGAGTATCCTTCGAGGTTCGCGAAAAGTTTAGCAAGCGCGTGGCCTGCTTCTGTTTCAACAATCGGTACCGTTGACAAACCAAAGTCCTATCACGCAGTTATCTTGTACCCACTCTATCGCTGTGATACCAAAGAAGCCATCTTCGCAAGTGGATGGTGGGACTGGTGCGGATGGGCGGGCGTGTGTCCCTGAGGGTTGCGGCGCGAGTTGCGTGCTGTGTCGCGTCCTTTGGAGCTTTGCTTGCCGGTGCGAATGGATCGGCTGTACAGCACTCCGGATCTACACAAAGTCAGCCCCGTCGTATTCCTGAGCGTGCCGAAATCCGCAAAGCCAGTTTGCAAGGCAGTGTGCGGGATGACGAAGGCCGGGCGGTTCCAGCGGTTCTCCTAACGATTCGTTCGATGTCGGATGGGGCGAGTTATGAGGCCAGGACGGATGCAGAAGGCATCTTTCGCATGCGAGAAATTCCGCTGGGCGTGTACGAACTCAAAGCTGTGCACGATGGATATGAGCCGCTGGTGATGGAACAGGTCCAGTTGAGTTCTGCGGGGCTTACAGTCTTAGGAATTGGGATTAAGCGAATCAATGCCAGCGCTCCTCCGAGTAAAGGCGTGTCGGGAATTCCTGGGAATTCCCGAACTCCGAGCGCTGCGGAAGCGCCCGCAAGTTCCTATCCTGGACTGCGGACTGCGAGTTCGGAGCCAGCCACCGCGCCATCGGCAGAAGCGATGACACCGGCGTCGGCGAACTTCGCGCTCGATGCCGACCGATGGAACGTTTCGATGCCCGACTGGCATCGCTACGAAACGCAACCAGGCGCGCCTTATGTGAAGGGACGTTGGTACGACCCTTTCAATCGCAACAAGCTCAAGGGGGATTATCCGATCTTCGGGCAACGCTGGTTTTTGAATGTCACCGGACGGAGCCAGACGGGAATTGATCTGAGACGGTTGCCGGTGCCGAGCGGGCTGGATGCGGCCAATCCCGGCAGCAGTGGATTCTTTGGCAAGGGAGAGCAAGCGTTCGCGTCGGAGACTTTGCGGGTCTCGCTTGATCTCTCTCGCGGCGACACCAGCTTCCGGCCGGTTGATTTGCGATTTCGCTTCACTCCGGAAATAAATTTGAATTTCCTGCAGGCCCGCGAGCGAGGCATCGTCAATATAGATCCGCGCAAGGGGACGGACAGGTTCGACGCGCATCTTGGAGTGCAAGAAGCGTTTGTAGAGGCGAAAGTCCACGACCTTAGCCCAAACTACGATTTTGTTTCAGTGCGCGCGGGAATTCAGCAATTTACCAGTGATTTTCGCGGTTTCTTGTTTTCGGAGGAACAGCCGGGGATTCGAGTCTTCGGAAACCTGCGCTCCAATCGCATCGCCTATAACCTGGCGTGGTTTTACTTCCTTGAGAAAAACACCAACAGCGGGCTGAATACATTCGAGAGCCGCGGGCAGCAGGTTTACGTCGCCAATGTGTACGTGCAGGACTTTCTGGCCAAGGGTTACACCGCCGAATTCAGCTTTCATTACAACCGCGACGATGGCGGCGTGCATTTCGACGACAACGGGTTTCTGGTGCGGCCTGCGCCCATCGGCGGTGTGGTGAATGGAACCATTCGCACGCATAAGGTCCACGCTTATTACTTGGGATGGGCAGGCAACGGACACGTCGGTCGTGTGAACGTGAGCCATGCGTTTTACCAGGCGCTTGGGCACGACGATTTCAATACGCTGGCCGGCCGAAGGCTGGATATCAATGCGCGCATGGGAGCGTTGGAGCTTTCCATCGACCGGGATTGGGCTCGATACCGCGCATCGTTCTTTTATGCCAGCGGGGACTCGAGCAACCGGTCGGGAGCGTCTCGGACAGACGGCACCGCCCACGGCTTCGATTCGATCGTGGACGATACGCACTTCGCCGGTTCGGATTTCAGCTTCTGGGACAGCGAGGGAATTCGGTTGACCGGAACAGGAGTTGGCCTCGTTGCGCCACTGAGTTTGTTGCCGAGCTTGCGGTCCAATAAAGAAGAAGGCCAGGCCAACTTCGTGAATCCGGGACTGATGCTCTTCAATGTTGGGGCTGACTTCAGCCTCACTCCTAAGTTGCGTGCCTTTGCGAATGCGAACTACCTTCGCTTCGACCGGACGGAGCCGCTTCAATTGGTTCTGTTTCAGCGCCCGATTGATCACGGCATCGGTACAGACTTCGGAGTTGGCGTCGAGTATCGTCCGCCTTTGACAGAGAACATCGTTGTGCGGGGCGGAGCGTCGGCACTTGTGCCTGCGGAAGGTTTGAAGCAACTGTACAACGGGCAAACTCTGTTTTCACTCTTTGCAAATGTCCGATTTCAATTCTAGACAGATGACGGCCGAATCCATGGTGACGCGAACCGCCGGCGCGTGGCTCGCTTTGATGATGCTTCTGGCGATACCTCGCGGCGCGTGCGCTCAAACTGCGCCGGTCGATACCTTGTTGCAGCAGTCGCAGGGAGAGGCCGATCGCAAATCCAGTGGCTGCGTGACGTGTCACACCTCCACCGATAGTGCCTCCATGCACGAGTCGGGAACGGTCAGGCTTGGCTGCATCGACTGCCACGGAGGTAATAACGACGTCCGCATCAGTCAAGGAATCGCGCCGAAGTCCGGTGAGTACGAGCGCCTGAAGCGGCAAGCACATCCGCAGCCAAGGGTATTGAAGGGTGACGCCGCGAATCCTATGCGCTCGTATACCGATTGGCTGCGAGAGGATTGGAATTATGTTCGCTTTGTAAATCCTGGGGACCTTCGCGTCGCCGAAAGAACTTGCGGTACGAGCGGTTGCCACACGGGAGAAGTTCGCAAAGTCCAGACCAGCATGATGACCCACGGGGCAATGCTGTGGGGAGCGGCACTCTACAACAACGGAGCTTTTCCTTTTAAGACGCCGCACTTTGGAGAGAGCTATAGCGAGGACGGGCGTCCACAACGGCTGATGACGTTTCCTCCTCCGACCGCGGAGGAGATGGAGAAGAAAGGCGTTCTGCCCTCTCTTGAGCCGATGCAGCGGTGGGAGATTTCGCAGCCGGGTAATGTGCTGCGCGTATTTGAGCGCGGCGGACGCAAGCGGCCGGAGGTTGGTAATCCTGACCTTGAAGAGGATCCGGGAAAGCCGGAAATCAAACTCAGCGAGCGTGGCTTCGGCACCGAACTGCGAACGGATCCGGTCTTCCTGGGGCTTCAGAAGACTCGTCTGCTGGACCCGCTCTTGTCATTTCCGGGAACCAACGATCAGCCGGGGGACTATCGCGCCAGCGGATGTAGTGGATGTCATGTGGTGTATGCGAATGATCGATCGAAGGAGCACTCCGCATCGTTTGCCGGGTTCGGAAATCTCGGGCAGAGTGCGACGCAGGATCCGACAATTTCACACGAAGAGTCCGGTCATCCTGTACGCCACCAGTTCACGCGGTCGATCCCATCGAGCCAATGCATGGTTTGCCACATCCATCCGGGTACGAACATGGTAGCGACGTATTTCGGCTACACGTGGTGGGACAACGAAATGGACGGGAAACACATGTGGCCGGCGAGTCAGAGTCATCCGAGCGCAGAAAAGCGCAGCAGCGTCGAGGCGCGGAACCCGGAGGGCTCGGCAGTTCGGGGACTGTGGTCAGACGCGAAGTTTCTTGAGAAAACCGGCACGCCCGAGTTCAACCAGCAACTCGATCGAACACAGTTCGCTGATTTTCACAGTCACGGCTGGATTTTCCGAGCCGTGTTTAAGCATGACCGCAAAGGCTCGCTGCTGGACGAGAAAGACAAGCCAGTTGCGTTCGAAGATCCGGAAAAGTTCAAGAAAGCCGTGCACCTGAAAGACATTCACCTTGAGAAAGGCATGCACTGCATCGACTGTCACTTCGAGCAGGACAGCCACGGCAATGGCAAACTTTACGGCGAGACAAGGAATGCGGTCGAGATCGACTGCGTCGATTGTCATGGAACTGTGAAGCAGAAGGCGACACTGGTCACGTCGGGGACTGCGGCTCCAGCGGAGGGCACAAATCTGGCTGGCCTGCGAACGCCGTGGAGGGAGCGTCGTTTCTATTGGAAGGATGGGCGTCTTTACCAGCGGTCTATGCTGGATGAGCACGTCGAGTGGGAGGTGGTGCAGGTAGTCGACACCATCACTCCGGGCGACGAGCATTACAGTGAAAAGTCGCGCCTTGCGAAAACGATCCAACGGGACGGCGAGACCTGGGGTGAAGGCTCGGCCGATCAATCGAAGCTGGCTCATGCGAACAGTCGCATGACTTGCTATGCATGCCACTCTTCGTGGGCGCCGACATGCTACGGATGCCATCTGTCGATGACCGCGAACGAGCGGACGCCCATGTTGCACAACGAAGGGCTGACTACGCGGAACTGGACTTCGTACAACTTTCAAGTGCTGCGCGATGACATCTACACGCTGGGGATCGACGGTACCGTGACCGGGCACCGCGTGGCACCAGTTCGTTCCGCGTGTGCGGTGGTGGTTAGCTCTCAAAACAGTGATCGCGACTGGCTCTATTACCAGCAGCAGACGGTTTCAGCTGAAGGCTTCAGCGGACAGGCCTTCTCGACGTTCGTGCCGCACACCGTGCGCGGGAAAGAAACCAAGGGATGCACGGACTGTCACGTCTCGCGCGAGAACGACAACAATGCATGGATGGCGCAGTTGCTTTTGCAGGGCACGAACTTCATGAATTTCATGGGGCGGTACGTGTTCGTGGCCGGAGGCAAAAGCGGGTTTGATGCGGTCGCGGTCACGGAGCATGACGAACCACCTGCGGTGCTGGGGAGCGATTTCCATAAGATCGCGTACCCGGACGACTTCAAGAAGCATGTAGATGCGAAGGGAGAACTGAAAGAAGCCCATCGGCACGCTGGAGCTGAGGTTCTCGACGTACAGGCGCGTGGCGAATATTTGTACGCCGCGATGGGAAAGGGTGGATTGCGGGTGTTCGATATTGCGAATGTCGACAACAAAGACATTTCGGAGCGCCTGGTGACGGCGCCGGTATCGCCACTCGGACAGCGATTCTACTTGCCGACGAAGTATGCGACGGCGGTTGCAACTCCAACCACTTTGGGAGTGGATCCATTGCGCACGCATCGCAAGGAGAACGAAGAGCAGGCGGTTCATCTGATGTATGGCTTCCTATACGTGGCGGACAAGTATGAAGGACTGGTGATCGTCGGCGATCCCGATTTGAAGAGCAAGAGTCCGGGCGTCGGCACCCTGCTGGACGGAAATCCGTCGAACAATTTTCTGAAGCGTGCGCTGGCTTTTAATCCGGGGGGAGCATTGAACGGTGCGCGCCGCATCGCGATTGCGGGGACATACGCGTACGTTCTTTGTGATCGCGGCCTGGTCGTCGTGAATATCGACAATCCGATGCAGCCGAAGGTGACCGCTGAAATCGGGGCGCCTTTACTAGTGGAGCCCCGGGGGATTGCCATTCAGTTCCGGTACGCATTTGTAGTTGATCGCGAAGGCTTAAAGGTCCTGGATGTGACGACGCTGGCTCAGCCGAAGGATGTGCCGGAGGCGAGAGTCGCGCTCGAAGACGCACGAAATCTCTATGTGGCGCGTACGTACGCTTACGTTGCCGCCGGTCGCCAGGGGATTGCGGTCATTGATTTGGAACAGCCGGGCAAGCCAAAGCTGGATCAGATGTTCAACGCGAATGGCCGGCTGAATGATTCGAACGATGTGAAGCTGGGGATGGTCAGCTCCAGTCTGTTCGCATACGTCGCCGATGGGAAGAACGGTCTGCAGGTTGTGCAGTTGTTTTCGCCGGTAGATAACCCAGCATTCAGCGGGTTCAGTCCGCGGCCGACGCCGAAGTGGATCGCGGGCTACCGGACGCGCGGACCTGCTCTGGCAGTTTCCAAGGGCATCGACCGCGATCGCGCGGTAGATGAGAGCGGCCATCAACTCGCGGTTTTTGGCCGGCGGGGTGCGCGTCCGTTTAATCGCGAGGAAATGGATCGGATGTATTTGCGAGACGGGAAAGTCTTCACCGTGACAGACGACTCTCCGGCGAAGAGCGAGCGCACCGCTAGCAGTCAGTAGAGGGAGATCGCCATTTGCAGGTTACGGCTGCGGAACGTGCAGTTCAGCTGTGCCGCGGAGTTCGGGAATGCTGAAGTGGCGCTTTGAAGGCCGCGCCTTGCTCCAATCGTGATACTGGTGACATTCAAAGCAGCGGCCTTCCGCCACTTCTTTTGATTTCGCCTCGTCTCGATGGCACTCTCGGCATGTCTGAATTCCGGGCAGCAAGACCTCGGCTGTGTCATGACTGTCGGGTGCTTGCGCGTGACAGGCAGTGCAGGTCATCATGCGATGCGCTTTGTGGTCGAACGTCGCGTGCTCAAGCCAGCGAGTGGGAATTCCGGACGGGATTATTTCTGGAAGGGTGCCAGCTGTTGACTTGAGAGCGTGACATTGCTTGCAGGTCTTGCTCCATAAGAGCCACTCGGCATCATCCACCCGAAAGTCTACCCACTCGCTAGTATTCCTCGCTATGCGAACGGGCCGGATCCGGCCTGGAACCTGCCGGGCAGGTGGTTCCGGCATATGCACTGCAGCGGGATTGCGCCCAATGTATTCCTGAAAACGCTTTACGAGAAAGGCATGGACAATCTCGGGCTTGTCATGCGGCACCTGTTCGGCTCCGAAACGCGGGTCAAATTGCAGGGTGTGGCAACCCGCGCAATCGGTCGCGAACTTTACGGGTTTCATCGGTGACGGGCGCGGGCGATTATGAAGAGTGTTTGCTTGATCGGGGGACCCGGTTGCGACTAAATCTCCTGTGTAGGCGAATAGCTCGGGTTCGCCCGCGAGGTGGTGACAATCTTCGCAAGTCATCTGAACTCGCTTGCCATTCGGGCCCATGAGATTGGGCTGCAAATGGAGAAAGTGATTGAGCCGGAGTTGGCCCGGGTCGCTTAACTTCTTCGCCGACGGCGAAAAGTCGGGGTGCTCGCGGTCGAAGTTTGCGATCGAGTCGGCGAAATGCGGTTTCCCGTCCCGTGCGCGGAGACTCTCATGGCACTGCGTACAGCTCGCCGTCGATGTGTTGGAGAGATGGATCGATCCTTTGTGTTCGAGGTGGCACGAGGAACAGGGCGGCGTGAAGGCTTGGTTGGGGTGATGGATGGGGGCGTCGTGGCAAGCCAGGCAGGCTTCGTCGCTCACTTCTTTGAAGAATGCTCCGGTACGAGTGACATGACAGAGACTGCATTGTTGAGTGAAAACCGCGTGGGACGCTGAAAGCGGGCCGCTGGAATAGGCCTTCTGCCCGCCTTGTGTTCTTTGGGCAACGAGCCAACCGATCGCCACGATCGGGACCGCAAGCGAAAGCCAGAATCGCCACCGCCGCAGCGGATGAGCGCGCTTGAAGTACTGCAGGTCAATCCGCTTGGCGAGCTTTTTAGTTGTGCGTATGCGTCGCAGCATTGCTTTGCACTCAGAATCTCAAGGCCACCACGGCATGCCACGCTCCTAACAGAAGCAGCGCATAGGAGAACGGCACATGCACCAAAAGCCATCCGTGCAGGATCTGGTGAAGGCGGCTTTGCTTGTCGAGCTGGCGTTTCTCTTCACAGATGTTTTCGAGATCATCGATGTTCGAGTGGAGGGTTGAAGGCAGCAGGACGCGGAGCTGGCGGAACAAAGCTGCAGCAACGGGAGCGTCCTCCAGCCGGATGCCCTGGCGTCCTGTCTTGGCGAGATAAGGGCGAATTTCGGTGGAGAGAACGCGACGCAACTCGACGCTGGCTTGCTCGTCTACTTGCATACCGGAGGCGACAGTGACATCCCAGCTGGCGCCAGCCGACGCCGCTGCCGCCCGTTGTAGCTCAGTGGCGCTCGCGACGTCGCCTTCAAGGGACGCGCAACATTCTTCGACGATTTGCTGGGCCTCCTCAACAAGCTGACCGCGTACGCGGTCGATCTGCTCGTAGATGGTTTCCATGGGAAGTTGGGCCGTGTGCAGGCGAGGCATGAAATGTTGCAACGCGGCTCCGAGGAGGCCGCTGGCAAACACGAGAACAAACATCCACATCAGAACCCGCGTCAGCAGGCCACCAAAATGAAAACCACCGTGCAGGAGAATCAAAGGGAAGGCGAGGAACCCGAGCCAAAGGTGGCCACGCATCCAGGTTTGAGCTCGGCCGATTCGCCAGATGGGGAATTTCTTGCGCATGCCAAGAAGTCCTGCGAAAAGCATGAAGGCGAAGCCGACGCTGCCATAGATCAGACCGGGAACACTTCCTCCGCGGGACCCTTGGGGTGATCGAAGACTGTAGGGGATATACGACGCGACGGCTACGGCCAAAATTGCCATGCTGCCCAGAAACCATCCGCGATGTGTGCGATCGATGAGCACCGGGCTATCCCTTCGCCACGCTGGACTGCTTGAGCAGCCCGGCGAAAAACTCGGGTGGATTCACGCGATGTGCGGCATCGTGCGGACAGGCGTAGACGCAGCTGGGTTCGGCATGATCGTGGCAGAGGTCGCAGGACGTAGCCTTGACGCGGGTGCTGGCGATTTTCCTGCCCGGGTGTGCGGGATCGTCGAGTTCGACTGGGAATGGATGCAGATTTATGTTGCCGTAAGGGCAGTTGTTGGCGCAGAGACCGCATCCGATGCACCAATCTTCGATGATGACTTCGAGAGAGTTTCTGCGGCGGATGGAGCCCACAGGGCACCCGACCATGCACAGCGGATCACGGCACTGGCGGCAGGAAGTTGCCACGAGATATTTGTCGAAGCGCAGGCCCTCGCGCACAAGGCGGCTGACTCCATCGTGCGCGTCGGCGCAGGCGTGTACGCACTGATCGCATCGCGTGCAGCGCTCCAGGTCAAGCACGAGCAGGCTCTGGGCTTCCATGAGGCCATTGGCCAGGAATTGATCGACGGGCAGAGTTTGCAGTTGCGTCGTTCGCCGGCGGTTTTCTGCGACACGTTCGTGAGCAATGGACTCAAGTTTCGCTCGGACGTCGGGGAAGCGGTCGAGCATGAGCTCAAAATCCGTGCGCGCGATGCGGACGACCTCCACGTGATCGAGGGCCGTACAAGTAGCGGTCCGAGGGCTTCCGCTGAGCAAGGCAATCTCGCCGAAATAGCCGCCGCGTGCGAGGTATGCAAGGATCAGTTCCCCGCCTGGACGTTCTTCAGATACTTTCACGAAGCCAATGCGCACCAGATAGAAGCTGTCGGCGACATCGCCTTGGCGACAGATGACTTGTCCGGGACTGAAGCGCACTAGTTCGACGCGATCGCGCAGGTGGTCGATGAAGTCCTTGGTTAAGGAGGCGAAGATCGGCACGCTTCGCAAATGTGAGTCGAGTGCACGAGCGCGGTAGTTGCGTTCCAGTTGCGCGCGGAAAGTTTTGTTGCGCTGCAGAATGTCGAGAACATTGCGGAGCATTTCAAGCATCACGCAATCGGTCTTCGCCCGGACCGTCGCGGATCGCGGGTAGTAGCTCATGCAAGTCATCTCGCCGAAGAGATCGCCAGGACTAAGTTCCGCAATCGGACGGTCGTAGGGAAGGTCAACGGAAGCATCGATGGGGATAAAGGGGCGATCCGATTCCTCGCTTCGGCGGTGCTGTTCGCGCGGGCTCAGCATGCTCTTCAGCTTGCGAAAGAAACCCTGACTTGTCCCTGCCGTCTCTACGTGAGCCATCGGGCTTGCGAGGAAGACTTCCGCCTTGCCTTCCAGGATGTAGAACGCGGTCGATCCGAATTCGCCCTCGCGGCAGATAATTTCGCCGGCGCGATAGTGGCGCTTTACGACGGCTTTCTGATTCAGTTCGAGGAAGGTGCCGGATACGTTTTGAAAGATTGGTAAGTGCAGAAGTGCACCAGGATCGAGAACTTCGCCCTGTCCAAGTTCGGTTCCGACGACTCGCTTGTTGGTGAGTGCTCCCGTAGGACACGAGACCATGCACTCGCCGCACGAAACGCAGGACGACTCGGCCATCGGAAGATTTGTGTCGAACGCGATCCCAGCCTGATACCCCTTGCCGCGTCGTGCGAGCACCCAGTTGTGGCGAATGTCGTCGCAGCCGCGTATGCAGCGGTCGCACAGAATGCAGGATTCATGATCGACCGCGATAACCGCGGAAGAGTCGTCCTTGCCTCGCGGCGTGGAACGCTTCGGGAAGCGTGGGTCGGTCACGTCAGCGGCTGCCGCCATACGCTCGAGTTCGCAGTCACCTGAATGCTGTTGACGGGTGCATGGGGACGGATGGTCCGACATCAGCAATTCAATCAGTGTGTGGCGCGCCGCTTGAACGGGCTCGGAACAGGTCTTCACGTTCATTCCGGGCTCGGCTTGCCGGATGCACGCCGCCGCGTACACGCGCTGTCCGACATCGACCACACAGATGCGGCAGACGCCTACAGGATTTTCATTCTGTTGATGGCAAAGAGTTGGAATGGCGATTCCGTTCAGGCGCGCGGCATCGAAGATGGTGGTGCCTGCCGGAACAGAAACATTGGTTCCGTCGATGGTCAGCTGGATGTCAGCGGCCGGCTTCGAACTCATGCCGAGCCTCTTCGAGTGAAGCAGACGCCGGCTGTGCAGGTCTTGCTCGCGAGGTGCTCTTCGATCACATCGGGAAAATGTTTCAAGACCGACCCGATCGGAACAGGAACAACCTGACCCAGTCCGCAAATGGACGTTAGCTTCATGGCGGAAGAAAGTTCGTCGAGCACTTGTCGGTCAGTGCTTGCCGAACGGCCTTCCGTCCAGCCAGTCAGCATCTCGACCATTTTTTGCGAGCCCAACCGGCAGGGAACACACTTACCGCAGGATTCGTTGCGATAGAAGCGAACGGCGTTCAGAGCCATATCGAGCATGCAGCGGCCTTCGGCACACACGACGATGGCGCCCGAGCCAACCATTGAACCGGCTGCTGCGACTGCGTTCCAATCCAGTGGAAGATTGGACATCGAGGCCGGGAGATATCCCGAAGATGGGCCGGAAGGAGCGAAGGCGAGGAGGTTGCGTTGTCCGAGAATGCCGCCCGCTTTTTCGTAGATCAGTTCTGCATAAGTGGTACCCATGGGGACTTCGAAGATGCCTGGGGAGTTGACGTCGCCACTGATGCCGACGAACTTCATCCCGACGGAGCCATTCTTGCCTTGGGCCTTGAACCAGTCGGCGCCGCGCGCAAGGATGGCCGAAGCAAACGTGAATGTTTCGACGTTGTTGATGACGGTAGGCTGGCTCCAGAGACCGTTGGTGCCGGGGAATGGCGGCTTGTTGCGAGGTTCGGAGCGCTTCCCCTCGATCGCCTCTAGAAGGGCACTCTCCTCCCCACAAATGTAGCCGCCGGGACTGACGAAAATCTCGAGATCAAAGCTCAGGTCGCTGCCCAAGATTTTCTTCCCAAGAAGGCCCGCGTGGTAGCAACGTTCGATCTCTTCCTGAAGAACCTCCTTGGGCTCTTCGTATTCGTGGCGGATGTAGAGAATGCCTTGCTGCGCGCCGGTGACTAGGCCGGCGACGATCATGCCTTCAATCACTAGGTGAGGAACGGACTCCATGATGAAGCGATCCTTGATGGTTCCGGGCTCGCTTTCGTCGGCATTGCAGACGATGTACTTGGCTTTACCCGGTGCGTTGCGCACGATCTCCCATTTGTTGCCGGTGGGAAATCCGGCGCCTCCCATGCCGCGTAGGCCGCTTGCCTTCAGTGTAGCGAGAATTCCGTTCCAGTCGTGGGTCTCAACGCAGCGTCGAACGACGGAATAGTCCGGAGACCCCGCATACGGATCAGAGACGATGGGAATCTGCGGTCGGTCGCGGGGTTCGGGAGGAAGCCGGCGACCCGCGAAAGCATCTTTCACGATTGAAGTGGCTTCGGGCGGGGCGATACCGCAATAGATGCGGTCGTTCACCGAGAGAGCGGGAGCCTTGTCGCAGCGGCCCAGGCAGGATACGTCGCGTAAGGAGATGTCGTCAGGACTGCTGCCTCTGAACGTCTTTTCGAGATGCGCCTTCATTTCCGGGCCGCCGCGCAGGTGACAGCTCATATCTGCACAGATCTTCACCTCGGCTCGCGGAGCGGGGGTGAGGTGAAAGTGGGGATAGAAGCTGGCGACCGTGTGAATCTGGCTTACCGGAACGTTGATGCGTGCAGCGAGTTGCTGGAGTTGATCCGCGGGCAAGTAGCCAAACTTCTGCTGGATCGCCCTGAGTTGATCGAACAAGGCGCTAGTGTCCCCTTAAAGCCCCGATCCGGATGGAAAAATGTGAAGAAATCTTATCGTTAAAGGTTCGCAGCGGGAATGTCGATCTTGGGACACCGCAATGACCAGAGGCCCTGTACCCACGTGTGGCCCGCGTACCAAACTGTCAATTGATTCCGTCGGATGGAATAGGTATAACAAAGCGAATCCGCTGCGAAAATCGTGCGCGGGTTCTTACCGACGCCAGACGCGATGCGCAATAAGGCCAACTCGGCATGGCATGCAGTCGTGTGTCTCGTATTCCTTTCTTCATCCTGGGCGCAAAACACTCCGACGGGAAAATACAACGGCCCGGGCGGATGCGCCAGCAGCAGTTGCCACGGAAGCATTCAGCCGAGGCAGATCACCCGCGTTGCGCAGAACGAGTACAGCATCTGGGCCGGGCAGGACAAGCATGCGCGCGCTTACCAGGTGTTGTCGAATGCGGTCTCTCTACGCATTGGGAAAATCCTGAACATCGGTCGCCCGGACCAGTCGCAGAAGTGCCTGGCGTGTCATGCCTTATCGGTGCCTGCCGAGCAGCGCGCTGAGACATTTGAGTTGGTAGATGGAGTTAGCTGCGAGAGTTGCCACGGTCCGGCCTCGGGATGGCTTGGCCCACATACGACGAAAGACTGGCCGCATGAGAAATCCGTCCAGCTGGGCATGTATGACACCCGCGATCTGATCAAGCGGAGTGAACGCTGCTTGAACTGTCACCTGGGCACGCCTGACAAATTTGTCGACCACGAGATGATTTCGGCGGGGCATCCGGATCTCACCTTTGAACTCAATCTTTTCAGTTCCGTGATGCCGATGCACTGGAAAGAGCCTCAGGAGAACGCTTGGCGCGGCGTGCAGGTTTGGAGTGTAGGTGAGGCAGTGCAATTGCAGAAGGGGTTGGAGCGGTTGGCTCGGCGAGCGTCGAGTGCGTCATGGCCGGAGTATGGCGAACTGGATTGCTTCGCGTGCCATCACAGCCTGACCAAGCCGGAAGACAGCTGGCGGCAGGAGCAGGGATATACAGGGCGGACGCCGGGAGTTCCAGCGTGGAATCTTTCTCGGTACATAGTATTTCGGCACGTCGCGAAAAAGATCAATGCCGACAAGGCCCAGGAACTGGACACGGATATTTTGAAACTCACATTATTGCTGGGCACGCGGAACGGGAATCCGCAAGAAATCGCCGCCACCGCCACGCAGGGGGCCGCAAGGGCCGGACAACTAGCGCAGCAGTTAAGTGCCAAGACATACGATCAGGCCTTCGCGTTCTCGGTGATGAAGTCGATCGCCCAAGACGGCGATGCCATCTCAGCACAGGGACAGAGGTCCGCCGAACAGGCGGCCATGTCGCTCGACTCCCTGTACGTGGCTTACAAACAGAACGGAAAGAGCGCGAACGATGCTGAGATCAAAGAGGCGCTCAATGGACTACTCCAGCAGGTCGACAATCCCTCCGCTTACAACGCCCCGCGATTTGCTGCCCAGATGCAAAAGGTGAACTCTGCTCTCATCTCGCATCGGACGAGATGAGAAAGCGAGCGACTGAGCATGAGTTCTTCTGCGAGCAAACTGCTGAGCAGGGAACGAGAGCGCCTGGCTGAGGCTTATTCAGGATTTGTCGCTCCGTGGCGCAAATGGGGACCTTACGTCAGCGAGCGGTCGTGGGGAAGTGTTCGAGAAGACTACAGCCCCGACGGATGCGCGTGGGAATTTCTCACGCATGACATGGCTCGCAGCAAAGCGTATCGATGGGGAGAAGATGGAATTGCGGGCATCTGTGATCGCTATCAACTTCTGGTGTTCGCGCTGGCTTTGTGGAACGGGAAAGATCCGATCCTGAAGGAGCGGATGTTCGGCCTCACCGGAAACGAAGGCAACCACGGAGAGGACGTAAAAGAGTACTGGTTTTATCTCGACAATACTCCCACCCACAGTTACCAGAAAGTTCTCTACAAGTATCCGCAACGCGAGTTTCCTTATGCGCAGCTGTTGGAGGAGAACCGGCGCCGTTGGGGGCAGGTCGGCGCGCCTGAGTTTGAGTTGCTCGACACGGGCATTTTCGATGACGACCGGTATTTCGACGTATTCGTCGAATACGCAAAGGCAGACCCGGAAGATATCTGCATCCGGATCGAAGCTTTCAATCGTGGTCCTGAAGCCGCGCCCCTCTACCTGCTGCCGCATCTGTGGTTTCGGAACACCTGGGCTTGGACAAATCCTCCGGGCAGCGAGCCGATTATTACGGTCGAGACGTCCGGACAGAACTCGGTCGCGCTTATGGCCGACGACTTCAATCAGGTACAGCTACGCAACCTGCAGTTTTCGTACTCGCTTGGCCAAAGGTACCTGCACGCCCCCGCGGGCGGCAACGTCCTCTTTACGGATAATGAATCGAACGCTTTAAAGCTTTACGGTTGCTCATCGAACCGGAAGCCCTTCGTGAAAGACGCCTTCCATCGCCACGTCATTCATGGGGAAGACTGCGTCAACCCGGAGCGCCACGGGACGAAGGCCTGTGTTCGATTCGAGTATCAGGTTCCGGCAAAGGCATCCGTTGTTCTGCGGTTGCGTCTTAGTCCGCAGAAAATGGACAACGCTCTAGGTGATGTCGATCGCGTCGTGGCGACCCGCAAAGCTGAGGCTGATGAATTTTACGAAGCAGTTCATCCGCCGCGCGCGACCAGCGATGAAAAGCTGATTCAACGGCAGGCGCTCGCCGGCATGCTGTGGAGCAAGCAAATTTACCTGTGGGATGTGAATCTGTGGTTGGAGGGGGACGATCCGAATGCTCCGCCGCCGGAGTCGCGCAAACGCATGCGCAATATCCACTGGCGGCACCTCAATTCCATGCGCGTGCTTTCGATGCCCGACAAGTGGGAATTCCCCTGGTTCGCGGCGTGGGATCTGGCGTTTCAGTGCATTACGCTGGCACTGGTTGATCCGGAATTCGCAAAAGAGAATCTCTGGATTCTGCTGTTCGAACAATTTCAACATCCGAATGGACAGATTCCGGCGTACGAGTGGGAATTCTCGGACATGAATCCGCCCGTGCACGCGTGGGCCTGCTGGCGCGTGTATCAACTCGAGAAGCAGCGGACCGGGAAGGGCGATCACGCCTTCCTGGAAAAGTGTCTGCACAAGTTGCTGATGAATTTTGCCTGGTGGGTGAATCGGGTCGACAGCGCCGGGCAACAACGTGTTCGAGGGCGGATTTCTCGGGCTCGACAACATTGCCGTGGTCGATCGCGGAGAGAAATTTCCAAACGGCGCGATTCTTGAGCAATCAGACGCGACCGGGTGGATGGGATTTTTCTGTCTGTACCTGATGCGCATCGCGCTGGAACTGGCTGAAGAGAATCCTGTCTACGAAGGAGTTGCAACCAAGTTCTTCGAGCACTTTGTCTACATCGGTGCGGCGATGAAGAAGATGGGTGGCCGCAACTACCAGTTGTGGGACGAGACCGACGGATTCTTCTATGACGTTCTGCGCTTTCCGAACGGCGAGTTCCACAAGTTCCGGTTGCGCTCGCTGGTGGGCCTGATCCCGCTGTATGCGGTCGAGGTGCTAGAGCACGAGGAACTGCAAGTCGCATCCGAATTTTCTTGCGCGATGTGGAATGGTTTATCAAAAATCGTCCAGACCTGGTTGGCGATGCCTGTTACGGGATCGGCAACGGAGACCGGCGTTATGTTCTCTCGATCGCGGATCCTGCCCAGTTCAAGCGCTTGCTGCAACGCATCTGGGATCCGGATGAGTTTCTTTCGCCGCACGGGATCCGCAGTCTCTCGCAACATCATCGCCAGCACCCGTTTCAATTCGGTGACCGCTCTCTGGGATACGAACCTGGGGAAGCCGAGGTGAAGCTGAAAGGCGGAAACTCCAACTGGCGCGGGCCGGTGTGGTTTCCTACGTCGTACTTGCTCATCCATTCATTCGTGCGTTTCGATCAGGCATTGGGGGCGGATTCCTCGGCTCAGCACTCGCGGGAGTCAAGGGCGGCCCATTACACCGACCGCGATGGCGGGAGAAGCTGCGGACCGGATGATCTCAATTTTCCGTCGCGATGCGAACGGCCGGCGGGCATGCTTCGGGCGCTACGAGAAATTTCAGACGGACCCTCACTGGCGAGACTGCTTGCTCTTTAACGAGTACTACCACGGCGATTCCGGCATGGGGCTTGGTGCCAGCCACCAGACGGGGTGGAGCGGGCTGGTCGCGAACTTGATCGACGAATGGCGGCGGTGAGCTGATGGCGCTGCGAAAGCGACTGCTTTTTGCGCTTGGATTGCTGCTCGCCCTGATTGTCGTCAGCGTGACGGGATACCGGTTGCTTGGAGGCGAGTCGGTTTCCTTCCTGCAAGCGCTGTACATGGCCGTGATCACTCTTGCCGGCGTGGGCTACGGCGAGATCGTCGACACCAGCCACAACCCTGCTCTGCGCGTCTTCAACATCGGCATCGTGCTGTTTGGCGTAGCAATTACTGTGTACGTATTTTCCGTGGTCGCGGCCTTTCTGGTGGAAGTCGAAGTGACCACGCCTTTTTGGAGGCGCAGGATGCAAAAGCGCATCGATGAACTCAATGGACACTTTATCGTCTGCGGATTGGGCGACACCGGTCGCCACGCGGTGGCTGAGCTACAAAAGACGGCGACTCCTTTTGTGGTCGTGGATGTTTCGGAAGAGAACTTGAAGAAGATGCGCGACCTCCATCCGGAATCATTGGGTCAGATGCTGTACACGGTCGGGGACGCGACTGAGGAAGAGACGCTGCAGCGAGCGGGCGTGGAACGGGCGAAAGGCATCATCTCGGCGCTTCCGAACGACAAAGACAACCTCGTCATTACAGTCATCGTGCGCCAGCGATTTCCTAAGATGCGCATCGTGGCGCGCTCGACTGACAAGAAGTTTGCCGACCGCATGATGCGGGCCGGCGCCAACTCCACGGTTTCGCCGAGCGCGATTGGCGGATTGCGAATGGCCAGCGAACTCATCCGGCCTCACGTGGTCGGATTTCTCGATCAGATGCTGAAGGAGCAGGGAAGTACTCTGCGAGTGGAGGAGATCGAAGTCAATCCCACCTCGAAGTGGGCGGGAACTGCGCTGCACGATCTGAACCTAAAAGGGCACTACAACTTGCTGGTGCTCGGCCTAAAGAATCCGTCACAGGCAGTGGGTAGCGAACTCGTGATCAATCCACCCGATCACGCCGTTGTGCCTAGCGACTGGGTGATCATCGCGATGGGCGACGTCAAGGACATCCAGCGGGCGCGACAGGATTCTCGCGGGTAACGTTAGGCAAGAAATAAAAAGGGGAGCCGCAGCTCCCCTGATGTTTCCTTCTACAACCTTACAGCGCGGCGCAGACCGCTTTCACCTCGGTGTACAGTTCCAGCGCATCGTGTCCCATTTCGCGACCCCACCCGGATTGCTTGTATCCGCCGAAGGGAAGCGCTGCGTCGAAAATGTTGTAGCAGTTGATCCACACGGTGCCAGCACGAAGTTGTGCGGCGAGGCGGTGGGCTTTCTGGATGTCGCGCGTCCAGATGCCCGCGGCCAGGCCATAAGCGCTGTCGTTCGCCTTCGCGACCAGTTCGTTCGGATCTTTGAAAGGAATCGCTGTAACCACCGGTCCGAAGATTTCTTCCTGCACAACCTTCATTTTGTCGTTGGTGTCGACCAACACAGTCGGTTTCACGAAGTAGCCTTTGTCGCCATGGCGTTTGCCGCCAGTGACTGCTTTCGCACCTTCCGAGAAACCCGATTCGAGGAAGCCGCAAACGCGGTTGAGTTGTTCTTCCGACACGAGCGGTCCCATATCGGTGGACGCCTCCATACCAGGGCCGATACGAATTTTCTCAGCACGAGCCGACACGCCTTCGACAACTTTATCGAAGATGCTGTTCTCGACGTACAGCCGAGAGCCAGCGCAGCAGCACTGTCCGTGATTGAAGAAGATCGCACTCGACGAGCCGGCGATAGCCGCATCAAGATCGACATCCCCAAAAACTACGTTAGGCGATTTGCCGCCCAACTCAAGAGAGACTTTCTTCAAATTGCCCGCGGCTGCTTGCAGAATCAGCTTGCCGACTTCGGTGGAACCGGTAAAGGCGACCTTGTCGACATCGGGATGAGCGGCCAAGGCTGCGCCCGCGGTTTCGCCATATCCCGGGACGATGTTCACGACGCCATCGGGAATGCCGGCCTCTTGCACAAGTTCGCCGAGCAGCAAGCAGGAGAGCGGCGTCTGTTCCGCGGGCTTGATGACCACTGTGCACCCGGTTGCGAGCGCAGGGCCTAGCTTCCACGCTGCCATCAGCAGAGGGAAATTCCACGGGATGATCTGGCCAACGACCCCTACGGGTTCCCGCAACGTGTAGGCCAGGTACTTCGCGCCCGGTGTGTAGGGAACCGAAATTGGAATCGTGTTGCCCTCGATCTTGGTGGCCCATCCTGCCATGTAGCGCAACAGGTCGACGGCGAGGGGAACGTCGGCCGCGCGGGCGACTTTCATCGGTTTGCCGTTGTCGAGGCTTTCGAGTTCGGCGAACTCCTGCAGATGTTGTTCGATCAAGTCAGCCAGTTTCCACACCATGCGACCGCGTTCTGACGAGGTCAGCCGGGGCCACGGACCTGTTTCGAAGGCCGCGCGCGCCGCCTTGACGGCGCGGTCAATGTCTTCGCGATCGCCTTCCGCAATCTTGGCCAGGACTTCGCCAGTCGACGGGTCATAGGTTGGGAAAGTTTTGCCGGAGGCGGACTCGACCCACTTGCCGTTGATCAGCATCTTGCGCGGCTTGGAAATGAATTCTTGAACCTTGTTTTGTAATTGGACGTTCGGCAGAGCCGTTACCATAATTTTCCTCCTCGATTTGTTGGACGCCGGTGTGGCGCCACGGAGTCCTCTGAGAGAACAGGAATTCAGCGCGACAGGATTGCCGCCGCGACCGTCAGAGCGGTGGAAACGATCGTAACTTGATCAGGTGCCATCCCTGAGTGACGCAGGCATTCTAGCGCATTCGCGGACCTTCGGGGTGTAGGTCCCCGCGATTTTAGATTGCATTAGTTTCGGTGCAAACGGAGGTACCGTGTTGGAATTGGTTTGATCGCACACGATTGTTGTCTACAATCGGGCGCTTGCAGGTTGTGAAGCGTAGCCAGTCGAGCTTTCGTTAATACATGAAGAAATCACTGATCTTGGCGGTAGTTGCAATTACTGCGAGTGCGATTCTCTCGGTACTGGCGCATGGCGGTGTGCCGATCTCGCCCAGAGCATTGCTCGCGACGCGCTGGCTCGCGATCGCTGCGCTCGTTCCCTACGCCTTTCAAAAGAGATCCCTGACGACCTGGATTTTCGTCGCCATGCTTGCTGGCGGCGTTCTTGGGCATGATTTCCCGCAACTGGCGGTTAATCTGAGAGTTCTTGCTCTGATCTTTTTGCGGATGATTCGGACGATCGTCGCTCCTCTGCTGTTCGCAACGCTCGTGAGCGGTATCGCCGGACACTCCGACCTGAAGAAGGTCGGGCGCATGGGTGTAAAGGCGATCCTCTATTTTGAGGTAGTCACCACGCTCGCTCTGATCATCGGGCTGGTTGCCATCAACGTCAGTAGAGCGGGAGTGGGAGTGAACCTGCCCACCACAAGCACCGAGAATCTTCAAACGCAGAAACTCACCGCGAGCGAAACGATCCTCCATATCTTCCCCGAGAATCTCGCGAAGGCAGTGGCCGAGGGGCAGATTCTTCAAGTCGTAGTTTTCAGCATATTGTTTGGCATAGCACTAGCCCTGGTAAGTGAAGCTTATCGGCGGCCGATGTTGAGTTTTACGGAGAGCCTTGCCGAGACCATGTTCAAGTTCACGAACATTGTGATGTACTTCGCTCCAGTGGGAGTGGGTGCGGCCATTGCATACACGGTCGCGAGCACAGGCATGGGGATTTTGTTCAATCTGGCAAGGCTCTTGTTGACTCTGTACGTGGCTCTCCTGGTCTTCGTATGCGGAGTGTTGCTGCCTATTGCGCTCATGGTCCGCGTCCCGTTGAGGCGATTCATCGCGGCCGTAGCGGAGCCGGTGACCATCGCGTTCGGAACCGCGAACTCGGAGGCAGCGCTGCCGCGCGCCATGGAGGCAATGGAAAGTATCGGCGTTCCCCGAGAAGTGGTGGCTTTCGTTATGCCGGCAGGCTACAGCTTCAATCTGGATGGCAGCACTCTTTATCTCTCGCTCGCCTCGATCTTTGTGGCACAGGCTGCCGGGATTCACCTGAGCATCGGGCGGCAGTTGCTGATCATGCTGACCCTCCTTTTGACCAGTAAAGGCGTGGCGGGCGTGTCACGCGCGTCCATTGTCATCTTGCTCGGGACGGTGGGATCGTTTGGGTTGCCGGTCGAACCCGTCTTCATCTTGCTTGGAATTGATCAGTTGATGGACATGGCCCGGACCTCCGTAAACGTGCTGGGGAATTGCCTGGCGACTGTGGTTGTTGCGAAATGGGAGGGTGAGTTTCCTGCTCCAGCACTGGCCGTAGCTGACGAACATTCCGGACCTCAGAATGCCCTTTAAAATGTCATCGTGAGTCCTTCGCCAACGAATGGCTATCGCGGACGCCTAGCCCCTTCGCCCACCGGCTTGTTACACATTGGCCACGCTCGGACCTTCTGGACCGCAGCGGAGCGCGCGCGCCAACACCATGGTGTATTGATCCTGCGTAACGAGGATCTGGACCCCCAGCGTTGCCGTCCGGAGTTCACCTCAGCGATGTACGAGGATTTGAGGTGGCTCGGGATCGGGTGGACTGAAGGACCGGATTGTGGAGGGATGTTTGGTCCGTACTCTCAGAGTGAACGGCGACATTTTTACTTGGAGGCATGGAAGGAGTTGAGACAGGGGGGATGGATTTATCCGTGCACTTGCTCGCGCAAGGACCTGGCCGCAGCTGCCGCAGCGCCCAATGAAGGAGATGATGAGCCGCTTTATCCAGGCACGTGCCGGAACCGAACGGATGCGGGACGCTTTGACTCGACTCTAGGCGTCAACTGGCGCTTTCGCGTTCCTGACGGACGGTCGATCGAGTTTGTGGACAATCACGTTGGTCGACAATCGTTCGTCGCGGGCCGTGATTTCGGGGACTTCGTGGTCTGGCGGCGTGACGATGTACCCGCCTATCAACTCGCCGTCACGTTGGACGACGCGCACATGCAGATCACGGAAGTGGTGCGCGGAGCCGACTTGCTCAAGTCCACCGCGCGGCAGCTTCTACTGTTTGAAGCGTTAGGATACGCCGCCCCTGACTACTATCACTGCACTCTGGTTCGCGATACGTCGGGGATGCGGATGGCAAAACGGCACGACTCGGCGAGCATTCGCCATTTGAGGGAACAAGGGCGGACACCTGCGCAACTCCTGAAGAATGCCAATCAGCTAGCGAGCGGATAACTCATTGCTTAGATCAGTGTGTCTAAAAGCAGAAAGCGCTCCGTTTTCACGGAGCGCTATTGAATTCACAACCGCCACAGTCTAGAGAAGGGCCGTAGGGCGACGCGACCAGTCTTTCCCCTTCTCCTTGGCGATCCCTTCCATGTCCTTCACATAAGCACCGGCCTGGGTCAGTACGTGGTGCAGATCGTTGCCGATGCTGATGAACGTGAAGCCTTTCTCCAGGAATTCGCCAACGCGCGATGTGCCAAACAGAAAGAGCCCCAGGATGACATTGTTCTTGCGCGCGTGCTCGATGAGCTTCTGCGTTGCCGCGCCGAGCTCCGGCGAGGTGTACATATGGGGGAATTCATATTTTTCGTAAAGCCCCATCGACATGCACAAATCGTTTTGCCCGAGGAAGAGAATGTCGACTCCGGGCACAGCGGCAATCTCAGCAATGTTCTCGATGCAGGAAGCGGTTTCTACTTGCAAGGCCACAATGCCGTTGTTATTGAAGTTGCCGGCGTATCCGAGCAGGCCCGCGCGATTCATGCTGCGTTGCGGGAAATAGACCGAGCGAGTTCCAGTGCGGGGATACTTCGTGCAACTAACGGCCTGGCGCGCTTCTTCCGCAGTATTAATGTAGGGGACGAGAACGCCGTCGGCGCCGAGGTCGAGAGCCTGCTGAATGCCGGGGCGGTCGTCGTATCCGCCTACGCGCACCATGGATTTGGCGCCACCATTCGCGATTCCAGAGAGCATCGCAGAAAGCTTCTCGTAGCCCATGGGGCCGTGTTGTGTATCCACCAGCAGCCAGTCATATCCACTGTGCGCAAGTTGTTCTGCGACGGTGGGACTGTGCGCGTTCAGGAACAAGCCCATCTTTGGCTTGCCTTCGCGCAGCTGCTTCTTGAAGTCTGAGCCACTAAGCGTGGCATCGGGCATAACTGTCCTCCTGAATGTTTATCAAAGTTTTCTAGTGTATCGCAGGCCTTCAGACCGCTGCAGAGGTTCTAGGAAAATTTGCGAACCCGACGCATGCCCTAGAGTCACAAATTCACTGGCGCAACCGACTATAATCGGTTGCTCAAATTGCTCTCGAGGGGTGCAGTATGCGTTGGACACCGGGCGGAAGAAGCGATGATTTGGAAGATCGCCGTGACGAAGGCGGTGGCGGCGGATTTGGTGGGATGCATATCGGAATCGGGGGCTTTCTGATCCTGCTCGTGCTCAGCCTGGTCTTCAAGAAAGACTTCTTTTCCTTGATCGGAGGGCAGGGAGTTTCCACCGGCCCGACCGTGAGTCAACCGGATCCGCAGCGAGATGCGCGCGAGGAGCCGATGGTTCAGTTTGTGTCATTCGTACTCGATGACACGCAAAAAACCTGGGCTGGAATTTTGCAGCAGCGAGGGATTCCGTACCAGCATGCGAAGCTGGTGCTCTTTCGCGACGTGACTTCATCCGGTTGCGGTGCAGCGCAGTCCGCGACCGGGCCGTTCTATTGCCCGGAAGACCAGAAGGTCTACATCGACCTTGGCTTCTACGATGAACTGCAGCGCAGGTTTGGAGCGCCCGGCCAGTTTGCGCAGGCTTACGTCCTCTCGCACGAACTCGGGCACCATGTCCAAAATCTGCTCGGCATTGAAAGGAAAGTCCGAAGCCTGCAGGGAAGCAACCCAGGTTCACAGAATGCGCTCTCGGTCCGGCTAGAGTTGCAGGCGGATTGTTTCGCCGGCGTCTGGGCAAAATCGACGCAACAGAGAAATCTCCTGGAAGCCGGCGACGTAGAGAGCGCGCTCGGCGCCGCGGCAGCCGTAGGGGATGACCGCCTTCAGCGCATGTCGAGGGGCCAGGTTAGTCCCGATTCGTTTACACACGGAACCTCCGCGCAGCGAACGGAGTGGTTCCAGCGGGGGATGAACGGGGGGACGGTGGAGTCTTGCAATACCTTCCAGTAGAACTGGAGCGAATGCCTCTATCGTAATGATAATATGGCCATAACAAATGGCAGAAATGCGAGCTTCTCGAATCGCTGAATCTTTCTATCAGCCGTCTCCGCACGAGACCAGCGAGCTCTTATACTAGCTCTGCCTGGGTGGGCTAGCGGTTTCCTCCCGGAACTCAGCGAATTCTCCTGACCACCATTCATGGAGCCCACCACCGAAAAACCGAAGGCGAATCTGCAGGAGATTTTGGGGAAGCCGATTCGTGAGCTGGGCCTGAAGTTGGAGGGCTCGCCGATCGAGCGCTTCGTTCACCAGCTCTATGCGGAGTTGGGCCGTAAAGGCCTCGCCAAGTTCCGGCCTGCTTGCTATCTCACAGATGAATGGGGATGCCCTTCGGGTGAGCCGGTGATCGGTATTCCTTTTTACCTCGCGAATCCTGAACTCGCTTCGCTCGAGAAAGAGATGAACGATCTCGAAGATCGGCGCGAGGTCATGATGTACCTGCGGCACGAGGCAGGGCACGCATTCAACTACGCGTACAAGCTATATCGAAATCCGGAATGGAAGAATCTGTTCGGCCCTTTCCGTCGGCGATACCTCGACAATTATCGGCCCGTGCCGTTCTCGCGAAACTACGTTCGTCATCTCGCGGGCTGGTATGCACAGAAACATCCTGATGAAGATTTTGCGGAAACCTTTGCGGTCTGGTTGACGCCGCGCAGTGGTTGGCGCAAACGCTATCGCGGATGGGGAGCGATGACGAAACTGCGGTACATGGATCGCATCGCCCATGAACTAGGGAATGTGGATCCGGTGCGTCGGCGCGGTTATCCTGATATCACAGTCGACGAAATGGAATCCACGGTCGCGGATTTTTACAGCCAGTCCGTGCCGGAAGCGATCCCAGTTGTGGACTTGGCGCTGGACAGCGATCTGATAGATATTTTTAATGTATCTAAGCGTCAGAAAAAGACCGTTCGCCCCGCGCAAGAATTTTTGAGGCAACACCGCAAGACCGTGGTTGATAAAGTTACGTATTGGACCGGAGTGCAGCGTCCCCTGGTCAAGCAGTTGGTGGAAGGCATCGAAAAGAGGATCGGCGAACTGGGATTGCGCGCAGATACCAGGAGGGAGGCGGAGCATCTCGCAGAACTCACGGTGTATGCCACCACGTTGGCGACCAATTACATGACGCGTGGAAAGTTCGTGCAGCCGTGAGTTCTAGGCGTTCACGTATATGAATATCTGCCATCAATCGATAGACAGACGGTATCCGCAATGAAGATCGCCGTCCTGTACGACATCTGGGAAGAAGAGGGCGCAACTCCCGAGCCACCCCCCGAGCCCAAGCCTGCAGCGCGGAAGAGCAAAGCCCGAAAAAAGAAGAAGCGTGAAAAAGAAGATCGAGAAGAGATCTTTGAGGCCCTCGAAAAGCTTGGGCACGAGCCTTCTTATCTTATTCTTGACGGGAGTCCGCAGGGTCTGACCTCACTGGCCAAGTGCGAAGCCGATCTCATTTTCAATTTGACCGAATC
This sequence comes from uncultured Acidobacteriota bacterium, assembly GCA_963698805.1. Lineage (GTDB taxonomy): Bacteria > Acidobacteriota > Terriglobia > Terriglobales > Acidobacteriaceae > Gp1-AA133. The sequence goes on along the minus strand of CAVOSN010000012.1, from coordinate 167,566 downwards.
GTTTGCCGGTGACGACACGAAAGAGATGCACGTCGCCGCCTACCTGGACCTTCTTGGCCTGCGTTATACGGGTGCTGGACCGCACGCCAGCTTTCTCGCTCAAGACAAAGCGATTGCGAAAAAGATGTTCGCGTTCCATGGGATTCGCACGCCGTATTTCGCGACTTCGTATCGTGGGACCATTGAACACGCTCACGACATCGCTTTCCCTTTGATCGTGAAGCCACTGGCGGAAGACGGATCGATCGGCATCAATTCCAATGCCGTCGTCACCAGCGTGAAAGAGTTGATGGAGCGGGTCCAGTACATTCAGGACGAGTTCGATTCGCCGGCGATTATCGAGGAGTACATCGAAGGCCGCGAAATCTATGCGGCCATCCTGGGCAGCTACGAGTATGCGCAAGCGCTGCCGCTGGTGGAACTCGATTTCTCGAAGCTCCCCAAAGGCACACCCAAGATCGCCAGCTACGATGTGAAGTTCGAGAAAGATGCAGAGGCGTACAAGCTGACCAAATCGAGCATTGCCGAAGATCTGGATGAAGACACGATTGAGCGACTGACGCAGACCGCGCTGGCTGCTCACCGCGCTGTCAAGCTGCGTGACTATGGGCGCATTGATATGCGGCTGTCGGCAAAAGGAGAAGTTTACGTTCTGGAAGCCAATCCCAACCCGTGGCTCTCGAGCAAGCAGGAGTTCGCCATGGCTGCCAAAGCCTCCGGACGGTCCTACACTCAACTGATCGGAGAGATTGTAGAGCTGGCCATGGGGCGGTACCGGCCGCGCAATTGAAGTTTCTAGGCGCCATCCAGCTTCATCCGTCCCGTATAGATGGCCATTCCAACCACAGCGTCAATCCCAAGTGCATCGAGCTCGTTGACTTCTTCCTGACTGCGAATCCCCCCGGCAACGATTAGTTGACGTGATGTAATGGCGCGCAAGGGCCGAACTGCGTCCAGGGGAATGCCCTTGAGCAAACCTTCAGTGTCAATGTGTGTGTAAAGAAACGCTGTGCAGAAGGGCTCGAGAGTTGCCAGCATTTCTGAGCTGGGAATCGAAGTGACCTCGCGCCAGCCCTTGATGGCTACTTTTCCGCCCCGCGAATCAATCGCGAATGTCAGTCGATCGATGCCAAGGTCTTTGGAGAATTCTCGAGCCGCTGCCTCGTTGATGCGGCCATCGTTCACGAGAGCCGACCCGATAATGATGCGACGAGCTCCTTGCGCAAGGAGCTCGGCCCCGTTTTTTACAGACCGGATACCGCCGCCGACCTGGCAGGGAAGACGTCTGGTTAATTTCTTCAAAAGCGGGCGATTGTCCCCGGTGCCAATAGCCGCGTCCAAATCAATCAGCTGAACCAAGGGAAACTTGCTGAAGCGAGCGATCCACTCCTCGAAGTCGTCAAACTCCAGGGCCTTTTTCTCTCCTTGAACCAACTGGACGATCTTGCCGCCCATCAAGTCGATGGATGGAATCAGCACGGCCACCTCACAGGGATGCCGGCTCTCAAGAGGGAAGTCTTGAGATCCGCCATCTGGGTGGTTCCGTAGTGAAGAATAGACGCCGCCAGTGCGGCGTCCGCGTGTCCTTTCTCAAATACTTCGATGAAGTGTTCCGAGGAGCCTGCTCCGCCGGACGCGATGACAGGAACGCGAACCTGATCCGCAATCGTCCGCGTGAGTTCGCAGTCAAATCCGTCGCCCGTGCCGTCGCGATCCATCGATGTCAGCAGAATCTCGCCGGCACCGCGTCGCTCAGCTTCTTTGGCCCACACGGCGGCATCGCGTCCGGTCGCAACTCTTCCACCCTTGGAGAATGCCTCGTAACGGGTGGCGCCAGTGCGCTTGGCATCGATCGCAACGATCACGGCTTGCGAACCAAAGCGGTCGGCAATCCATGTGACGAGGTTCGGATCAGCAAGAGCCGCGGAGTTTATGCTGACTTTGTCGGCGCCAGCGTCGAAAACAGCAGAGGCATCATCCAGTGATCGGATTCCACCACCCACCGTGAATGGAATGAAGAGTTTTCTAGCGGCTCGCCGAACAGTTTCTAGAAGCGTAGATCTCTGCTCGGCGGTTGCAGAGATATCGAGTAGAACGATCTCGTCCGCGCCAGCCGTACTATGAGCATCTGCCAGCTCGGCCGGATCCCCGGCGTCGCGTAAGTTTAGAAACTTTACGCCTTTGACAACGCGTCCCCCGTTCACGTCGAGGCAGGCGATAATTCGTTTCGTCAGCATGGCAGCTCGCAGAAGTTCTGCAGCAACTTCTTACCGGCGGCTCCGGATTTCTCTGGATGGAACTGCACGCCGAAGACGTTCTCCCGCTCGACCGCCGCTGAGAATCGCCCTGCATACTCGCAAGTGGCTACGGTGTCTTCGACTAAGGGCGCGCGATAGGAGTGCGTGAAGTAAACGAAGGATCCTTCCCCGATGTCGTGAAGGAGGCGCGAACTAGCGCAGCGGGAAAGTCGGTTCCACCCAACATGAGGAGACTTGACGTCAGAGGGGAATCGAGTGCATGTACCCGGGAAGATTCCCAAACCCGCAATATCGATGGCCTCCTCGCTTGAGTTGAACATCCATTGCATTCCGAGGCAAATGCCGAGAATGGGTTTTCCTTGAGCGCGCGCGGCTTGGATGGCCGCTTCTAATCCTCGCGACTGCAACGCTGTGGTAGCTCCGAAGTGGCCTACACCCGGTACAACAACTTTCTCGGCCTGCAAGACGACCTGCGGATCGCTCGTAATCTCTGCTGGCTGTCCCAAGGCTTCGAATGCTTTTCTGACGGATGTCAGGTTGCCGGCGCCGTAGTCGACGATCGCGATTCTCATAAGACGCCCTTCGTGCTCGGAATGAACTGAGCCATCCGTTTATCGCGCCAGCATGCGGCGCGTACGGCGCGGGCAAAAGCCTTGAACAAAGACTCGATCTTGTGATGATTGGATCTTCCATACAACACACGCGTATGAACGTTGGCTCGCGCGCCTCGGGCGAAGCCCTCGAAGAAGTCGTGCACCAACTCTGATTGGAGGTCGCCGACGAGTCGCACGTTCACCTTGGTGTTCACGCTGATTGCGGTACGTCCGCAGAAGTCGACCGCCGCCATTCCCATGGTCTCGTCCATCGGCATCAGAAAATACCCGGCGCGTAGAATTCCTTTCTTGTTACCGAGCGCTTTGTCGAAGGCTTGGCCTAGAACTATGCCAACGTCCTCCACGGTGTGATGCTGGTCGACTTCGAGGTCGCCGTTTGCGGTGAGCTCGAGGTCGAAGCCTCCGTGGTGAGCGAAGAGTTCCAGCATATGATCAAAGAAGTGGATGCCGGTTGAAATCTTGTAGCGGCCGTGTCCGTCGATATTCAAGGAGGCGCGTATGTCGGTCTCTTTGGTCGGCCGGTGAATGCGAGCCTTTCTCACGGGTGTACCTCCTGTCGAGGCGCGCCGACCTCCGACAGGGTCTCGCGCAAAGCATGCAGCAGTTGATTGGTCTGTTCCCTGGAGCCCAGCGTGATGCGTACACAGCCGTCGCAGCCCGGGTCGCTTGAGCGATCGCGAATGAGTATGCCGCGCTCTCGCATTCCCCGAACGAACGCGGCGTTCGCTGCACTTAGCTGCATCAAAACGAAGTTCGCCTGGCTGGGCCAGAAAGGAATGGCGAGTCGCTTCAATTCTTCCTGCAAACGGTGACGACCTTCGCAAACCTCCTGAACGTATGCTTCGACGTAAGATTGATCAACCAGGGCCTCAGGCAAACACGCGAGAGCGACTGCATTCACGCTGTAAGGGGATGCTACTCTCCGGACTGCATCCATCGAGTCCACGCAACCCATCAAGAGGCCGGCCCGCAGTCCAGCGAGGCCGTAGGCTTTGGAGAACGTGCGCGCAACAAATAAGTTCGGATGATCTATCCAACAGCGCAGGAGTGTCTCGCCGTGAAACTCGTAATAGGCCTCGTCGATCAGAATCGCCGCGTTGGGAGCGGAACTCGCAATGAGAAGAAGGTCTTTCAGCGGAGCTGCTGCACCCGTGGGATTGTTCGGGTTGGCAATCGCGATCAAGCGAGTCTTCGCGGTGACGTAGCGCAGCACATCGCCTGTCGGAAAGGTGAAGTTGCTGCCTGCCGGAATTTTGACGATTCGCGCACCCGTTGCGGAAGCGAATATCTCGTACATCGCGAATGAGGGGACAACGATCAAAACCTCGTCACCGGCTTCGAGGTACGTCTGACAAATCAAGTGGATGGCTTCGTCGACGCCGTTCGTCAGCAGGAGTTCTTGCGGCCTGACTCCGAGATGAGTAGCTACAATGGCTTCCACAGGTTCGCGCTCCGGATAGCGCGCAAGATCCTCCACTCCGAGATTTCGAATGCGTTCGAGCACTCGCGGCGAGCAACCGACCGTGTTTTCGTTGAAATCAAGACGTAGGCCGTGTCGCCCGCCCAGAGGGGGGCGGTAGGTTGGCAAGTTCTGCACAACGCTGCGTGGTTTAAGCATTCGGGCACCTCGCGCGAATCGATGCGGCGTGTGCGCTCAGTCCTTCGATTTCGGCAAGGCATGTGATGGTTTTGCCGATCCTGTTCAGCCCTGCTCTAGAGAGCTCCTGTACGGTGATGATCTTCACGAAATCATTGACGCTGAGCCCTCCACGGAAACGCGCAACTCCAGCGGTCGGCAAAACGTGATTCGGACCTGCCGCGTAGTCACCGGCCGCTTGTGCGGAGTAGTCGCCGACGAATATCGACCCTGCATTCTGAATGAAAGGCAGATCTCTTTTGTCTACGGTTATGTGCTCGGCTGCAATACGATTGGCCCAGTGAATTGCTTCCTGCCGCGTATCCGCCAGCAAGATAGCGCCGTTCCGTCGAAGAGCTTGCGCCGCGACGTTATCGCGAACTTTTGACAGGATCTGACTGACACCTCGAGCGAGAGGCTTAGAGGTCGTTATGAAGATCGGCAACGTAGCCGTATCGTGCTCGGCCTGTGCGACCAGATCGGCGGCGATGAAGTCCGGCCGTCCCCGATCGCTGAGAATGACCACTTCCGTCGGCCCCGCGAGGAAGTCGATTGCGCAATCGAAAGAGACCAACTTCTTGGCGACCGTGACATAGAGATTCCCAGGGCCAACGATCTTGTCTACACGGGGAAGGCTGCGCGTCCCGTAGGCGAGAGCCGAGACGGCCTGCGCACCGCCCACTCGGTAGAGTTCGCTGACACCCAACATATGAGCTGCGGCCAGCACCTCGGGTGCAGGCTTCGGGCTCACTACACGAATCTTCGAGACGCCCGCGACTTGTGCTGGAATGACTGTCATCAGAAGGGTCGAAACCAGCGGATGCCTGCCTCCCGGCACGTAGCATCCCACCGATTCAAGGGGTCTCACGATCTGTCCTAGAGACAGGCCTGTCGATCGGCGGGTCCAGTCCACCGGGCGTTGCCACTTGCAGAATCGCCTGATGTTGCCGGCCGCCTGTTGCACTGATCGTCGAAACTCGCGAGAGGACATCCCCCAGGCCGCTTCTAATTCGGGGGCGGAAACAGCAAGCGATTGTTTGGAAATCAGCCCGTCCCACTTCTCAGCGTACTTGCGCAGTGCTCGATCGCCGTTGCGCCGCACGTCGGCAATGATATTGCGGACCACGGGCTCCACTTCCTCAAAGTCGGAGGTGCGTCCCTCCAGCCTTCGGACCCGGCGTGACGCTGCGGAACCGGAGAGGATTCGCATCACATGACCACCTTGTTCAGAGGATATTCGACGATGCCCTGTGCCTGTGCTGCCTTCAGCCGTGGAATCACCTGCCAAGCCTCCGCTTCTTCGATGACCGTATTCACGGCTACCCATTCACTATCGCTAAGAGTGGAGATGGTCGGTTTTTGCAAAGCGGGAAGAACCGCTAGAACACCGGGCAGGTTTTGCTTGCTTGACGTTAAGCATCAGGCCGACGCGATCCTGGGCTTCCATCGCTCCGCTTCAACATCAGGGCCAGGTTCTCAATTTTGCGGCGTCGTTCCGCTATCTGCCCAGGCCGAACGGTTCGCGATGATCTGCGTGTTCGATTCGAGCACAGTGTCGAGAATGCGGAGACGGTTGGCACGCAGGGAACTGCCGGTCTCGGTGACTTCCACGATCGCGTCGGCAAGCATCGGAGGTTTGACTTCAGTGGCGCCCCAGGAGAACTCGACTTGCACGTCCACATTTCTGAGCGCGAAAGTAATTGCGCGTGACGTTCACCAACTCGGTCGCGATGATTCTTCCCGGCAAGGTCCTCGGCGCGCTGGAATGGCGAGTCTTCCGGAGCTGCCAGAACCCATCGCACTTTGCCGCGGCTCTGTTTCGCGTAGATCAAGTCGGCGACGGGAACGACATCGAGTCCACTCTCCACGACCCAGTCGATGCCGGTGAGACCGGCGTCCAGGGCGCCGTGTTCTACGTAACGCGCCATCTCCTGTGCGCGAATCAGCATGCACTCGATTTCCGGGTCACCCGTCGAGGCGAAGTACGAGCGCGCGTTTGTGTAAACGCGTAGCCCCGCGCGCGCGAAGAGCTGTAGAGTCGCTTCCTGCAGACTGCCCTTCGGAATTCCCAGCCGCAGCTTCATCGCTGCACCTCCTGAGTTTCGGATGGCCAAGTCGTAAGGGAACTGCCAGTGCTTCAGTAAAGCAAGATCGCGTTCCGAGGTGGCAGACCACGCCTGCTCCTTCGACCTGCACCTGTATCAAGAAACGTGTCGCGATCGCAATCGGTAGCCATGGAAAGAACCCTTCAGCCGATTGCCTGAGGTCTCACCCTTCGTCCACAGCTCGATTCCGAGTTCGGCTGAAGAAAGTGACGTACCCGCCAGGCTCAGGGTGCGCTCAAAGGCTTCTCCGATTCATGAATCCGAGCATCAGATACCTCGCCCGGTGTCCGCCGTCCTGGACGATCGCCGGCACCAAGTCCCTGCATCTTTTGATAGTCGATCTTGGTATCCATACCCTCACCCTCCATCACGCAAAAAGAAAAAGCCCGCTGAAGCTTTTCGCGTCAGCGGGCTTAACTCGTATGAGTGCTGGTTGTGACTTAGACCGGCACCCCCGCCAATGCGCTGTGCGCGTGATGATGATGGCGGTGATGGCGATGAGTCAGCATCGGTCACCTAAAGAAATAGTGCAGCTTTGGGACGTTCGTCAAACGTCAATCTAGTAGAGCTACGCTCGGCATTATTTCGATTCCAGCCGATTTGAATTTTGCATGAGGACCTGCGAACTTCCATTGTTGACAGGATTGCCTTTTCGCCTCTACTATCTGCGGATGATGTTGGCATCTAGCCAGACGTTCACGGTGTGTTGTTGTACTTGTTGTTGCGCACACGTGTCTGCTGGCACAGGGAGGCTGCTGACGTAATAAGTCTTTAAGAATCAGCAATTATCAGCCCACCGCCAGTAGAAAAACTGGCGGTGGGCTTTTTGCATTTATGACAATTCCAGCCAAAGAAACGAAAGCGCAACGCGTTGAACGGCTCAAGACGGGAGCGCAATCCCTGGGAGGGCCTCGACGAGATTCGGCGATTCGCCCGCGAAGGATTCACGGCAATTCCGCCGGAGTGGATCGGCACCTACTTCCGCTGGTGGGGCGTCTACACCCAGGGAGATGGCGCAGGGGTGGTCGGAGGGAAGAACGGCGAGGGTAAGGCTCTACCGTACTTCATGGTGCGTATCCGGATCCCCAACGGCCTGTTGCAGGCGCACCAATTACGAACGATTGCGGAAGTTACCGATACGGTATGCGCGTGGAAATGCGGACCTCACTGTCCGGCAAAACATTCAGTTGCACTGGGTCACGATCGAAGCCCTCCCCGAAGTCCTCGATGCGCTCTGGAGTGCAGGACTCACCACGAAGGGATCGTGCGGTGACGATACTCGCAACATTACCGGTTGCCCGCTGGCCGGAGTAGACGCCGACGAGATCTTCGATGCGTCGCCAATCGCGCTGGAAGCAAATCAGTTTTTCGTAGGCAACGCGGATTTCTACAACCTCCCCCGAAAATTCAAAATCAATATCACCGGATGCCGTTCGTGGTGCTCCTATCCCGAGATCAATGACGTGGGTCTGACTGCGATTACCCGCCGACTTCACGGACGGGAAGAGGTCGGGTTCTCTCTCCGAGTTGCAGGGGGACTTTCAACTGATCCCTTTCTTGCGACTCGACTCAACGCGTTTGTTCGGCAGAATGAGGTCGTGCCTGTTCTGCGCGGAATTGCGGAGATTTTCCGCGACAGTGATGTTCTCCGAGAGAACCGCGAGCGTGCGCGGCTGAAGTTCCTGTTCCTGCGTCACGGCTGGACTCCACAGATTTTCCAGGAGGAACTCGAGAAGCGCATTGGCTTCAAGTTCGAACCTGCTGCCGATGAGCAACCTCCGAACGACGTTTATCGCGATCACGTCGGTATCCATGCACAAAAGCAAGCTGGCAAGTTCTACGTGGGTGCGTCGGTGTTGCGTGGCAGAATCTCGGCGTCACAAATGCGGGAGGCGGCGGATCTTGCCGATCGCCTGGCAGGCGGTGAAGTGCGCCTCACCAACATGCAGAATCTGATTATCGTCAACGTGGCCCAGGAGAACGTCGACACCCTCGCGACGGAACTGACGGCTGCCGGATTGCTGGTGCAAGGATCGCCTTTCTGGCGTGGCGCGATTGCGTGCAGCGGGTCAGAGTTCTGCAAGCTTGCAATCACCGAAACCAAAGCTTTCTCCCGTTGGCTGGTCGAAGAACTGGAAGAAAGGCTGCCCGGTTTCGAGCAACACCTGAAATTGCACGTCACGGGATGCCCGAATAGTTGCGGGCAACACTGGATTGCGGACATTGGGATAGAAGGCAAAAAGATCAAGGTTGGCGATCGCATGGAGGACGCCTACTACTTCTGCGTCGGCGGTGCTGTCGGATTGCATCAGTCGATCGCGCGTCCTGTCGGCTATCGATGCCTAGCGAGCGACGTTCCGGACGCAATCGAAAGGCTGCTACGGCGGTTTCTCGATGAGCGGAGAGCAAACGAAAATCTGCGTCAGTTTTTTGCGCGTCACAGCGATGAGGAACTACGGGAATGCCTCGCTGGCGAATGGATCGGAGCTGTGCTGCGCGATTCTTCTCCCGGTCGCGTGCCGCACGGAATCGAGGGATAGGGCAGAGAATCCATGAGTCTATTTCCGATGTTTCTAAAACTCGAAAGCCGCTCATGCCTGGTGGTGGGAGCGGGGAAGATCGGCGAGGGGAAGATCCGCAGCCTTCTCGTCGCGCGCGCGAAAGTCCGCGTGGTGGCGCCTTGGGCGACGCCGGCGATCTTGGGATGGGCCCGCGCGGGAGTTGTTACTTGGGAATCCCGTGAGTTCAAGACGGAAGATCTGAACGAGACATTTCTGGTCATCGCTGCGACTTCTTCGATGGATGTCAACGATCTGGTCTATCGCGAGGCCACCCGGCGGCAGATTCTGTGCAATGTGGTCGACGATCCGGAGCGGTGCGACTTCTACTATCCCGCAGTCGTCCGGCGCGGGGCGCTTCAGGTTGCGATCTCCACGGAAGGTAAGAGTCCTGCCCTGGCACAGAAATTACGCCGCGAGTTCGAGCAGCAACTCGCGCCATTTTACGCAGGCTGGATTGAACAACTGGGCAAGATTCGGACGCGCTTGTTTGGACAGTCGTTGAACTCTGATCACCGTCGAAGGCTTTTGCATCGGTGGGCCGCTCAGGCGCCTTTTACGCAGACCCTCCCCAAAGATGTTTTCACTCCGGAGGCAGTTCATGAAGGGTAAGGTCTTTCTAGTGGGAGCCGGTCCGGGCGATCCCGATTTGTTGACCGTGAAAGCACTCAAGCTAATTGAGTCAGCGGACGTAGTGCTGCACGATGACCTGGTCAGTCCCGAAATTCTCAAATTAGTGCCATCTATGGCGCATGTTCGCAACGTGGGAAAGCGCTGCGGGCGAAAAAGCGTGCAGCAGGAGGAGATCAACGCGCTGCTGATCGCGTTCGCGTCGTTCGGCGTGAACGTGGTCCGTCTGAAGGGTGGCGATCCATCGATCTTCGGGCGTGGCGGCGAGGAAATGGATGCCCTCCGCAAGGCGGGCGTTGACTTCGAGGTTGTGCCCGGAGTGACTTCTGCGCTTGCATCCGCTGCGGCCGCGCAGGTTTCCCTGACCCACAGGAATAAGTCGTCAGCGGTCATTTTGCTTTCGAGCCATCCCGCGAGTCCGGATCAGGCTGTCGCTTGGCCGTCCTATGTAGCGTCGGGTGCGACGCTTGCTGTTTACATGCCGGGATTCAATTACGGCGAAACCGCTGCCGACTTACTTCGCGCGGGACTGAAGCCGACAACGCCTTGTGCGATCGTTTCACGGGTAAATTCGCCGCAGCAACGGATTCACAGAACGACCGTAGTTGATTTGCCAGCCGCGCCGCTGTTGCCTGCGCCGACGTTGCTTCTGATTGGAGAGGTGCTGGCGGAGGAAACAGTAATCCCAAATGTTCACGCGGAAGCGCCGGATGCGTTGGTGGCGTCGCTCGTCGGTACGTCAGGTGAGCCGCGAGTTCTATTTGCAGATGATCTCATTCCCCAAGATCTGGAGTGGAGACAGTGATTAAACATCTGAAAGAGACACAGGAAATCGCAGAAGGATGGAGTACGAGGGAAGTGCTGGCATGGTCGTTCCGCGCGTTTGGACCCAGCATCGAAATGGCATCCGGATTTGGCGCGGAAGGCATGGCGCTGATCGACATCGCGGCGAGTCTGAATCCCTCGCTGCGCGTGTTCACGATCGATACCGGGTTTTTGTTTCCTGAAACCTATCAGCTGATTGACGAGGTTGAAAAGAGGTATGGAATCCAGGTTGATCGCGTGCAACCGCGGCTTACGCCTTCTGCTCAGGCTGAGATTTATGGCGAGGCTCTGTGGGCTACCAGCCCCGACCAGTGCTGCGGATTGCGAAAGGTTGAGCCGCTCAAAGAGAAGTTAAGCGGCTTGCGCGCGTGGATCACTGCGATCCGCCGCGACCAGACGAAGGTCCGGGCAAGCGCCAAGAAAATCGAATGGGACCAGAAGTTTCAGCTCGTGAAGATTAACCCCATCGCCGATTGGACGAGTGACGACGTTTGGGATTACATCCGCGCGAACAATGTCCCCTACAACGGTTTGCATGACAAGAATTTCACCAGCATCGGTTGCACGCATTGCACGCGAGCGGTGCGTCCGGGAGAAGATGCCCGGGCCGGGCGCTGGGCCGGATTTCAAAAGACAGAATGCGGATTGCATTTGCCGGATGCCCCCGTGGCAAACAATCCCCTCGTTCAAATCGGCTTGTCGAGTGGCTCTTGAAGGCGAAGCGACGCGCAGTAGCGATAGTGCAGATGATTCTCGCCCGCAGGCCTCAAAGTAATAAAGAGGCGAGCCCATAGATTCCTGCCGTTTACCGACCTGTGGATGCCAACTATGGCACACTGGATGCGGAGGCGGGATTGAACAACCTTGAGTTCACCATCCTGGTTGGTTTGGGCTCGTTCATGGCGGGATTTTTGGGAGCGCTCACCGGCCTCGGTGGGGGTGTCGTTCTCGTTCCTCTCCTCACACTAGTGTTTCAGGTCGACATTCGGTACGCCGTCGGGGCGTCCCTCGTGTCAGTCATCGCCACCTCTTCAGGTGCCGCGGTCGCTTATCTCAAGGATGGCTTCTCGAACATCCGGATTGGCATGTTTTTAGAAGTCGCTACCACGCTGGGAGCGCTATTCGGGGCGTTTCTTGCAGCACGCGTGTCCACGGCGGCCATCGGTGCGGTATTCGGTCTCGTTCTCCTCTATTCGGGCTACACGGCAAGTCGAACTCAAGTCGAAGTGCCAACCAGCGAACCTCCCGATCCTCTCGCCACGCGACTTGGCATGAATGGAGTCTATCCATCTCTTACCGGACCAAAGGCCTATTACGTTCACCGCGTCCCCTCCGGCTTCGGACTAATGTTCGGCGCCGGTGCGCTCTCGGGATTGTTAGGGATCGGTTCCGGTGCGGTGAAGGTGCTGGCGATGGATCGCTGCATGGGAATTCCATTCAAGGTCTCCACCACCACTAGCAATTTCATGATCGGAGTGACAGCTGCAGCCAGTGCGGGAGTCTACCTGAACCGCGGATATGTCGATCCCGGTCTTACCATGCCGGTCGTGCTGGGAGTGCTGGCGGGCTCTTTGGCTGGCGCTCGCATCCTGGCTCGCACGAAGACGCAGCTACTGCGCTGGGTCTTCGCCGCTGTCATCGTGGCACTAGGCGGAGAAATGTTGTATGGCGCTTTTGCAGGGAAGATCTGAGCATGTTTCGAAAGTCGGACTGGACGGATCAGAAGATCGAAGTTGTGATCGCCAACCTCTTGCGAGCCGGCGTCACCCTGGCGGCGGGAGTTGTTTTGGCGGGCGGCGTTGTTTTCCTTGTGCGGCACGGTTTTGCGTCCACCAACTATCGCGCCTTTGCGGGGGAACCCTCTGACCTTCGAGAGTGGAAGGGTATCGTGCGGTCCGCCCTTAACCTTCGTGGACGCGGAATCATTCAGCTCGGGATTCTCTGTCTCATAGCAACCCCCGTCGCACGCGTGGCATTTTCTGGCGTAGCCTTCGCCCTCGAGCGGGATTGGCTCTACGTCGGCATCGCGAGCGCAGTATTGGCCATTTTGATGTTTAGCCTGCTTGGTACTTAAGTCGCCTGCAGCCGAGCTGCATGCTGCGTCCCGGCAGCTCCAAAACGCTGGTAAGATACCCGGCGGAAGCTGTAGTTCGGAGCCTAACCGTCGGTAGCCTTTCCCGGGAATCGAACGCGCGCGTAGTGACATCCAACCCTATTGCCGGTTGAAAGCTACTAACGCCTAGAGTTCTGTGACGGCTGCCCCAGCCCCTACCTTTTTCGATCGCAAGGAGCGTTCCATGGCCAAGAAGGAATCAGCATCTGCCGGTCGCGGCAGAGTGAGTGCACAACCTCGTTTGCATCAGAAAGCACGCGAATTTCAGGCTTACGGCACCGTCGAACATTTGTTGCCTCTCGATCTTGAGGAGCCCGTTCGACTGGAAATGACCGAACAGCTTAACCAGTTGCTCGCGGATACGATGACCCTCCGCGACTTGTACAAGAAATCCCACTGGCAGGTTGCCGGCCCCACTTTTTATCAACTCCACCTTCTCTACGACAAGCACTACGAAGAGCAGAATGAAATCGTAGATGAAATCGCGGAGCGCATCCAGTTGCTGGGAGGCATCAGCCTTGCGATGGCGGCTGACATAGCTGAAACGACGCAGATTGAACGTCCGCCGCGAGGGAGGGAAGAGGTCCCTGTCCAGATCTCACGCCTGCTCGACGCCCATCAAATCGTCGTCGGCCAGTGCCGTAAACTGGCCAAGCGCGCCCAGACCATCGGCGACGACGGCACCAACGACCTGGTAATCAGCGACGTTCTCCGAACCAATGAGCTCCAGCAGTGGTTTCTGAACGAGCATTTGGTGAATGTGCCGCTGGTTGTGGCAGAGGATCCCGAAGCCGCAGCTTAAAGCACTGTATTGACGCACGACGGGATAAGGCCTGCGAGGCAAGAGCAGGCCTTATTTTGCCACGATCGCTCAGCTCACCTTACCTTTTCACTTCTGCGTTGTCGTGGTCGTAGTACTCGTACGCCGACATCGGCTTGGCCCCGCCTTTCTTCCAAACGCGATTGTCGGGCGCCAGCTTCCCCAGGACGTTGGCCATCTCGCGCACATGCGAAGCAACCGATCCACAACAAGAGCCGATGTAGTTGATCCCGATTTCACGCGCTTGCGCCGCGTACTGTCCCATGTCCTTGCGGGTGAGTTGTAGAGGATCGAGGGAGTACGGGAACTCGGGGAGGCTGGTGAAGTCGGGTTTGTCTTTAGGAGTTTTGAATCCCACCGGTTGACAGGCAAGATAGCCATCCACCGCCCTGCGCATCTGCTCCATCGGGCCCAGCATGTGCTCCGGTGGGCGAAGGCAATTCATGCCAACAATGTCCGCACCAGCATCGAGAAGGGTCTTCGCAGCGTCGGCGGCGCCGGTTCCTTCTGCCGTCTCGTCTTTGTTCTCAAAGCAGATCGTCACCATGACAGACAGGCCAGTGCGTTTCGCGCGCTCCACCGCGAGTAATGCCTCGCCCAGCCACGAAAAGGTTTCCCCGATGATGAAGTCGACGCCTTCCTCCATCTGCACGCGCAGTTGTTCATCGAAAGTTTCGCGCACGCGGTCTGAGGCAGTGGGACTGTTCGGCTCATACATCCAGGTGAGGCTCAGGTTCCCTGCAACCAGGCAGTCGTCGCCCGCAACTTCTTTTGCGATACGCACGGCAGAACGATTGATGTCTTCGACCTTGTCCTGCAGGCCCACTGTGGCAAGCTTGTCGCGGCTTGCATAGAACGTCAGAGCTTGCAGGACCTCGGCTCCAGCCTGCCGGAATTCGATGTGGAGCTCCCGGAGCGCGTCCGGATACACAATGGCGACCTCGGGCGTGAAGGGCCCGGGACGGACCCAGCCTCGTTTCTCGAGTTCCAGCAAGTAGCCGCCATCCCCCAGGACCGGACCTTCCTTGAGTCTCTCCAGAATTCCTTTTTTGTTCATACTTGCTCCTTAAATCCGCTAGTCATCAAATCCGCTAGTCATCCACGTACTCGAACTCTGCCTTTATCGGCCTTCCTTCCGCGAACCGGTCGGGCGCAAAAGCTTGGATATCGACCGATTTGGCTACGCCGTCGAGCAGCAACTCCGACATAACCAGACCGATGGCGGGCGAAATCTTGAAGCCCATTCCCGAAAATCCCGCACAGACGTGTAAGCCTTCAATGCCGGGAATTGCGCCCAGGAGAGGCCTGCAGTCTGGCGTCATGTCATAAACTCCTGTAACCCCGCGTATGACCTCCGCACTTTCGAGCTCTGGAATTCGGCCACAGGCCCGCTCGATCATTTCTTCCAGCGATTCGTCGGACGCCCTCTGCGGAAAATTGTCCGGATCGACCGGGCGCTTTCCGTAGAAATCGCCGATCAGAAACTTGTCCGCCCCATCGGGGCGAAAGTAGGTGGCTGTGACTGAGTCGATGCAAGCGCAGCCTCCGCCCTTCATGAGGGGAGCGTTTTTTAGGATTGCAACCTGGTGGTACTCGTTCTCGATTGGAAGGTCGCAAGCCGCCGCGGCGAATAGAGAGCGGGTCCACGGCCCGCTAGCGCAAACTACGATTGGAGCGAGTGCTTCACCTTTATCAGTCTGCACGCCTCGGATTCGTCCGTGATCGAGGGCGAATGATGTCACGCGAGTTCGTGAGGAGTAAACGACGCCCATCTCCCGAGCGCGTGCCAGGAAGTCATGCGCAACTGCCGCACCATCTCCATAGCCCGAATCTGGTTCGTAGGCGGCCAGGTCCACATCGTCGACCCGCCAATCTGGACAGAGGTCTCGCAGCTCTTGCTTTGAGATCAAACGAACATTCACCCCCAACGCGCGCTGCATCTCCACGTTTCGCCGAAGCAACTCAGTTTCTCCGGGATGCACGATCCGCAAAAAGCCCGTTTTGTGGAACAGGGGCGATTCTCCGACCAGTTCTTGCCAGCCCTCGAACATCCGCAAGCTGATGAGCGCGAGTTGGACTTCAGGAGGAAAGCTGTAATGCATGCGCACGAGTGCCGACGACCGACCGCTGCCTCCGTGCCCGACGTGATCCTTGTCCAGAATCAAGACGCGCCCGGCCTTTCGCTGAGCGAGATGGAAGGCGATCGACGCTCCCATTACGCCTGCGCCCACAATGACGATGTCGGCCGTGCGATGCCCCTTGGCCGTCATGCCGCACCTGCCTTGAAGCGGCCCTTCTTCCAGTCTCTTAGGGCTTGGTGCGCTGCGTTGTGCCCTGGCGCTCCGGTCACGCCGCCGCCTGGGTGCGCTCCGGCTCCGCAAAGATACAGTCCGTCGATCGGTGTTCGATACTGCGACCATCCTGGCACCGGCCGCATGAAGAACAATTGCTCCAGCGAAAGATCGCCGTGAAAGATATTGCCTTCCGTCAATCCGTAGGTGCGCTCGAGATCGAGAGGCGTGAGCGTTTGCCGCGCGATGATCGACCCGGGGACATTCGGCGCGTATTCTCCAAGCTTGCGGACTACCCGGTCGCCGAGCAGTTCGCGATGGTCGTCCCAAGTTCCCGATCGCAAATGGAAGGGCACATACTGCACGAAGCAGGTCATGATGTGCGTGCCCGGCGGTGCAAGCGACGGGTCGGCATTCGAAGCGATCACGCAGTCGATCCAAAGCTGCTCGGGAATTTCGCCAAACTTGGAGATGTCATAGCACCTCTCCGCGAATTCCAGAGAGGGCACGAGCGTGTAGAATGTGCGCTCGAGCTGAGTGCGCTTTGCAGGTGTACCAGTGAAGCGGGGCTCTTCTGACAGTGCCAGATTCACTTTCGCGCATGGACCGGCCATCTTGATCCCGCGAATCGCACCTACAAATTCCGCCGGCAGTTCGCGTTCCGGAAGCATTTTCAGAAATGTCCGTTTGGGGTCCGCGTTGGACAGCACGACGCGGCTGCGAACCTCAGTTCCATCTTCCAGCACGACGCCGCACGCGCGGCCGTTGCGCGTGTCGATCTGCGCCACGGGTGCCGAAGTCCGGACCTCGACCCCGAACTTGCGGCCGGCAGCCGCCAAGGCCTCAGAAATCGCGCCCATCCCGCCCATGACATGTCCGTAAAATCCCTGCAGCTGATGTTCTCCGCCGCTCAACAGGTGGAAGAGCAGTCCAAGGGCGCTGCCGGGCTGGTACGGTCCGCCGTGTTTGCCATACACGTTATTCGCGAGGAACAGCGTTTTTATTGTTTCAGACTCATAGTTGCGATCGAGGAACTCGCCGAGGCTGCCGGTAAGAAACGAAACTAACTGACCGATCTCAGCATTCGATATCTTTCGAAATCGCTTGCCCACACGAAAACAGTCACTCCACCCCGAAATGCGTTTGGTATCAACTTCCGGGGGAGGTTCCAGGAAGAATGGCTGAAGATATCGTGCAAGCTTCTTCAGTTGATCCTCGACGCGAACAAACGTCTCGGCGTCCTTGATTGAATGTTTCCGAAATTCGGCAACGGCACGATCCCGATCGGCCCACCACGGTACAACGCATCCGTTGGGGAAGGCGACCTGAATTGCCGGATCGCATGGCACCATGCGGAGCCCGTGATCGGCGAGTTTAAGATCGCTGATCACTTCCGGACGCAACATGCTGGCGATGTAAGATGTGGTCGACGCGCGACACCCGGGCGCAATCTCTTCGGTCACACAGCAGCCGCCGACAATATCCCGCCGCTCAAGCACCAGCGTCTTGAGGCCGGCGCGCCCGAGGTACGCCGCGGCGGTCAGACCGTTGTGTCCGCCGCCGACAACGATCGCATCGTAACCCTGGTTTGCTGTAATCGGCATGCGTGCTGACTCAAAGTCATCACCACGACGGGACCGTGGGCCAATACACTAGCGCATCATGCTGAAAAATTGGAATTGAATTCCTAAGTATTTTTCTGTATCGTTCCGTGACTTGAGGTCAAACTGATGAGTGGAATTGCCAGTAGTCTCGTCTCGCCCCCGCGCTATCGCAGTCAGGTTCCCCCGCGCCCCCGATCAGAAGCCAAGCGTGCGCGAATCGTCGATACCGCGATGCGGCACTTCGCCGAGCAGGGATACCATGCGGCCCGCGTCGGCGATATCGCCGCCGAACTGGATATCGCCAAGGGATCAGTCTTTCAACACTTCGGCAGTAAGGATGGCCTGTTCTTCGAGGTCTACAAGAAGGCGGTCCGCGCCTTTCCGGCCTACCTCGATGCCCCCCTTGATGTGCAGGACCAGGGATTCTTTGGCGTGCTGCGTTACTGGCTGGGACGGACCGAACACATGGTCCGCGAGGATTGGATTCCGTATCGCATCGCCCTGCTTGGCAACTACGGCACCGATCTGGCGCTCAAGCGTGAAATCAACCGTTTCCTGATGACTGAGGATCCCTACGGCACCGTGGCCTTCGTCAAGTTCGGAATACAGCGTGGCGAGGTTCGCAAGGATCTCGACCTGGAAATGGCCGTCTCGATTCTTGACTGGACGATGGAACGTTTCCAAGACGCGCTCCTAACCGAAGAGCTGGATCCGGGCCTCTTCCGACGCCAGGGAGAGATTGGCGAGCGCAAGGAAGCCCGCATCAATCAATTCCTTGATGTTCTCAGCCGGGCAATTGGAGCCTGACGATCCGTCGGATGCAAAAGCAAGTTTGGGAGCAATCTTCATGATCAGACAGATCTCTGTTGAAGAGATCCTGGCTAGTTACAACGACAAAGCGCCACTGTCGGAAGCTTCCACCATTCCAGGCCCCTGGTATGTCGATCGTCGAATCGCCGATCTGGAAGCGCAGACTGTATTCAGCAACACCTGGCAGGTCGTGGGTCGAGTCGATCAAGTGGCCAAGCCCGGTCAGTTCGTCACCGCCACCGTCGCGGGGGAGCCGATTGTCGCCGTACGCGGTGTGGACGGACAGTTGCGCGCTTTCTACAATGTGTGTCGTCACCATGCGGCGAAGGTAGTGACGGAGTCTTGCGGTAGCGCGTCGATTCTTCATTGCCCCTATCACGGATGGAACTACGGGCTCGACGGTTCGCTCAAGGGCATGCCCGAATTCGACGGCGTGAAGAATTTCGAGCGCCAAGACAACGGATTGGTTCCTGTCAAGGTCGATACTTGGGAAGCATTCGTTTTTGTAAATCTAGATCCGCAGGCCGATTCGTTGCACAGCTTTCTTGGTGGATTAGTGAAACGCTGTGCTCCCCTCGGACTCGCCAAGCTCCACTATTTCGACAGCAGATCGTACGACATCGCCTGCAACTGGAAGGTATTCGTCGACAACTATCTCGACGGCGGTTATCACGTGCCGCATCTCCACAAAGGCTTGAATAGTGTTCTCGACTACAAGCAGTACACCATCGAAAACGAAGATCGCTATTGCCTGCAGTCGAGTCCGATGGTTTCCTCGGCGGAAGACGCCGCCACAGGGGCGACCCGTAAGGGAGACCGCGCCTGGTACTTCTGGCAATATCCGAACTTCATGATCAATTGCTACGAAGGCTACATGGACACGAATCTGGTGATTCCCGTCGATGTTGACCATTGCCGCGTCGTTTTCGACTTCTATTTCAGTGACGTAAGCGACGCGCGACGGGAATACAACGCGCAGAGCATCGCCGTAGGCGACAAGGTCCAGTCGGAAGACCTTGGTATTTGCGAAGACGTGCAGCGTGGTCTCAAGTCGAGGGCTTATGGCGCCGGGCGCTTGTCGGTTCGACGGGAGGCAGGTGAGCAGTTATTCCACCAGCTGCTCGCAGCGGACCTGAAGCGTGGGGTCAGACAGTATTCCGCCGCAGCAGATTGATTGCTGTCAGCACCAGCCAAATTCCCAGGAGGGCTTAGGCCCTCCTGTTTCGTCTGGAGGATCGACGTGAGACGCCATTCGATTCTTGTCTCTTTCCTGCTCCTTTGCGCGGTGGCAGCCTCCGCCCAGGTCATCGTCGTCAAGGCAGGCCGCCTCGTTGACCCTGACTCGGGTACCGTTCTCACCGATCAAACTATCGTGATCCGCGACCACAAGATCGCTGAAGTCGGGAGAGGTCTGGCCGTTCCTTCGGGAGCAAAGCTGATCGATCTTTCCTCGATGACCGTGCTACCGGGCTTGATCGACTGCCATACCCACGTCGCCGACGGCCAGGTCGGCGGTGAGCCATTCAACGTGCTGCGAAAGACAGCCTCGCAAATCGTGCTCGAATCGGTTACCAACGCCCGAAAAATGCTCCAGTCCGGGTTCACCACGGTACGTGACGTCGGTACCTATCGTGCCCTGAACGACGTGGCGCTGCGCGATGCAATTGCCCGTGGAGACATTCCCGGTCCCCGCATGTACGTTGCGGGTGCGTACATCACGATCACCGGGGGCGCAGGGGCAATGACGGGGCAGGCGCCCGATATCCAGCTTGCCGTGGGATCTGCACTACGGTGAAGCCAACAGTCCATGGGAGGTCCGGCAGCGCATCCGCCAACTCGCCCACGACGGCGTCGATGTAATCAAGGTCCTCTCGACAGGGGCTGTTCTGACGCACGGGAGTAACCCCAGTTCACTCGAGTTCACTCCCGAAGAACTGCAGGCCGCGGTCGATGAGGCCAGTCATTTTGGTCTGCGGGTCGCGGTGCACGCACATGCCGCACAAGGGATCAAGAACGCCATTCTGGCCGGAGCCGCCTCTATCGAGCACGCCGAAATGGTGGACGACGAAGGAATCGCCCTCGCCCTCAAGCATGGCACGTACTTCGACATGGATATTTACGACGAAGAATGTATTCAAGAGGGTGGCAAGAACGGCACGACGCCCGCTGACTTTCTGCAGCACGACGCCGAACTCGGACAATTGCAGCGCGACAATTTCCGGAAGTCGCTCAAAGCCGGTGTGAAGATGGCGTTCGGCACCGACGCCGGCGTCTGCCCCTACGGCAGCAGCGGCAAGCAATTTGCCTTCATGGTGAAGTATGGAATGACGCCGATGCGGGCGATCCAGGCCGCGACCTCCAGCGCCGCCGATTTGCTAGGGCATTCGAAGGAAGTCGGATCGATCAAGCCGGGAAAATTTGCTGACCTAGTTGCCGTTTCTCGCGACCCGCTTCAGGACATCAGCGTTCTCGAGAACGTTGAGTTCGTGATGAAGGACGGCGCGGTCTACAAACACCCGAAGTCCGATGCCTGCTCCGCTCAATCGGAAGGCAGCTATTGAAAGTCTCTAGGAATGGTCTCTTTCCAAGTCTTCGTCTTGAGAAGGGCGCCGTCCTTGCGCAATTCGCGGGTGTATTTGTAGAAGAAATTCTTGGCGTCGCTGCTGAAAGAGAGATGTCCGCTCCAGACCAGCACGCGACCTTTTAGCTCGTATGTCGTCTGCGCGTCGCCCTGAATTGTATTGACCTCCGGGTGCGCATCGTCGATCTCGTAGGTTAATTTCTCAAGATCGGTTTCTTTTCCCCATGGATACTCCCCGCCCATCTTGCCCTTCCACAGGACTGTCGTTTTCTGCCGGCCTTCGTCCCGGGTCACAGTCCATTCTCCGGGCCAAGGAAATCCAAACGACTTCAGATCCGTTCGCTCTTCTGATAGCTGGGGTGGCGCGATGTTGGAAGGCGCAGGTCCTTGCAGGGGAACCGTCGGCAACGTGATTCGCGAACCATCGCTGCCGCCCAGTTGGAGCGACGTCGTCATGTTGTACGGAGTGGACAACACCATCGGCCACAGCGCATTCGAAACCGAGAGTCGAATGCGATGGCCTTTGGGAAACACCCAGGTTGTGAGGTGCATCTCGACATCAAGGGAATAGATTTTTCCGGGCTCGAGCGCTTTTGGTTCAGTCGCGGAATCGCGTTGCGCTCCACTGAGACCAGCACCGGTGATCTGCGTGACCTCTCCGTCAGGCGCAACGTCCGACAGCCGGGCAAACCAATTAGCAAGCGGCGCATCAGCCGAGCCCTCGAGCAATGCGTGAGGTCTCCCCAGGATCGCCAGGTCTTCTTCCAGCGGAGCCGAATCGTAGACCAGACTGAAGGCGTCCACCGGCCTTTGATCGGATAGAAGTTCTCCCCACCAGAAGCCCGCCTCCACGCCGATCGACGGAACGTACTTCAGCTTGTGTGTCTCCGCCTGACCAGCGCTGCTACTCAGGGTGTGGTTGGGCCGCAGATAGAGAGTCGAACTCGTCTGATTCTGCTGGCGGCCATCCCTTCTCCGCGCGCCACTCGCCGGGAACGCTCTCGAGATTCGGGTTCGGTGGAAAATAATGACGCAGATAGATGACGAGCTTCGGATCCTGCAGCACGCCGGTGTCGCGTCCCTTCAGCCAGTAGTCCCACCAGCGCACGCCATCTTCGCGCCACTCGATACGCGGGCCGAAGTCGGCATCGTTCGGGAAAGAATGGTTCCACGGACCGACCAGTGCGCGCATCGGAGCCTTCACTTGCTCCAGCATGCGAGGAATACTGTCGCGGTAGCCGTCCGCCAGGCCACCGATCACGAAACAGGGAACCTTGATCTCGTTCAGCGGACGCACCGGACTTCTCCAGAATGTCCCGTCTCGTTGATGCCGGAAATATTCCAGCGACCACGGCGTGGCCTCAAACCTAGGACCGAGCACCTTCTCATCCAGCGTGTAGTCGGGCGCGCCGGTCATTCCTGGCGCCATGTCCATGTTCAACTCGAATTCATCCACGTGCATCAGCCCGTCAATGTAGTGGATGTCGTCGTGAAAAAGTTCTTCGGTCGCGTCGATCGCGATGATGGCTTTCAGCTCCGGTGGATTCCGCATTGCCATCTGCAACGCGTTGAACCCGCCCCACGAGATGCCATACATGCCTACCTTGCCGCTCGACCACGGCTGTGTGGCCAGCCAGTGAATGACCTGTTCGCCATCGGTCTGCTCTTGTTCGGAGTACTCGCGGTCCGTGGGACGTCCCTCACTTTTACCAAACCCACGGATGTCCACGCGCGCTCCGACATAGCCTCTTCGGGCGAAGTACGCGTTCTTGGGATAGTCGCCGGCCGCGGTCCCGTCGTCTTTCCGATAAGGCAAGTAGTCCAGCAGTGCAGGGAACTTCTCTCCGGGCTTGGAGCCGTCAGGCATATACAAAGTTGCCGCTAATCGGACTCCATCCTTCATGGGAATCCATGCATTGACCATGCGAACGCCATAGGTTGGGGGCGAGGGTGGCTCTGCGGCGAACAAGGGAGTGAGCCATAAAACGACCGCAAGCAGGCAGATTTTCCAGCGCAAAGTTTGGCCTCGTGGAAATCGGTTTGGCAGGAGCGTGGCTTAGCTCGACGACTCCTGATCCTTACGCACAGAGCGCAAGTCGACTCCGAGCTGCTCTGCCTTCTTGTATAGATGGCTCCGTTCCAGATGGAGAGCGCGCGCCGCAGCCGCCACATTGTAGTTGGCCCGCTTCAGTTCTGCGAGAAGGACCTCGCGCTCGAAGGTCTGGACGCGATCCGCGAGCGCTCCCGAGTCGGTGTGCGTCAAAGACGCAGCCGCTCCCTGAGGCAAGGCCAATCTGACCGTTTCGAGATCTACTTCACCGGTTGAAGAAAGCAGAATGAGTCGCTCCACGACATTCCGCAACTCCCGTACATTGCCCAGCCACGCGTATTCGCGCAGCGCTTCCATCGCGTCGGACGCGAAGGGGATCGGCTTCCACCCATTCTGTGAGCAGACTTGTTTGGCGAAATGCTCAACCAGGGCCGGGATGTCCTCCCGCCGCTCCCGCAGCGGCGGAAGCACCAACGGGAAAACATAGATGCGATGAAACAAGTCTTCGCGAAACTTGCCGTCTTTGGCTAGGGCTGCAAGATCGCGATGCGTCGCTACCAGCACGCGAACATCGACGCGGACCGGATTCTCCCCGCCTACGCGCTCGACCTCTCCTTCCTCCAGAACGCGAAGGAGCTTGGCCTGCATGTGCAGTGGCATGTCCCCGATTTCGTCCAGGAAAAGCGTTCCGTGCTCGGCTTGCTCGAACTTGCCCACGTGCCGGCCCACTGCCCCCGTGAAGGATCCCTTCTCGTGTCCAAACAACTCGGACTCGATGAGTTCGGCCGGAACGGCTGCGCAATTCAAGGCTACGAAGGGACCGCCGGCTCTCGGACTTTTCTCGTGAAGCGTCCGCGCCACCAGTTCCTTGCCGGTCCCTGTCTCGCCCAGGATGCAGACTCTGGTCTCGCTCGCTGCGACACGTTCGAGCTGCGTCATGACCCGGCGCATCGCGTCTCCCTGCCAGACGATCTCGTGTTTTCCGAGCTGCTGCTTGAGTTGCCGGTTCTCGTTTTCAAGACGCTGCAAGCGAAGGGCATTATCCAGCGTAAGTAGCAATTTCTCGGTGGCGATGGGCTTTTCCAGGAAGTCGAGTGCCCCGAGCCGCGTTGCGCGCACTGCCATCTCGATGTGCGCCTGCCCAGACATCATGACCACTGGCGTGGCGACTCCTTCGTTCTTCAGACTCTCAAGCAGCCACAGGCCATCTTTCCCGGGCATTACAACGTCGGAGAGAATCAAGTCGAACGTTTCCGACTTTGCCAGCTCAAGACCCTTCATGGCGTTATCGCACACAACCGCGTCGTGTCCGGCAAGACGGAAGGCCCGCGACAGCGACGCCAGAGTATTGGCCTCGTCGTCTACGACCAGGAGATGTGCTTTCCGCGGCAAATGTCTTCCTCCTACCGTTCCCCGGTGACGACTGCAGAACCGTCCAGGACCGGGGCGTGCAGTTTATCCAGATTTCGTGGCAATTCCACCACAAATGTCGTACCGCGGTCTGGCTGGCTCTGCACACTGATCGTGCCGCCATGATCGCTGATCACCGATTGCACGATGGCGAGCCCGAGCCCTGTGCCGTGCTGCTTACTCGTGTAGTACGGCGTGAACAGGCGATCGCATTCTTCGCGCGTCAAGCCGACGCCAGTGTCTGCGATCTCGATGCGAACACGATCGGAGGCGTCCCGCGTTCGCAAGGTCAACGTGCCGCCGTTCGGCATCGCGTCCATCGCGTTAAGAACCAGATTCGAAAGCGCCCGGTGAAGAAGCTCCGCGTCGGCAGCCACCGGTTCTCGATTCGCCGCGAAATCCATTTTGCAGGCGATGGCTCCACCCTCGCGCGACTCCAGCTGCGCCTGAAAGAGTTTGGCCACGCCCTGCACGACGTCATTTACGATGACCGGCTGTAAGTGCGGCTGCGGCATCTTCGAAAACTCACTGAAGCGCGAGATGATCTGTTTTAGGTTCCCGATCTCCGCCAGCAGGGTCGCGGAGCTTTCGCGGAAGATCTCTTCAAATATTTCCGGACTCTGTTCCCGAGCTTTCACCAGGTTCTCAACCGTTAATTGCAGGGGAAACAGGGGATTTTTCAACTCATGCGCCAGTCGCCTGGCGAGTTCGCGCCATGCTGCAACCCTCTCGCTCTGGATCAGTCTCTCTTTTTGTTCCTGCAGGTCCTGCGTCATACGGTTGAAAGCTTCAGCGAGATCGCCAATCTCGTCTGTGGAAGTTATATCCACGCGGGCGCGTAAATTTCCCGCCGCTACTTCGCGTGCCGCCGCTGCCAAGTCTTCGACCGGACGGGTGAACCGCGCCGCCGCCCAACTGCTGAGCAGCACCGCCAGTAAGATGCCAGCCCCGCCCACCAGCAATGCGGCCGATTGAATGTGTCGCTTCACTTCCACATATGAGCGTCGTGAGCTTCCGATGAGCAAGATCGCCAGTGTCTTGTCATCGGCTCCATTCAGGGGGACGGCATGGACGGTTTCATCGTCAGCCGGATTGGAAGACCAGTGAATGATGGCGCTGGCCTCACGACCCTGTTGCTGCACTTGTTGGATCAGCGCAGCGAGCTTCTCTGAGTCGCTCGCATTTGCCGGCGATACTGCGGTCAGCATTTGGGACGAAAACCCCGTTCCCGCAGTTTGATAGAGCGTCGCCCTCATGCCTGCCGGCAGCCCGAGCGAGGCGATGGAGGTTTTATCTAGCCGAAGCCCGCCGATCACATACAGCGGCGCGTCGGTAACAGACGACGACCGGACCGCAAACAGCCCCAAGCTGCTGCCTGACGACAAGTCTTCCTGCTTCAGGAAGGCCCCCCGAGCAGTCAGCTGCGCCAGGTTGGGAAGGGATGTGTCCCGGTATCCAAATCGAGCCGGAGATTGCGCCGACGAAATAATCGTTCCCTGTCCGTCGACGAACTCCAGGAAATCCAGCTGATGACTCTCCGCGACGGGGCCGGCTTCGTTCAAGTGGCTGCCGGCATCGGAGATCCCGCGGCTTAGGCTGAGTGCCATGCGAGTAGTGGCCTCGCTGGCTGCGATGGCTTCGACTCGTTTGGCAACTTCCTCCCCGCGCCGTTTGAATTCCTTCTGAAACTGCCCGACCAGTGCTGCCGTCTGCGCTTCGTTCGCTTGCTCAAAGGCCCGCCTGGTGGCTAGCGAAACAATCCACGCGACGGTCGCCACCGACAAAAACACTGTGAGAGCGAACAACAACAACAGCTTGCGGCGAAAGCTCAAGGCTTGCCCCCCAACCAAACATTGTCGAGGTGCTGGGTGCCGTCGCGATCTTCGTCCCAGTCTTTTACTGCGACGCTTAGAGTAGTACTCGCGGGCAGCTGAAAGAGTGGAAGCGCACGTTGTGTCTGCAGAATGCCGTTCTCTGCCTGATACAGGTCGTCAACAGAAACGCCACTCATCTTGGGAAGCGGTGTCCCCACGGTGGAAGCGGCTGCCGCAAGGGCGATGCGCCCGTTCACCGATGCAAGAGTGATCCGGGTAAGCCGAAGATCGGCTGTCGCATTGGCGGTTACCTGCAACCGGATGCCGGCATCCCGTGCGTTCAACTCGATGCGCTCCGCCATCAGACGCGCCAGCGGGTCGTCGGCGTCGTACCCCAACGTCCATGTGGGTGCATACTTCACTTCGCCGCGCAGCTGTTGCGCCCGAGTCAGATTCTGTTCTGATTGAAAAACGAATCCATAGCCACTTACCCAGTTTGGCAAGATTCCACCGCTGGTCTCACCGCTACCCTGCAGGACAACATCGCGAATCGACTTACGGTCGATGCTAAGGGCAAGTGCTTCCCGCAGCTTGCCATCTTCCGTGGATGTTTTATCGCGACTGAATACCAGCACCATCAACTCAACCGGAGCGGACGAAACCACGCGCCGTCCTTCGGTGGCGGTCCGCCGAGATTGATCGACGGCGACTTCGGCGATATCAATCTTCCCCAAGTCCAGTGCGATCAGCTGGTCGCGCGTGGCTTTCCCAAGATCGATTTCAATCGCGTCTACGAAGGCCCGGCCGCCCCAATAGCCTTCGTCCGCGGCCAGCGATAGCTTTTTCCCCGGCTGCCAATTCGTGACATGAAAGGGCCCAGTTCCGATCAGCGTGCCGCCTTCGCTGCGTTTCGTGATCGAGTTGCGTGGCAGCGCCAGCCTCGCCGGCAAATCCGGATCGCTGCTGTCACGCTCGATCACAATAGAATCACCTGTCGCCGAAACGCTCCAATCGGGATTTGCCATGCGAAGCGCCGCCGCAGCGGCTTCCGGAGTGAGCGGAGAGCCGTCATGGAATTTGACACCGCGGCGCACGGAGAACTGCCAACGCTGGTTTCCCGGAGCGGCCTGCCACGAGGTCGCAAGGCTTGGAGCAACCCTCCCGCGGTCATCCAATGTGACGAGCGTCTCAAACATCAGCCGGCCTAGATTGCGTCTGGCGGCTGTGTCTGGCACCAACTTGTCGGCGGGGTCAAGGTTTTGCGGCGCGATACGGGTGGCCATTCTCAGCGTCGACCCGTATTGCGGTCGCGTTTCTGCCGACGCAAGAACCGCCATGACCATGCTACTGGTTGCAAGCAATCGCCAACCGGAAAGCCTCATACGTCCCCGTTTCTGCATTGCGTGATACGGCAATCGCGCTCCCACCCTTTGCTTCCGTCCACAGCGCAGTAATGCCACCTGCGAAATCGATCGCCGGACTCACAGCGATCGGTTCTCGATCTGGAAATTCGAATGCCAGCACCGAGTCCCCGGAATTGTCGCCAGGCCGGGTGGCTAGAAGTTGCCAACCCGATCCGCATGAACTCTTCACGCTAACGAGATCGCTGCCCCAGTTTAGTCGCGCCCTCTGCTCAGTGACGCCGTCGAGTAGTCGAACTGTGCCATCGACACCCGCAAAGATCCACAGCGTATAAGAAGGGCGGGGAAGCGGAGCCGCGGAATAGAACTTCGCCGTCGAACTCTGCTTGCCGACGCCGGGTGACAAGACGCCCGTAAAGAAATTTCGTGTTGCGGCATAGAATCCGCTCAGCGCGAACTGCGAGGACAGGGGCCAGGGATCGTCACTCCCACGGCATACCAGGCTCAGCGGTGCGGCGCTAGGACTCTGACAATAGACGCCGGGCAAGTAGATATCAAACAAATGGTCCTGCCGCAGAATTAGCTTCCCGCGCATGTCTCGTGGCCAGGGGCGCGAATGCGTGATGGGCAGAGATTGCTCGAGTTGCCAGCGTCCGTCGGCCATCCGATAGAGTGCAATCTGCTCTGGATCCAGCACTGCGATGTGGGTCGGCGTCGCGCCCTCGTCCGTGACGGCAACATCGAGAATCGGTCGCGACTGCGCCCATAGCGGAATCTTTCGAATAGTCAACGTTGGCACCTCCCGCACAAAGGCAGGCGCGTCAGCACGCGGGGTCGAGACCATCACCACCGAGAACTCGCCGGCTCCTTGATGTATTTCAGCTACCCAAACGTAGCTCTGTGGATTCTCTGAAAGAGACACCGCAACCGTGGCAACCGCCTGTTCCGGCTTCACAGTGCGTGCCCCCAGAGCTTCGAGTTGAGCGCGAAGCCCTCGGCCGATCTCGTCCGTATCTTGCTTGCTCAACGAAGACCGATTCACGACCTCGAGGGAAAATGCCCCCGGACCGGTCGATGCCGTGATCTTCCGCGCCAGTTCCTGCTCGGCGCTACTCCAGTCGGTAGCGACGACCGATTGCACAAGCGCGAGCAAAATAATGAGGATGACGGCAAGGCGGCAGGACGTAAAGCCTGGGCGGGAGAAAGACATTTCGGCGATGCGCGAATTATAAACCGGGCGATGACCAGGGCTGTTCATGGGAGTCGGTACTCTTCAGAGTCATCGCCTCAACAAGTGAGGGCGGCCGCACAGCGAGAGCGGCCGCCCCAGGGCAGCCTACTTGTCTTGCGGATCCTCCGGTTGCTCCGCTTGGCTGCTGTGATTCGCCATGTTCATGCTGCGCAACACGTCATTGGCGAAGAAGAACTTCCCGTCGGACGGGACCATCATGATCTGCAGCTTGTCCGAGAGCCTTTCAGCAACGATCTTGTTGATGAGCAGGGGATTCTGTTTCAGGATTGCGGCCTCGCCCTTCATCCGTTCTGCGTCGGCTGCGGCCGTGACGCGAATGCGGTCGGCCTCGGCGTCTGCCAGGAGTTTTCGTCGCTCATTCTCGGCTTTGCTGTCGATGACCTTGGCTTCGGCAGCCGCTTCTGCATTCTTGATTGTCGATTCCTTCCGAGCCTCGGCTTCCAATTTGGACTGTTGAATCTGCTTTTCTTTGAGTGGCAAGGTGTACTGCATGGCGTCCGCCTCTGCCTTGGCTTGCAGAACGTGCACCTGCGCTGCTCCTTCTGCCTGCTTTACTTCTTGAACCTTGGTAGCTTCCGCCTGCAATTCTGCGATACGAACTTGCTTCTGTTGGATCTCGGTGTCGACGCCCATGCGGTCGTTCTCCTGCTCCTTCAGCAGAAGTGCCTCGAGACCCTTGGCATATTCCGGAGGCAGCTGGATGTCTCGTAGCATCACTTCCTTGACCACGATTCCATCTGCTGCAAGCTTCTGCGTGATGATGGCCGCCGCGCGTCCGCGCACTTCTTCCCGCTTCGCCGCAAAAACGTCGCGTACCGTATAGTTCGGCACAAGCTCCCGCCAAACGCTCGCCACCACCGGAGGAACGATCTCTTTTTCGATGGGCTGTGGCAGATTGGCTTCGATGTAGTCCAGGTGCTTAGGCTCTACCCGGTATCGGACAGTGATCGCCAAGCCGAGAGTGAGTCCCTCTTTCGCCTGCACGTTGAGCGGTTGCGCTTTGTTGGAGGAACTCTTGCCGTCTTCAGTGGACCCGGTCGTGAAGAGTTGGTCCCGGGTATCGAACAAATCGACTCTCTCCAGCAGCGGCGCCACAAAATGCACGCCCGGATAGAGAGTCCCGGCCAGTGTCCCTTGCGCCTGACTCACGCGTACTCCGGCCATGCCGCTGGGCACGACCACGATGCTGAGTGCGATAAGAATCGGCGCCCACGCCAGCATGGCCAGCGCCGCCGAGGTGCGCCACCTGATCTGCGGCGGCGCAGGTAAGGGAACGGCTCCATCGGCGCCCATGGCTCGCCGGTAGCGCAGCTCCCGCGAGAGGTCGTACATCAAGATTCCGGCAGCAACCATGATCATCGTGATGCCACCGGCCATCAGCACATATTTCAAGAACAACATAACCAGCCTCCTTCTCCCTTACTGTTGCGTTCCAGCTTTTGCCCGTAGTGTCTGCTTCACGAAGAACAAGCGAAATACTTCTCCGAAGATGAATTCCTCGACCAACAGTGCGATGGCTACCGAGAAAACCATGCCGGCGACAACCGCGATTGCTGTGATTGCTAGCTGCATAACGTCCTCCCCATGAATTTGTGTTTCTCAACTACTGTCCACCCGCCGATCCGGCGCTGGCGTTGTGGGCCAAAGCGACCGCGGTTTCGTCGACTTCTCCGCCGAAGATCTCGGCGACCTCTTCATCGCGCTGCCCGTGAATTTCGACTGTGTCCCCAACATTCACCATGGCGAAAAACTGCACGATGTCCCGGTTGCGCATGCGAATACACCCGTGCGAAGCCGCTTTCCCGATCGATCCCGGCATATTTGTTCCGTGAATGCCGTACCCCTTCTTGTTTAAACCCACCCAGCGAGGTCCGAGCGGATTGTTCGTGCCGGCCGGAATCACTACACCGGAGTGGTAATAGGTTGGATCGGTCAGCCGGGACACAATTTCGAAACCGCCCGTTGGGCTCGGACTCACATCGGCTCCTACAGCGACCGGAAACACTTTCAGCACGGCTCCGTTCTCCATAACCACGAGCTTGCGGTCGGGAACGCTGACCACTACCTGCCGCTTCGCTCGGGCCGGTAGGACCGTCTCTGTCTGCTGCGCTATCGCCGTGGGAGTAATCAGTGCTGCTAGGGTCGGGATCATCCACCCCAGAGTCCGTATCGCCTTGGCGCCCATCGTCCAAGCCATGTCGTCACCTCGCCGTTTGTTGACCGGCACATATGCATTGGCAGGAGTCCGTCCAAACAACAGGAGACTGATTCAGAAGGGCTTAAGCGCTATTTTGGTCGCAAGGTCGTGTGCCCGCAGAGACGGTGTGTCGTTTGTGACACGAGTTGGAGACGCAATTTACGAAGGAAAATTCGAGGGGGGTGGTCGAAGAAGATGCCCGGTCCGCCGCTTTTGGTAGCGGCATTGGGGTCTGGAGGGGGACCGGGCAATTCTGGGGTCAGTACATTACGTCTCGTTGCCCATCTTTTTACTGCGGGAACCCTCACCCGTGCTGTGATCTCCATCACCGCGCCGAGTGATGTACGGACACGGCTGCCGCCCCTCCATCACGGTACCCGATGACCGCTCTTCGATACTCTCAACCTCAAGAGGAGTCGGAAGACTCCAATTCATGTTCAGGACAATTCCATCATGGCTTATGTGATTACCGACGCCTGCATCAAAGACTCGCTTTGCGTAGACGTGTGCCCCACGGACTGCATTCATCCGAAAGCCGATGAGGCAAAATTCGAGGCCGTCACTCAGCTCTATGTTGAGCCGGACGGCTGCATCGATTGCGGCGCCTGCGTGCCGGTCTGTACTTCAGACGCGATTCACCCCATCGACGATCTGACTGAGGAGCAGAAGCCCTTCGCCGCCAAGAACGCCGAATTCTTCAACTAGTCCGCCTGTCTCCCGCCGGATGCGCTGGCGATCACGTCACAGTTCGCATCCGGCTTCGTCCTATTTGTACTGCCGTTGACACCGGCCACGGCCACCACTATCGTTCATGGCTTCAGCCTCATGAACATTGTGAAAGCAACGGCTCGCTACGAGGCGTGGCTCCGAACCCATACCGACCTCATCGACGCCGATCTTCGCCTCAAGCACAAGAAAATGGCGGAATCCGTGTTTCCGTTTTTTCGGGCGACCTTCTATCGGTGGGCGCAGACTTGGCCGGAGGTCTGCTCTGACCTTGCGAGTGCCCCCGAGATCCTGGCGGTCGGCGATCTTCACGTCGAGAACTTCGGAACCTGGCGCGACATTGAGGGCCGCCTTATTTGGGGAGTGAACGACTTCGACGAGGCTTGGCGGCTGCCCTACACCGACGACCTTGTGCGTCTGGCGGCCAGCGTTTTGCTGGCCATCGATGAAAATCGCCTGGTCGTAACCGGCAAGGAAGCTTGCGCCGAGGTTCTCGATGGTTATTCCAAGAGCATGGCGGAAGGCGGCCAGCCATTCGTGCTGGAAGAAGGTAACAAGTGGTTGCGGTCGATCGCCCTCAACGAATTGCGGGATCCCGATCGCTTCTGGAAAAAGATGGATGCGCTTCCCACGCTGCGGACTGAGATCTCACCAAATGTTCGCGAGGCCTTGGAACACTCGATGCCGTATTCTGGCCTCCGCTATAGGCTGGCCCGCCGGGTCGCAGGCCTGGGAAGTCTTGGACACCAGCGTTTTGTCGCCATCGCTGAGTTTCATGGAGCGAAGATTGCCCGCGAGGCCAAGATGCTGGTGCCATCCGCCGTTTCATGGGCGCAAGATCGGCCAGATCCTTCTGAAATCTGGTATCAATGGCTGCTCGCGCGGACCGTTCGCTGTCCCGATCCGTTCGTGCACTTGCGTGGACGGTGGATTGTCCGTCGTCTTTCACCGCATTGCTCGCGTATCGAACTGGCTGTGTTGCCCCGCAATCGCGATGAGTGCCGGATGTTGTTTTCGATGGGCTGGGAGACGGCGAACGTGCACCTTGGAAATCGCGAACAGATCAGGGCGGTCCGCAAGCATCTGAAAGCGCAAAAGCCAGGTTGGCTTTATTCCTCAGCTCGGCTGATGGTCTCTGCCATCAAGCAAGACTGGCAGGCATGGAAGAGAGCGGGCGGGGTGTAACCACGGACTCTTGGAGCCAAGGCAAATTGTGCTGAGCCTAGGTTAGAACCAAGGCAGCTTCTTCCTCCATCTCCTCCGCGGGAAGAGAGTTGTGCTGACCGCCCAGTGCGCTGATCAAAGCCAACAGAATGCTGGCGAGCGACTGCGGATTCTCACTCAGAACCCGCTCAAGACTCTCGCGGAGGCTGGCTTCTCAGAAGGCCTTCGTAGAGACCTCTTCGCTTCACGATGCGTCCGCGCAAATGGGTAGTCGAGCGTTCCCATTGCCATCCAGTGAATTACGAGTTGCTGAACGTGTTCGGCTCCGCAGGCGGCGTGAACTCCTGGTTCACTCGCCAGACCATCGTTCCAGCCAAGAATCTTGAGCCGGTCCGTCCACCGATTCTCGATAAGCAGGAACCAGCCGTCACCGCCAAGCCTTGGTTCCAGACAAATTGCGCAACACCGCTCCGCCACCGCCTTCATTTCATCACCTCAATCAAAGTCTTGCGCGCGTCTTCCGCCCCTTGCAGTTCAGCCGGGTCCAAGCTCAACATTTTCACCGTCTTCTTGCCAAGACCGTCCGGCAGGGGGACGGTGATAACGCCCCGGCCCTGGTCGAAGGTTAGGGTCACAAGCGGCGAGCAGGCGTCGCACAGCCAGTAATGCTCGACCCTCCTTGTTGGCCTTGCCTTCCTCCCGTTATGGGTGGATGGGCCCCGCCCAGCAAAGTACTCGGTCTCCACCTGAAACAATTTCCCCTCGCGTAGGCGGCGAAAGGGAGTGTTACAGCTTTCATTCGCGCACTTGTAAAGCATTTCAGAAATCCTTCATGAGAAGGCACTAATTGGCGCCTCCTCAGGCCATCGTGCCTGGGATCGATGCACGTGGCTGGCCGAAGTTATGTCGGTAGTTGTCACGCTGGGATCTGCTGAAAACGGGAGGGAAGGCCTCGCTATCGGGAACTTCGCCATTCTGCTTGCCGGAACGATGAGAGGAACCGGCAGCCGTGGTGCCGAAGCATCGGCAAAGTCAAACCTGGACCCTACACGAAACGCCCGTGAGGCGTTCAACGAACCAGGACGCGGTGGTGACATGAACCGCACAGTACCCCGTCTTTGAGGTCGATCCACTCCACCGCGTGGGAGGGGGCCATGGCGCACTGGTAGTCATCGCAATGTGTGAGGTCGAGCGTGTGGCCGACTTCGTGGACGGCTTCCTTCAGAAGGCGCTGCTTGAGCAGGTCGCGGTCCGGCGGCAGTCCGTAAAACTCCTGTTGCAAACGATGTAGCGAAACCAGACCACACGGTCCACCGATCTGTGCCTCTCCAAATACAAAGGTCAAAATTGGGATGTATAGGTCAACGGCCGTCACTCCCAGCACACGCCACGACTCGGTTCCCACGTAGCGCTGCATTTCGTGCAGAATTTCCGAAGAGTGATACTGTTGCCGTTCGCCGTGATAGGCGAACTCCGGATCAAGCCGCGCCTGCAGCACCTGCGTGGGCATGCGGAAGAGATTTGCCATGGCTGGAGCCAGTTCCGTCAGCAGCCGGCCATCGCAATTTCCGATCGGCAGCAATTGCAGCAGCTTCATCGCACTTGAGCAGTGGGCTTAGACCAGCCGTATCGCTTCAGCTTGTGGTGCAGGGTGACGCGGTCGATGTTCAAAATCTCGGCAGCACGCGTCTGATTCCACCCCACCGTCTCGAGCGTTCGCATGATGTGCGCCTTTTCGACTTCATCCAGACTTTTGGGAGCCCCATTCGGCACGGTGGCCGCCTTAAACACAAAATCCGTTTCGCGGATTTCCGGTTCCTGGGCAACCACCATCGCCCGCTCGACTGCGTTTTCCAGCTCGCGAACGTTGCCGCTCCAAGGCTGTTGTTGCAGCAAATTCATCGCGGCGGGGGATACCCGGGTGATCTTCTTGTTCATTTGCAACGAGAACTTCCGCACGAAATGATTCACTAGGATAGGGATGTCGTCGCGCCGTTCGCGCAGGGCTGGCAACTCGATGCGGAACACATTCAACCGGTAGAAGAGATCAGGACGGAATTTCCCCTCCTCGATAGCCTGCTCCAGATCCCTGTTGGTCGCGGCGATGCAGCGAAAATCGACCTTGATGGGCTGGTTTCCGCCTACCCGAACAATCTCCCGCTCCTGCAGCACGCGCAGTAAGTCGGTCTGTGTTTTCAGGCTGATATCGCCGATCTCATCGAGAAAGACAGTTCCACCCTCGGCAATTTCAAACTTCCCCTTCTTGCGATATTGCGCGCCCGTGAACGCGCCTTTCTCATGGCCGAATAGTTCGCTCTCCAGCAAGGTCTCAGTCAGTGCTCCGCAGTGAATCACGACCAATGGGTGAAACTTCCGGGGGCTGGCATGGTGGATGGCCCTCGCCACCAATTCTTTCCCGGTCCCGCTTTCGCCGGTGATCAGTACAGTCGCGTCGGTCGGCCCCACCGTCTCGATTGCGTCAAAGAGCTTTTGCATGATCGAGCTTTGTCCCACAATGTCATCGGGTCTGGCGACCTCGGCGACCGTTTCACGAAGGAGGACATTTTCTTCTTCCGTGCGTTTGTGCGCCAAAGCTTTCTTGACCAGGTGCGCGATCTCGTCAGGGTCGAGAGGCTTGGTCACGTAGTCGTACGCGCCATTCTTCAGCGCGGCGACCGCTGTTTCCACCGACGCATACCCCGTCATCATGATCACGATGAGCTCGGGCTTGAGTTCATGAATCCGTCGTTGCAGTTCGATACCGTCGATTCCGTGCATCTTGATGTCGACCAAGGCGGCATCCCAGTCGGATTCCGCCAGGCGCGTGAGGGCGTCATTGGCGTCTTCAGCGATGCCTACCTCGTAACCCTCTTCGTGAAACCACTTCGCCAAGGAATCTCGAACGCTTAGTTCGTCGTCAACAATGAGTAGCTTCCCCTGAGTGCTCAAGTTCTTCACCTCGATTTCAATTGCGCGGCTCCCACCAAGGGAGACGCGGCAGGTACTCCGCTGCCGTCCAGCGGCAGCGTGACCGTAAATGTCGTGCCCTTGCCTAGCTTCGATTGCACTTCGATATTTCCGCTGTGGCGCTCGATGATGTTCTGGCTCACCGCCAGGCCGAGCCCGACGCTTTTGGCGTTGTCTTTGGTGGTGAGGAATGGCTCGAAAATCTGCGGCAGGATGTCGTCCGGTATTCCCGATCCGTCGTCCCGAACCTCGATCTCGATTCCTTGCGTATCCGGGCGCATGCGGGAAGCGACCCAGAGGTTGCCGCCGTGGGGCATCGCGTCGAGGGCATTCATCGACAAAGCAAGAACGACTTGCTCGATCTGTCCGGGATCGCATTGCACCCGCGGCAGATCGGGGGCCAGATCCGCGTGCACCTCAACGCTCTTCATCTCCAGTCTGCGGCGCAATGAGCCGGACGCTCCGGTTCACCACGGTGTTTACATCCGTGCTTTGCCGGTTCATCGGAGATGTGCGCGAGAAGGTCAGAAGATTCTTGACCAGATCCCCGCAGCGCCTGCTCTCATCTGCGATCAAGCCCAGGCACTGCTCCGCTTCCGCCCGCTTCTCGACTTGTACTTGTCCTCGCTCGATCCACTTTCGGATCAGCTTGGCGTAGGTAAGAATTCCCGAAAGAGGGTTGTTGATTTCGTGGGCAACCACCGCGGCCATCTTTCCGATGGTCGCCATCTTTTCGACATGCAGTACCTGCTCGTGCGCCCTTTTCAGCTCGCGAGTCTTCTGGTCGACGCGGTCTTCCAGAGTTCGCGCCCAGGCGACGATCTCCTCATTGGCGGAGCGCAACTGCAGACTCATACGGTTGAACGAAATAGCCAGCTCTCCAGCCTCGTCCGTGGAGTCCACTTCAAGTTGATAACCGAGATTTCCGTCAGCCAGTTCTTTGGTGCCGCTTTTCAGGCGCTTGAGGGGCTGTCCCACCAGTCGCCACACAAATAGCCAGCTCAGCAGGGAGATGTCGGTCAGCGCGATCAGCGTATAGATCAGCATCCTGCGCGTGGTCTGCGCCAGTTGGGCGTCGGCCTTCGCGAGCGAGAGATTCGTATCCAGAACGCCCAGGACCTTCTGCTCCGCAGGATGCGCATGGCAGTCGGCGTTCGAGCAGCACGGCTGGTTTTCGATGGGCGTGATGATGCCCAGAATCCGCTGGCCCTTGCCGTCGCGGTAAATACGGAATCGGTCCGGACGATTCAGCCTGGCCAGTGGCTGTGATTGCACGTGGCAGCCGTAACAGGCCTCGGCGCCCTTGTCGACGACGTGTCCGACCTCAGCCGTATCTGACGAGTAGCTGATCTGGCCTTCTTGATCGAAGATCCGAACCCGCACCATGCCGGGCTCGTCGGCCATGGTTGCGATGGCGTGGTACATCCCTTCGCGATCGTTGCGCAGCATGTAGTAAGTCGTGCTGCGCTTGATCACGTCACTGACACGCTCCGCGCTGGTCAGAGTCGCGGCTTCCAGGTGTTGACGATGAAGGCGAATGTTGAGGTAGCCCAGCAGCGCGAAAGTCCCTGTCATCACCATCAGCAGCAGGCTGATCAACTTGGCGCTGAGGCTGTGGGTAAGTCGCTTCCAGCGTCCTCGATCTGGGTCAGTCTCCGGCATGGCCTGACACAGGAGTCGCTCACGAGCGGGCGAGGTTCCGTCTTCGCCATGGCTCTCCTCGGCAGGGAAAATCGGCAGATACTTCACGGCGAGTCCGAACAGTGCGAACCCGGCCGCGATAATCGCGCCCGTCACGGCAATCTCTGTCCACTTCGGGATGTAGTGCATGCCCGCGACCGACTCCTGTCCGGTGATGCTTACATTCAGCCGGTTCGTGATGAATCCCAGCACGACCAGCACCGCCGCCAGGTAAAGGCCTTGGGCCGTCGTTCTGCATCTTTCTTCTGCGAAAGCAGCATGAGCGGCAGCAGACAAAGCTCAAGCTGATCTCCAGCCAGAACAGGTACACCTCGTAACCCGGCTGCAAGAGCATCTTCAGCACGCCCCGGTGCAGCAGATCCTCAAAGCGCAAAATCCCATACACGGAGAGCACCACCACCAGCACTCGTCCCAGCTCCTGCAGAATCGGCAGCTCCAGTTGCCGCCCGAAGTACTTCGAACTCATCGACGATTCGAAGATCGTCATCGCCAATCCAACCGCGATCGCCGAAATGAAGAAGAACACGGGAAGCAGCGGGCGTGTACCAGAGCGGGTGCAGCTTTTCCGGCATGATCAGGTACACCGTGCCCAGCGATGACTGGTGCAGGGTCGAGAGAATCACTCCCAGGATGACCAGCGGAATCAGCACCGCCCGCACGATCTTCAGCGGCTTTTGCAGATTGAATCGTTCCAGCACGATGGGTGAGAACTCGAGCGAGAGCACGGTCGTGTACAGCATCACGCAGTACGCAACCTCGAACATCACCGAGTGCGGATTCCGCATGACTAGCGGATGCCAGATGCGGTATGGCCGCCCCAGGTCGTACATCAGCGCCACGCACACCAGCACGTAACCCAGAAACGCAGTCAGGATGGTTGGCCGCACAATCGGGTGCAGGCGCTTGATGTTGAAGATATGCACCGCCGCCGTCAGCGTGAATCCGCCTGCCGCCAGCATTACGCCGCAAAGAACGTCGAACCCGATCCAGATGCCCCAGGGAAACTGATCGTTCAGGTTGGTCGACGGCCCCAGTCCGCGAGTGAACCGCACCAGCGTTCCGTAGAAGCCCGACCACCATCAGGAACAGAAAGACCGCCTTCCAGAAAGTGAACTTGATCTTCATTTCTCGCTCTCTTTCCGGACCGCGGTCTCCGGTTCATGGCCACCTTCGGCAGCCGCGACTTCCTCACGACGATGCGTGATCCACCACATGCCGCCCAACACCATTCCACCCAGCGGCACGAAGTCGGGTATTCGCGACAGCACGCGGTAGGTGTACATGGGCAGCGGATCGCGGGTGAGATCGGTGCGATAGCCGAACTCTTCGAAAGGCACGCTCGACAGCAGCAGCACCGACGTGCCGCCGACTTCGCTCACGCCGTAGATGTGCTCGACATATTTTCCGGGGTTGTCGCGAATGCGCTGCTGGGCCTCGGCGATCAGTTCGTCGCGCTCGCCGAACTTGGTCGCGCCGGTCGGGCAGATCTCAGCGCAAGCGGTCGGCTTTCCCGCCTGCACGCGGTCGGGACACATGGTGCATTTCTGCACCCGCGGCAGCAGCTTGTTCCATTCGTACTTCGGAACGCTGAACGGGCAAGCCACCATGCAATAGCGGCAGCCCATGCACCGATCCTCTTCGTAGATCACCGGTCCGGCTGCGGTCTTGCGCAGCGCTCCCACCGGGCACACGGAGGCGCAAGCCGGCTCTGCGCAGTTCATGCACAACCGCCGCATGAACTTGTCGCCCTTCGTCAGGACAACCGTGAACTTATGTTCCGACTGGATCTCTTCGGATGCCACGGCGTCGGTGTAGGGAAGCTTGTTCTGTTCGGCACACGCGCCTTCGCATTGCTTGCAGCCGATGCAAACGGTCGCGTCGTACAGCAGCGCTTTGCTCATGGAAATCTCTCCGGTCCGCGCCTGCGTGGCGCCTCCGCTCCAGAGAGATAAGAGGTAGATGGGGAGTAACTCTACGTCTGGAGAAGAGGCCAAACGCACGGAGGCGAGGCCCTTCACGCAAGACTGTCCCGGGTCCACGGAAAACTAATGCCGGGACCCGGGGTGGCTGCTCCTATCCTGGGCGCGAGGCTTGGAGGCGCCCCCTTGGCCGGTTGCGGACGGAAGACTTCCGGTCTGCATCAAGCCATGGATACGTGCGACGCGCTAAGGGGCACGACCTCATGCCTCCTGCCAACCCCACCGGATTGCTCACGGCCAGGCTGGTGCGCAAAAGGGAACAGCCGGTCCTTTACTTCTGCAAGGTACGGATGTAGGAGACGACCACCTTCACCTGGTCCGGTGTCAACGACTTCGCCACGCCGGCATGCTTCGGCTTCTCAGTGACGGCCTTTTCCAGGTCCGCATCCGACGCTTTCTTCGCTTCGTCGCCGATCAGGCTGGGGATCTTGGCCGCCGGTTTGCCGGCTGCGTCTGCGCCATGGCAAGCTGCGCATTTCGTCTTGTAGATGGCTGCGCCATCTTCGGCCGCCCAAGACAGGTTCGGGATCAGGATGAACAGAGCCACTGCGATAGTCATCACTAACATGACCAGCTTCGTCGTCTTCATGAGTGCTTTCCTCTCCTTGGTGATATCCATGAAAATATGAGCAGTGGCTGTACTCGTGGGCCGAGCCGGGGTGTAGCGAAAATTGGCCACTGATGGAGCCTCCTGCGGAAGAATGCTGTAACAGAACTCAGCACCTTCCGCGTACGTGCATTAGTGTCAACTTCTGGTCTCTGATCTGCTGTGATTGGAGTCACCTTCGGACGTGACAGAGGACAAGGGCGGATGTGTTGGTGATGCAGGAGGTTAGGCGGGCCTGCCACCAAATCCGGACAAGAGGCGCTCACTTCTCGGCCGCAAATCTGACTACTGCACTAGAAATCCCGTCACAGCCAAGACCACCCCAATCGCCCCCATGATCAACCCCAACTGCCAAAACATGCGCTTCCCGGAGAGCAGGGTGATCGACGAGATCACCAGCGCAATCTCAAGAAAAACCTCACCCAAATCGAACCGGTCGGCCTTCCGTTGTTCGACGGCGACTTCCTGCTCAAGCTTGCGCGCCTCGCGCTCGATCTCTTTTTGATCGTCCTTATATTTCTCTGCTTCTGCGAGGTACTCTTCGCGAATCTTGGCCAGCCCTTCGGCGTTGCTGGCGGGAATGATGGCGGTCAAATTAGCAAACAGTTTGTCTTCATGCCCGCGGATATTCTTGGCCTGAAAGTACCCCCACTGATCCGACGCCTTCGACTGATTGAGCACCGCCTCGGTCGCGGCCCGGTGCCCCAACAGGGACACGATCGCCACCAGAACCGCCAGGATCGCCATGGTCAGGGAAACGGGCGCCAGGCTAGGATTATGTTTGGCATGCTCAGCATGCTCGTGCAATTCGTGCAGCTCTTCAGAACTCATGCGTACTCCTCAGAAAGATTGCTGAAGCAAGGATGATAATGGATACCGAGTGGGCACGGAAAAGTTGGCCACTAGCTTTGAGTCACGAGCTACGAGCGATCAGCCAACGCCCGTCAGCAGTAGCCAGCGACTGACGACTAGCGACTATTCCCCCATCACCTTCACAATGACCCGCTTGTCGCGCTGACCGTCGAACTCGGCGTAAAAGATCCGCTGCCAACGGCCCAGGTCAAGCTTGCCCGCCGTGATCGGCACGATGACTTCGTGGTGGATGAGCAACGCTTTCAGATGCGAGTCGCCGTTGTCCTCGCCCGTCTCATGGTGCTGGTAGTCTTTCCGGAAAGGCGCCAGACCCTCGAGCCAATGATCGATGTCTTCGATGAGTCCGCTCTCGTTGTCATTCACGTAAACACCGGCGGTAATGTGCATAGCTGAAACCAGCACCATGCCTTCCTTCACGGTGCTCTTTTTCACCGCATCCTCGACCTGCGACGTGATGTGCACGTATGCGCGATGGGTGCGCGTATGAAACGTTAAGTACTCCGTAAGAACTTTCATGATTCATCCCCATGAAAATGGCGTGTAACTCCCCTCAGTTTCGCAGATAATGCTCTAGAAATCTCGCAAGGACTCCA
This sequence comes from uncultured Acidobacteriota bacterium, assembly GCA_963698805.1. Lineage (GTDB taxonomy): Bacteria > Acidobacteriota > Terriglobia > Terriglobales > Acidobacteriaceae > Gp1-AA133. The sequence continues at coordinate 126,027 of CAVOSN010000012.1, read as the reverse complement.
GTGGATAGTTCGCAAAGCGACCTTCAGGCACTCAAAGCACGTGTAGGCGACCTCGCGCAACGCGTGGAGCGGCTGGAACGCAAGCTGAATGTTGCCGCGCCCGAGCCTCCCACAGTGGAGGTATCCTTGCCGCATGTTCCGCAAACTCCTCCGCCTCCTCCACCTCCTCCCCAACTATTCGAGCGAGTGGCAGAGTTGCGATCGCGTCCCGGTGGTGATGAAGCGGATTTGGAATCGAGGATCGGCTCGCACTGGCTGAACCGCATCGGCATTGCGGCCGTCCTGATTGGCGTCTCCTACTTCCTGAAGTACGCCTTCGACAACAACTGGATAGGCCCGGCCGGCCGCGTCACGATCGGACTCCTCGCCGGAATTGCGATCGTGGTCTGGAGTGAGCGCTTCCGGTCGCGCGGCTATCAGGTCTTTTCGTACTCGCTCAAAGCGCTAGGCATAGGCGTGATGTATCTTTCACTTTGGACGGCGTTCCACGTCTACAGCCTGATCCCCAGCGGTGTCACTTTCATAGCGATGCTGGCCGTAACCGCTTCGACTGCGGCGCTCGCAATCTCGCAGGATGCGGAACTCCTCGCAGCCTTTGCTCTCATAGGAGCCTTCATCACCCCTCTGCTTCTTGCTACGGGAGAAAACAAGGAGCTCCAGCTTTTTTCCTACGCCGCTCTCCTCGATCTGGCGGCCGTCGTGATGGTGGCGCGCAAGCCCTGGAGGCGGTTGCTGGCGCTGGCCTTCATCGGCACCCTGGTGCTGTACGTTGGCTGGGATTGGGAGTTCTACAACCGCAGTCAGCTGAATCTCACGTTGGCGTTCGCGACGCTGTTCTTCATTATCTTCGCCGTGGCGTCGCTGCTCGCGCGTCAACCAGAGAGCGAGACCGCACCGTTTGCGGCGGTCCCGCTTTTTCTCGCATTCATCAACGCTGGCGTTTATTTCGTTCAGGTCTACGCCATGTTCGAAGAGGTGGATAAGCACGCGATGGCGTGGTTCGCCCTGGCGCTGGCGGCGGTCTACATTTTTCTCAGCAAGCAGACCCAACGCTACTATCCCGATCCCGCGAATATCCAGCGCCTTCACTACCTGCACCTTGCGTTAGCCATCGGATTCATCACCGTCGCCATCCCGATCCGCATGGATGGCCATTGGATCACCATTGGCTGGCTGGTCGAGGCTGCAGTACTGCTGTGGCTCGGCGATCGCATTAGTTCTGCCTTCCTGAACATGTTCGCGATCGGCGCCATCGCGCTCGGAGTAGTGCGGCTTCTGGCGGTCGATAACTTCGACGCCACCACGCTCATCTTCAACGCGCGCATGGCAACGTTTGCGGTCGCGATCGCCGTTCTTGGTGCGTTGGCCTGGTATTCCAGCCGCCGCCCCGACGATTTCAGCCCGCGCTCCGCCCAGATTGCCGTAGTTGCCCTGAACGTTCTCGCATTGACTGCCCTGAGTCACGAAGTAGCCGACCTCTATGGACGGCAGCAAGCGGCGATCCAGCCTGCCTATCGCCCGGGAGCGTACCCGCACTATGATCCGGCGTATTCAGCAAACGCGCGGGGCATCCGTTTGGCCGAAGATTTCACCTACTCCGCTCTGTGGATGGCCTATGGCGCAATGCTGATGATTGTCGGTTTCTGGCGCCGATCGTCTTTCGTGCGTTGGCAAGCGCTGCTGCTGATCGCCGTTACAATCGTCAAGGTGTTCGTCTACGACGTCTCCCAACTCGACAAGGGATACCGCATTCTCAGCTTCATCGTGCTTGGAGTCCTGTTGCTGACCATTTCGTTTGTCTATCAGAGAGATTGGCTGCAGTTTTCCGACGCTAACAAAAAGTCTCAGGAGCACGCGTGAAGCGCCGTCTGCTGGTGTTGCCATGCACGATGATGCTCGGCGTTTGGGCGCCGGTGGCGACTCCCGAACCGGAAATACAGTACTTCAAGCAGGTGCGCGATGTTTCCATCCTGAAGCCCGATCACCAGGCTTACGTAGTCATCGATACCAACATCTGGAGCCATGCAAGGCCTGATCTTTCCGACCTGCGCCTGTATGACGGCAGCATTCAAATTCCATATCAACTGGTGTCAGAGAATGCCTCCACGACTGCGCAGGAAGTCGAAGCCAAGATGCTGAATCTTGCGCAGCACGGCGACCACGCGGAATTCGACCTCGACGTGTCCCCGGTCACCGAATACAATCGCATCCATCTTGCGATCGACCGCAAGGATTTCGTGATCACGGCCTCCATCGCGGGTGGAGAGACGCTCGGCGGCGCCTCCACGCAGTGGCCGTCGCCCTCGACCCTGTTCGATTTCTCGCGCGAGAACCTCGGCTCGAACTCGACTATTGCATTGCCGCTCTGGAGTTTTGCTTACGTGCATGTGCGATTGTCTCCGGGCATTCTCGCCAAGGACGTGAAGCAAGCCACTGTCTCGAATATTCAGGAAAAGAAAGCGTCCTGGACGGACGCGGGCACTTGCCGATCAGACGGAGAGCTGAAGCACATTTCGGTCTTCACCTGCGACCTCCCAACGGCCATTCCCGTGGATCGCATTCAGTTCGATATTCCAGCAGACCGCGTAAACTTCCGCCGGCAGATCACGATCGTTAACGAGAAGGGAATGCAGCTAGCATCCGGAAGCATTAGCCGAGTGCGCATTAACCGTGCAGGCACCACCGCGATCTCCGAAGACCTCATCGCCACTGTCTTGGATGATTACACGGGACGTCTCACCGTCAACGTCGACAACGGAGACGATCCGCCGTTGCCCATCCGCCAAATTCGCCCACAAAGCGTGGAGCGGCGCCTGTATTTCGAACCGCAAGGAAAGAGCAGCCTCAGGCTTTATTACGGAGACGAAAAGCTGGCAGCACCGGTCTACGACTACGCCAAGCTTTTTCACGAGGATCCGACTGCCACCTCGGCACAACTGGGCAACGAAAGTGCGAACGCCAACTACGTGACGCGGCCGGACGAACGCCCATGGTCCGAGAAGCATAAGGCAGTCTTGTGGGCGGCGATGCTATTGGCCGTTGCAGTTCTAGGGAGTCTTGCGTTCCGAGGTTTGAAGACGGAAACGCAGAAAATCGGATAACGCGGCAACGCCGTAGGCATCGAATCGCTAAGCTGGCTGCTTCTTTGTCGTCGCAAGCCATCGCAGCCGCGCGACCACTAGCCGGATGTCTTCGAATGATATGTCCGCGGGCAGCGATTCCTTGATGGGCTTGAGCCACTGAATTCCGACTTTCATACAAGCGGCTTCAATGACCGAGCGCCGGGTGGGATCCACCCACTTCTCATCAAACGAAATCTCGCCCTGCTCCACCAGCGCGGCCACCGTGTTCACTACGGTTCCCAGTTGGCGTTGCCGCAAGACGGCGATCTCGCCCAGACTTTTGCCCTCGTTCAATAGCCGTAACGTTTCTTCGGCGGGAAACGTCTTGCGCTCTTGCGGAATCACAGCGCGTGCTCCCCGTTCAAATTCGCGGAGGGCCTCAATAATCTGCTCACCGTACGACTCAATCTTGCGTTCGCCGAAACCGGTGACGGAATTCAACTCACCGAGCGATTTCGGACGCACGCGGCACAACTCCTCCAGCGACGTGTCGTGCATCACGATGAACGCCGGAATATTAAGCCGTTTCGCCGTGCTTCGCCGCCACTCTCGCAGGTAGTCGGCCAAGCCATCATCCGGGTTTGGGGCACTTCGCGGAACGAGCGTCGGCTCCTCGGTTCGCGTGATGCGCAGCTTGCGGCGTCCGCTGCGATACGCCTCCTGCACCGGAACCGCCATCCACGCCGGCCGCGAGCCGCACACATCGCATGCGCCGCACGACTCCCATTTGGGCGTTTCCCCGAAGTGGAGACAGATTTGCCGGTGCCGGCACCGCGGGATCTCGGCAAAGTCGCGAATCTTGCGATAACGCTCCCACGCCCGCTCGGTTTCCGCCGGATCAGAAATCTGGCTGATGAAATGAGCCAGCAGTGCTGCATCGCGCTTCTGCCAGAGCAAAATGCAATCCGCCGGCCGCCCATCGCGCCCGGCTCGGCCTGCTTCCTGGTAGTACTGCTCGATCGACTTCGGCAACGAAAGATGAATCACCGCCCGCACCGAAGCTTTGTTGATCCCGAGACCGAAGGCAATCGTACCCACCAGCACGCGCACTTCGTCCGACATCCACCGTTCTTGATTCCTCCGCCGCTCGTCCCCCTCCATCTTGCCGTGATACCCGATGGCCGAAATGCCTTGCTCTTCGAGCATGTCGACCGTCTCCTCCACGCGCACGATGGTCGGCGAGTACACAATCACGTTGCCCTCGGTCGTATGCTTTAAAGCGCGCACCAGGAGTTGCGCCTGCGAATTCGCGTCGCACTCCTTGACCACATAGCGCAAGTTTGGCCGATGGAAACTCGCAATGTATTTGTGCGGATCTCGCAGTTGCAGCTGATGCAGGATGTCGTGCCTTACGCGCCGGGTCGCACTGGCTGTAAACGCCGCGATCGGACGGTCCGGGAACTGTTCTCTCAACCGGCTGAGTTGGCGATACTCCGGGCGAAACTCGTGTCCCCATTCCGAAATGCAGTGTGCTTCGTCGATCGCAAAGAACGCGACGGGTACGGTGCGCAGCCAATCGAGAGTCTCCGGACGAGCCAGACGCTCTGGCGAGAGGTAAAGCAGCCGAAACTCTCCGGCACGGGCTCGCCGCATGATCAGCGATTGCTCGTTCCTGGCCATCATGCTGTTCAGGACGGCCGCGGGAATGCCCATCTGTGCCAGTTGCGCCGCCTGATCCTGCATGAGCGCGATCAAAGGAGACACGACGATCGCGGTCTTGCCGGTAGCCAGCGCCGGTAATTGGTAGCAAAGAGATTTGCCGCCGCCAGTGGGCATCACGACGCAGACATCGTGCCCAGAGACCACACTGCCAACTATCGACTCCTGCAAAGGCCGAAACGAACTATAGCCCCAGTAGCGGTGCAGGGCCTCAAGCAGATCGCCGGGAGCGGTCACCTGACGAGTATATCGGGCGGGAAATCCACAGGGTCTGTGACGGGTGAACGAACGTGATGTTCGAAAACGGATGTGCCTGGGACTGGTCTGCCAAGGACTGTCGCCGAAATAAAGGAAGGACAGCCTGGCCAGCGCCGCCCTGTCCTTCCCCTTCGGAGCTGCGTCACGTACGCGTTGATCGATTGTTGGTCTTGGCGTCCGAAGCCGACACGACTCAAGCTACGGGAACCTCGGCGTGCATGATGGGGCGGAATTGGGCGAGTCGGGTTGGGCAGCTGGGGAAGGATCTTCTTGCTCAGAGGCATAGATAAAGTCGACGAGCCCGTCTCGATAGTCGAGTTTCAAGTCAAGAAGTCTCAACGTTCCAAAACCTAACATACCCGAAATTTCAATTCCCATGCGGCGATTCGTAGAGGAAAGATCCACCGCAGTGAGCTTCTTGGTCCGGCGCTCGAGTCCCGCGAAACTTACAGTGGCTTGGGTGGAGTAAGCCGTTTTTACCTGGCCGCTGAGGCCACGAATGTTCTGATGGATCTTCGAAGAGGACTTGTCGAACTGACCAGCTACATGCGTGGAAAGGATCGTAAAAGGCGCACCGGTATCGATCCCAAATAGCAACTCGCCGGCAGACTCGTCCAGATTTGTGGGCACGAGCAGAAGGTGGCCGGCGCGAAAAACTCTCGTCCAGTCGGCCATTTCAGGGGAGATGTAGCGGTCTTGCGGTCCTGGCCCCGGCGGCCGCCGCAAAGAGAATTTGGTGTTGAGCTCTCCTTCCGATTGCTCTGCCCACACCTCCAGATTAATCGGGTCCTCTGCAGAACCCTTTCGCTTGCGTGCAATAAAAGGTTCTTCGGGACGTTTGGGGAGCGGGCCGAGCCTCATGCGCATCGCGGGGATATCCAGGTCGATCAAGTAAGAGGCGAAGAGATTCGTACCGATTGTGCCGTCCTGGTCAAGTACTCTGTCGTTATTGCTTACGCTAACAAGGCAATCCTGAAATTCCAGGTCGCCAACTCGAATGTGTTCTACAACCGCCGAATAGCCGGATTGCAAACCCTCATCGCCGAATCCACCCGGGTGAGCTGCTGAAATGCGAGTCAGGTGTGCTGATTCGGCGACCCTTCGATCTACGAGGATCCCGGGAGCACCAGTGTCGAGCAACAACTTCACGGGTTGATTGTCGACAAATGTGCGCAGGCCCAGGCCTCGTAAAGGCAGGCCAGGGGCGTGCAAAATCTCCAGATTGACTTCGCTGCGCTCCGGCTTACTGACCAATCTGCATTCGTGAACAGGCTTGCCAATGGTGGATTTCAGGAACTCCAACTCATCGCGAAGTTGAATCGTCTGCTCCTCGTCGTCTGGATGAGGTCCCGAGAGATAAGCTTCCAAGGCTGCGAGGCGCTCCTTCCCGGATAGCATTCGGAGCCACGCTCGTCGAACTTCGACGTCATCGGGATCAATTTGGTGTGCCGTTTGCAGGTGTTCATAGGCCTGGCGGTACATGAATGTTGAGCCGTAGACCTGCGCCAATCCCAGGTGAGCGCGCGCCTCCTGCGGGTTGAGCCCGATTGCAGCTTTGTAAGATGTTTCGGCCGAGGATATTTCGCCACGGCGATACAGGACATCGCCTTTTGCCGCAAGGAGTACTGCCGAACTGGGTTGAGCCGCCAACGCCTTGTTGACGACGTCGAGTGATTCGTCGATCTTCTGCTGGCGCAACATCGAACGAACGATGCCAACCTCGGCCGCTTCGAGATCTGGAGTTTTGGTTAATAGCAATTGATAGGCTTTCTCAGCGTGCGAGAACTTACCAGTCAGCAGTAAATGATTGGCAGAGTCCAGTTCGGGATTCGGAGGTACTGGCTTACCGCCATTGACACTTGGGAATTGGAAGAACAGAAAGAGGGTGGCGGCGATCAGCATGGATACCAGAGAATATCTCGGGGTTGGCCCGGAAGAAAGGCGAGAGTGTCACGACTCCTGACTGGCAAAGAGGGGGATTGATCTCGCCCAGGGAAGAGTAGACCGAAAAATGCACAAAAGGATGGAAGGTGTTGACGATAAAGGGAGGCGACTCGAAAAGTCGACGTCCCGGGCAGCGCGAGACATCACGCACCCCCAAAAAACGTGGACTAACGGCCGTGTTTCTAACGCATGGACTCTTCCACTTCCGAAATCCAATCCGGCCGCTTCAGCACTTCGCGAGGCTTCGGTCCGTCGGCTGCTCCCACAATACCGTCGCGTTCCATGAGATCGATCAGGTGTGCGGCGCGTCCGTAGCCGATACGCAGACGCCTCTGTAGCAGGGAAGTGGAAGCCTTGCCGAACTCCACTACCAAACGCACGGCGTCATTGTAGAGCGGATCGTTCTCCAATTCGCCATCCCCGGCCTCGCCCGCGCCTGCCTCCCGCTCTTCCCGGGGAGCTTCGGTGAATTCTTTCACGTACTCGGCGGACCCTGCGTTTTCCAGAACTCCACCACGGCCGCGATTTCTTTTTCCGTGACGAACGGCGCATGCAGGCGATGCACGCGCGCCGACCCGACGGCAGGTATAGCATGTCGCCGCGGCCCAGCAGAGACTCCGCGCCGTTCGCGTCCAGAATCGTTCGCGAGTCCACCTTCGTCGCCACGCGGAACGAAATGCGCGCCGGGAAGTTCGCCTTGATCAATCCCGTGATCACATCGACGGAAGGCCGCTGCGTGGCCAGCACGAGGTGAATGCCGACCGCGCGCGCCATCTGCGCCAGGCGCGTCACGGACTCCTCCACGTTGTTGCCATCGAGCATCATCAGGTCGGCCAACTCGTCGATGATGATCACGATGTATGGAATCGGCTTCTCTTCCGAATCCTCGCCGAACAGGCTGGGCGTGCCATCTTCCTCGAACAGCTTGTTGTACTGGTCGATGTTGCGGACGCCCTTCTCCGCCAGCAGCTTCAGCCGCCGCTCCATCTCGCGCACGGCATTCCGCAAGGCGTACGCTGCCTTCTTCGGCTCAGTAATGATCTCCGTTAGCAAATGCGGAATGCCTTCATAGTTTCCAAGTTCCAGCCGCTTTGGGTCGACCAGTATGAGGCGCACCTGGTCAGGCGTGCTCTTGTACAGAATCGACATGATGAAGGCATTGATCGCCACCGACTTGCCGGTTCCGGTCGATCCTGCAATCAGCAGGTGGGGCATGGTCGCGAGGTCGGCGACCGCGATGCGTCCGTTGATGTCTTTGCCCAAACCAAGCGTGAGCTTCGACCTTGAGCCGATGAATTCCGTCGCCTCGATGTTCTCCCGCAGCCAGATAATCTCGCGCTCGCGATTCGGAACCTGGATCCCCACTGTGGATTTGCCCGCCATGCGCTCGACCAGGATGCTCTCGGCTTTCAGCGCGAGACACAGATCCTCGGTGAGATTGGTGATGCGGCTGTACTTCACGCCGGCTTCGGGCTTGTACTCGAAGGTAGTGACCACGGGCCCAGGATTGATCTGAGTCACCTGCCCATGCACGTCGAACTCGGAATACTTCTCAGTCAAAACCTGCGCCAGCAGCTTCAACTCCTCGGCATCCACCGATTGTTGCCCATCCGGCCGGTGCAGCAGGCTGCTGGGGGGCAATTTGAACCCGCCGGCGATGCGTGGCAGCGTCGTCTTGTGCTTGGGAGCGCTGTCGGCGCGCTCAGAAACTTCGGGCACGATGACGCCAGCTTCGGCGCGGGGTAAAGCAGCAGCAGCGCCCGGGGACGCCATCGGCTCTTGAACTGCGCCACGTTTCGGCTCCTCGTCGGCAGAACCCATCATGCGTTCAATCCCGGTTCGAGGTGCAACCGTAGCGCCGGCATCTTGCCGGCTGTCCAGCGGGCGTCCCGCCCGCTGCTCGACGGGCGCAGGCGTTAGCGTCCGTCCCGGAATCAGCTGCGCAGTCACGACCGGCTTGGATGCCCGCCGCTTGTCCAGTTCCTTCTGCATCCTGCGCTTGGCATGCTCCTCGCGCCAATCACGCCAGCGATCGCGCAGGGCAAAGACGAATGCAAAGCGGGTCGGAATCCAGACCTGCAAACTCGAGAATGAGAACGCGGTGGAAAGGTAAAGCGCGACCGCAAGCACCGTCGCGCACACGATGTACGCTCCGGCAAGATTCAGATAATGAATCAGGAAGTCGCCGACGATCCGCCCGACCAGGCCTTCCATCGGAATCACGCCCAGCCAGCGAACGTTTCCTGGAAGCAGCGCAAGAAACGCGGGCACAAAGATCAGCAGCCAGAAACCGCCCAGACTCTTCGCCACAGGCGATTGCACCTTGCGCGAGCGAAACCAGCGGGCGCCCAACAAGGCAGGGAACACGGGCAACAGAAAAGCCCCGACACCGAACGCCTGCAGGCACAAATCCGACAAGACCGCGCCGACGATGCCAATCCAGTTGCGTGCCCCCCGCACAGTCGTCAGCACCGAAGCGCTGTTGAACGATGGGTCGAGCGGCGAATAGGACGCGAGCGCGAGGAAAAGGAGGAGCGCGGAGACACACAGCAAGAAGCCGATCAGCTCATTGAGCCGCCGGTTGCTGGTTGGGTTGAATAGCCGCGAAAAAGTCTTCATTGAGGCGTATTCCGCACGGGTAGCCGCGGACAGACAAAGCGGCGACCAGTGGCCGAGTGCGCCAGAGCCTCTCGATTATGCCAAGAACCGGCCACGCCGACAACGACGGAATCTCCCGCTGCCGTATCGACTTGGTGTCATGTGCAACAAACTGCGGCTGCCAACGCGGTCCGAAAAATGCGAAAGTAGCGCCGGTGTGTCACCGGCAGTCCCGAGGGCGTCCCGCTCTCGGGCATAGCCATAGACCCGTCATCCAGCAAGTCTCGCTGCAAAAGCCAGCACTGCAATCCCCACCACAATCCGGTAAACCGCAAACGGCGCGAACCCGCGCTTGCGCACCCAGGCCATAAACCAAGCCACGCTGGCGTAGGCCACGACGAACGACACTACGAACCCGATCGCCAAAACAACCCATTCATGCGAAGTCAAAGTGCTTACTCCAATCGGATTCTCGCCCTTGCCGCGCAGCGACTTCAGCAGCGTATAGCCCGTCGCCACAACCATGGTCGGCATCGAGAGAAAGAAGGAAAACTCCAGCGCAGCCGCCCGCGACATCCCCGCCACTTGTCCGCCAGCGATGGTCGCCATGGAGCGCGACGTTCCGGGGAAAACCGCAGATAGAATCTGGCAAAGGCCGATCCATATGGACTGACCAAGGCTCATGTCCTCCATCCGCCAAGTGCGGATTGGACTTCCCGCGGTGCCCGGGCCTGCTTTCTCCCAGGTTGCCTTCGAGGCGTCCACCACCCACATTACGATGCCGCCAATCAGCAGCGCCGCGCCCATGACGTACAGGCTCTCCAGATTCTTGCCGATCACCTTGGTCAACAGGTAAGACGGAATCGCCGTAACCACGAACGCAATCATCGTCAGTCCCAGGGGATGGGTCAGGATGTTGCGGTCGCCGCGCTCGCCGCCCGGAAAAGTAGAAAGAAACTTAGCAATCCGCTCGCGGAAATACACCGGCAGGCAAAGAATCGCGCCCAGTTGGATGACGATCGAGTACATCTTCCAGTACCCATCGGAAAGCGAAACGTGCAGCAGGCTTTCAGCGATGCGCAAATGCGCGGTCGAGCTGACAGGCAGGAATTCCGTAACACCTTCAACGATGCCAAGCAACAACGACAACAAATAATCGTTCAAGCTTCCTCCGGGAAGAATCTCTAGTATCCCAGAGTTTCGCGAAGGTCAGATTGTGAAGTTTGATGCGCGAGAAAAGGAACAACAATAGGGACGGAGAGCGTAGGAAGTTCAAGAATTGCAACGCACAAAGCTACTCGCGAACCGATAGCGAAAACGAAGGGAAGCCCGTCCAATTCTGAGAACTGAGAACTCGAGAACTGAGAACTGAGAACTGAGAACTGAGAACTGAGAACTTGGAACTCCCCCTACTCCACGGCATTCCCGAACGTAGGCACATCCTGCTCCACAAGAAACTTCAATCTCTCCGCTCGCGCGGCCCAATCAGACTGTGGATACTGCGAAATAATCCTCTGCGTCAAGGCAATCGCCTTGCCCTTAGCCTCCTCGGCTTTCTTCTTTTCTTCCTCAGTTTTGTATATATCCACCAGCGCAGCGCGTCGTCTGGCCGCCTGGTATAAAGCTTCGGGCGCCGCCGGAGACCCTGGCCGGTCGGCCGCATATTTCTCGTAATGATCGGCTTCCTTCTCTGGGCATTTCGATGTCCCTTGCCACTCACCGCAGAGCTTGTTTTCAATCAGGTGATACGCGGCGAGATCAGCCCACTTGGTCCCCGGGAATTTCTTCATGACCTCTTTCATCCAGTCTTCGTTCATGCCCTCGCGCAGTCCCGGGTCACGTTCCTTCGCCGATGGCCTCGACATGACATCCGCCCGCTCCACCTGCCAGCGAATATCAGCAGCGCGATAGAGCGACTGCCCGGCCAGTGGCGAATTTGGGAAGAGGTCGTACACGCGGTAGTAAAGGCGCAAGTGCGTCCTTGTCGGCATCGCGGCGTCCGTGGCGGCGGCTGGCTTCGTCCTCGGCGTCGGCAGCCTCCCCGAAAACGATCTTGTCGCCGTTAGGATTCGTGCTTCGCACGAAGCCTTTGTCCACGATCCAGCCGCTGACGGTTTTTTCTTCGCCAAGCAGTGCTTCGACGTGTGCCCACTGCCCGCTCGTATTTTCCAACACCACAAGTTCGCGCCCACGCTCGATCTCGGCCAGCGTGGTCGAGTTCGAATCGGGCGACAGGTACATCTTCGCCACGCGAATCAGCGTGCCGTGCTCGCCAGCTGCGAGGGCGACCGGCTGATGAGGATGGAGAGACAGAAGCAGCAGCGTCAGCAGGAACAACGAGGAAATCCGCACACCGGCGGAAACCTGCATGGTCGAGACCTCGATGGGATGAAGATAGAGCGGAACTTTAATTTTACACTGCGATCTGCGCATACAGCCGGAATGATTCGGCTTAAGAGCGCGTCGATGGAGGGACGCGCGTCCTTGCCCGGCGAGCAAGGCGCCTGCGGCTCCGCCGAGTCTATCTCCGCACTTCCGCAAGCATGGCAGGCTCGATATTGCCCCCGCTGATGACCGCCACATGCACTGTCGCGCGAGGCAACTCCCTTCCCCGAAACAGGAATCCCGCGACCGATACTGCCCCGCTCGGCTCCGCCAACGTCTTCGGGTTTGCTGACAGTCGCCGCATCGCTTCGCGAATCTCCTCTTCCGACACGGTCACGATGTCGTCCACAAACTTCTGGATATGCTCGAAGTTGATGGCCCCAATACTCTGCGTTCGCAATCCGTCCGCCATCGTTCGAGTGACTTCTTCGGCGGCCAGATTCACGACCTTGCCCGTTCGCAAGCTAGCCTGCGCGTCGGCCGCCAGCGCCGGTTCGACGCCGATGACTTTCACCGATGGCCGGCTCAACTTGATGGCTGCGGCCACGCCGCTGATCATGCCCCCTCCACCCACCGGAACCAGCACGGTTTCAACATCAGGAACCTGCTCCAGGATTTCGAGCCCCATCGTGCCTTGCCCCGCGATGATCTTCTCGTCGTTGTAAGGAGGAACGATGGCGTAGCCATGCTGCGCGGCGAGTTCTTCCGCTTTCTGTTGACGTTCCTGGCTCCCTGCGCCGACTTTCACGATTTCCGCACCCATGCCGGCGGTCGCATCCAGTTTGATCGCGGGAGCATTGCCGGGCATGACGATCACGGCCTTGGTATCGAGGGCTCGCGCCGCATAGGCCACGCCCTGCGCGTGGTTGCCGCTCGAATAGGCGATGACTCCGCGCTTGCGCTCCTCAGGAGTGAGCGATGCGATCTTGTTATAAGCCCCACGCAGCTTAAACGCTCCGATGGGCTGTAGATTCTCAAGCTTCAGAAAAAGCCGCCGTGAATCGCCAGCGAAAGAAATCTCAGCCGTGACATCGATGACCGGCGTTCGAACCGTAATGCCGTTCAGGCGAGCGTGTGCTTGCTGAATATCTTCAAGAGTGACGATGATGGACGCTCCTGGGAGAGCCGTGAGCTCCGAGCTTCGAGCAATCTACATTAAAGATGATTCAATGTAACAGCAGGACTCGCAAGATGTTGGGTTCGAGGCCCGTTTGCTCGAAGCTCGCAGCTAGATCTCGAGTATCACCGGCATAATCAGCGGCCGTTTCTGCGTCTGCTTGCTGATGTAGCGCTTCAGATCCGCCCGAATCTTCTCTTTGATGACACCGTAATCCGCCTTCTCTTCGTCGCTGGACACCTCCAGCGTCTGCATCACGATCTGCTTGGCGCCATCCAGCAGGCCATCTTCTCCGGGGTTGAACCCGCGGGTCACGATTTCCGGCGACGTCTCAACCACTCCTGTCAGCTTGTTAATCGCAATGATGGGAAGCACGATGCCGTCTTCGCTGATGTGGCGGCGGTCCTTCACGATCAGATCCTCAATCACATCGGTCCGCGATCCAGAGTCGATGCAAACGCGCCCCACGTTCACGCGGCCGGTCTTGCGCGCACCCAGTTCGTCGATTTCCAGGACGTCACCGCTCTCGATGAGCATAACCTTCCCAACCGATCCGTGCATCGATCCAGCCATTTCCGCGTGCAGCTTGAGCTGGCGATATTCCCCGTGCACCGGAATGAAGTATCGCGGCTTGACCAGGTTAATGATCAGCTTCAGCTCTTCCTGGCTGGCGTGACCGCTGACGTGTATCGGCGGCGACGAGCCGTCTTCGTAGATCACGTGTGCTTCGCGCCGGAACAAGTGATCGATCATCCGGTAAATCGCCTTCTCATTCCCGGGAATAATGCGCGACGACAGCACCACCGTGTCGCCCTTCTCAATCTTGGCATGCTTGTGATTGTCCACGGCCGCGCGCGACAGCGCCGACATGGGCTCGCCCTGTGTGCCGCTGATCAACACGCAGACCTTTTTCGGCGGATGATTTTTCATGTCGCCGGGATGGATCAGCAATCCCTCGGGGATTTCGACGTACCCCAGGTCTTCGGCAATCTCGGCCGAATTATTCATCGAGCGCCCGATGAAGGCGATCTTTCGGCCATGCTCAAACGCGAGGTCCACGGCCAGCTTGATGCGATGGATGGAAGAGGAAAAGCAGGAGATAAACAGTCGCTGCTCAGTCCGCGCGAAAACTTCGTCGAACTTGCGACGCACCGCTCGTTCGCTCGGGGTGTAGCCTTTGCGCTCAACGTTGGTCGAATCCTGCAGAAGGGCTAGAACGCCTTCCTTGCCGTACTCGGCAAACCCGTGCAGGTCGAATAGACGGTTGTCGGTCGGCGTGGGATCGACCTTGAAATCGCCGGTGTGAATCACCACGCCTAGCGGTGTATGCACCGCCAGCGCCACGCAGTCGACCAGGCTGTGTGTCACCTGGATGGGATGGACGGTAAAGGGCCCGATCTTGACCCGCTCTCCTGGACGGATCTCGCGCAAGTCGGCGTCATCGAGCAGGCCGTGCTCGTCCAGTTTGTCTTCAACGTACGCCAGCGTGAATTCCGTGCCCCACACAGGAACATTCAGTTCGGAAAGAACCCAGGGCAGCGCGCCGATGTGATCCTCGTGCCCGTGCGTCAGAATGATTCCGCGCACCTTCTGCCGGTTCTCGGTGAGATAGGAAATATCAGGCACGACAATGTCGACGCCCAGCAGTTCGGCTTCCGGGAACATCAGCCCGGCGTCGATCACAATGATGTCGTCGGCCCAGCGCAGGGCCATGCAGTTCATACCGAACTCGCCCAGCCCGCCCAAAGGCACAATTTGCAGTTTTCCGGATGGCATGAAGAAATGATGCTAGCACACGGGGAATACGAAGTTGCCGGATCATCGCCAGTTACGCATCAAGCAGCCTTCAGAAAATTTGTCATCCCGAGCAAGTGAGGCGAAGCCGAACGGAGTCGAGGGACCTTGTGTTTTAGAGAAAGGGCACCGCTACGAAAAGGCCGTCGGGCGAGGACGTCCGACGCTCCGTCGCGGGAACTGTCTTACGAACGCCGGGTCCCCCGTCCAAGCTCCGCTTGGGCGGGGGTTTTTATCAAGCGCTGCACAAGCCGAATGAATCCCCTTTGAACCACGTTGCAGCCTGCGCTATGTTGAATAGGGTGGCCACTGGCCCCGTGCAACCGCATCCAACCATCATGTCGAGCGATCACAAATCCTGGCTCCGCCGGCGCGTCGAAAGCGGCCTGGTTAGGGGCCTCACCCGCACCTACGAAACGGTCAAGGTGAACCCCGACAAGTTCCTCATCCAACTGCGCGCCGCCTACGATCTGCCGGTCACGAGCTTTAAAGGCATGCAGAGCGTGGATGTCAGCCACCTTGATGATGTCGCCGCTTCCATCTTGCGCAGCAGCTCAAAAATGGCAGCCGTTCAGGGAGCCGGTTTCGGCCTCGGAGGACTGCTAACCGTGGTACCCGACCTTGGCTTCCTTTCGGCTATCACCGTGCGCACGATCGAGAAGTTGAGCCTCGTCTACGGCTTCGAACTCAATACCGACGACGAAATGGCCGAACTGTGGATCGCGGCCGCCAGCGCCGCGGGTGTCGACATCAGCCGCGAGCTGCTCGAGAAAGAAGTCATCAACAAGTTCATTCCGCGTGTCATCCAACGCATCGCCGCGCAAGCCAGCGGGGAGGTGGTCGAGAAGTGGGCGGGCCGACTGATCCCGGTCGCCAGTTCACTCATCGGGGCCGGACTGAACTACTACTTCGTGCGCACTTGGGGACAGCGCGCCCAGGCACATTTTCGGCAGAGGCATCTCGAAATGCGGAAGCGTGTGGCATCGGCCGATGCTCTCCCGCAGAGGGAGGTAGTCCCGAAGTTGTCTACCGGCGGGTAGGTGCCATGCCACGATTGGAGCAGCCGTCAGGGTAACTTGACTTCAGTCGTCCTCGTCTTCGCGATCGTGAGGTACGGTTACAACTCTAGTCTTCGATCCGCGGTTACCTGCATTGTCCGTCGCGCGGACTGTAACTGCGTAGCGATGTCCGCCCCGATGCGAGTGTCGATGTGACACTGGCAATAAGACGGTGAAAGCATACTTGCCCCCGGCCCCCAAAGTTATGGCTCCGGTTTGTTGCACCCTGCCATCTTCATCTTTCACCACAAAAGCTGAACTATTTAGGTTCACCCCGGAACCGGTGTCGATGATCGTCCCCCACACTTTTATCTGCGCTATCTTCCCTCTCGGCGACCCCAAGACTTTCGCAGTAGCAAACAGCGTGATAACGGGTGGAGTGGTGTCGGCGGTGTTGTTAAGGAGCACGCCCACCGATCCAGAGGCATCTGGACAGCTGTTAGCACACAGATTCACCACCAGAAGGTCCGGCTTGCCGTCTCCATTGACATCCGCTATCGCTACCGACGTGGGCGCTGACCCGCCTGAGCTGTAAGTGGCCGCCGGTTGGAACGTACCGTCGCCGTTGCCCAACAAGACATCCACCGCGCCGTTTCCAGTGGTGCAATTGACACTTCCGCCGCTGAACGAACAATTCCCCACCACCAGATCGGGCTTACCGTCCCTATTCACATCTGCGACCGCGATCGAAGAAGGCTGTAGCCCACCCGAGTCGTAGGTCACGGCCGGCTGAAAAGTTCCGTCGCCGTTGCCCAGAAGCACGCCTACCACGCCGTCGGCATTATCATTTTGGTTGTTGACAAACCAGTTCGTCACTAGCAGGTCGGGTTTGCCGTCGCCGTTGACGTCGTGTGCAATGACCGATGAAGCGTCGAAACCGCCGGGGTTGTAGATTACTGCCGGTTGGAAGGTTCCATCGCCGTTACCCAGCAGCACAGCCACGTTGTTGTATAAGTTCGCCACCAGCACGTCTGGTTTCCCATCGTCGTTTACGTCCGCCACAGCGACCGAAAATTCGGCTTGCGAGCTATAGATTGCGCCGAGCTTGAAGGTACCGTCGCCGTTGCCCAACAGAATACCAACTGATTCGTTGAAATTCCCCACCACTAAGTCTGGTTTGCCATCGCCGTTCACATCGGCTATTGCTACCGAATTTGAAAGGGTGGCACCAGAAGCGTAACTGACCGCCGCCTGAAAGGTACCGTTACCGTTGCCCAGGAGCACGCCCACCCCGTTGACGTTTGCCACCACCAAGTCTGGTTTGTTGTCGCCGTTCACATCCACAACCGCGACTGACTCGGCGCCAGAACCGCCCGCGCCATAGGTCACAGCTGCTTGGAAGGTTCCATCGCAGTTACCTAGTAAAATTCCTAGAGTGTTGGAGTAGATGTTCGCGATTGCCAAGTCAGGCACGCCGTCTCCATTCACATCTGCGACCGCCAATGACTGGGCCCCTCCGCCGCCAGAGCCGTAGATCACCGCCGGTAGAAAAAGGGGCGGGCTGGCATTCTGCGACGCGGGCAGAACTGGGGGCTTCGTAAACCGTTGACCTCGGCCCCTTAATTGTGCCGAAGCCGGCAGAGCGATCAGGATAGCGAAGATGGTGATCAACAGAGAAACGACACTAAGAACGTGGGCTTTGTGGAGACGCTGGCAGGTCATGGGAGACCTCCTTTACTGCTACTGCGAACCAGATGCCCTATGGGTCAGGTCGTCCGTTGCGAGGCGGGTGCAGCGTCAGCAGCTTGAAATTTTGCCCTTGCTCACGCTACAGTCCCGGGCACTGTATCACGAGTGCGGAGTTTTACAAGATACTAACTACAGCTGCGATGTTTGTAACCATCCGACGCCTCACGACCCTGTGATGGCTCCATAATGTAGTCTTTAGAAGACCTATGCCATCCTTTCACTGCTCCGCCATCCTCTTCGACCTCGACGGCGTTCTGGTCGATTCCACCCGAGTCGTCGCCGAGCAATACTCCCGCTGGGCGCGCGAAAATGGCCTCGATCCCGAGTACGTGATGGAAGCGGCGCACGGCGTGCGCACGGTTGAAGTCATTCGCCGTGTGGCTCCGCATCTCGACGCCGTCGCTGAAACCAAGAAAATCGAAGACCGCGAAGCCGCAGCCGATGGAATCGTCCAGATCCCGGGCGCTCTCGCTCTGCTGAACTCGATCCCGCGCGGTCGATGGGCCGTAGTCACTTCCGGCACACGCTTTCTTGCCGTCAACCGCATGCAGAAATTCGGCATCCCGGTGCCGAACATCATGGTCACGGCCGACGATGTATCGAACGGCAAGCCTGATCCCGAGCCCTACCGCCTCGGCGCAGAATTGTTGAAGACCGATCCTGCACAGTGCGTGGTCTTCGAAGACGCGCCGGCCGGGATCCGCTCAGCCCACGGCGCTGGCATGAAGGTCATCTCGCTCCCCACTACCTACCCTGCAACGGAGTTGCGCGAAGCCGATGCGATCGTGTCCGGCCTGGCGGATGTCAAAGTCACGTTGAATGGCACGGGTAGTCAAGGAACGCTGGAACTCACGTTGAAATCGAGGTAAGTCCCGCATCGCCGTTCGAGACGGCCAGCAAGCATCGTTTGTAGGCTCGAGCAAGGACGGGAAGGGCACGGCTTCAGCCGTGCCAAGCGAACCGCCGAAGACCGGGGGCTTCAGCCCCTGAGGTTTGCTTTTCCGCGCGAAACAGGACGCCCACTACCGCAGCCACTCCTCCAACTCAATTCCCCGATCCGTCTTCTCATCGCGATACTTCACGATCACGGGCGTATACAACGACAAATTCCACTTCGGACCCTTCTTGACCGCGCGCGACCCCGGCACGACCACGGCATTTTCCGGCACCTCGAGCGGCTTCTCCCCCGAGGCTCGATACACTTCCTCACGAACCAGATCGTACAGAGGCGTCGACCGGGTCAAGATCGTCCCGGCGCCGAGCACCGCCCGCATTCGCACCAGCGTCCCTTCGTAAACGCCACAATTTCCCCCGACCAGCACATCATCTTCAATGATGACGGGCGCCGCATTCACCGGCTCAAGCACGCCCCCAATCTGCGCGGCCGCACTTAGATGCACGCGTTTTCCAACCTGCGCGCACGATCCCACCAGTGCATGCGAGTCGACCATGGTGCCTTCGTCCACATAAGCTCCGACGTTGATAAACATGGGCGGCATGCAGATCACCGACGGAGCAACGTAGGCGCCGACGCGCACCGAGGACCCCCCGGGCACTATCCGCACGCGGTCCGCGACCGAAAATCGGCGGGCAGGGAACGTGTCTTTGTCGACGAAGGCCAGTCCGGCGTCACCCATGTCTTCCAGTACGCCCAGCCGAAATCCCAGCAGAATGCCCCGCTTCACCCACGTATTGACCACCCACCGGCCGTCTTTTTTCTCAGCGGCGCGCACTTTGCCCTGCGTCAGCGCATCGCGAAACTCAAGAAACGTCTCGCGCGCCTCGGGCTTGTGCTCAATCTCGCCTAAAGAAGACAGACGCTCAATAGAAGTTTGAAGGGACTTCATGCGCGAGCAGTATACCGTTCAAAGAGAGAGGGAGAAGTCCTTGGCTGACCGCCGATGGCTGATAGCTGACGGCAGCCCGCGCAGTGGCCATCGCGGCACTGCCCATGACTCGGCTGATGACCAGCGACTAGCGACTGACGACTAAATACACTTGCACTCGCTGCGAATCAAAATTCCCTGCATATCGTGGGCTACGGTCCTTGCCTCTGCCAGCGTTCCGTACGGTCCATGCCACTTGGCGTGGTTCGCGTCATGTCCCGCCGGTCGCCCTTTCCCGTGATTGCACTGGCCACAGGTCGAGCGATGCAGCACAATCTTATGTGGGCCCGCCAGCCAGTTCTCATACACGAAGAACTCCGCCGCATCCGGAGATGGCGCCGTCGGCTTAGAAATCAGTCCGACTTCCGTCGCGATCTTCTGAAGCTTCGATCGCGTATCGCGCCGCATGGGCAGCAGGGGCAGCCGGTACACTTCCTCAATTTTGCCCATCATCGCCAGCGCAGCCTTCACGGGCAGTGGATTCGACTCAATGAAGTTTGCCTGCATGAGCGGCAGATACTTGCGGTGAATGCTGCGCGCGGTCGTCCAGTCGTTGTTGAGAGCCGCCCGTGTCAACGCGGCCATCTCAGCCGGAATTTCATTGGAGGCAACGGAAATAATTCCAACACCGCCCAAAGCAATCACGGGAAGGGTGATGGCATCGTCCCCGGAGAAAACCAGAAAGGTCTCCGGAACGGCATTCAGCACTTCAGCGATCTGCGAGATATTTCCGCTGGCCTCTTTCACGCCGGCGATATTGGGCACTTCTGCAAGCCGTGCCAGCGTGCCCGGTTCGATGTTCGCGCTAGTGCGCCCCGGCACGTTGTAAAGGATCAGCGGCTTATCTACCGCCTCGGCAATCGCCTTGAAGTGCCGGTACTGACCTTCTTGCGTGGGCTTGTTGTAGTAGGGCGTCGCGGTCAGGATTGCATTCACTCCCGGTCGCGATGCGACCTCTCGGGCCTTCTCCACTGCCTCTTGCGTAGAGTTCGATGTCGCACCTGCCACCACTGGCACGCGCCCGGCGACCACTTCAATTGTTGTATCGATGACGTGTAGCCACTCGTCACGGGAAAGCGTCGGGGTCTCTCCCGTAGTGCCGCAGGGAATCAGAAAATCAATGCCTGACTCCACCTGCCATGCCACCAGATTGCTCAGGGCCGCGTCATCGATGGACCCGTCCTGATGAAAGGGAGTGACGAGCGCTGTACCGCATCCACGCAGTTCCATATTGCCTAGGATAACTCCAGACGCGTGCGCGAGGAAAATCGATCTATCGGCTCACGAGATGCCTGCAAGCGAGTCAGGCGTTGTCTGATGCCCGCGAGGGTGTGGACTAAAGCTCGCGCCAGATGTCCTTGAAATCGTAGAAGCCCGTCTTGCCGCTCAGCCATTCCGCGCCCAGAACTGCACCTTCGGCAAAACCGTAGCGCGATTTGGCATCGTGGCAAAGGTAAATGCGGTCATTGGGAGAGTCGAAGATCACTTCGTGCAGTCCCACCACGTCGCCTTCGCGGAAAGACGTTATCTCCAATTGCATACCGGATGCTTCTTTGATGATTCGCTGCAGCACAAGGCTAGTGCCTGAAGGCGCATCCTTCTTTTGCTGGTGATGGCGTTCAAAGATTTGTCCAGAGTACCCATGTTTCAGAGCCCTTGAAGCAGATCGAACCGCCTCAAAGAAGAGGTTCACGCCGACAGAAAAATTGGCGCCGTGCAAAAATCCGACGCCCGCCTTTTCCACCTCGGCGCGCACCGAGCCTGCGTGGGCGTGCCATCCGGTCGTACCAACGACCATGTTCTTTTTCTCGCGCAGGCACGCGTGAATATTGTCCATCACAGACACCGGAGCGGTGAAGTCGATGACCGTGTTGACATCGCGCAACAGATCGGGCGTGAGCGCCTTGCCGCCACGGTTTTCATTCGCTCCGAGCACGCGAACATGGTGATGTCGCTCTTTCGCGCACTGCGCCACCAGCGATCCAGTCTTTCCGCGACCAAGTATCAAAAAGTTCATGAATGTACTCAAGACTTCTTAGCGTCCCTTCGCGGCCTTTCTTTGCGCCCTTAGCGGTTAAAGGTTTTTTGGATAGCGTTAAGCAAAAACCTCAGCATCCAACTCCGAAAAGAAAGAAGAATGCAGCCGCCGGATGACCCCAGGCACATCTTCCTCTTCCATGACGAAGGTCAGGTTGATCTCCGACGCTCCCTGCGAAATCATACGCACCTTCAAATCTGACAATTCGCCGAATACCCGTGCCGCCACTCCCGGCGTCTCGCGCAGATTCTCTCCCACCAGGCAAACGATGGCCTTCCGACCTTCATACTTAACGTCCGCAAGCTTCGCAAGGTCGGCCGCCAGCGCCGGGATTGCCTCGTTCGAATCCACAGTAAGTGAGACGCTGACCTCGGACGTCGAAACCACGTCGACCGCCACTTTGTGCCGGTCGAATGCCTCAAAAATTGCTCGCAGGAATCCATGTGCCAGCAACATTCGCGGCGCAGCCACGTTCACGATCGTAATCCGCTTCTTGGCGGCGATGGCCTTGAAGATGTTCTTGCAGTGCGGAGCGCGCGCGGTGATCTTCGTTCCTTCGCACGAGGGATTCCGCGAATTCAGGATGAACACCGGAATGTTTTTCTGGACCGCCGGCAGCACGGTGGCCGGATGCAGATACTTTCGCCCCAAAGTAGGCAAGTTCCGCAGCCTCGTCAAAGCTGATGACGCGAATGCGGTGCGCATCCGGACACAGATTGGGATCCGTGGTCATCATGCCATCGACATCGGTCCAGATTTCGATGGCCTCGGCGTTGAGCGCCGCGCCCACGATGGCCGCCGAAAAATCCGATCCGCCGCGCCCAATGGTTGTCGTTACCCCGCTGCGCGTCGCACCGATGAAACCACCCATCACTGGAACGCGTCCAGCCTCCATCAGGGGTTTCAACTTGAGGGTGAGCCTTTCATTGGTGTCGTCGAAACACGGCACAGCCCGCGTATGGGTCGCGTCGGTCACAATGCACTCGCGCGAATCGACCAACGTCGCATTCAAACCGCGAACCGCAAATGCCTCGCTGACGATCTTGCTCGAGAGTAGCTCGCCATAAGCGGCAACGTGATCTGTCGTGCGCGGCGTCAACTCCCCGACGGCTGCAATTCCCCGCAGCAGCTCGTCGAGCGCATCGAATTCGCCTTCCAACTCGCTGTGAAAGCGGGTGAAGACCCCGGTTCCCAGCAGTTCGCCGGCGGTGTTGTAGTGGCGTTCCCGCAGCCCACGCGAAAGTCCCAGCGCGGTTTCCCGATCGCCGCTCCCGGCGGCCTGCGCCATCTTGAGCAGCGTATCGGTCACCTTGGCCATCGCGCTGACGACCACGACGGGCTTGCGCGCGGCGCGCCCTTTGACGATCAACGCTGTGCGATCGATCGCCTTGGCATCCTCCACCGAGGTCCCGCCGAATTTCATGACAATCATGTGGAGAATCTCGCCTAGAGAGTAGCGCCCCCGAAGGCTGCGAGGGTGATGTGAGCGATGGAGGAACGGGCGTCTCGCCCGTCGGACGGGCGGGGACGCCCGCCGCTTCATTTACCCCAGATATCCCTGCGCCTTGAGCAATTCTGCATTCAGCAGCGCAGCCCCCGCGGCCCCGCGAATCGTATTGTGCGACAGCACCGTGAATTTCCAGTCCAGCACCTTGCACGGACGCAGTCGTCCAACGGTGGTCGTCATGCCCGCACCGCGCTCCGCGTCAAAGCGCGGCTGCGGCCGATCATTCGCCTCCAGGTAAACCACAGGCTGATCGGGAGCGCTCGGCAGTCGCAGTTTCTGCGGTTCCGCGGTGTACGAGTTCCACGCGTCAATGATTTCCTCCGGCTGAGCCTTCTTTTTCAGTCGCACCGAAATCGACTCCGTGTGCCCATCCTCCACCGCGACCCGGTTGCACTGCGCACTCATCGCAAAAGCGCCCGGCACCACGCCCGTGCCGTTCAGCTTTCCGAGGAGTTTGAGCGTCTCCTCCTCCATCTTCTCTTCTTCTTTGGCGATGTAAGGGATGACGTTGCCGAGAATGTCGAGCGATGCCACTCCGGGATACCCCGCTCCGCTCACAGCCTGCATCGTGACCGCCATTACTGTCTCGAGTCCGAACTGGTGGTCGAGGGGAGCAAGCGCCAGAACCAGGCCGATGGCCGAGCAATTGGGATTCGTCACAACGAATCCGCCGGATTTCTGCCGCCACGCCTGCGACTCAATCAGCTTGACGTGTCCCGCATTTACTTCGGGAATCACCAGCGGCACGTCCTTCGCCATGCGCAGTGCGCTGGAATTCGAAACCACCGCGCATCCCGCGGCTGCGAAAGCAGGCTCCATTTCGGCCGCAATGCTGGCATCGAGCGCAGCGAAAATCACTTTCGGTGCGCCCTCAGGCTTGGCGGTTGAAACCTTCATTTTGGCAACGCGATCGGGAATAGCTGTTTTCAACCGCCAGCGTGCCGCATCGGCATAAGTGCGACCCTCCGAACGGTCCGACGCTGCCAGCCACGCCACTTCAAACCATGGATGGTGCTCCAGCATCTGGACAAACCGCTGCCCGACGATGCCAGTCGCACCCAGAATACCAACAGGAATCTTGTTCGACATAGATTGACTTGGATTTTACAACACAGAGGAGAGGCGGATTTCAGATTGAAGATTTCGTGCCAAAGCGTGCGACACGATTTCAAACCTGAAATCTCAAATCATCAATCGATCTTCCTACCGGCGCGGCTGAATCTCGCTGCCAAACGTGTACTCGTTCAGCGGGCCAAACCGCTTCTTCTCGACATAAATCCGACCGCGACGCCACACGATTCGCAAACTCGCCATCACTGGGATAGACAGATACACGCCCAACACGCCAGCGATTTCGCCACCCGCCATGACTCCGAAGATTGCCGCCAGCGGGTGCAGTTCCATGCTCTTGCCCATCACTCTTGGTGAGATCACATAATCCTGCACAACGCGCCACACGACCAGGAACAGGAGCAGCACCGGCCAGTAAGCATAGTTCATGAGGATGGCGACGCTCAGAATGACGAGCCCTGCCACCAGCGGGCCGACCACCGGAATAAATTCCATCACACCCCCGGCCGTGCCCAGCACCAGGGAATACGGAGCGCGCATCAACCCCATGAAAGTCGCATACACGATGAGCGAAAACGCTGCCAGCGTCAGTTGCGCGCGGATAAACTGCGCCAGCATCTGATTGAGGTCGTTGATCACCGCCTGCAGAAACTCCCTCTGCGGTCGCGATTGCACCACGGACAGGGCTACATCACTGAAGACCCGGCCGTCTTTCAGGAAGAAAATCGCCAGCAAAGGCACAAGAAAAACCAGCCAAGCATTCTTCGCAGTCGCAGCCGCACGCAAGCCGAAGCGTTCCGCATATTTCTTGATGTCGTCGGAATTTCGCAGGAGGATATCGCGGAGTTTTTCCTGGGTGGTGCTGCTCCAGCCGTGCTCCTGCCCGATGTCGTGCGCAATGGCTCCCGAGCTCACCCGGTTGAGAAGATCGGGCAAGGACTGTCCGAAACGCGCTGCCTCGTGACCAATTCGTGGTCCTACCGAGACAAAGAACAAAACTACTCCACCCAGTAGCAGCAGGTAAATGAGTGCGATGGCGCGTCCCCGCCCGCGCAGCACGTTTTCCAGCCGTGAGACGGCCGGCTCCATCAGGTAAGCAAAGAAAACTGCGAACAGAAAAACGATCAACGTCCCGCGGATGACGTAGAGAAATCCCAGGCCCAGCGCGAACAGCAACGCTGTGAACAGCACGCGCGACGTTCGTGTGTCGATGAGAACCATGTCAGGCCGGCTGCCCCATTTCCGGCTTCGATGCTCGCGCCCGTTAGGCGGGCGAAGTCTTTACTTAGTCTCTGACAACTTCTGTACTGTCTGCGGCCACCAGAATCCTTTGCAGCTTGAACTGATCGTCGAGCCACAAAACCCAATCGCCACCCTCGCTGTGCAATACGAATTTATTCATTTCCTGCTCGGTGCCGCGGATGCCTACCTTGTCGCGCCCCTGAAATTCCACGCTCAAGGGGAGGGAAGAGCGCTGGTGCGGATTGATCGCCCCGAACTGGGTTTTCTGATTGGCTGGACATTGCACCGCACCCTTGTCCCGCTTGCAGGCCGTCGCCAGATAGCGCCAGATCAAAACCTCGCGATGGATAAAAACGTAATCGTCGAGCACGCTGGTCGATGCGGGCAGCATGAATGGCTGATCCTCGGGCTTTTCACTGCCACTGCCCGTAATATGTTCCATCAGGTACTCGTTGCTGGGCGCAACTGTAGCTTGCGCCTTTCCCGGAGCGAGTTCCTTCCATTCGTATTTCCGGATGTCTCCATTGGGAGCGAGTTGCAGCTCAGAGGATTGGGCGGCCTTGTCGGCTCCCTCCTCGGTCTTGAACTGTGAGGAAATGACGCTGCCGGTCGTGCTCTGCTGAATTGAGAAGGTCTCGGTCGCGATCCGCTTACCGTTCAGGAAGACACCCAGCGCCCCCGAATCGACCATCTGGCCGCTCGCTTCTTTCTTGTCTACCGCCGCGGCGACGAGCGGCGCCATGACGGCCAACGCGACTGCCAGTCTTACTGTGTTCGAAAACTGCAACATTACTTCTCCTCGCCGGAAACCCGGTGGTCCAGCCTCAATACGCTTGCAATTTCATCAATGATTTCTGCGATAGCTCGGCCGCTCGTCTCCACCCTAAGGGTGGCTTGCAGATAGCGCGGACGGCGGATGTCATACAGGCGACGAAACTCTGTTTCCTCGCGTCGCAAAGGCCGCTCAACTACATCGGTCCCGCACCGGCGCCATAATTCGTCAGGCGAAGCGTCCAGAAAGACCGTCACCGCTCCGGACTCGACCAGCAGGGCAGCGATCTCTTCCTGCACAAACGCTCCGCCACCCAGCGCGGCGATGAGGGGCGCTCCGCTCTCCTGCTGGAGCAACTCTGCCAGGGCCGCGCGCTCTGCTTTCCGAAACCCTGCTTCGCCCGATTGCTGGAATATCTCTGGGACGGTTCGGCCCTCGCGCGTCTGGATCCGGTCATCGAGATCCTCAAACCGCCAGCCCAGGTAGCGGCTCAACGCGCGTCCCACGCTCGTCTTACCGGCGCCCATAAAGCCGACAAGAAAAACGGCCCGCACTGGCACCCGGCGCTCGGATGCAGTCCCACCTTCATCCTGGCGCGAACCTGGCATGCCCCTCATGCTTGTGTCGCGGGCTTCTTTCCTGCGTGACGCACTAGATTTTTTAGCGTTTCTTGAGGTGGATTTTACCACTGAAGGTTCGCAGCCATACCGAGGAAGCCGCCTTGTTGATGGTACCTGCGAAGGAACTCCCTTCCTTTACCAGGAAGGAAGTATGCACCTTGGGTTGAAGCCGAAGATCGCTCTGAACCTGCCCGCGCACCGATTGTGCTTTGACGTCGACCGAGGCATCCTCGGGAATGGTGGCATCGATGTTTCCAGAGTGGCTGTTGAACCGGTACTCGCCGGCGTAGCCGAAATCGCCGTCATACTGAATCTTCCCGCTCGTCGAACTCACGCGCACCAGCGGCCCGGTCACGGAAGTGAGCGTAACGTCCCCGCTCACTGAATCGATCTCGACATGGCCGTCGCGAATATTGGTGAGGGTAATCGGACCGGCCATCGTCTTCACGTGCACGTGGCTGCCCGTGATGTCACGCACATCGATCGTGGCGTTGGCACCCTCCGCTTCCACATCTCCGTGAAGTCTTTCGGCGTGCAGCGGTCCGGTGGTCGATTCCATATCGATGCTGGCATCGGCGGGTACCAGGACTTCATAGTCCACCCGCGAATTGTCGGGCGTCGCGCCCGACAACAGATGCGATTGCACGTCAACACGGCTTCCACTCTGCGTGTGATCGACTTCAACCCGGTCGGAATAAATCGTCGCGTTCACCAGTACGTAATTCCCGGTCGAGGGCTTCACCGACACTGCGCCAAATTGGTTGACAATAGAAACCTTCGCCTTCGGCCCGACCTCGAAGCGATATTCCTTCTTGGTCTCGGCGACCACCAACGTCGCAAGGCTGATCAGGATGACGACTGTCAACTCAGTGGCGTACAGACTGCGCTGCATAGATCCCTCGTGCCTACCCTCTTTGCGACTCTATCGACTGAAACGCGATCCCCATTATTGCAGAGAACGGTCCAAAGCCATCTCGTAAATCATCGATTTCTGCCCGTAGGCGTCCATCAGAGCCTGCTGCGCTTCCTCATCGTTGGGGTCGGCGTTCACGGACTCTTGGGCATCCCGAATGTAGTTGTTCACGTCCTTCAGGTTGCTCTCGTAAGCCGCCCGCATCATGGGCGCGCGCATTGAGACTTCTTGCAGCAACTGCTCATCGCTCTGGTCTGATGCGGTTTTGATCGGAGTCTTGACGATCGCTTGCTGGGTGGTGCCGGCATTCGGACGGTGGATCGTCATGATCCCGGCGGCGATCAATACGGCCGCGGCGGCTGGAACCAGCCAGGCAGCAATACCCCAGCGTTGCCGCAACGATGGCAGAATTGAATGTGAAGCCCGCGGTTCGCGGATGATCTTTTCCTGCCGCAAGATGATTTCGAGGGAATTCCACACCCGCGGACTCGGTTCGTCCGTGGCCTGTAGATATTGCGCTTCATGAATGATGCTCTGCAGGCTGGTAACAAGGCCGGAGCAGTCCCCGCAGGTCTTCAGATGCGACTGCAGCTCGGCACTGCCGCCGTCTTCCATGAAGTCCGGCAACTCACGTTGGAACTCTGAACAATTCATACTTCTCTCCCCAAGTCTTTCCGTACCGCCTGCGCTTCCGTTCCCCACGGCTATCCGGCCTTTTCGGCTCTGCTCGTCTTCAGGAACTCGCGCAACTTCATTCTTGCCTTGTGCAACTGCGACTTGCTGTTGCCGATCGAGCAACCCACCATGGTTGCGATTTCATTGTGCTCGTACCCTTCTACATCGTGGAGCACAAAAATCGAACGGTATCCGGGAGGCAGTCGGTCGACTGCATTCTGCAATCGCAATCGATCTACCGAACCCGACAGGACAGGATCATCTGCCCCAAAATCCTTCTTCGGCGTATCGTCGTCGCCTTCGGTTGCCTCTTCCAGCGATACTACCGGCAGACCCTTCTTCCGCAAGTGCATCAGCACTACGTTCACCGCCATGCGATGCAGCCAGGTCGAGAACGCCGACTCGCCGCGAAACGTTCCGATCTTGCGGAACAACTGCAGGAACGCTTCTTGCGTCAAGTCCTCGGCTTCGGCGGTATTCGCCGTCATCCGCAAGCACAGAGAATATACGCGACGCTTATGCAGGTTATAGAGAAACTCGAACGCTTCCGCGTCCCCCTGCTTGGCTCGCTCAATCGCCTGTGCTTCCGCCAACCCCTGCGGTTGTCGTGGCTCGGTCAAGTCGCCTTTCCCGGCCGCATGTGTTGAGATGCGGCTAACTAGTTGTACGTTGTACTGGTTGCGGGCCGTTTTGGAGTACCCGATTCCCGTATTTTCCGTATCCAGAATAACAAAACTCGTTGCTTTCACACGCCTTCGCCGCCTTCCAATTTTGGTAGTAACCGACGTAACAGGCCACAGGCGACAGGTTCACGGGTCACCGGACGAAGTTTCTGGCGAGCTTCTGAGCAACCAAGGATCGCCGAGATCGGACTCCCCGACCCGGAGCTGTCTATCGGATTAACACGATGGGAGTCCCGAATTTGCTTTTTTCATGCCATATGCCGAAACCTAGCAGCGCTCTACCCGTGACCTGGGAAGAAACTCCCAAAGCCAAGAGCCCAAAGCCCGCACTCTCAACAGATACCAGCCGCCACCTAAGCCCCCGTCTTGGTCGTAATCGTCTCCAACCCATGCCCCTGCGGCCCAGTCTCCCGGATCCTCAACAAGATTGCCAGCGCCAGCCCGACGAAGCCCAGTATCGAGAAGATCCACATCCCGAGGGCGTAGCCATGCGGATTCTCCAGCCCCGCCCCCGAGTAGTCGTTGGCTTTGCCGATGAGCAGGTTCATGATGAAGAACCCGATCTGCTGGATCAGCGTCATCAGGGCATACGCCGTGCCCAGACGGGACTCGTCCACGATATAGGCCACCGAAGGCCACATCACCGCCGGGATCAGCGAAAACACCGTACCCATCATGGCCATGGTAATGAGCAACACCAGCGGTAAAGTCGCGTGCTCGATTGTCAGTTGTCCCTGCGAAATCCAGGGAAAGGCGAACGTGACGTATTTCGACGCGGGTAGGTAGGCCATCATGAGATAGACGGGCATCAGCAGAACCGACCCCGCCATCATGAGTAGCGCGCGCTTGCCGATCTTATCCGCCAGCAATCCGAACAGTGGTGTCACGATCATCGCCGAGAAGGGAAGCAGGCTGTTGAGCACGCCCGCCTGCTGCAACCCGACGACGCGCGCCGCCTCCGACGCATGCACTCCGCCCTGGTACGCCAAAATTTTGTTGGTGAAGAAATCGATGGCAAATGTGCGGAACGGGAAGATGGCTGAGTAGAAGGTGAAGCACAAGCCGACCACATACCAGTACGAAGGGTTGAACCTAAAAATCCCCTTGAACTCCAGCTTGTCGATCGATCCCGCTTTGCCCAACTGGTACCGCGATTCCGCGGCGCTCTCCAGATACCAGTAGACAGCTGAGCACACCACGCATAAGACCCCGGCACTCACGGCCAGCATTAACGGCCCTTGCCAGCTCGGTTCTCCTGCGGGGCCTTGCGGGTAAAAACTCGATTTCGCCCAGGTCGGCGAATTGTCGGCTGCTACCGACGCCAGCCGTGCAATGGTCAGGTTTACACCAAACGCAAAACTCAATTCCTTGCCTTTGAACCACTTTGCGAGCGCCGTGGTGACCGCCACAATCATCGACTCGGCGCCCAGCCCCAGCACGGTGCGGCCCGCCACCATGGTCACAAAACTCCCGCGCCATGCTGTGAGCAGCGCGCCTAGGAAACAGAGCGCAGCAAAGATGAAAAGGGATTTCTTCGTGCCAATGCGGTCGATGATGATCCCGCCGATCAGCAGCGTCAGCACGGCCGCCACGCTGTAGCTCGAGTTCAACCACCCGAACATCGTGCCCGAGTAGCCCAGCTTCTCGATGAAGATCCGCTCCAGCGGATTGATGCTGTCGTAGATGTAGTAATTGAAGCCCTGCGCGGCGCTGATGAACACCAGCACCAACCACCGGTACATCCGCGACGGTTCCGGACGCGACATCTCTGTCATGAGCGCTCTTTTCTGGCGAGCAGATCAAAGCCTCAGAAGATATCAGATGGCAGGTCACAGGTGACAGCTCACAGGTTACAGCGGGTGCCCCAGCCTTCCGCGCACTTTGCGGAGGCTGGGGAAGTTCGGCGGCAAAAGCGACTTGCGACGGACAGAGAAAAGAAATGGCTCGATCAAACTCGAGCCTTTCCCAAAACTGAGACCTGAGAACCTAAAGCCCAGAGCCTATTTCTTCTTGAAATCCTGACTAATCTGTCCCACCCGCTCCACATCGGCATTCGTGTACGTCCGTGCCGCGTGCCGTCCGCTCTTCGCCGCGGCTGACGCTGTCACGGGACTGCCCGTCGCAGCGGACCCGGCGTAGTACGTCCACGCCTGGCGTTCCTCGCCGCGCTCGTGTTCCATGTGCATCATGTGCTCGGCGTGCATCCCCATCATCGGTCCTTCCGCATGCGGCAAACCGACCGCAGGCGAAACCAGTGGGCTTCCGCCGCCCGAGTACCACACCACCTGCGTGTGCACTGCGTCAGGATTTCCATCGACGATCGACAGGGTCGAGTTGCGCGCCCCGGCGTGCATTCCGCCGGTCGCATTGCTGGCTCCGGCGGCAGAAGGAGACACCGTCTCAAACCTCACGCTGGGCGTGGAAATCAGCGGAATGTATGGTCCGCAATTGTTCGAACAATAGCTGGGAACTGGACGAACTCCGGACTGACCAAATGCCAGCGCCGAGAGCGAAATTACCGCTACGCCAAGGGCCAATGCGCGCATGCCTACCTCCGGGGAGACGTATCCCTCCCTTGACAGGAGCAGGTCGCGTGCCAGTGTTCGCCAAATCCGCGAATCACCGGCTTTTTCCGGTGTTTTCTCTGACTTTTCGGCCAAAACGCCGGAAACCGAAACGGCATCGCAATCGCGCCCATCTTCATGCAATGCGCAAGAACCTGCCTACAAGTTGCAGAAAAATAATCGTTGGGAGGGGCATGGCAGTTTGGCGCAATCAGTTCCACCTCTACCATGCGTTCTCATCGCCCGGCGGCGACGAGCGTAAAGGCCATTCGAAGCCAAGTGCTCCGCTTCGGTAGCGCCGCCTGCCCTTGGCAAACCACCATGCGGGCACAAGAAGGTTTGCGGTGATGTAGATCGCGAATGCAAAGCCCATTCCATAGTCAACGATGGGCAAGTCCGGTCCATCGTGTGGCATGAGAACGATCAGGCCACCAGCACAGGCAATCGTGATCACTGACAAGACAATCAGCGCCCGATGCCGGAATCGCACAGTCTGCCAGATGCCATAGATCGAAGCGCCCAGTATTCCAACGGAAAGTGGCGCGCCGAGGAGCATTCCAAAATACATTGCTTCGCCCCCCGCAGTCGAACCCTCGTCGAAATTCACCCAGTGCAGCACTGAGAGCAAGGCACCGACACCGATCGGCAGCGTGACCAGACCGAGAAAAGCGAAGCAGAAATAGGCGCGGTCTAGCGAGGCCTGATTTCTTTTTGCCGGAGCGGGGAACTCAAGTGGTACCGACTTTGAATCGGATCGTTTCCAATATTTCACAAGCAACGCGATCGCCGCAGCCACGATCAGAGCAGTGATCAGAGTGAATGCCGTAGGCTGCTCCTTCTAGCAATCGATGCGTTCACGGACCATTCTAGTCGCGTTCAGTTGCGGCTCATGGTCAACGTTCTCACCCGAGGCTGCTACTTTCCTGCCGCCCCCGAGATCTAACTCCCCACAAATCGCGCATACAAGCTCCGCGCCACTCCCGTGTCGGTCGTCCCCTTGATAATCGCCCGCCCATCCGTGAACAAGGTCATCTCATACGGCTCGCGCCAGAACTTCAGCACGAAGTCATTGTGCCGGACGGTACCATGCGGCTTCAGCCGCTCGCTCATCTCGCCGAAGTTCACGGGACGATGGCGCTCGTGAATCTGCACCGAGTTCCTCCCGCATAAGGTGATGTGCGGTCGTCCTTCGCCCTCGAGATGAACGAAGTCGTGATCCCCGCAGGCGCGGCATCCGGCTCGCGGTTTGACAGCCTGAATCTCCGCCCGTTCGTTGGTCCAGACATCCCATGACAGCAGGGTCCGGCGGATCTTCTCCGTGGCACCCACGAGGAACTTGAGCGCTTCCGCAGTCTCAATCGAGGCCACCAGATTCACTGCGGAATTCAACACGCCCGATGTCTCGCAGGTCTCGACAATTCCTTGCGGCGAATCGGGGAAGATGCACGCCAGGCAAGCAGTCGTTCCCGGAATCACGTTCAACGTCACGCCGTAGCTTCCCACCGCAGCGGCATAAATCCAAGGCACGCCCATTTTCACGGCGTAATCGTTCACGAGATAGCGCGTCTCGAAATTGTCGGTCCCATCGAGAAGCAGTTCCGCGCCTTCCAGCAGTTCATCAACATTCTCTGGCGTGAGGTCGGCGACTTTGGGCTCGACCACGATCTGCGAATTGAAGGCTGCGACTCGGCGCGCCGCCGCGACGGCTTTCGGCAGAGACTCGCGCGCGTCCGCTTCATCGAATAGCGTTTGCCGCTGCAGATTGCTGGGCTCGACGTAGTCGCGATCGATGATGCGGATCGTTCCCACACCCGCGCGCGCGAGCAGAGAAGAGACGGCCGACCCGGTGGCCCCGCAGCCGACCACCGCCAGGCGCGCTGCTGCCAGGCGCTTTTGCCCCTCCACGCCTATGCCCTGAAACAAAATCTGCCGGGAATATCGTTCGTCGTGATCCAAAGACATTACCAATCCCAAGCCGCGAAACCTTTATTATAAGTCCCGTGTTTCAACATCAGGCTCCGCTCGGCCGTGTTGGCGGAGATCGGCGTCATCGGTAGCACACGGGCAGCACCCGTAGACAACGTTGCTTTCCAGCCATTCATCGAAACAGTGAGCCACCCAAAGGGTCGAGGAGTTTTTTTGCGAGCAAGGGCAACTCTGTGCAGCGTTGCGTTCGTGTGGCTGCTGCCTATGCTCGTCGCCGCGCAACAGACTCCGCCGGCACAGAATGTGCCTCCGCTCGGCAATGAAGCCGCGCAAACCCCCAACCCGGCTCTGGGCGCTATTTCTCCTTACTTGGGGCTAACGGTTCGCGAGATCCGCTTTACTGGCGTGCCCGTTCGGGAACAGGAGCATCTTCGCGAACTGCTGCCGCAAAAGGCCGGCCACGCGCTCGACCGCGATCTGTTGCGCGACAGCGTGAAAGTTCTCTTTGATACGGGCTTGTTCGCCGACATTCGCGCCGAGGCCGAAAAAAGCGACGGCGAGGTTGTTCTCACATTCTCAATGGTCGGCAACTCCTTCGTCGGTTCCGTCACCGTGGAAGGCGACCCCGGCCGTCCCAGCGCGAACCAGTTGGTGAGCGCGAGCAAACTGCAACTCGGAGAAATCTTCGCTCCCGAAAAAATCGAGCGCGCCACCAAGAACATTCAGCAAGTCATGTCTGACAACGGCTTCTATCGTTCCGCCGTGACTCACGACGAGCATCCTCATCCCGAGACGGCGCAGATGGACGTCGTGTTCCGCGTGACCCCGGGCCCTGCCGCGACCGTCGGCGAGATTACGGTCAATGGCACCTCAGGCTATTCCAAGGGGCAGATAGAAGATATCGCGCACATGCATCCCGGCGACCGGGTGACCGCCGACCGCGTGAGCAGTGCTCTGCAGCGCATTCGCAAGAAGTACCTGAAGCAGAATCGCCTGCTCGCTCAGGTCTCCATCGCTTCCCGCATCTATCGTCCCGACACTAACAAACTCGACTTCACGTTTCTGATCGACCCGGGCCCCAGCGTCGACATCGCGGTCGAAGGCTTCAAAATCCGGAAATCTGTCTTGCGCAAACGCGTCCCGGTTTATGAGGAGAACGCTCTCGATGACGACTTGCTGAACGAAGGCCGTCGCAATCTTCTCGACTACATGCAGTCCCGCGGATACTTCGACGCCACGGTCGGCATCAAGAAGCAATCCGACCCCGGCAAGGACGAATTGCGCGCCCTCTACGTCATCGATCCTGGCATCCGCCACAAACTTGTCAAGGTGATCATTACCGGCAACAAGTATTTTGACCAGCAAGCCCTGCGGTCCCGCATGCAGGTGCAACCGACCACTCGCCTCTTCAGCAACGGGCGCTTCAGCCAGTCGCTCCTCGCCTCCGACCTCAACGGCCTGCAGGATCTTTATCGCGCCAACGGTTTCCGCAAGATTCAAATCAAGAGCAGCGTGCTGGACAACTATCAGGGGGTAGAGAAACGACTGGCCATCGCACTAGAAATCACCGAGGGGCGGCAAACGCTCGTGGCCGACGTAAAAATTCTTGGCAACTCCAAAGTTCCGACCGACGATCTTCAGAGCCGCATTGACACGGCTCCCAACCAGCCCTATTCCGACTACCGTCTGGCAGGCGATCGCGACACAATCCTCAACTATTACTTTAACAATGGCTTTCCCGACGCCACCCTCGAACTCTCCACTCATCCCGTCGCGGGGGCCGAAGATCGCATTGCCGTGACCTTCAGCGTTCAGGAAGGGGGCCAGTTTTTCGTCGACCAGGTGCTTGTCTCGGGACTCGTGCACACCCGTCCCTACGTGGTGCAACGAAAACTTCACATCACCCCCTCCAGCCCCTTGAGCCAGGAGGACATGCTTCGCACGCAGGCCTCACTGTACGATCTCGGAATTTTCAGCCAGGTCGACACCGCGGTGCAGAACCCTAACGGACAAGATCCCTCCAAGAACGTACTCATCGACGTACGCGAGGCGAAGCGCTATACCTTCAATTACGGACTTGGACTCGAAGTGCAGACGGGACAACCCTCAGCGAGCGAGGCTGTCCCGCAAGGTAAAACGGGCATCAGCCCGCGCGTCTCCCTCGAGGTGACGCGCCTAAATTTTCGTGGATTGGATCACACCATCATTTTCAAGGGTCATCTCGGACGCCTGCAGCAACGCGCGCTGATCAGTTACAACGCCCCAGGCTGGCTCAACAATGACAAGCTTTCGCTGTCATTTACTGGCTTCTACGACAACACCCTCGACATCACAACCTTCACTTCCAAGCGCCTCGAAGGTTCCGCCCAGATCCATCAGTGCTTCGGCAGCAACGACCAGTGCATCGTCTCCGGCCGTCCGCCCACCGAAGCGGTCTACAGCTTCACTTACCGCCGCGTGCAGGCCAGCAATCTGGTCATCAGCAGCAACCTGATCCCGATCCTGTCGCAACCGACCCGCGTCGGCCTTCCCGGCCTGACCTACATCCGCGACCGGCGCGACAGCCCTCTCGAATCCACGAAGGGTGCCTACAACACACTCGATGCTGGAGTCGCCGCCAGCTTCTTCGGTTCGGAAGCGGACTTTAGCCGCATCCTTTTCCAGAATTCGACCTACTATACGTTTGGCAAGAATCGCCCACCCGAGAAACGCTTCGTCTTCGCGCGCTCCACCCGCATCGGCATTCAGAATCCGTTTGGCAAGACAGTGATCGTTGAGCCCGACGAGGCCGTTCCTGCAGGCGCCACGCTGATCCCGCTGCCGGAACGTTTTCTTTCCGGAGGCGGCAACTCTCATCGCGGCTTTGGGTTAAACCAGGCAGGGCCGCGTGATCTGAAGACCGGCTTTCCGCTGGGGGGCAGTGCTTTGTTTCTCAACCAGCTTGAATTGCGACTGCCCCCGGTCGAACTGCCCTATGTCGGAAACAACATCAGCTTCGCTATCTTCCACGACATGGGCAACGTTTTCGCGAAGCCCGGTGACATGTTCGACAAGATTTTTCGTTGGCGCCAGAAGGATCCCGACCTCTGTTTGCACGAGAGCACCTACACGCAGTGCGACTTCAACTACGTCTCGCATGCGGTCGGACTCGGGGTGCATTACAAGACACCCATTGGCCCGATTCGCATGGATTTCGGATACAATCTGAATCCGCCCGCTTTTCCCAGTTTTCAAACGGTGACCAACACAGTGAACGACGTCACGTCGTCCACTCAGTTCGTTCCGCAGCGGGCCAGTCACTTCAATTTTTTCTTTAGTATTGGACAGGCATTTTGATGCGTAAGCTCCCCCTTCTATGGATATTGATTCTGGCTCTGGCTCCTCTCGGACGCGGCGCCGACGTCGTGGATCGTATAGTCGCGACCGTCAACGGCCACGTGATCCTCGAGAGTGATTGGGACGACGCTATCCGCTTCGAGGCGTTCGTCGAGGGGCGCCCCCTCGACCAGCTCAGCGACCAGGACCGTAATCGCGCGCTCGACCGACTGATTGATCAGGAACTTCTTCGCGAACAAGCGCAGAATGTCGACTCTTCTCAACCCCCCGCCGAGGAAGTGCAGCAGCGCATTATGGATCTGCAGAAGGAGCACAAGGCCACAACTTCCTCCGCATGGCACGCTGTGCTCGCGCACTACGGGCTCGGTCAGAAGCAGGTCGAAACCTGGCTCGCGCACGACATCGCGGTGCTGCACCAGGTAGAAGCCCGGCTGCGCCCCACGGTGCAGATCCCGCCCCAGACTATCGAGACCTACTACCAGCAGACGTTTCTGCCCGAGTTGCGCAAGTCGGGAGCACAAGACGTTCCCCTCGCGCAGGTGTCCGGGAAAATCCGCGAGATCCTCACCGAGCAGAAAGTGAATGAGCTGTTTTCTTCATGGCTGCAGACGTTGCGCTCGGAAAGTAAGATCAGCACGTCTGGCACGACTCCTCCTTCGCCCACCGGAGGCCAGGGTTCGTGAGCGAGGCCGACGCGAAGCCAACGCGCCGCAAGTGGTGGAAATATCTCCTCGTTCTTTGTCTGCTGGGCCTGGTCGGGTTCGGCGTGGCCGCCTGGTACATGACCACCGATTCCTTCCAGGCCTACGTGCGCGCTCGCATCGTTGCCGAAATTGAGAAAGCGACCGGTGGGCGCGTCGAACTGGGCACGTATCACACGATCCCGTTTCGATTACAGGCCGAAATCCGCGGTCTCACCATCCACGGTACCGAATCCGCCGACGATGTTCCCCTCCTTCACGCCGATCGCGTGGTCGCCCGCATCCGGATCATCTCGCTGCTGGAAACCGAGTTCGGTTTCAAGTCGATCGTGATCGAACGCCCCGTCATCCATCTGATCGTTCATCCCGACGGCTCGACCAACATTCCTGTTCCTAAGGTGCAGCGCGCATCCAGCAAAACTCCTGTCGAGGAACTGTTCGCCCTCTCCATCCGCAACCTGCAAGTGCGCGACGGCAACTTTCTCTGGAACGATCAGGCCACGCCCTTCGACTTCGACGTTAACAACGTCTCCGCCGACATGACCTATTCGTTTCTGCGCGGGCGCTATGAAAGCACTCTGAATCTGGGCCGAGTGAGTTCCCGCTATCGCGACTTCCAGCCCTTCTCCTGGACGGCCGCCGCCCGTTTCAATCTCGGCAAAAACGAGGTGGAAGTGAGTTCGCTCAGGGTGGATACGGGCCGCTCCCACATCGATGCCACTGGTCGAGTCCGTGATTTTGCCAACCCTGTCATCAGCGCCGACTACAGAGGCGCCGTCGATCTTGCCGAACTCGCCTTCATCACGCGCCAGAAAGAACTGCGCACGGGCTTTGTCGACATCAGCGGGAAGGGAACATGGACGGCCGAGAAGTTTGCTTCGGAGGGCAAGTTCGTCCTAAAGAATTTCGAATACCGCGACGATCAAGTCTCTCTGCGCGACGCCAGCCTGAATTCGGATTTTTCTGTCAACGATCGCCAGCTCAAACTCAGCAAGGCGCAAGGCCGCCTGCTGGGCGGATCCGTAAGCGGCGACGCCGAGATCACAAACTGGCTTCCAGCTTCTAATTTCGATGGAGCGTCGGGCGTCCCCGCCCGACGGACGGGTGAGACGCCCGTACTTCCACGGTCGGCCTCCGAATCGAAGGGGCGCATCCAGCAAAGTGCCAAGGAAAAAGAGCGCGCGAAAGAAAAGAAGATCGAAGAGCAAAAAGGCGTCCTGCGCGTTCGCCTGAAAGACATCTCCGCCGGTGCATTGGCCGCAGCCATCAGCACACGCCAATATCCTCTCGATCGCTTGAATCTCGCCGGCAACGCCGACGGCACCGTCGATGCGCGTTGGACCGGCTCTTTGAGCCGTGCGGAAGCAGAATTCGCGGTGACTCTCGCCCCTCCCGCCAAGCTTCGTGACGGCCAGATCCCCGTCACCGCCACCGCGCGCGGTGCCTATCGCGCCTACGCCGACGAGCTAGAACTAGGTCAGCTCGATCTGGCCACGCGCGCCACGCAGGTGCATGCCAATGGAAAACTCGCGGGAACTTCCTCACTGCAGCTCTCCGCTTCCACGTCCGACCTCGCCGAATTGCAGCCTCTGATCGTCGCCCTTCGCGGTCCCAGTCGTTTGCCGGTAGCTCTCCACGGCAGCGCGCATTTCACTGGTGCCGCCAGCGGAAAGGTGTCGTCGGCCAGCCTCTCCGGCCACCTGCAGGTCCAGGACTTCGATTCCATCCTGCCCGCGACCAGCCGTACTCCCGAGCAAAAGGTGCATTGGGACACTCTCGTCGCCGATATCCAGATCTCACCGCGGGTGCTCGCTGTGCGTCGCGCCTCGGCGGTACACGGCGACACGACCGCTCAATTTGAAGTGTCCGCCAACATGACTCGAGGCCGCTTCACTCCCAACGACGCCTTCACCGCGCACATCGATCTGCATAACGCCGACATTGCCGAAGTGCAGGCCATCGCCGGATACAACTATCCAGTCCGAGGCAAGGCGAACCTCACTCTACAAGCTTCCGGTACTCGTGCTCAGCCTCACGCTGAGGGACGCCTGCAGATCGCCGATGCGATCGTGTATGACCAGCCCTTGCACCAGTTTGAATCCGACCTTCGCGTGAACGGAA
Source organism: uncultured Acidobacteriota bacterium (assembly GCA_963698805.1). Classification (GTDB taxonomy): domain Bacteria; phylum Acidobacteriota; class Terriglobia; order Terriglobales; family Acidobacteriaceae; genus Gp1-AA133. Next base: position 86,348 of record CAVOSN010000012.1, on the reverse strand, counting down.
GCGAAGCGTCAATGAACAACATGCACGTCGCGTACTACGACTCGCAGGCCAGCGGCGGCGGTGCCTACGACCTCGACACGCACACGTACCACTTCAATCTCACCGGGAAGAATTTCGATCTGACTCGCATCCCGCGTCTGCAGACCACGCGCGTTCCCGTGGAAGGTCGAGTGGACTTCACCGCGCAAGGCTCTGGTACGAAAGACACGCCCGTCCTCAACGCAAACATCCTCGTGCGCGATCTCACACTCGACCACGAGCGCGCCGGCAACCTGAACATCGACGCGGTCAGCGAAGGCGAGACCATCCATCTCACCGCCCGTTCCGAATTCGAACATGCGCAGTTCAATCTTGACGGAACCGTGCAGGCGGGCGACGACAACCTCGCGGATCTTACCGTCCGCTTCAACCACTTTGACCTTGATTCCATCTTTCGCGAATATCTCAACGGCCGCATTGCTGGCCACTCCGGCGTCACCGGCGTAGTTCAGTTGCGCGGGCCGCTGCGCAAGCCGCGCGATCTGACCGTGACGGCGAATCTTGACGGCTTCGACGTAACCGTCGACGAAGTCGCTCTGAAAAATGAAGGCGCCATCAAGCTGTCGATGGCGCAAGAGATGGTGCGCCTCGAACAGTTCCGCATCGTGGGCGAGAACACGAATTTCTCTGCGCACGGCACCGCATCACTGGCGGGCGGCAACGATCTCGATCTTGCCGGCGAAGGCCACCTGAACCTGCAACTGATCCAGACGCTCAATTCCAATTTCACTTCCTCCGGGCAGCTCGACCTTTCCCTGGGCGTAACCGGACCGATAGCCGACCCGTTGTTGCAAGGAAAGGTCAACGTAAGTCACGGTTCGCTGGCCTACGCCGACCTGCCCAGCGGCCTGAGCGACATGAACGGGACGCTGACGTTCAGCAAAAATCGTTTGCAGATCGACAATCTCACCGCGCACAGCGGCGGCGGCACCATCACGCTCACCGGCGGCGCGACGACCTACCAGGGTCAGATCAATTTCGACTTCAGTGCCAGCGGTGAGGACGTGCGCCTACGCTACCCGCCCGGCGTGAGTTCCACGGCCAACGCCGACCTCCGCTTCTACGGAACGCGCGAAGGTTCCACGCTGAGCGGTGACGTCACCATCACGAAACTTGCCGTGACTCCCGGCTTCGACTTCGCCGCCTACGCCGCCAGCAGTTCGCAGTCGGTGGTCGTGCCGCCAGCAACCTCGCCTCTCTACCGCGTCAAACTCGATGTGCACGTGGTCACGGCGCCCGATCTCCAGATGCAGACCGCCATCGCCAACCTGTCCGGCGATGCGGATCTTCGCCTGCGCGGCACCGCCGCGAAGCCTGCGTTGCTAGGTCGAGTAGAAGTTCTGGAAGGCGAAATCAATTTCAACGGCGCGAAATATCGGTTGGAGCGCGGCGAGGTGTTGTTCCAGAGCCCGGTCAGCATCAAGCCGGTTCTCGACCTGCAGGCCACCACGCGGGTCCGCGACTACGACATCACGGTGAGCATCAATGGGGACACCAGCAAGCCCCTAAGCGTGAAGTACCGCTCCGACCCACCCTTGCCGGAAGCCGACATCGTTGCCCTGATTGCCGTCGGACAAACCCGCGAACAGTCCGCGCAGATGGCGCAGTCCGGAGACTCCGCGTTCAGCCAGACCGCATCGAACCTGATCCTGAGTGAGGCGTTGAATTCGACGGTAAGCAACCGTGTCCAGAAATTGCTGGGCGTCAGCAAAATCAAAATCGACCCGCAAGGTTTGAGTACCGAAACGAACCCGACCCGAGGTCCGCAGGTCACCATCGAGCAGCAAATCTCAAACAACTTCACGCTGACCTACAGCCAGAACGTTTCCCAGGCCTCGCAGCAGATCATCCAAGGCGAATACTACGTCCGCCGCAATGTTTCCATCGTAGGCACCCGCGACCAGAACGGCGTAGTCAGCTTCGACGTGAAGATTCGCCAGCGCAAGAAGTAGGGACAAATCACGCGCGCGGGACCCATCAGCTTGCACTCGGCCGTGGACGTCGGACAGGGCCGCCGGCTCAAGGCATCCGCGGGCCAGTCGGCAGGAATGACTGGCCGAGTTTCATTTGTATGTGCAGGATAACCAAGGAATGGCGGAGAGGGTGGGATTTGAACCCACGATACCCGTTAAGGTATGTCCGCTTTCGAGGCGGATCGTTTCAACCACTCACGCACCTCTCCGCGTGGTAAACCGTGGTCAGTGGCTTGTGGTCAGGCGCCAGTGACCGTTCAACTTGTTTAGAGCTCTTTGGCTTTGTTCCCTCAACTAGCGGCTGCTTTTGCGTCGTTCTCGAAAAAATGTTTGAAGCAGTTCCGCGCTGCGGCCCGCCAGCACCCCCCCCTGCACTTCCATGCGGTGGTTGAGCATTGGATGGTTCAGAACCTGCATCACCGAATGGACCGCTCCGGCTTTCGGGTCGTCGGCGCCGTATATTAAGCGCCTAATGCGGGCATGCACCAGCGCTCCCGCGCACATCGCGCAGGGTTCAATTGTAGCAAACAGATCACAATCCTCCAGGCGATGGTTACCGACGATCGCACCCGCCTCGCGCAAGGCGATGATCTCGGCGTGCGCGGTGGGATCATTGCCGGCGAGATTGCGATTCCATCCGCAGGCGAGCACACGGCCGTCACATACGACCACCGCTCCAACTGGAACCTCTCCGATTTCCAGCGCGCGTTGCGCTGCGCGCAGAGCCTCTTCCATGAAGAGTTCATCGGAATGGTCGCCGGCTTTCGGTTGGTCGTTGCTCAAAGTGGATTGAAAAGGTCGTGCCAAGATTCGGCACCCATTCTATCGAGATCACCGGGGCCATACGAAGCGCCTTGATATGCTTAAAGCGAAGTTGACGCATTGGAAGCCCCCGGGGGCTTCGCTGAGGTCACGGATGACCTCAGGGATTCGGACGCAATGCAAAATGGGGCGCTATGACCTCCAGAATGCCAGGAAATGACATCCTGGAAGGTGTTCGGACGGGGATTCGCCGGCAAAAATCACCCCTCCATGTGTTTTCAATGACTTAGCTTTTAGAGAATAGAATGCAATATCAGCGGTGAACGTTCTTGCAAAAGAGGGCCCTGTGGTTTGGCGTTACAGGAAATCCGGACGGGGTGTCAGAACAGATGCAGGACCGCTCGCAGGCTGTAGGGAAGAAGAAGCATGAGCCGTGGTCCCTCCGCAACCAGGAGCCAGTGGGCCGCGAACACCGTTGGGACGGCGATCGCCAGCCAGCGCAGTTCAGTCCGGGATGTCAGCAACGCCTTCATGACCGCTCTTGAGCTAATACGCAGAGTCCCCTGCAGAAGTTCCATGGAGAAAGTGTTCGGAGCCCCGTCTCGCAGCCACGAACATGTCGGGAAGTCATTGTCTTTGTGCGTTTTGTTGTTTCGGAGCGTGACGCGCGGACCGCGTTTGCGCTATGCTAACGGCGTCATGGGAATGCCGAACATTCTCCGCAAGGTGCTGCTGCTGGATCTGCTGCAGGGACTGAAAGTTACGTTCATGTACCAGGATCCGAAAGAGAACTACACCGAGCAGTATCCTCTGGAACGGCCGCAGGTGGCCGAGCGCTACCGCGGCGCACCCCGGTTAAATGTTAATCCGGATACTGACGAGACCATGTGCATTGCTTGTGACCTGTGTGCGCTGGCGTGCCCTGAACATTTGATTGTGGTGTCGAGTGAGCGCAATGAGAAGACTCGGCGCAAGGAACTCACAAACTTCACCTACGATTTGAGCCGCTGCATGTTCTGCGGGCTATGCGAGGACGCGTGCCCGACCGACGCGCTTGAATTGACGCAGGATTTCGAGTTGGCAAATTATTCCCGCGAAGACATGATCTGGGACCGCGAGACTTTGGAGAAAGGGCCGCGGCCTACGGTTTACAAGAAGTAGACCTTGCCCGCCAACAACCGGTTCGCTGCACACACGGCGCCTGAAGGCGCCTTCTCTTTTGTGCTTTTGCGGCATGCCTGAAGGCATGCCCTGATACGAACCCTTTTCCCGTGCCAACTCACGGGCTTCCTTACTCCATGCGCCCCGCCTACCGATGCTCCGCCAGCTTTCTTTCGGGTAGAAAGTACAGCGCCGGGATCAATACGTACACGAAGTATGGAATGTAAATCGAGACGTGAGCCAGGCCGCCTGCCGTCAGGTAAAGAAATCCGGAGAACAGATTCTTGGTTTGCACACGCGCGTGATATTCGCTCATCTCGGGGTCGTGCTGATGCTGGCGAACGAGTTCAATACGCAGCAGCCAGAAAGCGAAGCCGCACATCGCGAGATTGAAGCCGTAAAGCGACACGGGAAACGGCGCGCGCGGATTGCGCCCCATGAAATCGGTGACGAATGGGGTGAGCGACATCCAGAACAGCAGGTTGATATTGGACCAGAGTAGGCGTGGGGTCACTTCGTGCACGGCGTGGATCAGATGATGGTGATTGACCCACATGATGGCGACCACGAGGAAGCTGAGAGCGTAGCTCAGGAAAATTGGCACCTGCTTGAGCAGCGAAGCAAACGTGGGCTCGGCCGGATGCGTGAGTTGCAGCACCATGATGGTCACGATGATGGCGATCACGCCATCGCTGAAAGCCTCCAGCCGGCTCGTGCTCATTTTTCCGTTGGGCATGGAATTTACAGGCGACTAGTTTCCCGCCGCCGGTTGCTGCTGGGTCATGCAATGCATCGCTCCGAATCCCCAAATTAAATCGCCTGAGTAGATGGGAACAATCTCGCGGGCAGGGAAGACCTCGGACAGCAGATTAAGCGCGACGCGGTCATTGGGGTCGTTGAAGACCGGGACCAGCACAATGCCGTTGGCGATATAGAAATTTCCGTAACTGGCGGGGAGGCGTCGGCCTTCAAAAATGACTGGCGCGGGCATGGGGACTTCGACGATCTCGAACGACTTGCCGTGTAGATCGGTCGCGGCCTTGAGGCGACGCAAGTTCTGTCCGAGGGGTGCGTGATTCTCGTCGCGGCGGTTGGGCTCGACCATGGTTAGGATGGTTCGCTTCTCGACGAAGCGGGTGATGTCGTCGACGTGGCCATGGGTGTCGTCGCCTGCGATGCCGCGGCCCATCCAGAGTACCTTCTCGATGCCAAGATAGTTGGCGAACACCTGCTCGTAGTCTTTCTTCTTGAAGCCAGGATTGCGATACTGCACCTTGCTGAGCAGGCACTCTTCGGTGGTGAGCAGAACGCCGGCCCCGTTCGATGTCGATGGAGCCCCCTTCGAGAACGACAGGCTTGCTGCGGTGATGGGCAGGGAATTCGGCTGCCCCGGCGGCTTGCGCCATGAGCGAGCCGATTTTTTCGTCGTGGCGGTAGTTCGGATATTTTGCCCAGGCGTTGAAGCGCCATTTGATGGCATCGAGAGCAGCCGAGCGTCGCTCGGCACGACGGGCGGGGACGCCCGCCGCTCCAACGACGAAAGTGCAGCCGCTGTCGCGAGTCCAGACCCGGTCGGTAGGCCAGCGGTGGAAGCGGACGTTTTTGTTCAGGGCATTCGCGAGTCGCAATATCTTGCGCGCGCCTTTTTCTGATGCGGCGTGGTTGACGATCAGGTCGACACGCTCGTGGCGCGAGAGGTTTCGTATGATTTCGGCGTAGACCCACGGAATGGGCTCGAATTTCCCCGGCCAGTCTCCGCGGAAATGCGGCCAAGCAAGCCAGGTGGATGCGTGGGGCTCCCATTCCGCAGGCATGCGGACGCGAACCGGTAAGCTTAAAGTATCACTTGAGGCATTGGATTTTCTCTGCGCCCTCTGCGGCATTTCTCTGCGTTCTCTGCGTTTTAGGATTTTGCTTTATTGCTGCTGATTGAAGCTTCGATCGCGACTCTTCAATCGATCATCCGGCTGGTGATGGGCGCGTAGCTGTCGATGCGGCGATCGCGCAGGAAGGGCCAGTTGCGGCGAATCTCTTCGAGCTTGCGCAGGTCGACTTCGGCCGTGAGGATTTCTTCCTTATCGTGCGACCCCTGTGCGAGAACGCGACCAAAGGGATCAGAGATAAAAGATCCGCCCCAGAATTCAAGTCCATCACCGGCTTTCGCTTCGTCGCCGCGCACGTTTCCGGTTTCAAATCCGACGCGGTTGACGACTCCGACGTATACGCCGTTCGCTATGGCGTGGGCGCGCTGAATTGTGCGCCAGGCATCGTATTGCGCTTCGCCGAACTCCGCTTTCTCGGAAGGATGCCAGCCGATGGCAGTCGGGTAAAAGATCAGGGTTGCGCCCTGCAGGGCGGTCAGGCGAGCGCCTTCCGGGTACCACTGGTCCCAGCAGACGAGCGTGCCGATTTTTCCTGCGTCGGTGTCGAATGCACGGAAGCCGAGGTCCCCGGGGGTGAAGTAGAACTTCTCGTAATAAAGCGGATCGTCGGGGATGTGCATCTTCCGGTAGATGCCGAGCAGCGTGCCATCTCGGTCGAAGATCGCCGCCGTGTTGTGATAAACGCCAGGCGCGCGCTTCTCGAAAAGGGACGCGACTAAAACGACTCCGCGCTTCTTGGCGGCGGCGGCGAGTTTTTCGGTCGTGGGGCCGGGAATAGGTTCGGCTAGATCGAACAGTGCGTGGTCTTCGCGCTGGCAGAAGTATTGCGTCTGGAAAAGTTCGGGCAGGCAGACCACGTTCGCGCCTCTGCCGGCAGCATCGCCCACGCGGGTGAGCGCCTTCTGCAAATTTTCTTCTGGGCTGGGGCCGCAGGACATCTGCACCAGCGCCACCGTGAACTTTTCTGGCGCCAAGTCTTCATACCTCCGAGTGGATCGGCAGATAGCATAGCAAAGTTACATCGGGCGGGGTTGGCGGCACCTTGCTGCCTTCTAGTAGAGTAGTCGGTACACATAAAAGAGTTTTCATTTGGAGGTGCGGGTTGAAGCATAGCAATCATGATAAGCACGGTCACTCGGAAAAACCTTCGAACGGAAGTGGCGACGGCTCGGGCATCGACCGAAAGCTGCACAATCCCATCGTAGACAAGCTAATTCCGCTGGAGCCCCTCGATCTCAACAAGGTGCGCTCGATCGACGATCTGGTGCGTGCCATGTCGCGGACGGCGTTCACGGGACGGCAACTGGGCGAAGCTGCCGACGTGCTCGAGGCCATGGCGCGCGACGAAGAGTGTTTCGTGGTCATGACCCTGGCAGGCGCGATGACGGTGGCGAAACAGGGGTTGATCATCGCCGACCTGATTGACCGCGGCATCGTGAATGCAGTGGTCTCGACCGGCGCTCTGATGGCGCATGGGCTGGTCGAAGCGACCGGGCGGGCGCATTTCCGTGTGAATCCCGAAGTATCAGATGAAGAACTTTACGAGCAGGGCTACAACCGGGTGTACGACACGCTGGAGCCGGAGCAGAACCTCGACGACGTGGAAGAAGTCATGTCGGAAGTCCTGGAAGGCTGGGACCACAACGAGGTGATGTGCTCGTTCAAGCTGAATCATACGATCGGCGCGCACCTGGCGAAGACGGCAAAAGATCAGCGCGGCATTCTGAAGTCAGCGTATGAACAAGGCGTGCCGGTGTTCGTGCCGGCGTTTACGGATTCCGAGCTGGGACTGGACGTCGCTTTAAACAACCGGCTGCGGGAATCGACCGGGCGGCACAAAATTCGCTTCGATCCGTTCGTCGATCTCGAACACTTCGCGGCCACCCTGCTCCGGCAGAAAAAATTGGGGATTCTCACGATTGGCGGCGGTGTGCCGCGCAACTGGTCGCAGCAGTTCGGGCCGTTCATCGAACTTCGGCACCGTCGGCTGGGAGAGAACATTCCGCTGAAGCGCTATCACTATGGTGTGCGCATCTGTCCGGAGCCGGTGTATTGGGGCGGATTGTCGGGGAGTCCGTACAGCGAGGCGATTTCGTGGGGCAAATTCGTGCCGCCCAGCGAAGGCGGGAAGTTTGGCGAAGTATTTGTGGATGCTACGGTGGGGCTGCCCATCATTGCGGCAGCAGTGTTTGAGCGACTGGACAAAGACAAGGCGGGGAAGGGGAAGACGAAGAAGAAAGTGGCGGCGAAGTAGGTTTTCCGTCGTCAGCGAAACCAAAGCCCACCTGGAGGTGCGCCACATCCGCGAAGACCTGGCAAACAGCTTTTAACCGCAACGTTCGCGAAGAAGGGGCGCTAGGAACGCAAAGACGAGCAAAAGAAGAGGGGACGCAGACGCGTCCCCTCTTTACTGCCCGATCGTTGGCCGCTTAGTCGAAGATCAACACTGCTGAGGCGATCACCGTGGTCCACAAGCCGCGCTTGTCGCCGACTGCCGATTGCGTCACGTTGGCGGTGCGGACGATTTTGTTCGACAGGCGGTAGATCTGCTTTTTCTCGTCCCAGGAACGGTCAGGATCGAAGTCGACGTTCAGAGTAGTGGCCAGCATTTCTGCGGCTAGCTCTTCAGCGTAATCTCCGGCGGCGTCTTCGGACTCGCCGAACGAGTGGTGCTCGCTCAGGTAGCCGTAGGTGTTGCGGTCGGAGGGGATGGCCACGCCGATGCTCGAAGCGAGGAGGCGATGGGGTTCGCGCGTGCTGTTTTCCGCGACCACGGCGAATACGACTTCGCCCGGATGCAGGAATTTCAGGCCGGTGGCGCGGGGCACGAGCTTGCAGTTGGGCGGGAAAATCGAGGAGACCCGAACCAGGTTTTGAGCGGCGATGCCTGCGTCGCGCAGGGCCAGCTCGAAGGAAGTGAGACGCTCGCGATGCTTTCCGACTCCCTTGGTGAAGAAGATCCGCTTCGGGACCATGTCCTTACTCAATTCATTTGCCTCCAGTGGCACAAAAGAATTCGGGAAAACGCAAATCTAACATGCGATTTGTAAACGTTGGGTGAAAAGTTCGGGGAGTGACCAAGAAAAATTACGGGAGCCTCGCCGAGGCTCCCATAACCGGCTCTGAAAGTTGTGGGGCTATTTCCCTGCGCCGACCGAGGCGACCTCGATGGTGTCGCCGTTGAGCGTGCCTTTCACGGTGGTGGAGGTACCGGCAGCCTTGTCGAGGCTGGCCAGGGTGGCCTTGTCGCTCGAGTCGAGCGTGTAAACCTTGTCGCCGACCACCAGCGCGTACTTCGAGCCCTTGCTGACGCAGGCGCGGGTGCAGTCGGCTTCGGGGCCCGACATCATGTGGTGGGCGCCGCACATGGCGTCGCTCACGGTGCCAGTGAAGCTCTGGGCTTTGTCGGCGGCGAAGGCGGTGGCAGCCACAAGTAGGGCCGCCAGAATCAGTGCGAATTGCTGGGTACGACTCTTCATTCCACATTCTCCTGCAAAAATAGGACCCGGTTTTCACCCCAAATCTTGGGTCCTAGGATGTAGTTAGACTAACAGAGGCAGTCGTCGGTCGTCAGTCGCTGGTCTCTAGCAAAGACATTCGATTGGAGCAGTTGTGCCGGATATGTCAGCAGAAAAGACCGCCAGCGCGGCAGGTAGCGTCTTTGCTCACGACTAGCGACAGGAGACTGGCGACTAGTCAGGCGGCTTGATTCCGTAGCGCAGCGACACGTCGACCGTCTTGTCTTCCTCGTTCACGCCCTCGTGGATGCTGATGGTCCAGGTCACATCGCGGGAGAGCAATTTGATCGTGTCCTGAAAGAAACGCTGGGGGTAGGTGGAGTCGTAGGGATCGGTTTCGCGGAGCGTCCAGGCTTCCTGCAGGCGATCGACCGTCTTCGGGTCGAGGCCCTGAATGTCGAGGTCGCCGAGATGGAAAACGTCACCTTCGGAAACGACCAGGGTGTAGGCGACGGTTTTGGCTGCGTCGTCCAGCTTAGCCTCGGACTTTACCTTTGCCACCATGTATCCCTTCGTGGCGTAGAGCTTGTGGACGGCCTCGAGGTCGGTTTTGAGCTGAGGAGCGTTAGCGAGGTCACCCGGCTTGGCGTGGACCAGAGCCTGCAGCTTGTCGGCGGTGAAGATCCTGTTGCCTTCCCACTTGATGTCGGAGATTTTGTACTGTGCGCCGGGGACGACGGTGAGTTGCACTGCGATCTGGGTTTCGTCGGCCGTTTCGCCGGCGACCTTCGGCTGAGGATCGGAAATCGTGGCGTTGAGATATGCGCGAGACTGGTAGATGGGCAGCAGATAGGTTTGAGCGAATATCAGGACCGCGGAACGCGAGTAGTCTTTGCCGATGAGTTTATCGGACGCCGCCTGGAGATCCGGAAGTTCTTCGGCGCCCGCGCCCTGGAAGGTGATATCCGCGACGCTCATAGTCGCGCCGGTGACGCGAAAATTGATGGCGTCGATGGGGCCGCCGGGCTCTTTGGACTCGCGAACATACTCGGCGCGGGCAGTGACGTTGAACGGAACTAGAAGGTTCTGCAGAATGTCGGAGATCTGGTCGGAAAGCGTGCCGCCGATCGGCACTTGTCCTTTGAACAGCGGCAGCTTCTCGTGGATGCGGGCGAGGAGTTCGCCGTCGTTAAACCAGACAAAGTTTTCGAAATGAGCCGGAACCAGTTTGTTGCTGTCGGTAAGTTCGAGATCGAGCCGGGTGCCGTTGGGTACTGCCGAGTAGCTGTAGGAAATGTCGCTGAACAGTCCTGACTCGTTCAGTTGGTGGGCGGTCTTATTGAAGTCGGCTTCGGTAACGTTAGCTCCGATTTCAAGGCCGGAAGCGGCGATGACTTCCGCCTGCGTGTAGCGCTTGGTGCCGCCAACATGGATTGCGGCCAGCTTCCCCTTGATGGGCGCAGGTTTCGCGGCGGGCTTCTGAGTTGTTTGGCCAAACGTTGCAATGCTCAGGAGAAGGATGATTGCGAGAGTTCGGGAGATCACCGGCTTGTTCACTGCAAGAATTCTAGCGGATATCGAAGAGGTGTGCGCCGAACGGGCTTAGGCGGAAGGTCAACGGCCGCGCTTGGTGGTCTCGAGCGCAGGGTCGAGTGCTTTAATTTTGACCGCCGTGTCGATGAACACCAACGCAGCGCGGCTCAGGGCTTTGTCCTTGCGAAACACTAAGGCTAGGTCGCGGCGGATGTGCGCATCCGCGATGGGGATGATCGCGAGCGTATTGGCTCGGACATCTTCGGCGACATTGGAGCGGGCGATGAATCCTACGCCGACGTCGGCAGCGACGAAGCGTTTCAGCAGTTCGCTTGAGTCAAGTTCCATGGAGATCTGCGGCTTCATGCGGCGCTCGTGGAAAAGATTCTCGAGCGCGTCGCGCGTGTGTCCGCTTTTCGGCATCAGAAGCGGGAAGGCGCCGACTTCTTCAATGGTGACAGACTTCAGGCGGGCTACCGGGTGCTGCGGCGGAGCGATGACCACGAGTTCGTCGCGATGAATGGGCACGATGGTCAGGCGCGGATCGGTGACCGGCAAGGACACGACGCCGAAGTCGACCGAGTTGTCGATGACCGAGTCGAGAGTCTTGGCGTAGTCGGCGCGCTTGATGCCGACTGAAACGTCGGGATAGTTCTTCTTGAACTCGGCGAAGACTTCGGGAAGAACGTGCAGGCAGGTTCCTTCGTTCGCGCCGACGACGATTTCGCCTCTCGGGATACGTTCGGTCTCAGCAATGGCGATACAGATTGCACGCCGCGCTTCGATTGTGTCTTCTGTGTATTTAAGAAAGAGTTTTCCGGATGCGGTGAGCGAGACCTTCCCGCCAGAACGGTCGAGCAGGCGGGCGCCGACTTCTTCCTCCAGTGCGCGGATCTGCGACGAGACCGCAGGCTGGGTGCGGAAACGCTTCTCCGCGGCCCGCGAGAACGAGCACAGACGGGCAACTTCCAGAAAAGTTTCCAGTTGGTCGAAGTCCATTGTGTCGGTCGGTTGCTCCCGCAAGATGGAGAAGGGACGGCTACTCCTCTTGCAGTCTGACGTTGTGAGACGGCGTTTTCTTCGGCCACTATCATAAACTCTTCGAATCGCAAGCATTCAAACAATCAATTGGCTTTCGGCGACGAAGGGATTGTAGGATGCCGTCAACCGCGAATTGGCGCGAGAAGCAGGGCTTGCGTCGCGGCGCTGTCTTTTCTTCCGCCAGTCACGCAACCCCTCCAGACGTGCCTCTGTGGGCACGTTGCCGGATAAACTCCGTTTATTCCCTCTATAAAAACAATCAATTTCGGCGGACTTGGCGCGGCTTCTACACTCTAGCGGCGACTTACGAACAGGTGCGGCCCTGCCTCGCACGCCAGTTCCTTCGGTCTGTGCTTGATCGACAGAGAAAACTGGCTCTCGCTGACTTGCAGCATTGCTCGAGGCCTTGAAGAAGGGCGCAGCCCCTCGTGTTTTTCGAAAGGCAAATATGTCGGACCCCAAGCTGGTGCTGGATTTCGCAAAGCGAAATGACGTCAAGATTCTCGATTTAAGATTCACCGATCTTCCGGGACTGTGGCATCACATTTCGTATCCCATCGAGCAACTCACCGAAGCGTCGTTCGAAGAGGGCTTCGGCATGGACGGGTCGTCGATTCGCGGATGGGCCGCCATCCATGAAAGCGACATGCTGCTGATTCCGGATCCCAACTCATACCTGCTCGATCCGTTCACGGAAGTATCCACGCTGGTAATGATTGCGGATGTCATCGACCCGGTGACCAAGCAGCGCTACGACCGCGATCCGCGCTACATCGCACGCAAGGCGGAGCTGTATTTGAGCGCATCGGGCGTGGCTGACACGGCTTACTTCGGAGCGGAGGCGGAGTTCTTCATTTTCGACAGTGTCCGCTTCGATCAGCGCGCGCAGCACGGGTTTTACTTCGTTGACGCAGAAGAGGGACGGTGGAATTCCGGGCGGGTGGAGAACAATCTCGGCTATCGTCCGCGCTACAAGGAAGGCTATTTTCCGGTGCCTCCCACGGATCACTACCAGGATCTGCGCAGCGAGATGGTGGTCACGATGCAGAACGCCGGCATGACGGTAGAGTGCCACCATCACGAGGTGGCGACGGCGGGGCAGACGGAGATCGACCTTCGCTTCAATTCACTGGTGAAGTCTGCTGACAACATGCTGCTGTTCAAGTACATCGTGAAGAACGTCGCCAACCAGTACAGCAAGACCGTGACGTTTATGCCGAAGCCGATCTTTGGTGACAACGGTAGCGGGATGCACACACACCAGTCGCTCTGGAAAGACGGCAGGCCGCTTTTCGCGGGCGATGGCTACGCAGGCCTCTCGCAGATCGCGCTGTGGTACATCGGGGGCCTGATCAAGCACGGACCTGCACTGGCGGCTCTGATCGCGCCGACGACGAATTCCTACAAGCGGCTGGTGCCCGGGTTCGAAGCGCCCGTCAACCTCGCCTATTCGAGGCGGAATCGTTCGGCGGCATGCCGGATTCCGATGTACTCGTCGTCGCCGAAAGCGAGGCGCGTCGAGTTTCGCCCGCCGGATCCGAGCTGCAATCCGTACCTGGCGTTTGCCGCGATGATGATGGCTGGGCTGGATGGGATCGAGAACAAGATGGATCCTGGGCCTCCGCTCGACAAGGATGTCTACGATCTCGCGCCAGAAGAGCTCGCCAAGGTGCCCTCGATGCCGGGATCGCTGGAAGATGCGCTGGACGCGCTGGAACGGGATTCGGCCTTCCTGCTGAAAGGCGATGTGTTTACCGACGAGTTGCTGCGGACTTATCTCGAGTACAAGCGGGAGAAGGAAGTGGAGGCTGTGAGGTTGCGGCCGCATCCGTACGAATTCTTGCTGTATTACGACATCTAGAACCTATCACCCTGGGGTAGTTTCGAGCGAGAGTATGTTGTCCTACGAGTTCATCAACAAAGAGTGGATTGTGTCAGCAACAGCGCGTACTGTTTATCGAGCAGCCGCGTGCTTATCGATCATGCTGTTTGTATTGTGGTGCCACACGCTCTTTGAAGGTGTACCGCGCGGGTATGCCCCGCTCTTCAGGATCCTCGTTTTTGCGGGTGTTCTTGGAGCCGGGACAGTTTTCGTCGGAATGGAATACTTCTTGTTCCGTTTCGATCAATCACACCCACTCAAACAGATGGCATGGTTTTGCGTCATGCTTTTCCCTTGGTTAGGCCCCGCGATGTACTGTCTTATCGTCTACTCACGCTCGAGCGTGGTCCAAAGCTGCTTGGCTCCTAATACCACGAATTCCACTCTAAATCGCTGAGCTCCCGACAAGCGGTGTCGTCGCAATAAATTTCAAGCTACAATGGCGCGCTTTCCGCAACGGGGCTGATTCGGCCGCGATGGGCGCAATGCTCGACTCGTGGAGAGCAATCATGTCCACAGGAGCCACATGAAACGCGCGCTGAGTCTGCTTGGCCTACTCTTTCACTTTCTCTTTCTAGCTATCGGAAGTGCCCAACAAAGTCCATCGTCCGCCGCGGGCGGTGGGCGCCTTTTCTTTCCCCACAACTTCATCTGGGGATACAGCCAGTTCGACGTCGCTCCGCCGCACAACGAGCCGGATCCGAATTTGTGCGCAGCCAACGCCGGGGATTTCGGGGGAAAAGATGCACCCTGCAACGCGTTTGCCCGCTACATGCTGTCGGGGTATGTGGAAGTGCGGCCCTTTGCGCGGACTGAGTTGAAGCGTCTGTTCTTCTTCGGCGCCCCCAATTTTTTGTTCGGCAAGAACATTCCGCACACCCTGTACACGTGGTCGCCTGACGCAATCGGTTGGGAGCGTTCCTGGGGGGCGGGCGTGACGATTGGCCGCGGCTTCGAGCTACGCGTGACGCAGCATTTTCTGTTCCAGCGTTTCGGCGCGCGAGATCGCTATCTGGGAACGGCTGATCTTGGATTGAACGGGCCGTGGGGAAGGTACAACGTGATCGGAGTGCGAAAGTATTTTGGACATCGCGCCGCGGATTGAGGTCAAGGAAAGGCGGCAGACGGAAACGGCACCCTCGAGAGGTGCCGTCTAAGCTCTGGGTGTTGCGAACGGCGTTTAGGCCGCTCGAGCGTAGACCGTCGCCGGGCGTCGCCGGCGGCGAACCAGCCACACGATCAGCGCAATCACTCCGCCAAGGAAGAGAAAGGGACTCAGAACCATAATGTAGAACCAGCCCGCGCCTTCCATCACAGTGACGTCGCCTGCGACGCTCGCGGTCGGCGGTCGGCGCAGTTTACCGCCGAGCACGGTCAGTTCACCGGCAACCTTCGTATCGTTGCCCAGGCGCACATCGCCGAGCATCGCGGTCAATTCGCCACCCACCATGGCGCCATCCTGCAGGATGATATTGCCGTGAAAGGTCGTGATTTCGCCGCCAACCTGTCCTTCCACGTAAACTGAGCAATTGAAGCAGGTCACGTCGGCAGCCTTCTGGTCCGCGCCGATGCGGACGTCGCGGCCGAACTGGGTAATCTCCGAGCCATCGTTCTTGGCAAAGGCTGAAGGAACTGCGACGGCCACGGCTAAGGTCAAGATCGCTAGGTACTGAAAACGCGGGAAACTCATGATTTACCCCTGAATTCGGCTGGAAGGCGGCTCAACGGCAACACTGCGATTCTAGCTTGCGCCAGAACGATGTCAAGGCAGGGAGACAGGTCGTCACCCCTCAATGCAGGTCGCCTGCGAGAAACTTGCCGATGTTGTCGTTCAAGAATTTTTCATCTGCCGGGCTACCGCCCGCTCCGGCCGTGTGCCCCCAGAGCGAGGGAATCGGCTGCAGCGTAACGGTATGCATGAAGGCGGCTTCGTAGCGCGCGTCGCCCACAGGGAAGTAAAGATCGGTTTCCGACGGCATGTAGAGGAATGGCACCTTGATTGATCCCAGGGCCTTGGCGACATCTCCGCCAAAACCTTGCCTGGCCCCGACGTCGTGCTTTTCCCAGGTACGGCACTGGAGAATCAGATCATTGGCATCCGCGCCCGGGATAAAGTTCGTGCGGAATTCGTTGAGCGTTGACTCGAACGTTGTGCCCGGCTTCGCACCTTCGCGCCATAGTTCCTTGCGCCACCATTCCTGGGAAAACAGCCAGGCCGTCCAGACGACGCCGAAGGCCTCCAGTCCCTTCTTCGGCGGGGAAGTGTAGTCACCGTTCTGGAAGGCAGCGTCGGCGGTGAGGGCGGCGATCTGACCTTCGAGCCTGACATAACCATGCGGATATGTTTTGGCAGTACCCGCGGTGGCCACAATGCGATCTGCGAAATCCGGATAGCTCACCGCCCACTGAAAGGCCTGCTGCGCGCCCATGGAGAACCCGATGATGGCGCGCAGATGGGTGATGTGTAGCTCTTCGGTCAGGAGTTTATGAACGGCCCCCACGTTGTCGCGAATCGTGGTCACGGGGAAGCGCGGCCCGTGGTAAGGCTCAGGTGTGTTGCTGGGCGACGAAGAGTGGCCGTTCCCGAAAAGCTCGGTTGCCACCAGGAACAGCTTTGAAGTATCGAGCGCATGGCCGGGACCGATCAGCCATTCGTATCCGTGGTAGTCGGCCATGTAGTGCGACGGCAGCAGGATCACGTTATCGCGAGTGGCGTTCAGATGGCCGTAGGTGCCGTAGACCACGCGCGCCTTGGGCAGCGTCACTCCGCTCTCGGTTTTGAAGTTGGGGATGATGAACTCATGCGATTCGCCGGTTTCGGGTTTCGGCGTGGCGGAATCCTGAGCCCACAAACCACCGACCAGCAGAACGGCAAAAAGAACAGAGGTCAAGCTGCGCTCGATTTCACGTCGCATAGCGAAGTAATCCTCCCCAACTCGCGCGAGATTCTAGCACTGGCGTCGTTGCCACTAGCCATTCGGACTTGGTCCGGTAGGCGCTGATGGTTTCCGGAGGGCCGAGCGCTTAGGGGAAATCACGGCTTTTCTCTATAATGTAGGGTTTTCCATCCAGGCAAGGAGCAAGCAATGGGGGAGTCGTTTAACGGAGTCGCTGTGCCCGCCGATGGCGCGCGCATTACTTACAAGAACGATGAGTACCAGGTTCCGGACAACCCGATTATTCCGTTCATCGAGGGTGACGGTACGGGGCGCGATATATGGAAGGCCTCGGTTCGCGTGTTTAACGCGGCCGTAGAAAAGGCCTACAAGGGCAAGCGGAAGGTTGCGTGGTACGAAGTGTTTGCCGGCGAGAAGGCCAAGGCGAAATTCGACAACTGGCTTCCCGATGACACGATCAGTGCGGTGCGTGAGTTTCGCGTGGCCATCAAGGGACCGCTGACAACTCCGGTGGGCGGCGGCATTCGATCACTGAATGTCGCGCTACGACAGATTCTTGATCTGTACTCATGCGTGCGGCCCGTGAAGTACTACAGGGGCGTGCCTTCGCCGGTGAAGCATCCGGAACGCATGAACCTGGTGATTTTCCGCGAGAACACGGAAGACGTGTATGCCGGGATTGAGTGGGAACAGGGAACTCCCGAAGCAGCAAAGCTGATCGAGTTCCTGAACAAGGACATGCTAAAGGGCGGCAAGAAGCAGGTTCGCCTGGATTCGGGTGTCGGCATCAAGCCGATCTCTGTGAGTGGCACAAAGCGGCTGGTGCGGATGGCGATCAAGCACGCGCTGGAGAACTGGGCGCAGGAGCGTGACGCTGGTTCACAAGGGGAACATCCAAAAATTCACCGAAGGGGCGTTCCGCAAGTGGGGATACGAGCTTGCTACGCAGGAATTTCGCGATCAGGTTGTCACCGAGCGCGAGAGCTGGATTCTCGACAACAAGGACAAGAATCCCAATCTGTCGGTGGAAGAGAACGCGGAATCTGATCGAGCCGGGACTCGAATTCGCGCCGCCGGAATTCGGCCAATCGGTATTTAAGGAAGTGAAGGACGTGCTGGACGCGATCTACAAGACGCACGGCAACGGCGCATGGAAAAAGAAGTTGATGATCAATGACCGCATCGCCGATTCCATTTTCCAGCAGGTCGTGACGCGCGCCGATGAATACACGGTGCTGGCCACCCCGAATCTGAACGGCGATTACATCTCTGATGCGTGCGCAGCGCAGGTGGGCGGACTCGGAATTGCTCCCGGCGCCAACATCGGCGACGGGTACGCGATTTTCGAAGCCACCCATGGAACCGCTCCGAAATATGCCGACAAGGACGTCATTAATCCGGGATCGGTCATCTTGTCGGGCGTGATGATGTTCCGCTTCCTCGGCTGGAACGAAGCCGCGGACCTGATCGAGCGCGGCATGGAAAGCACGATCGAGCAGAAGCTGGTGACTTACGATTTCGAGCGCCTGATGGAAGGTGCTAAGAAAGTCAAAACGAGCGAATTTGCCGGGCACATCATCGACAACATGGGAGCAGGAGTGTTGGTATAAGCCCGCGAACGGCATTACCCTGCACTGCGTTTATTCACGAGTTTAATTTTGCTAAAAGCTGACAGCTGACAGCGACTCTAGAGAGGACTCATTCATGCGAAAAAAAGTGACGATCGTCGGTTCCGGAAACGTGGGCGCTACGGCGGCCCACTGGATTGCCTCCAAGGAACTTGCGGACGTTGTACTGATTGACATCGTAGAAGGCGTGCCCCAGGGCAAAGGGCTCGACTTGCTCGAAGCCATGCCTATCGAAAAGCGGGATGCTCATATCATGGGCACGCAAGACTATCGGGACACTGCCAACTCCGACATCGTGGTCATTACGGCAGGCATCCCTCGCAAGCCCGGTATGAGCCGCGATGACCTGCTCAACACGAATCACAACATCATGAAGGCGGTGGTTGGCGAGGCGGTGAAGTATTCGCCCAACTGCATTCTGATCATCGTGTCGAACCCACTGGATGCGATGGCGCAGGCCGCGTACAAGCTGAGCGGCTTTCCGCGCGAACGCGTGATCGGCATGGCGGGCGTGCTGGATTCGGCGCGCTTCCGAACGTTCATCGCGGAGGCTTTGAAAGTCAGCGTCGAGAACGTGACTGCGTTCGTACTAGGCGGGCACGGTGACACCATGGTGCCCCTGGCTCGATATTCGACTGTGGCTGGGATTCCAATCACCGAACTGCTCGACGCGGCGACGGTCGAGAGACTGATTCAGAGGACGCGCGACGGCGGCGCGGAAATCGTGAAATACCTGAAGACCGGGTCGGCCTATTACGCGCCATCGGCGGCGGTGACCGAGATGGTCGAGGCGATTCTGAAGGACAAGAAAAAGATCATGCCCTGCGCCGCGTATCTTGAGGGCGAGTACGGGATCAAGGGCTTGTATGTAGGGGTGCCGGTGAAGCTGGGCGCCAAGGGAATTGAGCAGATCATCGAGATCAAGCTGACGCCGCAGGAGAAGGCGGAGCTGGAGAGAAGCGCCGCGTCGGTGAAAGAACTTGTTGGGGTGATTGGAGTTTAGAATGGGCCGCAAGACACCGTCTTACGGCCCGGCCGAACGACTTTACGCTCTTTCGATCGTCACGGACTGAATCACCACGTCCTTGGATGGCCGATCCTGCCGGCCCTTCGCCACTTTGGAGATCTTATCGACCACGTCCTGCCCTTCGACAACCTCTCCGAAAATAGTGTGCTTGCCCGTGAGCCAGGTCGTGGGCGCCACCGTGATGAAAAACTGCGAGCCGTTGGTATTGGGGCCGGCGTTCGCCATCGCTAGTTTGCCCTTCTGATCGAACTTGTGTGGTGAATTGCGGGTTTCGTCTTCGAATTGATAGCCGGGGCCTCCCATTCCGTTACCGGCAGGATCACCACCCTGAATCATGAAGTCGGGAATCACACGGTGGAAGATCGTGCCGTCGTAGAGGCGGTCTTTGCTCTTCTTGCCACTGACGGGATGCGTCCAATCGCGCTTGCCTTCGGCCAGGTCGGTGAAGTTGGCGACCGTCTTGGGAGCTTCTTTCTCGAACAGGCGGCAGACGATAGTTCCTTCCGTGGTCTGGAGCGTTGCATAAGTGCCAGGTTGGCGAGCCATAAGAATCCTTTCGTGAACTGCTTGTATTAAAAACTCGTTGATCGTTTGTTGTCGGGTGCGGCCTACTTGGGCGGCGTCGTCGGTGCGGTTGTTGACTTGACGCCCGTTGTCGGCTTCTTCGCCACCGGCTTGGCTGCGGCCGAGGTTGCGGCTCCGCCTGCCTTTACGATCGAGATGTGATTGATCTTCACTGGCCGCAGGGGACGGTTGTCGCCCGGATCGCTGGCCATGCGGGCAATCTGCTTCACGAGTTCGACAGAGGCGTCGTCGCACTGACCGAAGATCGTGTAGCCGCCGTTCAGGCTCGGATAGGGGACTTCGGTGATGAAGAACTGCGATCCGTTGGTATCGGGCCCAGCGTTGGCATAGGCGAGGCGTCCGGGGCGATCGAAATTGAGATCTGGTGACGTTTCGTTCTTGAATTTGTAACCCGGGTCGCCACGGCCCGTTCCCTCGGGATCGCCGCCCTGAATCATGAAGGAGGGAATCACGCGATGGAAAATCGTTCCGTCGTAGAGCGGCACGCCGTGTTTCTTGGCGTGGGTCGTCGGCATCGTCCAGTCCTTGGTGCCGGTGGAAAGGCCGATGAAGTTGGCCACGCCGATGGGAGCGGCCTTGGGGAACAGAGTGCAGGTCATTTTGCCGGCTGTCGTGTCGATGATGGCAATGGGATCTGGCGCGTCAGCGTCGGCGGTAGCGGCCTTTGCGGCTGCCCTATGAGGCGGAGTGGTGGTTGCAGGTTTCGCTTGCGGCCATGCCGACCAGGAAAACGCGACGATGACGAGAGCAAGCCCGAGTGTTCGTTGCATGCGGACTCCTTGGAGAAGTGAATTGGCGTAATTCGGGATACAAGAATTGTACGACACCGGAGTGTCTTGCCAGGTGATCCGGCATGTTCGACGTTACTTTGGCGCAGAGTGCTGCGCGGCCTGCATCTCAGCGCTTACGCGCTCGACTTCCCGAAACACGCGCAGCAGGTTGCCGCCCAGTATCTTTCGGACGTCGTCTGCGGAGTAGCCTCGGTCCAGCAGGGCTTGCGTGATTTTCGGCAGGTCGGCGGCTGAGTCCATCCCCGCCGGGGTCGCGCCACTGACGCCGTCGAAGTCCGAACCCAGGCCGACGTGATCGACTCCTGCGACTTTGGCGATGTGATCGATCTGGTCGATGAGGGAGCTGAAGGGCGGTCGCGGGATCTTCCCCAGCCATTCCCGCTCGACGTTGTCTTCATCAAGGTAGGTGAGAGGTTTTCCCTCAGCGCGGATTTTTGAGAGCTGCATTTCCACGGCGGCGTCGCGGTCTTTGGCCTGCGCGTTCGATGCTTCCAGAAACTTCGGGTCATCGAAGCCGGAGAAGAAGTTCACCTGCACCACGCCACCATTCTGGGCCACTGCGCGCAACATATCGTCGGTCATGTTGCGGGGATGGTTCGCGATCACACGAGCTGAGGAGTGTGACGCAATAACCGGCGCTTTGGTGGTCGCGATCGCGTCCCAGAAAGTTTTGTCGGCGACGTGGGAAATATCGACCATCATTCCGAGCCGGTTCATCTCGAGAACGACATCCTTGCCGAACTCGGTGAGACCGTTGTGATGCTGAACCTTGGTGTCGCTGATATCGCCGGAGGAATCGGCCCATTCGTTGGTATTAGACCAGCTCAGGGTCATATAGCGGACTCCGAGACGGTGGAAGTCGCGCAGCAGATGGATATCGTTTTCGATGGAGTGGCCACCTTCGATGCCCATGAGCGCGGCCAGCTTGTGCTCTTTGTGTGCGCGTTCGATGTCGTCGACGCTGAAAGCCATCATCATGCGGTCGGGATGGTGGGCAGCCTGCTGGTAGACAGAGTCGATCAGATCGAGCGTTTTCTGCGCGTAGTGGTTCGGGCTGATGCGCGGATCGACCCAGATCGAGAAGAACTCTGCGCTAAGATTACCGGCGCGCGCCTTGTCGAGGCTGACGTGGCCGTTGTCCGCCGGATCGGTGCTCCCGATATCGAAGCCTCCGTCGAGGAAGCGCTGCGGCGTGTCAGCATGTGTATCAACCACAATGGCCGAATCGTGAATTTGTTGTGCTTTGGGAGTGACGGTGGGGCTAGCAGCGGCGGTCTGAGCAAGAATGTTGGAAGGCCACGAGGCGAGGACCAGTAGGGAAGCGAACAGGGTGATCTTCATAGGGTTCAGTGCAGGAATCTGTTTGGCCAAGGGGAAATTGTATAGGACGAGCACGCGTCGTGCAGGTCGCTAACACAGCGCAACCAGGGCGCGTTGAACGCACTGGTCGAACCGTTCGTCCGTATTGATCACGATCTTTGGTTGGGCGATCGGTTCGAAGCGCTGCTTGATCTCCAGGTAAAGGGCAAAGCTGCGATTGCCCGCGGGGTGCTCGCCGGTGCTTGCCTGCGATTCCAGCCGCGCCCGAGCCGTTTCATCGGAGCAGATGCACTCCACGATCTTCCACGGCTGGCCCCAGTGCTGGGCCGCGGCAATCACACGCTCGATCTGGTAGCGCCGGGAGAACGTTCGCCCATCGAGAAACAGATAGCGATCTGGGTGCTTTTGCAGGATGCGCTCCGCCGCCTGGAGCATGATCTCCATCACGAAGTCATCCTGCTCGGTTGAGTATTCGACGTCGGGCGGAGCAAACAGCGCATGGCGGATGGCGTCTTTGCTGAGAACAGACCCGGAGAGTCGTTCCGCAAGGGCCAGGGCCAACGCGGATTTCCCGGTGCCCGGGAGTCCGGCCATCAAGACAATCATGATGAAGTCGGGAAGGAACTATTTCTGGCTTAGTTCTTCTTCGAAGGGGCTGCCGTCCCAGTGGGCGACGCTTTGCGTCTGACGCCAGCTGGCGTAGCGTTCAGAAACCATCACGTGGAAGACCCACTGGCGGCGCTCTTCTTCGGGCTCGACCAGGCCAAGGGCGCGCAAGTAGAACAAGTAACGCTCGACGAAGTGAACCTGCGTCTTCGACATGCCGCGCCGCTGAATATCGAGCGTCAGGCCCGCGAGGTGCGAGGAAGCCGTTTCGCCTTCGGCCGGGGCCGCATTGCGATTGTGCCGGCGAAGCTTCATCTGGACCTTCACCGTGCGAACCGCGGAGTTCACCTGAATCTGCTCGTGGAACTGGCGGTAGTAGGCCTGGCTCAGGTCCTCTACGAAATCGCGCGTCCACGGCCGGCAGAAACGGCGATTGGGATCGAGTCGAGGATCGATGCGCAGCGTTTGTCCGGTGCGGATTCCGACCAGGGCCTGGCTCGCCTTCAACGCTTCCAGTTCGTCATCGTCCTGGATGCGAGGCAAATCGAGGCGGTCAATTTCTTCGTTCTGGCGCAGCAAAGATTCGTGCGAGGGACGGAACATCGGGTTCCATCGCATGCGTCGCACATGATGTTTGCTGAGTTTGCGGGAGTTGGAGCGCTTCGTGGTGTAGCTGTGGAGGGCGAACGCCTGACTGGAGACAATCAGGGTCGCTACTGCTAGCCAGAGTCGAAACCGTCCAGTTCCCATATAGATCGAAATGGCCTTGAACTCGGGGAGAGGCTCCAGTGGCTTGGAGCAGGAAGCTAGTCTACCCCAGCTGTCAAGAAAGCCAATCCAAAAGTGCAGTTTTCACCGTTACCAAGGGGGGAATATCAGTAACCGTGTCGACGGTTACCGACGGTAAGTTATTGTGATTTCGTGGAACGATTGTAACCGCCCAAAGGCCGCGCCAATCGCTCACTTTCGGACCAAGTCTCCCAGGGCCTGCTTCATGACGTCGCCGCCGACTTCGGCAATTGAGGTCGTCAGCGGAATGTCCTTCGGGCAAACCTCCACGCAGTTTTGTGCGTAACCGCACTCCTGGATTCCGCCGTCACCCATCAGCGCCGTCAGGCGCTCGCGCTTCAGGACCTGGCCCGTGGGATGCGAGTTGAACAAGCGTACCTGCGAGATGGTCGCCGCACCCACGAAACCGGTGTCCTCATTGAATTGCGGGCAGGCTTCCATGCAGCAGCAGCACGAGATGCAACGTGACAACGGATACATCTGTTCCTGCTCTTCGGGCGACACCCGCGGGCCAGAACCGAGATCATAGCTGCCGTCGACCGGCACCCAGGCCTTTACGGCCTTCAAGTTTTCAAAGAGCACGCTGCGGTCGGTGGCAAGATCGCGCACGACCGGGAACTTGGAGAACGGTTCGAGGCGGATCGGTTGTTCCAATTTGTCGAGCAGGGCAGAGCAGGCCATCCGGGCGCGCCCGTTGATGAGCATGGCGCATGAGCCGCAGACTTCCTCGAGGCAATTGGAGTCGTAGGTGATAGGGGTGCTCTTCTTGCCGTCGCGGGTCACCGGGTTGGCGGCAATCTCCATGAGCGCGGAGATAACGTTGCGGCCCGGCTTGTACGGAAGTTCGAACTCGTCCCAGTACGGCTTGGAGTTCGGGGAGTCCTGACGCTTGATTTTGATGATTACGGAATTCGCCATTAGCTCCTAGCCTCTAGCTCTAAGCTCAATTCAAAACCTGGCACTTGGCCTTTGGCACTTGGCATTTCAGCCTCCTGACTTGTGTCTCGACGTTACAACGTAAAGTGAGGGGCCAAATGCTAAGTGCCAAGTGCTGAATGCTTCACTTCGCCGCGTCGTACTTCCTCGGCCGTGGAGGAATCAACGACGCATCCACCGGCTCGAACTCAAATTTAGGCTCGTCGGCGTCGGGTGCGAACGTGGCTTTCGTCGTCTTCATCCAGTTCTTGTCGTCGCGCTCGGGGAAGTCCGGCTTGTAATGCGAACCGCGCGATTCGTCGCGCAATGCCGCTCCCTGCGCGATCACGCGCGAAAGCTGCAGCATGTTGTACAGCTGCCGCGTAAACGCAATCGTGGTGTTCGCCCACTGGCTGCGATCGCTCAAGTTGATTTTCTGCATGCGCTCGAGCAATTCGACCAGCTTCGCATCACACTCTTGCAAATTTTTGTTGTAGCGGATGACCGTGCAGTTCTTGGTCATCTCTTCGCCCAGTTCCTGCCAGATTTTGAACGGGTTCTCGGAGCCGTCGGCCTTCATCAGGCTGTCGTTGATTTCCTGCTGGCGCTTGCGCTCCGCCTCGTGCGACCCGTTGCCGTCGGACTTCTGCAGGCCGCGCGCGTACTGCACGGAGGCGGGCCCGGCGATGAAGCCGCCCCAGATGCATGAGACCAGCGAATTCGCGCCCAGCCGGTTCGCACCGTGATACTGGTATTCGCTCTCGCCTGCCGAGTAGATGCCCGGGATATTCGTGGACTGCTTGTAGTCAACCCACAGGCCACCCATCGTGTAATGCATCCCGGGGAAGATCTTCATGGGCGTGTCGCGCGGATCGTCACCGACGAACTTCTCGTAGATTTCGAGGATGCCCTCAAGCTTCTTGTCGAGGATTTTGCGGTCGACGTGGGTCAGGTCGAGGTAGACCATCGGCTTGCCGTCGATGCCGAGGTTGTGCTCGTAGACGACCTTGAAGATGGCGCGCGTTGCGACGTCGCGAGGAACCAGATTGCCGTACTTCGGGTACCACTCTTCGAGGAAGTACCAGCGCTCGCTTTCCGGAATGCTCTTGGGGTCGCGGTTGTCTCCCTGCTTTTTGGGAACCCAAACGCGGCCACCTTCGCCGCGCGCCGACTCGGACATCAGGCGCAGCTTGTCTTCACCCGGGATCGAGGTCGGATGTACCTGGATGAACTCGCCGTTCGCGTAGTAGCAGCCTTGCTGATAAAGCGCCGACTGCGCCGAGCCCGTGCACACCACCGAGTTGGTAGACTTGCCGAAGATGGCACCTATGCCGCCCGTCGCGATGATGATGGCGTCCGCGGGGAAGGTGCGGATCTCCATGGTGCGCAGATCCATCGCGCAGATCCCGCGGCAGACGCGGTTGCCGTCCAGTACCGCGGACAGAAATTCCCAATGCTCGTACTTCTTCACTTTGCCTTCGGACTCGTAGCGCCGCACCTGCTCGTCGAGGGCGTACAGAAGTTGCTGGCCGGTGGTGGCACCGGCGAAGGCCGTCCGGTTATACAGGGTGCCGCCGAAGCGGCGAAAGTCGAGGAGACCTTCTGGCGTGCGGTTGAAAGGCACGCCCATGCGGTCGAGCAGGTCGATGATGCCCGGCGCCGCGTCGCACATCGCCTTCACTGGAGGCTGATTGGCGAGGAAGTCGCCGCCGTAGATGGTGTCGTCGAAATGCTGCCAAGTGGAGTCGCCCTCACCCTTCAGATTCTTGGCGGCATTGATTCCGCCCTGAGCGCACACCGAGTGCGAGCGCTTCACCGGCACTATCGAAAACAGGTCAACGTTGCCGCCCATCTCGGCGATCTTGATGACGGCGGCCAGGCCAGCCAGTCCGCCGCCTACTACGATGATCTTGGGAGCTGCTGCCATCTCAATTCACCGGCCTTTCGGGAAGGGAAGCTGCGCCGTGATTCGAATTCACGATGTTGCCCTCGGCACTAGGCTGCTGGAAACGCATGCGGAAGGTGTACAGGCTGACGAGCCCGACGACGCTCAGCAGTAAAAAGAACGCCAGGCACACACGCAGAAGTCTTTGCTGCGCGTGCTCCCCGGTCACGATTCCCCATTTTGCCGAAAACAACCAGATGCCGTAGGCGAAGTGCCAGGACGCTGCGACCAAACCGACCACGTAGAAGAGGAAGAGCAGGGGATTGTGAACTTCGGCTTGCACCTTGGCAAAGGACTGCGATGCCGCATCGTGCAGATCGATGCCCGTGAAGCGCATCGTGTAGGTGTGCCACACGATGTAAACGAAAGCGATGCCGCCCGTCCAGCGCTGAAGTGTGTACATCCAGTTGCCCGTCCAGGGATACTGCATCGTGTTTCTGTCCCCGCGGAACCAGATGTAGAAGCCGAACAGTCCGTGAAACAGGATCGGAATCCAAATGCCGAACAGCTCGAGGAAAAATACCAGCGGAAGATTCGCCAGGAAGTGGACCTGCCGGGTGTAAGCGTCCGGACCGCTGATGGCAGAGGCATTTGAAATCAGAATGTGCTCGAAGAGGAACGCACCGACGGGAATGATTCCGGTGAAGGAATGCAGCCGGCGTAGCAGGAATGAAGTACCCTGGCCGGCGCGTAGCGGAGCGACTCCGCGTTTGAGAACCGAGGCCGCAGGACTGGCGGTTGTCGCCACGATGACCGCTCCTTAACACGCTAGAAATGACAAGCGAACCTTTTATTATCTTGGGGCAACGCGAATGAAGTCAAGAAGGACTGGCGGAGCCGAGGATACGCACAGATACGGACGTAGCTTCCGCTAAACAAGGACCGCATGTTTTGCCCGTCAAGACCGCGCCAGCAGCGCAACGGCATTAGACGTCGGCCAACGTGTCGAGCCACTCCAGCGCTTTCCGAAACGCAGCGCCGCGGTGGCTGTACTTGGCCTTCTCTTCGGCAGTGAGTTCGGCAAAGGTCTTGTGGATGGCAGGGAAGTAAAACATGGGATCGTAGCCGAATCCGTGCGTACCTTGAAGGTGATCAAGAATCACGCCCTCGGCAACGCCTCGAAACGTTGCCAGCCCACGCCCGTCGCGTGCGGCGACAATCACGCAAACGAAGCGCGCCGTGCGTTTTTCGGGAGGGATGCCCTTAAGTTCCCGCAGAACGCGGGCATTGTTAGCATGGTCATCCGTATTCGGTCCAACTTCCTGAGGATTCTCGGCGGCGTAGCGGGCTGAGTGAACACCCGGAGCTGCCTGTAAGGCGTCAATCTCAAGGCCCGAATCGTCCGCGAGAACAATTTCCCCCGGGGCGGCTAGGCTGTACTGCTTCGCCTTCTTGCGTGCGTTGTCTTCGAAGGATTTTCCATCCTCGACAACCGGCGGAAGAGATCTGAAGTTGGGTAGACCTGCGACGGAGACGTTATGAGCTGCAGCTGCACCGGCGAAATCGCGCAGCTTGCCAGGGTTCGATGTGGCGATCAGGATACGTTTTGCGCTCATTTCACAACCACGCCCGAAGACGTTGACGTGGGCCCAGATTCTTTTTCGAATCGGAATTTCCAGAGTAACAACAAGACGAGCCCGGCAATCGAGCACACAGCCCCCGCCAGCCGGTCGCGGGTACGAGAGAACTCGACCTGCACGCGATTCATCCCCGCGCTCACAGGAACCAGGAGTTCTCCCGTGTTCGGCTGCGTGTAGGTCGATACATTTCTGCCATTCACTTCCACACGCCACGCCGGATAGTTAAAGAGCCGCAGCCGCAGTTCTTCAGGCCGAGCGCTCTCGGCGGTGAAGGTCTTGGTCTCGGCGGCCCAGGTCTGCACGGTTACCTTTATAGGCCTGCCGCTGACCGTCCTGACTCGCGGAGCCTTTTTGTCGACGTCCGAGGCATCGACGCCCACCGGAACATACTCATCGGTGCCTTCGTAGCCTTCGCCGTCTTCAATGAAGTCGTGCATCTCCTGGATGTCGGCGGCGTTGTCCCACCATGGTTCCTGCACTTTGTGCCCCACGATCAACAGAACTACCAACATGGCGCAGCAAATCATGGCGCGGGCTAGCCATCGCCGGAACGCCACGGTTACGAGCAGCGCGAAAGCAACGTTGAGACAAAGCAGCCATCGCCAGGGAAGCTGCACGAAGCGAAGTTTTGGCAAGTATTGCCAGAATATCGTGGTTAAGGGGAGCATCATCAGAGATGCAGCCGCTCCCCAGCCGGCCAGTGTTCGCCACGGGGCACGCGAATCTTTGCCCCATCGCCGCGAAACAAACGCAGCAACCGTGAACAGTGTGACTTCTGACGCTCCCACCAGTGACACCACCATGTTAAAGCGGTTGTGGTCTACGTCATTGATCAGGGTGAAGAGGAAGTTGTCTTGAGGCCGCAAGCCGGGAGCGAGCACTTGGGCGATGTTCACCCACTTTTCTTCCAGCGCTGCGGGGATCAGGTAGAAACCAGCCAGCGCGGCTCCCAGGCCCACGGCAAACGCGCCGTACAAGATCAATTTCGGCTGGCGGAAGGTGATCGCCATGATCAGGATCAGCAATGCCAGCGAGTAGTTCACCATCACTGCGGAAGGAGCGTTCGTCAGCCACGCGGCCGCCACCGCCAGGCTGAGCGGTACAACGATCCGGCGACCCCTGTCATGATCGCGCAGAATCATGAGCAGAAGTAGCGGCAACAGACAACCTGCGAGTAGTTCTGCAAGAGCGCTTCGCCAATACACCACCACCACGTAGTATGGATTCGCCGCATAAAGGGCTGCGGCAAAGATCGCATCTTTCCGAGGCAGATATCGCCGTGCCAACAGGAACATCGAGCAACCGGAGGCCGTGAGCGCACAAAACACGTAGGCGCCGGAGGCCATCTTCCAGGGCAGCAATGCTCCCAGCACGGCGCCCAGCGACCACGAGCCTGGCGGATAGAAGAGAAAGCGTGCTTCTCCATAGGTGAAATGGGCGAACTCGGCCCAGCGCGGATACAGCACGCCCTGCTTCCACTGGTTGACGACTTCCATCCAGGATGGAACATGAAACTCGAAGTCGTGGCCCGAAGGGTTTCCAAGAAAAAAGAACGGAACGATGACGGCAAACGCCGCGCCCATGATGAACAACGCCGGGATCGGGAAAAGCGGTGGGGTGCAGCCAGCCGCTTCTTTGGGGTCGGACAACAGCGCCGTGTCAGGGGCAGGGTCAGGGGTCAGTGTCGAGATCTCCGGCTGACTTATGTGCCGTTCACTCTACCAGTGCAGGCTGCATCTCGGATAGCGCTACCCTATCCTGCAAGAACAAAGCGCAGCTTACGAGAAGCTGCGCTGGAGTGCTTGCGTCGGAGGACAGGTCGGCGATCAGCCGCGAACAGTAAGAACGGGGCAGTGCGCGTGGCACATGACCTCGTACGCGATGGCCCAGGGCAGATGCGGCGCCGCGCGCGACGCCCGCTTATGAACGCCCATCACGATCAGGTCGGCGCACTGTTCTTCAGCAACGTGCAAAATGCCTTCCGACGGGAACTCGAAGTTCACGACGGTGGAAGGATGACACCAATCCTCAGCATCGGCAGGGATCAATGCCTGCAGGCGCTTTTGAATAAGCTCGCCTATCTCGGCCTGCCTTTGCGGAATCACCATCGGCATGACGTGCAGGAAACTCAGTGTCGCTTGGTTCTCTTCTGCCAGAGAAATGGCGTACGGAAGAGCCTGCAGCGATCCAGCCGAGAAATCAGTGGCGAACACGATGTGCCGGAACGCAGCGACATCGCCGGTGGGGGCCTCGACGTTCGGGCCGACAGTCAGCACTGGGCAGTCGGCATGGCGGAAGATCTTCTCGGCTCCAGAACCGAATAGGAACTTCTTGAGGCCGTGCTTGCCACGAGTGCCCAGAATGATCAGATCAATCGAGTGGGTCCGGATAATGTCATCGATGACGTTCCAGGTCTCTCCTCGGCCCAGGATGGCTTCGTAGGGCGAGACTTTTATGAGGTTTTCGTCAACAAACCGGTTGAGTTGGGATTGCGCATCCTGCCATTCCGCATCCAAATCGATCGGAATGGGCTCCATGGGCATGAAGATGGGCGGCGTCGGATTCACAGCGTGACTCACGTAGATCTTCGCCCCATAGTCTTCCGCAAAGGCTCGCGCATATGCCAGAGCTTTTTTTGAGGTGTCGCTGAAATCGGTGGGAACCAGCACATTCTTGAGGGCGAGGCGGGGACTGGCCTGAACAGTCGACATGGCAACCTCCCGGATCTTTCACTTTCACGCTACGGCTGCGCAAACCGTCCGACAGTGATTTGCGTCACGCGGCCGGGTGATCTTCGGCAGCAAGGGCGCTACGTTTACCGAAATTTCACCGGGCTGAAACGTGGCTGTAACAGTGCTCGGATAACTTCACGCCATTGAGGTGGAACAGACCACAAGGGACTCATGGACCTGGACCAGAGACGGGGTTCAGACTTCGTGAGTCTCTTGGTATGTGAAGGAATACTTGCAGGTAGTTCTGGCAACAGCCACTTACGATGAGGCAACGGCTTCCGGGTTGCGCTGGCGATGGAGTTCGGCCAGAAACTGATCTTTCGTCAACGTCTGGGCACCGCGCAGGAGATCGAGCAGCGGATCCTCAAGATGTTCGTGGCCGGTCGTGGCGGTGGTAGCAAACTGATTTTCATCGGCCACTAGGGACTTCGGAGAGATCAGCAACTCCGGCAGAGTGCCGGGCCGGCTGGTCAGAAACTCGATAAAGTGCGTGACCGTCTCGCGTTGTTCGTCGGTACGGCTGGGGAACTCCAGTCCCATTCCAAAGCTCGGATGCATCACTCGCACCACGCCATCGGCGTGGATTTCCATGCCTCCCGCTTTCAGGCAAAGATCAACTAGAGCTTGTTCCGGGAATGGCGACTCGGTCTCAACGTAACAGCCGCCCAGGCTCAGGTCGGTGAGCCTGCAAATCGAAACCGGCTCGGCTTCCTCCAACGGTACGTCAGGAGAGTTCGCCAGCAGCCAAGTCTTCAGGGGATCGACTTGAGCTTCAGAAAGGTCCATAAAGCGCACGCCCGATTGCCCGTTCGGATTGGCCCAGGCCACTTCCGCGTGTGCGTCAATCTCTGCGCTGCCATCTGGCAAAGCGAATTTCAAGTGGATCACCGCCGCGGGCAGTAGGGGTTGAGCCGCCAAAACATCCATGCCGGTCTGACTGAGGTCGAGCATGATGCCTTCGAGGGGCTCGCCGGTCGACACGGTGATTTGTACGGGCGCCTGCACGGGAACACGAAACGAACGGCGGCGCTCGCGCCGGAGCATCGCGGTTACGGCCCTCAGGGTAGCTGCCGCTTGTTCTGCGCTAACGGGCTTGTGAAGGATGAATTTCGCGCCGTTCTGCAAAACCTCACGAATAGCGGCTTCGTCCTTCACCAAAGCCATCGTGATCATGGCGCCGGGCTTGGATAGATAAGCACCTTGTAAAAGCTGATGGGCGGTCTCGGGTTCGGCGAAATCAACGATCAGCCCGTCAAAACGCTGCTCTCCCAGGCGTTGCAAGGCGATTTCAACCTCGCTGAAGCGCTCCACGCTTACAGCGAAGCTGGCCAGCACGCGGCTGAGTATCTCGGCCGCGTCATCGTCTTTGGTTACGAGCAGTGTCTGAAGATTCATAATCCAGCGATCAGTGGTAGGACGAAGTTTCTACGGCCAGCGCGGCGCCACCGGGCGTCCGGATTTTGCCGGGGCGGGGCTACCTTGCGAAGCCGACGCCTTGGCTGCCATGGCGGCGGGCTGGGCGGCTTCGTCGTCCATCTCGGCCAGAACCACGTTGTCGTCCTCTTCGTTTTCTGCCAGCAAGGGCGCTACTTCACGAAGTTTTTCGGCGGCCTGCTGCAGGGCTTCAATTTGCTTGGCCAATTGCGCGTATTTGGCCTGCTTACGGCGCAATACCTCATGGATGTCCTTCATACAACCCCCTGCAGGCGAATCTATGGTCGAGGGGAGCAAGGGTCAATATGAAACCCCCTGGCGCGGGTTACGGCAGTAATCGGTGACTGTTGCAAGATGACCACTCTTGAAATGCAAAATTCCTTTGATTTCAGACGAATAGAGGGATAGGATGCCGAATTGTCAGCCTTGGAGCAAGAGGAGGGTGCAGGTTACCCAGCCGAGATGAGGAAACACTTGGAGGCAAAGAAAAAAGCCCCGTGCGCAACGGGGCTTTTTAGTTCAGGCTGGGTTACTTTGTCCAGAATTTCCGACGCATTAAGCCGGCGATTCCCACGAGCCCTGTTCCGAGCAGTCCCAAGGTTCCCGGCTCCGGTACTGTGAGGCTGGTGTCGCCGCTTTCAAGACTGAGGGTGCCGTTGAAGAAGCCCTTGCCAGAGTTGCCCGTTAGTTGCGACGTGGCGCCGACCCCGCCGCTGGCATCCGCGATCGCTCCTGACAGAGTGTAGTTATGCGTCCCGTTCGCCAACGTTGTAAGCGTCCACTTTACGTCGCCGGTAAAGGTGCCACTGAAGATCACGCCATTCGGAACCCCATTCGTTCCGTTCCCCGTAACCGTAAATGTGCCACCTGGCGCCAACGTTCCGCCCATCATGACATCGCCGCTGGTGAAGGCTCCCGTCGTGAAGGTGACAGTGCCGAGATTCGAGCCTACTGCGGATCCATAAATTTGGAGAATCGACCCACTTAGGGACAGTCCGGCTGCGTTCCCGGTGATGGTGCCGCCCTTGTTGGTTAAGCCAGTGCTGCTATCGGCATAGGCCATCAACGGCAAAGCCAACGCCAGCACCGCCAGAATAAGTACTCGCCTCATGACTACCCTCCTGAACCCACAAACCACTGTTAACAGCAACTACCCTTCAATCTCGGGGGATCGAGACCCCTTCCTAGCACACAAAAACGCCTGGGTTACTAAAGGCTGCAGTTAAGGTGCCAAAAGTAACCATTACAGCTCCTTGATTGTTTTCTGATACTTAGGGACATAAGAAGAAGCTTCGGGAGTGGACGATATGCAATTATCTGCACACTCGACACAAACGTTTGCGGTAATACGGGGAACAACCGAATTCCCTCATTTCGCGAGCACTGGTGCAGAACCGAAGCGCCTTTTTACCTGAGGCAAGAGAAGGTATATCACCACGACCGCGTCGACGATTACCCGGACGATATGAAACGGTCCCGCGTGGCCCCAAAGACCGGTCACTCCGAAGAACAGCCAGACTCCAGCTAAAGCCAAAGTCAGGCTGCGTCCCCCAAGCTTTCAAGAGCCAGAGCCCGAGTCCGGCTGCCACAAAGAGCGCCGCGATCAGTAACGCACCGATTCCCGGGCTTTTCCCAGGAAAGAGATCAGCTTCTCTAAGATCGAGTCGGTGGCGACCGCTGAAACCAGCCGGGTGCTTAAATGTCCGACTCCGATCAGAGCCAAGCCCACCCAGGGCAAACATGGAAGCTCGCAGCCAGCCCAGCATGGCAATCAACGTCACTCCGATGGGGCGCATATTCGACGAGCCTCCGCTAAGCGCGGCAACGTCGCAGAAGGCCCAACGTGCGTCAAGGAGGGTGGAATGATGCGCGTGGTAGGGATTAGAAACCTTTAAGACGAAACGGACGAACTTAGTGTTTGTCGGATCTTTTCCTCGAGGGCGGCGGCCGTGAAGGGCTTCTGAAGAAGGGAAGCGCCTTCTGCGCTGACTCCTTCTTCGTCGAGGTGTTCTCCTGCATAACCGGACATGTAGATGACTTTCAAGTCGGGACGAAGCGCAAGTAATTCCTCGGCCAATTCTGGTCCGCTCATTTCCGGCATGACGACGTCGGTGAGCAACACGTCGATGGCGCCGGAGAAAGCTCCGCAAATCTCCACAGCCTGCGCCGGCGAATTTGCGACCAGAATCTTGTACCCATCGGCCGTCAGGATCGTTTCGACCAGGCTGCGAACCGCATCTTCGTCTTCGACCAGAAGAATGGTTCCCGATCCGGCCGCGCGCGTGAGCGGGATCGCTTCGACTGTCTGAGGCTCCTCGACGCTGTCGACCCGCGGCAGGTAGATCTGGAAAATCGTTCCCTCGCCCAGCTTGCTATCCACGGTGATGTATCCGCCGCTCTGTTTGACGAAGCCGTACACCATGGAAAGACCGAGACCGGTGCCCTTTCCTGGCTCTTTGGTCGTGAAAAAAGGCTCGAACAGGTGCGTTAGTGTGTGCTCGTTCATACCTGTTCCGGTGTCGCTTACCGACAGCATGACGTACTGGCCGGGCGTGGCACCGGGATGCGTTCGGGTAAAGGCATCTCCGAGGTCGGCGTTGGCGGTTGCTACCGTAAGGGTGCCACCCCTGGGCATGGCGTCACGGGCATTCACGGCGAGATTCATCAAGATGTGGTCCAGCTGGCTTGGGTCGGCGCGCACTCCTCCCAGATCAGACGATGATCGAACGACGATCTGTATCCGTTCCCCCAACAGCGGACGAAGCATCTTCTCCAGATTGCGGACCAGGGCGTTGAGACTTACCAAGCGGGGCTGAAGCATCTGGCGGCGACTGAAGGCCAGGAGTTGTCGGGTTAGTGAGGTTGCCCGGTCGGCGGCCTTGAAAATCTGTTCGATCGAGTGCGAGGCCTGGGCGTTTTTCGAATTCTGGTCCATCAGAATCTGGCTATAGCCAGTGATCACGGTCAACAGGTTATTGAAGTCGTGTGCAACCCCTCCCGCCAATTTTCCGACAGCTTCCATCTTCTGGGCCTGGCGAAGCTGGTCCTCCAGAGCCTTGCGTTCGGTCACATCCTCGGCGATGACTTCGAATACCTCCGTTCCTTCGCGTTCGTCGCGAACGCCGCGCCCGCTCAGGCGTACGGTGATGATTGACCCGTCTTTGCGGCGCCACAGAGTCTCGACGCTCTCGAATCTTCCACGACGCAGGAAATTAATCTGCACGTCGGACTTTGCCTTCACATCCACAAAGAGACCATCACGCCGGTTTTCCAGAAACTCAGCCGCTGATGTGTACCCCAGCATCGTTGCCAAGGCTGGATTGACTTCCAGGAAACGCCAGTCGCGGGTGGCCCGAAAGATGCCAACCACGGCGCTCTGCACCAGGGAGCGGTAACGCGATTCCGACCGTAGAATCGCCTCTTCGCTGCGCTTTCTCTGAATTGCGTTTGCAACCTGCTGGGACACGAACGTCAACACATCGCGCTCGCGTGCGCCGAAACGAGTGCGGGATGCATAGTGCTGAACCGCAAGAACTCCAAACGTCTTGTCGCCCGTTTTGAGAGGCACGCCTAGCCAGTCGTCAGCAGGGGAGCCAGTGCGCTCAACCTCCCCCGCGGCCGCCAATTCATTTATGCGTTCACCGGTGGCCAAAAGCGGTTCCCCGGTTCGAAGTACGTATTCCGTCAGTCCCTTGCGAAGTGGACGTGGCTCTGGAGCCAAGTCGAATTCGTCGACGAAATACGGAAACGTGAGCGTGCTGGTTTCCACTTCATGCAGTGCGATGTAGAAGTTCTTGGCGTCAAGCAGGTGAGCGACGATGCCGTGAATCGCCGGGTACAACTCGCTCAAATCGCCCGCGGTCGTGGAGACTTCGGCGATCCGGTACAAGGCCGACTGCAAGCGCTCGGAGCGGCGCTTCTCCGTGACGTCCTGCGTAACGACCAGTCTTGCAGTGCGTCCTTCGAATTCGATCGTTCTGGCGAACAGGTTCACTTCGAGAAAGCTGCCGTCGCTGCGGCGCTGCCTCCAGACCTCTCCACGAATTTCAATCCCGTGCTTGGCCGCAGCGAGTCGTTCAGGCGGAAGGTCGGGACAAATGTCAACGATGGTGAGATCGAGAAATCGCTCGCGCGAGTAGCCGTATTTCTCGGTAGCCGCGCGGTTGACTTCCAGAAATCTTCCGGTGGTTGGATCGTAAAGACAAGTTGGCTGAGGGTTGTCCTCGAACAGCAGGCGGAATTTTTTTTCCGCCTCAACCATAGCCTGCGCGGTTCGCTGCTCATGACGATGCGTGAGCAGGCTGCGCGATCCGGAGGTACCTAGGGTGACCACCACTATAATGGTTGCAAGCAGGGGCCGCTCGTGGATGAGGCGACTGGCAACTCCCAAAATGACCAACGGAAGCAGCACCGACATCCAAAGCGATCCCCAGGATTCCATCCGTCCGCCCCGATGCTCGTCCTTGGGGGCCGATTGAGGTGGCAATTTCCAGGTGCATGCCAGGGCGACGCCAGCTACCAATGGAAGGGTGTAGGCCAGATCCCAAAGGGTTCCAGTGTCCAACCCCGCATACATTTGTCGATGAAGAAACAGCGCGGTGCCCAAGCAATAGAGGCACAGGAAAGCCCCCATTCTCAGTAACAGAGACCACTCCAGTTTTGAGCGCGCGAATGTGAGACGGAACGCAAACGCGACGAGTACGAAGACATTGCTCGCCACCGTGACGGTCCACTGAAATTGCTCCAGGTCCTGCTTCGAGGCCCGCCAGTGCGAAGGAAGATAGAAGTAGTAGAGATAAGCAGCCGCCGTCAGAATCCCGAGTTGCAGAAAGTCAAAACACTGGGTCCAATCGAAGGGCTCGGTCCCGCGCCGTTTGCGACGGAGAAAAAGCGCAAGCACCATCGGGGCAGGAACCAGGAAATACAAAATATCGCTCGGCCAGACGGAATGGATGTCTGCGCGGAGAAAGCTGTCGTAGTAAGCACCTAGAATCTCTGCCGCGGTGAGCAAGGCAAAACCAGCAGCGAGCAGCCTCCAGAAAGATCTCGCATAGCGATCGGGTACGCGCGCTGCCACGAGCGCAGAACCGGTGGCGAGGAGGGCAAGGCAAATGCCAAGGACGTTGGACGCAAGGCTTGCGTCAAGGCGGTGGTCCGCCCCTGTGAGGACCACCACCTGCAACAACAAACCCAGCAGGGCAGTCCCCAATAAGCCTTTGGCTAGCCTTGACATAACGGCACTTTCTTCAGGGGAGGTGTAACAGTTTTTCAGAGTCTACGAACGGCGGCAGAGTGGGGCAAGTTACCAGCGAGTAGGGTCTAAGGGGTTCGACCGAGGCGACTCCATCGCGGAGGCTCTAGGATGGCCTGTCTCCATCTTTTATTTATACTCACAGGATGTCTACCTCGCCCGGAAAGCACGCGGCCACCGCCACCCAAGGACCCGCCGTTCCCGAACCCACGTTCGCCGAGCGCACGCGCACGCAGCTTTATTTAGGACGGGTTGGAACCCTATCCACCCTTTCTCGCAAGCAGCCAGGCTTTCCCTTCGGATCGATCATGCCTTACGCTCTCGATTCCCGCGGACGCCCGGTGTTCCTGATCAGCAGCATGGCGATGCATACACAAAACCTGCAAGCTGACTCGCGATCTAGCCTGATGGTTACTGATTTTCAGCCCAACGAAGATCCCTTGGGCGCGTCAAGAGTCACACTGGTTGGGAATACGCAGAAACTCGGCGATTCGGACCGCTCGGCGGCGCGAGAGCTTTACCTGGCGCGTCACAGCAACAGCAAATACTGGGTGGATTTTGAGGATTTCCATTTCTACCGCATGGAAGTCGTGGATCTTTATTATGTGGGCGGATTCGGGGTGATGGGCTGGGTGGAGGCGGCCCAGTACGTTGAGGCCGCACCGGACCCCCTTTCCGACACTGCAGCCGACATTATCCGCCACATGAATGATGACCACAGCGACTCTCTTATATTGCTGGCGAAGGCGTTTGCCGGCATTGAGGCGCAGGAGGCCAGAATGACAGCCGTGGATCGGCTCGGTTTCAACATTCGCCTCAAGACGCCGGAACGGATGCGCGGCGCCCGGATTGCTTTCTTGAGGGAAGTCGCGAGCCCCGAGCAGACCCGAGAGGTTCTAGTCCAGATGGTCCAACAGGCACGAGAGGGTTAGTCACGAAGGTCACGCGGGCAGGCGAGCCTCTGATGGTATCCTGCCTGTACCGCCACAAAGAGGCTGTAAAGACGCATGTCGAACGAGAACAGTCCAGAATCACAATCCACTACAACTGAACCGACCGAATCGTTTGACGCGATTCTTTCCGACTTCGAAAAGACCCGGAAACGTAAGGCCGGGGAAGCCGGCAAGCAGCTCGAAGGCACGGTGATCACGGTCACCGCCGACTTCGTTGTCCTCGACATCGGATTCAAGAGCGAAGGCATTCTCCCGCTGACCGCTTTTCAGGCGGGAGAAAACGTCAAGCCCGGCGACAAGCTGGCCGTGTCGGTAAAGGGAAGAGATCCCGAGGGCTACTACGAACTCACACGCTTCCGCACCGAGCAGCCCAAAGACTGGTCATCGC
Organism: uncultured Acidobacteriota bacterium; assembly: GCA_963698805.1. Classification (GTDB taxonomy): domain Bacteria; phylum Acidobacteriota; class Terriglobia; order Terriglobales; family Acidobacteriaceae; genus Gp1-AA133. Next base: position 47,775 of record CAVOSN010000012.1, on the reverse strand, counting down.
TTGAGCGCGCGTTTGCCGAGAAAGCGGCGATCGTAGGCACAGTGACAGGTGTGGTCAAAGGCGGAGTGAGTGTCGACGTCGGCGTTCGTGCTTTCATGCCCGCGTCCCGCAGCGGCGCGCGCGATGCCGCCGAGATGGAGAAACTGGTTGGCCAGGAGATCCGCTGCCGCATCATCAAGCTCGATGTGGCGGACGAAGATGTCGTGGTGGATCGTCGAGCGCTTGCGGAAGAAGAAGAGCGCGCTGTTAAAGATCGGCGGTATTCGGAACTGAAGGAAGGCGACACGATACGCGGAGTGGTGCGCAGTCTTGCCAGCTATGGAGCCTTCGTCGACATCGGCGGCGTAGACGCTCTGCTTCATGTGAGCGACATCAGTTGGAGCCGCATCAATCAGCCTGCCGACGTGCTGGTCGCGGGGCAGGAGATCGAAGGCAAAGTGTTGAAGATCGACTCCGAGAAGCGCCGGATTTCGATCGGAATGAAACAGCTGCAACCGCATCCCTGGGATGCCGTTGGGCAGAAGTTCACAACTGGGCAGCGTGTGCGCGGGACGGTGACCCGGGTCGTTGAGTTCGGAGCTTTCGTCGAACTGGAGCCAGGAATCGAAGGCTTGATCCACGTGACCGAGATGTCGTGGGCAAAAAAAGTCCGCATTGCCAGCGATGTCGTGAAGCCCGGCGAGACCGTAGACGCAGTTGTTCTCGGGGTGAATGCTGGGGAGCGGCGGATCTCACTTGGGTTGAAGCAGGCTTTGGGCGATCCGTGGGCTGACGTGACGAAGAACCTGACAGTGGGATCGGTCGTTGAAGGCCCGGTTACGAATTTGACGAAGTTCGGTGCATTCGTTCAGGTCGCTGAAGGCGTCGAGGGACTGGTGCATATCAGCGACATGAGCGCCGAAAAGCGCATCAACCATCCCAGCGACATGTTGCGCGTAGGCCAAGTGGTCAAGGTGCAATTGCTCGCGATCGATACGGACAAGCGGCAGCTTCGGCTCGGCATGAAGCAACTCGTCCCGAGCGGACTTGACGAATACATCGCGGAACATAAAACAGACGATGTGGTGACCGGCCGCATGATTGATTCCTCGGAGGACGGAGGGCGCGTGGAGCTGGGAGAGGGCGTGATTGCGATCTGCAAGGCGTCTGAAAAGTCACCGTCAAAGAGCGAGGCGACGCCGTCGGCTTCCTTGGATATGGCGTCACTCGGAGCGATGCTGAACGCTCGCTGGAAAAGCGGACCCGCATCAGGAGCGACGAAAAACAAAACAACGCACGCCGGACAGGTTCGGAGTTTCCGAATTACGAAGTTGGATCCCGCCAGCAAGAAGATCGAAGTCGAACCGGCCTAGCGCCATTGCTGAGACTTGCACAAACGCAAAGGGCATTCGTTCATCGCCGCTTGTAAAATCGTCACCTCTTCCGCGCTAGCGAATCAGACACTCGGGAGGCGCAATGCAAGGCAAAGTTGTGCTCGTTACCGGAGCCGACGGCGGTCTCGGAACATTTGTTACCCAGGCATTTCTGGATGCCGGCGCAACCGTAGTTGGCACGTCCACGAAAATCCAGCAATCGTCTTTTAACAACTCTCGCTTCACGGCGATTACAGCAAGAATCTCGAGTCTCGAAAGCGCGCAAGGTCTCGTCAACCAGGTAACGGCTCGCTTCGGCAAGCTCGACGTTCTGGCCCATACCGTGGGCGGCTTCGCGGGTGGCTCATCGTTAACCGATACAGACGATGCCACCTTCCAGAAGATGATGGACGTGAATCTGAACTCCGTTTTTCACATGGTGCGAGCGGCCCTCCCACAGCTTCGCAGCACTAACAGGGGCCGCATCATCGCGATCGGCAGCCGGGCGGCGCTGGAGCCGGGTCCGGGCGTCGGCGCCTACAGCGCCTCCAAGGCCGCCATGGTGTCGCTGATCAGAACCGTCGCCGCCGAGAACAAAGACGCGGGAGTCCGAGCTAATGTCATTCTGCCGGGAACGATGGACACGCCCGCGAACAGGGAAGCGATGCCCAAGGCGGATTTTTCGAAGTGGGTGCGTCCCACATCGGTAGCCAGTCTGATGGTGTGGCTCGCCAGCGACGCCGGGAACGATGTGAACGGCGCAGTGATTCCGGTCTACGGAACGGAAGGCTAGACGCTTTCACCTCCGTATTCGCAATCGTCAGTCGTGCGATGATGAAAGTGAGGTGCTTCGTGGCACACGCCGACGACTACCAGGCAAAACTGACTGCGTACGTAGCCGGAAAAGATCCTCTGCAAATGCAAGCTGACACTCCACGCCTCATAGCAGAGCTCGTAGAGGGAGTGCCGGACGCGAAATTGAGCCAGCGACCGCTTCCCGACAAATGGTCCATCACGGAAATCATCGCTCATTTGGCGGAAGACGAGCTGGTTACAAGCTGGCGTTATCGGCAGATGATTGAGAACAACGGCTGCCCGCTCGCCTCGTTCGATCAGGATCAGTGGTCGCGGCTGGGAGATTACCGCTCGTGGAAGGCGTCGGATGCGCTCGACATGTTTCGCCTTTTGCGCGCTGCCAATTTACGCATGCTAAAGAATCTCGCCCCTGAGGAATGGGATCGCTTCGGCGTCCATGCGGAGCGCGGCCGCATCAGCGTGCGCGACCTCGCCCAACATATGGCAGGTCATGATATGAACCACGTGGATCAGATTCGAAGTATTCTGGGGAAGGACTGATCCAGCGGAAGCGATCGAGGGTACAGGCGCTTTGGCACCCGAAACCACATCTCACCCAATGTTCAGTAACTGCAACCTTCAGTTTGTCCTGTTGATACTGCTGCGGCTGTTGGCGAGACTCACCTGATTGGGATCCACACATTGAATCGTTTCTCTTTCGCCCAAGTGCGTCCGCGTAGCAACGATCTCGGGATGGGCTTGGGTATCGCGGTGTGTGAGTGCGTACAGAACGAGCTCAACCCGATTTGAGACGCCCAGTTTGTCATAGATTCGCAGCAGCGATTTCTTCACGGTGTTTTCCGCAATCCCGAGTTGCGACGCGATCTCGCGATTCCCGGCGCCTTCGGCGACCAGGTTGGCAACCTGATTTTCGCGCGCGGTGAGCAAACCTTCTCCCTTGGCATTCACCAGGCGTGATGGAGCCGACGAACTCAAGGCATCGACCATGTACTCCATCTGCTCGGTGTTCGCCCAGAACTGACCGCTATTTACAACGGCGATGCACCGGCAGAGAGCACGAAACGGTTCCCGCGCGCGGCAAAACAATCCACGAGCCCCGGCCCGCAACGCATTGACGACCAAATCCCGGTCATAGGCGTCCAGCAAAAGAACAATCCCAATGCGCGGGTGGATATTGTGCAGCCCGCGCAGCGTTGTAAGCAATTGCTCGTGGTTTGCGGGGCCGTCGCCCAAAAGCAGCACATCGACGGGTGCTGTCGCAACGGCCTGCAGGCACTCCGCTAGTTCTCCGTGACAACATGTAACTTTCAACTTCGCATAGCGGCGAAGAGCGCTGCTCAGCAGTTCTGACTGCGTCTGATTGGAATCGGCTACGAGAACACGGATACGTGCGCGACTTCCACCGGATGGGGCATTCATACAATCGTCCTCCAGCAGAGAGTCTCGGGGGTAGGGCTGAAGAGATTGTAGGCCGGGCGCGGTATTCGGAACGTAAATTGTCGGTAAATGGCGTAAAAACAATTCCTACATTAGAACTCGCATGATTCGACGCATGCGCGGTGATGCAAGCTGAGCACGAGCGCCCTCGTAATTAAAAACTACTCCTTACATTGCAAACGGTTGTATTCACTACATTCTTCGTTGCACCAGCGGGCTCGAGCAGAGGGGCACCGGCCACAGCTCACAACGGTCCCATGTCTACTTTCGGGTGTATCGAATGTTTACACTCGGGCGTTTCTAGGCTTCGGTGTATCGGAGTGTTGACGCTTGTGCCTGGTCGGTCTGATGTTTGTTTTCATATACCTCCAGCTTCAGCCGCATGGTGTATTTGGGGATGTGAAGAGATATCTCAGACGGACTGAGACCGAGAGGAGGTCACTCTCGCTCAGAAGTCGCCAACTCAATTCGCTTTCGCGCCAGCCAGAATACTGAGTTCAGACTCCGTGCAGTCGATCGCGAACGTCTCTGTGCCAATCAGTGAAGGACGCGAGGCGGTTCAGCGTGTTCTTCCGGCCCGCGGTGGGTCAGGGCATACTGCTCAAATGCAGGAATCTCCCATTGCTGGACATGCCAGCGACTCAGGCGCGTTTACGTTTAATCAACGGTTCGATTTCGTGATTAATCTCAAACTTTACTGGCGTTCCGCATGACTGGCAAATCGTTTGGTGAATTCCGCCGTTCAAACTCATCGCTTCCAGCCTGTTGGGACGCAGGCACTTGGGGCAGGTGACGATCAGATATCCAGCAGGGTCTCTCGGCACGAAGAGTGGGGCAATAGAAGATCCACGGAAGGGGTCAATGGCCCAGACGTTTCAACTCGCGTGGTTCAAATGGGCTAAGTGGTTGCCTGTATGCGAAGTCTTTGGGTGATAATCGGCATGGGCGGATCCCCTCCATCCTGTGCCTCGTATGGCAGCTCGACTGTTGTTAACCGGACCTCGGCACTCAGTTCCCGTTGCAAAATCCCCATCTCTGCCAATGTCGGCGGCGTCAAGAATCTTTTCGAGCACACTGCGGCATCGGTTCCGAGCCGAGGGCCATTTCGCTCTGGTTGAAGTTTGCCAGTCCAACCTTGGGCTCGAGCCGGCGCGTAGGCGCGGGCATTGCCAGACGGATGGAGAGGTGGCGCAGCCGCAGATAGTGGGGTCAGAGGGTTCTACAGCGACCGCGCCACCAGAGGAGCAAAAGGGAGAACCCGCTCCTTCACATCCTTTCGTTCCTATCAATGGGTAGGTAATGTATCGGAGTGCCAGTTCTGCTGGCTGGTCAGAATTGCACACTTTCTGGCAGCCACCCTCATGAATCTTCCTCTGCCGACTCACAGGTCTATGTGACTCATGTCACCGTAGCTTCGGAGGGTACCTGCAACCATGAACTAGGCTTTGCTTATCTGGCGCGGCATTTTCAGGGCAGGACAAACATGGTGGCGCAGGTTATTCAAGTCGAAATAAGAACTGGCACCACGCACACAGTGACGTGGCTCGATGCTGCGCTGAAGCCGAAACCGGGTATGGCTCTACTCTGCAAAGGTGATCCCCGCCCATGGACCGTTGTGCACTCATACAGCATCGCGGCGCGGGAAGTGAAGGACATCAACGTTGGCTGGAAAGTCGCGAGCTGCGAAGCACCGATCTGCGTAGCATAGTCTGCACGATTGCTGTGCACTTCTCTCCACGAACCTATCACGAGCAATGGTGATGCCAGTCACGCCCACCCACGCACGGGATGACTAAGCTCGAATTGGCGCGGGCCTGCTATGCGTGACACTCAAAAGAAGATGTTGGAATGGATCGAAACAATTGTGACTGCGTACAACGGCACTGGAGCAGCGTTGGAGCTGGTGGTGAACTACAGCCGTGAGAATAGTGGGCAAATCTATGTTCAGCCGACCGGCTGCTTTTTAAACATCATCGAATGTAGATTTATTTTCGAGAGCAAGTTTGCGGTCTTCGACTTCGGGCAGCTGGAGATGCAAGTGGAGTATTCGAAGCCTGAGACCGTGCTGCGGGTGCTCGATCGTTTTCGATTGGCGGTTGCAACGTATGTGAAGGAACGCGGGAAACACCCTACCTTGGTCAGGGCATAGCAACAACAACTTCATCGCCGCCGCCCTGCCCAATTCTGGAAGAAGTCATGCTCAATCCGGAAAAGCATCACCGCCTGCGGTGATACGAATCACCAACCAGCATAGATGAGGGCGCTATACGCTTTAGTTGCCGAATACGGACGTAAGACTCTGCTTTTGCGTCTGATGGCAGCACTGCACAGGCAATCCTGACGACGAGATCAGAACCCACCGTGAGCCCATGAAATCTGAACAGGTCCATGCTGGCGAACAGTGATGGCTGGACGTCTGCGGACCACTGAGGGGAGGAGAATGTTCCTGCTCTGGTGTTCACAGATCACTTCTCAACGTTGTTCTCCACGACTAGAACTCCATTCCTGTCGAACCGAGCCAACTCTTGCAGACGTCACGACTCCTGGTTTCGCCATTTCCTGGTCTCAGGAAACTCGAGCGATCTCCTGATCAATTTGGATCAAGCGAAGCTCGGCCTTCTGTCCAAGGCAGGGGCCCCTTGACCCAGTTCAAATGTTCGGCGGACAAACCCAAGTTGCTGCTATTCAGGTTGTGATCAATTGTGAGCAGCATCGTTGGCGTCCTCAGCGATATACATGATCGGCATCGGTAGATACAGCATCTATGGATACATTCTCACCGTTGATGTTGGTGGACGAAAACGGATACGAAGCCCTAGCCCCAACTAACGGTGGCGATGATTTGCGGCTCGTTAGGTTGGAACTTCAGGACAAATTTGTGCGCCTCGGAAATGGAGACCTGGATGTTACGGTAGACTTTGCCAATCGGAACGACGAGATCGGAGATCTCGGTCGTAGCTTTAACCACATGGTCCAGCATTTGCGCGAGAGCCGTGAAGAGATGGAACGGCTGCACCGCACCCAGATGTCGCGCGCGGAACATTTGGCCACACTCGGAGAACTCGCTGCCGGGCTCGCCCATGAAATCCGTAATCCGCTCGCAGGTATTGCAGGCGTTATTGAAATCGTTGGCCGCGACCTGCCTGTAACCAGCCCGGCGCACGCTGTGGTCGATGAGGTGCGTCTGGAGATCAAGCAGATTAACCACCTTCTCACCGAACTTCTGCAAATGGCGCGTCCGCACCCGCCAGCGGTCCGCAGGAGCGACCTAAACACAACGGTGGAACATGCCGTCGTGCAGGCACGCCAGCAAGTGCTCTCCAGGCCAATAAAGATCGATCTAGAGAAAGACTCGAAGCTACCAGACGTCGAACACGACAGCGATCAGATTAACCAGGTACTTTTGAATCTGTTGTTGAACGCCGTTCAGGCGATTGACGGTGCCGGCTCAATTCGGGTTGAGATTTCGACTTTGAAAGGCGATGCCGCGATTGTTGTCATCGATACGGGTCGTGGCATTGCGCCCGAACATTTGCCCAACATCTTCCGTCCCTTCTATACCACGAAGGGATACGGAACGGGCTTGGGGCTCTCGCTGGTGCGCCGGATTGCCGAGGAACATCACGGCCGGATTGAAGTAACCAGCGAAGTCGGGAAAGGGACAACATTCTTGGTAGTCCTCCCCCTCCAACAGGCCACCCCCACAAGGCGCGGCAACCTGAGTCCTCATTTGTCTTGATGTGGGTTACTCGGCGCACAGCACTGGGACCGTCTTTTGGGATCGTTTTCATGTATGTCTTTTGGCCGAGCAAACGAGCAAATCCCTAATGGGATTATTCCTGAGTGTGCAAAACTGACCATAATGCAAGGCTGAGATCAGACATACTTTTTGTAATCAATATCACCTTCTCCGAGTGCCAATACGCACCGAGGTTTGCAAGCATGACTGCGAAACTTGCCACAGTCGACGACCGCATTTGGGCTCGTGTTGAAGAGGCTGGTGCCGTCCGTGACGGAAGCATCCTGAGACACAGCGCCAGCAACAAGCCACGGGTAGGGGGCGTGCAATTTGGCAGCGGATACCTCTCACCGTATTTCGTCACTGACCCTGAACGGATGGAAGTTGTCTTCGAGAATGTCTACATTCTCATTCACGAAAAGAGACTAAGTTCTAAGAACGACCTGATCCCGATCCTTGAGCAGATCAGAAAGAGTGGCAGGCCGCTGTGCATAATCGCAGAAGATGTTGGAGGCGAGGCGCTGGCTGCTCTCGTCGTGAACAGACTGCGTGGCCCCCTGCAAGTTGCTGCCGTCAGGTCGCCCGGCTCTGGGGATGAGGGCAAGCGCATGTTGCGGGAAATTGCGCTCCTCGCGGGATGCAGGGCCATCACCGAAGACCTCGGCATCCAGCTAAGAAACATACAGATTCCCGATCTCGGTCAGGCCAAGAAGGTCACCATCGGCAAGAACAACACGGTGATCGAGGGCGGGGTTAAATTCGACCAGCTTTCCTTTGAGTCTGAGGCCAGCGTTCACTCAAATGGTCGCACTTCGCTCGTGCAGTCCTCGCGGACTGATATTTCACCAGGACACTATGAAATACTTTGGCCCTCGAGCTTCCAACGGATCGACTGATTCTTCGTTAATCGTGCGAATTCCCTGTGCCACCTGTCCTCCGCACTAAAGATAAAGAGCAGAGAACGAGCACTAAAATGCATATGCGAGAATGCGAGCTAAAGCGCGCAAAAGAAAGTCAGTGGCCATGTCCGAACCGTGTACAGGTCAATTTTGATCAACCGATGCTCTTCATAGCTGCTAGACTAACTAATGGGGCGGTTGCCATCTTCACCTCTTTCAGGTCTTCTGACCTAAGCCAGTCCATCTGAAGTTCTCCCATTCTTAGGCTTTTCAGCAAGAGCGGTCTCCTTATCTAGAGTGATCTTGCGCGAGGAGCACGACCGCTCGCATTCGTAACATTCCTGCCGACAATGCGGGAGTCGCGAAGAAGGGTCGCCTTTATGAACGCAACCAGTATGTTTGTGGGTTTGCTTATAGTGCTGTTCGCTATCCTGCTGCTGCGCAGGAGTCGCGACCTGAAACCACAGATCGCCGCCGCGTACGGAACGCAAAGGATGTGTCCGTCCTGCGGATTGATCACATCTCGATTGAAGGCACGTTGTATGGAGTGCGGCGAGTACCTTACGGGTGTGGTGTATTCAACAGTACAGAAATGACCCACCCTTCTTTTTTCATGATTCCCTAGTTGTTCCTCACGAATGAAAGTAGAGGCCAAACATATGACCAACATCAAATTTGTTGTGAAACTGAACCGTGGTGGCATCCGTGCCCCTGAATACGTAGAGCGAGTCGATCCGGCTCCCATCCACATGACGACCAACCGCAAGAAGGCATTGGTGATGGGGAAATTCATGGCCGAAGACGCTGTGAACTCTCTCCACACCTCCCGGTGCAGCCCGGAGTTAGTGTCCGTACAGGTAACTTCCTAGAATTCGTGCTGAAAACAGGTCGGCACTTCACGGACCTGTAATCCGTTCTAACCTTTCGGATAAATGAGGAATACCGCATGAACTCGCCTTATGGTCTGCCCTGCATTGAAAGCTGCTTGAGTTGCAAGCTGCGCTCCGACGATTTCTTCTGCGCCCTCTCCGAGGAGTCTCTGAAGGCATTCAACCAAATAAAACACGCCACAGTTTTTCCGCAAGGCGCGGTTATTTTTGTGGAAGGGCAGACCCCGCGTGGAATCTTCATGCTCTGCCAAGGGCAGGCGAAGCTCTCCACCACCTCGCGTGAGGGAAAGACCTTTATCCTGCGGATCGCAAAGCCGGGAGAAATCCTCGGTTTACATTCGATTGTTACAGGCAAGCCGTATGACTTGACAGCGGAGACGATGCGGCCGAGCCAGCTTGACTTTGTGAGTCGGGCAGACTTCCTTCGGTTCCTCAATGACCACGGCGATGCCTGCCTGCGGGCGGCTCAGGATATCGGCCGCGACTGTCAGAGCGCATATGACGTAGTCCGCTCTATCGGTTTGTCAAACTCAGTCGCCGGGAAAGTCGCCAAATTCCTGCTTGAATCGGCAGCAGATGGGAAGGTTGCGAATGGAGCAGTCAGTACCGGGTTCTCCCTTACCCATGAAGACATTTCACAACTCATGGGCACCAGCCGGGAATCGATAACGCGCACACTGGCAGACTTTAGAAAGAAGAACCTAATGGAATTAAAAGGGTCTACCTTGACCATCCACGACATGCCTGCGCTGGAGCGGCTTGTCACGGTCTGAATGTCAGCCAGGAGTGTAGCAATGCTTGCCAAATGTACGAACCCTTCCTGCTCCGCTTCGTTTCTTCATCTGAGGGGAGGAAGATTATTTCGGCTCGACACTGGCCAGACCACAGATTCATCCGATGCTAGAGTGACTGAGTATTTCTGGTTGTGTGAGCCATGCTCCGGAAAGATGATGCTGCGTCTGGCTCAAGACGGCACAGTTGTGGCGACCGGGCTGCGGCAAGCCTTTCTGGAGGCAATTCTCAATAGTCCCGAAATCGCACTCTACTCTCTAAACCGCGAACATGGGCGCTTTCTCAGCAGTGTTGCATTTCTTCCTAAGAGCCACCCGAAAGGCACGTGACAATGCGGCAGAAAAACACTATGAAACCTACCTTGGTATACCACGATGACACAGTCGCGGCAGCATCCAGGTGTCCAGCACTCGATTGCGGTTCACTGGTCATTGACTATAGACCAGCGGACAACAGTCGGCTTTGCTATCCCGAAGATTGGGGTTTCACGTGCTCGCGTTGCGGACTGGACTTTACGGTGCCCCTAGATCAGCTAATCTTTCGATCCGTACCCAAACGATGGTTCTCGGCCGGTGCCAGCGTGGGATAAGACCAGTTGGGCGGGTCAGGAATGCGAAGTGCGGTCAGCTTCGGTTCAGTCTGTAGGCTAAAAAAGCGTTCAGCGGTAGGCTAGCCAGTCCAATCTTGGCGGACATCAGCACTTGAGGATTTCAATGGAATACTTTTGCGTTGATCACCCAGCGGATCGACTGATTTTGTGTCATCGTTCGACCTGCGAAGGCATCGCCGACTATCTAGAAGTCAGCGAACAGGGCGATGAATATTTTGTCTGCGCTGCCCACACGAGCAGTGAACGATATGTTTCCGTTCTGCCGAAGAGGGATGCCCTCGTTGCCGAACCGCAGCGGAGATCTGCTGCCTGATCCTCCATGCATCCAATTGCCCAGCGAATCGGCGAGGGTACGGCCATGAACTCGTTCCTAAGGTCCGGCCATGAACAAAGTTGAGTACCGTCCCCTGAGCCAGTCGAAAGAACATAAGTGCGTGTGGTGCGTGAACGATGCTACGCAGGAAGCAGTCCAGAGCCAAGGCAACCTGACTGCCATTAGCCGCTGCTGCGCCGATCCGAAGTGCATGTGGCGGTCGCGAGAGGTGTGTGAGAGCACGGTGGGAGCCGCATGATGTGCTGTTGATGACGCCGTCTAGGTACTCTTTTCAGGAGCCTTTCGTTGCTCTTCGCGGGAGCCATCCTAAGGAGCACTGAGAATGCCGCATAAGAAACGCCTTTGCCACAGGTATTTGAAACAGCGCGACCGCGCTGGAAAGGACATTCTAATAGTATGGACCATCTAGAAGTACTTCGAGAAAAGGTTGGGCGTCTCCGGGTGGAAATCGCTTCCATTCAAGAGTTGAATCAGCAGTATCGGCGTCGAGACTGGAATGAAAGAGAGGCTCAAGTTGCTCACGGCCAGAGACATGAACGGCTACAGGGAATCCAGCAAGAGCTCTCTCAACTCGCAGACCTTAGCGGCACCCTTCATTCGGCAAAAAAGATGAAAGAAGGGCTCCGCTCCCACCTACATCTCATCAAGCACGCACAGGCTGCGTAGCGGCTGCATGGTTCCTGCAACTCAGCGCGCTCGACCACAAGGATCGGGTTGCGTTTGGTGGCAGAACTAGGGGGGCCGCAGTTTGAGTGATGGATTGGGGACCTAGACGAGATTCGGAGCAAGACGCATTCGCGAGTAGAAGACCGGTCGCCAGGATGCGCAACTGCTATTGCGATTGCTGTTGGAGAATCGCTTTCCGCGAATCTGGTGTCGAGCTGGAAAACAGGGGAGTTCTGCCGGTTTGGCCGACCATGCGTCAAGAATCGCGATCGTGGTCATGCCCGGTCCTCGCCAGCTATCAACCGCGTTTCCTGAACGCGCTCTGCCGGAGTGGAAACGTTTCGCTCGTCTGGCGTTTGCGCCTTTTTCTTTCCGAATTCACCAGGGCCAGGCGCGCGGCAATAATGGAATATACCGCGGGATTAAAAGCCAGTCCGATGTGCGTGCCCGAAACTGAGAAGTCGCTCTCCGGCCGGTCTGTTTTGCAGTAACGCCAATCAACCACTCCGTCGCTTTCGGTGTAAACCGCAGTTTCTAATACCGACGCGGGCATAGCACAGCTGAGAGATTCCAAGAAATCACAGGTGCAACGACCCGTGTAGCAGTCGGGAAGCACCACCCTGCTGTGTTTCGCCAGTATACGATTTCGAACCATCTCCGCGGCGCGCAAAATGCTGCGATGGGCCACGGTACCGCGAAAAGGTGCACCCAGAGTAGTCACGGAAGCGATATCTCCTGGCCGCTGAGCGGCAATTGCACGCCCGATAATCCCTCCCAGACTGTGGCCTATTAGATGGACTTTCCGGCCGGATTTGGTGAGTGCTTTTTCAATTGTTTCATTCAACTGCTGTTTGATCAGAAGGTTCGGACACTCCGTGTTGAAACCTATACCTGAAAAGAAAGGCGTGTATCCAATTCGCGCCAACCATTGATGCAATGGCGTCAAATAAACATCCGGGCAAAGAAACCCAGGAATGACCACCACGGCGGAGTCGTCCCCGTGCGGTATTCCTAGACCGTAATACAAAGGTGTGGCATGCAGCAGAACCAACTCGGCCGCAAACAGCACCTCGGCCAAGATAGGAACGTCCGCTTCCTCATAATCCTGAGTACGAATAGGGGAGTCGCAATCCCGGAGGTCGACGTGGGTTCTTCTCATTCCGACGCTGTTCCACTGTACGTGAGACCCTGAAGTTCCACAATGAAGCTTTCGCGCGGGCTGATGTCCGCAAAAATGGGATCCAAACATTGACAAGCAAGTTGCGCTCGGATCACGATTGACACAAGGTACAGAACAATGCCGGCGCAATCTGCAAAGCCTGTACAACTGAACCCGCGAACCCTGGAAGCCTTTGATGCCTACATTCATAGTGCGGAAATGGAGATGGAGCAGACTCTGCACGGAAACGGGCCGTTTCTCTGGTCTCAGCAGACACCGGAGCGAGCGCAGGAGGTCCGTCGAGGGGAAGTGGTAGCGCAGTTCTGGTCTGGCCGAGGCCCCGTCAAAGTGCCGAGCGGTTTGATTCACGACTGGATTGCTGCCGCATTCATTTCTGATTCGACCATTCAAGAAATCTTTGCAGTGATCCAGGACTACGATAACCACAAGAACATCTACAAACCTGAAGTAGTTGACTCAAAGCTAGTCAGGCGTGAGGATCACGATTTCCAGATCTATCTGCGGCTGCTGAAGAAAAAAATTATTACCGTAGTCCTCGACACCGATCATGAAGTGCATTATCGTCCGGTGGACCGAACACGCTGGGTGTTCCGCTCGTATACAACGCGAATTGCAGAAGTGGAGAACGCGGGAAGCCATGACGAGCGGGTCTTGCAGCCTGACACCGGTTACGGATTCCTATGGCGCTTGTATTCCTATTGGCGATTCGAGGAGCGTGACTCCGGGGTAGTCGTCGAGTGCCGTGCTATATCACTGACCCGTGACGTGCCACTTGGACTGGGCTGGGCCATTGAACCGATCATCCAAAAGCTCCCTAAGGAGTCGCTCATCAATACCCTGGAAGCAACCCGCCAAGCACTGCATGCCAATACAAGGTAGTTCCTGTTCAGCTTTAGGAAAACGGTTTCGGTCGATTTTCCGCCATCCTCTGGGCATCGCCATTTCATTCGTTGAGGTGCAGGTCTAATTCCGCTCCGAACCAATCTTCCCAGGAGCACTCACGATCGCACGCCGTGCCTACAGAGTTGCTTGATGATACGAGGCTATGTGAAAATGTTCAGCGAACTGGGGGGCGGTGCAGCAATGATCGTAACTACCGCGATCCAAAACCCCCTTGTGAACCGACTGGGGGATTTTGGTGTAATGGCCTTCCATGAGAATGCCGGTCGGAGTCAAGTCGATACTTCTCTGGCTTCATTGAACAAGGTTTCTTCTCCCCGCCGATGGCCACTGTCGCCATGCTTCCATCCGCACTCTCGAGGAGCGATTCGTTTCGCTCGGTGCACAACGACCCGGACGGGCGGGGGTCTTCGACTACGCCGGACCGAGCGGGAACTCGCGCTATCGCTCCCACTCCTGTTGCCTGCCGCCATTTCAAGAGCGTCGGCGTCCGCATTGCATCTTTTCGGAGCTCCAATACCCACCCCACCTATTCCCCTGTTTACGCTTCGTCGTGCACCTCGCGATGCCCAACCCAAACCTCGGGGCCTAGTGGATCGCTAGTCCTTTCTACGTGAGGACACTTTCATCCTCTGCTTCATGCCGGTTTATCCCGGCGCACTGTAATGGGGATTTTGCGACAGTTATCGGCGTTGGGCTGCGCTAAGTGCGGAGCGCAAGAGCGAACAGAAGGGAGATCATTTCTACTGCTTGTCGTACACCGCAATGCTCATGACCTTCTTGCCCTTCGAGTCGATTCCACGCATAGTGACCGTGCGAGTCTTGCCGTCAGTCGAGACTTCAATGCGGCCACCGGCAGTGAGCTCACCGTCTTTCTTGAGATTGAAACCCAACGTGCGGTCATTGATCTCCGTGTAAGACCGCGCGTCTGAACTTCGGATCACCAGTGACCGGATAGTCTTTCCCGTCGAACTTGCCCATCCACTCATTATGAGTCGGCATACCATCGCTGTCGGTGCCATCCACCATGACTTCCACGTTGTCACCTGCGGCCTCATAGACAACGGTGTTGTTCTTTGGCACCCCTGGGCCTAACTTGGACTTGGCCTCGTTTAGTTTCCAGACGCCCATGTGAGCGTCGTCAGCGAAGCACAATGCATCTCCGACAAAACACACTCCGTAGGCAAGTACGATCGCTTTTGCTTTAATGCCGTGAACGTGTTTGCACATGGAAGATTCGACCTTAGTTAAGACTCAAAGATGGAATCGGACACCTACATCACACTTACTACATGATCCTACAAAGCGTCTGGTGTGTCGGAAACTGTCAGAAGTTGCAATAACAGATGGGGAAAACGCCGCCCTGCCCCCCGTGGGTAAGGACAAATACGCCCGGCTGGTCCACGAGTGTGGACGTTTCCAAAGCTTGCGATATGTTTGGAGTGTGGCTTCACGGAGTTCACCGTTTCTGAAAGCAAGACGCGGGTTCTGAGGGAAGGAATTGCGCCGTCGGCAGCACCTTGACCGGTGCTGGCGGTCGGCGGGCTTGCGTCAGTTGAAGTTCTGATTCGACAACCCAAAGCTGACAAACTGTCTGCCCTCAAGAACCGCGTTCATAACTTTAAGTAGGTCGCTCGCGTTCGTCTTGACAACGTAGCCAGATGCACCAGCGCTAAGGGCTTCTTGCACCACATCGTCAGAAGATTCTTGACTGACAAACAGTATTTTGGACTCGGCGGAGATCCTTCGGAGCCGTCGGGCTACTTCGATCCCATCTACAGTTGGTAATCCTATGTCCAGCAGGATTACGTCTGGGTGCAGTTCCACGGCCTTCTGCACCGCTTCGAGACCGTCTGCGACTTCGCCGACGATTTCCAATTCAGGGTATTTTTGCAGCACCGTACAGACGAAACGACGCCACGGCTCGTAGTCATCTACTACGAGAACTCGGATGGTTGACGTTCCCAAAGAGCCTCCGTTCTAAACATGCAACGCCGAGGTCCTTCAAGAGGCACTGCAGGCAATTTGTTTTGTTTATGCAACATGCAGCTTTGAGGAGGCAACTGAAAGAACTGACAGAGGGCCCCCTTTTACAACAATTCCTGACTCCCGAAAGGACCCACACCTTGTCTTGTCAACAACCGGCTGGAACTCGTCGTGTAGTCCATCGACCAGCGAGCCAAAATCCGTTTCCGCCGTCTCCCCATCGCAGATGGGAATCGCGACATGCCTCGCGAACAGACCCAGGGTTACGGCATTAAACTCGGAGACGCGCTTGCCGCGCTCCGACCGCGGACCCGTAGAACGAGTGGCGTTTGCTCGATTTGCTTCGATCTTCCTAGTCGTCACAGTCTTGGTGCATCTCATAATTGATGATAACGAAGTGGACCCCACGCAGTCTGCCAAAGGAATTGCCAATTAATCTAAGATTAGGACATGCGGGCGGTAGCAATAAAAAAGGGTAGTCGCGAGAAAACGACAGGCTTCCAAGAGATGGGAACACTCAGGTGTGACGGTTGCGGCGAAGAGTTCCTTATCGGCCACAACCCAGAATCGGCGGACATGCGGGTTGCTGAAAAGCAAGCAAAGTGGCTTGAAAGAGTCTTGGCGGAAGAACACGAGCGCGACAGGAAGCACTTCGACCGAATCGAACTGCCGGACTAACTGCTTGGCCTGGAACTGATTGTTGTCGAAAAACAGGCTGCTTGAGCTAGGTAATAGCTGTCGTCGCGTGCGGAAATTTACAATTTTCACTCTCCGCCGTCGACACTCGGCACTCGATGGCTAATGATGAGGATTGATGCGAAACTCCAGTCGCTTGCTTCTGCCGATCGTGGCCTTCGCTCTCTTCTCGGGCAGTGCTTTATTTCTCGCTCGTTCCATTCAACAGAGCAAGCATCACAGCGTCATCTTAACTTGGCATCCCTCCGTTCCAACCAATGGAGTACCCATAGCGGGGTACAACGTGTACCGAAGTACGATCAGCGGTGGTCACTATGTCAAAATCGGATCCAGAGTTCCTGACGTAAGGTTTACCGACAGCCTACTGCGAAACGGGACGACGTATTTCTACGTCGTTACTGCTGTGGACCAGCACGACCGAGAGAGCAATTATTCAGAAGAGGCCCGTGCTGTGATTCCCTAGCGCCGGACTCATACATCCGAGCCTCGCCACAAATACTTCACGACCTTGCATCCTTTACCTGCGTTGCCCCGCAGGGTTTCATCGGGGTACGCACGCGGGTGCGGGTTAGCGAGTATTCGAATCATCCCTGGCCCCTGGAGGGGAGTTGGTTTGTGCCTGCACATCCACCCAGATCGCTGGGGCGACTCCCCCCAAAATAATTCGGTAAGGGGACGGGACCGCTAACGGCCTGGGCTGCATTTGAAAGAATAGGATCGGGAGGGTTCAATCGGAGCTTCCCCGGTCCGAATCGTTCTACTATCGGCAACGTTGGTGTAATGGCGGCGTTACAACAGCGAAGCTGACCCGCTCCCGATTCCGTTCGGCCAACGGTTTAGCTCCTCACCCGAACTTTCCCGTGAGGGGAGCCAGTCTGAAAGAGCCGCTGGATGTGATCGCGAACTGTGCTCAGACTCTTTGAAACGAGTGCCGACAGACTGTTTCCCTCAACCTCCGCATCGCTATAGCCTGCACCTTGCATTCGCTCTATGGCAGCCCTTAATCGCCCGGTGCAGGAATCGTCCATGGCAAGAAACCGAAACGCCTGTGCAGAGGTATACCCGTCGGCCCCGACGTGCAGAAATTCGATCTGTGCAGTTACTCTTCCGAAAATGGTTCGCAGATCCAACCCTGCTAGCGTTCCTTGCGGCAGTGGCGCCTCGGTATGGATAGCCGATCCACCTGTAAGGGACAGACGCTGCAGGACACCAACAAACCGATGGTCACGGATCGTGAACAATACCCGTTCGCGATTGGGAACGCGGATCCGCGCAGGTCGCTCGGACTTGTCTGATGCTGGTGACCTTACTGCCATTCTGGAGAGCATGCATATACCTGAATGGTGCGGTCAAATTACCCAGGGTTCGAAGAGGCGTTACTGTTGTAATCAGCGATTACAACTCATTGACCACGTGGACTGCCGTGTCCCGTCTTGTGCGCGAGGTTCCTCGGGGGTTCCCCTTACCCGCTCACGCGGGCGCGGCAGAAGATTAATCGGCAAGGTTTAGTGCGTCCCGAAGTCGTTGTACGGAGTGTCGAGCGCGACGGCGCAGTAAATCTCTAGCAAAGCCTGCCGAATCGGGTCCGTCTCTTCGACGTAGCGGTACTCCATCGCCCGAATTCGTACCTTCGCTTCCTGGATAGCAGCTGCGAAATCCGGGTTCAGCATCAGTCCCCTGCGACTGTCTTCGCCAGCTTTGTACGCAACTTTTGTCCGCCCGGTCTTTTCCCGCGCAAGCTGGAACGCAAACGCAGCCTGCTTGTAGGTAGCCCCCGGGCGACAATGGCGGCCATGCCGTTGACGCAGCCCGTTGGACCGTCCAACGTACATGGGTTGTCCGTCTTCCGTAAACAAATACACGCCCGACCTCGGCATCGTGCTCGGCAGCTTTCCGTACGGCAGCGGCGGACAGGCGAGCAACTGTTCGAATTTCGGAGCAAGTGTTTTGACAAGATCCGCGAACTTTTGGTGTCGGTCCAGGTGGGCCGCAGTTAGCTGCGATCTGCGAGAGTAAACGAGTAGCGGCGCACTGGGCATCGGTGAGGTAGACGATTGTTTCTCCATCGCACCCTCCGTTCCCAACTGTAGTCGTGGCGGGGGGATCCGCAGTGACGGAACCCACGCGAAGGTGTGACGTGCTAGGCTCCGACCCATGCATCTGTTCGGTCTGGCCACAAATCAGACCGGCCTTCTTTTACCGAGCCAGTGAAACGATAAACCCTGCGAATTTCCGCTGTTCTGATAGCTGATCTGCACCTATACTCGAAGCTACTTATGGGCGATGCAGAGGTCAGAAAGTTGACCCGCAACTACCTCCCATTTCTGGAGCAGCACGGCTTTGCGGCAGTGCTGTGTGACTGGGACGGTGTGTTGGTCGACTCGGGCTACAACTTCTATCACGCGTATGAGATGGTTTTGCGGGACGAGGGGATTGTCATCAGCCCTGGCGAAATTTATTTGCGGGAGGGCGAACCTACTCCACGCCTTCTGAAGGCCATCTTCGACCAGCACCACGTCCCCATCGATGATGCGAAGATCAGGGAACTCGTGGTTCGTCGTCGGGAATACGATGCCGGACTGGCGGAGCGCAAGTTGTTTCCGTCGGTGCCGCGGCTGGTGCACCAATTACGACAGGGCGGTTGCCGAGTGGGCATAGTAACCGGATCTTCCAGGAAGTCGCTCGAGCGCGTCCTGACCGAGGAGCAAGCCCGATGGTTCGATGTCATCATCACAGCCGATGACGCCCTGCGGGGCAAGCCCGACCCGGAGCCGTTTCTACTGGGCACCCGTGCCTTAAAGATAGAGGCCGAAAAGTGCATTGTGATTGAAAATGCCCCCTTCGGCATCGAATCTGCGCGTAACGCCGGCTGCGCGGTGGCTGCGATTTGCACAACTTTGTCGAAAGAATATCTGGGACTGGCAAATTGGATCGTTAAAGATCACGAGGAATTGGAGGCCCTTTTGTGGGGAGATACGGAGCCGGACGCCAACGAGGAGATTAGCTCGGTCTCCGGAGATTCGCGATGATCACTATCCGGGAAGTGGCGGGCGAAAGCGGATTTTCCGTGACTACGGTTTCCATGGTCCTGAACAACGGCGTCGGTGTTGCGCGCATTCCTGAGCGCACCCGTAACCGCATTTGGGAAGTCGCTCGTCGACTGGGATATCGACCGAATCTGCACGCGCGTTCTCTGCGCAGCAATCGAAGCCAGACCCTGGGCGTGATGGTATTCGATCTCACGGATCCTTACTGCACGCAGATTTTGCGCGGGATTCAGAACCACATACGACCGTCCGGACTCTTTCCGATTGTCACGGACTTGCAAGATGATCGCTCGCAGTTTCAAACCTGTCTCGACATGCTCTTGGGGCGCAGAGTGGAAGGAATCATCTCCATCGCAAACCCATTGTACCTAGACAGCAAACTACTTTCGGAATTTTCCGAACGGAACATTCCAGCGGTGGTCATCGGCCGCGAGCTCTCGAATGTCCCGGTCAGCTCGGTGGTCGTCGACAATGCGGCCGGCACACGCCTTGCCATCCAGCATCTCTATGACCTGGGTCACAGCAAGATGGCCTTCATCAAAGGCCCTGACATCCTGGTCGACAGCATTCAACGCTGGCAAGGATTGGAGGGTTTTGCGGCGGACGTGGGACTGGAGCTTGATCCCGAGCTTATTGTTCAGATCAAGGGACGGAATTCTACCTTTCGGGAAGCCCACGAGCTGACGGAGGAACTGCTGCGGCGACGTCCCAAGTTTACCGCGATGATTACGTTCGATGATCTCAGCGCCTGCGCTGCGATTCGCGCTTTATCCAAAGCAGGGAAGCGAGTGCCGGAAGACTGCTCCGTCGTGGGATTCGACGACATACCCAGCGCAGCGTTCTACAACCCACCACTCACCACCATACAACAGCAACTGGAAATGCAGGGCTCCCTGGGGGCCGAGATCGTAGAGCAATTGATCCGCGCTGCCGCGGAGGAACGCACGATGACGCCCAAACATCGTAAGGTCATCCCAAAGCTGGTCGTGCGCGACTCGACTTGTCCTGCAGGAAAGCCGTGATGCCTCTCTAGCTCGCCAGGAGACTACCAGTCGACGATCTCATAAAACTCCACCCACGTCCCCTCAAAGTAATGCTTCTGTTGATTGGCGAGTTCGGTGTGCTCAGGATTGGTTTCGAAAAGCTTGAGGGCCGTTTCCGCCTCGGCCAGGCTTTCGAAGCGCCTCTGCCATACGATGGTGTTTCCTGGTTCGCGGCCAGAGATTGGTATTAGCCGCTCGCCGCGTGGCAGAATGCCGCGGTGCTCGAGTTGTGCGAACTCCTTTTCCAGCGCGATGAATTCTTCTCTCTTCGAATGTTGGAACCGCTGCACTAACCGTAGAATGATGGCCACACAGCCTCCTAGTCGGATTCGAGGAATCTAGTTTTTACTGACTTCGACACCATTTACGGCGTCATCCGGAACATCGAAAGAAACCAATTCCGAACGGAAGCCGCGCGTGCGATAAGCTCCGTATGCAATGCCCAGCAGCATCCAGATCGTCCCGGCAATCTTGGCGGGACGGCTCAGGTTCAGCCACAACAGCAGACAGATGGTGAATCCGAGAATGGGTGGCAGAAAGTTGCCCAGCGTTCTCTGACGCTCGCGCACGTAGTATCGCGTGAACGACGCGGCATTGACTCCCATGAAGGCAAGCAACGCGCCGAAGTTCAATAACTCTGCGGCACGCTCGAACGTGAGCACGGCGGTGCCCGCGAGCGCCAATGCGCCCACAAACATGACGTTATTTTGAGGAATGCGGCGTTTGGGCTCGATGGCCCCGAAGAATGACTTCGGTAGCGCGTTGCTTCGCCCCATGCCGAACAGTAGTCTGGCGGCTCCGAGTTGCGAACCCATGCCTGATCCGACCGTCGCGACCAGCAACGTGATGTTGATCAGCAGGAACAGCCAAGCGCCCCCCGCACGTCCGGCGACGTGGACGAAAGCGGTATCCACGTCCGGGAAGGGCTGACTACCGGGCCACACCAGTTGCGCAGCGTAGACTTCCACCGAGGCCAGGACTCCCGTGATGAGACATACCAGAACAGTCGCCAGCAGGATGTTGCGGCGCGGGTTTTCAGCTTCTTCCGACAACGTGGAGATGCCGTCGAACCCGATATAGGTGAGCACGGCGAGCGACGTGCCTCCAAGAACCGCCGAGGTCCTGAAAGTCTGGGGATCGTAAAATGGGCGCGTAAAGAAAGCCAGACCTTCATGCGGCGTGTGCAGGACGTAGCGCGCCGCGGCGGCGAGAAAAATCACGATCACGACGCCCATGCTCGCCGCCAGAATTTCGTTGATTCGCGCTGAGGTCCGGATTCCGAAAAGATTCAGCCCCGTAAAGATAGAGATGAACAGGACGACGAAGACCGGGTACGGAACTTCAGGGAAAAAATTAAGTGCGAACTTGCTGCACAGAATCGTGCATACGATGGGGTTCAGCATGTAGTCCATGGCCATGCTCCACCCCGTAACATAGCCAAGCGCAGGATGGATTTCCGAGCCAACGTAGGTGAAGGCCGAGCCGGCACTGGGATAAGCGCGGGCCATGCGGCCGTAAGCGATCGCGGTGAAGAGCATCGCCACCATGGCGATCAGGACGGTGGTCACGGCGTGTCCATGCGCGCGTTGACTCATGACGCCGTAGACCGGCATCGGCGCTGTGGGCTGGATTACGATCATCCCGTAAAGGATCAGGTCCCACAGGCTGAGCGTGCGGCGAAGGCCGATCGCCCCGGGCGGATTGTTTGTCGGTGCTGTCGCCATAAATTCCGCAAAAGAAAGGGCCGATGGGATGTCGGCCCGGGTCCCGCTATCTGTTCAGGTCCGCTTTATTGGCCAAGTTTGCGTCAGAAATAAAACTTCAGAGCGAACTGTACCTGTCGCGGATCGCGCGCCGCCTGGAACTGGCCTTCCTGCGGGGTGCCCACTTCGATCGCGACCGGTTCCACCTGTCCGGCAGCGCCGATCGGCCCCCACAGAGGATTCGTATGGTTCCAGATGTTGAAGAAGTCGCCCCGGAACTCGAGTCGCATCTGCTCCCGGATGGGGAAGAGCTTGTTGAACGACAGGTCCCAGCTCTGATAGCCCGGCCCGCGCACCGTGTTGCGACCTTCGTTGCCGTAAGTGCCCTGCACGAGGTCGCTTGCGAATGCGCACGTGTTGAAGAACGTACCCGCGATGCACGGCGTTCCGTTTGGATTGCCCACAACATTCGGGCGCGAACAGTTGTAGGTCACGGTCCCACCGCAGTCGTTGTTCGCGCTGTTGATGAGTGGGTCGGCTCACTGTGAAGAAATTCCCGGTGGAAGCCGACGTGATGCCAGCAATCTGCCAATTGCCGATAATCTGGTTCAGGACGCCGCTGGCATTTCCGGCGAAGCGCTTGCCCCGGCCGAACGGCAGGTCGTAGGAGTAGCTGATCGTGAAGCGATGCCGCACGTCGAAATCGGAGTTTCCATACTCCAGCACGGGGAAGCGCTGGTCGCGAAAATCGCCGTTCCCGAGCGAACCAAGACTTGCGCTCGAAGCTTCGTCCTGGGCATGTGAGTACGTGTATGCCGCCTGGAACATGAGCCCGTGCGAGATGCGTTTTTCAAGACTAACCTGCAGTGAGTTGTAGTTGGAGTTTGTATTGGCTCGAAACGTAGCAATGGTTCCATCCACGTTCGGGAAAGGACGACGGTCTGCCAGTGGCGCATTGGGATCGTCACTGGGTGTGGCCTGATTGCCGTTGTAGAAGCCATAAAGATGAGTCCCGTGCGACCCGGCATACGAAACTCCCAGCACCGTCTCGTTGGGCAGTTGGTATTGCAGTCCCAAATGCCATTGGTGCATCGTAGGCGTTCGAAGATTGCGGTCGACGGAATAGAGAAGAGGATTGTTCGGATCGATCAGCGAATTTGCAGGAAATCCCTGTGTCCAGAAAGTTCGCGATCATCTGGCTGTCGTCACCGGGTTTCAATCCGATCGCGCAGTTTCCCGGATCCGCCGGATTCGCATTCGCGGGCGGCGGACTGCCGCAAGGCGAACTGAAGCTCTGGGTCAAGAAGTAGGGTGGATTAAATCCGGGGCTCGGAAACGAAAAAGGCCCGCTCTCCTGCCCGCCGTAGAAAATCCCGTATCCGCCGCGCAACACCAGCGGCTCACTGATCTTGTAGGCGAAGCCGATACGCGGCGCGAAGGTTCGGTAGTCCGGATTCACCAGGCTTGCCGAACCATTGCGCACAATCGGCAGATAGGACGCGATGGTAGGCGTCAATTGCGCTGTCTGCCCTTTCGGAACGATGAGCGAATTGGAACCGAAATCAAAGGTTGCCATCTGATTCTTGCTATCGGTAATTGGCCGGAAGAGTTCATAGCGCAGCCCGAGATTGAGGGTAAGCCGGTCGTTTACCCGGAAATCATCCTGTCCGAAGAAGGCGTAAATCTTGCGGTGATAATCGGGAGTGCGGAGGTTGACAATATTCGCGCTATCAGGCACGCCGAGCAGGAAGGATGCAATGTCTTCACCTCCAGTCCCTGAAAGCGCAGGGTTGTCAGTGAAATCCGGGGCGAAGCCCAGGTCTCCACGCGGAGCCGAGACCTGGCCCATCGTGAACTGCTCCAATCGGATCTCCGTGCCAAACTTCATGGAATGGCGACCATGCACCCAAATGAGGTTTTCATTGATGACATAGCTGTTCTGCTTCTCGATCGAGGGAAGAAAATCCGACGCACCAATACAGGCATAACTCACAAAGCACGTGCTGGGCAGCCCGCCATATCCTGGTGAGAAGGGAACGCCCTTAAGTCCGAGCTGGGCCGAAATATCCTCATTCGAAAACGGCTGCGAACGATGCGAATTGATGCGGTTGTATCCCAGCCGGAATTCATTGATGAAATTCGATGAAAAGGTGTGCACTTCGCTGATGGCTGCGCTGCGATAGGCGTTGTCCTGATTTCCGGACGTGAAACCGCCTCCATCAAGAAAATTCGTAAATGGGCCTGGATGTGAAGATCGGCTGATCTTCGTAGCTGAACCGCACGAAGAAATCGTCGCTGGTGGAAAATCGATGATCAACACGGACATCGAAGTTGTTCTGATCGAGGTGCTTTTTCGGCGTTACAAGGTAGTTGTTTCCGCCGATGTTGAATCCAGGCAGCGGCGCGGGAAACAATGCAGCGATCCCGGCAGCGACCGGATCGATGGACCCTGGCGGAATGATATTCGTGGGCACGCCGCCAGCAGTGACTGCCACCGGAAATCCGCACATGCCACTCGGAAAATTTCCGCTCGCAGTCACACTCTGCGTGAGATGCGGATCGAAAATTTCTCCCTGGTAAGTCTGGTTGCCGTTGCAGTCGAGAACGTTCTGCCCAGCTGACCGGATCAAGGATGGGTGTGTTCAGGTCCAGAAAGCTGGAGAAATCTCCGGCGACTGTTCCGGCGTGGGAATCAGCAGAAGCTGAGGCCGGCCTGCCGGATACGCAATCCCTCGTAGTCGACAAAGAAGAACGTGCGGTTCTTGATGATCGGCCCCCCGAAGGTGGCGCCGAACTGGTTCTGCTGATAAGGCTGCCGGCCCAGGAAATCGAATGCATTCCGTCCGTCAAGCTTATCGTTGCGGAAGAACTCGTAGGCATTGCCGTGATATGCGTTCGTCCCCGACTTGATGACGGCGTTCATGATGGCGCCGTTGCCCCGCCCGAATTCAGAACTGTAGGAATTGGTCTGTACTTTAAATTCGCCGATCGCATCCACCGAAGGCTGAATTACGTAGGCGCTGCCGTTGAGAACGTCGCCGAGGTTCGCGTTGTTGTCGATGCCGTCGAGCAGGTAGTTGTTCTGGAGGGCGCGTGCTCCGTTGGAACTGAACCCGAAGCTCGTCTCTGTTCTGGATCCGGGCTCTGCGGGAGCAACGCCAGCCGCCAGTTGCGCCAGTTGCGCGAAATTGCGGCCATTGAGGGGGAGGGTTGTGGCCTGTTTCCCGCTGACCACTTGGCCGAGTTCGGAGGTCTCCGTTTCGAGTTGTTGACCTTCCGAAGTTACGGTGATGGTTTCGGCGATCTGGCCCACGTGCAAAGCAATGTTCACTTCAGCTCGGGCCTGCACGTTCACCTCAATCGGACCGACCACCTGTTTGCGGAATCCTTGTTTTTCGACGGTGACGTTGTACCGCCCAATGCGAAGGGGATTGGCCGCATACTCACCAGTGGCATTCGTCGTCGTCTCGAAAGTGGTGCCCCGATCGGTATCGGTGACCGTTACCTTGGCACCCTGCACGACTGCGCCGGAAGTATCCCGCACCGTGCCGAGGATGCTTCCCATGTCTTTTTGGGCGAAGGCCGTTCCGCCCACTAAAACCACGGCTATAGTTCCAATGCACAGATTTCGAAAACGGCTCAACATGAGCGACCTCCTGACCGTGGCATGAGTTGCCATGCGACGGACCTGACAACTGACGATTGGCGGACGAAAACTCTTACTGCGGATCAGCTTCCAGCAACAAGTGCTCATCGAAGGAGACCTTCATCCGAGGACTGGCTGCATCCACAACTGCTAGTTCCTTGTTCTGCTCGTAGTCGTGTACCGTGTAACGTCCGGGCTTGAGCCCGCGAAGTTCGATTTCTCCGGACCAGTTTTTCTGTTTGTCGGGAGCATAGAAGGCGTAATACATGCGTCCATTCTTGGCAATCGCGTAGGCCTCCGGCGTGTCGTAGCCGTAGGTATAGAGATCGAGAAATTCGCCTTGGGAGAGCATCTTGGAGTTGTAGATATCGATCCACTTCTTCCAGTGCTGCTCTTTTTCCGGAGTCAATTCCACCATCTTGAATTTCGGGCCGTAATCAGGCCAGGTGAATTTCGTGCCGACGACTGCGCCGACGCCGACTTCCGACGCGAAGTCGCGTCCTTTGTCCACTTCGTGCAGCGTATTGCTGAACTCCATTTCGGTGAGTTCGACATGATCGCCGTAAACGGCGGCCTGCGGGCCGAGCAGGGCTTTGTACATTTTTGTTCGCAGCCGTACCTGGCGCGCTCCGACCGGATCGGCAGTCACCGCCTGATCAATGTAGGGCAGCCAAGCCAGGCTGGGTGGAGTTCCGCACGGACACGCCTGAGTTACGCTGTCGGGTTTCAGGGCCCGCGTGGTGTCGAGGATGACCTTGTAAACGTCTCCTACCGCAGCAATCGAATCGTTGGGCGACTTGTGATGATGCTTCGGGTTGTAGCAAGCCGGAACGGTGTAGGAAAAATCGAGTTTGTGTCCGTCGAAGTCCCAATCATGAATGAACCGCTGGGTGAGCTGTTTGTAGTATTGCTGCACTTCGGGGAGGGCTGGGCAAAGGGCGCCGAGGTCCGCGGTGGCTCGAGCCGGCTTGCCATCTTTACCTAAAATCAGCCAGTCGGGATGTTCTCTGACAACATTTGATAGCTGGTAGGGGCGGTGATTCAGAATGTCTTTTCCCCGGCCGTCTTCGGCAACCAAGGGAATCCACCACAGCGTGATCTTGATTCCATTGTCGTGATAAGTCTTGACGACTTTCTGCAGCGAGTCGTCGGGGAAAGTGTCTTTGCGCGGCTCCCAGTCACCGCGTGCTCGGAACCAGCCGGCGTCCAGGGTCGCCCACGTCAATCCGAGTTCTTTCAGCTTCGGGATCGTATCCACCATCTGCTTGGGCGTGAAGTCCATCTCATATCCCCAGCCACACCAATTTGCTTGATAGTCCGCCTCGGTGGGGTGGGCAAGACTCAACCCGCGCTTCTGCAGGAACTTCGAATAGGTGCTCAGAGGTTCGTAGAAATCGCCGTGGAACACCGTAAGAAAGGTGAGCGGCGACGTGTATGTCTCTCCCGGATGCAGCGTCGCAGGGCCTTCCAGCGCAATGGAAGCGCTCACCCGCTGGTCCGCTTGCGTCTTCACTGGCATGCTGAGTTTCAAGGGAACCGTCTCGGCGTGCCCGATCGCTTCGCCGACCGCCCCCGTCCAGAAAGCGGTTACCGGAATTCCGCCGCCGGTCTGGTTTTCGTCGTTGTGCAGCATGGTTTGCATCGGATTGTCGCGTGTGTACTTCGCGTTCAATGCAACCACATCGTCCTTTCCCCACGCCTCACTTGATCCGTGGAACGACCACATGGAGTAGGGAGCGGCATTTTTGTCCGAGAGAGACGCGTTGAGAAGATGACGCTGCGTCGAGATCTTGTCGAGAGAGACTTCTTTATTCCCTGAGTTCTTGAAAGAAATGCTGCTAAGCACCACATTCGGGAAGCTGTCGTAGATCTCCAGGAACGCGGTGCTCTGAATATCGGGAAGGGAAGCGCTCTTTCCGGCAATTGCAATCTGTTTCCCGAGTGAGCCCAACCGTCCGGAAGCCGCATCGATCTTTGCGTGTTCCACGTCGAAAACAAAGTCGGAAACTTCCTTTCCGGCGATGGTCAAAGAACTACTCCCTGAGGCGGCCTGCGGTGGGTCGTCCAGGGTTAAAGCTTCGCCTCCTCGGAGCAGGCTCGCTTGAAGATATCCATTGGTATAGAAACGGAATTCTGCGGAAGGAGTCCGAATGACAAGGGGCCCGGTACTAGTGGATGTGATCTGTGTTACGGAGCCGGCCTCGGCTTTAGTTTCTGATTCTTTTCGATTGCAGGAAATCAGTGCAGTCAGGGTCAACGCCAGGAGGCTCGAGGAGAACGCTACGGCTGAAATGCGCTTGGGATAGGAAGCGGCGGAGCCAAGGCGAATCACATGAAACCTCCTTCATAACCAGGCTTGCAGGGGACAGGAGTGTAACGTTTCACTGCGCGACCTTGATATACCCGCTCCAACGGGACTGTCAAGCCAAAAAGCGCTCGCACATCGGGCAGGCCACGAAGCGTAACCACGGCTACGTCTGTTGGCAACTCGTGATTCGATCACTGGCTCGTTTTGACGATCTCTTTCTCGCTAACCAGTTGCTCAACCTCGGAAGCAACTGAAACTCCGAGTCGTTCCGCGAATCGCAGCAGTTCGCCTAACGAGGCATCCGGGTGGATCGTGTGGGGTGAGGAGACTTTGTAGCTTGCCAGCAGCACGCCAAAATCAAGCGCATCTTCCAACACTGGCTGGGCGGTTGGCCGCCGCCGAGCTTGCGGCAGAGGAATTCCGGCAGCGATCGCAGCCAAAACTCCACCCAGCAGACAATCGCCCGCACCTGCGGTGGATGCGACCTCTACTCTCGGCGAGGGAGAGTGGCTCCATCCCGAACGGTCAATGAAATACGCACCATCCTTCCCGGCACTCATGACCACCGCAAGCTGGGGATACGTCGAGGCTACGAGGCGAAAGAGCCTGTCCAGAAAAATCTCCGGACTACCCGGCGTGAAGGCCTCGCCGACCAAGTCCGCGGCCTCCTCTTCGTTCAAAGAGACGAGGTTCAACTGGTCGAACATCCCCAATCTTTTGGCATCGGCGATCTCGCCTGAAACGAAAGAAGCCGCCGAGAACGCGCCCTTCAACTGCGCCACGGCCAGGAAATGCTGCCGACAAGTGAGGGGAACTTCGGACACGAGTAACGCGATGGTCTTTGGACCGACAGACTGAAACAGAGATTCAGCGCGATCAATATCTTCCTCCGACAGTTCAGCGGCCGCAGAATTGCCTGTCGTGATATTGCCTCCGCTGCCATCCGGATACTGAAAACAGACGCTGAAGAGAGTTGGCTTTCCGGCCACCACTTCTACGAAACGTGTATCGATTCCCACGGTGCGCATCTCACGCAAAACGAAAGCACCGGCAGCATCATCGCCAACCTTGCCGAGCGGCATCACGGGAAACTGTCCCTGACTCGCCCCGAGCAGCGTCGCGACGTAGTGCGTGACGATATGCAATTTGCAGTAATCGCGCACATCCAACAGGCTGCCCAAACGGCTCTCGTTGCGGCCCAGCGTGTGATCTCCCTTGAGAGCAAAAAACATTCCAGTGCCGAGGCCACCGACTCCAACCAGTTGCCGAAAAGGAGAGTGCTCGTCGATTCGCAGAACGCGCATGCCGTCTTCTAAAGAAGCTCCCAGTCCGGATTTTCGCTGATCGGGTGACTGGCTGTTTCTTCGGTCGCCGTGATCAAGGCATCGGCATGCCGCTGCAATAGCGTCATCGGATATTCCGGTGTCGCGTCGGCGAACAACGCCACCCGCAAGGCAGTCTGCTTCCAGGAACCGGTGTCGCTGTACACGCGCACTTTTCTGGCGGAGAGGCACTCCTGCATGCCGAGCGTGATCGACATTGGGGGGACGAATTGATAGGCGCCTCCGAACGAGCGTTGCGCCAGGGCCATGATTGTGTCGAAGTTATTTTCCTGGATGCGGATCGTGGAGGCAGCGAGTTCTTCCAGCGAAATCGCGCTGTATGGATGACGGCGGGCCTGATTGTAAGCTACGTGTCCGTCTTGTCCCCACCCTCCCACGGTGATATCGATGGGGGAGGCGTCGATCGCAATCTTGATCTTATCGGCAGTCGATGGCAGAAGCCAAAATCGCTGGCCTTCCGGTACCGCGAACTCGGGGCGGATCCCACCGTAGAAGTGCCGCTCCATGAAGGTACGAAAATTGTAGGGATGATTCGCAGGCAAAGGATGGGCCTGCCAGTCCAGACACTCGTCCATATGAAAGACGTAAAGCTCGCGAAGCGATACCCCGCGAGCGTTGACGAGTTTCGTGAATGGCTCGTACCAGCATTTCGGTCCGCACGGAATGATGACGCGCGTTGGGATCTTTTTCAGATTGTTCGCTTCGATGACCTCGACCAACTCCTTAGCCATGAGCTGGCCCATCTCTGAGGAATCGCGCACGATCCGAAAGGGCACCCTCATCTTTGGATGGTTGGACAGATCTCGGGCTGGGATCTTGCACCATTCACACAGCTCGCGTTTGGAAAATTGACTCATGACGGCAATCTTCTCCGATGAGCGGCCGAATGGTACAAGCTTCTGTTCAGAAGCATCCAGCGCGCCCATCCCGGAAAAAGGAAAAAAGAAACGAGGAACGCGTTGACAAGCATGCGCCTGACGATTACATTTCCAGCCAGTGTATCGTTTCACCTGGGAGGCTTGTGAGTCAACCCGGAAAAAGCATACGCCTTCGGCGCCTTCTTCATTCCGACCGCGGAAGCCTGGTGGTGGCCTTTGATCATCCGCTGGTTCACGGGCCTATCCCGGGAACCATTAACCCGGCGGCACAGATCGCCCGCTTTATCGAAGGCAAAGCCGATGCGCTCCTCCTCAATCTCGGCAATTTCCGCTACGTGGCAGATGTCGCAAAGGGCAGCACGTCCATGCCGGGACTTATCGCTCGTCTCGATTGGACGACGGCACTGGGGACGGCGCCGATCAATCCTGCCGAGCATTTTCGCAGCTGTCTAGTCGGGCAAGCGGAAGATGCGGTGCGCGCAGCAGCCGATGCCGTGATCACCTTTCTCGTCCTCGGCAGCGGCGATGTCGACTTTGAAAGAGGCGAGGTTCAGCGAGTCAGCCGAATTGCCAGGGAATGTGAGCAACTCGGGATGCCTCTCGTTGTCGAATCGCTGGCGCGCGGCAAGTCCGCGCGCAACCCCCAGGATCCCGAATGGCTGAAGCTGCACTCGCGCGTTGCGGCAGAACTTGGAGCCGACGTAATCAAGACCGAATACACAGGCAATCCGGCCACCATGAGAGAAGTGATCGAGGCGTGTCCCATTCCGATTCTTGTCCTTGGGGGCACACGCACCGGTTCCGACGACGACATCCTCAAAGTCACGCAGGGGATCGTGCAGTCCGGGGCAGCGGGCGTATTTTTCGGCAGGAATGTGTTCCAGGCTGAAAACATTCCCAGCCTGATGCAGCGCTTGCACGCAGTGCTGGGCAGCCAAGCACCCCGGCAAAGGTGAGCAATGAGCCTGCTTGCCATCGACATCGGATCGAGCAGCTGCAAAGCGGTGGTCTACGCGCTCGATGGCCGAGTTCTCGGCGAAGCCTGCCAGTCCTACACTCCCAAGGTCCCCGCACCCTCATGGGCTGAACTACCCGCCGATACTTTCTGGCAAGCCTTTCGTCACGTGACCCGAATCCTCGCCGGCGCTGTCACGGACGATCCTATTGAAGCACTCGGCATCAGTTCTCATGGCGAGACCTTCGTTCCCGTGGATCATCACAACGAGTCGCTGTCGCCGTCGATCCTCAATATGGACAATCGGGCGGTCGCACAAGCCGAGCGACTGAGCGAGATTGTCGATCCGAAGCGCATTTTCGAGATCACCGGTCTGGTAGTTCACCCGATGTATCCGGTTCCGAAGATTCTGTGGTTGCGGGAGCATCAACCGGAACTCTTCGCCAAGACTCACCAGTTTTTGCCCGTTCCCAGCTATCTCCTCGCGCGCCTTGGATTGCCGCCCTGCGTAGACTACTCGCTGGCTTCCCGCTTCCTGGCATTTGATGTACGCCGCAAAATCTGGTCCGACGAAATGCTGTCCGCATGCGATTTTGATGTCGATCGCTTTCCGAGGCCCGTTCCTGCTGGCACGGTCGCGGGCCAACTGACTGGCCAGGTTGCAATCGATCTCGGACTGCCCCGCGGAACCGTCGTGGTCGTCGGCGGACACGATCAGCCCTGCGCAGCCCTGGGCATGGGTGTGATCGAAGCCGGCCGGGTTTCCGCGTCGCTCGGCACCTACGAATGTCTGCTCGCAGCCTCCAGAGAGCCAGTCATTAACGAAACTGCCTATGCGGCCAACCTGAATACCTACTGTCACGTTGTGCCCGACAGGTATGTGACGCTGGCCTATTTCCCTTCCGGCATCATGCTGGAGTGGTTTCTGCACCTGCTGGAAAACAACGGTGCGGAGGCAGAGCCCTCTGTCGATCGTGTGTGCTCCTCATGGGAAAGTCGCGCTCCCGCCGGGCCGAGCGGACTTCTCATCACTCCGCATCTGCTGGGCACGTGCAATCCCGACTTTGATCCGAAGGCCAGCGGTATCATCGCTGGGCTGCGCCCCGCAACCAGCGCGGCTGACATCTACAAAGGAATTCTGGAAGGTGTGGCTTGTGAGTTTGCGGCGATGGCAGAACTCCTGCAGCGCGTCACTGGGACGTTTCGGGATGTGTACCTTACCGGCGGGGGATGCCGTTCAAAACTTGGGCTCGAGTTGCGTGCTGCCCTGA
This sequence comes from uncultured Acidobacteriota bacterium, assembly GCA_963698805.1. Classification (GTDB taxonomy): domain Bacteria; phylum Acidobacteriota; class Terriglobia; order Terriglobales; family Acidobacteriaceae; genus Gp1-AA133. The sequence continues at coordinate 15,284 of CAVOSN010000012.1, read as the reverse complement.
GTGATTGCCGCCTGCATCGAACGTCAAGCTCCGATGCAGTGTGCTTCGGAACGGCAATTCTAGCGGGAGCAGGCGCAGGAAAGTACAGCGATATTCCGCGCACCGTCGAGCAACTGGTCCATGTGACGCACACCGTCGAACCGGATCCGGCAGTCGCTGATCAGTACCGGGCCTACACACCGCAGTACCGGCTACTCTATGCCAGCCTCGCGAGCTTACGAAAATCATCTGCAGATAATTCTTAGGGGGATTCATGATCGAGCCAACGATTGGATTCATTGTCTACGGTGTTCATAAGGACGGACTGAAAGATCCGGCGGGTGTGCCCTTCATTGACGATGGCATCGTCGAACGCTCCCAGAAGGCCCTGGCCGCAGCCGGCTTAAAAGTCATCCGGCATGAGACCGTGATCGCCTCGAAAGAGGAAGCGATTGCGGCGATGCGGCGCTTCAAGAACGACCCGGAGATTGATGCGGTCGTGTTGTTTTCCGGAACCTGGGTGTGGGCCGCGCATTTGGTGGGCGCGCTCCGCGATTATGCCGCGACTGGCAAGGGACTTCTGTTGTGGACTCATCCCGGCTCCCAGGGCTGGCGTCCGGTGGGCGGCCTGGTCATGCATGGCGGGCTGCTCGAAATCGGAGTGCCTCACAAGTTCGTCTACGGTGCCGCGGACGATTCGGCGACGGTCGGGAAAATCGCCAGCTATGCCCGTGCTGCGCACATGAAGAACTGGCTGAACCTTTCCACCATCGGAACTTTTGGCGGACGTGGCATGGGCCAGACCTGCGGGGCCGCCGATCCGTCTCAGTGGATGCGCATCTTCGGCGTCGACATCGATTCGCGCGATACGACGGCGGTGATCCGGGCTGCGGAGCAAATCACAAGCAAAGAGATCGGCGCGCTGAACCCGCGCCTGCAGAAGTTATTCGGAAAGTCTCCGGAGGCGTCGGTAGTGAATGAGAAGTCGATTCGTCTGTATCTCGCCCTGAAGAAGATCGTGGAGCAGGAGAAATTCGACTTCTACACCATCCAATCTTTTCCCGGGCTTGGTGATCACTACGCCGCCACCTGCTTCGCGCAAAGCATGATGCTGGATGACGGCCATGGCACCTCCACGTTAGGCGATTTCAATACCGCTCTTACCGTCCTGTTGTTGACCAAGCTCAGCAAGGAACCTGTGTACTACGGCGATCTGCAGCATGTAGATGTGCAACGAAAAGAAATCAAGATCATCGGAGACGGTGCGTGTCCTCCGTCACTGGCAGGGAAGCTGGGCCCGGCCGGATTTGCGGAACATGGAATACCGACCGAAGGAGAGGCTGGCGGGTTATCGGTAAAGTTGATCTGCAAAGTCGGAGAGGGGGTGCTGGCGCGACTCGGCCGGGTGAACGGTGAATTTCAGATGGTCATTACACGCGCTACCGTCTTCGAACCCCCTGCCAGTGAGATCAAGGGCCGTCTGGACGAATGCGGTATTCCGTTCTGGCCGCACGGTTTCGTGACTGCACATTGCGACATGGAACAGCTTTTGCAGAATTGGACGAACGAGTACGCGTGTTTAGGTTATGGCTCTCACCTGTATCCCGCGCTCGCGGACTTCTGCGAACTGACGGGCATCAAGCCGGTTCTTTTGTAGTCATAAAAAAGGAGATGCTTCTATGCGAATGAATCGCGCGCTCTTCTTCATTCTCGCCTTGATCACCGCTGCAGGCCTTCTGTTAGTCCACCGGTACGTATCCGCTGCCGAGCCTCAGCCCACTACGGACGAGCAAGCGCTGAAATCGCTGGCGGCTCTGCGTCCAGTCGACGTGCACGTGCACGTGTTCAAAACCGATCCCGCCTTCCAGTCGATGCTGGAGAAGCTGAATCTGAAACTGATGAACATCCTCGTGATGGATGACACGTTGTCGTACCGCAAAGAGCTTCAGTCGCAGATCGACGACGCCTGGAAGCTGGTGCGATCGAGTAAGGGGCACGTCGCCTTGTGCACGACGTTTGATTCTTACAAGTTCAACGATCCAACCTTTCCTAAGGAGGCCATCCAGCAGATTGAAAGAGATTTCAAGGATGGTGCAATCGCCGTCAAGATCTGGAAGAACATCGGCATGGAGATCAAGGACGCCAACGGCAAATACATCATGCCCGACGACCCGAAATTCGCTCCCATCTACGCCAGCATCCAGAAGCACGGAAAGACCTTAATGTCGCACGTGGCCGAACCGAACGTCGCCTGGGGCCCGCCCGATCCGAGCGATCCTTCCTGGTCCTATTACAAGGAGAACCCGCAGTGGCTGGTGGGGGACAAGCCGGGCTTTCCCGCCAAGAACACAATTCTGGAAGCGCGCGATCACATTCTCCAGCAGAATCCAAAACTCCGAATGGTGGGCGTTCACCTGGGAAGCATGGAGAAGGATCTAGATGGCATTGCCACCCGTTTCGATCGCTATCCGAACTTCGCGATTGATACCGCAGCGCGTATGGAGTACTTGATGCTGATGCCCCCCGACAAAGTGCGCGCGTTCCTTATCAAGTATCAGGATCGTGTGCTGTACGGCACTGACTTGGATTTGATCGCGGACGCGAAAGCTGAGGAAGAGGTGAAATCGTGGGAAGGAGTGTATGCGCGTGACTGGCGCTACTTTGCCACAGGTGAAACTTTCGAGCTCAACGGAAAAAAGGTGCAAGGCCTAAAGTTGCCCGAACCGGTCTTACGGAAAATCTATCGCGTGAACGCGCTGCACTGGATTCCTGGTATTGGAGAGAATGCGGGGAACTGACCGGCGGCGCGATCTTCTTTGTGTCGCACAGTGAAAGACCCCCAAAAATCCAAGAGAGTCTTAAGCGGGGTGTATTCCGTTCACGGTCGTTGAACGTTCACCGAAATGGAGTATGGGATGCGAGTCGAAATCTTGCGTGAGCAAGTGCTGGAGGCCAACCTTGAGCTCGTCCGCCGCGGCTTGGTGCTCTACACCTTCGGAAATGCCAGCGGCATCTCGCGCCAGGAGGGATTGATCGCGATCAAGCCCAGTGGCGTCCCTTACGAACAGCTCACCGCCGAGCAGATCGTGGTCACCGATCTGGCGGGGAACGTAGTGGAGGGAGATCTTCGACCCTCTTCCGATTTGCCCACCCATGTCGAACTTTATCGTCAATTCCCCAGGATCGGAGGAGTCGCTCACACGCACTCCGAATTTGCTACAGCCTGGGCGCAGGCGCAGCGGTCGATTCCATGCTTTGGGACGACGCACGCAGACTATTTCAAGGGCCCCGTTCCAGTGACCAATCCTCTGACCGATGATGAAATCCAGAACGCCTATGAAACGAATACCGGGATCGCAATCTGTCGAATCTTCGACAAAAAAGACCCGATGGCTTGCCCGGCGGCCTTGGTGGCCGGCCATGCACCGTTCTGCTGGGGCGCGGATGTGGCGGAAGCCGCCTACCATGCAGTGATCCTCGAACACGTTGCCAAGATGGCTTACCGAACGCTGGGCGTGCGTTCCGACTCCCCGCCATTGCAACGGGGATTGCAGGACAAGCACCATCTGCGCAAGCACGGGCCCGCCGCTTACTACGGTCAGGATTCCTCGCGTTGAATCTTGGTATGTTCCGGCAATTGGGTGTATTTAACCTACGTCATCGAATCGCCCGAAACAGAAGGTTTCGAACACGCTCGTCTGGCACCGATAGTCAGGAACAATAAAAAACAACGCCAAGCTGTCACGATGATCAGTGATCAGGCTCACGGATTGCAGGGCGGGTCGAGTCAATACTGGCGCTGAGGTGGGCCATGTGGATTCTACTTCTGGCCGGTGCCTCATTTATTGCTCTCATCAGCATCGCGCTATGGCTGTGGCTCGCCGACGTCCTCGAAGCGCGCAAGAGTTACGCAGAACGAAAAGTCCTCGTAGAACCGCCGTTCACAAGTCTTTCCGTTGGGCAAGCATTCGAGCCGGTATTTGCTGCCTTGTGGGAAGCCCCTATTCTTGCTCTGGAACTGATTGAGTCGGGTGGAAAACGAGGTATTGCTGTTTCCCGCTTACTGTCCACTTTCCATGAAGCGGGGCATCGTTTCCCTGAAATCTACGACGGCTTTGATTTTGAGCAGTGGCTCCAGTTCCTCGAAGGTACCCAGTTCGTTGTCCGGAGCGAACACACCATCAGGCTCACTCGGGAAGGTCGTGAATTCCTCGACTATCGGTTCATGACTGAAGCTTTAGCGAAAGCGTGACGGCTGGCCGAGGACGTCATCCTGGTTGTCGCAGAGGGGGACCAGGAGGATCGACAAGCTGACGATTCCGTAAGAGCGCCCGGCTGGCATCTTCCGAGAGGACACTGAATCAGGTGCGAGAACTGGTTTCTGAAAAGCCCGAGTTGCGGAAAGGAGAATCCGATGGAAACCTTAGAAACAAAACACACAACATTGCTCAAGAAGATCCTGGTTGCCACTGATTTCTCAGCTCCTTCGAAAGTCGCGCTGAAGTACGCGGCAGCGCTTGCAGCACGTCACGGCGCCAAGATGTACATCACACACGTAATTCCTCCGGCACCGCGTAGTTTTATTCCGAACGCGCCTCCCGAATTGGACCTGGATCGGCTACAAGCGGATCGGGACATGAATAGCTTTCTGGGGGACGGATCGCTGGAAGGTATCGACCATGAGGCCTCCATGGAGCGAGGACAGATCGAAGCTGTGCTCCCGGAGTTCATCCGAGATCACGAGATCGACGTTCTTGTCCTAGGCACACATGGAAGGGGCGGCATCAGCGCTCTGCTTTTGGGATCCGTTGCGGAGGAAATCTTTCGGCTGGTTTCTTGCCCGGTTCTGATGGTCGGACCGGGAGTTCCAGCCGAACCGAAGAATTCCGGTCATGTTCGGCAGATCCTCTTCGCGACTGATTTTGGGTCCGCTTCTCTGGCTGCTTTGCCCTATGCGATATCACTCGCAAAAGAGGACGCTGCGCAGTTAGTAATGCTCCATGTGCTGCAGCCCATTCCGACGCTCAACACCACTCCACCTTGGTATTCTCGCGCGGAACTGATAGAGCAGCAGGAACCAGCGCGTCAGCGGATTCTCGACCGCTTGGCTCAGCTGATTCCGAAAGACGAGCATCTGTCATTCGCAGCCGAGTTTGTGGCGCCGTTCGACACTCCACCTTGGGGGATTCTGAACGTTGCCGAGGAGCGGGAAGCAGATTTGATCGTGATGGGAGTCAATCGAGCAGCATTGGCTCGGGCTTCTTCGCACCTGCCTTGGGTAGTTGCGCACGAGATCGTTCGCTATGCGAAGTGTCCAGTGTTGACTGTGCGTAGCTGATTTCCAGCCCGGCTTTCGTCTATGCGGCCGGTAAAGTTGCACTCGTCCTGGGAATAGTTGGGACCGTTGTAGAGGAGGCTTTATGCCAATTAATAGACTCAAGCAGTTTCTCGATGTCGAAGGGATCAAGTACGTGGTGATTTCTCACTCGGTGGCCCACACCGCGCAAGGGATTGCCGCCCTGACACACATCCCCGGAAAGGAAATAGCGAAAACCGTGATCGTGAAGGTCGATGGCACATACGTGATGGCGGTTGTTCCCGCATCTCGCCAGCTTGACCTTGCACTCTTACGGGCGGCCGCGCACGCAAAAACTGTGTCGGTCGCTTATGAGAGCGAATTCAAAAGCCGGTTCCCGGATTGTGAGACGGGAGCCATGCCGCCATTCGGTAATCTCTACGGGATGGCTGTTTACGCGGACGAGAGCCTCTCGCGTGACCCGGAAATCGCATTCAATGCAGGATCTCACCGCGAACTGTACCGACTGTCATGGAAGGATTTCGACAGACTCGTCGAACCGAAGGTTGTGAGACTGGCAACGAAGCTTGCCGCCGACAACGCTGCATAGAGACAGGTTGCCACGATGGTCATCGCATCCGACTTGCACGAGGGAATGACGATTCGCATCGAGAAGCAGATTTACCGGGTTCTCGAAGTGGAATCCAAAGCAGGAGCCGCCAAGATGGGCGGAGTCGTCAAGACCAAGCTAATCAATGCAAGAAGTGGTCGGATCTGGGAGCCTCATTTCCGTCCGCAAGAAAGACTCGAGGATCTCAAACTCGAACGTCGGATGATGGAATTTCTATACACCGAAGGCGAATCTTGCACTTTTATGCACCCTGATACCTTCGAGCAGATCGAGATTCCCGGAGCCATCCTCGGAGTAGCAAAAGAGTTCCTGCAACCGGGGATGGAGATGCCGGTGGAGTTCTTCGGAGCTGAGCCCATCAGCGTCGTTTTCCCGGACGTGACGGAGATTCGTGTGGCTACTACGGCGCCGCGATCGCACTCCCCACAAGACTCCGCCTGGAAAGAAGCCACGCTTGAGAATGGTTTCGCTATTCGGGTTCCCCTGTTCATTGCTCCTGGGGAAATGGTGCGCGTTGAAGTGAGTACCGGTCGTTATGTCGAGCGGGCACGCACGGAACATAAACGGGGCGCGTAAGAGAAGCCGCCATCAAGAACACGGGGACGCAAAGAAGCGAACGATTTCCCGCTTCGTCACTGCAGAGCTTCAACCGACCCGGGACCATGCCTCATTCGAGGGTCACAATCAAGAGACACAGCCCCCCGAATAAGACCACCGCGAGAGCAACAATACCCGCAGCGCGCGCGAGTTGCTCCGTCATTTTCCGACGGCTGCCCACGGTACTCTCGATTTGTTCATCCAGGCTGTTAAACATAGCGTTGACTCCATCTCTGATGGGAGGCAAGCCTCAATTGGCTTCCTTCACCTTGTTTCCACCAGGCAGTACTGGCCAAGCTTGTCCCCAACTTCGGAATTGGCCGCTTTCCGATAGACTTCGGCGTTAGCACAGTCGTAAAGCCCACGGTTTTTGGGAAGCCGGACCATCGCGTATTCTCCCGGTTCCAGAACCGTGCAACCCGAAACGTCCTTGTTGCACCGCAGATCGAAGGAATTCTTGCCCTCTTGAACGGCCAGGATTACGACACCATTGTTAACCTCTTTGCCCTTTACAGTGATTTTCTGTGACTCCAGTTGTTCCTGTGCAGAAAGTGCGAGTGGCACAAAAAGAACAATTAGAAGTACCCCGAAGAGAATGGCTGCCTTCCTCATAAGTCACCTCGCATACCCGAGAACTCACGCGGGCCATGTGCAAACCCATTCACACCTGCCTGCATTGGCGAATTCTCGACGCCATTCCAACCACGACTCACGCAACAGTCGGGAGGCTTGCTTTGGAGCGGCCGACTCTTGCAGAAGAACTACCACTCTTATCTTCGCGCACTGCAAGCGATACGTCTGTGATCATTGATACAAGGGAGAGTAAAGCGCGGCGACGACGGATGAGGACGAATGCCGGGCATCTCGGCACTCGCGCCCGCGCGCGAAGCGGGCAGAATTAGCCTTCGTTGTGTCGCCGACTCATTGATCCCGGCTCAGTCTAGAATAGTTGCGTGAAATCTCAGAACGAGCGCAAACAAATCGTTTTCGGGCAAACAATTCGAGACCTTCGCCACAAGCGCGCTATGACACTAGCGAAACTGGCAAAACTTGCGCACATCTATCCAAGCTATGCCGCCGATGTCGAACGAGGACATAATCTCTCGCTACTAAATATCCTCAAGTTGGCGGCCGCGCTGCGAGTACATCCAGGCAAATTGTTTGTGGAGTTCTGACTCGGGGTGATGCATGGGCATCCGGTCAATTCAGTCGTCGGGCAACTTACGAAATATTCCTTACTTTCATTGACTGGGTCGATTCTGGGCTCTATCCACGCATCTCACATTGCGACTCCCCTATTCGTACTCAGGATTATGAGGAAGCGGACGTTCCTATTTTGGCCGAGGTGCTGTTTGCGGCCGAGTTGGTTCTGCTGCATGCCACACCTTTGTATTACGGCCTAGGAATACCGCACGGCGACGACTCCGCCGTGGTGGTCATTCCTGGGTTTCTTTGCCCGGATGTTTATTTGACGCCATTGCATCAATGGTTGGCGCGAATTGGATACACGCCTTTTTTTTCAGGTATGGGTTTCAACACGGAGTGTCCGAACCTTCTGATTAAGCGGCAACTGAATGAAACAATTGAAAAAGCACTCACCCAATCCGGTCGGAAAGTCCATCTAATAGGCCACAGTCTGGGAGGGATTATCGGGCGTGCAATTGCCGCTCAGCGGCCAAGAGATATCGCTTCCGTGACTACCCTGGGTGCGCCTTTTCGGGGTACCGTGGCCCATCGCAGCATTTTGCGGGCCGCGGAGATGGTTCGAAATCGGATACTGGCGAAACACAGCAGGGCGGTGCTTCCCGACTGCTACACCGGTCGTTGCACCTGTGATTTCTTGGAATCTCTCAGCTGTGCTATGCCCGCGTCGGTATTAGAAACTGCGGTTTACACCGAAAGCGACGGAGTGGTTGATTGGCGTTACTGCAAAACAGACCGGCCGGAGAGCGACTTCTCAGTTTCGGGTACGCACATCGGACTGGCTTTTAATCCCGCGGTATATTCCATTATTGCCGCGCGCCTGGCCCTGGTGAATTCGGAAAGAAAAAGGCGCAAACGCCAAACGAGCGGAACGTTTCCACTCCGGCAGAGCGCGTTCGGGAAACGCGGTCGATAGCTGGCGAGGACCGGGCATGACCGCGATCGCGATTCTTGACGCATGGTCGGCCAAACGGAGTTATCGGAACCCACCATCCGGCGGACGACCATCTCACCTGGTGAAAAATCCGTATTACGGTGCGCCGGGATAAACCGGCATGAAGCAGGGAATGAAAGAGTCCTTACGAGAAAGGAGTAGCGAACCACTCGGCCCCGAGTTTTGCGTTGGGCACCGCGAGGTGCACAGCGAAGCGTAAACAGGGGTATAGGTGGGCTGGGTATCGAGCTCCGAAAAGATGCAATCAGGACGCCGACGCTTTTGAAATGGCGGAAGGCAACATGAGCGGGAGCGATAGCGCGAGTTTCTGCTCGGTCCTGCGTAGTCGTAGACCCCAGAGCACGCCTAGAAACTTCATGCACGAGAACCGGGAGACCTCGGAGACGCCTGCGGCTGAACCAGCCGCAGGCGGCGGGTGAAGGCTTAGGCCGTACGGCCCGCATGTACGTCCCCGAGGAGTCGGACAGCGGCGTAGTACCGATGAATCATTCGAACAAAGACGCGAGAATCGTTGGCGGAGAGTGAGGAGGGAAGGCCGCTGATCAAGGAGAACATCAGTCAATCTAACACGCGCCCGACACAGAGCGGGAAGGGCGTGTCACAGGGGCTGGCGGGTGTGCGGAAAGCAGCAAGGGAACACAAGGAGATGAAGTTCACCGCCTTGCTCCACCACCTGACGGTCGATCTGCTCCGGGAAAGCTTTTACTCGCTGAAGAGGAAAGCCGCACCCGGAGTGGATGGCGTCACATGGCAGGAGTATGAGGCCGGCCTGGAGGATCGACTGGTCGATCTTCACGGCCGGGTTCATCGTGGAGCGTATCGAGCGACAGCCATCGAGAAGAGTGTACATACGAGAAAGCCGATGGGCGGCAACGTCCATTAGGGGTCGCGGCACTGGAAGACAAGATCGTCCAACATGCCGTGGTCACCATCCTCAACCAGATTTACGAGGAAGACTTTCTCGGCTTCTCGTATGGGTTTCGCCCGGGGCGCAGCCAGCATGATGCGCTGGATGCGTTGTCGTACGCGCTCCTGAAGAAGAAGGTGAACTACGTGCTTGGATGCGGACATCCGCGGCTTTTTCGATAACCTCGACAAGAGCTGGATGATCAAGTTCGTGGAGCATCGCGTGGCCGATCCCCGCATCCTGCGGCTGATCCAGAAATGGCTGAAGGCCGGAGTGATGGAGGAAGGCAAATGGTCGGAAACGGAGACAGGGTACGTCCGCAAGGCTCGGTGATTTCACCGCTGCTCGCGAATATCTACCTGCACTACGTTTCGATCTCTGGGTGAACGTCTGGCGCAAGAAGTGGGCGCAAGGCGAGGTGGTGGTCATCCGCTATGCGGATGACATCGATCCTGGGATTCCAGTATCAGACGGACGCAGATCGCTTTCTGGAAAACTTGCGGGAACGACTGGGGAAGTTTGGACTGGAGCTACACCCAGATAAGACGCGCCGGATCGAGTTCGGGAGGTTTGCCGAACAGAACCGGAAACGAAGAGGAGAAGGCAAGCCCGAGACGTTCGACTTCCTGGGCTTCACGCATATCAGCGGGAAGAACGGGATCGGGCGATTCACCGTGCGGCGCACGACGATCCGCAAGCGCATGCGAGCCAAGCTGCGAAGATCTTAAGCAGCAACTCCGCCGAGCGCATGCATGATCCCGTGCCCCAAACCGGCGGGTGGCTCAAGTCGGTCGTACAGGGCTACTTCAACTACTACGCGGTGCCGGGAAACCTCGATAGTCTGGGGGTGTTTCGGGAACGGGTGCTAGCGCTCTGGTGGCACAGCTCTTCGTCGCCGTAGCCAGAGACGTCGGATCTCCTGGACGCGCATGCTCACTTTGGGCGCAGCGTTGGCTTACCTCCACCGCGTGTGCTCCATCCCTTTCCCGCATGCTCGCTTCGCCGCCACTCATCCGAGATAAGAACCGGATGCGCTAATGAGCGCTCGTCCGGGTCTGTGCGGGGGGATCACGCAAGTGATCTCCCTACCGCGATCTCATAGTTGGTACTAATGGCGAGAATCCAGTAGGGTGACGAGTTGGTGGTGGCTCATAAACCCAAGGTCTTCACTTGCTCCTCGGTTTCATAGCCGAGCCAATGTGCAACCTCATGAGAATGCGAGCTAGCGCACAAAAGGAGGTCAGTGGCCGTGTCCGAGCCGTATACAGATCAATTTTGATCAAGCGATGCTCTTAATTAAGTGCTAGACTAATCAATAGGGCGATTGCCATCTTCACCTCTTTCAGGTCTTCTGACCTAAGCCAGTCCATCTGAAGTTCTCCCATTCTTAGGCTTTTCAGATGAACTGTACTCTATTCTAGAGGATCTTGAGCGAGGAAAGACCGCTCCATTCCTAACTCCTGCCGACAATGCGGGAGTCGCGAAGAAGGGTCGCCTTATGAACGCAACCAGTATGTTGGTGGGTTTGCTGATAGCGCTGTTCGCTATCCTGCTGCTGCGCAGGAGTCGCGACCTGAAACCACGATCGCCGCCGAGAACGGAACGCAAAGGATGTGTCCGTCCTGCGGATTGATCACATCTCGGTTGAAGGCACGCTGCATGGAGTGCGGCGAGTACCTCACGGGTGTGGTGTATTCAACGGTACAGAAATGACCCACCCTTCTTTTTCCATGACTCCCTAGTTGTTCCTCACAAATGAAAGTAGAGGCCAGAGGCCAAACTTATGACCAACATCAAATTTGTTGTGAAAGTGAACCGTGGTGGCATCCGTGCCCCTGAATACGTAGAGCGAATCGATCCTGCTCCCATCCACATGACAACCAACCGCAAGAAGGCGTTGGTGATGGGGAAATTCATGGCCGAAGACGCTGTGAACTCTCTCCATACCTCCCAGTGCAGCCCGGAATTAGTGTCGGTACAGGTGGCTTCCTAGAATTTACACAGTCGCAGCAGCATCTAGGTGTCCAGCACTCGATTGCGGTTCACTGGTCCTTGACTATAGACCCGCGGATAAAAGTCGGCTTTGCCATCCCGAAGATTGGGGTTTCACGTGCTCGCGTTGCGGACTGGATTTTACGGTGCCCCTAGATGAGCTAATCTTTCGATCCGTACCCAAACGATGGTTCTCGGCCGGTACCAGCGTCGGTCAGAACACCAGGTTCAAACCATACAGGGAGTAAGAGCGAGTGTTTGTGCGGTGGCTCGCACGTTCTCATCCGCCACTAATTGCCTGAAGATATTACCCCCAGAGGAAGCTGATGGCTGACCCTGCCAGAATCGTGGCAAAGACAAAACCTGTTAGTACCCATGTCAACCAGAGTCTCCTCTGTTGCCTTCTTTTATCGTTCTTAGTAGTGATCGCGGGAATTACCGAAATCACCGTCTCGGGTAACAACTCCTTGAGTGCTTTCTCGTCGTGGATACGGTCATCCAAATACTCGGCCCCCGCTGTCAGAAGCGTACCTAAGGCGAGTCCGACGCCTAACCCAATGCCCCACAGTTTGATGCGATTCGGAAAATCGGGTTTCAGCGGTAAACGGGTGAGATCAATCGTCGGAAGGAGGTCCCTTGATGGCGCTTTAGCTGGTTTGTGACCATTTCGGACGCGACCTTCTTGTTCAAAAGGTCGTCATAATGTGCTTTCAATTGCTCGTAGCCGCGCGTCAGGTCCGCAAATTGTTGTTCAAGAGCAGGCTGTTGGTTCAAGAGCCCTTGGTAGTCACTAATCTTTGCTTTCAGCGCGGCGATCTCGTGTTTCCGGTTTGCGATTTCGATCTGATTAGCTTTCAATTTTCCCTGATGCTGAATCGTCGCAGACGCGTCTCTGCTGTCGACATCCGGCGGCGTGGCACGCGGCTTTCAGGTCGGCGAGGGACTTTTCCTTCTGGGCAATCTGTTCCGTCAGTTTACGAACATCCGGATGACGCTCTGTGTATCCTCGGGATCTGAGATCGTCGCGCTGTGCTTTTAATTTGTCCAACTCCTCTTCTAGAGCGAGCAGCCCGACGGGAGTGCCGTCCCCAGGCTTGGGCCTGACAGGCTGTTCCAGCAGATTGGCATTTTGTTGTTGCGCGGTATTGAGCGCATCTTCTCGATGCTGCAACTCTGAGCGCAATCCAGCCAGATTTTGAAGATTGCTTCCCAATTCCGGATGCTGATCTTTGAACACCCGGATTTTTTCTTCCTTCTCTACCAAATTCTGATGTGAGGTCCCCAGTTGGTCTTCAAGATCCTTGGTATTGTCTTCGGATTCTTTTATTAGGATCCTCTCATACTCACTGGTGAAAAGATCGGTTAGCTCGCCAGTCACCTGCCGGGCCACGTAAGGATCGTGAGCAGAATAAGAGATGTTGACTGAAGTGGTTTGCCGTTCGTCGCCGCGCACCTTCTCGATCTTGATGTCGTTGCGCATACGCTCGGCAAGCTCGTCGGGAGTGAGCCGCCCGCGATCTTGAGAGTACAAATTGAGTTGATCGACAATGTGCAAAAGACGCGTGCTACTTAGGATGTGCTGGTTAACCTTCTCCTGCCGCCTTGCAGATCATCTTGTACATCCGGCGGCGCGTAAGCAGTCGGTACCTGAATCTCTTTGCCCCACGTGTAGCGCACGGGCAGAACCCAACTGGCACTCCAGAACACCAGCCAGCCAAGAAAGAAAGGTATCAGGAAGAGCGGGTAGCGACGACGGATTACGCCGATGCACTGTTGCAGGTCGAGTCTTTCCCCGGTTTCTCTTCTAACTCATCTACCATAAATGCCTTGCCACCTCTGCGAACCTTTGCCAGGCCAACCTATCTCGGGAAAATCTATGACAAGATTCGCGTAAGAAATCGGGTCGAACTCGCACTGTGGTATTGGGCTCGATTCCAAGAGGGGAAGCCGCTCCGAACCGGCCAATGAATGCTAACCGGCCTTCCATGAGAAGCTCGGCGGGCTCCGCATTCCGCAGGGCACAGAACGCCTCGACCCTCGTTTTCAAGAGGCATGTGCTCAATTCAAATTTGCCTTCCGTGCAACCAGGGCATTGGTCTCAGGGGCCGCACTGTCGATCGCGAATTCCTCTGGAGCAACGGTCGGCAGTGCAGGGGCGGGGATTTGTTCCACTCCACGGTGGGTCAGCGCGTACAGCACAAGCTCAACTCGATTGCAGACTCCCAATTTGTCGTAGATCCGCATGAGAGACTTCTTGACCGTATTTTCTTTGATGCCCAGTTGCTTCGCGATCACTCGGTTGACAGCCCCATCTGCCACCAGGCTAACGACCTGCTCCTCTCGCGCAGTCAGAAGACCCTCTCCCTTGGCGTCGATGACCCGTGCCGGGGGCGCCGAGCCGATGGCTTCGACGATGTACCCTACCTGTTCCGTATCCATCCAGAACTGCCCCTGATGCACTGCTGCAATGGACCGGCAAAGAGCTCGGAAAGGCTGATCGGCCCGGTCAAACAGTCCATGTGCTCCCGTGCGCATGGCATTGACCACAAGATCGCGATCGAAGCCGTCCGCCATGAGAATGAAACGCACTTGTGGATGGCTTGCGTGCAGAATACGCAGTGCCTCGATCCGCGAGTCGCGGTCTGTGGCACTGTCGCTTAGAAGCAGGACATCAATGTGGGTAGATCGCAACACTCCCAGGCACTCAGAAACCTCGCTGCGGCACCGTGTAATCTTCAACCCTGGCCGGCGGCGAAGAGCGCTGTCCAATGCCTCCGACTGAGTTTGGTTGGAATCGGCGATCAAAACATCAATTTGCCACGTACCGTTGAAACAACCTTCATAAGTGCCAACGATCTCCAATAAGAGTCCTGGGGAAGGGGCCTGTGTCTATACTTTCAGAATCCATCCGCCCTTTGCAGTGATTTGGATCACACCTTAGTTCGGTCAACCAAAGCAGATTACGGTGCCCTCAACACAGTCTATAGGTCTCAGACAGAGGTCTCGTTTTGTTGAAGCTGAAATCTAGGCACCGGCGCATGAGTAAATTCCGAGACATGAGTATCCGCAATCCGACCTGCAATGACTGGTCACAATTGCTCACAATCGGTTTGTTTCTACGCAGTTGTGGAGCCATCGAATGTGCTCACAGGCTGGAGCGCTAGGAATACGCTCCGAGTCGGGGCATCGCTCCTGGTCGTCTTGATGCGGCTATGCTGGCAGGAGCGTTTCACATCTCGAATACGACTCGTGTTGTTCCCAATGGCTTTGCTGGCCCTTGAAATCTGAGGCCAACCGTTCGCTAACCGCGCTCGACCGACAAGGCGGCAACCCTTGGCACGGTGTCGTGTCTTAGGCCAGCCTTGGAGAGCGTTTCGGTAAGGCGCTCACCGCCCGACGAAGCAGGCTTGATCTTTTAAACTTAAGTGTTTCCGATGGGAATTACCGCAGAGGTGCTCTGGCATCATTGGCTGCGATCACAGGAGTGAAGTGCCCTCCTGCTGTCGGGCCCAATACCACAAAGTGAGTTCGACCCGGCTGCTAACGCCAATCTTCTTGTAGATCGCGCCCAAGTCGTTTCTGATAGAAAGTGCAGTAACCCCGAGTTCTGCCGCGATTTCTTGATTCCTTCGTCCCTGCGCCACTAGCTCGAGGACTCGGCGTTGGTGGTGGGTTAGCTCCTTTTGTGCGCCCCAACGGTCGCTTCTTGACCGGCAATCTACAC
>CAVOSN010000011.1:0-397024 GCA_963698805.1 uncultured Acidobacteriota bacterium | reverse complement strand
AACCTTCCTGCTTTGTTTTGAATGAGCTGATGTGTCTGTCGCAGTCTGAGATGGCCCTCGCGAGTTAGATGTCCAGATGGACGAAGGCCGCAAGCGCGTGGTTCTGATCGCGGCAGCGATCCTCGTGGCGCAACACCTGAAAAACGCGGAAGATCTTCAACGATTACCGCGCCAGCCCGAGGACGGAGGCGCTCATTGCGAACGCCATTCGCATGGCGGAACGGATCATGAAGAGAATCGATAATGCAATTTCCTTGAGAGCGTGGTGCGCATCGAAAACGGCAAGCTACGCTAGGCTATATAACAATGAATCCCTGCGGAATTCCTCATACCGCACAATTCATAGCATAGTCCGGCGTAATTGTTGCAGCATTGCGCACGCCTCCTCGGAGACGGATTCTTCGCCCTCTGCTCCTTCATCCTCCAACGTGAGCGCGTGTGCCGTCGGCATGACCGAATGGGCGTTTTGCCGGTCCGGGTTGTCTCGCCCAGGCAGAATGCGCAGCAGATTTGACACATCGCGTACTCAAACACTGTCCATCCTGATCCCCGTGTGTTCCCCAGTGGCAAGAACTGGATCTACGTCAACAACGACATCAACTCCCCCGATTTCTCACCTATAGCGTCTACAACGGCCGAGCCTTCACCGGCCGTATTCGCTTCCTCGGCCGCAAATGAGCTTCCACCACCACGCAGGGACGGCGGAATCGACTGTAGTAAAACTGTAGTAGTTCCATGCTCAGAACGGGGCAAGTCAATCATAACGCATCAGAACCCGCCTTGTAAGCGGTTGAAGAAGTCAGGTAGAGTAGAAAATTCTCATAACCGATCAGAACCACCATGGGTACTCATAATCCCTTGGTCCGGGGTTCGAATCCCTGCGGGCCCACCAACTCGAAAGGGTCCAGCCCGGAGACATGGGTGACAGATCGTACCTAAGACATAGGTAACACTTTTGGGCCGAGCAGAAGTTCCGCATCGCTTTGAAAACAGTGTTCATTGCACCTTGTCAGTGAGTCGCTTCTGAGACCGGAGAGCAGTCGTCCCCGCACTCGCTGAGGCGGAATTTGCAGCGTAACTTAAGCTTGTCGATTCCGCTGGAACGTTCTGTGCCGCAAGCGCGGCCAGTTCCGCCTTCTGCCCGGCTTCCATCTTTGCGGCTGCATCCTGCAGGTCTTGTTCGGCGGTGATGGGTAGGGGCGTGGGAATACGGAGCGCAAGTAACCGATGAATCTGGCAACACGACCTACCAAAGCGACCTGGAGATCCGGAAACTAGCTCGGGAACTTGCGGCCAATCCTAAGCTGCTCGAGGGGCGGTTACTTGAATGGTTGATGTCGTCGCAGGCCAAGCGGGCCTCCGAATTCATGTATGCGGTGTGGGGCCATCGCGTCGCTCGAAAATCAATCCCTACCGCAGAAAGACGCAGTGATCCGGCCAAAGGAATCTGTGAGTTGCGATGTTGCCATCGCAACTCACACGAGAACATCTTGAAGGTCAGAATGCTGTAATTCCGTTGAATCCGCTGAGTGGTGATATTCCGCCTGCGAATCCAACATTCAAAAGTGTTCCATCGGGCTGCACTGCGAAAATTCCGACGGCGCCTGCCACAGAGTTCAAGGTGTAAACGAACTTGCCGTCCGCAGTCACAGCGATATCGAGGTTCGTCGATCCAGCGGGATTCGTACCCACAACGGTTCCCGAAATCGCAGTCAATGCGCCTGTGTTTGCGATCGCGAATCCAGAAATATTCGAGGTACCGGCATTAGAGGCGTAAACGAACTTGCCATCAGGTGTCACCACATTCCAGCAGTTCGCTGCGCCGAATGTCGGAAGACTGACGCTGATCGGGGCCAGCGTGCCATTGCCTGCGATCGCATAGGATGAGATCGCCGACCCGTTGGGCACGCCGGAGGGACCGGTTTCGGAGACCAGGGCCGCTCCGTTTGGAGCAAAAGCCACCGAGAACGCGCCCGGGCCAACGCTCGGGTTCACCACAATCGGAGACAGCGTGTTGTCGCCGCGCACGGTGAACACATCAATGTCGTTGGTCAAGCGCTCGACCACAACTAGGAACCGGCCGTCCGGACTAAATGCCAACCCGCCTGCGCCTGAATTGTTGGTCGAAAGAAACCGACTGGAATCTGGGATTTGTTTTAACTTGTCATCCCGCAATGTGAATCCGACCACATTGCTGCTGCCGCCCACATTCAGGACATAGACAACGTTGCCGTGCTGTGCCACAGCGTTTGGCTCGCTGCCGCCGCTGATCACCTTGTCCACCAGCGACAGAGTTGAGTGGTGAACCCTGAAGACGGAAACAGTGCCGCTGCCGGCGTTGACTGCGAACAGTAGCGAGTGGTCCTGGCTGAGCGTAAGAGAGCCTTGAGATTCCAAGGGATCGTTATTGCCGCCGCTTCCTCGACCGCCGGTCGCGAATCTGCCCTGTTCCCGCAGAGCGCCATCGGCAGCACGTCGGTATGCGATCACCTCATTCTTTGTGACGGAGTTGGTCATAACGAATACCGCCCCGGCGCTGTCCTGTGAACCTAGATCCTGCGCCAACGCTTGCATCGACGACATCAAGGTAATCGTCAACGCTCCCACCCACAGCAAACAAACTGCTCTGTACATCCCGGTCCTCCTAAATGATTTTGTGACTTGCATGATCGCCAACTCTGAAGACACAACAACCGACCACTGTCTCTTCAGGTAGCATGTGTGTGCTGGATCAGAGATTCGCGCTACAAGAAAGTTTCAGCCGTGACGAAAATGTGACATCTCGATCAGGGAAAGAGGGTGGGCCCGCGCGTAAAGCAGAGACGACTCCGATCCGTTTTCAAAGCTTCACCACCAATTTCCCACTTGCCTGATTCGACTCCATCACGCGATGAGCTTCTTGGATTTCTTCGAAACGAAACACCCGGGCCGGGGGGGGGGCGGAGGGCGGTTTATTGGATTCCTCCTCCATGTTTCGTCTGTGCGGACATCTATTTCGACGCGAATGCCGCGCCAATCTCCCTACGCGGCTCTGGTTTGAGTGGTTAGATTGCGGCCGAGGAAATCTTTGATTGCACCAGCGATCTCCTGATGGTGTGTTTCCAGAGCGAAGTGCCCAGTGTTATAGAAACGTACCTCGGCGCTCGGAATGTCGCGCTTGAACGCTTCTGCTCCGGGAGGCAGAAAAAACGGATCGCTGTTACCCCATACCGCGAGCAGAGGCGGCCGTTTCGTGCGGAAATATTCCTGGAACTTCGGATAGAGCGCGACGTTGCTGGCATAGTCCAAGAACAGGTCGAGCTGGATCTCGTCATTTCCGGGCCGAGCCAGCAGGGCAGAGTCGAGCTGGTATGCTTCCGGCGCCACGAGGGTTTCGTCTTTGACACCAAAGAGGTATTGGGACTTAGTGGCCTCTGGTGTGAGGAAGTCGCGCAAGGCAGCACGATTCTCAGGAGTCGGTTCCTTCCAGTACTTTTGAATGGGGTTCCAGCCTTGGCTCAAGCCCTCTTCGTAAGCATTCCCGTTCTGCGAAATAATGGCGGTGATCCGGTCTGGATGCGCTAATGCCAAACGAAACCCCACTGGAGCGCCGTAGTCGAAGACATAAATCGCATAGCGTTCGAGACCAATGGTCTGAGTGAAGGTGTCGATCAATTTGGCGAGATGTTCAAACGTACATCGGAACTGCTTGCGATCGGGCACTTGGGAGAATCCAAAGCCCGGGAGGTCAGGCGCGATCACATGATAGCGGTCCGCCAAGGCTGGAATCAGATTACGGAACATATGCGATGAGGTCGGGAAGCCGTGCAATAGGAGGATCGTTGGGGCGGTTTTCGGGCCGGCTTCACGGTAGAAGATTTTGGAGCCGTCCACAATGGCGTGCTGATAGCTAGTCATTTCTGGTCTCCTTAAGCGAATCTGCCGGCGGTCCCTGGGGTAGTACCACTCGGCGACGTTGTATACATTCACAGCATCAGATTTGCTAACCGATAAAATGATTCATTATCGGTGTTATAATTTAATCAGGATCGACAACATGAACCCGATCGACACCGTTCGCGCCTCCGACTGGAAAGATGGGTTTCTCTTCGTTGGCAACCATCTCGCTTTGGATTTCCTGAACACTCGTCCTGTCCAGAACGACGAACCCATGGAACTACTTCCCGATTTCAGCGCGCTATTGCGCTGGTTTCAGGCAGCAGAGCTGCTTAGTACTCGCGAGGCCGCCAGCCTTCAGCAGGAATGGGGAAAATCCGCTCGAGCTCGACGCACTGTGGAAGCGTTGCGGGAATTAAGAGAGAAGCTCAGGAGGGAAATCCTGGCTTGGGAGGGTGGGAGCGTCGTTCACAATTCCACGGTAGATGAACTCAATCGCCTCATGGCGGACTATCCGATGCGTACCAGATTGAAGACGAAAGGCTCCGACACGGAGTTGTGGTTCGAACCACGCCAACCAGAAGATCTGTTTGCTCCGCTTGCGCACAGTGCCGCGATGTTGTTCGCCGACGTGGATCGCAACCGCGCCCGCAAGTGCGCACAGTGCGTACTGCACTTTCGAGATACAAGCAAGAAGGGCAGACACGACGTTGGTGCAGCATGCAGCTATGCGGAAATCGTCTCAAGGTCGCGGCGTACGCGGCCCGTCAACGCGCGCAATCTCACAGATGACGACATTGTTTCGACCACTTATCATCACTGGACGGTGCGGACAATTGCAAAGGAATAGCCGCCACGATTGCGCTTCCCGAAGAATCGGCTTAATTCACCGATTGAACTCATTGCAGCGACAGAGGGCTCTGCCTTTGTTGGTCACTTGCGGACTGAGGGGCATCTAGTCTTAATGTATGGCTGCCGAAAATATGATTTCTATTGTCTGACTTGTTCGAAGCGCACCTCACGGTGAGCGAACTCGGTCGTGCAGTCGCTTTCTACAAAGACCTCCTCGGGCTTCCCATGGCGCGGGTGTTTCCTGAGCGGAAAGTCGCTTTCTTTTGGATTGGCGGTCCAGGGAAAGCGATGCTTGGTCTTTGGGAGGCGGGAACCATGCCGATTAGTATCAGCCTTCATGTGGCCTTCCAAGTTGAGCTCTCTGATCTGCACGAGGCGCCCGCACGATTGGAAAAGGCGGGCGTTCAGCCGAGAGACTTCGCGGGCGCTCCCACACAGGAGCCCGTCGTACTTGCTTGGATGCCTGCAGCCTCGATCTTTCTCCGTGATCCTGACAATAATCTACTGGAATTCATCGCCATGCTCCCTGATCCGCCGAGACCAGATCTCGGCGTCATTCCATGGAGTGATTGGGAACGGCGTGAATCACGGGAGATCTGAATTCCGATAGTTCTCTCAGTTGCAAGTCGTCGCGACCACATTCGACCGCTGGCGGTCGTCTTCGGATACGCGGGGGCGACAGTCCTCGCGAACGACCGCAACACTATTGAAGTTTCCAAGGCCGTCGGGCACCTTGCGTGGATTGTGCGGGTCGTCGAGCCAGCGTTGGCCGTCGAGCAAGAACTTGTAAGCGTGTTTTCCGGGAGGAAGATCTACCGGTCGAGTACGCCAGAATCCCGGTTCGATGGAGCTAGCAGGGACGCCAGGCAAGCACCAATCATTCCAGCTTCCCAGGACTTGCACGCTCGTTGCTGCATGGTCGTGCAGCAAGAATGAGATTCCTTCGGGCGATGCGGCAGGGGAGATTCGCCGTCCCGCAGCACTGTTGTGTTGCTCTGACAAAGCGCGAGCCACTGCCTGCCCGGGGCTCAACGCACCCGCGCCTTGGCGTTCGCGATCTGCACCTGAAACCGTATGAGCTGTCTCCTTCAGCACATCCCGGACCAGGAGTGGGGGAAGCGTAGGATTGGCTTCGAGCATGCACGCTATTGCGCTGGCGACAATTGGTGCTGCAAAACTGGTTCCCTCTACATGTTGGTAGTGGGGAGTGATCAATTTCAACTGTGCGATGCGGTCGTCAACATTCGAATTCCGATGTTGACGACGGATAAAGAGGTCCTTTGCCTCGTTGGCGATCGAGGAGTTCGGAAGGACGGGCGCCGCGACCCAGATACTTGGCGCTACCAGGTCGGGCTTCGGCACATCATTACTGGCTGACCCGTAGTTGCTGTGCCAAAGGGCAATTTCCTCGTCGGTGAATGTGTTTTTGTCGTCAATTCCGCCCACGGTTATTGCGAGCGGAGCGGTCGCTGGCGGCAAGAGGCTCCGTTGGCCGTCATTACCCGCAGCCGCCACAACGCTGATGTCCGCCTCCACCAGTGCTGACACAGCTTCGTCTACGACGTTTCCAGCCAGTGGGCTAACTGGATCTCCACTCACGGATAGGCTCACAATGCGGACTCCGAGCGCGGGACCATGTTGGAGAATCCACGTCAATGCTCGATGAATGCTGGAACTGGAAATGCGTCCACCGGGATCACGTACCTGAATGAGCACCAGTTCGGCAGCATGAGCGAGCCCAGAGTAAAGGCCGTGACTCAGGAAGCCGTTGCCGGCGGCTACTGTGCTGGTCATCGTGCCGTGCCACTGCCAGTCGTCCGAACTGGCGGAGTCGGGCCAAGCAGGAGTCTCGTGGGGCTCAAAGTGCAAAACGGAAATAGGATCACGAGTTGCGTCTGCCCAAACACGAATGCGATTTCGCGGTTGCACTAGATCGGGGTGCGGATAGAAGCCAGCGTCCACCACAGCAATGGGTAGGCCTTCCCCGGAGAAGCGGAGATCAGAGTGCAGGCGCAAGCGAGTCGGCAGCACTCCGAAGGCGGCCTCTGCGTCCAGAGGCCAGACCGTCTGAATCGCATCATGTAGGGCGGGGTCTCCTCTGGACAATAAAGTTTGGAGGAGATGCTGCTGGACGCAAGCCGGACATGCGCCGCCTTCACGGTCCCAGAAGGGATACCAGTGCGCTTCGGCCAGCACGGCCTTGCTCGCGGAATTCCCGCATACGGAACATAGTGCTAGTGTGCCCGTCGACCTAAGTTGTTCGTGCATCGACCGATGAGATGCGGGCCGGAGGAGATAGTTTCGTTACATGGCGCGACAATCATGGAACCAAGACTACCTTGCCGATCGTGCGCCGCTCGGAAAGCGCCTTAAACGCTTGCTTGACATCGGTAAGTGCGTAAGCGTGATTCGCGAAAAGCTGCAGTCGTCCATGTTTGATCAGTTCCAACAGTGGCGGTACCGACTCTCGGATCTGCGACGGCCTCAGCGATGGGAAGTTGAAACCAATGACGGACTGGTTCTTGTAAATCAACTGCCTTACCCTTTCGTTAACCAAACTATCGTGAGCATTCTGGGCTCCATAAAGAATCACCCGCCCGAACGGCGCCAGCAACTTAAAACTCTCGTCTCCAATTTCTCCGGAAACTGATTGTAGGACAACGTCTACGCCGTTTCCTTCCGTCGCCTCCTGTACTTCAGTGGTCCAATTTGATTCACTGTAGTTGATCGTGACATCAGCTCCCAGGTTTTTCACCAGATCGAGCTTCTTCCTGGAACTTGCGAGGGCGATCACCTTCTTCACCCCCATGGCTTTTGCCAATTGGACAAGGAACAATCCAACGCCTCCCGCCGCAGCCTGAATAAGAACGGTTTCATGGGGTTGAGGTCTCGCTGCGAACGTCAGGAGCGTGTATGCGGAGAGTCCCTGAATCGTAATGCTGCTGGCTTGCTCGAAAGAAATCGCTTCGGGAATCGGGATGACTGAACTGGCATCTGCAGTAGCGTACTCTGCATAACCGCCGCTCGATACCAGGCTGGTGACGCGGTCGCCGATCTTCAAGCTCGCTACATCGGAGCCCAGTTCAGCCACAACTCCCGAGGCTTCAAATCCTAAGACCGCTGGCAAGGGCCGCGGTGCAGGGTATCGGCCATGCGCCATTTCCAGTTCAGCAAAGTTGACCCCTGCAGCTTTCACTTCGATCAGAACCTCGTTCTTGCCCGGACGAGGCCTTTCCAACTCAACCAACTTGAGGCTGGCCAGACCCTCGATACCGTCCAATTGAATCGCTTTCATCTTCTTACCGCCCCCTTTCCCTCTGAAAACGTCGTCCCAGCAGCTCCTCCGTAGTGTCACCCCGCACGGACTTGCGTTCAGAGTTCCTCACGCCGGACAAAGTCCGAGTTCGTTTCTCGGGGGGGGCGTAGCTGACGAACTGCCCGGTGAGATGCGGGCAGCCAGAGATAGTTTCGAACCGGCGTCACGTTTTGTGGACACCGGAATCTGATGGCCATTGAGATCGGAGCACTTGATGAAGGGCAAGGTAGTACTTGTAACCGGAGCCAACGGTGGCCTGGGAGCCTATGTGACACGGACGTTTCTAAATGCGGGTGCAACGGTCATTGGCACATCGCAGGAAAATCCAGCCGTCCGATTTCAACAACCCAAACTTCACGGCTCTAGCCGCAGAGATTTCCACCCGTAGCGGGCGCCAGAAAGCTGACTGATCAGGTTGTGGCGGGTTTTGGGAAACTCGATGTTTTGGTGCATACAGTCGGCGGTTTCGCTGGTGGCCAATCGATCAACGGACACCGACGACGCAACCTTCCAGCGCATGTTCGATCTCAATCTAAATTGCTTGTTTCACATTCTGCGAGCGGCGGTTCCCCCGCTGCGAAACACCGGCAACGGTCGCATCGTTGGTATTGGAAGCCGAGCCGCTCTGGAACCTGGGCAGGCGTGGGAGCTTATAGCGCTTCGAAAGCGGCCATGGTCTCGCTGATCAGAACTGTGGCTCTCGAAAACAAAGACGCCGGACTGACCGCGAACGTAATCCTCCCCGGCACGATGGATACCCCGGCGAACCGCAAAGCGATTCCGAACGCAGATGTCAGCAAGTGGGTCCAGCCATCCTCGGTCGCGGAGTTGGTTGTCTGGCTCGCCAGCGAGGCTGGTAAGGACGTCAACGGATCAGTGATCCCGGTCTACGGTAAAGATGCTTGAGATCCTCGCCAAAGCGATTGTTTATACGATGGCAGGGTATGCCAGCCTTGGATTGGTGTTTGCGGTGCCATTCGTGTGTTTGGGAGTTCAGCGCCTGGATTCCGAAGCTCAGGGATCGGGCATTGGGTTTCGGTTGCTGATCCTGCCTGGCGTCGCTGCGTTCTGGCCGATGTTCCTTTACCGCTTGAGGCGAGGGATCGTTGAGCCTCCGGTCGAAAAGAACCCACACCGCTTATTGAGCAAGCCATGATTCAGCCACTCAGAGTCGTCCATCGCGGAGCATTTGTCGGGCTGGCGGTAGTGCTGCCTGCGATCCTGTTGATCGGGCTTGGAGCGCGGACTTCGCGGCCAGACCAGGGCGTGCTCATTGCAGACGTGCCGGCTACCGCGAATGTCGTGAGGGAGTCGAGCAACTTATGGCAGAACCATACCATTCACTCGACGTTCTATAGCAGGTCTGACCGTCCCCAAGAGATCGATGTAGTGCTGCAATCGGCGCAGGACCTGAACGCGCCGGACCTGTTGCTTTATTGGGCAGACAACGCACCACAGGGAAACGCTCTCCCTGGGGAGGCGAAATTAGTGGGTGCTTTTAGGACGGGCAAGGCTTTTCTTATTCCGTTGAATGAGACGAGCACCGGGTATCTGGTCTTGTTCAGCTCAGCGCATCAGAGCTGTGTTTGACACCGCCAGAGTGGAGAAGTTGCCATGAGCGTTCAATACGGCGCAATCAGTTGGAACCGGCAGAAGAGGGTCTACGACGTAACACTCGTCTCCTTGGTCGCACTCTACCTCGCCATCTTTGTCGGTGTCGGCGCCTGGCGAAACCCAAGCGCGACGGCTGAGACACTACTGATCCGCGCACTAGGAACGGCTGCGTTCTCTGCTGCTGAACGTCGTGTTGTGCATCGGCCCCCTGAGTCGATTGGATCCTCGCTTTCTTCCATTGCTCTATAACCGCCGGCACCTGGGTGTTACGACATTTCTATTGGGACTGGCCCATGGAGGGTTTGGGCTGGTCCAGTTTCACGCACTCGGGAACGTGAACCCTCTCATCAGTTTGTTCATCAGCAATCCACGATACGGCAGTGTCGCCGAGTTTTCCCTTTCAGGCTTTGGGTTTCTTCGCGCTGATCATTCTCTTTCTGATGGCTGCCACGAGTCACGATTTCTGGTTGCGCAATCTCTCCGCACCTATGTGGAAGCGATTGCACATGCTGGTGTATTTGGCATATGCGCTGCTAGTCGCCCATGTGACTCTGGGGGCGCTGCAGTCAGAGAGGAGCCCACGTGCTGGCTTCTGCCCTGATCGTGGGGGTGGCAACCGTTCTGGCGCTTCATCTCGCGGCGGCGTTTCGCGAGAAGCGAGTGGATCGGGCGAGGACATCAAGCGGTTGGCGAAGGTTTCGTCGAAGTCTGCAGGGTGGATCGTATCGCCGAGAAATGCGCGACTATCGTATCTCTCTCCGGGGAGCGCGTTGCGGTCTTTCGCTACGACGGCAAGGTCTCGGCGATCTCCAATGTCTGCCAGCATCAGAACGGACCATTAGGAGAAGGGCGCATCATCGATGGCTGCGTTACGTGCCCGTGGCATGGATACCAGTATCAGCCAGACTCTGGCGCGTGCCCCGCCGCCGTTCAAGGAGAAGATCCCGACGTTCCGCGTCAAGGTTGTCGAAGGAACAGTCTTCGTACATCCACGTCCTAACCCGCCCGGAACCCGCGTGGAGCCTGCCGAGATTGAGTCGGTTGTCCGGAATCCATCGAGGCGCGAACGCGATGAACGACTTCTACGTAGGTTATCTGCCGAAGGCGCCCACCGGACTGGCTCGTTTCGTTCGGAAGGTCGTGATTGCGCTCGGCCTGCTCGCGGTGACCGCGGCTCTGGTGTTGCTCGTTGGACAAATGCCATTTGCAAACTCGACGTTCGAATACGGCAAGGTACGCAGCTTTGAGGGAGTGGTCGTGACTCGCCCCTTCCCAACGCTGTTGGTGTTGCGTCCGGGAGACATCGGGCGACAAGATAAATACTCGCGCTATCTACTGGTTGCTCCGGGAAAGCATGGAGCCGATGACCTCGTGGCTGGCCTCGATGGCAAACATGTCCGACTACAGGGACAACTGATCTATCGAGAGGGCGGAACCATGGTGGAAATCACGCCCGGTTCCATCACAGTGACCGATGCCGCACCTGCCGTTGCAGAGAACATCCAGGACTTGGGAACTGTGACGCTCACTGGCGAGATCGTCGACAGCAAGTGCTATCTGGGCGTAATGAATCCCGGACAAGGGAAAGTTCACCGAGACTGCGCGGCGCGTTGTATCAGCGGGGGGATTCCGCCGATCTTTGTAACAAGTGATGGGCGTGAACAGTTCTTATTGGTCGGATTGGACGGACGTGCCCTGGGAAGCGACGCGCTGCGAGAATTCATTGCGGAACCGATCGCAATTCAGGGAGAACGGCTGGAGACAGGTTCGACGGAAATGCTGAAGATCGACCCGAGAGTGTTACGACATATACCGGGCAGACTGCGAACAGTGTCAAAAGGCTCTACGTTCGGGCGTTGAACAGTCCAGTGAGGGTCAATTTCGGTGTGTTGTGAGATTTACGACGGCACTTCACCAGGCTATTCGGGCGCCGTGGGGTCAGGCGTCACCGGTCGCCCATGCGGCAAAGTGCATATCACAACGCCTTCCGGTAATGCACACAGCGGTCCACCTCCTCGTACCCGAGCGCCCCATGCACGCGTTGGGACACCTCATTGTCGACCCAAGTATCCGACGCTATCTCAACGCACCCCTGGCTGCGTGCCCAGTCTTCCGCCGCGGCCAAGAGCTTTCTGCCGATCCCCCTCTGCCGGTAGTTCTCAGCAACGTACCAACCCTCGACATAGCCCACCGGACGCGATGGGTTGCAGCCGTCAGCGTGTGAGCGCAAGTCGACTTCCAAAAAACCTGCCAATACTCCATCACTCACCTCGGCAACTAAAATGATGAGAGGCATCGTTACTGGAGGCTTGCCTTGGAGAATGAGTGAAAGTTCTCGGGCATGTTCCTCGATGGAGGACTTAGGCCACAAAACCTCACGGAAGCGCAGCAGTTGGTCGTGATCTGACAACTGCGCGAGTCTGATGCGAATATTCGACACCGAGCAAAAACGCCTTTCACAGCCAGCAGTCGCCAGATTCAAAACTTCATGAAACGAGCGTACACGCGTGGATGCAAAGTCTCCAGATCCATCAGCGTGAGGAAGTCAATCGTCCTAAACTCTCGATCGATGGCAGGCGGTCCGCAGATCTTCGCCCCCACCGCCGAGATACGCGCGCAACAATTTCGGAATCTTGTCGCTCGCATTCTCTTGTGACATCCAGGGCATCACGAAGTCGGGCTGCGGCATCGTTCGCAGTTCGGACGCCACCAAGTAATCCCGCATGGCCTCGTAGACCGCTGTACCATGCACCGGATCTTGTGAGGTGAGCGACGAACAACCGATCAGGTACCTTCCGCCATGACTCAGGGCGTATTGGGCGATTCCACGCCACAGCAGGTACAGCACGTTCGTGGACCGATGATCGCGGTCCACACAGGCACGTCCAAGCTCGATGACGGAGTTGCCCAGCCGCCTATAGGGGGAGAAGTCGAATTCCCTCTCACTGTAGAAGCCTGCATTGGCCGCAGCCATCGCGCCTGTCTGCAGCCGGTAGGTCCCGACGATCTTGCCGGTGTCCACGTGTTCCACGATCAAGTGGTCACAGATACGGTCGAACTCGTCCGTGTCGTGGCCAGTTGCGTAAGAACATTCCAACCCTTCGTTCAGCTCCAGATTGAAAACCAGGAACCGCAATCGGAAAGCTGCCGAGCGGTCCGCCTCAGACGACGCCATTCGCACGAGATACGGACCGGCTCGGAGACCGAGGGGGCGCTCAGAAGGCATTTCCGCAGGCTTCGCGTGCGGAAGGGGCGGGGCCAAAACGTCGCGCGGTATCAAGGGCGTTGCGCTCATGACGTCAGTCTCACTAGGCTGCACGCGACGTGCATGCAGGGTTGGCTGCGGACTCGCAATCTGACCGTGAGATGCGGGACTACAGGAAAGGTGACGGCGCCAAATTACTCCCTGAAACGGATGGCTCCTGTCACTTCCGTCGTCTTCGTGAGTCTCACTTTGTACAAGGGCTCAGTCCCAGAAATGAGAACGATCTGTCATGAGGAAACTGTTTTTCGCGTTTGTATTGTTGGCTGGTCTGTCGGCCCTGGCAGCAGCCAAGGAACTGCAGAATCTCGACCGCGATGGAGTGGCCATTCAAGGTTACGATCCCGTTGCTTTCTTTACTGATCACAGACCGGTGAAGGGCAATGCGCAATTTCAGTCGGTTTACCACGGCGCGAAATATTACTTCGCCTCTGCGGATCACAAAGCAGCGTTTGACAAAGACGCCGGCACAATACGAGCCTCAGTTCGGCGGCTATTGCGCGTACGGTGCCAGCCGGGGGAAGACCGTCCCGGTCAAGATCGAGACCTGGGAAATAGTCAACGAACGACTGCTCCTGCAGTACGACCTCGATGTCAAAAGCAAGTTCGACATGGACCCGCAAGGCACGCTCAAGAAAGCCGATGAGAACTGGCCGGGCCTGGTCGAAAAGTACGGCAAGTGAAGGAGCGCATCATGAGCACCCAAGTCTTATCGACGAGGAGCCGACCAATGACGACATCAGTTGTGGTCCTCAGTTGGGCTTGCCGAGTTGTCGCGGCGATCATCCTGCTGCAGACGCTCTTCTTCAAGTTCACGGCGGCACCGGAGTCGGTCTATATCTTCACCAAACTCGGGGCGTTCATTCACAACTACATTCCGTTCGCGTCAATCAGCACTGTTGAGGTGTTGGGACGCATTGGGTCGGGAATCATGGAGTTGATCGCCGCCGTGCTGTTGCTGACGCCGCGCTTCGTTTGGGCAGGGGCAGTTCTGGCAATGGCCGCGACGGGCGGAGCTATGGTGAGCCATTTGACCTTCCTGGGTATCGAGGTGCAGGGGGACAAGGGACTCCTGTTCTTCCTCGCCATCGCTGGTGTTTGTAACGCAGCGCTATTGCTCTGTTCTTGCACCGCGAGCAGATTCCAGTTCCGGGAAGGAAGTTCTGAATGATGCTGCGATCGCTGAACACTGCGGTTAGAGATGTTCTGGGCAGGGCTGCCTCTTTCTGGATCTCATCGGCGACGAAACATACGCTCGCCCGCTCGAAGGCCCAGAGGGAGGCCAGCCCTCTGCATCTTTGGGAGCCCACTATCGGCACGTGCTGGATCATTTTCTCTGCCTGGCGGAAGGGATTCGGACTGGCCAGGTCAACTACGATCAGCGGCGCCGGAACCCGCAACTGGAGAATTCGGTGGTGTGCGCACGTCTTGTAACCGAAGGACTGATTGACGAACTCGGAGGACTCTCTCGCGAAACTCTTCAGCGACGAGTGTGCCGTGACCTACAGCGTGGGTTATGGAGAAAGCGAAGATGAGGCGGTTAGGTCGAACTTGGCTCGGGAAGTGATGTTCTGCGTCGGACACGCCATCCACCATTATGCGATTCTCAAGCTCCTGTGTGCCGGCGTCGGAGTCAAACTGCCTTACGAATTTGGTATTGCTCCCTCCACGTTGAAGCATTTGGAAGCCGAAAGCGGCGGAGCGAGCTTAGCTACCATGCTTTCCTCTCATTCACTCTCCGGAGACGCAATCCGCGCTGGCGCTCTCCATCTTTTTCGCGACCTTCATTTACGAGGATGGCGCAACTCTGCTGGCGGCCACGCTGTCGGCCAGCGGAAGGCTTGGACCCGCGGATCGGACTGCTGACCACATTCCTGGGTATTTGGGTGGGCGACATGGGATTGTACGGCTTGGGCTCGAGCTTGGGGCGGCGCACGGCGCAGTCGCGCTGGCTGCAGAAGTACTTAAGCCCCGAATCACTCGCCAAAGCTGAAGCGTGGTTTGCAAAACATGGATCGTTCGCCCTGGTCATGAGCCGCGCGATACCGGGCAGCCGTCTACCTCTTTATGTAGCCGCGGGAGCGTTGCGGCTTCCGGTTCGATTATTTGCGAAGACAACGGCGATCTGCTCGGCTGTCTGGGTCTCCGCGATCTTTGCGATCTGGCGGTTCGTTCCCCAGATATCGTCTGGCCATCAGAAGTTGCTTCCCTCCCTGCTGACTGCATCGCTGCTGTTCGCGCCATGGCTGTTGAGTAAGGCTGCCAGATCACTTGGTGGTTGGATTCGCATGCGGAATAGAACTCGAGATAGTGAGGCCGTGGAACTATGTGCACTTTAACGGCCATCACCGATAACGAGACTTACCGCATGGCGATGAATCGTGATGAGAAAATCACACGGGGCGCAGGCGCGCCCTCGGAGATCTATGAATTCGACCGTGCCAGGGCCATTTATCCCGGCGACGGCACTGGCGGCACTTGGTTTGCAGTCAACGACTATGGCATTTCGCTGGCGTTGTTGAATTGGAATGAAGTCCCTCCGCGCGCTATTGCACAAGTCAAGATGCGGAGCCGAGGACGAGTGATCCCCGCGCTCATTGATTCGCGATCGCTGTCGGACCTGCATGGGGTCATCCGCGTTTCAAGCTTTCAGGGAATGCTCCCATTCCGGCTAGTCGGAGTATTTCCGTTCGAACAGCAGATTTGGGAATGGCGTTGGGACTCGAAGCGGTTCACGGCCCAGGTTCATGCCTGGGGGTCACGCCACTGGTTTTCCTCCAGCCTTTCAGACAAATGGGCCGAAAGGCTGCGCGGAACGGTATGCCGCAAGGCTCAACACGAACTAGACTTCGGTTCCGTTCCCTGGCTGCGAAGACTGCACGCATCACACGCAGGCGGTCCGGGGCCGTTCAGTTTGTGTGTCCACCGAGACGATGTAAAGACGCTGAGCTACACCGAAGTGACCGTCACATCTGGGCGCATCGAAATGAGTCATTTCCGCGGCCGCCCTTGCGACATGGTTGACACCGATACGAAAGGAATGGACCGAAACGGTAACGCTAGTTCAATTGTCTCCGAGGTCAGTGAAGCGCAATGTCTTCAGTTCTCGCGCCTCATCGGCCGAGCAAAACGACCAAACCGCCCGTTACGATGAGCGCACCGCCTACATAGACCGATCTCGTCGGAAGAGCGTGGAAGAAGATGAAATTGGCAATCTGAAATACAACGAACAACGTCGCGATGTACATCCCCGTAACGCTCGCGAACTGGACAGGGGCCAGGTTGAGCGATGTGCCGTAAAGGGCGAGGAGGACGCTGCCTGCGAGAAAGAACCCGATCCGCGCCCACAGAGAAGGATGATGCAGAGCAATTCGAACAGTGGCATCACCCGATGCTTCAAAAACGGTAGCGGCAAGAACGAACAGGAAAACCTTCATGCTCAATGCTCTCAGTCTCACAAGTAAGGCGCAAGTAAATCCGGTCCACCCGCTTGCTCACTACCTCGACGCCGTTGCCGCCTCGCTTTATCGGATGGGCCGACGGATTGTTGGGCAATGGAAGCGATTGTCAAAGTGGGAGTTCTGGCCTGCATATTTGTTTTATCCGCCCGTAGCCGTCTATATCGCTTATCTCGGGATTAAGTTCCGGAACTGGACGTTGTTTACCGTGGCCAACCCGGCGATTCCGGCCAGCGGATTTGTAGGGGAGTCTAAGCATCAGATCCTCCAGAATTTGAAAAAGGCGGCTCGGTGGCTGCCGCATTCCACTCTGCTTGCGTCAGGATCGCCCACCCGACGCCTTGCTAATGCTGGGGAATTCATGCGGCAGAATAAATTGCAATTTCCTGTCGTGGCGAAGCCTGATGCAGGGCAGCGTGGCTCGGGCGTATGCATCATTCGTACTTTTGAGCGATTGCAGGAGTATCTGACGCACGCCCCTTTCCCCGTCATTGTGCAGGAATACATTCCCGGCGAGGAGTACGGGGTCTTCTATTACCGCCGCCCCGGCGATCGTCGCGGTCGTATTTTCTCCGTGACGGAGAAGCGCATGCCCGTGCTTCTCGGAGATGGAAAACGTACCTTGGAGGAGTTGATCCTCGCGGACGATCGGGCGGTCTGCATGTCAGATTTCTATCTGCGTCAGAATTCAGGACGGATTAACGAAGTACCGGCTGTTGGGGAAAAAGTGCAGTTGGTCGAGATCGGAACCCATTGCCGAGGAGCCATATTCCTCGACGGAAGCGACACGATCACTCCAGAACTGGAAGCAGTGATCGACCAAATTGCCAAGAACTTTGAAGGCTTTTTCTTCGGACGCTTTGACATTCGTGCTCCATCGCGTCACGACTTCATGGCCGGTCGCAATATCAAGATCGTCGAACTGAACGGCGTCACCTCCGAAGCAACTCACATCTACGATCCGAAAATGAGTCTTGTGGATGCCTATCGTGTGTTGTTTCAACAGTGGCGAATTGCGTTTGAAATTGGACATCTCAATCGCCTGCGAGGTTTTCGGGCTAAACCTGTGCGTGAGTTGTTGCACGCAGTGTGCGAGTATCGCCTGCTGGCGCGGAGCTACCCTGAATGATTGAGGGTTCGTCAACCGAAATGAGAAGAGCCTCTGTCGGGAGGAATGACTCGGCCATTCCAGGCTATCGCATATGCTTAGCCCGTCCAGAACATATTCCGGCGCTGCCAGCCATCGAACTCGAGGCAGCCCAGATGCTAAA
This sequence comes from uncultured Acidobacteriota bacterium, assembly GCA_963698805.1. GTDB lineage: Bacteria > Acidobacteriota > Terriglobia > Terriglobales > Acidobacteriaceae > Gp1-AA133. The sequence continues at coordinate 379,375 of CAVOSN010000011.1, read as the reverse complement.
AGGCTACGCACCGGACTCGGTGCTGGCCGAGACCACGGACAGATATATGTTCGCCGGCGCCGTTAGTGATGGGCGCCTATGGGTGGCGCTGACTGGAAACAGGCCGGTGGGCTTCGCGTTGGTGGAGATGCTTGCTGATGATCTACCGCATCTTGAGGAGATCGACGTCGAGCCGATCCACGGGCGCCGCGGTTTGGGAACCGCTCTGGTCCGAGCAGTGTGCCAGTGGGCGACGGTCTCTGGGTACCCCATGTTGACCTTGACGACATTCCGGTCTGTGCCCTGGAACTACCCGTTTTACGCGAGTCTGGGATTTATGGAGGTCCCTCGTGAAGCACTGCGCTCTGAGTTGGTTGCTTTAGTATCCAACGAAGCATATAGAGGGCTCGATCCTGACTCCAGAGTTGTCATGGGGTATCGATGCGGGATAACTGTGATCCCAGAAACACGATTATCTCCACGCGAGTGATATTGCGTATTCAAAGGCGTGACCACTACTCTTCAGCCACGCGTCCCGGCCTTGGAGAGTCCGCGTACCTGCGGTTCGACCTGCGCTGCGGATCGCTCTTTCGTCTGCACAGCAACCGGCGCCGGCTGGGCCTCGATGGGCGCCGCCGGACGAACGCCCCTCACATCTTCTATGTAGGCCCGCAGGACTTCCGCCACGCTCCAGGCTTGCGCCACGCATCCACACGGCCGGTGAGGTGCGTCGCCATCGAAGATCTCCGAGATATGTCCCAGCCCCGCGTCTGCGAGGTGACCCTTGAGCGGAGCCAGCCACTCGGCCGCTTGGTTTCGGGCGGTGTTACTGCCGCCATTGACTTTGATATATGCGGTGATGAACGGACCCATCAGCCAAGGCCATACAGTGCCCTGGTGGTAAGCACCGTCTCGCTCCCATGGGCCACCTGTGTACCGGCCGCGATATTGCGGATCGGAGGGCGCGAGACTACGCAGACCATACGGCGTGAGCAGATGCTCCTGGATCTTCTCAACCACCTTCTTTGCACGGTCGGGCGACAACATGCTGTGTGTCAAGCTCGACGGCAAAAATCTGGTTCGGTCGGATCGACGCGTCTGGTGGCGCGCCATTGGTGACGTCATACAGGCATCCGGTGTTCTCGTTCCAGAAGAGACGATTGAAGCTCCAACTCGCAAACGTAGCCATGTTTCGATATCGCTTCTGGCCGGGTTCGTCACCGAATCTATTTGCCAGGTCTGCCATGATGCACAGCGCGTTGTACCATAGCGCCTGAATCTCCACGGGCTTGCCGCGGCGTGGCGTCACGACCCAATCGCCGACTTTGGCGTCCATCCACGTGAGCTGAACACCTGGCTCACCCGAGGAGAGCAGACCACTGGGATCGACCTTGATTCCGTAGCGTGTGCCACGCACATGCCAGGAGATGATGTCGGTGAAGACGGGAGTAAAGTTCTTTGCGGACAAAGTCTACGTCGCCGGTGTAGGCAAGATAGGCGCGAGCGGCTTCAAAGAACCAGAGCGTCGCGTCAACGGTGTTGTATTCGGGCGTTTCGCCGGCGTCGGGAAATCGGTTGGGCAACATGCCCTGGTCCACGTGCTGCGCGAACGTGCGCAGGATGCTCCGCGCGACTTCATGCTTGCCAGTTGGCAAGCGTAAGGCCGGGCAGAGCGATCATGGTGTCGCGGCCCCAATCGCTGAACCAGTGATAGCCGGCGATGACCGTTTTCTGGTCGCCGCGGGAAACGATGTACTGGTCGGCGGCTTTCGTCAGGTCCCGAGCGAAACCAGTCGTCGACGGGCGACGATACAGCCACGCTCCTGCGACGTGTGATTTCAGCTTGCCGAATTCATTGGCTTGCGCGACAGCACGCTTGTTCGGTGGAGGCAATCACCGAAGCTTGGCGGCGAAGCAGCAAGTCGAAGCGCAGACACGAACGGGTTGAAGAGGTCTTCTGCGAAATCGAGCCCGCGTTCGCGCTCGACGTCATACTCAAAGTTCCGGTACCAATCGCCAGTTTTCGCAGTTCGGCAGCGTTGTGGGCCAGATGCAATGACGGCAATCCCTGATAAGGAGTAACACTGGCCAATCCAGGGTGCTGCTCCACGGCTAGAGTTGATCGCGCCATTCTCGTGAGTCGTGCTGTGATAGTCGCGGAAAGCGATCAGAGGCCTGATTTCAAGGCGGAGATTCTTGATGCGCTCCGGGTGATTGTTCTTCTTCAGTTCATACTGCACCACCGTGCTGTTTTCGCCGTGAACCATGAACACGGTCTTCTCGATCTCAATTCCTTCGATTTCATAGGTGAAGATCGGAAATGGATCGAGGCGGAACTGCTTGAGGTATCGAAACCCCTGGGGTGAACTGACGCCGGGATAACGGTTGGCGGAGAGATCAAAAGGCTGGCCTTCGATAAAGAGTGTCTCTTCCAGCTTGGAAAGCATCACGACGCGGCCCACCGGCGGCTTCGTAGCGGCCACCAGCAAGCCGTGGTAGCGGCGCGTGTTCAGGCCAACGATTGTCGACGAAGCAAAACCGCCGAGCCCGTTGGTTTCAAGCCACTCGCGGCGGAGAGCAGCGTCCAGGTCGCCACAGGTTTCTTTGTCAAACTGAATCATGAATCGCCGTCTCCCTAGCGAATGCCTCTTCCTTCGGTAAGACGCAGTTCAGTCGCGAGAAAGTGACAAAGATGACAGGGCATGCCTTGGCGTGCCCTGACTGTAATCGCAGTTGACTGTTGCAGTCTCTACGCCACCTCGCAATACACCTTGATGGCCCCGTTCGGTGAGGTGAGTTTCTGGAACAACTCGCTGTAGTTCTCCAGGCCTTTCACGGGGTCGGTGAGAAGCTTGCTGAGCCAGCCGGGATACTCCGCTTCCGCCTGCGCCATGTCGCCCACGCCCATCTCGAAGTATTCGCGATTGGCGTTCACGGTCCCGACCATCACCTTGTTGCCGAGAACAAATTCGAGATTGATCCGGTCTGCGGGGATCTGGATCATCTTGTCGCCGCCTGTCACGCTGGCGAGCACCAGCACGCCGTTCTTGCCCAAGGCCTGCATGCTCTCGAAGACGACGGCGGAGTTGCCCGTGCCTTCGAAGATCAGATCGAACGGGCCGTACTGCTTGGCCGCGTCGAGGATGGACGTGTCCTTTGTCGAAATGTACCGGGCCCCGAGTTCTTCGATCAGGTCTGCATTCAGATAGGGCTTGGTCGGTTCGGCGCAAACGTGGTCACGTCCAGGCCCCGCAGCCGCAGAACCAGCGTCGCCAGCAAGCCGATCGTCCCGGCACCCATGACCGCGGCCTTGCGCGGCTTGCCACACCTTGAGCCGGCGCTGGATCTCGTAAGCCTGGTGAATTCCTTTCTCCACCACCGTCGTCGGCTCGAGCAGCACGCCGACATGTTTCAGCCCCTTCGGTACCTTGACGATGAATTCGACGTCGTCGACGTAGTACTCCGTCAGATATCCGTGGCGCAGGTTGATGCCGCGCTCGTAGTACGTGTCGTCGGTGGTCATGTCGTTGGTGCCGATCAGGTCATAAATGCTCTTGCCTGGCCGGCGCACGGTGGCCACGACGTAATCGCCGGGCTTCACTTCGGTGACGTTCGGGCCGACAGCTTCCACCTGGCCGAAGCCCTCGTGGCCGATGACCAGAAAGTCGTATCCGGGAGGCGCTGCGCCGTATTCGGCGGCGTTGATCTCTTTGTCGGTGCCGTCCACGCCAACCCGGAGAACTTTGACCAGCACGCCACGGCCGTTCGGAACTTGATCCAGCGAAGGCTTTGGCAAATCGGCCACGTGGACGCTGTTGGGCTTTCCTGGGAATACACTAATCGCTTTCATTTCCATTTCTCCTTATGAATTCAGTCTGCGGCTACCTCGGCCACCGCCGGTTCGGTCTTCTTGCGTTCGCGGGATTCTCCGCTCTGTTGCATCAACTTGGTGACCACGCCGGTCCATCCGGTCTGGTGGCTGGCGCCGACGCCGGCACCGGAGTCGCCGTGGAAGTATTCGTGGAACAGGACCAAGTCGCGCCAGTGCGGGTCGGTCTGGAACTTTTCGAGATTTCCGAACACCGGCCGGCGGCCCCTCTCATCCTGCAGGAATATGTTCGTCATGCGGCGCGACAATTCGCCCGCCACTTCCCACAGGGTCATCATCTTTCCCGAGCCGGTCGGGAACTCGACCTTGAAGTCGTCGCCGAGGTAGTGGTGGAACTTCTGCAGCGACTCGACCAGCAAGTAGTTCACCGGGAACCAGATCGGGCCGCGCCAGTTGGAGTTGCCGCCGAACAGTCCGGTCGACGATTCGCCCGGCTCGTAGTCCACGCGGTGCTCCATGCCGTTGCGCCGTAAGCTTGTAAGGATTGTCGCGGTGGAACTGTGACAAGGCGCGAATGCCGTAGGCGAGAGGAACTCGCTCTCGTCCAGCATGAACTTGAGAATGCTTCGGAGTTGATCCGCGTCGACGATGGACAGCAGTCGCCGCTCGCCCATGCCCTCGGTGCGCATGCAGGCCACGTTCTCGGTCAGATCCGGACGGTTCTCGATGAACCACTCCATGCGCCGCTTGAAATCTGGCAGCTTGTCGAGAACATCCGATTCCAGCGTCTCCACCGCGAACAGCGGAATCAGCCCCACCATGGAGCGAATCTTCATGGGGAACTGCGTTGCCGTCGGGCAGCTGCAGCACGTCGTAGAAGAAGCCATCCTCTTCGTTCCACAGTCCCATGCCGTCGTGGCCGCGATGGCTCATGGCGTTGGCGATGTAGAGGAAGTGTTCCCAGAACTTGCTGGCCACGTCTTCGTAGCACGGCTCTTCTTTCGCCAGTTCCAGCGCGATGGCCAGCAGATTCAGGGTGTACATCGCCATCCAACTGGTGCCGTCGGATTGTTCGATGTAGCCGCCGGTGGGCAGCGGCGCGCTGCGGTCGAACACGCCGATGTTGTCCAGACCCAGGAAGCCGCCCTGGAAGATGTTCATGCCCTCGGCGTCCTTGCGGTTCACCCACCAGGTGAAGTTCAACATCAGCTTGTGGAAGACACGCTGCAGAAATGCGCGATCGCCCTTTCCCTTGCGCTTCTTGTCGATCTTGTAAACGCGCCACGCGGCCCAGGCATGCACCGGAGGATTCACGTCGCCGAACGCCCACTCATAGGCGGGAATCTGTCCGTTGGGATGCATGTACCACTCGCGCAGCATCAGCGTGAGCTGCTCTTTGGCGAACTCGGAATCGACCAGCGCGAGCGGGATGCAGTGGAACGCCAGGTCCCAGGCCGCATACCACGGGTACTCCCACTTGTCCGGCATGGAGATCACGTCCGCGTTGTAGAGGTGAGTCCACTCGTGATTGCGGCCTTTCGTGCGCTCCGCGGGCGGGGGAGGATTGCCCGGATCGCCTTGCAGCCAGTCCTTGATCACGTAGTGATAGAACTGCTTGGACCACAGCATGCCGGCAAAGCCCTGGCGCATGACGTTCTGCGCGTCCGCCGAAAGATCCTGCGGAATGACCGTCGCGTAGAACTCGTCGGCTTCGCGCTGGCGGAGAGCAAACGTCTTGTCGAAGCTGGCAAAGGCGTTCTTGCCTTTGAAGTCGGAGTCGGCCAGGCGCAAGCGCACGACGACGGTCTCGCCCGCACCAACCGTGAGCTTGTAGTGGGCTGCGGCCTTGGTGCCGGTATGCTCCGGATTGACCGCATCCGCGGCGCCGTGAACGACGTAGTCGTTGATGCCGTCTTTCACGTAGGGCGTGCGGTTCTGCGACTCCGAACAGTCGGCGGGCATTGGTTTCGTTCTCGGTGAACAGCAATTCCGGAGAGCCTTCGCAATGCAGCCAGCGGTTGCCCGGCTGATCATGATTCAGCTCGATCACCGGGTTCGGAGCCGGTCGTGCCTGGTGCAACTCCGGCCGCCGCTCGCGCCCTCCCCACGACCAGGTATTGCGGAACCACACCGTCGGCAGCAGGCGAAGATTGGCGGCTTCCGGCCCGCGGTTCGCGACCGTGATCTTGATCAGGATGTCTTCGGTATCGGCCTTGGCGTATTCGACGAACACATCGAAGTAGCGATCGTCGTTGAATACTCCGGTGTCGAGCAGTTCGAACTCCGGCTGGTTCTTCCCGCGTCGCCGGTTTTCTTCCACCAGCTGCCCGTAGGGAAATTCCGCCTGGGGATACTTGTAGAGATACTTCATGTACGAGTGCGTGGGCGTGGAGTCGAGGTAGAAGTAATACTCCTTCACGTCCTCGCCGTGATTGCCCTCGTTGCCGGTCAAGCCGAAAATCCGCTCTTTCAGGATGGGATCGCGCTCGTTCCACAGCGCCAGGGCGAAACAGATGTTCTGCTGCCGGTCGCAGATGCCAGCCAGGCCGTCTTCGTTCCAGCGGTAGGCGCGCGAACGGGCGTGATCATGGGACAAGTATTCCCAGGCGTTGCCATACGGGCTGTAGTCTTCGCGCACCGTGCCCCAGGCACGTTCGCTGAGATAGGGCCCCCAGCGTTTCCAGTGCTTCCGGCGCGACGCCGGATTCTGACAGTCGGATCTCTTCCTGCGTCATGAGAACTCTCCGCTTCCTTCGCAAATCAGCCTTACCAAACAAGCAAACTCATCTGAAAGCTGCAAATCGCCGCGCCGAGAGCCGAGCCCGGTATCGTTCACCGGGTCGTCGATGCTTGGGTCGGCCACCGACAATGCGGGAGGGCGCATCGTAGGCAAGATCCAAGTGCCAGTCCGTTGTGGACCATGCGGGTTGGATGTTGCTTGCGCTCATATTTCCTCCTACTTCTCCTCAATTTCGATTGCGTGGCCGTCGGGATCGCGCACTAGAAGTGCTTTGCTGAATCCCAGCTGTCCGGTTTGATTCGCAACCACGCCAGAAGAAACAAAGTTCACTCTGCTGATGTGCAATTGACGAGCTGCGGCGTCGGCGCCTCGGGTCAACAGAACCGTCTGCCGGTGAACGACGTCGTTTGCCTGTTCGTCCGATGGGAAAGGCCGGCCATCGCGGGGCGCGAGATACTCCAGCAATTCAATCCCCGGTCCGCTTGCGCCGCGCAATGCGGTGATGCGCAAGTGGGCGCCAAACACGTTGTTCAGGTGCTCCTGCTCGGTTCCGTAGTTCTCGCTCTCTCCGGCCACGTGCATGCCGAGCAGGTCGCGGTAGAACTTGAGGCTGGCGTCGGTGTCCCACACGACGATCGCGGTATGGTCGATACCGAGAAACAGCTTGTCCGTGGGGCGGTGCCACTTCTCCAGCGCCCTTGTCCGGAGGAAACTGCAACACCTCAACCGGATGCCCATCCGGATCCTTGAAGTAGAACGCCGAGATGCCCGCCGCGTTCTTGTTCCAGTCCGGAAGGCGCTGTGGTCCGGAAGAAGCGTGTTCCACCTTGTTCTGGCGCAACCGGGCATAGGCCTTGTCCATGTCGCTGACAATGATCGCGATGTGCTGAAACCAGCGATCGTTGCTGCGCGAATCAACGGGGATCGGACGACCTTTCGGCGCCAGATACTCCGTGAGTTCGATGAACTCGTCGCCGAGCCTCATTCGCACCACGCGCATTCGCAATCCGAACACACCTTCGAGATGCTCGTAGTTCTCCCCGGCGACTTCGGTGTCCGATACCTTTTCGAACGTGAGGACCTTGGAATAGAAATCCACCGCCCGATCCATGTCGGAGACCGTGATTCCGATTGCGTCTACGCCCGTCAACCAGAGCGGGGTTCTGTTGGGCCAGGGCTTGCTGGGTGAAGAGCTGGGAACAGCCAGCACCAGCGACAGCACCCAGACTGCTCAACACACTCTGGCGAAGGCGATATGTTCGAAAGAGTAGTTTCATGTCTCGATTACCTGCTCACTGCAAGTTCCCGGTCCTGCTGCCGATTCTGTTCGTACGTCGTCTCGGACACTCCCAGGCGTTTCATCAAGTGGTCGCCCACTCGCAGCGCGTTGGCCATGATGGTGAGCGCCGGATTGACGGCAGCGCTCGACGGGAAGAAACTCCCGTCCACGACGTAAAGGTTGTCGACGTCATGGGCTTTGCAGTTCACGTCCAGCGCCGAGGTCTTCGGGTCGTGTCCAAAGCGAATCGTTCCGTTCTGGTGGGCCACGCCGGCGAGCGGAATCCGCTGGCCGACGTACAGGTTTCGCCCGAACAGCCCTTGATGACACTCGTGGCCATGCATCGCGCAGTTCGTCTGCTTCATGGCCTGCTTCAGCTTTGCCTTGAAGCCGCTCGTGTGCCTCCAGGTTGTTGGGCGTGTAGGTGAGCACGATCTTGCCGTCGCGGCCGATGGTGACCCGATTGTTCGGATCGGGCAGGTCCTCGGACGTGAGCCAGAAGTCCAGCGAGTGTTTTGCCATCAGCTCCAGAGTGAAATTCGGGGCGATGGCCGGCGCGCCGGCCTTCAGCGTGATGGCGTCCAGTTTGCCGACGAACGAGATGTGCCCCATGGGGTACTCGAAGTCCTTCGAGCCGAAGTAGAAGTCATTGACTCCCAGCGTCTTCTGAAAAATCGTTGGGTTGGGGCATTTCGAGATCGCCATCATCACCGAATTGGTGTGGCCCATGTAGTGGCGGCCCACGATGTCCGAACTGTTGGCAAGTCCGCGCGGGTGCTTGTCGTTGGCGGAGCGCAACAGCAGCGCGGCCGAGTTGATCGCGCCACACGAGACAACAACCACATCCGCGGAATAGGTTTCCAGGCTGCCGTTGCGCTCCACGACCACACTTTTCACTTCGCGGCCCGATGAGTCTGTTTCCAGCCGCTTCACCAGCGAGTTCGTCAGCAGGGTACGTTGGGATGCTTGATCGCCTCATCAATGCAGACAACCTGCGCGTCGGACTTGGCGCCGACCAGGCAGGAAAAGCCGTCGCAGGTATTGCAGCGGATGCAGCGGCTCTTGTGCGGGTTCTTCTCGTCGAGCATGACCCCGACCGGCACGTGGAAGGGCTTCAGGCCCGAACGCGCGAAGTCGTCGGACAGTTGCTGGATGCGCGGCTCATGGCTGACGGCGGGCCAGGGATAGGGGGAACTGGCCGCGGTTCGGTCGGATCTTCTCCGCGGTTTCCGTGCACCTGATAGAGATTCTCGGCCTGCGTGTAGTACGGCTCCAGATCGTCATAGCTGATCGGCCAGGCCGGCGAGATGCCGCCGTGGTGGCGCAGTTCGCCGAAATCCTCTTTGCGCAGCCGGAACAGCGCCGCGCCGTAAAACTTGGTGTTGCCGCCCACGTAGTAGTTGGTGTGGGGATGCAGATCCTTGCCGTCCTTGTCGAGCCAGGATTCCTTGGTGTTGTAGTGGGCGTCCACGTTGACGACCTGCGGGTCCCAGTTGGCTTTCTCGCGGGGAACGTAGTCGCCGCGCTCGAGAATCAGGATCCGCTTTCCGGACGGCGCCAGGTGGTAGGCGAGCGTTCCGCCGCCCGCGCCGGTTCCGATGATGATCACGTCGTAGCGATTGTCGGTCATGATGCGAATCCTCCATTGGCTCCGCAAAAAATGCAGCGCTTGTCGTTGTCGTGGTGAAGCTTGCAGCACTTCACTGCCTGCCGGCCTTTCCGCCACAGGTAGAACTCCGCGGCGGTAAGCATGCCCAGCGGTGGTGCCGTCAGGTAAATCCAGAAATCCGTCCCAAATGCCGGACGGGAAAGGCCGAGCCGAACGACCGGGCGGGATTCATGCTCATCCCGGAGAATGGCGCTTCGAACGTGATGTAGGTCGCGACCAGCAGGCCGGCGAACAGTCCGGTGTACTTGGCGAGCCGATGGTGATTCGAGAAATAGAGCACTGCCGACATCATTCCCGCTCGCAATGATGAATTCGGCTGCAAACGCCACCCACGGCCCGCGCGGTCCCGGTGTTGTGACTACGTATCGAACAGCTGGGTCAGAAACCTCTTGCCTGAGAAACTGAGCCACCAGAAGAACGCCCGAGGACTGCCCCGACGAACTGCGACGCTATATAGAAGAGAGCGTCCCAGAACTTGATCTTGCCGAGCCGGAAGAACGTCAGTGTCACCGAGGGGTTGATGTGCGCACCGGACTGCTTTCCCCAGGGCGAATAGAAGATCGCGATCGCGGTCAGTCCCATCGACAGCCCACCGAGCAAGCCGCCGCAAGAAATCAGAAGAGATCGCCTGTCTCACCGGAGACTGCGGAAACCCATACAGCACGCCAAACACGCAAGCCGACACCATGAACGCACCGAGCAAGCCCGCTTCCATCAGATACTCAGGCCAGTGAAGACGTAGAGACGCCAAGGCGCCCAGTTTGGGCGCCGCTGACACGGCGATTTGACGGCGTCTGCATCGCGTGACCGCCAGGTTCGGCGCTTCGACCAGCAGGTTGTGCTCGGTGCGCATTCATGGAATCTGGCGGTGTGATTCCAATCTTGAAAGTGACAGGAAAGGAAGTGTAGCGACATGGGCGTCGTAGGACAGAAGTATTTTAGCCGAACTCTAAAGCGAGTCAGCGAACCGAAGCAGTGCGTTCGCGACAGTCGCTCGGCTGAAGCCTTCGGGCAGTTCAGATCACTTTCGTCGCCCAGAAGCGCACGATCGTATCCGCATGTCGTCGTACAGAGCCGGCAGTGATCACAGGTCTTGAAAGTGATCGCTCGATCTCGAATTCGGAGCTGAAGAGCGCGAGATCGCCCTCCAGAGTAGTCAGACAACTCCCGGCGGACCTGGAGCAATCGAGTGCTATGACAGCTGGATTGCGAGAGCAAGAATACCACCGATCCGTCGGATGCCGCGACCGCTGAGAAAGTGACGCTCGCAATCGATCTTCGCTCTGTCAGCTGAGCTTTGAAACCTTCGTGACAGTTCTGAATCCCACTGCCACGTGAGCAGTTCGGCACGGCACATGAGCCCACATCAAGCGGGTTCGCGAATCGTTAACGATTCATCGCCCAGCGCGCGCTGACTCACGAAATCAATCTTCAAGCACGAGGTAAAGAATGAACATGAATCAAGGAATGCAAGTTTCTACTCCGCGGGCTGCTGGCGACGACCATGCTGTTCGCCGTCTCCGCAGTCGCGCAAGACGCGCACACCACCGGCCAGTTCCAGGGTCCGAAGGCCAACAAGGGGCACGTCACTCACAGCACGCGCGATGGCAAGAGTGTCCTCACGTTATCGGACGACTTCGTCGTGCCGGACACTCCGGATCCGCACTGGCAAGTCGTGGACTCCGACGGCCAGGTCTATCTGCTCGACAAGCTGAAGAAGAAAGCCCTGCATCGGCGACAAGTACCAGAAGGAAATCGTCCTTCCCAGCTACGTGAAGAACGTTTCGAAAGTAGTGATCTGGTGCGCGTGGGCCGAAGCCAATCTGGGCGAGGCCAGCTTCAGCTCGCCCGTGAAGTAAGCAACCTCAACCGAGAGGGCGCGAGCGCTTCGAACCTGGACGCCGCGCTCTTCCTAACAAATTCACACGAAAGGCAAACACCATGAACTGTCAAAAGAAACTAGCTCAATACGCTGTCCTCATTGCTGCTCTGGCTGGCGGTGGCAAATGGCCAGACCGCCGAGAAGAAAACGCTCACCTTGCAAGGCGCGGAGCAGGTCATTGCAGCGGCCAAGAATGAAGCGACGAAACTTCACGCACCCGGTGGTGTCATCGCCGTTGTGGACGACGGCGGCAATCTGATGGCTCTCGAGCGCCTCGACGGAACGTTCTCCGCCGGCGCCAACATCTCCATCGGCAAGGCGAAAACCGCCGTCATGTTCAAGAAGCCGACTCGCTTCTTTGAAGAGCTGATCAACTCCAACGGCAAAGGCCGCACGGTGATGACAGCCTTGGAGAACTTCACGCCTCTCATCGGCGGCATCCCGATCATCGTCGACGACCAGATTGTCGGCGGAGTGGGCGTGAGTGGCGCGGCCAGCGCCGATCAGGACGAGCAGCTCGCGATTGCCGGCTCGAAGGCATTTGAGTCGGCGACGAGCGCCGGCAGCGATCCAGCGCCGGCGGTGTCCTACTGGGCAAAGAGCAAGGTGGACGAAGCCTTCGCCAAAGGCGCCGTATTGTTCGACGGAAGCGATGGCCGCAACTACATGGTCCACGCCAGCCGCCGCGAAAAGCCCGGCCAGGCGGAGATCCACACCAAGGATGCCGACGTGATCTACGTGCTGCAGGGTTCAGCCACGTTCGTCACCGGGCGGCGAAGCCGTCGACGCCAAGACCACCGCTCCCGACGAACTTCGAGGCAGCAGCATCCGCAACGGGCGAGACCCGGGAAATCGCCAAAGGCGACGTTGTCATCGTGCCGCATGGCGTTCCGCACCAGTTCCTGGAAGTGACCGATCCGTTTCTTTATTACGTTGTGAAAGTTCGCTAAGCGAGAATACCAGTGAAAAACCAATTCAAGAACGATCGATGGCTGAACACGACTGCTGCACTTGTTGACAGCGATCCTCGCACTCGGAATCCTTCGGGCGGAGGCGCAGTCGATGCAAGACCCTCCCTTTGGCCGTCCGGACGCGGTGGTCGACCTGGCTTCGCGCGAAGGCGTGCGAACTGGTCAAGGGCCAGTGGCGCTACCACGACGTGAAAATCGTGGACGCCGACTCGCGCGCTGTGGGCCCCGACCTGAAACCGAGCGGCGCTCCGATCAAGACCTACGACTACGACGCCGCACGCCGGCGCCGCCGACTTCGACGACTCGCAATGGGAAGCCATCGACGCCACCACGCTTGACCAGCGGCGTTCCACGGCCAAAGTCTGTTTCAACTGGTACCGCATCAACGTCACGATTCCGGAAAAAGTCGGCGACTTTAGCACCGCAGGATCGACCGTCGCTTTTGAGATCGTGATCGACGACTATGCTGAGGTCTGGGTCAACGGCAAGATGCCCCGGGTCCTGGGTCAGCCCGGCGGGCCTGTGATCAAAGGATTCAACGCTCCCAATCGCGTGATCCTTACCAGGAACGCCCAGCCCGGCCAGCGCATTCAGCTTGCGGTCTTCGGCATCAACGGCCCGATCTCCTACAGCCCGCAGAACTTCATCTGGATCAAGTCGGCAACCCTCGATTTCTACAAGTCGCCCAAAGTTGCCATCAGCGAAACCCCGGCGCAGATCACCCGGAAAGATCCGGCGCTGGACGAGATCGTTCCGGCCGGCGCGAAGATCGAAAAACTGGCCGGCGGATTTCTGTTCACCGAAGGGCCCATCTGGGTGCCGCGCACTGAAGAGACCGACGGCTACCTTCTCTTCAGCGATCCCAACAACAACGTGATCTACCGCTGGACGCAAGATGGACAGCTCTCCATCTTCATGACGAAGTCCGGCTACCGCGGCATGGACATCGGCGAATACGGCCAGCCCGGTTCCAACGGTCTCACGCTCGACAAGCAGGGCCGCCTCACCATCAACCAGCACGGCAATCGCCGCGTGGTGCGCATGGAGAAGAACGGGCAGCTTACGGTGCTGGCCGACCACTACGAAGGCAAACGGCTCAACAGCCCCAACGATCTCGTCTACAAGTCCGACGGCGCGCTGTATTTCACTGATCCGCCGTTCGGACTGCCGAAGTTCTTCGATGATCCGCGCAAGGAGCTGCCCTACAGCGGAGTCTTCCGCGTGTCTCCCGACGGGAAGAGCGTCCAACTGCTGACCAAGGAACTGAGCGGCCCGAACGGGCTCGCATTTTCACCCGACGAGAAATACTTCTACGTCGACAACTGGGACGAGAAGAAAAAGATCATCATGCGCTACGAAGTGAACCCCGACGGAACGTTGTCGAACGGCAAAGTCTTCTTCGATATGACGTCGGCAGAAGGCGAAGACGCTCTCGACGGCATGAAGATCGATCAGAAGGGCAATCTCTACGTCTCAGGCCCCGGCGGTTTGTGGATCATCTCGCCCGAGGGCAAGCACCTGGGCACGATCGTCGGTCCGGAGCATCCGCATAACTTCGCATGGGGCGACGACGATGGCAAGACGCTGTATCTTTGCGCGAAAACCGGACTGTATCGAATCCGGCTGAATATTCCGGGAATTCGTCCCTAGAGCAGTCTCAGGGTTGAGCGGCCGCCGGAGCCTCTTGCGAGGCGTTTGCCCGCACCTTCGCCTTCGCCCAGAGCGGCTTTGATCTTTGCGTTGTGGAAGTCGGGTACCGTGCCCAGTCCGAAAGCGACGGTATTCGCAAACTGTGCGAAGCCAACGATCACGATGGCCTCGAGAATCTGCTGTTCGGTGAATCCATAAGTTCGCAATGTCTCGATGTCGTTCGCCGTAGTCTTGGACGGCTGCTTGTTGAACTTGGCGCAAAAGTTGAGCAGCGCCTTGTCGGCCATCGGGATCTTGGCATGGACGTGATCGATCGCAATCTGCTCCGGCTCCGGCCCTTCGATCTTGAGCATGCGAACCATCTCGCAGTGCGCGGTCACGCAATACGTGCTCAAGTTCGCTGCCGACGCGACCAGGAAGATGTACTCTTTTTGCCGGCGCGCAAGGCCGCCGTCCTTCAGCAAAATGGTGCCCATGAGCGCAACCTGGGCTTCAATCAGGTCGGGCCGGGAGGTCTGGGCAACGTAGAAATTGGGCAAAAAGCCCAGTTGTTCCCGCATCGCCGCGAAAGCGGGAAAGTCTTTCTCGTCGAACGGGAGATTTCGCAGGTAAGCCATGTTTCACCCCAAGCGAAACAGTGACCGGATTATAGAGCAATGACCCAAAAAGCGTGTCTCGAGTTGATCCGTCCCTGGTCGTAGTGAGGAGACTCTGCGGAATCTGAAGGCGGCGACTGGATAGCGGCTTCTGAGATAACCTGAATGGCACGGTCTATGGCTGGGGCGCCATCAAACAATAATATGGTCGAAGTAGAGCGCGAGCTGGTCAGCGCCTACGGCTTCGTTCCGGAATTATTTCGGACTCAAGGTGCCGCGCCGCGCCTCATTTCAGCCGAGTCCCGGCTGCTTGGCGCAGTTTTGTTGTCTGAAGGCCACCTAACGCGACGACAGAAGGAAATCCTCCTTTTCGCTGTAGCTAGTGCTCGAGGCAATGAATATTGCCTGGCGCTCCATGCTCAAGCCGTTCCGCCTAACGACCAAGAGTCGCGCTCGCTCCTCGATTTCGCTTCACAGCTTGCGTCCCGCAGTCTCTACTTTTCGGCCATAGATATTGAACGCTTAACGCAGGCCGGATTTGATGACCAGGCGATTCTGGAACTTGTGGTCACCACTGCCCTAGGCCAGATGCTGTGCGTTCTGGCGACGGCCCTCCAACCCTCCGGCGACTCCGAGCGTCCTCGGTCAGAGGGTCTTAACATCGAAATGCCGGCTCCTTCGGACACTTGGGAGCAGCCCGGTGGGCCTTACCTGAAATCGCAACCGCAGCCTCCACCAGACTTTGAGTCCTTTGCCCTGTTGCGTGATCAACTCGGCTTCATTCCCAAGCTCTTCCGCGCACAGATGCTCCTCCCTGATCTCGTCGCCGCTGAGGTCGGTTTTCTCGACCAGATTGTGCAGTCGGAGGAGTCGCTTAGCCGAGTCCAGAAGGAAATTGTGATGCTTGCCGTTTCAGCCTCGAACTTGAACACTTACGGCGTCGCTTTGCAGCGCCAGATACTCGATGGGCTAGGCGTGGCCTTCGAGCAGTCGGACGCCATCGTAAACGACCTTCGTTCAGAGTCGATCCCCCCAGCTGATAAGGCGCTGCTGGAGGAAGTGAGCAAGTTGAATAGCACTCGCCCTCCCGGGGAAGCCTGCTTCCAGGCTGCGGTCCTCGAAAGCCATGGATTCACCAAACCGCAGATTGTCGAAGCCATCGCCGTTGCTGCTTTCGCCAATTTTCTCAATACTTTGCAGTTTGGCCTTGGTGTAACCCCTGATTTTCCGCCTGCGCGAATTTTCACCCCAAAAGATTTGTATCCCTCGACCACCGAGGCCCGTCCTACCTCAGACGAAATCCGCACTCCGGATCCTGGACGCCGAACTTGTCAAGCAAGTCCAGGACGGCAACGTGGATGTTTTCGAAGAACTAGTCCGGCGTCATTCGGGTCGTGTCTTCGGAACCGTAGCCGGTATCGTAGGAAACTTTGACGACGCGCGAGATGCTACTCAGGATGTCTTCCTGAAGGCGTTTGAGAACATCGCGCGCTTTGAAGGGCGAGCGAAGTTTTCCACTTGGCTCATCAGCATCGCGATTAACACAGGAACTGAGATGCTGCGGCATCGTAAACACAGCGAGTCTCTGGGAGCCGTTGACGACGAGGAAGACTTTCGACCGCGGCAGGTTCAGCAGTGGGCCGACGACCCCGAGCAGATCTGCACTGCCGCGCAACGGAACGAGTTGGTGCGCGACGGAATTTTGCGATTGCCGGAAAAATATCGGATGGCGCTGATCTTGCGGGACATAAGCCAGTTATCGAGTGAAGAAGCGGCCGCAGCGCTTGAAATCGGCGTGCCGGCGCTCAAGGCACGCGTGCTGCGCGGAAGATTGATGCTGCGCGAGAGGCTTGCTCCTCACTTCGCTCGCGACCGGGAAGGGCACGATGCTTAGCTGCGCCGAATTCCTTACCGAATTTGGGGAGTATCTGGACGAGTCAGCCGACCCGCAATTGCGAGCGCGTCTCGAAGAACATCTGCATGAGTGCAAGACCTGCCAGGTCATTCTCGACAGCACTCGCAAAACCATCCAGTTTGTCACCGAAAACGATTCGTTTTCCCTTCCCGGCAATGCCGTCGAGCCCATCGTCGGCCGAGTGATGGCCCGCATCCGTACCAAGAACAGCCAGATAACTGCTCAAGCCGCGGCCGAAGTCAGCCAGGCAGTCATCATGGGCGCCGCACAGGGAATCATCCTGTATGACACCGAACTGCGTTACCAGCTTTTCAATCCGTTCATGGAGCGGCTGACGGGCAAGAGCGCGGATGAAGTTCTAGGCCGCGCCGCAGTGGAAGTCTTTCCCAGACTACGGACCAGCGGTGTCGAAGACGTACTCAAACGTGCGCTGGGTGGTGAAACCGTCGATCTTCGGGACTTCATGGTTCCGAAGCACTCGGCAGGCGGCCGGGACGTCTGGGAGTCGTGCATCTTTGCACCTCATCGAGCCGCGGATGGCTCGATTATCGGTGTCGTGGGGCTGGTGCGCGATGTTACCGATCGGCATCTCGAAGAAGAGCGTTTCAAGTCGATTGTGATCGGCACCGCCTCGGCCACTGGAAAAGATTTCTTTCCGACGCTTGTTCGCCACATGGCCGCGGCGCTCGGGACACGATACGCGTTTATCACAGACTGCGCTGACCAGAAACGTGCAAGGGTTCTGGCCGTGTGGACGGGTGACCGTTTCGGCGACCTCTTTGAATTTGATATCGCCGACACTCCGTGCATGAAGGTGCTGAACGGCGAAGTGTGTCATTACAAAGACGACTTGCAGGCCCTGTTCCCTCTGGACCCCGGACTCGTAGATTGGGGCGCCCAAAGCTACCTGGGGGTGCCCATGCTCGATAGCGACAGCCGTGTGATCGGTCACATCGCGATTCTTGACGACAAGCCGATGGAGCGCGACCCCCATGCCATCGACCTGGTCAAGATCTTCGCTGCGAGAGCCGCGGCCGAATTAAAACGGCAGAAGGCCGAGATGGGGTTGCAGTCGGCTCTTGCGCGGGTCCAGAAACTTGAGCAGAAGAATCGCACTCTGCTTGAGATCACGAACACCCTGATCACCAGCTTGCAGCGTGAAGAATTGCTCAGCGGAATCTGCAAGGTACTGAAAGATGTCGCTACGTTCGATTTCGCTGGGCTGGCCATTTACGACACGGATGCACACGATCTACGGGTCTTCGCTCTCGAGGGCGGTTTTCAGTCTGGCCAGCTATCCGTTGGGCAGTTACTTGATTGCGAAGGAAAACAGTCGGGACAACGCTGGGACTTCAGTCGCCCCGTTCTGCGCAGGGATCTGGACACGGAAAGACAGTATTCCTACGAACACGGTCTGTACGCCGCCGGCATTCGATCGCAATGTGCAGTCCCGCTGGTAGTTCAAGGAAAAGCGATCGGAGTGATGGGTTTCGGGAGCACGAATTTTGGCGCATATTCGGCAGACGATCTTTCGTTCTTCCAGGAAGTTGCCAACCAGATCGCGATGTCGGTCGCGAACATGCAGGCGTATGAAGAAATTGCGACCCTCAAAGCGCGCCTGCAGGAGGAGAACGTCTACCTGCAGGAGGAAATCAGCAAAGAGCACAATTTCGAAGAGATTGTCGGCAACAGCCGCGTTCTTCTAGAGGTTCTGCGCAACGTCGAAACCGTGGCACCCACCGACTCGACCGTCCTGATTATGGGCGAGACCGGGTGCGGCAAAGAGTTGATAGCGCGCGCCATCCATAGCCACAGCAAACGAAAACATCGCCCGCTGGTGAAGCTGAACTGTGGAGCGATTCCAACCGGCCTGGTCGAGAGCGAGCTCTTCGGCCATATGAAAGGCGCGTTCACGGGCGCGCTCGAGCGCCGAGTGGGTCGCTTCGAACTGGCGGACGGCGGCACCTTGTTCCTCGACGAGATCAGCGAGCTGCCCTTGGACACGCAGGTCAAGTTATTGCGGGTTTTGCAGGAGCATGAGTTCGAACCGCTCGGCAGCAGCAAGACATTGCGCGTCGACGTTCGCATTATTGCGGCCAGCAATCGCGACTTAGACAAGGCTATCCAGGAAGGTCGGTTCCGTGCCGATTTGTACTACCGGTTGAACGTGCTGCCCATGATCCTGCCGCCCCTGCGCCAACGTCGATCCGACATTCCGTTGTTAACCTCCTTCTTTGTCGAGCGCTACTCCCGGCAACTCGGCAAGCAAATTACCGGCGTGGCGCAGGACACCATGGACGTTCTTAGCCACTACGAGTGGCCCGGAAATATCCGGGAACTGCAGAACGTAATCGAACGGGCGGTGGTGCTTTCTCGAGGATCGGTTCTGCGGCTAGGTCGAGATCTGCTTCCGCTATCCGCCGACGCGGCGATCAACGACGAGATCGTTGCCACATTCGGCCAGCCCTCGAATGGCGAACCGCATTCGCTGGAGCAGGTCGAGAAGCAACACATTCTCGAGGTCCTGACCCAGACCAAGTGGGTTATTGAAGGCGCCAATGGTGCGGCCAAGATCCTCGACCTGCACCCGAACACCCTCCGAAGCCGCATGAAGAAGTTAGGCCTGGAGCGCAATTTGATGAAGGGCTCATCTTCCGCCCAACCCTCCTAGTTGTAGTTTCCTGAAACATTTTCCGCGCGTCCTTTTCGGAGTCCCCACGACATCCCTCTGCGAACCGGCTCCCCACGAAATGTCGTGGCCACGAAACCCTGGAGTTGCCGATCCACGAACCATCGTGGTTCTCGATATCCACTTCTCTTCGCTCTGGATTACTAACCGCTGCAATTTCATACAGTTAGATTTCGCTGGCACTCGCCGTGCGATTGGCCTCGGGGGTGCTTTAGTCAAAGTGTCTTTCGGAGGAACACAAGCGGTGCTCAAGATTTCAGTGACCAGTCAGTCGAGCGAAGCAACCAGTTTTCAGTTGGAAGGCAAGCTTGTGGGCCCCTGGGTCGAGGAACTTCGGCGCCTGAGCGAAGCGGCTTTGGCCAGAAGAGAAGCGGTGAGCCTCGACCTCGAAAAAGTCTGGTTCGTGGATTCGCAGGGAATCGCCCTGCTCAGAGACTTGGCGAAGCAGAAAGTCGCGCAGCTCAATTGTTCCCAGTTCATAAGTCAGCAGCTGAAGGAGAGAACCTATGACGAGCGCATTGGCTGAAAGCATGATGAGGTTGACCAGCTCGACGGTCCCAAACGATACGCGGACCGTCCCCCAGAACCAGGGCAACGTGTTCGAGCAGGCTCTCATCCGCCGCGTTCAAGCCGGAGACGCGGAAGCTTTCTATGAATTGGTCCGGCCCTACGAGCGCGCAGTGTTTCTCGCCGCCGTCGGAATCCTCAAAAATGAAGCTGACGCCGAAGAGGTTGCGCAAGAGGCGGTGCTAAAGGCTTTCAGGGCTCTCGGGAGATTCCGTCAGGAGGCCAAGTTCAGCACATGGCTCATCCAAATCGCGATCAATGAAGCGAAGATGAAGCTTCGCAAGGATCGGCGGCATTTATACGAATCGATTGAGCAAGGACAGCAAAATGAGGAAGGCGAGTACATCCCAAGGGATTTCGCGGACTGGCGGGAAATCCCTTCACAGGCTTTGGAACGCCGTGAGCTTCGTGATGCACTGACGAAACTCTGGAGTCTCTCCCGGAGAAATACCGGACGATACTGATTCTGCGCGACGTGAACCATCTCAGCATCACGGAAACCGCCCAGATCCTTGGCCTGTCAGAAGCGAACGTGAAGACAAGACTCTCGCGAGCCCGCCTGCAAATGCGTGATGCATTGGCACCCAGGTTAGGTGAACTGTTAGGGCACGACAGCAATAGCGAAGAAGCCCAGAGAATATAGGAGTCCCCTCCGGCGAGAAGAAACTGTGAGTTGCGACGTTGCCGCCGCAACCCACAGGAGAGCATCTCTACAAGTCAGAATGCAGCAATTCCGTTGAAGCCGCTGAGCGGTGACACCCCGCCGGCGAATCCAACATTCAGGAGTGTCCCATCTTTCTGCACTGCGAAGATTCCGATGGCCCCCGCCACGGAGTTCAGCGTGTAAACAAACTTGCCATCCGCCGTTACCGTGATATCGAGGTTTGTCGATCCCGCGGGATTCGTACCCACGATTGTTCCCGGAAGCGCGCTCAGTACTCCCGTGTTTGCGATCGCGAATCCAGAAATGTTCGAGGTACCGGCGTTGGAGGCGTAAACGAACTTGCCATCAGGTGTCACCACATTCCAACAGTTCGCTGCGCCTAATGTCGGAAGACTGATGCTGATTGGGGCCAGCGTGCCATTGCCTGCGATCGCATAGGATGAAATTGCCGAGCCGTTGGCAACACCAGAAGGACCGGTTTCGGAGACCAGGGCTGCTCCGTTTGGAGCAAAAGCCACCGAGAACGCGCCCGGGTCAACGCTCGGGTTCACGACAATCGGAGACAGAGTATCGTCACCGCGCACGGTGAACACATCAATGTCGTTGGTCAAGCGTTCGACCACAACTAGGAACTGGCCGTCCGGGCTAAATGCCAACCCGCCCGCCCCTGAATTGTTTGTTGAAAGAAAACGACTGGAATGCGGGATTTGTTTTAGCTTGTCACCCTGCAATGTGAATCCGACGACATTGCTGCTGCCGCCCACATTCAGGACGTAGACAACGTTGCCGTGTTGGGCCACAGCGTTTGGTTCGCTGCCGCCGCTGATCACCTTGTCCACCAGTGACAGAGTTGAGTGGTGAACCTTGAAGACAGAAACAGTTCCGCTGCCGGCATTGACTGCGAACAGCAGCGAGTGGTCCTGGCTGAGCGTAAGGGAGCCTTGAGATTCCAAGGGATCGTTATTGCCGCCGCTTCCTCGACCGCCGGTCGCGAATCTGCCCTCTTCCCGCAGGGTGCCATCGGCAGCACGTCGATATGCAATCACCTCATTCTTTGTGACGGAGTTGGTCATGACGAATACCGCACCGGCACCGTCCTGTGAATCAAGATCCTGCGCCAACCCTTGCATCGACGACATCAAGGTAATCGTCAACGCTCCCACCCACAGCAAACAAACTGCTCTGTACATCCTGTCCTCCTAATGGTTTTTGACGTGCATGATCGACAGCCCTGAAGACACAACAACCGACTACTGTCTCTTCAGGCAGCATGTGCGTGCTGAATCAGAGATTCGAGCTGCAAAGAAGTTCCAGCCGAGACAAAAATGTGACATCTCGATCGGGAAGAGAGGGTGACACCGCGTAAAGCGGAGATGCCCCGGATACGTTTTCAAAGCTTCACCACCAACTTTCCACCTGCCTGATTCGACTCCATCACGCGATGAGCTTCCTGGATTTCTGCGCAACGAAACGCCCGGGCCTTCGTCTGTGCAGACGTCTATCGCGACATGCGAAGGCCGGAACGCGTCTCGTTATGCGGCTCGGGTCTGCGTGGTTAGAGTGCGGCCGAGGAAATCTCTGATGGCACCAGCGATCTCCTGATGGTGTGTTTCCAGAGCGAAGTGCCCAGTGTCATAGAAACGTACTTCGGCGCTCGGGTTGTCGCGCTTGAACGCTTCTGCTCCGGGAGGCAGAAAGAACGGATCGCTCTTACCCCAGACCGCGAGCAGTGGCGGCCGTTTTGTGCGGAAGTATTCCTGGAACTTCGGATAGAGCGCGACGTTGCTGGCATAGTCCAGGAACAGGTCGAGCTGGATCTCGTCATTGCCGGGCCGAGCCAGCAGAGCGGAGTCGAGTTGGTATGCTTCCGGCGCCACGAGGGTCTCGTCTTTGACGCCATAAGAGGTATTGGGACTTAGTCGCCTCTGGCGTGAGGAAGTCGCGCAAGGCAGCACGATTCTCCGGAGTCGGTTCCTTCCAGTACTTCTGAATCGGGTTCCAGCCTTGGCTCAGTCCCTCTTCATAGGCATTGCCGTTCTGCGAGATGATGGCGGTGATCCGCTCCGGATGCGCCAACGCCAAACGAAGCCCAACGGGAGCGCCGTAGTCGAAGATGTAAATCGCGTAGTGTTCGAGACCGATGGTCTGGGTGAATGCGTCGATCACCTTGGCCAGATGTTCAAACGTATAGCGGAACTGCTTGCGGTCGGGCGCATCCGAGAAGCCGAATCCTGGCAGGTCGGGCGCGACCACATGGTAGCGGTCCGCCAAGGCTGGAATGAAATTACGGAACATGTGCGACGACGTCGGGAAGCCGTGCAACAGGAGGATTGTTGGGGCGGTTTTCGGGCCGGCTTCGCGATAAAAGATCTTGGAGCCGTCCACGATGGCATGCTGATAGCTAGTCATATTGTGTCTCCTTAAGAGATCTTGCCGGGGGTACCCGGAGTGGCGCCGTCTCGGCAACGTTGTGTGCCTCTCACAGCATCAGATTTGCCTAACCGATAAAATGATTCATTATCGGTGTTATAATTTAACCGAGATCGACAAAATGCAGCCAGCTCAATACAATTCACACTTCCGACTGGAAAGATGGGTTTCTCTTCGTCGGCAACCATCTGGCTCTGGATTTCCTGAACACTCGTCCTGTCCAGAACGGCGAACCCATGGAGTTGCTCCCAGATTTCAGCGCGCTCTTACGCTGGTTTCAGGCAGCCGAGCTGCTGAGCTCTCGCGAGCTGCCGAACCTTCAGCAGCAATGGGGAGAATCCGCTCGAGCCCGACGCACCGTGGAAGCCATGCGGGAATTGCGGGAGAAGCTGAGGAAGGAAATCCTGGCTTGGGAAGGTGGTAGCGTCGTTCATCACTCCACGGTGGAGGAACTGAATCGACTGATGGCGGAGCATCCCATGCGTACCAGGCTGAAGACAAGGAGGCTCCCACGACGGAATTGTGGTTCGAACCGCGCCAACCCGAAGACTTGTTTGCCCCGCTTGCGCACAGCGCCGCGACGTTGTTCGCCGATGTGGATCGCAATCGTGTCCGCAAGTGTGCACAATGCGTACTGCATTTCGATGACACCAGCAAGAAGGGACGCGACGCTGGTGCAGCATGCAGCTGTGCGGGAACCGCCTTAAGGTCGCAGCCTACGCTGTTCGTCAACGGGCGCAGTCTCACTAATGATGATATGTATCGCCCAAAAGGCAAGCCATCGTGCGTTGATTCGTCTTGGAAGCTTCCGAAGGCTACACCGAAGAGAGGAGCGAACGCTTGGCCGATTCCTTGGCCGCCGCCCTCGATTCGAATGTCAAAGACAAGAGATATTTTCTGGTTCTCTGGGGCCACGGAACTGGGCTCGATCACATTTAAGTGTAAAAAAGACACCCAGAACGGCGAGCCACATGTGATCGCAAAGTTATGTGCAGCCTCTGATCTATGATGTGGCTGAGCAATGTTGACCGGTTTTGCAGCAACATATCGTCGATCATCGTCTTCTGGGGTCAGCGTGTCACGCCTTGCCGTCACTGTCGTGGAACAACTCGATGAGCTTCGCGTCAGCCATAGATCACCCCGTCTACTCCGTGCACTAGGTGACGCCGCGCACACGCACGAGACGCCTGAAGTAACGTTTCGAATGTCTCGACGTGAGTTCCTTGGCGAACGACGGGCGAATTAAGGGCGAGACTGTGCTAAAACTGTGCTAGACCCCCGCGGAAGTTAAGTGTTTTGGTGGGAAGCGGCGATTGATTCCAAAGGTATTTCCATTGTTTTCAATTCTTTCGCGTGTTCGACTCGCACACGCTTCCGCCAGTTTGTTTTCAGAAAGATACATGGATCTTGGGCTTTGTCGCAAAGTGAGAACCACCTGGAGAAGAGGGCGTGACGTGATAAAAACGTGATAACTTCATCGGGCTTTTTACTAATTTCTTGCCGGGTACTGCTAACCAAAGCGTTAGGTGGGATATGACTGGATCGATCGGTTTCATTTAGACAGGTTATGCAGAGGGGCCCGTCCAGGGTGCAAAAACTGCTCTGGCGCCCTTTTCGCTGGCGACCTTTTCGCTTGACGGACATAGCTATTGAGAGCAGAATCTCTCGCGATCTGGCCTCCTCGAAGAGCATTCACAATGCAGCACCCCTTGAGGCGATAAGTTCCCGCAGTCCCAAGAGCGAAGTCTAAAGCGAAACGCCAGCCCTGCCGCAAGAAGCATGGGGGACTCTGCGTTTGGAACGTGGAGGTCCCAATGAGCCTCAAGAATATTCTAGTCGGCCTCATGTTCTTAACTCCGACCGCAATTCTGGTGGGATTTGCTCAACAGGAATCAGAGCCTCCGGAGAAGGGCGATCTGGTTCGGCAGAGAATGGAGTGGTTCTACAATCAACGTGCATTCCCACAAAAGCACATTCCTGCCGGAGTCCGACTACGCGCCCTCGAACAGCTGGATAGGATGTTGGCTGCGCAAGGACAGCTTGCCACACCGGACGCCAATCTCTCCTCTCCCTCGGCTTCCGATCTCTCCGCCGCAGCCATTTCTTCGACTGTTTGGACACCCATTGGGCCTCAGCCTACCAACACGCCATACAACGTTCCGGTTGTCTCTGGGCGCGTCACCGCCTTGGCGGTCGATCCGACGAATTCCAATGTTGTATACGCCGGCGCGGCAGGCGGCGGAGTTTGGAAAACAACCGACGGCGGCGTCAACTGGGCACCCCTGACAGATCGGCAACCCTCACTGGCGGTGGGATCCATTGCTATCGATCCCTCGAATCATTCGGTGATTTACGTGGGCACCGGCGAAGAGAACTTCTCGGCTGATAGTTACTTCGGCGCAGGAATTCTGAAATCTGTCAACGCCGGGACGTCGTGGACGCAGATCAAAGGGCCGTTCGTGGGGCAGTTCTCTTCTGACGGCAAGTATTTCTTCGGCGGCGCTGCCCATATTGGTTCCATAGCGATTGAGCCGGGAAACAGTTTGGTGATGCTGGTAGCGGTACAGATGTCCTGGGATACTAATAGCCTGAATTTCACCGCCGTATATCGCACTGAAGACGGCGGTGCAACCTGGACGAGCGTGCTGCCTGTTTCCACATACCCACCTGACTATTTCAAAGTGGGAACCGCGGTTCTGTTTGATCCAGGCAATGGGAACATCGCCTACGCGGCGATATCCGGACCGTTCAACAGCTGCACTTCATGTAACAGCGGTGTATACAAGTCGCTCGATGCCGGTAAGACATGGGGACGCATTGATGGGTCCGGAAACAATGTTCTTCCGAGCTCAAGTCTCGGTCGGATCACATTGGCAATCTCACCCTCCAGTCCAACTACGCTTTACGCCGGCATTCAAGACACGTCTACATTTGGCCTGCTTGGTTTGTTCAAGACAACAGACGGTGGTGCGAACTGGGTAAAACTGGCCAACACTCCGAACTACTGCGTGCCGCAATGCTGGTACGACCAGGCGATCGCGGTCGCTCCCAATAACCCGAACCTATTGTTTGTAGGCGGTGGAGGCGGTAACGGCATAGTCTATCGGTCCATCGATGGCGGATTGCAATGGACAAATGTGACCCAAGGAGCAAATGGTTTCGTCCTACATGCTGATCTTCATGCACTAGCATTTTCCGCAGATAGCAGCATTTTATATCTAGGTAACGACGGTGGTGTCTGGAGAGCAAGTCCACCCACAGCCACGCCGGTCCCATGGACGGAGCTCAATGATGCACTCGCAATTACAGAGTTTTACTTTTCGCCTTCAATCAACCCGAAAGATGTTACCAACAGCTTTGGCGGAACTCAGGACAACGGCACTCAAGTGTATAGCGGCCTGCCAACATGGAATGATGTGGTGTGCGGTGATGGCGGCTGGACTGCTATTGATCCCATTAACCCAAGCAACGTGTATTCCACATGTCCGAAAGCAAATGGGGTATTCTGGAGATCCGCAGCGGGTGGAGTTTACGGGTCATGGTCGTATGTCGCAAGTGGCATCAATATCAACGATGTGATGCAATTCTTACCGCCTCTCGCGATCGATTCTTTGCATCCTGCAAATCTCTATTTCGGAACTTATCGTATTTACCAATCTACGAATAGTGCAAGCACTTGGACGGCGATTTCTCCTGACCTGGCCAACGGTTTAGAGCTGACCACCATTGCAGTTGCTCCTACCGACTCTAGCACCGTATACACAGGCACAAGGGGTGGCGTCATTCAGGTGACGACCAATGCGCTTGCCGGAATAGGAGCTATATGGAAGAACCACAGCGCAGGTTTGCCTTACCGGTACATAACGCAGGTAACCGTCGATCCACACATTTCAACGACTGCTTATGTTGCTTTATCAGGGTTTAATGCCGGGCACGTGTTTCGCACAAATGATGGTGGTCTCACCTGGAAGGATCTCAGTGGTAACTTGCCGAATATCCCTGTGAACGCAATCGCAATCGACCCTGTTTTGGCGAACACCTATTATGTTGCGACGGACATTGGGGTGTTCAGAACAAGGAACGGAGGCGTGACCTGGTCGAGCTTGGGTACTGGTTTGCCACGTGTCACCGTCCTAGGGATCACTCTCCACAATTCCACCCGCACATTGCGGGCATCCACGCACGGCAGGAGCATGTGGGACATACACGTTCCAATCGCGGACATGGCTGTAGCGGTGACGGAGAGTCCCAATCCTGTTAAACACAGCACCAATCTCAAATACGTTTTGACTGTCACCAACAAAGGACCAGACCCCGCCACAAATGCCGTTATTTCGGACGTAACTCCGGTGGGGACCACTTTTGTGTCTGTTACTGCCAGTGTTGGCACCTGTACGCCTCCGACAATTGGGGGGACAGAAGCTTTGACCTGCAAGGTGGCCAATCTCTCAAGCGCCGCGAAAGTTACGATCATTATGACGGTCAAAGATACTTCGCCTGCAGGAAGCACATTGACGAACACAGGGCGGGCATCATCTGGTACCCCCGATCCCAATACCAAGAACAACGCCATGACTGTAAAGACCAGCGTGAACTAGGGAAGGCAGGTCTTCTTGTTTAGGTTGACCCACTTCAAGAAGCTGAGAGGTCTCACGTTATCCGGATTTCGGCGTTGACGCGACCTATTGCACAGAAGGCAATTTGAAGGGCGTGACGCCCGGGCCGCATCGAGAGCCTCGATCACAGCCTTGGTGTTCTCATCTAGCGGTTTTACATACGTTGGAAGAATCTGAGTACTGTTGGCATGACCAAGCAATTGAGCGATTGTGAGCCCTGAGGCGTGACATGCGTTGGCCCTCGATGCGAATGATGCGCGAAGGTCGTAAATGCGCCTGTCTGGAATTCCTGCCTCACGAGCTGCTTTTTGCCATGCTTTCTTGTAGTCGGTGATGTGCGTAGAAGGGACTCTGGGGCTGGGAAAAACGTACTCAGAAAACCCAGGACCGAGGAACTCTTTCCACTGAATCAGTGTGTTCCGGCAGTGCTTTGTCAGCCAAACAGGACGAACACCAGCCGCCGTCTTCGAATCACGGACGCGAATGCACCCTGGTTCGGATTCTACGTCGACGTCAGACCACTTCAGTGGAAGTGCCTCTTTCCGGACCCTCAAACCTGTCTCCGCTAGCACCGTGATCAAGATCGACAGCCATGGTGGAGAGAATCGTTTGACACCAGCTTCTTCGTCATACGTCAACGGTTTCGCCTGACGACGCTCACGACGTTCGTTCAGCTTCCCAACGTCGACACATGGATTGTGCGTGATGAGACGAAGTTTTCGTGCCTTTGTTAATGCACTGGAGAACGTCTGAAGGTAGGTCGCGACGCGGTCGACTGCATCGGCTTGGGCCGAAACGCATGGCGTGCCTTGCCCACGGACTACCGATTTCCAGGTCCGCCTTGATGCCCTCGAGGACGCCATCGCCCAGGACAAAAGAGACGGCATTCGCCCCATGTGCATCGTGGGCGTGTTTGGGACCACGAACACGGGCGCGGTCGACAACATCCGCGAACTACGTCGTATTGCCGACCGCGAGCATATGTGGCTGCACGTGGACGCCGCATATGGTGGTGGCATGTTGCTGTCTCGCGAGTGGCCGATGCGTGATCGCGGCCTGGAACTCGCCGATTCCATCACCATCGATCCTCACAAGTGGTTCTATGCTCCCCTCGATGCCGGTGCCGTACTGGTCAAAGATGAGCGCCGACTCACCGCATCCTTTGGGATCAAGCCGTCGTATCTAACCGACGAACTCGGCCAGGCCGACGAGCGCTACCAATTTTACGTCCACGGCTTCGAGCAGTCGCGCCGTTTCCGGAGCCTCAAAGTCTGGATGAGTTTCAAGCGCTACGGCACGCGCCAGATCGGCGAGTGGATCGACAACAACGTCCGCCAGGCAAATTATCTGCATGCGTTAGCGGAAAAACATCCTGACTTCGAGGGCGCGAGCCGCCCACCCATGTCGGCGATTTGCATTCGATTCACGGGCGCGTCCCTGAATGAAGCGGACTCCAAGAAACTGCACGCCGCGGTGGCACAGCGCGTGGAACAGAGCGGCCGCTTCTGGATGTCAACCACGGAACTCAAGGGCAAAACCTGGTTTCGCATCAACCCTGTGAACTTTCGCACCCGTGAACAGCACATGCAGGAATTGTTTTCTCTGCTCGAGCAGGAGTGTCGGGCGTGGGCGCGCGAAAGCGGCACACTCAGCCACGCCATTGACTAAAAGCAGCTTGGCGAAATGGTAAGTTTCGGTTGGAGCGACGGGTGTCCCCGCCCGTGGTTGTGGTGGTGTGGGACTAGATCTGTTCGAAAGCTCTTTACGCTATCCCTCGTCCAATGACTCTGACTCGATCCCGATATTCTTCTCGCCGGCGGCCTCGTTCTCGTTATATTTCTTCACTCAGGCGGCGACGCTTTTTCCGGGCCGCCGTGTCTTTTCCGGTGAAGCCGAGGGCAGCTACGTCCGAGTCGGCACTAGGTCGACATCGTCCTATGACGTCTTTTGACTTCCTGTGTGCTTGTCACCTGCCTGCGAACTCATAGGCTTTCGGCGAAGTTGAGGATGTCCGGGACTTCGGATTTCTGTCGCTCCTTTTTTCTTCATTTCTCGCTTGTTGGGACGCGGCGCTTCAATTCTTCACACCAGTTGAATACAACGTTGATTTGCGTGGCCGCCTCCTCTCCTGTCGCGCTAGATTTGAGCATCAAGAAGCGCTGGCCATCGCGCGAGACATCATAGTTCGGAGTGGTTGCGGGCGACGGCAGATACGGCCCCTCAAACAGCATGTGAGGCTTGCCCGTCGTAAAACCCGTCTGTGTGGAAATTTCCACGGACATCATTTTGCTTCCGTCACGATAGAAAAGCTCCCGCCCGTTGGGGTTCCAAACTGGCTCGGTACCGCCGTCTGTAGAGATTTGCCACTTTCCGCCTGGGCCCGGATACGGCTGGACGTAAACTTCATAGCGGCCCGATTCATTTGAGATGTAAGCCAGCCAGTGCCCGTCCGGAGAAAACTGCGGGACGCTTTCCGTGAATGGCGTACGGAGAAAAGGCTGCGCCTGGCCGTCCTTTAGCCTTAGAACCCAGAGGTCGTATCCGGTAGTTGGATTTATTTCGCCATAGGCCAAAAACTGGCCATCCGGCGACATAGACATTGGAAAATGGACGAACTCGCTGTTGGTTAAGCGCTCCAGCCCGCCGCTACCGTCTGCTTGTTGCCAGTAAACATTCGGCGGCCCGTCTTTGTTGGATTGAAAAAGGATGCGCTTGCCATCCGGAGTCCAAACTGTATTGAGATTAAGAGTCCCGTCGAATGTAAACCGAGTCAAAGTTTCGCGGGAGAGATCGTACAGCCAAACCTGCGACTCCTGCTCTGTAGTTGCCACGCCTACCTGTTTGCCATCCGGGGAAAGCCGAGGGAACACATAGGCGCGCGCGGGGGCAGCCAAGACTTGCGCTTCTCCACGGCGATTGACCCACACCAGCTTGCGTTGATCTGAATATGAGGCTCCGGAAATGTAAACGAGCGTTCCAGTACCGGAAATGCTGTACTGAGCGGCACCGCTAGTTGTGGAGTGTAGGAGACCCTCCACAACGGGGACTGCTGCGCCCGTTACGGTTAGGCGCTGGGGATCGAAAGGCGCGGCCATCAAGTTTCCCCCTTGCACATAGAGCAAGTGGCCGGAGGGCGCATAATGAGGGTGAAGGACACCTTTAACAAGGGTTCGCCGTTCACCGGTGCCCACTGGTTGGACAACAACCTGCCCACTATTCCAATTAAAGGTATTAGGGCCGGAGGCGAACAGCAGGACTTTGCCACCAGGCATGAACTCCGGTCGGCGATGGCTGATTTCTCCTTTTTCGAACTTAGTCAAAGGCTGCGACACGCCTCCAGCTTCCGACACCTGCTGGAGGGTCGATACCTGCAGTGGCGAAAACGCAATCATTCCCAAACTGCCCCAACTGGCCCCAAAGGATTGCGCCGCATCGCTCAGGGACACCGCTGCGCCTCCGCTGATTGAAATCTTCTTCAGTTTTTGGCCCGCAAAAAAGCCCAGCCATTGGCTGTCGGGAGAGAAGAAAGGATTAACGGCCCCTTCTGTGCCGGGAACCGGGCGGGCTTCAAGGCTATCCATTGCCCGCAGATAAATCTGTTGGATGCCGCCCTGAACCGCAACATAGGCGAGCTGCGTGCCATCGGGCGACAGAGCCAACGCTGCTTGATCCAGTCCAGCAAGCCTCTGCCCGGGTGGCAGAGCAATCACAGCGCGACTGACGGGGCGTGGGGGAGCAGGCTTCGCGTGCCAAACCACAAGGCCAGTAACAGTTGCCAGAAGAAGAGCCAAGGCACTCCAGAAGGCGGCTGTGCGCCAGCGCGCCCCGAACTCTTTCGCTGGGGCAGCGGACGGTGCCGAGAGTTGGGAACCACTCTCGGTAATCCACCTCAGTTCGCTCGCAAGGTCACTCGCGCTTTGCCAACGTTCGTCAGGGTATTTTTCAAGGCATTTTCTTATCGCATGATTCAGTGCTGGAGGCGTCAGAGGTTTGGTGGAGGTGATCGGATCAGGCTCCTTCTCAAGGATTGCGCTTGCCACACTCAACTGGCTCTTGCCTTCAAATGCGCGTTTGCCTGTCACCATTTCGTACAGCACCCCACCTAGGGAGAAGATGTCGCTGCGGCTGTCCACTTCCTTGCCTTCGACCTGCTCCGGTGACATGTATTGAAACGTCCCAACGATCGTCCCTTCCTCCGTCATTGGAGAGCGCGGCGTCATAGCGGTCATCAGGGTGGCGCCGGTGAGAGCAGGCGCGGCTGGTCTGGCTAAGCCGAAGTCGAGGAGCTTCGCGCCGGTGGGAGTCAGCATGATGTTGCCTGGCTTGAGGTCGCGGTGCACCACACCGCTGCGATGCGCCTTATCGAGCGCGTCAGCGATTTGCGCACCGTATTTCAGCACCTGTTCCAAGGGCAGGGGCCCTTTCTCCAGCCGCTTCGCGAGTGTTTCTCCTTCCAGGCACTCCATCACCAGATAGTCGGTCCCATCTTGATGGCCTACGTCGTAGAGCACGCAGATGTGGGGATGATTTAGGCTGGAAATGGTTTTGGCTTCGCGCTCGAAGCGCTGTTTGCGAACGGGATCCGCGGAGAACTGCGCGGGGAGAATCTTGATGGCGACGCTGCGGTCCAACCGCGTATCTTTGGCGCGGTAGACCTCTCCCATCCCGCCCGCGCCGAGCAGGACGCCGATCTCATAGGGACCAAGCTTTGTACCCAGAGCGAGAGGCATTAGTGGCGCGATTATAACTCCGGTCTTCCACCAAGCCCGCGGAATCACGGGCTGATCACGGGCTAGAGAATTTTTGGCGTTCTCTCTAAGCGAATGGAAGCAATCGTAGATCCCAACGAATTCGGATTTCTGGTTTCTACCGTGTCAAGGTAGCGCTCTAGCTGGAGTGAGGCAATCCTGGTTCAGGCGCACATCGGCGCCCGTGTCGAGCCTTGGAGAATCTGCGAACGGCATAGATGTTTATCCGGTTCAGAGAAGGTGCGTTAGAAAACCCTTTCAAAATCTCTCACGGCGAACCGTCGTAAACATGGGGTACAAGGTCTTACCGTCGGAACGTTAGAAAAGTTTAGTTTTCTAACGAGGTGGCGTATCAGCCGCCTTCACAACGCTACTGGTCAACAGCTGGCGACATTAGGCACAGCTTAAGGTCAAATTTGAGCGGCACCGATACTAGTAGTGCCCCGACACTATATGATGACCCTCGCTCCATTTCTTACCCGAATCGCTCGGGATGATCCAAATGAGAGTTTCGTCGCCACGCTTCCTGGTTTTCACCGTTCTGCTCTCGCTATTGTCACTCCGCAACGCTGTCGCTCAAACGACAACCTCCGGCGCTCTAACTGGAAGCGTCAGAGATGCCAGCAGTGCGGTCATTGTCGCTTCAGTGGTCGTGATTCGAGACACGGCCAAGGGAATGGATCGGTTCACGACAACTGATGGCAATGGAGAGTACGCCTTTTACTTTCTGCTACCGTCTCGGTACACCTTAACTGTAGCCCACCAGGGTTTCCGAACCCAGAGTCGAGAGGTCATCGTCAGCCTCGGACCTGCAGTCTCAGTGAACATACTTCTGGAAATCGCTTCGGCAACTGTGAGCACGACGGTGACGGGACAAGCACCAAGGGTGCAGGCAGACAATGGAGACAGCTCGACAACCCTGAGTCGTCAGCAGATTTCGGAGCTGCCCAATCCCGGCAACGACCTCACCTATATTGCGCAGAGCGCTCCCGGCGTCGTCATGAATACGGACGTGCAGGGCTATGCGAACTTTTCAGTGTTGGGAATGCCGGGCACCTCCAACCTGTTCACCATCGATGGCACGAACAACAACGACAACGCGACAAACTTCAACCTCAGCGGTGCGCTCGGACTCTTCCTTGGGCAAAACCAGATCCAGGAAGCCACCGTTGTGAGTGCAGGTTACTCGGGGCAGTTTGGAGGCGCGGCCGGCGCGAATATTAATTACGTCACCAAATCAGGTAGTGACGAGTTGCATGGCAACGCTCAGTACTACTGGAACGGCACGGCCCTCAATGCGAACAGCTGGTTCCGCAATGTATTTCAAGCCCCGCGTGCTTTGGATGTCGCGAACCAGTGGGCCGGCTCGCTCGGCGGCCCCATCAAGAGCGACAAGCTCTTCTACTTCGTAAATAGCGAAGGGGTACGACTGGTGATTCCACAGTCTTCCCCGGTGATTATTCCTAGCCCGGAGTTCCAGGCCGCCACGATCGCTAATCTCAAGGCAGACGCACGCTTCGGACCGGCCTCCCCGACGGTGGCTTTCTACAACGAGATTTTTTCTCTCTACAACGCCGCTCCGCGCGCAGGCGCGACTACCAGCCTTGGATCCACGCCGGAGTGCTCCAGTCTTCCAGGCTTAAGTTCCGCCACCTGTGCGGTCACGTTCCTATCCAGTCGGAGCCGCCCGAGCGCAGACACTCTCACCTCCGGACGCTTGGATTGGAATCTCAGCGCGAAGGACCGTGCATTCCTGCGACTTCAGAATGATCATGGTCTGGGCGCCTTCTACACAGATACGATCAGTCCTCTATTTGATGCGGATCACACCATGTCCTGGTGGCAAGGCTCGCTGAACGAAACACATGCATTCGGCTCATCCGGCGCAAGTCAATTCCTGGTGGCGGCCTCGTATTTCTCTGCCATCTTCCGCTCAAAAGGCTCGTCATCCAACCTGTCTACATTTCCTAACCTGAATTTCGATGTGACGGGCGCTTTCACAAGCTTAGGCGGCGACAACGGAATCGGCGCCTCTGGCAGGAACAACACGCAGTATCAGGTGTCGGAGGATCTGGTAAAGATTCGGGGACGCCACACGTTTGCTGCAGGCGCCAACTTTCAGCAGAGCTGGTGGAGCGTGCTTCCCAACCGCGTGAATGTGAACGGATCACTCAGCCCTCAAACGCTCGACGCTTTCTTCTACGGGGGTTTTGATCCGGCGAATCCAGCCACGAACTACACGAAACTCACGCAGGCCTTCACGAAACAGGGCGCAGTGCGCGTCTCGTTCTTCGACCTCGGAGCCTACGGGGAGGACAGGTGGCGCGCGAGACCCGGACTGACGCTCACCATGGGGCTCCGCGTCGAACATTATTCCAATCCCACCTGTCGCGACGGCTGCTTTACACGCTTGGCTGACCCGTTCAATTTCGTGCCCTACGACCCAAGTCAGCCTTATAGGCAGGGTTTCCTTCTCGACCAGACGCACGCGGTTTCGAACTCAGACAAGCTGCTTTGGTCTCCCCGTTTCAGCTTTGCGTGGCAACTCCTTGGCGGCGCTCACAACATGGTGTTGCGTGGTGGTGTGGGTGTCTTCTATGACGGTTTCATCCGAGCGATTGCGGAGCCTTTTTACATTAATGCACCGGTTTATAACGTGTTCACTACTTTCGGTAACAACCTTGCGCCAGATGAGACCAATAGCCTGTTTACCGATGCGCGCATGTCGAATGAGGCCTTTCTCAGTGGGTTCTTTGCAGGAGATACTCTGGCGGACATTCAGCAATCTGTTCCCAATTTTTCCCCGCCCGCTTTCAACGCGGCCGCCCGGACCATTCATTCGCCGCAATTTCAGCGCTGGAGCCTCGAACTGGAACAGGCCTTTGGTACGCATACATCTGTGAGCATGGGCTATTTCGGTCACCATGGAATTCACGAAATGGTTTTCAATGGATCGGCGAATGCGTTTTGTGATCCCGATCAGATATCCCTTCCTTCCGGAGAGCCGAACCCATGTTTCGGCTTTCGATCCACTTTGCCGCGCAGCGTGCCCGATCCACGCTTCAGCAACGTGACCGAAACCACCACAAACGCAGTGTCTAATTACAATGGCGCGGTGGTTTCCTTCAAACATCAATTCACCCGTTGGAACGGAGGTCTCATACAGGCCAGCTACACTTATGGCCATGCCTTTGACGAGGTATCGAACGGGGGAATCTTCAGCTTCACTTCCGGCAGTTCGTTGAGTCCGCAGGACCCGCACAACCTTCGTGGCAGTTACGGTCCGGCGGAATACGACGTGCGCCATTCGTTCAATGCAAACTATGTGTGGGAACTGCCGCTGAAATCAGCGCTGGGCGGCCGTGGCTCCGACATTCTCTTGCGAGGATGGCAGATTTCCGGCACCTTGCTCGTGCGAACAGGATTTCCCTACACCGTTCTGGATCCGGTGATTTCGGGGAATCTGGCAGAGAACAATTATGCTGGCATGGTTTACGCTGTGCCCGCTCGGCCACTTGGAGCCAATCCGTCATGCGGAGCGGGCGCTGCGTTTCCTCTTGCCCCGCGTCCTTGCCAGCCTGCACAGTCAAATCCTAACGCGAACTTCGTACAAGCCGGATGCGAGACGGGATTCAACCGAGGAACACTTCCGGGGCAGAATGGGGCCTGCGGTGGCCGGGAAGTTTTCTTCGCACAAGGGCGCAATCACTTTCGCGGGCCCGGCTACTTCAACACTGACTTTGCCCTCATGAAGCGCACCAGAATCCCGCACAGGGAGAAGTTAGAAGTGGGGCTCGGATTGCAATTCTTCAATCTCTTCAACCATCCCAACTTTGGGTTCCCCGACAACCTCGTTTCTTCTCAGACTCTCGGACAGATTTTCTACCTTGAGCAATCCCCGACGACAATTCTCGGGAACTTCCTGGGAGGAGATGCCACGCCCCGCATGATTCAACTAAAAGCTGAAGTGCGGTTCTGATTGCGATTGCGTCGGCTGATGAGCGTTGATAGCTGCATAAACGCTATACCATGGAGCTCAGCAGGTCAGAAGTTCTCCATAAGCCACATGTTGTTTTTTTGTTGCGCATCGTAGAAGACGAGATGTCGGCTATCGGGCGATACCGTGGCAAAGCATGACCTTCCCAAGCATTTACGCAAAGATTTCGTCTCGCCCCGGAAGTCCAGGTGTAATAGTTCCGAACCGCTTTGCACCCGGCGTGTGACGAAGAAACCGCTTCCGTCCGGAGCCCAGGAGATCAAGAGCAATTGATCTAGGCCTTGGGCGCGAAGAATCTGCGTGCGGTTATCACGTAAAGAGTGAATCTCGATCGGACCGCTTCGTCCACGGCTGATGGCAAGACGTGCACCGTCAGGCGAGAGCGCGCATATCAGGTTGTCCTGCAGCAAGTGCAGTTCTTCAGCAAGGTCGAACCTAGCCAGTTCCGGCCCACGCCCGGTCACTGGATCAAAAGCAGTCACGACCATTTGCTTGCCGTCGTGTGTTTGCTCAGGAATCACGCATAGGGTGGAGAACCTGGCACACGATATCGGGCCCGGTCGTACGGGCTCGAATATC
This sequence comes from uncultured Acidobacteriota bacterium, assembly GCA_963698805.1. Classification (GTDB taxonomy): domain Bacteria; phylum Acidobacteriota; class Terriglobia; order Terriglobales; family Acidobacteriaceae; genus Gp1-AA133. The sequence continues at coordinate 342,575 of CAVOSN010000011.1, read as the reverse complement.
AACTCGGGGGTTCCTCCCGCAGCAGGAATTCGCACGAGCCGGTGAGGCACGTCCTGGTTCTCAGCGGTCGGCCCGCCAGGCACGGGCCAGACCAATGCGATAATCCACTTTTGGTCTGGACTGAAGAGAGCGTCTTCCACCAAAGCTCCGGCGATTGAAGTCGCGATTGGCTCCTGTACATCGTCGGCCACCGACTGTCGGTAAACGTCGTAGTGATCGCCTCTTCCAACATAGACCAGCACCCATTTGCTGTCCGGGGTCCAATCGGATGCAGCGGCGTCGCCTTCATCCAAAACCAGGTGCCGGATGTCGTGGATTCCTGTTCCTCTCGCATCAAGATCGGCTATGTAAGAAGTGCCACCCCCCGAGAATCCCAGGAAGGCCAAACGCCTGCCGTCGCGGGTTACGCCTCCGCCGCTGACGCAAAGGTTCGGCCAGTTCGTGAGACGCCTCGGCTTGTCCAGACGTTCGCCGGTGCCCAAGTCCAATCGCAGGATCCAATAATTGCAGGCACTGGCATAGGATTCGGATTCCTTCAGGGAGTAAACCAGACGACCGTCCGGCAGCCAGACGATGTCATTCATCTCCTTCATTTCCGGTTGGCGGAACAGGGGGACAACCGGCGCGTCGTCCTTTAACTCGCGAGCAACCATCGTGTCCCCAGACTCATTACCGGTGATGTAAAGCTCTCGTTTGCCGTCCGGCCACACGAAGAAGCAACAAATGCTAGCCCGCTCGCCTGCGTCATAAAGTTTTTTTGCTTGCCCGCCGTCAGGCCTGATGCTCCAGACTTCCCGCTCGCCGTATGGACCCTTGTTCGTTCCGAAAATAATCGATGCACCATCTGGGGTCACTGACCACACAACGGCGTGGTCGCGTAGCTTGATCGGGGCTCCTTGCAACGAGACCATCCACAGGCTGGTGTCTTCAGAGTTCCACTGATCGTAATCATCGATGGCGGGATGGGCATTGGCCACAAATCGCGTTCCATCGGGGAACCAGGCTCCGATTTCCCACTTGATACCCTGATTTTGTAGTTCTTGTGGTGGCGGAATCTCCCGGGTCTCTCCGCGGTTGACAAGCTTCAGATGCATTCCCTTAACATCGCTGTACGCGAGATACTTGCCGTCTGGCGAGAGCGCACCGCCAATGACCGGATTCTCAGCGGAGTTCGTCGTGAGTTGTCGTAACTTGATCTCTGGAGCGCTCGAAATCGTTTTTGGTTCCCGTCGCAACAGCGCGATCGTCACGATTGCGAGCAGCACCACAACCGCCGCTGATGCAAGCGCCCAAACAATAGGGACGGACCTGGGTTCCATTCGCGACCGCAAGTCGTCGAGGTCCGCCAGCAAGTCCGACGCGGACTGATATCGACCTTCGCGAGTCTTTTCGATCGCCTTGCGGATGATTTCGTCTAACTTCGCCGGAACCTCGGGATTACTGGCGCGAACCGGCTCTGGTGTTTCAGTGAGAACAGCTTGCTGAAAGCCAAAGACATTATCGCCATGGAAGGCTCGCTTTCCCGTTGCCATCTCGTACAAGATCAGGCCGAAGGAAAACAGATCCGTGCGAACATCCAGGCGTTCTCCGCGGACCTGCTCAGGAGACATGTACGCGATGGTTCCGGCGGTCGATCCAGTCTGGCTAAGCGAAGCACTCGTGCCGGTTGGAACCGCGACTGTTTCCGCATCGTGTGTGCCATTCCTGTCTTTCTCGGCAACAGCATCCGTTAGCTTGGCCAAGCCGAAATCCAGAATCTTGGGCTGACCATCCTTGGTTACGAAGATGTTGCCGGGCTTGATGTCTCGATGGACGATGCCGCGCCCATGTGCGCCTTCCAGCCCTTTGCACACCCCGACTGCAAGATCGAGCAGGGGAAGAACCTTCATCGGCGGTCCGGCCTGAGACTTGGAAAGCAACGCTTGGAGGGTTTGACCTGCGAGCAGGGGCATGACCAGGAAGGGCTGACCCTCGTGCTCTCCGAATTCGTAGATCGGGCAAATGTTGGGATGTTCGAGAGCAGACGCAGATCGCGCCTCAAGTTCGAAGCGCCGCAGTGCCGAAGGATCTTCAGCTGAATTCTCCGGCAGGAACTTGATGGCGACGCGCCGGCCCAACTTGATGTCCTCCGCGCTGTACACCAGCCCCATGCCCCCACCACCAAGTCCGCCCAGGATTCGATAATGAGAGATCGTCTGGCCAACCAGCGGGAACGCGATCTCTCCCATTTGCGCATCCACGGTGGCTTGCAACGCGGTGGGAGCGTGTTCGGTGCAAGCCAGCAAAGCCTCCACTTCCTTACGCAGTTCGGGATCGCGATGCCCGACTTCATCAAGCAAGGCGGCACGATTCTCCGCAGGACAATCGGCCGCGCGATGAAAGAGTTCCTCGATCTGCGCCCAGCGTTCCGGAGTCACCAGTGACCTACTCCTTTTGCATTTCGCGATGCAACCACGCTTCCGCCATTCTGAGATCGCGCCGCGCGGTAACAGCGGAAACGTTCAGTGCCTCCGCTATCTCGTCCATCGAGAGCCCTCCAAAATAGCGGAGTTCAATTGCTTTCGATTTTCTTGGATCAAGTTTCTCGAGTTCATTCAAACTGCTGTCAAGTTCGATCAACTCGCGGCTGCGACCCTGGTGGAAGGAGACCACCTCTTCGAGCGGGACTTTCACCCCGGCACGTTTACCGGCCATTCGCTGGCGCGCGTGATCCACCAGAATCTGCCGCATCAATCGTGCGGCGACACCGTAGAAGTGTGATCGGTTCTCGAAGCTCGGATTCTTCTGATCGACGAGTCGCAGGTAGGCCTCGTGGACCAGCGCCGTCGGCTGCAAGGTATTCGCCTGCTGCTCCCTGCGCAGGTAGTGCGCCGCCAGTTGACGCAACTCTCCATAGACGATCGGCGTCAAGTCATTGAGCGCCTGCGAGTTTCCCTTGGCCCACAGCCCGAGGAGCCGCGTCACTTCGTGGGTATCAGACATTGACAATGCGTGGACCGCAGGTCTTCAAGCGGCACGCATTATACCCCGCGTTCGTGAGGTTACCGACGCCGGACCTCTCACAAAAAATTGCCCATCGATGATCGATTTGACGCCACTTTCCCGCAGGACTTAGCAGACAAGCGAGCCGGAGATCCGGCACGCGAGGGAGGCGCAATGAAGCAATCTCTGCCAGTTGGTATTAGTGCGCTGGCGTTCCTCATGATTCTGTCCGCCACAGTCGGGTTGAGAGCGCAGTCGAAGACAGCCGACAGAATCAAGCAACATGCCAGCTACAAGCTTATCGACCTCGGAACATTCGGGGGGCCCCAGAGTGAGACACCCGACGGGGGCATCACGTCGGTCAGTGCGCTGAACAATCAGGGGAATTTCGTTGGCTGGGCAAACACCGCGACAGCGGACCCCTATCCGGATGTGTGCTTTATCGAAGACTGCTTCGTAACCCACGCCTTCCGCACTCGAAGTGGACACAAGTTCGATCTTGGGACCCTGCCTGGAGGGCCGAGCAGCTTATCCACCTGGATCAGTCCGAGTGGGCTGATCTCCGGTATTTCTGAAAATGGGAAACTCGACCCACTGATTCCTGGCTTTCCACAGTTGCACGCAGTCTTGTGGAGAAACGGCCGCATTACTGATCTCGGAACGTTCGACGGCGCTTACGAGAGCATTGCGAATGCGGTGAACAGTCGCGGCCAGGTGGTAGGAGCGGCGCTCAACTCCATTCCTGACACGGATTCCATGTTCGGCCTCGGCTATCAGACGCGGGCATTCCTCTGGGAAAACGGTTCTTTGTTAGACCTGGGCACGCTGGGGACGGGAACGGATGCTCAGGCAGCCTTGGTCAATAGTCGCGGACAGGTTGTGGGATGGTCCTATACGAACTCAGAGCACAGTGACATTTGCGCGGCCGTGTACGGCTTCCCCTTAGCAACCGCTTCCTTCCTCTGGGATAAGCAGAAAGGAATGTTGGATCTGGGTTCCCTGGGAGGGACATGCACGGTTGCCATGGGCCTGAACGATCGCGGCCAGATTGTTGGACAGTCCTGGTCGGCCGGAGGTTCTACTGGTCACGCGTTCTATTGGGATCGAGCGCACGGCATGCTCGACCTCGACACGTTGGGAGGTGACTTTGGCAGCGCGCACGCTATCAACAATGCCGGAGTTGCTGTCGGCGGATCGTACCTTGCCGGAAACCTCCTGATCGATGCCACGATGTGGAGAGGAAATTCCGCGATCGACCTGGGGACCGTCGATGGAGACCAGTGCTCTTACGCACTCTCCATCAACACTCGACAGCAAGTAGTCGGAATTTCCGGAACTCAGAATTGCGATTCTACCCGCGCCTTCTTGTGGGAGGAGGGCGGCCCCATGGTCGATCTGAACGACCTGGTTGTTGACGGGCCGGATATCCAGGTCGCCTTCGCATACACGATCAACGACCGGGCCGAGATTGCCGGGGTGGGATTTCTTCCCAACGGAGATGAGCACGCCGTGCTGCTGATCCCGTGTGACAAGGGTGATGCAGTGTGCCCTAACGAGCGCAACAGGGTTAATGTTCGCCAGGCAAGCGTCCTCACGCGAAGTTCGCGCGCTACGAATTTCTCAGGACAGCATCCTCGGCTAATGCAACTGTCTCGCATGCCAATGCGCCGCTCGCGAGGTCCCATTCCACGTCCGTAAAGTAATGAACGCTAGTTCATGACGTTCACGGCTCTGATTGTACGAAGAAGCGGGGAGGTTGGCGGATCGCCGAGAGATTTCATGCACGCGTTCCCGCAACAATCTGGAGATCAGAAAATGACCCAAGCCCGCTTGTTACTCATGTTGTTCTTTTATCTCTGCTTACTGTGCGCCTGTGGCGGCGGGACCATGACCAGCGCTGGAACGCCCACATTGGCCATCACTTCTTCCAACCCTCCCGCGGGAGCCACCCTCACTCCCTATGCGGGCGACGGATTCGCCTTGACGGCGTCGGGAGGCCAAGCCCCTTACCACTGGAGTTGGGTGGCCGCGACAGGATTTTCGTTGCCAGCAGGCTTGACGATCTCCCCAGAAGGTCTGATCTCCGGCACCCCGCAAGCGGCGGGAACGTACAAAGTAGTGGTTACTGTCTCCGACTCCGGTTCTCCTTCTTCCCGGGTCAGCGCAAGCTACCCGATCGCCGTCGACGGTCTCCCGCGCCTTGCGATCTCACCCGGTCAGCCACCCAGCGGTACTGTAGGCGTCGAATACGGGCCCTCGACCACCGAATATCTCAGTTGCGTTTGGAGTCCAGTTCTCGGATGGCATGAAGTATGTAGTCCTTGTGCTTCGCTTGCGGCATGCTCGTCCCTGCCGCGGTGCAGGGGGGGAATGTCTCCTATTCGCTGCTTGCAGACCGAAGTTATTTTCCTTGGTTTCACGTTCACAGCGACGGGCGGGGAGCCTCCGTACACGTGGACGGCATCGGGACTGCCGGACAACTTGATCCTCGATCCAAACAGGGGACAGCTTAGTGGGAAGCCCGGTTTGGCTGGAGACAACGACGTTATAGTCACAGTGACTGACTCACAATCACCGCCGAGTCAAGACACTACAAACTTCTCAATCAAGATCGAAGCAGGAGCAACTGCACCTTGAGACTTTTCACTATTAAAACGTGCCAGTTCGTCGTCAGATCGGGTCAGACTCAATCAGAACGCGTCAGAACCCCATTCCTGGTAAGCGGATGAAGAATCAGGTGGGTAGAGAATTTTCGCCTGATTACCCACTCATCCGGTGGAGTGATTCTCCTCGTCCAGGCCATTGATCCGAACAAAAAGCCAGTTGTCATGATCGGTTTGCACCATGCTTTCCGCATGGATAGATAGAAGGCAGGGCCGACTGGCCTTGGACTAGGTGGAAAATTATGAAGCATAAGTTACTTGCCAGCCTTCTGTTTCCAGCAGTGTTTTTAGCCTTAGCCTCAACTGCTGTGGCCAGCACGTGGTACGTGAATGGGGTCAGCGGGAGTGACAACAACAACTGCCTGTCATCCACGACTGCCTGCCAGACGCTCTTTCATGCGGTTTCTCTAGCCGCATCCGGTGACACGATCAGGCTTGCCGCCGCCATCTACTATGAACACCTCAACATTGCCGTCAACTTGACCATAGTAGGTTCGGGCGCGAGCACCTTTATTGATGGTTGGGCCGGCGGAAGGGTCGTCACAATCTCCAATACTACCTCAGGTAGAGTAAAGAATTTTCATAACCAATCAGAACCCATCCTGGGTACTCATAATCCCCTGGGCCTGGGGCGCCTCTGACGCGAAGGCCATCGCGGTGCCCCAGCGACGGTATCACTCACACAAAAGCATCAAAACTGCAAAACCGTCATATCTGTCATTCGTTCGATGTGTTTTCGTGTCAATAGTATCTAGCTCCCCGCAGATTCGTATTAGCTTTCATGTCGGCGGGAAAAAATGTTCTTGCCAAACAGGTCTCATCACTTCGAGCTCAAAAACAGGGACTTTGAGGGACTGTAGACTCACCCGTGGCGATGCAGGCGAAGGATATGGCGCATTTCTAGAGGTGCTGTGGAGGAAAGTGCGAGAGAGGCACTTTATTTAGTAAAAATCAAGAACCATAGTTTTCCTTGCGTTCTAGCGAGTTCTGGCGCATTTTGGTCGACCTTCTGGAAGCGTTTTATTGAATAACTGAAGGAGTTGCTGGGTTCTGCTCAATTGATTCGTTAGGAAACCTGCAGTCGTTTCTCGCCCTCGCGACCACGATAACAGTGAGGCCAGCCCTGTCTGCAAGAGGTCGTTAGAAAAGTGTAGTTTTCTAACCAAGGGGCAAGTATTCAGGGCGTTGGCACAATACTCTGCCTCTCGCGATGTCGGCTGATTTGAAGCCACCCTGATCTTTCAAGCCGACTTCGGCATCGTTGCGGCTCCATCGGCGACACATGCGAGCGGGAGTTATGGAATCATATTTTCCAGGACTTAGATCCCCCTCCCAATCCTATTTTGTTTTCGAAGCCTGTTGCTGGCCAGTTCTAACGTACTTCTCTAGGTTGAAGATGTCGAATACGGAACGTCCTGAGAGGATTTGATCCTTAACTTGGTTTTCCTTCCGCACAACTTCGGAAGCCACCTGAACCGCCTCTTGTGCGCGGGTACTCGGAATACTAACGATGCCGTTCGCATCGGCAAGAACGAGATCCTTCGGGCTAATCAATATCGTGCCAATGCGGACGGAGACGTTAATGTGCCCGTAGGTTTCCTTTGACGCCCTGCATGGGTTGATGTTTCGGCAAAATACCGGGTAACCAAGTGTTTGGATTTCGAGCGGATCACGGACTGGTCCGTCGATGATGGTTCCCGCCAGACCCTTCAATTGCGCGGAGATTGACATCAGTTCACCCCAGAGCGCGACTTCGCAATTCGGTGAACCCCCGACAACTAGTACGTCGCCAGGTTGAGCAAGGTGCAATGCATGGTGGACAGTGAGGTTATCTCCTGGAGCACATTCGACCGTCAATGCGGGTCCGCAAATCCGAAACTGGGGATCTATTGGTCGAATACAGGTTTCGACAGGACACGAACTTCCCAATCCGTCTATTAGCTGGCACACAGTGAATTGCCGCAATTCAGCAATCGAGCGTCGTTGTTCTTCGTCCATAACAATAGTTTTAACTGTCGTTCGGCTTCTCGCGCCTTCGGCCAAATTTCTGGTTTAGTCCAGCAATGACACTTGTGGACGCCGTGGAGCATGGTCGTCCATCGGCAAAGGTCCCCTTTTCCATTGCTGCATAATGCGTGGGCGGGCGTCGCCGGAACCGCGGTTGTTCACTCGAATCTTTGGTCTGCGCTGGTTCGTCTTGGGCGAATTCGTGTCGACATTTCGGACGTTTGTCTGTGATACGGGTTGCTCACGCTTCCCGGAAAGGTGCATCATCCATTGCTGTCAACCTGTCGTGACCATCGCTAGGTCATTTGCCCAATCCAAGTGTCTAAAACGAGTAACGGGCACCGATTTGCATAACCCGGGGTTGACCTTGGATTGCCGTGAAGTTCGTCCAATCGTTCGGTGGGGCTTGCAGATTGGCTGGGTTACCCGGGTCCGCCGCTACTGCAGCATCCGCGTTTCCGGTGAGGTGCTGAGTATTCGTCACGTTGAATACATCCCAGCGCAGTTGAAGCTGATGGCCCTCGTTCCAAGGCATTTTCCAGGTTTTTCCGAACCCAAGGTCGAGAGCAATATATCCGGGGTAACGGAGATAATTTCGCGGACCACTTTCACCGGGGTAGGCGCTTCGGAAGTTCTGATAAACCTTCGTAACGTCGCAATTGCCGAAGAGCTTGGGGGCTGAAGAATCCTTTGGCTTGCTCGGACAGGAGTGAATCGGGTGGAGTGGTGTCACGGCCGACTGTACATCCCAGTTCGTTGCCCACTGTCCATCGTCGTAGGGTGAAAACACAGGCAGTCCGGTATTCCAGCGGAAGATTCCTGAGAGCTGCCAACCGCCGAAAAGTGCGTTCGTGAAGCGCCCTGCGCCATTCAAGATTGGCTGGCCCTTTCCGAACGGCAACTGCCAAACAGCGTCCGCATTAATGTTATGCCTCACATCGAAATCGGAACTGGCATAGTTTTCACGTGGTCGGAGCGGATTCACAATAAATGCGCCATTGCCCTGCGGGTTGCCGAAGCCGGTTTCCTGTTGTAGGCCAGAAGCATCGTCGAGCGAGTGTGACCAGGTGTAGTTGAGGTCAAACGTCAGACTACTGAGCCTTTGCCGCAGAGAAGCCGTGAGCGCATGATAGTTGGAATTTCCAGTAGTGGACCAGGTGGACAGAGCACCGTATTGAGGCTGCATAAACCTAAGTGGCTGGCCATTGGCAGCCAGGGCAAGGTCAAGCTCTGCCTGAGTATCGGTCCAGTCATTCGCCGTAAAGAATCCGATGTTGCTGGATGAATAGCCAAGGAAGGCCTGGGCATTGCTCCAGTTGTTGTCGAAACCTCCTTGATTTTGGGCGGGATCATTGGGCAGGCCTTCGTAGCTGTTCAGAAGCGCCGCGAGGCCTGCGGGGAACATGTTGTCAAAATACTGCGAAACTTTTGCCGGCAACATCGAAGGCACTTGAGATATAGGAACAGCTGCAGCTCGCAACTTTTCGAGTGCAGTGCCCGCTGTGTACCAATCTAGGCCCGTTTTCGGATCACGAAGGTTGTTGAAGGCAGTGACATCGCGGCGAACCAGCAAGCCGCGCCCCATGCGTCCGATATAAGAAAAGGACATCACGGCACCCTTCGGCAGTTGATGCTCGAAGGTTACGTTCCAGACATGCTCCGTGGGGGCACGGAGGTTGGAATCCAGCGAACGCTGAATGAGTTCACCAAAATTGTTGATTCCGTCCAACGGGGTCGCGGTGGCGGGCAGCACCAGGCTTGAGGGCACGAGTGACGGATCGATCATGGCTCGCACACTCTGGCCAAAGTTTGTAAACTGCGGCCCTAGCCTGGTTGTGACATTGTATTGGTTCGCGTGATTGTCATATTCCTGCGTAAATCCGAGCGCGTTACCCAGGTCAAAATCAACCGCGAGAGCCTGACCATAGTAGTCATTCGTCAAAGCGTATCCGCCACGGATGACCGACTTGCCCTGAGGATCGAGGGACCAGGCAAGCGCAACCCGCGGCTGGAAATTGTTCTTATCCCAGTTGTATAGGGGCTTGCCGCCATTGGCGGGGCCGGACTTGTTAATTGTGATCAAGTCGGTGAAATTGGTGCCCTGCTGCCCGGCAGCGACTCGCTCCGCGAAGTACTTTCCAAGGGGGACTGTGGGCTGAGTTTCAAACCCGTGGGTCTCATAGACGGGACGCTCCAGACTGTAACGCAATCCCAACGTGAGAGTCAGACTCGGCCGAAGCTTCCAAGTATCCTGCACGTAGCTGTCATAGGCTTGGGTGGCAAAATCTCGAGCGGCGGGCGTGCCCGCCGGCTGCAGAGTGCCATCCTTGGCGAAGGTAAAGCGCGCCCTGATTTCCGAGAAACGGCCAATGAGAGCTGTTCCAGCATCCCTGATTTCCCGGCACGACACGACAGAAGCTCCGGCTCGAACGCCGCCGCAGGTGTTGTCCGTTGCAGTCGGGTCCCCTCCGGGTAAATTATGTGAATCAAGGTACGCTTGGAAAAGGTCTGCAATGGGAAAGCCCGTGCCCGAGTAAAAGGAGGGATTCACCTCGGAGTAGTCAAAAGCACTCTGATAGCTGAGCCGACTGTTGCTAACGAGGCGGACGTTGGCTCCGAATTGCACGTTGTGCTTTCCGTGAATCCAGGAAACATCATCGGTGATGTTGTGCACCGGTGTCACACGAGACACAGGATGAGTCTGGCCGTTCGGTTGAAACACAACGCGAAAATCGCTGTCGTTTCCGGTGCTGTCGCCGCCATTCGTGAATGCCTGTCGCGTAAACCCGTAGCGAAAATTGTTTACCCAGTTGTTGCCGATGGTCCAAGTATGTCCAGCCGCACCTCCCCAAGGATGGTTCCAAACTATCGGAGAAGTAGTGTCGGGCAGCCACTGTGGCAGAGTCTGGTGATCATAGATTACGTTAAGCCGTGCGAACGCAGTTTGATTTCGGGTCACATTGAAATCAAACTTGGCTACGTGCGAATTCAATTTTGTCGGAGTTGGGGCATTAAAGCGAGTCCCACTCACATTTAATTGATCCCCAGTGGTCTGATCATTCACGGGATACCTGGTCGCTGCAGCCGCCAGGACGTCGAGGGCCGCCTGATTGATGCCCGCTGCCGTGTATGGTCCTGGGGCAGCTGGACTCACAGTCAAAGATGCGGTCTTTGTGGTGCTGCAGGCAGCGTCAGCACAATACTGGTAGTTAATCGTCCCTTGGCCCAACGAAGGCAAGGGGACAAATGTGGCGACGCTCTGCGCACTGGAGTCGTGCCGCGCTTCATAGCTGTAGAAGAAGAATGCCTTGTCTTTCCAGATCGGGCCTCCGAGAGCCCCACCGTACGTGTGGCGTATGAGCTGTTGGCGAGGGACCACTGGAGTCGCGTGATTGTTGAACCAGTCGTTCGCGGTGAAACCACGCGACCGATAAAACTCAAAACCCGCTCCGTGCAAGCTATTGGTTCCGGACTTAGTGACGAGGTTCACCTGCGAACCGGATGAACGGCCCTGGTTGGCGTTGCCGTTTGCAGTGGTTACGCGGAACTCATCGATTGCCTCGGCATTGAGGCGCAAAACTGGGCCAGAGGTGATATTGCCGCGGTCACTGTCCAGTGCGCCGATGATCAGGCCGTTTGTCTGTCTAGGGACCTCAGCATTTCCGGTCTGCGCATTATTGATGTCTACCCCATCCAGAGTGACGTTGGCTTGATCGGCGCGCGCTCCTGTCACATAGCCCTCGCGCGTTGAGCCCGGCTGCAGGCTGAGCAAATCCACGAGGTTGCGCGACTCCAAGGGAAGCTGTGTGATCTGCTGGTTGATGAAGTTGTTGCCCAGGGTGGCATCTTGGGTGTTGACCAGAACCTCCTGTCCTGAAGAGGTGACCTCTACCACTTCTCCAGTCGTGCCGACTTCCAAATTCGCGCTTGCGTCCGTAGGTTTTCCAATAAGAGCCTCAACCTTGGCAATGGCCTGCCTCTTAAAGCCAGTTGCCTCGAATTCAACACGATAAGTGCCAGGGGAGATAAGGTCGAATATATAGTCGCCCGCATCTGTGGACTTTGTCGTCCGGACAGCATTGGTGGCGGAGTTGGTAAGGGTAACGCTCGCACCGGCGACTACTCGGCCCTGTGGGTCGGTGATCGTGCCTCGAATAGTCGAAGTACCTGTCTGGCACCATGACACCGACGCAAGAACAAGAAGCAGAATCCCCAAAATCCCCGCCCGGGACGAGTGCATGGATAGTCTCCTTTGCAATTGACAATGGCAGACGAATGTCGGGGCGAATATATATAGAGTAATTGGACAGGTTGTCAACTATTCTTTTATCTTACCAATTGTCCACTTTACCAATTGACAAGCTTTTGAGTGTAGCGATATAACAGCAAGCTTACCGGAGCGCGGTCAGCCGCGATTTGACCTGAAAGAGTGGCAAATACTCATGCCCCTGTCGTTTGATATTGGTCCTCGTATTAATCGGGTGGCTATTTCGGATGAGCTGATTGCGCGTTTTAAGGCACTGATCGAAAAGGGCGTTTTTATCCCCGGTCACAGATTGCCGCCAGAACGCGATCTGGCGGAGGCCCTTGCGGTGAGCCGACCGACACTACGCCAGTCGATGCGGGCCCTTCAGATCATGGGCGTAATCAAAGCGCGGCAGGGCTCGGGGTCGTATCTCGCCGATTCTGCGGGTGAGATCATGCGAGTTCCTGTGGAGTTCGCACTGGCTTTCAAAAATGTTGCCCGGACTGATCTATTTGAAACACGTTGCACGCTCGAGGTGAAACTTGCGGGTCTTGCTGCACAGCGGCGCACCGCCGACGATTTGGAAGCAATGCGCGGATCGCTAGGCGAGATGGAGAAGGCAATGGGCGATCCAGAAGCGTGGTGCCGAAGCGAACCCCAGTTCCACAACTGCATCGCCCGAGCGGCACGCAATGGTGTAATGGCCACCATCATCGAGATGCTTTCTCAGATGCTGATGCAGAGCAGGAAAGAAACCGTCCGACTTCTTTCTGATTACCCGAGTTCGTACCGCTCGCATGAAAACATTTATGTGGAGATCGAGAAGCAAGACTCCGCAGCTGCCGCAACGGCGATGATGGAGCATTTCGCGCTCATGGAAATGAGAGCAAGGCAATGCAACATCATGCCTGAGGGTAAAGACGGTTTTGAGTAGCGGCTGTTGACATGCTTTCGCTCGCCATCGGAACGAGAGCATTTGGTGCGGAAAACACACGAGTAATCGTTTCGGGCGGAAAAGTCGCGGGTCGACAGGTCACGATTGAGACGTGCTGTGCTGGCTGGGGGCGATTCTATGGGGATTCGTAGCTTCTTGGCGCTTCTCGCCTGCGTGTTGTTCTCAGTTGCGGCAAACGCACAGCGCTACGCTATGACAGGCAGCATCCCGTTCGCAGGTGAGCAAACGTATTGGGACTATCTTATCTCGGATGCATCCAGTCACCAGCTTTATGTAACCCGCGGCAACGAGGTGCTGATCGTTAACCTTTCCTCCGGGAAAGAAGTAGCTAGGATCGCGAATCTCAAGCGCGTCCACGGAATTGCGCTGGCGAATCAGCTCAACAAAGGATTCATCACCGACGGCGGAGACAACGCGGTCGTCGTCTTTGATCTCAAGTCGAATGCGGTGACACAAAAAATAAAGGTCGGTGAAGCCCCCGATGCCGTGCTCTACGAGCCCACAAAGAGGCGCGTCTATGCTTTCAATGCCCACAGCCACAGCGCGAGCGTCATCGACGCCGAAACGGAAAAAATCATCGCGACGGTCCCTTTGAGTGGCACACCCGAGTTCGCTGCCACAGACGGCAAGGGTAATGTATACGTAAACATTGAAACCAAGAACTCGCTCGTTCACTTTGACCAGGACGGGACGAAGGTGCAGAACGAGTGGTCACTAGCACCTTGCACAGCGCCCTCGGGACTGGCAATGGACGCGCAAGGTCGCCGGCTGTTTTCGGTGTGCTCCAATGAGACGATGATTGTTACGGATGCGGACACGGGGAAGCAAGTCGCCAAGGTTATGATCGGCGACTTTCCCGATGCAGCGGCTTACGATGTGGAAAAGAAGCTCGTGTTCTCCCCCAACTCCGACAGTACGCTCACGGTTGTGAAGCAAGAGAGCCCCGACAAGTACACGGTGGTGCAAACTGTGAAAACTGAAAGGGAGGCGAGAACGATGGCTATCGATCCAGCCAGCCACAAACTTTACCTATCGTGCGCCGAAGTCAAACCCGGGCAAAAAGACACTCCCGATGCGGATAGCCTTCCAGAATTCACGCCGGGAACTTTTCACTTGATCGTCGTTGCGCCCGAAATGTAGTCGAGGCAGGTGACCCTGGACCCACAGGAGGGCAAGAATGTCGACGCTCGGATCCGCGCGGGTGCCGCTGGAAGATTCTGTCGCAAATTCCATCCCAGTAGCCTCCGCCACGATGATCGCGCCGCGGCACTCCGCTCTTGTCCGCGTCACTCATTGGATCACCACACTGTGCTTCTTTGCCTTGCTCGTCAGTGGCGCGGAAATCGTTATCTCTCATCCTCGCTTCTACTGGGGCGAAACGGGCAACGTGCTGACCACGCCCTTGTTCAAAATACCGGTCCCTTCCTCGCGGGCATTGGTCCCCACGGGCTACGGATATGTCTTGCCCGATCAGAACGGATGGAGTCGCGCTCTCCACTTTCAATCTGCGTGGATTGTGGTCCTGACCGGCTTGCTGTATGTCATCTGGGGACTGGTGACCGGGCATTTCCGCAAAGGCTTGCTGCCTGCGAAGAATGACCTCTCGAGGCGCGGCATCTCGACCGTGATCGCGAACCACTTGCGCTTCAAACGGCCTAGTGACGAAGAAGCGTGGTCGTATAACGTACTGCAGCGTCTCACCTATCTGTTCGTGATTTTCATTTTGTTCCCGCTTGTCATCTGGACTGGCTTGGCGATGTCGCCCGCTTTGGTTTCCGCATTCCCGGCGACGGTCACTCTGCTGGGTGGTCGGCAAACCGCGCGCACGCTTCACTTCTTCATCACGCTGGCTCTCACGCTTTTCCTGCTAGTCCACGTCGCGCTGGTTGTTCTTGCTGGGTTCTGGAGCCGCATGCGAGCCATGATCACCGGACAGACCGATACACACAAGGAGGGCGTATGAGCCCGCTCTCACGTCGAAAATTGCTTTACACCGGACTCGCGGCCGCGGCGGGCGTATCGGGCCTGGGCGTGGCCGCAAGCCTCGCGCACAAATACGGATTGGTCCCGCCCGATCACGGCGGACTTTATGGGCTTGGCGAAACGCTGACCTATGCGTCGCAGCGTCTGCTGACCAGGCACTCGTTTGCCCGTGAATTCTCGCGGAGCGAAATTTCCGAGCGTCCGCTGGCCAACGAGACCGCGCCCTTGAGCGAACCGTTCAAGCGCCTGCAGGCTGGAGGGTTCGCGGACTGGCGGCTCACCGTGGATGGCATGGTCGACCGGCCCGCCTCGTTTTCCACTCGACCAACTGAAGAGCTACCCGTCGCGCAGTCAGATTACGGAACTGTCGTGCGAGGAGGGCTGGACGTACATTGCCGAATGGATCGGCGTGCCTCTCTCCCACGTTCTCAATCTCGTCGGAACGCAACCCCAAGCGAGATATGTCGTCTACTTCTCGATCGAGCCTGACTGGTGGGAGAGCATCGATATGGCGGATGCCATGCACCCGCAAACATTTCTTACCTACGGAATGAACGGCGATGTGCTTCCGGTGGGCAACGGTGGGCCGCTTCGCCTGCGCCTGCCCCGGCAACTCGGTTACAAGAGCGTTAAATTTATCACCCACCTGACGGTCACCGACAGCATGAAGAAGTTCGGCAAGGGACTGGGCTCGGCGTCTCCTGAAGGGGGTTATGCCTGGTACGCGGGCATCTAACAGAATCCAGGGGTCGGAGTGGATCCATGATGCTGGTGACCGCGTCTCCCCGCCGTCGCGAATTTGGTGCACTCTGTCTCATCTTCGCAGCCTCACTGTGCGCACAAAGCCAGGAGAAATCAACCAAACCGGAACCTCCATCCTGGGTCACCGCTCTGCAAGCCTCCGCCGTGCAGCAGGAGACCTTTCCGCCCGAGTTGATGCAGCAACTCGAGGCGATCAAGACTGCCGCTTTGAGCGACGACTATGCCTACCAGCAGCTCACGCATCTGACGGAGAGCATCGGCCCACGCTCCAGCGGATCAGCCGGTGCCAAGGCAGGCGTCGAATACGTTGCCGCGCAGATGCGTCTTCTCGGACTCAACGTTCATCTCGAAGAGATCAAAGTGCCCCACTGGGTTCGCGGCACCGAAACTGCCGAGCTCGTCGACTATCCCGGCCACGTGCCCGGGACTCAGCAGAAGGTTGTTCTCACCGCTCTTGGTGGAAGCACGTCGACCGGAGCCGACGGAATCACCGCCAACCTCATCGTAGTTAACGACTTCGACGAGCTGAAAGCGCTCGGAGGCGACCAAATCACCGGCAAGATCGTGCTGTTCAACGAGAAGTTCGATAAGCAAAAGGCCAGCGCAGGCCTGGCTCTAGCCGCCTATCGCGAAGCCGTGCCCTATCGCGGAGCAGGTCCGAAAAGTGCGGCGGAACTCGGGGCCGTGGCCGCGCTCGTCCGCTCGGTGGGCAATACCGATTACCGCTTGCCGCACACCGGGGACAGTGATCCCGCCGGAATTCCCGCTGGCGCAGTCAGCGCCGAAGACGCCAACCTGATCGCGCATCTCGCCGGCGAAGGTCCGGTCCGCATGCACCTCACGCTTACGCCGCAGAAGCTGCCCGACGAAATCAGCTATAACGTCATCGGCGATCTGAAAGGAGGCGAAAATCCCGAGCAGATCGTGATCGTCTCAGGCCACCTCGACTCGTGGGATCTCGGCACCGGCGCTCTCGACGACGGAGCCGGTGTAGTCGTCGCGATGGAAACGGCGCAACTATTGAAGCACTTGAACCTGCACCCGAAGCGCACGCTGCGCGTGATTGCCTGGATGGACGAGGAGACTGATGGATCCGGCAGCAATCAGTATAGAAAGGATAACCATAACGACTTCCCCAATCATATCGCCGCAATCGAGAGCGATGTCGGAGCCGCGCATCCGCTCGGTTTCATAATAAAAATGAGTAAGGCCGCGGTGGACGTGCTGAAGCCTGTGCAAACAGTCCTCAGTAGCATCGGTGCAACTGTCTTTCAGGAGGCTGCGCATCCGCCCGGGATTACCGACATCGCACCGATGTCCGACGAAGGCGTTCCTGTCCTCGGCATCATGCAAGATGCACGGAGTTACTACAACTACCACCACACTGCTGCAGACACGCTCGACAAAGTCACTCCGTCAGAACTGCGCGAGAACGCCGCTGTCATGGCCGTGATGGCCTACGCCCTCGCCGATATAAAGAATCCTCTGCCTCGATGAAGCTCGCATCCGCCGTTAGATCTCGCCCTCAACGCGCAGAGAATAGGTGAAAGCCATTAGAGGGTGAAGCATGCACTGACCGGCGGAGTCCTCTGTCCATTCTGCTGCGTAGAGGTCCCGGTCTATCGGTTGTCGTCACGGTTCACGAGAATATAGGGAGAACTGAATGGGTGGGCTCTTTGCAACTAAACCGTTAGGTACGATCCTTGCGGAAGCACATGAAACAGGCGAGCACAGTCTGCGGCGCGCCCTGAGCGCCACCAACTTAATTTCTCTTGGTATCGGCTCGATCATCGGAACCGGCATCTTTGTTCTTACCGGAACAGCTTCAGCCAATCATGCCGGACCGGCCATTATTCTGTCTTTCGTTGTGGCAGCGGTAGCTTGCGTTTTCACCGGGCTTTGCTATGCAGAATTTGCATCGATGATTCCGGTGGCGGGATCCGCATATACCTACTGTTACGCGACTCTCGGCGAATTCATTGCCTGGATCATCGGTTGGGACCTCATTCTGGAATATGCCTTAGGCGCCGCCACGGTGGCGAGCGGCTGGAGCGGATACGTACTTAGCTTTCTCCAGGATTTCGGAATTCTTCTTCCACCCAAGCTGGCGGGCGCTCCCGGAACGGTTTTCGTCCTTTACCAAGGACACTGGGAACGTTTGACTGCGCAATTGCAGAAGGCGCTGGCGCTGGCCCACGTTGATCCCACTAGCCTTCCGCATCAGTACTCCTCGTTTAATTTGTTTGGCTTTTTAGGGATAGTGGTGGTTACAGCAGTCCTGGTCATCGGTATCAAGGAGTCAGTAAACGTCACCTCTTTTATTGTGGTTGTGAAAGTCTGCGTGGTTCTGATTTTCATTGGCCTGGGAGCGAATTACATTTTGGGCCACCGCGCTGAAGCAGTGGCGAACTGGACTCCATTTATACCCGCGAGTACAGGCCACTATGGCAATTTCGGGTGGTCGGGTATTGCGACGGCTGCTGGAGTAATCTTCTTCGCTTACATCGGATTTGATCAGGTATCGATGGCTGCCCAGGAATCCAAAAATCCAGCCCGAGACTTGCCCATCGGAATCCTTGGGTCTCTTGGCATTTGCACTATCCTTTACATTCTGGTTGCAGGTGTTTTGACCGGGTTGGTGAGGTACACATCCCTGGACGTTCCTGATCCGATCGCGATGGGCATCGGTGTTACGGGTGTCACCTGGGGTAGGAATCTAGTTAAACTAGGTGCGATTTGCGGCCTCAGTTCGGCAATGCTGGTCACATTGCTTGGTCAGTCGCGCATCTTCTTTGCCATGTCCCGCGATGGCTTACTACCCAAGTGGGCAAGTGCCATTCATCCGCGCTTCCGCACTCCTTACATTTCGACGATTTTCGTGGGTCTCAGTGTGGCCACTGTCGCTGCGCTTACTCCGATCAACGTGATCAGTGAATTGGTTTCGATTGGGACGCTGCTGGCGTTCGTCATCGTTTGCGGCGGCGTTTGGATTCTCAGGAGGCGAGGACCGGAGGTCCCGCGCGCATTTGTGGCGCCATGGATTCCGTTCACACCCATAATGGGTATCGCCGTATCTCTGCTGATGATGTTAAGCCTCGGCTGGGAGACGTGGGCCCGCTTGATCATTTGGCTCGCGACAGGACTTATTGTCTACTTCTTCTACGGTCGTAACCACAGCAGAATGCGGATGGTAAACGTGGCCGAACCGCAGCCCAAAGGGGCGCCATCGATGGCGGATTAGCGTCCATCAGGAGGTTCGTACGTGACTGACGCGAATCCGCTGACGACTCTCGAACGGACTCGCCCGCGACTCGGATCTCACGTTTCCGCGCGGCGAATCGTTCAGTTACTGTCCCCACCCTCGAGGGGTGCCGTGATAAAAACGTGATGGTTCCATGGTCAGAACGGGTCAACCTTGATCAGAACGCGTCAGAGCCCATTCCTGGTAGGCGATTGAAGAATTATGTAGAGTAGAGAATTTTCAGAACCGATCAGAACCCACCTGGTGATCTTCAAAACCGGGGGGCAGGAAATCACCGCAGCTGCTCAGCCTCCAAGCGCAGGTCCATCCACAAGGCCCATCGATCAGAAGCAACCTGCCTGACTCACGGCGATCTATCCCATCCGCACCGCCTCCAAAATCGTTGCCGAAGAACGCTATTGGAGAAGAGATGGGCCGCCAATTTGATCTCCATCAAGACCGTTCTGCGCTCTATCTGCACTCTGTTTGCTTGCTTAATATTGTCTTTCGTGGCTTTCGATGTCATCCGCTGCCCTGCATGTCGTTGAAACTACGTTTGTAGGCGGATTCGACTCGCACACGCTTCCGCCAGTTTGGTTTCAGTGAGATACGAATACATTGAAGGCAGTCGCAAAGTGAGAAGTACCCTCGTAGAACTGTAGTAGTTCCATGCTCAGAACCGTCCAAATCCCGTCAGAACCGATCAGAACCATCCCGGGTACTCACAATCCCCTGCTCTGGTATTCGAACTCGAACTCTCTGACATCAAAACCTCCCGAGTCTTCGGCAAAGGTGTTACTCGCAAGAAGCATCAAAACTACAAAACTGGGAGTAACGCGCACGCTCTTGTGCTTTCTTTGCAATAGTATCTAGCTCTCCGCAGAGCTCCTACTCTTTGCCCCAATTCGAACAGGGGAGGGAAATGTGGGACTTGGAGGGGCAAAAACGAGGTTTGGAGGGACTAGCGTTACACTCGTAGCGATGCAGGCGTGAGTGATAGCGCATTCCTAAGGATGGGGTTGAGGAAAGTGAGAGAGGGTACTTTTATTTATTAAAAATCAAGAACCATGGTTTTCCTTGCGTTCTAGCGAGTTCTAGCGCATTTCGGTCTCTTTTTGGAGCAAGTTGCAGCTTTCGTTTGCACAGTTGTCGTTAGAAAACCTCCAAGCATTTCTCGGCCTCCCGACCACGATAACAGTGAGGGCGAACTTGGACGCCACGGGGTCGTTAGAAAAGTCTAGTTTTCTAATAATGGCAAGAAAGTGGGCCGATGGGAGAAATGGAAATCTCGCTTACTCAAGGGAGTGGTGCAAAGCCAGGCAATCTTCTATCGATCCGTTTTGGTCGTACCACAGCAGGCCAGATTCATCTGTGCAGAAAATGCGAAAACCGGACCTGCCAGGTTCGATCGGCAGCGCAGCAACCTGATAATGAGCGATCACACCTGTAGGAGCAGGGCGGCAGGTGACAACCATAAACCTGTAACCTGACTGCGTCCCAGTGACCAGAAACTGCTCAGGATCGTAATGAGGGTCCCTCGCCTGATCCGCTGACTTCAGTTGGGACAGTTCGCACGTGAATCCTTCTTTAGGGTGATCTTTGGAGTATCGTTCCTGGAGCCTGTTAATTGTCCGGAGTTTGGCCACGCTGACTGCTTCGTTCACAAACTGGCGTCGATGTGGCCCATCGAGCTTTGGTACCATCATCGATGCAAGGAAGAGAATGACGCATAGTCCAAAAAGCGGCCACATGATTATCCGCCAGATTCTTCTCCGCCGTGGGTGAGGAGATTTCGATGAGTTCATGGGTTGCCGAGCCAGCTAATGCATCACTCCCAAAGCATAGACCGTGCGTTACTCCAGGGCACGACGCTCTTCATTTTTATAGGCTTCCAGCTTTCTCTTTCTCCAACATCACTGTCCGGGTCTGACCCAACGCGCGATTGAGAGATTCCTTCGGGATCTTCGTAACCAGTGGCTTCAGCAGCCAACCTAGCCCAAAAGGAATGTCGCGGGTGAGCGACAGCGCTTCGCATTGCATGTAGACCCCATTATCTTTCTCCTCAAATCGCCAATACGTGTTGAGCCGCCAGAGATACCCACGGCCTTGCCCAACTGCCCACTCTTCCCCATCCGGACGATCGGAATCCTTTACCTCGGCAATCTTGGTACTGATGGAATTTGAGTAAATCTTATGCGAATCCACATGGCCCCAATGTGCGATGTACTCCGTATTAAAGACCACAGTGGTAAACCGCTTCTGATAAAGATGCAGAAAGAACTTGTAGTCATCTCCCTCATGCGAGATCAAATGGGACGCGATGACATCCGGCTTGTACAGTTCGGCCCGGCGGTCGTAGTCTTGCAACATTGGCAGAAGCTGCGCCAGCGTAATGCCAGGGATAAAAATGATCCCAACCCAGTGATGCACCATTCCATCCGGTATATCTGAGCTGTCGCCAGGACTCTTAGTTTCCCGCTTTTCCACTAGCACTTCGCCCTTCATCAGCTTGTCGAGCGAGCTTTGCCTTGCGTCCATCGGCAGGCCGTTTAAATAAAGGAATGCTCCTCCCGGACGCAGTTCATCGTTCATTCTGCTCTCTGTGGCCGCAACGTATTTGTCGAAGGCAGTGGTGGTCTTCTGCTTCAGGTCGGCTCCAAAGCTGTTGAGACTCAAGCCAAGGAAACAAACGATCAGTGCATAATTCATAGTTCCAATTGTTGCGGTTCACTCCCTTGTCAATCGTACGAACCGAATCTAGTGCGTTTCGAGGTCGTTCGGGGTTAGGTCCCTCATCCAACGTCCAGTCTGAGCGACCTCGCCGATCTGGGACCCGATGGTAGCCGTTTTCGCTGAAACCAGCACTTGTTTTGGTTCATACGCATTGCCATTTCCGGCGCCGGGGTCCCGAGACTGGGATGGCGCCGCCGAAATCGCTGTCAGCAGAATCAAACCGACACTCAGGATGCAATTCCGTGTTTGCATACCAACTCCTTCTGGAGAATTGGTTTCCTTTCGTACTCGGGTTCAAAGAACGAGCGGCACACTTTGCTGATTCTGCTTACCAAGGTACTGAGTCAGCGATTGACGATTACGTTGTCGAATGTCGATTCAACCTGCCCAAACGTCTTCGCACTGGTGCAGTTCAGAGTCTCCAGACTGGTCTGAAGAGCCTTCATCGGATTTGCAGGTGGTGTTGTATCGGAGACGGAATAGGGAATCTCTACCTGCACCCATGGACCCTCATCGTCCTTCACTCTTGTTTTGGCAACGAATTGGTGATTGGCACGATCCCACGTTAATGCCGCAGTCAGTTCCGTGCCCAGCGGATAGTTCGCCACCGGCACGATGGTGAATGGTGCCGGCCACGGATTACCCCAAACCACATTTACTCTCGTGACCGGATCAACCGTATCGACCCAGATCATTAAGATTACTGACATGTCGTCACTAGGATCGCCCGTGCCAGTATTGAAGAAATTTCCTGAGATTTGATTTTGTGTATGGGTTCGGGGGCCAGTGTCATTCGTTGGACAGGCAGTTCCCCGGAAACGGACATTAACGTCTGCTGTGATGCTCGTGACAGCATTCGGGTTCAGGAAGTAGACTTCCGATTCACTCCACTGCACTCCGGAGTCCGAATTGCTGGCACCGAGGCTCCTCAATGCCAAACGCAGTTTGCCGTCCTGAATTTCCCGAACGCATTCGAGGATATTGCCCCAACAATTGGGATTCACAGCCTGCCATTTTGTGGGATCGAGCCACTTCCTACTGAAGTTGTCATACAATTTCTGTGAGGAGTTCATCTGCGCCTGCGGAATGTTGGTTTGCTGAAGACTGGGCTGACCGAATGCCAGTGGTACCCAAGCATTTGCAGCCAACAACACAATCGATACACACTTCAAGATGTGAACACGGCTCATAGAAATCTCCTCTCACGCCGATTGGCGGTATTTCTAAAGTGAAAATCAATCCTCCAAAACCACTTGGTCTTTAGAAAAGATCAACAATGCTCCGTTAGTCTTCCGGTTTGGCGACGAATCCGTGCAGAGTCAGGCCGTCTGGACTGTAGAAGCCGGCGATAACTCCTTCTTCGCTGATCCCTCGCACTCGCGTACGGCTCATTAACACGGGGAACTCCACGATCGTCGCTTTACCGCGCGAGAGAACGAAGCCATGAGTTCCCGTGGCGTCGCTCGGAAAGTAGTTGCCGACGATGGTACCGCCCTCGTTGATCCCCGTTGTCAGTGTGCTGTCAGCTGAAGGCAGGCTGATCGTCCGATACTGGCCTGCGGCGCGCAGAAATCCGAAGGAGTTTCCCTGTCCGTCGCTGTAAGTGCCGACGATCTGCCTCTCATCGGTGATGCCGAAGGGGATGGTTGTTCCAGGGGCCGATCCAGGAACTTCAAACAATGTGAAGTGCCCCTTTCTTAGGACAAAGCCAAAGGCAGTGCTCAAGTCGCCTACATCGTATGCCCCAACAATGTCGCCACGATTGTTGATCCCCAGAGCCTGGCTGTGCGCCGCTCCGGGAACATCGAATATCGTGAACGCATTGTTTTCGAACACGTAACCATGGAAGGCACCGCTCTCCTCGGCGAACCACCCCGTGATCGTTCCTGCATCATTAATGCCGCGCGCCTGCGAGAGAACTGCGCCCGGCGGATCCAGGACAGTGAACACGCCGTTCGCCCACCGCATCCCGTGTGTGGTACCGGTAGCGTCCACGTAGTCGCCCACCGCGGCACCGTTCTGGTTGATACTTAGCAGCCGCGTGCTTGTCGCACCCGGATAGTCGACACTGGTGAACCGGTAGAGGTGCGGCGCAATCGTTGCCTGAAATCCAGTGGGGTCGGCACCGTTGTTGCCGTCTGGCCCGGGCCCGGCGGCAAAGTCGACCGTTCCCCCCGTTCCCGGCGCGACAACCCGGAAAAACGGAACCACGTCCGACCCGTTCAGCGGACTGTCGAGCAGCAAACGCCCGTTGCGCAGAACATGAACATCACCCGTCGTCATTCCCGTTCCAAAGAACATCCCGACTACATCCCAGCGCCGATTCGAAGGCGCCGTCCAGCGCACCACCGAATAGGAAAACGGTCCCGGCCCCATGTCGAGCACATCGTTGCCACCGCCTGGCCCAGCCACGACCAGCGGGAACCCCGGCGCTGTGCCTCCGGGAATTGGACCAAACCAGCCCGCCTCGCCAGAGAAATAGGTGCTCCCTGAAATCGGATCTAGGTTGAACGGATCCGTCAGGCTGTACTTGTAGCCGTAGGACCAGGACCCATTTGGGTTCGACGTGAATGAGAAGTCGCGCGCCGCTGAGAAATGCAGATTCGCGTCGGTCGTGATGCTCTGTCCCAGTGATGGAACGGCCAGCAACATTAGAATCAGCGCTCGATAGAGAATCTTTGTCATGACTGCCTCCAGTCGGGTTTAAACAGATACCCAAAGTTAGTTGACCCTCTTGCCATGCTGCCGCCTTAAAATTTGCCACCCTGGGTCTGGCTTGCACTCGCGAACAATCGCCCGCTTCGTATTTGTCGATAAATGCACAGGCGCTTAATTGAAGATCCAGTCATCAAGAGTGATTGAGTGCGTTTGCCAGGAGGCCGAGGATGATGGCGGCCGCGGCCACCCCGATTCCGACGAAAATGACGGCTTTCGTACTCCTGGCCATACCGGTTCCGCCTACTCTTTCGACACTATCGTAGGCAATTGTCGTAACCCTTCCGGTCTTCTTGTCAGTCAGTTGAAAAGAGGTGAGGTCAATTTGACTGATGTATCCTTTCAGTTCAGTCGTGTCGCGCAATCTCACCTTGACCTTCGACTTCTCTCCAGTCCCACGCTGCTGAATTGCCATTTTTGCTTTTTCGGCTTGCTGAGCATTACTCGCCACCGCCGGTGGAGTGGCCGGTTGCGGGTCCTCAGGATAGGCAAGGCTGTACGTGTTCAGTACGAGGATCGTAGCCAGGCAAAGGCTGATGGTTTTCATAGAGATTTCCTCCGCAGAAATTTGGTAAAACCGAGTCACCGAGGCGACTGCCACTACCGGGTCCGATACCGTGGATGTGCTTCTCCTTTTTCTCCGAAACGAAACGCAATCCCGAAGGAGAAGCGGTAGTTGTCTTGCCAGCCATTGAGCGTAGGAAATTGTCCCTGGACAGGCGAGAAGTTGAGGTTGTCCCGGCTTAGCTTGGTACGCACAAAATCAAACTGAATTAGCCGCACCGACACGCTTGGATGAACGCTCCATTCCAGTCCTCCACCGCCAGCCCACGCGAAACCAACCTCGCGTGCGGCCGAGAACGTTTCCTGGTAGCAGTTAAGAAGAAAAGATCCTGAACAGATCCAGTTTCCTGTGGGCACTACGTAGCTGCGGACTGCCAGACCAGCCAACCCATGGACAAACGGGGTCAAGCGGGTGCGGTTTCGCATTCTTAACTCTGGTCCGAACAGAACCTGATAAGAGTCTGCCTCCGCCTTCTTGCCATTTGTCCACACGATAGAAGTGCTGTGGAATTGCGCGCCGAAATCGCCGACTAGCCGCAGGTAGCGCGCCGCGTTGTATCCCACGTCGAATTGCAGCCCCGGCGAGTTGTGGCGAATGGTTCCGTATTCGTTGTTGTGCAGGGAGAAGCCCATATAGCCTTCTCCAAGCGGATAGACTTGCGCGGAAGCGGTTGGTGCACAGATCCCTCCCAACAGACAGATCACCGCAGCGAGCGGAATCACAGGAACGGCCGTCCATAATCGGCTCGCAATCGCAAACAGAATTCGCTTTCCAGAATCCATAGACATCTCCCTCGCTGGGGTTTGAGCGATTACTTCCAGCGCTCGTGCCTATGCATCTCCGACGATTCCTGCCAGCACAGCGAGCGCTGCAGCAGGCCCACACTCGCAACGACGCGCTGGCCGCCCGGTACTTCAGCCCTCGGATCTTCTCGACTTCAGCCTTGGGGAACGGTGAGCAACCGGTCTTTTGAGCTTGTTCTCGATCGGATTCGTCCGTCCCCCTTCCCTTATTTCGTTGCCACGATGGAGATCGGGCTGTTGGCCGCGGCGAACGGTGATGCAGCAATCGTGGTGAGGCCTCCGGTATTGGCATCAATGCTGTACGCCGACACGTTCCCGTCACTCTGGTTAGTGACATAGAGAAACTTCCCGGAAGATTCCACGGTGAGCGCAAACGGGCCGAAGCCGGTATTACTAGTTCCGGCGAGGGTTAATGCACCGCTGACGGCGTCCACCTTGAAAGCGGCGACGCTGCTGTCGCCATCGTGGATCACGTAAGCGAACTTGCCCGCCGGATCAAGAGTGATTCCTCTCGGTCCGGTTCCGGAGGCGAAAGGTGAGCCTGCAATTTCCGCTCCCACGGAACCATCGGCTGCGATGGGGAACACCCGCACGCCATCCGCATCAAAATCGGCCATGTAAAGGAAGTTTCCCGAGGGATGGACAACGATTTTGGAGTTGAGGAACGCGCCAGCCGGGATAAAAGGAGACCCCGGCAAATGAGTCAGCACTCCAGTAGCGTTATCAACGGCATAGCCGGTGATGCCCAGGAAAGCGCCGCTGACGTAGAGAAAGTTGCCATTCGGGTGAAGTGCGATCGCGTTCACTCCTCCTCCGCCAAGAGAAGGTTGACCCGCGAAGGGTGAACCCGGAACTGGAGTCAGAATTCCAGTGGAAGCGTCGACTGAGAAAGCGCAGATATTGCTGGTAGTGGATACCTGCATTCCTGCGTACAAGAACTTGCCCGTCGGATGGAACTTGCTGTCCATTGGGAATCCGCCGCCGCTGGTGGGGAACGGCGAGCCGGAAACGGCTGTGATCGCACCCGACGTCTTGTTTACGTGGAACACCGATATCTCGCCTCTATTCAAGTTCCCGGCTGCGAGAAGATCCCCGGCCGTGTTTAGCGCCAGACCAAGTGGAATATCTACGGTTCCTGCGGGCGATCCCGTAATCGCACTCAATGCACCGCTGGCCGAATCCATCTTGTACGCAGTGATGGTGCTGGAATCTGAGTTCGAGACGTAGGCAAAGTGGGGCGTAGAGGTTGGTGGAGGAGTGGAATTTCCATCACTGCTACCGCAGCCGACACATGCCAACAAAAGGCAAGAACAGCAAGCCAGATACGAGGCGCGCCATCGCATAGTCATCCTTTCGCCGATTCGCTTCGGCAATGAAGTCGCTAGATCTCTGAGAGATACGGCCAGACCGTCCGTCGCTCAGGAAGAAGCAGTTGTTTTAGGACCGCGGTTTGGAACTTGAGATCGTTAGCCGGGACATGAGCACGACGCCGACCCGAACCCCAGAATTTGCGGTCAAGCAGATGAACAAATCAGAGAAGAATGTGAGGCGGGGAGCGATCGCCCGTCGGGCAAGCGTGGGTTTCGTCGGATGTCAGAACGCTCTTCGCTGGAACCGGGGTCCAGCGATGCGATACGCGTGTTGGAACGATCCTGGCTCCAAGGATTGCGATTCCTCGTGTCAGGGGCGTGGCCGGACGATTCGTCCTCGACAGTCTCAAGACATGCCGTGTGCGGCCAGGCGCTAATTCGTGCTGTACGGCGTCATCAGCGGGTGATGCGACGGAAAGCAGTAGAGCGAGGCCCCCTATCAGGGCGATGAGCCAGGAAAGTGTCCTGGCCAAACTAGCCACGTGCAGCTTGCTTTCGCGCATAGGGGACTGTCGGATCTTGTCCATGTGTCATCGGAGCATCACGCCCCACCCTCGTTTCAAGGCGGCCTCACCCGCCACTAAGCCACTTGACGACAAAAGCGGGCGTACTCTCGCTTGAGCCGACCGATTTGTCCATCCTCGGTGAATAATCTCGTTCTCATCCATCTCTCAACTGGTAACTTAACGAAATAAGGCCACTTGATACGGCGAATCATCCGCCCGCATAGTTGCCCACAAATCCGATCGATGATGCTTTGGCCAAACGTCGTTTGTGAGGTTTGTCTCTTTGTTGGGAGGCAATCGTCGTGACTCGGCCGGCTCTTCTTATCAGCGAACTGTAATGAATCAGCCTTGATCAGCTTGATGTAGCTCTTGACGACAGTTTTGTCACGAAGAGTTACCTTGAGCGGCGGTTTCCTAATCGCCTGCGCGTTTCTGGATCTCGGCCCGGACACTGGTCCCCTGTTCCGTTTCCAATAACTCCGCTTCGTGAGCTTGCGCTGGTGCAGTCTGCGGCAGCTGCGGTTGTGGCCACGCCAAATGGGAACAAACCTGATCAGACGCCAAAAATTGAGTGACATGCCTTCACCTGATTGGTTTCGCGGTTTTGGGGGTGCAGATGTACCGAGCAAGATCACCGCCAGCCCTTCAGCTGCCTAACTTCGACCTAGGGCGTGAGATTGCAATTTAAAAGGCCTACCGGCAAGCGGCAAAGGGCGGCACCATATCATCTGCCGCACGATGCCGTGGTGCTTAAGGCCCCTTACCGTGAGAAGAGACTGTTGCCAAGTGTATGGAAACATTAAGGAAGGTGGCCGGCTAGCGGCAGACGATTTCAAAACAATCGAGTTGGATCGAAAAATCGGGAACAGTCAGAAGGTCACATGCTCCATCCTTGCGGAGAAGATCGTCGAACTCGGAAATGCCGCCTTAATCTTCTCGGATGCCTCCACCAACTCTGATCTCGACGCCTTTGGAACGTGAACGGCGATGGTGCTAGGCTCAATATACCTTTTGACGAGGGTTTGACCTTCCGGCGCTAATGTCTCGTACCTCTCAGATACCCGGCGCTCTGGGGCGGCATTAACTTCGGTCTCTCGGGTAGAAATACCAGTTCGGTTGCTAAACCCGTTTGCGGCACGAATCGAAAGTTTAGCACTTTCGCCTTTATTTCGCCATTTGCTTTGCCGCCTTGAATTACTATCGCCGCTAGTAGTAACGTTCGTTAAGCGCCATTTAGCTAGCTTCGCAAGCGTGGTCTCACCAACCTGGCGTGGCGGCTACCGAGCCTGGTCAAGTCCGACGCGGCGCACCAAGTCCGCAAGACGCGGGTCACCGCGGAGCGGATCAAAGAAGGGGTGGACTCTGATGTACATCAGGATCGTTGAGTGTTCTTTGTAGGCGCGCTCGAGCCAGGCAAACGCCTGCTCGTTGTCGCCGAGCCCCAGATAAGCGTTCACAAAAGCGGCGGTGGGAACGTAGCCTTTCTGCTGCCGTCGTTTTAATTCATCAAGGAGGCGGAGCGCATCGGCCCGACGCCCGGCATGCGCGTAGGCCCTGACGAGCACGCCGATTACAGCCGGATTACGATCGCTGAGAGCGAGCGCTCTTTCCAGCACGGGAATCGCTTCGTCCGGCTGACCGTTTGCGATGAGCGCGAAACCCAGGAACCAGCAAGACCAGTAGGTCGAGGCATCATCGTGGCGCACCGCCAGATAGCTTCGCAGTTCGCGAATGGCTTCATCGTAGTGGCGCGACTGGAATAGAATCCACCCCACGGTATTGCCCGTAATTCCGATGGGGTCAAGCTCCCGGGCCCGTCGGGACCATGCGAGCGCCTCTTCCGTGCGCCCCTGAGAAAGCAGCCAGCTCGAAAATGAAAGATGCGCCCCGGCGTCGTTCGGATCCAACTCGAGGGCGAGCTTGTATTCGCGCTCGGCGTCGTTCCACTGCCATTGCATCTGATACAGACTCCCTATCAGGTCATGGGCTCCGGGGAGTGCTGGATCCAGTTCCAGCGCCCTACGGACCGCGCTGATTACTTTTGGCTGCACTTCATTCGGAGGAGCCCCGGCAACGCCAGGCGTGCCGAGTGCGGCATATGCCTGGGCCAAGCCGAGGTAAGCCGGTGCGAACGCCGGGTCCCTCTTGATGGCCTCCTCAAAATAAGCAATGCTTTTTTGCTTTGCAGCTGGCCTGTTGCTTTTTTCGACGAACTGCCCCTTGAGAAAGTTTTCATAAACGTCCGGGGAGACTTGGCGCGCAGCTACAAGTCTGGCGCGTTCTGCACCGGTGACCGTAACCTCCACTCTTCCAGCGATCGTTTGTGCCACGTCGCTTTCCAGGCCGAGGGCGTCGCCGAGTTCGCGGTCGTAGGTCTCCGACCAGAAATGCTCGTCGGTGGCGGCGCGAATGAGCTGCGCATGAACGCGAATGCGGCTGGCGTCTCGTATGACTGACCCTTCAACGATGGCGTCTACGTGGAGAGTTCTGGCGATTTCCGGCACGGAGAGCGAACTGTTCTTGAACTGCATAGCGGAGGTGCGGGAAATGACGCGGAGGTCGTGAATGCTGGAGAGGCGGCCGATGAGAGCTTCGGTCATCCCATCGGCAAGATATTCCTGCGTTGGGTCGCCCGAGAGGTTTTTCAGAGGCAATACCGCCAAGGACTTGATTTTCGGCCCGGTCGCACCTCTTAGGCGGCTTCGTGTTGCAAAGTAAGCGACGACCAGCAGGGCGAGGATGGCAACTCCAGATACAACAAACCAGCGACGCGCCACCCGAATCCGCTGCGCAGCGATCTCCGGGACTGGATGCACATCGGCGACGTCGGTTGCTGCGGCAGAAGCCCGGCTATCCCGCCACGCATCGAGTTCCGTCGTGTATGCATAAACCGACCCGATTTTGCTGTGGAGGATGCGAGAGACTGGCAGCCCCTCGCGCCTCTCCCAGCGGCGGACGGTTGTGACGTCACGCCCCAGGTAGGCAGCAATCTCTTTCCAAGATTCCAGGCGCCGCCCTCGAGAGTCGGGAAGGGTATTTGGCCTCGATATGCGCCCGACAGACATTAGGAGGAGGGCTCCCCGTTTGACCGAAGCTTATCACATCGTTTGTTTCCGAGACCTAGATGGGGCCGATGCGCCTTTTGCCCCACTTTGCCGCAGTTTGCCCGGCTTTGCCCGTTGCCTCGGAGAGTATTACCGGCTCAGTATGCGGCTACCCGCGATCAAGTCTGAGAAGGGGCCTGTTCGTCGAGGTGCGGGTGACCTTCAGACTGGACGCTGACTCAAGACATCAAGGAAGGTTCGTATGACCGAAACCCGGATTTCCACAACGGCTCCATCTGGAGACGTGCAGGCAATTGGCAAGTCAACGGAATGTAATCTGATAGTGGTCCGCTTGGTTGGCCACCAAGGTATTGGTGCGGCTGCGCGAAGCGTGGCGTTTTTGCTGATTGCGGCGCTGTTCGCTGTTAGTCCGCCGCAGATGTCGGCTGCCACGCCCGACCCGGTGCTGGAGTGGATCGGTGTGATGAATTCCACGGTCCTGACAGCGGGGACTGCTCCAAACGTCACCGGTCGCGTCGTCGCGTTGGTCTCGGCATCGGTCTTCGATGCCGTCAACGGTATTGAGCCACGCTTTCGTCCACTGCATGTGAGGCCGGACGCGCCTCGTAATGCGTCGCAACGCGCAGCCGCGATTCAGGCGGCGTATGCAATTCTAACGAACCTCTATGGAGCGCAGCAGGGCGGGAACCTCACCAGTCAGCATGATGCATCGCTCGCGGCGCTCGCCTCAACCGAAAAACCCGAATCCATTGCCGCAGGAGTCGCGTGGGGACAAAGCGTGGCGGACGCCATCTGGGCCTGGAGGCTGACGGACGGGTTCGCCCCGACTCCGCCGCCATTCTTTGGCGTCCAGAGCATCGCCGGAACGCCGAATTCGCTGGGCTTTTGGCGCCCAACTCCGCCGGCGAACGCATCAGGCGCAACACCGCAACTTGCCACAATAACGCCCTGGGTACTGACGCGCCCCTCGCAGTTCCGCTTGCCGCCCCCGCTGGCCCTCAACAGCCCGGAGTACGTGGCCGATCTCAACGAAGTGAGAGAGATGGGTAGCCTTTCCAGCACAAGCCGCTCAAGTGAACAGACGGAAGTCGCATTGTTTTGGGCGGTGAACACTCCACTAGCCTGGAACCGCATTGCAGCGCAGCTTTCGGCGGCGCGCGGGCTCAGTCTGACCGAGAATGCGCATCTATTCGCCGTGCTCAATGTAACTCTCGCTGACGCGATAACGGCGTGCTGGGATAGCAAATACCGCTACATTTTCTGGCGGCCAGTCACCGCGATCCGAGCGGGTGCCGCGCCCGGAGACCCCGATGCCGATTGGAGGCCATTGCTGGACTCTCTGACCGGTACTCCTCCGCATCCCGAGTATCCGTCTGCGCATTCCACGTACAGTGGCGCCGCCGCGTTCATCCTGGCTGCCGCATTTGGAGAGAACACCGCATTCAGCCTCACCTCCGAGATACGTCCAGGCACGCGTTCCTATGCGAGCTTCTCCGAGGCGATCGCCGAAATCGCCGATGCGCGCGTCTTTGGCGGCATTCACCTCCGAAGCAGTTGCGCCGGGGGGAATTCCCTGGGTCGAGCTGTCGCGGATTATGTATCGAGACACGCGATGCGGGCGCGCGGTGACGATTAAGACGAATGAGAAAAGTAAACGCAAAGGGCTCGGTTACTCGATGAGGTTGCCGGGGCACATAGCTGAGGCACCGATGGGGTGGCCAGAAGCCCGGTTCTGGGCAGTTGCTCCCGGAATTCCGGACGGGCAAAGCGGAAGTTGAGGCCTGAGGCCATCGGACGATAGCAACCTCATCCGACAGCATGGCGTGGAAGGTCAAGTCTTGACTATCACATATAACAAACCGTTGGGCGAAGAGGCGAAGAATCGTGTGCTAGAACTGTGCTAGACCCCTGCGGAAGTTAAGGTTTTGATCGGAAGCGGAGGTTGATTCTAAAGGTATTTCCTTTGTTTTCACCGCCTTCGCGTGTTCGACTCGCACACGCTTCCGCCAATTTGTTTTCAGTGAGATGCGGATATTTTAAGCGTTGTCGCAAAGTGAGAAGTCCCCTCACAAAAGGGGCTGACGTGACAGAAACGTGATAACTTCGCCGCGATTTTAGCGCCGTAAACAGTCATTTTTTGTGTCGCGTCTTGTCAGGGAGTGCTGTGGGGATTTTTCACCAATTGAAGGGTAGTCTCCGAGTAGCACGCTAGCCTTGATCGGAAACGCGCTCGGCGGCAGACGCTTGCGTGGAGGGGAATCTCGATCCGAGGCGTTTTCGATAAGGAGGTTAGAAGGAAGCCGTTGGCGTTTGCGGCGGACGCGGTGCGCTATGGGATTTGAATCGACTTTGGGTTGGAAGTTGTTGTATTGATAGGGTTGCGCGAGGAGCCCGTTATTGATGCTATCGATTACTACCGAAGTCGCTATCCATGTTCACGTCATCGTAACGCGTCACGGCTCTCCAGTCCTTCAAGACTCCACCGGCGTACGAGACCTGTACACGCGAAGCGTCCGCCGCGCCAGCGGCTTCGTCCTTACAGGCTACACGGAAGCTATTCAGAAGTCCTCGGTGAGCGAGCGATTCAGGGGCGTGGTCCTGTCTCCGAAAAGAAAGGGAAGAGCCTGCGAATCTCTTCCTCACTTGGCTGGTGTCCGTATTCTGTGATCTCAAATGCCTCGGCGTGCTGAATGCGAGACGCGAGCGCACCATAAAATTTCTCCAACATCTCTCCCCACTCCGGACGCACTTTTCTCTCTGCGATGGGCTGTGCCGCCAGCCACTTCTTTCGCTCTGCAGGATCCTTGGGTACCTGTTCCAACTGTCCCGCAGTCCATGGCAGCCATTCGTAGAACTGTGACACGTGCGCGTCCAGCATATTGATCTTCTTGTCAAACACATCGTCAATCGACACCACAATGTCTGCACGAAAGGCCTGAGGGCGCGTGAACCGGTCGCTGTAGTAAAGGAACACTGGATTTCGCGCGAGCGCCGGCGTATCCGGGACAAGACTGGGCACAATCACCATATAGGACGCATCCTGCACCAACACTCCCGTGTACCGATGATCCGGGTGATAGTCATTGGGTCTGGGTGCGATTACGACGTCCGCCTTCCACTGGCGAATCTCGCGGATGACCTGTTCGCGGACCTCTAGGGTAGGCAAGAGCTTGCCGTCGTGGTTATCAAGCACCTCGTACTCGATGCCGATGCGCCGCCCTGCTTCCTGAGCCTCGGCACGTCGGCGCTTGGCGAGGTCCTCACCATGCTGCGACTGATGCCCTGCGTCGCCGTTGGTGAGCGACACGAACTTCACCTTGTTGCCCCGCGAAGCATACTTAGCAGCCAGGCCCCCAGCGCCGATGTCGCAGTCATCAGGGTGAGCACCAAAGGCGATCACGCGGACGGGCTGATTTTGCGTTTGTGCCGGCGAGGCAGGGAAGGAAAGTGCAATCAAACCAAAGGTGAGCGACACCACACAAAGCCAAGAGTTCGTGGACAGCCATTGCTTGAGTGACTTGCTCATTCGGCTTACCTCGAGCCGAATCATATAACGAGCTGACCTAAGAAAGTTGGCTTGCTCAACGATCATTGCTGATTTGCCAGAAGCCGACTTGTCGCTTGCATGGTTCTGCTGACTTACTTCCGACTGCCGTAAATCAACCTGTCCCTTGGCACGCTGGGACTGACCCGCAGGCACGAAGACTAGACCTAGCTCCTTTGCCGCCGGTATTTCACCGAAAATGCGAGCGATAGGCAACCGGGCTCGTGTTAAGACGGCGCCGGAAATGGTGCCGGAGGGTCGGTGCCGAACCGAAGCCTGTGTCATACGCTATCTCGTCGACGCTCCGAGCGGTTTTCTCCAACATCTGTTTTGCACGGGCGAGCCGCAACCCGATGAGCCATTCGATGGGCGACGTTGCAACTTCCTCCTCGAATCGACGCGACAAGGTTCTCTTGCTCATCCCAGCCTGCTTCGCGAGGCGTTTCACCGAGAGCTTTTCACCAAGATGATTCTGGGTCCATTCAAGCAGTTTGGCCAACCACGGGCGATCTTCTTTGGGTACAGCCCGGTCGACAAACTGCGCCTGGCCACCATCACGGTGCGGGTACACAACCAGCCGACGTGCAACCTGGCTCGCCACGCTTTCGCCGAAGTCCTTGCGTACGATGTGCAGGCATAGGTCGATGCCAGCAGCGCTTCCCGCCGAGGTGAGCAGGTCGCCTTCGTCAACGTACAGCACGTCAGGCTCTACCTGAATGCGGGGATACATCTGTGCCAGTTGCGCCGCGTAGCGCCAATGCGTCGTCGCACGCCGTCCGTTCAAAAGCCCTGTTGCGGCGAGCACGAACGCTCCGGAGCAGATCGAAACCAACCTTGCGCCTCGCCTATGCGCTCTCCGCAAGATTCGCAAGAGTCGCTCTGGCGGTTGTTCTTCTGTTCGCCAGCCTGGAATCACAATCGTCCCAGCGCGCGAAAGTGCATCGATTCCATGACGGCATGTAATCGTCAAACCGCCGGTTGTGGCGAGCGGGCCTGTCTCCAGGGCGCATACCTTGAATCGATACCATTCGGAAAACTCCGGTCGCGGTAACCCGAATAGCTCGACCACAATTCCTAGCTCGAACGTTGCCGTACCGGCATAAGCGAGAACTGCCACGTCTCGGTGGAACAATTTGACTTGTGATGCCCTTGTGCGTGCGGTTTGCCCTGCTGCAGTCATGGCACGATTTTAACGTATATTGTCATTACTGCCGCTTGTTCGTTCCGCCGAGTACTGACACATTAATGCCAGGAGGGTCTCATTTTATGCCCGCACTTCAAAAGGAAGTTTCCAACGTCTCTAGTTTCGCCCCCGCATCTCCTGCCGATGCCGTTGCACACTTCTCACGACTCCTGTCATTGGAGACCGACTGCTGGGACGTGCACGAAGCGATGGAGGGTGAGAAAGCGGATTTTGTTTTGCTGGACGTTCGCGGCCCGCAGTCGTATTCCGCTGGACATATTACGGGCGCGGTGAATCTCCCGCATGGTCGTATTACCGAGCGGAATCTCGCTTCTTATTCCGAAGACACGCTCTTCGTTGTGTATTGCAATGGCTCACATTGTAACGGGGCCGACCGGGCGGCTCTCAATCTTGCGAAACTTGGTCGCCGGGTTAAGAAAATGATCGGAGGCATCGAGGGTTGGAAAGATGAGGGCTTTAAGCTCACAGAAAACGGCACTGCTGAAAATGGTCACGACGGAAAATGACGATTCGTCCGCTTCGCTGTGATGAGATTGCGAGTCTTGTCCACTTTGCGGTGAACACACCGATTATGAGGAGGAGTTGATTATGACGCCGGCGCAACCGGGGCTAGAGGTGTCGGCCCCATGGACCTACCGCGAAAAGCTGTTCAACCTGTTGGCTGGCCGGGATCCGATCGGGGTGTTAGGGCAGACGGCATCCACCCTGGCCGATATTGTGGCCAGACATCCGGCGGAAGTCCTGCACGGGCGAGCAATTCAAGGGAAATGGACTCCGAACGAAATCATCGGCCATCTCACCGATAGCGAATGGGTTTATGGGTATCGCCTCAGGTTGATCCTTTGCGAGGACGAGCCAGCTATTCTGGGCATCAGACAGGATGCTTGGGTAGCCTCCCTGCACCACAATGAACGCGAGCCGTCCGAACTTGTTGAAATATTTCGGACGCTGCGCGTACTCAATTTGTCTGTGTGGAGACGAATGTCACAAGAGGACTTGCAACGCAGCGGGCAGCACAATGAGCGTGGCGCGGAGTCCTTGGCCGCGATGCTACAACTGCTGGCCGGTCACGACCTTTCTCACCTGCATCAGATCAGTCGTTATATTCAAGCCCTTGAGTCGCGGGGCTAGCATTGCCACGACTGCATGCCGTCGAGTCGCCCACTTGGAGTGCACTGGGATGTGTAGTCGCCTATGCTGAGACTGGTCAGAGCGGCGTTGCAGATATTGCCCCGTCTTGGTCGGCTTGTGCGAATCGATCTGTTTGGGTTTCTGCTCCGGGCCAGACGGAAACTTTCGCGGCTCATCCTGCCTGGTGGCAAGGACCTTTACACTGGGTTGCTCCGACTTCAACTACCAAAACATTCCGGCCGCTGGTTCTAGAGGCCATTACCCAGCTCTGCTTTCGATCGTCAATGTGAGTGGCTCCGCCTACGTCGGCTTCTTTTCAGAACCCTCAAATCGAGGTTTACCGCATGCTCGTTCGAAGAGTGGAAAACTGCCATT
The DNA here is from genome assembly GCA_963698805.1 of uncultured Acidobacteriota bacterium. Taxonomy (GTDB): domain Bacteria; phylum Acidobacteriota; class Terriglobia; order Terriglobales; family Acidobacteriaceae; genus Gp1-AA133. Next base: position 305,725 of record CAVOSN010000011.1, on the reverse strand, counting down.
GGGCTTACGCAGAGAGGAAAAGCGAGTCTCGTAGTGTGAGGAAACGTGCTAGCGTTGCGGCGCAAAATCCAGTACTCGCCGGTTTGAAGTGAGTATGGTGGCAAGGCTGTTAGGCAACGACGGCGGCAAGTTCCAACCCCGTTAACACTACTCATGCGAGAGTGCAAGCGGCCTCTTCTGCGACGTTAACAAACCCACCCGCCTTTAACGCTGCTTCTTCAATTTCCGCGCGATTGCGTTTTACCCAGCTCCATAGCCATTCAACTCCCCGCCGCGGTGAGATCTTCGGGCTCCAACCTAACTTCTGTGCAAGATCTGAAATATCAGAAACATAAACCAGTTGGTCACCAGGACGCGCCGGGAACTGTTGGATCCGGACTTTAGACATCTCTTTAGGAGCGAGTTCTTTCAAGAGGTTGATCAACTCCACAACGGAGAGCGAGTTTTCAGACCCGCCCCCAATGTTGAAGACTTGCCCTGCAACACCTGAGTGCCAGGCCATCCAATAGGCATCGAGCAGATCATCAATCCAGAGAAGATCACGAAGTTGCTTGCCGCGGCCAAAGACATTGATGTCTCCGCGCAATGCAGCGGCAATCGCGAACCAAGAAACCCAACCTTGATCTTCTTCCCCAAATTGGCGAGTGCCGTAAACGCATGACTGCCGGAACACCAGAGTACGAAGGCCGTATATGCGCGAATAGTCGCGCATGTACTGATCCGCCGCACATTTCGAGCATCCATACGGCGTGCGCGGATCCACGGGGTAAGATGAGGGAATTCCAGTTTTCAGCGTCCTGAATTCGTAGCGTTCATCGAGCTCGCATACTTCTACACTTTCGAGACTTCCATAAACCTTATTGGTGGAAGCGAAAATGATCGTGGCATCTGAAAAGTTTCTTCTTACTGCCTCTAGCACGTTTAGAGTGCCTAGAGCATTGGTTTCAAAGTCGATTCTGGGCTGAGCCACAGATTTTGTGACTGCGACTTGTGCAGCCTCATGGATCACGACCTCCGGATTACCGCGTCCGTTGACATGCTTCCGAAACGTGCTCTCAAGTTCCTCGAAGTGTCGAATATCTGTTCGATCGAAGTTGAACGAATCCACGAGCCTTTGTGGTAATCCGTTGATCCAGTTGAGGTTTGCCTGCGCGCCTCGGCGACTAAGATTGTCGATGCAAAGGACGGAATATCCCTGCTCGAGTAATCGCTTAACGCAGTGAATGCCAATGAATCCGCACCCGCCGGTGACAATAGCTGATCTCTGTTTCATGTTTGCCATCTCCTCACTCGGGCCTGCGAACTAGCTCACAGAAATTTGTGCAAGCTATTTCCGTTGGGGATTCGTACTCTAGATAAACTCTGGCGGACAGTGGTCGAGCCTAGGATGGCCAGAGCATCCTCGAGCGTGGATCTAAGAGCCTTGAAGGAGTATTCGCGCGCAACTCTGTCCCGTGCCTTCATACCCAACGCAGCGCGCATTTCTGAATCTGCGAGCAGGTCTGCGATTGCTCTTGCGAAGTGCACAGGATTGTCTTCCACGATAATCTGATTCCCACTTTGGAAATCCAGGCCCTCCGCTCCTATTCGCGTTGAGACGATGGGTTTTGCCATCGCACCTGCCTCAAGAATCTTGAATCTAGTACCGCTAGCAATGCGAAGTGGTACTACGAATATCGTCGCTTTTGCGAGTTCTTGGCGTACATTGTTCGTCTCCAAGAACTCAACACCTGCAGTTTCCAAAAACCTCTTTCGAAACCTTGGCGGTGGTGCATGCTCCGGTGAGAAAACAACAGTAAACCTCGCACTCGGCTTGAAATTCCGGACGGTTGGCCAGATGTACTCAATAAAGAACTCCACTGCATCACGATTGGGAAACCAATCCATACAGCCCAAATACACAATGTTTTCGACGTCGCAGGTCGATGAGAAACAATAATCGTCCACGTCGATCGTGTTCGGCACAAGCACCGTGGGTACTGCTGGGCACATCTTCTTTATGATTGTCCGATCGTTCTCAGAGCAAACCAGCACCATGGAAGCTCGATGACATACAGCTCGTTCCCACTTTTGCAGCTTACGCCATTCGAGCCAGCCATAAGCCCGTCGGAGCGGATTGTGCTCGTGAAGCAGATATCGCTGCAGGATTATCTGTTCAATGCTGTCCTCATCAATGATCAGCGGACAATCGATGCTGTTCGGGAGGTTAATGGCCGGAAAAACTGAACACATGAACACGGCGTCATAGCTTTCTTCTAGCCGCCGGGCGATTAGCTTAGCCATTAACGCGGAGCGGAAGCGCTCAACTCCGTAAGCATTGGCTGAAAGGAGCGCACGGAATCGGTCGGTGTAGTTGTTTCCTGCTGTCCAATGGGCAACGCTATGAGGTACTGCTTCCACGCTCCGACAGACTTCAGCCAGTTGGGCCGAATAAGCGGAGATTTCCCAAGGTTGTGCAAACGTCAGGAGGTGGATGTCGTGGCCCTCGGCGGCCAGAGCTCGCAGTAGACCCCAAATGCGCATTCGCTGCCCGTTGGTCACAGGCAAGGGCAGTGTCAGGGAGACAAAAAGCAGGCGCTTCATGTGTTCGCTCCCACAATGCTGAACTTAGGGAGCCCAATTATCCCAGAATTCCCGACTGTTTCAAGTCCCCAGAGTCTTCGCAATTCATCTGCGTTACATACAGCCGGCAGAGCGCTTCGCGAGAGCTTGCGCGAAAATGTAGGTTCTGAATTGTGTTCAAGTCGAAATAGTAATTCGTCAAACTTTAGTCGTCAGCTCCTTCGTCTTCGGATGTGATTTCAAAGACAACGCCACCCCCATTGAGGCCTCCGGCGGCGGTCGTCCCGTAAAGATTGCCGTCGCGGTCGAGGATAACGCCAGCTTGCAAAAGGTCCCCGTCGCTGGCTCCGTCAAAGCTGTGCAGCACCGTTTCCGTCCAACCACTTTGTGAAGGCGCTAACTTGAAGACCCGGCGGAGGGAAGCCCTGAAGAAGGCGACACAAAGCAGCCTGTCGGGTAGGTGCTATTGGAAGACAGTGAGGTCGATCGCGTCTGCCATCGCTTGATAGCCGGCATCGTTCGGATGGAGATGATCTTCCGACGCGAGGTGCGGCAAGAGTCTGCTGGTATGATCGGGATCGCGCATAACCGCATCGAAGTCGATCACGCCGTCAAACGCACCGCTGGTTCTGATCCATTTGTTGACCGCCTGCCGAGTGGCTTCCTTCGCTTCTGAGTAGTAACCCGGAATGTCCACGCCTTCACAAGGGGTCATCGTGGAGCCAATCACCTTGACTCCGCGGGCGTGGGCACGCGAAATCAACTGGCGGTATGCGCCAATCAGATCCTCCACGCTCCGCACATCAGCCGGATCGGCTAGGGAGAGTTTCCCCAGCTTAGCGCCCGGAAAACCTAGGTCATTGATCCCTTCAAGCAGCACGATATGAGTGACGCCCGGCACTGACAAGGCGTCCCGGTCGAAACGCGCTAGCGCACTGACGCCCAAGCTCGCAATGGGCCCGTCACCTAACAGCCGGTTGCCGGCGATGCCTTCATTCACAATCGCCCATTGCGAGCCTTCCGGTGTCTTTCCTAGTCGGCGCATAAGATCGCTCGGCCAGCTGCGGTCAGCATCGACAGTGGAGCCATCGCCATCAACGATGGAGTCGCCGAACGCCACGATCACGCGCGGGGATGGCGGCGAAGGAACAAGTACAGCGCTGACCAGTATCAAGTTCGAAGCTTCAGTTCCACCTTGTATTTTTTCCTTATGAGTATCGTCACCCTGCGAAATCACGGCGCGTTTGAGTGCTAGCGCATGCCAGGTTGGTGCAATGACGCGTTTTGGGAAGTAGAGGCTGAAGCTCATCTCGGCTCCATGAGCTACGGGAAGGGCCACCGGATCACTGAGGGCCGGTGCGCCCGCCGGAATTGTGATCGAGTCCCTTCCTCCAAATGTAACAGCATGGATCGAACCTGATTTGACGCCCGCTAGATCGTTCGGTACAGCCACTGTGACCGAACCTACATGAAGGGGTGAGGAGCCGTATTCGTTTGACAGGCGAATGCGAATCTGAGAGCCACCAACGGAAATGCGCACGCGCTCGCGCACAGTTTGATTCTGGAGATTGAGCACTGGCTGGTTTGGATCGGAGTCTGTTGGTTCAGGGCTGGCCGTCCATGTGGCGATCCACGCCTCTCGCTGAGCCGACCCAAGTCGGGGCATAAGAACTAGAGAACAGATGACAGCACATCTCGCGAGTGCATTCATGCGACTGAACTTGCTCCACATCGTTTATTTCATTGCCGAGAAATCGGTGGGACGCATGTACACTTCGTCGACATTGTAGTCACCGTTTACCTTCTCAATCAAAGGCTCTGCGGATTTCCGGTAAGGCAGAAACTCCGGATCGGCATGAAGCGCGCGCCAATTCGCTTCCGCTGCTTCCCGGCTGGGATGAACTACGAGGTAGACGAATCTGTTCTTCCACTCGGGATCCTCATTGGGTACCCAATAGCCAACCACGTTCAGATTGTATTTGGTCTGTAGCTTAGCGACGTCGTGAAAGATGGATTCAAGGGCATGCATTTTGCCGGGCACCGTGTGATAAATCATGAGCTCGAAAACGCGATTGCTGTCCGCCCTCACCTCTCTAAGGTGCGCCAGTCGTGCTGTGCACAGTGAACCAGCGGCGAAAGAAGCGAGAGCGGTGCCCAGGAGAATCCAGCCTTTGAATATCCAGCGATCGAGAATGGACTGGGCTGCTTTGAGAGTCATCTTCACTGAAATCCTCCTCCTCCTAACTGACCTTTGTCTCAGGGGAGTGTCCTGGCCAGGCGGAACCCTTCATGCGGTCTCTATAGTCGGCTGGGTTCTTCTCGCGCTTAGCTGGCTCCTCCCAACCTCATAGACGGCAATCGCTTGGTGGCGTTAGCTGCAGGGCAGTCGTGAGTGGGGATGCGGCTCGAGTCAGACATCGGCGTCTAGTTTTGCTCAGTTGCGGACGGATGACGGGCAAACTGGAGTGCGCCGGGATAACCCGGCATGTTGTAGGGGATGCAAGAGCCCTACAGGAAAGGAAGTAGCGAATCCATCCTGACCTCGAGTCTTGCCGGGGACGCCGCGAGGTGTCTCTTGAAGCGTAGATAGAGGCAACGGTGGGCGGGGCAATTGAGCTGCGAAAAGCCCGTAGATCAGGATGCCGACTTCATTCCTGTAGGAGGAAGGCAACACGGCAGCCACGCTAATCGCGAGTGGACTGTCGGTCCTGCGTAGTCTAAGAACCCGCGCACGCTGAGAAACAACATGCACGAGAACCGGGAGAGCTACCCGACGTTTTCGGGCTACATCACTTCAGTACCTGGTAACGGGCGATCATCCCTCCGTCCATGTGGTCGCTGACGTGGCAGTGGAACAACCATATGCCAGGATCATCAGGCACCATGTCCGTGGTGACCATTTGCGCTGGCGAAAGCGCAACGACGTCCGTGCGCTTGCCGTCGTTCAGGATCACGTTTCCGTGCCAATGCGGCGTGTGGAAATTGAAACCGAATCCGATGGTCACGAGATACCAGCGTACGCGGTCACCCTTATTCATGGTCATCATCGGGAGGTTGGCGTACTGCATGCCATTGATGGTCATTCGCAGGTTCACGCCCGCGAACCCGGTGGGCTCGGTGAAGTTCCAACGGGCTTCTGCATCCACCGGAATGAGCTCGTCCTTCTTCGTTCCTGCTGGATCGTCTGTGTGTTTTTGAATATTCTCTTCGAGGAACCAGCTCTGGTTCTCATCAAAGATCATATAGAGAGCTACAAATTCCTTGTCCACGTCTTTGGGTCTGCCGTCGGGCAGGGCCATACCCCGGCGCGTGATGATCATGGCTCCGATTAAGCCGGCATTCACGTCGATCATCTCATTAACGTGCGAGTGATATAGCCATACAATGGAGTCGGGATCACGCGGCCCAGGGCCAGCACGCTCCGGCACTTCCCATGTGTAGGTGTGAGTCTGGCCGGGAGGCACGTGGCCCCCGGCTTTGGCCGCGGCTTCGCTGCCATCGTTATAAGCGGTGCCCTCGGAGTCCTTCTCATAAAAAACGCCATGCGGATGCATGCTGTAAGGGTGCGTACCGTTGTTCCTGAAGATGATCTTGATCGTATCCCCGACCTCGGCGCGGAGGATCGGACCCAAGATTCCCGCGTGTTCCCATTCCGGCGGACGCGGCTTCAGCACGGTAAACGTGGCGTCCGTGTATTCGCGGAAAATCGCTTTCTTATAAATGTGCCCGATGCGGTGGGGCCCATGTTCCATGTAGGACTTGGCAATGCTCTCGAATGGCATGTTCATCATTTGATCGATGCCGCTCGGTGCATAGTCCCAATCCAACTCATCCGCGGCGACATAATAGGTGCGGATTTGCCCCTTCGGCGCAGCGGACACGTTCGATTGCGCGACGAGCGGTGATATGCAGAAACAGCAGACCGCCAATAGCGGGATGATGCTCTCAAGAAGCGGACAGCTGCCGAGCAATCTCATTGCGGCGCGACTCCATTCTTGTCGACTTTGCAAACTTGGATTTGGAGCTTGAAGGTTCTACTGCGTGCTGCGGACCAAGAAGGCCATGCTCTGGAGGAACTGAAGGGCTGGGAGCTCCTACACCTGCGCGCCCAGCATGCGCCTAGCGATCCTCCTTGTCAATGTGGAGTGATTTCGCGTCGGCGGCGTTGTTGGCGTAACATCCCCATCTCACCAACTACGCCCCGAGCCGGGTTGTGAGGGTAAAGGCCTGATTTCATCAATTATCGGAAACCAAGATTACTCGGATTTCATCCTTAGCTTGGTGGGCGGCGATCTACCTGCATGTTGGCTAGCTGGTTATCTAGGTTTCGTCTGACACAAGTGCCAGTAGTCGAGAGCCGCACCGAGGGAGCAATCTCAAATTACAGGCGCGGGGCCGAATATGTCATTCATGCGCGTTCTCGTAGTAGAGGATTTCGCACCCTTTTTGCAGGTTATCCGTTCGACACTAGCGGAGAGGCCGGGCGTGGAGGTCATCGCCGAAGTAGCCGACGGCTTGGAAGGGGTTCAGAAAGCGGAACTACTGGAGCCGGATCTGGTCCTCCTTGATATCGGACTCCCCACGCTGAATGGAATCGAGGCTGCTCGCCAGATTCGCAAACTTGCCCCGGCTTCCAAAATAATCTTCGTAAGCCAAGAGTCTTCTAGTGAGGTGGTGCAAGAAGCACTCAAATTGGGGGCGTGGGGTTACGTTGTGAAAACAAGGGCTTCAAGCGACCTGCTAGCTGCTGTGGACGCGTTTCTCGAGGGCAGACAGTTTGTCAGCGTGGGATTGGCGATTCAGAACTTCAACTGAGCCAGCAGTGTTCAGGCTGTCGTAGACGGTGCGCCTTCCTTCCGTAGTCGCGCTTCGCTTGCAGGAACGGTAAAGTCCGCGAAGCCGCAGTCCAAACAAACAGCAAGCTTTGGAAATACCCACACAATGGGCTTGTCCAGACCCTTCAGTCCGGGGGAATGGATAGCCATTTCGCAGTTGAACTCGCGCTGGTTCTGCGATGGACACGATTTGCACGACATCTCGGCCTGCTTCGCTAACCATCGAGGCTAGTAGCTCTAATTACGAATTGCAGTGGCCGACATCACGTCCCTGGGGGGATGACGAGGTGTGCTCTGATGACAGGCATCACAGTTGGAGTTGGGCACAGCAAGGGTTATTGGGTAGTTGGCGAAAAAGTGCGCCGTGAAAGGCGCTGGACTTCAGCGGGTGTAACTCCCGCCCGGGAACTGGTTCGCTCCACCCGGTAGCAATCGAAACGGCAGCGGAGGCAACGAAGCTGTCGGAGCTTTCGATGGAAAGGGTCGCTTGGCGACTCCGCGAGCGTGCAGGCCGTAACGTGAGTGAACGCTGAGCAGGCCCCGAAAAAACAATTGCAGGAGCCGACCCTACTTTTTCACGGGGAAGGCCGCCGACGATGGAGAGCGACGAGCGAACAAGCTCCATCGGACCTGCCGGGGTAATGGCGACGGCATGTACGCATAGGAGACCAGACGCAACACGGGAAGCCCCAGCGGTGATCGCAGTTGGGATCAACTGGCAACTCGTGAGAGACAGGCCGGGCCGTGTGGGGTGGCGGAGAGGTCCGTAGTACCGAGGAAGCCGGGTAACTCCGGCAGAGGGAAGGGGCCTCAGTTAAAGACGGACGCAAGAAGCGACGAAGGACATGGGGCATTGACGATGAGTCTAGCCACCCCAGGTTGTGTTCAGGAGTCGCAGACGGCGTCACACGGAACATTGTGAGTCTTTTCCGAGAGCCGGATGCGGGAAATCTGCCTGTCCGGTTCGATGAGCGGGAACAGGAAACAGAACCAAGCCAAACCGGACTGCGGTGGCGCGGCGAAAGCCAAGCCCAATTATCCACCGGGAGACTACAGTTACTGCGCCTGTTCTCGACTCTACTCGCCATTGCACGCAATATCAAAAGGCGCCCACTTTTGCGGTAAGTTGTGAGTCGTTGAAAAACCACACCTACCGAAGAGGAGCGCCTTTATGAATCAAGAGAAGTATATCGGCATGGACGTTCATGATGCCACCATCTCCGCCGCTGTGAAGAATGCTCAGGGCAAGCTGCTTATGGAATGCGTGCTGGAAACCAAGGCAGCCACGATTCTGGAGTTCATTCAAGGGCTGCGTGGAACTCTGGCATTGACCTTCGAGGAAGGGATCTTGGCTGCCTGGTTACACGATCTGTTGAAGCCTCATGTGAGCCGGCTGGTGGTCTGCGATCCGCGCAAGAACGCGCTGATGAGGGATGGCAACCAGAACGATCGGGCGGATGCACGCAATTTGGCGGAGCTACTACGCACCAACCAAGTCAAAGCCGTGTACCACGGGAAGCATGGGACCCGTACTTTAAAAGAGTTGGGGCGGAGCTACTTGACCGCTCACCAAGGATAGTACCCGGGTGATGAATCGGATTAAGTCGGTGTACCGAAGTTGGGCCATTCCCTGTGCGGGCACGAGCGTCTATAGCCGCCGTCATCGTGCCGAGTGGCTGGCCAAACTGGTGGAACCAGGGGTGCGGATTCGAGCCGAGCATTTGTACCAGCAACTGGATAGTCTCGAACCCGTGCGCCAGGCAGCACGACGCGAGCTTTGCGGGAAAGTCGCAAGCATGCGGCAGTGAAATTGCTTCGCCAGATTCCTGCGATCGGTCCGATTCGCTCCGCCCTGCTGGTGGCCATACTGCAGACACCCCATCGCTTCCGCACCAAGCGCCAGCTTTGGGCCTACAGCGGTTTTGCCGTCCAGACCTATGACAGCGGCGAGTACCGCTTGGTGCGCGGGAAACTGCAACGCAACCGCGAGCGCATCACGGTGCGTGGTCTGAATCGCAACCATAATCACGATCTGAAAAATCTCTTGAAAGGGGCGGCCATCTCGGCCATCGCAACGCCCCGGGCCGCTGCACGATTTCTATGCTGCCCGGGTGGAGAATGGGATGCGGCCCAGCATGGCTCGTCTCACTCTGGCACGGAAGATTGCCGCCATCACCTTAACCATGTGGAAGAAAGGAGTGAGTTTCGACCCCAAACAGTTGCAGCGACAAACAGCTTGAGCATCGCTGAGGAACAGGCCTCCCATTCGAAGAGTTTCTCTTTGGTGGTGGTCGGTCGGGTTCTCGAGATGCTCGGTTCGAGGGAAGTATCAGTCAATGAGATCCGGCCCCGTGTGCCTTAGGCACCGAGTCACTCATATCACGTTATGCCCCCTCGGATAACCAGAAATAGCCATAGGCCACGAGCCTCGGATAGAACCATGGTTGACCTTGAGTCGCCACTCGCTTGTCGCTCTCTCAAACTCGACGGCATCGCTCACTCATCAGCAGGAAACTTATGAGAATGGGCAAAAGCCAAAACTTCTCCAGCAGAAGCCGATAACTACAGTGGGCTGGATCTCGAGAAAACAATCTCGCACTCCGGTCGAGGCAGAACTTTTTTCTTGACATCCCTTTTTATAGAACTCATTGACTGGGGTAAATTCTAGGCGCTAGCCACGCATCTGACATGCGGGGCAGGTACAGTGACTGTAGTGCTTCCCGCCCGTCTTTTGGCACCTAGGGCAGACACAGCGGCTGTTGTGTTCGCCTGAGCGTCCGCCGCAGATCGGGCAGACGCAGTGAGAACCGTGTTCGCCACTGCGCGTTTGGCATACGGGACAGACGCACGAGATTCGGTGATCTCCGCCGAACTTGTATTCATCGGCCATGCGAACATTCTAACCGTGGAGGTGCTGCGGAGTGGCGGGGGTTGAAAACTCTCTATCTCTAACGATATCGGCAGTGTCAAACACGAAGTAAGCACACGAGTGCATGCACTCAGAAAAAAGTGACACTTCGCTCTCGATCGCTGGTTTTGCGCTTTCCAACCTGGGCTCGCTTCTAATCGTCAGGGTCAGGAACTCGGTCCGACCTTTTCGACCTCCAACTACGATCATGACTACTGCACTTCTTCTGCCTCGATCGCGAAGAAAACTCGCAAACATTCGCGCTGCGGCTCGTACCTCGCAACGGTACAATCTTCGTGCATATGCGGGCAGTTTCCGACCTCTTCGCTCAGATTTTTCGCAATCTTTGGGCAAACAAGCTGCGCTCGTTTCTCACCATGTTCGGAATCGCCTGGGGAGTGGGATCTTTGATGCTTCTGGTGGGAGTCGGCGAAGGCTTCCGCTCGGGTAACAAGCGCGAAATGGCCGAGTTCGGCAGAGACATCATGTTTATCTTTCCCGGCCGCGCACCAACCGTAAAAGGCAGTATGAACTCTGCCCGTCCCTATCTACTTACCTACCAGGACTATGTGAACATTCGTACCCAAGCTCCCCACGTCCGCAATGCATGCCCCTTGCTGTCCCGCTCCGATCTGAAGGAGGTGAGCGAATTTGCGACTGCGGGAGTCGAGATCCTTGGTGTGGAGACTCAGCTCAACCAGATAAGTTACCTTCCTCTCAGAGAAGGGCGATGGCTCAACGACGCGGATCAAGCGCAGAGGCGTAACGTAATCGTACTTGGGAACGAATTGGTCAAGACATTGTTTCCTGGACGTCCTGCAGTGGGCGCTGTCATCCTGCTGAACGGCATTCGATTCGAAGTGATTGGCAGCATGCCACATCTCGGCCATGGCGACAACACCTGGCTGAATATGCGTGGCTACATCCCTTTCACGGTCATGGCCACACATTTTCCACTCAAGGGGGAGAATCATCAAAACTCCATCTCTTTCGTCGAATATCAGCCGCGGGTGACAGCTGACCACCTGCTGGCGCAAGCCGATGTTCACAGGGTCATTGCCCGCAATCACGGATTCGATGCCAACGATCAAGACGCTTATGATGAGTGGGATTCGATTCAAGAATCCAAAATGGTGGGGAAGATCTTCGATGTCATGAATGCGTTTCTGGGGACTGTTGGAATGGTTACACTGGTTCTGGGTGCCATCGGCGTCATCAACATCATGCTGGTCGCGGTCAGCGAACGCACCCGCGAGATAGGGCTGCGGAAGGCCCTGGGCGCCACCAACCGAAACATTTTGTTTCACTTCTTTCTGGAGGGGCTAATTCTGACACTGGGTAGTGGGTTGATCGGCATGGGTGTGGCGGCCAGTTTGATGGCGATGATGGGAGGAGTGCAGGGACCGCAAGGATTTGACCCGCCCAAAATGGTGCCGATGTCGGCTCTTCTGGCGATTGGCAGCCTAACTGTGGCCGGAATTGTCGCGGGTCTCTATCCTGCTCGCAAAGCAGCCATGCTGCAGCCGGTCGAAGCCCTCCGGCAGGAATGAGTGCCAGGACAGATGTGTTATTTCCGTGACGTTCTCCAGGAAGCCTACGCTGCGATGCGGCACAATCGACGTCGCACTGCGCTCACGATGCTGGGGATGGCGTGGGGTATTGCCACTGTGGTAATGCTACTGGCTTATGGGGATGGCTTTGGTCAGGCCTGCGCCAACATTTTTGCGAATTTCGGGAATAAGCTCGTCATTGTCGTGCCAGGCCGCACTGCGATGCAGGTGGGAGGTCAGAAGGCGGGAGTCGTAGTTCGCTTCACTTCTGATGATGTAGAGACGCTGACCACAAACCTGCCCCAAATCACCCAGATCACACCGGAGGTTAGCAAGCAGGCCAACGTTCAGTACGACACCAGAGCGTTCACTTTTGCTGTCACCGGCAACGATCCGAACGTGATCGCCATCCGTACTCTCAAGCTGGAACAGGGACGCTCGTACAACCTGCAAGACCAGATGCAGCGCGCACGCGTTGCAGTGATCGCGTCAGAAGCAAAGGAAAAGCTGTTCTCCGGGCGAAAGGCAGTTGGCGAGCCCATCCGGATTGAGGGACTCAGCTTTGAAGTCATTGGTGTCTTGAGTCCCAAAATGCAGGAGGGGAACAGCGATATAAACCGCGTAGTTTACATCCCGTTTAGCACGATGAGTGAGCTTAAGAGCACTCATTACTTGGACTCCATCTGGTTCACCTACCAGACTCCGGAGTACGAGAGCCTGGAACAATCTGTCCGTACCATACTGGCCTTGCCCCACAAGTTCAACCAGAAGGACCGGCAGGCCGTGGAAGTATTCAACCTCATGACCCAGGTCCATCAGTTCGAAATCATTAGTCTCGGTTTGAAAATCCTGATGGGATTCATTGGCACACTTACACTCGGGATCGGAGGCGTGGGCCTGATGAACATCATGTTGGTTTCCGTCACGCAGCGCACTCGCGAGATTGGCGTGCAGAAGGCGCTGGGAGCGAAACGTCGAGACATTCTGCTGCAATTCCTTGCCGAGGCTTTGACCATCACTTTGATCGGTGGTGTGCTTGGAGTCGCACTGGCTTATGCGGTTGCGCTTTCTGTGGGGAGGCTCACCCTGTACAGCGCGTTTGCCAAGAACGGGGAGGCGGGCGACATTCGCCTAGTCATCGCTCCAGGAACGCTAATCGCATCCACCCTCATTCTCGGAGCCGTTGGACTAGTCAGTGGCATGGTGCCAGCCTTTCGTGCCTCCCGTTTGGATCCCATCGAGGCCTTGCGACACGAGTAATGCAACCAGAAAAAAGCAACGACACAAGGGCCATACATCACGTCATTACTGTTGAAAAGTCGCGATAACCCGCAAAACCTGCACCCTGGGTGGTGGGCCAGGTCAATGAGTGTAAAGGCCTGTGGGTGTTGAAAAAGTCACTGTGATTGGCGGTGGACTGGCGGGAAAGGCGTGGTAAGTAAGGAGGAGAAAACTCCTTGCCATGCTTTTCTTAATCGCCATTCTGGGAGGGCTGCTGATCATGATGGGGCAACACGACCGTTCCGAAGCGCTGTTCTATTACTTCCGCCTGGAAGATCAGGTTCCCGAGACTCATCTGCTCCGACTGATCGAGAAGCACATCAGCTTTGCCTTTGTGCGGGAGAGGCTGAAAGCGAGTTACAGCGATAGCGGCCGTCCTTCCATTGACCCCGAACTTCTGCTACGCATCCTCTTGATCGGCTATTTGTACGGCATCAGCAGCGAGCGGAAGCTGGTGGAGGAACTGCGCATGCACCTGGCGTGGCGCTGGTTCACTGGTCTGGGATTCGACCAGGAGATTCCGCATCACTCCACGTTCTCGAAGAATCGGCACGGACGGTTTCAGGAGTCAAAGCTGTTCGAGGAACTGTTGGAGCAGATCGTGCTGCAGTGTGCAGAGAAGAGGAACTTTCAACTTTGCGTTGACACACGTGTGAACGCTTGAGAAATCATGCCTCAAAGGTCAGTTGGCGTAACATCCCCATTTCACTCACAACCGGGTCAATGATCCCGCGTTTCCTTTCAGGCGAAAAAATAGGTCCCGATGCCTGTGCCAGTGTTCGCGGACCGGTTCCACTTGGCGTGCTTGGCCATGTCCGACCAGATCTCCTCTGTGGATGTCGTAGTCACTCTGTTAACCACTCGCCGCGGTGTGGACGGCGACGACCACGGAATGGCGACTGAATCGGCGCCTAGACCCTTGATCCGACGCTTCTCCTTTTTGCAGTTCGTGAGTTTACGACCGGGCAGCGCTGACCGGCACATGATCGGCTAGAACGGATCACGCTCTATTCTTTAGCTTCCGCCACTTCGCCCAGCGAGCCTTCTGAGCAACACGAATTCGAGCAATTGCGGCGGCGGACATTTTGCGTCGTTTCCTGGAAGCAATCGAGACGACCTTCTGGCCTTTAGCTTTGGCCCACCGAGCGCGTTGAGCCGCAGCGATCCGAGCACGACCGGCAGCAGAGATGTTCCCTCTGCGAGTGCTGCTTGTCCCTGTGAGTGCGGAGACAGCTTTGTTGAGTTGTTCGAGTCTTGACGACAGACGATTGCGTTCCTGCTCAAGTTGCTTGAGAGCTGAGGCGAGATTGGTCATGGCGGGCAATTGTACTGGATATTTCAATTTTCTCGCCTAGCCTCTTTGCTTGCGATCCACGCTTGGCGTTTTTTCCCCTAACGTGCATTTCCTTTCCCGCGTCTCATAAGTGAAGGTAGTCCAGGCAGCAATCACCGTCGGCAGCGAATGCTGCGTCGCACCGAAACGTTCTTAGCGATGTGCGGAGGGGGTCTGAGCAAGATTGCTCGACAGGCAACGCGACCAGCTTTCTGAATGCCTGTGTGACTGGGAATTGCTGACGAAGCCAGGAAAAATACGAGCCCAATTGAACAGATATCGACAGTCGGCTTGACTATGCTGGGGTAAGCCAGCAAAACTCGTAGCAACAGCAGCAAACATCCTATGGCTCAACAACGATTCCTTGCTCTGAGACGCGAAGTCGATGACTTGGTCGCATTCCAAATCCATGCTCTAACGCAGGGATTTGCGCTGAACTCCACGCAGTTACACGATTGTCACGTTCGCTTCGAGCGAATCATGGATCTTCAGGAAGAAGTGGCACGGATTCGAAAGGAGAGCATCCTCGCAGGGGGAAAACAGCTCTTGTCCAGGTGACAAGAAGTTTTTGGCCGCTTGGTTAAAACTGTCCTGCTGGTGTGAACGAGCGGGTCGTCGTGCAAGTATTTCTCAGCGTCCGTTCTACGGTCGAACAGCAGGTGGCAAGTCAGAAACACGTCACTCATATCAGCCTCCTACACCTTCAATTGGCTGGGCTCGAAGGAAATTCGGGATAGGAGGCGGGCCTTGTGGTTTGTACCAATGGATCCCGGGTGTCCGATGTACGTCGTAAGCACTCTGAGTTGGCAGGGATCGGATCGTCGCCCTCAAACGCTCACTATTCTAGAAAAAGCAAGAGGCTTGTTCGGCCACACCTTAGCTGCCGGGATCGTGTGAAGGGGGTATTCACCCCAAGCCGCAGGAAGGTTTCACACTTTAACGATAGACAGCAAAAGAGCCGCGCGGCTTGGGGGAAGTCGTTTTCTTTTGCTGAGTCTCGCTTCAACGGCGTCGGCCGCCGCAAGCTTCCGGTCTCGATGAGGCTCAGTGCGCGGGGCACCTGAATGCAGTTCACAGACTTCCCGGATTGCCGCACCACAAGTGGGACAAGGTACGGATAATGTCTGGCTTGGAGTGAGTTCTCTGACTTTCACAGCCATATATTGTAACGTTCCAACGCCGAAAAGCTGTTCAATATTGCTCAATCAAAAGACATTAGCTGAGCTGAAGAGCGGGGTAAGGTAGCCACAGATTTTTCGTCAATTGTGAGCAAAAAGGAACATCTTGAGCCGCCAGAGTTTGACAAGATTGTCACGAGTGTAGATGTATGCGAGGAAGCCATTGATGGCACCACCCCCGTCGGCCAAGAGGCAGCGTGAGTTCGAACCGAAGAGATTCCTTGCCACGATCGGTGAGGGCCGGAAGGTACTGGCCCATTCCAGAAAACAAACAATTTTCGCGCAGGGAGATGCGGCGGATGCAGTCTTCTACATCCAGGAAGGTAAAGTCAGCCTCACGGTCGTTTCCAAGATTGGCAAAGAAGCCACTCTAGGTATTTTGAATAAGGGAGATTTCTTCGGAGAAGGCGCCCTGGCCGGACAGGCGTTGCGCATGGGGTCTGCAACCGCCTTGACGGACTGCGAGCTCCTGCGCATTGACAAGAAGGCAATGATGCTGGCGCTGCACCGGGAGCATACCCTCTCGGATCTGTTCGTCGCCTATCTGCTCGCGCGGAACATTCGATACGAAGAGGATCTGGTTGATCAACTCTTTAATTCCAGCGAAAAGAGACTAGCTCGCCTTCTGCTCCTGCTCGCTCATTTCGGTAAGGAAGGCGCGCCTGAAATTGTAATTCCTAAGATCAGTCAGGAGACCCTCGCAGAGATGATCGGGACAACCCGGTCGCGGGTGAGTTTCTTCATGAACCGGTTCAGGAAGTTAGGCTTCCTCGACTATGGCGAGAGCGGTCTGCAAGTGCACAGTTCGCTCCTGAATGTTGTTCTTCACGACTAGCCCCAGCGTCACACCCGACTGCCCCACCAGAAAGGCTGGAGCGAGCAGATCAGGCTTCCGCGGGATCTAACCCGAGGGATGATCGCATTTTCGTCGCCACCAGCACCTCCAACAGCGTTGCCGTGTTGCGAACGCTTCCTGAGATGGTAATGAGTGCCTCTGAGACGACGGGATGTGTTTCCGCCAGGGAGTCGAGCCGGTCACTTACCTTGTGGAGTTGCTGAGCTTCGTTCAAAATGGCGCTCGAAGGCATGGCATGCCAGCTTTCTTGAGAGCCTAAGAAGAGAAAACTTCAGATGGGCTGACTTAGTTCAGAGAACCTGAAAGAGGAGAGGAGTTGGCTTCCTCAACTGCATTTTACCACGTGGGGGCGGACAGTGTCGGTGTTACTCTCGACACACTGTGCCTCGGACAAGGTCTCGCCTGTCACCGGCCTATCAAGCTATACGCATCTTGACGAGCGACGCGCGAGCCTCCCCGCCGCTTTTGTCAGGCACAATGATCAATTCGAGCACTCCGACATCTGACAGGTCAACAGCGTAGTCCTCGATCTCGCGGACTCCTCCGGGCGAGCTGAAATTCCACTGCTGCCGCACGATTTCCCGGAAAGGTTGTCCAACACGCGAGGACCATCTCAAAACAAACTCCTGCATGCGGGAAGCTTCGTTATCCTCGAAGGCCAGGAAGATACGACTGAGCTTTTGCGGGTTGTCGAAGATCAGGCGTATCGTCTGACTTCCGGGCTCCCCCGCACGCCAGCCTCGCTTTTCGTCTCCCAGAAGTGCGGACTCTATCGGATAATTCTTATCTTCCGATGACACCTCGACCGAAGCCGCTTTGTTCAGATCCAGCCAACCCTGAACCCAAGCCTCCGCAATCTGTGGAACCCGGATCACCTGCTTGCGCATGCACCATACTTTACGCTTATCTGCGCTGGTTGTCGGCCACCCTGCCTCCAGGGGGAAAGGCCTCCCGTTCTCAAGCCCGTGTCAGTTCCGATCGAAATCGCGGCTAATTTGCAGGACGGTCAATTCTGATCAGTTTTTCCGAAGTTAAGAATTTGATACTGGTGGCTCATGAAGTTTGTGACGCGCCGGAGGTTCGTGAGCGACTTTGGTGGAGCGAACACTCTCGATGCAGGGAGTTTCAATGAACGTCAATCCGTTGGATCCGAAGCTGATTGTGCTCGTAGTCGTGTTAATTCTGATTCTCGCAATCGCGGCAGTGCTGCACATGCGAAAACGCAAGACTACAACCGCAGCTTTGCGGGAAAAATTCGGACCCGAGTACCAACGTGCCTTGCTAGTGCACGGGTCAGAACGAAAGGCGGAAGCAGCGTTGGCGGACCGCGAAAAGCGGGTTGAAAAACTCAGCCTTCGCGATCTTGACCCGACGGAGCGCGAACGTTACCTGGAAGAATGGACATACGTTCAGTCTCGCTTTGTGGATTCTCCGAAAGGCGCGGTTGCGGAAGCCGATGACCTGGTGTCTGCGCTGATGAATACCCGTGGCTATCCTGTGTCCGACTTCGATCAGCGTGCCGCAGACATTTCTGTGGACCATCCTCGCGTAGTGGAGAACTACCGGTCTGCACACGAAATTGCCTTGCGTGTGGGGAAAGACGAAGCAAACACGGAAGATCTGAGGACGGCAATGGTCCACTATCACTCCTTGTTTGATGAGCTGGTGCAGGCGCCGGAGCCGGCCATCGCTCAAAGAAGAGATGTTGCGTGAGTTCTGGTGTTGTGAGCACTACTGATCAGCGCCGGCAGATCTGGTTCGCGCATACTTGAACACTGGTGAGTGTTCCACCCGTCAGGATGCCCCCAGTGGTAAAGCACGTCTCAAGCCCGAGGAAGAAAGCACACTTTAGTCCCCACGCATTCCTTTCCACCATTGGGAAAGGTCGCGAGATGCTTTTCTTTCCAAAAAAGAATGTGATTTTTGCCCAAGGTGACTCCACCGACGGACTGTTCTTTATCCAAAAAGGCAAGGTACGGCTCAGCGTGGTATCGGAAGTTGGAAAAGAAGCGACCATTGGCATTTTGGGCGAAGGCGATTTCTTTGGAGAAGGCGGTCTCGCTGGTCAACTGCTACGCATGTCGTCCGCGATCGCAACAACAGAGTGTGTCTTGCTGCATATCGAGAAGAAAGCGATGATGCAGACAATGGGGCTGGAACCAAAATTGTCGGCCGTTTTTCTGAAGTACTTGCTGCTGCGAAACATCCGGTATCAGGATGATCTGGTCGATCAACTGTTCAACTCCAGCGAAAAGCGGCTCGCCCGAGTTCTTCTGCTGATGGCGCAATTCGGAAAAGAAGGAGTGTCCGAAATGTCGGTCCCCAGGCTGAGCCAGGAGACGCTCGCTGAGATGGTCGGGACCACCCGTTCGCGAGTCAGCTTCTTCATGAACCGATTTAGGAAGCTCGGCTTCATCAAGTACGACGTGGGAGATAACTTGCATGTTCACAGTACGCTGCTGAACGTTGTTCTTCATGATGACGACGGGGCCAATGTGAACAGTGAGACCAAGGCCTCACCCGAGCACGTTAACAAGGGGCTCGAACCACCTTCCGAGCCCGGCGGACCGCCCGACAAAGAGCGCGCTCGGAGGCCACTCCTTCCAAGCGTTCAACCAAAGATAGTGAAGGTTTCGTAGTCCTGCGGGTGGCGGCAGGTAGTCCCCGGCAGGACTCGATGGGATGCAAGGGGTCATGGACATGTCAGAAACGGTCGTGGGAAGAGCAGCGGAATACATCGCTGAGTCAGTTGGGCAGGCCTCGCGCGTAACCAGTGTGGTTGCCGACGCGGTACAGGAAGGAGCACAAGTAGTAAGGCGTGCCGCTAAGAAAGGCGGTGATACTGCCCAGGAATTCCTGACTGACGCAACTGAACGCATGCAGCACAACCTCGTGCTAACTATGGCCACGACATTTGCAGTTGGCTTCACGGCAGGAACCTTAATCGTCTGGATGATGAGACATAGGCAAAGCGCACTTTGAATCCATGGGTTGCCGGTGCAAGCGGGAAGCATCTCCGCAGCGTTTGTTTAGCAGGGTTGTGGGGCCGTTTGATCGATTCTAGACATCGCGTTGCCTTCCGATATCTTACCCAATAAAAAAAGGGCCAGCAAAGCACCGCTGGCCCAAATCAAGCTTACTTGCTGCAAGTCTTGCTAACCATCGTCAGGCTGCTGACGAGCAGATCCCCATATTCCTGTTTGCCCGCTGCATTCTCGACTTCTCCCGCTTTCTTGTCTGCGGCCTTCGTGTCGCGGGTGACTGTGCCAGTGACGGTCACTTTATGGTTGATGTGCTCGTCGAGTTTGCCGGTGGTGCTGTGTAGCTCCCAAATCCTGCCATCTTCGCCGGTAATTGAGACTTCGCCCGGCTGGTCGCCTTTCTGCACGCAGCCAGTCACGGTCGTATCCGGACTCGCGGGTTTCTGCGGCTCTTGCGCGACCGGTGCTGTGCTGTTTGGTGTTGCGTCGTTCGGTTTTAGAGTGTCCTGGGCAAAAGCGGTTGCGGACACAAACAGGGCGGCTGCTATCGATACGAAGATTAACTTTCTCATTTGTTGCTCCTTCGGCCAGAAACTAATGTTCAGATGACTTTCTCGGTGTGGAACGACGTTCTGAGAACGAGTGGAGAATTTTCCGAAACCGAGGAAGCGTAAGTTGTATCGTCTTAGAAGTTAGAATCTTATGGGTTCCGATTGACCCCACCGCGGGAATGGATCCATCCTGAGTCTCATCCTACCTAGACATTATCAATGTTGGAGCGATGAGAAGAACGGTCACAATTGCTCAGAGCGCGCCAGGTTGGACGACAGTTCTCTGTTCGTGGAGGATTTGCGGTGTGCTCGCCGTCACGAAGGACAGAGGGCTGTCGCGAGCGAGCTATCTTGTGGTCCGTAGTGTGTGCTCGGCTACATGCCGTTTCTGCGGGTTGAAAGCCAGCACCGCTGACCAGTACAGCATTGGTCAGTGGTCTTTGGGAGGGGAGAGCGCCCGAAATAGTATCGCAACGACAGCGGATTGCTGATCAATATTGAACACCCTCCCAGAAAACCGAAAGGGTTGCGTGCCGGGATCTCGAGGGCCAAAGCCCTCCTCCGTCGCCAGATCGCAGGGGCTGGCGGAAGCCCTCCACGGGGTGCTTTGAGCGGCCTTCCTAGAGACCCCATCGGGATTTCAATTCGGCTTCTTCAAACTGTCGTCCGCCGCCCACTCACTAGATTAATGACTAACATCACTAACCCCACCACCAAAAGCAAGTGGATCAGGCCTCCACCAACGTGCATACTGAAACCAAGAAGCCACAAAATAAACAGAACAACGCAAATGGTCCAAAGCATGTCGACCTCCTGCGCTCATGGGCGAGCGCTTGAAAGCAATTCTTGAAGCTGCTTACTTCTGATCTTTCTCTTTGGCTTCGGCTTTCGCTTCAGCTCTTTCTGCGGCTATGGCTTGGCCTTTCGCTCCACGAACTTCTGCGAGGAACGGCTGGGCCGCGGCTGGAGCCGCTACCTTGCCCAACAGCAAAGCTTTAGTTGTGACTTTCGGTCCATAAATCGCGCGTCGAGAATCGTTGTCCTGTCGGATCGATGCACCTTCCAAGGTGAGCCCCGCGAACACGCCCTTGGCACGGGAGTAGGTCAGGATCTCTGTATCCATCTTCCAGTCCGTACCGGCCTCGGCGTGCCGTCCCACGGGGCCGGCAGCGGCCGAAGCGTCCGCGCCAACGTGGAAATTACTCGAGAGCAGTTTTTGCATTCCTTTTTCGTTCTGAATGATCATGACCAGGTCCACAGCTTCGACGCCGATCTGCAGTCCCCAGTTTCCGCCAGAAATCGTAATGAACGCGGGCGCACTCCAGCCGTTCGCGGTGCGGCAGGTGGCGACTCCTTTGCCTCCCTTACCGCCAAAGACAAAACCACCCTTGACCATGTGCGGCACAACGGCCACGCACTTGGCATGCTCCAGCACTTCTTCCGGAATTCCCTTGTCCGGCATTCCCATAATTTCGTGTAGCACAGTGGTGGCGCTTCCCAATCGTTGGGTGGCATCTTCCCGCGCCGAGTCTGCCCAGCACAGCGTCCCGAGACTCAACATCGCAAGCATGAAGACTATTTTGTTCATTGGACAGCCTCATTTCTGTTACGTCCTGCGTCCCGTCTGTGGAGTTGTGCTGCGCACACTCCCATACAGATCGGGATAGACTTGCAGGCGCATCTAGATCAACTCCGAGCTTAGCAATTCAGGAAGCAGGGGTCTGAGCAATACTGCTCATGAAGCGTTGGGGGACGGAGAACTGCTATAACGCGCTTTGTAGCGAAGACCGCAAGCTAAAAGCAGAGCTATTGTTGCTCGCCCTGTACTCCACCACCGTATTGTTCTTGTCGATTGAGATCCTGCTGGCTTGACCGAGATCGGAGATTTGTATGTTTTTCATCTGCGGGTCGATGCATTCTCCGATGGCTTTTCCACCGGTGAGTCGGGCTATGGTCTGCAACATACTCTTACGTTGGTCTCCGATGCCGGGCACACTGACGGCCGCCACTTGCAGCGGTCCGCGCAGCTTGCTTACAACGAGAGTGGCGAGGGCTTCGCTCCCAACGTCCTCCGCGATGATCAGGAGCGGTTTGCCACTTTTTGCAATCTGCGCAAGGAGCGGGAGCAAGTCCTTCTTGGAGCTGATTTTGCCTTCGTGAATAAGAATGTAGACGTTCTCGAGAGCAACTTCCATGCGTTCGGGGTGATTGACGAAGTGCGGGGAGAGATATCCGGATTCGAATTGTATGGCACCCTTTTGTGGCTGCGCGCGGGGATCATGCGGCTTTGTCGCCTGGTTGTGGTTGGTGGCAGCCTTTGCTGTGCTGGCCAAAATGTTGCCGTCGGCAGTAGCAAGTCTCGCATTCATGATGAAAAACCTCCAGCGGGTCTTTTCTACGGCATATCCTTCCGTGTCCGAGCCGTGTCCTTCGGGTGTGTTCGGCATCGTTAACGGGGCGTTGGATATTAGGCCCGCAATGTTGAGCTACAGCGACTCGCCCAGCAGGTACGAATCAGGCTCTTCGCGACCAAAGGGGGATCAGGCTAATTGTTTTGGAGTCGCGACCGCGTCTTCAACCGCTTGTGCCGCCTCATCCCGAGCCTCACAAGGGCTGGCAAGGCGGCCGCCCCCCAGATCGAGAATAGAAGCAAATACACATTGGCAAAGGAGATACCCACGTTCTCAAGGGACCAACGAACGAGAAAAGCTCCCGTGATTCCGAGCAGAAGGTCGGTGCCCGTCCCGAACCCGTCGTTTCCTGTGATCTTGCCTGCAGCCCAACCAGCCACCGCTGCGGCCAGTAACCAAGTGGAATAAAACATCACGCGTACACTTCCATGCGCGCAGCCGCCGGTTCAATGATGTATCGATTCTTGGCCGGACAAAAACGGCATACTGCTTCCTGCACCTTCCCGGTAGTTGCCTCAACGACCGGTAGCTGAAAGCTCCGTAAACATTCAGTGCAGGCAACTACAACGTACGGCACTCCATTAGCGTCATTTCCATTACGGGGGATCCAGGCCGGTGCATCCGACTTATGAGTCCACGCCCACGTTTCAGATGTTCGAATGAGAGCGGCGATCGTTGCTAGCAGATTCCTGAGACTCTGGCCTTTCCCGAAAAAGGCGTCGGCAATCACTCCAGTAGGGACGACATCGCCTGAATAGTCGCCGCTCATTGCAACCGTCACTATTTGGGGGAAACGTCGGCGGACGACGGATAACAACTCGTATCCTGACATCCGCGGCATGCTCAGGTCGGAGAGGATTAAGTCTGGTAGGGTTCGTTTCAGATGCGTGAGCGCAGCAAAACCGTCCCGTGCAGTGGACACGTCGTATCCGGCCGAGTCCAACAACAGCGCGAGGCTCTCACGAATACTTGGCTCGTCATCAACCACCAGGATTGGGTGCCTTGAAGGGTTTGACATAGTCGCTCTTCTCGCCGTGTAGAACTTTCTTCGACGCCAAAACACTGTCTCATTTAGTTGCATGCTTGGTCTGGTCAAAAGGGAACACTCCAAGCAGATGCTCCCCACTCTCCTCGAAGCGACCGCGTCCTTCTGGTCAATACCAAATGACGCGGTGGATACGGAAGGGGTATCTTGTAGGCATTCCGACGGATTCTTGCCGCCGGTTTCTCTAGTTCTGCTCGAGTCGGTCACAAGACAACGCGTGCCCTCGTGGGCTGGTAGCGGTGGGCTCACCCCACGGGCTCGCTTTCGGACCAATGGATAGGCTTAGTCGGAAAGTTCGCGATTCGAGCCTCTATCGAAGCGACTCGAAGACGAGGACGTGTGACACGATGGCTTCTAACCTGCTGTACGAGCCATTCGAGTCGCGACCATTCTCCGTACCGACTGCGTTGCAAGGTGTTTGCGCTCTGCGCTGCCAAGTTTCGCTTCGAGGGGTGGCTCTTCATCAGCTGCGGGATGCCACGCGCAAATTCGTGGAAGATGTTGATCCCCTCGTCGTCCCCGATTGTCGAACTAAATTAGCGAAGGTCGCGGAGGTAAATCACGTCCAATATGGACGGTAGGCGGTATGGAGCGACAAAAGTCAGCGCTCGACTGTCAGGCTTTGCCGGCCGCACTATGCTGTGCTTGTCACTGCCCAGTTTCGAGTCATGGAACTCGCCACCTTGAAGGTTCTCACGACAGGCTGAGCCTCAAGGGAGCCGATCAGCACCGCCGTGACTGCAGGATAGGTTTCTTGGTTATACCTTTCCGCTTGCTCCCGGGTTCTCCAAAAGCTCAGCGTAACTACACGATTGGACTCAACATCCGACTCGAGTACGATCTCGTCGACGAAGCCGGGCTGCTCACGAAAAATGGGAAACAACCTGCTCTGGATGGTCTCAGTGAGTATTCTTGTTTTGCCCGGTCTACTGACAAAATCTACCATTCGAGCAAACATCGGCTAAATCCTTTTCGAAAAGGGGAGGTGACCTTTAGCCGCCCTCCCACTTCTTTCATTCGTTAGCCGCTATACGTGTCTGGCGCTTATGCGGCTCTGCCTTGCACCTTGGCATCGAGGGTCTTCTCGCTGCCGACATTCACCTTAATCTGCTTGGGCTTGGCATCGGCCTTCTTGGCGAGGGTGATTTTCAGCACACCCTTGTCATAGTTCGCGCTCACTTGCCCTGGATCCACGGAACTGGGCAGCGTGAAGGAACGGGTAAAACTTCCGTATTGCCGCTCAATGCGACGGAAGTTTTCTTCCTTCTCTTCCTTCTCGATCTTGCGCTCGCCGCGGACCGTGAGCGTATTGTTCTCCAGACGGACATCAATGTCCTTTTCGTCGATGCCCGGGACCTCCATCTTCAGCGCAATGGTGTGCTCGTCCTCGTAAATGTCCACCGGGGGTGCAAAGCTCGTGGTCGTCAAGGCCTCTTCTGGACCTTCAGGGCTGTACGATTCCCTAAAAAGACGATTCATGCGGTTCATTCGGTCTTGCATGGTGGAAAATTCGCGCAAGGGTTCCCAGCGGGTCAATAGTGTCATTACGCAGTTCCTCCTTCAGAGGAAAGCTAAGAGGACTAACTTCAGATGGGCTGACTTAGTTCAGGAGATCTGAAAGGGTAAGAAAGGCGTGGCTTACTCAATTTCAAGGTTAAGCGCATGCAGAGCTCTTGTCAAGCTGCAACGTGCAGCAAGGCTAGTGGTTCGCTTCGATAGAACGGTTTGCCTGGATATGGTGATGGACGCGCTAATTGTCCAGGAGTATGGTTAGGGGTGAGTGAGTACTCCTTTCCTCTTTCAGATCCCCTGAACTAAGTCAGCTTATCTGAAGTACCTTTCTCCTTAGTTCGCAACCCCAGAGGTGTCCTTCATGATCAATTCCAGTGCTTGCAAGCAGTCGAAACCCACGACTGTCGTCGACCCCAAAAGGTTCCCTGAAAAAACGACGACTATGCCGAACGACGTCTGCTCAGAAGAAATGATAAGGGCGCGGGCGTATGACCTGTATGAGAGTCGTGGCCGGGAGCCCGGCCAAGACGAACAGGACTGGCTCCGCGCTGAACAGGAGATAAATGGGGCACGCGGAACCGAAGCACGTTCCGCCGGTGGATATTCCAGAAAGCTGGAGGGATAACCACGCATTGCCCAATCTGCGAAAATCTTGAAGCAGCTTGCGAGTCGAGGCTTAGCGAATACGCCGAGGCTCGTTCGGCTGCGTATTATCAGGTCAGTACGGAACTGGCGGCCTACAAAAATGTCGAAATGGAGCGCGCTAAGAGCGAATTGGAAGAGCATCGGCTTGTGTGTGCCCTACAAACCTGAAAGTGAAAGGATCAGAGGAAAACATCTATACGAAAGGGCGAGGGTACGTGAGTGACAAAGAAGCGCGGCAATCCGAATTGGGGCAAGCCGGAATTGAATACGGTTCCCTACACGGGCGCCACCTCGTTCGAAGAGGTCGCCAAGCGACTGTGCCTGTCCCCTCAGCAATACGGCAACTCAGCTCAGCTCCGGGATTGGGCCCAAAAGAACAAGGATCACAAATACGTGCCATCAAACTTGCTCGAATTGTGGGGCCTTGAAGTCAAGGGAGAATCGTAATGTCCGGCGCCTGACAACCCGGGCCGATGGTGCACACGGTTTTGCCGCGATTTGTGAAATCTACGTTGAAGAAGGATGCGGCGCAGCGGGTGCGATTGGGGCTGCAAGTTTAGAACCTGCTTACCGAGGCTGCGCCACATGCAGAGAAGAACCGACCCAATGGAGTCGCGCTCGTTCCCCGTCTCGTTGCAATACAAGATACGACCGCTGCGCTTTTGGGTCTGCTCAATATTGCTCAGCGTTGGAGCAAAACTGAGAGAGCGCTTCCATGAGCCTTTGTGATAAGACTTCTGAGTCTCTGAGCAATATCGAACAGTCAGAATTGAGCCGGGGTCGGTAGGCTAATGGCATGGCAATCGTAAGGCATTACCCGGAAGCGTCACCAGAACCAACCGAGAGTTCCTTCCCGGGGTACCCGCTTGGAGTCTGGCCTCCAATCATTTCCTCCTTCTGCAAGGAGAATGCGACGTACGAAACCAGACATAGTGACTGCAGTCTGCCAGGTTGCATCTGCCCATGCCATTCCAGACCGAGATGAAAGGCCGAGGAGCGCGGGATGGAAGAGCGGTGGCGGGGTCTGTTGCCTAAGCAAGGCGGAGCACAGTATGGACTTGGGGGAAGCAACCTAGAATATAGGTCGGTTTTTGCCTGGCCCGGAGCGCCCACTTCGCAAGTCCGCGTGATCTCAGCCGGACAAATCACTGTCAGCGTTTTTCAACTCTGCATTCTCGTCCCGGTGGCCCAATTGACCATTCATGCTCGTATTGCCGCCCTGATTGCTCTGGTCCTGTTCCACAGCGCCCTTGCCTTGGTCTTGATCCGTTCCACGCTCGATTACGTTGCTGACGATTTGAGTGAATTCTTCATGTGTCATCTTGGGTTTCCCTGTATCCGCAAGAATACGTGGCCGGCAACAAGAAGGAAGGCCACAGGTTCGCGGCCTAGGCTTCGTCCATATGCATGCACAACTAAATTACGCGGTATTCCTATTGCGGTATGGTCAGAAGCGATCACTCTTTGCTCGGAACGCGCAAGGGTTTCGATAACAAAACCGATCGCCATTTTCAGTAACCAGGGCTTCCGGTCGCGCCTCTCAGGAATCGCCACGCCATGATCACCACTTCGATAAACGTCCATCGCACGGGCACGATCCTCCGACCTGACCAGTCCCGCGTTCTTCTGCGCCCGTTCAGGCCGGAGACTTCCGAGCGAGCCAGCAGGATTATCGCCCGGATCATGTCCCTTCCGGAAAGCCAAATCGGGCCACTCCTGGACGACGTATCCGCTGAATTTTCGCAACGACACCAGCAAATCCACCGATCTTTTCTGGAACGGTTCGAACAGGTCCGAGATCTCGTGTTGACCGATGTGGAAATTTCCGAACAGAGACAGTTGTTGATGGGTGCCTATTTCGTTTGCGAATTCTCCTTAGAGTCAGCAGCCCTTTTCAATCCGTCCATCGTGCTGCACACTGACCAATCCGGCCTTCCTCCCGGTGCGTTGCGTTTTATCCTCAGCTTGCGCGCAACCGGGGAGGGACACATTTCCTCCATCACTTTTCGGACGGGTATCATCCACGCTGACAACCGGATCGAGGTCGAAACTCCAAGCGGCTTCCTCACCGAGCCTCGTCAAATCCCGAATCCCCACTACGAGAAGGCGCTGTTCGAGCGAAAACTCTTCGAGTTGGGTCTGACTAGCGGATTCACGCGCCGGATTATGGACAAGTACGGGGAACGGTTTTCGTTGGAAGAACTGCGCGCCCATCTCGAAGTCGAAATGACGCAGTCGCGCTCGTCGGATCAGGAGGCGATCCGCGGAATTTTGATGCTGGCCCGGTCCAACTACGAGGTTCAGTTTCAACCCGAACAGCCGTTGTCTGAACGCATTCTTTTTCCCGCTACGCCGTCGCAACGAAACGGCATCGAAGACGCCCGGTTCGTTCGTTTTCAGAACGATGACGGCAGCTACGTTTATTACGCCACCTTCACAGCATTCGATGGCAAGGTGATCTTTCCAGAGCTGGTGGAAACCTCTGACTTCCTGCTCTTCCGGTTCATCACCCTGAACGGTCCGGCGGCCAAGAACAAAGGTATGGCGCTCTTCCCACGAAAAATCAATGGCCTCTATGCCATGCTCTCCCGTCAGGACAATGAGAACATCTACCTTATGCTTTCTGACAACGTCCACTTCTGGTATGAAAGCAAGGCTCTCCTCAAACCGATGTTTCCATGGGAGTTGATTCAGCTCGGGAACTGCGGGTCCCCCATTGAGACCGAAGCCGGCTGGCTAGTCCTCAGCCACGGGGTTGGCCCTCTGCGAACGTACTGCATCGGCGCGTTCCTTCTCGATCACGACAACCCTGGCAAAGTGATTGGCCGCCTCCGCGAGCCGTTGCTCAAACCGAACCAAAATGAGCGCAAAGGCTACGTGCCGAACGTCGTGTATACCTGTGGCGCTCTCCTCCACAACGGCGAACTGATCATTCCCTATGGCATGGCCGATCATGCCACCGGTTTTGCTACCGTTCCCCTCGATGAAGTGCTGGCCGCCATGCAATAAGAAGTATCGTTGAACAAAATGAGAGAGCCAAACAAACGAGTGGCTGTCCTGTCACCGATCGCCTGGCGAACACCTCCTCGGCAATACGGGGCCTGGGAAACAGTGGCTAGCAACATCACTGAAGGGCTCGTTGCCCGTGGCTGGGATGTGACATTGTTCGCCAGCAGGGATTCTGTAACCCGCGCTCACCTGCATGCGGTGGTGGACAAGGGATATGAAGAGGATGCCACCGTCGATCCCAAAGTGGCCGAATACCTTCATATCTCCGAAGCGTTCGAGCACGCTTCTGAATTTGATCTCATCCACAGCCACTACGATTTCATGGCATTGACCTACACCCGGCTGATTAGAACACCGGTCGTAACGACCATCCACGGATTCTCGTCACCCAAGATCCTGCCTATCTACTGCAAGTATCGTGACGGATACTTCGTTTCCGTCAGCGACTCTGACCGCGCCGCAGGACTCAATTACCTGGCGACCGTCTACAACGGTATCGATCTCTCGTTGTACCCATATCAGGAGCGTGGCGGCGAAGACTTGATTTTCCTGGGTCGGATCCACCCAGATAAAGGTGTTCATCTAGCCATCGAGGTTGCTCGGCTGAGCGGAATGCGTTTGATCATCGCGGGTATCGTTCAGGATGAGGCCTATTTCCGGGAGCAGATCAGGCCCCACCTCGACGATCAAAAGATCCTCTACATCGGGCCGGTGGACGTGCAGGGCAAGAACGAACTGTTTGCTCGAGCCCGGGCTCTCCTCCACCTGAACACCATCCCGGAACGATTCGGACTCGTCCTCGTCGAAGCCAATGCAGCGGGCGTCCCCGTCATCGCCATGGACCTCGGCTCCTGCCGTGAAGTGATCAAGGATGGCGAGACCGGTTTTCTGGTTGCCAACGTGGCGGAAGCGGTTCGAGCCCTTGGGCGAACTTCTGAAATCGACCGTCGGGCTTGCCACAGCCGCGTCCGACAACACTTTTCGATCGACACCATGGTGGAGGGATACGAGCGGGTTTACTCAGCGATTTTTGACCTGGAGGCGAGGAGACGATCATGAAGCCGGACATCGTCAGGCGGTACCGTCACAATCCCATCCTCACCAAGGACGAGATTCCCTATCCCGTGGAGACTGTTCACAACGCAGCGGTCGTGAGGTACGGGCACGAATACATCATGCTGTTCCGCTCCCATCTTCGCACCGGACGGTCCATCATTGGCTTGGCGCGCAGTCCCGACGGATTTCGCTTCACCGCCGATCCGCAGCCTTTTTTGGCGCCTGACCGGGACGGCCCTTTCGCCGACTATGAAGAGTTCGGCGTGGAGGATCCACGCGTGACCCAGATCGATGGCGAATACATCATCACCTACAGCGCATACTCACGAAATGGAGTACGGATCGCTCTGGCCAAGACGAAAGACTTTATCCAAGTCGAAAGAGTTTCGCTAATCACCGAAGCCGATTATCGGAATGTGGTCATCTTTCCCGAGAAGTTTGATGGGCTCTATGCCCGGCTCGACCGCCCGCATTCGGAGATCGCCCCTTGGTCCATCTGGATTTCGTATTCTCCGGATCTGTGCTATTGGGGAGAATCCCAGTTGATCATGAGGCCTGTGCCATATCACTGGGATGAAATGAAGATCGGCCCGGGTGCGCCACCCATCAAAACAGACCAGGGGTGGCTGTCCATCTATCACGGAGTTTTCCGAACGATGGATGGCTCGATCTATCGTTTAGGCGTTGCTCTTCACGACCTCCGAGACCCAGCGAAGATCATCGGAGTGGGTGACTCGTGGATTTTGCAACCGGAAGATCCTTGGGAAATCACAGGATATGTCCACAACGTGGTCTTCAGCTTGTGGCGCCGTTCTGGAGCCCGATGGAATCGTAAAACTCTACTGGGGCGGTGCAGACACGGTCATGTGCATGGGCGAATCAAATGTCTCCGACCTGGTCGCGCTATGCCTGGAGAATGGAAGACCAGCCAAATAACATTCTGGCTACATTTGGACGAGATCTCGGCGGCCCCTCGACACGCTTCCGCGCAGTTTGCTTTGATATATTTCCGGATGCTTTACTGCCTATCGCAAAATGAGATGCGCCCCACGAAAATAGGGGATGACGTAATAGAAACGTGATAAATTCGTCGGGCTTTTTTGCATTAATCATCGCTTAAACCCGGCGTAGCAGCCTTCAAGCCTTGATTCTTGTCCGAGGCGTTCCATTCAATAGCGAGGAGATCTAGTGAGGAGCAACCTCGATCGCATTCTTCGCAGGGCAAAAGTGCGGCTTCTCTGCGTCGTGACGGTCCTCGCGGGCGTCTTCCTCACGACGGCCAACAATTCTTTGGCCCAAGCTGCAAAAGGCCCGGATGGTTATCTCGCGTTGGTTAAGCTTTTTCAGCAATGGCGGGAATTCGAGCATCCGGTGATGAGGAACAACGTCCCCGACTACAGTGCGAGCGCGATGGCAGCCAAGGCCGCAGCCCTGCGTCAATGGCGTACAAGGCTGGATGCAATCGATCCCAGTTCATGGCCGATTGAGCAGCAGAACGACTACAAGCTGGTCAGGGCTGAAATGAACGGGCTCGATTTCAACTTTAGAGTGCTCCGTCCCTGGGCTCGTGATCCCGCTTTTTATGTGAACGTCTTCTCGTCTCGGAGTGATATTCCATGGCGTGAAGGTCCTGTTCCTTACCCCGAAATCGAACTCTACAACTATCACTTCCCGCTGGATGCCGACGCTCAGAAGGACTTGACCGGCAAGATCGGCATAATTCCTGCTTTTCTTTCTGAGGCGAAGGAGAATCTAAAGGCAAGCAATGCACGCGATTTGTGGGTCTATGGCGAGGAGGAGTTTCGCAATCAGTCCACGCACTCTCGCTTCGCTCGAAGCTGACACACTCACGGTCCGCACGTTAGCCGAACACCAACAAGCCGACTTGACCGGAGCCACTCCGGAGTTACGCGCCGCTGTGGCCAATGCCCGCAAGGCCACCGACGAATTCGTCGTTTGGCTCGAGAAAATGGCCCCCACCAAGACCGGACCTTCCGGCGTGGGTAAGGAGAATTACACCTGGTATCAGCAGAATGTGCATTTCATTCCCTACAACTGGGACGAAGAAGTCGTTCTGCTGCGCCGCGAACTGGAACGCGCGCAGTCCGCCTTGCGCCTCGAGGAGCACCACAATCGCAATCTGCCTCCGCTCGAGCCCACTGCGGATGCCGCTGCATTCGACAAGATGACGCACGATCGGCTGGATAAGTTCGTTGATTTTCTCGTCAAGCAGGAGATCATCCCGGATAAGCCCTACATAAAACCGGCGCTCGCAGAAGAGCTCGGAAGTTTCGTTCCGGAGGACCAAAGGGTGTTCTTCACCCGCGTCACCCACCGCGAGCCCATGCTGCTTCTTTCCCACGACTATCACTGGATTGACCTGGGACGGATGCGGGATGAGCCGAATCCAAGTCCGATTCGCCGTCAAGCCCTGCTCTTCAACATCTGGGACAACCGCGCCGAAGGCTTCGCCACAGCCTTCGAAGAATTAATGATGCATGTGGGTCTGTACGACGACAATCCGCGCGCACGCGAACTGGTCTGGATCATGCTCGCAAATCGTGCAGCCCGTGGTCTCGCTTCGCTCTACGTGCAGGCCAATGAGTTTACCCTGGAGCAAGCAGGACGGTTCCATGCCGAATGGACGCCCCGTGGATGGGCAAAGTCCGGGGATTCGCTCACCGCATTCGAGCAGTTACTTTATCTGCGCCAGCCGGGCTATGGCAGCTGCTACATCACCGGCAAGCTGCTCGCCGACCGCCTGATCATGGAATATGGCCAGCAGCAGGATCTCGCAGGCAAGCCGTTTGTGCTGCGTGATTTCCTCGACCGCTTTAACAAGGAGGGCATGATTCCAGTTCTGTTGATGGAGTCAGAGATGGTCCCCACCAGCAGCGCGAGGCCGCTCGAGCCTCAACATCCCTAGCCGCGCCGTTGGAAGCTTGTTTTGTTTATTGGAGTTGTCCCGACCCTATTTCCAGATTGCCGACGGAGGCCTCTTACATGGCTTCCTCTATACGGGGGCGCCCTGTCCGTATCCTAGATTTATCGCAAACACGAGGCACAGCATGAATTTACCCGATGCGCCGATTGCACACGAAGGCTTCTTCGCCACGCACTTCTTCACTGTGAGGGATCCGGACGACCAGTCTTGCTTTTGTATGACACGAAGTCGGGACACTCCGGAATGCTTTCAACCGAAGCTGAGGTAGAACAGACGACCGCTGAATTGGCGTTCTTGCTGTGGCAACTCGGCTCGCAACAGTAGAGGGCGATCAGACCGAAACTCCTCTAGCGAGCTCGTCGACACTTGTTTTTGCTTCCAGCTTGGTTTTCTGAGAACCTGTAGCGTCCCGAGTTAGGGTTCCCTTTACAATTAGCATGACTGCACATGACAGCTCCTTTCTTTACTAATCAAACGCCCGTCACCGATGATGTCCTCCACGTCATTGCCCACCTTCCAACGCGGAGTCTGCCCTTTGTTGCTCTAGCAGGGTTCTTCCAAAAGATGACAGATGCAGACTTCATGCGTCTCGCGGTTCTGCTGGCGCAAAAAAGTTATGAGGAAGGAGGCTGCCCGATTGGCGGGGTCATCATCAGCAATGACACACGCCAGATTTTAGGGAAAGGGCACAATACCTTGGTCCAGGAAAACCATCCCTATAATCATGGCGAAACTTCGGCCATTCGCGATGCTGGACGGAAGGATTTCAGCCTAACCACGATCTTTACAACGCTTAGCCCATGCGACGTGTGCGCCACACTGATTTACATGCGACAGTTCAGCAGGGTTGTAGTCGGGGATGTCACGAATGCTTCGGGCAACGAACAAATGCTCCGAGACAAGGGAATTCGAGTGGACATTGTCGAGGATCGAGAGGGAATTGCACTCTACGCAAAATATCGTCGCGAGAAGCCAGATCAGGATAACGAGGACTGGAAAGGTTTGGCCGAGGTGCACAAGGGGCCGAAAACTCCTTGAATGTCTTCTCTTCTTTCCAGCCCACTAGAAGCCCCGGACCGCAAACGTGGATCGTACGCAGGGCATGCGAAGCGAAGGAAATCATAGGGGCTACTTTAGTAAGAAACTGCTCGCGATCACCAGCTCATTTGGCGCATCCGCGCAAGAATGAGTGAGCTGTATTTATTCATGCGCTCGGGCCGTCGCTTCAAAGGAGCCGGGAGAATCGCGGCGAGCCGCGCTGCTTGTTCCCGGCCAACATTCCGTGCAGCAGTTCCGTCGTGGTAACGACACGCCGACTCTGCACCATAGATACCAGGGCCCCATTCGACTACGTTGAGATATATCTCCAGAATGCGCCGTTTGCCGAGGACGAACTCGGCCACCGGCACCAGTGTGAACTCCGCACCCTTGCGGAATACAGAACGGCCCGTCCCGAAGAACAGGTTCTTCACAAGTTGCTGCGTCAGGGTGGAAGCCCCGCGAGTGCGGCCTCCTTCCAAATCGTCCTCGGCGGCGATTTGAACCTCGTGCCAATCGAATCCATGGTGTTGGTAGAAGCGAGCGTCCTCCGCCGCGATTACGGCGTGCTGAAGGTGGGGCGAGATTTGGCTGAGTGGAATGAATTGGTAGTGTTTGTGATACGGAGTGTGGTGAATCCAGGCCTGCAAGCGGCGTTGGATGTGCACCGCGGTTGAGGGTGGATCGATCCACCGCGCGGCCAGAAGGACGAGCGCGGCAAATAACCAAGCAAGTGCTACGCCGATGGCAAGCCATCGAAAAAAGGACGAGACGCGGCCCGCCCGAATAGACGTCTTCGTTTCTGTGTTCGGCATTGCAGTCAAACTTCAGAATAGTAGCCCGGACGGGTTCGCCGATGAATGATCGCTCGCGCGCGAAATAAAGACTTGAGATGAGTCACTTTTGATATGGTAAGGAAATCTCCGAACGACCTCGGCGCTTCGCGCTCGAGTTATGTCAGGATGCCCCATGCGTGTAGGGTTCGTACAGTGGCCGGATGGCCTGATTCCCGATACCGACATCTGGTCGGCCGTTGCCGCAGATGTCACGAGGTCCGCGCCAGAAGTCCTGATCACCAATGAAATGCCCTTCGGACCATGGTTGGCAGCTTCCCCGACATTTAATGTCGAGCGCGCCAAAGAGAGTGTCCAGATTCACGAAGATGGTTTAGAAGCACTGCAGGCGCTCAATGTTCCAATTGTGATTTCGTCTCGCCCGGTAATTGCAGGTGGGCGCCTGGCCAACGAGGCGTTTGTCCTGGATCACGGCCGCTTCCGCCTCCTGCATCAGAAGCATTTCTTTCCTGCTGAGGAAGGCTGGTTCGAAACAGAGTGGTTCAGAACGGCTAAACCTGGTTTTGACGTGACGGAGATCGATGGTTTGCGCATTGGCGTGCTGCTCTGCACCGAACTGATGTTCACTGAAAGAGCACGGGCCTACGGCAAAGCGGGCACGCATCTCATCGCCGTTCCACGTGCAACTGGCCGCTCCCTGGCGCTATGGAAAACGGCTGGTGCGATGGCGGCTATCGCTTCGGGATGTTACGTAGTGAGCTCGAACCGGACCGGATCAGATTCCGGCGGGCCCACTTTCGGCGGCGGAGCTTATGCGTTTGCTCCTGATGGTTCGCTGCTTTCCGAGTCCGATGAGGAACGCTCCATCGTGGTCTTTGACCTGTGGAATGCAGTGGCCGATGAGCAGAAGAGTCGCTATCCCGTATACGTAGCGGAAGAACCACCCCCATCGGTGTAAGACGTAAGAGTGTTCGAAAACCCCTCCTGAAACAATTGCGATGATTGAAGGGTCCCACCCTTGCTAGCGCATCAAGCGATTAAAATCGGAGGGATGAGCCGTTCGCCACGAGAGTTACGCTTTTGAAAGTCCTGGGAGGTGGGTAGCAATGTCAGACAATGGCGCCAAGAGCCTATCGAACGTGAAGGCGATCATTTTCGACTATGGTGACGTCCTGTGCCTGCAGCCCACGGCCGAGGACATTGAAGGCAGCGCGCGAATCCTGGGTATCAGCGCCGATTCCTTCCGCGAACTGTGGGGGCGCAATCGTGATCTGTATGATCGCGGAGATCTCTCTGCGGAAACATATTGGAGCAAATTTGCGGAAGATGCTGGTACGAACTTGGACGCTTCACAACTCCAGGGGCTGTATGAGCGGGATGTGACTATGTGGAGTCGACTGAATCCCGATATGGTGGGGTGGCTCTCGGCCTTGCCCGCGGCTGGTATGAAGACGGCAGTCCTTTCTAATATGCATATGGGCATGGTTCAGCATGCACGGCACGCTTTCCGTTGGCTGGACGGGGTTAACGTTACGACCTTTTCCGCTGAGGTGCGGTTGATTAAGCCCGATCCGGCGATCTACGAACACTGCTTACGAGGTCTCGACTGTGCGCCCTCCGACACCCTTTTCATCGACGACCGCGAAGTCAATGTGGAGGCGGCTCGCGCTATTGGGATTCACGCCCTGCAGTTTGAATCATTGGCGCGGCTCAGGAACGAGCTCCAGCAAGCGGGGTTCCCGGTCCTCCCGATGGATGGGAGTTTGAAGGATCCTCGACTCTGAGAGGCTCGTCCCGCTGGCCGCCAAATACCATGATCCTTTTGGATTTCCTTCGTCAGAGTGAAGCTCAGACGTGCGTGCCTACTTCTGGGGCACTTCGGAAGTAGCGGGCGTGTGTTGCAGCTGTTTGAATTTTGCCATCTCTTGCTCCGCATTTTCCGTCTTCCCTTGCTTGCGGTATAGGGCCGCGAGGGCGAAGTGCGCCTGTGCCGCGAGGTCGCTCTCCTTCTCGATTTCGACGACCTTGAGCCAGGCTTTTTCGGCCGACGTGTTGTCGCCGGAGAGTGATGCGGCTTTCCCTAAGGAGTAGAGTGTCTCGGGCATCTCTGGTTGCAGTTTGTCCGCCCGCACAAGCTCGGCACGAGCTTCCGGAATGCGGCCTTGCTGCAGCAGTGCGTGACCCAGACGATACGCGGCCTCGGCATTTCCTGGTTGCAACTTCGTCTCCGTCCGGAAGGCTTCCTCTGCTTTTGCCCATTGGGATGTTCCTGCATAGACGAGACCGAGTTCCAGGTGCAGCTTCGGCATCTCCGGACGCTGTTCGATCGCTTGCTGAAACTCTTTCTCGGCCTGAGGCATCTGGCGTAGGACATAGTAATTTTCCGCCATCGCTTGATGAGCGCGCGCGGAGTCCGGGTAGGTTGCCAGGAGTGTATCGATCGACTGCTTGGATAGCAGCCCGCTTGCCCGTCCGAAGTAATAAAGAAGATCCGGATCATTGGGGTGTTTCGCGAGGGCGGCCTGCAGATTCGTCACGGCTTCCTGCAACTGTCCCGACTCGAGTTGTGCGATGCCCAGGGCTGCCGAGTCCTGCGCTTTTTCCAGATGAGGGATGGCCTCTGTCGAGCGGCCTTGCGCCAGTAGCGCATATCCCAGCAACCGGTGAGCCGGGAGCGAGTCGGGATCGAGTTTCAAGGCTTGCTTGAGCGGCGGGATCGCTCCGCCGTAGTCACGGTTCTCCAAATACGCTTGGCCCAGGCTTACAAAGCCTGCGGGAGCCCTGGGTTCGAGTTCGGTCACCTTACGA
Source organism: uncultured Acidobacteriota bacterium (assembly GCA_963698805.1). Classification (GTDB taxonomy): domain Bacteria; phylum Acidobacteriota; class Terriglobia; order Terriglobales; family Acidobacteriaceae; genus Gp1-AA133. The sequence continues at coordinate 268,428 of CAVOSN010000011.1, read as the reverse complement.
AATTCGGCAATCGCTGCCTCGAAGTGCCGGCTCTTCTCGGCCTCGGCCCCAGCTTGCATGTGCTGCAGGGCCTCGGGAGATTGGCCCTGGGCGGCAAGAAGAAACAAGAGGAGGGCCAGAATCACGGTCGCTCCGGTTCACGGATTTCAAGGATTTGGTCTGCGTGAACGTCATTCATTGTTTGCCGGATGCCTGAAGGCCAGAGAATCTCAACCTTGGCGGTTTCAGCCGTCCCCAATCCGAAATGCACACGTTTGTCGCTCGCCGAAAGATAACTGCCGGCAGTCGTTGCGACTCGAGTTTGTCCGTTCACGCGCACGCGAGCGCCCAGCCCATCGCGGTTGCTGCGTGTTCCTCGCAAGTCCACAACTAGCCAATGCTGCTTCCCTCCGCGGTTGAGAAATACCTGCGGTCGGCCTCCCAGTACGGTCATCACTACATCCTGCCATCCATCATTGTTTAAATCGCCGAAGGCCGCTCCTCGAGCGACCAGAGGCGAACTGACGCCCGCATCGGCCTTCTCAAATCGCCCGTGCTGGTTCATCGCCAGCAACGGCATCTCCCGATAACGTAATGACGGATCAATCCGCTCAACATTGTCGAGCACGTGCCCCTGCGCCACAAACAAATCTTTCCACCCGTCGTTGTCGAAGTCCTCGAGCCCGACACCCCAGCCTGAGCTTCCACTCGAAAGCATCCCCAATCCAGTCTCCAGGCTGCGATAGCTGAACGAACCACCGCCTTCGTTGTGGTAGACGCCGTAAATCTCGCGAGGCAACTCGGTCACGATGACATCGGGCTTTCCGTCGTTGTCATAGTCTTGGAAAACTACGCCCATACCTGAGAGTCTGCGGCCATCCTCTGACAGGGCAGCCCCGGCTTCGAGTCCACGCTCGGTGAATGTGCCATTCCCGTTATTGTGAAACAGATACTGTTGCATGCCGTCATTCGCCACAAATATGTCGGTGAACCCGTCTTCGTCGTAATCGGCGAAAGCCACGCCCAGAGCGCGACCTTTTTTCCCCGCGATGCCCGACTGCTGGCTGACGTCGGTGAAAGTCCCGTCGCCGTTGTTGTGGTAGAGAATGTTGGTAGTGGCAGGGAATTCCTCAGGCGGACAGTAAGTGTGCCACTCGCCGCCGCATGTCTTGCTGTGCTTGAGATCCCAGTCCATGTAGCGGGTCACGAACAGATCGAGCTTACCGTCGTTGTCGTAGTCGAAAAAGCCTGCCGAGACCGACCATCCGCCACCTGCGACTCCAGCCTTTGCGGTCACGTCAGTGAAGGTGCCGTCGCCATTGTTGTGGTAGAGGATGTTCTTCCCATAGCTGGTTACATAGAGATCGGCGTATCCGTCATTGTCGTAGTCGCCGACCGCGACTCCCATTCCGTAGTTGCCGTCCCCCGCGTTCGACAGGCCGGCGGCGGCGGTGACGTCGGTGAAGCTCCCGTCACGGTTCTGCCGGAATAGCCTATTCCAGTAGAGCGGCTCGGGGCGGCCGAAATTTTCCGGCGTTTGCATCGGGCTCGTGAGCTTCCCGCTGTTGACCAGGAAAATGTCGAGTAGCCCATCATGGTTATAGTCGAGCAGCGCAACGCCGCCGCCCATGGTCTCAATGAGGTATTTCTGAGGGGTGGGAGAGTTCTGGTGCGTGAAATTCAAGCCACGGGGTTGGGTCACTTCAAAAATCGTCGTTGACGACGCGACGACCGATGCCAAAGCCAGCAAGCCGGAACAAAAGCGCAACCCGATTCGATCCATCATTCTCGTCCCATGCTGCCTAGAAAAGAAACTTCAGCGCGAACTGCACCAGGCGAGGGTTCGTTCCAGGCGCGGTGCTCGTGACCACACCAAAATTCTTATTGTTCGAGGCGCAACAGGTTGTGTTCGGGGGAGCGAACTGCGTTCGGTTGAATAAATTGAAAAATTCTGTCCGGAACTCCAGGCCGTAATTCCCGTCGCGGCCGAACATGGTCTTCTTGAACATCGCGAAGTCAAAATTATTGATGCCTTGAGAGCGCAGTTGCGGGTCAACCCGAGGTTCATTCCCAAAGGTGAAATCAGCGGGAGCCGAGAAACAAGCGGTGTTAAACCAGCGTAGCGCGATGGAATCATTGGGATTCCCGAGTTTGGTCGCCGCCGGCCCTGCGACAGATGCTATGCACCCAGGAACAAAGTTCGGCCTGGAGCCTCCGCCAAAAAGCGTGGTTCCATTCGCCTGGCCATTGCTGAAGACTAGCGGGAAGCCGCGCTGAAAGGTGGTCACCCCGTCGATTCCCCAACCGGAGATCAGTTTGTCCATCGTTCCTTCGACAGCGGGAAGAAATTTCTTGCCCCGACCAAACGGTAAGTCGAGGACGTAGCTAATGACTAGGCGTTGCGGAACATCCTGCGACGACAAAGAGCGCTCGCCGCGAGGATTATAGTTGTCCTGGATGGCTCCTACTCCCGTCTCGAGCCACGACGTCAGGGTGTCCGTATCACTAATGAGTTTGGCATTGGTGTAGGCGGCCAGCAGCGAGCCAGCGCCGGCAAACCGTTTTTGAACCGTCAGCTGGAATGAGTGATAGATGCTTGCGTACGATCCTTGGCCCGCAAGTTGGACGCTGGTGTATTGCGGATACGGCCGAAGCAGCTGTCCAGCCGTGGTGGTCGAGGCGGTTAGGGCCAGGGCTTCGCCGTCGATGAAGAAAGGATTTGGTACAGATTTAAGAATACTGACGTTCTGTCTCGAGTCCGGGAGCGCAGGATTCACTTGAGCCGCCGCCTGCGCGAGCAACTGGTCCGAGATCTGGTTGACCTGCTGCGAATATTGCGCGAGATGCGTGCCTTTCGAACCTACATACGCGGCGGACACCACAACGCCTGCCGGCAATTCGTGTTCGACGTTCAGATTCCACTGCTGTACGTAACCTTCAGGGTGGTTATTGCGATCCACCTCCGTAATCGACTGCACCACTTGCGTCAGGTACTGTTGTGTTCCCTGAGTTCCAAGGCTGCGTCCCGGGGGCGCGGAAATGCCCGCCGGAAAGGGAAGAGCGATCGTATTAATTGGATGCGTGCCGTCGAGAGTGCCGATATACGTTGTGGTGGCGGCATTCACCATGTCGTTAAGAGGGTTCAGGGCAAAGGAAACATAGTTGGGAATCCAGAAGATGCCGTAGCCGCCTCGCACGACAGTTCTCGGTTCGACGGCGAGAGCAAAACCCAAGCGTGGTGATAGGGCGAGTTTTTCCAGTCGAACATTGTTTCTGGAATGAGGATCTACCAAAAATACATCGCCTTTCACAGGAGCGGAGCCCGCAGGCAGAAATTGCGTGAGGAAGTTCGATGCCTCAGGGTTGAAGTACGACAACCTGTTGAATCTCTCCGACCATGGCCCCTGGAGTTCGTAACGAAGGCCAAGATTTAGAGTCAGCCTGCTGGTCGCATGCCAGGTATCGCCAAAGTAAAACGCCCGATAAATCTGCTGCCCCGCAATGAAGCCCGGAACCACGGCCTGGGCAAAGAAATGGTTTTCAGAGTTACTGAAATTGTCAGCGTAGCCGAGCAAGAAATCGGCAAACGAAAAGCCTGTCCCCGAAACTCCAGGCAAACTGGTAAAGCACGGTTTCCCGGGAGCGCAAAAAGCAAAGGCGCCGCTGGCGACGTTAGTCTGGCTGTAGTTGTCGCGTCCCACTTCGATCTGCAAGCCAAATTGATATTGATGACGTCCTTGCAGCATGGTGACGCGAGGCGAAAGATCGAACTGCGTGTTGCGATCCTGAATGAAACTCTGTCCCTGCGTGCACATGATGTTGTCGGTGATATTGGCGACGCAGGGCGTAGGTGGCGTTCGCATGAAGGAGGGAATGGTTGCGTTGTAGCTCGCGGGCCAGCCGATTGATGTGAGGTCAAAACCTACATTCTTGGGAGTCCGGTTATATTTGAACCGGCTCATGCTCGCGGTAAAGTCGAAACTTGATGTGGGAGAAATGCTGTAGTTGTAGACAGCCGTTGCCGCGTGGGTTGAATACTTTTCCGCGCAGCGATCGGCACAAAGGCCAGTCCCCAGCGGGTCGATCGGCAGGTCGAGCATGTTCCAATAATTAATTCGCACAAACAACTTCTGCTTGTAGGTAATTTCCTGATCGATGCGGCCCACCACCTGGTTTTGATTGCCACCTGTCCTCGCGGCGGTGGTGAAGTTATTAGTAACCGCGTTCGGATTCGTCGGCGCGGGCCAGAGGCTGAGCAACTTCTTGGACGTAGGGTTGATCCGGTCTGCGGGAATGACGTTGCCCGCGAACGGAGCGGGTGTTGCGGTGCTGCCCGGGCATGCGCCTTGGGCATTCACATTGCCGGCGCAGGGGTCATAGATCTGATCAATGACGACGATATTACCCTTGGCATCCAGACCCCGGTCATTGCATATTCCATTCGTAAATCCCGACCTGCAGATTTCAGAAACATCGCCGCTTAGTTGCTTAGCGTCCGGCACCGTGGTCGTGAATGGTTGTGCCGTACGCAGTCGGAAGCTTTCCCAACTCGCGAACCAAAATGTCCTATTCGCATGATGGCCCGGAATCCGTAGTGGCCCCCCGATCTCGGCCCCGAATTGATTTTGTACCCAGGGCGGAGTCGGTTTGCCCGCCGCATTCAGGAAGTAGTCATTTGCATTGAAGATTTGATTGCGGAGGTATTCGTAGACTTCGCCGTGCAACGAGTTGGTGCCACCTTTTGTACTGAGGTTAGTGACGCCACCTGCGAACTTACCCCACTCCGGACCCAGATTGCTGGTTTGCACCCTGAACTCCTGAATCGAGTCCTGTATGGGAATGAGCACGGGTAAATTGATGTAACCGATGTTCAAAGGTTGCCCGTCCAGGTATTCCGCACTCTGGTTCCCGAACGAGCCATTTACTTGATAGTTGCCCCATCCAAATGGATTCACGCCGACCGGAGTACCAGTGGAACTCCCCTGTGGCACCACCGAAGGAGCCAACTCGATCAAGTTGAAAACGTTCCGTCCATTGAGGGGAAGCTCGTTGGCTTTTCGTTGTTCTACCACGGTGCCCATGGTCGAAGACTCGGTGTCGAGCAGAACCGTATCATTCTCGACCATGACGCTTTCGAGTGCTGAGCCCAGCACCATCTCGAAGTTGACTTCAAGGGCGTCCTGCACGTGCAGGGTCAGGTCAGATTTGATGACAGCCTTGAATCCGATTTTTTCGACTTCGATGCGATAGCGTCCGGGAGGCAGATCGGTAACATAGTAGCTTCCCGTTTGGTTGGTAATTCCTTGATAGCGAACCCCGGTGCCAGTGTTGATGACGATTACTTTGGCCTCAGAAAGCACCGCGCGAGTCGGGTCGGTTACGCGACCGGTGAGAGAAGCATTGGTAGATTGGGCCTGAACAGAGATCACACACGAAAGACCAAACATGGCCGCGAGACCGATGGATCTGCGCAGGGATGATTTCCTGTTCAGCACGTTTGCTTCGGCGGTGCGCATGGACGTTCTGCGCAGCATACTCTTGAAACCGGCAACTCTGAAGCAGAAGATCGAACGTAAAATCTTCCGTGGTGAGCTACTGTAAACCATTGATCCAACACCGCGGAGTCGAACAACACGCCTGCCGGCGAGGTCGATAAAACAGCAAAAAATTCCGACCACAAAGCATACGGCTGCCGGCGGCAATCTGTACCACATTAAAGATAATTTATTGGCTCACGCTTTTTGCGTGAAACTCTTCTCGGTGTTGTTGTATCGTCTGCGAACCGATGGGGTTCCTTGTTCGAACCTCCTGATGTGCAATGAAGTTACCTCGCAATTCCTGGTTGAATTGAGACGCTCGCATGAGTTCTCCCCCACAAGGACGTGCATTGGCCCTGCCTCTGTTGCGGGCCCGCGCAGCGCAGAGTCCGGTCGCGGAGAAAGTTGTCGCTAGCAGCCAGAGTGACGAAGAGGCAATTGCTCGACTGCAGGCACGGGATTCGAACGCACTCAATCTTCTGTTCGACCGCTATGCGCGGCTGGTCCTGAGCATAGCCTTACGCATTCTGCGGGACCATGGTGAGGCGGAAGAAGTCGTCCAGGACGTGTTTTTCTACGTGTACCAAAAGGCTTCGTTGTTCGACCCCGCACGAGGGAGTGGTAAGGCCTGGATCGTTCAAATTGCCTTTCACCGAGCGCTCGATCGAAAGGCGCACTTGTCGCGTCGCGGCTTTTACGTTGGTACAGACATCGACCCTTTGCATGATACTCTGTTGGGCCATTCGGATCTGGAGCAGGAAGTTGGATCTGGAATGAACCGGGTGCTTCTGGAAAGGGCATTCGAAGACCTGCCCGAGATTCAACGCCGCACACTCAATTTGTTCTACTTCCAGGGGCTTGAACTGAGGGAGATCAGCGAGAGGTTGAACGAACCGTTGGGAAACGTTAGACATCACTTCTATCGCGGGCTGGAAAAATTGCGCAAGAGTGCGTTTGTTCGCAGACTGCGGGAGAAACAGGCACTATGACGACGGCACGGCCGTATGATGACCATGAGCGGTTCAGAGAGCTCAGTGCCTTATCTCACGCCGCGACGTTAAGCTCATCTGAAGTCGCCGAACTGCACGATCATCTCCAGCATTGCCGTCAGTGTCGGGAAGTGTACGACCAGTACCGCTTTCTGGCTCAAGTAGGCATCCCAGAGCTAGCCGCGATCCATAGCCGCGAACAAGAAGACGCGAGCTGGGATGACGCCCCGACTCGCCGGAAGTTGCTGGCCCGGATTCGTCGAGACGGCGACAATCCCGACGAGAATGGGTTCTCATTCGCCTCGCTGCAGTCCCCTCCAGGATTCGCAAACAGATATGCCGCATTTGCCGGCGCGGCTCTGGCGTTGTGTCTTGCCCTGATTGTCGCGGGCGCGGCCTATCACGTGGGCCGTCGAAGCCAGGGAACGGCACGAGTCGCGTTCGAAGATCGGCTGCAAGCGCTCAAAGCGGAAAAACAATCAGCGCAAGACCAGCTTGACGGCCAAGCGGATCGAATTCTCCGCTTGCAGGAAGAGGATGCTCGAAATGCAAAGGAACTCGCCGATCTGAAGCTGGCGCTTCACGCCATGACGGATCGAGCGAATGAAGTACAGTCGGTCCAGAACCGCACCGAGGAACAGATGCGACTTGTGTCGGACCAACGCGACAGCTTGAGCGTCCAGCTGCGAGAAGCCGAGCAAGCGAATCAAAACATCCAGGCGGAACTCGCCAGCTTTCGCGCGGAACGCGACAGGACGCAACTTCGAGCGGTCTCGCTGGAATCAAAAATCGACGAGCTGACAGCCGCCGCTCGAGATCAGGATCGCAGGCTGAAGGACAATGAGCAGTATTTGGCGTCGGATCGGGATATCCGCGAACTGATGGGCGCTAGACAACTCTACATTGCAGATGTCTATGACGTGGACAGCCGAAGTCGGACGCGCAAGTCCTTTGGCCGCGTCTTCTACACTCAGGGTAAGTCACTCATTTTTTATGCTTTCGATCTGGACCCCGGAGTGAAGAACGTCAACGCGTATCAGGTGTGGGGACGCAAGGAAACGCCGCCGGGCATGCAGGCTCGGCCCAAGAGCCTCGGTATTCTCTACCTGGACAGCGAAACAAATCATCGCTGGGTCATGCGCTTCGACGATCCCAAACAACTCGAGGAGCTCGACGCAGTGTTTGTCACAGTTGAGCCTCGGGGCGGGAGTGCGAAACCGACCACTAAGCCTTTTCTCTACGCATTGCTTCGCCAGGAAGCAAATCATCCATAAGACGCTAAAGTCTCCGACCTCAATCCACCCTTTGCCTTTCTTCATTTCACTCTGACCTTGCGCCCGAGATCATCCGCTGCTCCATTGTTTCCTGCATAGGTCCCCAGTTTTCAGGACGCTTGGTACAAATGTCTCCGCGCGCTCGTATTCGTTAACAGCAGTGGTGCGTGGGATGGGATCACCAATCGTTCAGGTTGCATAACTCAAGGTACTTCACTCAGTTCTCACTGGGGGCGCGTATGCGTTTTGTTCTGTTTCGCAACTGCCGGAAGCTCGTGGTTTCACTGAGCCTTGTCATTCTCTGTTCTGCGTTGACATTCGGGCAAAGCACTTATGGGTCGATTACAGGCTTGGTTACGGACCCTTCGGGCGCCGCTGTTGACGGTGCCACGGTCACGTTAACCAACACCGGTACGTCGGAGAAACACACTCAAACGACGAGCGATCAGGGGACGTACTCCTTCGTAAACGTCATTCCCGGACAATACCGCCTTGACATCGAAAAACCTGGCTTCAAACGCTTTTCGCATCCCAACGTCGTGGTGCAAGTGCAGCTCGACACGCACGTCGACACGTCCCTCGCAGTTGGGGCCGCCAGCGAAGTAGTGGAGGTAACGTCAGAGACGACCTTGTTGCAGACGGAGTCCGCTTCTTTAGGACAGGTCGTAGAACAACGCAAGGCCAATGAACTTCCTTTGAACGGCCGAAACATTTTCAATTTGATTACGATTTCCCCTGCCTCTGTCGCCCAGGGCGGTTCGGGCGGTTCGCCTGTGGGGCAGAACCCGTTCAGTTGGGGCAACTACCAGATTGGTGGATCTTTCGCCAACCAGGGAGCGGAATATCTTGACGGGCAGCCGCTAAACATCGGCTACATCAACCTGCCTATCATCATCCCAAGCCAGGATTCCATCGGGGAGTATAAAGTCCAAACGAACAATCAGGGTGCGGAATGGGGCAAGTTCTCTGGCGGCATTGTGAACCTGAGCACAAAGTCTGGTACAAACAGTTGGCACGGTTCGGCTTATGAATACTTCCGCAACAAGGTGCTAAATGCCAACGATTACTTCCACAAGCGCGACCAGTTAAGCCACGGGCAGAAGAACGAAGCCCCACCCTGGTCCCAGAACCAGTACGGGTTTCAACTCGGCGGGCCGGTCTTCAAGAACAAAACCTTTTTTTACACCAGCTGGGAACAGTACCGGCAGCGGACGGGAGCACCATTTAACACCACGGTTCCCGCCGCTGGAATGTTGAACGGGGATTTCTCGGCGCTCTGTACCTCGGGCTTCACAAACGGCGTGTGCAATCCTGTAGTCGTCAATGGGGTCCAAACCTTCCCCGGCCGCATTTACGATCCCTACACCGTGAAGTCCCCGGGGGGACGGCAGCCTTACGGGCTGGACTCCGGCAATCCAACTTGCCCAGGAAATTGCATTCCAAGCACAGAGTTCAGCCAGGCAGCAACTGTATTAGGGAATCTCCTCTATCCGGCTCCTACACAAGCTGGCACGGTGAACAATTTCTCCAGTGCGGCTGCCTCGGGTGGTAACACGAACGAGTTCGTCGTACGTGGGGACCAGAACATCGGCAGCAATACCCGGATATTCGGGAGATTCGCATATTACGGTCTGACCGACCTGCCCACGAATCCATTGGGGACAGGTCTCTGCCAGGATCGTTGCGCGGAGCTCTACCACAGCAAGCTGCTTGTCTTCGATGTGAACCACACGTTTACGCCGACGACCATTCTCGATGTGAACCTGTCTGGAAGCCGGTTTGTCTACGCGCGGGCGCCCATTCTTTCGGGCTATGATTTGACACAGCTGGGTTGGACTGCTGCTTACAACACTCCACCGACAAGCATGCGCACCCCACCAACACCAGCCTTTCTGTTCCCCAACGATGTGGGAAAATCGCAGGGCAACAGCGCCATCGGCGACCATAACACCCAATACAATATCTCGCCTGCACTCACGATGATTCGCGGAAAGCATACGTTACAGGCGGGAGCTCAGTTCGAGATAGGACTCGACAACTACTTCCAGACCAACATCGCGAGCGGGGCGTTCGCCTTCGCGGGGAATTGGACATCGTCGGGTCCGTCAGCATCGGATGGATCCGGGTTCGGATTCGCGGATTTCCTGCTGGGTCTCGCGCAAAATCAAGGTTCTTTCGTAAACCAAACTGAAGGAGTGGCTCAGGTTCCAGCGGAGACGGCTGGTAAACAGGTGTATCGCGCCTTGTACCTTGACGACACTTTTCGGCTAACCAATAAGCTCACCATCAACTTGGGGCTTCGTTACGAATTACAAGGGCCGTGGTCGGAGCGCTTTAACCGGCTAACGTATTGGGATCCTGCTGCCACCAATGCTACCGTCACGGGGTGTGGCGGGACGGTAGGTTCGGTATGCCCGGGCGATGCGTTCCTCGTGAAAACCGGCCGCAATGGCAGCGGTAACAATATCCCCATGGATAAGAAGGCATTTTCGCCACGCCTCGGCCTCGCGTATGCGTTTGACCAAAAGACCGTGATCCGGGGTGGCTACGGCATCTTCTACATTCCGAACTATGTCTCGTTTGGGCTTAATCCCGACAATGACGTGGTAGATTTGGCGACCACCGGCTTCACGGCGACGACAGATAAATTCACAACACCGTTCAGTACCCTGAATAAAACGAACTGCACACTAGCGGGTACTAACTTTGATAGTTTTTCGTGCGCTGATCAGAGCGGCCCGTTCGGCGCTGGGGGAATTTTGTTGCCGCCCGGACGAAATCCGCAACCCAACGTATCGGCTTTCGTCGCCGCTAACGGTTCTCCCACGCTTGCACCCTATTTCAACGCTAAGTACGGGTATGTTCAGCAATATAACATCGATATCCAACGTGAGTTACCTGGAGGGTTCTTCGCGGATGTGGCCTATGCTGGGTCGCATGGCGTGCATCTACAGCAGTATTCGACTCACTTCAATCAGATCGGGGATTCGTTTGTGGCTAACGCTGCGAGCGAATACAGCACAGCTGTTGCAGGTCCCTGTGCTGGTCTTAGCGGCCCCGCACAGATCACCTGCGCCAACGGTTTTGTTACCATCAACCAACCGGTTCCCAATCCTTTGGGAGGAAGTCCGCAACCCAACCTCAGTGGGACTACGGTTACAGCCGGTCAACTTGACCGGCGTTACCCACAATACAACGACCTGAATCTGGCAGGATATGGCTGTTGCGGCAGTACCTATAACTCTTTGCAGGCCACAGTGACGCGGCGGTTCGCGGGCGGTGGCACCATGTTGGTCGCCTACACCAATTCCAAACTCTTGACTGACACCGACACTTTAACCAGTTGGTTGGAAGGCCCGACGGGTGGCGTTGGGCAGGTCCAGGACTGGAACAATCTGAAAGGGGAAAGGTCGCTCTCCTCTCAAGACGTTTCGCAAAGGCTGGTTATTAGCTACGTGCTCGATCTGCCCTTTGGCCATGGCAGGAAGTACGCAGCCAATTTCAGCGGGGTAACGGACAAACTGGTATCGGGTTGGGGAATCGACGGCGTTACCACTTTCCAGCGCGGTTTTCCACTCAAGATCACTTGGGCCGGTGCGGGAACCTCTTTAGAGAACGCCAACCTGGGCGTCGCAAACGTTCGCCCGGATGTTGTGTCCGGATGCAGCAAGTCTGCTGGCGGTAAACAGGTCACTCAGTGGTTTAACACGACCTGCTTTGCGGCCCCGCCCCAATGGGGCTACGGCAGCGAGTCTCGTACGGATGCAACACTCCGGACGCCCGGAATCAACAACTTCGATTTCGCCGTCTTCAAGCGGACAACGATTCACGAGAGGGTCGGATTCGAGTTCCGCACGGAGTTCTTCAATCTGTTCAACCATCCTTACTTTGCACCCCCTGGGACCGGCTTCAACGGTACACCTACGGGTGATCAGAATAACGGCTTCGGTGCAATCACTCAAACGGTGCAGGGCGGCGTCGCTTCGCCCGAACGCTTGATCCAATTTGCGCTGAAGTTGGTTTTCTGACGCATCATTTACTTCAGGTCGGGAGTCACTGAGTCTCACGGTGAAGCCCGATCTGCAACTCATATCGGATGCGGAGAGGATTATCACCGCGGCCAATGCTCATATCGTTCATTTAGCCGATGCGAAGACTTCTGCGGATATTCTGCGAGCGGAGACTGGAAAGGCCAGGAAGTCATCCTCATCTTCAACGGTTTTCGCTTTACCGCACTGGAGCATGCAGCAGACTTGCGAGCGCAAGCTGTCCAGAAGTAATACGAAGACTTGCGGAACCGCATCGTGAGGGACGTTCGCGTGGCGTGGCTCAACGCAAACGCCGCTTATGACCGCCTCGGAGTTTCGCAGCAGTTTCTCCAGCAGGCGGATCAGGCGCTCGATTGGACCCAGACGCGCGACAAACTCGGTCTTGGTTCCTTGGTCGGTTTGAACCATGCCCAACTCCAGCAAACCCAGACGCAAATGGGCGACGTGCAGGCCGGATACGATTATCGTCTGGCACTGGCTGCGCTGTGCTGTCAGACGAGCGCTCCGGGAGGCTGGTATCGAGTGCCATAGGTCAGCAATAAGTAGAAAAGCCCCCGCTGAATCCGATTCCAACTGCATCTCGTTTTCATCTTGTGGCGCAATGTTTCCGGAATCCGGCGAACCTTGTACGCTTCCCACTCAACGTGCAACCTCATCTCTCAGAGTCTGTGACTTTAGGAATTACTCCCGTGACTCCCGTCACGCACAAGCTTCGCTTCCTGGGCACACTTCCGACTCACACTCCTACTACTGTCCACATAGTAGATTTCTCTAAGTCCTTGGTTTCTGGGGGATGAAAATGCATGTGGCCAGCTGGTCTTGCCTGTGCAACTCGAATGCACTTCGTGTGCAGTTGACGAGAAAGTTTTGTCAAAGGGTTTTTACATCGCGCGTTCAATTTCGGCTTGAGTTTTTTTAACGAGGACGATAATTTGACGGTAATCAATTCCCCCTCGGCTGAGGCGTGAAGGCGTCTTATCCGCAAAATCCAAAATCAGTAAAGCAGATTCCGGGCGAAGACCCCCATTTTTCGCTTCATGAGCGCCGGTTCTCAGGCCCCTGACCCTATCGCTCGCGGAACGGTTCTGTGTGTTAGCAAGTGATGACTTGCTCGGGCAATATAGCGTCTCGAGAGTATCAGCGGACCCGCTGCCAAGTTGCGTGAGGTCGCTCTTTCGAGGCTGCTCCCCCCATCGGTAAATACGCAGTAATTGTCGAGGAACGAGTGTTCTCCAACGCTCAGGCGAAGCTCTGCCTGCATGAGGAAAGGACTGTTCGATGGTCACGCGAGCTCTTCCAGGTGAGTGCCCTCTTGAGAAACCGAATGCGACGTCCATGCCACGCCGCACGGCTCTCCGCTTCCTACTGGGCACAGTAGTAGGTTCTGTCGCTGCGCTGATGTATCCGGTTCTCCGCTACCTTGTGCCTCCGCCGGAGTCAGGCATGAGTGCAAGTGAAGCGCTGGCCGGTCGTATCGACGAGTTGAAACCGAACAGTGGAAAGACGTTCCGCTTCGGCAGCCGCCCGGCGCTGTTGATGCGCCTCGCATCCGGCGAGTACCGCTCCACCTCCGCGGTGTGCACACACTTAGGCTGCACCGTGCAGTACCGGCCGGAGACTTCACAGATCTGGTGCGCATGCCATAACGGTTGCTACGACCTCAACGGCAAGAACGTTTCGGGTCCTCCGCCGCGTGCGCTTGATACCTACGAAGTCAATGTTCGCGGCCAGGAGATTTACGTCATCAGGAAGCAGGCTGCTTAGTCATGAATGCTGCAGCCCGAGTACAGACCTGGATCGACGAGCGCCTGAATCTCGAGGAAGCGCTTTCGCCGCTGCGAGAGAAGACGGTTCCCGTTCACCGCCATAGCGCGTGGTACTTCCTCGGTGGTCTCACTCTGTTTCTATTCGGCGTGCAGTTGCTCACCGGCGTTCTGCTTTTGCTGTATTACCACCCGAGCGCCGGGGAAGCCTATGAGAGCGTGCAAAACATCACCAACCGAGTGCAGTTTGGTTGGCTGATTCGCTCGCTTCACTCCTGGTCCGCCAACCTGATGGTGTTTTGTGCCTTTGCTCACATGTTCAGCGTCGCCCTGGCACGCGCGTACCGCAAGCCGCGCGAGTTGACGTGGATCAGCGGTGTGATCCTCTTGTTCCTCGTACTTGGTTTCGGCTTCAGCGGATATCTACTCCCTTGGAATATGCGCGCCTACTTCGCCACCAAGGTTGGAACCGAAGTGGCCGGACAGGTTCCCGTCATTGGTCACGCAATCATGGTTTTCATGCGCGGCGGCGAAGACGTTTCCGGGGCCACGCTGACCCGTTTCTTTGGCCTGCATATCGCAATTCTTCCCGCACTAACCATTGGAATTCTTATCTCGCATCTCCTGCTGGTTCAGAAGTTCGGAACCAGTGTCCCTGAATCGGTCGAACAGGAATGGGAAGAGCATCCGGAACGCCGGAAAGAGATGCGCTTTTTCCCGAACTTCCTCCTGCGCGAACTAATGGGATGGTATGGAGCCCTTGCAGTCCTTATCGCGTTGGCTGTGTTTCTCCCGTGGGAACTCGGTACCAAGGCTGATCCATTCTCCCCTGCGCCACCCGGCATCAAGCCGGAGTGGTATTTCCTGGCACAGTTCCAGACCCTGAAGCTGATTCCCGCCCACATCCTGCATCTGGATGGCGAAGTCCTAGGCATCCTGGGCTTCGGGTTAGGAGGCGCATTGTGGATGGCCCTCCCCTTCATTGAAGTTTTGGCTGGGGCCCGTCGCGTTCGTTGGGTGAGGGCAGGAATCATTTTTGCAATGATCTTCCTCGCTTCCATGAGCGTAGTCGGATACGTGTCGAGGTAAAGATCGGGAGATGAGGATTCTCAAGAATTTCCGCTGGTGGTTGGCTGGCCTTGTCATGCTGGCACCTTGGGCCATGGCAGAGCAGAAAAACGCCTGCATTGAATGTCATTCCAAGCTCGAAGGCAATCTGCGGGTGGTTGTCGACCAGTCTGCCGCTAGCGTACACGGCCACAAGGATATGACCTGCACAACCTGCCACGGCGGGAATGCAGAGGTCGAAGCGAAAGAGAAAGCTCACGGCAGCGGATTTCGCGGGCGGATTTCGCGCGCGCAGATCACCGAGTTGTGCGGCTCTTGCCACGCGGACGGCGAGCGGATGAAGACTTTCAATCCGTCGCTTCGTACCGATCAGCTGGCTCTCTACCACACCAGCGTGCATGGCAAGAAGCGGGACCAGGGAGACGAGCGGGTTGCCGTATGCACCGACTGTCATGGGGTCCACGACATTCTTCCAATCAACGATCCGCGCTCGCCCGTCCATCCGGTGAACGTCGCATCTACCTGCAAGCAGTGCCACGCGGATGGCGATCTGATGAAGACCTATCGCCTGGCATCTACGCAGTTCGCGGACTACTCCGGCAGTGTGCATCACGAGGCGATGGTGGTTCGCGGCGACCTCTCAGCTCCAACCTGCTCTACCTGTCATGGCAGTCACGGCGCGGTTCCTCCGGGCGCGGCTTCGGTCGCGAATGTCTGCTCTACGTGCCACGTGGTACAGGCGCAGTTCTTCAATGAGAGTGTTCACAAAGATGCATTCCCCGAGGGCTGTGCAACTTGCCACGGCAGTCACAAGATCAAGCATCCGGATGACAACTTCGTCGGCTTGGCCAAGGGAGCCGCGTGCGCCGAGTGTCACAGCTCTGACGATGATCCTGGCCGTGCCGCCCAAGCGATCCACGATCGCCTCACACAATTCGAAGCCCAGATCAACGACACCCGCAACCTCATGGACCGAGCCGCGAACGCCGGCATGGACGTGGCCGACGCGGAACTTGAACTCGCTCAGGCAAAAGATGCGCTCACCAAGGCCCGCGTCCGCGTGCATACCGCCAGCCTGCCTCGCGTCGAAGCGGAATTGAACGCCGGAAGGACCGTCGCGGTCAAGGCACACAACACTGCGGAAGAGGCACTCCGCGAACGCACTCGAAGGCGTAAGGAATTGCTGATTCCGGTGACCGCGTTCTTGGCCGTGGTCATTTCGTTGGGAGCTTACATCCGGGAGTTGGAGCGCAAACAGAGTGATTGATCGGCATCACAGCGCGACCACCGAGGTCATTGCTACACAGTCCCATACGTGTCTGTACTCAACAACAACGATCGCGCGGCTCTTTTTGGCGATCGTTGTTGTGTTTCTAACCGGCTCCGCCGTCGCACAACAACATCCGACTCCGCTCGATCCGAACGTTACGGCCACCGCGTGCGTCGGATGCCACCAGAATCAGGCGAAGAACAAGAACGCGCACTCGACTACGGAAAAGAACTGCCTTAGCTGTCACGAAGTACGCGTTACCAAAGACATCACGCGCGTCAAACTGCTCACGGCCACTCCGACCAGGCTTTGCCTTACATGCCACACCAACAAAGAAGGCGCGGCCGGTAGCCATGTTCACGATCAGGCGACGCGCGACTGCCTCTCTTGCCACGACCCGCATGCGACCGGCAAGGCGAACGACTTACTGAAGACGACGTCCGGCTCCACCTCTTCCGAGAATCTCTGCCTCAACTGTCACAAGACCGGGCTCAATGCTCCCAAGGGCGGAAGTCGTCACGAAGCACTAGACCTCGGTTGTGATACCTGCCACGTCACGCACAAGTCGGGTGACAAGTCGAATCCGGAATTTGCATTTCATCTGACCAAATCTGCGCCTGCACTCTGCCTCGATTGCCACGATGCAAACGACAAAGATCTGGTAAAGGCGCACGCCGGGCAGCCGTTTGCCAAGGCCGACTGCGTATCCTGTCACGACCCGCACCAATCCGCGCAGCCGAAGCTCATGCAGGCCTTCGTGCATCCGCCTTTCGGCGAAAAGCTTTGCGAAGTCTGCCACGAAGCGCCCAAGAACGGAAAAGTCGTATTGACGCAGGCGAAGGTCAGGGACATCTGCGTCGGATGTCACTCGGATCAGGCTGACAGAATTGAGAAGTCGAAGTTCCAGCATCCCGGAGCGCAAGGCGACTGCACCGATTGCCACAATCCGCATGCCGGAAGGTCGCCCGCATTTCCCAAGCCCGATGCGGTTAACGTCTGCCTGAATTGTCACGTCGATCAGGCCGAGCAACAAAACAAGAAGGTCTTGCACCAACCCGCCTTCGGACAAGGTTGCACCACGTGCCATGACCCGCACGGCGCCGAGCGCCCGAAATTACTTCGCGCCGACGGAAACGATGTCTGCACCGAGTGTCATAGCACCGCGTCAGTCCACGCGAAGGTGGAGAACGCGCATTTGACCACGATCTTCAACGGCAAGGTTCGCTTGCCCGAAAACTATTTCGTTGACCAGCATGTCCCCACGTTCAGTCTCGCCGATGGCAGAGGACATCCGGTTGATCGTCACCCGGTCACTGGCGTTCCTGACCCGAGTGATCCGGCGAAAGCCAAAACGTTGGGATGCCTGAGTTGTCATCAGCCCCACGCGGGCGGCGCTCGCGCCATGCTCGTCAAGGATATTCCCCCAGGACTGCAGTTCTGCCGTAACTGTCACCAAGCAAATACTGGAGAGTAATGAAATGTTCGCGTTTCTTTCTTGCGCTGCAAAATCTCGAAAGCTGCTGCTGATGTTAGGCGTGAGTGCACTGGCGTTATCACTCACTCCGGCTGCGCATGCCGGAAAGAAGAAGAAATCTGCTCCAGAAGCACCCAAAGTCCCAACGCTCCCTGAAGTGGATACCAGCAATCTCGTCTGGCCTGATCCGCCGGACATCGCTCGCGTTCGTTGGATCGAACAGTATCGCGGAGAGCCCAAGCCAGTTGAGCCCGCGAATCAGCCAAAAAAGAAGGCGACCAAGCAAGACTGGATGTTGCGCCTTGCCGGTGTAGCCCCAGCCGAGACCAGCAAGGCTGATCTCAAGTTCAGACTCGTCCGTCCCTATGGCGTCGCAACAGACTCCAAAGGCCGAATCTATACCGCAGACACTTATGTAGGGGCCGTATTCATCTTCAATCCCGAAGACAAGAGCGTCGAGTTCATCCGCAATGGCAAAGACGCGCGCTTCAAGGCAGTGATCGGCGTGGCCATCGACGATACCGATCGCTTGTTCGTGACCGACTCAGGATTTCGCCGGGTGTTCGCGTTCGACGCTTCCCATAAGTTTCTGGCCTCGTTCGGATCGGAACGGATGGAGCGCCCCAGCGGAGTAGCTGTTGATTCCAAGAACCGGCTGATCTATGTCACGGACGTCCTCAAAGACAACGTCCTGGTATATGACCTCGACAGCTTCAAGTACATCCGCACCATTGGCGGACCACCACAAAGGCCGGCAGATGATTCTCCCGGAACGTTCACCAGGCCCACGAACGTTGCCGTCGGACCGAACGGGGATGTCTATGTCAGCGACACATTGAACGGCCGCATCCAGATCTTTGATGCCGACGGAACTTT
This sequence comes from uncultured Acidobacteriota bacterium, assembly GCA_963698805.1. Lineage (GTDB taxonomy): Bacteria > Acidobacteriota > Terriglobia > Terriglobales > Acidobacteriaceae > Gp1-AA133. Next base: position 250,149 of record CAVOSN010000011.1, on the reverse strand, counting down.
CCTCAGCACGTTCGGCAAACCTGGCGATGGTCCCGCTGACTTCGCTCGCCCCAAAGGCATCGCCATAGACAGCGACGGGCACATTTGGGTTGCCGATGCCGACCAGAATCGCGTGAAGGTTTTCGATCGCAAGGGACAGCTGTGCGCCTTCTTCGGCGAGTACGGCTATTTCCCTGGCCAATTCGCCCTCCCCTCCGGAATCACCATCGACAAAAACAATCGGGTCGTGGTCGCGGAGCAGGTACTCAACGGCAGGTTGCAGGTTTTCCGGTATACCACCGACGCGGAGGCGGCGATGGAACAGGCCAAGCGCGATCGCGAAAGCACCGCGCCCGCAGCGGCCAGCAATGCGAGTCGCTAGTAGCGAACAGGTTTGTCTTTCTCCAGCTCGACTGGCGATGGACAAGAGTGGAAGTTCTCGAGGCTTCCGCAGCAGTGCAGACCAGGTAACAGGAGGTCTAAACAGGATGAAACAGCGTCACATCATCCTTCTCACGCTGATCATCGTGGCGGTCGCCTTCACAGGTAGCGCGATGGCTCAGTTCACGCTCGACCAGGACGTTCTGGGCGCGCACAACATCAACGGCCGCGGGTGCATTTCGTGTCATCTCCCGCACAGCGGCTCTGCTGGCGCCGGCGGTACTGATACAAGTTCCGGCACCATCGTTTTATGGGGCCGCTCTTTTATTGGCAAGACGTACACCACGTACGGCGGCACCACGTTTACGACGTACCCCACGGTCGCCAGTTTCGTTCAAGGCACCAAGGACCCGCTGTATCGCACAGCGATCTGCCTGACCTGCCATGACGGATCAGCCAGCGTGACGGGCATGCATGGAACCACCGTTGAAACAGTTGACGGCGGCTCCGCTCATGCTCCGACCTATCTGGCTACTGACGTCGAGGGCTTGACCAACGATCACCCTGTTCACATCCCCTACGTTCCGGCCGCCGCCCCTGGTGGCAAGCATTGGGCCGGCACGGTGGATGCGAACGGCAAGGTGTGGTGGACGAACGATCCGGCCCAGGCAGCTTTCGTCGCTGCCTACGGCCACGCGGGCAGCCTGTACGGTGCCGCAGCGGGTGGCACCACGGTTGGTAACGGCACGCCTTCAACGGCTGCCGGAGCTTATGTGGAATGCACCAGCTGTCACGACCATCACTCCATGACGAAGCGCCGCCAATCCATCGGGCAAGTGTGGACCCCCACCACAGGTTGCACGGCTGGCGGAGCGACTGATCCCTACTGTGGTTCTTATGCGGGTGGTACTTCAGGTATTTATCCCACGCGCATGTTCGTGAAGGGCTGGTATGACTCGAACAATCCAGCCAGCAACTCGTCATCGCAGTTCTGTCGTAGCTGCCATGCCGATCGCTCGAACGAGAACTACGGGATCAACAGCATCACGTTCTAACGAAAGGATGGGGGGAGAGCCCCCGCTCGCCCCTTCTTTCTTAAGTTGCTTGATTGAACTTATATGAAAAATCAATTTCTTGGATTCGTTTTGTCCGCAAGCCTGAGCGCTGTCGCAGTCGCGCAGACGCCGGCTCCTAAGCAGGCTTCTGAACCGCAGTCCATGTTTAAGGCCACGACCATCGCGCCGAAGGGCAAGCCGGTAGTTCGGATCAATGGAACCGTGCTGACCGATCGCGATCTGCTGCGCGAAATGATGACCATCTTCCCGTACGCTCGCCAGCACGGTGGCAAGTTCCCACAATCGATGGAAGCCGACATCCGCCGCGGCGCCCTCGACATGATGGAGTTCGAGGAACTCGTGTACCAGGAAGCACAGCATAGAAACATGGGCGTGACCCCAGCGCGGCTTGAGCGCGCCATCAAGGCATTCCGGGATCAATTCTCCTCAGCGGACGACTTTCACTCCTACTTGAAGGCGGAGTGCAACAGCTCGATGCCGAAGCTGCGCGAGAAGGTTCGCCGCTCCCTCATGATCGACGACCTGCTTATGGTCGAAATCACGCACAAAGCGTCGGTGAGTGACGCAGAAGTGCAAGCCTTTTACCAGAAGAATCACGGCGAAGTTTAACTCGCCCGAATCCGTGTCGATCCAGACCATCTCGCTCATCATTCCGGATCATGCCAACGCCCAGCAGGAGACGAGCGTTCGCAAACGCGCCGAAGATGCTCTGCAACAGGCCAAGAAGGCCAAGAATTACGAGGGCTTCGGGATGCTGGCAGAAAAATTTTCCGAAGACGACTGGCGCGTGATGATGGGCGATCACCAATCCGTTACGCGTGACAAGATGCCTCCGGAAGTAGCGAAGATCGCATTCGCTCTGAAGCCCGGCGAGGTGAGCGATCTCATTCGCGCTGAGAATTCATGGTGCATCGTCCGCCTCAACAGTCATGAGCAGCCTCATCAGGCCACCTTCGACCAGGTCAAAGCTTCATTGAAAAAGGAATTGGTAGCGAGCCGGATCGACACGCTGCGCAGCACTCTCCACCAGCAACTGCGCAAGAAAGCCAGAGTCGAGGAGCTATAGAAGTCATGCGATTCGCACCTGGAATCCGGTCGGCGCTCGCGGCAGGCTTGCTGTTGCTGGCCGCGGGAGTCCGCGCGCAGGTCACGGTGGGCGAGGATCTGCACATGAATCTCGATGGCAGCCTGGCCGTGGGATACTTCGGTTCCAACGGCAACCTGGTGCAGTCCACCCATAGTCTCAGCGTCGGTGGCGAGGCCGACCTCCGCGGCGACTATCTCGATCCCCGCGTCATCAACTTTGTGGTCAGCCCCTACTACAACCTGTCGCGCGCCAACTCCAGCGTGCAATCGATCTTCGATGCGAGTGGCGTGAATGCCAGTACCCAGATTTTCAGTGGCAGCCGGTATCCCGGCTCCATCAGCTACGGCCGAGACTGGAATCACGAAGGAGAATTCGGCCTTCCCGGAACGGTGGCCTACAAAACGCGTGGTTCGGACGAGTACTTCAACGCAAACTGGAGCCTGTTTCAGCCGTCCTTTCCTTCACTTTCGGCCAGCTACGGAATCGGCGACAGCAACTACGAGGTGCTGGGAGCCTCGACGAAAGGAAGCAGTCACTCCCGCGTCTTCAGCCTCCATAGCGGATATCAATTGGCAGGATTCAACCTGATCGGAGGCTATTCCGATTTCAAATTGACACAGCAACTACCTGCCATCACGAATGGCTCGGAAGCGTTGCTCGGAAGCACAGACCAGAATCAGGTGCAGCTGGGCATCTCGCGGCGCTTTGGACAACGCACCAGTCTGATCGCGAACATAAGCCGAAATCATTTCACCGTGGATTTCTCCGGTGCACCCATCAAGCAGACCTACGACAACGCGGCGGCCAGTCTCAGCGTGAATCCCGCCAAGGGGTGGATGGTGATCGTGGGTGGTTCCTATACCGATAACCTGGCGGGCACGCTCTTCGATCCGACGGTGGGTGAAGGCGGCGTGATTCTGCCGCCTGCCAGCACCTCATCGCATTCGATCGACTTATCCGCGGCTACGACCTACACGCCGATTCACGATCTCAGCTTCCAGGGCACCGTCGACCATCGCGCTCAGTCTTACTTCGGTCTGAGCGTCACTTCCGATGCCTATACCGGCGGTGTTTCTTACGGCCACAGTCTGTGGGGAGGAACGGCTTCCACCTACGCGAGTGTGACTCGCTACACTGCCAACGTTTACAACGAGGCTGCAGTAGGCGGATCGGGAAACCTCAATTACACGCGGCGAGTCGGCGCCTGGACGGGAAATGCCTCGGTCCGATACGCGCGTAATACGCAGACAGCCCTCGCGGCCTTCACTCAATCTGGATACGGATACGGTCTGAACGTGGGCAGGAAGCTGGGCGGCTGGATCTGGACGGTATCCGCGAACGGCAGCGAAAATCGCATTGACTCCGTCGGCAACTCCAGTTCGTTCGCTCAGGGCTACAACACCGGTTTGTCCGCCGGCAAGCTTTCGTTCAACGGAAATTACAGCCGGTCCAATGGGAACTCCATTCAGAGCATCACCGGTCTCATCCCCGCGCCGGTTCCGATCCCAGTCATCCCTCCCACTCTGTTGATCCTGTATGGCGGCGAGTCCTACGGCGGCGCCGTCGGATACACGCCCATCCGCGGCCTGATTCTCACGGCCGACTACTCGCACGCCCGCTATCACACCCGCAATGAAACGGACTTCTCGAACAACCTCTTGCAGCAAGCCGACGCGAAGGCCGAATGGTACTTCCGTCATTTGCACTTCCAGGCTGGATATAGTCGATTGCTCCAAGGCTTCGGTGAAGCGGAAAGCAATCCCGTCAGCCTCAATACGTTCTACGTGGGCGTTTTTCGCTCCATGCACTTTTTCTAGTTGATGGTGAATTTGCGAAAGAAACTCCAATTCGTTTGCGTAGCGGCCAGCCTGGCGATGATTCTCGCCACCAACGCCGCTGCCTCCAAGGGTTCGAAAGCGAAGAGCGAACCCCTGCCGGCTCCGCCCGAACTTCTGCTTTCAGGTGGCAGGAAGCTAGTTTACGAGCGCAGCTTTTCCTCCCAGCGCGAAGTGAAGCCGAAGCGCGGCTTCTGGAACAAGTTGGTCGACGTCATCGCAGGCGCCCCGGAGTATCGCAGCTTGGTTCGTCCCTACAGCGTCGTGGCCGACTCACGCGGTCGTCTGATCATCACCGATCCGGGCATCCCAGGCGTGCACGTCTTCGACTTCAATCAGCAGAAGTACAAGTTCATTCAGCGGGAAGGGAAAGAAGCGTTCCTTGCTCCCCAGTGCGTCGCGGTGGATGCAGAGGACAATTTCTACGTCACCGATTCAGAAGCCGGCAAGATTTTCGTTTTTGATTCCGATAACAAGTTTCGCCGTGTCATCGGCAGCATCAAGGGTGGCGAAGGCTATTTCAAGCGCCCCACTGGCATCGCCGTCGATTCAGCCGGCCAGCGCATCTTTGTTTCCGACACCTTGCGTCACAAGATTTTCGTGCTCGACATGCAAGGCAACATCCTCAAGACGATCGGTCAGAATGGTGCCGGAGATGGCGACTTCAATTTCCCAACGGAATTACGTTGGACGGGTTCCGAGCTACTGGTCGTGGACGCGATGAACTTCCGCATCCAGGCCTTCGATGCCACCGGCGCCTTCCGCTATGCCATTGGTGACGCCGGCGACCGCAGCGGCGCCATGTTCCGCCCCAAAGGAGTCGGCGTCGACAGCGAACAGCATCTCTACATCGTTGACGCACTCTGGGACGCCGTGCAGGTTTTCGATCGCGAGGGTCAGCTTCTTTATTACTTCGGCCAGAGCGGCGACGCTCTTGGCGAATTCAACCTTCCCGCCGGATTGTTCATCGATCATAACGATGCGATTTACGTTGTGGATTCTCTTAACCGGAGAGTCCAGGTCTTCCACTACTTCGCATTACCTCCCCAGACCGCGGGAGGAACGCAGTGATCCGAACCGTCGTCTTGATGTGTTTGCTGGCCTTGCTGACTTGCGCAGCTTGGGGACAAGGCTTCAACGACGTGCTGGGCGCGCATGACATGACGCCGATCGGCAAGTCCCCTGTTAAGGGACGCGTCTCAGGTTCGTGCCTGTATTGCCATGCACCGCATTCCGCGATGGCAGGGCCAGCCACGCCTTTGTGGAACCAGCAACTCTCCGTGCAGACCTATACCTCTTACACGAGCAGCACGTTTCACCAGACAGGCGTGCAACCGCCCCTGGGAAGTACCAGCAAGCTATGTCTCAGTTGCCACGACGGCACGGTTGCACCCGGCCAGACGGTGGCCTACGGGAAGTTCAACATGACGGGGTCGATGAAAACGACCTCGAAATTCGGCGGCGATCTTCGTAGTTCGCATCCGATCAGCATGAAGACTCCGCTGGTGGATTCGCCCGAAATCAATGTGCTTCTTTCCTCTTCGGCGCCTGCGACCGCAGATGCGACCGTGAAGCTTGAAAAGGGCAACGTCGAGTGCAACACCTGTCACGATCCGCACGTGCAGGGCAAGGATCCCATCGTGCAGGATTTTCTGGTGCGCGACGGTTCGAACGGCGCTCTCTGCCTGGCCTGCCATGATCCGAACCGTGTCGTGAACGGCAGCGTAAACTATCTCGGTGGCTGGGCATCGAGCGCCCATGCAGTAGCGACCAACACGACTTCGAATCAGCCTTATGTCGGAGGTTACGGCACAGTGGCGGGCAACGCCTGCACCAACTGCCACATGCCGCACAACGCTTCCGGACCAGTTCGGCTCCTGCGTGGCAGTGACGAGAAGGCTTGTCTGGCTTGCCACAACGGAGGCACGAATGTCTCGCCGGTAGCGATCAACGTGTTCGCCGAGTTCGCCAAGACCGGCCACCCGTTCTCCTCCGGAACCAACGTGCACGATCGCACTGAGAGCGCCGTCCTCAACAACAATCGTCACGCCACCTGCGTCGACTGCCACAACCCGCACGCCAACAAGGCAGCCGGTACCACCAACACCGCTCCTCCCGCGGTTCGCTCGGCGCAAAATGGGGTCGTGGGCATCAGCGAAACCGATGGCTTAACAGTCATGACGCCAGCCGTCGCGCAGTTCGAGAACTGTTTGCGCTGTCACGGCACGAGCGCTGGCAAAGTTGTCGACAAAAAGTTCGGCTATCTGCCGGTGTGGGCGGCGTCCGCCGGCGATCCCCTGAACATCATTCCGCAATTCAGCGCGTCTTCCAGTTCGAGCCATCCGGTCACGCACGATCGCAATAGCCCGTTGCCACAACCCAGTTTGCGCGCCCAGATGCTCAATCTCGACGGCACCACGCCCGGCCGCAGCATGGGCCAGCGCATCCTGTGTACCGACTGCCACAACAGCGACGACAATCGGGAATTCGGAGGCACCGGTGCTAACGGCCCGCACGGTTCCAAGTATTCGCACTTGCTCGAGCGCAATTACGAGTTCAGCCAGGCCCCGCTCCCCGGTGGTCCGATCGGTAACTTGTTCCCGAATCCCGACCTCACTGCCAACGGTCCGTACGCGCTATGCGCGAAGTGCCATGATCTGGCCGCGATTCTTGCCAACACCAGCTTCAGCGAGCACGCCCGCCACCTGAACGACGGATTCTCCTGCTCGACCTGCCACTCGGCACACGGTATGGGCGGCCAAATCGGCAGTATTTCCGGCGAGAGATTAGTGAATTTCGACGTGAATGTCGTCGCTTCCAACGGAGGCGCGCCGATTGCTTACAGCCGCTCCACGAATTCGTGCAGCCTCACCTGCCACGGACACCCGCACAATCTTGCTGCGAATCCAGCCTTCCATCTCCCGAGGGCAAAGTCGTGATAAAACTTTGCAAGGGGATGGCGTAACCACGTGGATCAAGAAAGAAGTTTTGAATAAACGGCTATCCGCGACCCCTGTGCTGACGGCCGGATCTGAAAAACAAGTAGAACAGGAGACCGAGAAAAATGAAGAAAGCGTTGTTGGCAATCTTAGTGATGTCGCCGATCCTCTCGTCCATGTGCTTCGCCGACGATCTGGTCGACGACCCCAACTTCAAAGCGAAGTGCGTGATGTGTCACGGTGCGGCCGCAGAAGGCCGTGAAAAGATGAAGACTCCGCCGATGAAAGAAAAGACAGGGAAGAGTGTGGCGGAGCTGACCAAGGCCATCGAAGACGGCAACGATAAGACCACTCCCAAAATGCCGCCCTTCAAAGAGAAGCTCACTCCCGAGCAGATCAAAGCTCTGGTCGAAGAGATCAAGGCGCTCAAGTAGTTTCCAGCGCCAAGACCCTCCCCCGCCCCCGATTTTAGAATCGATACCGGTCAGGCAGCTTCCGAGCGCCCTTTGCGGCTGCTGCCTGAGCGAGTCTGCCTCGAGGAAGATTCTCTCGATCGTCGGCTCCACGTTTTTAATACGCTCCTCGAGGCGCGCGATAGCCTTCTCCAGTTCCTGTACATCAAGCCCACGGCGAAAACGGATATTCGCGGTGAGAAGCACCTGCTCCGGTCCCAGTTGCATCGACAGTAAGTCTCCGACGCGTTCCACGGCGGGATCGCTCTCGATGACTTCGCGGACCCTTCTCAGCTTCGCTCGATTGGTTCTCTCCCCGACCAGCAGTGCTCCACTCTCTCGCCCCAAAAGTACCGCGACTGCGGATAACAGCAGCGCGATCAGGATCGACGCTATCGGGTCGAACCTCGGGTTGTGAAATAGGTGTCCCAGGAAAATTCCCAGGAACGCCAGCGCCGCTCCCACCAACCCCGCCGAGTCCTCGAGGAACACGGTAAACACTGTGGGATCTTTACTCCCGATAATTTCGTCCCAAGTGCTCTCGTTCGGCTCTTTGCGCCGGACCAGTTCACGATACGAAATTCGCCAGGAGTACAGCTCGAAGCCGGCTGTGACTGCAAGCACCGCATAGTTCCAGCCCGGATGTTGGGACAGCACAGGATCGCGCAGGTGGGTGATGCCTTCGTAGAGTGCAAACATTCCGCCGATCGCGAAGATGTAGACCGCGACCAGCAACGAATAAAAATACAAAACCTTGCCGTGGCCATAAGGATGAAGTTCGTCCGGTGGCCTTGCACTCCGCTTCAGGCCCAGCAACAGCAGCAATTCGTTGCCGGTGTCGGCGGTTGAATGGAACGCCTCCGCCAGCATCGCGGAGCTTCCCGTCAAGGCGGCGGCCACGTATTTGCAGATGGCAATGCCCAGGTTCGCCAAAGCCGCAATCAGAACGATCCGTTCAGATGACCGTGAGGCCATCTCTTTCCGACGCTTTGGAAGACAACAAGGGATGTACGAGAGGGAAGGGTTCCTCTCAGAGGTTGCGGAAAAACTCTACTTCGGGCAGGCAAGGGAAGGGCAGGTCAAGAGAAGGGCAGGACTTCACAGACTGCGGAAAAACTCCGCTCCGAAGAGGTTTAAGGGAAGGGCACGACTTCAGTCGTGCCGTTAAGTCGCCGAAAAATGTGTCTGCGCTTTAGCGCCTCAGGGGGGCGTTCTGTGTGTCTTCAAAGATTTTTCGCAATCTCCTAGGTCGAATGACTCGGTTCCCCTGCGATAAAGACTCAGTTACGGCGTGGGATCAACCAGGCGCTCGATAGCCCTGTCCCGCGGCTGAGTATGCCACGCCGTAGCCAGCGATTTAAGCGGCAACCCGTTCGTTGATGGCGTTTCGAACTTTGTCGAAAGACGTCGGCGCGACCAGGTATCCGATTCCGGTGCCAATGCCCACACCGAGAAGAAAGCTGCCCCAACTGGGCCACTGGCTGCGACCGCGTAACGCGTCGCTGGCGTTCGACAAACGTTCCGACGCATCTTCGTATTTTTCGTTGATGGCGTCACTCAATCCGTCAGTGCGATCACGCATCTGGTTTTGGATCGCCGACCATAGCTTGGCATCCGTCATCAAGAGCCCCGCTCTCATGGCGAGCCTTACCCAATCCTTCGTACGTCTGTTCCGTAGCATGTTCGTCATCGTGTGACCTCGAGTGTGATTGATACTAGTAATGTAGGGAACCGAACCTGTTCTCGCTATCGGATGAGGTGTGTAGGAGTTCCCGGGGAATCCGTGTATGCCGGGACGGGTTTGTACGGCGCACGCTTCGGAGTTCACGGCTGGACGTTATCTCCTTGAATTAAAAGCACTTTCGCAACGCGAGCAGGAGATATGCTGTCGAGCGAAGACGTAAAGATTCGTAAACGGCGACGCGAAGCGACAACTCGCCAACGATAATCGTGTTCATACCAATAACCCGGGAATTGGGCATAAAAAAGGAGATTTCATGTTGAAGAATTGGATATTGGCTTTAACACTTGCCGGACTGGCATACGCCACGCCAGCGGTCATCGCGCAGGATACGCCGAGCAGCGATCAGCAGGCAGCGCCTACGGGTGCTCCCCCCGAACACAGTGGACGTGGTGGCCGATTCGACCCTGACCGTCGCGCCGAAATGCTGACCAAGCGACTCAATCTGAGCGCCGATCAGAAAACCAAAGTTGCCGACATCTTCAAGTCGGAGCAGGAACAGATGCAGAAGATCCATGCCGACGCTTCGGACTCACAGCAGGACCGTCGCACGAAGATGATGGACTTCCACAAGGCGTCCAACGATCAGATCCGCGCTTTGCTGAATCCTGATCAACAGAAGAAGTGGGACGAGATGCAGGCACAACGCGACCAGTGGGTAAAGGGACGCCACGAACCACCTCCGGCCGCGGCGGCGCCGCCCACGGATCAGAAGTAATCCTGCCTCGCGGGTTTAACGGCTCAAGGCCACTCCAAAACTCGCCTATTTCGATGGCTGCCCCACCCTTCGCGGTTTCGAAGGGTGGGAAGCATCGCCCCCAACCTCGGATCGTCTGAAGACGGTATGGATGAATGGGCGAGCAAGGGAGGCAGCTCCGAGCCGTTCCTAATTGTTTTCTCCTGCCCGCTATTCCATTCCGCTAGACCCTTCGCCCCGAAAATACTACGATAGACTGGCTTTTGGAGGGTCGCCATGTACTTTGAACAGTTCTATTTGGGCTGTCTTGCACACGCGTCCTACATGCTCGCCTCCGAGGGCGAGGCCATCGTCATCGACCCTCAGCGTGACGTCGAAATTTACCTGACCGCCGCCGCCGAGCACGATCTCAAGATCCGTCACATTTTCGAATCCCATCTCCACGCCGACTTTGTTTCCGGACACAAGGAACTCGCCGAGCGCACCGGCGCCACCATATATATAGGTCCCCATGGCGGGGCCCGCTTCACCCGCACCGAAGTCGGCGACGGCTTCCAGTTGCGGGTCGGAACGATGCGCATCGACGTCCTGAATACGCCGGGCCACACGCCGGAAAGCATCTGCCTGGTCGTCACCGACGAAGAGAAGTCCGACAAGCCCTGGGCGGTCTTCACCGGCGACACGCTCTTCATCGGCGACGTCGGCCGCCCGGACCTTTCCCAGTCACACACGCCCGCCGAACTTGCCGGGCTTCTCTACGACAGCCTCCACAACAAGTTGATGAAGCTGCCCGGCGACGTCCTGGTCTTCCCGGCGCACGGCGCAGGCTCGTTGTGCGGTCGCAACATGCGGGCCGAGCGTTCTTCCACCATCGCGACCGAGCGCATGACGAACTACGCTCTGCAGATCGGCAGCCGCGAGGAGTTCATCCGTGAACTCACGTCGAAGGTTCCGGTCCGCCCCGACTACTTCCTGCAGGATGCGGAAATCAATCGCGACGGTGCCGCGCCGCTTTCCGAAATGAAGGAACTCAAGCCCCTGTCTCCCCAAGCGCTGAAGTCTCTGCTCGATCGACGGCATCCTCGCTCTCGACGTTCGCCCCCCCAGCGACTTCGCAAAAGGGCACGTTCCCGGATCGATCAACATCGCGCTCTCCGGCCAGTTCGCCTCTTGGGCCGGATCCGTGCTTGGACTATCCTCGCGCCCCGTGCTGATCGCCGACAACGATGACCAGTTATCCGAAGCGCGCCTGCGCTTGGCGCGAGTCGGCATCGAAGATGCCCGCGGCTTCCTTGAGGGCGGCATTGCCGGTTGGGAGCAGGCAGGAATGCCGGTCGCCACGTTACAAGAAGCATCTGTGGACCAGGTGAATGCCTGGCTGCGCTCCGGCGAGGCGCAACTCCTCGATGTCCGCCGAGAAGGCGAATGGAAGGCCAACCACATCGAAGGCGCCGCGTGGTCGCCTCTCGACACCCTAAACAAAATCTGCCAACGCTGGCAAAAGATCGCCGCATCGCCGTGCATTGCAAGAGTGGATACCGCAGTGCCATCGCTTGCAGCGTGCTACAGCGCGCAGGATTTCAAAACGTAGTCAACGTGCTCGGCGGCATCGATGCCTGGCAGGCCGCCAGCTTGCCTACTATTTCGGAAGAAACGGTCAAGGTCTGAGGCCCGCACTTCCCCTATACGAGCCTCAGCCAATCGCTCAACTGGCGTCGAGCGAATCACCTCTCAGGTTCGTCACCCTTCTCACAATGACCGAAGGAAATTCAACAGGTCCTGCGCCTGCGCCGGACTCAGCGTATTGAAGCGGCGCACCGTTCCGCTGGCTTCCGAGCCTCTGCCGTCATGCGCTCGAATTGCCTGGACCAGGTCTGACGTGCGCCCATCGTGCAGGAAAAATAGCCGCTGCCCCAGACCCCACAACGGCGCAGTCCGGAACTGATCCGGTCCTGCCGCTCCCTGGGTGATACGGTCTGCAAGATTCCACCCCATATGGTGGAGCGCAAAGTCAGAGTACGGATGATAAGAAACACTCGACATGCCGGTATATCGGGAAGTTCCAGTCGTCAATGTCGCCGTGTGGCACAAACTGCACCCGACCTTGTCGAAAAGTGCCGCGCCGTTTTGTGTAGAGGGCGTCGGGTCCGCTGGAGTAGGTGGCGCCGACAAACGCGCGAACATCGCGAATGCCAGCACGTCCGACATCTTCTCGGCGGCATCCCCGCCGGCAAAGTCTTCCGGCGACGGATTGAACGCGCACCCGCCATCCGCCGACCGCTCCGAAGGGAAGACTTCGTTCGATACGCCCTGCTCGACGTTGTAAGCCTCGCCCGAGAAGATCAGCAGCGACTTATTCTGCGCCTTCCATCCGAAGCGCGTAATGGTGCCGTCGTTCCCACTCGTATTAAAACTCCCGCGAATGCCCAAGAGCGACTTTCTGCGCTGCATTCGCCGCAAGGTTCGCGCGCAGTACGCTATCCGGGTCGCCTCCACCAACCCAAGTCCAAACACGGGTGTGGGGATCCGGAAGATCACATTGTTACGCCCCAGTTCCCGCGCAAAGTCAGGCTGCGCCAGACCGCAACCGCCGGCATCGCTTCGTCCGGAAACGCTAAACAGATCATGCACTCCTCCATCCGGAACCGCGCCCGACTGCGTTACCGTCATGATGAAGCGCGCTTCCCGCACCGGCCCGTCCGGAGTAATAAAAGGAGGGACCTTATTAGTTGCCCCATCCAGTGTCGCCAGCGCTACCTGCGGATTAGGAATCGGATTCTGCGGACTCTTGCTTCCCGGGCTGCTTCCACCCAGCGCTGGTTGTGCATGGCATTGCGCACAGCTGTTGCCGTTAAATCCCGGACCCAGTCCGGTACCGCCTTCTCCCGTCATTCCTCCTGATACCGAATCGACTTCCATGAACGCTTGCATGCCTTGCGTGAACATCGCCTGCTCCCCGGCGCCCAGCCCCGGGTAGAAGCTTCCTGCGCCCGCTGTTCCAGCCCGCGGACCAGGATCAGTTTGTGCGTACACATTTCGGGGGAGTTGCACTACGACCACCAGACACACCACGACCATCAAAACGTTCTTACGTTTCACTTGGGCCCTCCTTTGGCGGAAGCAGACACACTCCCGCGAGGTTCTTGTTCTGTGGATTTTTGGGATGCTTAGCGCGAGTCGTCCCAATTGTCCAGCCAACTCGCAGCAAGGCCCGATGTCATGTCGGCATACCCCAACACAACCCCACCTTGTGGCGTGGCGCCCACCTTGGAAGCTGGCTGACTCTCAAATGCGAGTGCGAGATTGCGTGGAACTCTACGTTCCTTCGTTGTGCACCGTCAAGATGTCCAGAAGTACATCGCTTGGGAAGCCTCCACGAATCGCACATGGCTAATATTTTGTCCGAATGCGCCCTACCGAAACGGGAAATACTCCCTTCGTAACCTGCTCTGACGATCGCATCATTGCTACACCCGCCACGTCGTTCCCCTGCTCGTTCGGGAATCACTTACACGATGTTTTCCGCCTAGTTACTCGTAATGTCTTCAGCGACCACGAGCTCTCTCGCAAATTGCTAGTTATCACGACTATTTGTGACGTCCGTCACACTATCTCGGTGACGTGGAACACAGACGTGAGATACATGCCCCTGCCAAACTGCAACGGAATTTACGAAGACCACGCAGTCGAGATGGTCGCTTTAAGAGTCGACATTTGCTCCTGGGTTGAAGCACTGGCGAAGAGCTGACCCCCAATAGCTGTTCGCCAACGGCCGGTTGACGATTCGTTCCCCCCAGAACGTTTTCATCCGCAGCCGCAATTCCAGGAATAACTCAACCATCTACCTGCTTGGTTGTTCGCGGAAAGCAAAGTTAGGCCCCTCCCCAAATCAGCCTTCAGTTCGGTGTGCGCATGAATGCCGGATTATTCTATTCCCAGCTCGGAGTGTGACTCGAAGTAAGGAGAAATCTATGGACTTAAAAACACCTCTTCAGGATTCTTGCGTTGGCTCCTCGTTCTCGGCATGCTCGTCGGTGGGTGGACCCTAGGGATTGCGCAGACCAAAACTGCACAGTCCAGCAAGCCGACCGCTAAATCGCCAGCTGGAACGTATGCCGCACCTGACAAGGTCTGGTTCAAAGATCCGAACAGCGTCATGCCGATGCGGACAATGACAAACGCTCAACGGCGCGCTGCGGCCAGAGCGGACCAGGGCCGGCGCGCAAAAGCCGAGGCTCAGAAAAACAAAAGGCGACAGCCAATCCGCAGGTCGGGGTGCAAGCAATGGAAACCCGAATCCTTCTGACCTTGGCTGTCTCATCGGAGCACACTTGCGTTTGCCCAGAAATCCGTGCCCACTTGCAACTCTTTCGACACTACGGTGCTACCATTTTCACAGCAACTCCGCCCAGCACAACCGGTACGACCCTATGCACCGATTTCTTCGGCAAAGGAAACTACGCCAATAGTCCGCTTCCCGCGGGCCCGATCGACACAGTGACTGGCTTTACGATCGTCGACGGAGGCAGTGGGTACACCGCGCCCGTCGTCACCATCGGAGACGCGTTGGGTACCCCCACCAACGGTATACCCGTGGCGGCCGCTTCCTGTTCTCGCCACCCTGACTGGCGACGTCATTACTGCTATCACGTGCGCTTCGGCCGGCAGTGGTTATGTCGCCCCCATCGTGAGCGTGACCGATCCGACGGGCAGTGGCGCATTCATTCTGGCGAAACTCTCAACTACCGGCCTGTCTGGCGGTATTCGTAAATTTGTTGACCCGATGCCGGACCTGAAGGGCGCGATTGCAACTCCAGATGTGGCGACTTTCCCAGGATCCGACTATTACGAAATCGCGCTGGTGGAAACGACCTGGCCGATGCACGCGATCTGCCGCCTACGACCGTGCGCGGCTATGTGCAGGTTCCAACTGGAAGCGCTGCTTGCCCGGTTGCTCCTGTATTTAACTATCTTGGACCGGTCCTCGTGGCTGCCAAGAACCGACCCGTTCGCGTGAAGTTCATGAACTGCCTTGGAACCGGAGCAGCCGGCAGCCTGTTCATTCCCACTCGACACTACTTACATGGGCGCTGGGCCGGACCTGACGGCACCGCCTTATTCCGAGAACCGCGCCACGCTCCACCTGCACGGCGGCAATACTCCGTGGATCAGCGACGGAACGCCGCATCAGTGGACCGCGCCTGCAAACGAAGATACCAACTTCAAGAAGGGCGTCAGCACGCAGAACGTCCCTGACATGTACTTCGTCGGCGGAGTGGTTGTTCCGCAATGCAGCGCGACCGTGACCACTAATTGCTCGGGTGGCACGGCAAAGCGCAGTTGCCCGTGGGGGCCACGACTGACCCCGGCGACGGCTCCATGACGTTCTACTGGACCAACCAGCAGGGCGGACGCCTGATGTTCTACCACGACCATGCTTACGGCATTACGCGTCTGAACGTGTATGTCGGCGAAGCTGCCGGTTACTACTTGTATGATCCGGCCGAAGAAACTGCTCTCCTGAACGCCGGTGTTCCGGGAACGATTGCCACCAACGGTACTCAGGCCGCACCGGACCTCGGCATCTCCTTCCGCTAGTGATTCAGGACAAGACGCTTCGTGCCCAGCGCCAGCCAGTTGGCTGGTACCCGGATCCCACCGGGTCTGGGGCACGCGGCACGGCTGTCCCTCCTGCCTCCCGAATGGCGGTGAACGGCGATCTCTGGTTCCCGCACGTTTACATGCCCAACCAGAATCCTTCCGACCTGGCTGGAGCCAACGGCGTCGGCCGGTGGGACTGACGGCCCGTGGTTCTTCCCGCCGCAGACGACGTTGTCACCGCTGGCAGGTCCACCGGACCGCTGGGCGCCCACATACTGGGGTCACGATTCCTTGCACCTCTTCCGCATTTCCCGGTGTTCATCTGCAGCCAACTTCGGTGATCAACAACTTCTCGAAGGTTGCCCGATCGCACCGAATCCGTCGGGAACGCCGGAAGCTTTATGGATACACCACTGGTGAACGGCAAAGCGTATCCGGTTCTCCATGTTGCTCCGGCCGCGTATCGCATCCAGGATCTTGAATGCAGCCAATGACCGCACCTGAATTTGCAACTAGGTGTTGTCGACGCAGGCCTGCAGGAAGTCGCAACGCTTCACGCGTTCCGGCCGCCACCACGACTCCTCTGCCTTTGTGCGGCAGCATTACGAAAATCACGCAACCAACGCTAGGCCTCGGTCTACCCGGTGCCGCGTTGGACCACAGAAGTTCCGATCAACGGTCCGGTCTTCCTTTAATTGCTGGCGGAATTACGGCGCACCCTCGCCGGGAATTTCTTCCGGCTATTCGTGTGGCCAGCAGATGGACGCGACGGCGGAGTTCCCGATCAAGACCGCTTCGCCGGTCCAGCGTTCTTCCAGATCGGTACCGAAGGTGGCTTGCTCCCAGCGCCCGCGGTCGTCCCGCCGACGCCGGTTGGCTTCGAATACAACCCCCGAAGCATCACCGTCACTAACGTTTCCAGCCACGGCTCTGGCTGGGTCCTGCCGAGCGCGCGGACGCAGTCGTCGACTTCTCCGCTCTACGGGCAAAACCCTCATCCTTTATAACGACGCGCCTGCGCCGATTCCGGCGTTTGATTTGCGCATCGACTACTACACCGGCGATATGGACGAATCCACCACCGGTGGCGCCCCCACGACGATCCCGGGCTACGGTCCGAACACCCGCACGATCATGCAGATCGTGGTGGATGCGCCCGCAACCCAACCACCCCGTTCAATCTCGCCAGCTTGCTGGCTGCGTTGCCCGCTGTCATTCTCCGCGACGCAACCACTCCCGGCATCGTGCCCGAGCCGGCCTATCCGGTCGCTTCCGGCGGAAATTCCGCTACCACGCACTACGGACGGATCTCCGACAACACGATCACCTTTTCACCGGCCAGCCTGCCGGTGACGAGCATCACGGTCACCGCTGGCGGAACGGGCTATTCGGCTACCACTACCGTCAGCATCGCAGCACCCGGTTGCGTAGCGCCTTGCGCTACTGCTACTGCTGCGCCGACCATCGTGGGCGGCGTGATCACGGCTATCACGGTAATCAACGGAGGCTCGGGCTACGCTGCCGCACCTCTGGTCACGATCACCGATCCGACATCCACAGGCTCAGGCGCCACCGCGACTCCCATCTTGACGGCCACCTATACCTACGGTCAGAAGGCAATTCAGGAACTCTTCACACTTGACTATGGCCGGATGAACGCCACGCTCGGCACCGAAATTCCGTTGACGAACTTCCTACTCAGACCACGTTGCCCTTCGGCTACGCGGAATGGGCGACCGAGATCATTAGGCAGGAACGCCCAGACACGAGCTCTGGAAGATCACGCACAACGGTGTCGACACCCACTTCATTCACTTCCATCTGTTCAACGTGCAGGTGATCAACCGCATCGGTTGGGACGGCGCCGTCGGTCGCCCGACGCCAACGAACTGGGCTGGAAAGACACGGTCCGCATGAATCCGCTGGAAAACATCGTGGTGGCCATGCAGCCGGTCGAACAGACGCTTCCATTCCCATTGCCCGACAGTATCCGCTCGCTGGATGTGACCATGCCCGACGGCGTGATCTCTCCTGCGATCTCCGGAATCGATCCCGGCACCGGCAATGCGATCACAGGCGGCGGGGGACCACCAATGCCCAGTCAACTTCGGCCAGGAGTACGTGTGGCACTGCCACATCCTCGGCCACGAAGAAAACGACATGATGCGGCCCATCATCTTCCAGGTCGCGCCTCCCGCACCTTCGGCCTTTGCCGCGGTGCGCGATGCAACCGGAGCAGTGTCCTTACCTGGACCGACAACGCAGCCAGTGAAAGCGGATTCAATCTCCAAGAGATCACGGATCCTCTCTTACCCTGCCCCGTTCACCTGTTACCAATAGAACCAAGTCTACCCAGCACTGCTTACGGAGTGACCATCACAGTCACCGACTCCGCCGGCTCCTGCTGGCACGGTCCTTCTATTACCGCGTGCAAGCTGAAGACGACTTCATGCCGCAGTCTCCGCTCGCTGGGATCTTCCAGGTCCAGGCCATGTTCTCCGCGTGGGTCTCAACCCAGGCGGGGAGCGATGACAACGACCGTGATCCAAGCCCCGGCCATTAACTATGGTCAGAACGGCTTGGTAACTGTCAGCGTCACCTCAGCCGGAGGCGCCGTCATTGGCAACGTGACTCTTACAGTCGATGCTGGTGCGCCGATCACCGTGGCCCTCACGGGCGGTGTGGCGGCTTGATGCACCACACTGCTCACACCTGCCGTAGGGAACCATGCTCTCGTGGCCAATTTCGCCGCGCAAAACGGATTTGCGGCGAGCACCGCTACCGGCACACTCGTAGTCAACCCAGCGGCACTGGCCGTCACCGCCAGCAGTGCGACATTGCTTACGGGTCGCCAGTTCCCGCAATCACACCCAGCTACAGTGGGTTTGTGCGGCCCGGATAACGCCGCCACAGGTCACGACTCCAGCGACTTGCTCGGTTACAGCTCCCCGCCGGAAATCCGGTGGGCACTTACACCACGCAATGCTCGGGAGCGGTTGCACCCAACTACACGATCGCCTACGTGCCCGGTCACGCTGTCGATCACCGCGGTTCCGTTGACCATCACGGCCAACAACGTGTCTCGCGCATTCGGAGTTCCGAATCCGACCTTCACAGCAAGCTACGTAACCCTGGTGAACGGGGATACTCCGGCTTCGCTGACGGGCACGCTGTCTTGCACGTCCACCGCGACTGCCACGAGCTTGCCGGGGCCATACCCGATCACCTGCTCGGGACAGACCTCGACCAACTACAACATCACTTACGTGCCAGGAACGTTGACGGTCACGGCGGTAGGGCCGGTGCTCACACTGAACCCGACTGCGTTGGCCTTTACCTCGCCTTTGGGTGTAACCACGGTTTCGCAAGCGGTCACTGTCTCCAACACGGGCAGTGCGGCGCTGCGTATTACTGGCATCACACTCGCGGGAGCCAACCCATACGGTTCGGGATGACCCAGAACTGCCCGATCGGCGGGACTGGTCTAGCCATTGGTGGATCCTGCACCATCAACGTGACGTTCACTCCCAATAACACCCTCAACCGCTCAGCGTTGATTCGCGTGAGTGTCGCTGCGCCCGCGGTCTCGGGCACGGTGACTCTCACTGGCACGACCGTTCGCCCGACTATCGAGCGCTTTCGCCGACGTCCCTGGCTTTCGGGAATGTGCTGATCAACACCACCAGCGCTCCGCAAACCGTTACCGTCAGCAACACGAGGGCGGTGCCGCTGGTGATCAACAGCATCACGCTGGGTGGTGCCAATCCGGGCTCGGTTTGCGCAGACCGACACCTGCCCCATCGGCGGCGCGGGTTTGGCTGCAAACTCGAGCTGCACGATCATCGTAACCTTCCCCGAACCGCAGAGTGGCCCGCTCGGCGACTCTGACGATCCGGAACAACTCAGCCACCAATCCCGATGACGGTTTCACTTGACCGGCACGGGAATCTAAGAGCTGCCAGGGCGGACCGCAATCGCCCCGCGGAACGCATGGCAAACAGGCTGCCCGCGGGATCACTCCGCGGGCAGTTTCTGTTTTCCGATTGCCCTGCATGTCCTGGCGTCCTGCCTCCCGGAGCCTGCCATTCCTGACTTCACTTCTTGACTTGGCTCCCTTGCCCGTGTTATAAAATCCACACTAAACCGATTTAGTTAACTCCTTCAAGAACTGGTCGCCCTGATGAAAAATGAATTCTTCCGTGCGGTCCTCCTCGCGGTTCTGCTAGCTATCGCTTCTTCCCCGTCGGTGCCCAGACCAACGAAACCATTGTCTTAGACCCTTCAGCCCCCGCTCATCCCTTTCCGCATTTCTGGGAGCAGATGTTCGGCTCCGGCCGCGCGTCCTCACTCTGCGCGACAGCTATCGCCGCGACCTGCGCGAAGTGAAGCAGATCACCGACTTCAAATACGTTCGCTTCCACGCCATCTTTCACGACGAGGTCGGCATCTACGACGAAGACGACAAGGGCCAGGCTCCAACTTACAACTTCTCCTACGTCGATCAGATTTACGACAGCCTGCTGGCCAATGGCGTGCGCCCCTTCGTCGAACTGAGCTTCATGCCCAAGAAGCCTCGCGGCCAACGAGATGCTGCACGCCTTCTGGTACAAGCCGTACGTCTCCCCGCCCAAGGACTACGCCAAGTGGGACGACCTGATCACGCAATTCACCAAGCATCTGGTCGACCGCTACGGCATCGACGAAGTCAGCCAGTGGTATTTCGAAGTCTGGAACGAACCCAACCTCGATTTCTGGGGAGGCGACCCGAAGCAGCCAACCTACTGGGAGCTTTACGATCACACCGCGCGCGCCATCAAGAATGTGAAGTCCACGCCTGCGCGTCGGCGGTCCCTCGACCGCGCAGGCCGCTTGGGCCGACGCCTTCATCCAACACTGCGCCGAGAATCACGTTCCCGTCGATTTCGTCTCCTCGCACGTCTACGGCAACGACAAGTCACGAAGACGTCTTCGGCACGCACGAACGTGATTCCGCGCGACCAGATGGTCTGCCGCGCCGTGAAGAAAGTGCACGACCAGATCAAAGCGTCTCCGCGATGCCCAAGCTGCCGCTGATCTGGAGCGAGTTCAACGCCAGCTACATGAACGAGCCCGCGGTCACCGATACGTCCTACATGGGGCCGTGGCTCGCCGACACGCTTCGCCAATGCGACGGCCTGGTCGACTCCATGTCCTACTGGACGCTTCTCCGACGTGTTCGAAGAGCAGGGCGTCGTGAAGACGCCGTTCTACGGCGGCTTCGGCCTGATTGCCGCCGGGGAATTCCCAAGCCCGCCTTCAATGCATTCCGGCTGCTGCACCAGCTAGGCGAGGAGCGGATCACGCTCGACTCCGATTCCGCACTGCTCACGCGCAAGAAAGATGGCTCACTCGTGCTGGCAGTCTGGAACTACGCGCCTCCAGACAAAGAAGGCGCGGCGAAGACTGTGACGTTGAAATTCAAGGGCAATGCCCCGTCGCAGGCAACGATCTCGGTGGTCGATCCGCAGCACGGTGATCCACTGCCGCCTATGAATCCATGGGCTCGCCCCGCTACCCGACGCAAGCGCAGATTAAAGATTTGCGAAAGGCTTCTGAGTTGGCCGCGCCTGAAATGCGCACGCTGAAGCAACGGGGAACTCGCTCTGACGCTGCCGTCATATTCTCTAGCCGTAATCACGGTGAAATAGAAAGTCAAAAATCACGGTGAAGTAGGCGGCATTTCTCTGCGATCTCCGCGGATGTTATCTGCGCCCTCTGCGTTTTAAGATTTCGGATGGCGTCTCATCCGCAGCGTTTGCGAGCAATCGCTGCGCAGGAACTCTCTAAACTCGAGTACCAAAACATCACGATGGCTTCGCGCGACCTGACCCGCAGAGAACTTCTACGCATCTTCCAAGCGGGCGCGCTCGCCTTACCGCTAGCCTGGCTGCCTACCTGTTCCAGTTCGCACAAGAGCGGAGCCACCTCCCCACAGACCGACGACCAACTGCTTGACGAAATCCAGCGTGCCTCGTTTGATTTCTTCTGGAATGAAGCAGGCCCGAATACCGGCCAGGTGAAAGATCGTGCTGCTTGCGCCGGCAACGATACGCGGACCATGTCAAGCATCGCGGCCACCGGCTTCGGACTCGCCGCGCTCTGCATCGGCGACAGCCGCGGCTACAAAAGCTCCGCCGACATCAAGGAACGCGTGCGCACGACGCTGCGCTTCCTCGCCAACCAATTGCCGAACGAGCATGGCTTCTTCTATCACTTCGTCGACATAAACACCGGCGCGCGGGTAGGGAAGTGCGAACTCTCTTCGGTCGATACCACGATCCTGCTATGCGGAGTGCTCACCGCCCGCCAGTACTTCAACGACGCCGAAATTCAGGATCTTGCGACCACCATCTACAACCGCGTCGACTGGGCGTGGATGCTCAACGGCGGCTCGATGCTGTCGATGGGCTGGATGCCGGAGTCTGGTTTTCTCTCAGGCCGATGGGATCACTACTGCGAATTGATGATGATCTACCTGCTCGCCATCGGCTCGCCCACGCATCCGATCCCGCCCGCCAGTTGGGAAGCCTGGTCGAGGCCGACCATCACGTATCAGGGCATCACATACATTTCAGGAAACGACCCGCTGTTCACGCATCAGTACTCACACGCATGGTTCGACTTCCGCAACGTGAGAGACGCGCACGCCAACTACTTTCAGAATTCCATCGACGCAACCCGCGCGCACAAACTCTTCTGTCTTTCGTTGAGCAAACAGTTCTCTGATTACGCCGACAACCTCTGGGGCATCAGCGCGTCCGACTATGTTGGAGGCTACACGGCCTGGGGAGGCCCGCCGCTCATCGGTCCAGTCGACGGCAGCGTCGTCCCGTGCGCGACCGGCGGCTCGCTGCCATTTCTTTTCGACGACTGCATGCGCGTGCTGCACAACATCCGCACGAAGTACGGCAAGGCATGGGCACGCTACAGCTTCGTCGACGCATTCAATCCACTGACCGGCTGGTACGACCCCGACGTACTCGGCATCGACCTGGGCATCACGATGCTGATGGCGGAAAACCATCGCACGGGTCTGGTGTGGCAGACCTTCATGAAGAATCCAGAAGCACGTGCCGCGATGAGCCTCGTCGGATTCAAGGCTGGTATCCGCGAGCTCCGGGCCACGAGCTGTGAGCTTAAGCACCCCTCCTACAAAGTAGTGATATGTTCCACGTGGAACACTTTCGCTTATTTTGTTATTTCATAAAATATCTTATAGCTAATAATGTGCGCGGAAATGCTTGTCTAGGAATGAACTAAACGAGGTCGTGTGCGAGGCGGGGATTGGGCGCCTTATCACACACTTTCGCTTTTCCTGATTTGGAATTGGCGGTTTGGGAGGTTCTTTCCGGGCCGGCGGCTTCGAGCGCGCAAAAAAAAGCGCGCCTCAAGAAGAGGCGCGCGTGTGAGAGAGTTCACTAATTAGAAGTTGAAGCGAGCTCCGAGCGTGACAACACGAGCACCCAACGCCGAACGGGCGTGGCCAAAGCCCGAGTCAGTGATGTTGTTTGCGATGTCGTTGGGATCGGATGTTTTGAAGTTCAGGTTGTTGAAGACGTTGTAGGCATCGATCCGGAACTCGAGCTTTAGCACCTTCCCCAAGCACGGGCATGGTCGGCAAACCGAACGCCTTCGTTAATGTCATATCGACATCTCTGTATCCAGGACCGTTCAGCGAATTGCGGCGAACTCCGGGAGACTGCGGCAGCGAGTTTCCGAAGGTGGTTCCGGAATACGCTGTAAAAGTTGGCGCGGTGAAGTACGCAGCTCCGCCGTTGGGGAAGTTTCGCCCAACAGGTTGAGTGGGGCCCAGAGGCTTAAAGCTGTCATTGCCGGTGCTGGAGCCGGCACCGCCGAGGTAAGCGGCAGGGAACAGCTGTCCATAGCCGCAGGTTCCGCAGTAAAGGCTGCCACCCGTGACGCTGGCGATGGGCGTCCATGGGAATCCAGAGTGGATGTTCAGGATGCCGCTGAGTGACCACCCGCCGGCGATCTTCTCCAACCAGCCTCTGCTGCCGTGGAAGAACACGGGCTGCCACAATCCAAAGATCTTGAACGCTTTGCCGACGTTGTAGTCGGAGCGTCCGTAGTTCAGGTCGAGGTTATAGACGTACGGTTGCTCGAAGTACGGACCGGAACTGGTGTCCATGCTCTTGGACCAGGTGAATTGCGCATCGGCCATGAACTGATGCGAGAAGTCGTGCTTCAGTTCGGCGAGCAGGGCATTGTAGTTGCCGCGTCCGGAAACTCCCCAGTAGTCTCCCCCGCCGACCTGAGGATTCAGTGTGAAGCCGGCCGACGCAGGCAGCGCATTCGGATTCTCGTGGAAGAAGATGTTGTGCGAAATGCTGCCTTGGTAGCCAAGAATAGCGACCATGCGGTGTCCCAGGTCATATTGCGTGTCGAGCGAGTAGTGATGCACGCGCATGGTTGGCAGGGTCTGCGGGAAGATGCCAACGTTCACCTGGCCCGTGGTCGGCAGTCCGTTTGGACCGAAGTCCACAACCGTTGCCGGGTTCGATGGGAATCCCACAAAAGAGTGGAGATCCGTTGAGGTAGCGTAGAGGATGCCAGGGTCGGGCGAAGTGGGGGTCGACATGCTCAAGTTCGGGAAAATGAAGAGCCCAGGGTTGGTGTTGATGTTGGCGGAAATTGCAATTTCTTCCTGGTTGTAGCTCAAGCCATATCCGCCACGGACCACGAACTTGTCGTTGAACTTGCTCGGGCTCCAGGCGAATCCGATTTGAGGTCCGAAATTCCCCTTCTCGGGATTCCACGAGTTTTGCTTCTTTACGACCAGGCCCGTCATGTAGTTGGGGCCGGCACCGGGGATGGCGCGATACATATTGTTCTGCTTGGCGTACAGCGGGCCAAAGTAATTCCAGCGGAGTCCAAGATTGACGGTCAGATTCTTGCGGATCTTCCAGTCATCTTGTACAAACAAACCCCAGATACTTTCGCGATCGTCCTGGCGGAAGGTCGAAGGGAAGCCGGTGTGGGAATCGAAACTGCCCCCCTCGTTGTGGGGGGCATCGTTCAGGAAGTCCCAGATGTTGAAGAAGTCGTAGCCCGGGATGCCGCAACCGACGCACTGATTCAGGTAGTGAAGGCGAGTGACTTCGCCGCCAAACTTGATGTTGTGAGGTCCGTACACTTTAGTAGCGACGTCTTTGTAGGTATAGGTCCACTGGTTGAGGATGCTGCCGGGGTTGGCCCCGAAGTTCTGCAGAGTGATTCCGCCGGTAAGGCCGATCCGATCTTGAGGAAGGCCCACTGGAGACTGCGGGTTGGAGGTCACTTCGTTCCAGCGCCATCCGGCTGCGTTGACGCGGAACTCGTTCAACAAGGTTGCTGAAAATGTGTGGTTCCAGATGGCGGAAAACGCGTCGTTAATCTGGTTATGGTGGAACGTGTTGTACTGGCGGGCTGGACCATTGATGAAATCGGAAGATTGCGGCACCCAGTAGATCGCGAATGCCAGCCGGTCTTTCTGGGAGATGTTTGCGTCGAGACGTCCGTTGTACTGCGACTTCGAGGACTTGTTCAGACCATTGGTCTGATAGTTGGCGATGTCTGGGATGCCGTCGAGACCGCCACCCACGCCGGGGTGTTGGGGATCAACCCATCCGAGATCCTGATTACCAAAGCCGGTCGTCAGAGGAGAGCCAATATCGAGTCCTCCCGCGACGTTTTCGCAGTTCACGTGCAATATGAAGCCAGCTGTACCACAATCTGCCGACGTATTAATCACCCCACCGATGGGCGCTCCACCGGGAAAACTGAGATAGGTCTTTGCGATTGGACCAGCCGACGCAGAAGTCGCAAGAGCGTCGAAGGCGGAGGTCTCATACCAATTGTTGGTGGGACTCACACTCAGGGGTTCGCGAACAGTTTCGTAAGCGAAGAACGCAAAAATCTTATCTTTCCAGATAGGACCGCCCACGCTGCCGCCAATTTGATTGAAGAACTTTGGATCCCTCAATACAGCACCGTCGCCGTTGTAACGCTGGAAGGCATTCAGGCCTGGACGGTGAGCAGTCCAGAACAGACTTCCGTGATACTGGTTGGTGCCGCTCTTGGAAGTGACCTGCACCTGGGCGCCGCTGAAACGTCCGTTCTCCGCGTCGTAGCCGTGGGAGACCACCTTCACGTTTTCAACCGAATCTTCCGACGGAGTAATCACGGTCGTCCCGCCCCAGACGGCGCTGGTCGTGCTGATGCCGTCAATCGAAATACCGTTGGTTTCATACTGCTGGCCGGCAGACAAAGCCTGCGGTCCATTTTCTGTTGCGAAGATTCCCGCGCTGCCTCCGGTTGCGCCGGGTCCCTGGGTTCCGGCGAGGTTCGCGCCGCCGCCACCGCTGCCCTGGCGGCCATCCCCAAACACGCCGGGCGCCAACTGGATCAACTGAAAAACATCGCGTCCGAACGAAGGCATGTGTTGAATCGAATTGCTGTTCACCGTCCCGCTGATGGTGGCGGTCTGCGTTTCGATCGGAGCTATGTCTTCCGCCGAGACGTTGACGGTCTCCGTCGATCCGCCCAACTCAAGTTCCAGGTTCAGGCCGTTCGGTTGGTCGGCGATGGGAACGTAGTTGTCGATGGTCTTCTTTTTGAATCCGCTCTTTTCCACCGTTACCGTGTAGGTGCTCAGCGGGAGGGCGTGGAAGTTGTAGATCCCATTGGTATCGGTGGTCGAGGTAACCGTGCGATTGGTCTGAGTGTCGACCAACGTGACAGTAGCCCCTTCAACGACGGCTCCCTGGGGATCGGTGATTACGCCCTGGATGCTGGCGCGGTACTGGGCCTGAGCAACGATGCTTAGAGTAAGAGAAGCGAGGATTACAAGGACGGTGCGGAGAAAGGGACGAGAACAGCTCATGAGCTAGCTCCTCGGAGTGCGGGTGGCTGATTTTTCGCCGAAATTTAGTGCCGGTATCAAACCTGTAGCAGTCCTGATTCCTAGACTATGAGTTCAATAACTAAATCAACGCTAAATCGATTTATTCAAGTAGATGCCGCTGTGTATAGCACGGACTTACAACGACCGTCAAGAGCTTTACCCGGCTCCGGCGGGGCCGAATCTACCTAATCGATTAGGTGGCGTGCGATCTTCCGGCAGCTTGGAATCCTTTTTGTCGTCAAACGGTTGGATTGCGTTCGGGAGCCGGGAAGCGTGCAGTTCTGCCGTCCCCAATTCGGGAATGGGAGGCGCGACTCGCTGGGCGAGCTTAGGGTCGAAAATCTTGAAGCGCAGAGGTCGCAGAGAAGAGCCGCGGAGGGCGCAGAGAAAGGCTTTCAACCGCTAAGGTCGCTAAGAAAAATTCGCAAAGGGCGCTAAGGAGGCCGCTGGGTTGCTATAGGACCCGCAAAGGGCGCTCAGATAACTTCGATCTCCTGTCTCCTGTTCAGTCTCTGCCACCGCTTCCCGGTCTGGTGGCTTCCCTTATCCCCATAGATTCTGTTTGTTACCGACGTTTTGCAAACCCGTGACAATTTGCTGACAACCCTCCCGGGCCCGTTTTCCGTACCATTTTGACAACGCGAAGACATCGGCGAACAATGTGTGGGCTGCCTTTGCAGCCAGCCGGGGTGGGGAAGCGCGCTTCGTATCCGGACCGCAACGTCGGTCGCCGGTGAGAGACTCCCTTGATCGCCCTACCGGATACGCCGTCGGGACGCGTTCTACAAAAAACATGGAAAGAATATTGGTTGTCGAAGACGATCGAGCGGTGCACCGGGCCCTGAAGAGGTTGTTCGAGCCGGAAGGCTACTCCGTTGATGCAGCTTTCGACGGCCAGTCAGGGCTGGAAACATTTCGCAACGCTCCACCCTCCGCCGTGGTACTCGATCTGCGTCTTCCCGGAATGCCGGGGCGCGACGTTTGCCGCGAAATCAAGAACACAGCTCCGGCCGTTCCGGTCATCGTGTTGAGCGCCGCATCCGATGTCATGGACAAAGTGCTGCTGCTCGAACTGGGCGCCGACGATTACGTCACCAAGCCGTTCAGTCCCAAAGAACTGCTGGCGCGCGTGCGCGCAGCCGTTCGCCGTTCCAGCCGCCCGATTGCGGCTGAGACGTTTACGTTCGATGGCGTGGTGATCGATTTCACCAAGATGATCGTGGTGCGCGATGGGACTGAGGTTGCGCTGACACCGCAGGAGTTCAAGATCGTGAAGTTCATGACCCAGAACCCCAACCGGGTCGTGTCGCGCGAAGAACTGCTGAATGACGTGTGGGGCTATCAGAATTACCCGACCACGCGCACCGTTGACAATCACATTCTGAAGCTTCGGCAAAAGCTGGAAGCCGATCCCGCCAATCCGATTCATTTCCGGACGGTGCATGGGGTCGGGTATAAATTCGTACCGTAGTCGCACGCGTTCACGCGTGAGCAAGGGGAGGAACGCGGCAGGATGGGGAAGTTCCGACTACGGACGAAGTTCCTGTTCTCGCTAATTCTGGTGGGCGTCGGCATGACCGTCGGCGCGTTGCTGGTGGCGCGGCAGACCGCCGAACAGCAGGTTCGGCTGCAGATCTACCAGGATCTGCGCAACTCCGTCTACACCTTCCATAACGTTCAGACGCTGCGCGAGAAGTCGCTGGCGCACTCGGCCGAGTTGCTGGCCGATCTGCCTCCCCTCAAGGCGATGATGACTACGCGCGACACGGCCACTATTCAGGACGCGTCGCGTGATCAGTGGACACTGGCGGGAAGCGACCTGCTGGTGCTCGCCGACCGCACGGGAAGAGTCGTGGCCTTGCACTCGAAGGCGGCGGACTTTGACCGGGAAGCGGCGCAGGAGTCCCTGACGGATTCTCTTTCCCACGAGCAAAGCGGACACTGGTGGTTTTGCGGGAAGCATCTGTTCGAAGTCTCGCTACAGCCGATTTATGTCGGCACGCGCGCCGAGGGCCAGATCGAAGGGTATCTGGTGGTCGGCTATGAGATCGATGACGGAGTTGCTCGCGAACTAAGCCAGGTGGCCGCGAGCCAAGTCGTATTTCTGTACGGAAAGACGCTGGTGCGCAGCACGCTCTCGCCTTTGCAGGAGACCGAACTGATTCAGCACGCCGGCA
The DNA here is from genome assembly GCA_963698805.1 of uncultured Acidobacteriota bacterium. Taxonomy (GTDB): domain Bacteria; phylum Acidobacteriota; class Terriglobia; order Terriglobales; family Acidobacteriaceae; genus Gp1-AA133. Next base: position 221,242 of record CAVOSN010000011.1, on the reverse strand, counting down.
TCTCTTTTGGAGGGAAAGCTCCCGAGCCCGTAGAGATCCAACTGGGCCAGGAGCGCTTTCTCGCCACTCGTGTCGACCTTACGCCCGGCGTTTCTCCTCCGGTACAGCTTTGCGTTCTAAAGTCTTTGGACCAGGCGACCGCTTTCCTGGGGCACTTGAATCGGCTGCTGATTGCTCTTGGACTGGTGGCGTTGGTGGTCGGCAGCTGCCTGGTGTTCATCTTCTCGCACACACTCACGCGTCCGCTGGGGACGCTGGTGGAAGGCGTGCGCGCGCTGGGCAAGGGAGACTACGAGTATCCGCTGGCGGCTCGAGGCTCGGACGAAGTAGCCGAGGTGACTGCCTCGTTCGTGCGCATGCGCGCCGGGCTGCAGGAGACGCAACGAAAACTGATCGACGCCGAACGGCTGGCTACTATTGGGCGCATGGCGAGCTCGATCTCGCACGATTTGCGGCACAGCCTCGCGGCGGTCATGGCGAATGCGGAATTCCTCAGCGACAGCAATCGCAGCAAGGCCGAGCGCGAAGAGCTTTATCACGAAGTCCTGCTGGCCGTGCACCAGATGACCGATCTGATCGACTCGCTGCTGGAGTTCTCGCGCACCCGCGAGTCGTTGCGCCTGACCTATGGCGATCTCGAAGACGTCGTTCAGCGCTCCATACAGAACGTGCGTGCCAATCCCGAATACCATTCCGTGCGCATGACCGTCCATAAGGATGGCTCGACCGACGGCTGGTTCGATTCGCGAAAGCTGGAACGTGTGTTTCAGAACCTGCTCGTGAATGCCTGTGAGGCGGTATCGCGGGAAGATGGGACTGTCCGCATTGAGATCCATGCCAACAAGAGCACGATCGAAGTGCGGGTGGCCGACAACGGGCATGGTATTCCGGAACTCGTGCGCGAAAGATTGTTTGAGCCGTTCGTGAGCCAGGGGAAAGAGAACGGCACCGGGCTCGGACTTACGGTGGTGCAGAAGATTGTGCAAGATCACGGCGGAGACGTGAGAGTCGAAAGCACGTCCTCGGCGGGCACGGTGTTTCTGATCGTGCTGCCCGGGACCCGCGGTACACCCATTGCGTCGGCGACAGGCGATGGGATGGTTCGAGCAGGTGTGCGAGTCGAAACGGCCGACTAGAGCCGGAAGGTTTGCCCACGGAAATCTGCTCGCTGAAATGCGCTGATCACATTCCACAATGAAGATTCGCTTATTTCGGGGGAGACTATGCTGCTCCAGCGGTCGTTCGTTTGCTGCACCTTGATCCTAGCCTCGCTCAGTGGTAGGCACTGCAGCGCGCAAAGTGCGTCGAGTGGAAGCGCGGCGCCGGATCCTTCATTAGCGGAAACTGTCCAACAGCTCCAGGAGCAGGTCAAGGAACTGCGATCGATAGTGTCCGACTTGCGCTCGGAGTCGGAACAGTATCGCGCCGAAACCCGCGAACTTCGCGAAGAACTCCATTCGGCGGTCGCGCAGTTACCGGCTGCGAATAAGCCCGAGGCGGTTGCGGTCGCCCAGACCGCTCCAGCCACGCCGGACCGGGAGGCGAGCAATGCTCCGGCCCAGGAGGCGAGCAATGCTCCGGCCCAGGAATCGTCTTCGCAGGGCCGACTCTCCAAGATCGAAGAAGAATACGATCTGCTCACCGGAAAGATCGACGATCAGTATCAGACCAAGGTCGAGAGCCGCTCGAAGTACAAGGTGCGCCTGTCGGGCCTGGTGCTGATGGATCTGTTCTCGAACCGCGGCGGTGTTTTGAATTCCGATGTCCCGGGCCAGGTGGATAGCGACCGTGACCCGCTCGGGCGTTCCAATAGCACGGGGATCTCACTGCGCCAGTCGCAGATCGGGCTTGAGGTCTTTGGTCCGGAGCTGGCGGGTGCAAAAACGCGCGGCGACCTGCAGGCTGATTTCGCCGGTGGCTTTCAGTATGCACCGAACGGTGTCGCTCTCGGCTTATTCCGCCTGCGAACCGCCACCATCCACCTGGACTGGGCGCACACTTCGATTGTGGCCGGGCAGGATGCTCCGTTTTTCTCGGCCTTGTCGCCAACGTCGTTTGCCACGCTTGCGGAGCCGGCTCTGTCGGAAGCCGGAAACCTGTGGATGTGGATTCCGCAAATCAGGGTGGAGCGGCGTCTGACCATTTCTGAGAACTCGAATTTCCTGTTGCAGGGTGGGATTCTCGACGGGTTGACCGGGGAGCCTCCCGTGTATGCATACGGGCGCAGGCCGCAGGCGGGGGAATATTCTCGGCAGCCCGGATATGCAGGGCGGGTTGCGTGGACGCACAGCATTTTCGGCGAGCCGTTAACCGTAGGTGCGGGTGGCTACTACAGCCGGCAAAACTGGGGCTTCGGCCGCAACCTCGGTGCCTGGGCCGGCACGCTCGACTGGAGCGTCCCCCTCGGAAAAATGCTGGGTCTGAGCGGCGAGTTTTTTCGCGGCCAGGGGCTCGGCGGTTTGGGGGGAGGTTCTTACCAGAGCGCGCTGTTCAGCGGTAATCCGACCGATCCGGTCAGCCGGGTTCAGGGATTGGATGCGCTTGGTGGCTGGGCGCAGCTGAAGGTGCGCGCATCGTCGAAGTTGGAGTTCAACTTCGCGGGTGGGCAGGACAATCCGTTCGCGAGTGAAGTCCGTGCGTTTCCTTTTTCGCAATACGGCAGCGGTGGCAACAACGGACCCGCCGCCCGCAACCAGAGTGGGTTGATGAACGTAATCTACCGGCCGCGTTCTGACCTGGTGTTCTCCGCTGAGTACGGTCACATCGCCACCTATCAGATCGACAATACTCGTTATACGGCGGACCGCTTTAATCTGGTGATGGGGATTCTGTTCTGAAAACTACCGTCTTTAATTCGTGTGTGCGTTACGACAGGTTGCACCTGGCGCGTTTGTGCTTCGTCCTGCTTGGGTGTTCCTTTCTTGTGCAGGCGCAGGATTTGAACGTCACCGCGCAGATAGAAATCGTGGGCGAAGGCCATGCGCACACGAACAAGAAGGATCGCGCCAACGTCGTTGTGTGGCTCTCTCCGCTCGACGAGCACACACTCCGATCGGTGGCCGAGGCAGCTTCGGCTACGCCTCCGCGGCTCGTGCAGAGAGACAAGACTTTCATACCGCATCTGCTGGTGGTTCCTGCCGGAACTGCGGTGGAATTTCCTAATCGCGATCCTTTCTTTCACAATGTCTTCTCGCTGTTTGAGGGCAAGCGGTTTGATCTTGGCTTGTATGAGGCGGGAACGACCAGGATCGTACATTTCGATCGGGTCGGCGTTAGCTACATCTTCTGCAACATCCATCCCGAGATGAACGCAGTGGTGCTGGCGCTAAGAACTCCTTATTACGGCATCTCGAACGCAGCCGGCAAGATCTCCATCCCGAACGTTCCGGAGGGTCGCTACACGATGCAGGTTTTTGCGGAAACGTCGGGACTTGAAAACCTGAAAAAGCTCACTAAGACGGTGACGGTTTCAGCGCAGGACCAATCCCTGGGCGTGATTCGCATCGTGCAAGACGGGCCACCCGGTCCGCACAAGAACAAGTATGGCCGCGACTACGACGCGCCAGGCACCGACTACCCCGCAAACAATCTGAAATAATTTCCCGCCGTTCAGAAACTTCTAGCTCTTGATGCTCCTGGTCGCCGTATCGACAGTCACTGCGCTCCTGCGGAAGTACGACTCGTTGGCCATGTGACAGGCGAGCGCCGCGTGGTTTCCGAACACCGCATCTTCCGTGACGGGCTTGCGTGACCGCACCGCGTTGAAGAACGTCGCCAGGTGCGGCTTCACGTCGTCGTAATCGTTGCCACGATAGGTAGTCGATTCCGCCAGCGGCTCTTTGCCTGGGGCGGGATCGTGTTCGGCATGCCACTGCTTGAGATATTCCTCTCGCATGGCTCGCGGATAAGCATTAGTGGAGTAGTAGCTGGGAGAAGTATCGACACCGGGCTGCGGAAAATAGCTCAGCCCGAACTCTGTTACCTCGATATAGCCCTTCGATCCCTGGAAGCGGACCACCTCGGGGCTCTCGCAGCCCAGGTTCAGGCGCGTGTACACGGGAATGTCGCCGTACTCGAACAGGACGGCGTGGACGTCCGGCATATTGCGGCCGTCTTTCCAGCGCAGGATGCCGCCCAACGCCATGGCGCGTTTCGGCGGTTCGTTCCAGTTCAGCGCGTAGATGATTCCGCTGACCAGGTGGACCAGCAGGTCCCCAGCCACGCCTGTGCCGTATTCCTTCCAGCAACGCCAGCGAGCGTAAAGCAGCGGATCGAAAGCGCGCTTGGGGACGGTGCCTTGCCAGGTGTCCCAGTCGAGATTCTGCGTAGACAAGTCGGTGGGCGGAGTGTACTCCCAGCAACCAGTGGGATCGTTGCGTCCGAGGGTTCCCTCGACCAGGTTCACGTTGCCGATCGCGCCTTGCGCGATCATCTCTTTCGCCTTTCCGTAGATCACGGAACTGACGCGCTGGGAGCCGATCTGCACGATGCGTCCAGTCTTTTTTTGCGCATCGGCCATGTCGAAGCCCTCGGCCGCTGTGTGGGACATGGGTTTTTCGCAGTACACATCCTTACCGGCGCTCACGGCATCGACCACGACCTGCTTGTGCCAGTGGTCGGGAACGGCGACGATCAGGCAGTCGATATCCTTGTTGTCGAGCAGTTCCTGATAGCGGCGCGTGGTGGGAAGACTGGTGTTGCCGACGATTTCTTTGGCGAGTTCGCGGTGCCCGTCGTACAGGTCGCAGGCAGCCACGCATTCGACGCCGGGCAGAGTGATGGCCGTGGTGAGCAGCGGCGAGCCCTGCATTCCGATGCCGATGATGCCGAGCCGGATGCGATCACTGGCAGGGACGGGCCGCGGCGAGGCGAAGCTTTCCGTGCTCAGAAAGACGGTGTTGGCGGCGATCAATGCTCCGCTGCTGGTTTGCAGGAATTTCCGACGAGAAAAATCGCGCTTCATGTCTTCCTCCAGCGGTATGAAGATGGGGATTGCATCGTCTGCCTATTTCGGCAGGGGCTTCATCGCGACTTCTTTGAAGAACACGATGTCGTTGTCGCTGTGATTCTGCAGCCCGATGTATCCGTCGTTCGGGCGCGTGCCGCGATGCGGCTCGAAGTCGAATTTTCTTTCCGGCACGGGCTGGCCTTCGGTGTAGTCGGTCACCTTCACGCCGTTGAGGACCACGATGGTGTGCGGGCCGTCGAGCGTGATCTCCATCGTGTTCCACTCGGGCCCCGGCTTGCCGGGCTTGGCCAGCGGCTTGGTCAAAGAATAAAGAGTGCCGGTGATGTGGTAGTCGTCCTCGTTCGACTTCTCCGGTTCGTTGTCGATCTGCACTTCATAGCCATAATGCACGGGCATCCACTCTTCCCGCGGCTCGATCGGAATGCGAATGAAGACGCCGGAATTGCTGTTGTGATCGCGCATCTTGAAGACCACGCGAATCACGCAGTCGCCGAGTTTGCCGCCGGTCCAATAGAGCAACCCCATCCCGCCGTGAGTACGGATCAAGCCGTCTTCAACGGTCATGCCTCCGGGGCCGACATGCTTCCAGCCCGTGAGATCCTTGCCGTCAAACAGCTGTTTCCATTCTCCCGATTGCGCGGACAGGGGAAGCGCGGACAGAGCAATTACCAGAAAAAAGAAAGCGGTGCGACGCACATATCACCTCGGAAGATAAAAAATTGCCTTGCGGCGGAGCATTATAGTCTTTTCGCGGAGCGGCGGAAGTGGGGCGAACGACGAAATGCGAGGCCTCGAGATCGTAAGCTTTTCGGTCGACCGATGCTGGAGCATCTGTCCGAACGGGAAGGGCACGATTCAGTTTGGGCGAATTCATGTGCGACCAGATGGAAAAGACATGACTTCAGAGGCTGCGGAAAAACTCTGTTTCGGGCAGGTTTGGGAAGGGCACGACTTTAGTCGTGCCACACGTTCGTGAGCTTGACTAGCGCTTCAGCGCCTGAGGTGAGCTTTTCCTCCGGCATCTTCGGGTCACGGAACGCGACTCGCGCGGCGGAGTTCTTGTAGAGCAAACCTCAGGTGCTGAAGCCCCTCATACAACCACTCATATGGCCCGACTGAAGTCGGGCCCTTCCCAAGAACGAGCCGAGCCCAAAGCTCCCCGAAAAACACGCCTTCTCTGGAGATTGTTCCAGCCAGTCTGCGGACGCGCATGACGGTCTATGGCATCATTCTGGCGCTCAATAATCCGCGAGAAACGGAATGACCACAATCTCCGAAACCGCATACCGCCTGCTCTCGCTCGAGAGCAAGGTTGCCATAGTCACCGGTGCCGGTTCGGGCATCGGGCGGGGCATCGCACTGCGCCTCTCCGAAATGGGCGCGGCCGTCGTTGTTCTCGATATCGACGGTGAAAAAGGCGAGGCCACAGTCCGCACGATCGCCGAGCGTGGCCGGCCGCGCACTCTTCGAAAAATGCGATGTGCGTTCCGCCGAGGACTGCCGCCGCGCCACCGCAAGCGCCATCGCCTCCTTTGGCCGCATCGACATTCTCTGCAACAATGCGGGCGTGATCGTACGCAAAAATGTCGTCGACCTCAGTGAAGAAGAGTGGGACCTTGCCCTCGACGTGACCCTGAAGGGAATTTTCCTGCTGTCGCGCGAGGTGATCCCGCACATGGAGAAGAACGGAGGCGGAGCCATCGTGAACACCGGCTCGGGCTGGTCGCTGAAAGGCGGGCCGCAAGCGGCGTCCTATTGCGCCGCTAAAGCCGGAGTGCTGAACCTGACGCGAGCCATGGCCATCGATCACGGTAAATCCAACATTCGCGTGAACTGCGTTTGCCCGGGAGACATCGATACGCCGATGCTGCGCAGCGAATGCGCTCAACTCGGCGCGGACCCGGAGGCGTTTCTGAAAGACGCGGCCAACCGTCCGCTGGCCCGCGTAGGCACGCCCGAGGATGTTGCCAATGCCGTTCTATTTCTGGTTAGCGACATGGCGGCGTGGATTACTGGGACGCAGCTTGTGGTGGACGGTGGTGGATTGGCGTGAGGGGATGACGTCTAGGTAAGTAGCCTTATCGCAGATGGTGTTGGGTAGGTGGTGCAAACACGTTCTCGCTACTTCATATGACGTGCGCATACTAAAAGCCATGCTCGTGGTTGCCTGCCTAATGTCGGCGATCTCGATTTTTCGACCAATCGTGCTGCCGGGTGGAAGGTTTGGGATAGTCTCGTCCACAAATCGATACAGCGGTGTTCGGCTGTGCAATCTATGGCATCCACAGACGTGCGCCGCTGATGTGGAAACTGGGTTTTGCAATCATCGTAGGCTTGGGCGCACAGTTTCTGATCCAGTCATTGATTATCTGGTCGAGCATCCTGGGCAGAGCCAATGCTCGGATTGAGCCCGGTTTCCTCACGATTGCCACGCTCGCGGTGACTACGTATTGGCTGTTCTGGTGGAAGCGACAGAGGCCCTACTTCAGCGATGGTTCCGAGTAGTTGTTGAAATAGTGCGCCGTGAAAGGCGCTGGACTTCAGCGGGTGTGACTCCCGCCCGGGAACTGGTTCGCTCCACCCGGTAGCAATCGAAGCGGCAGCGGAGGCAACGAAGCTGTCGGAGCTTTCGATGGAAAGGGTCGCTTGGCGACTCCGCGAGCGTGCAGGCCGTAACGTGAGTGAACGCTGAGCAGGCCCCGAAAAAACAATTGCAGGAGCCGACCCTACTTTTTCACGGGGAAGGCCGCCGACAATGGAGAGCGACGAGCGAACAGGCTCCATTGAACCTGCCGGGGTAATGGCGATGGCATGTACGCATAGGAGACCAGACGCAACACGGGAAGCCCCAGCGGTGATCGCGGTCGGGATCAACTGGCAACTCGCGAGAGACAGGCCGGGCCGTGTGGGGTGGCGGAGAGGTCCGTAGTACCGAGGAAGCCGGGTAACTCCGGCAGAGGGAAGGGGCCTCAGTTAAAGACGGACGCAAGAAGCGACGAAGGACATGGGGCATTGACGATGAGTCTAGCCACCCCAGGTTGTGTTCAGGAGTCGCAGACGGCGTCACACGGAACATTGTGAGTCTTTTCCGAGAGCCGGATGCGGGAAATCTGCCTGTCCGGTTCGATGAGCGGGAACAGGAAACAGAACCAAGCCAAACCGGACTGCGGTGGCGCGGCGAAAGCCAAGCCAATTATCCACCGGGAGACTACAGTTACTGCGCCTGTTCTCGACTCTACTCGCAATCGCGCTAAAAGTCGGCTAATCGGCGAAATTCGTACGGCTCACCATCCAATCCCCTTCCTTTCCGCCACCGCCCAAAAAGTGTAATCTTAAAGATGGCCTATCGGCTGGTTTGGGGGTGATTAGATTGGCAGAAGTTCGACTGCAAGAGGGCGAATCGCTAGAGAATGCCCTCCGCCGCTTCAAGCGCAAGGTTCAGACGGAAGACATCATTAAGGAAGTGAAGCGTCACTCCTATTACCTGAAACCGGGCGAGAAGAAGCGCGTCAAGCAAGCACTGGCACGCAAGCGTGCCCGGAAAAAGAATCGCAAAGAGCAAGACTAAGCAAAAAGCCGCTGCCGAAAAGCAGCGGCTTTTTCTTGTGTGGAGCGGACACTCTTGTCCGCTGCAGTTGGTGTTGTTTGTCACGGCAAAGTCAAAGGCGGCGGACAGGAGTGTCCGCCCCACAACAACCTCTAGTCTCCCTCAACCACCGGCGAAGCCCCCACCGGCACCGATTTTCCCGAAAACGTACCCCACCCGCGCCGCGACAAATCCCAGAAGATCAGATACCCGGCCACTGCGGAGAGCGCGAGCAGGATCACGCCCCATCCCCATTGGCCGAAGACTATCTTTCCGATCCCGAACAAACATCCATAGACCAGAATGACGCCCATCAGCCAGTTGAACGCGTTGCCGGCCATGTCGCGCACCTGCGGCATCTCGGGAACCATCTCGGCGATCCGCTTCCAGCCGTACACCGTCGGATGCACGCGCTTGTAGAAGCCGATCAAAGTCTCATCCGACTCGGGCCGCGTCACGAACGTCGCAATCACCCACGCGATGGTCGTCACCAGTCCCGTGATCAGCGCGGTCTTCGCGTATACGAGCGAATCGTTGCCGGTGAACGAAACGCGGCTCAACCCGATCGTCATCAGCGCCGCAACCGCCATCGCCACGATCTCGCTCCACGCGTTGATGCGCGACCAGTACCAGCGCAGGATGTAGACCGCGCCGGTGCCGAAGCCGATGTTCAGCACCAGCTGCCATCCCTGGTTGATCGACGCCAGCTTGGTCGCCGTGTAGCCGCTGCCGAGCACGAGGAAGACTGTAAAGATTTTGCTGATCATCACGTAGTGCTTCTCGGTGGCGTCACGAACAAAGAAGCGTTTGTAAAGATCGTTTACCAGGTACGAGCTTCCCCAGTTCAACTGCGTTCCGATGGTCGACATGAACGCCGCCAGGAACGCTGCCACCATCAGCCCGCGCAGCGCCGGGGGAAGATAGTCGCGCAGCACCATTACGTAGCCCTGCTCAGGATTCTGCGCGAAATCCGCGCTCGGGATGCAGGCCGCCATGTGGCGAGTAGACCACCAGCGCGACCAGTCCCGTGACGACCCACGGCCACGGCCGCAACGCATAGTGCGCGATGTTGAACCACAGCGTCGCGCCCAGGGAATTCTTCTCGTCCTTCGCGCTGAACATGCGCTGTGCCACGTATCCGCCGCCGCCCGGTTCGGCTCCCGGATACCACGCCAGCCACCACTGCATGCCCAGATAGACGATGAAGGTCAGCACCGGCAGCGTCCACAGGGCGTTGGTCGTGAGGCCCAGGTGAAAATCGGGCAGGAACGCGGTGGGATCGGAAGTCTCCGCTCCGGTCCGCGCGCGTGCTTTCCGCCACCACGTGCAGCTGCGTCTGCAAGCGCGCCCATGCCGCCGATCTTCGCGACCGCGACCCAGGCCAGCACGATGATCATCGTCATCTTCAAGGCGAACTGAAACAGGTCCGTGACCAGCACTCCCCAGAGGCCGCCGATGAAGGTGTAAAGGCCGGTGAAGGGAATCAGCACGAACACGCAGATGATCAAGGCCGTGATTTCGGATCGCCCAGCGTGTACGACATTACCCGCGAAGTTGAGCACTCGCCCTTGCGCAATCGCCGGGCCGAGCAGCACCGTAATGATGTTGACCATGGCCTGCGTCACCCAGCCCAGGATGAAGCAGTTCATGAACAGTCCGAGATAGATTGACTTGAAGCCGCGCAGGAATGCGGCTGGCTTCCCGCCGTAGCGGATTTCGACCAGTTGCACGTCGGTGAGAATTTCGGCGCGCCGCCAGTAGCGCGCGAAGAAAAACACGGTGAGCATTCCGCCCACGCACGATCCCCACCAGATCCAGTTGCCGGCGATTCCTTGCCGCGCCACCAGGCCGGTGACCAGCAGAGGAGTGTCGGCCGCGAAGGTCGTGGCCACCATCGACGTGCCAGCCAGCCACCAGGAAACGTCACGCCCGGAGATGAAGAACTCTTCCGTATTCCCGCTGGCGCGGCGCCGGTAATACACGCCGATCAGCAGATTCGCCAGCAGGTACCCGATGATGACCAGCCAATCGGTCGATGTTAGGGGCATAGTTCTCCGTAGTGCAGAGGATTACCGGCCGGAGAGTAGGGGTTCGTATCAGGGCGTCGCTTCAGCGATGCCGTCACACGCTCCTCGACCGGCCCCTTCAGGGGCTGCGATTGCCAGCTAACTACCGGAATCTGCGAATGAAAAGAGTATGCCGCTCGGAGCGATAAAAACCTACCCCATAAATCACGGCCTTGCCGGAAGTCGAATAGATCACCTGCCGGATGCGGAGCAAGGGCGCGCCGCGCGGGACCGAGAGCAGTTCCGCCGTGTGCACGTCGGCCGCGGTCGCATCGACTTCCTCGTCCGCGTACGCCAACTCCACTCCATAATCGTGCAGCAGGGTTGCGAACAATGAACTCTTGCCCAGAGGCGCCGAAGCAAGCGCCGCTAAATTCCGGGCCGGGCAGGTAAACGGTCTCGAGCGCGAACGGCTCTTCTCCGGTCAAACGCAGCCGGTCGATTTTCACCAGGTCGCTGGTGGAGGGCAATGCGAGCCGAGCCGCGATTTCCGCCTGGTGTTCGATCACTTTCGCCGACAGCACCTTGCGAGCGCGGGGACAGTCCCCGGCTCGACATGTGCTCGGTGTAACTCATGAGCCGGTTGAAGTGAATTTTCGGGGGCGCAACGAACGTGCCCGAGCCGCGACGCCGCTCGACCACGCCTTCGCGCTCCAGGCTGGCCAGCGCGTGGCGGGCGGTCATCAGGCTCACGCCATGAATGCGCGCGAGCTCGCGTTCCGAGTCGACGGAGTCGCCGATTTTCAGCTGTCCGCCCTCGATCCGCTTGCGGATCACGTTCTGAATTTTCTTGTAAGCTGGCGTTCCGTTTCGGCTTGGTCGCATCCTCATCCTCAGATACTGAGGTCAATGTCGTATCTGCCCGGGGCTCCACCGAATCGTTATGGCAGTCGGTACTGCGTACGCGCTATATAGCACAAATATGACGAGTCAGGTAAAGCGCAGTTTGCGGGCCAGGCGAGAACCTGATCGATTTTTTTGATGATCGCTATATAGCAGACAACTGCTATAGGCTTGATTTTGATTCGCTTACGGCGCGCCCGGCACCCAGGAAAACTCCACCCGAAGAAAACCGGAACGGTACGGCTAAGAAACGGTTGAATCCAAGAAATCGTAGGAAAGTGTTAGCCGGTTCGTCCCGATTTTCATACCTGCATCCGATCCCGAACTCGGCTGCTGCCGACTTGCAACTGCTATGCAGTGGTCCCTGCGCAGCGCTTCGACTGCGTCCCAGCCGTATTCGACAATTTTTCTCTTGACCTCAACTGCGCGGTGCTATATAGCATATCTCCATTCTGTATTTGTGCTCTGTGGGGAAACTAGTAATTCAAAGCGCGTGGGAGGTTCTGTGATGAAGAGAACACTGTGGAGTGGAGCCCTGCTCCTCGTTCTGGCCGCACTGCTCGGGCTCACCGCAGCCGCGTGGGGACAGGAAGTAACGGCATCGATCGTCGGAACCGTAAACGATCCGAGCGGAGCGCCGATCAACGGTGCCGAAGTGAAAGCAACATCCGTCGACCAAGGTACGACCTTTACAGCCAAGACGAACGAAACTGGCGCGTACAGCATCACCAGCCATCCCCGTCGGGACCTACAAGCTTGAAATCACCGCCGCAGGCTTCCAGAAATCAGTCTATCCACCATTCACCTTGGTTCTAAACCAGACTGCGCGTCTTGACGGCAAATTGAAAGTAGGCCAAGTGACCGAGACCGTTGAGGTCACGGGAGCGGCCCCGGTGCTTAAGACCGAGACTACCGAAGTCGACACCATCATCGATTCGCGAACCAACGACAATCTCCCTCTTGCCACACGCAACCCAGTCCAGTTGACCCTCTTGGCGCCGGGTGCGTTCACAGTGGACGCCGCGAGTTTAAATCAGGGTTCCAACACCGCAGACAACGGCGGCCGTCCCTATATCAACGGCAATCGGGAACAAGCGAATAACTTCCTGCTGGACGGCATTGACAACAACCAGATTTCCGAGAACAGACTCGGACTGACGCCCTCCCCGGACGCCATTCAAGAATTCAACGTCATTACGCAGAACGCTTCGGCTGAATTCGGAAACTTTCAGGGTGGAATCGTAAATACGACCGTCAAGTCAGGGACCAATAGTTTCCACGGCAATGTCTTCGAGTTTTTCCGCAACGACAAGTTCAACGCGAATAGCTGGAGAAACGGCAACACTGCAGGGACGCCCACAGGTGTGCTGCCTAAACCCAAACTGCGCTGGAATATGTTTGGTGGAACACTTGGTGGGCCAATCATAAAGAAGAAGCTGTTCTTCTTTGCGGACTACCAGGGTGGACGCTTGGATTTCCCTCCCTCTGGTGCCACGGTGGAGACGCTAACACCGGACGAGATTGGTGGCAATTTCGGCGCGTTACTGAATCTGCCGACACCCGTGCAATTATTTAACCCCTGTGCTGCAGGCACGGGCGTGAATGGTGGTCCAGCGTGCCAATTGTGGCAGCGGGCTCGAGGGTGCCATTCGCAGGCAACGTCATTCCGTCTAATATGCTGAATCCAGCATTCACCACGCTGGTGACGCGAGCGATACCCGCAAAATGCCACGGCCGACTCAAACGGCTTCGGGATTGCTCCCAATAGCTTTGGACAACAGTTCAATTCTGATCAGGGTGACATCAAGGTCGACTACAACATCACCGGAAACGATCGTATGTTCGGGCGCTATTCGCAGGGCTACCAGCACGATCCCCGGGCCAACTCCTTTGGCCTGCTTGGGTCGACGGCGAACGTCGCACACCTCAAAAACGGTGTACTTGATTGGAGCCACACCTTTCCCCTTCACTTTTGAACGACGCGCGCTTCGGAATGAACTGGGTCAGTTTCAGTGACGGTAGCTATAACTTTCCATCGTCTGTGACTGCCCTTGCAGCCCAGCTTGGCATCGCCGGAGTCACAAGCTGCTGGTCTGAACCTGTTCGGGTTTGGGGGGGAACCATCACCAATCCGGGAGCGGGAACTCTCACCGAATTTGGGAAACAATGAAGTGATCGAGAATTTTGCCTCGACCGCCATCCAGTTCAACGACAACATCGTTTACTCGCATGGAAAGCACGTCATCAAGGCAGGGTTCCAGTTGAACAAATATCGTATCAACGTCTTCTATGCCGGCAATGGAGGTTCGCTGGGTATGATCTTATTTAGATTGGTCCGGTGAAATTACTCTGGCACTGGCGCAGGCGCTGAACGACGCTGCAGCAGCAGCAGACTTTGCCCTGGATTTGCCGTCGCTGGTGGGGCGTGGCGCGAGCGCTGGCGGCGGGGGCTGGCACCAGTTGGATTCTTTGTATGCTGGATACGTTCAGGATGACTGGCGAATCACCAGCGCATCTCACTTTGAATTTGGGTCTTCGCTACGAAGCACGCACTCCCTGGATAGAAAAAAACAATCGCCAGTAATGTCAGTAATGTTCAAACTGGGGCTCTGCAGTTTCCAGGCAACGCAACCGTGTCAGGGTATGGTAAGAATGGATTTAGCCGCGGTTTGTACAATTCGATCTATGGCTGACCTGACTTTCAGCCCCGCATCGGGTTTGCATGGGTCCCACAGGGCTGGGAAATAAAACCGTTATCCGCGGAGCCTTCAGCATCTCTTCTTACTTCGAAGGCACCGGAACAAACCTTCGCTTGACCCAGAACCCACCGTATACACCGCCGCAAATCGGGCTGGCAACGTAGCCACCGGAACACCATTCGGAACGGCCAAGCTTTTATCTGCAGGAGCTGCTCCCGGAGGCGATCCATTCATCGATGCGACGATGTTGACGTGGGACACGACAGTGCAACCCGCGATCGCACAGCAATGGAACCTTACCGTCCAGCACGAAATCGCCAGTAACACCACTGTTCAAGTTGGCTATGTCGGCCAGCATACGACGCACTTGATGGTGCCCGATGCTGAAGCAAGGTGTCCTGCACCCGACGGCACAGTTCTAGCCCTTACATCGGTGGTCAGAACTTGCGGGGTCCATGGTCCACGGACGTCTGCCCCGACCTTTGGGCCGAATGATTTCGGTATTGTGAAGACACTGCTTCCGTATGGCAGCATGAACTACAACGCGCTTCAGGCGGTGCTGCAAAAACGTTTCAGCAACGGATTGCAGACACAAGTTTCGTACACCTACCAGAATGCATGACGGACAATGACGGTTATTTTGGGACGTGGAGGTACGCAACGCAGGCCTCCCCCGCAGCCAACTACTGCAAAATCTCTACAACCCCAGCGCCGACTACGCCCAATGCTATTGGGATGCAAAGCATGTGCTCAGTGCCTATGCTGTTTACGAGCTTCCGTTCGGTCGTGGAAAACGGATGGCACATGATGCTCCGACAGCAGTAAATGCGATCGTCGGAAACTGGTCGATTAATCCTATCATTTCGTGGCGCTCTGGATTCCCGATCGCTCTTTACGGATCTGACCAGAGCGGTACCGGTTCTCCTTGGCCACGCCCAGACTGTAACCTGTTCGGGTTTGCACTATCCAAAGACTGTTAGTGATAACGGGCTGCAATGGTATAATCCAGCGGTTTCCTTAGCGACCCGGCGCCAGGAACATTCGGAAACTGTCCGGCCCAAGGTCCTGTGATTGGACCACGGTACGCAGATTTCGATCTAGGATTGCAGAAAAACTTCCTATTCAACGAAAGGATGCGGCTGCAATTTCGGGCTGACTTCCTGAATCTTTTCAACCATCCCAACTTTGCGGTTCCGGGTGGGAACGGTGTCATCACAGCCACCCAGGACCCGCGCGAGGTTCAGTTCGCTCTGAAGTTTTATTTCTAAAGTTTGCACACTTGGCAAAAGGACGACAGGAGCCTCGGCGCCTGTCGTCCTTTTCGTTTAATATCAGGTTTATCCATGTTGAGTTGCCTCCGTCCCTGTTGGCTTGCTGTGGTTACGCTCGCCGTGATCACAACTAGCGCCGCACAGGGCCCTCAAAAAACCACAACACCCGATATATCCGCTGCCGCCGCCAAACACGCCGTCGAAACTGCTGCAAAAGGCCAGTGTGCTGAGGCCCTTCCTGCCCTCCGAAAAGCTGTTACCGAAGTGAGCGACCGCGACCTGAAGCGAAGTGTTGCGCTGACTGGTGTCCGTTGTTCGATGACCTTGGGGCGGCCAGAAGCGGCCACGGAGTTCCTGCTGGTGCTCGGCGCAGAGTTCCCCGGCGGATCCTGAAGTTCTATACGTGCTCGTCCATGCCTATTCGGACCTCTCAACGCGAGCAGCCCAGGAGTTGGCGCGCACGGCTCCGGACTCTGAGCAAGCCTATCTCTTGAATGCTGAGGCTCTAGAGATGCAGGGGAAGTGGGATAAAGCGGCCGTGGCCGAATATCAAAAGGTCCTGAGAAAGAGCCCCAACCTTGCTGGCACACATTTCCGTCTAGGCCGCCTGCTGCTCTCCAAGCCCAACCCCGGCCCAGATGTTGCCGAGCAAGCGCGCAAGGAGTTCGAAAAAGAACTGCAGATTGATCCGTCAAACGCAGCCGCTGAGTACATTTTGGGGGAGTTGGCCCGCCAGAACCAGAAACTGGACGAAGCCATCAAACGTTTCGAGCGAGCCAGCACGTTAGATCCACAATTTCGGCGATGCATTTCTTGGGCTTGGGGAATCTCTCGATTGCCAGCCAAGAAATTCCCCGAGGCAATTGCTCCTCTCGAGGCCGCCGTCAAACTTGAACCCGCCAATCCCGCCGCGCACTACAACCTGGCCACCGCCTACAGCCGCACGGGCAAGAAAGCCGAGGCTGACAAGGAATTCGCCATCCATCGCCAGATGACGCAGAAGGAGCCGCCGCCCGAAAACAAGGGCCAGGAGGATCCAAACTAAGCGTTGCTACCTATGGCCTCCAGCCACAAACGAATCCGAACGCAGTGAAGACGACGATCCCCAAACATCTGCGGCAGAGACTTTCCCGCCGCCGCTTCTTGACGCGGCGCGCTTGGCACGGCCGCTTTCGCCGGGCTCTCGCGGTTCGCGACCGCATTCCCATCCTCTGACTACCCGTTTGAGGAAGTTCCAGCTTCAACAAGCGGCATCACGTGGAAGCACGTGGCCGGCAAGTCCGCCGCAAAAGTATCTGCCGGAGACCACCGGCGCGGGCTGCGCGTTTCTCGATTACGACAACGATGGGTGGATGGACCTGTACTTCGTCAACAGCGGTGCCTGCGACTTCTACAATCCCTCGCCGCCGCTGCGTAACGCTCTCTACCGCAATAACCGCGACGGCACCTTCACCGACGTGACCGAGAAGGCCGGCGTGGCGGCGGGGGGCTACGGGCAGGGCGTCGCGGTCGGGGACTACAACGGCGACGGCTTTCCCGACCTCTACGTCACGCAGTACGGCAAGAGCATCCTCTATCGCAACAACGGCGATGGAACTTTTACCGACGTGACCGAGAAAGCGGGCGTCGCGGCGCCGGGATGGGCGTCCAGCGCGGTCTGGTTCGACTACGACAACGACGGCCGCCTCGATCTGTTCGTCTGCCGCTTCGTCGACTTCGACAAGTCGAAGAGCAAAGACTGCCACGCCGGCGAGGATGCCAAGCGCGGCTACTGCATCCCGCACCTCTACAAGCCGATGGCCAGCTGGCTCTTCCACAACAACGGCGACGGGACGTTTACCGATGTCAGCAAGTCGTCCGGAATCGCCAGCGTTCTCGGCAAGGCCTGGGGCGTGGTTGCGACCGACATCAACAACGACGGCCTGATGGACCTGTTCGTCGCCAACGACACGGTCGCGAATTTCCTGTTCGCCAATCGCGGCAAGGGACGTTTCGACGAAATCGCCACGCAGGCCGGAGTTGCCTACAGCACCGAGGGCCGTCCGCGTTCAGGCATGGGACTCGACTCCGCGGATGTGAATGGCGATGGCTGGATGGATCTGTTCGTCGCCAACATCGATCACGAGATGTACTCGCTCTACCACAACAATCACGACGAGACTTTCGATGATCAGGCGCTGGCCACCGGCATCGGCGCCGCAACTCGCCTGATGAGCGGTTGGGGATTGAAGTTCTTCGACTACGACAACGACGGCAATCTCGACCTGATGCTCGCCAACGGCAATCCCGACGACCTGATTGAAGAACTTACGCATCACCAGGTTGGCTACCGTGAGCCGTTGCTGTTGTTCCACAACTCCGGCAAGCAATGGACGAACGTCAGCGCGCAGAGTGGTCCTGTCTTCCAAAAGCCGCTCTCGGCGAGGGGTTTGGCGATTGGCGACTTCGACAATGACGGTTCCGTGGACGTGCTGATCGCCAACAACGACGACGCGCCATTGTTATTACGCAACAAAGCTGGAAGTCAGAACCAGTGGATAGGCTTGAAGTTGGTGGGCAAAAAATCGAATCCCGATGCGATCGGCGCCCGCGTGACCTACCAGGCTGGAGACTTGAAGCGCAGCCGTATGAAAGTCGGCGGCGGCAGCTACCTCTCGTATCACGACCCGCGCATGGTGCTCGGCATTGGCAAGCAGGCCAAGATCGACTGGCTGGAAATCAAATGGCCCTTACCCAGCGGTCAGGTCGAGCGATTCACGGATCTTCCTGTGGGGCGATACATCACGATTGTGGAAGGGGAAGGGAAGTGGAAGTGAGCCAGTCGTCAGTCTTCAGCAGAAATGAATTGCCGAAGGCCGGCAAGGGCATAGCTAAGAGGTTGCGGTAAGAATCTATAAAGACACGGAGCGCACCTCAGGCGCTAAAGCGCAAATACATTTTTAATTATTTAACGGCACGACTGAAGTCGTGCCCTTCCCGAGGCCTGCTCGAAACAGAGTTTTCCGCGGCCGCTGAAGGCGTACCGAACGTAATGACTGATGACTAGCGACTGTCGACTAGCTTTTCTCACCGTTTTCGCCCCACCGCCGCCGTCGACTCGCGTACCACCAACTCCGGCTCCACCATCACTCGCTGCGGTACCGCATCCATTCCTGGCCGCGCGATTCGGCGCAGCACCGTCTCGGCGGCGATCATGCCCATCTTGCGCAAGGGTTGTCGCACAGTTGTGAGCGCCGGATTTTGAAAAGCCGCGCTCTGAATGTCGTCGAAGCCGACCACCGAAACATCTCCCGGCACCTGCAGTCCTTTTTCGCGCAGCGCGCCGATTGCGCCGATTGCCGACAGGTCGTTAAATGCAAACAGTGCCGTGAAGGTTTCGTGACTAGCCAGCAATATCCTGGTCACGCTGTAGCCCAGCTGGGTCGCCGGCAAATCTCCCTCCAGTTGGACGGTGAGCCTCGGATTCACGGCCAGCCCTAACTCCGACGCCACCTCTTGAATCGCGTTCCAGCGCACCTCGGTATCTGAACTAAACCCCTGTCCCTTGATGAACGCGATGTTGCGGTGCCCCAGCTGATGTAGATGTTCCAGGGCTAGCTGCGCGGCGCGCCGGTGGTCGAGCTCGATGTTGGTGACGCCCCGCACCTCGTTGTGCCCCGACACCGTGACCGCCGGGATAGGCAGATCGGCTTGGGTCCACGGCGTGTCGAGCGCAATCAGGCCATCGACCGACCGTGCCAGCAGCATCTTGGGATATTCATCGATCAGATCGGCGCGATGCCGATGGCTTGCAACAAAGTAGAAATAGCCTTCCTGCAACAGGTGATCTTCGATGCCGCTCATGACCAGCGTGGCGTAGCCTTCGCTGACTTCCGGCACCATCACGCCGATGGTGAAGCTGCGTTGGGTCCGCAAGGACCGGGCAAAAAAGTTTGGACGGTAATTGTGCTTGCGGGCCGCTGCGAAAATGCGGTCCTTGGTCTGCTGCGGGATGGAGTCGGCGACGGCCGAGCGATTCATCACCAGTGACACGGTCGCTGGCGACAGGCCAAGCTCGTCGGCCAGAACCTTTAAACTGACGCGCACCGCTGTTTTGCCGCTGCGCCGTGGGTTGTTCGGTACCGTTTTCTTCTTCGCAGACACGGAGCGAAGTATCGCAAAAGGGCTGTGCAATTAGCAATCGGTACCGGGTCGGAACCCATTTGGCGCGTAGAAGGGTCGGGTCCGGCTAAATGCCAAGTGCCAACTGCCAAGTGCTGGGTTTTACGGCGTAAGCTTTCCAATTGTGAGGTAATCCTGTGGCGGAACGCCGAACGCATCCGCGACCCGATTGAAGAAGGCGAACATCGCGGTGATGTAGACGGCTTCCGCGATCTGATTCTCATTCCACCCGGCATCGCGCAATTTCTGAACGTCATCCCCGGTGGTGCGGCTGGCCGCTTCGGTGACGAGCTGTACGTAATCGAGCAGAGCGCGCTCAGCCGAAGTCAGCCCGGCCTCATCGAGCTTGCCCTCGAGAATTGCATTCACGCATTGATCGCTGGCTCCCTGAACCCGCAGGAAGTAGGCATGACTGTCCAGTCAATACGGACAGCGGTTCAGGTAGGAGACATAACTGGCAATCATCTCCTTGTGCCGCCGGTTTAGATGGCCTTCAGAGAAATGAACGGTGTTGGAGAAGTCCACGACTTGGCGCAGGAAGTCGGGCCGCGCGCCGAAGCACTTGATGATGCCTGGGACCTGCTTGCGTCCGGAACCGGCGCGCCAGTAGTCGTAGGCCGCCGCGGTCTCCCCTGTCGCGTCTTGATCTTCCGTGATCCGGATCTTGGTGTCCGGCTTCTTCCCGTCACCATGCGGTTCGCGGATCACTTTGTCTTTGACGTCGCTCATAATGTCCGATGGTGTCCCGATGCCGTTCTGACTAGAACAGAAACTTCAAAGCCACCTGAATCACGCGGGGCCCCACATCCGACTGCACCACGCCGAAGTTCGAGGACTGAATATCGGTGTTGGGCAACCGGAGGTTCGTATGATTCAGGAAGTTGAAGAGCTCACCGCGGAACTGAAATTCCTTCCCTTCGCTCACGCGGAAATTCTTGACGGCCGCAAAGTCCCAGTTCGCGTATCCGGGACCTTGCACCACGTTGCGCCCTTCGTTGCCGAATTGCTGCACGTCTGGATCGGGTGTCAACCTCTGGAACGCACACGGATTGATCCAGGATCCGGGGACGCGGGTGCGATCTGCAGCGCGCCCGCCTTGCGAGATTGTGGTCGCGCAGCCCGCATCGGTATTCGCCGGAACGGGCCCCGCCCGGAAAGGATCGCTGATGAGATCGGGCCGGTTGCTTGAGAATCCTGAAATCTCCGGCGCACTGCCCTGCAGCGAGACATCGTTGGAGTCGAATACCGTGAACGGCGTGCCGCTCTGCAAGGTTACGATTCCGTTCAGCTGCCAATTCCCGAAGGCATATTCATACCAGGTGTGTCCGTGCCGCCAGAAGGGAAGGGCCCACTGGTAGCTCACAACCAGCCGATGCCGCGAGTCGAACATCGAGCGGCCGCGCTCCGCCGCCAGGTCGAACGGATTCTGCGCCAGATCGTTCTCTCCTGCTACCGGTTGCGACGCTGATCCTGTGATATTGAATGACGACACGTCATCGATCGACTTTGAGTACGTGTACGACGCGAGAAACGAAAATCCGTATCCGAAACGCTTGCGCAGGCTGGTCTCGAGGGCGTGGTAGTTGGAGTTCGCGATTCCGGCGATCTTTCCGACCGACGCGTAAACGCAGTCATCTGGCGCCGCCAGCGTGCATCCTGAATACAAGCGCCGCTGGTTGACGTTACCTTCCGTAGAAACTCCTCCCGGATAGTAGATCGTGGGATTGCCCTCGATCAGGCGCGGCAAGTGAGTGCCTGTCGTGCCGACGTAGCCGACCTGCAACAGCCAGTCCCGGCCAAGCGACCGCTGCACGTTCAGGTTCCAGTGCTGCGCGTATGGCAGCTTCAGGTGCTGGTCGACGACCAGTAACGTCATGGGCTCCGAAAACGAACCATCGAATGGATTCGTACCGTTGAACGGATCCGGAAAATTCACGGGGAACCCGCGCTGCGGCGTGGCGAGGTAGGGAGGAGCGCTGATCGGGTCCTGCAATGGACCTCCCTGTCCGTTATAGAACGGCTCGTAGAAAATTCCGTACGCCGCGCTGACGAGCCATTTACCCTCTCCCGTCGGATCGTAAGCGAGTCCCACGCGCGGCGCGAACGCCGTCTTCTGCGTTGCGATCAGTCCGGCGGGAACGCCCGGATCGCCGGGATACAAAAGCCCGGCAGGCGCAGTCGGTAGGACCTTCGACTGCGCTCCCGGCACAAACAGATTCTGTCGATTGTGCGTCTCGGTGTAAGGGAAAGGCAGATCGTAGCGCAGTCCGTAATTCAGAGTGAGCCGCGAATTGACCTTGAATGTATCCTGCGCGTAGAGATTAAAGGCCTTCCCGCGGATGTGCCGGCCAAAGTCGCCGCCGCCCTGCAGGAACACGATCGGTTCACCGGTCAGGAAGTTCGCGACTGGATCACTAAAGGGGAAAGGTATGAACACGAAGAACCCGTTCGTCGCTATGCCTTGCAGAGCATTGATCTGGTCGCGCCGGAACCCGCCCCCAAACTTCATCTCATGCTTGTTCCGGATCCAACTCAGCGAGCCTGAGATGTCGTACGTGTTCTGAAAAGTGTTTCGCGGACCGGTAATCGGGTCACCCACCGAAGCGAGCCCGGCGACCTGAATAAACGGCGGCCCGGCCGCCTCCGGCAAAGTCGGTTCGTATAGAAATCCCAGGCTGGAAGGCGGTTGATGGTTCAGATGCTGGTCAAAAAGGAATTTGTTCCGCAGGAAAGAAAAGCGCGCGACCGAGACCACGGAAGGCGAAAAGACGTGGGTTTCCTGCAAAACAAAATTCTGTGCGCGGTCTTCCTCGCCCACCGGGAAGCCGGGAACGTTCGCTCCCGAGGTCGACAGCGGATCGGTGGTCGGACCGCCGCTGAACATATAGCGAAAGTTCAGGGTATCTTTAGTGGAAAGGTACTGATCGATCCGCCCACCAAACTGATCGTTACTTACCCGCAAAGACTGCGTAGTAATGAAGCCGGTTAGTCCCTGATTCGGCTCCGGATAGAACTCCAGAATCTTCGCCGAGATCGGATTGATCGGTACCTGGTTCCCGGGCACGGGATCGCATTGCCCGGTCATGAAATTCACCAGGCACAGCCCATGTTCTGAGAAATCGCCTTGTCTCTGCTTCAGCGATGGTACCGTGGCCGAGACCGTTTCCCCTTGCCGGTTGCGAAACCCTTCGTAGTAGGCGAAGAAGAATGTCCGGTCCTTCACGATCGGCCCGCCAAACGTTGCGCCGAACTGATTCTGCTTCAGCGGCTGCACGCTATGTGTGGAGAAGTTCGAGGCGTCCATGGCATCGTTGCGCAGGAACTCCCACACCGCGCCATGAAATGAGTTGGTCCCAGAGCGCGTAAGGATGTTAGTCGTTGAGCCGCTGTTCTGACCGAACTCGGCATTCGCGTTGTGAGTCAGAATGCGGAACTCGGCAATGGCATCGATGGGTGGGCGCAGTACGAATCCGGCATCTACGGAATTCACATTGTTGGCGCCATCGATGAGGAAGCTGTTTGACTCGGGCCGTTGGCCATTTACCGAGTAAGCTTGCCCGTCGCGCAACGACCCGCCCGCTTCTTTCAGGCCCGGGGTCAAGGGCACGACACCGGTCTGCAACAGGCCAAGCTGCGAAAAGTTGCGGCCATCGAGCGGCAAGTCCAGCAGTTCGCTCTGGTTGACCACCGAGCCCAGGCTGGTGGCGGTCGTCTGGATCAGCTGCGCATCCGCCATCACTTGGATGTGTTCCGTCTCCGCGCCCACCGCGAGCCGCACTGGCACGTTGGCTGTCTGGTTCACATCGAGCGTGATGCCGTCCTGGATGTATTCCTGAAAGCCCTTGGCCCCGACCGTCAAACGGTAGTGACCCACGGGGAGTTCCACCAGCACGAAAGCGCCCGTGTGATCCGCAAAAGTCGTGCGCGCGAGTCCCGTCTCTACTTGCCGAGCGGTTACGGCCGCCGACTGCACGATGGCACCGCTGGCATCGGTGACTGTGCCGCGAATGCTGCCTGTGATCTGTTGAGCAGCCGCGCTCACCGCCGCAGTCATCATCAACGCGCAAATCCACTTCCGGACCACACCCATGGTTAACTCCCATTTGTTTTGGTTCAAAAGGTTGGGGGAACGGCACACGCGAAGACACAGACACTCCGTGTCCTTCCGTGCCCTCTGTGGTGAGCGGCTTGTGCTACTTGTCGGCTTCGATCTTGTCGATCACGATGGCCCTCGAACCTTTGCGCTCGAAGACTCTTCCGCTGGCCGTGACTTTTTCTCCGGCGAAAGGAAGCAGCTTGTCGTTCTGGCCCGCCGAAGGCGTGGTCCCGGCGATCGGCCAGTAGATCGTGCCGTCAGAAGTCAGGATAGCCAGTGGCGATCCGGCCTTCGCGCACGCCAGAGCGCATTCGCGGCTGATGGGCTTGTCGAGGCCCTTTGTGAAAGCGCAAGCGGAGTCGAGCACGTAGCCTTTCACGGTCTCGGTCTTGCCGGTGGTGTCGGCGCCCCAGAGCGCGATCACCAGGAACAGAGGCAATGCTTTTGCAATTGCGGTGATTCTCATGTGTCCCCCCACATCCCAGAGTTTGACATCCACAATAGCGGCAGAATTTAAAAGCCCCAGCTGGCCGTGCAACCAGCTGGGGAAAATCTCCCCGGCAGTGCTCCTGCCGGTTTCTCTAGGGGTGCCTCAGAAGCGCGTGCGTGGGATAAGCGCAATTGAGGACTGATGAATTGCAGGGAACTTTAATGGGGATGGAAGATCGGGACAATACTGAAAAAGTACTAGCGAAGGATCAAACTGGAATAGATCTCAAGTCCTCCTATGGCCTCGCCCGACTAGGGACGAGAATCTGATCCACCGTCCATCTTTTCCGCTACAGAATAGGCGAGGCCCACCAGCGAGATGATCCGATCCTCATCCTCCCTGGTATGAGGCCACTTCGCCAGTGCTTTCCGAATTCCGGGTATTGATCGCCCCAGACCTCTCCTTCGGGAAGAAGTAACGACAATGAGGAAGTCCCGCCAGCAGTCGCAAAGACTCTACCCGCGGAAGTGACGAGCATCGGGAATCCCGAAAGCAAACTCCAGCCTAGCTTCGGGGACGTGAGCCAAAAGATTTTCTAGTCGGTCCACAAGATCGGGGTGTGCATGGAGCTCGTACCCGTCTTCCACGAAAGGATCTTCAGGTGTCCTCTCTTTCGGCTTGGCAAAGGCTTGAACCGCCGCAAGCACGTTAGCGTTCTTTCGGAAATCGATTGACATAAGAAAAACTGACCTTAAAACCCGCTTCGGCCCGAAATCCCCTTCCCCTCGACGCACTCGTAGGCCTTCCCGCAAGCAAGCCTCTTAAACTCCTCAGTCCGCCCGCTCGGCCACGAGATCACCACCCGATCAATCGAATCCCGCTTTCCCACCCCAAACGTCACGGGCAACTCCGATTGCGATAAGATAACTCGAGCCGCTCTTCACCAGCCGCGACTGCGTCACCCCGCCGCACTCAATGCGTACTTCCGCCCCAATCGCATCGCGATTCGACTTTGTCCCTACCAGCCGAAACCGAACGCTGCGATTTCCAGAGCTCTGATCGTTACGATAGAGATATGCTGGTCCATTATTCGTCGTGATCAACAGATCCGTGTCGCCGTCCCGATCGAAATCTCCGCAGGCCACTCCGCGCCCGACCTTCGACTGCACGAACCCGGCTCCGGCCTCGCTCGCAACATCGCGAAACACGCCTTTCCCATTGTTCAGAAACAACTGCGGCGGCTGCGCATACCCGACGTTCCCTCGAATATTGCGGACCGTTTCATCGATGTGCCCGTTCGCCACTGCCAGGTCAAGCCATCCATCGAGATTCACATCCAGAAACGCGCAACCGAATCCCAGACTATTTTTCGAGGCGAGCCCGATCCCCGACTGCAGGGACAAATCCTCGTACGATCCCGGCTTCGACTCGCGATACATCCCGATCATTTCGTTGTCGAAGTTCGTGATCGCGAGTCCCGGCATTCCCGAGTTTAGAAAGTCGCCGACATCCACGCCCATCCCGGCGCGCGCTTTGCCCTCCGTGCTGAGCGCGATGCCCGCCTCCATGCCGACATCGCGAAACGTGCCGTTTTGCTGGTTGCGATAGAGCTTGTTGGGTTGCGTGTCGTTCGCGACCAGCAGATCGGGCCAGCCATCGCGACCGAAGTCGAGCATGGCTACGCCCAGCGCCTTTGAACTGCTGTCGAAGATTCCACTGTGCGCGGTGACGTCCTCGAACGTGCCGTCGCCGCGATTGTGAAACAGCCAGCAGGTCTCGCCGCGATATGCCTCGGGAGTGCAATACGATTTGTGCTTGCCGTCGAGCGAGCAGAACACATCGTGCTCGGTCGACCACCTCACGTAATTGCAGACAAACAGGTCCAGTAGCCCATCGCGGTCGAAGTCAAACCACAGCGCCGACGTGCTCAGCGCCTGCCGCTTGCCCAGCCCACTCTTCTGCGTGACGTCGACGAACGTACCCCTCCCCGTATTGCGGAACAGCCGGTTCTGGCCCACGCATGTAATAAGGATGTCGGGAAATCCGTCGTTGTTGTAGTCGCCCACCGCCACGCCCATGCCGTACATCTCGACGTCGAGCCCGGCCGCGCCTGTGACGTCCGTGAAAGTTCCGTTGCGATTGTTGCGATAAAGCTTCAGCGTGCTGCGCTGGCGCTGGTGGCCGGGCCAGTCCATTCCATTGATGAGCAGAATGTCTTGCCAGCCGTCGGCGTCGTAGTCGAGAAACGCGCAGCCCGAGCCCAGCGTCTCGGGAAGCAGTTTGCCGCCGTAAGCGCCGCTGTTGTGGTGGAAGTCGAGTCCAGCGGCAGAGGTGACATCGGTGAGAGCGAAGCCAAGGCTGGCAGCCGGCGCCCGTGCAGCCCAGGCTCCCCCGCCCATCCCGGCAGCGGCCCATCCCGCCATGCCTCGCAGGAATTCTCGCCGTCTCAAGGGATATTCACCAGCCCGTTGCGGATCGCGTACACCACCAGTTCCGCCGTCTTGTGAATGCCGAGCGCGTCCATGATATTGGCGCGGTGCACGGCGACAGTGTTCACGCTGAGCTTGAGATGGTCAGCAATTTCCTTGTTCGATTTTCCGTCGACGATGAATTGCAGAATCTCGAGCTCGCGCGTAGTCAATCCGCCATTGCGCTCGCCCTTCAGCGATGCCCGCCGCGCCACCTGCGGATCAAGCACCACCTCACCCTTCACCACCTTGCGGATCGCCGCCGCCAGCTCCAGGTCCACGGCATTCTTCAGCATGTATCCGCGCGCGCCGGCCTCGAGTGCTTGCCGCACCAGCGTCTCCTCCGAATGCATGCTGAGCATCAGGATGATTTGCTCGGGTGTGGACTCGAGGATTTTTCGTGTGGCTACCAGACCGCCCGTGCCGGGCATCGCGCAGTCCATCACGATCACTTTCGGCTTGAGTTCCTTGGCCAGCTTGATGGCCTCGGCTCCATCGCTGGCCTCGCCGACCACGTTCATGTCGGGCTCGTCTTCGAGCATGCGGCGAAAGCCGCGCCGCACCAGGCTGTGATCGTCCACCAGCAGGACGGAAATCTTATTCGGCATGAGCCTCCGCTCTCTCGCGTGGAACGCGCAAGCGCACCAGCGTTCCCCCGCCCGCCGGTTGCAGGAATTCAATCCGCCCGCCCAGCAACTCGGCACGTTCGCGCATTGCCACCAGCCCGATGCCGGGCGTTGAGCCGTTCGTACTGAAACCTTTCCCGTGATCTTCCACTTCCAACTCCAGGTTCTGCGGCAAGAATCGTAGCCGCACCCATGCTGCCCGCGCGCCCGAGTGTCTCGTCACATTATTGAGCGCTTCCTGCAGGATGCGGTACACGTGAATTCCGGCGCCGCTGCTCACGGCGAATGCATTTCCGGATTTCTCGTAGGATATGTCAATCCCAGTCTGCTTTTCCACCGTGGCCAGGTACCAGTCCATCGTGCTCTCCAGACCGGCCTCATCGAGCATCACGGGATGTAGCGCCTGTGACAGGCTGCGCACCGTGTCGAGTGTGGTCTGCGCCACGTCGCGGACTTCTTTCAGTTCCGTGCGTAGCGGCGAACCTTCGGGCGTGTGTTTCTCGGCGCGGCCCAGCATCGAGCCTACCGCGGTAAGAATCTGCCCGAACTCGTCGTGCAACTCGCGCGAGATGTGCCGCAGCGTGGATTCCTGGGTTGAGATGAGTTTCTGCGCGAGATCGCTGCGCTGCTCAGAGAGTGTTGCCAACTGCGCGAACAGTTGCCGATTCGCATAAATGACGTACAAGCCGGTCAGCAGGATGGCCGTCAGCGTGGCCGCGAGGAACAGGTATCCCCGCCGCTGCACGCGATCGTAAACATCGCCGATCTGCTGGTTGGCCTGCTCCTCGCTCTCGTTGTTCTGCACCAGTAAGCGGGCGACGGCGGTGCTCAGCGCCGACTGGCGAGCCTGCAACGTGAGCCGGATCTGCCCGCGCGCCTCGTCCGGTTTTCCATCCTGTGCCAGAGCGAACGTGCGGTCGACGGCATCCCAAAACTGCGCCAGCGATGCGGTCAGATACTGCTTCTGTTCCGGAGTGCGATGGGTGGGAGCCAGTTCCTCTTCCGCGCGCAGCGCTGCATCAAGATCCGAACGAATGCGCTGAAATTGCGCCGACCACGCAGTCAAGGGATAGGGCTCATCGCTGTCGAGCATATCGCGCATGCCCAACCCGAGCGAGTTGAGGTCGTTTTGAATGCGAAGAAGCTGGAGGGAATCGCGGCGGTTGCGGTCGACGAGATTATTCTGCAGGGCCCGCAATCCGGAGATCTGCTGGGTGGTGTACCAGGCGTACGCCACGACCGCGATAAGCGTGATGACAAGCCCGAGAAACAGTCCCGCAGAAGGAGACCGCACCGATGCGCGCTGCACCGCACGAGAATATAACGGACCCAAGGCCGCCGCCAAACGACGGCAGGTTTTTTCTGCGCCCTCTGTGGCATCTCTCTGTGGAGTCTGCGTTTTAAGATTTGCGAAGGAACAGAAAGCATTTAACCGCAAAGAACGCAAAGAAAAGCCGCCAAGCACGCGAAGAAAATCGTAAACCTTCCCTTTGCGTCCTTAGCGGCAGGTCTTCGCGACCTTGGTGGTTAAAAGCTTTTTATCCGCGCTTCACAAACTTCAACGAAGCGGAATTCATGCAATAACGCAACCCGGTCGGCCTCGGACCGTCGTCAAACACATGCCCCAGATGCGCATCGCACAAAGTGCAATTCACCGCGTCGCGAATCATGCCAAGCGAGACATCGCGGTCGCTTCGCACATTCTCGTCGGCAATCGGAGCCCAGAAACTCGGCCACCCAGTCCCCGATTCGAACTTCGTATCCGAGCTGAACAGCGCGTTGTCGCAACAGATGCAACGGTAGATACCCTTCTCGTGCAGATTCCAATACTGGCCGGTAAACGCCAACTCGGTATCCGCATGGCGCGTGATATCGAAGGCGTTCGGCGACAGCTGCGCCTTCCACTCGGCTTCGGTCTTGACCACTTTGGCGATGCGAACCTTGCGAAGCCGCTTGCCGTCGTCCGAAAACTGCACGATGCTTACCTCTCCAGGCACACCACCGGGGTTGCCCGCTGCGGCCGCCAGTAGCGTGGGCTTTCGCAGATGCGACCACGCAATCCCCGCCACCGCACCTGCCGCCAATGTCAGGAACGTGCGCCGCTGCATCTGACGTGCATTGCGGTCCAAATCCGAATCAAACATAAATCGCTCCCATACTGATCCCCAGGGCCGCAGCTACTTCACAGCTACAAGTTGCGGCGATCCGCGATACAGTTGCGGAAACTCCTTCTTCAGGTTCTCCACTTTGGGCGCATCGTTGGCCCAGATGTACATGCTGTCGGGATGCTCCGTCGCATAATTCTGGTGATACGCCTCAGCGGCATAGAACGCCTTCAGCGGCACCACCTGAGTCACGATCGCATGCTTGAATGCGTGCGCCGCATCCAGTTGTTCGATATACGCCTTGGTGAGCCGCAACTGATCGGGCGTGGTGTAGAACACGGCCGAACGATACTGCGTCCCGTCGTCGGGCCCCTGGCGGTTCAATTCCGTGGGATCGTGCGCCACCGAAAAGAAGACGTGCAGCAACTGGCCATACGTTACCTGGGACGGGTCATAAACCACCTTCACCGATTCCGCGTGTCCGGTCTCGCCCGTGCTAACGATTTCATAGTGCGCAGTCTTCTCTTCGCCACCGGAGTAGCCGGAGACTGCGCTCTTAACCCCTTTCACGTGCTGAAACACGGCCTGCACTCCCCAGAAGCAGCCGCCCGAGAAGACGACCGATTCCTCTCCCGTCTTCGCAGCCAAGGCCGAGTCGGCCGACGGGGCCGGAATCGGATTCGCCTTGGAGCCTTTTGCGAGAGCCAACGACACGGCGAACCCCACCAGCAAAGCCGCGGTCAATCCACGTACCCACAATGATTTCGTCATAAGGCCACCCTTCGTAGAACGCATCCCAACCATCGTTGGATTGGAGTCCCAATCCCAGTAAAAGTTTCGCCGAAGTGGCCGAGGCGAGAAGGTTATTCTTTTCTTGATGTTATGCAGGCAGGAGAGGGAAGTCCAGCGCCTGAAGGCGCCCTTTTTCAGGAAACCAGACGGCGCGCCTGAAGGCGCCCCCTGATACGAACCCAACTCGAGATTGCTCGCAGCTCGTCGCTCGACGCTTGCAGCTAACGCAAGCTCTTTCCCATAAACTCCACCAGGTCGTTCTTCATCTTTGCATGCGAAGCGCTGTCGATATACACCATGTGCCCGGCCTCATACGTGGTAAACGATACGTTCTTTCGATAGTCCGGCCCAAGATTCAGATGATCGATCGAATAATTTGCCGCGAAATACGGCGTGGCGAGATCGTAGTGTCCCTCCATCACCAAGACTCTCAGGTAAGGATTCTCCACCAGCGCTGCGCGCAATCCAGGCGCGGTGTTTGGAAAGCCCTTGTCGGCCTCGCCCCAATCCCACTTCTGAAACGCCGGCTCATCCCACGCGAAAACCTTGTACGGCAGGTCGACTTTGTAGCCCAGTTCGGTGCGCACGTAGTTGTTGAAGACCGCCGTGTAGGGGGGAAGAATCGCGGCACTCGTCGGATCGTAGAAGCGCTGATCGAGCAGGCCTTCAGGATCGACTCCCGTGAAGCGGCCGTCCAGCCTCCCCACGCGCAGTTTCTGGTCGAGCAGCAGGTTGTGCGTGAACTGCTCGACGTTGATACGAAGGTTGGCGTTATCGATCAACTTCTTGTCAAGCCCGGTGTAGCGCGCGTACGCATCGATGATCTTCTGGCGCTCGTCGGGCGCAAGCCCATCGCCTTTCAGCAGCGCCGGCGCGTAATCGGTCATTGACCAGCGTTCTACTTCCTGCCGCGTCTTGGCCAGGTCCTGCATCAAGTCGGGCGGCAGGCGCTTGTGGTAGGCGGCGATCATGCTGAACGTCGGCACCAGCAGGAAGTAGGGGATGTCGTTGTTCTTCGTCCACTCGAGTGTGCCGAAGTCCATGGCCGTCGAAAGCAAGGTGATGCCGTTGAAGGAAATCCCGCGATTGGCAAGAAAGCCGGCGATACCCGCCGCCCGCGTGGTGCCGTAGCTCTCACCCAGGATGAACAGCGGCGAAGGCCAGCGCTCGTATCGCGTCACGTACATGCGGACGAATTCTCCGAAAGCCTCGATGTCGCCTTTTACGCCCAAGAATTTCTTGATGGCCTCGGCGTTGGCGGCGCGGCTGAAGCCGGTCGAGATCGCATCCACAAACACGAGGTCGCTGCGATCGAGCAACGTATTGGGATTGTCCGCGATCGTGTAGGGAGGCGGCGGCATGAAGCCATTCGCCTCGAGCACCACCTGCTTGGGACCGACAGCGCCCATGTGCAGCCACACGGTCGCCGACCCCGGCCCGCCGTTGAAGCAAAACGTCAGCGGACGCTTGGCGGCTTCCTGGCCGTCGAGCGTGTAAGCGACGAAGAACATCTCGGCTTCGATCTTGCCGTCGCCCCGCTTGATGGGCAGGCGTCCTGTGGTGGCCGTGTAGCGCAGGAGCTTCCCGTCGACCGTGATCTGGTGATGGCTCACGGCTGGCGGGACCTCCGTCATGTCGTAGTGTTCTTCGCTAACGCCTTCTTTGCCGGGCTCTGGCTTGGGCTCTGCCTTGGCCTCTGGCGGGGCGGGTTGCGGTTCGGGTGTCTTGGTCTCCGTATTCGGCGTGGCGGCGGTCTCAGGCTTTTTTTTCTCTCGCGTGCGCGCAGGTTCGGGAGCCTTGGTGGTATCAGATTGCTGCGCGAAGACGCTGAAAGATAGGGCAAGGGCAACAACCAGCGAGACGGCAATCGTGCGCATGAATTCTCCGGGAAGGGAATGAAATCGCATCTGGCGAACCGCGACGCATTATAGACGTGTGAGTCGATGCGATGTGAGAGGCAAACTCACTATCAGCCCGGGTAGGAAAAGCTTTTAACCGCTAAGGTCGCGAAGAGATACGCGAAGGTCGCAAAGAATTGCTCTCACGCCCCTATCGCCGCTTCTTCTTCGCCGCTCGCGGTGGCGGCGCTTCGCCCGGCGCCAGCACCCGGCGCACAATCGGCGTATTGAGTTTGTATTTACGCTCGGTGATATTTCCGCTTTCGTCTTTCTCGCGCAGGATGAACACCGGCAGATTGCCTTCTTTTTCAAAATCTTCGTGCGTCACCGTCACCGGCAGAACGCCGTTCATGTTGCGCTCGCGGTAGGCGGTTTCGTAGCGGTGCTTCTTCACGTTCCAGGTGAAGACATGCAACTTGTCGAAGTCGAAGGGCTGGCCGTCTTTCGGCTCGGTCAGCAGTGCGAGATATTCCGAAACTTTCTTGTCGCCGTCCTGCACCTCATTCAGCACGAAGAACGCTGTGAAGCGCTGGCCTTCGGCATATTGTGCGATCTCCAGCGGCACGTCGAGATCGACCATGCGCGCCAGCACCCATCCGGCGCGGCCCTGCGCGTCGCGGGCCAACCACCAGTCCTCCATCAGCGGGCCGGCAGGCTCTGCGTTCTTCTTTTTCGATGGCGTCGGCGGCGCGACCACACCCGCGCGTTCCGCCATGCCGCGCGCCAACAGCGAGAGCTTCGATCCAGCCGATAGTTGGTAGAGATGATCAGTTTCGCGCCCGGGCTCCAGGTGCAGGTTGGTATCGTTGCGCGTGGCGCCGGTGGCCTGCGTGGGGTCGTTCTGGTGATCTTTCGTGAGCGCGAGGAACTTGTCGAAGGTCTGCTGGCTGATCAGGAAGCGTTGTTCCATCCAGCCTTCCGCGCCCGCCGAAGTGCGCACCTTCGCGAAGCGCTTCTCGCGATCGACGATCTCCACCGCATCGCCATTCTTCACGGTGCCGGTCTTACTGTAGACCGCGGCGACGCGGTCGCGTAGAAAAGTCTGGGGCGCAGTTACGTACATGACTTCGCGATTGTGCCCGCGTCCGCGGCCGCACGCAGGCGCCATCGCCAGGGCGAGCAGAACTATCCAGAAACTCTTGCGGGAGAGTGGCCGAAAACTTTTCACAGGGTTCTGCTACCACTATAGCGCGGGAAGGCGAGGCTGTTGAGTTTCGAAAGTGCGTGGCCTGGCTGTTTGGGGTGCTCGGTACTCCGAGTTTTCGGGAAAATTGAACGCCTGACGACGCGTCAACCGTAGCCGACTCGACCGGTCGCATTAACTAAAAGATAATCTAGGCGTTTAAACGGTCCAGGAGAGCGATTGTGTGGTCATATGGGAAAAAAGATGGGAGCCCCTCCAAAGTGCGCCCAGCCCGCCTCTAATCGCCATTAACAGGTATTCTACGCGATGAGCGGACCGTGTTTGCGACACCCGCCCCCAGCGTCAGTCCGGTTGTCAACAGCTTAGCTAATAGTGAATCATTTGGAGACGGATAGCCGAAAATAGCGGCGGGTCTTTTTGGCAGGAGACAATTCAAGTGACCTTCCCGATGGGCAGTCCAAGAAACAAGGGGCGCACGCGACGCCCCGGAAAATCGCTGTCATGGACAGGTTTACGGCGTGATGCTCACCGTGACCAGGTTTGTTGATGTCACGGTTCCATTCGTTCCCGGAGCAGACGCTGTGACGTTGACCGTAACCGGGGATACCCCAGTAACAGAGAAAGCCTGACCCTGAGCGAAAGTGCATCCGGTGGCGGTGGTTTTGGTAATGCCACTTACAGGCAGACCGCCCGCATTGTTAGTGAAAGTCCAGGTTGCCGTCGAACTGATGTCGGTTCCGGTGGGTGCGGCGATTGCCTGCACGCAGAATGGGATGCCGGCGGCGACGGAAACAGACTGGGACGAAGGGTTCACAGTGATTGAAGTTACACCCGTCAGAGACACCGTAATGCTGGCCGAACCAGTCGCGACTCCGTTGGTGGCGGTGATGTTGGCTGTGCCTGCTCCCGCTCCGGTGACAAGCCCGGCAGAGGAGACGCTGGCGACAGTAGCATCGCTCGTCGTCCAGGTTGTACCCGTCGAGCCCGTAATGTTCTTCTGCGTTCCGTCGTCGTAGGTGCCGATTGCGGTCATCTGCTGTGTTTTGCCCGAGAGGATCCCCACACCGGTCGGGCCGACCGTGATCGTCTGCAAGATGGGATCGACAAAAAATCCATTACAGCCCACGCCCACGGCTGCGATGAGCAGAAGAAGGCCAAACGAAGCAATCAGTTGGAACTTGCGACGGGAACTCGACATAGACGGAAAACCCCTCGTAATCAGACCCGCAATGGGTTGTTCAGGGCTGAAGCAAATTGTAGCAGACCCCGGCCCGGTGTTTCGCTCATCTCTATGAATCAGAGGGACCTTGGAGTAACTAGCAGGCTTCAACACGTGCCCTGCCCAGATGGCTCGCTCCAGACGTCCGCAAGTACCTGGGGGAGGACATGACGGAAGTTGGTTCTCGCTATAATCGCTTGCACGATCCCATGAGAGAACGAGCCCTTCCTTCAACCTTGCAGAGATTTCTTATTGTTTTGAGCTTGCTGGCGCTGGGGGCGTTCGCCGCCGCGTTGGGTGACGATGTCGCGTCTCTCTCGCCGCAAGCGGAGACGCAGCAACCCGTGAATTCCGCGACCGACCTGGACCTCACGCCTTCGGTTGCGCCAAACGCGGCGAACGCAAAGGTTTGCGCGGCTTGCATCCGCGCTAACATGGATTTTCTGGCTTCAGACGCCCTCCGCGGCCGGGGTAGCGCAACACCCGACGAACTGGTGGCCGCGACATACGTAGGATCGCAGCTCGAACAGTATGGCGTCGAGCCCGCCGGCGATAACGGAACCTATGTGCAGCGCGGGACCCTGATACGACAGAATCTCACGGCTTCCCCGGAACTGCACTACATGACGCCGGGCGACGGCATCCCCTCGCAGACCATGACCTGGACCCATGGCAAAGAAATGCTAGTCGTGCTGCTGAGCGACTCCAACTTCCGCGGCGCGTTGAAGCGGCTCGATTCCGACAAGACTGCAGGAACGGAGCAGCAAAAGCATCCGGGAACGCCCGCGGCAGGCAAGGCGTTTGAAGGACGAGTGGTGCTGGTGACGGGGCAGGATCGCAAGAAAATCAAGGCTGCCGTTCTTGAAGCGCTGCAACAGGGCGCTGTCGCGGTGGTGGAACCCGCTGCGCAGCAGCTGGTCGAGAGCTGGGAGTCACGCGGCAAGGTTCTGCCCGAGTTGCCAGTGCGCCTGGAAGGCGGCGGTCGCGCCGAGCTCGGCACCGACGGGAACGTATTCGCGGTCAGCGAGAAAGCACTCGCAGTGTTAAAGGAAATTCCCGACGGCGTGATGTTCTACATGGAGGCCGCCGTCAGTGCACCCAAAAAGAGCTACACGTGGAACGCCTTGGGAAAAATTCCGGGCAGCGACCCCTCGCTGAGCAAGAGCGCGCTGCTGCTGAGCGCGCATCTCGATCACCTGGGCGTGGGGAAACCGGTTAAGGGCGACTCAATCTATAACGGCGCCGACGACGATGCCTCCGGAGTGGTGGCCGTGCTCGAACTGGCGCGAGCCATCGCCTCGGGGCCGAAACCGAAGCGTCCGGTTCTGTTTGCGCTGTTCGGCAGCGAGGAGTTGGGCGGGCTAGGATCGGCGTGGTTCCAGGCGCATCCGCCGATACCACTCGACGAGATTGCCTCGAACCTTGAGTTTGAGATGATCGGGCGGCCGGACCCGAAATATCCGGCAGATTCGTTGTGGCTGAGCGGCTGGGAGAGATCGAACCTGGGGCCGATTTTGGCCGAGCACGGAGCCAAGCTGGTGGGCGACCAGAGGCCGGAGCAGAATTTTTTCATGCGCTCCGACAACTACGTTCTGGCCAAGAGGGGCGTTGTAGCGCAAACGGCGTCGAGCTATGGAATGCACAGTGATTATCACCAGCCCACTGACGATGTAGCGCACATTGACTTCAAACATATGACGGACGCGATCGGGTCGCTGATCGGGCCGGTGGAGTGGCTGGTGCATTCAGATTTCAAGCCGGAGTGGAAGCCGGGGGGAAGACCTTAGGGCAGTCGCGAGTCGCTAGTCGCCAGTCGTCGGCTTAATCCCTTGAACTCGATGGTCGCGTGGTCTTGACGGTGGAGGGACTGGCGTCTCGCCCGTCCGCCGGGCGGGGACGCCCGGCGCTCCATCGTTCGAGATGTTGTGTTGCCGGCGGCTGAGGACCGACAACCTGCTTTGCCAGGACCGACGACCATTGGCTAGCGACTAGAGACTGGCGACTCGCGACTGTAGCCCCGCCGCGCTTTCATGTTCAGCCTCACGTAATCGATCAGGAATGGCGGGTCGTCGTTTGCGAAGTCGCTGGTGAGCTTCGTCATAAAATGCTCGCGCACGGATGCGTCGGGAATTCTTTGCAGGTGATGGCGCAGGATGACGTTCTCGACGAACTGATGAAATTCCGGCGCTCTGAGAAATTGCGTGGGTGCCTCTTCCAGGCTGGTCTCGATCTGCTCGAAGCCCGCGTTCTTTAGGCGCAGCGCCGCGGTTTCCGCGTCGGAGTACTCCCAGGGAGACTGGTATCCCGCAAAATACTGAGCGAACACCGGACTCTCCATCAACCCGTGCGCGCGGGCCACCAGGCGAGCGATGTTCTTACCGCCGCCGCATTGGGCGACGAGCCATCCGCCGGGCTTCAGAGCCCGATGAAGATTGCGGAACAGGCGGTCGTGATCCAGAACCCAATGAAACGAGGCGGTGCTGAAGACGCCGTCGAATTCGCGGTTGAAGGGTAGGTTTAGAAGATCGCAGCGGACAAACTCGACCCGTTCGCGGAAGTCGGGCTCGAGGTAGGCGCGCGCCTCGTTGAGCATGTTCTGCGATACGTCGAGTGCAACGACCCGGCCTTTGGGCAAGGCTTCGAGCAGATCGCGCGTGAGGCGGCCGGTGCCACAGCCGGCGTCGAGCAGGCGCTCATCCCCGCGGAGCGAGACGCGGGAGAGGACCTTTTTGCCCCAGCTTACTTGGGGAGCCGAGATCTGGTGGTAGAGGGTGGCGTTCCATTCTTTCGACATATCGTCGGTTGAACCCCGTCGCTGGTCGGTAGTGGTGGAAAGAATCTTAGAACTTGGCAGTAGTGGAATCCCACCCTATCGCGCAAGGGCGCGCGTTAGGATGGGGCACCCGGCTTGATTAGGGTTTCGCTGATGACCGGCGACTGACGACTGGCGACTACTACCGCTTCTTCTTCCCCGCGCGTTCGATGCGCTCGTCGATGGGCTTGCGTCCGGCGAAGCCTTCTTCCGGGGAATGCCAGTGCGTGATTTTCTGTTCGCCCAGCTTCCAGCAGAGCAGCACGATCTCGCCGTCGACGCGGCAGGGGAAGTCGAGCAATCCGATGTCGATGTCCTTGACTTGCACGCCGGTCGCGTGGATTTCAGCCACCGCATCTTTCGCGCGCTGCACGGCGCGCTCGCGTTCGGCGCGGCGGCGGGCGACCTCAACCACGTTCACCAGCGTTCCGCCATTGAGGAAGATGCGGTGCGCGAGTTCCTGCATTTCAGCGTCGACATCCTCGATCAGTTTCTTGCCATTGATTGCGGTGCGCAGCAAGGACTCCAGTGTAGGAAGAAGAATTTGCGCGTCTTGCAGGGTGAAAGTGCGGGAGGCCATTTCTTCCATTCTAATGCATGGGAGGTTCGGGAGCTTGGTAACGGGAGAAACGTTACTGTCAGGCTTTAGGTCATGGGCCACAGGGCTACGGGGGACAGGTCAAGCGCGCTATCGGCCCTCTGCGGCTTGAAATTAGATCCGTAGGCGCGGCAGTCACCGGTAGGCTTTTAAGGGGTTCATCGACGTCGGGATCCTGAGTGTAATCGCCTGAGTTTTTCAGTAACACCACCTCAGAGCCATTGTCGAGTTGTGGGCTTTGTCTCAGACTGATCGGGGATTGGGGAGCGAGCGATGAGAGCAAGCAGGCGAAGAGTGATGGCTGATCCGAGTAAAGACTGGTATTCCTGGTTGCTGCCAACACTGTGCCTAATCCTGCTCGCTGGTCTCTTGTTGATCCGGTGAGTTGGACATGTGCAATTGCCTCCGCCACGTTTAAGGAATGTCCATGTCCCCGCCGTAAGCTCTGCGAGACAAAATTTACGGCTATCGAACGGTTCAATTCTTTCGTAAGCGGGAGATGTCCAAATGACCTCTGCATGCAAGGGCGCTGGAAAGTTCGTAGGCAAGTGGAGCGTCAGCGCTCGCAACACTACCGCGTGCCCAGTCTGCCGCTCGTCTCAGCCGGTAAGACCATATGGAGGTCGCTACAAGATAGTTGACCACCGAGAGCCTGAACCTGATGCCGGAACAGCACAGGCAGG
The DNA here is from genome assembly GCA_963698805.1 of uncultured Acidobacteriota bacterium. GTDB lineage: Bacteria > Acidobacteriota > Terriglobia > Terriglobales > Acidobacteriaceae > Gp1-AA133. Next base: position 182,776 of record CAVOSN010000011.1, on the reverse strand, counting down.
TCAAAGTTGATCATTCCTCTTGTCGCCAACTTTCGCAGGATACGTAGGGGTTAACTGTTGGAATATTCCATTTCAACAACAATGGTGGTGGCAGCGGCCTAAGGATTTGTCGCCAAAATCGCAATCACACTCATTCCCCTCTTGATTTGTGACCTGTCGCCGGTGACCTAGCTCTTCAAACGGCGCAGTTCTTTAATCGCGAGGCCTGCCTCAGAATCTCGAATCAACTCGGTCAGGCGTTTTTCGCGTGTCGCTTCCTGTTTGGCGCTGATTACGCGATAGGCCGCCGTGCGCTGGTACCAGGGTGGCTGCTTTTGGAAGAACGTCCAGGCTTTCTTGTTGGCGCGGAATTTCTTTTCGTATTCCCGGGGGAGCTTCGCGGTTTTGCGTTGTTCGTAGGCGTAGATGCCCGTCTTGTCGCCTTTGCGTGCCTTGAAAGCTTTGACGCCGGCCGGGTGCATCAAGCCGAGCTTCGTCAACTCTGCTACTCGCTTCACGTTGATAGCACTCCACGTGCTGGTTGGCTTGCGCGGGGTGAAACGGATGCGGTAGCTGACGGCGTCGATGGAGTTGCGCACGCCGTCGATCCAGCCGTAGCAGAGCGCTGCGTCGACTGACTCCGGCCAGGTGATGCTCGGCTTGCCGGAGTCGCGCTTGTAGAAGCCGACGGAAAGCTCCGTGTGGAGAGCGTGATTTTTCTCGAGCCAAGCACGGAAGTCTGCCGGGGTCGCGAAGAAGAGCGTCTTGGGCGGGGAAGCTTTCATGGAATTCGGGCCGTGCTCACGCTGCTTTCTACCACAGAGTCACAGAGGCACAGAGAAAACCTTCTAACCGCAAAGGGCGCTGAGATCGCGCGAAGGACGCAAGCTTTGTGGCCTTGGTGCGTACTCTGCGGTTAGGAGTTTCTTGCGTTCTGCGGCGCACAATGGAGTTAGGCAATTTCAGATTTCAGATTTTGTGAGGAACACATCCTGGATCGCCATTTTTCCTCGATCGTCACTTGCCCCGCGACAAACGGCTGAGTGCCTGGGTGTATTCCCGTATGGTTTCGGTGAGGGCCCGGTTGTGCACGAACTGGCCGTCTTTGCGGCAATCGATCAACCCGGCTTCCAGCAGGATCTTCAGATGATGCGAGACCGTGCCCGGCGAAAGTTCATATTTCTCGATGATCTCGCCGCAATAGATGTCGGGATGGGAGGCGATTTCCTCGTAAATCTGAAGCCGGGTGGGATCGGCCAGGGCTTTCGAAATTTTGACGACTTCCGTGGTGTCCATGGTTAGTGCAAGCAATTCTAGCGGATAGCGGCCGGTTCTCCTCTTGATTGATGCTTTTTGCACAGGCCGGCGCGTAATTCCTGAACCTTTATATTTCGATAGTCATCAAACTATCGAAATCGAGCGGCAGGGGACGGGATGCATTGTCTTTCCCAACCGTTCGCGAGCGCGGAAGGAGTAGATCATGGCACGACTTACAGGAAAAGTAGCGGTAGTCACCGGCGGAAACAGCGGAATCGGACTGGCGACAGCCAAGCGCTTCAGCGACGAAGGCGCGAAGGTGGTGATCACCGGGCGCGACCAGAAGACGTTGGATGCGGCGGTGAAGACAATTGGCGGCGACGTGGTTGCCTTGCGCAGCGACGTTTCTAAGCTGGCCGATCTGGACAAGCTGTACAAAACGGTGGCGGAGAAGTTCGGCAAGATCGACGTACTGTTCGCCAACGCGGGCATTGCGAAATTCGCACCCGTAACGGAGAGCAACGAGGCCCTATTCGACGAGACCTTTGACGTGAACGTGAAAGGCGTGTACTTCGCGATTCAAAAGGCTTTGCCACTGTTGAATGATGGGGCGTCGATCATCATCAATTCGTCGGTGGTGAACGAAACGGGCGCGGCCGGCGCGAGCGTCTATGCAGCGACGAAAGCGGCGGTGCGCTCATTTGCGCGAACCTTGACCACCGAACTGGTGGATCGCAACATTCGCGTGAATGTGGTCAGCCCGGGACCGATCCAGACGCCAATCTTTGGACGCACCGGCCTGTCAAAGGAGCAAGTCGATGGCTTCACGCGCGATATCGTAACCAAGGTGCCCATGAAGCGCCTCGGAAAGCCGGAAGAAGTGGCGGACGCTGTCCTGTTCCTGGCGACGCCGGAATCGTCCTACATCACGGGCGTCGACATCAACGTGGATGGCGGAATGGGGCAGGTGTGAAGAGCAGTCGCTAGTCTCCAGTCGTCAGTCGTCAGGTTGGACTCCATAGGCCGCTAGCAAGTGTAGGTGCTGGCCACCGGCGACTGGAGACTTCTCTCTTCCCTTTTCCCTAATTCAAATCATTCAGCACCACCGCTGAGAGCGGCTTGCCCACTGTGGGGTCGCCAATCGCTACGGCGGTTCTCACCTGTCCGCTACCCAGGTTCAATACGCCCGTATCAATCGCGACTGTCTTGCTCCCGGTCAGGGTGATGTAGGCCTGATAGCTCCCGGCTGGGACCGCCAGATAGTCGGTTGCTCCCTGATAGGCGAGGTTGGTCACGGCGGGTGTCCCGGCCGTGCCCGAACCTGGTGCTCCAATATAAATGTCGACACTCGCGGCACCCGGCGCAATATCGATGAAGCGGACGGTCGCTTGTCCGGAAGCGGGAGAGGTGAAGTCGTCGAGAAACACGAGCGCCGTGATGCTGGCCAGGTCGTTGCCGACGATCACGGTGTAGAAGCGGTTCTTCGAGAAATCGGGCTTCGCGTCGATGACGTCGGCGGTAGCGCCCGTGGCGCGGACTTCGACCCGGCGCGTGCCGGCCTTCACCTTGATGTAGGCGGACCCGTTGGGATAAGCGACATTGGTCATCAGCACCTTCCCGTCGTAGAGGACGTCGACATTGGGCGCGTCGGGCGAAGCGTGCAGCACCCGCAATTGGGTCGAGCCGCTATCGCCGCAAGCGACCGCGAACAGCGTCGCTCCGGTGAGGATTGTGAGTAGGAAAGTTCTAGTCCTTGAGAAATTCATAGAAGTGCTTTTGATGATATCGAATATGCCTCGCCGCGGCCCCCTCGCGAGAGCCGCCCTGCTATTGAGGCACGGCACGCTGTCGATCACGTGAATCACGCCATTGCTGCACTGGTATTGGTCTTCACGACATTGGCGTTGTCGCTTAAGTGCTCGTTCGCCGAGGAAGAGGCGAGTGCGAATCAGCCGCCGATGTGCACCATGGTGCGGGAGGCGGGCACGAAGTCGGGTTCGCCGATGTGGTGGCGAGCTTCCTTCTGCTGAACGACGCCGCGGATGTAGTCTTCCAGTTCCGAGTCGCTGGCGCCGCGCCGCATCTGGGCGTGCAGGTCGTGATCCCAGACCGAGAACAGGCAGGTGCGAATCTTGCCGTCGGACGTGATGCGGATGCGGCTGCAGTGTCCGCAGAACGGATGCGAGACGGGAGCGATGATGCCGATCTCGCCGACGCCGTCGTCGAAGCGGTAACGGCGCGCGGTTTCGGAACGCGCGTGCGGGATCTCAATGAGGGGACGATACTCCGCCATGCGCTCGAGGATCTCGTCGAGCGTGACGACCACCTCGGGAGTCCACGTGCGATCTTCCTCTAGCGGCATGAACTCGATGAAGCGCAGGATCACGCTCTCCTCGCGCGCGAACATGCCGAAGGGGATGATCTGGTCCTCGTTGAATCCGCGGAGTAGTACGCAATTCACTTTTACGGGCTCGAGGCCGGCTCGTTTGGCGGCGCGGATTCCGGCCAGGACATGGTCATAGCCGCCCGGCACGCGCGTGATGCGAGTGAAGCGGTCGGGGTCGACGGCGTCCATGCTGACGGTTACGCGGTTCAGGCCCGCGTCTTTCAGCGGCTGGGCCAGGTCGGCGAGCAGGTGGCCGTTGGTGGTCAGGGCGATGTCGAGCGGTTCGCCAGCAGTGGTGCGGAGCCGGGAAAGGTCGCGGACGAAATCGACGATCCCGCGCCGCAGCAGCGGCTCACCGCCCGTCAGGCGAATCTTCTTGATTCCGAGTCCCGCCATCACGCGCGCCATGCGCAGGTAGTCGGCGAAGGGCAGATCGCCGTAGAGGGCGCCCTCGTTGCCCGTCCGGCAATAAACACACTTGTAGTTGCACTGATCGGTGATCGCGATGCGGAGATCGGTGATTGCGCGTCCGAATTTGTCGATTAGGGCAGCCATAGCACTTAACAGTTGGCATTTAGCCTTTCGCGGTTTTCATGCACGCCGCACGGCTGGCTAAATGCCAAGTGCTAATTGCTAAATGCTTTTGGAAAAGGACACGCACCCGAACGGGTACGCCGGCGAGTGTCTCCTTTCCAAGGCGCTTCTCGCGAAGCGCGGGAGGCGTCGGCGTTTCCACCGGCACCTGTGGGGAGATTCACTTCATCCTTCGGCGATGGGCGCGATGGGTGCGGAACAAGCCTTTACCGCAAAGATCGCCAAGGAAGCCGCGAAGGACGCGAAGAAAACCTATCCCTGGCCTCGGCCGCCCGGGTATGCCCTTGGGCGACGGAGGTCGGAAACTCATTCCAATTATATAGCTTTCATTTCGACGGCGCAGGCTGAGCCGGAGTTGAGAAATCGGCCAGGCCGACCTCGACGAACAGCCCTTTGCCTACAAGACCGAGCGTGGGCTTGTCGCCTTTGGTCTTCTCGGCGGAGGTGTCTTTGGGTGAATCGGGCGGTTGTGATTCGGCGGCGAGGAGACCGGCGGTTGTTCTTCGGGTGTCGCGGTGCGCGCCCAGATGCCGTAGACCTTGCCTCCGTGGGCGGCGATGCCCATGTAGTCGCCCATGAAGATGTCTTTGGGATCCGACGGCTGCGTGCTCCAGGCGTAATTCATGAAACTCTGGCCGCCGTCGGTCGAGCGGGCAAGCGTGAGGTAGTAGCTGCGGTTACCGGGGTCGGCGCGGCGATCGCAGAAGATGATGTTTTCGGAGCCGTCCGTGGGATCGACGGCCAGCCATTGGAAGAACTGGTCGCGGCCGTTGTGCAGCGGGTCGTTGTTCACGCGGACGGGTTTCGACCAGTGCTTGCCGTGGTCGGTCGAGATCGCGGAGAAAATATCGATGTCGCCGTTGGTGTAATCGCCCCAGGTGACGAAGAGCTTGCTGCTACGTGGGTCGATCGCGATCTGGGGAAAGCCGTTGCCCCGTCCCACAGAAGTGGGATCGAAATAGGTGGGTCCGGTTTTTACGATGGTGTGCGACCGCGAAAAACTGCGGCCTCCGTCTTTGGAGACGGCGAACACCAGGCCGGAGATATCGCACCAGACCACGTAGAGCGTGCCGTCGCTGGCGACCGCTCCGGTGAAGCCTTCGACCGCGCCGTTGTCGTCGCGGGGCAAGCCTTCTTGCGTGCTGATCTCGATGGGCTTGGACCAGGTTTTGCCGGTGTCGGTTGAGCGCGAGAACAGCATGATGGACTTATCGAGCGAGAATTCGGTCCAACCGATGTAGAGGTTGCCGGCGAACTTGGAGTGTGTGGCGTCGGCGGCGATGTAGGGCTTGTCTTCGAACGGGATTCCCGGATCGCTGGAGTGCGCGATCACGATGCTCGCATCCTTGTCCCAGGTCTGACCGCCGTCGAGCGACCGGCGCACGAAGATGCCGTTGCGCGTGGCGCCGTGCGCCCAGTAGTTCTCCGTGCCCAGCTTGTCGAAGGCGATGTAGCAGAGGAAGGCGTGTCCCTGATTGTCGTAAGCGACGGAGACGTCGCCCGAAACTTTGTAGTCGGCGGGGGCGGTGGCTTCGGCCCGCTCCCACGTTTGGCCGGAGTCGCGCGAGTAGGCCACCGACGCGTTGACCTGGTATGCGCCGACGAGTTGGCGCGGGTCGTTGGGATTAATCGCGATGGACGGCTCGGTGAAGTCTCCGGGCTTCGGCGTGAGCTTGATGATTCGGGTGCCCGGAGGTGTGGGGAGGTCGGACGCGGCTGGAGCGATCTGCGCCAGCGCAGGCATTGCCAGTAGGCAGAATAAAAGCGCGACGAAGGGCATGAGCATGAGACGGAGATCGGCGCGAAGCGGTAGCAGCGGGCGCAAATCGTGAGTTGTCATTCTGAGCGTAGCGAAGGGCGTGTGTACTGGGCTTGTGCCAGCAGACTGCATAGGTCCTTCGCTGCGCTCAGGATGACAAGTTTCTGCTGGTGGTGCAGGCACTAGTGCGCCGCCGAGCCTGGCACGGCTTGCGCGACGGCTGCTTCGGCGAGAGGCGCCATAACTTTGTAGCCGGCCACGTTGGGATGCAGGCCGTCGTCGGCGAGTTCTTTCTTAAGCAGGCCCTTGTCGTCGACCATGGCGCTGAAGTAGTCGAGGTAAATGCATCCGTGAGCGACGCAGTAATTCTTAAGCCAGTGGTTGAGCTCGAGAATCTTCGCGGGCGAGCGATCGGCGAAGAATTCCTGTGCTTCCGGCGTGTAGTTGTTCACGGGCAGCACGGACGAGAAGATGATTTTGACCTGATTCGCCGCGGCCAGTTCGGCCAGCGAAGAGTAGTTCTCTTCGATCTGCTCGACCGTCATGGGGCCGGTGTTGCCGGCGATGTCGTTGGTGCCTGCGAGAATCACGACGGCCTTGGGTTGAAGGTCGATCACATCTTCGCGGAAGCGAACGAGCATCTGCGGAGTCGTCTGGCCACTGATGCCGCGGTTGACGTAAGGCTTGCCGGGAAAGTAGTCGGCAAGTTTCCATCCGTCGGTGATGGAGTCGCCGAAGAAGACGATGCGATTCTCTCCGGGCGCTGGCGGTTTGAGTTCAGCGTTGGCATCGCGGTAGCGGGCGAGTTGGCCGTAGTCATTCATGTAGATGGGAATTTTCGATTGGCGATAGCGTTCAAGGGCGGTTGTTGCCTTCGGGAGAACGAACTGATCAGGATCGGGCCGCGTAGGCGCCGCGGGAGCGGATTGCTGGGCGAGGGCGGAGCCGCAGATGCCGCAAACAAAAAAGAAAGCTCCAACACGATGAGCGATCCTTATAGGACGAGAGCATTCTGAGTCATGCTCGTGGGTATTCGCCATCTTTCGGTGCCGGCTAGACCACGAATCGCAGATTTCTACCTTGTCCTGCATTCGGTTCGTGACACCTTCTGTCGAGATGCAAATGCTCTCGCAACGCGTTCTCAACGTCTTTCAAATTGAACCCTGAGACAGGACGCCAGCCAACGTTCTGCGAGGTCACCAGAAAGTGCATGACTTCGAGTGATTGTCGGCAATCGGACTATATCGTCTCGCTTCCTCGAGTGACAAACTCGACGTGTCTCCCTATGAACCCGCATCCCGCGATGAATTCCTCTGACGCAGTTACATTGGTGGTGATCACGATTGCACTCGCGCCGCCGAGGACTGTTCGTGCACCAGCTTTCGTCAATCGGCAACCATTCCTTTGGCCGCTGGTATCTCGAATTCGCACCTGCGAGCCAGAGCATCTCGTTCAATTCGCCCGCCCCGTGTATTTTCCCATTTGACCTCTTCGCCAGGCAGCACTAATGGCAAGGGACGGGAGTGGTGCTTAGGAGGTCGAGAACCGTGAATCTGCCAAGCCGGACGAACCACGTTGCTTCGCATGTCTGGATCCACTTGCAGGATTCCCTTTTCTATCGCTCGAGCCAAGTGACCGCTCAAAGCGAATCGGAGACACGTGCATGCTCACGCTGTCGGAACCGACCCGGTATCTCCAAGCATTGCGCGCTGCCCTTCGCAATCAGTGGTCGTCCTGAACCTTCGAGTCGCGTTTCGCTGATGGCCGCGGGCGTGAATGCGACTCTACTCAGGGCAAGTACACGAGCCAGCAGTCAGCCTGCTTGTGGCCTTACTGCTCAATCGCGTTATCAGCCAAGCCCATTTGGATGCACCCCACTCCCAACCCGGGTCATCGTTTGGGGTCAGATTCAGTGAATCTTGTGCTTCGACAGCTATGGTCGCGGCTTGGCTTGGAGTTGTACTTGGCCCTCGTGCCTATTTTCGAGCGTTCAGCACGCGTCGAGTAATAAAGACATCGCGAAGTAGTTAGACTTGGCTCTATCAGATACTCAAGACTTGCTTTTGCCTGCAGACTCCCACTCTGACGCGCGCGCAGAGAGCCGCGCCACACAACCCTAAGACCTAACACCTGACACCCGAGACCTGCCTCTCTCACATCCCGTCGTAATTGGGACCGCCGCCGCCCTCCGGAGGCACCCAATTAATGACCTGATAAGGATCGGCGATGTCGCAGGTTTTGCAGTGCACGCAGTTGGCAGGGTTTAGGCTGATGCGCTTGCCATGTGGCTGGCTGGCGTCGTCGACTAGCTCGTAGACGTTCGCGGGGCAGAAGTTCTGGCACGGGCCGCCGTATTCTTTTGCGCAGCGCTCGTTGCAGACGTTGGTGTCGGCGATGACCAGATGCGAGGGCTGGTCTTCTTCGTGCTTCGTGCCGGAGTGGTAGAGGTCGGTGAGCTTGTCGAAGGTAAACTTGCCATCGCCTTTCGCGGGGCCGAGCAGGTGGGCTTCGGCGCCTCCGTCGGCGGGGAGCTGTGAAAGCTTTTCCATGCGGTCGTGGCCCGCGTGGGCGGGGTAGCGGTTCCAGAGGCCGCGGCCTCCCGTGAATTGTTGCAGGCCCGCGTGGAACATCCCGTTTAGAAAGCCTTTTTCGAATGCCTGGTGGAAGTTGCGTACCTTCCAGAGTTCATCTTTGATCCAGCTGGAGTCGACTTTCTTCTGATACTCGCTGAGCGTGGCTGCGGAAGCGTCGTTTTTCTTCAAGGCTTCGAATGCAGTTTCGGCGGCGAGCATGCCGCTCTTGATCGCGAGGTGAATACCTTTGAGCCGCTGCGAGTTCACCAGGCCGGCAGAGTCGCCGAGGATCATCCAGCCATCGCCTGCAACTGGCGGGACCGCCCACCATCCGCCGTAGGGCATCGACTTCGCGCCGTAGCGGATCATCTTCCCGCCCTCCAGCAGCTTCGCGACGAAGGGATGCTGCTTGAAGTCCTGCAGCACGTGCTGCGGATCGAGGCGCGGGTCGGGATAGTCGAGTCCTATGACGAAGCCGAGCGAGACGAGGTTGTCTTTCGAGCCGTAGATCCACGCGCCGCCGTATTCCTTCGTGGTGAGCGGCCAGCCCATCGTGTAGATGACCTCGCCCTGCGCGATGCGGCCCGAGGGGACCTCCCAAAGCTCTTTGACGCCGACGCCGTACGTCTGCGGGTTGCGATCTTTGACGAGATCGAACTTGTGGATGAGCTCTTTGGTCAGCGATCCGCGAGTGCCTTCTGCGAGGATCGTGACCTTGGCCTTCAGATCGTAGCCCGGCTCGAAATTTGATTTGGGGTGGTTCTCTTTGTCGACGCCTTTATCGTCGGTGCGGACTCCAGCGACGCGGTTGCCATCGTAAAGAAGTTGTGATCCAGCGAAACCGGTGAAGATCGTGATGCCGGTTTCTTCGACCTTACTTCCCAGCCACTTCACAAACTTGTTGATCGAGATGACGTAGTTGCCATGGTCGCGTAAGGGCGGCGGAGTGATGGGCAGCTTGAACTTGCCGTTCTTGGTCAGGAAGTAGACGCCTTCTTTGTTGCACTGGGCGTCGAGCGGAGCTTCCTTCTCGAAGCCCGGCAGCAGTTCGCGCATGGAGCGCGGGTCGAGCAGAGCGCCTGAGAGGCAGTGCTGACCGATCTCGCGTGCCTTCTCGAGCACGTAGATGTTTTCTTTGCTGAGTGGCGCGTCGGGATGCTGGGCATTGTGCTCGTCGATGAGTTGCGACAGACGCAGAGCGCAGGCCATGCCCGCGGGCCCGCCGCCGACGATGACCACGTCGGCTTCCATTTGGGGGCGGTCGATGTTTTCGAGAGGAGTGCGGAAGACAAGCATTTAGCAATTAGCCCTTAGCATTTAGCCAAAACCAATGTCTGCGTACGCATCGACAACGCGGGACGCATTAAGCTCCAGCTTTAGCCTTCTTTATTTCTTCAATCAGCGGCGGCACAATCTCGAACAGGTTTCCCACCACTGCATAGTCGGCGATTTCGAAAATCGGGGCTTCACTATCCTTGTTAACCGCGACGATGGTGCGCGCGCCCTTCATGCCGACGATGTGTTGGATGGCTCCCGAGATCCCCAGCGCCAGATAAAGTTTTGGAGCGACCGTTTGGCCCGAGGAGCCGATCTGGCGGTCCATGGGAAGCCAGCCGGAATCGCAGATGGGGCGCGACGCCGCGAGCTCTCCGCCGAGCGCCTCGGCTAACTGCTTCGCGATTTCGATGTTCTTCTGCTCTTTGATTCCGCGGCCGACGGCGACGATGACTTCCGCCTGCGTCAGGTCAACCGCCTGCTTTGCTTCCTTGAAAACTTCCTGAGGCTTGTTGCGGACGACGCCGTCGGAAATGTCGACGGCGACCGTCTCGACGGGCGCTGGGTTCGCGCCGGCCTCGACCTTGTCTCCGCGGAAGGCCCCGTTCTGGAAAGTGACGAACCAGGGAGCGTCGCCCGTAAAGCTCACGTCGGCCACGAATTTTCCTTGAAACATCTGGCGCGTGAAGACGAGCTTGTCGCCTTCCTTCTTGTAGCCAATGGCGTCGCTGATTACAGTGCGTCCCATGGCGGTTGCGAGCTTGGGAACGAAGTCGCGCACCTGGTAGGTGTGCGGCATCAGGACGAGTTTGGGCTGCTTCGACTCGATGAACTGTTTGAGCGCGGCGGCGAAGGCGTCGGGCGTGTAGGGATCGAGTTTTGCATTCTCGATCGCATACACCTTGCCGACTTTCTTCCCGGCGACTTCGCTCGCGAGAGCGGCGACACTTCCCCCTACAACCGCAGCCTCCAGCGGCCAGCCGGTTTCGGCGGCGATGGCTTGGCCCGCGGTGAGCGTTTCCCAGGAGACGCGATTCAGTTTGCCTTCACGTTGTTCGACGATGGCTAGGATCATAAGAGCAGGTCTCAGGTATCAGGTGTTAGGTCTCAGGTACAGCCAACGGCAGCGGGCAGGAGTGCCCGCTCCACACGGTCACAGCACTCGTACTTCGTTGCGCAGTTTCTCTACCAGTTTCTTCGCCATCTCGCCCGGCGAGCCTTGGATCATTTCGGTCTTCTTGGTTTTCTGCGGGATGTAGAGCTTCTCGATCTTCTGCAGATTCTCGCCCAGGGCCGACTGCACTTCGGCCATCGTGACTTTACGCATCGGTTTGTTCTTGGCCTGCTTGATGCCAATCAATGTCGCATAGCGAAGTTTGTTGATGCCCGACTGGATGGTGAGCACGGCCGGCAGCGGCATATCGACAAACTGGAAGAATCCGGCTTCGAGTTCGCGCTTCACGCGGATACCGGCGTCCTGCTTCTCGATCTGCATGATGATGGTGGCGTGCGGCCAGCCCAGCAGTTCGGCGAGGATGACGCCCGTTTGCGCGTAGCCGTAGTCGTCAGATTGCAATCCGGTGAAGATGAGATCGAATTTCTCGTCTTTGATGGCGGCGGCGAAAGCTCGAGCGGTGTTGTACGCATCGATGCCGACGAAGGCATTGTCTTCGAGATGAATGGCGCGGTCGGCGCCCTTTGCCAGCGCCTCGCGCAGCACCTGGCTGGCGCGCGCCGGGCCCGACGTAATCACGACCACTTCGCCGGAATGCTTCTCTTTTTGACGCAGCGCCTCTTCGAGGGCGTAGGCGTCGGGTTCGTTAACTTCGTAAGAAACGTCTTCGCGGATCCAGGTCCCGCCCTCGTTCAATTTGAGCGGGGCATCTTTCTGCGGGACCTGCTTCATGCAAACCAGAATTTTCACGAATGACTCCTGCCGCCGGCGAAGCGGTTCGTTAGAAACAGGCGTCGTCCGCCCGGGCGTCGCCGACGTGTATGAGCAAACTGGTTATTATAAATACTTCCGCCACGGATGTCGGCTCGCAACCTGGAAGGATGCGCGGTTTCAGAACGGGATAACCGAGGCTTCGTGCAATTGTGGGAAATCAGTCGAGAAAAGCGACCGACTGGACGGACGTGATGTCGAAGCGCTTGCGGCAACGCATGTTCTTGCACATCATGACGTCGTCTTTGCGGAGCATGTAGGAACGAGCCTTGGCGAAGCGGGCGCGATCGCGTTCGTCGGCGCGGGGTGGGAGGCTTTTCTTCTTGGTGCGGACCAGCCAGCTGATTTCGTACTCCGCCGCCTGGTGACAGTGTGGGCAGTTGAGATTGGCGGGCTTCTTATCGGGACGCTCGTCGAAAAATTCGCGCTCTTCCATAGGGCAGTCGTCGGTCGTCAGTCGCTAGTCGTCAGAAAGACCAACCCTGACCACCGAATTATTGCACAAGTTGCGTGTAGCGCGGGCGCCCTCGCCCGCGCTTATGCATCGGCAAGGACCTTGCGGCTCGCGCTACACTCGGATGGAAATGGCGAGAAAGAAGAAGATCAAAAAGTTTCGGGTGGTGACGGCCATCAAGGAACTGGCGCGCGAGCGGATCGGTACTCCTCCGCCGACCCAGGTTGTTCCCGATCGCAAGAAGCGCACGCAGGAGAAGCACAAGCCGACGTTGGGCAAGTTGCTGGGTGAGAGCTAGAACCTACTTCGTGGGGCAAATCACGTTGGCCTGCATGCTCCCGGTGACGATGGCCCCTGTAGAGGAAACGTTGCCGTCACTGTGATTCGTGATAACGGTTGCAGAAATAATCGTTCCCCCGCAAGAAAGTCCCGTGGCCGTGATCAGGCCGCCTGCATCCACCGAGATCATATCGGGAGTGTTGGAAGTCCAAGCCACCTGGGTTGTGATGTCCTTTGTAACCGGAGGATGACTATAAGACCCCAATGCCCTGAGTTGCACTTGCGCGCCGGCATTCGCGCTCACCGGGATGTTGGCCGCGCCGAAGTTTTCGACTGCAGGAATGATCGTGATTGATTCCAGCTGCTGCTTGTGCCCACACGCCGACAAACTCGCCAGCAGGAACACCGCGATACACAAACCCGGCAGGGCCGACCACCTCTTGCTCATTAACACTCCAGGGAATTGAATCCACTTATCAAAACTGTGAGCGAGTGGCGTCAATTTAGTAAAAGCTTGCTCAAAATGCAAGTAACAATCTGGCGCCAATCTTGGCTATACTTGCCGTCCGATAATTTGTCCACAGCGAGGGTTTTCAGTCGCCGATTGCCTGGGCGACGAAACTGGCGAAGTTTTTAACGTCTTCTTCTGTCGTGTCGAACGAACACATCCAGCGCACCACCGATTCCTCTTCGTTCCAGACATAAAAGAAGTAGCGTTCCTGGATTTTCGCAATTGCGTCGTGCGGGATTTTAGCGAATACGCCGTTGGCTTCGACGTGGTAGACGAGTTTTACTCCAGGGATTTGGCGTATCTCGCTTTCAAGCAGCTTCGCCATGCGGTTGGAGTGTTGCGCATTTGTGAGCCAGAGGTTGTTGGTCAGCAGCGCGCCCAGTTGCGCGGAAATGAAGCGCATTTTCGAAGCCAGCTGCATCGACTGCTTGCGGCGGAACAAGAAGTCTTGGGCCTGTTCTGGATGGAAGAAGATCACGGCTTCGCCGCCCATGATGCCGTTTTTCGTTCCGCCGAAGGAAAGCACGTCGACGCCCAAATCGCGCGTGGCCTGGCGCAGGGTCTGGCCCAGCGCGGCGGCGGCGTTGGCGATGCGGGCTCCGTCCATGTGCAGGTAAAGGTCGTGCTCGTGCGCGAAGCGCGCAATAGCCTGGACTTCTTCCGCGCGGTAGACCGTACCCATCTCGGTGGCTTGCGTGATTGAGATGACCTTCGGTTGCACGTGGTGTTCGTCGCCGATGCCATGGTACGTGTGGCGAATGAGTTCAACGGTGAGTTTGCCGTCGGGAGTGGGAATGGGAATCAGTTTGCAGCCGGTGAATTTTTCGGGAGCCCCGCATTCGTCAGTGTAGATGTGCGCCGATGCGGCACAGATGACGGCGTGGTAGGAGCGGGTGAGGGCTTCGAGGCTTAAGCAGTTCGCGCCGGTGCCATTGAAAACGACGAAGACTTCCGCATCGTCGCCGAAGTGCTCGCGAAAAGTGTTCACCATGATGGCGGTGTAGGGGTCGGCTCCGTAGCCGACGACGTGGCCCTGGTTCACCATCGCGATGGCTTTAAGAATTTCAGGATGAATGCCGGCGTTGTTGTCGCTGGCGAAACTGCGGACAGGCTTCATGGTCGGACTAATTTAGCAGGAGAGCAGGTCACGGGTCACAGGTCTCAGGTCAGTCTCAGGTCTCAGGTCTCAGGTCTCAGGTCTCAGGTCTCAGGTCTCAGGTCTCAGGTCTCAGGTCTCAGGTCTCAGGTCTCAGGTCTCAGGTCTCAGTTTGCGGATGCCGAGTCCCTTGGCCGCGTTGCCGAGAACAGCCAGATTTAAGCGAATGCGGCGCTCGCCGTCTCAAATCACTTCGATAATTGTTGCTGGGCTGCTCCCAAAATTTTTCCCGGGCCCGGTTCTTGTACCATGGCGACAGCGCGAAGATCTGATGCACCGGCGTGCTTCTCCAGTTTCACAGCCACTTCTTGGGAGAACGATTGACCGGGTGCGATCGAGCCGGTCTTCTTGAGTGCGCGAACTACGGCGACATGGGTGAGGCGGCGACCGGAATTTTCTCCAGCTGCGACTTGCGACTCTGCGTGATTCAGCGCTGCAATCAGAATGACATCCGCAGATTGCGTTCCGGCGGGAAGCGGCCCGGCTTCGATGCGAGCGTACAGCGTTTCTCCGTCCAGCCTCGCGGCGGTGATGCGGACGTCGATCTTGGAAGTCCCCGTCGCTTTCGAAATCGCTTTTTCAGCGTCCTCCGAATTGCTGCCGACGAATTCACGCGTGCCATCCACGACCATTTGCGGGGTGTAAACGCCGTCGAGGTGAAGCCGGTCTCCGTAGGCGCTCTGGCGCTCGCTGTACGCGTGCGAAGAATATGGATCGGTCCAGCCGATGTGATTCCAGTAGTCGACATGTTCGCTTAGTACGATGAGTTCGGCGGCCGGGAAGGGCTGCGCGTCGAACTTTCGCAAGAGAGCATCCGCCGGCGGACAACTCGAGCATCCTTCCGAGGTGAAGAGTTCGACGACAACCGGTACGCGATTGGTTGCCGCAGGCGAGGCTGAAGCGAAACCGTGGCTGAAGTACGCGCCTACCGCCAGTCCGGAGAAAATAAATACGGCGATGCTGGATCGAATCATGTTCATGTCACGTAAGACCGATGATCGTAGTGGATGCGTCGGGAATGCGAAGGTTACAGAATGAAATATCTGTAGTGAAGGCTATTCAAGAGAAGCACACAAGAGAAAATTCGCCTCGCCGCCATCAAAAGCAGATCCTTGCGCTCAGGATGACAAACTAGAGAGAGAATTCATAGCGAAGGGCGGCGTTGTCGATTAGTGACAGAAACTGTCAATCTCTGAGGGCGGAAAAGCGGCACCGGCGAGGAAAACTGACATCGAGCAGTATGCCGAAAAGCGTCATTTTGATTGATAACACGGAGCTTATCGACTGAATGGGACAGTGACTTCGGGGTATTCCGTCTGGTGCTTAAGCTGCGGGGTAGTTCCTTGGTTACAGGGACGAGACAAGACCCCATATGAGCTCCCAATTTTCGAATACGCCCAAGCCGCCGGGATGGATTCCCGACATGTCGCCGCTGGAGCACCTCCTGGATCAGGATGTGACGCCCCGGCAGGTATGCGGCGTTCTGGCAAAGATTTTCCAAGTTCAACAGACCGAAGTCGCGTTGTTGCGGTTGGATGGCGGATTGTTGCAGTTTATATATCCGGAGGAACTGCGGACGGCCGGATCGATTCCGATTTCCAGCAGCTCGATCGCGGCACACACGGCGATCAGCAAGAAGTCTGAGATCTTCAACAACTTTGCGCGCGTGAAGCACGCCAGTATTTTCGAGACGGTAAAGCTGGGCGAATCGGAAGGCGTGGATACCAGCCAGCCGCTTGCCCATCCAGAAGCTGATGTCGGCGCCGGTGATCGACGAGAATGCCAAAGTATTGGGCGTGATCCAGATTTCGCGCAAGGGCTCGGAAGCGACCTTCGCGGGTGCGGACTTCAGCCGCGAAGACCTGCATGAATTGGAGATGGCGGCCGGGATCCTGGCGGAATCGACCGTGATGCGGGAGAGCTAAGGTTCCGGGTGAGGGAACCGGTACACCGGAAGTCAGGCGATTCTGGGCTGCACGAAAGTCTGTAGGCAGCCGAAATTACTTTTCTTCTCCGGCTACCCGGTGAATAATGCAGACGTCTATGGAGTGGGGAGCCAGCGTGAACGCAGACCCGCAGACTGGTATGTTCCAGCCCCACGCCAATCTTTGCGATCGAGTCAACTCCAACATTGTGCAGTCGGAGATTGAAGGCGGCGTTTTTTTGAACGACCTCAAGCCGCGAACCATCCTGTTCATCCAGACACAACATCACTGTTATACCGCCGTGTTCGTGGGTGACAATCGGGCGTTGATCTGGGGCCATCCGCAATTCTGCCCCAAGCCGGTTTCGGTTTCGATCGCCGGCTCGACCTGGGGCGGAAGCATGTTGAAGTCGCGTTTCGTCGGGCGCGGGATGCGGCTGGAATTTCACCATCCCGGATACGCCACTCCGATCATCACCTCACCGATTCAGGCGATCAATGAACGCCGGCAGTCCCTCACCCAGCGGACCAAGCGCTTCGCCGGGGAACAAATGGGCGTGCAGTAGCTGCCGGTTCCGAAAGAGCAATCCCTAATACAAATTGTCAAGAAACAGGGCAACTTTGCCGGTCGGCGTAGAATCCGATGGCTGGGAGTCTTGTATGCGCCTTCGCGTACTTTGCCTCGTCGCCCTGGTCCTTACCGTCGTTCCAGTAAGTTTGCTTGCCCAAGCAGGGGAGCAATCGGTCGAGCCTGCTTCCGAGAAACCGGAAAGCATCGAGGCCGTTGCGCCCGTTGCAAATGAAACGAAGTCAAAACAAGAGAGCAGCGACAAAGACTCTCCTGCCGAGAAGCGAAAATTTCGCTTGCGGCTCGGCGGTGTTTCGGTGGGCGCGGGCTATAGCTACTTCTCGGGCCCCTACTACTATCCGTATGCGTATCCCTTTGGGTATACGCCCTTCGGCTTCTACCCGGGGAATTGGGTCGCCGCTTCCTACTGGTATCCGATCTCGAGTCCGTACCCGTTCTACACGCCGAACGCGTTTCGCTACGGCGATGGACGAGGAGAGATTCGGCTGACGACCGACCCGAAGGAAGCCAAGGTTTACATCGATGGCGGATATGCTGGCATGGCAGACAAGCTGAAAACGTTGTGGCTCGATCCGGGCGCATATGATCTGACAGTTTCGGCGGCCGGGCGCGAGGATTTTCATCAGAGACTGTATGTCCTGAGCCGCAAGTCTTTGAAGATTTCAGCGAAGCTGGATCCTGAGCAGACGAAGGAAAATCCATGAGCGCGAAACTAGGGTGGGCTGCAGCCGTTGTCGTGATTGCGTCGCTGGCGTCCGCCGCTCCGAAGGGAACCGTGCCGCGATCGTCCGCGGACAAGTATGCGCTGCATGCCGTGCGCGAGAAGTTCAGCATCGGAGTAGTTACGCTATCGCCCGAGCAGGCGCGCAAGCAGTTTGTTACCGACGTGAACCGCTGCTGTGTGGTGGTCGAGGTGGCACTTTATCCATCGAAAGACGGGAAACTCGATGTGTCGCTGAATGACCTGGTGCTGCGCCAGAACAATTCGGAAGTGGGAGAGAAGCCGGCGAGCGCGAAGGTTATCTCTTCAAAGTTGCAGAAGAAGGCGGAGGCCACGCGCGACATCAGCGTGTATCCGTCGGTGGGCGTCGGCTACGGAAACGGCGGGTACGATCCCGCGACCGGCACGCGGGCACCGGGCGGTACGTACAAGCAGGTGGGCGTCGGCGTGGGCATCGGAGGAAGCGGGCCGCAAGCGGGATCGACCGACAAAGACCGGGCAGCCATGGAAACTGAGCTCAGCGAAAAGGGCTTGCCGGAGGGCGCGGCGTCGGCCCCGGTGTCGGGGTACATCTATTTTCCTGTCGCGCGAAAAAAGAACCAGACGTTGACCCTCGAGTACACAGTGAACGGCGAAAAGGTCCAATTGCGGCTCCCGCAGTAGCCTCTGATGTGACATCGGTAACTCCTCCAAATTACTTTTAGTGGAACACAGCCGGTTCTGGTTGATATCTTCGCGAGCATCTGTCCTTTTTGTCGGGGAAGGGCACGCGAATGATGGTGAAAGTGGGGCTGTGTGCGGCGCTTTTGACCGCCTGCGCTCTTGCGCAGAGCGGGACCGCCGAAAGCGCGGCGCAGGAAGCAAAAATCGTTGTTCTGGAACGCTTGTGGAATGATGCACAGGTGCATCGCGATTCACGCGCGCTTGAGGCGCTGATCGCGGATCGCTTCGTCAACACCGAATACGACGGCGAAGTCAGCGACCGCGACAAATTTCTCGCCGACATCAAAGACCCCGAGTTCAAACCCAGCGTCATGAACATTCGCGACGTGAAAGTAAATCTGTATCGGGACACCGCGGTGGTCACAGGCATTTACCTCGCGAAGGGAACTTACAGCGGACGTATCTATGAACACACAGGCCGCTTCACCGACACGTGGATTTTCGAGAATGGACGGTGGCTGTGTGTGGCCAGTCACACGAGTCTGGTGAAGAAGTAGATTCGCCGGCGGCTGGTAGCAGGCGGCTAGTGGCTAGTGGCTTGTGGCTAGGACCCTCGCTCCGCAATCCTGCTCGGAAATTAAACTTCTACCCACGTTAAAACTCTGGTGAGCGATAGGTGTCTTTTCCTCCCATCACCGTCAGAAGAACTTTCGTTTTTGCGATCTGCTCGGACGGGATCGCGAGAATGTCGGCGGAGAGCACGACCATGTCCGCCATCTTTCCTGGGGTGAGACTGCCGCGAATACTCTCCGCGAAGCTGGCATAAGCGCCGTCGCGGGTGAAGTGGCGCAGAGCGGCTTCAACCGGGATGCGGTTTTCCGGATACCATCCGCCCGCGGGCGTTCCCTGCGGCGTCATGCGCGTCACTGCGGTGTAAATCCCAAGCAAGGGAGTAAACCGATAGACCGGCCAGTCGCTGCCGAAGGCTTGCACGGCTCCTGCGTCGTCGTAGAGCCTGAAGGCATCGGCATGCGCGGCGCGCTCCGGGCCCAGAACCACCGCGAAGTTCTGCAGGGCCGTGGGGTCGGGACTCGCGAACATGGCCTGGGTTGAGGCAATCACGCCCAGCTGCTTGAAGCGCGGCAAGTCTGCCAACTTCGGGAGTTCGCCGTGCTCGATGCGATGTCTTCGGCCCGATGTGCCGTTGGTCTGGGCAGCGTATTCGTACGCATCGAGCGCCATGTGAATGGCCTTGTCGCCGATGGCGTGCAGCATGATCTGGAAGCCTTCGCGATCGTAGAGCGCGACGGTCTGATTGAGGTCGTCCTGCTCCCAGAAGGGAATCCCGCTGCCGCCGCCGACATAGGGATCGAACATGGCGGCTGTCTTTGCGTCGATGGTGCCGTCGAGAAATCCCTTGATCGCGCCGAACTGCAGGTAGGGTCCGCGGAAGGTGTCGCGCAGTTCGCGGTAATACGCGAGGTCCTCAGAAGTGAGCGGCGTCTTGAGCTTGTGCGCTGTTGGCGATCCGCCTTCTTTCGGCAGGATGATGGGGGCAAAGCGGAAACGCAGCTTGAGTTTTCCTTCTGACGCGGCGCGCAGGTATGCGGGCCAGGACTTCGGCGTCCACGAAGCATTCTGCACCGCGGTGAGGCCGGCCGCGGCCGCTTCGTCCATGTGGGCGAGCACGGACTGATAAACGTCTTCGTCACTTTCCGGCGGGATGTGATCTTCCACCAATCGCTGCGCCGATTCCTTCAATTCTCCCGTGGGATCGCCCTTGGCATCGCGCATGATGTGCCCATTGGGCGGATCGGATGTGTTGCGATCAACGCCGGCGATAGCGAGCGCCTTGGTATTTGCGATGCCCATGTGGCCGTCGCGCTCGGTGACGTACACGGGGCGATCGGTGACGACCGCGTCGAGATACTTCTTGTCGGGGGACTGGTTCGGGAAGGTGGCGTAGCCCCAACCGCTGCCCACGATCCAGGGGAGATCGGGATGTGATTTCGCGAAATCAGAGATGCGTTTCTGGAAGTCCTCGAGTGTGTCGGCGCCAACGAGGTTGACCTCATTGATGGAGGGACCGGGGAAGTGGAGATGCGAATCCTGGAAGCCGGGGATCACGAAGCGTCCGCGTAGATCGACGATCGCGGTGTCGGCTACGGCGAGTTTCTTGATGTCGGCATTCGTGCCGACTGCGACGAGTTTGTCGCCTGCGATGGCGAGCGCTTCTGCGATGGGGTATGCGTCGTCGCCTGTCCAGATTTTACCGTTGAGGAAGATGCGGTCGACGTGGTCCACGGCGAAGGCGTGCGCGAGGGAGAGAGCAAGAATGCAGAGCAGACGTTTCATGGGTGTTTTGTTTCGGCGAATCGGCGGCATTCTACACGGTGACGGCATTTCGTCCCTGAAGGGACTCGCTCTGCGGCATCACGTCACCCCGCACTTACATGCGGGGCTAGCTTCTGGCGTCGCTGGCGCGACTCCTGCGACGCGTTGTGATGGACCCTGTCGTGGCCGTGATCTATGTTGGCGGACCTCGTTGTGGAAGTCTCTGAGTTTGCGGCGCCGCGAATCAACGCCACTTTTTCAGGCTGGGCCAGACTTCCGCGAAGGTCTTCTCGAATTTCTTCCCTTTGCAGATGAAGACTGGCAGATTCTTCTCGAGCGCGTAGGGATTGTCGGGAGAATTGCCCACAAATTCCACGTCGTGGAAGAGTTCTTCGAGGCGAGCCCGCCGGTCGTCGAGCACGATCAGGCAATTTCCTGAATAACCGCGGGGTCCCCAGAGGAACCACGTTTGGTGTCCGCTGAGCGAGGGCGGAAGGCCGTAGGCGGGGCCGTACCAGTCGATGGCGCCGGCCGCGCCGTAATCTTGCGCGAAGATCCCGCAATCGGAGCGCTCCGCTGGCGGGATTCGATTCCAGGCGACGACCACTTCACTCACGATTTCGTGCCATCCGAACTGATCGGCGAAATGTTGCGGCAAGGCGGCTCCCATGTGGCTGTGCTCGCTGCGCGGAACCTTGAATGGGAGTTTCTCCTGGTAGGCGAGGTATTTGTCGACGGGCAAGACCGGCATGGCGACCGGTGCGATCCACGCGCCGCCCAATAGGATCACGATTACCGATACTGGTTTGAACCATCCAAGCTTCGGGCCATCGAGTGCGCGCTCAAAGCTCACCGCACCTGCCGCTAGCAGCATCGGATAGATCGGTGCCAGATAGTAATTCTTGCCGTGCAGCACGATGAAGACGGTGAGGCAGACGATGTACGTCCATCCCAAGAAACGATAGGGGCGCAGCGGTCGCCACGACAGCAAAGCGATGACGCCCGCGATCCAAAGTGGCGCGACGATCGGCTGCAAGAGCAGGCATTGCTGCAGAAAGTATTCGAGTGGGCTCAGCACCACATCGCGGCCTTCGGCCTTGATGTTGTGCATGAGTTGAACGAAGGGGAAATCGTAGTGAATGTTCCAGAGCAAGTTGGGCAGGAAGATAAGTAAAGCTGCGAGGCCACCCAGCCACATCCATTTGTTTAGGAACACCCGACGCTGCTCGGTCAGCAACAGTCCTACGACGATGGCGAATCCGAAAACGGCGATCGAGTACTTCTCCTGCATGCCGATGCCGGCGACCACTCCGAACCAGAGCCAGTAATGCGGTTGGTTATGTTGGGCGGCAAGGATCGCGAAGTAGGCGCATCCGGTCCAGAGCAAGGGTTCGAGACAGTTAGTGGTGAGCATCGCACCGTCGTTGAGGTAGGAAGGCGCAGCGATTATTGCGGCTGCAGCGCAGATCAGCGCGAAGGCACGGCCTCCGAGTTCCCGCGCGATCTGAGCAGTGAGGAGCACTGTCATCGACATGAAAAGCGCGGGCAGAAAGCGGATGGCGCGAAGTGAATCGCCGAGCGTTGCCAGAGACAGACGCGCGAGCCACGGGATGAGTGGTGGTTGATCGACGTATCCCCATGCCAGGTGGCGCGCGCAGGCGAGATAGTTGAACTCGTCACGGAAGAAATCGTAGCGATTGTTGAGGTAGCAGTGGAGGATCAGCAACGCGGCCGACATGGCGAGGACTGCGGGCATGCCGTCGGAGAGGAAGCGGCGGTTTGCCGCGAGTTGGGGAAGTGCTGGCCATGAAAGTTGGAAGCATAACGGAAGGTGGGAGGGAGTGCGAGGGGATACGAGGATCTACCGAAGCTCCTCAGAAAGCCAACGGGGGGAAAAAACTAGCTGAGGCCGTGATGGTACCGGCCCACGCGGGGTCCTTCGACTGCGTTCGGCTGGCGCCTCACTTAGCTCAGCATGACAAGAGGTTATGCAGGCAGATAACGCCGGCCGGTCGCGGACAGGAGTGTCCGCGCCCCACCGCCTACTCCAACACGCTGTCGTCGAGTTTCTTCCTTCCCCAGTCAGCGGCGGCTTGGACGAAGGCTACTACCAGGGGATGCGGCTTCTTTGCCGTGGAACTGAGTTGAGGCTGGAAGAGCGTTGCGATGAAGAATCGGTGGGTGGGCGATTCAATGGCGCGGACTTCGCCTTGCGGGCCGCGGGCAGCGATTGGAAAGCCGGCTTCGATCGAGCACCATTCGAACTCCGGATTCAGTTCGAAGTTGCAGAAGAATTCTTCTTTGACGACGTTTTCCCCATAGAAAGTTTCGAGATATGAGCCCGGACGAATGCGGATCTCGGGCACGACGCCGGAAAGCTTGGGCGCGCCCTTGGCTTGATTCGGTACTGCGCAAGCCACCGGGTAGATCACAATGTTCTTCGAGCTGGAATTGTTTTCGGCGGTGTCGGCGTCTTTCATACCCAGCACGTTGCGCGCGCACTCGATCACAGCATATTGAAAGCCGCCGCAGGTGCCGAGGAAAGGCCAGTCGCGCGTGCGCGCGAATTCGATGCCTTTGAGCATTCCGTCCATGCTCTTGTAGGGACTGCCCGGCGAGGCCCACAGGCCATCGAAACTCTCAAGAATTTTGCGGCCTTCGGGCGCAGCGAGTGAAGTAGTGGGCAGCCACTCGGACTCCACCTTTAGCTTCAACTTGGAAGCCGCGTGCTGGATGGCGTCGTTGGTCGCGTGATGTGAACGAAACTCAGTGTTGAAGTCCCCGATGATCCCGATGCGAACCGTATCAGCCACGTTGACATTCTAAATAACCCCGCGGTCGAGGGACGGCGGAATCGTGGTGAATGGGTTAGAAGGAAGGTGACAGAGCCAGTCGTCCAGTCGGCAGTCGTCCGTCGTCAGCGAGACCCAAGTCTGAGGCAGAGTGCAGAAGCCCGAGCCGCTTCTAGAGTGCGGGTCGATCTTCCCGGTACATTTTTCGTTCCTTGCACTTCGCACCTTAGGCTTGGCTAACGACTAGAGACTAGCGACTGACGACTGCTCTCCTACAGCCACCCCAAATGCGCGGCCATGATGTAAATGCAGGCCAGGGCTAGCGCCGGGCCTCCCCAGATCATAACCGTTGCTTTCCAGTTCGAAGTGTGGCGTGGATTCGCCTGATTCAGCGCGGGGATGCGGAAGTCGGACGCGTTGGCTCCTTGTTGCAGCACGCGCGAGACCTCGGCTTCGGTTGTGGGAGTGGGTTTGCTTGTCGATCGATCTTCCACTCGAACGGTGACTTGCATCGATTCGTGCGTCCAGGTTGCGGGACTGGGAACTCCTGCCTTCAACAGCGCAGCCGCGATGCGACCCTGCTGGGTCATAGACGCGGAACTGGCGTCGACGGGCTCTTGCGGCGTGAGCTTGATGACTTCGGGGCGAGTGCTCCGTGGCTCGCCGCTGGCACTGCCAGCCGTTTTCTCCGTAGGCTCGTTCGCAGGTTGATCGACGACGGAACCCGGCGCGGATAGTTTCACTGAACGATGAATCGGAACCGGCCAACGCTGCTGCAGGAGTGAAAAGCCGTGGAAGAAAAACGAGAGTCCGGCGATCGCGCCGAGGGCGGCCGCAATCAGCAGGACGTCGCCTGAGTGCAACGAAAATGGCAACGAAAAATTCAAACGAGTGGCGTCCAGACACCGGCGGAATCCCGCGCTGTGCCTGGGTTTGAGCATAGCGAGGCGGGTGCGGGAGGGGCAGCGAAAAAGCTTGAATGACGCTTACGTCAGTAACGTTACGCGGCGGGATGGGACGAGTCAGTTTGCGGGTTTGGCGCGGAGCGTGCGGTCGAGTCTGCCTTGCGAAACAGGTAGTTATATCGGTTAGCGGGGTCTTCGTGCCGCCAACTGTGGATGAGCTCCAATCCGGCCGATTGTGCCATGGCGATGAACTCCGCGGGCTGCGCGTAAAACGAGACCTGGCTTCCGTAGCGGATGGTCATGGGCTGGCCCGTTACTTTCCAGTAAATCATCCGGCGCAGCATTCCGAGGAAAGTCCGCAGTCCGTACTTGCGGTAAAGGTACGCCAGGGTTTCGCGAGCCGTGACGAACTCCGGTTCTGGCGGCGGGCCCGGCTCGAAGGGAATTTCGCCGATCAGCACGCGCGCGCCGGGCTTCGCCACGCGATGAATCTCGCGCAGGCTGGCCGGAATTTTTTCGCGCGGCACAATCAGCAGAACATTGTTGCAGACCACCACCGAAGCGCATTCATCGGCAAGCGGCAGGGAGTCAGTGAAGCCTTGACGGGCGTCGACCCCGAGATTGCGCACGATGGCGGATTCTTCTTCGCTGGCGTGAAATCCGGTGGCGCTGCGGACGCCGGCTTTCTTTGCGAGGAGAAGGAGCGTGCCGTCGCCGCATCCGATGTCGACCATGTCGTCGTCGGCGGTGAGGGCGACTTCGCGCACAATGCCTTCCTGCACGCGCCGTGTGAGGGCCTGCTTGTTCTTTCCGCGCAGCGCGAGATCCTGGAGATTGCGCAGGCGGCGCGCCGTATCGCGACAGTATTCGACGTAGTCTGCGGAGCGGGTGATCATCTACGACGAGAGTAGCGCGGGGCGGGGGAAATGCATAGGTCCTTCGTTGCGCTCAGGATGACATTTCATTAACAGATGACCATGCACTAACCACTGAGTTTGCTATCGAGAAGCGAGCGTCCGCTCTTTCACGATTTCCTCTACGGCCGAGATGGCAGTGTCGATTTCTTCGTCTTTGTTATAGAAATGCGGCGAGAAACGCACACCCGCTTGGGGGCGCCAATCGACCAGAATCTCGCGGCGAATCAGTTCCTGCGAGACCGCTTGCGAGTCGGGCATGTCGATCGAAACCGTTCCACCGCGACGCTCCGGATCGCGCGGAGTGTTGACCCGCCAGCCATGTTGATCGGCTAACTCCATCAAGCGAGCTGTTTGGCGCTTCGATTTTTCGCGGATGTTGGCAACGCCGGCCTCGGTAATGATGGCGATGCCGGGGCGCGCGGCTTCGAGGGACGGGATGTGCAGGGTGCCGTTCATAAAACGGTAGGGCGGATCCGTGTACCGGATCGGAGCGGGTTCGAAACTGAAGGGGTGCTGGTGGGCGTGCCATCCGGTGAAGCGCGGCTGGAGTTTCCTGCCGAGATCGGGGCGCACGTAAAGGAAGGCGACGCCTGGGCCGCCGCACAACCACTTAAGAACTCCGCCGCAGGCAAAGTCGGTATTGAGTTTCTGGACGTCGAGCGGCATCGTGCCGAGCGAGTGGTATGTGTCGAGTACGACATAAGCGCCGACCTTGTGCGCTTTCTCGATGATGGCCGCGGCGTCGTTGATGTAAGCACTGCGGAAGATCACGTGTGAGATCGGGACAACCAAGGTCTCCTCGTCGATCGCATCGAGCAGTTGGTCGGTGGGGACACTGATGCCGTCGGTCTTCACCACGTGAACGCGAGCCCCCAGAGGACGCTGCGCTTCCCAGAAATACATCACCGAGGGAAAGTTCAGATCGCTATAGACGACCTTGTTGCGTTTTCCGGAAAAGTCCAGGCAAGACGCGACCACGGCCTGGCAGGTGGTGACGTTCTGGTGAGTAGAGACGCTGCCTTTCGGGGCATTCATGAGCGCGCCCAGTTCCTCGCCGACCTGGGCGCCGAGCATCCACCAGCGCTCTTCCCACGCGCGCACGCCACGCATGGCCCAGGTGTCGGCGTAGCCTTTCATCGCGTCGTAGACACCGCGCGGCATGGCGCCCAGCGAATTGCTGATCAGGTAGTTGGTTTGCTCGAGGATGGGGAACTCGGGGCGGAAGCGGAGGAGTGGGTCGGGCATAGGAATAGTTTAAATGCAGGGGACGGGTCACAGGTAACAGGTGTCGGGTCTCAGGTGTCAGGAAGTGCTTAACCCTTGAAACTCGAAACTCGATACTCCTACTTTCTGGTCCTTTTGATCATCCACCAGGCGGCCGTCAGCAGTAGTAGGTACAGCACTCCGCTGACCAGGTTTACGCGCGAATCCCACCAGCCTTTCAAAATCACGGCACAGACGACGGTGAAGCCGAGGATTGATCCCCATCCGCCGAGCGGAGAGCGCAGGGGCAGGGTCTGAATCTGCTCGGGCGTGGCGCGGCGGCGGAACGAGATGTGCGCGGCCAGCGAGACAATCCACGACAGCATCATGCCGAAAAAGGCAGCACGCAGGATGAACTCGAAAGCGTCGCGGGGCGCGTACTTTTCCATGACGAGCGCGACTACGATCCCGTAAGACGAAATCAGCACGGCCAGTTTCGGTGAGCCTTGCTTGTTCAGTTGCCCGAGGCGTGCTGGTGCCCATCCGGTGCGTGCCATCGAGAACAGCATGCGCGACGAGACATACAGCGCCGCATTCGCGCCCGACAGCGCCGCAGTCAGCACCACGAAATTCATGAGGTGGGCGGCCCCTGGGATGTTGACCGAACGAAACACGGTGACGAAGGGGCTTTCGCTCCCGCCCGCTTGGTTCCAGGGCATGACCCCGACCAGCACCGCCATTGAGCCGAGGTAAAGCAAAGTCAGCATCGCAAACGTGACGCGCATGGCTTTGGCGATCTCATTCGGCGAGCGCGCTTCGCCCGACGACACCGCAACGAACTCGATGCCTCCGAAGGCGTAGATCGCAAACGTCATCGCCAGAAGCGGGGCGAGAAACCCTTGTGGAAAGAATCCTCCCTGCGAAACGTATTGCGGAGCGGTGTGACCGTTCATCAGCAGTAGCGTGCCGAGCGCGATGAAGGCTGCGATGGTGACGACCTTCACCATGGCGAACCAGAATTCGAAGCGACCGTACTCGCCGACGTCGATCAGGTTGATCAGCAGCAGGGCCACCGAAAATCCAGCGACCCAGACAATCCTGGGGACGCTCGGGAACCACAGTCCCATGTAGATCCCGGACGCGACCAGTTCGGTCCCGATGGAAACCGCGATAGCAGCCCAGTATCCGCCCCGGGAAAGAAATCCGGCCCAGTCGTTGAGGTAGAGATCGCCGTACACGCCAAACGACCCGGCGGCGGGATGAGCGCAGGCCAGTTCCCCAAGCGCGCAGGCCACTGTGAAATTGATGAAAGCGGCGAGCAGGTAGCTCAGAATAACCGCTGGCCCGGCGAGTCCGATCGCGCTGGCCGAGCCAAGTAACAATCCGGTGCCGATCGAGCCGCCGACCGCGACCATTGCAATCTGCCCGGCGCTGAGTTCGTGACGAAGTCCCTGCTCTTCGTTAGGGTTGCGAGGCTCCGGCATGTGGAACGTATACCAGAAAAGGAACGTACGTCCCAAAGTTCAAAGCCGGAATGACCTTCGTAACCGAGGTCGGCCGTTACTGCATTGCTGCCCCCTACCCCTGCTCCTAGAATCACCATGCAGGTTACTCCCCAATTACCCGTCCATGGCTGATCGAGCCGAAATCGCGAAGCGTGTCGCGCAAGCGGAGAAGCTCCTGCAAAGGGGCAAGACCAACGACGCCCTCGAGGAGTATCTCCAAGTCCTGCTGGAAGATCCGGAGAATGACAACGTCCGGTCGATGGCGGCGGATTTGTGTCTTTCCTTGAGCCGCACGGCGGAAGCGGTTTCCCTGCTGGGCGATCTTTTCGAGCGACAAATCGGTGTGGGCGACGCCACGCGCGCCAGCCTAACCTATAAAAAGCTTGCCCGGCACGGCAGCCCGACGTGGCAGCAGAAATTCCGCTTCGGCCAGTTGCTCGAGAATTCCAACAAAAAATTGGCTATCGGCACCTACGAGAACGCGCTCGATGACCTGGCCAAGCAGCACAAGAAGGCCGAATCGCTGCAGGTTCTGACCCGCATCGTGACGCTCGAGCCGACCCAGGCCAACTACCTGCGGATGGCGGAACTGTGCTCGCAACTGGGCGAAAGCAAGACTTCGGCGGCCGCTTTTCTGAAGTCCGCGGAACTGGCTGAGGCCGCGGGCGCCGACGCGTCACAGTATTTCGAACGAGCCTACGCCGAAGACGCCAGTGATCCGAGGATCGCGCTAGCGTATGGCAAGAGCTTGCTCCAGCAGGGACAAATTGGGGCTGCAATATTCATCTTTGAGCCGCACGTAATCGCGGTCAATCCTTCGCCTGAACTGCGCGACTATTACAGCCAGTCCTTGCTAGCGGCAAATCGCCTGGCAGAGGCTGAGCCCCTGGTCTGGCAGCTCTTCGAACAGAATCCCGGCCGCATTCAGCAGGTGGTCGATCTGATCGGGAAAATGATCGACAGCCAGCAGGATGCGGAGGCCGTCGCGCTGGCCCGCAAGCTGGAAATGTTCCAGCGCAAACGCGGCGAGCGGCGAGCCTTCGTGGCGACCATGCAGGATCTGACCACCGGGCATCGTTCGTCTCCCGAGATGCTGGAGTTTCTGAGCGAGCTGTTCAACTCCTCGAATCGAGAGAACGACTACTGCCAGACGCTGTTGAAGCTCTTCGATCTCTACGTCAGCACGGGGAATTTCCAGAAGGCCGGGGAATGCCTGGATCGCGCGGCCGACGTGGATCCCTACGAGCGCGGGCATCAGAAGCGTTTGGAAATTCTGAAGGGCAAGATTCCGGATGACCGGTTCAAGGTCATAGCGTCGCGCCTGACCCAGATGAATAAATCCATTCCGGAAGCCTCGCGTGCGGAAGAACCCACGCTCGGTGCGGCGGCCCTGCAAGACCTGATGCTGCAGGCAGAGATCCTGGTGCAGTACGGAATGCGCACGAAGGCGGTGGAACGATTGCAGCGCATCCAGGAGTTGTTTCCGCGCGAGGAAGAGCGCAACGAAGATCTGCAGAGACTGTACCTGGCGGCCGGGGTTACGCCGCGATATGCGGGTTCGGCGCCGGTGCCGCCCGCCCCGGTGGCTCCCCCTGCTCCAGCACCGGCCGCGGCCCTGGCGGTGCCTCCAGCCGTGCATGGGGAGCAAGCCGACGTCAGCAGCTTTACGCGGGTCGCAGAAATCACCCGCAAGCTGTATCACCAGAACAATGCCAACGCCGTGCTGGCGACAGCGGCCAACGAGATTGGCGGTCAGTGGAAAGTCACGCGCTGTGTGGCTGCGATGCGTAAGCCAGGACTTCCGCCTACTGCTCTGCAGGAATATCACACAGACGGAACCGGCAGCGGCGAGTCGGCGGCACTCGCTTCGGTAGTCACGGCCTGTCAGGATCTGGCCGTGGCTCGCGGGACCATCAGCATTCCAGATACCACGAGCGCCGCCGAAGTGCAGCCCATACGGCGAGCCCTGGCCGAGTTGGGAGTGACTTCGTTGCTTGTGTTGCCGTTGGTGGATGGGGAAGATCACATCGGGGTGCTGGTCTTCATGCAAAGCTCCGAACGCAACTGGCACCCGTCAGAAATTGTGGTTTTGAAGACGCTTGTCGAGCAGGTTGTAATTGCGTTGAATAACGCCGGGTTGCGGCGGCTGGTGCGCAATCTCTCGGTCACGGATGAGAAGTCGGGTCTGCTGAAACGGGCGTCTTATCTCGACCTGGCGCTCGCCGAAGCCCAGCGGGCCGCGCAACAGGCAACTCCATTGAGCATCCTGCTGATGCATTTCGGACGCGGGGCCGCCATGATCAAGGAATTCGGCGAGCCTGCCCTGGAAGCGGTCATGGATCAGGTGGGACAGCTCTTTACGGCGAACATCCGCTCCAACGACTTGGCGTTCCGCTACGACACGACCACGGTCGCGATTATCCTCGGGGACACAGCGGAGAAAGAAGCGCTGCTCGCGGTTGAGAAATTGCGCAAGCTGGTGGCAGATGTACGCATGCCCGGCAAAGATCAGCCTTTGCCTTTTTCGGCGGGCCTGGCGGAGGCCGTGATGCGGTCCGCGTATGATCCAGTGGATATCGTCACGGAAGTAGTTAACCGTGCCGAGCAAGCTTTGCACGACGCGCTCACCCAGGGCGCGGGTACGGTCCTGTCGCTGGCGCCGAGCCTGGCGTCTGCAGCCGTGGCGTAGGAGCTGCGAGCCTCGAGTACGTAAAATGCTTAGCAGTTGGCGCCTGGCCATCACAAACCACGCATGCGATTCAGCGCCCTTTTTTAAGTGGGCTGGTATGGCTCGCGACGCACAACCACTTTCCATTCATGAAAACCCATGTGTCGGTGAATCGCCCGTAGTGATCGAAGGCCTTTCCTTTGTAGGAACCTTTGGCGTGATACGTACCGGCGACAACTGCCGCGTTTTCGTATAAGAAGATCCGCTCGTCGCTGTTGGTCATGAGAGTCGGGGCGTATGCAGGGTCCTTGTTGTCGGCCAGAAATTGAGCCTTGGTCTGGAAGACGCCATCATTGTCGGTGCTGATGAAGGTGTCGGCCACCAACTCGTCGAGCGCCTTCGAATCGTGATGCAACTGCGCCTGGTTCCAGGCATTCTCTAATGCAATCAGCAGAGTCTCGTTGCCGTGCGGCGAAGCGCGCTGTTGCGCCGTGGCCAGACAACCCGCAAGGCAAAGTAAGCACGGTATAAGTAGCGTCTTGGTCATTTCCGATGCCTCCTGAGCGGACCAAGTTCATTAATCCAGCGTGGGAACATTCTCAGGTTCGATCACAGAACTCTAGCACCGAACGCCGACCGTCATTTCTGCAATCGCGGCACTTTGATGTTGAAGCGTAATGGTAGAAACGATGGAAGACATGAAGCTCGCATCCTCAAACCGATCGCGCTCGCCTCGTGGCTCGAAGCTCACAGCGCTTCTTTGTTACACTGACGGGTTTGGCTTCGTATATCTGGCCTCTTTCTAGAAGGACTCATGCTGAAACCGGGTGACATTGCAATCGTAAGCGGGGCGCGTACGCCCATGGGACGTTACTGCGGCAAACTGAAAGACTTTACCGCGCAGGAACTGGGGGCGTTCGCGGCTCAGGGTGCTATTGAGCGCTCGGGAATCGATCCAAAAGAGTTCGATCATGTCGTGTTTGGCAACGCGCAGCAGACTTCCGGTGATGCCTTGTATGGAGCCCGGCATGTGGGACTGCGGGCGGGGCTGCCTATCGAAACGCCGGCGCTCACGGTGAACCGTTTGTGCGGGTCGGGCATGCAGGCCATCGTCAACGCCGCGCAGATGATCCAGACCGACGAGGCGAAAATGGTGCTGGCGGGCGGCATGGAAGCCATGTCGCAGGCGCCCTTCGTGATTCGAGGGCGCGATGGCTTCACGCTGGCGCCGGGCGGAAAGCTTGAAGACTCCCTCATGGTAGCGCTGCTCGACTCTTACTGCGGCCTCTACATGGCGAACACTGCCGAACTCTATGGCGAGCAGGAGGGGATCACGCGACAGATGCAGGACGAGTTCGCGCTGCGGTCCCAGCAGATGGCCGATGCGGCCTATAAAGAAGGGCGACTGCAGGAAGAGATCATTCCGGTACCGCTGAGAAATCACAAGCGCGAGTTGAGCGGCGAGATGTTCACCGAGGACGACCACCGCCGCCCGCAGACCACGATGGAAGGGCTAGCGAAACTGCGTCCTGCATTCGGGCAGAGCGGTACGGTGACTGCCGGCAATGCCAGCGGGATCGTCGACGGCGGCGCGGCAGTGGTCGTGATGTCGGTGGAGCAGGCACAGAAGCGCAACTTGAGCCCCCTGGGCCGGATCGTGAACTGGGGTATCGCGGGCGTCGATCCGAAACTGATGGGCCGCGGACCGGTGCCGGCAACGAAACTCGCTCTGCAGCGAGCGGGGCTGACTTTGGATTACATCGACTTGATCGAAGTGAACGAAGCGTTCGCGGCGCAGTATCTTGCGGTCGAGAAAGAGCTGGGCCTCGATCGCAGCAAGGTAAACGTGAATGGCGGAGCCATCGCGCTGGGCCATCCGCTGGGCGCAACCGGGACGCGGCTGGTGATCACGCTGCTCTATGAGCTGAAGCGGCGTAAGAAGAAGTATGGGCTGGCCACAGCGTGCATTGGGGGAGGGCAGGGGATTGCGATGGTGGTGGAGAGCTTTCAGTGATACTGGTGCGGGCCAGGGACCGCTTTACTTGGCTGGGCTATGGTTTTGAGGACAATTCCCAAGCGGGCTTGGCCGAGCCTCCCAGCTATAGCGGGCGATGGACAGTCTATGTTTGTCGCACGTGTCGCACGTAGACTGGCTTCGAATGGACTGATTTCAACAAACATGTCGGCAGTAGATTTTCCAACCTCATGTGCCCGGATCGTCAGGCGGTTGAACGTGAAGTGGCCGATAAATTAACGGATGAGAATTCGTTTCTTGATTTTTATTGTTCTGGCTGTAACAGAGTCGTTCGCGTCTATTACAGATATGAGCCGCCTGAAGAAAGAATTCACTCAGGAAGGCTTGAGTTAAAGACGGTCATGGAGCGCACTCCTGGCAGCACTAAGCCGTGTTAATGGAAAAGGGATTCATATGGAAATCAA
Source organism: uncultured Acidobacteriota bacterium (assembly GCA_963698805.1). Lineage (GTDB taxonomy): Bacteria > Acidobacteriota > Terriglobia > Terriglobales > Acidobacteriaceae > Gp1-AA133. The sequence goes on along the minus strand of CAVOSN010000011.1, from coordinate 149,948 downwards.
AAAAGTAGGTGTTCTAGGTTGCGGTCTCATGGGTTCCGGCATCGCGCAAGTTGCGGCGATGGCCGGGTTTGACGTTACGGTGCTGGAAGTCGAGCAGAAGTATCTCGACAAGGGTTTTGCCGGGATCGAAAAGTCGCTGGCCAAGTTTGCCGAGAAGGGCACGATCAAAGAGACGCCCCAGGCAGTGCGCGCGCGTCTCAAGGGAACGACCTCGAAGCAGGACCTCGCCGATTGTGACATTGTGATCGAGGCCATCATCGAGAACGTCGAAGAGAAAAAGAAGATGTACGCGTCGCTGGATCCGATCGTAAAGAAGGACGCGATCTTCGCGTCGAATACTTCTTCGATCTCGGTGACCGAATTGCTGACTTCGGTGAAGCGGCCGGAGCGGTTTATCGGACTGCACTTTTTCAACCCGGTGCCGCTGATGAAACTGGTCGAGGTGGTCAAGACCATAGCCACCGCCCCCGACGTCTACGATGCGGCCTACGAATTCGGAAAGAAACTCGGCAAGGTTCCGGTACGCACCTCCGACAAAACCGGATTCATCGTGAACCGGCTGCTGGTGCCGTACATGCTGGATGCGATCCGGGCGTACGAAGAGGGGGTCGGCTCGATCGAGGACATCGACAACGCGATGAAGCTGGGCTGCGGCTACCCCATGGGCCCGTTTACCCTGCTCGACTTCGTCGGGCTCGATACGACCTACTACATCACGCACGTCATGTACGACGAATTCAAGGAGCGCCGCTTCGCGTCGCCCCCCTTGCTCAAGCGATTGGTGATGGCGGGGTGGTATGGGCGGAAGTCGGGGCGCGGGTTTTATGATTATGCGGACCCGACGAACCCGGTGGCCGGGAAATTCTAACTCGTCTTTGTCTATATCCGCGTCTTGAACGAGATCGTCGATGACAGAGAACTTCCGAAAGCGAGAAACCGACGAAAGGATGCGCCCGTACTTGCGTCTGCAGTCCGAAGCGGATGCAGGACATCTCGATGATCTGGAGTGTCCCGAGTGCGGGCAAGCAGCGGTATCGGTATGGTTTACCCATCCGGCGCCAGACACGTACCGAACATGGTTCATCTGTTCTGACTGCAAATTCAATGCGAGGGCTCAGAATCGGGAACGGCCACGATTCTTTTCTGAGGATCGAGTGAGCACCGATCTGCAGGAACGTGATTCGTTGATACTAAAGCAAGCACGGTTCAAGAAGCCCCCGCAACAGATAATGTGAAATTAATGCTTATGAGCTTCGAAAACATCCTTCTCGAAAAGAAAAACTCGATTGCCTACGTGACCGTCAACCGTCCCAAGGTGCTCAACGCACTGAACATGGCAACCATGGAAGAACTGCGGGCGGCGTTCACTGACATCCAGAACGACTCTGCGATCCGCGTCGCTATCCTGACCGGCTCGGGCGAGAAGGCGTTCATCGCGGGCGCCGACATCGGCGAGTTGTCGAAGCACGATGCCGTCTCGGGCAAGGAGTACACGCATCGCGGCCAGTCGGTGCTCGATCTGATCGAGAGCATGGGCAAGCCGGTGATTGCCTGCATCAACGGCTTCGCATTGGGTGGTGGATGCGAGATCGCCATGGCCTGCACCATGCGCCTCGCCAGTTCGAATGCGAAGCTGGGCCAGCCCGAAGTGAAGCTGGGAATCATCCCCGGGTACGGCGGCACACAGCGTCTGCCGCGGCTGGTCGGTCGGGGGATCGCCATGCAGTTGGTGTTGACCGGCGAAATGATTTCCGCGGACGAGGCCCACCGGATCGGGTTGGTCAACGAAGTTGTCGCACCGGCCGAGTTGATTCCGCGCGCCGAGGCCATCGCACAAAAGATCATCGCCAACGCGCCGCTGGCGATTCAGTATGCAATGGAGGCGGTCAACCACGGCCTCGACCTGCCGCTGGCCGAGGGCCTGTATCTGGAAGCGACATTGTTCGGTGTGTGCTGCGCGACCGAAGATAAGAAAGAAGGTACGACGGCATTTTTAGAGAAGCGCGCGGCCGCCTTCAAGGGCAAGTAATATTGCTTCACCACAGAGTCACAGACACGCGGAGAGGTTTTTGTCTGAGGCAGCGCAAAGCAAAAAGCAAGTCCTGGGCTGCGCTCAGGATGACAAGCTTGCAAGGTTTTCTCTGTGACTCTGTTTCTCTGTGGTGAAAACGGGCTTGATGCTCAAGTCTCTCCATATCGGACGCTACGTCACGAAGCCCGAAGACCTGCGCGCACTCACTGCTTTTCTCGAGGCGATCGGCTTCCAGCGCTTTGCAGAGACGGAGAAGCGATCCGCAGTGTTCTCGGCTCCGGTCGGGCTGCTGAGCGTGAATGCGCTGCCGTCGGAGTATCCGAAAGAAGTATTGGATCACCTGAAAGACATCAACCGGCTTATCGTGCTTGAGGTGAGCAATCCCGACGACGTGTTTGCGATCGCACAGAAGCAGAAGCTGAAAGTGCTGATGGACTCGGCTTCTCCGAAAACCGGAGAGCGCAGTTTTTCTCTCGCGCTGCCGGGCGAAATCATTGTCACCGTGCACGGGTTGCAAGAAGAACTCCCGGCTGGGCAGGCAGGGGACCTGAATGGCGCCGGTAAGAGCTTTGCGATTGTCGTGAGTCGCTTCAATGCTTTTATAACGGAGCGCTTGTTGCAGGGCGCGCTCGATGGACTGCGCCGCAGCGGGACAGGAAGGGAAGACATCGAGATCGTGCGCGTGCCGGGCAGCTTCGAGCTTCCCTCAACGGCGCGTATGCTCGCCGAGACCAGGAAATATGACGCCATCATCTGTCTCGGCTGTTTGCTGCGCGGCGATACCGCACACTACGACGTCATCGTGAACGAGTGCGCGCGCGGGATCGGGCAATCGGCGCAGGAAACTGGTGTGCCGCATGCTTTTGGCGTGCTGACGTGCGATACGCTCGAACAGGCCATCGATCGCGCCGGATTGAAGATGGGGAACAAGGGATTCGAGGCGGCGCTGACGGCAGTGGAGATGGCGAGTCTGAAGAGAGTCGTCAGGCGCCAATCATCGAAAAACAAGTCGTCGGTCGCCAGTCGTCAGTCCTCAGCAAACGCCTCCAACAGCAAGGACGCTGGAGAGAAAACCGTCGTTGCTCGTCAGTCGGTCGTTGGCATACCCTCTCGCCGTCGGCCATCGAGTAAGTCGACGAAAAAGAGAAGCGGCAAATAAGGATCTCGCCAAAACTACGATCTCTCAGGTCCAGCCTTCCTGTAAACTGGCCTTCAACTTCTCACAAATGCGGCGATCTTCAATGGAACCGCTAACGACCGACGACTAGCGACTGACGACTGCTTTATGGGAACCCGAAGAAAATCTCGCGAGTTGTGCCTGCAGATGTTGTTTCAGGCCGACATGGGCAAGCAGGTACCGGACGCGGTCCGGAAAACTTTCTGGGCCGAGCGCAAGGAAGTTACGGATGACGTGCGTGGCTTTGCCGACGACCTGTTTCGCACCGCGACCGACCGCACCGTCGATATCGACAAACTGATCGAAGGCCACGCCGAGCACTGGCGCATGGAACGCATGGCGGCGGTGGATCGCAACATCCTGCGCAGTGCGGTTGCGGAATTTCTGGGCTATCCGCAGACACCGCGGGCGGTTGTTATTAATGAAGCCATCGAGATCGCGCGCAAGTTTTCCAGCCCGGAGTCGGTACAGTTCATCAACGGCGTGCTCGACAGCGTGGGGCGGGACTTAGAAAAGGCGCGAGCGTAGGGGCGTCGCGATTAGCGGCGGCTTAGAAAAGCGAACCTCAGGGGCTAAGGCCCTGAATTGCATTGCCTCACGGCACGGCTGAAGCCGTGCCCCTCCCAAAGCTGTTTCCCGACTTTCTTCAAGCCTAAATTACGGCTGCACAGCCACCAGATCCGGATTGCAGGTCTGCGGGACATTGCTGCACAGGCTTGATTTGTTGCTGTTGTTGGCGGTCGAGAACGTGATCTGTTCGAGGTCGCCTCCGGAAACGGTGCTGACCACGTGTACCGAGCCGTCGTTGGCGCCGACATAGATCAGGGTTCCGTCGGGCGTGAGGCTGGCGTCGAGCGGCACAGGATTTCCGGTGAGCGGGATGGCAGAGACTGCGTTCACTCCCAGATCAACCACAAAAACGCTGCCCAGGTTGCTGGCGAGAATGTACGCGCGGGAGTAGTCCGGCGCGATCAACAGCTTGAGGGGCGTGAAGGTGCCTTGCCCGAGATTGACGAAGTTCGATCCCGTTGGAGTGGCGGTGAAAGGGCAGGTCGTGGTCGATGGACTGTTCAACGTCGCGGGAGTCGGCGCTTGCACCTGCACATCAAAGACATCGATGCCCGGCGACTCCACGCCGATGGCGCGCACTCCGTCGGCGATGGCGCGGAACAGCGTGGGATGGCCTCCCGGGAATGCGGTCGCTTGTCCGTAGGTCGTGTCGCAGGCATTGCGCATGGTGACGCCGCTCGGCCCAGCAAGATAAATAAGAGATCCGTTCACGTAAGACGAGACCGCCGTTTCAACCGCCGGCAGGGCTATAGTCTTCATCGCCTGCGAAGGCGAATACACATACATCGTGCTGCCCGCGACCAGGAACGCTTTCAACCCGTCCGGAGAGAAGTCGGCTGCAGTGACGCCGGTAAGCAGCAACGGAACAACGCTCTCGCTTGTGCCCAGCAGACCCGTAATTACGTAGACCTGATTGGGTACGGATTTCGTGTCGGAGACGATGACCTTGTCGCCATCGACCGAAACGGCCAGCACTTTGCCGGGCACGTTGGTCATTTGCGTGATCGTGCCCGCCGCCGTGGAAGAGCCCGCGCTGAACACGATAAGTCCGGCTGAACTGCCGAGAAACGCCTTCAGTGGCGCGGCTTTACCGGCACTAGTCGTCCCCGGTAAAGGGGAAAAGATGAGCGAGTTAGGAGAACTGGGGAGGCTCGTGCCCAGGCCCGGAGCATTCGTCTTTATGTCTATCGGAAACAGGAAGGGCCGGCACCCGGTGATGGGGCCGGTGGGGCCTCTATCACACTGCGTCGTAGTGACGTACACGGTGCCCGTACCAGCAGGCGTGCCGGTGATCAGTCCCACGATTGGATTGCCGACGTAGTTGTTCAGAGAGGGGGATGTCGACGAGTAAACGGGGCGAACGGGCTGTACGCCCACATTGCACGCAGGCGGCAGGCATTCGGCAGTGATACTGACTCCGCCTGTTGCCTTGGTGGTAACCGAGGCAGTGCCGCTCGCCGCCCCAGATCCCCCAGACACGGTGGCGTTGGCGCCGGACGATGAAAAGTAGGTAAGGGTCGGGATAGGATTCTTGAGTTGGTTGCCTAGTCGGTCCGTGACTGTGGGTGTCAGCGTGACTCCCGTGGTGTTATTGGCGACCGCGAACGACGTGTTGGTAGCGGCGTTACCAACCTGCAGGTTCACAGACTGCACCAGGCAGGTTTCGAAATAAGGGTGCGGATTTCCGTGCATGTCGGGAACTTGCGCCGGCTGACCGGTCACCCCGGCGACCGTGGCGAAAATCTGGGTCAGCCCGGGGGCGGCGGCAGTGAAGCGGGCCTGCGTAATCTGCGTGCCGTTGTTGTTATTCAGGGCCGGGTCCGATGTGCTCAACTTGGCCACGGCGTTGTTGGTCTGAGAGAAGGTGAAGGATCCAACAGTGTTGCTGATGTCGATTTTCGTTCCCCCGCTTACGCGAAAAGCCTGCGCCTGAAAGTCGAGAAAGTTCTGGATGCCCGGGCCTTGCGCCAGTGTGATGCAGTCCGGTTGGGGAATGGGCGGATTGATCTCGGAAACCGTGATGAGGTCAACGTGCTCGTGGACATAGACCGTAACCGGAGCGCTGGTCACTCCGTTCGCGGTGGCCGTGACCTGGGTGACGCCAGCTCCTTGCGGCGCGCAAATTCGGCCGAAGGTGTCCCACTTTCCCGCGCAAGCCAGCCCTCCGGTCGACGGCACGAAGCTCAAAACGCTTGGATTGCTGGATGTAAAAACGACGGGGGTGGTCGTTGGAGGGCTGAGGATCGCGGAAAACAACATGGTGGCGCCTAAATCGAGGCTGCCGGTGGTGGGCGTAAGGTTGACTGCGGTGGGAGTCGGGGTTACCGAGGTTCCGACGGGATTACTGCTTCCGCAGCCATTCAGGCTAGCAAAACAAAGTAGTATGAAAAAGGCCACAAAAATCCGAGAAACGAACCGACGCATGCATCCTCCCCGCCGGGGCGAGGTGCGAACCTTCCGGCGAGTCTGTGTATCTTCTGGAAAACGTTCAGTGTAGAGGCGAGCCCGTTTTTGAGCAAGGGCTGACCTTCGTTCCTGCGCCTGCTTTCAGATGCGAGCTATAGTGTTGACGATGTTTGCCGGACACTTGTTATATTTAAAAGGTTCCGCGAGTTAATTCTGGCTTGCCTGGAAGCGGTGGGTTCACACGCCGCGCGTTTTTTTGTGCTGCGGCGCCTCCGAAGAGCGGCTGAGTTTTGGAAACAACATGCTTTCGGATCTAACGATTCGAGAGCTTCCTCGCTGAAATGCTTCGCGCTCACTTCTCGCCCGTCGAGAGGCTATGCGAAGCAAGGTTGACGAAACGGAGCACCTCCGAAGTTGGGCTTGGTGCCACCGTCGTCGGCATTAGTCTGATTGGGAAACCAAAATCTTCTTTCCGGTGACGTTGTGTCCGGCGAGAAATATGGCTGGCGCAAGTTGTGCGCAGTCAGACCCGGAAACGGGGGACAGCAGATGCATGGCAAGTGTGCGCGTACGCGGGATGAGTGCGCCGGACACCAGCCTGCTGAAGGAGCAGCAAAGAGTGCCTACGTTTAATCAATTGGTGCGTTCCGGTCGGAAGAAGCCCCGTTACAAGACGGCCAGCCCGGCATTGCAGTCCTGCCCGCAGAAGCGCGGCGTCTGCACCCGCGTGTACACGCAAACGCCCAAGAAGCCGAACTCGGCGCTGCGCAAGGTCGCGCGCGTGCGGCTTACCAACGGAATTGAAGTGACGACGTACATCCCTGGCATCGGCCACAACCTGCAGGAGCACTCGATTGTGCTGATTCGCGGGGGCCGCGTAAAAGATCTGCCAGGCGTACGCTATCACGTGGTGCGCGGAACGCTGGACGCGGTCGGCGTTGCGGGCCGCAACCAGGGGCGCTCGAAGTACGGCGCAAAGCGGCCGAAGAAAGCTTAACGGCAGTCGCTAGTCGTCAGTCGCTGGTCGCTAGCAAAAGCGAATGGCAGTTTGAAGTTTCATGGCGGGCGCGGAAATGTTCGCAGTCTGCGGCTCGAGCAAAAAGCTAGGGCCAGGAGCTAGTAGCTACATGCCTCGTAAAGGACATATCGCAAAGCGTGGGGTCGCCGCTGATCCGGTGTATCAATCGGATCTGGTGACCAAGTTTGTGAACTCAATGATGTGGCAGGGCAAGAAGTCGACGGCCCAGGGCATCTTCTATGAAGCACTCACGCAACTGCAGGCCAAGGGCGGCGATGAGGCTCTGAAGCTGTTCAAGAAAGCGGTTGAGAACGCCAAGCCACTGCTCGAAGTGAAGACCCGTCGCGTGGGCGGCGCGAACTACCAGGTGCCCGTCGAAGTGAATGCCGACCGGCGCACTTCGCTCGCGATCCGCTGGCTGATCACATACGCGCGCGGTCGCGGTGAAAAGGGCATGACCGAGAAATTGACGAACGAATTGCTGGATGCCGCCAACAACCGCGGCGCGGCCATCAAGAAGAAGGAAGACGTTCACCGCATGGCGGAAGCCAACAAGGCCTTCGCGCATTACCGGTGGTAGAAGAGCAGCCTTTAGCTCTTAGCCGTTAGCTCTTGGCTTGAGTCCCAAGAGGCGAGCGGTTTGGCTAAAGGCTCTAAGAGCTGAAAGCTGATTTTTGACCCTAAGAAAGAGCTGAGAACACTGTGGCACGTACCGTCCCATTAGAGCGTTGCAGGAACATCGGCATCATGGCGCACATCGATGCCGGCAAGACCACTACGACGGAGCGCATCCTGTTCTATACGGGCAGGACGCACCGCATCGGAGAGGTCCATGAAGGCACGGCCACGATGGACTGGATGGAGCAGGAGCAGGAGCGCGGCATCACCATCACGTCCGCGGCGACCACCTGCACCTGGCGCGACATTCGCATCAACATCATTGATACGCCCGGCCACGTCGATTTTACGGCCGAGGTGGAGCGATCGCTGCGCGTGCTCGACGGCGCGGTCGCAGTATTTGACGCCGTCCACGGCGTACAGCCGCAGTCGGAAAAAGTGTGGCGGCAAGCCGATAAATACGGCGTCCCGCGAATTTGCTTCATCAACAAAATCGACAAGATGGGTGCTGATTTCGAGCACGCCATCGACACCATCCGCAAGCGCCTCAACGCCAAGCCCGTCGCCATCCAGATTCCCATCGGACAGGAAGATAAGTTTCGTGGCGTGATCGACCTGATCAACATGAAGGCGATCGTCTGGAACGACGAGACCATGGGCGCGGAGTACGTAACCGAAGCGATCCCGGCCGAACTGCAGAAGAAGGCAGAAGCGTTCCATACGCAGCTGGTCGAGACGGTTGCCGAAAACGACGACGACATCCTGCATAAGTTCCTGGAAGGCGAAGAGATCACAGCCGAGGAATTGCGGAAGTCTCTGCGCAAGTCGACCATCGCGTTGAAGCTGTTTCCGGTTGTGCTGGGTACGGCGTTCAAGAACAAGGGCGTCCAGCCGTTGCTCGATGCAGTGGTGGACTTCCTGCCCTCCCCTCTGGATACTCCGGAGACGCAGGGCATCAATCCGGAAACCGGCGAACACATTACGCGGAAAGCCAATGACAAAGAGCCGTTCTCGGCCTTGGCCTTCAAGATCATGGCCGATCCGTTCGTCGGCCAGTTGACGTTTATCCGCGTCTACTCCGGACAGCTGAAGTCGGGCGAGTCGGTCCTGATCTCGCGCACGCAGAAGACTGAACGCATTGGGCGCCTGCTGAAGATGCACGCCAACAAGCGCGAAGACATCCAGGAAATTCTGGCGGGCGATATCTGCGCGGTGGTGGGACTGAAGAACGTCTCGACCGGCGACACGATCTGCGACGAGCGGCATCCGATTACGCTCGAGTCGATTACGTTCGCGGTGCCGGTCATCTCGGTCGCGGTCGAGCCCAAGACGAAAGCCGATCAGGAAAAGATGGGCATGGCGCTGGGCCGGTTGGCGCAGGAAGATCCTACGTTCAAGGTTCACACCGATCCCGATAGCGCGCAGACCATCATCAGCGGCATGGGCGAGTTGCATCTGGAAATCATCGTCGACCGCATGATGCGCGAGTACAAAGTCGAAGCCAACGTAGGCAAGCCGCAGGTGGCGTATCGCGAAACCATCCGCAGGCCGTCGGAAGCGGAAGGCAAGTACATCCGGCAGACGGGCGGCCGCGGACAGTACGGTCACGCGAAGATTCGTCTGGAGCCGAACGAGCCGGGCAAGGGCTACGAATTCGTCAACGACATCGTGGGCGGCACGGTTCCGAAGGAATACATCAAGCCGATCGATCAGGGCATCCGGGAAGCCATGGAAGGCGGCGTTCTTGCCGGCTATCCCATGGTGGACGTGAAGGCGACGCTGTACGACGGCAGCTATCACGACGTCGATTCGAACGAAATGGCATTCAAGATCGCCGGTTCGATGGCGTTCAAGGAAGCCGCGCGCAAAGCCAGCCCGGTGATTCTCGAGCCGGTGATGGCGGTGGAAGTGGTCACGCCGGAGGATTTCGCGGGAACGATCATGGGCGATCTGAGTTCACGTCGGGGACGCATCGAAGGCATGGAACATCGCGCCGGTTCGCAGGTGATCAAGTCGATCGTGCCGCTGTCGGAGATGTTCGGGTACGCGACGCACATGCGTTCATCGACGCAGGGTCGTGCCGAGTACTCGATGCACTTCGCGAGGTATGAAGAGGCGCCGCGCTCGGTGGCGGAAGAGATCATTGCCAAGGTGCAGGGCACGGCGAAGTAGATATTATCAGACATTTGAACGAACAGTCTCACGACTGAAGACGGAGCAGAAACGGAAATGGCGAAGGAAAAATTTGAGCGTAATAAGCCGCACTGCAACGTAGGCACGATTGGTCACATTGACCACGGCAAGACGACGTTGACGGCGGCGATCACGAAGGTGTTGCAGAAGCACAACCCCAAGATTGTGTTCCGCTCGTTCGATTCGATCGACAATGCGCCGGAAGAGAAGGCGCGCGGCATCACGATTGCGACGGCGCACGTGGAGTACGAGACTGCGAACCGGCACTACGCGCACGTCGACTGCCCGGGCCACGCCGACTACATCAAGAACATGATCACGGGCGCGGCGCAGATGGATGGCGCGATCCTGGTTGTGGCGGCGACCGACGGTCCGATGCCGCAGACGCGCGAGCACGTGCTCTTGGCGCGCCAGGTGGGTGTGCCCTACATCGTGGTGGCGCTGAACAAGTGCGATGCGGTGGATGATCCTGAGTTGCTGGATCTGGTTGAACTCGAAGTGCGTGAGCTGCTGAAGTCGTACCAGTTCCCGGGCGACGACGTGCCGGTAATCCGGCTGTCGGCGCTGGGCGCACTGAACGGGGAAGCGAAGTGGGAGAAGCAGATTGACGCGTTGATGGAGGCGGTGGACAAGAGCGTGCCGCAGCCGGCGCGTGAACTGGACAAGCCCTTCCTGATGCCGATCGAAGACATCTTTTCGATCTCGGGCCGCGGCACTGTCGTTACCGGCCGTATTGAGCGCGGCAAGGTGAAGGTGGGCGAGGAAGTAGAAATCGTCGGCTTCCGCGACACGCGCAAGACGGTGGTGACGGGCGTGGAAATGTTCAAGAAGCAGCTGGACGAAGGTATGGCGGGCGACAACGCCGGGCTGCTCTTGCGCGGTATAGGCAAGGACGACGTGGAGCGCGGGATGGTGCTGGCGAAGCCGGGATCGATCACGCCGCACACGAAGTTCAAGGCTGAGGTGTACATCCTGACGAAGGAAGAGGGCGGAAGACATACGCCGTTCTTCAAGGGATACCGTCCGCAGTTCTACTTGCGTACGACGGACGTGACGGGCGTGGCGGAGTTGCCGGCGGGCACGGAAATGGTGATGCCTGGGGACAACGTGAGCCTGGTGATCGAACTGATCACGCCGGTCGCGATGGAGAAGGGTTTGCGATTCGCGATTCGTGAAGGCGGCCACACGGTCGGCGCGGGCACGATTGCGGAGATTGTGCAGTAAAAGTTAGATGGTGGAGGGACGGGCGTCTCGCCCGCCGCTCCATCGATCGAAAAAGAGTCGGTTGCTAGTGGCTAGCAGCTAACAGCTAAATCAAGCGGCCTGCAACTTGCCGCCAGTTCTTTCCTCCCGGATCGGCCGGGGGGGTGAGAGAGTGAAACGTGATTGGAAAAGAGAGAATTCGCATCCGGTTGAAAGCCTACGACTACCGCATCCTGGACCAGTCCACGGGTGAGATCGTCGAAACCGCTCGGCGCACGGGCGCGCAGATCGCGGGGCCGATTCCACTGCCCACGATGAAGAACAAGTACTGCGTGTTGCGCTCGCCGCACGTGGACAAGAAGTCGCGCGAGGCATTCGAGATCCGGACGCACAAGCGCCTGCTCGATATTCTCGAGCCCACGCAGCAGACGGTGGACGCGCTGATGAAGCTCGATCTGCCGGCAGGCGTGGACGTCGAGATTAAGGCGTTCGGGAAAGAACATAAATAGCTGTCAGCTCTCAGCCGTCAGCTCTTAGGGAGAGCGAGGCGGTTGCTAGGGTTGAGAACAGTACCCAGCCAATAGCCACAGGCCAAGCTGGGAATGGAGAAGGAAATGGCAAAGGTATCAGGGATTCTCGGAAAGAAAGTCGGCATGACCCAGCTGTTCGATTCGAAGGGCGAGGTTCGCCCCGCGACCGTGCTGCAGGCCGGTCCGTGCGTGGTCACGCAACACAAGACCGCGACGCGCGACGGCTACGAGTCGGCGCAGATCGGGCTGGTCGAGTTCGTGAAAGAGAAGCGACTCACCAAGCCGATGCGCGGCCACTTTGGCAAAAACAACCTACCGCCGATGAAGTTCCTCCGAGAAGTTCCCATCGAAGTCGACGAAGTTCCCGCAGAGAATGCACCCACGAATGGCCTGAAGGTTGGCCAGCGTGTGCTGGTTGATATTTTCGAAGGCGACCGTTTCGTCGATATCGTCGGCATCTCGAAGGGCCGTGGTTTCGCGGGCGTCGTGCGGCGGCACCACTTCGCGGGTGGTCCGAAGTCACATGGCTCGATGTTTCAGATCACCGGTTCGATCGGCTCTTCGGCGTTCCCTTCGCGCGTGTTCAAAGGCATGCGCATGTCGGGACACATGGGCGATGAGCGCGTCACCGTTCGCAACCTGCGCATCCTGGGCGTGGACAAAGACGAGAATCTGCTGGTGGTCGAAGGCAGTGTGCCTGGCGCGAATGGTGGTTACGTGGTTATCACGCGAGCGAAGAAGCCACCGCGAGAGCGGCGTGGATTTGCGGGTTCGGCCACGGTCGATCCGTTGAAGGCAGCGAAGCGCGCGGCGAAAAAGGGGTAAGGCGGCTGGCGGTCGATCGTCGATGGCTGATAGCAAGAGCCCAAGGCCTTCGACCGGCGCTGCGGTCAGCGAGATTCAGAGGAGCTACTAGCCAGAAGCGGGTAGCTGCAGTTGAGAGACAAACATGGCAACCATTGATATCTACAACCTGAACGGCGCCAAGGTCGGCACGATGGATCTCGCCGATGAGGTTTTTGGCGCGGTGAACGAAGATCTGCTGTGGGAAGCGGTGAAGCATTACCGCGCCGGACAGCGGTCGGGCACACATGCGACCAAGAATCGCTGGCGCGTATCGGGCTCCGGCAAGAAGCTGTGGAAGCAGAAGGGCACGGGCCGCGCGCGTATCGGATCGATTCGATCGCCGCTGTGGCGGCACGGCGGAACGGTGCACGGGCCCCAGCCGCGCTCGTACGACTACACCTTCCCCAAGAAGAAGCTGATGGGCGCGTTGCGTTCGGCGTTGGCTTCGAAACTGGCGGATGGGAAATTGACGGTCGTGAATGCGTTCGACTTGAAAGAAGTCAAAACCAAGGCCTTCCGCGAAGCGCTCGACAAGCTGAAGATCGAGAAGACTGTTCTGCTGGTGGAAGTTCCGCGGCACGGCAATCGCAATCTCGAACTGAGCGCGCGCAATATTGCGGGAACGGAACTGATCGAGAGCAACGGCGTTCACCCGTATCACCTGCTGCGCTACGAGCACGTGATCTTCACCCAGCCCGCGATCGAGAAGTTGCAGGTGTCGCTGACCAAGTCGTCTTCGAAGCGCGAGCACAAGCCAAAGTCGGATGAAGGCGAGAAGAAGACGGCGCGCGTGCCTCGCCGGCGGACGCGGCATGAAAAAGCGGCGGAGGTGGCGTAATGAAATCGGCCTATGAAATTCTTCGCCGTCCGGTGATTACGGAAAAGGGCCTGGCGATCAAGGAAAACGAGAACACGCTCGTGTTCCAGGTGGCCAAGCAGGCGACCAAGACCGAGATCAAGGAAGCTGTGCAATCGATTTTTAAAGTGAAGGTGGATTCCGTCCGCACGGCGAACTATCCGGGAAAAGAGCGGCGCCGCGGACGGTTCGCGGGCTACCGTCCGGACTGGAAAAAAGCGTACGTGCGGTTGAAGGCCGGCGAAAAGATGCCGGAGTATGCGCAGAACCTGTAAGGCAGCGATCAGCTGTCAGCCGTCAGCTTTCAGTGAAAGCGGCGGCTGGTAGAGAACTGACTGAGAGCTGAGAGCTGAAACTGAGAGCGATTATGGCAATCAAGACATACAGACCGACGACGCAGACGTTGCGCTACCGGACGACGCTGGTCAATGACGACATCACGACCAACAAGCCCCACAAGCCGCTAGTCGAGCCCAAGCAGAAGACGGGCGGGCGGCGGAATTCCGGCAACATCACCAGCCGGTTTCGTGGAGGCGGGAACAAGCGCAAGCTGCGCCTGATTGATTTCAAGCGCGACAAGGTCGGAATCCCGGCGACCGTGATTTCGATTGAATACGATCCCAACCGATCGGCGCGCATTGCGTTGCTCAGCTACGCAGACGGCGAGAAGCGCTACATCGTGCAGCCCGACGGGCTGAAGATGGGCCAGAAAATTATCAGCGGTCCGGACGCCGATATTCTCGTCGGCAACGCGTTGCCGCTGCGCAACATTCCGCCAGGCACGACGGTGCACAACGTTGAGTTGCGGCCCGGTAAGGGTGCGCAGATGGTGCGCTCGGCGGGTGGTTCGGCGCAACTGGTTGCGAAGGAAGGCGACTACGCGCTGATCAAGCTGCCTTCGGGCGAGACGCGTAAGGTGCTGCAGGACTGCATGGCGACGATCGGGCAGGTTGGCAACACCGATCACGAGAACGTCACCATCGGCAAGGCCGGCCGCGTGCGCTGGGCTGGACGGCGACCGCATAACCGAGGCGTGTCGATGAACCCGGTCGACCATCCGCACGGCGGCGGCGAAGGCAAGACTTCAGGCGGACGGCACCCGGTAACCCCGTGGGGCCAGCCGACGCGTGGTTTCAAGACGCGCAACAATAAGCGCACCGACGCATTCATCGTCGGACGCCGTAAGAAATCGTAGCTCGTTTAGAAGCGAGCAAGACGCCTCAAGCCAGGCTTGCTGAAGGCTGAGAGCTGAAAGCTGAGAGCTGAATTTATGGCACGTTCAACCAAGAAGGGCCCGTTCATCGATAGCCACCTGCAGGTCAAGGTGGAAGGGATGAACTCGCGCAACGAGAAGAAGGTGCTGCGCACCTGGTCACGGCGTTCGACCATCATCCCCGAGATGGTGGGTCACACGATCGCGGTGCACAACGGCAAAAAGTTTATTCCGGTGTACATCACCGAGAACATGGTGGGCCACAAGCTGGGTGAGTTCAGCTTCACGCGTACCTTCAAGGGTCACTCCATGAAGGCAGCGACGGAAGCGGCGGCTCGTCCGGCGGGTGTACCGGGCGGACCGGGAGCTCCGGCCCCGGCGGCAGGTGCCGCGCCGGCCGCGCCCAAGGCGTAAAGGAGACACGCACACATGGAATTTCGAGCTGAAGCCCGTTACATGCGCGTCTCGCCGCAGAAAGCACGCCTGGTGCTGGACCTCATCAAGGGCATGAAGGTGGAAGACGCCCGCAACACTTTGCTGTTTACCAAGAAGCGCGTGGCCTCGACGGTCGGCAAGCTTCTACAGTCGGCGATCGACAACGCGAACTTCTTGAGCACGGAGAAGAATCTCGACGTTGATCTGGACCAGTTGTACGTGAAGAATGCTGTGGCCAGCGACGGTCCGCGCATGAAGCGCATCCGGCCGGCGCCGATGGGACGTGCATTCCGGTACGTGCGGCGCATCTCGCAT
Organism: uncultured Acidobacteriota bacterium; assembly: GCA_963698805.1. Taxonomy (GTDB): domain Bacteria; phylum Acidobacteriota; class Terriglobia; order Terriglobales; family Acidobacteriaceae; genus Gp1-AA133. The sequence continues at coordinate 134,536 of CAVOSN010000011.1, read as the reverse complement.
CTGCAGATCGTGCTGGCGGAGCGTAATCGCAACGGCCAGTCAGTAGCGACGGTGGTGGGCGAAGAAGAAAAATCGGCGGCGCCGAAAGCAAAAGCCAAGAGCAAGGCAAAGGCGCCGGCGAAGAAAGCCGCAGGCAAGAAGAAGAAAGCGGCGGCGAAGTAGAGTTTTCGCTCCGGGGTGCCGGAGCAGATAAGAGGAATGATGGGTCAAAAAGTCCATCCTTATGGTTTCCGGCTTGGCTACACCAAGCCGTGGAAGTCGCGGTGGTTTGTCGAGCGGGATTACGACAAGCTGTTGCTCGAAGACGTGAAGCTCAAGGCCGAACTGAAAGACAAACTGAAGTCGGCGGGCATCAGTGCGGTCGAGATCGAGCGTCCGGGCAACAAGATCCGGATCATCATCAAGACGGCGCGGCCGGGCATCATCATCGGGCGCAAGGGCGCGGAAATCGACAAGCTGAAAGGCGAGTTGCAGAAGCGCACGTCCCGGGAAGTCTTTATCGATATCCAGGAAGTGCACAAGCCTGAGCTCGATGCCCAGCTGGTGTCGGAGTCGATTGCCCTGCAGCTGGAAAAGCGCGTGGGCTTCCGCCGCGCGATGCGCAAGTCGGTGGATTCGGCGCTGCGCTTCGGTTGCAAAGGGATCAAGGTTCGCGTGAGCGGCCGCCTGAACGGCAACGAAATCGCTCGTTCGGAGTGGTACCTGCAGGGCCGCTTGCCGTTGCACACGCTGCGCGCCGATATCGAGTACGGCTTCTCGGAAGCGCGTACGACGTATGGCGTCATTGGCGTGAAGGTGTGGATCTACAAAGGCGAAATCCTCACGGCGAAAAAGCGTGAGGTTGCGCAGAACGCGGTGCCCAGCGGAGCGTTTTAACGAAGCTGCGAGCTGCGAGCTACGAGAAAAAGCTGACAGCTGATAGCTGACGACTGAGAGCCGATTTTATGTTGATGCCAAAGAAAGTGAAGTACCGCAAGCAGCAGCGCGGCCGCATGACCGGGAAGGCCTGGCGCGGCAGCCAGCTGGCTTTCGGAGATTTCGGGTTGAAGGTTCTGGAGCCGGGCTGGATCACTGACCGGCAGATCGAGGCGAGCCGCGTGGCGATGACTCGTTTCGTGAAGCGCGGCGGCAAGATCTGGATCCGTTTATTTCCGGACAAGCCGGTCACGAAAAAGCCGGCCGAAACCCGTATGGGCAAGGGTAAGGGCGCGCCGGATCACTGGGTCGCAGTAGTGCGGCCAGGGAAGATCCTGTTCGAGATGGAAGGCGTGACGGCCACCGATGCCGCGGAAGCGATGCGGCTGGCGTCGCACAAGCTGCCTTTGCGCACGACCATGGTGAAGCGCGAAACCGCGCACTAAGCAACGAGAAACGAGAAGCAACCATGAAAGCAGACAAGATTCGGAATCAGACCGACGCGGAACTGCACGATCAGGAGCGGCAGCTCTCTGACCAGCTGTTCAAGCTGAAGTTCCAGCTCAACATGGGCCAGACCGAGAGCCTGAAAAAGATTCGCGGCCTGCGCAAGGACATCGCCCGGGTGAAGACCATCGTGGGCGAGCGGTCGCGCGGCGCACAGGCCACAACGGAGAAGAAGTAATGGCGGAAACTACACAGAAGGCGGCGGGACGGCGCAAAGAAGTCGTGGGCGAAGTCGTCTCCAACAAGATGAGCAAGACCATCGTGGTCGCGGTGACGCGCAAGAAGGCGCACCCGCTCTATGGTCGCGTCATCTCCACCGACAAGAAGTTCTACGCGCACGACGAGAAGAACGAAGCGCACGTCGGTGATGTGGTGCGGCTGGAGGAAACCCGCCCGCTCTCGAAGCTGAAGCGGTGGCGCTTGAAAGAAATCGTACGTAAGACGGCGCTGGTGCCGGAAGTCGCGCCGGTGGCCGGAATCAACGACGCCCAGTAGCGGGGATCGAACAGACAGGGAGATAGAGCTATGGCTGTGATGATGAGAACGATGCTCGAGGTGGCCGATAACTCCGGCGCCCGCAAGCTGCAGATGATTCTGCCGCTAGGCGGCTCGACGGGTCTGCGCGCCGGTCTGGGCGACGTGATCACCGCCAGTGTGAAGGAAGCCTCGCCCGATGGGCAGGTGCAGAAGGGAAAAGTGGTGAAGGCCGTCATCGTGCGCACGCGGAAAGAACATCGCCGCCGCGACGGAACCTACATCCGCTTCGACCAGAACGCGGCGGTGCTGATCAACGAGACGGGGGAACCAGTGGGTACGCGCGTGTTTGGACCAGTGGCCCGCGAACTGCGCGAGAAGAAGTTTTTGAAGATCGTTTCGCTAGCGCCGGAAGTGTTGTAGGGCCAGTTTCAAAGTTTCAGGTTTCAGAGTTTCAAGTAACGTCGCAGCCTCGGGCGCGAAGAGATTAAGGGTTTGACGATATGCCAAAAGTAGTAAGCACAGCACATATTCGAGTAGATATCCGGCGCAATGACACGGTTAAGGTCATCACCGGACGGGACAAGGGCAAACAGGGCCGCGTGCTCCGTGTGTTTCCGGCGGATTCCAAGGTTCTGGTCGAGCACGTGATGATGGTGAAGAAGCACGTGCGCCCGAATCCGCAGCGCAACGTGCAGGGTGGCATTGCCGAACAGGAAAGCCGCATTGCGATTTCCAACGTGCAACTGGTGTGCCCGACCTGCGGGCCGGTGCGCATCGGACACGAAGTTCGCGGCGACCAGAAGGTTCGCGTCTGCAAGAAGTGCGGGACGACGCTGGATAAGTAGTCGTCAGTCGCCAGTCGTTAGTCGTCAGCAAAGGCTCACGAACCGGTAATCACTCCGAAACCGTGAGAGAAGGTAATTGAGAGACATGGCAAAAGATAAAGAGAAAAAGGGCGGTAAGTCCGAGAAGCAGGAGTCGCGGGTTGCGGCAGTTGCGCGGCATAGCGCGAAAGAGCGTCCCCGGCTGCGCTCGCGGTTCGAGAAGGAAATTGCTCCGGCCCTGATGAAGGAACTGGACCTGAAGAACTCCATGGCGGTTCCGCGGCTGAACAAGATCGTCGTGAACATGGGCGTGGGCGAAGCGACGCAGAACGCGAAGATCCTCGACCCGGCCGTGAATGAACTGGGCCAGATCACCGGCCAGAAGCCGGTGGTCACGCGCGCAAAAAAGTCGATTGCGGCCTTCAAGGTGCGCGAGAACATGCCCATCGGAGCCATGGTCACGCTGCGCGGCGATCGCATGTACGAGTTCCTTGACCGGTTGGTGAGCGTGGTGCTGCCCCGCGTGCGCGATTTCCGCGGCGTTTCGACCAAATCGTTCGACGGGCGCGGGAATTACACCATCGGCCTGCATGACCAGTTGATCTTCCCGGAGATTGACTACGCGAAGGTCGACAAGATGAAGGGCATGAACGTAACGATTGTGACGACGGCCGGCACGGATGACCAGGCACGCTCTCTGCTGAAGCATCTGGGCATGCCGTTTAGAGCGTAGGTTTCAAAGTTTCAGAGTTGCAGGGTTTCAAAGAGGAAACGAGGCCCGCACAAGTTTTGACTGAAAGCTGACGGCTGAGAGCTGACAGCTGAAAGTCCAGGAGCAAAAGCTAAGTGGCAACTACAGCAAAACGAGTTAAGGACGCAAAGAAGCCCAAGTTCTCTTCGCGCAAGCACAACCGCTGCAAGATTTGCGGACGCCCACGCGCTTACCTGCGCAAGTTCGGCCTGTGCCGTCTTTGTTTCCGCGGGCTGGCGCTCAAGGGAGAGATTCCCGGAGTTTCGAAGTCGTCCTGGTGAGGCAGTCGTCAGTCGCTAGTCGCCAGTCGTCAGCCAGGCGCTTCTTGGCGAACGAACGAGGACCAGGGATTCAACGGCAGAGTTCAGAAGCAAGCCGCTGCAGGTTCTCCGCAAGGCGCGGAGCGAACGGGTGGCAGAGGAGAAGCAGACGATGAGGTTGACCGATCCGGTCGCAGACATGCTGGCGCGAATTCGCAACGCGATCAACGCGCGGCACCAGAAGGTGGATATTCCAGCCTCGAAGCTGAAGCTGGAGATTGCCCGCATCCTGAAGGAAGAGGGTTACGTCTCGAACTTCAAGGCCACCGAAGAAGAGGGCCACAAGGTCATTCGCGTGTACCTGAAGTACGGCTCCAACAACGAAGCGGCGATCTCGAATGTCGAGCGCGTGTCGCGCCCGGGCTGTCGTGTTTACGTACGGCGCACCGAGATCCCTCGCGTGCTGGGTGGTCTCGGCATCAACATTCTCACGACGCCCAAGGGCGTGATGACCGGCCGCCAGGCGCGCAAGCAGGGCCTGGGTGGCGAGCTGCTCTGCCAGGTGTGGTAGAGCGGCTAATGGCTGGTGGCTGATAGCCAAATCAGCAAGGATCTGAGAGACGTTAACGAAGGCTCTAGCTATCAGCTACGAGCCACGAGCTACGAGCAAAACATATGTCACGAATTGGAAAAAAGCCGATCGAAGTCCCGAAGGGCGTTACGATTAAGTTGGAAGGCAACACCGTCGCCGTGCAGGGTCCCAAGGGCAAGTTGGAGACACCGCTTCCCGAGGGCATCAAGATGGAACAGAAAGACGGGCACCTGCTCGCAGTCCGCGAGAACGATTCGCAGGCAGCGGTGCACGGACTGGCTCGCGCCCTGGTGAACAACGCCGTCGAAGGCGTCACCAAGGGATGGACCAAGGACCTGGAAATCGTCGGCATTGGCTACCGCGCCGAGATGAAGGGCAAGGGCATGGTGGTGTTCACGCTGGGCTACTCGCACCCGATCGAGTACCCGCTGCCTTCGGGGATTGACGTAGCGGTCGACCCGAAGCAGACCAAGCTGACCGTCAGCGGCATCGATCGCCAGAAGGTCGGACAGGTCTCGGCGGAAATGCGCGCGTTGCGTCCGCCGGATCCGTACAAGAACAAGGGCGTGCGCTACGTCGGCGAACGTCTGAAGAAGAAGGTTGGAAAGACGGGAGCGAAGTAGTTGTCGGTGGCTGGTAGTCGTTGGCTAGTGACTTACCTGTCGCGACAGCGGGAAGATTTAGCCAGTGCGATCGTGCTCTTGGGTTTTGGCCATCAGCTAACGACCATCAGCCATTAGCCGACAACGACTGGTACCCGGTACAGAAACCCGGGACGAGGATGAAGAGAACATGCTAAGCAGACCAGGAAAGAATGCGACCCGGCAGCGGGTGCATGACCGGATCCGCAAGAAGATGCAAGGCACGGCGGAGCGTCCGCGTCTGAACGTATACCGTTCGCTGAACCACATTTACGTGCAGGTGATTGACGATCTGCATGGCAAGACTTTGGTTTCGGCCAGCAGCGCCGAGGGCGAAGGCAAGAAGACCGGCGGCAACGTCGCCGCGGCGAAGGACGTGGGCAAGGCGATCGCTGAGCGCGCCAAGGCGAAGGGCATCACCAAGGTGGTGTTCGATCGCGGTGGGTATATCTATCACGGCCGCGTGAAAGCGCTGGCCGACGCCGCTCGTGAGGGCGGATTGCAGTTCTAGAGAATTGAGGAATTGGGAAATTGAGTGATTGAGAAATTGAAAATCGACCGGTTTTCAAATTACTCAATTACTCAATTACCAAATTACCCGATTACCAAATGAATTTGAGGGTTGAATGCCAAGCGTAATCAAGAAGCTCGATGCAGGACATTACCAGCTGAAAGATCAGGTAGTGGCGATCAATCGTGTCACCAAGGTCGTGAAGGGCGGCAAGAATCTGTCGTTCGCGGCGCTGGTCGTGGTTGGAGATCCCAGCGCAGCCGTGGTGGGATACGGTTCCGGCAAAGCGAAGGAAGTGCCGCAGGCGATTCGCAAAGGGATCGAGTCGGCGAAGAAAAACCTCGTGAAGGTGAATCTTACGCAGACCACGATTCCACACCTGGTCCTCGGCCGCTTTGGCTCGGGACATGTACTACTGAAGCCGGCTCCTGAAGGAACCGGCGTGATTGCGGGCGGCGCCGTGCGCGCAGTGATGACTTCGGCGGGCGTGCAGAACGTGCTGACCAAGTCGATCGGCACCACGAATCCGCACAACGTGATCAAGGCGACGTTCGACGCGCTGAAGAAGCTCAAGAACAAGGAAGCCGTGGCGGCGCTGCGCGGCAAGAACGCGGAAGACCTGTAAAAAGCTTTCAGCCATCAGCTCTCGGCTTTCAGTGAGAGCATTCGTGAGATGGAACTGAAGGCCAAGAACTGAGGGCTGACAGCTGAGAGCTGACGGCTTCTTGAGGAAACGTGATGGCTGGGAAAACGACAGCGAAGGCAAGTTCGGGGAAACTGCACATCAAGTGGGTGCGCTCGGCGATTTGTTCCCCGGTTAAGCACAAACGGGTGGTCAAGGGACTCGGCTTCACGCGATTGAATCAGGTAATCGAGCGTCCCGACACGGCAGCGATCCGCGGCATGGTGAAAAAAGTGCCGCATCTGGTGGAGATTGTTGACTAGCAGGTCTTAGGTGTTTAGCCGAGAGTCTTAACGTAATCGGTTTTGGAAAACAACATGAACTTATCAAACATACGAGCACCGAAGAAGTCGTCGGAGAAGCGCAAGCGCGTGGGGCGCGGCATGGGGTCGGGTATGGGCAAGACCTCGACGCGCGGCCACAAGGGGCAGCGTTCGCGCAGTGGTTCGCGCATGATTCGCGGCTTTGAAGGCGGCCAGATGCCGCTGCACCGCCGCATGCCCAAGCGCGGCTTCACCAACATTTTCCGCAAGGAATACTCGATTGTGAATCTGGAAGCGCTGGCCGCGCTGGGCGAGACGACCATCAATCCCGACGTGCTGCGCAAGGCCGGAGTGATCAAGACCAAGCACCCGGTGAAAATTCTGGGCGATGGTGAGCTGAAGAGTGCCATCACCGTGCACGCGCACAAGTTCTCCAAGTCGGCGCAGGAGAAGATCACCAAGGCCGGCGGCAAGGTCGAGGTCTTGCAGTAATGTTCGAGAAACTGGCCAACGTATTTCGCATCCCCGATCTGCGTAAGCGCATTCTGTTCACGCTGGCCATGCTGGCGGTGTACCGGCTGGGCGGCCACATTCCGACTCCGGGCATCAACGCCGACAAACTTGCGCAATTCTTCGAACAGAACCGGGGCAGCTTCCTGGGATTTGTCGACCTGTTCTCGGGCGGCCAGTTGCGCCGGCTGACGATCTTCGCTCTGGGCATCATGCCGTACATCACGGCGTCGATCATTTTGCAGTTGCTGACAGTGGTCTACGAACCGCTGGCCAAGCTGCAGAAGGAAGGCGAACTCGGGCGTAAAAAGATCACGCAGTGGACGCGCTACCTGACCGTTATTTTGAGCGCGCTCCAATCGTTCGGTATCGCGATCAGTCTTACCAAGGGCAGCCAGGATTTCGTGCTGACGCCGGGCCCGCGCTTCGTCCTGATGACGATGCTGACCCTGACCACGGGCAGCGCCTTCATCATGTGGCTGGGCGAGCAGATCACGGAACGCGGCGTGGGTAACGGCATGTCGCTGCTGATTTTTGCTGGCATCGTGGTGGGCTTGCCGCGTGGCGTGGCCGACCTGTACGACAAGGTCAAGACCAACGCCTGGGGTGCTTTCACTCCGGTCGCGATCGCCATGTTGCTCGCTGTCATGATCGTCGTGGTGGCGTTCATCGTGTATGTCGAACGAAGTGAACGTCGAATTCCCGTCCAGTACGCGAAACGCGTTGTAGGCCGCAAGGTCATGGGCGGGCAGTCCACCCATCTGCCGTTGCGTGTAAACGCGGGCGGCGTTATGCCGGTGATTTTCGCATCGTCAATTTTGACGCTGCCGCAAACGGTCGGATACGGACTGAAAGACAACCGCTACTTCGGTTCGCTGATCCACGCCCTGGGCTGGGGCGAGCCGCTTTACACGCTCTTGTACGCTGTGGGAATCATCTTCTTCGCGTACTTCTACGTGTCGATTGTCTTCAACCCGAGCGAAGTTGCGGACAACATGCGGAAGTATGGCGGGTTCATCCCGGGCATCCGGCCGGGCAAGCGCACCGCCGATTACATTAACGAAGTGCTCACACACATCACGCTGGTGGGCGCGCTTTACCTGATCATAATCTCGTTTATTCCGGAATGGATGATCACTGGAATTCACTTGAACAGCCTGCCGTGGTGGCTGGGGGGCACGTTCTTCGACAAGCTTCCCGTCTGGATGACTCACGGATTGGGCGTTAACTTCTACTTTGGTGGAACATCGCTGCTGATCGTCGTCGGCGTGGCGATGGACACAGTAACGCAGATCGAGGCCCAACTCATCATGCGCCACTATGATGGGTTCACGCCGCGCAGTGGGCGCATCAAGGGCCGCCGTTGGTAGCCGTTCGCTGCGCTGGCGGGCTGAGGTTTGCAGGGCTCGCGCAAGGATAGAACCCGGGCCACGTCGCCCGGCAACAGAAATCGAGGGAGGTGGCCACCTCGATGGCCCAGGAAACCTCGCGCACTATTGGACCCGTCATCCTGCTAGGCCCGCCAGGAGCTGGCAAAGGCACTCAGGGCAAGCGGATCGAGCAGCACTACAAGATCCCGCAGATCTCCACCGGAGACATTCTGCGGCAGAACGTGAAAACGGGTACTCAGCTAGGTCGTGCGGCGCAGGAAGTCATGGAGCGCGGACAGCTGGTTCCCGACGAACTGGTTTGCCCCATGGTGGCCGACCGGCTTCGTGAAATGGATTGCGAACGCGGATTTATTCTGGATGGGTTCCCGCGAACGGCGGCGCAGGCGGGCTGGCTAGATGCCTTCCTGGAAAATGAGTTCTTTGACAAGTCAAGTGGCTGCAACAGGTTGCCGATTGTGATCCGGCTGGATGTCAACTATAATGAATTGTTGCGCCGGCTGAGCGGGCGTCGTTCTTGTCCTACCTGTGGCCGCACCTATAACGTTCACCTCCAACCTCCCAAGGTAGATGAGCTTTGTGACGTTGATGGGACAAAGCTTGTCATCCGCGCGGATGACCGCGAGGAAGTGATTCGGGAACGGCTGAACGAGTTTGACGTGCAGACGCGTCCGGTGGCGGACTATTACCAGGCCAAGGGCCGGCTGATGACGGTCAACGGCGATTTGCCCATGGACCAGGTGACATCGCAGATTTTCTGCATTATCGATAACCAGGTTTAGATGGCGATCGTTTGCAAATCTCCGGCGGAGATCGAGAAGATGCGGCAGAGCGGCCGTGTCGTAAGGCAAGTGCTCGATCATCTGCGTGAGTTGGTGGTGCCGGGCGCGACCACGATGGACCTGGAGCGCGCGGCCGAGCAGAAGATGAAGGATCTGGGTGCGAAGCCGGCCTTCAAGGGTTATTACGATTACCCGTGCGTGCTGTGCACATCGATCAATGAAGAGATCGTGCACGGCATTCCGTCCGAGAAGCGCCAACTGAACGCGGGCGATATTGTTTCGGTGGATTGCGGCGTGGTGCTCGACGGATACTACGGGGATGCAGCCATTACGGTGCCGGTGGGCGAGGAAGTTTCGCCCGAATTGCTGAAGCTGGTGAAGGTGACCGAGGAGTCGCTGTACCGGGGAATCGGGAAGGCGCTCATCGGGAACTCTGTCAGCGATATTGGCGGCGCCGTGCAGGAGTACGTGGAAGCCGCGGGTTTCAGCGTGGTGCGTGAATTTGTGGGCCACGGGATCGGAACCAAACTCCACGAGGAACCGCAGGTTCCGAATTACCGCTCGGGCGGACCGAACCCGCGATTGCGGGAAGGCATGGTGCTTGCGATCGAGCCCATGGTGAATTTCGGCAAGCCGGAAACGCGCGTGCTGAGCGACAAGTGGACCGCGGTGACCGCTGACGGCAGTTTCAGCGCGCACTTCGAGCACTGCGTTGCAGTGACGAAAGACGGCCCGGTGATTTTGACGCAGTAAGAGCTTTCAGCCATCAACTCTCAGCTGTCGGTGAAAAACGCTGAGTTGATGTTGAAGGCAAAACTGAGAGCTGACAGCTGATGGCTGAAAGCTCCGTAGGGAGTGCATGAGCAAAGAAGACGCGATTGAAGTAATGGCAGTGGTGATCGAACCCCTGCCGAACGCGATGTTTAAAGTGGAACTGGAAAACAAGCACCAGGTGCTGGCGCATGTGTCCGGCAAAATGCGCAAGAACTTCATTCGTATCCTGCCTGGAGACAAGGTCGCAGTTGAGCTATCGCCCTACGATCTGAATCGCGGCCGGATTGTGTATCGCTACAAATAGGATTTTTGCTGAAGGCTGAGAGCTGACAGCTGAAAGCTGGGATTTATGAAGGTGCGAGCATCGGTAAAGAAAATTTGCGACAAGTGCAAGGTCATTCACCGCAAAGGTGTGGTCCGGGTGATCTGCGAGAACTCGAAACACAAACAACGCCAGGGCTGAAGCTGGCTAGGGGATAAAGTTTTATGGCACGTATTGCAGGCGTCGATCTTCCCCGGAACAAACATGCGAAGGTCGCGCTCACTTACATCTACGGAATCGGCGATCCGCGCTCGGCGAAAATTCTCGAGCAGGCAAAGGTCGATCCCAACAAGAAAGTCCAGGATCTGAGCGAGGACGAAGTCAATCGCATCCGCCAGGTCATTGAAGCGGAAGGCATGGTGGAAGGCGATCTGCGCAAGGAAGTTTCGATGAACATCAAACGGCTCATCGAAATCGGTTCCTACCGCGGATACCGCCACCGCCGCAACTTGCCAGTCCGCGGACAGCGTACACACACCAACGCGCGCACCCGTAAAGGCCCGCGCAAGGGAACGGTCGCGAACAAGAAGAAGGCCGCGGCGAAGACATAAGAACCCAGTTCTCAGGTCTCGGTTCCCAGTTCTGAGCAGGAAAGCGAACCGGGTGTACTGAGAACTGAGAACCGAGAACTGAGAACCCAGACATGGCAAAACCAGCAGCAGCGGGCGGCGCAGCCGCACCAGAGAAAAAAGGCAAGAAGAAGACGTTTAAGAAGAAAGAGCGCAAGCACGTCCCGCATGGACTGGTGCATGTGCAGGCGTCTTTCAACAACACGATCGTGACCATCACCGACATGGCGGGCAACGTGATCTCGTGGAAGAGTTCAGGTTCGCTCGGCTTCCGTGGATCGCGCAAGGGCACGCCCTTCGCCGCGCAGCAGGCCGCTTCGAACGCCGCCAACATGGCCCGCGATCATGGCGTCCGCTCGGTCGATGTACGGGTCAGTGGTCCGGGATCGGGCCGCGAGTCGGCGATTCGTGCACTGGCCGCGTCAGGAATTGAAGTCCGGTCGATCAAAGACTTCACGCCGATTCCGCACAATGGCTGCCGGCCGCCGAAAAGGCGGAGAGTGTAGTTAGGGAGTTTTCAAGAGTTTTCCGTCGGATCACGCTTTTCGCCAACGACTGACGACTAGCGACTGACGACTGTTCTACCGTCCGGGACGAAGGGTGAAGCCAAACCTGTAAACCGGTCATCTAAAGGAGAAGAAACTTGGCACGTTACACCGATGCAGTTTGCCGTCTATGCCGTCGTGAAGGCATAAAGCTGTTCCTTAAGGGCACCAAGTGTTTCAGCGACAAGTGCCCGATCGAAAAGCGTAACTTCGCTCCCGGACAGCACGGGAAAGACCGCAAAGCCAAAATCGTTGGCTACGGTCTGCAGCTGCGTGAAAAGCAGAAAGCCAAGCGCATGTATTTCACGCAGGAAAAACAGTTCCGCAACTATTTCGAGAAGGCGTTCCGCACCAAGGGCGTGACGGGCGAAATCCTGCTGCAGCAACTCGAGCGGCGGCTGGATAACGTCGTCTATCGCCTGGGTTTTGCCATGTCGCGGCGTCAGGCTCGCCAATTAGTGCGTCACGGGCACGTCGCCGTCAACGGGCGGAAAGTGAACATCCCTTCGTTCGAAGTGGTAGCGGGGCAGGAAATCACGATTCGCGAAGGCAGCAAGAAGCTGCCCCTGCTGGAGTTTGCCAAGGATTTTGCCAGCCACCAGAACGCGCCCACGTGGCTGGAGATCGACCGCGACAATTACAAGGGTCGCGTTCTCTCTCTGCCCAAGCGCGAAGAGATTCAGCTGCCGGTCAATGAGCAGCTGATCGTCGAGTTGTATAGCAAGTAGTCGCTAGTCGCCAGTCTTCAGTCGCTAGGCAATTCTTTGCTGGCGACTGATGACTAGAGACTGACGACTGGTTTTACGGTCTATTCGTGCCAGATCCGCCTTTGCCCGCACTTGACCTGAACCTGGACCTGTTCAGGGAGCTGGCAATGAGCCAAATGGCCGAAGGAGAAACACATGCTTTGGAAGGGTTTTCAAAAACCAAAACGTCTCGCCACCGACACCGCCTCGCTCACCGACAAGTACGGAATGTTCTGGGCACAGCCCTTTGAGCGCGGCTTCGGCACCACCATCGGCAATGCTCTGCGGCGCGTGCTGCTGAGCTCAATCGAGGGAGCGGCCGTGACCGCCGTCAAGATCGAAGGCGTGCTGCATGAGTTCCAGTCGATCCCGGGTGTGGTGGAAGACGCGACCGACATCATCCTGAACCTGAAGCAGATTCCATTCAAGCTTGCGGGCGATGCGCCGAAGGCGATCTACCTCCGTGCGGATGCTCCGGGCGTCGTGACCTCGGGCATGATCGAGGCCGATGGGGACGTCGAAGTACTGGACAAGGACGTCTACATTGCCACCGTAAGCGAGGGTGGCAAGCTCGACATGGAGATGCGTCTGAAGCGCGGGCGCGGCTATGTTGCTGCCGACAAGAACTTCGACGAGGATCTCGGGATCGGCTTTATTCCCATCGATTCCGTGCATTCCCCGGTCCGCAAGTGCAACTACACGGTGGAAGCGGCACGTCTCGGACAGATCACCGACTATGACAAGTTGACTCTGGAAGTGTGGACCAACGGGTCCATTACTCCGGCGGATGCGCTCGGCCTGGCGGCGAAGCTGGTGAAGGATCACATGAACATCTTCATCAACTTCGAGGAAGAGATCGAGACCGCAGCCTCATCCGACGATCGCAAGCCCGAGATCAAGAACGAAAACCTGAACCGCTCCGTCGAAGAACTCGAGCTAAGCGTACGCAGCTACAACTGCCTGAAGAACGCGAATATCCAGACCATCGGAGAACTCGTACAGAAGACCGAAGCCGAAATGCTCAAGACGAAGAATTTCGGCCGCAAGTCGCTGAACGAGATCAAGGAAATTCTCTCCTCGATGGGGCTGAGCCTGGGCATGAAGATCGACGAGCACGGTAACGCCGTACCCGGACCGACTTCCAACCAGGTGCTGCCGGCGTCGGCTTACGGCGCGGACGACGAACTGTAATTACGAGGCGCAGGCTCAGGCCCGCGCCTCAAGTTTCAAAGTGGCAAAGTTTCAAGGTTTCAAAGAAAGAGCTCGGCCGGCATCGGCGACACGACTTTGACCTTCAACTTTGAAACTCTGAAACCTTGAAACTTTGAAATCTGAGGTTTTGCCATGCGTCACAAAGTAGCTGGATGGAAACTCGGACGGAACACCGCGCACCGGCGCTCCCTGCTGCGTAACCTGGTCACTTCGCTCATCGTGGAAGAGCGCATTGAGACTACGATCCCCAAGGCGAAGGCCATGCGTCCGCACGTCGAGAAGATGATCACGCTCGGCAAGCGCGGCGATCTGGCGGCACGCCGTCTGGCGGCGGCTTACCTGATGACCAAGGACTCGGTCACCAAGCTGTTCGACACGATCGCACCCCGTTTTGGCGACCGGAATGGCGGCTACCTGCGCATCGTGCGCACGACGTGGCAGAAGGGCGATGGCGCCGAGAAGGCTTTCGTCGAATTGCTGGGCAGCGAAAAGGTGCTCGACGAGAAGCGCGAGAAACGCGCCGAAGCGCGCGCCAAGCGCGTCGCGGAAGCGAAGAAGGCCATGGAAGAGGCTGACGCTCAGGCGCAGGCACAAGCCGAAGCCCAAGGCCCCGCGAAAGACGAGAAACCCAAAGAAGACGAGAAGTAGATTTCGAGTCAGTACCGGATTCATTCAAAACGCACCCGACTTCGGGTGCGTTTCTTTTTGCGTGCAACAGGATACGCGGCGGTACATGTACTGCGGGTTCTAACGAGGGTAACTTGTTGCTTCCGCAATCCCTTCCTAAACTCTAGGCACAGTCTATGGACTTCACCAAGAACCAGATGTATATCGCGGTCGGTGCCGGCGTACTGCTGGTGCTGATTTTCCTTGGCTACCTCGCCTGGTTGAATAACCAGCCGCCGGTTCTGGCCAAGTCCGAAGACCGCGATTCACTCACCGGCATTCCAAATTCCATTCGACTGAATCCGCTTCGCGACCACTCCTCTGAAAAAGCTGCCGCTGTGTTTATGCGCTCGCTGAAAGAGGGGAAATGCCGCGAGGAACTCACGGACTGGGAACACGACTACCGGAAGAAGTATGCGAAGTTCATCTGCGATTCCGAGGATAAGCACCCCCTGATCGGATGGCAGTTGGTCGACTGGGAAGATCAGCCACCCTTGCGCATCCTGCACTATCGCGGCAAGCGGCTGAACGCGCCCGGCGACAGCACCGCATACGACGGATTGCTTTCCGTCACGCTCGAGAGAAAATCGGGCCAGTGGGACGTGACCAAGTACGACGCGATGTACTAAGAGCAGCTGTCAGCTATCAGTCGTCAGTTTTCAGCTAGCCAACCACCCAAGGCCACTAACGCTTCAGGACGGTCAACCCCTACTCCAGCGCCGCTGCGTTGTGCGTAAGCATTCTCGGTCGCGGCTGGCCAGCGGGCGGGGACGGATTCGGCTTCTGCCATCCTCGCAGCCACAGATAAATCAGAAGCTGTGCGAGAAGGGCCGCCGCGCTGTCGAGCAATACGTCGTGTATGGTGCCGGTGCGTGAAGGCAGAAACGTCTGATGCCATTCGTCAAGGCTGGCCACCAGCGCGGTCATCGTGAATGCGATGCTCGCCCACACGATCGACCAACGTCGATTTCCGTTGACTGAAATCGTCACCTTCCACGCGCGATACAACAAGAAGCTCAGCACCGCATAGCCGATCACATGGCCCGTCTTGCGCAGAAAGAAGTGCCAGGTCAGAAAGCGGACGGGGTCGAGCCCCAGAAGAAAATGCAGAAGAGGATAGAGAATCCTGCTGGTTTTCGCGGCGGAAAGAGCATTGGTGGACTCGAACGCGATCAGTCCGAGCCAAAGCAGGGCGGCCAGCCAAGCCTTCCAGATGGCCGCACGCGGTGAGCTGGCAGTGCTCAAAGCGCAGCGACCGGAACGTCGCTGCCGGCACGCGGCTTACTCGATCGCATAGTTCGGCGCTTCGCGCGTGATGATGACATCGTGCACGTGGCTCTCGCGCAATCCCGCGCCACTAATGCGTACGAAGCGCGTTTTCTGTTGCAGTTCCGGAATTGTCGCGCACCCGCAATAGCCCATCCCGGATTTCAATCCACCCACCATCTGGTGCACGATCATCGCAACCGAACCACGATACGGCACTCGCCCCTCGATACCTTCCGGCACCAACTTCGCAAGACGGTTGCCGTCCCGGTCGTTCACTCCGGGGATGGCGGTGGACGCTTCGTCGGCATTCTGGAAATAGCGCTCGCTCGAGCCTTGGGCCATCGCGCCCAGCGAGCCCATTCCGCGATACGACTTGAACGTTCGGCCCTGGTAGAGGATGAGTTCGCCTGGACTTTCGTCGGTTCCGGCGAAAAGCGATCCGATCATGACCGCGCCCGCGCCCGCTGCCAGGGCCTTCGTGATGTCGCCGGAATACTTGATTCCGCCATCGGCGATGATCGGAACCTGCGAGTCTTTGGTGGCGCGTGCCGCCTCGGCGATGGCCGTGATTTGCGGTACGCCCGCTCCGGTTACAACGCGAGTTGTGCAGATCGACCCCGGACCAATTCCCACCTTGATTCCGTCGGCGCCAGCTTTCGCTAGCTCGCATGCCCCGTCGAAGGTCGCGACGTTTCCAGCGAGCAGCTCAATCTCCGGCAGGTTCGCTTTCACGGCTTTGATCGCCTCCAGCACGCGCGACGAATGGCCATGAGCGCTGTCAATCGCAACTACATCCACCTTCGCCTTGGCCAGTTCTTGCGCGCGCTCCAGAAAATCTCCCGTCGCCCCCAGCGCAGCGCCTACCCGCAGACGCCCCTGCGAATCCTTGGCCGCGTTCGGATACTTCAGCTTCTTCTGAATGTCTTTTACCGTGATCAGGCCCTTCAGATTGTATTTGTCATCGACGACCAGAAGCTTTTCGACCCGATGCTCGTGCAGGATTTTTTCCGCATCTTCCAGCGTGGTGCCGACCGGGACTGTAATGAGATGGTCCTTCGTCATCACGTTGCGGATGGGTATGTCGAAACGTGTTTCGAAGCGCAGGTCGCGATTGGTAAGAATGCCGACGAGCCGGCCGTCTTTCTGGGTGATCGGCACGCCCGAGATTTTGTACTTGCGCATGACTTCGAGCGCGTCGGACACCTTCGCGTCGGGCGACATGGTGACGGGATCGACGATCATGCCGCTTTCCGAACGCTTTACTTTGTCGACTTCGTTGGCTTGCTGTTCGATGGTGAGATTGCGGTGAACGATTCCGAGTCCGCCCTGCTGCGCGATCGCAATCGCCATGTGCGATTCGGTCACCGTGTCCATGGCGGCGCTGACAATCGGAATGTTGAGCTGAATGTTGCGGGTCAGTTGTGTCTGCGTGTTGGCTGACGCGGGTACAACGTCGGAACGCGATGGCAACAGCAACACATCATCGAAGGTAAGCGCCTCAGGAACGGGAAAATGAATCATATTTGAGTTCCGCGATCAGGATATCTCTCTATTTTAGGGAGAATGAGCGCGCACTGGCAAATATCAGAGAATGACGGGAAGAAGCGGAGTCCGACATGCAGGATTTCTGGCTATTTCCGCAGCTCCACGAGCTCTTGAGGATTTCACCGCTGCATCAACTATCGCAGTCGTTGTGTTGCGCATTTTGAAGCGGTCGGATCCGCGGCGCTTGAGAAGCGTCCTCAGGCGTTCCCGGGAGTACCTTGCGGGTTAATGGGTGAAGTGAAACGGTTCTCGGGATTTGCGCCGCTACTCCCTAGAATGAGCAGGCGAGGGGAAGCCGCGCTCAGATGGGTGAAGCCGTCAAGGTTCGTGCATCAGATGAAGACTCGAAAGCCGAACCTCGGCGAAAGCCTTATCACAAGCCGGAATTCCGGTTTGAGCGCGCATTCGAGACGATGGCGCTGGCCTGCGGAAAAATCAGCCCATCGCAACCCCAGTGCCGGTTCAATCGAAAATCGTCATGAGAAGTAACCGTTTTGGGATTGGATCGCACTTTCCCGCTGGATTTACGCGACTGGTAACTCCAGTAACTTTCTAGTACCGAGCAGTGAACGGTATGATGACAGCCATAATTTCCCCCGCCGAGAGCGCCGTGTCGGCCGCCACGTATCGGACGTCGCAACTCCCGATGGTTCTGCAGGCAGCCGAAAGACTGGATTTCATCAAGCAGGAGATTGGCTAGCGTGAAACAGCACATCCTGGTGGCATGGGCGGTGGTGTGGAGCGGACTGACTTTGGCAGCCGCCCAGCAGAACGGGCACATTGCTGTCAGCATGGTCGAAGACTGGAGCAGCCGCCACGTGATTTTCTCGGAGGACGTCGCGCGCGAAAATCGCGGCGCGGTGCTGGCTGATCCTCGCTTCTGGCACCAATACTTGCGCCGCCATGCCACTCGGCCGTTGCCCGTATTCGACGAGGACCGCGAGCGCGAACGTGAACGTGACAACGATCGCGACGGCGACCGGGAGCATGACCGGGACGATCACCACCGAACACACAAGCAGGCGCTGAGCCATCGCGATTGGAGTTTTTCCCTCGGCGGCGGAAGTGGAGGGAGAATCTCGGGCCCGGCAAAGTTTGTGTTTGATGTGACAGCGGCCCCCAGTTGTACGACGGACTTCGTGGTTACCGGCATTGCGGCGAACGGGGGCGGAACGCAGGCCAACATCATCGGGCTGAATCGCCTTTATACCAATCCGGGCGGAACGGGCTTTTGCGCGGGAACAGGACCGCTCGTTATGTTCGCCTACAACGTCGGTGGTGGCCAGGTCCCTAGTTTGGTCGCGCTTTCACTGAATGGGCAAAAGGTAGCTTTCAGCGAAAACAACGTCGCCGCAGGCACATCCAATTTTCACGTGCTGAAATTCGCCACGGGAGCTGGTAACGGCACCTCGGCGACTGCTCCGGTTGCTCCCGGAACCGGGAACACTGCAGTCGACACAAAAATATCCCTCGCTGGTGGATCCACCACTGGGCCATTCGTCGACTATGCACACGATGTTGCTTATGTGACAACCAACGGAACCACTAGTGTGATGCATAAGTTTTCGGGCGTCTTCAATGGAACCCTCGCCGAAGTGACGACTGGCGGCTGGCCCGCAACGATACCTGGGAATCCGGGCGTCTCAACTCCGGTCTATGACAACGTCTCGCGGCACGTTTTTGCCACCGATGGCACTGGGCACATCGACTACATCGACGATTCAGTCTCCCCCGCAGTCGTTCACTCGGGAAGCTTTTCCTTCGCGGGTACGGGAATTACCGCCGCACCCGTGGTCGTGGATTCCAGCCGGCAGAAGGTGTACGCGTTCGCAGGAAATCCCAACGGAACCAATGCCGTTGCGGCACAAGCCGATACCAGCCTCACGGCTGCCAGTAAGGTTGTAATGAATGTCGGCACCGGTAGCAGCAACGCGGTTCTGGAAGGTGACTTCAACAACGCCTATTACTCCGGGGGAGCTTCCACGGCTTCGTTTTTGTACGTCGTCGGCAATGATGCTTCAAACCGCCAGCATCCCGCCTTGTATAACATCGGTTTCGACAATACATTCAAACTGAATGCGACCGCCGCAAACGCTGCTTCACCTTTGGTCCTGTCGGTCGGGAACACAAACAACGTGATTGCCTCTCCCCTCACTGAGTTCTTCAATTCCCGGCTCTCTCGGGACTTCATGTTTGTGAGCGTCAGTGATGCATGCACAAATGGGGCAGGAGGCTTGCCGACGGCTGGATGTATACGTTCGCTGGACATTACGAGTGGAGTTCCAACGAACGCGAATGCGGTGGTCTTGGCTGCGTCCGGCGGAACGGGTACGATCACCGTCGATAACAACAATGTCGCCGCAGAAGCCTCAAGCGTGTACTACACATCGCAATCCGGAAACGATATCGTCAAAGCGACGCAGGCCGCTTTGCAGTAGGTGCTTTGGGCATGCTGCCCATGCTGAACGGCCGCTGATCCCGAACTTCTTTGACGCCCAGCCCGCTTCCGACTACCATTCCCTTGCCTTAGGACGCGTGTCCTGAGGCAAAACCATGATTGGCCGGACCATCTCGCATTATCAAATCGTCGAGAAGTTGGGCGGCGGCGGTATGGGGGTGGTCTACAAGGCCGAGGACACCCGCCTCCATCGTTTTGTCGCCCTCAAATTCCTGCCGGAAGAAGTTTCCAAGGATCCGCAAGCGCTGGCGCGCTTTCAGCGTGAGGCGCAGGCAGCTTCCGCGCTGAATCATCCGAATATCTGCACGATCTACGACATCGGGAACGAAGCCGGCCAGGCCTTCATCGCCATGGAGTTCCTCGATGGCGTGACGCTGAAGCATCGCATCGGTGGTCGTCCGCTCGATCTAGAAACGTTGCTCTCCCTCGCCATCGATATTGCGGACGCCCTGGATGCGGCGCACTCGGCGGGCATCGTCCATCGCGACATTAAGCCCGCAAACATTTTTGTCACGAAGCGCGGGCACGCGAAGGTGCTCGATTTCGGCTTGGCGAAGCTGGAGGCCGGAGCACGGGCACAGCAGGACGACACCATGACGGGAGGCGTGGAGCCTCATCTCACGAGTCCGGGCACGGCGGTGGGTACTGTCGCCTACATGTCGCCCGAGCAGGCCAAGGGCAAGGAATTGGACGCACGGAGTGACCTGTTTTCCTTCGGCGCTGTGCTGTACGAGATGGCGACGGGCCGCTTGCCGTTTGCGAGCGAGACGACGGCGCTGATCTTCGATGGAATTCTGAATCACGAAGCGCCGTCGGCGACTGACATCAATCCGGCAATGCCTGCGAAGCTGGGAGAAATCATCCGCACCGCGCTCGAGAAAGATCGCGATCTGCGTTACCAGGGTGCGAACGAAATGCGAGCCGAACTGAAGCGCCTGAAGCGCGACACCAGTTCCGGTAGGGTGCGCCAGGCGGCCAGCAGTTCTCCGGCGGCTGCGTCCGTCTCTTCCGCCGGAAGTTCAAGTGGCACGACACCCGCGACCGAGGCGGCAGGAAGCAACAGAAGCGGCAAGCTGGTTTGGGCTGGATTGGCGGTCATCGTCTTGGCTCTTGCAGCGTTTGGCATCTATAAATTCGCAGGTCAAAGAAGTGGTGGCAATTTCAACCTGCAGAACATGCAGATTGCGCCGCTCACGCAGAATGGGAGAGCCTCCGATCTCACGATTTCTTCCGATGGGCGATACGTCGGGTGGATCGTTCGTGAAGGAGAAAAAGAAAGTCTCTGGGTCCGGCAGGTGGCGACAGGAAGCGATGTGCAGGTTATCCCGCCCGAGGAAATTGCCTTCAACGGACTGAGCTTCTCTCCTGATGGCAACTACCTTTACTTCGTCCGCTCCGACAAGCAGACGCTGAATTATGCCTACCTGTACAAAATGGCCTCCCTGGGCGGAGCGAGTACACAACTGGTGAAGGACGTCGATACCGGTGTCACCTTCTCGCCGGATGGAAAGCAGATCGCTTATCTGCGGGGAACCCCCGACAAGAATTTGTGGAACCTGATGGTTGCCTCGTCTGAGGGCGGCGGGGAACGCACGCTGAAGAGTTTCAATTCAGTCGTCAGCGCTGGATACATAGCGACTCCGGCATGGTCGCCCGATGGAAAGTCGATCGCCCTGACCTTGTGGGAGGTGGCTGAGGGGCAACATCCGGTTCTCAAGCTGGTTTCGGTGGCCGACGGCACTGCGCGCAATTTGTATACGCCGGAACCTGGCTCAGCTTTGGGCCCGCCGGTTTGGCTGCCGGACGGCAGTGGCCTCCTGCTGGCAATTCGAGCGGGATCTCCCGGCGCGCGCGGGCAGATCTGGTTTGTGCGCAACCCGGGCGGTGAGGTCCGCCGCTTTACCAACGATCCGACCGACTATTCAACTTGTTGCCTCAGTCTCACGCAGGACGGTAAGACCCTTGCCGTAATGCAGGATAGCCCCACTGCTGATCTGTGGGTGAGTCGCACGGGAGCCCTCGACGATGCTCAGCAAGTCAGTTCCGGTGAGCCTCATGCGTCTGTGGGGTGGACGGGTGATGGAAAGCTGATCACCGCAGGTTCGGATGGCCATATCGAGACGATGCCGCCGGAGCGCGGAACGCCGAACCATCTTGGATTGCGCGAGGCGGCACAGACGCTGCCTTCCGCATGCGGCAGTGGAAGATATCTGGTCTATGTGGCCCGTACAGGAGCCACCTCGGATCTGTGGCGTGTCGATGCTGATGGCGGCAATCCGATGCAACTCACCAAGGTTGGCTCCGTCGTCGCGAGGCAAAACACCAGAATCGACTGCTCGCGCGATGGCAAATGGGTTGCATTTACCGCTACGAACCCCAGCACAGGTGCCAGTGCTTGGAGAATTTCGGTCGAGGGCGATCCGCCGACGAAGCTCATCGAAAACATCGATCGGCCGCGCATCGCGATCTCACCCGACGGCCAGTTCGTTGCGGTGCACCTATGGGGAAAAACGCCAACCAGTCCATCGGTACTGGCCGCAATCCCAGCGCAAGGCGGGGATGTCGTCTATCACTTCGACGCTCCTACGGGGATGTTCGGATTGTCTTGGTCGCCTGACAGCAAGTCACTGCAATATGTCTTGACCCGGGATGGAGTCGGCAATCTCTGGGAGCAACCCCTGAGCGGCGGACCCGCGAATCAACTGACGCACTTCAAAACCGACCTGATCTTTGACTTCGCATGGTCGCTCGATGGCAAACAGCTAGCCTTGGCGCGCGGCAACCGCAACAGCAACGTGGTCCTGATTTCAAACTTCCAGTAGTTCCAGCCGCAACCCATTTCTGTATGGGAGCATCTTTTGAGGAGGAGTTTTCGGCGCCCCGAAATCGCGGAATTCGTCTGCCCATCACGGGTTCTGTCGTTTGTCTTTTGCGCTTAACGAGCGTATATTCGGGTATTGAGAACTGTTGTGTAGTACCAGCATTTGGCGAGGCACACCAGTGGGCGCAAGCCCACTTTTTAGTTTGTGCCGGGCCTCGGTGGGCGCGATGCTGGTAACTCATTGAATTCATGGCATTTGAAGAAGACCGCGTGCGGGCGATTGCCGAGCGCGTGGCGGCCACCAGTGGGTTGGAAGTGGTCGAGATCGAACTGCGCGGAGGGGGCAAGAACCGGATGCTCCGGGTCTTCCTCGATAAGCCCGCCGGCGTAACGCACGAAGACTGCGCGCTGTTCAGCCGGGAGTTCGGAACGATCCTCGATGTCGAGGACGTGGTGCCAGGCGGAAGCTATGTGCTCGAGGTTTCTTCGCCGGGGCTGGATCGCAAGTTGAATCGCGCGGCGGATTACGAGCGATTCGCGGGCAGCAAAGTGAAGTTGATGACGCGGCAGCCGGTGAACGGCAACCGACATTTTGAAGGGCGTCTCGAAAGTTTTCGCGACGGCAGGCTGACACTGGATCTGAGCGAGGCGCGGAAGAAGAAGCGCCCTGCGCTCGACGCTTCGCAGAAAGTTGAAATCGAACTGACGAACGTTGAGAAAGCGAATCTGGTGCCCGAGATTTAGGAAAAAAGTTTCAAGGTTTCAACCCTGGAGCAAGACGGTTACGGTTGAATCGGAATTATTTCTATGGCAAGTGAGCTCTATAACACGATCGACGCGCTGAGTCGGGAAAAAGGGATTGATCCGCAAATTGTGGTCAGTGCGGTGGAAGACGCGATTGTGGTCGCGACCCGCAAGTACTATAAGACGCAGGAAAACCTGCGCGCGGAACTGGACAAGGATACGGGCAAGATTCGCGCGTTCGCAGTCAAGACCGTGGTCGAGACTCCGGAGCAGATCGAAGATCCAACTCTGCAAGTGACGTTAGAAGACGCGCGCAAAGTCGACCCGAAAGTCGAGGTTGGCGGCGAGTTGCAGATTCCGAAAGTGACAGAAGGAATTCTGGGACGCATCGCGGCACAGCTTGCCAAGCAGGTTATTTTCCAGAAAGTCCGCGAAGCTGAACGCGACACCGTCTACAACGAATACATTTCACGCGTCGGCGAGATCGTGAATGCAACCGTGAAACGGGTTGAAGGTCCGGATGTGATTTTCGACATCGGGAAAGCGGAATCACGAATGCCCCGCAAGGAGCAGTCGCGCCTCGAGTCTTTCGCGATCGGCGAGCGCGTTCGCGTGGTGATCGTGCGCGTCGAGAAAGCGTCGAAGGGGCCGCAGGTTGTGGTCTCACGCGCGGCGCCGGAACTCGTGCAGAACCTGTTCCAGACCGAAGTTCCCGAAATTTACGACGGAACCGTTGTGATTCGCGCCATCGCCCGTGAAGCCGGCGAGCGTACCAAGATCGCGGTCATGTCGAAGGATAAAGACGTGGACGCGGTGGGCGCGTGCGTGGGCATGAAGGGCATGCGCGTGCAGTCGATCATCCGCGAACTCCGCGGCGAGAAGATCGACATCATCGAGTACCACGAGGATCCAGTCACGTTTGCGGAGAAAGCTCTGCAGCCTGCCAAGGTGAGCCGGGTCACGGTGGTGGACGCGATGGAGAAGCACCTGGAAGTCGTGGTCGATGACACGCAGTTGTCGCTGGCCATCGGCAAGAAGGGGCAGAACGTCCGCCTGGCTGCGAAGCTGCTCGGATGGAAGATCGACATCAAGAGCGAGGAAGAGAAGCGTCAGGAAGTCGAGCAGCAGATGTCGGCGCTGACGTCGCAGACCGCCACGCCGCTGGACGTCGTCCCCGGCCTGGGTGAAGGCTTGATCGAGAAGTTGGGCGCGGCCGGCATCGCAACCGTCGAGGCCCTGGCCGACATGACACCGGAGCAGTTGGAAGCCATCGAGGGCATTGGTCCTAAAACGGTGGAAAAAATCAGTTTGGCGGTGAATAATTATTTCGCCAGCCTGGAAGGTGGAGAAGGCGCGGTCGCGCTGGTCGAAGGCGAGGCTGAGGAAGTTCCTTCGGAAGAAGCGGTGAGCGAAGCCGCAGCGGAAGAAGCGCCGGTCGAAGGCGAGATTCAGGAAGTTGCCGCGGCGGCCGACGAGAGCGAAGCGAGCGCTGAAGCGGCTGCGCAGACCGAGGGCGGAGAGAAAGACGTCTCTGCCGAACCAAAAGAATGATCAGGATTTTCCGCGCCCGTCGCATCGGCGGCGGAGCGGTGTGCAACGCTGACTCCGTGAGGATGCTATGAAGACTTAGGGAGCGGTGGCGGGGCCAAGAAAGGGCGGATGAGTAAGATTCGAATCAACGATCTGGCCAGGGAGCTGGAAGTCAAGAGCAAGGCGATTCTTGATGTCCTGGTCGCAGTCGGAGTTACAGAGAAGAAGACGCACTCGAGTTCTGTCGAGGAGCACGAAGCGGAAAAGGTTCGCGCTCATTTCCGCGCCGCCGCCGAAGCTCAAGCCGCGCCCTCCCGGTCGCGTGCCGGTCGCGAAGCCGACGAAATCAAGACCAAGATTGATCTCTCGCACATTTCCAAGCCTGGAGATGTGCTGAAGCTGATCACTAAGCAGCAGCAGGCTGCGACCACACCGGCCGCACCGCCTGCAGCTCCGCCGGCGCGTCCACCCGCGCCACAAGTCGAAGTCAAGGCAGCCACACCGCCCGCGCCGCCGGCCACACCGCCTGCAGCCGCGAAACCTGCCGCACCACCGCCGCCCGCGCCGCGTTTCATTACGCCGCAGAGCGTGGCCCGCCCGGTGGCGAGGGTTCCGGTTGCTCCGGCAACGCCTCCCGCTCCGCCCGCGGCAAGACCGCCTGCCCCGGTGGCAGCGACTCCTTCCGTCAGCGCTACGCCTCGGCCAGCGGTGCCACCTCCGGCCGCGCCGCCCAGTGCCCCAACAGAGATCATGGCCCAAGCCGCGCCGCCGTCGCCGGCCGCATCGGTTGCGCCACCCAGCGCGCCAGTGGCCAGCAAGCCGGCTGCGCCCACAACTCCGCCGCCGCGCATGATTGTTCCGCAGACTGGACCGCGGCCGGTTTACAAGGCGCCGCCGCCGAAGCCTGTTCAGCCCGGCGTACCCATCGCTTCGCGTCCGATACCCGGCCGTCCCGTGCCCGGTCAGCCTATTTTTCAGCGTCCGCGTCCGCAGGTCCCAGGCGGTCCGCGTCCGCCGTTGCGTCCGGGCGAGCGTCGCCCGATGCATCCCACACGGTCGTCGCCCACGGGTGCGCGTCCGCTGGGTGTGGGCCCAGGAGCGCCTCTGGGCGCCCCTCCAGGGCCATCCCGTCCAGGCAGCCGTCCGGGTGGTCCGTCGCGTCGCCCCGGACAGCGCTACGTTCCGCGCGGGGTGAAGGAAGGCCCGATGAAGGGCTATGTTCCGCCGCCGCGGCTGTCGCTTTCGAACGAGCCGCAGCCCATCACGCGGAACATCACCATCACCGAAGGCATTAGTGTGAAGGATCTCGCGGAGAAGCTCGACATCCGCGCCAAGGATCTGATCGCGCGTCTGCTTTCGCGCGGCGTCTTTGCCACCATCAACCAGACACTGGATGCCGAACTTGCCAGTGAGATGGCGCGCTTCTTCGGTGCTGACACCAACGTGATCACCTTCGAAGAGCAGGCGCAAAAAGAAATCGCCGACGCCGCCGCGACCGGTGAAGAAGGCGGCGCTGAAGCTGTGCCGCGTCCGCCCGTGGTCACCATCATGGGCCACGTCGACCATGGCAAGACGACCTTGCTCGACTCGATCCGCTCTACTTCTGTGGCGGAGGGAGAGGCCGGCGGAATTACGCAACACATCGGCGCTTACAAGGTCCGCGTGATGGATACGGAATCTCCCGCCTACGGGCGCGAGATCGTGTTCCTCGATACGCCGGGCCACGAAGCGTTCACGCGCATGCGCGCGCGCGGCGCCAAGTCCACCGACATCGTCGTGCTGGTCGTTGCGGCTGACGACGGCGTGATGCCGCAGACTCTCGAAGCGATCGATCACGCGCACGCCGCCGAAGTCCCGATCATCGTCGCCGTCAACAAGATCGACAAACCGGAAGCCATGCCCGATCGCGTGAAGAAGCAACTCGCGGATCGCGGCCTGATGCCGGAAGACTGGGGTGGCACCACGGTATTCGTCGACGTCTCGGCCAAGAAAAAGACCAATCTCAACCTGTTGATGGAAATGATCTGCCTCGTGGCGGACCTGCAAGAACTCCGTGCCAACCCTGCGCGTTCGGCCAGCGGCGTCGTTCTCGAAGCGAAACTCGATCGCGGCCGCGGTCCGGTCGCCACCGTCCTTGTGCAGGATGGAACCCTGCATACCAGTGACAATTTCGTCGTGGGCAATGTGTACGGAAAAATCCGCGCCATGTTCGACGATCGCGGGGCTCAGCTCGAAGAAGCTCCGCCTTCAACGCCAGTCGAGATTCTCGGCATGGAAGCCTTGCCCCAAGCCGGCGACCAATTCGTCGTGGTTGCCGACCGCGACAAGGCACGCGGGATTTCCGAGTATCGCGAGCAGAAGGCTCGTGAAGCTCAGCTGGCCAAGAGTTCGCGCGTCTCGCTCGAAGGGCTGGCTGAGCAGCTCAAGACCGCGGGCACGAAGGAACTCAACATCATCCTCAAGGGCGATGTGGGCGGATCGATCGAAGTGCTGTCCGACTTGCTCGCAAAACTCTCGAACGACAAGGTACGGTTGAAGGTTCTGCGCGCCGGGGTTGGAGCCATCACCGAATCCGATGTCCTGCTGGCTTCGGCGTCGAACGCTATCATCATCGGCTTCAACGTGCGGCCGGAACGTAAGGCGCAGGAACTCGCCGATCAGGACAAGGTCGACATTCGCCTGCACTCGATCATTTACGAGCTACAGGACGAGATCAAGCGCGCCATGACCGGACTGCTGGAGCCCACGATCAAGGAAACTTATCAGGGCCGGGCGGACGTCAAAGACACGTTCCGGATTCCGAAGGTTGGTACGATTGCGGGCTGCCAGGTCAGCGATGGCCTCATCAAGCGCGACTCCGAAGTTCGCTTGCTGCGCGACAACGTGGTGATCTTCAAAGGCAAGATCGGCTCGCTGAAGCGCTTCAAAGATGACGCCAGTGAAGTGCGCAATGGGATGGAATGCGGCATCTCGATCGCCA
Organism: uncultured Acidobacteriota bacterium; assembly: GCA_963698805.1. GTDB lineage: Bacteria > Acidobacteriota > Terriglobia > Terriglobales > Acidobacteriaceae > Gp1-AA133. The sequence continues at coordinate 107,252 of CAVOSN010000011.1, read as the reverse complement.
ACTATTCCGATATCAAGGTGGGCGACGTGATTGAGGCGTTTGTTACCGAACGCATCGCCGCGGAAGTGATAGCGTAGCTGTTGGCGAGTGGTCGTTAGTCGTTGGCGAATCATTCTTTGCCAATGACCAACAGCTACCAGCCAACGACCATGATCGCTTTTCTAACGCTCGAGCTCAGCATCGAAGCCGCGCAGTCGCTTAAGGACAAGCGACAAGTGGTGCGCAGCTTGAAAGATCGGTTGCGCTCTCAATTTAACGTGGCGGTTGCAGAACTCGACGCCAGTGGGCTTTGGAACCGGGCGACCGTGGGGGTAGTGAGCGTTTCCGATTCGCGCGACTATCTCGACGGGCTAATGAAAAATGTGGAGCGTTCCGCGACCCGCATCGCAAATAACGGCGGCGCGGACTTGACCGACTCGTTCGTGGAATTCTTGTAATTGCTGGCATTTTCGCTGCCCCTGTCATCCCTCCCCGGGCAGCGCAACTTCTGATATTCTCATCCGTTTTACTTGGGAGTGATTCGTTGGAACGGCGCGGCCAGAAATATCACCGGGAGCGGCTCAGCGAAGCTCTGCGCGAGGAAATCGAAACGATTCTCGAAGGAGAACTCGGCGATCCTCGCATTGGTCTGGCCAACGTGAGCGAGGTTCATCTTGCACCTGACTCGCGTTCCGCGCGTGTGCTGGTGGTGGTTCAAGGAGACGAAACTGCGGCGGCGGCCACCATGGAAGGCCTGCAGGCGGCTTCGGGCTTTGTTCGCCGCGAACTCGTGGAGCGATTGCACTTGCGGCGTGCACCGGAGCTGATTTTCATTCACGACCGGTCGCAGGAATACGTATCGAGGATCGACGAGCTGCTGGGCCGTTCCAAGAAGAAGTCCGGCTCGGCACGTGCCCGTCGAGCGTAGGCCCTATGTTGAGGGAAGTCCTGGAGAACATCGAGCGCCGGAAGCGTTTCGTGCTGACCTCGCACGCGCGTCCCGACGGTGACGCAATCGGCTCTGCACTAGCCTGTTGCGAGATTCTCCGGTGCATGGGCAAGGACGCCGACGTGGTGCTCCATGATGCCGTTCCGCGCATCTACCAGCCTTTGCCGTTTGCTGAGCGGGTTGTGCAAGCCGATCGCGTGAACGGGAACTACGACGCTGCCATCATTCTCGAATGCGACAGCATCCAGCGCACCCGCCTCGAAGGCCTCGAGAACCGGTTTCTCATCAGCATCGATCATCACGTCAGTGGCCGCCCGTTCGCGCATGTGAACTGGATCGAGCCCGAAGCCACGGCAACCGCGGAACTCGTCTTCCGACTTGCCCGGGAAGCCGGCGTAAAAATCACTCCTGAAATTGCCACTTGCCTCTACACCGCCCTCATGACCGACACCGGGTCCTTCATGTTTCGCGGTACCAACGAACATACGTTCACCTTGGCGCGAGAACTGGTGCTGGCAGGCGCTGATCCGGCACATTGCGCCCGAAATATCTACTTCGCGCACTCGACCGCGAAGATGCGGCTGCTGGGGGCGGCCCTTTCCAACCTTCACCGCGAGGGCCCTCTAGCCTGGATATGGATCACGCGCGAGCAGATGGAACGCAGCCAGGCGAAGGAAGAAGATTGCGAAGGGCTGGTCAATTACGCTCTGTCGATTGGCGACGTGGAAGTCGCAGTGTTCTTCCGCGAAATGGCGGATGGCCGTTATCGCGTGAGTCTGCGCAGCAAAGGCGCGCTGAATGTGGCGCAGATCGCCGAAGGCTTCGGCGGCGGCGGACACGAGTGCGCGAGTGGGTGCTCGATGGACGGCCCGCTCTCTGTCGCGGTCGCTCGCATCCTCGAGAAGATTCGCGGGTAGCGCCGGCGTCCCGCCGGCAGTCGCCAGGGCGTCCTCGCCCTCGCCGCAGCACAAGAGAGTTCCAGTTTCCCGGTAGAATAGCCCCCTATGGAAATTTCGATGTGGCGACAGTCTGCGTCCTTTCTGGGCGCGATGTTGATCCTTGTCGCGTATGCCGGCCACCAGATGGGCTGGATGAATCCGCGCCGAGCCGCCTACAACATTCTCAACGCCATCGGTTCGGCGATCCTCGGATACATCGCCTTCCACCCCTTTCAAGTCGGATTCGTCGTCCTCGAAGTTACGTGGACGGTCATCAGCATTTACGCATTGTTTCGTCAGCAGGCGCAATCGTGAGGGCTGGCGAATCGAGTGCTTTATTGATGGAATCCAGCGCTGACGAAAGCGCGGCCCCTCCGTTTGCAGTGCCCAAACTAGCGTCCGCGGGGATTTGCCGGTGAAACTGCGCGCCCGCGAGTGGTTGCTGCTGGTCGGATTCTGCGTCTTTCTGTTTTTCTACGGGCTGGGCCAGTTTGGCCTGGTGGGTGCAGACGAACCGCGCTACGCTCAGGTGGCTCGCGAGATGCTCGCGCGTCATGACTGGATCACGCCAACGTTGAATGGCACGCCGTGGCTTGAAAAGCCGCCGTTGTACTACTGGCAGGCAATGATCGCATTTGCGATCTTTGGAGTGCGCGATTGGGTCGCTCGCGTTCCTTCGGCCATCGATGCATCGCTCATTGTGCTGGCAGTATATTTCTTCCTGAAAAAGTTGCGCCCTGGATTTCACCTAGATGGCGCCCTGATGACGGCATCGGCTGCGGGCTTGGTCGGATTCGCGCATTCCGCCTCGACCGACATGCTGCTGGCAGCCATGTTCTCACTTGCGATGCTGTGCTGGTATGCGTGGTGGGAGACTTCGACCCAGAAGCTACTTTACGGTTTCTACTTTTTCCTGGCCCTCGCTTTCTTGGCAAAAGGCCCGATAGGCGTGCTTCTCGCCGGAGTGGTCATCTTTCTGTTTGCGTTGGCTGCCGGCAAGCCGCAGTTGATCCTCAAGACATTGTGGTTGCCCGGAGAGTTTGTATTTTTGGTGGTGGCTGCACCGTGGTACATCGCGGTACAGCTGCGCAATCCCGAGTTCTTCCGTGTATTTATCCTCGAGCACAATCTCGCGCGCTTCGGGAGTGATCTCTACCATCACACGCAACCCTTCTGGTTCTACCTTCCGGTAGTGGCTCTCGCGCTCGTACCGTGGGTCGCGTTTGTGGCAGCGGCCATGGCCGAGGTAGTTCGAGCATGGTGGGCTGAGCGCAGGGCTTTGTTTGAGACGGGTGACGCGCTCAATGCGTTCCTCATTCTGTGGCTGGTGATTCCAGTTGTGTTCTTCTCGTTCTCCAGATCGAAGTTGCCGGGATACATCCTGCCCGCGGTCCCGGCGGGGCCCTTGCTGGTTGCAGAATATGTTCGCCGACACATTGATGAAGATCGCCGTCCTCTGTGGCTGTTGATCGCGCACGCAATGATTTCCGCTGCGCTCATCGTCCCAGCGGTAGCCATCGGATACATCGTGATCCAGCACCGACTGCCGTGGTCAACTCTGACGATGGTTGCAGGCGCGATCGCGTTGGTTGTCGCCATCGGCATCACTGTCACTCTCACCGGTAAGCTCGGCTTGCGTGTGCTCTACTTCGTCACGTTGATCCCGGTTGTCCTAGCGATTACGGCGTTGCTCAAAATCGGGGCTCCGGTTGTAGATGAGACCCTCTCCGCGAGGCCAATTGCCCGGCAACTGGCAAGCATGGAACTCAAGCCCCTACCGGTTGCAGTGCTGGGCGTGGCACGCGAAACCGAGTACGGTTTGGCGTTCTATCGGAATCAATCCATCAGCCGCTACGAACTCAAGCAAGTGCCGGCTGAACAACATCTGCTTCTCGTTCCGCAGGGAGCGCGCGTCGCTATTCCGCAGTTCGTAGGAGGCCGCCGGGTTTCGTATTTGGGAGACTTTCCGCCGCAACATCTTGAGTTTTACTGGGTCGCGGCCGCGAAGGCGGACTCTAGCGCTTCACCGATGGGACCGATGTATTGATCCCTGCACAAGAACGGGGCAAAACCCGAACCTGTTTCGCCAACCACTCCGGCGTTCCCCCGTTTGCCTCACACAGTTTGAAGCACTAGACTGCTTGGTTCACGCCCTCACGATGCTCGGTCGGGCCAGGGCGCGCTTCTCGGAGTCCCTTGGAGATTCTCGACCTCAGGCACTTTTCTTCCGTCGATCTGCGCCCCCTGCTGGACGATGAAACGCAGGTGTGGTCTCGCCTGCTTTCGTGGGACTACACCAGTTCCTCCGACATGATTTTGCGCTACGTCGACGCCAAGATCTTGCCCGGATACGCCGCGGTCGAGCGTGGCCGGATTTTCGGCTATGCCTTCTTCGTGTACGAGGGCAGCAAGGGCGTCATCGGCGATCTCTTTGTCACCAACGGCGAGCGCTTGCCTGAATCTCGCGAAGTTGAAGGACGTTTGCTTACTCATGTGATTGAGACGCTGCAGCAGTCGCCCGGCATCCACCGCGTGGAAGCGCAGCTTTTGGTGCATGATGCCGGAGTGCTTGCCCGGCCATTTTTGGAGCAGGGATTTCGGCGCCAGCCGCGCCTTTTCATGGCCATGCCACTGAGCCGCCCATCGCAGCCGGCGCCCTCGATTTATCCGGACTTCGAAATTCGTCCGTGGCTCGACAGCGACTATCAGTCTGCAGCCGCCGTCATCACTGCGGCCTATCGCGGTCACGTGGATGCCGAGATTAACGATCAGTACCGCACATTGAGCGGGTCGCTGCGTTTCCTCAACAATATCGTGCGCTTCCCGGGATGCGGTCAGTTCGATCCCGAGGCTTCTTTTGTGGTGAGCCACAAGGTCACCCGCCACATGGCCGGATTGATCCTGTGCTCGCGCGTGCGTCACGACGTGGGACACGTTACCCAGGTCTGCATTCTGCCTGAATACCGTTCGCGAGGAGTGGGTGAGGGGCTGCTGGCCTGCACGGCGAATGCGCTGCGCAAACGGAAGTTCTCCTTGCTGTCACTCACTGTGACTGAGGCGAATACGCGCGCTGTTGATCTTTACCGGCGCTTAGGATTTGATTTGCGTCGGGTCTTTGATGCGTTCGTCTGGGAAGAGAAGTGAGATAGCTACCAGCCATCAGCTAGCGACGAATCAGCCACATCGCCCAGCCTGCCACCAACACACCCCCCGTAAACATCGCGAAGCAGTAGAGACCGTAGCGGATCATCTCGCGTGGCGTGTTGCGCTGGGTGATGCCGAACACCACCGAAGCAAACATCGCAAACAGGATCGCGCTGCTGAAGTGCGAGAGTTGGATCGTCATGGTTTCTTCCCGATGGCGATGTGATAGGCGTCGGCCACAGCGATGAAGTTCAGCAGGCCCGCGACGATCAAAAACTTCGTGCCGTAGTCAGCAGTGGCATGCGCGATGGCACCGTGTCCCCAATCGAGCGTGCGGGTCAGAATATACAATCCTCCTCCGCCCAGATTCCCGACGAATCCCAGCATGTCGAGAATGTCGCCGCCATTCGGTTTGTAGACGCGTCCCTGCATGGCGAGGCCAAGCAGGAACATCGCCACAATCGATAGCAAGAGCAGGCCGCCACGGATCCAGCGCTTCTGGATCAGGTGCCCGGCCCCCGGAATGAGCCACGCAATGGCGGGCGCAGCTACCGTCATCAGGGTCATCGGGGTTGGTTCAACTAGAGGTTCCGATGGCTTAGGTTTCGCAGTGGTGGAATTTGCCATTCAGATGATCACGATCTCGCGTTGGATTTTGCCTGTCACTTCGGCGCGGTTCGACCGCACCAAGACGTTCACTTCGCTGCGGACGCCGAAATCTGGCAGATAAATTCCCGGTTCAATCGAGAAGCAGGAATTCGGCAGGATCTGCCTTTCGTCGTGAATCTCCAGGTCGTCCATGTTGGCGCCGTTCGAGTGCACGTCGGTGCCGATGGAGTGCCCGGTGCGATGAATGAAGTAGTCTCCGTAGCCCGATTTCTGGATGTGGTCGCGCGTCGCCCGATCCACCTGCCACCCGGCGATATGTTGACCGGCAGCAATCGCGTCCAGCACTGTCTTCACGCCAACGTCGCGTGCGTCGCGGACGATCTGGAAAATCTCGCGCTGCTTGTCGGACGGTGCTTCCCCGATATATCCGGTCCAGGTGATGTCGTAGTAGACCGCACCGGGCGTGTTCTTCTTCGCCCACACATCCAGCAGAACGAAGTCGCCCTCGCGAATGGGAGCGGAGCCTTCAGCGTGTGGCTCGTAATGCGGATTGCCGCTATTGGCATTGACCGCCACCACGGGAGGATCGTCTGTGACAAGATTCTCGCGCCGGAAAGCTTCCATGAACCACTGCTGCATCGCATGTTCGGTTGTGCCGCCATTGCGGACGCGTCGGCCGATCTCCGGGAAGGCCGCGGCCGTGATGCTGTCGACAGCATCGCGCGCCGCGAAGTGCGTTTGAATCTGCTCGTCGGTCCAGGTCGATTCGAATTGCGCGATAAGATCGGCCGCGCTGACCACCGTCTTTCCCATACCGCGGATCAGTTCAATCGTGCCCGCATCCACCAGCGATACCGTGAACACCAGGTTGTTGGGCGAATACTGCATCGCAATCGTCTTGTGCTTGGCGAGGAAGGTCTTGAGTTGAGCGAACAACTCCTGCCATCCGGAGTACACGCTCTTGGCGCCGGGCAGGGAATCCAGGTGTCCGGCCTCGATCTTGTGCACCAGTTTCGACGGTTCACCCTGCGCAGGAATCAGGTAAAACCAGCGCCGAGTGACCATGAGCGAAGAGGGCAAGCCGAGCACACGATAGGCGATCGGGTCGCGATGATGATGGTCGTAAAACAACCACGCATCGATATTGCGTTCGCGCAGGGCAGATTGAATGGCTGGCAGGTTCATGGGCAAACAACTATTGTAAACAAGGGGCCGTCTTTGCGCGAACTTCAGCGAACCCCTCGGGAAACCCGTCGCCAGCGCCGCAGCGCGACCAGGGCCCAGATGGCCTCGACAATTCCGAAAGGCCACGCTCCTTGCAGGAATCCGTAGGTCGATCCGAGACCACAGGCGAATGCGAATGCCAGAATGAACCAGGGACTACGATCTTCGAGGGCATAGCAAACCAGCATGGCCCCGACCGAAAACAGGCCGAACGCACTTAGGGCGCTCATGCTGCCAAAATCTTCCTGCGGGCGGAGGGAGGCAGGGTTTCGCATGCGGTTCGAAGGACGAGACGGGGTGCGCGTCCTCGAATTTGCCGCAGATAGGGGATCGCACGCGTGGGTGCGTACTTTGCAGTTTCACGCAGCAACCAGCCCAATCCCTTCTGCACCATGTCATCCTCGTCCGTGAGCAGCATATTCGAGACCCGAATGATCTGCGGTAGAAACATCTTCCGGCGGGTACCCTGAATCAGAGCCACGCAGGCCGCCCGCCGACGCCACCGGTTGCGCGACCGCGCCCACACAAAAACACGCTGTGCCCGTGAAGTCTTGATGATCATCATGGGCGCGATCAGGTAGTGCACCAGTCCATCGTGATCCGCCCAACTGCCGATCCGGTCGAGCCACAATTCGAACAGGCGAAACTCGGCATCGCCAAAACCAACAACGATCTTCTCGAGTAGGAACACAGCCAAAAACTTTTCCTCGAGAATCCGGCCTCGGAAGAGCTGATCGGCGACCTTCACTAGGAATCCCACATCTTGTTCCCGGACGATGGTACGGCGGACGCGCACAGCGACTTTGCGCAACTCCGCCGTATACCATCCGCGGGATATGATTTCTTCTTTGAAGAACCACTGCACCTCTTCCGCATGCGGCGCGGAGCCGCCATCTTTCAGAACGCGGCGGATGTGGGCAGCAATATAAGCAGGAGTGATTTTGCGTTTCGCCATAGCGGTACCGGCGCAGAAGAATAAACCAAGTGCTACCCCGCGTGCTGTGAGGTCGAAGCAGCCTTCGCGTCCTTAGCGCCAGCTTGGCGTTATATGTGGTTAAACGCCCCGGCCTTTGCCGTCGCTTGACGCGCCGGAAATGTTCAGCACCTTGTCATAAATCCACAGTGCCGCAGTCGTTACCAATCCGACCGCTGTCACTGTCCACCAGATCCGCTCTGGGCGATGCTGCACTTCGCCGAAATGATGGAGCAGAAGTCCGCCAAAGCGCCCGCCGATCAGCGAGCCGAGGCCGATCGGCAGAAACGCGAATCCCAAGTAGGTTCCTTGCTGCCCCGGGGGCGCCAGTCGGGAGATGTATTCGTAATAGCGCGGTTGTTGCGTGATCTCTCCGAGCGCGACAATCACTAATGAAACCACGGCTGTCCACACCGCCGCATGCGCACCGAAAACCAGCCATCCCACTCCGGTAATGAGTGTGCCGAGGGTCACAGCTCCGAATGATGAGATCTTCCGCAGGAGCGCATTGACCGCGACTGTCAGTGTGATCACCACGATCGGGTCCGCAATCAAAATCATCTCCGTGTTGGCATGGGGATCAACGTAGTCGTGAATGTAGATGGGCAGAATAAGGTACTGTTGCCAAAAAACAATCCAATAGCCCGTAAAAATCAATAGGAATAAAACGAACTTGCCATTGCGGAGTACGGTCAGCAGGTTTCGCACAACTTGTCCGAGCGATGTGGTCTGTTGTTCGCCGGGCACGCGTCGGGGCTCTGTGAAGAAGATAAGAACGCCGATGAACATCAGAAATACGCTGCCGGCCGCCAGGCGGAAGACATTTTCAACTTGCATTCGGGAGTGGATCCATCCCGCCAGGAATGGACCCAAAAAACTGCCAATATTGACGAGTGTGTAATAGATCGAGTACCCGATCGACCGAACGTTCTCCTTGGACGCACGGGCGGTGGTTCCGACGACGCTGGGCTTTACCAGCGCCACGCCGAAGGCAGGCAGAAACAAGATGATTCCCACCATCACTCCGAGCGGAAGTGCCGCCCGCACGGGTGCCAGCCAGGGTGCTGCCACTGAACCCACCAGAAAGTACGAACAGCTCAAAATGAGGTAGGCCAGCGAGAGCGCGCGTCGGAAGCCAATGCGGTCCGCCAGGGCACCGCCGAAGATGGCCATGACCCAGACCGCGCCGCCGAAGAGTCCGCTAAGGCTGGAGGCCTGGTCGGTAGGGAATTGCAGGGCTTCGTGAAGATAACGGGCGAGCGCTGCGAAGACCGCGTAATACGAGAGCCGCTCGAAAATTTCGCTGATGTTGGCAACCCAGAAGGGCCGCTCGAAGCCGGTTCGAATTTCCTGGAGTCGTTCGGAAAGAGTCAAGAAGGCTCCCTGAGATGCCGGTGTGGCGCGGACAATCTTGTCCGCGCTCTTAATGAGTCAATCGATCTCGAACCTGTTGTGCCGTGAGTCCGACAACGCGAATGATCTTGCTCCGGCTGCTCTGGCCGGCAGCAATAGTAACGGAGGAGCGCGGCACCTTCAAAAGATTTGCAAAGAATTCGATGCAGGCCTCGTTGGCTTTGCCCTCGATCGGCGGCGCAGTCAGCGAGACTTTCAAAGTATCGCCCAACTCGCCCGTGATCGCGTTTTTCCGGGCACGCGGATGCACTTTGACCGCGAAAGTCACGCCGAGAGGAGTTTCATGAACAGGAATCATGTGTGAGTGGTCTGGCGGTTGCCGCTTCCTTGGTTGCAGCAACGTTCGCTGGCTCGAGCTCCGCTGTGCGCCCTCTGTGGTTAAGCTTTTGCCCTTCCCCCGAAAATCGCCGTCCCCACGCGCACGCAGGTCGATCCTTCTTCAATCGCGACCTCGAAATCATGCGACATGCCCATCGAGAGTTCGTCCATGCTGACACGAGGCAGGCCGCGTCCCGTGATCTGGTCGCGCAACTCGCGCAGCTTCCGGAAATACGGCCTCGCTCCTTGAGGGTCTTCGGTATAGGGCGGCACCGTCATCAGGCCACGGAACTCAAGGTTTACAAGTTGGGGAACTTCGGCGAGGAGTCGATCCAATTCCGCTTGAGTCCGGAGCGATTCCGCTCTTGGCCGCTTCGCCGCCGACGTTGATCTCGATTAGCACGCGTAGGGTCTTGCCTGCAGCGTGAGCGGCGTCGTTCAGTTTTTGCGCCAGCTTCAGTGAGTCCACCGAATCGACCGCGTGAAACAGATCCGCCGCTTTTGCCGCCTTATTGCTCTGCAGGTGGCCGATCAGATGCCAGCGGGCATCATCCATATCGCGCAAGGCATCGGCTTTGCCAGCGAATTCCTGCACCCGATTCTCTCCGAACACTTGAATGCCGGCGGCATACGCTTCGCAGATCGCTTCCGGCGGAAACGTCTTGCTGACTCCCATCAGCGTGATCGCGTCGGGATCGCGCCCGGCGCTGGACGCAGCCAAGCGAATCCGCTCACGAACCCGCGCGACATTTTCGCCTATGGACATAGCGTATGACCAGCGAACGCCCAATGTACTACGAACAAAAAAGGCGCGGGCAGAAGCGCCCGCGCCACACTTGGTCTCCTGCTCTTACATGATGGCCGTCGGCGGCGCCGGTTCATCCGGGCTGCCCGCGTTCGCCAGCGGGAGCCGCACCATTACGAACGCGATGATCACCAGAACAATGAATCCGGAATACGTCGCCGGCTGGGCGAAGATCACAGGCAGCGGTTTATTGAAGAAATAGAAGGCTGCCACAACAAGCCCCAGGATCGCTTCTCCGGCAATCATGCCGGAAGCAGTCAGCACACCGGCATTTTCCACGCGAGCCTTCTGCGCATCGTTGAAGCCGCGCTTGTCGCGCATCCGGTCGGTGATCCAGCGGATGACGCCGCCCAAGAAAATCGCGAAGGTCGTTTCCAGCGGCAGGTACATGCCGACGGCGAAGAGCATCACGCTCTTCACTTCCAGCATGATCATGGCAAGGCCCATCAGCACGCCGGCTCCCACGAGCGGCCACGGCATGTTGTGCCCGACGATGCCTTGGGCCAGCGACGCCATCAAGCCCGCTTGCGGCGCGGAGAGTTGGGGATCGCCAAAACCGATCCCACCGCGATTGATATTCCCCTGATGCAGCACGAGCAGCGGGAAATACAATGCAAGGCTGGCCACCAGAATGCCCAGGAAATCTCCCAACTGCATCTTGGCCGGAGTGCCTCCCAGAATGTGGCCAACTTTGAGATCCTGCAGCATTTCGCCCGCGACTGCCGAAGATACGCAAACCACAGCAGCGACGCCCAGCACAGCCGCGACACCGCTCATGCCCGAAACGCCAATCGCTACCATCAACAGAGCAGCAATAATCAGTGTGCAGAGCGTGAGTCCTGACACGGGATTGTTGGACGAACCGATCATGCCCACCAAGTTGCCCGATACGGCGGCGAAGAAGAACCCGACTACGATCATGACTATCGCGGCCGTGATCGCCCCGCTCAACGTGCCTGAAAAGTGGAAGTACAACACGATCATGCAGAGGAAAGCCGCGCCCAGTCCTCCGAATACAACTTTGCCGTTCAGGTCGCGCTCAGTGCGGTTGGTGGCCGCGTGGACCGCCGCCGACTTCTTCAAGTCAGAAACCGCCCGCTTCATGCCAATCGCGAGACTCTTGCGCATCCGAAACAGGGTCCATGCTGCGCCCACCATCATGCCGCCAACGGCGACCGGTCGGACGATGTTGTACCAGACGGCTCCGGCCAGATTGCCTTCCGTGCCCGGCGCCATCGTGGCCTGCAAGGTGGGGCCGAGGAAGTAGATGATTAGCGGGACCAGCAATCCCCAAGCGACCACGCCTCCTGCGAAGTTCAGTGCTGCCAGCCGCGGCCCGATAATGTAGCCCACGCCCAAATACGCAGGGCTGATCGCAGGCGCCTGGAAAGTCGTCACCCCACCAACGCTGACGACGGGCGACGTGCTGGTCCTTCCCAGCTTCAGCATGGTGGTTCCGATCTGCCCGATGTGGATGACGAAAGCTTTGCTAGCATTGAACAACTGAAACGCGCCCAGCAGATAGATCAATCCGCCCAGGCCCATGTTCGCGAAGAGCAGCTTGGCTGCGCCCGCGCCCTGCTGACCTGCCTTATGAATTTCCGACGCGGCCACCGACTCCGGGAAGGGAAGTTCGGGATCTTCCACCATGACCCGTCGAAGCAGGGTCACGAACAAAATGCCAAGCGATCCACCCACCGCCATCAATGCAACGGACTTCCAGTACGCATCGTGAAATCCAAACGAACTCCATGCGCCTGAAATCAAGAATGCGGGAATCGTGAACACCGCACCCGCCGCTACCGATTCGCCGATCGAACCGACGGTTCGAGCGATGTTCTCCTCAAGCAGAGAACCTTTCATCAAACGTAAAAGTGCCATGCCGATGACGGCCGCCGGATAAGTGGCGGCAATGGTCATGCCGGCCCGTAAACCCAGGTAAGCATTGGCGGCCCCCAGGATTACAGTCAGGAACAGTCCGATCAGGACGGCCCGGAACGTGAACTCTTTCATCTCCATGTTCTCGGGAACGTAAGGGCGGTAGCGTTTTTCAGGAGGCGCGGCGGTTTGAGTGCTCATGAAGACCCTCGCAAGTGGTTCGTGGGACGAGATATATCCAGCAATTGTTCGCGACCGCGCACGTTAGCACGCTGTGGCAGACCTTTACAAGTACACGGGTCAGGCATCCAGGCCGTGCCGGTCACTCATCTGACTACTCACTCGTACAAACTTTTCGGCAAAACTTTCTGAACCAAAAGGGGTTAGAATCAAATCAGTCGATAGGGTTGTCAGAGTTTCCCCGGTCGCGAGCCCCAGAGGAACTACTGCGATGTGCGCGCTTTCCGGTCCTCGTTTTTCGGCCCCCTTTCTCAAGGAATATCGTTGCCGGAACTGCGGCAGCAGCGAGGGATACGCCTCCCGCCCGCGCAATTGGCTCGAGAAGTTTGTTTTGCCTTCCTTAGGATTGCAGCCCGCTCGCTGTGGCGATTGCTACCAGCGCTCCTGGCGCCAGGCGTCAGTCCGGTTGCTGCCCCGCAAAGAACCTATGAACTTCGACCCGGAAGCGATGGTTGCGTCGGCCCGCGCCGCGGACAGCGGGGAAGCCCGGAAGGAAACTCGTCTCGAACCGAAAGACCACCAGCGGATTGCATGAGGCTGTTCAAGGCCGCTATACTGAAAGGGATTTCATCCAGGGCGCGCACCGCTCCCGCCATCCCCGGATGACCAGGAGGTCGTCTTCAGCAGTAGCTGGGACCGAACTCGGGCTATGCAGGCCACGGCTGCACGGACAAGGCCTGCTGTTGTTTCGTGGGCAGCGGAACTCGCTGAAAGCCTCTTCGCCACGTTGTTTCCCGCCGATTGCCGCATCTGCGGCGAACCTCTGATCCGGATCTCCCGCCTTCCTGTGTGCGAAGTCTGCCTGGAGTCCATGCGCCCCATCGCGGGCGGACTGTGCTCGATTTGTGGGGAGCGCATTGTTTCCGCCTACGTTCTGGAAGGCGAAGACATCCGCTGCGGCATCTGCCGCCGGATCGACCAGCCTTTCGCGAAGGCTGCGGCCTATGGCAGCTACGAGAGTGGGTTGCGCGATCTGATCCACATGCTGAAGTATCAGCAGGTGCGCCCTGCGGCAAACGTGCTTGGCCGCATGCTGGCCGAGGTGATCGCTGAGCTTGAGGTCGGCTGGAAACCGGCGTCGGTTCTGGTCGTGCCGGTACCGCTGTTTTCGGCGAAGCTGCGTCAGCGAGGATTTAACCAGGCGGAAATGATCGCGCGCATGGCGCTCAAGATAAGTTCTGAGCGGGAAAAGTATTCGCTCGCGGCCGACGTGCTCGAGCGGTCGCGCGATACCCAATCGCAGATTGGGCTGACTCGCCATCAGCGGCGCGAGAACTTGCGCGGTGCGTTTCGCGTTGCGAATCGCGAGAAAGTTGCCGGACGAGAAATCTTATTGGTTGACGATGTGTTCACGACCGGGACGACGGCCTCGGAATGCGCGCGGGTTTTGCGTCGTGCCGGAGCGGCCCGTGTTTGGGTTGCGACCGTCGCACGAACATTGAAGGCGGAAGTGCAGGCCGTTCACTTCGAGCCTCAGGACGATGAATCGCTGAGCATGGCGGCGCACGGATAGTTTTTGGATTGATGTTTATGTCAGGAAAGATCGACAACTCGATGCGAGGCATGATTGGCAGGTCCGCGGCCGGCGTGCTCACGGTGGCGACCGGGACCTACAACAATCTCCAGGCGCTGCACGCACCGGTGCTCGTGCTGAATGCTTCCTACGAGCCTATCAACGTATGTGCCGCGCGCCGCGCGATTGTGCTTGGTCTTGAAGGGCGTCGCCATGGCTGAGGAGGAGAACGGCCATTTCCTGCACGCAGCCCGCGTGGCCATGCGGGTCCCGTCGGTGATTCGCCTGCTCGAGTACCGCCGCATTCCGCACCAGACGCGCGCACTGTCGCGGAAGAACATCCTGCTGCGCGACCGCAATACCTGCCAGTACTGCTTGGTTGCGCTGGCCTCAGGAGAACTCACGCTCGATCACGTGGTCCCGCGCTCGCGCGGTGGCTCGTCTACCTGGGAGAACCTGGTGGCGTGCTGCCATCCGTGCAATCGCCGCAAGGGCAACCAGACGCCCATCGAAGCCGGCATGAAACTCTCGCGCGAGCCCCGCGCCTTCAACCTCCACACCAGCCGGCACATCATGCGCCTGATGGGACGGTCGGATGACAAGTGGAGGAAGTATCTCTTTTACTAGTTTCAGGTTTCGAGTTTCAAGTTGCATGAACAAAGGCCGCGATAAGTTCGCGGCCTTTGCCTACTCGAAAGCGGAAACCCGAAACTATTTTTGCGGCTGCTCGGGCGGCGTCTGATCTTTCTTCTCTCCGGGCGGAAGTTCCTTGCCCTCGTACGTGATGCGCGTCTTCGAGCCGAAGCGCTTGTAGTTTTGATACTTCACGATCTCGATGATGTGAACATCTCCACCGAACCCACCTGAGAAGTGCAAGGTGTCATCTGCTTTCGTGTAGGCCGGGAACCAGTACTTGCCGTCAATCCGTTGTCTCCAGGTGGTAAAGCTCGGGAATAGGTTCTCATTTCCTTTTTTCTTGCGGATGTCGGGCACGGTCTTGCCATAGGTTTTGACGACCTGGAAATCAGTATCGTCGACCCATATCCGGCCTTGAAAATAACGCTTCTTGCCGACGATCTGCTTGGGTGCGATATCAAACACGTAGCAGTGCAGATCGTCCTCCTGCTGCATTCCGACGTAGAGAATGTCGTATTCGGGAATCTCATCGCTGGTGAGCACGAACGGGAGTCGGTTCTCGATGTCGTCAATGTCTTCCTGGGTCATGCCGATGCGTGTCAGAGAGGACTGGGGAGCGAAGACGACGTTCTTCAATTTATGACCCTGGTCGTCGAACGTGATGTCGAATACCTGGTGATATTCGCCATCTTTCGTGTCTCCGTCCATGGTGCGAACTATGACGTCCTGGCGATACGTGTACAGATCCCGCGCTTCCTTGAATTCCTTTTCCTTGGCTGAGAAACGCTTGATGATTTCTTCGGGGGTGATGCCTTTGGGCTCGGACTTGTCGAGCGGACCCTCGTCGGCGGCCGCCAGAAGGGTCAGCAGCAAGATGGAAAACGAAATAAGGCCGAACCCGCGGAGCAAATGTTTCATGAGCTTAGTTTAGAGGAAACAGCGCCTGGAAAGTGGGCGAACTGCTGCCTTCCTACCCCCGAGCCCTCTCCGCTCAGGGAGCCCGGAGGAAAGGAAGACTGCAGTTTCTGCCTGTTTTCTTAGACGACAACAGCGCGCAAGAGGTTGCAGGGGGAACAAAGCTTTCAGCTGTCAGCTCTCAGCCGTCAGCTTTCGGCGCCGAGCTGCACAAATACCAGGGAATTGCTGGGTGTCGGCTTAAGTCGCGGAACCCGTATGGCGTCAATGCTGACAGCTGATGGCTGAAAGCTGACAGCTACCCGTCACTGTCTCGAAAGCCCGCACTGTTCTACACTACTCCGTTTGTTCGCGGAGGAACGTATGCGCCGTGTACTCATCCTGCTCCTTACTGTGTTTTCTGTAGTCCCCGCCTTCTCGCAAGCCAAGCATCCCTTCACCTTCGAAGACATGATGTCGCTCAAGCGCGTCGCCGAGCCCGTCCCCTCGCCCGATGGCAAGTGGGTGCTCTTCAGCGCCGTCGACGTCGACCTTGCGTCGAACAAGAAAATTCCCCACATCTGGATCGTGCCACTTGGGGCGCCCAATGCTGGCAATGGAGCGACGGGCATCCCGCCCGTCGACGCGCGCGAGCGCGTTCTCATCCCCGATCAGGACGGCGACCGCCCGCGCTGGGCGCCGGACGGCAAACGTTTCGCGTTTATTTCGACAAAGGAAGGCGGATCGCAAGTATGGATGGCAGACTTCGATAGCGGTGTTGGAAGCATCACTGGCGTGCACAAACTGACCGCCATTGCTACGGAAGCCAGTGGCGAACTCTGGTCGCCAGACGGCAAGAACATCCTGTTCACCTCCGATGTCTATCCCGAATGCGACGGAGCACCCGCTGCCGAGCAGGAATGTAACGCGAAGAAACTCGAGGAGCACGAAAAATCCAAAGTCAAAGCCCTGATCTTCGATCACCTTCTGTATCGTCATTGGAACGCATACAAGGAAGGAAAGCGCAGTCACATTTTCGTCGTGCCCGATGTCCTCGCCTCTGCGCGCGCCGGTGCGCCCGGATCCGGAATTGCGCCGCCTCCGCCGCGCGATCTCACTCCCGGCGACTTCGACGCACCAGTGTTCTCGCTCGGCGGCCAGGACAACTACGCCTTCTCCCCCGACGGCCAGGAAGTCTGCTACGCCTCGAACCACGACAAGGTCGAAGCGACTTCGACCAACAGCGACCTGTGGCTCGTTCCCGTGACGGGCGGCGGAGCGAAGAACATCACTGCCGACAATCCCGCCAGCGACTCGACGCCGCTGTATTCCCCCGATGGAAAGTACATCGCGTATCGCGCGCAGCAGCGGCCGGGGTATGAAAGCGATCGCTTTCGGCTGATGTTGCATGACAGAAAGACGGGGGAGAAAAAAAATCTCACGGAAAAGTTCGACAGCTGGGTGGGTACGTATTCTTGGTCCCCTGAATCGTCGGGAATCTACTTCGTGGCAGAGGACAAGGGAGAATCCCCGCTGTATGCGCTCATGTTTGAAGCCGCGACAAGGGGGGAGAAGGGCTATGACATATCCATCCGCGAGACAAACATCAGTGTTCGTGACCTTCTTCGCGGCTTCAACGACGACATAGCTGTTGCGCTACTGGGTAAGCGCCTACTGTTTACGCGAATGTCCTTACAAGCCCCGATCGAGATCTACAGCCTGCCTTTGCCAGAACGGATTGAGCCTCTGCTTGGGAAGGACGGACCAATTTCCAATCCTAAGAGCGAGTTCACGCCATTGACGCCACTGCCACTCACCCACATTAACGACTCCGTCCTTTCCCAAGTCGCCATGTCCCCCCTCGAATCTTTCTGGTTCCCCGGCGCGAAGGGAGACAGAGTCCAAGGCTTCCTCGTTAAGCCCCCGGACTTCGACGCCAACAGGAAATACCCCGTGAAGTTTCTAATCCACGGCGGCCCGCAGGGCGCCTGGGGAGACGACTGGTCCTACCGTTGGAACCCGGAACTGTTCGCCGCCAACGGGTACGTCGTCATCATGATCAACTTCCACGGCTCGACCGGCTACGGGCAGAAGTTCATCGACGCGATCAACGGCGACTGGGGCGGCGCGCCCTACGAAGACCTGATGAAAGGCCTCGACTATGCCGAGAAGACGTATCCGTTTATCGACAAAGATCGTGAATGCGCCATGGGCGCGAGCTACGGCGGTTACGCGACCAACTGGATTCTCGGGCATACTACGAGGTTCAAGTGCATCGTGACGCACGACGGCATGTTCAACTCGACCTCGGCATGGGGCACCACGGAAGAACTCTGGTTCAACGAATGGGAGTTCAAGGGCACGCCCTACACGAACCGCCCCATGTACGACAAGTGGTCGCCGCACATGTACGCCACGAATTTCAAGACGCCGACGCTGGTCGTCCACGGCCAGCTCGACTACCGGCTCGACGTCAGCGAAGGCTTCCAGCTGTTCACGACGCTCCAGCGCCAGAACGTCCCGTCAAAGATGCTCTATTTCCCCGACGAAGGCCATTGGGTGCTGAAGCCGCAAAACAGCCAGCTCTGGTACAAGACGGTCAACGCCTGGGTCGACCAGTGGACGAAGAAGTGATCGTATGGCGCGGACACTCCTGTCCGCGTTTCGGGCCATATGGAGATTTGACGAAGCAGGAGCGACACGACAAGTCCCAGCAAACCTCAGCGGCTAAAGCCATCCCTTCTCGTCGCAGGTTGGCGGCACGACTGAAGTCGTGCCCTTCCAGCGCTGGAGAAGACGCGGCTTCAGCCGCTGGGGGCCACGGATCCAGCCTGAATCCCGGGAACGCCGAGCAAAAACGATAGTCCGCGGGCTTCTCCACCAAGTGCCGCTCGACGGGTTCCTGTGGATGTAATTACGATGGTGGACAAAATCCTCGGCATCGCGAATACGATGATCGGTAAATCCGCGTTGCCAAACCTCGCCTCTTCGAAAAGCAAGGCCAAATGTGTGAGAATATCCACCTACGGGGCTGGTCAGGCCGAGCGCACGCTGCGAGATTGCGCCAAGATCGACAGGAGCCGAGCGGACGGGAATCGCCGTTCGCATTTGTGCAAATGCGATGACGGAACTCAGCAAGACGAGGGCGAGCAGACACCTGGGGTAGGTCCAATGCATATGCACCTGCCGTGGAGTTCGTGTGCTGCTCGGAAGGAGAAGCAGGGAGCGGGAAAGAAAATCCTAAGCGGATTCGATGACAGGAACTGTGTCGGCTGTCACACATGGGTGACACTCGGCTCACGGTTGGAGCGGACGCCCTACCTGTTGCCTTGCACGTGGCGATACGCAGATAAATGCGCTCCAGTCAAAAGCAGCAGGCCCGACAAGAATGCCCAGAACATTAATGTCACCGAGAGCGAAAACGGTCCGTACACTTCCGCGAAGTTGAGCCAGGGCAGCGCGAGAATGTAGGCGTATTTGAGCGCCTCAAACAGCAGTCCCATGATCAGAGCAGTGGGGAGTACGGAGCGGACAGGCACCCTTCCATTCGGCAGCGCCCAATAGACCAGGAAGAAGATCGCGATGCTCGCGCCGATTGCGAACACTTTCATCAGCAGAAATCCCACCATGCGCACAAAAAAAGTGCCGTGGCCGCGCAGAAGGAATTCCATCAACGCCACGTTTCCGGCCGTCATGCCGATCGAGATCATAGCCAGCACGCCGCACCAGAACGCCAAGCCGAGGGAGATCAGCTGGTTTCCAAGATACGACCGGTTTTCCTGGAACCCCCAGATCCGGTTCAAGGCAACTTCGAGTGGCAGAAAGATGCCGCTGGAAGTGACGAGCAGGATCACCAGCGACGCGATCTGTGTCGGGTGCCGCGCTCCCGCCATCGCATTCAAGTTGCGGATCACGAAATCCTGCCCGGCGGGAATGTAATCGCGCAGCATCTGCAAGACGACCTCGTACATGCCTGGGGACCGGAACACGCGCCGGATCAACGTCATCAGCAGAACAACAAAGGGAAAAAAGGACAGGATTGCGTTCGCGGCCACCGAGAATGCAAAGGTGTGCACCTCCGTCCGCATCAGGTAGCGCACCGTGGAAAGCACCAGGCTAAACGTGGAGGACGACCGGGTACGAACCTGCACTGACTCGGCGGGCGCGGGAACCGTTGCTGTTGTGGGGCTGGACACCAGGAGCTTTGATCGTATCAAAGCCGCTCGCGGCGAGCGCCTTCCGGAAGGACTAATACCTCGACTGACCGCAGGTCACGTGAGTTATGTACGGTAGATGCCGCAAGCTCCTGAGTCTAAGCGAGTTGCTTCAATTTCTTTCCTTGCCAAGAAAGGCCGACCTGAATATTATTCGGGTCGCACTGCCGGGGCATCGGCGGGCAAATTGGGTTGACGTTTCTGTGTTAGGTAGTCGAAATTTCGCGCTAGCGATCGCGGGCTCTCGAGCCGATGCCGCAGTTTCCCTGCGCCGTCGAGTTCGCGAGCTCTTTGTCGTTTGCTGAAAAATTTCTACTGTCGGCGGTAACGCGACCTTGTCTCTCCATTTGCTTGAGGGGGGGGCCGTCGGAAGTTTTTCCGAAGGCTTCAGACGGGCGATGTGGAGAGATGAATTCTTCGCGATTAGGCGAAAGGAGTTTCTCTGTGAGAGAGAAGGGAACTGTAAAGTGGTTTAACGGAGCGAAGGGTTATGGATTTATCCAGCGCTCCACTGGCGAGGACGTGTTTGTCCATTTCTCGGCAATCCAAGAGAACGGATATCGCACGCTGAATGAAGGTGAAACCGTAGAGTTCGATTTGCTGAAAGGCCCCAAAGGCTTCCAGGCGGCGAACGTTACTCGTCTCTAACCTGCTCCGGAAACATTCCCACCCTCCTGGCTTCCCCCAGGAGGGTTTTGCATTGGTCGCAGCACGCAGATTCACCTGCTATTGGGGAACAAATCGAAAATCGTGAATGATTGCCGACTGATTGCTCGAAGGAGTCCCCTTGAAGCACCAGAGATTGATGCCTACCGGGGCGGCCGCTTGCGGAATGTTGGTCGTGTTCGAAGAGTAGGTTTCGGTCTTGATGACATCGGCAACGGATCCGATTGGATGAACTCCATTCATTAGCGTGAACACGACGCGATCGGATCGCCACTCCATCCTTGCCGTCGTAAGGTTTCCACCCTTGACTTGGAAGTTGTCTTCCCAGCTGGAAACGCCATTCGGCTTGCGGTTTCCGGTGGATGGATAAACTGTAAAGTCGGCATTACAGCCGTGACACGTCTTGTTCCACTGGGAAAATTCGATATCAATTTCGTTCTCTGCGTCGACGCCAATGTGGACAGTGGGCCCATAGGTGAAGAGTCCGAGCACCGTTGTCTGATCCATGTTGTAGACGTCGCCCTCGATCACCCACTGGTACGTCCCAAATCCCATAGTGTCGGTCGTAAACAACTCCGCGGCAGTCCATTTCCCTTCGCGCTGGGTGATCTGGAGATGTAGATATCCGTCCTGGTCGAAATCGACATTGGCCGCATTCCCGGGAGCGACGCCCGCCATACCACCGCTGGTGACTTTCCAGCTATGTCCAGCCCATCTGATCGTCTGGGCCTGGACGCACTGAAAGGCAGTGAGCAAAATGCAGCAGATCGTCATTTGAATGAATAGTGTGTTCGCCATCATGGTTCTTTCATTCCGTGTTCGGCGCTTTCAACAGCCACAGGCGATGGCACGAAAAACCCCTTGCCGAATGTCAAATGAGCCTAATTGCGATCTTACGACGGTTGCCGTGCCAGTTGCGCAGCGAAAATGTTCTAATGCTGGCTGCAGCCATGGCATCCGATGACTGAGAATTCAAAACGAATTCGGGCGCTGGAATTATTGTGTTGTGATTCACGGGATGCAGACTCGCATCCCGTGATTAAATTTGGGCTCGCCTAGTCCTTGTCCGTGAGCTTGAGGTGGAAGACTTTTGGGACCGCTTCCAGGATGCCCCTTTCGGAATCGGGCTTGGCCATCTCAGCCTTCAGGTAGCGGCGCTGCTCGGCAGTGAGCTGGTGGACGACCTGGGTGGCGGCCTGCAGGCGGAACTGAGTGGAGTCATAAATCGCGGCGGTGATGCCATCGACGCAGCGCTTCTCGAGCGCGGGGTCAATAGTGTCGGCCAGCACGACCTCGTCGAATTTCTTTGTATTGGACAGGAGCCGCTTGGCGACCATCTCGCCGTTCTCCCTGGCCTCGGAGATGATCTCAACGATACCGGCCTTCTGGTCAGGCGAAAGCTCGGTTGCGCTGGAGGGTGTTGCGAGCTCAGCCTTCGTCGTAGTCGCTTCCTGTGCGTGAGACTTTTCCTCACGCTTTCCGGCATGACCGACCTCAACCTTATCCGCGATCTCAATGGTCATCAAGTCTTCGCCAAGCTCGAGTTGTCCCGAATAAGTTCTTCTCGCCGCGGGAAGAATGTTAGGTGAGTCGGGATAATGCGAGAAGACCGCAAGGCGCGGCTGCACCCGGGTAAAAATCTCTCCCGCCTGCTCGGGAGATGTGTGGTGCGCGATGATCGCCTCCCCCTGCCTGGGACTTAGGTTTCCGGGGTTTGAACGAATGATCGTTGGGTCTATCGTTTCGTGGATCAATACGTCTACTCCCTTGCTGAAGCGGACCAGGTTGTCGGAGGGGCGAGTGTCGCCGGAAATCGCGACGGAGTGCCCTGCATAGTCCACGCGATAGCCGTAAGCCGGTTTCACCGGGCCGTGGTCCACAAGAAATGCAGTCACCTTCACACCATCGTGGTTGTACACCGCGCCTTCCTGCACGTCGTGAGTGATTGCCGTGATGCCCTCGGCGGAAAAGTGTTCATCAACATCGCGCCGGATGTGGATGTCGAAGGCGAAGGCCTTCTGCAGGTTCGCCATCATGGCGTGCGTACCGGCCGGCCCCCAGATCTCCATGGATTGCTTGCGTTGATCGCGCGCCGCCCATCCGCTGAGATAAAGGTCAGGAATATCAACGATGTGGTCGGAATGAAGATGCGTTATGAAGAGCTTATTGACGCCAGCGATCGGAACACCGGCCTGCGCCAGACGGAGCAGCGTACCGCGTCCGCAATCGAAGAGCAGCGTTTGACCACCGGCTTCGACCAGAGTGCTCATCTGGTAGCGATTCAGGCGCACCGGCGGACCCGAGGCGGTGCCGAGCAAGGTGACCCTGATGGTCCCCGCCGGAACAGCGGGCGGGCTCGCGGGGTGTGACTGCGCGAAGGCGGTCGCAAACGCGAGAAATAAGATTCCGGCGATGATGCGTAGACGCATGAACACTCCTTTGAGGCTGGCAAGTGTAGCAAAGGCCAGAAAGACAGGCAGCTGAACAGCGGGGGCACTAAGGGGATTTACTCAGCAAGAAGTGCAGCGATTCAGGTAAGTGATCTGCGCAGTGTTGTGGATGAAAGATGAGAAGCAAAAAAAGACGCTCCCCGGAGGGAGCGTCTTTTGCTTGTAACCTTCTGCCTATTTGCAGCCGGGTAGTTTGAAGCTGCCGATCCGTGTTTGCCATGGAGCAGTATTCACTCCGAGGATTCCATCGATCTGGTAATACTCGTTGGTATACCAGAACGTGCAATCGTCGGGGTCGAGATTCAAAGAAGTGTAATCACCCCAGCGGTTGTTGGTGGTGATCTGCACGCCGGTGCCATCTATGAGGGTGGCTTCGCCCAGCGTCATCTGGCCGGCAGCGTCTCCCGCAAGCCTGCCGGTGTATCGAATGCCTGGTTTCACGTTCACCGCATTCGAGACGCTGTAACCCGCAGCGATGTTCCCGGCCTTATCCATCGCGATGCTACCCATCCAGCGGTTCACACCATCATCGGGTGAGTACGTCCCTTGCTGGTAGAGAGAATAGGTTCCATTCTTCCGGCGGATCTCGTACCATCGGACACCCGCGATCTCATTGCCCAGCCCGCTTCCCCGTGCAACTACCGTTTGGTTTGTGACCATGGTCTGGTAGTTGCCGAAGTCGCGGAACGCCAGCCGGTAGGTTGGGCGCTGGCGCCTCGACAGGCTGTCCAGCCAGCGATTGCTGGCGACTCCAGGCTCTGGAATGCAAGAGCGGTTGCCGCTTCCCGGATTGCAAGTCATCACCGAGTTGAAGCTTGCGACCGGCAGCTGCGCCGCCAAAATGAACGAGGCGTCCACCGACTGCGGTTTCCACCGCACGTCGAGCTCGAAAACGTTCAGCCCGTCGGATGGCGCGCCATATCCGAAATTGTCATCCATGGTGCCGACGAGCGGGGCAGCGTGGTTCGCATTGTTGCCGTTGTTGTCAGGAACGCGACCATCGATGTCAGCTGGTAATAAGCCGTCGCCCATGAGGTAAATGGGGATAAGGTCTGAGTCGAGGAAGAACTTGACCGACCGCGCACTCGGATCTCCTACCAGCATCTTCGCCTTTTCCAGTGCGTAGACACTGATGCCGTACTGCACCGTCGGCCCAAAATCGCGCGAGGTCAGCAGATAGGAATCGTTCCATACGCCGTATTTCGGATAGTCGGGGAAGAAAAATAGGTCGCCAGGTTGCGTCGTTGCAAACGCATACCGGAAGTACGCGCCAGTCGGGTCACCGGTTTGTGAGATCGCTACGCAGTTGTAGAAAGGCTTTGTCGGATCGGATAGTCCGGAAATGGTGAACTGGGAGAGGATCCAGCGGTCTGCCTGGCGGTCGTATAGCACGACTGGATCACCCGACGTGTCGTCGCAGTCAGGCACCGCGAAGTTTGCCCACAGGTCGCCGATAGCCGTCGGTCCGGCCAACCTATTTCCGGCCTTGTCATAAACCGCGAATATAAGGTTTGCCATCTCCACGATGTGGTTGGGTCCCACGGCTGCGTTTGGATCAGGCGGGTTGACGCGCCCACCGTAAATGTTGAAGTTGTCCTCATTGCTAACGCCTTCAAAGGTGAGACCAGGTCCAGAAATTGCCGCCATCCCGGATACGGCCGTCGCCGCCTTTCCTTGCAACGCTCCATCGCCTGCGAAGGCCTTAGCCGCTGGGCCGCCCAGTTCGGTCTCAGGACGGACCTCCTTCATGATCCCCCAATCGGTCCCTGCTGCGAGACCAGAAAGAGGCGGCAGACTGGACACTGGCTTAGAAACATCGAACGCTACCGCGCTGGTGATTTTCGGTGCTGGGGCTTTAAAAGGCTGCTTCGCCGAAGCCACGCTATTAAAGCCAAATAGCGTCAGCACAAGAGTGACGGATAGGAATTTCATCTGTGCTTCCTCCAAAACGAGATGACGAAACTGATGGGCGCGGGGTAGGGGTCGTATGCGGAACCGCGTGCAAAAGACGGCTGGTTCGAGGAAGTTGGGAAAAGACTGTCGAACTGGCCGGGGAATTTGTCGCTTGATTCTCTACTGCCTCGGGAAAGCTCTCAGGATATGTTTCCCGAAGGTCACCTTTGTACTACCGCCAATAGTAGGTGTCAACCGCCTGGCGAAAACAGCGTTCTCGCCAGTGTGCGTCGTTTATTTGCCAAAATCCGCGCCCCAGGAGTGCTGCGAAGTGCCCGATCTTGAGCCGACGCTGTTCCAGCGTTTTTTGATGACAGTGCAGAGCGGTGTCAGCCGCGGAGGTTCGCCCTAACGAATGCGAATGAAAAGGGCAAGGCGCATAGGTTGTGACTTTTCGACCAAGATCCGACACCTATGACCTGTCACCGGGAACCTGACACCTGCTCTACTGCACTTCCAGAGAAACCAGATCCCCATCTCCCGCGCCGGCCGCCTTGTAGTTCACGGCCACTTTTCGATTTCTCCAATCGCATGAGAATTGATCTTCCCCGATCACGAGCAGCGTCTTGTAGTCTCCCGTATGCAGTTTCATGGATCGAGTGCCCGTGTTCACCATCACCGTGGCCGCCGGAGCCTTTGAGCAGTCCACGCTGGTGAGAATCCCTTTGCTGAAAACCGTCGGACGCTTGTCTGGTACTCTCGGATCCGGAGCCTGCGCGCGCTTTTGTGCCTCCTGCTCCAACTCATCGAAAGGCGACGCTTGTGCACTGCGCTTGGGTGCGCTGGGAGACACTCCGTACTTGCGAAACGTAGGAAGCTCTTCGAGTTCATGTTTCGCTGCCGCCGCGATTTGCGGATTGTTGCTCGATTTCAGCCGCTCGAATGTTTCCTCGGCCGCCGTCCACTTTTTTGAGGCTTCCTGGACCTTTCCCATATTCAATGCGTATAGCTCGTTGCGCGGGCTCAGCACGATTGCCTGCTTCATCGCTTCCAGAGCCGAAGCAGCTCCGCCGCCCTCGATGCGCGCCATCGCCAGCATGTTGAAGGCCTCGGCGAAATCCGGGTACCAGTCGATCGTGGCCTTAAGGTCGATCATCATGTTGGCAAGCCCGGACGTCTCTTCGTGATTCGTTTGCGCCGTCCGATACTTGACCAGCGCCAGGTAATACCGGTTCCACACATCGTGCGGGTCGAGCGCCGCCGCATTGCCCAGTTCTTCCGCCACCTCGGTAAATTCCTTCTTTTCGAGATGCACCCAGGCGAGCGCGCGATGTGCCACTTCGTTGTCGATCAATTGGCCATTCTTGTCGGTCAGCTTCAGGATTCGATCAATCTCGCGCAGTCCCTGCTCGCGGCGCTCCGGAATGCGCACCATCACCTCGGCAAGATGGGCGTCGGCATCCGCTTCTGTCATCGGCTTGGCGTTGATGGCAATGTCGTCCGGTCCCAGGGGAACGGCAGAGCGGTAGACTCCAGCAGCATTCGTCGTTGCCCCGGGCTGCCGCGCGGCGTCCTGGTTCTGAAAGAGCTGTGTAAGTGAATGGAAGTAATCTTTGACAGCCTTGTCGAACTGCGCCGGCGTCATGCCATACGCCTGCTGGATCGCCTCTTCCACCGGCATGTGCTGCAGCTGCACCAATCCGAAATACGTTCCCGTCTCGCTGAGCTTGTCCTTGTTCAGCAGGTAGTGCATCGTCATCCACGACTGCGCATAGAAGAGCGTGCGATGCGTGCCCTCCTGATACTTCGACGTATCGTGCTTCATCGTGAACAGATCGGGAAGCGAGAGCCACACCCAGGAACTCAACAGCTCGGTCAAAGACTTCGGGGGAGTGCGCGCCTCGGTCTGGTTGCCCAGCAGGTCCTCGCTGTAGGCTGACGCCAATTCCGGATCGCTACCCATCTCCACCTGTTTGTTATCGAGCTTGATCGACGAGAAGTACTCCGCAAAGCCTTCGTCGAACCATCCCTGGGTCGGCGGATAGTTGTAATTCAGCATCAGGTGCGCGAAGTCATGCGCCACCGCGCGCCAGGGTTCCTCTTCGAACATGTTCAGCACGATGAACTGGTGATCTTCGGCGGGCAGAAAAAATCCCGGCCCGCTGATGGGCTGGCCATTGTGCAGGGGCGCCATCTGGAAAAACCGCTTGTCATCCTTGAGTGCATAGATGGTCAGCGGCACCGGCATCACGACCTTCTTGCGGGCCAGCAGTTCGGCAAACACGGCGCGCATCTGCTCGAAGCGCAAAACGATCTCGCGCCCTTTCTTGTCGCCCGCGTCGGTCACTACGGTGAAGTGTGCGGAACGATATTCCTGCCACTGCGGCTCAGCCGCGTGGGAGGTGTGAGAAACGGTCAGCAGGAGAAGGGAAGCGGCAAGAACGCGAAAGTGCGAAAGGCGAGACACGGTGCGACGCAAAGGCATCGAGATGCAGAAATGCTACCACGCCCGCGGATCCGGTGCCCGAGGTGCCCGTCGGTTCTCTGGGCGGGTTCACCGACAGTAGGTCACAGGCGTTACGCACACACAAGCGTCGCCTCCAAAACGAAGGCACACGGTTACCATCCCTAGCGACAGGTATCGACTCGCAAGGGCAGGCTCTTTCATCTGAGTTTCTTCCGCACGCTCACAGGCATCATGGCAAAAATTCTTTGGCCCGATCAGTGTGCCTTGTTGCGGGTGGAGCGCGAAACAAGCGAGGATCAGATCGCAGACGTCGCGACCTCCGGTTCCCGCGCTGCACTGGCAATCCATGGACGAGGACGAAAAAGCACAACCGCCGTGGTCAAGCCCAGGCTGAGCAGGTAAAGTTCGCCTTTCCAAAACGGATTGGCCCATGGGAAAGCATCAAACGCCAATAAGAGGACGCTCGTGCCTGACGCTCCCAGCACTGCGGGCCATACGCTGCCCGAGCGGAGCCTAAGGTACGCAAGCAAATAGGAAATCGCGATCATCCCAGCAACCTGGAAACAGAAACTGATCCAGGGCGCCTCCAGTCGTGCCGTGGACGAAGCCCTGAACACGGTCGGGAGATAAGAAAGGCCCCAAGCCAGGCCGTTCCAAAGGATCGGCGCCGGAATCTTGGCATCCATCAGTCGAGTGAGCATGTATCCGCGCCAGCCCAACTCTTGGCCGAACGTCGCCACGCTGATCGGGACCGCGAACAGAACAGACGCGAACAGCCGGACTACGAAGGCACGAAAAAGTGGCATGCCGCTAAGCGAAATGCCAACAAGTTGCTCCGGTCCCCAGCCTTCGAACGGCGGCCATGCCATGCCGAGCCGCATGCGCGTTGCCCCGGAGAGCCAGGCAAGTCCGTAGACGACCAGTCCGGCAGCCACCGGCCACAGCCGGGCAATCAACAGGGCGCGGCCTGTCCATTCCCCGCGCAGTTGGAAGGAAACAATCGTCGAATCCCTCGTCTTGTATTTGCCGAGCAATGAAGGAAGCCAGCGCGGGCCCAAACCAGCCAACCACGAACCACACCAGAAAGGGCGCGGAAGCATAGAAATGTCGGAGACTGCGAACCAGGAGAAATGTATCGCCTGGCAACAACAGGGCCAGAATGCGATCGGGCACAGCAAGGAGCAATGTGATGACGGCCACAGTCACCAGATAGATACGTAGGCCGCGCCGGGCTTTCTGGACCGAAGACGCCACTCACAAAGCCTTCCTTCGCAACAAATCTGAGCGATTTTATCTCAAACTTCAGACCTCGCCGCTTCGAGTGCAGTATGGGCAGCGCTTATCGGATCGGGTTCGATGTTCATCTGTCCGCCAGCTATCCCTGGCTAGAGTGATCGCGAAAAGCAATGCCAGATGACGAAAGGTCACCCTCACCCGGACTAGTCCTTCAGCCACTATTACGGGGCGACTTCCCTCGCTAAACTCGTGGGACCGAGCGTCGATCGCGGGGGAGGACAAGTTTCCGATGAACCTGATGCAATGGTTCAACCAGCACGGCATCCTGACCGTGCTGATCGCCTACATCCCCCTGATCGCGACGGTGGTCACCACCATCCTGAGCCTGATTCTGGCGCGCGCGACGCTGCGCTATGCCGAGGCCAGCGACAAGAGCCTCGCTCTGGCGCGGGAAGAATTCGAGCGCGAATGGTCGCCGGAACTGCATCTCAAGCTGGAGCGGGTTTCTCCGCACGATTCCAGGCTCGTGATCACGAATCTGGCCAAGATTTCTGTGCTGCTGCAGATGGTGCAACTCCGCAAGCTTTCGCTAGGCGTGCCATCCTCGAGATACTTTTTGAACGAGCCACTGGTTGGTGGCACCACCTGGATCGACGAACTCGGCAAGCGCTTCTTTGACTGTACGGGCGACGACTACGCCGGCACGGTCGCGGTATCGATCACTTTCTATGTTTCGGGCCGCTTGTTCCGCACCGACTGGTTCCGCTTCCGCGCCGAGGTCGTCGATGGCCGTATTGGAAAGATTCATCCGGTGAGTATCGCCGCCCGCCGGGTCCGTGTGCTCGAAACGCGCAATAGCAATGGGAAGCGGCGGCGGGAGTTGGTGATGGACGTGGTGGGCACGGTGGCGAAGGACACGGAAGCATAAGAGTCCCGCTGCAACGCGCTCTTCACCGACAGGTTCTGGAATGTTTCTACCCCTAAGCAAGCACACTGACCGAAAAAGCTCTTAACCGCAAAGATCGCGAAGGAAAGGCGCGCGCAGTTCGCAAAGGAGAAGCGCTGGTTTCTTTGTGAGCTTGGCGGCTCTTCTTCGCGCGCTTAGCGGTTAAAAGCTCTTAGCCTGCAACTCCGCTACGGCACAGTCGCCTTCACCGGGGCTGTCTTCGTACTCTCATGTCCCGTAGCATCGACGGCCGTGGCCGAGTAGTAATACGTCGAGCTGTTAGCCACGGTCGAATCGCTGTATAGAGTCGAGCCAATCAGGCCGGGGTTGAGCTTCTTCCAACTGGCTGAGTCGGGACTGCGATACACGTTGTAGCCGACGACGTTCGCGGTGGTCGAAGGCTTCCACGAGAGATCCACGACGTGATTCGCTCCCCCCTGGATCACCACCTTGTATGCAACCTGCGAAACGCCTCCGCCGCACCCCGTGGCCTTCACCGCGAAGGAATACGTCGCCGCGGTCGTGGGTGTGCCGCTAAGCGTCAGCGAGGTCGTTGTGTTCGACGGCTTTGCCGTGACTCCCGCCGGAAGAGAGCCAGAGGCGATCGTCCACTTGTACGGAGTGCATCCCTTGCTGGCAGTGATCACTGCAGAGTAAGCGGTCTTAACGGTGCCGTTGGGCACGCTGGTCGTGCTGATTGTGATGGTTGACGCGACGCACGGACACACGAGCGCCAGCAATAGAGGGCCGAGGAACCTGGGATTCATAACCCATGCTGGCTTGGATCGTGGCCCTCCGAACAGGTTGCAGAGGTTTCAAGCCTTCTGAGTTTTTGTGATCGATAGCGCACTGCGAAAAAATACTTTGGTCCGTTCCTCAGGTTTTTCCACCGCGCTGCGTAAGAAATGCGACCGACTTCGGCGCGATGTGGGCCCGCGCACTGCGATCGATAACCCGTCCTTGGTAAGCTATCGACGCCATGAAAAGCTTCGAAGCACTTACGGAACGACAAGTACTTGCACTAGCTATTTCTCTCGAAGAAGAAGATGAGCGCGTCTACGCCGATTTCGCCGAAGGACTGCGCGAGTCGTTCCCCGCGTCTGCTGCCGTTTGTGAGGGCATGCGGCAGGAAGAATCCGGGCACCGCCGCCGGCTCATCGACCTCTATAAGGAAAAATTCGGCGAACACATTCCACTCATCCGCCGGCAAGACGTGCGCGGGTTCGTACAGCGTAAGCCGGTGTGGTTGGTGCGTCCGCTGGGGCTCGAAACGGTTCGTCGACAGGCCAGCGCCATTGAACTCGAGACGCGCGGCTTCTACGAGAAAGCAGCGCGGCGTACGCAGGACGCGAGCATCCGGCAATTGCTCGACGACCTGGCCAACGAAGAGCGCAATCACGAAGAGCGGGCCGATGCGCTCGAAAAAGAAAAACTCACTGCCGGCGTGAAAGCCCAGGAAGACGAAGCAAATCGCCGACTGTTCGTTTTGCAGATCGTGCAGCCCGGCCTTGCGGGTCTGATGGACGGTTCTGTCTCCACACTCGCCCCAGTGTTCGCTGCTGCGCTCGCCACGCGTAACAGCTGGGACGCATTTGTGGTCGGCCTAGCGGCCTCGATCGGCGCCGGCATCAGCATGGGCTTCGCCGAAGCGCTGTCCGATGACGGCAGCTTGACCGGGCGCGGACATCCCTGGATCCGTGGCTTGGTTTGCGGTGCGATGACGGCGCTCGGCGGCGTGGGCCACACCTTGCCGTTCCTGATTAAGGATTTCCGTTACGCGATGGCGCTGGCGATCGCAGTGGTGCTAGTCGAACTAGGCGTCATCACATGGATCCGTCACCGATACATGGACACGCCGATTCCATCGGCAGCCTTGCAGGTGGGTTTGGGCGGAGCGCTGGTGTTTGTGACGGGGATTTTGATTGGGAGTTCGTAAGCAGTGCTCAGTCTTCAGCCGTCAGGAAAAACAGGTCTCGTAAAAACGATTAGTTTGTCAGGTTAGTTCGCAACCGGCGCGATGATCGATCTGCGGCTATCGCGTGCTCCCATCGCGCCGTGGCGATGTCCGACACAACTCCGGAAGCACGTGCCATCCAGGAACAGATTCTTCGCAACATGACAGGAGAGCAGCGGCTTCTGCTGGCCTGGGACATGAGCCTCTTTGCGCGTGACTTGGCGCGGGTAGGCATCCGGATTGACCACCCCGACTGGACTGAAGCCCAAGTTGCCAGGGAACTGCTTCGGCTAGCATTTCTTCCGGATCCACTACCGCCCGGGCTGCCATGACCGCGGATGACGTCTTAAGAAGGCTTACATCTGCATTCGATCGGGCGGGCATTGCTTACATGTTAACCGGATCGTTTGCGAGTGCTTACTACGGCGCTTCGCGTTCCACGCAAGATGGCGAAGTCGGAACTCTAGGGATGACACAGAAAAAGGGCACGCGCGCTGCGTGCCCATCGTTGGTTGTGTGGCTGATAGCTGACGACTGATAGCGGATAGCTGGTTTTTAAGGCGCCTCGATCAACTCCATCTTCCCATCCCGCGTCCGGTGCAGCACCATCACTTTTCCTTTCGGATCGCGGAACACGAAAACGTCGCGATCGCGGAAGTGACATTCCTTGATCGCTTCTTCGAGTGTCATCGGGCGTAGCGCGACGGCTTCCGAGGAATGCGTCAGGTGCACCTCGGTCGTCTTCGCGACTGCCGGATATTTGTGAACGACGACGGGCACAGCCGTGGTTTCGGTGAGGCCGACCGCGGTCTGGGCCTCCTCGCCATCTGCCTTGGCCTCGCCGTTCCACTTCTTGTGCGACTTGCGCTTCTTCGAGATGATCCGGGTTTTGTATTTGACGGCCTGTTTTGCAATATGATCCAGCGCTTCGCTGACGGCCATTTTCATGTCAGTGGCCTGGGCCAGTCCGACGATTGGGCCGTTGCGCGGGCTGATGGTGATTTCTGCTTTATGACGGTGCTTCTCGACGGCCAGAATTACTTTGGCTTCGAATTTGTCGCCAAGAATTTTGCGGATTTTTGAGAGGCCGGTTTCTACTTCTTTGCGGATGGCGGGTGTGATTTCGTACTGCCTGCCGGTGTATTCCACGTTCATTGAGCGCCCTCCTGGGATTCTTAACTCCACGATCTGGGCTCAAACAACCGGTGCTGCAGATGTTGATCGTTGCCTACCGGCTAAAGCCGGGTTGGCGGAGCGACTTCAACGGCGCGCCTAAAGGCACGCCCTGATACAAGCTTACTTCTTCACTCTGCGCTGATGGGTACTCGGGATGCGCATGTCCTCCCGGTATTTCGCAACCGTGCGACGAGTGACCTGGATACCCTGCGACTGAAGGATGCGGGTGATCTGCTCGTCGGTCAACGGCCGGGCTGGATCTTCCTCTTCGATAAGCTTCTTCACTCGGCGCTTCAGGATCAGCAACGACGTGTTGCCGCCTTCGGGACCTTGCACGCTTTCGGAGAAGAAGTACCGCAATTCGAATACGCCCTGTGGAGTGTGAGCGTATTTATTCGCCACCGCGCGGCTCACGGTGGACGGATGGACGCCGATTTCTTCTGCCACCTCCTTGATCATCATCGGTTTCAGTTGATCGATGCCCTTTTCAAGGAAATCCTGCTGGCGCGCCACGATCGAGTAGCAGACTTTCATGATGGTCTGCTTGCGCTGCTCGATGTTTTTAATGAGTTGGATCGCGCTCTTGTAACGCTCTTTGACGTAGTTACGCGTGTCCTTGTCGTTCGCTTCCTTTGTCAGAAGGCGCTTGTAAGCCGGATTCAGGCGCAACTGGGGTACGTCGTCATCGTTCATCAGGCAGAGCCACTCGTCACCGTGTTTGATGAAGGCGACATCGGGCTCAATCAGGCGTGTCGTGGCCTTGTTGTATTGCTGACCGGGACGCGGATCGAGTGTCTTGATGAACTCGAGCGCGGGCGGAATCGCTTCAATCGGACGGCCCAGCGCTTTGGCAATCTCTTTGTGCTGTTTCATCTGCAGCGCGCGCAGATGCTGGTCCACGATGCCCATGGCATCCGCCAGCACCTGGCTGGTGCCGTTGCCGTTCTTCTGCTGAAGATGCTGCTGTTGGATGTAGCGCAGCTGATACAGCAGGCACTCGCGCAGATCGCGGCAGGCAACGCCGGGCGGGTCGAGCTGGCGAACAATCTCCAGGGCTTCGTGCAAATCGCTCAGTGTGAATGTCGGTTTGTAAATCGCCCGCGGGGCGGGAGCAGGCGCGGGAGCCGGCTGCACGGGAGCCTCGGGGGCAGGCGCAACTGCAGTCGCCGCGGATACCCCGCTCAGCTCCGAAGATCCATTCGAGGAGCCATCCCAGCTCGCTGAGAATTCATCGGCAATCTCGTCCGCTTCACCCTCGATCGGAGCGCCAATGCCCAGTGCTTCGACTTCCTTCAACAGATTCTCTTGCGCGGCGGCGTCGACTTCAGGCGCCGAAGGAGCCGCAACTCCCATCAACTCATCGTCAGTAGCGATGAGGTAGCCGTCTTCGTTCAGATTGCCAATGATCAGTTCGGCCGCTTCCCTCACGCCGCGGCTCACCGATAACGCCCCCAACTGCCACATGAGGTGATCGGTCAGGTTGGTGGGCTTGGAGAGGAAATTTTCGAACGACGGCCGCTCAATGTCTTCCATCTCGCTCTGGCTGCGATAGCCGGGATCGAGGTATTCCTGGAAGAACGAGCCGAAGTCAATCTCGTCGAATGGATCTTTCTTTTCTTCCGCGGGGACGGGTGCTTCTTCGACGGCCGAAGCGGACGTCACGCGGTCGCGTTCCTCTTCGCGCCGGCCGACGTCGTCAATCAGTGGAACAGAATCCTCCAGTTCCTCGAGAACCGGATTCTCCACCATTTCTGCATTGATCATGTCCTTGAGCTCGATCTTGTTGAGCGCAAGGACCGAAACCATCTGGACAAGGCCCGGGGTAAGGATCTGCCGCTGCGACAGCTTAACGTTCAATTTGTGCTGCAGCATTACCATGCGATCAGTTCCAGGCTCCTAACCCTGTCTCTTCTCCGCCACTTGCCGATGGAGCTTCGGTGAGCTGCCATCGCAGACCGAGGCATGCGCAACTCAATGCCCCAAGTCCCAGTATCAAAGCAAATCCTCATTCCGGCTACGTTACAGCCGTAATGTTTTCCACTTCCGTCGTCCCGAAAGGGGCTTGACTTGTAGCGCCCGCCTCCCGCCGGCAGTCGCGAGGGCATCTTGCTCTCGGCCAAACTCACAAACCAAGGTGCGAGCCGGCCACACGGCGGCGCTACACCAGCGAAAAACTCTCGCCCAGGTACACCTTGCGAACTTCCGGGTCGCTGCCCAACTCCTCCGGCGTGCCCGCACGAAAAATGCGCCCTTCATTGATGATGTAGGCACGATCGGTCACGGACAACGTCTCGCGGACGTTATGGTCGGTGATCAGAATTCCGATGCCGCTAGCCTTCAGGTCGGAAATAATCTTTTGCAAGTCGAGCACGGCAATGGGGTCAATACCTGAAAACGGTTCGTCCAGCAGAATGAATGTCGGATTGATGCATAGGCAGCGCGCAATCTCGACCCTGCGCCGCTCGCCGCCCGACAGGGCATACCCTCGATTTTGCCGGATGTGATCCAGTCCCAGCTGCTCGATGAGTTTTTCCATCTTCTCCCGGCGCTCGTGCCAGGAGATCGGCTGGGCTTCCAGCACCGCGAGGATGTTCTCTTCGACCGTGAGCTTGCGAAATACGGAAGGCTCCTGCGGCAGATAGCTGATCCCGAATTGCCGGGCCCGCAGGTACATCGGGACATCGGTGATGTCCTCATCGTCATAGAGCACGCGGCCCGTATCCGGAGGCACCAGACCGACGATGGCATAGAAAGATGTAGTCTTTCCGGCGCCGTTTGGGCCAAGTAATCCAACAACTTCGCCCTGATCCACGCGCAGGCTCACGCCTTTCACAACCCGGCGGCCGCGATAAGTTTTTCCGATTTCGTCAGTGGCCAGTGAGTGCATTTATCGTGCCACTCGCGTTTGCGTTACGGTGGGTGAGCTATCCTTACCTTCAACCAGCACCCTATCATCGCGTCCAAAGAAAGTCAACGAATCACCCCTGATTTTGCCCCGTTCGGCATCAAAAATGCTAGGAGTTCCGCCGCTCAAAACGAACTTGTCGTCCACCACGGTGTAGGTCAGCAGGTCGCCAACGGCTTTTCGTCCCGGTTCTTGAACTACAACCTTCCCCTGAGCCACCAGCCGGTCGAGTTGTCCCTGGCCTTCCAAGCTCTGGGTCGGAGCGTTTTGGCTTCGCGGAGAGAGATAGGCGTCGACATGATCGGCAGTCACGGTGACGTCGGCTCCCCTGGTGGTCACTCCTCCTTCGAACTGGGCGCGGCGTTCGTCGTCGGTGTAGGTCAGCCGCGTGGAGGTGATGGTGATTGGGGTGACCTTGCCGCTCTTGTCGAGTTGCACCAGCGCCGTTGAAACGGGTCGGCCATTTCCTCGCGCGACTATCGAGCGACGATCGCGATCGAAGTCGATGTTCGCAGCCTCCACGACATTCGCGTCCTGCCAGAGGCGAACATCCCCGGTGTAAGTCGCCGTCGCCGAGTCGCGATGCGCGGTCATCGTCCGGGCCGTCACGTGAATCGGAGACGCTCCGGCCAGGAGCGCCCCATTCGGACGCTCCCGCAAATCGCTATACGTCGTCTTGACGTGGCCTTCGGCGACGGCGTCGCCGGTGCCGCGATTCATCCGAAGCGTGTCGCCGGTCGTGGCCAGCCCTTTGTCTGTAATGCGTGGCGAGCCGGTAAGCACGAGTAATTGATCCCCCGGCGTGTACCGCGCCTGATCGGCTCGCGCCTGGCGTTCCCCGTCGGAATACGTGAAGTTGCCCTGCTGCACGATGGCCTCGATGCCGCCAGCCGCGCGGAACGTCGTGTCAATCTGCTGGCTGGAACTGCTGCGCTCGGGCTGACCGGGCGCCGTGGTTACAACTTTGGCATTAGGCGCGCCGTGAACACTGCTCATGCCTCCACTCGCTTCAAACTTCGCTTGAAAGTCTCCGGCCGTAATTACCGTCGACGGTTCGTTCCCCGCCGCGGGAAGTATTGCGATGCGCCCTCCACCTGAGGTTTCGGCGTGCTCGATCCGCTTGCCGTTCGCGAGATAAAAATCCATCGCGGGCGCACTGACCTCAACCGGCTGCGTGCCCGCCTGGGTTTTTTGAGTGGACGCCGCCCCGTCTCCACTTTGCTGCGGGATTGTCTCCGCCAGCTTTACGTTTTGCTCCGCCCGGATCTTGCCAACGCGATTCCTCCCGGAAAAATCTAACTGCATGCGCCCTGCGTTGATGCGGCTAGGCCGGTCGCCGCCCGACTCCACCTGCACATCTTTCTGAAAGACAGCACGCGAAATTCCGTCCTGCGCTTCGTTCAGGGCAAATTCCGCACGCCCGGCACGCGCTCTTACAGCCGAATCTCCGTTGATCTGCGCCTGCACATCGTCGTTCGCGATGACGTGATCCACCGTGTTGTCATCCCGCAAGAAGAGAGTGGCCCGGCGAGCCTGCATCTGTTGCGGCCCCTGCCTGAGCCGGGGCTCATCGAGCACAACTTGCCGAGGCTCTTTGCTGATCACTCCGCGGGTAGCTTGCAGCGTCGCGTTCCGAGAACCGGAAAGCGCAAGGTCGACGTGCGAGTCGAGCGTCAGGACGTTGTCTTTTGCGGTGTAGTGGACGCCAGTCGCCGAGCCCGTAGCTTGCGCCATGCGCAACTCAACCTTCGCGGGAGTGAAAGCATTGCCGGTCTTCTGATTGAACACAAGATCGCGGGTGACGAGGTGAATCGGGTTCTTCATCCCTTCCGGCTTCGACTGATCGGGTTTCAGGATGCCCTCGGGGTTCGCCTCGAGATCAATCCGCACTTCGCCCTTGGCAGTCACGTCCCCGGTTTGCGGGTCGTAGGCGAAGTCATCGCCGTAGATCTGGTCGTAGCGGCTGGCGTCGCGTCCGTAGAGGGTGATCGTGACGTGGTGCAGTTCCGCCCGCCCCCCGGTCTTGAACTGCACGGCCTTGCTGGCCTGCACGGTGAAGAGCGTCCGCCCTTGGTCCGACTTCGAAACCTTGAAGCCTTCCGCCGTTTGCTGAATCTCGAGATTCATCTTGGCGGGAATCTGCTTGAAAACGGCGCGCGCCTGACCCCGCCGATGAATGTAGGCTCCGGCCACGATCAGACACAGCAAGGCCGCGGCAAGCACCAGCCAGCGCCGAAGACGTGGAATTTGCAGCGGCATCGGGTTCAGTGTACTTGATGCGCGCGGTGGGTCCGGGGCTTCCTGGAAGGAAGATCAAGGCGTCAGATTAGATCGAGAAAATTGAGCTGAGAGCCACGAGCGGCGAGCTACGAGCCTCGAATTTCCAGTGTCTGGCCCCGTAGCGCCGGCGTCCCGCCCGCCGCCCGTTCACCCAACCCCTAAAACTTCTCATCCACCATAATCGCCTGAATCATCTGGCTGAGCTCTTCGTCAGCCTGCACTTTCTTCCCATGCAGATCAGCCACTTCTTTTTGCAGCGTAACCAGCCGGTCTTCCTGCTGATCTAGCTGTCGCGTGTAGCGCTGCAGCAATGCCTTTTCCTCCGCGCTGCCCTTCAACGCCTTCATGTTCTCGCGCAGGCGGGATTGGTCCGCCGTGATGCCGTCCCGTTCCTGGCGAAGTTCTTTCAGATGAACGTCGAGTGCGCCGATTTCGTTCTTCTTGCCCAGCACTCGACTGAAAGCTTCTTTCATGGATGGCGTTACTCGACCTTGTTCCGTCCAAAGTCCGACCTGCTGTTCGTCAAGATTGGTCAACGCGAAGGTGGAACTCAGCGGGTGATATGTTTCCACTTTCAGATCCGCCGTCGAGTTCGGTGCGACATTCACTCGAAACCGATGGAACGAAGCAGTCGACTCCTCCGCCTTCGGCCCGTCGCTCAGCAGTTTCCAGTCTTCCTTCGCCGGATGCTCAACGACGACCTGCCGCGCAGCGGAGTCAGCATTCCGAATCTTGTACAGCCGGGACTCGCGTTGTTCTCGGGTCGTGATCATCAACCCTTTCGCAATGCGCACGCGCGTGATGGGTTCGTCGGAGGCCTGATCTTCCGTTACGACGTGCACGGCCGTGTCCGCTGCGTACGACAGCAGCCTCCGTTCGCCAGGGTGAATCGCGTCGAGAACGCCTTCTCCCGCAAACGTGTCTTTCTCCAGGATGTTGAACGTCCCAGAGTCAAGGGTTTCGCCCGATGTATTCCGAATCCAAAGTGCGCGCAAGGCGCGGCTAGGATGATCCGAGTCCGAGTCGTCCTCGTTTTCTCCGCTCCAAAGCGTGACTTTCTCTGCTTCCACGCGCGCATTCAGGATCGGCACCAGCGCGGACTGATTCTTGTTGATCGTGACCGCCTGCTTGATCGCGTATTCGAAGAAATCGCCGAAGCCTTTGCCCTCTGCTTCCGAGATCTGCTTGCTCAGCGCGCTGCCAATCACGGCGTTCTCCGTATTAAGGACCCCAGCTGAGGCCGAGACGGTGACGGTTTCGGCCACGCTGGCCACCTGCAGTCCCGCCTGAATCTCGTTCATCCGCCCGACACCCAAATAAATGTTCGACAGGTTGAATGATCTGAAGCCGGGTGCTGTCACGAACAACGCAGCATTCCCGGCAGGCACGTTGTAGAAACGGTACTTTCCATTAGCGTCGCTGGTTGTGGATTGCGATGCGCCTGTCTCCTCGTTGCGTACCGTGACTTGCGCACCTGCGAGTGGTGCTCCGCTAGGATCGGTGACCGTACCCTGCAACCCACCTGTGCCTGGAGAAGAGGGCGGAGGCGGTGGTCCGGGCGGCACATTCATCGTGGCCTCGTGCGTCTGCGGCGAAAGCATCAGCGACTCCGGCGGATTGACCACCGGCCGCCGCGCGTAGTAAGGCTGCGAAATATCCTGAATGAACGACTGCGGCGCACCGGCCACCAAAGACAGCTGTACGTCCTTCCAGTCTTCGCCCACGGTGTTATCGACGATCGCCCAGCCCTGCAACAGCGGCTTCTGGTCGGTCTTGTCGGGCAGGATGATGCGGTAGGTGCTCTTCCACACCGGCACTTCGCTGATGTAGCTGACGAAAACATTGCGGTCGCCCGAGCCGGTGGCCGAAATTGTCATGCGGCGCAGGTCGCGCGCCCGGGAACTGCCAACCAGGTTGAGATAACGCCCCACTTCGTCGCTGAGATCGCGTTCGGCCAGGCGCACTGACGTTCCCGCGCCCGAGTTCGAAGTTCCGCATTTCGCCGCCCTCGGTCACGATCGCAAAGGTGGTGACATCCGACATAGTCGCCTTTGCCGTTCTGCCTGCGTTCTTTTTGGACGCTGAGCAGGCGGCCGGTCGCAGAAGACGCGCCGCTGCGCACATCGACCCTCGCGCCGCGCAACGCGGTCAGGAACTCTTCACTCGATACTTGCTCCCCAAAGGGCAACCGAAGGGATCGCAGGCGCTCATCGAGAGGAGCGATCGAGTTGTAGCGCACGGAGCCAATGTGGCCCTCGCCGAGATCGACCACCGTCAGCGACTTCAGCACGTCGTTGAGTTGGCCGGTGGTGAAATCAATGGCCAGTTCCTGATTGCCGTGCACGCGCGCGTTGTGCTCGAAATAGCCGACGCCGTTCTTGTAAAGCACGACGCGTTTCACGGGAAGACGCGCAAAGCCGTTCGAGTCGAGCGCCGTGGCAATGGTTTTTTCGGGAACCGCAGAAGCGATAACCTTCTTCTGCGCGAACGCAAACGAGGTCAGGGAGAGGCAAATCGCAAAGCTGAAAGCAAGCGAGACAAGGCGAGACATGGCGACCTCCCGGCGGAAGAAATCCCGCCGAAATCGGGGAATTCAACACAGGGGGCCCAACAGCACGTTAGAGTCCGAGTGTTATGGAATGGTTGACTGTCAACCGTGCGACCGCGCGCTTCACCGGTCCAAAACGGCATCCCGATCACAAAGTCGTGACAATCGAATCAATCATCAACAGAGTGTTTGGATCGCAATTGCCGCACGTGACGGGCGTCTTGTTGATGAGCCGGGCTTGTTAAGCGGAGGCGTTGGAAGCGCAACTTCCGGATAGCCGAGAGCTTCAATTCTCCATAGGATCATTCCTCAAAGTGTAGGGAATGCCCGGTTTTCGCGAATTTCGCCGTGTGGCGCCGTTGGCAAGATGCCGGCTCTAGCGCGTCGCTGGTCAGAAAAAAGACAGGAAAAATTCAGCCGGCACAAAGGACGGCGTGGCTTTCTGAGAGAGTAAATAGCAGCATGGGAAATTCGCCCGGCCGCATCTTTTCTGGCCGGAGGAATCCTAAACAGGAAAGCTAGACCAGAGACTTCTTATGCGTAAAGACTTTCAGCCCGCCCTCGAATCAGCGTTACAGCAAGCTCTCGAATACCTGCGAACAGTGGATGACCGCCCGGTTGGTGCGACGGTCTCGCTCGAAACGCTGCGCCGGCGCCTGTGCAAGGAGTGGAACCACCATCCCATGCTTGCCGACGACGTCGTCAACGAACTGGCCGCCGATATCGAGGGCGGCCTGAACAACTCGGTGAATGCTCGCTTTTACGCCTGGGTGATCGGCGGTTCCCTGCCCTCGGCGCTGGCTGCCGACTGGCTCACGTCGACCTGGGATCAGAACGCTGGCCTCTACAGCGTGAGTCCCGCTTCGGCGATCGTAGAAGAAGCCGTTGGTGTTTGGCTGAAGAGCCTCTTCCGCCTGCCTGCCCAAACGACCTTTGCGCTCGTCACCGGATGCCAGATGGCGCACACCACCTGTCTTGCTGCCGCGCGCACCTGGTTGCTGAGGAACCGCGGATGGGACGTGGAGCAGCAGGGTATGAGCGGCTCTCCGCAGATTCGAGTTTTCTGCGGCGAGCGCCACGGCAGCATCGATCGCACGCTGCGCCTGCTCGGCTTTGGCTCGCAGTCGCTCACCGAGCTTCGCGTCGACTCAGCGGGCGCGCTCGACGCCGCGGCCCTTGAAGGGGCGCTCCGCGATCTCAACGGTCAGCCGGCCATCGTTCTGCTTCAAGCGGGTGACGTCAACACCGGCAGTTTCGACGATTTTGAAACGCTGATCCCGATCGCCCGCCGCTACGGGGCATGGACTCACGTCGACGGCGCCTTCGGCTTATACGCTACGGCCTCGCCGCGCTTCGAACACCTGGTGCGAGGGATGGACCAGGCACACTCCTGGGCGACCGACGGCCACAAGTGGCTGAACGTCCCGTACGACTGCGGATACGCGTTCGTGGCCGAGCCTGAGGCGCATCGCGCGTCCATGACCTATCAGGCTAGTTACCTGACCCATCAGACCCTGACGCGCGACCCAATGGATTGGAATCCGGAGTTCTCGCGCCGCGCCCGCGGCTTCGCTAGCTACGCGGCCTTACGCGAACTCGGCCGTCTAGGCGTGCAGGAGCTGATCGAGCGTTGTTGCGACTGCGCTGTGGAACTGGTCGCGGGCCTCGGAGAACTCGAAGGCGTGACCGTTCTCCGCGCTCCGGTCATTAACCAGGGATTGGTCTCGTTCCCAGATCCGTCGGGTGCAGTCTCGAACGAGTGGAACGACGCGGTCATCGCAGCCATCGACGCAGAGGGAACGTCATTCTTTTCAGGCACCACGACTTCCGAGGGGCGCCGGGCCATGCGCGTCAGCGTGTCCAACTGGCAGACGTCGCATGAAGACGTGGTGCGAACGGTCGCGGGCGTCAAGCGCGTACTCGAGAAGATGCGCGAGGAATATAAGACGCAGAACTCGAAGGAACTGAGCCTCAGCTGACTATGGCTTCGCAGCCGAGGAAGTGATCTGGATCTTGCCCTCGGTATACCAGCCGTCCTCATCGCGGCCGGCAATCGCCAGCCGGATCGCCGGTTTGTTCATCCGGGGATCGAGCATGGCCACGCGAAAGTCGTACGTTCCCTCCGGAAGATTGTCGGGAACGATGAGGTCGTCATCGAAAACGGCATCGCCGGGCAGCCACTTCCGCACATCTACAGGAACAGTAATCACCCCGCTCTGGCTTGCCGACCGCAACTGCACCGCCACCGGATAGTTGATGTAGGCCGGAGCCACGCCGGCATTCAACCACCACATGTGGACCAGCATTTTCGATCCAGCCGCAACGCTCTTCGGATACTCCAGTCGCCGCAGCAGGAAGCGGTAGCCCATCTTCTTTTCGAAGTCCACGAAGTTCGGCTTCCACTCATCGGGAATCGGCGAGGATTTCAAGTTCACCGACGTTACGTGCCAGCGCAGCGCCTGCTCCAGGATGTAATTCAAGTCAAAGTGATCGCGCTTCCACTCCGACACCGTGCCGCACACCTCGAGTGACACCGGCCGCTTCTCCCACACGTCCTGAATACCCGACCGCACCACCTGCTGCGGATACACATCCAGCATCTCAGGCTCAAAGTACGGGTTGTCTGACTTCACGCGCAGATCGCCGAGACAATCTAGGCGCCAGCCGGCGCCGCGGCTCGTTCCGTAGGAAAGCGCCTGGGGCTCATCAAAGTTCATCAGCAACGTGGTCGAAGGGAAGGCGTCGAACCAGATATCGATCAGCGCCTTCTGGTACGGAAACGACGGCATGTATGGGCTCCAGCCTTCGCCCCAATATCCGACCGAAGAGATATCGACGCTATCGAGATAGGGAGTGCCGTTGTAACGCTTGCCGGCCTCCGCCACCAGTTCTCCCCAGTACTTGAGAAACAGCGGATCAGAAAAATCCGGCTGCCAGATGTTGCCGTCCTTGTCGGTAGGCTTGTTGGCGCGCTTCGCGCCCGACTTCTGATACCACTCGGGCAGCGGATCTTTGTTCGAGTACGGCATGAGCCGGATCGCCAGCGTCTGCCCATGCGCCTTCGCCTCTGCGAGCGCGAGGTCGAGGATGTCCCAGCGATATTTCCCGTGCTCGGGTTCGAGTGCCGTCCAGTACCAGCGCAGATAGGCGATGGTCGTGCCCGGGAAATCAGGCTTACTCGCAGCCTGCGGCAGCTTTTCAACCGGCCCCAATTCTGACCACTCCAGCGGCGGATTGGTCGCTTGACCGTTGAAGCGGTTGAACGTGGTGAAGCCCATGTTCGGATTGAGCAGAACATCATCGATGGGCTTGGGACGCACCAGAACAGTGTTGCGCTGTGCGAACAGGCCGCCGCAGAAAACAACGATGATAAGCAACGATCGAACGAGTTTCATGGGTTCCTCGTGGGAAGACCGCAGAACTTCGGAAGAAAAGATAACAAAACGTAAGAGAGAATACGAGATAGCGAAAAGATTTTAACCGCAAAGGTCGCAAAGAAAGACCGCCAAGGACGCAAAGCGGAACAGTCAAAAGGCAAAAAGCACTGTCCGGCTCACGGACTACATCAGCAGAAAGAAGTTTTTCTTTGCGTCCTTTGCGAAACCTTCGCGTGCTTTGCGGTTAAAAGCTCCTTAACTTCCAACCCGGAAATCGCGCAGAGCCAATTCCAGGCCGCCGTACTCAGGATGGTCGTTGTGACCTACGCAGAACGCGATATCGAGCGTATCGCCCGCCAATAATTTCGCCGCCTGCAGACGTTCGGCCATGTGCCAGCCCAGGGCATCAAAGGCAATGTTGCGCCGCCAGTTGGAACTCCCGGTGCTCGACTTCTCTGTGGCAGTCCGGCGGATTTCTGCTCCATCCGGATGGCACCGCGGAGTCGCTGCCACTGCCACCGCACTGAGCGCTTCAGTTTCTTTCTCTCGAACCAAGGCCGCGGCCAGCCTTAACTTGACGTGTTTGTCCTTGAGAATCTTTGGCGGAGCCATGATGCGCACGGCGCGCGCGGTAAACACAGGCTCGGGATTGCCCTGCCCAAAAGGCTCCAGTCGCTCCAGCGCCTGAAACAAATCG
The DNA here is from genome assembly GCA_963698805.1 of uncultured Acidobacteriota bacterium. GTDB lineage: Bacteria > Acidobacteriota > Terriglobia > Terriglobales > Acidobacteriaceae > Gp1-AA133. The sequence continues at coordinate 62,930 of CAVOSN010000011.1, read as the reverse complement.
GGCGTCACCTGCTCCAGATCAAGTTCTGCGTCGCAATCGAGCACCGGCTCGAAGTCTGCCAGCGTCAAGCGCGCACGCGCGTATTCGTCCAGATGCGCCCGCAATTCCGGAACTCGCTCGGAAGGAAGTGAGAATCCGACTGCATGTGAATGTCCGCCGTAGCGCGTAAACAGCTGGCGGCAGGATTCCAGCGCATCCAGCAGATGAAATGTGCGAATCGATCGCCCCGATCCATGCGCTTCGCCGTTGTCGTGTGAGACCACGAGCGCGGGCCGTCCATACTTCTCGACCACGCGTGTGGCCGTGATGCCGATCACGCCGCGATGCCATCCGTCGCCGTCAATCACCACGCAGTACGCGTCGCGCAACCCGGGCTCCTGCTCGATGCGCTGGTCAATCGCCTCCAGGATGCGGCGCTCCTCCTCCTGTCGCTCCGCATTCAACTGGTCGAGCCGCCCGGCGATCTCTCGAGCACGCGCCGGATCTTTCACGCTGAATAGTTCGATCACATCGCGCGCCACATCCATACGCCCGGCCGCATTCAGGCGCGGAGCGATGCGGAAAGCAATCTCACCCGACGTTGGCGGACGCGTCGCCGGAATCTGCGCCATCTCCAGCAGCGCCTTCAATCCAGGATTGACCGCCCGCCGCAGCGCGTCCAGCCCCAGCTTGGTGAAGACGCGATTCTCACCCGTCAGCGGCACGGCATCGGCGATGGTCGCGATGGCCACGACTTTCATAAACGACATCAGCAGACGCGAGAGGTCTTTCTCCGGCAGGCGCTTTTCCATCAGCGCTTGCGCCAGCTTGAATGCCACGCCCGCGCCGCAGAGCGCCTTGCACGGGTACTCGCAGCCGGGTTGATTTGGATTCACTACGGAGAGCGCCTTGGGTACTCCTTCACTCCCAGGCAAATGGTGATCCGTAACGATGAGATCGACTCCCAGCCGCTCGGCCGTCTCCGCCGCCGCGAACGCGCGAATCCCGGTATCGACGCTGATGATCAGGTGAATGCCTTCCGCGGCGGCTCGCTCGATCACGTCGTCCTTCATGCCGTAGCCTTCGCGGATGCGGTGTGGCACGTGGAAGTCGGCGGTGCCTCCGCACAACTCGATCGCCGTTTTCAGAATGACGATGGCCGTGGTTCCGTCCACGTCGTAGTCGCCGTAGATCAGGATGCCTTCCTTGCTCTCGATTGCGGCATCCAGGCGCTCGATGGCGGCCTTCATCCCGGCCATCAGGTAAGGAGAATGCAGATCTTCCAGTCGAGGGGCGAGATATTGCCGAGCCGACTCTGAGTCCTGAATCCCGCGCATGTGCAGCAGGCGCGCCAGTGTCGACGCGAGGCCGGCGTTGCCGTTCAACCGCAACGCCGCCGTTGAGCGGAGTTCTTCCGCGAGAGCGTCGATCTGCTCCTGGTGTACGGATTTCGCGATCCACTGCATGAAGGGAGAGTCTAAAGGAATTCGGCTAGAAGATCGGACATCAGAAATCGGCACTTAGCATTTAGTACTTGGCCTGACCGCAGATCCAGAGATGGGATCTAGCTAAATGCTAATTCTAAGTGCCAAATGCTGTGTCCTTCAATCTTCTTCATCCGGCCCTGGCTCATCGATCGGAATCCCGCCGAAATCATCCGACATCTCGATCAGCCGCTGATAGCGTTCGTACCACTCGGTGCTGGTTTCGTAGATAAAGATGCTCCCCTGGAAGGGCCAGCCCAGCTGCACGAATCCGGTCTTGCCCGTGTAGGTTCGCAGCCAGCGCGCGTCTTCGATGTCTTCGTCGTTGGTGTACTCCGCGCTGGCGAGCCGCTGAATGAGTTCTTCCAGTTCTTCGCGCTTGAGCGTCCACGAATCCATGATGAGAAACGGCGCTCCCGACGATTTGGCCAACTCCACGAAGTCTTTCCATCCGTCGGTATTCTCGCCACTCTTCCACATGACGCACTGCACCTCTTCGTAGTCCACGTAGCCGTGGAAACGGCGCAGGCCATGGCCTTCGATGAAGGCGATCATGTCGTCTTTCAGGCCGGAAAGATCGTCGGTAGCGGAAGTCATTCGTGGGCTCGTTAATTGGGCATTGTAAGCCTTTTTGGGTGTGAGGGAATAGGAGGAGGCCATTGAAGCCTTAGCATTTGTCACTTGGCTGACGCACTTACCCGCCCCAGCAGCGTCACCTTCCGGCGGAACCGGATACGCCCTGAGCCAGGCGCCAAAAGCCAAAAGCCGCGCTTGCGTGTGCTAAACTATCCGTTTCACAACAGACCCCCGAACGACACAATGCTTTTTTCCAAAGAATATGTGGGCTACTTGGCCCGCGAACTCACAAAAAAGCTGATCGCCGGCGAACTCATTGAAACCAGCAATGTGCCCGCCGTGACCGAGCGCGTCCACACGGCGCTGCTTGAGGAGATGTCGCTCGAAGACCGTATTAACGACGAAGTGCGCGTGATCCTGGAAGCGTACTCCGACGAAATGCGCCGCAGCGGAGCGAATTACCAGGAAATGTTCCGCAAGGTGAAGAGCGAACTGGTGCGGAAGTACAAGGCAGTCTTGTGAGATGGAACGGCTGCTTTACTACAGAGACACAGAGTCACAGAGATCCAAGAATGCTTCTGATTTCTCTGTGGTTCTGTGACTCTGTGGTGAAAAGAATTTCGAGAGAATTGCATTGCGACTGAGCCGCGACAAAGTTAACAAACTGGCCCACGTGGTCACCGACGCGCTGGCCGAAACGTCGGAAGCGGACTTCGTCGAAGACCGCAACACCATCCGTCTGCAAGTGCGCAAAATCCTCGAAGATTTGCTCATGCAAGAAGCCCGCATCGACCAGTCCGCCCGCCAGAAGATCGAGAGCCAGAAGCGCACCATCCTGGAAGGCAGCCAGGAATGGGACATCCTCTACCGCAAGTACTACAACGAGGAAGTCAAGAAGCTGGGAATTTAGGAGCAGTCGCCAGTCGTCGGTCGTCAATCGTTAGCCAACCCGGTTACGCAACCTCTGTTCGTTTTATCCCTCTGCGGCACTTCTCTGCGCCCTCTGCGTTTTAAGATTTCTGTTAAAGGCTCTTAACCGCGAAGTACGCGAAGAAAGTCCGCGAAGAAGGCAAAGGAACGCCTTCGCCTGTCCGTCAACCGCGCAACCGCCCCAAACGGTTTAGGATTCGGGAAGGGCACGGCTTTAGCCGTGCCAATACATTGCGGAACGGCGGGGGCTTCAGCCCCTGAGGTTTGCTTCGAAAGCCCCATCGCTACGCGGAATGCCTTCAATTGCCTCCATCACCGAGCTCGTCAAGCGCGCCGCACATGACGCTGGATTCGAGCTCGCCGGCATCGCCCCGGTTCGCGACTTCGACGAACTCGCCTATTTTCCCGCATGGATCGACGCGGGCCACGCCGGCGAGATGAAGTATCTCGAAGCCCGCGACCACACAGGCCGTCTCAAGCGCTCCTCGCTCCGTGTTGCCGCCCCTTGGGCGCGCAGCGTGATCGTGTGCGCCATCAACTACAACACGGCGCAGCCCTACTCCACCCAGGCAAACGATCCAGCGCGCGGATGGATCTCCCGCTACGCGTGGAGCCGCGAGGACTACCATGACGCCGTCCTCAAAAAACTCCGCGCGATCGAGAAGCAACTCACTGGCGCCCTGAGCGCCCACGCACGAAACGAAAGCCCTGGATCGCAATCCATCGATCCTTCGCCCGAAGACTCCGTGCGTACTCGGTGCTACGTCGATACCGGGCCGATCGTCGAGCGCGTCTACGCGAAGTACGCCGGCGTCGGCTGGATCGGCAAGAACACCTGCGTGCTGAATCAAAAACTCGGCTCCTGGCTTTTTCTCGGCGTCATCCTGACCTCCCTCGAACTCACGCCTGACCTTCCCGCGCCCGATCGCTGCGGCACCTGCACCCGCTGCCTCGACGCCTGCCCGACCAACGCCTTCCTCGATCCCTACCAACTCGACGCGAACAAATGCATCTCGTATCTCACCATCGAAAAGCGCGGCGCAATCCCAGAAGTTCTGCGCGAAGGCATGGGCCGGCACATCTTCGGCTGCGACATCTGCCAGGACGTTTGCCCCTGGAATCGCAAAGCTCCGGCCACCGCAGTTGCCGAATTCCAGCCTCGCGAAGCACTCGTGAATCCTGCGCTCGAGTGGCTAGCCGAAATGACGCCGGAAACCTTCCGAGCAACCTTTCGAAATTCTCCTATCCGCCGCACGAAACTGTCCGGCCTGAAACGAAACGCCGCGATTGCGATGGGCAACAGTGGCGATCGTGAATTTCTCCCCACGCTGGAAAAACTGATCGACGACGAGGATTCCGCAGTTGCAGAAAGTGCGCAATGGGCGTTGCAGAAGCTTCGCTCGTAAACGACGTGCAGCCTCGCAAGCCGCTGCCCATCCGTGCGCCTTCCCAGGAGTCGTGCAGCGACGCCAGATGAAAGCCCCGGACGTAAGTCCGGGGAAGATGCGCGTTAGCATGCGAGTCCCGCACGGACGGCACAACCACAATGCGGGCGTGAGCTCGCGAGCGGCGCCCAGCTTACGATTACTCACGTACTCCAACGTAACCTGCTCAACCGCCACGCCCCACGCAAACCGCGACTTTTTCCCACGTACGGGGTTTCATCTCCCAAGGACGGAGGTGGCAAATGTTAAAGAAAAGTTTCCTTGCAATGTTCGGACTACTGGCTGTGCTGGCGTTCGCGACTCCCCAAAAAGCAAACGCGCAGGTGGCGATTGGAGTCACGATTGGCGGGCCGGTCTATGCGCGCCCCGTCTATCCCTATGGCTACGCGTACGTCGCGCCGGCACCGCGGCCGGCTTATGTGTACCGGCCCTATGTCTACCCGCGCCCGATTTTCTACGGACGCGCCTACGACCGCCCGTACTGGCGCCATGAACGCTTCGAGCGCCACGAGTACCGGGAGCACCGTGATCACGATCGCTATCGCCGGTAAGTTCAAAGAAAACTGAAGAAGAGGTGGGCGGCCCGGTGAGCCGCCCATTTTCGTCAATGGAGCGACGGGCGTCCCCGCCCGTCGGTTTTGTCCAATCGGATGCAACTTTCTAAACACTCAACCCCTCTCCGTAACTCTGCTACCATCCGTTCTGAATGGCAGCAAAAGTCCATGCCAAGCCCAAGCGCGCTGCGAAAAAGAAGCGCCGCAAGGTTTCCGCGCGCGAAGACCGTCCGCGCCCTGAACTTGTCATCATCACCGGCCTCAGCGGATCCGGGAAAGCGTCTGCACTAAAAGCCTTCGAAGACCTCGGCTACTACTGCGTCGACAATCTTCCGGTCGACCTGATCCCGCGCTTCGCCGAACTCGCCGTGCAGTCGCTTGAAACGCGCCGCACCGCGCTCGTTGTCGATGTGCGCGAAGGCTCCAAGCTCGAGAAGCTACCCACCATCGTGAAGTCCGTGCGCCGCATGATCCCCACCATGGTGATCTTCCTGGAAGCGACCGACGCCTCGCTGATTCGCCGCTACAGCGAAACCCGCCGCCCGCATCCCTTCGGTGCTGACTCGCCGGTGCGTTCTTCCCTGGGCGCCGAGCGCCGCCGCCTCAAACCGATCCGCGCCATCGCCGACTGGGTCGTCGACACGACGAAGTTCAATGTGCACGAACTGCGCGCGCATCTCACCGAGCGCTTCCAGAAAAAATCCAGCGACAAGAACATCATGGTTTCGTGCGTGAGTTTCGGATTCAAGCACGGCGTGCCCGAGGACGCCGACCTGGTTTTCGACGTGCGTTTCCTGCCCAATCCGCACTTCGTCCCGGAATTCCGCCCCCTCACGGGCCGCGATCCGCGCGTCGCCAAATACATCCGCTCCTTCCCGCAGACGCAGGAGTTCATCACCCGCATTTCAGAACTGCTGATTTATCTATTGCCCCACTATGTGCGGGAAGGAAAGAGCTACCTGACCATCAGCTTCGGCTGTACCGGAGGTCAGCACCGCTCTGTAATGATCGCCGAAGACGTAAGCAAGTACCTGCGTAAGGCTGGATATCGGGTGAAAGTCGTTCATCGGGACAGCTAGCTCTGCATTCAGAACTCGGCGTTCGGCATTTGGCATTTAGCACTTGGCATTTGGCCGGGCTCGTGCAACGGAGTTGGCTCGGCCACAGCCGCTGCTGCGATCCACCGCAGGGTCGAGGGGCTAAATGCTAAGTGCCGAGCATCAGCGCCACCTTCACTGGCGGAATGCTGACTACCGAATGTCGAGTGCCGATTTTCACCACTTCCAGTAAAATCCTATCTTGCGCTCATTTCATGGCATCCTGACGCCCATCCGGTGCGCCTTGCGCCCGACACCTCGTCTTCGGAACGGTGTATGCGGCAACTGAACCGTCTCTTGCGGTACGCGGTGCCCTACTGGTGGCAGGTGCTGTTGTCGGTCATCCTCATGGCGGCCGTCGGATTTCTCGACGCCTTCCGCCTGCTCCTCATCGGCCCCATCCTCGACCGCGTGCTCAATCCGGGGCCACCCACGCATGAAATGAAGCTGCTCCCCATCCCAGGGACGCAGCACTCGATTCATCTGGAGCAGTTCGTCCCGTCTTCGTTCCAGAACCCGTGGGCCATCGTCGCCTTTGCCCTCATTTCTTCCACCCTGATCAAGGGAATCTTTGACTACGCCGGAACCTACCTGGTCAGTTACGCCGGGTTCGGCATGATCACCGACCTCCGCGACGACATGTACAACGCGATCCTGCGGCGGTCGGCGGCCTTTTTCCAGAAGCACACTACGGGCACGCTGCTATCGACCCTTATCAACGACCTTGAGCGCGTTCAGTTCTCGATGTCCAGCGTGCTGGGAGAATTCCTGCAACAGTTCTTCACGCTGATCTTCACCGTAGCGGCGGTCGTGTTGTTGGGCGGGAAACTGGCATGGGTGTTGTTGCTGTTCCTGCCCGCGATTATTTTTTCGTCGAGCAAGATCGGCGGCCGCGTTCGCCGGACCACGCGCCGCGGGCAGGACAAGCTTGCCGAAATTCAAAACATCCTGCACGAGACCATCACCGGCAACCGCATCGTGAAGGCCTTTGGCATGGAGACCTGGGAAGTCGCCCGATTCCGCAACGCTGCCAAGCGCCTCTTGCGCGCGAACCTTCGTTCCGTGGCGGCTGCTGCGTTGAGTTCTCCGCTGATGGACACATTCGGCGCGATTGCGATCGCCCTCTTGCTGTTGCTCGGTCGCAACGAGATTCGTCATGGCTCTTTCACGCCCGGAACCTATCTCGCTTTTATCGCGCTGGTCTTCAAGCTCTACGATCCCATCCGCAAGTTTGCGTTATTCAATAACAGCTTCCAGCAGGCGGTGGGGGCCTCGTCTGAGATTTTCAGATTCACGGACAGCGAAGACGACGTCCGTGAAAAGCCCGGCGCGAAACCGCTGCCCGCCTTCTCGAAGGACATCGTGTTTGAAGGCGCGACCTTCTCGTACGGAACCGAGGGCGACGGTAATCGCGACATTCTGCGCGCCATCAATCTGGAAGTGAAGGCCGGGGAAGTGCTCGCCATCGTCGGTTCCAGCGGCGCCGGGAAGAGCACGCTCGTTCATCTGCTGCCGCGCTTCTTTGATCTGACCGCGGGCCGGCTGCTGGTTGACGGGCATGATGTGCGCGACGTAACCATCGCCTCGCTGCGTGCCCAAATCGGCATCGTGACCCAGGAAACTGTGCTCTTCAATGACACGGTGCGTAACAACATCGCTTACGGCCAGCCCAACGTGGCGAAGAAAGAAGTGGAAGCGGCAGCCAAAGCGGCGCTCGCCCACGACTTCATCATGGAGATGCCCGACGGCTATGAAACCGTCATCGGGGAACGCGGCCTGCGACTTTCAGGCGGAGAACGCCAGCGCATCGCCATCGCGCGTGCCATCCTGAAAAATGCTCCCATCCTCATTCTGGACGAAGCGACTTCAGCACTCGACAGCGAGTCGGAAGCGCTGGTTCAATCGGCATTGCAGAACCTGGTCGTGGGCCGCACGGTATTCGTGATTGCGCACCGGTTGTCGACCGTCCGCCGCGCCGATCGCATCGTGGTGCTGGAGAACGGTGCCATCGGCGATATCGGCGCACACGAAGACCTGATGAAGAAACTGGGCACGTATCGCCGCCTGTACGATTTGCAGTTTTTGCAGGTCGATCAGCCCAAGGCAGCGCCAGTAGGCGATTGAAGAGCTGATAGCTGACGGCTGATACCTGATAGCCGAGATCTGAGAACCGAGACCTGACCCATGCCCCTTCGCTCGATGACCGGCTTCGCGCAAGTCAAAGGACAGATCAACGGCAAGCTCAACTACACCTTGTCACTGAAGTCCGTCAATCACCGCTTCCTCGATCTCCATTTCCGCATGCCTTCGGAAAGCGACGGCCTCGAGATGAAGCTGCGCCGTCTGCTCAAGGAGAAAGTCGCCCGCGGCCACCTGGAACTTACCCTCAGTCTCGACCGCGGCAGCAGCGAAGGCTTCACGCTGAATCGCGAGATGGTGGGTGGCTACATCAAGGCATTTCGCGCAGGTGCCGCGGAATTCGGCCTGGCTGCCGAGCCCGACCTCAACGTCATCCTGCGCATGCCGGGCGCAATGGACGCCTCCACTGGCGCAGCTGAAGGCGAACTCGAAGCCGCCGTGCTTCCGCAAGTTGAGGAGGCGCTGGGCAAGCTTAACCATATGCGCGAAGAGGAAGGCCGAGGCATTGAGCGCGAGCTGCGCGAGCGCATGCAGCACATTCAAAAGGCCAGCTCCGGCGTGGAGCGCCACCGCAGCGCCATCCTGCAGACCTATGTGGAGAAGCTGCGGGCGCGTATGCAGGAGCTTATCGGCGCGCAAGTCGATCCCGAGCGCCTGCTACAGGAAGCCGCCCTGCTGGTCGATCGCAGCGACATTCAGGAAGAACTCGTCCGCCTGCAAACCCACATCCAGCACTTTCTTGGCCTGCTCGACGAGAAGGGCGAAATCGGCAAGAAGCTCGACTTTCTGCTCCAGGAAATGAATCGCGAGGCCAACACGCTGCTCTCGAAGACCTCGGGCCTAGCCGGGGACGCGCTGAAGATCACTGAAATGGGCCTCATCATGAAATCGGAGATCGAGAAGTCGCGCGAACAGGTACAGAACGTCGAATGACGAACGTCTACATCATCTCGGCTCCCTCCGGCTCCGGAAAGTCCACCCTCGTCAACGAACTGCGCTCCCAAGTGGTGGGCCTCAAGTTTTCCATCTCCTACACCACCCGCGCGCCCCGCGGCAGCGAGCAGAATGGCCGCGAGTACTTCTTCGTCTCGCGCGCCGATTTCGAAGCCATGATTCGCGAAGACGACTTCCTCGAGTACGCCGACGTGTACGGCAACTACTACGGGACGGCGCGGCGGTTTCTTCGCGAGGCCGAGCAGGAGGGAACCGACCTGTTGCTCGATATCGATGTGCAGGGTGCGGAACAGATCAAGGCGAAGATCCCGCAGGCGTGCAGCATTTTCGTGTTGCCGCCCGATCGTCACACACTGGAGTGGCGACTCCGCAATCGCGGTTCCGATTCGGACCAGGTGATCTGCCGCCGGTTGGCCACGGCCCGTCGGGAGATTGAGAATTACGATAAGTACGACTATATTTTAGTGAACGACCGCCTGGAACCGTCCGTCAGCCAATTGAAAGCCATCGTGCTTTCTGAGCGGCTGCGGCACTCGGGTCGTCCTTTGACCGTTGAGGACGAAGCTCAGGTTGCCGTTGCGGAAGGATGTCGCCTGAAAAACATTCAGGCTCGAATCAATCCCATCCTCGAATCATTCCGTAACGACAAAGGCAAGTGCTAGGCGGCGGGAGAATAGTTATGAAGTTGATCGAAGGCTTCGACAGCAACTATCGGTACATCCTCGTGGCCGCTCGCCGTGCCCGCCAGCTCCAGGGCGGCGCTCCTCCGGTAGTCGAAACCAGTTCCCGTAAACCTTGCCGCATCGCGCAAGACGAAATCCGCGCCGGCAAAGTGAAATGGGTCATTCCTGAAACACCTAAATCGGCGGTCGAAGCCGCCCAGGAAGCGCTTGACCAGGGCGGGCAGACCGACGCCTAAGTTTCCGCCGAAGGCCAAGCCCCTGCCGGCCTTCACTTGACCGGCACATTCGTCAGCTCCTCTGCCGTCATCTAAAATAAGGGCCCCTATGAAGGTAGCTCTCGGCGTTAGCGGCGGGATCGCGGCGTACAAGGCGGCAGAAGTTCTGCGCCTTCTGCAGGAACGCGATATCCACGTGCAGGTCATCATGACCCAGGCGGCGCAGGAGTTCGTGCGCCCGCTTACCTTTGCCGCACTCTCGGGCGAGAAAGTCATCACGGGAATGTTCGATGCGGGCGACGCCGAACCGAATATCGACTCGGCGGTCGAGCATATCGCCGTTGCCCAGGCGATTGACGCGCTGGTGGTTGTTCCCGCAACCGCCGACGTGCTCGCGAAGTTCGCGCAGGGCATTGCCAACGACTTCCTCAGCACGCTCTATCTGGCAACCACTGCGCCGGTGGTCGTGGCTCCCGCGATGAACGTGAACATGTGGAATCATCCCGCGACCCAGGCCAATCTCGAGATCTTGCGGAAGCGCGGGGTGAAGATTGTCGAGCCCGACAGTGGGTATCTAGCCTGCGGCATGATAGGCGCGGGCCGGTTGGCGGCGAATGAAGCTATCGTGGCCGCCGTGCTCGAAACACTCGGAGCGTCGCAGGACCTGGCCGGGGAGACGGTGCTCATCACTGCCGGTCCCACGCGCGAGAAGATCGATCCGGTTCGGTACATCACCAATCGTTCCAGCGGACGCATGGGCTATGCCTTGGCTGAGGCCGCGCTTCGGCGTGGCGCGCACGTGTTGCTGGTCAGTGGGCCGACAACAGTCAGGCCTCCTGACGCAGCGCACGTGACCCGCGTTGAAACCGCTGCCGACATGCGGGCTGCGGTTTTGAACCTGCTGCCCCAGGCCACCATCGTGATCAAGACGGCGGCCGTCTCCGACTATCGTCCGAAGGCGGCTGCCGGACAGAAGCTCAAGCGCACCGGGCCGATGTCGCTCGAACTGGAGCCGACCGAGGATATCCTGGCTGAATTGGCCGGAAAAAAGACAAACCAGCTGGTTGTTGGATTCGCGGCTGAGACCGAGAACGTCCTCGAGAATGCGCGCAAGAAGTTGGCCAAGAAGTCTCTCGATGCGATCGTGGTCAACGACGTTTCCCGCGAAGGCGTGGGCTTTGATTCCGATCGCAACGCCGTGACCATCCTCACTCAGGAAGATGTGGTCGAAGTGGCGGAAACCACGAAGTGGGAAGTCGCGCAGCGTGTGCTCGATCAGGTCGTGATACTGCGCAGGCGTAACAAGATTGTGGTGAAAGCCTGATGCCAAGGGTGCTCGACCCGCAACTCAAGCAGGCCCTGGCCGCCCGCCTTCGCTACTACAACGAACTCGGAATTTACGATTTCTATCGGCGCGAAAGCGGTGTGGCGGTCGCGGCAAGCGATTTAGTCGCCCCCTTCCCAACAGAAACATCCATTCAGCCAGAACAGCGAGAGGAAATGTCTCCCAGAAAAGCCACGGCGCGCGCCGTCGAGGAAGAAAGCGTACTTGCAGTCATTCCCTCGCGGCCGGAAGGCGGAGTGAGCGATCCGGTCAAGGCGCTCAAGCTGATCCGCGAAGACATCGGCGACTGCACGCGCTGCCGCCTGGCCAAGCAGGGCCGCAAGCAGATCGTGTTCGGCGTCGGCAACCCCAAAGCAGAACTGATGTTCATCGGCGAAGCGCCGGGGGCCGACGAGGACATGCAAGGCGAACCCTTCGTGGGCCGCGCCGGCCAGCTGCTCACCAACATGATCAAAGCGATGGGGATCGAGCGCGAGCAGGTGTACATCGCGAACATCATCAAGTGCCGTCCGCCCAATAACCGCACGCCCGAGCGCGACGAGTGCGAAACGTGCTCACCGTTCCTGATGCGCCAGATCGCCACCATTCAGCCGAAGGTGATCGTGGCGCTGGGCGCGGTGGCGGCCAAGACGCTGCTCGCCATTAACGACTCCATGTCGAACCTGCGTGGACGCTGGTATGACTTCCAGCCGCCTGGCGTGCGCAGCAATAATCCGTCGTGGACCAGCGCGAAACTCGCTGTCACCTACCATCCGGCATTCCTGTTACGCGATCCACGCCAGAAGAAAGAGGCGTGGAAAGATCTGCAAATGGTGATGAAGGAATTGGGATTGAAAGCGCCGGCCAAAGCGGCTGAATAAATTCTGGCTGCGGTTGCACCAATCGCTGACGAATGTCTCATTATGATTCGCTCCCAGCTAAGCTGTTGAAAGTTCGCAAAGGCGATTCCTGAGTCGAAAACCACCCCCGGCGACCACCTCGTAGAATGCCGTTCAAATGCGATCAGAAGCCCGTAGGCGCTCGATTGGGGCTCGAGTGGAACTCTGGGTCGTCGGGGGATCTGGAAGCGGCCTCAGGGCTTCTAATGCGAAAGTGTATCTTTAAGTTAACACGACAAAAATGGTCGCCGTTCGATTGTGGCGCGTACACTCCTGTCCGCGGCCGTTTGCCAGTTGAATACTGACGACCGGCGACGCACGACTGCCCCTACCCGATTCTGCCGGTCGCGATGCCTTGTGCCCAGTCGTCGCGCCCGCGCGTGCGCGCGAACTCCGCAGCCGCCCGGTGATCGTAGGCCACGCGTTCCAGGGAAACGTTCCAGCCGGTGTTTGATTTTTCCAGGATCGCGTAGCAGGCGTGCGGCGAGAAGGTCTGCATGCGGTAGCGAACGGGATCGACATCGTCATACGCCTGTACGCCGATGCTGCCGGGGTTGATCACCAGCTGTCCGTGGGCCAGTTCGACCACACGCGGGATGTGCGTGTGTCCGCACAGCACGACCGGGTGATGCACGCCCTGCAGCAATTCCCGGATGGCGCCCTCGGAACGCACCTCGGGGAGGCCGTCCATGATGTCTTCGAGCAGGTAGATGGTGTCATTGCCGGGTGTGCCGTGGCACAAGAAGATGTTCTCTTCGAAGACGGCAGTGCGCGGCAATTCGCTGAGCCAATGGATGGGCTCCTCGCCCAGATCGCGGATCACATACGACAAAGTCGGGATCGAGGCCAGGTCGCGCTCGCTGGCCTCGTAGATGAGCCGGTCCTGATTTCCCTGAATCGTGACCAGAACATTGGCCTGCATCAGCCGCTCGTACGTGGCCTGTGGCTTCAGAGGCCCGTAAAGCGAGTCTCCCAGGTTGAGGAACCGGTCGATCCCGCGGCTCTTGGCATGTGCCAGAACAGCGTCGAGCGCCCAGATGTTGGCGTGAATATCGGCGAGGATGGCCAGTGCGGCGGTCACGTCGTATTAGTGGGCTTTCAGCGTACCAGAAAGGCAGGGGAGGCGACAGGTGACGGGTCACAGGTCATAGGAGTTCAATGGTTACGAAAGAATCTTAAAACGCAGAGAGCGCAGAGCACTGCCGCAGAGGACGCAGAGAGAACGGCAAAGCTCGGTTCGCGAAAATCCTCTGGACGTGCTGATACGCTAGTGTCAGCTTCGCTTGAGAGCTGAGAGCTGAGAGCTGAGAGCTGAGAGCTGAGAGCAGAGAGCTGAGAGCCGAGAGCCGAGACCTGAGAACCGAATTCCAATTCTGCGATGTAGCTCTTCCCGTGCCGCTCGACACGGCGTTTTCTTATCGCGTGCCCGAGGGCATGGCGCCAGCGGTCGGCGGGCGCGTGCTGGTGCCTTTCCGGCAGCAGCGCCTGAGCGGGATTGTCGTCGACCTGCACGACCGCAAGCCTGCGGTCGTTACCAAGAATGTGGTCAGCGTGCTCGACCTGGTGCCAGTGCTCGATGAGCAACTGATGCGGCTCGGCAAGTGGATTGCCGACTACTATCTCGCGCCGCTCGGGGAAGTGTTCCGCACGATGCTGCCCTTGAGCGCGGAATTCCGGCGCACGATTACTTACCGCATCACCGAACAGGGACACATGGCCCTGCATCTGGGAGGCACGTCGGGATCGTCGGCGCGAGCCCGTCGCCCGCCTGACGAGCAACTTGTGGAGTTTCGCGTGCTCGACTACCTGGCCAACCGCGAAGACCCGGTACGCGAGACCAGCCTGCGCAGCGCGACTCGCGTGAGTCGGATGGTGCTCGGCGGCATGGTCCGCAAAAAGTGGATCGAGCGCGAGGATGTGTCCGACGCCCGCGACGCGGCGCGGACGGTGAAGGTAGCGGTGCTACGTGCAGAGAGTGAGCGCGGCGCGGTCGCCGCGGGGGGCAAGGACGCCAGTCGCTCCATTGTCGATTCGATAGGGGACAAAAACGATGGAGCTACCACTGCTCATAATGATCGAGCGACGGGCGTCCCCGCCCGTCGAGCGAAGCTCAACGCGAACCAGCAAACCTTGATTGAGGCGCTCACTGTCGCGGGCGGCCGCGCCGACGTCGACCTGCTCAATTCGCTCGACGTGCCGCGCAGCACGCTCTCCACTCTGGTCGAGCGCGGTCTGGTCGACATCATCGAAGAGCCGGCTGAATTCCACGTCTCACGCGTGAAAGCGCGGCCCAGCCCTTTCGGATTCGAGTTCAATCCAGCACAAAAGCAAGCGCTCCAAAGCATTCAGGACGGCATGAGCACGCACAAGTTCGGCGGGATCCTGTTGCACGGCGTGACTGGGTCGGGCAAGACTGCGGTTTACCTCGCCGCGATGCGAACGGTGCTTGAGCAAGGTCGTTCGGCGATTCTGCTAGTGCCGGAAATCGGCCTCACTCCCACCGTGGCCGCCGACCTGCACCAGGTCTTCGGCGATGAGGTGGCCATTTTGCATTCGGCGCTGTCGAATCAGGAGCGCGCTGAGCAGTGGCATCGCATCAAGCGTGGGGAGGCGCGCATGGTGGTGGGTACGCGTTCGGCCGTATTCGCGCCCGTTTCCGACCTGGCGCTGATCATCGTCGACGAGGAACAGGACTCCTCCTACAAGCAGGAAGAGACGCCGCGCTACCACGCGCGCGATGTGGCCGTCATGCGCGCCAAGATGGCAGATGCGGCCGTGGTGCTCGGCTCGGCTACGCCCTCGCTCGAGTCCTACTACAACGCGAAGAAGAACAAGTACTCCCTGATCGAATTGCCCGACCGCGTGGAGAGGCGCCCGCTACCCGAAGTCGAACTGATCGACATGAAGCAGGAATTTCAGGAGACGGGGCAGGAGCAGGTCGTCTCGCGCAAGCTGGCGGAAGAAATCGGCGAACGGCTCGAACGTAAAGAGCAGGTCATGATCCTGCTGAACCGGCGGGGCTACTCACCGGTGGCGCTGTGCCGCACCTGCGGCAAGACGCTCGAATGCCAGAACTGCGCCATCGCCATGACGCACCACAAGCGCGCGCGCAAGATGGAATGCCACTACTGCGGCTACAGCGCGCCGGTGCCGGAGAAATGCGTGCACTGCGGCAGCGAGTATGTGTATTTCATCGGCACCGGTTCAGAGAAACTCGAAGAGCTGCTGCACGGCATGTTTCCGACGGCGCGCATCGGCCGACTCGACCGCGATACGGTGCGCGGCAAAGAAGATTTCGAGCGCACCCTGACTGCGCTGAATGAGGGCGAACTTGATCTGCTGGTGGGTACGCAGATGATCGCCAAGGGCCACGACGTGCACGGCGTGACGTTGGTGGGAGTCGTCGGTGCCGACATCGCGCTCGGGTTGCCCGATTTCCGCGCCGCCGAGCGAACGTTCCAGTTATTGACCCAGGTGGCTGGCCGAGCCGGCCGCGGGCAGACGCCGGGCAAGGTCGTACTGCAAACCTATTTCCCCGATCACTACGCTGTGCAGTACGCGGCGCAGCACGACTTCATTGGCTTCTACGAAAAGGAACTCCGCTTCCGCAGCTGGATGCACTATCCGCCCTACTCCGCACTGGCGAACGTACTCGTGCGCAGCGATCAACTCGACGAAGCGCTGCAGTGGTCGGGCATTCTGGGCAAATGGTTTGAGAAGACGCGACATGAAGGCGTGCGTGTTCTCGGGCCGGCGGCCGCCCCCATACTGCGCCTGAAACGCGACTATCGTTATCATTTCGTCCTGAAATCGCCGAGCCGCGAGAAGTTGAATACAACGTTGCGGTCGATGCTGGCCTACGCGACCACGCAGAAGATTCCGCGCACGCAGGTGATTGTGGACGTGGATGCTTTGTGGCTGATGTAGGGGGCCAGTTCTCAGTTCTGTCCTCGCGATGCTGTCGGCTTCTCCCCGGTTGTTCGGAACGCTAATCCTTAGTCGTCCTGAGCGCAGCGAAGGACCTTGTACATCGTTTCAATTGCGTCTCGGTCAGCTAATCCCGCTTAGCGTCCTCACGAATTATTATTAATCGCTAACGATCACAACATAGACTCGTCTGACCTGTGACCTAGATTCCTATCCCGGAGCAAAAATGCGAATTGCGTCTTCAATCTTCTTCGCCGCCCTCATGGCCGCTGCCGTCCTCGCGCAAGACAAGCCCGTGCCCTCCTGGATCTCTGCCAGCAACGAGTTCACCCAGCAACTGGTGAAGGTTGAGAATAAGCACGATCCAGAGAATGGATCGCGGCAGGGGTTGAGCGAGTACGACGAGCTGGTGTCGCAGGCCACGCTCGCTGATGAAGAGCAGGAGCGCAAGGAGAGGGAAGAAGTCCTCGCCAAGCTCAAGGCGGCGCTTCCGCAGCAGAAGCAGAAGGAAGTGGCGCAGGATCTGGAAATCATTATCCGGCGCGTCGAGTTGAACTTCCGCTTGCAGGATTATCAGCGGGCGCACGATGTTCCGTTCACCAACGCCAGTTCGGTGGTGTTTAGTGGAGTGCGCATGTTGCTGGATGCGCAGACGCCCGTGGCGCGCCGACCCGCTGCGGTTGTTCGCTTGCGGCGGTATGCCGGGCTCGATCCTGCCTACAAGCCGCTCACCGAAATTCTCAAGCAACGGGCGGTCGAGCAGATGGCCAAGCCGGGCGTTGTCTATCCGGCGCGAGTCGAACTCGAAACCGAGATGTCGCGCAACTCCCACTACCTCGACGGCATCGCTTCGCTGTGCAAGGAGTACAAGCTCTCCGGCTGGGAAGAGCCGTTTGCGAAGCTGAAGGCGCAGCTCACCGACTACGATGCGTGGATCCGTTCGACCCTCCTGCCCAAGGCGCGAGCGGATTTCCGACTGCCCCCCGAGGAGTACGCGCTCTCACTCGAACTGTATGGCATCGACATTCCACCCGCGCAGATGGCGGCGCTGGCGCACAAGGGATTCGATGACATTCAGGCCGAGATGAAGCCCATCGCAGCCCAGATCGCGAAGGAACGCAAGTTGCCTTCAGGCGATTACCGCGACGTCATCCGCGAACTGAAGAAACAACAACTGGTGGGCGACGCGATTTTGCCGTTTTATCAGAATCGACTGAAGCAGATTGAAGAGATCATCCGGAAACAGAATTTGGTAACTCTGCCCGACCGCCCGGCGCGTATCCGGATCGCGTCGGCCGCCGAGACCGCGCAACAGCCCGCGCCGCACATGGTGCCGCCGCCCTTCATCCACAACACCGGGGAGAAAGGCGAGTTTGTTCTGCCGCTGAACATTCCTGCCAGCGAAGGACAGGCGTCAGCGCAGAAATATGACGACTTCACCTTTGATGCGGCCGCCTGGACGCTGACCGCGCACGAGGCGCGTCCCGGACACGAACTGCAATTCGATTCCATGATCGAGCACGGCGTGTCGGTGGCGCGTGTGCGCTATGCGTTCAACAGCACCAACGTCGAGGGTTGGGGACTGTATTCGGAATCTCTGGTGCGGCCGTTCATGCCCCTGGAAGGACAACTCATTTCGCTCGACTACCGACTGCTGCGGGCGGCGCGCGCATTTCTCGATCCGGAATTGCAGTCGGGCAAAGTGACGCCGGAAGAGGCCAAGCGTGTATTGGAGAATGATGTGGTGCAGTCGCCGGCGTTCGCGGAAGAGGAAGTGGAGCGCTACACGTATCGCGCCCCCGGGCAGGCGAACAGCTACTACTACGGCTACACGAAGCTGGTGGCGTTAAGGAAAGACACCGAGACGGCGATGGGCGCAAAGTTCGACCAGAAGAAGTTCCATGACTTCATCCTGGCGCAGGGGTTGTTGCCCCCTGATCTTATGCGCAAATCGGTGATGGAGGATTTCGCGGGAAAGCAGGAACAGCGGGCACGAATTGATCAAACGATGAGGCGGGCGTTCCCGCCCGCCTCGACGGGTGAGGCGCCCGTCCCTCCACTGACAAACTAGGCTGACAGCTTCAAATACGTTGTGTACGTCTCGTCGCTGATCGCCGTGAAGGGCAGCAGGTCAACTGTGCCCGTCGCCGTCTTGGCCTCCCACTTCTGCGGGCCGACTTTCTTCGCGCTCAGCAGTTCTTCCTTCTTCACCGAACTGGGCGTTGCGCCGACCGCGAATAACACCAGCGGTCCACTCAGCAGCGCGACGGTTTCCGGTTGACGCGGATTGATGCCTTCGAGTCGCGTGCGCAGAGGTAATTCCAACTCAATGCGATCGCCGGACTTCCAATGTCGGCGAATGCTGGCGAACCGTCCGGGAGTGACTCCGTCGCGGACGCGCTTCCCGTTCACGGCGATCGCAGCGCCGTCTGCCCACGCGGGAATGCGCAGGTGCACGGCGAATTCCGATTTCTTCGATGTTTTCACCTCGAGCGTGACTTCACTGCTAAAGGGAAAGTCGCCGGTCTGCGTCAGCGTGGTGCGAACCCCGTCGTGCGACCAGACAACTGACGACGGGATGTAGAGATTGACATAGATGCCGTCCCCGCCCCGAAAGTAAGTGCTGATGCCATAGTCGGCTGCAACCTGCGGCAGAGTGCCCGCGCAACAAGGCCACTCGTTCTGGTGATAGAACTTGCTGCCCTTGAAGTTGTAATCGGAATAGTAGAACGTGCTGCCGTTGGCCAGCAGCGGTTTTGCGCCCAGCACGGTGTTGTACATCACGCGCTCCATGCTGTCGCCGTAACGCGGATTGCGAGTGACGCGCAGCAGGTAACGGGTCAGCTTGAAATGGGCGTACGATCCGCAGGGCGTTTCGAAGCTGTGGTGAGTTTTTGTCAGGCTGTCGAAGACGTCGTCGCTGCCGGGCGCGCGCAGCATCTCGTCAGGGCCCCAACCACCGGTCGCAAAGCTCTGTTCTTCCACCATGTCGAACGCATTGCGCGCGGCGCGCAAATGCTTTTCGCTGCCCAGAGTCAGGTACGCCTGCATTGCGGAACTCAGCGAGTTGACATGGCTGTAGGCGTGGCGTCCGTTGAGATTGCTTTCGCCGCGCGCCAGCGGGTCGTAGTAGACGTCGTCGAGGTACTGGCGGCCGAGTTCCCGGTAGCGATCGCCCGCGCCCTGCTGGTAGGCGAGAAAGAGATTTTCCGAGATCGTGTACGACTCGTCCCAGGTCCAGTCGTCGCCAGTGTGGTCGGTGCGCCAGTGGACATCGTGCTCCACGGCGCGGCTTGGGAAGTGCGGAAGCGCGCTGTCGGTGGTCTGCTGAAGAATTGCGAAGGCATCGCGATCTCCGGCCAGGCGACGGGAATCGATCAATCCGCACACCAGCTTGTCATAGCAGTAGGTGGGAAAACGATTGTTGCGGTAGAAGTCGCCGGAAATCGTCTGCGCATAGAGCCGGTTCAGGCGGATGACCTTGTCACGGGTAGGCTGCGAGTTCAGGATGGCGGACATCCGCGCCAGCGCCGACACCCACTGACCGAACGGAGCGCCGGGAGCAAAGCCCGAGCCATCCTCGCGAAGATCGCCCGGTTCGTAGTGATACCAGCCGCCCATATCTTCGCCAGGCGCGGGCTGGCCGCCCATCTGACGGAATGGCTTCAGCAGGCTGTCTTCGCTTAGTTCCATCAGGACTGCGTGAGTTTCGTGAAGCTGCTTGGAGTGCAGTTCGCTGGCGATACTGACATCGGCGTAGTCGAACTGTGCGAGCGGTTGCTCCGGTAGGGCGGCAAAGACGCGGGGAATCCAGACATGCGGAGCGGCGAGTGCAGCAGCAGCGACGGCGGAGTTACGCAGAAATTCACGGCGGGAGGAAGTTACTCGCATACGCAGGACCTATTATTGCGCAATCGTAAGTGCAGACACCGGAGACGGATGGCGGCGCGCAAAATTCATAGTATGATACCGCGCACTTATGTCGGTTCCAGCAGGCGCCATTCGTCCGCGCCGCTCGATGATGTGGTTCGCCATCCTGGCCATTCTGATGGTGATCGCATCGTATGTGTTTGTTTTGTTGTTGGCGGCCGCTTGCGTCTATGCACCCTATCGGCTGTCGACCACGCCGTCGACCGGCACTGAGCCGACCTTGCATCTCCTGTTTGGAGTCATTATCGCCGGCGCAATCCTGTGGTCCCTGCTCCCTCGATTCGACAAATTCAAGGCTCCTGGGCCGCAACTCGAGCGCGCAGAACAACCGGAGTTGTTCTCAGAGTTGGACCATATCGCGGCCTCGCTCAATGAGTCACTACCACTGGAGATTTATCTAGTGGGCGAGGTGAATGCGTGGGTGGCTGACCGTGGGGGAGTTCTAGGTTTCGGCAGCCGCAGAGTCATGGGGCTTGGGCTGCCTCTAATGTCGATACTTACGGTGTCACAATTCCGAGCGGTTCTTGCGCACGAGTTGGCTCACTACTACGGAGGCGACACAAGCTTGGGGCCTTGGGTTTACAAAACCAAGATGGCCATCCTGCGGACATTGAAGACCGTGGGTTCGCTCGGCCAAGCGGCGCGTAACGTACTGCTCTTCATCATGCACTTCATCGTGAGCATGATTCTCAAGGCATATCGTTATTGTCTTCCTGCGAGCGATCAATCTGGTGTCGCGGCAGCAGGAGTTTCGCGCGGATGAACTCGCTTGCCTTGTAGCGGGGCCGAAACCGTTGATAACCGGTCTGCGCACCATCCACGGGGCTAGTAGGGCGTGGCAGCCGTATTGGGTCACTGCAGTTTCGCCAGTCTTGAACAGCGGATGCATTCCTCCAATTGGCGAGGGATTCCCTCGCTTTCTCGCCGCTCCGACCGTTGCGTATCAGGTTGAGGCGATCGTGCAAAAGGAACTCAGCGAAGGGAAGAGTACCCCCTACGACACTCACCCGCCACTACGCGAACGGATTACCGCGGCTGAACAGTTGCTGGTTCCGGAAAAGCCGGAAGATACTCGTCCAGCAAGCAGCCTTCTCGGTTCTCCGAAAAGTGTGGAGATGAACTTCCTCTCCAACGCCAATCCTGATCTCTCTGCGGGTAAGCTTCGTAGCATTGGCTGGGATGCGGTGCCGTCAGAGGTAACGCTGCCAGCATGGCGAACTGCGGTTGCGGAGTGTGGGCCTGCCTTCCAAGGAATCACCGTGGAGACACTTGCCGATGCGATTCCGAGGTTGCGCGAACTCGGCGCCACTCTTCCCGATCCGAAGGGCATGCTGTTGACTCAGGAACAACGCGGGCAACGCGCCGCCCGTGTGTTGGCTGCTGCCTTGGGTCTCGTGATGTTTGAAAATGGGTGGGAACTGCAGGACACTCCTGGTAGGTTGCACTTGCAACGTGGCCAAAGGTTTATCAACCCCTTTTTTATCGTCGATCAAATTGTGCAAGGAAAAATCTCCCGCGAGGGTTGGCCAGAGAAGTGCCACGAACTTGGCCTGCCCACGTCAGCGCTGTTTCCGCAAGTGAAAGCCACGCAGGAAGCCTGACTTATTTGTGACGCCAGCCGCGCACGAGAGACTTCAGCGACGTGCGATCCTGGCCGTCTTCCGTCAGCACGATCGGCTTTGGGATCATGGTGACCACAAGCATCACCAGGGCAAAGGCGGCCAGCAATAGCCGCTTGCCTGAGACCTTCGGGAATTCAGAAACCTGCGGATGACGAAAGCTGCTGAGTTCGAGCAGGATCGCCCAGATCAGCCATCCGTACCATCGATACACCGCCATCGGAATCAAGCAGAGGATCGTCAACCGGGAAACGGCGCGGTGCGCGCGCGGTGCGATGGAGAACACGATGTGGCCCCCATCGAGTTGGCCGCCGGGCAGCAGGTTTAGCGAAGTCGCAAACATTCCGCCCCACGCCGCGAAGGCCATGGGATGCAGGAGCAGGTCCTGAAACGGACGAGCCGGGATTCCGTGCAATAAACCCAGCCAGGAAAGTGCGTGGTGAGCCAGGCCGAAAATGAGCGGATAGTTGATCAGCAGCGCGTCCGTCGACGGAGACGCTGTTGCCGGGCCGGCGCGCGACAGTCCTAACGCGATCGCCAGAACGACGCACGCCACAATGAATCCCGCAATCGGCCCTGCGATTCCGATGTCGAACAGAGCGCGACGCGAATGGATGGGCGAGCGGATGCGAATGAACGCGCCCATGGTACCGATCAGTGAGGGAAACGGAATGAAGAAGGGCAGCGTCGCATCGACGTTGTAACGCACGCAGAGCAGGTAGTGTCCCATCTCGTGCGCGAGCAGGATGAGCATGAGGCTCGCGGAGAAAGGGATGCCGAGAAGCAGGCGCGCCGGGTGGTGCCAGATGGCGTCGACGGGAAAAAGAGGGAAGCTGCTGTCGTCCTCGTCGGCTAGCGCTGGACGCTGCTGTTCGAAGTTGTATTGGAAGTGTGATCCGACAACCAGCGTTGTGAAAATGGTCGCGAGCAACAGAATGGCGTGCAGCCCGTAGCGCTGGCGTCGCGGCGGCGCCAGCACGACCGGCATCGGGGCGTAGTGTTCAACCGTAGATTGTGGGACGGCAGGAGTCGGTTCGGACATCGGGTCAGATCTGATTGTAAGGCAGGGAGGTCACATCGCAGTTGCGAAGCCCTCCCCCTGCGACAATCCGCAACTGGAGCCATCGAAATGCTTGGGACCACGGGAAGGTGCCCTGAACAGTTAGGTTCCCGTGCCCGTCACTGCGATTACATGCGGTGTGGCCGGATCCGAGTCTCCGATCACCAATGCTCCCTGTCTTTTGCCACCCGCCGCGGGCGTGAAGGTGAGTGAGATTCGGCACTTGACGCCCGGCGCCAGCACAGTTCCACAGTTGTTTGTTTGGGAGAACTCCGCCGCATTCAGCCCCGAAAAATAGATTCTGCTGATGGTGATGGGTTTCGTCCCCTCGTTTGTGAGGAAGCGATTCTTGACAAAGCTAGTGGTCCCTACGGGCACGGCGCCGAAGCCGAGAACGGTCTGCGAAACCAAAAGGAAGGTCTCAGGAGCGATTTTCGCAACTCCTGCGGTGATTTGTCCGCTCCATGTGCGTTGGAATCCCGCCGCAGTTACCGGGAAGTTTCGGGAATTGCCGTAGATCGTGAAGTAGACACTGCCAGCCGGATCGATCCCTAGCGAATCTGCGTAGTCATTGGCCGTGCCCCCTAAATATGTCGAATAAAGGAGTGCACTGCCCGACGGATTCAGTTTGCTGACGAAAACGTCAACCCCGCCTCGATTCGTATTCTGGATCGCGTTCAACAGCGGGAAATTGGTGGAGTCGGTTCCTCCCGCAATGTAAATATTCCCTTGGCCGTCCAATACAAGTCCTGCGCAAGCCTCAATCCCGTTGCCACCGAAGTAGGTCGAATACAGGGCCGCGCTTCCGGTCGTGTTCATCTTGGAGAGAAAACAATCAAATTTGCCAGCATTCGATGCTTGAAACGGGTTGATCGTCGGGAAATCCAAGGACAGTGTGCTACCTGCGAAGTAAATGTTCGATTGTGAGTCGAGGGCTATCGGCCCGCCCGAATCATCGGCACTGCCGCCCCAATATGTCGAAAACAGAATCGAACTCCCTGCCGCGGCCAGCTTGGTGATAAACGCATCCCTACCGCCAGCATTGGTGGGCTGAATCGCATTTCGCGTTGGGAAATCGGTCGATAAGGTATTGCCTGTGATGTACGCACGTCCGGCAGCGTCTACCTTGATATCCCCGGGCACGTCTTCGGCACTCCCGCCCAGGTAAGTGGAGTAAGCGATGTATTTGCCGGAGGCGTTAATCTTTGTGACGAAAGAATCCTGTCCTCCTCCGTTGTTGGGTTGAAATGCAACTTTGACCGGAAAGTTTGTCGAGAAGGTGTTGCCCAGTATATAAGCGGCGCCGTGGGGGTCGACGGCGATGCGCCAGCCCTGATCGTAATCACTTCCGCCAAGATACGTGGAATAAAGCAACGTGCTGCCGTCAGGGCTGATCTTGGCGGCGAACGCGTCCGCAGCACCCCCACTCTTCGTCTGAATGGTGCCTACGGTTGGGAAATCGGTGGACAGTGTGGTGCCAGTAACATACGCGTTTCCGGCTGCGTCGATGGCAATGCCCGCGCCCGATTCATACGAACTTCCGCCCAGGAAAGTGGAATAGAGCAGACCGGTGCCGTCCGCATTGAACTTGCTGATGAAGACATCTGATGCGCCATTTAAGGTAGGCTGGATTGCGTTGACCAGCGGAAAGCTGGTTGAACTCGCCGTTCCCACGACATAGGCTTCTCCCGCCGCGTCCACTGCGATCTCTTGTATGTCTTGGCCGAAATATGGGGCGCCGCCGAGATAAGTGGCATACGCCAGCACAGGGTCAACAACCAAGGTCCGCGTCTGGTCGTAAGGCGCGATCTGCAGCCGGATCTCATCTCTCGTGGTCAGAACATACTTTCCTGCAACCTGCTTCCTGGTGCCTTCGACTTGCTGATAGATCAGTGGCTGGCGCAGCCGGATCTCCTGTCCTCCACTCCGCATGAGAACACTGCCGTTGTCGACGCGAATTTTTTGTGCGCCGTCAACGTGCAGCCGGATCGCTGTGGAGTCGGCGCCCGGGGCTACCGAAAAATCGAACTCGAGATTTCTCTCTTTTTCGTTGCCGTAGTAGGTGAGGTCCACGCCGGGATAGATTTCTGAATATTGGACCTTGGCGAATTGAGGAACATTTTTCGACCATCGCCGCGAGTCCGTGCCAATGAAGTAGTTACTTGTGCCCGGGAGTGCTTGTTTGCCCGCTACCTTGCTTGCGCGATTCGCGCCGACCAGCGTCATCCGCAGGACAGCAGGCTCTTCGCCAGTTTTCGAACCAACCCTCTGAGACGAACGAGCCGGCCGCGCGCACTCCGAGGTCACCACTGCTTCGTCGGAAGTCAGAAACAGGGTGTACCCTGGACGTCGAGCGAGAAACTTTACTTGAGGGTCAAACTGTCCCCGGTTCTCCTCGAAAGCGAGAGGCAGTCGCCCCCAAACCTCGGCTGCATGGGCCGTATCAGGAGCGGGTGCGTTGACACCGCCGACTAGTCTTGTGGAGATCTGACTTGGAGCGAACGCGATCGCCATTCCTAATAGAAGAGAAAATATCGAGGTGTGAGTGTGCATGGAGCTCTCCTTACCTGTGGTCCATGGAGGCTTTGCTGCCGGGAGTAAAGCGAGGTTCAACCAGCGTAACAACTTGACTGAGAACTAGCTCGCTCGGCAATACAGTTCCGCAGCGCGCCGCTAGTCTGTCACAAAGGGCGGAAAAGTCAACGTCGAAGGCGCCGTGACACTCTGAAGCCGCATAAAGCAGCAACCCAGATCGAGCTGCGGAGAATCCAGAAGACTTCAGATCCGGACAACTTCTTGCGCGTCAATCAAAGCATCGGGCCGCAGTATTGACTGACGCTCCCCTCATAGCGTTTGCGAATGCACTCATGACGGTTGTAGGCCAGCATTCGCGAGATATAAGATTCCCTCTTTTGGGGGACACATGAAAACGATCGCCGCTCTATTGTTTCTGCTGTGCATGATCACTCCTGCTTTTTCCGCGAAGCAGTACTCGTATTTTCGCGTCGGCAATTCCAGCGACGTCGCCGCCGCGACAACGCCGGGCACGGTGCTGATGGGTGGGGGCACCGACGTGGATGCCGCGTTCCAGTGGATGTGCCAGCGCAGCGGCAACGGCGAC
Organism: uncultured Acidobacteriota bacterium; assembly: GCA_963698805.1. Lineage (GTDB taxonomy): Bacteria > Acidobacteriota > Terriglobia > Terriglobales > Acidobacteriaceae > Gp1-AA133. Next base: position 36,994 of record CAVOSN010000011.1, on the reverse strand, counting down.
TTTCTTGTCATTCGGGCCACGGGAACCGATGCCTATAACCCCTACATCCAGCAGCTCTGTCCTGGGGAAAACTCGGTCGCGACTTTGATCATTCCGAACCGGACCGCGGCCAGTGATCCGTTCGTGATTGCCACAATCGCCAATGCGGAAGCGCTCTGGATTGCTGGCGGCGATCAGTCAAATTACATCAATTACTGGCAGGGAACGCCCGTTGAGGACACACTGAATTCCCTTATGAGCCGCGGCGTTCCTATCGGAGGGACGAGCGCAGGCATGAACGTCCTGGCGCAGTTCATCTACTCGGCCCAGGCCAGCCAAGGGGTTACCTCGAGTGAGGCATTGGCGGATCCGTTCAACAAGTACGTCACGCTGGTTCGTGATTTCGTCAATATTTCCGTGTTGCAGGGGATCATCGATGATCCCCATTTTGTGACCCGAGACCGCATGGGCCGCGACCTTGCATTCATGTGCCGCGTGTATACGAACGGTTGGTCATCGGCGCCTCGCGATATCTCAATCGACGAGAAGACGGCGCTGATGATCGACAGCTCCGGCAATGGCACGGTAGTGGGTTCAAGCACTGTCTATTTCCTGAGCGCTCCGGGCGCGCCACAGGTGTGCCAGCCTGGTGTTCCGCTGACCTATCAGAACATCGCGGTGTACCGCATCAATGCCAGCGGCTCATTCAATCTCGGGACGTGGAAGGGGAAGGGTGGAACTACCTACACGGTCTCCGCCAACGCCGGCGTTCTGAGTTCGACGCAAACCAATGGCTCGATCTATTAGAAGAACGACGAAGAACTCGCGCGCCTACTCGATCGATTGCAGTTCTTTCCCGGGCTTGAAGCGGACGGCTTTGCCGGGAGGGATAGAGACTTCGGCGCCGGTACGGGGGTTGCGTCCTATACCGGTTTTGCGCGGGCGCACGTTGAAGACACCAAAACCGCGCAGTTCGATCCGGTCGCCTTTGGAAAGCGACTTCTTCATGCTCTCGAACACGGTCTCGACCGCGAGCTCGGCTTTGGTCTTGGTGATGCCGGTTTTGTTGACGACTTCGTTGATGATGTCGAGTTTGATCACGCTTGGCCCCCGTTCGGCGATCTGCGGAAATACCACCAAGTGCTTGATGCTAAGGGAGATATGGGAGATTGTCAACGGGAGGCAGTGTCTCGTAAGATGACAGCACAGAATTTCCGGCCAGAAAGAACAGCATTTAGCAATTGGCACTTGGCTTTTAGCCAGATGTATCTTCGAGTCATTGATTCGAAGTACGTCGTCCGTGTGAGCGGCTGAAATCCGCCCGCGGACTGGCGCGACGCCGATCCCGTAGGGGCCAAATGCTAACTGCGAAGTGCCAAAGGCTAAACCATGCTCCCCGCAAGAACGAAATCCAAACTTTCTATTCCTCCCTCTCAAAGGAGCTCCATGCTGAAGAGTGACCGCTGGATCCGCAAGATGGCGAAAGAGCACGACATGATCAACCCGTTCTCGGAGAAGCAGGTGCGCGAGGGCGTCGTGTCGTATGGCTTGTCGTCTTACGGATACGACCTGCGCGTGGCCGACGAATTCAAGATCTTCACCAACGTGAACTCGTCCATCGTCGACCCGAAGCATTTCGACGAGAAGTCGTTTGTGACCGTGCGTTCGGATGTCGCCATCGTTCCGCCGAACTCGTTTGCGCTGGCGCGCTCGGTCGAATACTTCAAGATTCCCCGCGACGTGCTGACCATCTGCGTCGGCAAGTCCACCTATGCGCGCTGCGGGATCATCGTGAACGTGACGCCGTTCGAGCCGGAGTGGGAAGGGTTCGTGACACTTCGAGATCTCGAACACCACGCCGCTGCCTGCGCGTATCTACGCGAATGAAGGCCTGTGCCAGATCATCTTCTTCCAGTCCGATGAAGTATGCGAAGTGAGTTACGCCGATCGGAAGGGGAAGTACCAGTCGCAGAAGGGGATTGTGCTGCCGAAGCTCTGAAGGGCAGGTCGTGGCTGTTAGTCGGTGGCTGATGGCTAAGACCTAGTAGTCAGTCATAGGCGAGACCGGGCGGTTGACCGCCAATCACTAATCGTTGGCAAAATCACAAGAACTCGGCAGTTGTGGAATCCCACCCTAACGTCGCAAAGGGCGCGCCGTTAGGATGGGGCACCCGCGTGCGGTTTTGCCATCAGCCAACGACCATCAGCCATCAGCGTCTTCGCTGACGACTGGCGACTAGAGAGACTAGCGACTAAAGGACAACGGCCCGGGATTGCTCCCGGGCCGCGCTTGTTAATCTTGGATTTAAAGGCTAAGGCCAGCGTTTGGCTTGGTCTTCCCAGCCGGCGGCGCGGGCGGGTGTGGGATTCTGATTGACGGCGGCCTGCTGCGGGATGCGGATGGGCTGCTGGGTGGTCTGCGTCGCTAGGGTAGGCTTGGGACTCTCGATTCCCAAGTCTTTCGCGTCTTCGGGGGACAGCAGCGGAGCTACTACGCGCAGCGCTTCCACTTCTTTTTCCAGCCGCGCTAGCTCCAGCTCTTTCTGCCTTAGCACTTCATAAACATTCTTCATATCTTTAAGCACCTGTGGCTCTTTCAAAATAGAGCACTTCTTCGCACTCTAGGCAGGTGTCACGGACTTGTCAAGGTTTTAGGGAGTGACAAAGTGGCGACTGTTGTGAAAAAGCGGGCGCATGTCAGTCTTCAGTCTCCAGTCGTCAGGGAAATATGTCTGTACGAATGAGTGACAAGGGCTGTCTGCAGAATTGCCCGTTCGCAGACAGACAGATGGCGAATTGAAGCCTGACGACCGGTGACTGGCGACTGAAGACTGGCATCTAGCGCAGCATTGCGGCCGCCACGATCGCGATCACGCCGATGATGATGGCCAGGACCACGAGCTTGTGCGTCGCGATCCACGATTCTTCGGGCTCGCCGCCTGCGAGGAAATTCGGCATGGGGCCGGCAGGACGCGTCCATGTCGTCGTCGGAAGAGAAGGTCGGTGGAGCGGGTTCGGGGACGGCAGCCGGCGGGATTGGTTTCGGAAGTAGCGCGGCTCCCTTCTTTTCGCAATCCAGACAAAGCCGCCGGCCCTCGGATACCGGAAAGCCGCACGCCTCACACTTGCGGAGGCTGGCAACCGCACCTTGCGAAGCGGGTGCTTCCTGCGGAGCGGGCGCCTCGACTGCGGCTGTTCCGACTCTTGCGGGTTCGGGTGCAGTTGGCAGGTCGGGCCCAGCCGCTGTCGCGGGAGAGGGGCGGAGCTCTTCGCTGAGGATGTCGTCCGCTTCGTCGTCGACAGCGGTCCGGGCGACGACCTCGAGCGGTTCCTCGAGTATGTCGCTTTCCTCTGCGGGTTGAGAGTGGAGCTCAACCGGAGGTGCGGGAGGCGCCTCGATCTGCTCGGCTGCTGGCGGTGGAAGTGTCTGCGGCGGCATCCTCATGTGGAACGCAATTCCGGAGGACGCGAGCGCTGAACTGGTCGATGGTTCCTCCTGCGCGGGCGCGTGTTCCATGATCAGGTCGTCATCTTGCGAGAACGCCAGCGTGCTCTCGATTACGGGATGACTGTACGCGGGTTCCGATTCCTCGCCGTGGTGGCCGTTGCCTGAGACGGGCAGGGAAGGATGAGTTGCGCTGATCCGCAGGCAGGGGCTCCAAGCCCAACGAAGTCGCGGAATGTTCGAGCGCGGCGTGCACCATGGCGCCCATGCGTTCGAGGGCTGCAATGTCGCGGGTTTCGAATACATTCGCCTGGTTGGAGAACAACTCGAAGACGCCGATGACTTCGTCGCCGCGCAGCAGGGGCATAACGACGACCGAACTGATGCCGAGCGCCTCACAACTTTCGCGATTCACACGCGTGTCGGTGGAGGCGTCGTCGCAGCGCAGGGTTTGCCGGGTGCGCACGCTTTCGCCGGACAGGCCGGAATTGACTTGCAGCTGCGTGCCGACTTCGGGGGCGGAGGTTCCAGCGCTGGCGCGGCATACCATTTCCTCGTGGTCGCGCAAGGCGATGGCCGCGCCGGTGGCTCCGGTGATGTACTGGGCGCGCTCGGCGAGCAGTTGCAGCGTGGCCGCCAGATCGCGCTCGGCCATCTCGGCAAGAGAACGACCGCCATCTTCACCCGGAAAGCGCACGCTGGCTTGGGAATCGGGTGCGTTCGATTCGGGCGCTTCGCCGTCGTGATCGAGGATGGAGCGAGAGTCCATTGAAAATCAGCTCTTGGCTCTTAGCACTTAGCTGTTAGCCAAATCATGGCCCGGGGTCGAACTATTCTAACGCTAACGCGGCTGCCGTCGTGCGGCTGAGGGCAAGATGCCCTCAGGACTGCCGGCGGGACGCCGGCGCTACTTCCGCGATCAGCATTGCTGCCGTCAGCTATTCCAGACTCAGCTTCGCGCCGGGCGCGTGCAGTGTCAAGTCCGCGGGCCGGCGAAAGGGCTGATCCCAATCGTGCGCGAGCTTGGATCTCGGTGGTCAAGCACATCCGGCTTTGCCTCTGCCCACCAAAGCAGATCTTTCGCTGCGCTCAGGATGACAAACTTTAGAAGTGGGCGACAAAAGGGGAAGGCGAGAGCATCGCCCCCGAAGACTGAGAACCGAGAACTGTCTTCTCTCTCCGGCTCTATTTCTTCTTCGGCGGAAGGTATTTTTTCTCGATCGACGCCACCACTACGTAGTTCGGATCGACCATTTCCGCCAGCCGGATCCTCGCTACTTTGCCCAGCAGTTCGTAGGCGTCGAGTTGGGAGAGGCCGTAGTCGTCGTGAATCCATCCCACGAGTTCGGTGAAGGCGATGCGGAGTGCGTCGTCGACCGGGCGGTAGGCGCCCACGGTCATGATGGCGTTGTCGTTTTCGAAACGCGGCCAGTTGATCTTGTGGCCTTTGATGAGGTCGACTTGCACGCGAGCCTTGAGTGGAACTTCAATGGCGGCGCCGGCGACTTCGCCGTCTCCCATGGCCGCGTGGCCATCGCCCATGTAGAGCAGGCCGCCTTTCACGTTGACGGGTAAGTAGACCGTGTTGCCGGTGGTGGCTTCGGGCGCGTCCATGTTGCCGCCGAATTCGGCGGGGACGATCGAACTGCGCGCTTCTCCGCCCGCCGGGGCGACGCCGATGCATCCGAAGAACGGGTGGAGTGGGATCTTCACTTCGAACTTTGAGTCGAGCGCCTTGAAGGTGGCGGTGTTGGTGGCGTGGTCGATGGGATAGAACCAGATTTTTTCGGGCAGCGGGGGATGCAGCATGGGCGTGTAGTTGGTCGCATTCAGCGCGCCGAAGCCGGGGCCGAGCGCGCCAACGCCCTGATCGCCGTTGACGTCGAGCGCGAGAATTTTCACCGCGAGCGTGTCGCCGGGTTCGGCGCCATCGATGAAAAAGGGCCCGGTGAGCGGATTGTCGCCCGGGGCCATGCTGAGGGTGTCGCCGGGTTTGCGGATGGCGTCGCCAAAGCAGTCGAGCGTGTTGGTGTCGAGGATGTCTCCGGGCTTGAGATGGGCGACCGGTTCGACGGTGGCGTAGACGTATTTCACGTTGTTGAGCGCGCCCTGGTATTTCACGACGTTGGCGGAGGTCTGCGCTGTGGACGGTAGCCGCAAGAGCGAAGGCGAGGAGAATTGCGTTCAGGCGACGCGAAAGGATCGGATTGGTCATTGTTGAATCTCCTATATCCGTTGCATCGAATTCGAGCTTCTGCCCTAATCTCGTACGACTTGAAATCGCCGACCTCAGCGGCTGAAGCCACGACTTCTTGCGACGCTATTGGCCCTTCCCAACCGCCAGCCGCTTCCCAAGACCCGCTATGTTCAACGTCGCGGCGTGCTACACCATCAAATGTCAACCACGCCCATCCGATCGTCAACGTCAGCAACGTGATCGGCACTCCCACACGGAGATAGTCGCGGTATTCGATTTCCACTTCCGGCTTGGCGGTTTCGACCACGATGATGTTGGCCACGCTGCCCGTGATGGTCAGGTTTCCGGCGAGCGTGGAGGCCATCGCCAGCACCAGCCATGCTTTGTGCGGATCGGCGAAGCCCGGCACCATCGTCTTCAGCAGCATCACTGCCGGAACGTTGTTGACGATGTTGCATAGCGTTGCCACCGACAGCGTGAAGACCCAGGTTCGTTGCAAGTTCCAATGTCCGCGCCACATCCAGCAGGCGGGTCGTGATGCCAGCATTTTCCGCTCCGCCTACGATCAGAAATAGTCCCACGAAGAACACCAGCAATCCCCAGTCGACTTCCTTGTAGAGTTTCTGCGGCTCGAGCGTGCGGGTGATGAGCAGCATGGCGGCGCCGAGTGCCGCCATCAGAGCCGGATCTACGCCAATGAAGAATCCGATGACCACCGCAGTGGCGACGATAAGCGGCTTGGTGAGTTTTGAGAGGTCAAGGGCGGGCAGGGGAATTTCCGTGCGCTCCTCGGCCTTCAGCACTACATTGCGCATGTGCATCCAGTGGAGCACCGCCCAGTCGACGAAGAGGCCGGCGATCGAGACGGGCGCGAGGTGGAAGAGGAAGTCGCGGTAGTGGATGCCTGAGAAGGATCCGATCAGCATGTTCTGTGGATTGCCAGTGATGGTTGCGACGCTGCCGATGTTCGACGCCGTCGCGACTGCGAGCAAATAGGGCAGCGGCTGCAGATTCATCTTGCGCGTGATGCTCAAGACGAAGGGAACCATGACCAGGCAAACGATGTCGTTCACGAAGAACGCCGATAGAAATCCGCAGGTGAAGATGACGGCGGGCAGCAACTGATGAGGCTTGAGCCGGCGCAGCACGACTTCGGCATTCCACTCGAAGAATCCGACCAGGTGCAGGTTGCCGACGATCAGCATCATCGAGAACAGCAGGACGACGGTCTGGAAGTTGACGTGTTGGATCGCGTCGGCAGGTCGAATGATGCGAAAGGCGACCATTCCAACGGCGCCGATGATGGCCGCGCCCGTGCGGTCGATTTTGAGGCCGGGGAACTTGCCCAGCGCAAACACTACATAGCTGGCGACAAAGATGATGTAGGCCGCCAGAATGCGGACGTCCGATAGGGCGGCGGGAGAAAAGTTGTGCATTTTGGGCCCGCACAGGATAACAAGTCACAGACTTGCCGGGCTTAAGGGAGCAAAATAAACGGTGGACGGGCCGTAACCTTTTGCCTTGCTCGCATCATTAGATAAGTAGTAAGGGTCACCGGAGACCGGTTTGAAAACGATCGTGCACGAGACCGATGAGCGGCGACTGATCGAGGCGGCGCAACGCGATCCTCGCCGATTCGCGGAAGTCTACGAAGCGAATTTCGCACGCGTGTACGCCTACGTGGCGCATCGGGTGCCGGGGCGTGAAGAGGCTGAGGATGTGACGGCGGAGGTCTTTCAGCAGGCTTTGGCCGGGCTCGGCAGATTCGAGTGGCAAGGCACGCCCTTCATTGCATGGCTGCTTGGAATTGCTGCGCACTTGGTGGCCAAGCGCTGGAAGGGGGCTGTCGCGAAGGAAGAAGTCCCGGTGGACGAGCTTGAGTTGGCGGCCAACGAGGGACAAGTCGAGCAGCAGAGGTTGTTTGCGCAGTTGATCGAGCGCCTGCCGGAGGATCAGCGTCGGGTGATCGAAGCGCGGTTCTTTGGGCAGCGTGGTATTCGCGAGATCGCGAAGGACATGGGTCGCAGCGAAGGGGCCATCAAGCAATTGCAGTTTCGGGCGCTGGAGACTTTAAGAGATCAGATAGGGAATCGCCATGAATGACTTCAGGGTTGAGAAATTGAATCAACACGTGGACGCGTTGCTCGATGGGCGCGAGCCTGCGCGAGACGCCGACGGTCTTCGGCTGAGCGGGTTGGAGGACGTCGCGAAGGAGTTGTGGCAGCTGCCGCGCCCTGAATTCCGGGCCAGTTTGTGGGCGAACCTGGCTTCGTCTGCGGAGCAAAGGGCGTTCTCGCCGGCCGGACCGGCGCGTCCCCTGGGAGCGACCGGGGCGCAACGTACTACCGTGATCCCACCTATGTTCAGCAGCAGCTCTCTTAGATTCCCCATGCGAGGTTCGCATCTGGCGGTTTCGTTTGGATTGCACGTGGCGGCTCTTGCCCTGATTACTGCTTCGGGATTGTGGGTAGTGGAGAATCGCGCGGTGGTTCGCAGCACGGTGGCGCAGCTAATCCCCGTCGACAACGACTATGTCATGCCGGTGATTCCGGGCAAGCCGGGAGGTGGTGGCGGGGGTGGTGGCGATCACGACAAGATGGACGCGTCGCACGGGACCGCTCCCCGGTTTGCAGCGGAGCAACTCACGCCGCCGCTGGCGGTCGTGCGCAATGAGCATCCTGCACTGCCCGCGGAGCCGACGCTCGTTGGGCCGCCGGACATCGTGCTTCCGCAGTCGGACCGGTTTGGCGATCCGATGGCGAACATTCTCAATCCGCCTTCGAATGGAACGGGGAGTGGAGGAGGAATCGGCAGCGGAGAAGGCGGGGGAATTGGGTCGGGCCGAGGCCCCGGGATAGGCGACGGGTATGGTGGCGGGATAGGCGGCGGGATTTACCGCGTGGGCGGCGGTGTGTCGGCGCCGCGGCCGATCTATGATCCGGATCCCGAGTATTCCGAAGAGGCGCGCAAGGCGAAATTCCAGGGAACGGTGCTGCTCTCGGCCGTTATCGGTCCAGACGGCAGGCCGAAGGACTTGCGCATAATGCGCTCCGTGGGGATGGGGTTGGACCAGAAGGCTCTCGATGCGGTGTGGAAGTGGCGCTTTGCGCCGGGAATGCGGAACAACCAGCCCGTGTCGGTGCTGGTGAGTATCGAGGTGTCATTCCGGCTGTACTGAGTTTGGTTCTACTGAGTTGGTTTAGCGCCGTCGTGTTGGCGGCAGTGGGGTGGTGGTTTTATCCCTTGCGAGGGCACGATGCCCTCGCGACTGCCGGTGAGACGCCGGCGCTACTTTTTCAGCTTTGGTCCGCGTTCCTGACCAGGTTCGCGCCGCGTTATTGTTTTGGTTTTCCTGCTGAGGGTTTTTCGATTGCGGTCTTGGTCGCATCTGCGGCTTCGCCCATTTTCTCCTTGGTCTTCTGCGCGGCTTGCTTGACGGCGTCGGCAGTGGCGCTGGCGGCTTTCTTGGTGCCGCTGGCGGTGGCGTGATAGGCGTCGGTGGCCATCTGCTTGGTGTCCTGGCCAACGGCCGAGGCGGCGTTCTTGGTAGTGTCGGCAGCATTGTTCGCCGCGTTTTTCGTGGCATCGGCTGCGTCGGAGGCAGCCTGCTTGGTCGCGTCTCCGGCGGCCTTAGCGTCGTCGGCAACCTTCTTGTTGTCGGATTTGTTGCAGGCAACGAGGCAGACGCTCAAGGAAGCGAGAAGAGCATATTTCCAGATGGACTTCATGAATTCTCTCCGGCGAATAAGATCGCGCTGCGAATAGCATCCGGCCGAGTCGAAGGGAGTGCCCTCACCCAGGGTTCTAAATAACAGAGGATCGAGAAACGTGGGGTCTTGGCCGATCGTCCCTGCGGACGCTTGCGTGGGAAACGTGCAAGCGGATCTCCCCCAGGCTGCTCAAAAGTCTATGGTTGCCAGCAACATCGGTCAATCGAAAACCGTTCCAACGACAAAGAGGTCTGGCCGGTTGATTCGAAGGTTGGTGCGGTTCGCAGCGCCTCACACCCAGTTCGAAAACAAGTTGTTTAGGCCTTCCGCCAGGGTGGGATGCGCGAAGATTCCATTTTGCAGCGCGGTGTAGGGCAGCTTGCCCATGATCGCAACCTCAAATACAGCCATGATTTCTCCGCCTTCAATTCCGAACACTGTCGCTCCCAGAATTTCGTTGGTGTCGGCGTCGACGATGGCTTTCATGAAGCCGCGGCTCTCGTCCATTTCGAGCGCGCGCGCCACGCGGTTCATGGGCATCTTGGCAACGCGAATCTTCTTGCCTAGTCGGTGCGCGTCTTCTTCGCTGAGCCCGACATGCGCCAATTGCGGATCGATGAAGCAGGTGTACGGGATAAGGCGGCCCTCGATAGTTGCGTTTTTCTGCTCGAGGATATTGGCGCGGAGAATGCGAAAGTCATCGTAGGAAACGTGCGTGAAGGCCGGGCCACCCTTGATGTCGCCGATCGCGTATACGCCTGCGACGTTGGTTTCGAGGCGCGGGTTCGTCTTGATAAATCCCTTTGCGTCGCTTTCGACTCCGGCAGCAGTGAGATTCAGCGTGTCCGAATTTGGTGTGCGTCCAGTGGCGATCAGCAAGTGAGAGCCTTCGAGTGTACGCATTTGGCCGCTTGTGGTCACGTCGAGCCGGATCCTTCCGTTGTTGGAAGCAACGCGCTCGGCTTTCGCACTCAAGTAAACTTCAATGCCATCTTCGCGCAGGATCTTTGCGACTTCGTCGGCAACGTCGGTGTCCTCGCGCGCGAGCAATTGTTTGCCGGACTGCACGATTGTGACTCGGCTGCCAAAGCGGCGGAAGGCCTGGCTGAACTCAAGACCGATGTAGCCTCCGCCGAGGATCAGCAGATGCTCCGGAACGGCGTCTAATTCCATGATCGACGCGTTGTCGAGATAGGAAACGGTGTCGAGGCCGGGGAGTTGGGGAATCGCGGTACGCGTTCCGGCATTAATAATGACTCGATCGGCCCTCAGCGTTCGGGTGCCGCCATCTTTGACTTGTACGACGATTTCGTTGAGCCCGGTAAAACTTGCAGTGCCGAAGATCAGATCGAGTTTGGGAGTCTTTTCCAGACGCGCCTGGCTGCCATTGCGAAAGCTGTTGACGATGTCACGTTTGCGCTGGCGCACGCGTTTCAGGTCGATCTGGATGTCCCCGGTCTGCACTCCGTAGTCGGCTGCGCGGCGCGCGAGATAGGCAACGCGGGCGCTGGCCACGATCGTCTTCGTGGGTGTGCAACCCTCGTTGATGCAGGTGCCGCCGACGTGGGTGCGCTCGACTAGCGCCGTTCGCATGCCGGCCTCCGCCAGTTCCCTGGAGAGTGGCGTGCCGCCTTGGCCGGAGCCGATTACGATCGCGTCGTATTTTTCCACTGTGCCCACGAAGGCCTCCCCGCGTAACGTGAGATTCGATGACGGCTAGAAGGTTCCAGAGTATGTAAGAATGATCGCCGCCGCCACAAGGCTTAGTATCCAGCCTAATGCCAAATTCAGGAGTTCGATTTCATGTTGAAGAAAGTCCTGCTGCTCGTGATCGGGGCATTCATTGCTATTCCCGTTCTGTCCCAGTCTGCCGGCAAGAATATTTTCGATGGCAAGACCTGGTGGGAACATGTCAAGGTTTTGGCCGACGACAAGATGGAGGGCCGCGACACCGGTAGTGAAGGCTTGCGCAAGGCGGAAGCCTACGTCGTTGATCAACTCAAACAACTGGGGCTCGAACCTGCCGGCAAAGATGGCTACTACCAGCCCGTCAAGTTCCAATCCCGCCAGATCATCGAGAAAGACTCTAGCGCAGCGTTGGTCCGCGATGGCAAGGCCGAACCACTCACGCTGGGCGACGACATCATTTTCTCTACGCGAGTGGACCTGGCGCCCGAAGTTGAGGCCCCGCTGGTGTTTGTCGGGTACGGCCTGAAGGTCCCCGAGAACAACTACGACGACCTCGCCAATCTCGATCTCAAAGGGAAAGTAGTGGTGATCCTGAGCGGCTCGCCGGCGGAGATTCCTGGCTCACTGGCCTCTCATTACCAGACGGCGGCTGAACGATGGAAGGCGCTGCGGGCGGCCGGAGCGGTGGGCGCCATCAGTATTCCGAATCCCGCCTCGATGGATGTGCCGTGGTCGCGCATCGCCTTGAACCGCGCGCATCCGAACATGGAGCTTTCCGATCCTGTGTTTGATGAGACGGCCGGCGAAAAGCTGTCCATGTACGTGAATCCCGCGAGTGCTGACAAGTTTTTCGCGGGCACGGGCCACACGTTTGCCGAGCTTGCGGAACTGGGAAAAGATCGCCAGCCGCTTCCGCATTTCGCTCTCCCAGTTTCGATTCGCGCGAAAACGAAGGTGGAAAAGAAAGAAGTCGACTCCGCCAATATCATTGCGAAATTCCCAGGCTCTGATTCTGCCCTCAAGAATGAGTATGTCGTGCTGTCGGCGCATGTCGATCACGTTGGGATCGGCGAGCCGATTAACGGGGATCGGATCTACAACGGGGCGATGGATAACGGATCGGGGACCGCCGCGTTGCTTGATATTGCGGCCTCACTCAAGAAATCGTCCGAGAAACAAAAGCGTTCAATCCTTTTCGTATTCGTCACCGGCGAAGAGAAAGGTCTGCTGGGATCGAAGTACTTCACGCAATATCCGACGGTGGATCCGAAGTCGATGGTCGCCGACATCAACATCGACATGTTCCTGCCGATTATTCCCTTGAAGACGATGGTCGTTTTTGGATTGGCCGAGTCGGACCTGGGGGATCTGGCACGCGAGGTGGCGCAGTCCCGGGGCGTGCAGGTGGTTCCCGATCCCGAGCCGCAGCGCAATCTGTTCATCCGCAGCGATCAGTACAACTTCATTCGCCACGGGATCCCGGCGCTGGCGATGAACGTGTTTCCCGATCCGAACTCTGCGGAACAGAAGAAAATCTTCAAAGACTGGCTCACCAATCGCTATCACGCGCCTTCGGATGATCTGGCCCAGCCCATCGATTTTTCCGCGGCAGCACAGTACGAAGAGATTGCCCGTGGACTGATGGTGCGGATCGCCAACGACGACCAGCGTCCGCAATGGAAGGCGAACAGCTTCTTCCGGCGCTATGCGGATGGGAAGAAAGAATAGGGGCGGCCGAATCCTCCATCGATTTCGCGAATCTCATCGAAGATGAAGATTGTCTCCGTCAATGTCGGGCTGCCGCGGGAGGTTGCGTGGAAGGGAACTTCTGTTTCCACGAGTATTTTCAAAAGTCCGGTGGAAGGATCGGTACCGGTTAAGACACTGAACTTGCGCGGTGACGAGCAGGCCGATCTCACGGTACACGGCGGTCCCTATAAAGCAGTTTATGGGTATCCGTCGGAACACTATCCGTTCTGGCGCAAAGAACTTCCACAGGCCGAACTTGCGTGGGGAGCGTTCGGGGAGAATCTGACGACCGGGGGCTTGAACGAAGACGACCTTTACGTGGGCGACCGGTTGCGCATCGGATCCGCCCTGCTGATGGTGACGCAGCCGCGCGTGCCTTGCTACAAGATGACGATTCGCTTTGATCGGGATGACATGATCAAGCGCTTCATCGCGAGCAATACCAGCGGATTTTATTTTTCTGTGATCGAAGAGGGCGCGGTTGAGGCGGGCTCGCCGGTCGAGGTCGTGCATCGCGATCCGGACCGCGTGTCGGTCAACGACATCAACCACCTTTATTACGGGACTTCGCGCAGCGCCGAGTTGCTGCAGCGTGCGGTGAGTCTGGAGGCCTTGCCGGCTAGCTGGCGCGACTATCTTCGGGAACGCGCGGCGGCCCGGGTATCCACTCGGTGAGGTAAACATCTTGAACCACAGAGGGCACGGAGGGACGCAGAGGGCTTTAGATCTCTCCGTGCCGCTCTGTGCCCTCTGTGGTTGATTATGGGCACATCGCGCAAGCCGCCGGCGATCCGTACCGTCAATCTTGAAGCCGGTATGCCGCTGGTTCGCGAAGCGCTCGCGCAACTTGATCGTGAGGTGACGCTGGCTCGGCAGCAACGGTGCGCGTTTGTGAAGTTTATCCACGGATACGGTTCGACCGGCGCGGGCGGGGATATCCGGATCGCGATTCAAAAACGCCTCCGAGAACTGCAGGACCAGGGAACCATTCGAGGCTGTATCTTCGGAGAGGACTGGTCGGCGTCCGACGCGCAAACCTGGACTCTGCTGAAATCGCAGCCCAATTTGAAGGCAGACTCAGACTTAGGCAAGCGGAACCTCGGGATCACCATTGTCATACTCTGAGCGGGTAACCCCCCGCGATCAGTGGTGCGCCAGAGTCAAAGGTTTTTCCAGCACCATCTCGACCTTTGTCCCCTCAGGTAAGTGAATTTCGTCGCCTCGCGTGAAGAGCACCTTTGCGAGTCCCAGGCCGCCTCCGATGGCCATGCCGATGCCGGCGCCCGTGGCCGTTCGAGTGAGCGCACCACCCAAGCCTCCGGCGATCGTCCCCGACGCGATCCGATACACGTCCCTGTCAATCTGGTCGACCGGTTCAATCGTTCCTTCCTGATCTTTCGTACGCATCTTTTCCTTGCCGGGCAGGCTCTGTAGGCCCCCGGCGATCGCGACCACCCGGTTGTCAGGGAGAATCAGGCTGGTGAAGTGAAGCAGAAATTGTGATCGTCCTTTCACGCGTCCGGGACGGCGTTCGCGTCCGACCTCTCCCAGGACGCGGCTGTGTGCGGGAATGACGACCTGGCCGTCCTGAATAACGGGCCAGGATGTTTCCAGGTAGACGCCGGCACCGGCGCTCGCGGAAGTCGTATGCAAGGGGCTGGTGAGAGTCATCAGCACGTGCGTTCCGGCTGGCAGCGTGAAGGTGTTCAGGGGCGCGGGCGCGAGGTGGGGAAGAGTATCCGAAGTTTGTGCGAGCGTGCCGGTAGCCAACGCGAAGATGACGACCGTGATGAGACGTCTCATGAGTTCCTCCGTGGAATCACGAGCCGAAGATAGGCCGGGGAGGAAAGTCTTCCAAGCGACAAGCCACGCCCAGTGGTTGATGGCGCGGAGTGGCGCACTCTGGCGCGGGACGGTCAGGTGTCGTCACCCCTGCAGGTCGAGTCCGTGGAATACAATCACGCTCGCCATGCGCAGGACTGGCCGAGATGCTTCTCGCCAGTGGAGCTTGTTCGTTTGCGAAGAGAAGTCGACTCGGTTTCTATACGACGGCACCCATGAATTCGACTCACGACGACCGACTGGATTCGTGGAAAGAGATTGCGACCTTTCTGAACCGCGGTGTGCGCACGGTACAGCGCTGGGAAGCAACAGAAGGCCTGCCGGTCCGGCGCCATCAGCATCGCAAGTTGGGGTCGGTGTTTGCACTGAAGTCAGAAGTCGCGGCGTGGTGGAAGTCACGCAGTGCAGATCTTGCCCCAACTCAAGCCGATTCGGCTTTGACGGAACCAGGCACGGACCGCAAGCTTCGCCTGCTCGTTCTGCCTTTCGAGAATCTAAGCGCCGACCCATCGCAGGAGTATCTCGCCGATGGATTCACCGAAGAACTGATCACGCAGCTGGCGCGCCTGAAGCCGGAGCGGCTGGCTGTGATTGCGCGCGCGACGGCCATGCACTACAAGGGAACGCGCAAGCGTGCCGATCGCATCGCGCGTGAACTCAAGGTCGACTACCTGCTGGAAGGCAGCCTGCGCCGCGAGTCCTCTGAAGTGCGGGTGACGGCGCAGCTCATCCAGGCTAGTGACCAGACGCATCGTTGGGCGCAGAACTACGACCGCGATCTGGCCAGCGCGCTGGTGTTGCAGAGCGAAGTTGCCGCCGCGATCGCTAACGAGATTAATCTCGCCCTCAGCCCCGAAGTGCAAGCGACCTTGGCGGTCAAGCGGTCCGTCAGCCCAGCGGCGTACGAGGACTATCTCAAGGGCCGCTACTACCTGAACCGGCCTCATCCGGAATCGCTGGCGCAGTCAGTGGCGTGGTTCGAGAGTGCGATCGTGAAAGACGCAGGCTTTCCACTTGCGTACGCCAGTCTTTCTCATGCGCTCGCCCTGCTGGCCATGGTGCCGTTCGACGTCCTGCCACCCAACGCCTCAATGCCGAAAGCCCGGATGGCCGCGATGCGCGCCCTCGAACTTGATCCGGATCTTCCGGAAGCGCATGCAGCTCTGGCGGTCGTCCGGCATCACTACGAATGGGATTGGAAAGGCGCGGAACAGGCGTACCGACGCGCACTTGAATTGAACGGGGAATATCCCGGTGCGCGCCTGCGGTATGCCTGGCTGCTGCTTTCGCTTTCTCGCAAGGAAGAAGCGTTTCGCGAGATCGATCATGCGCAACGCACGGCACAGGAAACCGATCCGCATCTGCTGGTGGTGATCCGGGCGACGCGGGCGGCAGCGTTTTATTTCGCGCGGGAATACGACCATTGCATCCGCGAATGTTTCGAGGCGATGGAAATCGACCCACACTACTTCCTGCTTCATTACTTATTAGCGCGCGCACATGCCCGAAAAGGCGCGCACAAGAAGGCAGGGTCCGTGTTGAAGAAGATCGGCACCCATCAGGAAAATATTTCCCTGATGTCGATGGCTGCGGGACTGCTGTACGCGGTGATGGGGCGCAAGTCGCAGGCGCGCGCTGTGGTGAAAAAGTTGCACAGTGAAGCCGCGAAGCGATATGTGCCCGCAACCTACATCGGAATTCTTCATGCCGGCCTCGGCGATGCCGAATCAGCGTTCGAGTGGCTGGAGCGCGCCTACGAGGAGCGGGCCGACGGACTCACGTTGCTCAATGTCGAGCCAATGGTGGATGGATTGCGTGAGGATCCGCGTTTCCAGAGCCTGATCAAGCGGATCGGATTTTAGGAAACTCCGGACTTTGCCCCCGCCTCGCTGAACCGGCCATTTGACAGGCCGGGACATCCTCAACTCCCTTGTTTGACGAACCGCCAAGTGCCCAATAAGATTGCATCCCGGCGGAAGCAGCACTCCACAATGATCGGCCAGACCGTCTCCCACTACCGGGTCGTCGAAAAGTTGGGAGGCGGTGGCATGGGCGTCGTCTACAAGGCCGAAGACACCCGCCTCCATCGTTTCGTCGCCCTCAAATTCCTGCCCGATGAAGTTGCCCGCAATCCGCAAGCCCTGAGCCGTTTTCAGCGGGAGGCGCAGGCCGCTTCTGCTCTCAATCACCCCAACATCTGCACCATTTACGACATCGGCGAGGAAGATGGCCGCGCCTACATCGTGATGGAGTTTCTCGACGGGGCGACCCTGAAACACATGATCTCAGGCCGCGCGATGGAGATGGACACTCTGCTGTCGCTGGGGATCGAGATCGCCGACGCGCTCGACGCGGCGCACACCCGAGGGATTGTGCACCGGGACATCAAACCGGCGAACATCTTCGTCACCAATCGCGGCCACGCCAAGATTCTGGATTTTGGTCTGGCGAAATTGTCGCCGCTCAGCCCATCTTTCGCCGAGCCTGCCGGCCCAACTGCCCAAGAGACAGCAGTCGCGGAACAGCACCTCACGAGTCCCGGTTCGACGTTGGGGACCGTGGCCTACATGTCGCCGGAACAGGCCAAGGGTAAGGACCTGGATGGGCGGACGGATTTGTTTTCGTTCGGAGCTGTGCTCTATGAGATGGCGACGGGCGCGCTGCCATTCCGCGGAGACACGTCGGCGCTCATCTTTCAGGCTATTCTGGACCGGGCGCCCACGCCGCCGGTGCGGCTGAACCCGGACCTTCCGTCGAAGCTCGAAGACATCATCAGCAAAGCGCTCGAGAAGGATCGCAACCTGCGCTATCAGCATGCGGCCGATATCCGCGCCGACCTGCAACGGTTGAAGCGCGATACGGATACGGGTCGCGCAGTCGCGGCCAGTTCGGGTTCGGTGCCGATCGCGCAGGAACACAGCACGCCGCAGCCTTTGGGGCCAGCATCTGGGTCCGCGTCTGCGGCAGTGGCTGTCTCGTCTGTGTCGGCGCCGGTCGCGGTGTCATCCGCGAGCGTTAGCGCAGCGACGTCTGCCGCACCAGCGAAGAAATCCCGTGGCCTCGTTTTTGCCGCGGCCGGCGCCATACTCGCGATCCTCGTAGCTGGAGCTTGGTATTTTCGGTCGCATCACTCGGCAGCGCTCACCGAGAAGGACGCGGTGCTGCTGGCCGATTTCGTCAACACCACAGGCGACGGTGTTTTCGACGGGACTCTGAAGCAGGCGCTGGCGACGCAGCTTGAGCAATCGCCTTACCTCAACCTGCTGCCCGAATCGCGCGTGCGCGAAGCGTTGCGTTTCATGGGGCGACCGGAGGACCAGCGCATCACCAGCGACGTGGCCCGCGAAATTTGCGTGCGTGAGAACGCAAAAGCTATGCTGACCGGGTCGATCACATCGCTGGGCAGCCACTACGTGATTTCGCTGGCGGCCGTGAATGCACAGACCGGAGACTCCATCGCGACTGAACAAGCAGAATCCGAGAGCAAGGAGCAGGTGCTGAAGTCGCTCGACAAAGCAGCCACCAGCTTGCGCAGCAAGTTAGGCGAGTCCCTGCCTTCGGTTCAGAAATTTGCGACGCCACTCGAACAGGCAACTACGTCTTCGCTCGAAGCGCTGCAGGCTTACAGCGTGGGACACAACGAGCACCAACATTTCGGCGATGAAAACGCCATTCCCCACCTCAAGAAAGCCGTCGCACTCGATCCGAACTTCGCCATCGCCTGGGCAGAACTGGGTGTAGCCTCCGGGAACACCGGCCAGACCCGGCAGAGTCAGGAGAGTATCAAGAAGGCGTTCGAACTGAAGGACCGGGCCAGCGAACACGAGAGGCTGTACATCGCAGCGCACTACTACGATGAAGTCGTCGGGGATTCTGACAAGATCACCGAGATCTACGAGCAATGGAAGAGCACGTATCCCCGTGAAACTCTGCCTTGGGACAATCTCGCGCTGCGTTATGAAGGCCTCGGGCAGGCGAGCAAGTCGCTCGAGAATGCTTCTGAGGCGATGCGCCTCGACCCGAAGGACAACTACGCCTATCAGAATCTCGCCGACGCCTATACCAGTTTAGGTCGCTTTGACGAAGCACAAGCCGTGATCGACCAGGCGGCTGCGCAGAAGATCGAGCCTCGCACGACCCGGTTCATGCGCTATCAGTTGGCCGCTCTTCGTGGCGATGATCCCGCGAAGATCCGCATCGCCGCCGAGGCGAACGGATCTTTAGATGAGCCACTCGTGCTGTTTCAAAGGGCGCGCGGTGAACTCGCACTTGGACGCGTCAAGTCGTCACGAGATATTTTCGATCGTTCCGTGCAGTTGTGCCGACAGCACGAGAACTTGGAATTCGCGGCTGTCGTCCGCGGGTTGCAGGCCGCCTACGAGGTCGAACTAGGATACGTCACCGAACCACGCCAACAAATCGCTGAGGCTCTCAACATCGCGACGAATCGCGACACCAAGTCCATTGTGGCCGGACCGATGGCCAAGCTCGGAGATGTGGCGCGAGCTCAGAAGTTCAACGAAGAACTCGCCGCGCAATATCCCACCGACACGCTACTGAATAAAGTTGGCATCGCCATCAACCAGGCCAACATAGAACTCCAGCGGAACCAGCCCCAGAAAGCCGTTGCAGCGCTGGAGTCGGCAGTACCCTACGATTTGGGCTCTGGCCCCAACGGCGCCAACTATATGACCCTGCATTTTCGGGGCGCCGCGTATCTCAAGCTGGGCGATGGCGCGAAGGCTCTGGCCGAGTACCAGAAGATTCTCGACCATCGCGGCATCGACATACTCAGCGCGTTTTACCCGCTGGCACACCTGGGCGCTGCACGCGCCTACGCGCTCCAGAAAGACAATGCCCACGCCCGCACTGCCTACCAGGACTTCTTTGCCGCGTGGAAAGACGCGGACCCGGACATTCCGATTCTGAAGCAGGCGCACGCCGAGTACTCTGCGCTTCAGTAAGACCTCTTTAACGCAGGAGTCTTCTTAACAGCGCTACTTGCCAACCACCAGCACTTCAAACTGCCCGTTTTCTGCGGTCGACAAAAACAGCTGATGTGTTTTCGGATCGAGTGCCATCGTCTTCGCGCGCGGCAGAGTTTTTACCGACTCGACGACAGAATAGGCATCCGGACTATCCTGCCGGATCACTGTCACCGTGCCTTCGCCATTGGAATTGAAGATCAGCTTGCTTTCCACGTCATACGCGGTCGCGTCTACGTGATCACCGATCGGTAGCGTGGTGATCACCTTGCCCGTGTCGGCATTCATCACAGCCATTACCTTGCTGCGGCAACCGATGAAGAGTCGCCGGTTCTCTCGGTCCATGGCCATGCTGCTGGGAGCGTCGCACACCTTCCAGCGATGGTCGACGGTCATCTTCTTCGCATCAATTTTGAGTACCATCCCCTCATCCTCGAGGTTGTTGAAGACGTATCCTTTTCCGTCGGAGACGGCGAATTCCGGACCGCCGCCCAGATCAACGGTGCCGGCGACTTTCCCTTCCTTGGCTTCGATGACGGTAGCGCTGTTGCTGCCGCCGTTGAATGCGAAGACCCGCGAGGTCGCGGGATCGAACAGAATCGCGTCCGGCTTCTTGCCGGTGGGTACATCCGCGATCTTCTTCAATGTCTTCAGATCGAAGATCGTTACGGTCGCGGCTTGCCCGTTGCTGATAAATCCCCGGCCTAACTCCGGCGCAACGGCGATCCCGTGAACGCCGGGTGTGTTTTCGACTTTTCCTACGACTGCGCCGGAGTCAACGTCGATCACTTCCACCTGCGTGCCGTGCGAGACGTATAGGCGTCGGGCGCCCTCATCGACTGTGAGGTAGTCCCAGCCTCCCTGACCGGGTACGGGGATTTTTTTTGTGATCTGGTAGTGGTCGGCGGCGAAGACCGGCGCGGCAACGCAGCAACATAGCAGGAACACGGCCAAGCTTTTCAAGGTTTCCTCCAGGAAAATGTTGCGACCATTCAGCGACTCTGCACCCTTATGGAATGTTCAAATTCAAAGCTCAACCAATGGAGCCTAGTGGCAAGAATCGCTGCCCGCGTCCTTGAACGTCTTGCCTGCCTCGGGCACAAACTCCCAGTCGTAGCCTTGCGGATGCAGCGTCAGTTTCAAGACACCGAAAGCGTCGTCGTTGCGCGCTTCGCTGTTCGGTTTCGGCGCGCCCATCTGTCGATGTGAGTTCTTTCCGCCTGACCCGACGACGAACTCGCGAATGCCGTGGTTGGCATCCCGATGGCCTTCGGGATCCTGGGCAGCGAAGCGCTCGTAGTCATGATCGTGGCCGTTGATTACGATGTCGGCGCCACCGTGGTACAGCGTCTCCCACAGCGGCTTCATCTCGGGATCGTTGCCATGTTTGCCCCCAGAACTGAAGAGAGGCTTGTGAAAGTATGCGAGCGTGCATCCCGCAGAATGCTGAGCGAGGTCCTGCTTCAGCCACAGTCCTTGGGGGGACGCCGCTTCGCATCCGCCAACCTCCGCGCACTCGCTGTTCAGCACCACGATGTGCCACGCGCCCAGGTCGTAGCTGTAGTAGCCCTTGTCCGGGTCGCCCGCTGCGTCGCCGAAGTAGCGCGTGTATCCCGATGCTCCGCCCTTGTGGTACTCGTGATTTCCGGGCGCTGGCCGGGTGCGGTCTTTGAATCGTCCCCAGGTCGGTGCGTAGCACTTGGCGAATTGTTCATCCGATCCGTCGGGATACGCTAGATCTCCGGCGGCGAACACTGTGCCGGGAATTTTGTCGATCAACTTGGCGGTGGCCTCAGCTCCAGCCAGATCATCACAGCTGGCGATGTCGCCGGCACCGACCAGGATGGGGTCTTCGGATTCTTTCGCGCTCGTGGCAGTTGCGGTTGCGGAGACCTTTGCCGCGGAATCGACTTTCTGCTCCGCTAACAGAGTTCCGGCCTGACACAGCAAAGCAACACACAAAACGTGAGCAGCCAATCTCATGAGCAATCGCCTTCCCGAAACGTACGCTATCCAACCTGAAGTGACCCTGAATTCAGTCGCGAGTTGTTGTGCGTCCTGCTTGTTTGCCTATTTGGGTTCATTCGACAGCGTGTAACGCAGGCCAAACATGTAGCTCGTCTTGTAGTACTCGCGCTGGATCGGATACGGGGTGCTGCCGTTGTAGAAGCCAAACACTTCATTGGTCAGGTTAAGGGCGGCGATGACCAAATGCAGGCCACGGTACATCCGAATACTCGCTTGCGCGTCCACTTGCGTGTGGCCATAGAGGTACGTATCCCCGTTGGGACCCTTGATCCCCAGCGGCACCGGATTTGGAGACCCGTCGTTATTCAGGTCCTGGTAGTTGTAGCTGAAGATGTTCGCGTCGTTGTGAGAGACGCCCAGCCTTGCCGATATGCGCCAGCGATCGTAGGTTGGACTGAAATTCCACGTGTTCGGCGCTTGCCGTTGCAAGGCGGGGCGGTCCGTTCGCAGAGGTACGCCTGCGGTGGTCGAGTGCGTATATCCGTAGTTGGCTGAGACCCCGATACCGCTCAAGGCGCCCGGCAGAAAGCTTAGGTGCTGCTGGTAAGCAACCTCGAAGCCGTACACTTGCGCGCTGCGACCGTTCAGCGGTTGTGACACGACCCATTGTGTGCCGCCGTTCTCGTTGAAGTTGTACTGGCTGCCGTACTGGTTGGTGGTAATCAAGCTCTTCACAGATTCGTAAATCGGATGCGAGAGCTGCTTGTAGAAGAACCCGGCCTGCAACAGGCCCAAGGGTTTCAGGTACTGCTCGTACAGAAGGTCATAGTTGTTCGCACGCGAGGGCTTCAGGTCGGGGTTGCCGATGTCGACTTCGTTGTTGTTGCCCTGCGATGAAAAAGTGGGTGGCAGGTCGCTGTAGTTCGGCCGAGAGATACCTCGCCCATAGGAAGCGCGAATCGCAGCGTCATGCGGAAGTCGAAAACGCAGTTGCACGCTCGGTAGGGGGTCTAGGTACGAAGACGATCTGCGAACCGGGATCACCGCACTCGTGAAGTCTGCCGGGCAGCCGGGATCGGCGGGACCGGTGCACAGATTGCCATCGTTGTCGAACAACACACGGTTCCCCAAAACGTCTTCATTCGTCCCCTCGAAGCGCAAGCCCGTTTGCACCCGCAACCGGCCAAAATCGAGAGTATTTATCAGGTATCCGGCCGTGATTCTCTCGACCAGATCGTAGTTGTTTGGGAACGAGTTCTGCGCGGTGGAGGCCACATCTTCTTCAAAGAAGGCCGGATCGGCGCCGTGGCCCTTGAAATAGGCGGTGACCTTGCTGTAGTCCACGGTGGGTCCGAACGTGTAATGCTTGTCGTAGTAGTTCGGGTTGGTGAATGTTCCGAGAAAACCAGTCATCGACGGATTGTCGACGGAGTTGAAGACAGGATCGCGCGAATCTTCGAACTTGTGCGCATTCCGCACCTTGCCACCGAACTCGAACGTGCCAAAATGTCCGTTCCAGTTGTAGGTCTTGGCTGCCGAGAACCCTGCTTGCAGGTTGAGCTGTGGGCTATAACTCTGGCCGATATCCAAATCCTGCAAGGTGTAGTGAGTGGGATCGTAGATTGGTGCCCCGCCCTGGGCGACGAGCTTGGGTCGAAGGGGGGAACTGCTGTCTACATTGAAGACTACGCTGTTGAGCGGATCGCCGTCTGGGGGGGCGAAGTCAGCGGAAGCATACCCGTGGTCTTCCGAGCTGGCGCGGGCGACGGAAAAATCGTAGGCCAGAGCCCAGCGGTTCCAGACATGCTTGCCACCGGCAACTAGACTCCCGATAACTTCTACAGGACGGCGAATCTGGGCGTTGAATGACATCTGGCCGTCGCCCGCACCTTGCGTGGGAGTCTCGAACGTGTTGATCGTTGGCGAATACACCCAGCGATCCCCAAAGTTGTCGAAATGCGAATAAAGGAAACGAACGTACACTCCCGACACATCTCCGAGCTTGTAATCGACCGCTCCGGTGAACCCGTATCGGGTGCGGTAGTACCGGTATTCGCGCAGATCCTCAGTAGGCCAGCTCACAACGTTCGTGGCTGTGGCGGGATCAAAGTTTTCGTTGCAACCGCCGGCCACCGGGCTGCACTGAAGGACTGCTGGCACCGGTTCCACGTCGTCGATGCCCCGCCCATTCCAGTCGTAGCTGCCGCCGAAAATGACACCTAGCCGT
The DNA here is from genome assembly GCA_963698805.1 of uncultured Acidobacteriota bacterium. Classification (GTDB taxonomy): domain Bacteria; phylum Acidobacteriota; class Terriglobia; order Terriglobales; family Acidobacteriaceae; genus Gp1-AA133. The sequence goes on along the minus strand of CAVOSN010000011.1, from coordinate 13,203 downwards.
TTGCTGGTACCGAATCGTTTGCCAATCGTCCCATCCAACTCATAGAGCGAGCGCCCACCGACGATAGGGGTGTATCCACCGATGCCGTTGAGATAGAGTGTGGGCTTTTCGCCGGCCGTCTTCGTTACCAGATTGACGGATCCTGCCACCGCATCGCCGTCCTGATTTGCGGAAAGCGTCTTGTTGATTTCCACTGAATCCACCAGGTTGGCTGGAATCACATCTAACTTAATCTGGCGGACGCCCGACTCCGGGGAAGGAACATTCACGCCATCGATAGTCACGTTGGCTAGGCGCGGCTCCATGCCGCGGATCTGTACATACTTGCCCTCGCCCTCATCGCGTTCCAAAGTAACGCTGGGCAACCGGCCTAACGCATCGGCGATATTCGTATTGGGTAGGCTGGTGATGACCTCGACCGGAAGCACCTGCAGAATATTGTCAGACTCGAGGGTGCGATTGATCGCCTCCGCCTCGCCGCGTCCACGGTCTGCCGTAACCAGGACTTCCTCGGTCGCGGTCGCAACTCTCATGGTGGCGTCGACGCGCGCTGTCTGTCCTTGAGACACCCTGATGCTGGTCGTGAAGGGGGCGAACCCCACGTAGGAGACAGTCACCGTGTACTCGCCCGGCGCGAGGTCTGGAATGAAGTACTGCCCCTGATCATCTGTCACTGCAACTTGTCCGCCCGGCTGCACTGCAACGCGGGCCGCCCGTAGCACGGCGCCGGCGGCGTCTACCACCCGTCCGCTGATCACGGCCCGGCTAGCCTGCGCGAACGCGGCACCCGATGTGCCGCAAGTTCCCAAGATCAGCCAGCACAGGATCAAGAGGACAGAGGGAGAGGAAGATTTACGGCGGTCAAACCTGTGCAGCATAAAGCCTCCTAACACAGAGGTTTTTGGAAACACACTCCACGGCGGAACGGACGCTCGGTGAGAGGAAGGCTGATTCTAGGAAGGAAGTATTACTACGAGATCAATAGTCGATGAATGTTAGATTTCAATTTTGTCTCCCCCTTAAGCTTGGCTTCATGTTGGCAAGGGAGTGGGCCATCGGAGACCGGATGCGCGGGAACCGCGGCTCTGTGATGAGCGAGCCCGCGCGCCTATTTGCGGACGGTCACGAGGAGAAGTCGGGAGCCCGTATACTGATACAACATCCCGGGGAGCAGGGACGCGCAAACCGATTGAATTGCCTGCCGTCCAATACCCGTCGGTTTCAATTTTTCACGGAGAATGGATGAACATCCGGCGCGTTCTGGCGCTCTTCCTCATTCTTGTCTGGCAGGCGGCGGCGCAAACCCCGGCGCCCAAACCCGAGCAACCACGCACCGCGCCCAAGGCCGACGACCGGTTCAAGGCGGATTTGTTGCTGATCGTCGCGCATCCCGACGACGAGACCGGCGTCTCGGCGTACCTGGCGCAATTGCTCGATCAGCGGAAGCGAGTGGCAGCCGTTTATCTGACCCACGGCGAAGCCGGTCACAACAACATGGGACGCGAGCGCGGACCATCTCTGGGTGTGGTGCGCGAGATGGAATTGCGGCATGCCATGACTCAACTCGGGGTGCCGAATGTATGGTTTCTCGAGGGCAAGGACACGCCGAGCCAGGATGTTCTGCAATCGCTTGCCAACTGGGGACACGGCAAGAATCTGGAAGAATTGGTTCGCATTGTGCGCCTGACGCGACCTGAGGTCATCATCTCGTGGCTGCCCGGCTTCTTTATTGGAGAGAATCACGGCGACCACCAGGCGGCCGGCGTGATGGCCGTGGAAGCATTCGACTCTGCCGGAGACCCGTCGGTGTATCCGGCGCAACTGGCGCAGCCGCGTAAGATAAATGAGACCCTGCTCGAGGGACTACAGCCGTGGCAGCCGCAGAAGATTTACTTCTACTCGGACGCGAGCGACGACAAAAACATCAAGGGGAAGGGGCCGCAGTATCCGACCACGGGTATTTCTCCCAGCCGTCACGTGCCCTACTGGCGCGTCTCGATGGATGTCTTTCGTTTCCACCTAACGCAGTACCGGACTTACATCGAGAAGCTTCAATCTCTGAACGACGAGCAGCTGGAAAAGCTCGCGGGCGCAGATCAGGATAGTTGGTCGACGCCGGTGGAACTGGTGTTTGGCAAGTCGCTGGCGCAGGGTACGACACCGACCGGCGACGTGTTCGAAGGAGTGCAGGCGCAGCCGTTGCCCTTCGATCGCTTGCCCAGTCCGAACCCGCAGCAGCATAAGGGATTGTCGATAGAGATTGGCGGGCCGTGGGCGTTTTACGATGACTTCCGTGCGGCTCATGACTTGCCCGATTTACCAAAGGCGGCGGTTCCGGAAATCTCCGTCGCAGCGGGATCGACTCTTCAGCTGCCAGTGGTTCTGCGCAATGACGATACGACCCCTGCTGAGGTGACGCTTTCGACGACATTGCCCGACGGCTGGGCACTCAAGAATCCGTTGCCGCATTACAGCCTTGCGCCGGGAGATGTTTTCCCGATTGAAGTTGAAATTACGACGCCGGCGAAGAAATCAGATCAGATCAGCGATCTGAGTTGCGGCGCTGAAGCGGGCGGAAAAGAAATCGGAACAGTGAAGCTGCGCGTGAAGCTAGGGAGCGGTGGGCTGCCGCAGTAAGTGAGCATCGCATTTACCTTGTCATCCCGAGCGCAGCCGAAGGATGAATTCACGTTTGAAGTGCAACAGAGTGTTCCAAGAATACCTGGTGGGGAGTTTTGAAGCGGAGGCATTTTCTAGGGGTGTCGTTATAGCGTTGGAGGCAGAGGGCGAGGCGATGGGCGGGCAGGGCATCGAGGTCGGTGCTTCTAGGCAACTGGCGGGGCAAACGACCAAGGGCGTTTTCGATGCCGCCCTTCTGCCACGGCGAGTGCGTGTCGCAGAACCAGGTCTGGATGCCGAACCGTCGGCTCAGCAGATAGTGTTTACTGAACTGCGCTCCGTTATCGAACGTCATGGATTGACACACACGCGCGGGCATCGCTTCCACCATGGCGCTGAGATTATCGGCGACCGACTGCGCCGTTCTCGCCTTCTGCCGCACCCGCAGAGCGCGCCGCGATCTGCGTTCCTGCGCCACCAGCAAGAACTGTCCCGGTTTGCTGAAGCCCATGAGGTCGACTTCCCAATCACCCGAGCGCGTTCTGGTCTCCACCACGGCCGGACGATCATGAATGGAAACCCGGTCCAATATGGACGCCATCGACCATCGGCCATTGGGCAGACGTTTTCCACGACGGTACTTTTGGCGAGGCAGGCAGCGATGCAGGGTTTGGTGGAAGGACCAACTGCGCCAGTAAATGTAGCGGTAGATCGATTCGTAGCTGATGCGGTCGCTGCCGGGTCCCGGGGCCATGCGCCCGGCAATCTGCTCAGGCGACCATCCCTGGGCGAGACGTTGCAAAACTTTCTTACGAAGTTCCGGCTGACGTTCGAGCTTGTGGGCTCGACCACGGGCATGACGACGCAGCATCAACTGCTGCGCGCGCTGCGGATCGTAGCCCCCGGCCCACTTCTTGGACGCCTTACCGTTCCGCTTCAGCTCCCGGCTGATCGTCGCCGCGCTCCGCCCCAGAACGCCAGCGATGCAGCGCAGAGATTTACCGTCTGCATGCAGACGGTAAATCTCAATCCGCTCCCTGAGGCCCAACTGCTCATACCTTCTTTTTTCCATCGCAACACCTTTGTACGGTGTTGCACTTGATTCGTGAACTCATGAGGGACCTCGCGGCTGATTGCAGTGGTTCGGGCGCGGCTAGATTTTCATGCGGCGATTCGTAGGTAGAAAATCCTGCTGCGGCTGTTGAGGACATGAACCGCTGCGGGGTCTTTCGACCGCGTTCGGCTGGCGCCTCACTCCGCTCAAGATGACAACGTTTAAGAGGCTGCGGAGGCTTGGGCTTTTCGGCTTTGCTTCTTCCAGTAGAGATACCCCGGAACGCCGATGAGCACGATGAATGTCCCCGCCAGGGCTTCCTTGGGGCGCGTCACAATCGTGTTGATCGTCCACCAGCTTCCCAGCAAAACATAGATCGCCGGTAGCCACGGATATCCCGTGCAGCGGTAGGGTCTTGGAACGTCGGGCCGCTTCACGCGAAGCACGAACAATCCGATCACCGTTAGTGTGTAGGACAGCACCATTCCGTAAATCACGTACGTGTAGAGCTGGTCATAGCGGCCACTCACCGTGAGCAGGCAGGCCCAAACGGCCTGACCAATCAAACTCAGCGCAGGCGTGCGCCACTTGGGATGCACGTGGGCCATGCGCTGGAAGAAGACGCCGTCGCGCGCCATGGCGAAGTAGACGCGTGCGCCCGACAACGTACAACTGGCCATGGCGCCGAAACAGGAGAGAGCGATCACCGCCGAAAGCCAGTTGGCTGCGCGTGGCGAGAACAGGACCTCAGCTGCTGATGCAGCGATGGTTTCGTGCTTCGCGACTTCGGTCAGCGGCATCGCGTAGACGTAGGTGAAATTCATCGCGAGGTAGACGACGGCCACCACGATGATGCCCAGCACCATGGCGCGAGGCACGTTGCGGCGCGGGTCTTGCACTTCGCCGGCGACCCAGGTGATGTAGACCCATCCGTCATAAGCCCAGAAGACGGCGATCAATCCCACGCCGAGCGCTGAGACGAGCGTTCCCGCGCTCATGCCCATCATCATGCCGGCAGACGAACTGCCGCCGTGTTGCGTGAAATTGCTCCAGCTTCCCTTGCCAAACAAGACTCCCAGAAGCACGAATGCGCCCATGGCGATGAACTTTGCCCAGGTCGCGACGTTCTGCAGCACGGCTCCGCGACGGAGGCCGATGACGTTGATCCACGTAACAATCACGATCGAGATCAAAGCCACGACGTGTACACGCGTCAGCGTGATACCCGCGACGGAAACAATCACGTGCTGCTCGGAGATCGCCGGGAATATCGCGCCCAGGTAGGCGGCCGAGGCGACCGAGAGCGCGGCGATCGTCCCACCGTTGGCCACGGCGAAGAGCATCCAGCCGTAGAGAAAGGCAACGAGGTCTCCAAAGGCCTCACGCAGATAGATGTATTGACCGCCCGAGTCCGGGAACATGGAGCCCAGTTCCGCGAAGGCGAAGGCGGCGCACATCGAGATCATTGCGCCGATGACCCAGACTAAAAAAAACAACGCCGGATGCGGCAATGGTCCTGCAATGTCTTTTGCTGTAAGAAAAATCGATGAGCCGATGATGCCGCCGGCGAGCAGCAGGACAGAGTCGAGAAGCGACAGCCCGCGGACAAGACCTGGTGAGGAGTCGGTCGCAGCAGAACCGTTCGTGGTGGGCTTCACGGTCGCGGTGCTGGTAGGCTCCATCGCTATCCGATCCCTAGCTCGTCTGGGGATTCGAGCGGGGAGCCGCATTGCCGGCAGATTACGGCGGCGCAATCGCCGCAGGTGAGAGGGTCGGTCACCTCGCGCGCGCATTGCGGGCAGTACAGTGCGGGAGGCGTAGCGTCGGCCTTCGCGGCCTCCGGCTCGTTTGGTCCCATGAGGATGGCAAATGTAGCATAGGAGAGCTGCGAGCCGCGAGCTTTGAGCTACGAGCCTGCGATGATTCGTGTGCGGGGCCTCGAGCTCTTGATCTTCGTTGCAACTGTGCTTGCTCGAAGCTCATAGCTCGTCGCGCGCAGCAGACACCAAAAGATTCTGGACTGAACACCAACCATTTTGAGGAACGCAATCATGCCCGAGAAATCCCACACTCCCGATGAGAACCTGCAGCAGGAATTCAACCGCTGGGCCGAGGCTGGCGAAGGCGAGAAGATGCGCAATCACCATCTCAACATTACGGAGAAGGCTTTGCGGCACATGGATCTTCGTCCGGGCGAGCGCGTGCTGGACCTCGGCTGCGGCTCAGGCTGGGCGACCCGGATGCTCGCGCGCCTGGTGGCGGATGGCCCGGAGGGATTCGGCCAGGTGGTCGGAGTCGATATCTCCGATGAAATGATTCGGCAGGCACGCGCGGAGTCCAAAGAATTCGAGAACGTGATGTACGTATGGGGATCGGCAACGCAGATTCCGTGGGAAGAGAATTTTTTCGACAAGATGTTGTCGGTAGAGTCGTTCTACTACTACCCCGATCAGGATCGGGCGCTGGCCGAGTTGTTTCGCGTGATGGCGCCCCATGGTCGGATGTTCATCCTCATCAATCTTTATCGCGACAATGAGTATTCGCTGCAGTGGGTCGACAAGCTGAAGGTCCCGGTGCACGTGCGCTCGGCGGCCGAGTATGTGGATCTGCTGAAGAAGCACATGTTTGAGAACGTGGAATACCTGCAAATCCCCGACGATACGCCCACGCCCGACGACTACGCGACCAAGTCGTTCCGTAGTCTTGATGATCTGAAGGCGTTCAAGAGGAAGGGAGCTCTGTTGCTGATGGCGTCAAAACCGGATTTCCGCACACCGGCTCCGGGGTACACGGTGTACTGAAAGTTCTGGAATGATGGAGGGACGGGCGTCTCGCCCGCCGCTCCATCGATCAGAATTCGCCGTGCGAGTCTTTTCTTCTGGCACTGCCAACTGACTAAATCGTATCGTCGTCGTCCCGATCGCGATCCAGGTTTTTCGCCGGACTCAGAGGCTTGTTGTCGTTGGCGTGCCTAATTTCGATGCGGCCGTTCACGTTGTTTACGCGCACGCGCGTGCCGCCGCCGCCCAGTTCACCGCTCAGTTCGTGTCCGACCCACTTGTGATTGGCGACGCGGATTCCGAAGTCATTGGAGATCGAGCCCGAAACGGTGCTGGCCTCAATATCGGCCTTGGCGTCGGAGGGCAACGTGAGAAGGACTTTGGCATTCACGGAGGAGACTTCCACTGGCGATGACAGTCGGTCGAAGTGAGCCTCAAGGTTGCCATTCACCGTAGAAAGCTCTGCGCGCCCGCTCAGGCTGCTGGCTCGCAACCTGCCATTTACACAGGAAGCACGCACTTCGCCGCCGGCTCCTTCGATCTCGAGGTCGCCGTTGACCAGATTGATGTCATCCAACCGGGAGTTCCGAGGCACCATCAACACGTAGTCGACACTGCCGGGGTCGTTGCGCGTCCAGGTATGTTCGTGCCGGGCATACTCGGTGCGGATGGAAACAGAGTCTGGGTCAGAGTGGATCTTGATCTCGACTTCGTCGAGATCGTGCTTGCTGCCCGCCCGCTTGATCGCATCGACCTTCACTTCGTTGCGATCCCACGCTTTGATCTGAACCGGACCATTGATGTTTTGCAGTTCAATGCGGCCGTTCGCGGACAAGGGATAGGTCTGGTGGAATTCTTCGGTTTCCGTGCCGTCCCACGCAAACGCCCGCGCCTGCAAGGTGAACGCCAGGAATGCGGTGAGGGCGCCAAGTACTGCGCCGGTCCAGGTTGCGCGTCGCGAGAATCTCGTCATACGGCCTCCTTCATGGGTCGATGCGGGTTAGACGAAACATTCGGCTTTTGGTGAGTCGAGTTTTGAAAGGAGGTGGCGGAGCAGGAGGCTGCAGCCAGTCATAGGAGAATCAACCCTTTGCGAACACCGACCGTCACGGCCTCGGTTCGGCTTGAGGCCCCCAACTTCGCAAGGATCGAGCTGATATGGAATTTGACGGTGTGGTCCGAAATCCCCAGACGCGATGCCATTTCTTTGTTAGCAAATCCCTCCGCCAGCAGGCGAAGAACTTCGACCTCGCGCCCGGTAAGTTCTTCGACCAGATCGAAGTCGGTGTCGGCCGGGCGCTGAGAACCTGTAGCGAGGAAATCGCGAATGACTTCGGGCTCCAGCAGGAGCAGGCCTCCTCTGGCTGCATGAATAGCGGAATGGATTTCTGCCGCAGCAGAATTTCGCGGCAAAATCCCTAAGACACCGGCGCGAAGAATCTGTCTCGTCCAGTTCCGCGCCGGATCGTCTAACAGCACAACTACCGCGACGCCCGCCCGTTGCAGTGCAACGCTCACGGACGGGAATTGAGGATCGGGCTCGGCAAGGTCCACCAGGGCGACGTCCGGACGGGAATCCGTCAAGCGGTGCGCCATTGCCGAAAGATTGGTCAGAGATCCGGCGGCGAGCAGTGACGAATCCTCCTGAACGATCCGTTCCAACTCGGCTCGGCGAGCGGCGGAGGCGGCTGCGATCAGCACTCGCGTTTTGCCGCCTCCGTTCCTGCTCGACATTCGACTACCTCGCAGGCCGATCTGCGAGCGTGATAGTGATTTTCAACGGAGATCCGGCGCGCAGCAGATTGGCTTGCACTACGTCGCCAACCTTGGTCTTGCCCAGAAGATGCTGAATGTCGGTCGTGTCTTCGAGCGCATTGCCACTGAAGTCGGTGACGAGATCGCCAATCGATACGCCGGCTTTCTCGGCGGGGCCGCAGGCTCCACATGCATCACAAGTAGCGCCGTATTTGGCTGCGTCGTAAGTTTGCTGCGCAACGACTCAGGAAGCGAGACTGGCTGCATGGCGAGGCCGAGGTATGGGCGCGCAATGTGACCCTTCTCCAGAAGTTCGCTGACAACGCGGTTCACAGTAGCGACGGGAATCGTGACCGCCCGTCCACGGGCCAGTCCGCGTGTGTTGATGCCGACGACCTTGCCTTGTGTGTTCACGAGAGGGCCGCCTGAAAAGCCTGGATACAACTCGAGGTCGAGCCGAATATGTTGATCAAGCCGACCTCCACGCCGCGGTTCCCATTCCCCTCCCAGGCCGCCAACAATGCCTGCGCTCGCCACCAGCTTCGATCCGCGCGAGCGCCCGAGTGCCAGGACGAAGTGCCCGATCTTCAAGCCACTGCTATCACCGAACTGAGGCACGGGTCCAGTGTCGCCGTCGGCGACTCTCAGGATCGCGAGGTCGGTGCTCGGATCGCGCCCAGCCAATCTGGCCTTGAGGGGCTTTCCTTCTTCCACAAAGACCGGGATGTCCTCCTCGCGTTGAATCGTGTGGTCGGCCGTCACGAATATGCCCTTTTGCCATTGGATGCCGCTCGAAGGCATCCAGCGTCGGCCGTAGATGGCGGCCACTGCGGCGCCCACTCCGCTGGCTGCCGCCGCAAATTCGTTCGATAGAGTTTCCAGTACTGATGTCGCCATGACTGCTTTCTCCTGCGCCTGCGAAATTCCCGGGTGCAGCATCAGGATGACGCGTGCCGCGATTGTGCGCATCCGCCAATCGGGTAGGTGAAATGGCGGATGGCTGGTAGCCGGTAGCTGGTGGCTTACAGCTCAGAATTCTTCGGATCACGGTGTGCTATAGTGCCGCCAATTTCGGTACGAGGAGCCCTCATGCGTCGTGATCGTTTTCGCTTTGCGGGTGGAGTCGCAGTCGTAACCATCTTGTTGAGCGGGATTACCTTTTCACAAACTGAAGCCAAGCTACCGCAGGATCTGTTGAGCAAGATTGACGGCGCCGCGCAGGATGTTCTTGCGGAGACTGGGGTGCCGAGCGCCTCGGTCGCGGTGGTGAAAGATGGTGCGATCGTTTATCTCCGAGCCTACGGCGACGCGCGGCTAGACCCAAAAACACCCGCGAAGTCGGAGATGCGTTATAGCATCGGCTCCATCAGCAAGCAATTTACGGCCGCCTCGGTATTGCTGCTGCAGGAAGAAGGGAAGCTATCGCTCGACGATTCGGTTGGAAAGTACATTCCGAACCTCACGCGGGCGAATGAAGTGACCATCCGCCAATTGCTCTCGCATACGTCGGGTTACCAGGATTACTGGCCTCAGGATTACGTTCCTCCATTCATGATGCAGCCCATTACCTCGGACAAGATTCTCGACATGTGGGCGCGCAAGCCGCTCGACTTTGACCCGGGTACGCGCTGGCAGTACAGCAACACCAACTACGTGATTGCGGGAGTGATTGTCGAGAAGGTGAGCGGCATGCCCTTGCTGCAGTTCCTGCAAACGCGAGTGTTCAACCCGCTCGCCATGAAGAGCGTCGCCAACATCGACCAGGAAAAGCTCGGCGACACCGATGCGACGGGGTACATGCGGTATGGGCTGGGTCCGCTCCGCCAGGCGCCAAAAGAAGGCAAGGGCTGGTTATTTGCGGCTGGGGAATTGGCCATGCCCACCGCGGATCTGGCCCGGTGGGATATCTCGATCATGGATCAGAAGTTGCTCAAGCCAGCGTCGTACCAAGATTTGGAGACGGAAGTCCGGCTGAAAAGCGGCGTGGGCACGCAATACGGGTTAGGCGTCGATGTGACGATGTTTTCCGAGCACCGCATGCTCTCGCATGGTGGAGAAGTTTCGGGATTCACGACGCAGAACAATGTGTTCCCCGATGATCGCGTAGCGGTGGTTGTGCTCACCAATCAGGATGCCGCGCGAGCCTCCAGCGACTTGGCGCGCCGGATTTCTTCTCTTCTATTCACGACCGTCGATGCCAGCGCGCAGGCCAAGACGGAGCAGGCACGGAAGATATTTCGAGATCTGCAGCAAGGGAAGGTCGATCGCTCGTTGTTCACCGACAATGCCAACAGCTACTTCAATGAACAGGCTCTGAAAGACTTTGCCGGCAGCCTGGGACCATTGGGGATGCCATTTGAGTTCGTCCAAACGAACCAGGCATTGCGCGGCGGGATGACGCTGCGCGTCTACAAAATTAAATTCCGTCAAAACCAGGAATTGCGGGCCTGGACCTACGAAATGCCGGACGGAAAGCTGGAACAGTACCAGGTATCGACGAACTAGGCGATCGCGTCTATCTCGGTGAACCGCCCTCTGCGGAGTTTGTGTCCGGCTTGCCGCGGACAACTCGTTTCAAGTCTTTCAGTCAAAAGCCTTTTAACCGCCAAGATCGCAAAGAGAATCCGCAAAGTCCGCAATACCTAGCGACCTTTGCGGTTAGTGTTTTTATGTTACCCGGTGTCCGTCGTCCATTCTTTTCTTTGACTCGTGCCGGATCGAACCATCTGACGCGAGCATGGTCCGAGAATCGACCCGGACAAGCCCTTCCGTAACCTTCTTTTCGTGGTTACCTAGAGCCATACTTCTAGCCTGAATATGAGCGCCCTCCCCCATCGTCACTCTGTTCCGCGTACTCCGCGCGTTCATCTGGAAAACAACACTCCCGTCGTGCTTCGCTTTGATGGCGGCAGTAGTGTTTCCGGGGAACTTCAGGTGGTTTCCCTGACTGGAGGCCTGCTGTCGCTGCCACGTCCTCTGGCGCAGGGTTCCCAGGTAAAAATGATGTTCTTGCTTCGTGCGGGATCGGTCCTGGCCGGGGCTGAACTCCTCAACCCCGTCAGCAATACGCTGCAGCCGTTCCGTTTCGTATCGTTGGGACAGAAAGACCGCCGCAAACTCGAGGCCATCATCCCGCTCTCGGTATACGAAGACATTGCCGAGCCGAACTGGATGAAGAAGCTGCGGGTTGCCTCCGACCGTCGCTACGAACCGCGCAAGTGGCGTGGACGTCTGGCTGCGGTAGCGGTCGGCCTGATCACCCTCGGACTGGCGAGCGCCATTTATTTCCGCCACCTTCAAGTCCTCAAATAACCGAGGGACCATGATGGGATTGACTCCCAGCCCGCGGCAGCCAATGAACACCCGGCGTTGGCCGAGATTCCAGGTCCACCTGCCCGTACTCATCGCAGCCGAAACTGCTGATTCGCAAATCGCCATCCCGGGAATGGTCAGCGCGCTGAGCCGCGCGGGGATGGAAGTCTATGGTGGCGTCCCACTACGCCCCGGCGATCGGATGGAAGTCGAATTCAAGACATCGGGTGGGGTGCGCATCACGGGGATCGTTCGCAATCGTTCCGGCTACTGCTTTGGGATTGAATTTCTGCGCGCGATGGTCAGTGAGGTCGATCCTGAAAGCGTGCTTTTGATGGACGAGAATCCGGAATGGGCCGGCTTCAACATCAGCGAACTCGGAAACGGGCTGTTCGGTCCAGAGCAGGCAGAAGTCGCATCAGCGGACGAGACGCTGGCCGCACTATTTATCGAGCGGCATCAGTCCTACCTGCGAGCGAAGCAAAAAGAAATCGACCACCTGCGCCGAAGCGCGCTGCAGATCCGCCACATGCGTCAGGCCATGGAGCGGTTGCTGGAAAAGCGCGCCTCCGAACTGTAGCTCCCCTACTGCGAAGCTTTCGGCAAGGGCAGGGAAGACTGCCCGAAGACGTAGATCCAGCCCTTGGGCGTACGCACGTATGTATCGCTGAACCATACCGTATAGTCGAACGCCTTGCCGCTGTCGGTACCCTTCTGCCAAAGTTTGGCAGTCACCACCGCAGTGTCGCCCCACACGCGAACTGTCTGCTCTGTATCTTCCTGATGTTCGTACTGGACGTTCCCGCCGCGCGCTTCAGCGAGCAAATCCTGCTTCGTATACTTCTTGCCCGAACCGGTCGAGAGCACGAAGTCGTCGGCCAGAATGCGATCCATCGTGGCCGCATCATTGATTTTCACAGCAGCCTGATATTGTGTGTCGAGCGCTGCAACCGCTTCCTGATCTTCGGACGTCGATCCACCTCCGCCGTGCGGCCGGAACATCAGATCGAACCAGGGCTTCCAGGTCTTGCCCTCGTCGAGCGACGTGACCGCGGTCTCTCGGACACCGCCCTCCACAGGCTTCCAGACTCCGCGAACGAGTTTGTTCTTGCCATCGAGCACATGCTCGGTTGCATTGAGCACGACCTCGTCGCCGCGAAGGGCGCCATCCAGCAGGAGGATCTGCCCGCGGTTGGTTACCCAGCTCTGATGCCATGCCTTGAGAGCAGCATCATAGATGCTGAAGCTCTGGCCTTTATGTCCCTCGGTATCCTGATAGTCCTCGCGCAGAACGCACCCATCGAGAATGCGGTCAACCTTCACGCGCGCCACCTGTGTCGTCGGATTGTCGACGTCAAACACGTCCCAATCGCCCGCCCAGAAATCGAGCTGATGAAATTCTGGCGCCGAGCAAGGGGAAGGCTTGGACGACGGAGCCGTTTGCGTGGCCTCTCCTGCGAAGGCAAAGCAGACTGCGAAAACTATAAGAACGCTTAGCCAAGGGTGCGGATTCATCAGGAAATCTTCCTCCGCGGAAATCTGCTGCGGATTGCCGCGCGGGTCGCGGCTGATTGTGCCGACCGCCTTTCGCCGACCAGAACAATCTCGGCGCCGCTCCCATACCCGCGCTCGTGAGCGGCCTTGGCAACAGCAAAGGCTTTCATGTCGCTCCACTTCCACTGG
>CAVOSN010000010.1:0-1333652 GCA_963698805.1 uncultured Acidobacteriota bacterium | reverse complement strand
CAGTTGACGTGGCAGAAGTGGTTGTCGGCGACCGTGTAGACTTCTTTGCGAAGGTCCAAGAGGCATTGCCATGCGATACGTGCCAGCCGTCTGCTTATTGATTTTGCTCAGCGCCGTAACCGTCACTGCTCAAATCCTACCGACGTCCAATGGATCGTGCAGGGTCACGGCTTCGGGTTTGGAGTCTTGCAATTGGATGTCTGGAGTCAGCCACGAGAAAGCGCACAATGACACTGACGGCCCCCGTTCACAACTGTTCGTCACGCGGTGCATATTGGCACCCGGTGCGCCATTGAATCCATCCGTGGAGGGTCGCGACGTTCTCATTGTTGGCATGGATAACGGCGAACTCGTAAACGAAAAGAAGTCACCACAGAGCCACGTCAATGTTTCAAACGGCTTGGTGATATTGATGCCGAAAGAAGAGCCGTATCTACTACGGAATACTGGCAAAGAGAAACTTGAATTGCTTGTGATTGAAGTCGGGAAATGACTGCTCCGGGCCGCGCGGGCTTGCCGATCGGGGTTGATTACTGGTGAAAAATCGCCATTACACCAAAATCCCCAATTGGCGGAAGAAGGCGGATTTATATGAATCATCCGGCAAACGTAGCTGAAATTTTCACGCTTGAAAGGCGAGCCGTCCTATTAGATATTTTGCTGGCATCCGGGAGTACTTCAATAAACATCACGGTCTCACAACCCTACCCAGAGACGCCTGAAGACATCTTGAGAAAACCCACAGTGGATAGCATCCGGATCACGGCGAATTTCACGATGGGGGCATCCTAGGACAATGACCCGGTAGCTGGCTGCGCACGCTCTTCTGCGTGCGGGAGTATGGTACTTGTCTCAACCACGAGCAAAAGCTGCGTTCCGCACCCCCTAATCCGATCCAAAAGCCAAACAAACGCCGCACGAGACCTCACGCTCTGCCAAAGTCACGGGTCCCTGTTGAAATATCGCCATTGCACTCATGGACTTTTGATTTGGGGAATCGCCCGATCCTGAGACCTACACTTCTTCCCAGTTGATGCAACTCGGGAGGTCACCCGAATCAAGGAACTGCCTAACGGCCTTCACTCCATCAGTAACTGGAATCACGTATTTGCGGGGAAATTCAGTATGGTGCTGGAACGTCAACAGGCAAGTTAGCAGCGGTTTGTCAGCGTTGGAAGCTCCCCTGCTTGCGTAATAGGGAGGGTTCCGATGGCCGTAGTCAAAGCTCAAGACGGTGTCTTCGCCGCCGACCACCATGGTCATGGCATTGCCATTGTCAGCTTCGATAAGGACTGCACCCAACACCTTGCCTGTTCGCGCTTCGGCGGATGCCGCGTCCAGTACCTCATCCAACTGCCTATCGTCCTCCACGGTTACTGGCGGTTTGTCTTGGTAGGTTGTGATTCGTAGCGCCATAGCGACCAGCCATCACTCTAGCAAACGGGGGTCAACTGTTGAAATATTGCCATTTCACCAACTACGCCCCGGACGGGGTTGTCAGTGAAATGGGCTGGTTACAACAGTTTGACCGGCAATTACAATGGTGGCGGTGAACCGCAGTGGGGCGAATCGGTGCGACAACCAGCATTGAACACACTGTGACGATTGATCCAGATCGCCTTCTCGACCAAATCCTCGAGGTTTTCGTCGAGTACAACGACTGGCTCACGTTTTCGGGAACTCGCATCTCGTCTTACGGGAGACCAGTCAAACGGGGACCTAATCGCGGGAGTTGTTCGTCGGCATAGCAGAGTATTGATTGTGAATGACGGTTGCAGGTGCAAGTTGCGCGCAGTCGAAGATGGTGACGCATTTGAACTCCCGCGTTGACGAAAAATCCCCACTACACTCACTGACCCGGTTTCCGGCGAACAAACGGCGCAAGCTGGTGTAATGGCCTTCTATGAGAAGGTCATAAAAGTCAAGGCCGACGTGGCGGCCTTCCTTTATTAATTGCTTTCCATCTGCATAACCTCCGGCGGTGACGTGGGGAGCTGTCAAGGGCGCCCCGTAGGGACGTTCATCTGGACCCTTGACAGCTCTCCACGTCACTCACAATCGAGCTGGGAACGAAGCGCAACGCAGTTCAGTTGGGCTTCGTTCCTTAGTGGACTCGGTTTTCATCTACTTCGATCGTTCCAGCAGTAAGTTGATCGGCGCTTCGTAGCCATGCGTTTCTCAAGGTCTTGCTTGCGACCACCACCCCTACCCGGCTTCTATCCGCACTCTCAAGGAGCCCCATAGGGCCCGGTGCACGTTGGGGTTCGATCTCAAACCAGGCCCCATTCACAACCGTGACGGAGCCTGGCTGGTTGGGTGCTGCCATCTGATTGGCGATCTCCGAGGATCTGGCCATTACCCGCAGTCACCCGAACAAGGCGAGTGGATGTCGTTGTTGCAAACCTCTCCGATAACGAATCGGCCTCCGCGTCATCCAAGGATCTTCTGTTCACTGGGTTTCTGTCTTTTCGCGATTGCGTCGGTTACGTTTTGTGGAACATTGTTGGGTCCGGCTTATGCAGCCGTGGCTTGTGCTGTCCTGGTTTCTGCCCCCGAGTGATGGAGCGGTTCATAGACATCCCCGGTCACCCACAGGTGATGCAGCAAGACGGCCAGCTTGCGTGCCACCGCCACCACGGCTCGCTTCTTGGCATTCTTTCCTCCGCGCTCGCACAAGCGCTGTCCGTACCGCCGTAAGTCCGTGTCCGGTCCGAACGCTCCCAACATGTATTGCGAACTCCCTACCAGCAACCGTCGTAACATCCGATCTCCGGTCTTACTGATTCCTAACTGGGGTTGACTATCCCCCGAATCTTCTTGCTTCGGCACCAGCCCCAGATAGGGCCCGACCTCGCGACTGCTGCTAAATCGTTGCGGATCCTCCAGGGTTAACACGTAGGCCAGAGAGGTGATCGGGCCCACCCCTTTCACTTGTCGCAGCAAGGTCGCGTGCCCGTATTTTTCCCGGCCCAGCTCCTCAATCTTCTGGTCATACCTCTCGATGCACCCATTCACCGTCTCTACCAGTTGCACCAAGGGCAGCAGCGCTTCCCGTACCTCGACCGGAATCGCCTCCTTTACTTTTTGTGCAAAGCTCGGACTCGAACACCCCGGCAGTCGTGTGCCCATACTTTTCACCAGTCCTCGCGCGGTGTTGATCAACTCCGTCCGCACCGATACCAAGGCGTCCCGGGCTCGCAACACCACCAGGTCCTGGCGCACTTCTCGACTGCGATGCCGAATCGGATACAACGACTGCGGATCCACCCGCCCCAAGCGCGCCAACTTGTGGGCATCGATGCGATCGCTCTTCCGCTTGCGACGCTTCGACCCTTCCATTAACCGCGGGTTGGCCACCAGCACCTCGTGCCCCAACTCGGTGATCACGTCTTGCACCCAGGCCGAGTGCGTTCCTACTTCGATCACTACCCGCGCCACGGTCAATGCCTGGAAGAACTCCCTTACATCTTCCTGCGTGGTCTGCAACTGTCCTTCGCTTAGCGTTTCTCCCTCCAAACCCAAAATGCAGTACTGACTCCAGCGGTCTCCCAGATCCACTCCCACCGTCAGACGATCTCGATTGGGGCCAACCGTGTTTCCCCTGCGATTTTCCTTTGCCCTCGTCGACACCACCGGCACATCCAGTTTTCCCGTCAATTTTCCCAGGACTTCCGCGAGTACTTCTTTCGCAGCTCGCTGCACTGGACCTCGCGCTTTCGTCCGCTTCAAGGTTGGTTCACTCCGCTGCGAAGACTTGCTATCCTTCTTCAAGGGTCGATCTCCTTTTTCATGTGATTGAACGTTGAGTGCGTTGATCAACGGTAGCTTAACGGCATCCGTGATCGGGGATCGACCTTCTCATCCCATCTGATTACGGCAGCTAATGGGCAGTTGCGGTAAACTCCCTTGTTTCGGCTTGCTCTAAACCGCTCTTTACCGACGCCGAAGCTTTCGCATGATTGATCTTGCTGCCATCGCCGCTAATCTTGAGCAGACCTCAGAAGGGAGCTGGCGCTGCAAGTCAGCTTCACCGGTTTCGTATCCGGAGTGGGGCAATGAAGCATGCTTCCAGGTGGAAGACGTTTCGTTCTGGTTCCGCCACCGCAACGCTTGCATCCTTGAGGCGATGAAGCAATATCCGCCGTCGGGACCGGTGTTCGACATCGGCGGCGGTAACGGATTCGTCGCCAAGGGAATGCAGGACATTGGCTTCGAGGTAGTGCTGCTTGAACCCGGAGTCGCTGGCTCCCGTAACGCACAGCGCCGGGGCATTCAGAATGTCGTTTGTGCGGGACTCGAAGATGCCGGATTCGCGCCTGCGAGCATCGCCGCGGTTGGACTCTTCGACGTGATTGAGCATATCGCGGAGGATTGCAAGTTCCTGAAAACGGTTGGGAGCTACCTTCGCTCCAACGGGCGCGTGTACCTCACCGTGCCCGTTTATCAGGCGCTCTGGTCACATGAGGACGTTGACGCCGGACACTTCCGGCGCTACAGCAGGCAGGTACTGCGTGACTTGCTGAAAGATGCGGGTTTTACGGTGGAGTTCCTCACAGGATTCTTCAGTTTCTGCCTCCAGCAATCCTGGCGGGACGAGTCATACCCTACCGTCTGGGACTCGCGAAGGCGGGGGCCCACGACGTCAATGGGAAACTACGGGGCCAACACGAGGTTCAAAGTGCGCTTGTAAACGGACTACTCCTCTGGCTGCGGCGACGGGAACTGGCTCAGATCAGCACACGCCGAGAAGCGACCTTCGGAGGAAGTTGGCTGGCGGTGGCGAGAAAGGTCTAGCCAGAAGAATCACTTCCTGAGAGTCGCCTTGCGTAACGATTGACAACTGTTGAAAAATCCCCGTTACGCTCAAAACGTTTTTCGCCAAGCTAGATGGCGCTGGAACAGAGCGACTACCCTTGAGAGAGGCCCCATGAGGGTGCGGGGTCAGAACGGATGCTTCCCCAAACACCCGTTTGCCCTGTTCCAGCCCTTGCAGAATAAGCACTTCCGCAAGACATACAAACTGGCAATAGTTCTAGGCTGTTGCAAAATCGTCATTACACTCCGTCGAAAGTCGCGGCGTAACCTATTTGGAATCAATGAACCCTAGGAACGCGCTTTCATCCTTATGGGTGGGCCACTGGCCCATGAGAACTCAAAACCCCTTCCCGCTGGGTCAATGAATGAGTGTAGTAGAGAGTAGAGTCGAGAACAGGCGCAGTAACTGTAGTCTCCCGGTGGATAATTGGCTTGGCTTTCGCCGCGCCACCGCAGTCCGGTTTGGCTTGGTTCTGTTTCCTGTTCCCGCTCATCGAACCGGACAGGCAGATTTCCCGCATCCGGCTCTCGGAAAAGACTCACAATGTTCCGTGTGACGCCGTCTGCGACTCCTGAACACAACCTGGGGTGGCTAGACTCATCGTCAATGCCCCATGTCCCTCGTCGCTTCTTGCGTCCGTCTTTAACTGAGGCCCCTTCCCTCTGCCGGAGTTACCCGGCTTCCTCGGTACTACGGACCTCTCCGCCACCCCACACGGCCCGGCCTGTCTCTCGCGAGTTGCCAGTTGATCCCAACCGCGATCACCGCTGGGGCTTCCCGTGTTGCGTCTGGTCTCCTATGCGTACATGCCGTCGCCATTACCCCGGCAGGTTCAATGGAGCCTGTTCGCTCGTCGCTCTCCATTGTCGGCGGCCTTCCCCATGAAAAAGTAGGGTCGGCTCCTGCAACTGTTTTTTCGGGGCCTGCTCAGCGTTCACTCACGTTACGGCCTACACGCTCGCGGAGTCGCCAAGCGACCCTTTACATCGAAAGCTCCGACAGCTTCGTCGCCTCCGCTGCCGCTTCGATTGCTACCGGGTGGAGCGAACCAGTTCCCGGGCGGGAGTCACACCCGCTGAAGTCCAGCGCCTTTCACGGCGCACTTTTTCACCAACTACTCATTCGGTTCCTCGTAATACACCTGCGGATCGTCACTGGTCAGAGCAGACTCGACAAGCTTGATTTAGTTGACCCGGTCGCTCGCACCTCGGGCCGGGAATTGTTTCCGATTCAGAACCCGCGCGAATGGGATTTCCCCTCGAGCTACTGAATCGTTGAACGTGAGAGGGGATTCCGGGGCCTTCGGGCTGTCCGTGGGGCTCTTACCTGCTTCTGCGATGTGGTTCTCGAGCCTGGTCATCGCCTTCCGGACGACAGTACCTTCCGCTAAGAGACATCCTATCTATTTGAACGTAGCGCTTTTTCCCAAGTGTGGTTGTACTGTTGCTTCGCCACGATCGTGCTGGCTCACCCTGTTCCTGGCCACCTCGTGTTAGCGTGAGGAGGGTGACATGTCCTGCAAGTTGTGCCAATCAGAGCACCAGAACGATCTCACAGCGGAAGTCGCGATCCACTTTCCCGGACTCAAGGGTCTGGACAAGCCCATTGTGTGGGTGTATCCAAAACTTCTGGTCTGTATGAATTGTGGCTTCACGGAATTTGCAATTCCCGAAACCGACTTACGACGGCTAGTGGAAGGCGCTGCGGATGCAACCTGACCGCTCGCGCAAGGTACAATTGGGCCCACTGTGCTGCGAGCGACAGAAAACAACATGCTGACGCCACACAAGCGTCTTGTGAATTCAGTGTCTCCGGATACGGCACTCTTGGCTGGACTGGACAGCCGCAGCGTTCAAGCCGTCGTTAGAGCGGCGCAGGTACGTCACCTGGGTCCCAACGAAGTGCTCATAACCGAAGGGCACCGGGCTAAGGACCTCTTCTTAATAAAAACCGGGAATGCGCGGTTTTACAGGATGACCACAGGGGGCGAGGACATCACGCTCCTGTGGCTGGGACCTGGCGACATCGTTGGCCTCGCTTCGTTGTTGGCAGAACATCCCCCCGCCTATCTAGCCAACGCCGAGACCATGTCGCCGTGCGAACTCCTAGTTTGGGATCGTGCGCTGATCCGGAGCTTCGCGGCACGCCAACCAAGAATAATGGAAAATGGTCTGGGACTTTCGTCGGCATATTTGAGAAATTCCCTCCAGCGACATGCCGATTTGGCCACCACACCCTCTGAGACTCGCGTTGCTCGTTCTTTGCAGCATCTTGCGGATAAGATCGGTCGGGTGCGTTCGTCGGGTGTAGAAATTGATGTGACCAACGAGCAGCTTAGCTCTCTTTCTGATGTCAGCCGATACACCGCCAGTCGCGTACTCGCCGGGTGGGCACGTTCCGGGAAGATTTCAAAACAACACGGGAAAGTCATCCTCCACGCGCCAGACGCATTGATCCGATAGCCCGATCATTCATCGGGCCATTTGTTCAATCCCTGCAGGGCTGGTAGGACGGAAAACTCTCGCTAGTTAACGTAACCAGGCGATTACACCAAAACCCCCCGGCCCCGGTCGCAATTGGTGAAATGGGGGTATTACACCGATTGACAACAGTCTCGACTGTCAACCATTGAGACGGCTAGGCCACTGGCATTAGAGTTTTCAGGCATCGCAATCTCGCCCTTCACGGTTTCCCGGAATTTCGATTCACGGTTCTTGCGTGGTAGGGATTCGGAGATGGGTGGCGTTTGGCGAGGAAGTGGGCGAGGGCCGGTAACGCAGCCGCCCCCCAGATCGCAAACAACAGTCTATTCTCCCACGCAATTGTCCTGTAGGAAACCAGTGCCTCGGTCATCCACGCGGACGCGAACGCGCCAGTTATACCTAGCAGCATGTCCGCAACAGTGCCGTACGCCTTCCCACTTATGATCTTGCGAGTCAGCAAGCCGACGATAATTCCCGTTAACAGCAACCACCTGAAATCGGACACGGGAGACCCCATCTGAAACCAACGCTCGCCGGAAAGCTGCTTCGCGTAGAGCGAAAACCAGCTCATGACGGGAACGGCGGTCGGGACCACGATTAGAGAGTACGCCCCGGATCCGGACCAACCGAGCAGGTTTACACAACGCCTACTTTGCCGTCGGGGGCGGTGGTGGATAGTTTTTCAAGAGTTTCGCTACGGCCTTCGCCAGGTTCTTCTGTTGCTTGTCGGGCTTGGCGTTGGGGTCAACGGTTTTACTTGCAAGACCACGCCAAATCAGAGCATGGTTCTCTGAGTGGCTCATGTCGACAACTAACTGGCCTGCGTAAATCCCGTAGTAGTTTGGCCCAGTGGTCATGCCGCCTCCACCTCTGTACCAACCGCCCCCCGTCCAACCCGGACCATAGCCCCAGCCCGTATTGTAAGAACTGAATTGTATCTCTGTGCCGATTCCCGCCAGATAACCAATGTAAAGATCCGCGGTGTCAGCATCGGTTTTGGTAAGACCTTTCTTGCCAAGTTCTGCGTCAACAGCATCCTTGATCTGTTTGTCCAGACGGTCGTCGACCTTCGCGTCGTCTTTGTTCGCAGCATCTTTGATGGGGACCCATTTGTAGGTCTTGAATTTTGAAAAATCCGCGTTGTTGTCGAATTTGTAGCGTACGTCCTGGGCGACGGCAGCACTCGCAGCCAGCAAGAGCAAAGCTATTGAGACAAGCGCGGTTTTCTTCATCACTAAATTCCTTCCCTCAACCAGCGTTACGAGGCTTAACTCTGAGCCGGGTTCCACGGTAACCGTAAATGGCCCGGATGTCTCACCTCGTTTTGTTCAAATTGGCCAAAAGATGCCGCATGCGAAGTCCGTATCGCGGTTGGTTGCGATAACGTCACGATGTCAGGTCTGCCTGTCAGCGTTCCTACTGAGTGAAGCAGTATGTGGAAGGGTTTTCGACTAGGAAAATTGCCAGTCACCTCCGTTCAACGTGTGCAGCGCTCAAATTGAAGCACGTGTGGGTTAACTGTGACGTCCGCTTCGCGCCCTCGTAGTCCGAACAAGTCACCCACAATGATCCCTTGCCCAACGTAGCCGAAGTAGCTAAAGGCAGATGCAATGGAGAGTAGCGCCACAAAAGCGCAGAGAGCCCAAAAGCGTACAAACGCTCGTCGATCGGTGGCTGCTTTCATCTGTGGAGGAACTTACACCTCGAATCGGCTGTAGTTCCATAGTGTCGTAAACAGTTCTCACCAGCACGCGCCGTTTGTCCGCCTGTAGGTGATTCTGTCAAAAAACAAAACGCCCCAAAACCCTTTCGAGTCATGGGCCGCTCTGTCGAGCAGACCTCCCCGGTACTGCTCACAATCAGGCTAACGGGTACATGGGAGGGTTTTCGACTAGAAGAATTGCCAGTCGTCTCCGTACAGCTGTGCAGCTCTCAGGTTACGGAGCGTGTCGGTTAACTGAGGAGTTAAAACTTTCTACCTGTCGCGATTTTCACAAGCTTGCGCCGTTTGCCCGCAAAATGCGGGTCAATGAGATCGCGGTAGGGACGATCATTGCTGACCGCCCCCCGCACGGACGCGGACGGGCGCTCATTAGCGCATCCGGTTCGGAATTGCACATTCGTTGAGAAAGCCAGGGCAACATTGTTAGAGATGGAAATGTTACGCCAATTGACCGCATTAACTGGCACAGACGGGGAAGAAAGCGAGGAATGAAAATATTCTGGGCTGAAGATGTGTTCCAGCATGGTGCTGGTGGTCAGTATCGGATTCCAAGCGTAATCACCATCAATCGCGTGGTTACATTCTTGGTTGGGGCATGGTGATAACGAGGTTCGATGTAGACCCGGTAGCTGGGGTCACCGATCTTTATAGTGAATCCAGCGCCGACGTTGCCACCAAACACGCTTGAGTCGTAGCCTTTAACAGTCTGGTTGGGAGTCACAATTCCGGAGGCGCAGCTGAATCCCCACCACATCCAGGCTGGCGTACAGACGATGTCACTGCCTGAAGTAACGGGCCCCTTGAAACCGAGCGTACGGTAGTACCATCCTCCGCCGCCGATGAAATAGGCACCGAGTAGCTTGCCTTGCCATTCGTATCGGTAGTTTCCGGTTAGAGTATAGAGATTGCTGTGCCCATTGATGGTGTTGTCGTTCAAAGCCACCCGAATCGGCTGAAGCGACGAGGCAGACGGATAGAGCGCGCTCCACATGAACTCGCCGATGACTGAATGATGTGGGGAGAAGTTGTAACCGGCGCCTGCACTGAGGCCCCAGCTAGTGTTGACAAAATTTGAAGTTGGGCTGAGAGGAAGGCTCACGGCTCCGCCCAGATTTGTGTTTATCTTGTCGGAGTAATCATCTTGCGCGTGAAGAGTGCTACAAAGGAGCACTGCTAAGCTCAACCCGGCAAGAACCTTCTCTGCACGTCTCATTTTCGCTGGATTCTCCTCTTCGGTCTGCCTTGACGTGGCCAGAGGGAATCAATGAGCCTGATTGAGTTCGATGCGCGTTAATCCCGCATCGAGAGGTGCGATTCCACCGAAAAGTCTGGTTGCTGATTAGTCGCCGGTCTACCGTCAAATCTGACAGGCGCGGGTTTATTTCTTCGGTGTTTTCGTGGAATTTTGCGGGGGCCAGCAAAACGCCGCCTGGAACCTAACTGACGTAATCAGGCGATTGCACCACCCCCTCCCGGCCCAGCCTCAAATTGATGAAATGGGGATTTTTCACCAGTTAGGGTCTGAATGCGACGTATGCGATGTAGAAAAATAGCGTCGCCACCGCCATCATGGCCACTCCAGCCAAGCGCAATCCCCAGAGTGGCATCTTGTAGGGATGCCAACTCCCTTGCTTCCAGTAGTCAGCAAAACGATCAAAGTTTGCCCTGACACTGCCGGGACGCAGGATCATGGTCAAGCCGAAGGCCATAAAACCGGTTCCCATGACGAGTGCTCCGGGTCCATCGCTGGGGCTAACACTGTGCATGGCCAGAAAAGTAATACGATCCGACCTTGGAGTCAGTGAGTGTAATGGGGAGTAGAGTCGAGAACAGGCGCAGTGACTGTAGTCTCCCGGTGGATATTTGGCTTGGCTTTCGCCGCGCCACCGCAGTCCGGTTTGGCTTGGTTCTGTTTCCTGTTCCCGCTCATCGAACCGGACAGGCAGATTTCCCGCATCCGGCTCTCGGAAAAGACACACGATGTTCCGTGTGACGCCGCCTGCAACTGCTGAACACAAACCTTGGGGTGGCTAGACTCATCGTCAATCCCCATGTCCTTCGCTGCTTCTTGCGTCCGTCTTTAACTGAGGCCCCTTCCCTCCGCCGGAGTTACCCGGCTTCCTCGGTACTACGAGCCTCTCCGCCACCCCACACGGCCCGGTCTATTTCTCGCGAGTTACCAGTTGATCCCGACCGCGATCACCGCTGGGGCTTCCCGTGTTGCGTCTGGTCTCCTATGCGTACATGCCATCGCCATTACCCCGGCAGGTTCAATGGAGCTTGTTCGCTCGTCTGTCTCCATTGCCAGCGGCCTTCCCCGTGAAACAGTAAGGTCGGCTCCTGCAATTGTTTTTTCGAGGCCTGCTCAGCGTTCACTCACGTTATGGCCTGCACGCTCGCGGAGTCGCCTAGCGACCCTTTCCATCGAAAGCTCCGACAGCTTCGTTGCCTCCGCTGCCGCCTCGATTGCTACCGGGTGGAGCGAACCAGTTCCCGGGCGGGAGTTGCACCCGCTGAAGTCCAGCGCCTTTCACGGCGCACTGTTTCGCCAACTACCGAGTGAACTGTACAAAATTGACCACTCTTCGTCTTCGGATTCCCGCATCATCAACGCGCCTAGGTCGCCAGCAGATGGGTCGCAACCCGGGTGCAAGAGAGAAACTCCTACTGGCGGACTGTGTGTGACTGATAAATCGGAGTGGTAACTCACCGTTTTCTATTTCTCTCTGGCCACGTTCTTGCGGTCAACGCAAAGCGCTCTAGGGCGATTCAGAAAGCGAACGAAGAATGGCATCGAAAACGCGGAAGACAAGAGAACCCCGCACGAGTCGGCCGAGGAAACGCTGGGCTTGATCGAGAGGTCCCCATCTTGCGCAAAAGATAAATCTAACCAGGAAACGAGAAGGAGCACAGAGATGACATTACGACAATTTCTCAAGGCCATTGGATCGTCCGCTGCGCTTGCAGTCGCCATCCTTGTGGGAATCTCGATCCTCTCCCCAAAGGGACAGGCATCTGGTGACGACAAGGATCGGAAAGACGAAGAATCGGAGATTCGAAAAGGCTTCGCAATAGCTCCGGTACCCCTGAATCTGGAGGGAAAAAACCGGGCACTCGTGGGACTCGGCAGCTACATTGTCAACGCACAGGGCGACTGCAACGGTTGCCACAGTGCCGGCCCTGAAACCGAATTCGCCCCAGGCGGCAACCCATACTTTGGCCAGCCGACGAAAATCAATCCGGCGACCTACCTGGGTGGCGGCAGGGATTTTGGTCCTTTCCCCGGGCCAGGACCGTTTCCACACATCATCTCACGCAATTTGACACCGGACAAAACTGGACTGCCTGAAGGAGGTCATACGTTCTCAGAGTTTGTCCAGATCATAAGGAGAGGCGTAGACATGGATCACCTCCATCCAACATGTACCGGGGCCCCCGACGGGAATTGTCTGCCAGCTCCGTTCGACGGCTCCCTTCTCCAAATAATGCCATGGCCTATCTATCACAACATGACGAACCATGACCTCCGTGCGATCTACGAATATCTGAGTGCGATCCCCTGCGTCGCGGGCGAGCCTGCGCCTAGCCCGCGGCACAACGATTGCGAATGAAGGAACATAGGGCCGGCTAATCCTCCGGCCCTATTCTTCAGCAACGAACTGTCGCTGGCCGCCCAGCGACTTGATCGGTATTGTAACCAGGCGATTACAGTCATTGACCCATGGTCAACTGGTGTAATGGCGATTTTTCATCAATTGATGCCAAAGGCGTTATGATTCTGGCCGGGTATCGGAATGCTCTTTGAAGGCAAGAACACTCGATTGCAGGACGTCCCGTGGTATGTCTGGCTGTTCTACACGGCGGGGATCGTCGTCTTTTTCGTTCTATTGCTGAAGCAGGTGTGGTGGTACTTCGGCGCAGCCAACGTCTTCTTCCTCAGTGGTAGCTATCTGCTTCACAAAACCAGAAAACGGTATCCGCCAGTTTAATGAGCGTAATGGCGATGTTACGCCAATGATCGCCTGGCGGTCTCAATCACTGGTTGACATTTTTCGAGTGGATGGTAGGGTTTTCGCCCGAAAGGCGGGCATGATCACATGCTGAAACAAACCATGACATGGTTGGCGATGGCGGTTCTCTCGGTCCTCACTGCACAGGCGCAGCAGGGCCGGTGGGCCCGGCCGACGATGCAACCGCAAAGTTCATCCTTGACGCCGAACGACAGTGGCAAGACGCCAATTGCGATCACAACAAAATCACGGAAAAGATTCTCGCGGACGATTTTTGGGGCACTCTTCCCGATGGAGCGGCGTATGGGAAGGCCGAGGAAGTGAAGGAGACGGAGGATCCGTCGAAATCGGGGCGCGATTGCCGCATCAGTGATGCGAGGGTGCGCCTGTTCGGAGACAATCTCGTCGTGGTGTACGGCAGAGCATTTTTGGTGCGCAAACTCAAAGATGGGCGCGACGGGCCCCGATGCCTGATCTATACCGATACTTGGCTAAAGCGGAATGGCGTGTGGCAGATTGTCGCCGCCCACGATGCGCAGCTGCCGTGCGGTGAATAACTGGCGATAGCAGGCCATTGCACTCATTCACCCGGCTGCGATCCTCGCAATTTCCGCCGAGGAACTCGCCGAACAATGCGGGGGCCGATGTACTTCTGAGTAGAAGTGTTGACATCAGCTAACAATTTTGGGTGTAGCATCATGCGCACAAAAGACCGAAACTCCAACTGAGGAGCCAGCCTATGGTCGTCCGCTGCCCTTATTGTGTTCGATTCGACCACTTCATGACAATGAATGTCCATGCGGATCGCACATATGTTTGTGAGAAGTGTAGGCATATTGCAGTTCCAGAGGACAAGGGTTTTCGCTGTTCGTGTCCTCATTGCGTAGCCCTGAATGCTTTCACGCCGCAGAAGAAACGGGCGTTATGGCTCGCCTCGGCGTGACGCACTGCCCCGTTGCATTTCAAATCTGATTACGATTCAATGCCTAAAACAGGCGGGAGGAGGCCTCATGGACTTTCGGTTGCGCATGGTTCTTTGGATTCCGACGCTTGCGTATGCTGCCTTCTTATTATTGGGTGGCAAAAACTTGGCCTCGTTAGGCCAGGTTGTCTTTGCAGCGTTTCAAGGGGCTTTGTTGGGATTTCTTCTAGCTGCCATGTTCAGTATCAGGCAACATCGGCGAGAGAAACGCAGTTTTCGTTTGAGCCACTAGCTTCGTAGGGTGGCATGTCAAAGCCTGTTGCCCGGACCCCGTGTCGCTGGCAGGCCCTCCCATTAAGAAGCAAACCGTCACGGGGGCCGCACCAACCCCGCCAAATTGTTGATGTAACCAGGCGTTTGCACAAGTTGCGCCGTTTGTTCGCCAAAACATTTGTCAATGAGCATAATGGGGATTTTGCACCCCACTGTTTGATAGGTGGCAGGACCGTCCAATGTGAAGGTGACTAGTGGCGCCAGAACCTTACCCAACGTCTCGATCGGCAACTCAAACCGAACGAACCTTTGAAGGCAATCTAGCTGATATTCCGAAAGTTCAGGTAGTTCGGGACGCATACGGACTCCGCTGACATTCTAGTTCTTGGGGGCAAGCTCCGCTGCGAAAGGTCAATGAGTGCAATGGGGATTTTTCATCAAGTATCCGCTCGTGTGTCAAACCTGTTCAAAAGTGAGCAGTTCTGTTCACGGTTTTGGGGGCACACTCGGTCTGCCATGAAGAAGGAACTCACCCTCCAGAAGATACTCGCTGTCCGTTGCCCGACTTGTGGCGCTGCTCCGGGGGAGAAGTGTGAGCTTAGTACAGGTCAGCCTCGCACCGACCCCCATCGCGACCGCCGACTGATTGCAGCAGACAGTTGAGAATCGCCAGTGTCATGGGGAAGACCGCGCGGGGGGAATTCTGCCAATGACAATTAAGACCTTGGAAGGATCTGTGCTGTTCAAGTGTGTGAACGCTGCCTCGGGCTCATAACTATTTCCGACCCTAGCCTACTGACTGTTTATGAGGGACACTTTTACTGCATGAGGTGCAGAAAAGCTGGCGGGTACCGATGTGCTGACCAGCGGGAGGAAAGGGCTCTGCACGCCGAGGGAAAGGCCGGTCCACCAACTTGACACAGTGGAGCCATCTACTATCGCGACAGTTGGTCTAATGGTGATGTTACGCCAGTTACGCTTGAACAAACACTGAACGTCGTTGACTGCCGTCTTCCGTAAGCCATCGAAGGAGAAAGGACTTGGTATCTTCGGGCAACTGGGAAAGGAGAACCCTCGGCATTGGGTCCACACGGACCGTGGTCGAAAGGTGCTGCTGGTCGCCGACCTTGAAGAGATAGAGTGATGGCGGCGACCAGTCAAGCTGCTTCTCGAATTCCGCTTGCGTGTCGAAAACGTCTTCTGAGGTGTCCTGACCATCAAGCAGCGAAAATGCAAGTGCGACTGTGACATCAAGGCCGAGTTCGCGTCGTATCCCCAAAGCGAGTCCATACGCCGTTAGTCCGGCAGAAACCCAATTGCTGGGGTCTTTCCAACCTGCATCTATGTCGTCAACGTGAAGGTCGTCGAGCCTCTCTATCCTGCCGTCCGAGACGGTCGCCAGCATCCACCGTCGAATTGTTGTTTCCCGATCAGAGGCCATGAACCAAGATTATCTATCATGACTGATGAAATCAGATGGGATGAGAAGGCCGGTCTCCGGACGGGATGCGGTGTACGCTCCCAAGTTATCGACGTGCTCGAAGCACAGATAAAAAGGAGACCGGCAATGAAGAATGAAGAAGGTTAGCACCGCAGTGGCCAAGCAGAGCAGGAATATTTGGGCGCAGAAACTGACCATCGGACTCGATCTGGGCGATCGCAACAGCTGGTACTGCGTGCTGGATGAAGCCGGCCAGATACGACTGGAGCAGCGCGTGCGGACGAATGCGAAGCGTTGCGCGAAGTGTTCGGTGCCATGCCGCGCAGTCGGGTCGCACTGGAAATCGGGACGCATTCACCCTGGATCAGTCGCTTGTTGAGTGAGTTGGGGCAAGAAGTGATCGTGGCGAATGCGCGCAAGGTACGGCTGATCGGGGAGAGCCGCAAGAAAGACGACCAACTGGATGCGCAGACGCTGGCGCGGCTGGCCCGGATCGATCCGGAACTGCTGTATCCGGTGAAGCATCGCAGCGGGCTGGCCAAGAGTTACGGGGAACGTTTGCGTGGATGCAACGTGCGGAACATGAATCCGGGGAAAGCCGAGAGCTTGAGTCCAGAACTGCAAGCCGCACTGGAACCGCTGTTGAACGCAATCGAGTCGCTGAGCGGGCGCATCGTGGAATACAACGAACGCATCGAGAATCTGGCGCAACAGAGTTATCCGCAAGTGGCGCTGCTGAAGCAGATCAAGGGCGTAGGTACATTGATCGCGCTGACCTTCCTGCTGACGCTGGAAAGATCCGCATCGTTTCCGCAAAAGCCGCGACGTGGGCTGCTATCTGGGACTGCAACCAGGACGAAGGAACTCTGGCCAGAGCGAGCCGCAAATGCACATCAGCAAAGAAGGCGATCCCTATCTGCGAACCCCGCTGGTGCAAGGAGCGCAGCACATTCTGGGACCGTTCGGCATCGACTGTGATCTCAGGCGTTGGGGACTGAAGCTGGCGGAGCGTGGTGGAAGAAACGGAAAGAAGCGCGCCATCGTCGCCACCGCAAGAAAGCTGGCGGTGCTGCTGCATCATCTGTGGGTGAGCGGCGAAGTATACGACTTGATGCACAACAGCAGAAGAACGACCGTGGCCGCAGCCGCATAAAACAAGGAAGACAAAGCAAAAATCAAAACCGTTCCAGGAAGAGAAAAGACAAAAGCCCAAAGCCGAGTTCCGGTGACTGCGTTAATGGCCTGGCCCAGGTTCCACTCCGAAACAGCAGAACCCCAGGGCGCCCAACAGATGGCAGCACCGGCTGAACCGAGAACGCCCAACTTGCACCGAGCGAAACGAATCGCTCCTCGAGAGTGCGGATGGAAGCATGGCGACAGTGGCCAACTCGGCAGAAAGAAAAGAGCATGCCCCACAAAAAGAGAAAAGAATCGACTTGACTCCGACCGGCCTTCTCATGGAAGGCCTTTACACCAAAAACCCTTGGGGCAGTCTCAGGGCGGGGTTTTGAGTTCCCATGGGCCTACGGCCCACCCATGGAGATGAAAGCCGCATTTCCTAGACCGATTGATTCCAAATGGGTTAAGGCGCGACTTTCGACGGAGTGTAATGGGGATGTTACGCTAACCGTGCAAAGACGCGACCGAAGCGCCAAGCGCCCGACTGGCAGATCTGACAGCTGACAGCCCTGTTCTCACTCTCAAGAATCAGGGCGCGAGACACACGATACAGAGGGGTAATCTCCGTTGCTTTTCACAGGTCTGACCGTCACATTCCTTAAGCAGTTCTGCGTTGGTCTTTGGTTGACGCTCCCCTTGTTATTGAGCTTGGCTCTGGGAGTAACCCTGTTAGGGCAGGCCGTAGGGAAACAGGAGGGCTGGTCACGTTTTGACAGCTTTTACTGGTCATTCATCACCGCAACCACAGTTGGCTATGGCGATGTTCGCCCGGTCAAAAGGAGATCAAAGATTGTTGCCATCGTAGTTGCCTTCTTGGGGCTAACACTCACCGGTATCGTCATTGCCGTCGCTGTGCAGGCTGCAACCCAGGCCTTGGGTAACACCCATCGTTGAATGTTTTTCTTGAGCAGCAGAGCAGCTTGACCGTTCAGTCGTAGAAGACTAGGGCTTTGCCTGAAGTGGTTCTCACCTTCTCATCATTACTGATTTCCTGAGCTAAGTCAGCCCGTCTGAAGTAAAAGGGCGCCCGTAGCATACCCACCTTGGTGAGGCAACTATTCGAAAGTTGTGGTCAGGCAAATAAGTTAGAGGAGGACTGTCACCCGGTATGTCTTGCAAGTCGTGTCAATCGCAAAACCAGCGCAATTTCACAGCGGAAATTGCGATCCATTTCCCTGGACTCAAAGGTCTGGACAGGCCCATCGTATAGATGTTCCCGAAGCTTGCTATTTGTTTGGACTGTGGCTTCACGGAGTTCACCGTTCCTGAAAAGGAATTGAGAGTGCTCGTGCAAGGCAATCCCGTGGAGGGTGCGGTGGTTTTGGCCGAGGACGTAGCCTGAAGGCGAAAGATCCTCAATTGTTGAAACCAGGCGTCTCTGAAATCAGGCGTCTCTAACAATGCCGGCGTCGTCAAGTACTTTTTGAGCGTAGTAATCCGTGCACTCCGAGGAGCGCGCCATTTCGCTCTAGCTGAACAAGTGCCATACCCAACCAAAGTTCGCTCGTAATCGCTACAGGTCAGGAATCTCGATCCGACCCATGCATCTCTTCGGTCACAACCGCGATCATGATTACTACTTCAGACTCCTCCGCGAAGAGGAGCGGGACGCCCAATCAATTACTCGGTGTTGTGTACACACCATCGCCTGATCCGGGCGGGCCCGCGTGCGAACCGAACTTTTTCAACTGCTCATAATCCCATTGCTTGCGCCTCATCCAGAACAGACGAACCGCCAGTCTCCGGGCCATCGCTACTTTGGCGATCTTCCGTCCCCGCCGCATGCTCAGATGGAAATACTTACCGCGCCATTCCGGGATGCTGCGTACCGTGACCTGGGCCGCTTCCACCAACAAGAAGCGCAACATGGAGTTTCCCTGCTTGGTGATATGGCCCAGCCGTCGTCCATTCCCGCTCGACTTCTCCAGCGGCACCAGTCCCACATAGCTGGCGATCTGCTTGCCGCAGCCAAACCGCTCAGCTTTCTCCGATGATCAGCACGAAGGCCAAAGCCGTCAGCGGACCCACCCCCGGATGGGTCATCCAGCGCTGGGCTGCCGGACACTTCTCCACTTCCTGCTCGACCGCTTGGTTCAGCTCCGCGATCATCGGATTCAGTCCATCCAGCCGCTCCAGCAGATCGTGCCGCCGCCGGCTCGCCCAGGCCGCCAACCGGAACGACTCCAGTTGCTGCCGTCCGCTTTCCCGCCACAACTTCTTCTTCGCGCGCAAGCCTTCGTTCAGGGCTACCGCTGGCCACTGGTTCATGATCCGGGTGCGTGCTTGCACCATGCGGTGCCGGTGCCACAACAGTTGCCGGAGCTCTGTCAGTAGTGACAGTTCCGTACCACTCAAATTGAGCTTTACCCTCTACCGCCTACGGATCTGACGTGGGGTTTTCCAAGGAGAACACACCATGAAGGCGGGGGATTGGGCACGCTTGTCGCTGACGCTCGCAGCCGGAGTTACTTACATCGTCGTTGCGCTGAGCGGGAGCGCTCAGGTGCAAACGCAGACTACTACCACGAGTGGAAAAACGAGCCACCGGGTGAAAGTTGACCGTGCCGAGGTGGTCTTTGTATCTGGCAACGACTTGCTATTGAGGATGGAGGACGGCACGATCCGGCATATCGCCGGAGTGCCAGACACTTTTAAGGCCTTCGTAGACGGCAAGGAGGTCGGCATTTACGATCTCAAGGCGGGCATGACCCTCGAGAAAACGACAACAATAACCTCGACGCCCAAGGTAGTGACAACGGTACGGACTATCAGAGGCAGGGTGTGGCACGTCAGTCCCCCCAACTACATCTCTCTGACGCTCGAAGACGGAAGCAATCAACGGTTCGAGATCATTAAAGGCCAAAAGTTCAATGTCGAAGGAAAAATGGTGGATGCCTGGGCTCTGAAACCGGGTATGAACATTACAGCTACCAAAGTCGTCGAGTTCACGGCGATGGAAATTGAGCAACAACGAAAGCTGACAGGCTCATTGCCGCCTCCACCGCCAGCGCCGCAGGCAGATGCTCTTATCCTGGTTGCTAAGTAGTCCATGGGCTGGCTGCCGTGCTCGCGGATGGCGGATTGCGGATCGCGAAGTAGAATCGACTTGGAAGGATGATCCTTATGACCTCGCACCTTGCCAAACTCTGGACAATCGATCAAGGACAAGACATCGCTGAGTACGCCGTTATGCTGGCTGTGATTCTCGTCATTGTTGTGGGCACAATACGGCTCATCGGCTCTAACGCCAACACTGTCTTCTCACAGGCGGCCAGTTCAATTCAGTAGTGCGGTGTCACGGCTCTCTCCCTAAAAACTCCACTGCTGGACTACTAGCTGGCAGGTCGTAGGGCGTCCGTCTGGTTGGCGTAACATCGCCATTACACTCAAACCCCCACGGCCGACCTGGAGGATGAGTGAAATACCTTTATCGCCAGTTATCACTGCACGGCAATTGCGCATCGTGTGCCGCGACGATCTGCCACACGTCATTTCGCTTTAGCCAAGTATCGGTGTAGATCAGGCATCTGGGCCTGTCGGGCCCATCTTTGAGTTTGCGTACCAAAAACGCCTTGCCGTACACCACGGCGAGATTGTCTCCGAACAGGCGTACCCTCGTATCGCTGATGCGGCACTCGCGCCCCGACTTCGACGGATCCTCCGTCTCCTTCACTTCCTCGGCTTTCCCATACGCCGATCCATCGGGAAGCGTGCCCCA
The DNA here is from genome assembly GCA_963698805.1 of uncultured Acidobacteriota bacterium. GTDB lineage: Bacteria > Acidobacteriota > Terriglobia > Terriglobales > Acidobacteriaceae > Gp1-AA133. Next base: position 1,313,087 of record CAVOSN010000010.1, on the reverse strand, counting down.
AAAATCGTCCGCGAGAATCTTTTCCGTGATTTTGTTGTGGTCACAATTGGCGTCTTGCCACTGTCGTTCGGCGTCAAGGATGAACTTTGCGGTTGCATCATCGGCCGGAGCCCACCGGCCCTGCTGCGCCTGCGCAGCAATGACCGAGACCACCGCCATCACCAACCATGTCATGGTCTGTTTCAGCATGTGATCATTCCCATCTTTCGGGCGACAACCCTACCATCCACTCAGAAAATGTTCAATCAGTGATTGGGACCGGCGATGATTGGTGAAACATTCCCATTTCACTCAGAACGCCATTTTCTGCATCTATGGCACAGTGCTCAAGGCCAAGATCATCACGACGCCAACGGCGGTGAGGCACCAACCCAGTAGAAAATGTGCTGCTCGTCACTGACTCGTAGTCGGGTCGCGCTTACACTCACGGATGAGAGGTGGAGAGGAGAGTCGACTTCCTTCCGGAAACCCTAGCTCTTCAAGCTGGCCAACAAGCAGCCCTCTCCGCCTCAAGCCTTGGGCATGGATAGGGGAGGGGTCGGAGCAGCCTACAGAGCCCCCGCAACTCCGGGTGGAACCTCAATTGGCCGCCAATTCCCCTTCCATGCCTATTCTGTCCTAGCTGCTCGCCAACAACCGGTCAATGAGTTCTATCAAAAGGGATGTCAAGAAAAAAGTTCTGCCTCGACCGGAGTCGAGATGTTTTCTCGAGATCCAGCCCACGGTAGTTAGGCTTCGCTAGAGAAGTTTGACTTGTGCCCATTCTGATGAGTTTCCTCTGGTGAGTTAGCGGCGCCGTCGAGTTATGCGAGAGCGACAAGCGAATGGCCAGGGCCGGTTTCTGCCATTAGGTGTCGACCTACTTGCTTGGCAACTGCGAGTCAAGTTGCTCACGATGACTTGAAAGCTTCGCCTACCTGTCATTTTTCGCAGTTCCTCATAACATCTTCCAGCAATAGCTTGCAGTTCGTGAGCCTCTAAATCGCTGCAATGGACATCAGTCTCGCGCTTCTTGCACTCGAACTGATAGACCCGCACTTGCAGCCATTGGTCTCGAGAAATGGGCTGGCGTCCGAAATGCCCTTGAGCCGGAGGGAGGTAGAGATGTGGCAAAAACTATCGTTACCCTTGTTGCTGCTTTTCTTAGCGTACAAGCAATGGGACAAGCACCGGCAGATTCACACCCTGGTTTCAAAGCTTCGATCCTCGGGAGTGCTCTGACCTGTTCGTCACCAGACAAGCAGCCGGAGAGGTCCACAGTCCCACAACCTTTCGCAAAACGAGCAAAGCTCAAGGCACGAGTTCTGAATCTCTTGTACGAAAGCCTCTCTGACGATTCCAAGAGAATTGTGGACGCGACGCGAGAAAAAGAGAATGCGAATCTTGCGAAAAGGCTGAAGGACGAAAAGGGGGACTAAGACACCGCCGAAACGACAACGCCATAGGGTATGAAAACGCGTCAAGCAGCATACAAGCCCGAGCGACATATTTCTGCCGCTTCCAATCGGTCCCCGGCGCCAACTTTCTGCAGCACGCGGTGTACATGGTTCTTGACGGTCTGATCCGAAACGTTGAGTTGAGTTGCGATCTCTTTGTTCGTCAATCCTCGTCCTATCATCTCCACCAGTTGCTGTTCCCGGCGTGTTAAACCGAAGGGATGTCGGGCTTGGAGGTGCGTGGCCTCCATCTGCGGAGCTGCCACGTGCTCAAAGAGGACACGACAGAGACTTGGAGGACATACTGCCTCATTTCTTGAAACCGAACGAATGGCGGCCGCCACATCCATGGACGAGGCATCCCTCAGAACGTATCCAAGAACGCCAGCACGCACCGCCCGCAAGAAGGTCGAAGAATCGGCTTCCATCCCAATTAAAAGAACCCTCAACTCCGGGAGTTCCTTACGAAGGTCAGGGATGATCTGCAAATCAGTAAAGGAATTTAGTCCGGAATCAGACAAAAGCACTCGGGCCCGGGTAACTGCAACTTCTTTGACGAGCTGAGGGGAAAGGGGGGCAGCCCCCACCAGGGATAAGTCTGATTTCTCGCCAAAAATCCGCATGAGGGCTTCACGCAAAAGACGATTCTCAGTGAGCAGAAAAACATCAATCTTCTGTGACATCATGTCACCCTTATTTCGCGACATCTGAGCGCAAAGTGGCACAAAATCATTTGTTGGGGATACTAGCAGTTCTAACAGGTCGGACCGAAACGGAGAACACGTCATCAGCCAGGAACTTTAGCGCGCAACGGAACGACCTAGCTCGGCGCCCTCGTTGGCGAAAAATCCCCACAGCACTCAAAACCCCTCAATGAGCGTTATGGCCTGGTTACATCCGTTGGATGTTATAAAGTAAACTGCTGTTGCACACGGTGTACCCTAGAGTTTTGGCACGCGCTAAAACTTCCCACAACCCCCACAAACTCACTGCGGAGTCAAGAATGGCCACTACGCTCCAATACATTGGAGAGCAAATTGACAATCATGGCATTTTCACCGGAGGGCCACTGGAGCTTTTCGATCAAGCCGGCCGGTTGCAACTGTACACCCTCGTGCGGGAGGGACTGTCGCCGTACTCCAAGCTCTTAGACGTGGGCTGCGGCTGCCTTCGAGGCGGCTACTGGCTTGTTCGTCTGCTAGAGTCAGGCTGCTATTTCGGCATTGAGCCCAACCAGCCCATGCTGCAAGCCGGGGTCGCGTATTGTTTGACGCCCGAGTTGCAAACGCTAAAGCGTCCTCGATTTGACACGAATGACCGGTTTGACTTCTCCGTTTTTGGAACACAGTTCGACGCTATTGTTGCCCGCTCCATCTGGAGTCACGCCTCAAAACAGCAGATTCAGGTCATGCTCGATGGTTTCCTCGCCAACACGAATCCCGGCGCGTTCTTCCTCGTCTCCTATCTGCCCGCGGTGTGGTATAGACCCAGGCAAAAGGACTACGAAGGCAACAATTGGGTCGGAAGGAGCCACGAGTGCGACAGGCCCGGACTCGTGCATCACAAGAGAAACTGGATCGACCGCGAATGCCAGACTCGCGGGCTGCGCGTTCAACAACTAGATGATCCGCCATTCAACGGCCAGTACTGGCTGAAGATTACAAGGCGGGGACGCTAGTATTGTGGCGAACTGCTGCCTTTGCGTTCACTCGAATCTCTTAATCATTCCGCATTTCTTATGCAGGACCTCATTACTAATCGGAGGCACCGCTTACTGGTACAACATCTTCTCACTCATTGAATCCACGACTGGCCTCGCTTGCCGGAGTGCTTGCCACAGTCAACTGTTGAAATATCCCCATTACACTCATTGACCCTTTTGGAAGGGGGGTGAGTGTAAACGCCTGTTTGCACCACTTATGATTGAGCATGATCCCAGTCATTCGCGAGCTGACATTCGCGCACAACATCCCATCGGACAGTAATTGGCGAAATCCGATTGCTCTCAAAGACGATGGTCCCCTTGGAGTTGCCGGTCTTTGCTGCCCTTCTGTCAGATCTGCCAGCTCCCCTCAGCGATTGGCATTCTTTAAAGTGGAACACAGGCGCGCATTCGTGGGACAAGGCGCTCTTGCCGCCGGATGACGACATCGCCTGGACCGCAAGTCATGAATCGGAGGTCAACAGATACCATGAGCCGACACATCTTTCTGCTCTCCATAGTCTTGCTGCTCGCTGGCACTACGGGTTTTGCGCAGGCGGGATCCTCAGAACCAAAGTCCGATGTCGCGTTTTGGGTCGATCACTGGTCCCGGCCGCCAGTAATCGTGTTCGGTCCCGAAGAGGAGGCTTTTTACCAGAACATGCAAATCATCCTGTTTCCCTACGACAACCACGATGATCCTGCGAACCCAAGTGCTCTCGAAAGCAGTGTTCAATGGCTGAAGGATCACCCCACGGTGCAGTTCTACGTCGACGGATACGCATCTTCGAGGGGCGATTGGCTCTACAATCTAAGGCTTTCGCAACGGCGCGCCGACTGGGTGAAACAGGCGTTGGTAAGCCGAGGCATAGCGGAGCGCCGCATCAAGGTGAGCGCTGGATGGGGAGAGCTGTATCCCGTCTGTTCCGAGACCAACGATGAATGCTGGAGCAAGAACAAGGTCGTCCGTTTTGTCTACTCACCGACTTAAAAGAGTAAGCGCTGGATAGAGAATCGCGCTCCCTACTCTTTCAACTTATGCCGCTGCCAAAATCGCACTGGTGAAAGTGCTGAATAGCTAACTGGTGAAAAATCCCCATTACGCTCATTGACCCTGCCGTGGGAGTTTTGAATGCAAAAGTCACGTAGAGGGATCGGTCGTGTTCGCAGAAGGGCTCCGCTGATTACCTTCGACAGCCCACCGATGGTGCGTCCTTCCTTATGAGCTGAGGACTAAAATTAAACCGTGAGACTCGCGCTGCAATCGGGCGAGGGTATGGTCGAAGAGAATCACGTTCTCATCGGAGCCATTAAAAAGTTGGCGCTTGCCAGCGAGCAGTCCCGGTTCAGGGTCGAGGAAATCATTGAACTGCTGAAAACAGGTGTGAGTGTAGAGACCCTACTCGATGTTGCGCGGATCGAAACATTGATTCGGTGCAATTGGAGGAAGTAAAACATGGCCACACAATTCTGCCAGAAGTGCAAGCAAGCCCATCCCGGTCAAGTCTGCGATTACGATGACAAAGGTGAATGCTCCGAAACCGTTGAAGTCGATAAGACGCAGAAACCAGCCGATGAAGCATCAAGAGACGAGGACGGTGGCAGCTTCAGAACGACGCACTGACAGCCCCGCTACGACTACGAAGACTCTCCTATTCGCTTGGGCCACGAACCTGGGCGATTTGAGCCTAAATCTGCCGAGCAAGCTCTCCTTCTCAGCGATCTCAGCTGACTAGCTGAGGCCCTAGAGTACACAAGCGCCTGATTTGGCTTGACACCCGGGGGATGAGGTGAAGTCGAGGGGTGGCGCGACGGTTTAGGTGCGGTCTAGCCGAGACCGGCCCTTTCGTTTGCCGGTGCCTCAATAACCCCACCCTGCCACGTTTCCACTCCCCCGCTTATCGAACCGGACAGGCGGAGTTACCGCATCCGGCTCTCGGAAAAAACTCACGATGTTCCGTGTGACGCCGTCTGCGACTCCTGAACACAACCTGGGGTGGCTAGACTCATCGTCAATGCCCCATGTCCTTCGTCGCTTCTTGCGTCCGTCTTTAACTGAGGCCCCTTCCCTCCACCGGAATTACCCAGCTTCTTCGGTAGTACGGACCTCTCCGCCACCCCAAACGGCCCGGCCTGGCTCTCGCGAGTTGCCAGTTGATCGCGAACAGCGATCACCGCTGGGGCTTCCCGTGTTGCACCTGATCCACTATGTCTGCATGCCGTCGCCACTACCCCGGCAGGTCCGATGGAGCCGATTCGCTCAGTACTGCTCCATCGTCGTCGGCCTTCCCCAGATTACAGTTGGGTCGGCTCCTGCATTATCAGTTTCGAGGCCTGCTCAGCGTTCACTCGCGTTACAACCTGCAGACTCGCCGAGTCGCCTTATGCGACCCTCTACACCGGAGGCTCCGGCGGCTTTGTTGCCTCCACCGCCGCTCCGATTGCTACCGGGTGGAGCGATCCAGTTCCCGGACGGGTCTTCATCCCGCTGTGGCCCAGTGCCTTTCACGGCGCACTGTAATCGCTTGATTAAAGAGCCTATCTGCCCGATTGGCTCACCTGCCACTATTAACAGTGCCTTGAGCCGGATCAGACACGGTAAGCTCACCTTGGCGTCGGGGACTGTACAAGTGTACTCCCCGGTCCAAGCCTCGCTTCCAACGACCACCATGGAGGTGCGCCATGTCTAAATGCCTGGGTCTGCTCCTGGTACTCACAGCAATGCTGTCTGCTTTTTCCCAGAGCTCATCGTCAACGTATCAACCGGGCACAATCGTCGGAGTTACGGCTCACCAGAATGCGCCGGGGGAGACCGATGTTGTTCGCTACGACGTGGTTTTGAAAGTCGGCAACACCCTCTATGTAGTGCTGTATACACCATCGACGGGAAGCGCAGCCCAGTATGCGGTCGGTATGGATCTACTGGTGTTAGTCGAAAACAACTCGATTCGATTCAGCAAGCTTGGCACAACAGCAGAAGCGCCAATCGTGCGCAGCGAAGCGCTGCCAATCCGAAACATCGTCGATTGGTCAAAAGCTCCCGGCCATTACTTCAGTATGAAGATGCAAAATCTCACCGAACACTTGTCCCTGACGGAGGATCAGCAGGCTAAGATCAGACCGATTGCTAGCCAGGAAGCAGGCGAGTTGGGATACCTTTGGAGAAACCCTGTCATTTCCGACAACGACAAGCTCAAAGAGCTCGAAAAAGTTGTGCGATCTTCTGACGCCAAAATAAAGCCCATTCTCTCTCCTGAACAGCAGGCAAAGCTTGAGCAGATGCGCGAGGAGCAGAAGCAGGAATTGCATGCCATCCTAGCTAAGCGGAAAGCAGATAGGCATAACTAGAAGGTTTAGCACCAGATGTCACCAGGCGTTTGCGCAAGCTTGTGCCGTTTGTTCGCCCATGTTGGTCCGAAACCAGCCGGTTGGCTGGGTCAATGAACCTATGGGGGATACTACGACCTGACAATGAGCCCCGCCGCGCTTTGCTAACGATTCGAAAAGGACCAAAGGTTCTTCCGAAAACAGTCGCAGTTCAACTGTTTGCAAAGGGGGGAAATCGTGCTATCCGTCGGGCGACATACCGCATCGAACTGGATGTAGTCCCGCCGAGGCTCGAGTAGCGGTGGAACTGAGGTGGTGAAGAAATGCAAGAGCGGACACTGACTATCGCGGAGATCATTCTCATCGCCGGAACTCGTGTCGCACTGGGTGCCGGGATTGGCCTTTTGCTTTCCAACAAGTTCAACAAGGACCAACGCAATGCCGCCGGGCTGGCCCTCACAATCATCGGAGGGCTTACCACGATTCCGCTGGCTTTAAGTGTGATGGGCAGGAAGACTGCTCGTGCTGCGGAGATTAGACCAGCGGCATAAGAGCACACATTGTCTGAGTGTGGAACGTCGCCAAAAGCGCGGGACTGCGCGTGTCCCACGGTGGGCGAGTGTGCGGACAAGCTGTTCGCTTGGCCGTTACTCATCCGAGATAAGAACCGGATGCGCTAATGAGCGCCCGTCCGGGTCTGTGCGGGGGGGCACCGGGCAACTGGTGTCCCTACCGCGTTCGACGGCGATTGCGCAGCAGTTCACAACGAAGTGGGAGTTGTGGGCACCTGATGTCCTTCCGGCAACTTTCATACGTTGGAATGGCTTGCATGTCACTCGGGAGGACGGAGTTAACCGTCCTCCCGCACGACATGTTTACAGACCTTTTACGCTGGACCTCTTACGCTGTCACTGCGACGTTATGGAAGGTCGAACTAACCGACTCAAACGTCTGGACCTTCGGCGTTCCGTCGATCATCCGTCCAAGTGTTCTCAACACTTCTGGATAGGCGCTGGTGTTGTAGGCTTCTGCATTGGCCTTGCTGTCCCACAGACTGATGGCAATCACATCCAGGCTGCCGGGATTGGACAACGTGATTTCGTCCTTGAAGCCCTTCTGCTTACGAAGCAAAGGAAGCGTGTCGTTCTCAAAGGTCCGCGAGTAATCAGAAAACATGTTCGATTTCAGATGAAAAGAGACATTGCGTGCAAACATATTCAACCTCCTAAAGGTTGCTATCGCTAAGATGGAGACAACTTCAGATGGGCTGACTTAGTTCAGGGAACCTGAAAGAGGAGAAGGTGGAAACCAGCTCAACTACATTATATCCCCTGAGGAGCTCGAATACTACAACCGACAAAGAATCTCTCGCGCAACCAAAAGAGTCTCAGGCGGCCACTTGCACGATTGTGAGCTTCAGGGGCTATAAACCCATTCTTTGCACACCGATTGTACCCGCGGCACAGTTCAACTGTTGAAACCAGGCGTCTCTGACAATGCCTTACTGACGGCCCGGCCCAAGACTTCAATGCGGCATGGAGTCCAGATGGGAAGCAGATTGTTTTCACTCGACTCTTGCCGCCATTCCCTTCGATTACGACCCAGCTTCTGACCGTGCCCTCCAGCGGCGGAGTGCCCACCATCCTCTTTGGAACCTCCGAGCACGTCGGTGAAGCAGCCTTCTCGCGGGATGGCAAGCACTTGGCGTTCGACTCAATAAATGGCTTGGAAACTATTGACCTAACAACCATGCAACGGACAGTGATTCTTACCCTGGCGCAATTGCACGGGAGTCCACCTGAGCGACTGACCGAAGGAGGGGGAATGTCTTGGGCCAGAACTCAAGACACGATTGTGCTGATCTTGAAGGATCTGGGCACAAGTCGCGACCAGATCTGGACACGGAAGAAGCCCTCCTCTATCCTGAGCGGCACTAGCCCTCGCCTTCTCCCTTCCCCGCCTCACCGGCTGATCTTCAATACCCACGCCGGCTGGGAACGGAGTTCCTCTGGAAGATCGGGTAGCTCGACCGATACTCCCATCCTGGAAGCCTTGAACTTCAGCGGTATGGTCGACCCGAGAAGACTTACCGACTTGGCGCCGGTTACGTCCTTCAGAAGAAAACTGTGGTCTGACCAGTGCGGCAGAATCGCGTACAGGTCACTGCCCTTGGCGGTGAAGAAGGCTTCGATCCCAGCCTTCCCCGATTCGGGTTTTTCCGTCAGCTTAGTGACGTCGTAGGGTGTCGAGTATTCTTTGTTGTATTCGACTTTCGGAACTTCACCGGGGCTCCATTGCTGCGTCGCCTTCCAGGGCTTAGTGCCATAGATGGCATCGCCGTTAATCTTCAGCCAGTCGCCGATCTGAGTGAGCCGCTCCTCCATGATCACCGGGATTGTGCCGTCGGCTTTGGGCCCTATATCAAGCAGCAGGTTACCGCCTCGGCTGACCGTGTCGACCAGTATCATAATCAGTTCACGGCCAGTGTGATAAACGTTGAGATTCTCGGCGCGGTTGTAGCCGTAGCTGACACCCATGCCGCGGCTCTCTTCCCAAGGATGATCGATGCCGCTCATCCCAGCCGTATATTCCGTAGTCCAATAGCCGCCGTGTTTGTGACGGGTGTCGCCGCCCCAGCGATCGTTGATCACGACCTCGTCTTTCACCGGCGATTCATTGAACAGCCACGCGAGCAGTTCAGGACTGTGCCAGTCAGCGGAACCCATCTCCCATTCGCCGTCGCTGAAAATAAAAGACGGCTTGTAGTGTGTGACCAGATCTTTGAACTGGGGGAACATGTGCTCACGCACATAGCGCGGCTTGTCGTACAACCAGAGCGGGTTATACCACTCGTAGAGCGAATAGTAGTAACCCATGCGCAGGCCCCTCCGGCGAACCGCGTCGGTGAGGTCGCCCAGCACATCGCGTTTGGGGCCGACTTCGACTGCGTTCCAGGGCCGGCCCCAGGTCGCCGAAGCCTCCTTGCTGGGCCACAAGGCGAATCCCTCATGGTGTTTCGAGGTCAACACAACATACTTCGCGCCGGATCGCGCAAACACGTCAGCCCAGTGATCCGGATCGAACAACTCCGCATGGAACTCGGGCGCGAAATTCTGATAAGGAAAGGCTGCGCCGTAGCGCTTCTGATGAAACGCCCACGTGCCGGCCTGAATCGCGTCAGCTTTGGGGTCGTCCTTGCCGCGAGTCATCGCATTCCAATACCACTCTGAGTAGGCAAGCTTTCCGGGCAGGACGGGAGCGTAAGCCGGCACCGAATAGGTGCCCCAATGAATAAAGATTCCGAACTTGGCATCGCCAAACCAGGCGGGTGTGGGTCGTTTATCGATCGACTCCCAGGTAGGCTGATAGCTTTGAGCGCTTATACTTCCCATTAGGAGCACAGTGATGATTAGGCATTTCATTTTATTTTCCGTCCCCGCGTATTGGTCGAGCCGTTATTTACGTAGTTCTTGATCGCGCGGTGGGCGAGCGCGTGCGCACCGATGAAGACTTCGGCCGCGAATGTGCCAGACCGGATCCGTCGAGAGATGCCATGCGGACATCCACAAAGGCGGGTACGTTCGCATACCGTCCAGGCAGAGTAGCGGGTAAATTCACTCTGATAATGGCGCTATCACTTGCCTTACTTCCCCCTAATTGAGCGCCGCAATTGGCGCATCATGTCAAGAGAACTCTGCTCAATCGTACCGTCCTGGTAGACTCCGATGTTGATCGTCGTGACGGCTTGGTGTTCCATGTTGGCCTTCACATGTGCGATCAAGTCCTCCGTGCTGAATTGAGGCGGTGGAATCGGACCGGCTTCGCTATGCACCCATGATGGCAGCATGGATACCATCCCATGGGCCTGAAATCCTGCGCCCGCCCCCCTGTTAATGTAACGAGACTCAAAAGGATTTTGAAGAGCGTAGAGCTCGCCTGCCCAGTAGTCCTGCCAGGGAGTTAAAACTGGAAAGATCCAGAAGTTAAAGGCAGTAATCCGGCCTGGGTTTCCCACTTTGCAATAACGGTAGATTGCCTCAATCGGAACATCGGGGTAGGCAGCCAGCGATTGATACCATGAATCGAACCAATAGCCGGCCAGTTTCTCGCCATACCGAGATCCGATTTCGCTCAGAACATTCTTGTGAATCTCCGTGAATTGCTCCTCGCTGAAGGTCAGCTCGTAGAGCCCGGTTTCCCCGGTCTTTCCAAAGTTTGTCAATACAGGAGAGTTGATATAAAGAATCAATCTGATTCCGCGTTTCTCCAAAGCACCCTCGATATCGCCGATTAGATCGCGTCTCGTTGTCCATCCCGGATGGATGGCTTCCCACGACTGGATGGGAGCGGGGCAGTGCGGATGGGCATGGTTCAGAGTGAAGATGACGTAAGCCGCTCCTATTTCCCCCATAAGCCTTGCAAAGGCATCAACGTCAAAGGCGTTGACAGCCTCTGGATACGCCTTCTTCATGCCATCTCGCGGTTGCGTGAGATCTGTCCAATGAAACATGGCACCATACCCTGCCTTGACAAACCAGTCCGTGCTCGCTCGGTGCGCGCGGGCACTCTCTTCAGCGGCCGTCATATCAGCGTTGGCCGAGGCAGGGAGAACCTCAAGGCATCGCAAGCGAACCACTTCGTCCGTGTCAGCTCCGGACACTTGAAGTGTGACTGGGTTTATTCCGCGGGTCAGGTGCAATCTCCCATCGAGCCGCATCTTTTCGAAATTAACAGACCAGCTGCCATCACTTGAGCGATACACACCCTCGGTGAACTTTAGATCTGATTTAACGGAACTGGGGCCTGAGATAACTTCAAGGTGACAGGATGGGCCGGGAACAGCACACGAAATGAACAGGTCGTACTCACCTTCTTCCAGAGCGGTAACGTTCCATTTAATCCTGCTTGAACCCTTACAGTTCACAGAGATCTTCAAGTCGTCCAGTTTTGCGTTGCCCTCGATCGCCGCCGCTGTCGCTCCGTAAAGACGGATATATGGCGTGAGTCCACGGATGAGCGGTTCTGTTGCCGGGGGAAGTGCAGCTCGAAGGGATAGTGGGGAACCAAAGCCTGCGGAAAGGACGCCGGCAGCGCCACTCATCATAACCTTTAAAAAGTTTTTTCTGCTGAGAGTGTGAGGTCGAAAGGACGTTTTCAAATATTGCTCTCCTCACGCAGGATCCTATGTGCGTATTGCCCAGGTACTAGGCGGACCAACTCCCCGAAGTGAGAACGGATCAAACTACCCCCGTAGGAATGTACGTGCTTTCTGGCGACGGGAGATCATCGTTCCGAATCATTGAACGGAGGACTAGCGGGCCGGTGTTCGCCAGCTAGTCCCACTTCAATGAAGCCAAAGCGCAACCCAGTTAGAAGTAAAGTTTCAACGACATTTGCAGTTGGCGCTCCGTGCTGCGAGTGCTGGTTATCGATCCGAACTGTGTGTGATTAGGTTCAGATCGTTGACCGGAATTCCCCAGGTTGGCGTATTTGTAACGTTGAACGCCTCGGCCCGGAACTGAAGACTTCTTCTCTCGCCGATGGGAAAATCCTTGAACAATGACAGATCTAGATTCTTAAACCAGTCCGCTCGAAGTGAATTCCTGCCAGAATTGCCAAATGTAAACGGCGCTGGCGGGGCAAAAGCGGCAGTGTTAAACCATTCCTTCGTGCTCGGATTTGACAAGTGAGGATCGCCGACTTGGTTCGCGCGAACGTTGCCAGTCCTCGGATAGCGTTGGCGATGTCACTATGAGATGTGAACGTTGTATGGCACGCCTGAAGTGAGAGTCAGGATGCCATTTAGCTGCCAATTTCCGATAATGTAGTTAAACCAACCACCGGAATTTGCGAAGCGCTTGCCCTTACCGAACGGCAGTGGGGCGACCGCGCTGGCACTGAGAACATGCGGCAAATCAAAGCCGGACACGCTACGGTCACCCTTGATATGGTACGGGTTCTGAACTGAGCAGCTTTCGATACCGAAGAACCCAGAGCAACCGACGTCAATGGACTTCGACCAAGTGTAAGCAACCAGATAAGTTAGCCCGTTCGAACTATGGTGGTTGGCAGACAACTGGAGACTGTTGTAGGAGCTATTACCGATGCTTCTATCATAAAAAGTCGGAACTGATATACGGATACGGCTGTCGAGCCGTAACCTCGGCGGGCGTCCCTGGTCCTGGAGTTAATGCAACATTGTACTAGCCACCAACTGTAAGGCGGTGGCTTTGGGAACCCACATAATTCGCCGTCATGACAGTGTTCGAGCCCAACTGCCGCTGGACTCCAAAATTCCATTGCTCCGAATATGGATTCTTAGCCTTAGGATCCCTGTACCACTCAACCTGGCCGAATGGCGTTGGAGCGGGTAACCCCGCCGAACCTAAGCCTGCAAGCGGATCTTGCCAATTTGCTGTGGCGACTTGATTGGAGGTATTCAGTGCGGGAGTGAGTATTTGCGCTACTGATGGCCAGTCGCCACCAATGCCCTGCACGGTTTGCATGACGCCCGCCCAGAGGTCATTGAATATGCCGAACGAGGCACGCACCACCGTTTTGTCGTTAAGACTATAAGCAATCCCGATCCGGGGTTGGATATTGTCATAAGTATTGGAATACAAGCGATTATTTCGGGAAACAACCACGTTAGGCTGCGGCAGACCTCCAGGCACGCAGGGAGCTTGGCCGGCACTCGCGCAGTCCGGTGAATTTGTTTGAATGACATAGGTCCCATTGTTGAAATCGATATTCCCGACCTGGCTGGTTGGATCGCTTGGAGCCTGACCCATACCCCGGCCAAAGCATTAGGTCATACCGAAGCCCGATATTCAGAATTAGCTTGTCTGTCACCTTCCATTTATCCATGAAATAGAAGCCGTAACTGCGCTGCCCGGTCACGGGCGCCACAGTATCTCGACGCGAGGCGCTGGCGGTTGTTCCGATAAGAAACGCTGCCATGGCATCGCCCGTGCCGGTCGGCGCTTGCGGATTCGCTGTTTGCTCAGCACCAAAAGTTTCAGCCGGACCGCCGCCATGTACAAAAAATGAGTTTCTCTCAAAATCGAAACCAGTGGTAAACGAGTGTTTGCGGAGAACTTTCGTAAAATTGGCTCTCCACTGATAAATGTCCGTGAGCTTGGTTCCGCCATGGTTTGTGGCACCACTAGTCGCGTACGCCGGAATGTGTCAGCCCTGGGATCGAGCAACTAGAGCCCGTACCCGCGAAACCACAGGCGAAACTGGGTACTAGGCCAGCGGTCATTGACCACCGTTGTCGGGTCTAGATTGTCATAGGAGTTGCCAACGTTATTCGTGAGGTCCACATGTCCGAATTGCGCATCCAGGATGGTTGACGGGTTGAACTGGTGGTAGTAGGACAACACGTATTGCTTTCCGAACGTTTCGCCCGTAGCAGTCTCCCCAACGATCCCAGCTGATTCCGATCCTCGTCTGGTCCGAGCTCGTGTACCGAAAAAAGAGAGAGTTAGAGGGGTTGAAGTTTTCGTCCATTCTGAAACTGTATTCGTTCTGAGGAGTTAGACTGGAACGAAGGTCATAGCCATTGAAGCCGTTTACGACTGGCTGCGGAGCGGGAAACACCGCCTGGGCAAGGCTCACGGCGCCTGGATTCAATACGCTCGAAATGTCATTGTTCGGAAAGGGATCGCGGATAAATGACCCGGGATTGGCAGGATCGGGCCGCGTCGTGAACGGGTTGTAAAGCTGGACCGGGTTAGAACGTTGCAACAGTGCGCTGAAGTCGCCTGTTAAGTTCTGCTGCTGTGGGCACATTGTAAAATGCGCCGCAAGTGCCACTGGGAGTTAGGAGGTTGCAATTACTTGAAGGCTGCGCGCGGCGAAACCCTTCATAACTTCCAAAGAAGAAGGTCTTATTGCGGCCGTTGTAAAACGGGAGAATCACCGGACCGCCGAAATTCGCACCGAACTGGTTCTGTACCAATTTCGAAACGCCGCCCGCGGCGCCCTTAAGCGGGTTCTTTGCATCCATGACAGTGTTGCGGAGGAACTCCCACGCAGTCCCGTGGAAGTTGTTCGTGCCAGACTTGCTGACCACGTTGACGATCCCGCCCAATACTCCGCCGAACTGCGCCTCATCACTGTGGGATTGGACCTTGAATTCTTGAATATCGTCAAGGATGGGCGCTACCGCGTAGGTGGTAAAGACCTGATCGGTATTGTCGATCCCATCCAGCAGGAAGTAGTTGCTGCGATTCGACTGCCCGCTGACAGCGGGAAAGACAAATGAGCCGAGCGGTGCAGCCTGTGCGCCACCCGAGTTTTGCGCCACGCTGACCGGACTCACGCCCGGCGTGAGGGACAGGAGTTGCGTGAAATTTCGTCCGTTGAGCGGTAGGTCCCTCACTTGCTTGGACTCTATCACTGAGCCTAGCGTCGCATTCCCGGTTTCGAGGTTGACCGCGGAGGCCTCGACCGTGACGGATTGCTGGGTCGATCCTACTCGTAGTGTAAAGTCCTGAGTGCTGGCCTGATTGACGAGAACATGAAGTCCCGCCTGTGTCGCGGTAGTAAATCCATCTTTTGTTACTTTCAGAGCGTATTCACCGGGTGGCACGCTCACGAACACATACAGCCCGGAATCGTTGGTGAGACTCTCTCTCTCCGTGCTGGTGTCAATATTTTGGAGAGTCACGGTTGCCTGCGGAATTACCGCACCGCTCGAATCCCGCACAACTCCGTTGAGAGTGGCTGTGGCCTGCGCTGAAGCGCTATGCGGAATCGCAAGTATCAGGACAAGCGCCACTAACAGCAAAGCGATGCGGTCGCCGAATCCGGATTCACGCAAGCCAGACGAATCCTTGCATGCTCGAAGCAAAGCGAAAAAACTAGAAGCACGGTTATCCATAAACGCCCCCCACCCCAATTAGGTTGCGATCAATAACCTCACCACACTCCTGTGCGGTCACTGGAAAAGCGGCACTTGCGACTCAAAACCATCCGAATTTAATATTGTTTTATACGTGAAATCAACTAATTCACATATCAAACCGCTCACTTATATGGCTCGACCGTTAACGCTTGTCAAGCATTTTTTTGATGAGTTGAGACAGGCAGGGCCCAGCCATGGATCTTCGCGGGCCCGACGGCTTGATCAACCGTGACTCAAATTGATTATGGGAACGGACTTGCACATCCGGGGCCGTCCACGGTTCCGTTCATTTCCCCGTGTGAACACATAGCGGGCGAAGCTCTCCCCGTTAAGAGGTGCGGGCTCCCAAGGGTTCCCGGCATTGTGCTCGCATGGCATCCAGCGGATCGGAGGAAAGAAACGGCATGGCCGATCTCGTTAAGGCCATGGGGAGGAACTGGCGGCAATCCAGTTCATCGAGGCAGCAGTTGCTCTTCCAAAACGAATTTCCTGGGAAAGAAGACGTTTCTTGGTGCCCGAACGAGATTTCTTCTAGGTTACAACTGAAATCCGGTGATCATTCCACACTGGACCGTCCGGGTACTGGTATGCGAGCAAAGTCTCCGGAAGTATCTCGGTGCTGTATCCGGGCTTTTCAGGCAGCAGATAATGGCCGTTGGCTATGCGAGCGGGATCGGCAAAATGTTCATGCAGATGGTCTACAAATTCAGTGACTCGGTTTTCGAGCGACGCTGATACACGCAGATAGTCAAAGATCGCCAGGTGCTGCACGCATTCGCACAAACCGACTCCGCCCGCGTGAGGGCAAACCGGAATGTTGAATTTAGCGGCCATCAAGAGCACTGCAAGATTCTCGTTCACGCCCGCAACCCTGCAACTGTCAATCTGACAGACATCCATTGCGCCGGCCTGCATGAATTGCTTGAACATGACTCGATTATGGCAATGCTCACCCGTCGCGATGCGAACGGGAGAAGCCTCTCGGCGAATGCGAGCGTGGCCCAAAATGTCGTCGGGGCTGGTGGGCTCCTCCATCCACCAAGGGTCCACTTCAGCCAGTTCTTTTGTGCGTTGAATTGCCTCGATGACCCCCCACTTCTGATTTGCATCCATCATCAGCTTGTTGTGCGGGCCAATTTCTGCGCGAACCAAGCGCGCGCGGCGAAGATCGTCGGCCGGGTTGCCACCGACTTTTAACTTGAAATGCGTCCATCCTTGGCTGAGAGATTCACGGCAGAGGCGCCGAATCTTGTCGTCACTAAAGCCGAACCAACCTGCGGATGTCGTGTATGCTGGATACCCATGCTGTTCAAGCTTCCTTAAACGTTCCGCTTGAGATGCTGGGCGCGTCCTTAGTAGATCAAGGGCTTCATCCGGAGTAATGGCATCTTCGATATATTTAAAGTCAATCGAACGGACAATCCGCTCGGGTTCAAAATCTGCCAATAGCTTCCAAAGAGGCTTGCCTTCCGTTCGCGCATAAAGGTCCCAGACCGCATTGATGAGGGCTGCGGCAGCAAGGTGGATTACACCCTTTTCGGGCCCGAGCCAGCGGAATTGACTGTCTTCGGTAAGCTGTCTGGAAAATGCGACTGTGTCGTCAGTCACAGAAGATAAATTGCGGCCCTGGAGAAATCGCGCAAGATACTCAAGTGCAAGCACGCATAATTCTGTTCCGTGGCCTAAGGTGAAGGCGAGGCCGTATCCTTCGACACCCACATCCGTTTCCAGAATGCAATATGCCGCCGAGTAATCGGGGTCTGTGTTGACCGCGTCCGAGCCAATCTGGTGGCGTGAGGTCGGAAATCGTAGATCGAGGACGCGGACATTCGTGATTTTAGGGTCGCTCAAACGAATCAACACTCCTTCGGAGGGCTTTCAAGTCGCGGCCAGCACTCGACAATGAAAATCAAAAGGCTCCTGCGCTGACGCAGTCTCGCCAGTAGGCTGCAGGCAAATGAGTAATTTCCTGCACCGGCTAGTCCAGAATTATAGTTTCTATTCCCGAAACATTAAATTTGTCAATAAAAATCACGGATGGGGTCGCTGCGTTGAGGGAAATATTTGTGGATTGGCCAAAGCGGCGACTGTAACGGACTTAGGAGTCCAATTCGTTCGCTATGGCGAGATTCCCCCGATCTCTTGGGAGAGCTGAGAACTCGCTTGTTTCAAGGCCTGGCGTACGATAGCCGTGGTGGTTTTGTCGCCAATTCGACGGATGTAGGGAACGGTTAACGCGGCAACTGCATGCCCATGCTCGTCCAAGACGGGATAAGAAACATTGATGACTCCCTCCACCTCGTAACTTTCCTTCTCTTCATAGCCTCGCTCCTTAATGGCGGCAAGATGCGAAGTCAGATCACGCGGAGCCTCAGTCTTGTTGCGTTTGCACCAAGTCTGTATGGCACGTTCACGAGCCTCTTGCGTTTGGTATGCCAGGATGACGTGACCTGTAGCGGCATGCATGAGATCCACAACCGCACCAGCCTTAACATAGAAGCCCGGGCTCACTGGGGAATCAACCTGCGCGATAATCACGACTTGACCCCCGTTGAGCACGCCCAAATGACAAGACTGACTAAGTTCGTGAGCAACTTGCCGCATAATCGGCAAGGCCTCCATAGTCATGCGTTTGATTGGCGGATGCTCTTGCGCGAGCCTAAACAAGCGTAAGGTGAGATTGTAACGGTCGCTGCCCGGGCTCTGCGCAATGTAGCCGCGTTCTTCGAGGCATAACAGCATCCGAAAGATTTCTGAAATCGTGCGACCGAGCTTGCGTGCTACGTCGCTCTTTGTGAGTCCCGTCGCCTCGCTGGCAAACATCTCCAATATATCCAAGCCCTTCTCAAGAGCCGGAGTTGGGTATCGGCTGGAAGCTTTAGGCGCCTTTTTCTTCATAAATTGTCGAAGCTGAGCACTGGTTAAGGTGAAGCCAAATGGCAATGATCCTGCAGTGACTACGACTCTTCTTGCAACATTGGTCCTTTGCCAGCTGACCGCCGGATGGGTTGAATACTATCAAACTCAAGAAAATCCTTGACAAGAGCATAAAAGCTGGCATAAGGTCCGTTACTGTTTTCGTGGGCGCACATAACATTTTATATATGAAACTCGCACAAACTGCAAACAATGGAGGAGAGGAGATCAGAAAGAGTATTTGGAAGCTATTGAATTGACCATGATCAAAAGCCAACGGCCTCTTCCGCGAGTCGTGAACATAAATGACTTGCTGACTCTTGCGAAGCGACGCTTGCCGAAAGCAGTGTTTGACTATGTGGATGGTGGTGCTGAACAAGAGGTTACGCTCCGTAACAACTGTGAAGCATTCAAACAAGTAACGTTCCGACCAAAGCAGGCTGTCTCAGTTGGGCCTTGCGAGCTGAACACACAAGTACTGGAAGCCGACCTCGCTTTTCCGGCTATGCTAGCGCCAATCGGCTACAGCCGACTTATGCATCCTGGCGGTGAGGTGGCTGCTGCTCGCGCTGCCGAGAAAGCTGGCATCGGATACATACTTTCTACTATTTCTGGACACAAGATGGAGCACGTAAAAGCGGCGATATCGGGTCCGGCGTGGTACCAACTATATCTATTGGGCGGCCGCGAAGCCGCCGAAGGCGCTATCGAACGAGCACGAAGTTGCGGATTTCGTGCCTTGGTGATTACAGTCGATACTGCTGTTGCCGGTTTGAGAGAGCGAGACCCCCGCAACGGCATGAGAGAACTTCTGGCACACAGCTTCCTTCCTAAGATCCCTTTCTTGCCTGGAATATTGGCGCATCCAGCCTGGCTGATTTCCTTCCTTCGCGACGGTGGCGTACCAAAGCTCGAAAATATCGTCGTACCTAGGCTTGGACCGATGCCCCTTATGGATGTGGCGGCCGGCCTGAACCGTTCCGCTGTGACATGGGAAGACTTCAGGTGGATCCGAGACCTTTGGCAAGGTCCCCTCGTAGTTAAGGGCATTCTCACCGGAGAGGATGCGCGACATGCAGTAGACGAGGGAGCCTCGGCGATTGTCGTGTCCAACCATGGAGGCCGCCAATTGGATTGCGTCTCTCCAACCTTGGCTGTGCTCCGCGAAGTGATTGCGGCAGTCGATCCCCACGTCGAGGTTCTGATCGACGGTGGAATCCGACGTGGCAGCGACATTGTAAAGGCAGTCTGCATGGGCGCAAGAGCAGTGCTGATTGGCCGCGCTTACGCCTATGGATTGGCCGCTGCGGGCGAAGCGGGCGTCGTGCGGGCACTCGAAATCCTGAGAGACGACGTGGAACGAACCTTAAGGTTATTGGGTTGCCGTGCCACGAGAGAATTAGATATGTCCTTCGTGAGATTTCCGCGCGAGTGGCAGGCAACGAACTGATTTTGCACTTTTGGGGTCAAGGGTTCGAGCGTTGCGCCATCGCACATGTTCCAGTGCGGAAATGCACTGACACAAGTTTCGGATGAGGACAAGAGAGAATGAGCGAGATCACCCGAAGCGAAAGGATAGGCTCACAAGGGTTACCTAGTCTGGATTCGCCGGCGCGACGCTCACTTATGAAAGCAATGGCAGGCCTTGGCGTCACGCTTGTCTCTTCCTCGCTCTCGCCGGCTATCGCTGCTCAGACTCAGAGTCATCAGCCTGGAGCTCCTGGCAATCAGGTTCCTCCTGTCGAGGATGGGTGGGGACCTTTTACTCCATCGAGTGGTGCAGGTCGTTATCTCCAACTTGTTTACCCGCCATCCACAACCAAAGGAGAGTTGCAGCTTGGTGTTAAATACACCCTCTGGATCCCTGACGATATCAAGACCGTGAGGGCGGTGATCGTTCATCAGCACGGCGCAAGCATTCCAGCCGCGCAGGCGGGGGCAACTTCTGCTTACGATTTGCACTGGCAAGCGCTAGCAAAGAAATGGAGCTGCGTCCTTCTTGGACCTTCCTATCGTGTTCTGAACGATGCGATTGACCTGACTCCAGGAGGCGCGGAGCTGTGGTTCGACCCGAGACAGGGTTCCGAGCGTGTTTTCCTTCGGGCCCTGGACGAGTTTGCGACAAAGTCGGGCCACGCGGAAATCGCTACGGTCCCTTGGTGTCTCTGGGGACACTCTGGTGGCGGGATATGGGCCAATGTGATGAGCATTCTTCACCCCGACCGAGTGCTCGCTGCTTTTCTTCGTTCGGGTACCGCGGTGATGTTTCGTTCGAGGCCCGAGTTTATCCAGCCTGAAGTTCCGCCCCCAATTTATGAGATTCCCACGATGGTGAACTTCGGCGTAGGAGAAAGAGGAAATCGTCCCTGGGACGGCTCCATTGCCACTTTCCAGGAGTACCGAGCCCAGGGCGCTCCCATTGGGCTCGCTCCCGATCCGCGTACAGGACACTTCTGTGGGGATTCCCGGTATCTCGCGATCCCGTTCTTCGACGCTTGCCTTCAAATGCGCTTAACGGAATGGAACAAAATCTTAAGGCCGGTGGACCTTAGTGGTGCATGGCTGGCAACGCCGTTCGGGGATGCCGCCATGCCTGCAGCGGTATTCAAAGGGGATCCAAACAAGGCCGCTTGGTTGCCAAATGAGGCCACAGCAAAAATTTGGATGGAGTATGTCAGAACCGGAACCGTAAGCGACGCTGGCGCACCCCCCGCTCCAGTCAATGTGCGAGCGAACGCTAATGCAAATCACGGCAATGAGATCACATGGGAGGCCGAGGCGGATATCGTCAGTGGACTCGGTGGCTTCATTGTGCTTCGAGACGGGCGTGGGATCGCGAAGCTTCCGATGCAACCTCCAGAAGCCGTGTATGGACGCCCACTCTTCCAGGGGCTCTCATATCACGACACGCCATTCGCACCGCTACCGCAGATGAGGCACGTTGACACAACTGCCCAACTTGGCGCCAAGCACGCCTATACTGTGATCGCTTTGAGCAGTGCGGGCGTGCCTTCAATGTCCTCTTTGCCAGCAGCCGTCGAATGAAGGAATTTTCAGAGCCTCCGACCGAAAGGGATCAAGTCTGCCCTCAGCTTAACCTCCACGAGAGGTCACGGTGTTCATCGCAGGGGGCGTCGAGAGACTTCCGAAAGGGCGAAATGTCATATAGGAGAACTGATCTCTGAGCCATCAGGAATTAAACGCGGAGACCTTCAGGTTAGATGGCCGCATGGCAGTTATTACGGGTGCTGCCAGTGGCATCGGTCGAGCGATCGCCCACAAGTTTGCGGCAAACGGCGCTTCGGTGTGCCTGTTGGACATTAATCGAACACATGCAGAAACGGTGGCCGCGGAGATTACCGGAACTGGTGGAAGAGCCTCGGCATATGAATGCGATGTGAGTGATAGGGTTTCAATTGGATCGACATTCCAAACAATCTTGCAGCAGGGTCGGGTTCACATTCTTGTAAATAATGCCGGCATCTCACACATTGGCACGGTTGAAAGTACGACCGAGCACGACTTCGACCGGGTTCTTCTCGTTAATGTCAAAGGCTATTTCAACTGTATCAATGCTGTAATCGGAAGGATGAAGTCTGCAGGAGGCGGAGTCATTCTAAACATGGCTTCTGTGGCGGGATCTGCCGGACTGGCCGATCGCTTCGCATACTCCACCAGCAAGGGCGCGGTGATTGCGATGACCTACTCCGTTGCGCGTGACTACATCGCCCACAATATTCGCTGCAACTGCATTTCCCCAGCTCGGGTCCATACGACATTCGTCGATGGTTATTTGAAAAAGACCTATCCGGGCCGCGAGCAGGAGATGTTCGAAACCCTGGCGAAAACGCAGCCTATCGGCAGAATGGGGGAACCGGAGGAAGTGGCCTCGCTTGCCCTGTTCTTGTGTTCTGACGCAGCTTCGTTCATCACCGGAGTCAATTCCCCTCTAGATGGCGGTTTCATGAATTTGCACGGTTGATTGCGAGAGAACAGTGGACCTGCACCTCGAAAATAAAGTAGTGCTCGTCACCGGCGGAGCCAAGGGCATAGGCGCCGCAATCGTGCGAGCCGCCGCTGCGGAAGCTGCGATTCCCGTCATTGTGGACCGTGACGCCGAGGCCGGTAAAACCCTTCATACCGAGGTACGCACAAGCCACGTGATCGTTGCGGATCTTTTATCCCCGGCGGCTTGCCAAACTGCGATTGATTCGACAGTTGAGAAATTTGGCCGTGTTGATGCTCTCGTGAACAACGCGGGAGTAAACGACAAAGTCGGCCTGGAGCATGGAACTCCAGAACAGTATGCAGAGTCGCTAGGTCGCAATCTGCTGCATTACTTCAACATGGCGCATTTCGCGCTTCCGTACCTGAAGAAAACGCACGGCTGCATCGTGAACATTGGTTCAAAAACCGCCATCACGGGTCAAGGGGGTACGTCAGGATATGCGTCATCGAAAGGAGCAATATTGGCTCTGACCCGCGAATGGGCGGCGGAGCTGCTGGGCTACGGCATCCGCGCGAACGCGGTCATTCCCGCGGAGGTCATGACGCCGCTCTACCGGCAGTGGCTCGACACATTCCCTGATCCTGAACGGAAGCTTCAGTCCGTCCTGGCCAAGATCCCTCTGGAGAAGAGAATGACTTCTCCGGACGAGATCGCGGCAATGGTAGTATTCCTGCTTTCTTCCCGCGCCGCGCACATAACCGGCCAGCATTTGTTCGTGGATGGCGGCTATGTGCATCTCGATCGAGCGCTGACTTAAGCGATGACAACCTCAGCACCCGTCACCGAACAACGATTTCGCACCCCACTGGTTCTCGTCACAACCCTGTTCTTTCTCTGGGCGCTGGGAGTGAACCTCAATGACATTCTGATTCCGCATTTGAAGAAGGTCTTCGATCTGAACGACTTTCAATCGGCCCTCATCCAGGTGGCATTCTTCGGCGGCTATTGTCTTTCCGCGCTGCCTGCAGGACGGCTGCTGGAAAGGATCGGCTATAAGAACGGAATAGTCGTTGGTCTCCTCACATGCGCGACGGGTGCGTTGCTGTTTATTCCCGCAGCCTCAATTCAGGTTTATGGATTATTTCTTTTTGCTTTATTCGTGATGGCGTGCGGCCAGGGCGTGCTGGAAGTCGCCGCTAACCCTTACGTAACACTGCTGGGACCGGCGGAGAGCTCAGAGCGGCGATTAAATCTGGCACAGTCATTCAATGCCGTGGGCGCAGTGGTGACACCCTTCATTGGCTCGGCTTTTATTCTTTCGGCTCTCGAGTATTCGCACGAGAAGTTGACGGCCATGTCGCCCGAGCAGATGGCCGCCTATCGCACTGCCGTGGTCAGCACCGTGAGGATGCCTTACCTGGTAATAGCAGGAATCTTTCTTGCGTACGCGGTTGTGATTTTCCTTTCCAAATTGCCGGACGTCGGCGCAACCGATGGAGCGGTGAACCAGGAGTCAACCCGGGAAGAGCTGCGCGACATCTGGCGTTACGGCCACCTGGTAAAAGGAGTTGTCGCACAGTTCTTCTACGTTGGCGCTCAAATCGGCGTGGCCAGTTTCGTCATTCGCCTGGTGCAGCATAGTAATCCTGGACTGCTCCAAAAAGATGCTTCCTTTTATTTGAAGTTGCACTTGAT
This sequence comes from uncultured Acidobacteriota bacterium, assembly GCA_963698805.1. Classification (GTDB taxonomy): domain Bacteria; phylum Acidobacteriota; class Terriglobia; order Terriglobales; family Acidobacteriaceae; genus Gp1-AA133. The sequence continues at coordinate 1,289,151 of CAVOSN010000010.1, read as the reverse complement.
TGGATTCATGATCGGAAGGTTTTCTGGTTCCTACATCATGAAGCGCGTGCCTGCGGCCAGGCTGCTTGCATTGTTTTCCCTGTCGACTCTGATCTGTCTTCTCGTGGTTCTTCTCGGCTCCGGCGTGGCGCCCTTGTGGGCCGTTGTCCTCATTGGTTTTTTTCATTCGATCATGTTCCCAACCATCTTTGCCCTGAGCATCAAGCAGCTTGGACGATACACAAAGCTGGGGTCGTCCTTGTTGGTGGCTTCGATCCTCGGTGGGGCTATCTTCCCCGCAATTATGGGATTTATTTCTGACCACAGCAATATTCGCGTAGCTTTCGTAGTGCCGCTAATCTGTCAGGCCTATGTGCTCTACTTCGCGGTGCGCGGCTATCGGCCTGTTTTCGTCGCAGATTCCCGAACTACTGAACTGAGTACCGCGAAATGAGCCGCCGATTTTGTTTCGCACTCGACTTGAAAGACGATCCCGCTCTGATTGCCGAATACAGGAAATACCACGAAAAAATCTGGCCCGAGGTCACGCAAAGCTTAAAGGACTCCGGTATCGAAGATCTGGAGATTTACCTGGTCGGCACGCGTATGTTCATGATCATGGAAGTAAATGAAAGCTTTTCGTTTGAAAAGAAAGCCAAAGCGGACCAGCAAAATCCGAAGGTGCAAGCTTGGGAGCAGCTCATGTGGAGATTCCAGCAAGCGCTGCCGGAAGCAGAGCCTGACGAAAAATGGCTGCGTATGGAACGTATTTTTAAACTGGAACCCTAGCTGACGAGGCGCATTCAAGCTCGCGCTGCGCGAGTACAACATTGAAACTTATTCGATTCGGCGAAGCTGGCAGCGAACGGCCAGGAGTCCTCCTCGACGACGGCTCGCGTCTGGATGTCTCGGACTTCGTGTCAGATTACGACCAAGCATTCTTTGCGCGAGGTGGCATGGATGCTCTTCGCGCCTGGCTGAAACCCCACTCCTCTTCGGCTTTGCGCGTACCGTCGACAATACGGCTGGGCTCGCCAATTAGTCGTCCCAGCAAGATCGTTTGCATCGGACTCAACTACCGTGACCATGCGGCAGAGACCGGAACTGCAATTCCGAAAGAGCCGGTTATCTTCTTCAAAGCGACAACATCCTTAGTCGGACCAAACGATGCACTGGTAATTCCGAGGAATGCCACCAAGGTGGACTGGGAAGTCGAGCTTGCGTTCGTGGTGAGCAAGACTGCGCTCTATGTCCCGAGAGACGAAGCACTCGATTACGTGGCCGGATACGTTCTGCACAACGACTATTCTGAACGCAGTTTTCAGTTTGAGCGCGGCGGTCAATGGGTGAAAGGCAAAAGCGCAGATACTTTCGCGCCCTTAGGCCCGTTCCTTGCCTCTCCGGAGGAGCTTCCTGGTCTGAGCAATCTAAAAATGTGGCTCAAGGTTAACGGGGAGATTCGTCAAAACAGTTCCACCGCCAACATGATCTTCGATGTTGCGACGCTCCTGTCGTACGTGAGCGAATTCATGACGTTGCTTCCCGGCGACGTCATCAGCACTGGCACGCCCGCAGGGGTTGGGCTCGGAATGAATCCGCCGCGGTATCTCAAATCTGGAGATGTAGTCGAGTTGGGGATTGAAGGGCTGGGCGAGTCGCGGCAACGCGTCGTGAACTTCTCAGAGCAGCGCTATTCAAAGACAGTGTGAACCGCTCAGTGCTCGTCAACGCGCGCCAGCATTTCCGCCGTTATACACCCGACGTGACACCATGACTGCCAAACCAGCAGTGGACGAGACCCGGCTTTCGCGCGTGCTGTTCCTGCTCGCGCTTTCCGTTTTCATTAATTACTTGGACCGCGGCAATCTCTCGATTGCAGCACCGCTGCTCAAGAATGAGTTCCAACTTTCGGCGACGCAGCTCGGAGTCCTGCTGTCGTCCTTCTTTTGGACCTACTCATGCTTTCTGCCGCTTTCCGGCTGGCTGGTGGATCGCCTCGATGTGAAATGGGTGATCGCGAGCGGTTTTTTCCTTTGGTCCGCAGCAACCGCGGCTACCGGCGCGGCCCATGCATTCGGCACATTGCTCATCGCGCGATTGGCGCTGGGCGCAGGAGAATCGGTTTCTTATCCAGCATGCTCGACCATTTTGTCGCGGTATTTCCCGGAGCACAAACGTGGCTTCGCCAATGCGAGCATAGTTGCCGGCATGGCCCTAGGGCCAGCGGTCGGCACGCTCGCTGGCGGAATTCTGATGAGCCGATTTGGGTGGCGTTCGGTTTTTCTCGTGGTGGGCTTGACTAGCTTGTTATGGCTACCGCCATGGCTTCGCTGGATGCCAAAAGGCCATGGGGATTCCCCCTCGCAATCGGGACTCTCCGCACCCGGCATGCTGCAGATTCTGGAGCAGCGGTCAGCCTGGGGAACCTCTCTAGGGCTTTTCTGTATGAACTACTTGCTGTACTTTCTCCTGACCTGGCTGCCGTTCTACCTGGTGCACGAACGTCATTTTTCCCTGGCCACGATGGCGAAGATCGCTGGGTTAGCTTATTTCCTGATGGCTGTCGCAGCCACGTCCGCAGGATGGGCCTCCGATCGGTGCATTGCCTTAGGAAAAACTCCAACCATGGTTCGCAAGACGTTTATGGTCGTGGGACAAGTGGGGGCTGGGATCTCGCTTGCTGCCTGCGTCGTCAGCGAGCCAGTGTTCTCGGTAGTATGCCTGCTGTTGGCGGCGGCGTTCTGGGGAATCAGCGCTTCCAATGCTTGGGCAATTACCCAAACGCTTGCGGGACCGCAAGCAGCTGGCAAGTGGACCGGCCTACAAAACTTCCTAGGTAATCTGGCTGGATGGATCGCGCCTGTGGTAACGGGTTTGGTCGTGGACAAGACGGGACGGTTCTTTTGGGCTTTCATCATCACTGCGCTCATAGCCTTGCTGGGCTCATTGTCTTGGATATTTATTGTAGGCGCTCTTCGACAGGTGGATTGGTCAGCTCGTTCGCCGCGGGTTAAGCAGATTCGCGCTGGTTTCTGAACAGACTCAAAGGCCGTCGGATCGGAGCAAGCCTTCCGTGCGCGATGAAGAAGTGGTGTTGCTCGCCAGAGAGGTGCATGTCACTCGCTCGATGCAGCAGTGAAGTCTCGCAGAGGAAAACATGAATACACGCCCAGTACGCTGTGCTTTTCGCCGCACGATGATCTCGATAGTGAGACACCGGGTCTTTTTTTTGATCGTGACTGTCACTGCTTTCACCGTGCCCGCATTAGCGCAGGACATTCAGAAGCTCGACCCCGCTCTCGAGCAATTGGTAGGGCCCGACTCCAAGCTGGAGCGCATAGCCACTGGCTTCAACAAGTGGACTGAAGGCCCAGTTTGGACGCACGAAGGAACTCTCCTGTTTGCGGAGATCCCAGCAAACAACATCGATCTGTGGACCCCGGGTAAGGGCGCGAGCGTATTCATGCACCCCAGCGGATATATGGGTGCAGAGCCATTCAAAGGGCCGGAGCCAGGCTCAAATGGAATGATCTTGGATCCCGATGGTCGAGTGAGCGTGGCGGGACACGCCAGGCGCAACGTATGGCGCATGGAGTCCCTCGACCCGAACGGACAAATCACGATTCTGGCCGACTCCTATCAAGGAAAGAAGTTCAATAGCCCCAATGATCTTGTGTACAAATCTGATGGCTCGCTGTACTTCACTGATCCTCCCTACGGTCTGCCCACCCAGGGGGACAACGACCCGAAAAAGGAGTTGAAGCTCAACGGTGTTTATCGCATTCCTAGAGCACGGCAACAGAAGCCTGGGACAGAACCGGCCCGGGACCAACTCCAGCTTGTAATTAGGGACCTCCCGCGGCCGAACGGCATATGCTTTTCGCCGGACGAGAAGTACTTGTACATCGCGGATTCCGGCAAGAAGATATGGATGCGCTATCGGGTGCAGCCTGACGGATCGGTTACGGACGGCGCATTGTTTCTCGATGCCTCCCACGATGGTGCCCCTGGGGGGCCGGACGGCATCCGTGTGGACAAAAAAGGAAACCTCTACGGCGCCGGTCCCGGCGGCGTGTGGATTATTTCTCCCGAAGGGAAACACCTGGGCACAATCAAAGTCCCCGAAGCCGTGAGCAACGTGGCCTGGGGCGACAAAGATGGCAAGACGCTCTACATTACGGCCAGCACCAGTGTGTACCGCATCCTCTTGAAAGTTCCGGGAGTGAAGAACTAAGTCGTTGTTCGCATTCGGCCTGAATATCCTCTCAAGAGCGTGTCTTCGCCTGGAAATTTCTTTCCGGGCATCTTGAATCGTTGGCAGACCGGAAAACAATTAGGGACCTCGAATGCCGCACGCCAAGATCGATGCGCACCATCACCTATGGAAATACTCCGCTCCCCAATATCCCTGGATTTCGGAGAACATGGGCCTTCTTCGGCGTGACTTCCTGATCCCAGATTTAATGGATGTCCTCGAAGAATCTGACATCAAGGGCGTTGTCACCGTACAAGCCAGACAGACATTCGCAGAGACCCGATGGCTGCTCGATCTGGCGCGCAGTCACGAGTTTATCCGAGGTGTTGTTGGGTGGGTTCCGCTCACCGATCCGAGAGTTGAAGGCGATCTGGAACATCTCTCCACGCACGCTAAGTTGAAGAGTGTGCGTCACGTGCTCCACGACGAACCAAATGACTTCTACGTTCTCCGGGAAGACTTCAACCGTGGAATCAAGTTACTGCAAGGCTTTGGTCTGCGCTACGATCTTTTAATATTTGAACGGCATCTGCCACAGACGATTCAATTTGTTGACCGCCATCCCAACCAGATCTTCATTCTTAATCACATTGCGAAGCCCCTGATAAGGCAGGGACTGGTATCCCCATGGAGAGAAAACCTTACGGAGCTGGCGCGACGGGAAAATGTCTTTTGCAAGCTTTCGGGGCTGGTCACGGAGGCAAGTTGGCAGTCTTGGACAGAAGCGGATCTCGATCCCTACCTGCAAATTGTTCTGACAGCCTTTGGACCCGAACGAGTAATTTTCGGGTCGGATTGGCCGGTGATACTGCTCGGCAGTTCTTACAAGCGCTGGGTGGATGTCGTTCAGCGCAGTATCTCCCACCTGTCTGAGTATGAACAAGAAAGAATATTCGGTGAAACCGCCACTGAAGTTTATCGGCTGTGAGCGCGACGCACTTCGATTTTTATTGACAGATATACTGTTTCAGTAATAGAAAAGTGCGGCGAAGTGATTTCCGTGCTCGGATGAGCCGAGGATCGCGTCGTTGGACAATCTGAGATGGGAGTAGGAAGACGTCGAAAAATCTGCCAAAACGCGAGTCCGGGTCGGCATTCAACGAGCGGCGTTCCTTTATCGGCGCCATGGCGACCCTTGGAGTAGGGTTAGCCGGTTCTGTCATCTCACCCACAACGGCGTTAGCAGAGCCCGCGACGGACCCGGCCTCGAAAACAAAATCCGCAGCAAGCGGTTGCGGACATAGCACCGTCGCTGCTTCCGACGCGGCAACGGTAGCAGAAACAACCGCTGGAAAAATCCGCGGCTTCAGACGGAACGGTGTCTACATTTTCAAAGGCGTACCCTATGGCGCCTCCACCTCTGGTGCAAGGCGCTTCATGCCTCCAGTCAAGCCCGAACCGTGGACGGGAATTCGCAACGCGCTGCAATATGGGCGCATATGCCCATACCAGGACTCCGCGCACTTTGATACTGACGGGAAAAACCTGGCGAACTCGGATGAAGATGCGTTCGTGCTGCATCGTGGCGCGGCCGCCACGGTTCCCGGCGAGGATTGCCTGCGTGTGAATGTATGGACGCCGGAGATCAATGCGTCGCACAAGCGCCCAGTCATGGTCTACATGCACGGCGGAGGATTTACCGCCGGCAGCGGACATGACCTTCTCGCCTATGACGGCGAGAGCCTCGCCCGCAATCAGGATGCAGTGGTCGTGAATCACAATCATCGGCTCAACGTGTATGGCTATCTCAACCTTGGACACTTGGGTGGAGAAGAATATGCCAGCTCCGCCAACGTCGGCATGCTTGACCTGGTGGCTGTCCTGGAGTGGGTTCGTGACAACATCACAACTTTCGGTGGCGATCCGGGCAGCGTCACTATCTTTGGTCAGTCGGGCGGGGGTGGAAAAGTTCTCGCCCTTATGGCGATGCCGGCAGCCAAAGGCTTATTTCACCGCGCAATCGTTCAAAGCGGACCCTTTCTTAAGTCTCTTTCGCCTGACTACTCAGGGCGATTGGCTGAGTTGCTGCTCGCAGAGCTTGGGGTATCCAAGTCTCAGTTGAGCGAACTTCAGGTAATTCCGGTTGATCGGCTTTCGGGCGCTGCGGCGGAAGCCATGAAGAAAATGCCTCGGCCCAAACCTTCCCTTCGGACAACCTACGGCGAATACGATTGGGGGCCGACAGTAGACGGCCTCATACTACCTCGCCATCCATTCGATCCAGGAGCTCCAGAAATATCTGCGGATGTTCCATTGTTAACTGGTACAGATCTTCACGAAGGCGTAAGTGGACTCGGCCGTCCCGATGCCATTGGGATGGGAGTAGAAGAACTTAACCGATTGGTTAAGGAGGAATTTGGCGAGGGCAGCCGGCCGATCATCGACGCCTACCGGCGCGATTACCCTAAAGCGACTCCATTTGACCTGTATGCCCTGATTGCCGCCGCTCCCTTTCGCCGTCCTGCGTTCGAGCAGGCTATCAGGAAGGCTGCTCTGGGTGGCGCGCCGGCATACTCCTATATATATTCTTGGCGGACGCCGATGCTGGACAATCGCCCTGGGTCCTTCCACGCCTGTGAAATCGCGTTCACGTTCGACAATGCTGAAATCTGCGACCATTACAGCGGGGGCACTCCCGCGGCATTCGTTCTATCGAAGCAGATTAGCACGGCATGGGTGAATTTTGCGCGGACAGGAAATCCCAATCACGACGGCCTGCCGCATTGGCCCACATATACAGCGGAACACCGGGCAACGATGTACTTTGACACGCCCTGTGCAGTGCGCAACGATCCTGAAGGAGAAGGATTGAGACTGATCGCAAAGTCTTGAGTGAAGCATCGTCGACGTGATGCGCGTAGGAACCCGGCGGTTGGGCGAATGATGTTTAGCCAGATTCGTTTCTCGTTAGTCCTCATAGTCCTTGCGCTCGGCAGTATTCAGCCTGCGCATGCACAGGGGGTGGCCACGGGAGGTACGGCGGTCCCCGCACGGCCGCTTCCAGCCGGGATGAAACCGCCAATAGTTGACTATCATGACATCGCGAGCCAAGCCGGACTCACCGGCGTAGACATCTCCGGCTCAGAAACCTCGAAGCAATATATTGTAGAGGCCACCGGCAACGGTGTCGCGATCTTCGACTTTGATAATGACGGCCTACCTGACATTTTTCTGGTCAACTCAGGGACACTCGAGACAGGCGCCGTCCGTGCGAAGCATTTCCTCTATCACAATCTGGGCGGACTGAAATTCGAAGACGTTACCGACAAGGCGGGAATCAGAGCCGACCGGATGGGGACAGGGGGTCTGTGTCGGAGACGTAGACAATCATGGTCATCCGGACTTGTTCATTACCCAATGGGGACAGAACGTTCTCTATCGAAATCTCGGCAATGGCACATTCAAGGACGAGACTAAAGAGCGGGGACTGCTTTCGCCAAAACCGCGCTGGAGTACAGGCTGCGCGTTTCTCGATTTCAACCGAGACGGATTTCTGGATCTGGTCGTCGTCCATTATGTGGACTTCGACTTGACCCACACGCCTCACCCTGGCCAGACCAGCCAGTGCCAGTGGAAAGGAAAACCGGTCATGTGCGGTCCGCGCGGTCTCTCTCCCGAAACGCTCTCGTTCTATCAAAATGACGGACGCGGAAACTTCATTGATGTTTCGGATCAGGTCCACATTTCAGGTCCTAAAAACTACTACGGATTCACTGCGTTGACAGCAGACTTCGACAATGATGGCTGGCCGGACATCTTTGTGGCTTGTGATTCGACCGCGAGTTTGTACTACCACAACCTGGGAGGAAAAGCGTTTGAAGAGATCGGAGTGCGCGCCGGCCTCGCATACAACGAAGATGGGCGAGAACAAGCTGGTATGGGCGCCGCTGCCGCAGATTTTGACGGTGATGGCCTACTCGACATTTTCAAGACAAACTTCGCCGATGACACTCACACCGTATACAAGAACCGAGGGGGAAACAACTTCGAGGACGACACCATCGGCTCGGGTCTGGGAGTGAACACAAAGTATCTGGGTTGGGGAACCGCATTTCTTGACTTCGATAATGATGGCTGGAAAGACCTCATAGTCGCGAATGGCCATGTGTATCCAGAAGTAGATACTGGTCTCACCACCGAAAAGTACAAACAGCCACGACTTCTCTACTGGAACCTCGGTGACGGCCAGTTCTTTGATCTCTCCGCGCAGGGCGGGCCCGGTATTACCGACGGTCACTCCTCACGCGGCCTGGCCGTAGGCGATCTGGACAATGACGGAAGCGAAGAAGTCGTAATCAGCAACATGGGTGAAGCACCATCACTACTCAAAACCTTTACAAGCAGCGGGAATTCGCTGCTGGTGCGCGCTCTCACTTCCGGCCGAGATGCTATTGGCGCGCGCATCACCGTCACTGCTGGGGGACATAAACAAATTGACGAAGTACGCAGCGGCGGATCGTACATGTCACAAAATGATCTTCGCCTGCACTTTGGCCTTGGCAGCGCCAGTAGAGCGGACATATCAGTCCGCTGGCTTGACGGCAAAGTGGAAAATTTGAAATCGGCAGCAGCGGGCCAAATTCTCACGATCGAAGAAGGGAAAGGGATCGTACGTACGCAGCGTTACACTTCCGCAAAGAAATGAGTTCGAATGCTGATCTCTTGATTTATTCAAGGCATTTGCCGGTTGCGGTGGAATCTGCGAGGCGTTCCGCCCGCCGTTCGTGCTTCATCATCTGGCGAAGCCACCGATCAAAACCAGAGACCTCGGGCTGTGGGAAGTACAATGCAGCGCTAGCGGGAAGCAGACGATGAGGTTGATCAGAACGCGGCAGTGGGCCCGAATTGCTTGCTGCGCCTGGGTTCTGAAGGCATTCAGCGCGATGTTGTTCGCGCAAATGCCCGCTGCTTGTAAAGGTCCAGCGGAGTTGGAGAAGGCGATCGCTACTCAGCCCTCGGCCGGTGTGTACGATGCATTAGGCGCCTACTTTGGCCGGCGGCAGCAGTTGTCGTGCGCGATCGCTGCATTTGAAGCTGCGGTGCACCAAGACCCGAATTCATGGGAGGCGCGCTTTAATCTTTCTGTCGCACTTCTACAAAGGCACGACCCTGCGAGGGCTGCCCGCGAATTGAGAGTTGCAACACGCATAAAGCCCGATGATCCGTTGGGACACATCGCACTAGGACAGGCGTTAAGCGAATTGGGGAAAAATGAAGCCGCAATCGAGGAATTCAAGTTTGCTCTGAAATCGGACCCGAAGTCCGTACCTGCCCTGGACGAGCTGGCGAAAGCGCTAATTGCTCAGAAGCGTTACTCTGCCGCCATTGCATACCTGAAAGAAGGCCCCCCCGATCCTGTGCTTCAGGATGACCTCGCGGTGGCTTACTGCGAGCAACGGGGACTTGGCGGGGTCTGTCAAGGTGCTGACACGGTTGGTACAACAAGACCCTTCATCAGCGGACCGCCACGCCAGGTTGGGTCTCGCCTACACGCAGGATGTCTCAGTTCCGACAGGCAGTTGAGGAATTCCGCGAGGCGTTGCGGCTGGATCCAAGCAATGACATCACCAGACTTTCATATGTGAAGGCGTTGATTATCCTTGCTGAGTTCCAAACTGCATTGCCCGAAATCCAGAACTACTTCCGTCGCAAGCCGCACGACTTTGACGCGCTTTACTTGATGGGAGTGGTTGACCGCGGGCTTGGGAACTACACAGCGGCTGAAGACTTGCTCAAGCAGGCGATAGCACTTGACTCGAACCATTACGACACTCGCTACAATCTGGGCTTTGTTCTTGCAAAGCGGGGAAGGCCGCAAGAGGCACTGGTTCATCTTGAAAAGGCGGTGCAGCTGAATCCGACATCGAGCGAAGCTCGATTTCAGCTGGCGGCGGTGCTGCGGAGCCTGGGCCAGGAGGAGAGAGCCCGTAAGGAACTGGAAGGCTTCCAAGAGAAGAAACAGCAGAGCGTCAAAGAGGACGTAGCCGGGACGAAGGTCAACCAGGCCAACGAACATTTTCAAGCATGGCGAGTACCAGCGCGCTGCCGATCTGTATCGCGAGGCTCTGGCACAGAACCCTGGGAGTGCGCGCACCTACTACGATATGGCCCTGGCCCTTGATCAACTGGGAAAAACCGCCGAGGAGCGTGAAGCGCTGAAAAAAGCCATTAGCCTCGATTCCACTCTCGCTCGTGCGCACAATCAGCTGGGATTGCTAAGCCTGCAAGCCGGCCAACAGACTGAAGCGGAAACGGAACTGAAAGCAGCGATTACTCTGGACCCGGGTTACGCAGAGGCGCAGAACAACCTCGGTGTGCTATACGGTCAGCAGAGAAAAAACAAAGAAGCGGAAGAACTCTTCCGTCAGGCGACAGAAAACAATCCGCAGTACACGCAGGCATTCATCAATCTCGGATTGATTCTCGCAAGTGAATCGCGTTTTCCCGACGCGGAGCAACCGATACGGAGCGCCGTCAAGATCAGCCCCGACAACTCCCAGGCGCTTACTGTGCTTGCGATGGTGCTCGTGCGGACGAAGCGGAGTGAAGAGGGAATCAGCTACTTCCAGCGAGTCATCAAGCTGGATTCCAAGTCTTCCGGCGCGCATTTGAATCTGGGAATTGCTTATGCTGACGAGTTCAACCTGGATGGCGCTCTGGATGAGTTTTCTGAAGCCGTGAATCTGGATCCAAATTCCGCCCCCGCGCACTACAACAAGGGCCGGGTTCTCCTTGACTTGAGTCGTTACCCAGACGCCAAACCAGAACTTGCAACTGCGGTCCATCTCGACCCTCAGTACGCTGAACCGTGGTACCTGCTCGGACTGATCGAAAAAGCAGCCGGAAATGCCGCGGCCGCAGTCGAGGCGCTGCAGAAGTCGGCCGAGCTTGACCCCAAGAACCCCGACACGCTCTTCGTGCTGGGTCAAGAGCTTCTGCACAATGGGGACCGTGCTGGCGCTGTCGCGCAATGGCGAAAAGTGATTGAGATGAATCCAGAGCACGGTGAGGCACTTTACAACCTGTCCCGCCAATTGGCGCAATCAGATCCTGATGAGTCCAAGAGGTTTCAAGCCCGCTTCGAAGCGCTGCAGTCCCAAAAACAAATCGTGGATCGGGCTCAGACTTTGGGAAATTTTGCCTTGGCATCCGCTGCCGCGCACGATTGGCCTCAAGCCATCTCACAATTGCAAGAAGGAATTCAGGTCTGCGGCGGTTGTACTGCACTTGGCCAGTTACATAAGGACCTCGGCCTCATCTATCTCCATTCAGGGGATAAAAAGGATGGACTACGGGAACTGCTCGAAGCAAAGAGGCTTACGCCGGCCGACCCGGATATAGACAAGGCCATTCGCATCGCGCAGACTACCCATAAGTGAAGTGTTGGCTGCCTCCTCACACCGATTATGCTACGGTTTTGTGTAAGCGCTGGCCGTTTGTTGTCGCTTCGCGCGGGTAGAATCTGAGCCCAACTAGCGTCCAATACCCATTTCTGAGAGTTCCTTTCAACGCCAAAGGTGGCTGCCAGTGCCGTTGAATGTCAGTCAGTTACCGTGAACGCAGACCGTGTCACGGTAGAACTGGGGTTTTGATTGAACGGCTTGCGGAACACAACCAAGGAAGATTTCGGTGCGCAATGCGGCGCTCCCTGCCATTTCCCTGCCGTTCGCGTTCCACTACATCGAAAAGACTGCTTGAAATGCCATCTGCTGCCGTGTAAGTGATTGGGTTTACGTTTATTGGTGGATTCGAATCCCTCCCTCTCCGCCAGATTTTCTACGCTTTTATTTTCAACCACTTGCAGCGTAATTCCGAGCTAAAAGGCGCTGCTTACGGATTTCAAGGTATTTCCTCCGAACCTCGGTATTAGGTTCTGCGGAGGAAATATGGCGTTGTCGGTGAAGTTGTACAGGGTGGTGGGCAAGGGCACGGATCGGCGCTACGTTGCGATCGACTTGGAACGGCGGGGGCGGCGCTCGAAAGAAGATGTCACGGGTCCGTTCTACCTGCGTTACGGGGTGAAATACGAATCCGTTGGCATGGATTTCAAAACAGCGGTCGAAGCCATGCAGCGCAGGCAGGCTACGCTTGACGCTGTGGGCAGTGGCGTAGCGGTCAAGCCAGATGGTGACCCCAATCGCAGACGAGTAGTAGACGAGGTTAAGAAATTCCCTGCCCAGAAATCCCTCCTCAAAGACCCGAAGACGGTGAAGACGTACACCGAGCGGTTGGGCTATTTTCTGGACTGGTGTGAGCGCAGCGGCATCAGGCATCTCGATCAACTCACACAAGGCGACGATCTGTTGCCTTACGTGTCCTTCCTCCGGCAGCGCAAGACTACCAGGGATACTCTGTTTGATCCCCGTTACGTCTACAACATCTTCCAAACGTGCAACCCATTCCTGCGTGCCAATGCCATCCTCATTGCTGGAGAAATCCTTGGGCAGTTGGATTACGAGGAAAAGGAAGTCAAGCCATACAAGCCGCACGAACTCAAAGCGCTGTTTCAGGCGGCAGACGACGAAGAAAAACTGTGGATGAGCTATTTCTTGAACACAGGCTGCCGTGAGCAGGAGGTGGCGAATGCGGAGTATTGCGATCTGCTCGATGATGTCAATGTCGTTTGGGTGCGCTCCAAGCCCCACCGTGGCTTCAAACTCAAGGGTAAGCGGTGGCAGAACAAAGGGCGCAAATTGCCCGTTCCCACGGCGCTAATGGAGAAGCTACGGGACCGCATGATTGCGAAAGCTGCCAAGCCATGCGACCTGATCTTTCCTAACACCATTGGTGGTGTGGAGGGACACTTCCTACGCAAACTGCAAGCCGTCGCTGTGCGTGCGAATGTACCGGAACCGGAACTTCACCGATTCCGGAAGTCCTACGCTGACACTCTCGCCGATGAGGGCTTGCCGGTGCCGACGATCATGAAGCGATTGGGTCACTGCTCTCGGGATGTGAAGTTGGCATACTTGCGAGGTCGGGAAGCCGAGGGCGAACAGGAACAGAATTTTGCAAACCAATCGGCGCTAGCGGTGTATGCCTAAAGACAAATCCGGGAGTAAGGTAAGGTTTGCCGACTATCCAGGAGCAAGCGGCGCTCGGCTCTTGAGCGACCTTGGCCCCCATCGTCTTTAAGCAAGATGAAGGAATGTCCTCTGTCGCTGCGAGCGGCAGATGCGAGATGATGTGACAATGAGGATGCCTTCATTAAGGCTGATCGACACTTTACTCGCGTGCGCACTTGCGTTCTCTACATCGATTGCGGGGGCCCAAGTCATCCGCTACGACGAGCCCTACCGTCCACAGGTACACTTCTCTCCTCGCGAGCATTGGACGAACGATCCTAACGGCCTCGTTTACTTTCACAAGGAGTATCACCTCTTCTATCAGTTCAATCCGTTCGGTGATGAATGGGGCCACATGAGTTGGGGGCACGCCGTTAGCACCAACCTCTTGGATTGGCAGGAGCTTCCGGTCGCAATCCCAGAGAAGGACGGCGAAATGGCGTTCACGGGCAGCGTCGTCGTGGACCGCGAGAACACCAGTGGCTTCTGCGCGCCCGGAGCAGAGTGCCTGGTTGCGGTATACACCGGTTCCCGCAGCACGAGCGAAGGAATACGGCAGACACAGAACCTTGCATACAGCCGCGACGACGGACGGACCTGGACCCGATATGCCGCCAACCCCGTAATCGATCTGCACATGGCCGACTTCCGTGACCCCAGCGTGTCGTGGGATGAGAAGGAAAACCGTTGGTTGATGGCGGTTTCCTTGGCCATGGAGCACAAGATTCGTTTCTATACGTCACCGAACCTAAAGGAGTGGACGCAACTGAGCGACTTCGGACCCGCTGGCGACGTCGATGGAGCCTGGGAATGCCCAGACCTCCTGCGTATCCCCGGCGAGAATGGAACAGGTGACACGTGGGCCCTGAAAATTGGTCTCAATCCGGGCGCGCCGCAAGGCGGTTCCGGCGAGCAGTATTTCCTTGGCAACTTCAACGGGAAACGGTTTACGGCGTCCAGCGAGCCAGGTGCGCACGGATGGACGAACTATGGCAAGGATGACTACTGCGCCATCAGCTTTAACGGGCTGCCGAAGGACGCGAAGCCGATTCTGATCGGCTGGATGAGCAACTGGCAGTACGCGTCGCAACTGCCGACCTCTCCCTGGCGCGGGCAGATGAGTGTTCCAAGACGCCTCTCGCTACTGAGGGACGCTGCAGGATTGGCAATAGTGCAGGACCCCGTTATCGCTCCTCTCCGTGCAGATCATTCCGACATTTCTACGACAAAGGGCGGCAGTCTCTCCGGTAACAAGCAGGCCCCCTTCGAGTTAGACTTGCAGTTTGGCCGACCATCTGAACAAGTCTTTGGCATACGCATCTACACCGACGAGCAGCATTGGACAGAGATCGGGTTTGATCAGCCGAAGCGAGAGTTTTACATCGATCGCACAAAGTCGGGTGCGGCTATTACACCGGACTTCCCGGCGAGGACAACGGCTCCGCTGATCGCAAGCCGCCCCTACGACTTCAAACTCATCATTGATCGCTCATCCATAGAGGCTTACGCACAGAACGGCACGATTGCTATGACGGACTTGATTTTCCCCGCTTCACGAAACAGCAAGGTTGCACTCTTCTCTTCAAGCGGGAATGTAGTTTCAGTAAGGGGTGACCGCTGGGAGCTTCGTTCGATCTGGAGGTGAAACACACGACCGAGTAGGTCCGTGCGTTCACGTGTGCAAGAACAAGCACCGTGGGGTAGCAGCTCGTCGCCTCCGTTTCACGCGAAGTCGACAGTCGCCCAACCACGCTGGGGATCGAGGTCAAAACTGTGCTCCCCATCGATCCCGACTGACGCTAGTGTTTTATCGGAAGCGCGCTTTGAGAACGAGTGCGCGTAGGCAGAATGCTGTTGCGCGCTTTCGATAAAACCGTCAGAAGGAAGCCGCTCGTGGGGTGCGGCGGACGCGGGGTGCTATGGGAATTGAATCGATTTCGGCTTGGAAGTCATTGCAAGAAGAGGAGTTGCGAGAAAACCTCATTATTGATGCTCATCAATATATTGCTCCTCCGATCGAGCGAGGTGATCGTAACGCCGAAGGGTCAGTCGGTCAAGACCACAGACGCTTGCGGCATACACGCGGTAGCGTCCGCCGCGCGAGCGGCTTCGTTCTCACGGGCAAGCAGGAAGTAATCCCAAGGTAAGGATTGCCGACCAACCAGACAGAATCGTGAGATTGACTTCAAAATCCTTAGTCGAGCATATAATTGGGCACACAAATGCCTGCTGACGCCTAGCACCAAACTCGGGATTCGAGAATTGCAGTTCGAATGGAAGCTGACGGTACTAGTCTATCGGCCCCAGGTATTGATCTAGCCAATTGAGGGTTTCTTTGATCAGTTCGGTTCTTGGGATGTTGTGCCCGGTGTCGTAGAGCAAATGTCTCTTCTGGTCCTCCCTGGACCCGAGCAGGCGATAAAGCGGCTCCTGCGACGCTTCCATTGGAAAAAAGAAATCGTAACGCCCGTTCAACATTAATACCGGCTGCTTGACGCGGGAGACAAAGTTAACCGGATCCACCTCAGGAAGGGTTTTGGGAAAGTCGAGGCCCCCGAGAGCGAAAACGCAGACTTTTATTCGAGGTTCCACAGCAGGCACTATCGCCCCCATGACCGCACCCCAGCTATAGCCGTAGTAAGCCACCTTCTGGTGATCCAGTTGGGAACGAGTTTCTGCGTAGTCGAGGGCCCGCGAAACATCTTTGACCCACATGACAACGTGGTCTCGCCAGGCACTCGACGCGTTGGCGTTGTCGGACTCCATGCCATCTCCCCGCTCATAGGTTCCTTTGTACACAGGAAACAACACTGCTCTCCCGCTTTTCAGGATGGCATCGAGCGATGCGGTGGTGTAAAGCTCGAACTTCCGCAGCAAGAGCGCATTCGATCCGGGAAAGAAAACGACGGTTTGGAATGGCGGCTTACCCTTTCTGGGAATGAACAGGTAAGTGATGGCCTGCTCGTTCCCATATGCCGCCGCATAAGAGATCTTCTCAGTCGTCCAATCCTCACCGGCGTCGTCGAAATGCTCGACGGTTGCGTGCAATGGGCTTTTATCGAACGAATACGCGCTCCGATAGGCCCGGAACAACTCTTCCGAAGCCGGTTTTTCCTTGCTCACGTCGCGTCTGGGCGAAGGCATTGGAAGGGACGCGGTTCGCAGGTTGGGTTCCGGCTCGATGTACTTCACACAACGAAATCCGATGTTCGCGGCGCGTGAAAATGGGGATTGCGCATCGGGATCGACAAACATGTAGTTCGGCTCGTCCCACGACCCGCCGAGGACGTACCGATTGCCGGAATCGGCTTTGTTCAAAATCCATTCCTTGACGTTGCCTGCCATGTCGTAAGTGCCAAACGGTCCTATGCCGTTCTTGGTTCCAACTGCAGCAACTCCCGAGCTGCCAAAGTTACTTGCGGGGACGATGAACGCGGCGGAGATCGAGCCGGAGGCGCGGTTCCAGTGATAAATGGTCGGTAGACTCTTGCTGGCGAATGCGGCGTACGCAGCGGCTTCGTACCAACTAATGCCGGTAACCGGATAATCATCTTGTCCCTTTGGGTATTCGCCCTGAATCCAGTCTTTCGGCCCGGGGCGACCGGCGGCATCGTGAAAGAGGGCCGAAGCCTCGCCCCAGGACAAAGGCTTGCCATCCTTTTTGAATGGCTCATTCCAGAATTCCTTCTTCTGGTATCCGCCTGCATCGATGAAAACCTTGTATTGTCGATTGGTCACTTCGTACTGGTCGATCCAATAGTCCGCCAGCGCGATTGCCGGCATTCCTTCATAGCCCGGGATGCGTAGTTCCCTGGGAAGCTTTTCCTGTGAGACGCGCACCATGCCGGGTTGTATTTTGTCATCCGCATCGAGTGTGACGGTAGCCGATACCGATTCCCCGATCGGTGGTGGAAACCCGCCAAACAGGGGTGCGGTCATTTGCACCGCGGTCGCAAAACCCGGTTTCTCAAACTTCCACAGAAATGTCCCGCGTGGTTGGCGGACTTCTTGGAGTGGAGTACGACCGACCAGTTCCCAGGGACCGCCCACATTCCCGTAGGCTGCGCGGTACACATCCGCGCCAGGCGGTCTTGTCTGCAGTGAGACTTGGTAGGAAATCACCGGCCAGAGCTTCGTTAAAGTAGGTTCATTGGGGAGCAATTTCTCTGCTCTTGTCGCGAGCGCGAAGGCTTCGCCAAATTCACCGAATCTTCCCTGCTCGGACAGGCGAGAAACTTCGGGGATGGCAACTTCTCGTGCCCAGCGTGCCTCCTGAGAACGCCTCACCAGCAACACACCGCCTGCAATTGAACCGGCAATCACGAGTGCAAGCAGAACCATAATCCAGGGACGTTTTACTGCGCGGATAATTCGCGCAGGGGTAAGCACTGCAGCCGACTCTGGAAAAAGCGTTTCGCGGCAGGTCTTGAGTTCCTGGAACAGTTCGCCTCCCGAAGCGTAGCGGGCTTGTGGATCCTTTTTAAGGCACTGGGCCACGATCCGGCGAATTTCACTCGGAATGTCCCGCCTGACTTCACTGACGGGCTTCGGGTCATCGCGCATTACGGCCGTCAGCAATGCGGCGGTCGATGGCCCCTCGAAGGCCTTCCGGCCAGTCAGCATCTCGTAGTACACCGCACCGAATGAAAAGATATCGCTCCGCGCATCCAGGCATTTTCCTTCAGCCTGTTCCGGCGACATGTAGGCCAAAGTGCCGAGGATCAAGCCCTTTGTGGTAAGCATCGTCGGCACGTCGTCTTTCGCGGCGGTCGCGGGTTCAGCAAGCTTGGCCAAGCCGAAATCGAGTACCTTTACCAGACCGCTGTTATCGATCATGATGTTCGTCGGCTTCAGATCGCGGTGCACGATACCTGCGGAGTGGGCGCACGCCAATGCATCTGCCATCTGCAACGCATACTTCGTTGCCAGTTCCGCAGCCAAGCCTCCGGGTGGAATCATCCTGCCCAGGGTGTTTCCGCTGACATACTCCATCACCATGAAATGGATCGCATCCTGCGAGCCGACATCATGCAAGACGCAGATGTTGGGGTGCTGCAGGGACGAGATGGACTTGGTTTCCTGCTCGAAACGCTTGCGGAACTCAGCATTGGCGCCAAGATGGGCAGGAAGGATCTTAATGGCCACCGTTCGGTCGAGGCGAGTATCGCGCGCTCGATACACTTCGCCCATTCCACCCGCGCCCAGCGTGGACGTGATCTCATACGGACCGAGTCGAGTTCCCGCGAGTAGTGTCACAAATCTGAAAGATTATAGGGCGGCGGCAACAGATTGGCAGCGACAAAATCAACTGTGGTGATCGCGCGGTAGCATTCGGTTCCGCGACTGTCGCGGATTAACTTCAGTGTTGCCGACCATCTGGGAGTTATCGCATGATGGCTCGAATCGAAAGCCCGATTGTGGGCCCTTTAACAGGTGCAATCCCCGCAAGTGCTACCAAATGCGTGCGCCATTGCGAAGGCTATAATCGTGTCGGCTTATGACGCTGTCCCCAGGCACAAAACTAGGCCCTTATGAGATCCAGTCGCAGTTGGGTGCTGGAGGTATGGGAGAGGTATACAGAGCCCTCGATATTCGTCTCGATCGTATCGTTGCCGTCAAAATTCTACCGGCCCATCTCGCGGAAAAATCCGATGCCCGAGAACGCTTCGATCGCGAGGCACGGGCCATATCTTCTCTGAGTCATCCTAATATCTGTCCTCTTTACGACGTGGGCTCGCAAGACGGGCTCAGATATCTCGTCATGGAGTATCTCGAAGGAGAAACTCTGGCAGATCGCTTGATGCGAGGTCAGTTGCCGCTGGAGCAACTTCTCAAATATGGAATTGAGATCTGCGAAGGTCTTGATAAGGCGCATCGCATCGGGGTTGTGCATCGCGACCTGAAGCCCGGCAACATTATGCTAACCAAGTTGGGGGCCAAGCTGATGGATTTCGGCCTGGCCAAGTCCGCCTCTCCCGCATTTATCGCTTCCGGCTTGAGTGCCACTATTACTTCGCTAGCCGAAAGCCATCCGTTGACGGCTGATGGCACTGTTGTAGGCACCTTCCAGTACATGTCACCCGAACAAGTGGAGGGAAAAGAAGTTGACGGGCGCAGCGATATTTTCTCCTTCGGTTCGGTGCTGTATGAGATGGTGACTGGGCGGCGAGCTTTTCCGGGCAAGAGCCAGTTCAGCGTGGCGTCGGCAATACTTGATAAAGATCCAGACCCGATCATCCCATTGCAACCATTAACGCCGCCAGCACTTGATCGGGCCATTTGCCGCTGCCTAGCGAAAGACCCCGAGAACCGCTGGCAAATGGTACGTGACCTTCTGCTCGAGCTGAAATGGATCGCGGAGGCAGGTTCGCAAGCTGGCGTTCCGTCTCCGCTGATTTCCCATCGTAAGACGAGTGAGCGAGTGGCTTGGGCTGCGGCAGCCGCACTCGCACTTGTCGCCCTCGCGTTCGCCATTGGTTTCGCGCGGAGCGCTTCGAAGCCGCCGCAGTCGGCGCGTTTGATCGCGGATATCGGCACTGACGCAAGCCTCCGTACCTCATCCGGGACAGCCACCATTCTGTCACCCGACGGCTCGCAATTGGCTTTCGTAGCAGCCGTCTCCGGCCAGAAGCCCCAAATTTACGTCCGCGCGCTTGACCAGTTACAAGCTACGGCACTTTCCGGTACGGAGAATGCCAACGATCCTTTTTTCTCCACGGATGGCCAATGGCTCGGTTTTTTCGCTGACGGTAAGCTCAAAAAGATCCTTGTGCGGGGCGGGGCGGCGGTCACGCTCTGCGATGCACATGATGGCCGCGGAGGAAGCTGGGGCGAAGACGGAACGATTGTGTTCACGCCATACGTGGGTGCGCCTTTAACAAAAATCTCGTCGGCCGGCGGAACCCCTCAGTCCCTGACCTCTCTCGATACCCAAGCAGGTGAACTCACACACCGCTGGCCGCAGGTGCTGCCTGGAGGCAATGCAGTTTTGTTTACCTCCAGCACTGAGGTTGGCAACTACGAAAATGCAGATATCGTGGTGTACTCGATGGCTTCGGGCCAGCGGAAGACCGTGCAACGCGGCGGCTTTCATGCGCGTTACGTGTTCAGCGGGCACGTCGTCTATATGCACGAAGGAACGCTCTTCGCCGTTCCGTTCGATCTTAAGCGCCTCGAAGTGACAGGCCCACCGGCACCAATCCTCGATGGCATCGTTACGAATCCCGCCACGGGCGGAGCGCAGTTCTCTTTGTCGGACACCGGCAACCTTGTCTATGTTGCCGGCGGGAGCGTATTTCAGAACTTCTCCATCTACTGGATGGATCGTGAAGGCAAATTCACGCCCATGCGCGAACGTATGGGAAGTTACCTCTTTCCAACATTCTCCCCGGAGGGAAAGCGTTTGGCCGTGCAAATCCGGGACGGCGGTGGAAGTGACATCTGGGTCTACCAATGGGAACGTGACCTTCTCACGCGTATCACGTTCGGGAGTCAATCCAACTCTCCAATCTGGACTCGCGACGGTCAGAGGATCACTTATTCCTCCTCAGAAAAGGGCGGAGCTTATGGCCTTTACTGGACACGCGCCGATGGTGCCGGAGATGCTCTACGTTTAACCGCAAGAGGTAAACACAAGCGTGCTAACTCGTGGAGCCCTGATGACAAGACTCTGGCATTTATGCAGCTTAACCCTGATACCTCCTGGGACATCATGACGTTGTCTGTCGAAGGCGACCCTAAGTCGGGGTGGAAGGTTGGGGAGCCAAGACCTTTCTTGAGCGGGCCCTTCATTGAACAGGATGCTGCCTTCTCGCCAGACGGCCGATGGCTCGCGTATGCAAGCGACGAGTCCGGCAAGTTGGAAGTATATGTTCAGCCTTTTCCCGGCCCAGGGGGTAGGTGGCAGATTTCAGCGGGCGGGGGCTCTTCCCCCAGATGGTCACGTAGCAGCAAGGAACTTTTTTATCGTGCGGCAGACCAAAGAATTATGGTTACAACCTACGCCACGACTGGAGACTCCTTCGGTGCCGGTAAGGCGGGGCTCTGGTCGCCCAGCCAATTCGGCAGCGGCGGACCTACTTCAAACTTTGACTTGCATCCGGATGGCAAACGGCTCGTCGTGTTGAAGGCGCCCAGCGGCGTCGAGAATGCCCCCGTCAACAAAGTCACTTTCTTCTTCAACTTCTTCGAGGAACTCCGTCGCAAGGTGCCCGCCGGAAAGAATTGACACAGCCCAGCTTTTCCGCCACCTGCATGACG
Organism: uncultured Acidobacteriota bacterium; assembly: GCA_963698805.1. GTDB lineage: Bacteria > Acidobacteriota > Terriglobia > Terriglobales > Acidobacteriaceae > Gp1-AA133. The sequence goes on along the minus strand of CAVOSN010000010.1, from coordinate 1,267,593 downwards.
GCTGAGAATCTTGGACAAATCGCCTTCCGATCTCATGTCACGTGCATGTAAGTGCGGTAAAAGACGGTCCAGGGGCCAAATTAAGCAGTGATCGCAACAGAATTGCAAAGGTCCGCATCACAGTGTTTCTGGATGACGAGCGACTCTGAAACTACCATCATGGAACTACTTGGATCATTGACCAATGGCATGGAGGCCATCGGTCATGAAGCGGAAATCGCACACACGAACCAAACGCACCACGACAAAATCTGTTTTGCGCCTGCCTGACCTTGAGCATGCGAAAACCGCAGTCCTGAACAGTCTCACCAGCCCGGATGCCCAAAGGGGTTATCGTCATGCCATAGATGAGTTCGTTGACTGGTATTGTTCCGAACCCCGGTTGGCCTTCAATCGAACTGTGGTTCTGCGTTACCGCTCACATCTCGAATCGCGCCAACTGGCGCCCGGCACGATCAACCTCCGCCTTGGTGCAGTGCGTCGCCTCGCCTACGAAGCCGCTGACTGCGGTCTCCTCAGTGCAGATTTGGCAGCCGGTATTCACCGAGTGAAAGGCGTCAAGAAGCTGGGCGTGCGTCTCGGAAACTGGCTCACAGCAGCGGGCCATGTGCTATGGCAAGCGCCCGATCAGCAACGACTCAAGGGAAAACGTGATCGCGCCTTGCTTGCGTTGCTGCTTGCATGCGGATTAAGAAGGCACGAGGCCGTGGCTTTGAGACTGGATGATCTTCAGCAGCGCGAGGAGCACTGGGCGATTGTGGATCTGGTTGGTAAGGGAGGTCACATCCGAACTGTTCCCGTGCCTGACTGGGTGCGCAACGAATTGAACGAGTGGCTGATTGCGGCCGCGATTGATCGGGGAAACTGTTCCGGAGAGTCAACAAAGTCGGTAGGGCATGGGGAGAGGGCATCACAGAAAAAGCGGTGTGGCATATTGTGAAGGAATCCGCAAAGATCGTAGGCATTGCCAAACTGGCGCCGCATGATCTGCGTCGAACCTGTGCTCGGCTCTGCCATGCTTCGGGTGGTGAGTTGGAGCAGATCCAGTTCCTCTTAGGGCATGTTTCGGTGCAAACGACCGAGCGCTATCTTGGCTGCAAGCAGCGGATTCGTTCAGCCGTCAATGATCGCATCGGGATTGAACCCTACCCCTAAGCGGCTCCGCGGGTACTGGAAGGGTTGCCGACCAACCGTCCACGGATACATGGGTTTCGCTTCGCAACAATCACGTTTGTCAATTAAGGAGAGCGAGCGATATGGGGAACGTTGTCCGGAATGCTGGCCTATCTGTCCAGCGCGTTACGAGCAAGTGCGCTCTTTTTCCCAGACAGCTCGCCAAACAACCACGCCTTGGCCACCCTCCAATCGCGCTTGGCCGTCTCCGGCGAAATTTTCAGGACCTCTGCGGTTTCCGCAACGCTCAATCCGCCGAAGTAACGCAACTCTACAACCCGACCTTTGCGGCGATCGAACTCAAACAATGAGGCTAGAGCCTCATCCAGAGCAAGAACGTCTACCTGGCGTGCACCAGCCGCAACCGCTCCCTCATCCAACGTTACTTGCACAGCGCCTCCGCCTCGCTTGGCGTACCCATGGTTGCGCGCATGATCCACAAGAATTCGCCGGATCATCTGCGAGCATAGGGCGAGGAAATGCACACGGCCTTCGCAGCGGACGCCTCCTGCGCGAACCAATTTGAGGTAAGCCTCATTGGCCAAGGCTGCCGACTCGAGAGAATGGCCGGCTTGGCATCGTCCCAGGCGCCGCCGGGCAATTCGGCGAAGTTCGGGGTAAATCAGGGGCATTAAGCTGCGGAGCGCATTTTCATCTCCGCTGCCCCAGGCGGCGATCAACCCGCTGATGTCCCGTAGACTCTCGGCGGTCATGGCGGTGCCGAACTTATCACAAAAAACTCCACCCCGGTGACCCTTTTTCCCGCCCGTTCCCGGAATACAGGCAGGAGGAACCTAACTCGGCTTCTGACCCACCAAGTTGCTTCAACACTCAGCAGTTGCCTGACCTGAACCCAGGCAGTTCTAGTTTTTTCAAGCTGTCACAACCGTGAACTAAAGGAGACTTATGAAAACTATACGTATTCGCACCCTCTTCGCCTCGTGCGTTCTCGCGATGTTGCTTCTCAATATCTCACCCGCACTCGCCGGCAACCTGAATGGAACCGCCGCGAACAAAGGAAAAATTCCTGGTCGCGTCGAAGTAATCTTCCTCAAATGGGTCGCCGACCTGCCAAACATGGCAGGCGTCGTCAGTGGCGATCCCGGCGGCGGCCTTTTTGCCGGGGAAATTCTCGAGTTCAAGCAAACAGAACGCTTTACTAGGATTGAGGCCCTCTACCATATCAATGGCAAGGATTTCCAGTTCACCGCGCACAACCACATACTCCAAGACAACATGAAGGGCACAGCTGTGATCCAGGGAGTGGTTGAGGATGGGCCGATGAAAGGCGCACGCGTGAGTGGGGAATATCAGGTGATCGCCCCCTGCGGCATCATTAACGCGCAGCAGGGCGATGCTGGCGACATATGCTTCCAGGGCACCCTCACCGTTAAGACAGGCGTCGGAGAGTAAAACGTGTGTACGGGACTAACGCCACAAAACCCCGTTCGGCCTTCGGGCTGAGCGGGGTTCAAATGTCTTACGAGTCTGGCTCAGGTGGCCCGGGTGAGCACAGAGTTTACCACCGTAGAGAAGTTGCCCCACCAATGCATTCTTGTGCTGTCTACGGAATTGTGCCGTTCGCCGGTCACTCCCGCCGGCTGTGAGACTCACGGAATCGGGACCCGGTACAGATTCCGCTGGGTTGTCCCGCGATAGAACGCGTAGACGTCAGGAGAAGGGCCGGCCACCACCCCCATTTCTTCGATCCTGCGCACTCCGGGCATGCGGGCCACTTCCTGCTCGGAATGAAATCCGCCTGCCGGAATCGCCGGCAATCCGCCCGGCGGCACAGGAATGATGTATCCCCGGCCTGATGGAATGAAGCCAATCAGTCCCCCGGGAAAGGACCAAAAGCGGCCATCGGGCGACCAGTTCACACCCATACCGTGGCCCGTAATGGGTACCGGAGCCCCGCCATCCAGCGGAATGGCCTGCTCAGCCACGCCGCCGCCCGGTAGTTCGCCCCACGCCGAAATCCATCGGCCGTCCGGCGAAACGTCAGACATAATCAAAATATCTTGTTCTAACGCTTTCCGCATTCCCGTCCCGTCTGGATGAACGCGATAAACAGACCCGGAGCTGCGGAAGAATATTTCGCCGCTTGGCCCGAATCTGGGCGTCCGGCCCTCCACATTCGGGATCTGCCTCGGGGGCGATTGGCGTTCAATTGACGCCAGCCAGAGGCCGGGCTTTCCCTGGGCATCCTCAGCCTCCATCACGACCTGCTTATAGTCGGCGGAGATGTCATAGTCGAGCGCCTGAAAGCCCGGCACCAGACGCTGGGAACGTCCGGATTCGACCTCCGCTACCCATACTTCACCCGGCTCCTTCGTGAATTGGAAATCACTCGGCGCCTCCTTCACAACCCGATAGCACAGCGTTCTACCATCGACAGTGAATCTTGGTGACGTGACGTTGCCTTCGAGCGAAATCTGGCGTTCGCCGCTCGCGGTGTGAACCCATAGGGAAACGCTCTACACCCCTACGGCCGTGACAAAGGAGCGGCCGTCCGGCGCCATTGCGATGCCCTCCTCCTCCGTTGGCCCGGAAGTTACCTGCTCTGGCTGGCCGTCAGGAAAACGCTGCCGCCAGATGTGATAAAGCTCCTCCGGCCTCGGCGGTGAGATACATCCATTTGCCATCGGGCGACCACGCGCCGAACGTGCAGCCAGCCCCGGGTGGTCCCACTTGTCGGCCCAGTGAACCGCCGTCCATGGGAACCAGCCGGCAAGGCACCCAAAGATGGTCCTGGTCCATCTCCACCAGCAGCACCCATTTCCCGTCGGGTGACACGTAGGACCGATGCGCCATGGCGTGCTTCGTTCGTGGGCAGGTAGACATCACGTTGCCCGATGCGGCTCTCCTCGGCGGCCACGATTCCCATGTGAGGGGGCTTTTTGAACTCTCGAAAAGAGCACCTGCCGCGGACCAGTCCAGCTAAGTCCCGAGGCATTTTGCAGCCATCGCTGCGGTTCGCCACCGAGCGTGGGAACTGTCCATGTGTCCCAGCCAAACTCCGGGTCCACGGTGGTGTACGCGAGGCGCGAGCCGTCCGGCGAAAATACCGGACTCATCTTGTCGAAGCCGTCGTGCGTCAGTTGTACGGCCTGCCCATCGGGCAGGATTTTGACGTAAACCTGACCAGGCCCCAAAGAAGGTGGAGGGACCGCGAATGAAGGCGAGCATCCGTCCGTCAGGCGAAAGCGCGGGCTGGCTCACGGAATCTGGCAGCTTAGTAACCTGAACCCACTGCGAGCGGTCGGACATGGCCAAGGGGCTCCGTAACCACAGTGCAGCGCCGATGGCAAGCGCCGCTAACGCCGCTGATGCAATCGCGGCGACTCGCCAGCGGTTCCATCCCCGCTGAGCCTTCTCGATGGTTCGGCGGCCATCCGCGATGTTGCGCAGTCGGCGGCCCGCATCCTTCTGAAGACACTGCCGCAGCAGTTCGCGGACTTGCGCGGGCGTCTTCGCAGGTAGAGCCTGCCAGTTCGGCTCGCGTTCCAGCACAGCCGTAATTGTGTTCTGTAGAGTCTCGCCGGGAAAGGCACGCTTGCCCGTGAGCAACTCGTACAACAGACATCCGAAGGCCCAGATGTCAGTCCGTTTGTCGACGTCTCTTCCGCGCGCCTGCTCCGGACTCATGTAGCCAGGCGTCCCGACAATCTGCCCAGCGACAGACTCCACGCTAGTCGCGTTTGCCAACTGCGAGAGGTCCTGGCTCTCCTTCGGTCCCCAGATCGCTTTCGCCAAACCGAAATCCAGCACTTTCACCCTGCCTTGGGGCGTGACCTTTATATTGGCTGGTTTCAAGTCGCGGTGAATAATTCCTTTATCATGCGCGGCTTCCAGTGCCGTCGCAACTTGGCATGCGCGGTCGAGCGCGGTTTGAACTGGCAGCGGACCACGCAGCGTTTCCCCTTCCACCAGTTCCAAGACTAGATAATCCGCCTCGTCGGACTCCTCCAGTCCATAAATCGTGGCAATGTTGGGGTGGTTCAGAGAAGCCAGCGTACGTGCTTCTCGCCGGAGGCGCGAGAGTCGCTCCGGGTCGCGCGAGAACTCATGAGGCAATGTCTTGATGGCAACGTCGCGGCTGAGCTTACTATCGTGTGCCCGATATACCTCGCCCATGCCGCCGGCACCTAACGGAGAGATGATGCGATACGGTCCTAATTGCCGGCCTGGGAGGAACCCCGCAGTGGTCACCGCGAAAGCTGTATCCTCAATTGTGGGCACTTCCAGAAAACTTCCAGCTTGCTCTTCATTCGCCAGGAGTATCTCGACCTGCTGTCGCAAAGCAGTGTCTGCGCCGCACATCCCATCAAGAAATGTTTGCCGCGTGTCAGGCGTCCGCTCGAGCGCCGCGTGAAAGAGCTCTTCGACTCTCCGCCAAACTTCCTGTTGCATGCTCGAGTCCTGCCGAGCGGACGATATCAGAAATCAAGTGCGCAGACCGTGGTGCTGCAATCCCGAGGCGCCGTCAATCGTGAGACGCAACGGGCCTCAATGGTCTATGGCCGGAATTATAGCTTGCAACCATTGTCCACGGCAGTCGGCTAAATGTAGAAGTACCGTCAATTAGCAGCATATCTCGTGATTGTGTCTGGATGACGCTAGTGTTTTATCGGAAGCGCGCTTTGAGAACGAGTGCGCGTAGGCAGAATGCTGTTGCGCGCTTTCGATAAAACCGTCAGAAGGAAGCCGCTCGTGGGGTGCGGCGGACGCGGGGTGCTATGGGAATTGAATCGATTTCGGCTTGGAAGTCATTGCAAGAAGAGGAGTTGCGAGAAAACCTCATTATTGATGCTCATCAATATATTGCTCCTCCGATCGAGCGAGGTGATCGTAACGCCGAAGGGTCAGTCGGTCAAGACCACAGACGCTTGCGGCATACACGCGGTAGCGTCCGCCGCGCGAGCGGCTTCGTTCTCACGAGCTAACCGGCAGTAATCCGCCCTGAACGAAGGGACGCAGACTGGTCGCCTGAGAGTTTGCTGATCAAGTGGCGCAGTCACCCTGGCTGCGGAGTCAATCTGTCAAGCGTGGTTTTGCTCTGACACCTACGGTGTAGGCGTCGATGCTCTCGATGCGTTGGCACCACATAGCCTTTGGCCTCCCGCAGTCAACCCGTTGCTCTTAGCTCCTTCCCTTCCTATATCCCGCTGTCCACCAGCAATGCTGTGGTCACGGCCAGTACGTGGCGGCAAGAGCGGCAAGAAGCGAGCCATCATCGCCACGGCCAGAAAGCTGGCGGTGTTGCTGCATCATCTAGGGGTGAGCGGAGAAGTGTACGAACCGCTGCACAACAGCAGCCCAAGGACCGTGGCCGCGGCCGCCTAAAAACGAAACCGTCCCCGGAAGAGAAAAGACAAAAGCCCAAAGCCGAGTTCCGGTGACTGCGTTAATGGCCTGGCCCAGGTTCCACTCTCCGAGAGCAGAACCACAGGGCGCCCAACAGATAGCAGCACCGGCTGAAACGAGAACGCCCAATGTGCACCGAGCGAACGAATCGCTCCTCGAGAGTGCGAATGGAAGCATGGCGACAGTGGCCACTCGGCAGGAGAAAAATCTTGTCTAATAAAAACTGAAATTCGACTTGACTCCGACCGGCCTTCTCATGGAAGGCCATTACACCAAAATGCCGGCCCGGTCGCCCTGAAAGGGGATTTTGGTGAAATCGCGATGTTACGCCAGTTGAGCACAAGGCCGAACGGAGGGCACGTTGCTAAAATTGCCAGCGGAGAACAGCTCCATACGAAAGATCGCGCCTTGGCTCACCGCCGTCCTGTTGTTGTCCAACTCCCTCCTCCACGCTCAGGACACAAATTGTGTGGCTGGTGAGTCCTCCCAATCCGTTCGAATTGGCGACTGTTGGAAGACTGCCCAAACGCAATTGGAAATGAATGAGTGTGCAGGGTCGGATCGTGCCAAAGCTGACGATGAAATGAATCGCACGTACAAGTCCTTGCTCGACGAGTACCGAGCCAATCCGAAAGCTCTCCTGGCTATCCGAAAGGCACAACGCACGTGGATTGCTTTTCGAGACGCTCACGTCAACTCTATCTATCCCGAAGACAATCCCCGGAAGATTCAGTCAGAGTACGGAACCATGTTCTCGATGTGTGAAGCGATGCAGTTCACAAAATTAACGTTGGACAGAACTCGCCAATTGCAGGAACGGTTGAATGGAAATGGGATTTGCGGCCACACCCCGCCTCGAAGGGCTGCCACGATGCCGAATTGAGGCAAAGGCATTCTGAGTGTAATGGGGATATTTCAACAATTAGCCCCGCTCATCCGGCAGCGGACGCCGTACCTTGTTGAGAAATTGGGCCTCGCACGCCGCCAATTTGCGAAAATTCGTGCGTGCTTCGGTGAGGCTCAGAGTACCGTTCGGTCCACCGCGTACTTCATCCGTATCACGCTCATCCTGGCCGTCGTCCTCCCAGAAGCAGACAGGGCAGATTTCGTCGTGCCCTCGACCGTGCAGGGTCTTGAACCCGCAGCATGGGCATCGATATGACTTGTGGTTCTCAGTGGGCTTCGACACATTCTCAAATTGCATGCCAGGACTCGCACAATGCGGACACTATCGTAACTGGCAAGAACACCAAAAACCCCCTGCCCGACGCCTCAATTGGTGTAATGGGGATTTTTCGCCAGTCAACCACGAGGTAGCCCTGCGCAACTAGTTAAGGGCGCTTTTGGCGGGACGGCGAATTCGCCGCAGTTTACGCATTTGGATGACGATTTCCGCGATCATGAGTGGAAGTGTCCAAAGAACCCAGCCGCTTAGGTCGTTCACGGCATCGATACCGATGTGCCGAGCCAAGACCGGTATGTCGGCAAGTATGCGATCGCCAACGACACCGTTACAGGCGAGAACGTACGTGCGAATCATCCATTCCTTGTGCTGCTGGACGTTTCCCAGACGGATCGAGTAATACGCCATTGAGGCAGCAGCCACCCAGAACATGCCATTCAGAAAAAGGCCAAAGCCGTACACAATCCCACCGAGCCTGGGATGCAAGCCCATATACATCGCCGTGCACGCAACATACGTCCCGGTCACAAGAAAAACGCGGCCACACCAGGTGTGGAGCGTGAGGGAGCGCATTCGGAAGCCCGTCCAGAACTGAAGAGGACCTATGAAGATCATTGTGATCGCGAATGCAACGTGGATTCGGATGAGAACGCGAATCGACCAAAAAGATTTGTAACTTTCAGGCGTGTAACGAAAGAGGTAGTGCAGACCATCACGGCGCACGTAGTAAACGACGGCGCCGAGGAGGAACGCCCACGCGATGGATGTTGTGGCCAGAACTGCCCATTTCCAACCGGAACGAGAAGGCGGTGTGCGGGCCGCAACGGCGTTGTTCATGAGCGCGGGACAACCCAGAAACGATCCGCGAAACACTAGGGCAAAGATGCTGCGCCGTCAAGTAGGTAGCTGACGTAAACAGGCTGATAACGTCAGTTACGCAACCATCGGGCTGCAGCATCGGAGCTGTTCTCGGGCAGTGTATTGAAGGCAATCGTCGCGCCTGGGGCAGCCTGATGAACAGCGTTGATGACGGCTTCGAATATTGCAATGCGCTTGGGCGGCAGGCGCACGCCAGCTCCGATTACAACACAATCGTAGCTCGTCGAACCTAACTGACGCTCCACTGTCGGCCCAGCGGTTTCATCAGGCCGGATGAAACAAACGTCGGCCTCCCATCCGCGTTCAGCGAACCCCTTCATCGCAACCGCGATGCCGGCGTGAACCTTCTCAGCGGTCATACCTGGCGGCAAAGCAGGGTCAGAATAATCCACTGTCTCCGGATCGTAGCCTAGCAACAGAATCCGCGTCATGAGTCTCTCCCCTTTTCAGTTGACCGTGGGTCAATGAAATCAGCTGATTTCAAGCTACACGCAACGCTGCCGCACTACCCCTCGCACGCCCGTAAAGTTCCCAAAGTAGGCGAGTCCGGTACTGTTCTGCGATGCTCGGCTGGTCAGTCTCACAGGCCAGGACGTAGGCATGCGCGAGTCCGCGGAGATTGTGGGCATTTGCTCCCGTGGCGAATCGTTCTACCGCCACAAGCATTCCAAAATCCAAGTCTAGCTTTCTTTTGGCCAACCAAATAATCCATCCTTCCGAAAATAGCAAAAGAGTTCGAAGTTGTTGAATGGGGCAGGAGGAGAACCTGCGAAAAGGATGCCACACGAGCACGGTTAGTTCGTTGCGCAGGAGCAATCAACTCGACAGATCTGATTTCTTGTCATGACTGCGCTATGGAGTTAGGCTGGCGGGTGTCCATGAGTGCAATCGCGTGGTTTCGCCAGTGCTGTCGAGTTTTCCACTCACAGTAGCCTGTCCGGGCAGGTCAGGTTTGCCAGCTGCTAGTCCATGACATGAGGAGGAGCGCTGCCGTCACATCGCGGAGATCAGGCGTGGCCGAAGAGGTCATCATGAAGATGGGGGGATGGAAAACCTCATCTGTATTCAAGCGCTATTCCATCGTGAGTCCAGAGCGACATCAGCGAGGCGCTCTCAAAACGCGAGGCGCTTCTCAAACTGGACCTTTCCCGCCTGTTACATCATCGGAGTGACGTCGATGGGCAAGGCTTCTACACACATTCGGAGGTTCAACCCTCAAAAACTCGCTTTTAACCCGAATTGCAGATTGCGCGGTGGGTTCGTGCCGCCGGCGCTCCCGAATAGCGGATCGTGCAAGCTGGTGTTGTTGCCGAGCAGAAAGTTCGTATGGTTGAAGACGTTGAAAGCTTCAGCCCGGAACTGCAGATGAAGACGCTCGGAGACTCGTACGTTCTTGACAAGTGAGGTATCGACTGCCCAATAGCCTGGACCCACAAACGTATTGCGGCCGAGGTTTCCCACGCAGCCCAGACACGGAGCCGAAAAGAAATTGCCAGGCAAGTTGAAGCCGTCGACCCACTGGGAGTGCGTGGCATTGAAATTGCTCGCGATCGCGTTCGGCCGATCGTTGGATTCGCCATCAAGGTTGTAGTCCCCGCCTTCGTTTACGCAATTCACAGGTGCAGGGGCGCTGCAATCACCCTGCAGCGAGGGCGGACGATCGGATCAAACGGAGACCAGTGTGCCCCACTCTGGAATGACCAGATACCATTCCACTGCCAGCCACCCAGAAGAGCTGCCAGCATCCCATGATTATTTCGGAAAAACGGCATTTCCCAAATATAGGTAAAGGTGAGGCGATGACGAATATCAAAGACGGAATTTCCGCGATCCAGGCCAGGCTGAGTTTGGTCAGTCGTAAGCCCGTCGCCGGCTGCCGGCCCGTTCACAGTGGTGCCGACACTCTGCCACGTGGAACCACTGTCAATCGAATGACTGTAAGTATAGTTCCCGCTGAACTGTAAACCATGGCTTAGTTGCTTTCTCACGGAGACCTGCATTGCGTGATAAATCGAACTGCCCGCGTTTTCCCAAACGCGCAAACGACCGTAGTTGGGGTTCAACCTACCCTGCGGATTAATCAACCGGCCGTTGGCTGCCTCATGGGTATTGATCTGGCTGCACAAATGGCGGCCAAAGTTGTCGGTCACGCAGGTTCCTTCCGGCAGTCTGCCTCCCGGCACGCGATTCACATTCTCGGCGCGGAAGAGGTTTCGTCCTGCGGTGCCCACATAATTGAGTTCTATCGTCAACTTGGGACGCAGTTCCCGCTGGATACCCAGAAACCAGTTTTCAACATAGGGATCGCGGAAGCCCTTCGGGAACACGATTGCGGTAAAGCCCGATAGTTTGCGGGTTGGATGGATCCCATCCCGAGATATTTCCGGTCGCCTGAGCACCAGTGCCGGAATGCTGCGCCGGCAGGTGCGGGGCCGAGAAAAGTGGGAGCGCCACCGTCCACCGGGCCATAGACCACTTTGACATCGGGCTCGCCGTCCAGGAAATTCGAGATTTGGTTGAGCGAATAGTACGGCGGATTCCAACGGGTAAGGGAGAGCCGTTTCTGGAGACTGCCTTCGTACGAGAGCCGAAACCGCCCCGCAGCGATGTTTTGCCATTCCCGAATACGTCCCAGGCAAACCCTATTCGCGGGCCGAGATTATTGTGATCTCCTCTGCCCAGGCTCTTGGCGGCCGCAAAGCCCCCCGGCCCGCACTCTCCGGCAAGCACGGCCCTAGGATCGCCGGGACAGGGTACGCTCGCGTCCTTGATCTGCCCCGCTCCAGTCGTGATGTCGTCGATGAATTTCTGGCCTGGACCCTTGATGAATGTGGTCGCCTGATGATTGAGTTCCGTGTTTCGCGTATAGAGGTCATAACGAAGGCCAAGATTCAAAGTGAGTCGCCGGGAGATTTTCCAATCGTCTCTAAGATAGGCTCCGACGTCCCAGTTTCGCCAATGGCGAATGCTGTTCTCCAGGTGAGCCGGAGTGCCGGTGGCGAAACCGGGATCCACGCCGACATCTTCCAGATACGGAGCATCGATGGCAAAAAAGAGAGTATCGAAAAATTCATAGGCAGGGACGCCCTGCTTCGATATCACTATTCTCGAGGTTACGGCGCAGTTCGACCCCCGCTCTCAGGTTGTGTCTCCCCTGAGTGATCGAGAACAGGTCCGAGTAGTTGTAGATATTTTCCCGGGAACTCTGCGGAAGCCCTTTCCCGGTGCCGAAGCCCAGGTATCCATCATCAAGATACAGTGCAGGTACACCCGGCAACGAAACCCCGGCCATACCATTGTTCTGCGCGTAACCCGCTCGGAACTCGTTCAACAACATGGGACTGAAGGTGTGAATAAAGCTGATTTGAAAATTAGGCGTGGACAACGTCGTCGGATTCTTGAAGCCGCGAAGGGAGGCTCCGGCAGTATTTGTCTCGCGGATCGGGCCCAATTGAACTCGCTAAAGAGGCGGTCATTCTGGCCGAGGTTGTAGTCGAGCCGTATTGACGCTTCATTGCCGTTGAAGAGATTTCCATCCGCCTGGAATTGGTTCGGATCGATCACGGTCTCCAGGAAATCGGTGTCTCGGTTGAACGTGCCCGCCTGTGGCGTGGCAAACGGTGAACCTCCCGGGCAACCACCCTGCTGTTCGGAAGAATTCATCTGGTCAATGTCGGCCTGTTCCACGCCAAACAGAGCCGCGAACTTGCTGGGTATCAGCACCCGGCGTGGCAGTCCTGCCATCGGTGTTCGCGGGACAGAGATACTCCGCAAAAGTTAGAAATCGGCTACCCTGGCCGACATATTCACGTAACGTGGCGAGGTGAGTACCCTTGGCAGCGGGTGCGAACTTTGAATACAAAAGAGCCGACACCGAATCGGGAAAGGAGGAAATCGTAGCGGTCCGAAACTCCGGCGACTCCGTAAATAACAGGTATGGAGAAGAGCTCAGAAAGCTCTCCCTCTGATAGGCGGCAAAGAAGAAGAGCTTGTCTTTTTTGAGGGGTCCGCCCACGGTTGCGCCGAATTGGTGCAATCGCACCGGCAATCTCTTGCGGTCCGCGGGATCGGGAAAATGATTGGCGAAAAATGAATTGGCGTCAAAAACTTCGTTACGTAGAAACTCCCATGCGCTGCCGTGAAATTGGTTGGTGCCGGACTTGGTGACCAGGTTTGTAATCGCGCCAGCGCTGCTGCCGAACTCCGCCGAGTTGTTCAGCGTCAATACCTGGACTTCCTGCACAGTGTCGAGAATCGGTGTGTTGACAGGCCCCCCACTCAAGCCTGTGTTGGAGATTCCATTGATCAGGAATCCATTGAAGCTCTCTCGTACCCCGTTGACCACCGTATTGGCGCCATTCTCCCCCATGATGCCGCGCATGTTGGTGGCGCCGGGCTGGTACTGGATGAGGTCATATACGTTACGGCCGTTCAGGGGGAGGTTGGCGACTTGCTCGGAATCCACTGTGTACGACAGCCGAGAAGTCTCCGTATTCACGAGTCGAGCGGCATCGGCTACCTCGACCGTTTCCCATCGCTGACCCAGAACCAGTTCAAAATCCACGCGCAACACGGTGCCTGCATTCAAAACCAACCTTGTAGCGGTGGCCGTTTTGAATCCGGAAGACTCGACGCGAATGGTGTAGGTGCCGACAAGTAACTCGGAGGCGGTGTAGATCCCGGAGTCGTTGCTATCCAAATCGGCTTCGTATCCTGTGGCGGGATTACTGACATGCACTCTCGCACCAGCAACGACTGCGCCAGAGGGATCAGTGATCAAGCCCGTGATTTGGCCATTCTGAACTTGTGCCAATGCAGTGGGCGAGAGAGTGAGGCAAACAAACAGAACGCACGTGCCAGCTTTTGCGAGGAGGTCGGGATGGCGCTTAGGCCGATCAGTCATGAAATGCCAAGGCCGTGGAGCATCTTTTGAAAGCGCGGCTCGGAACGCAGTGGGTCGAACTCTTCGTGAATTGGGAGCCAGTAAATGAGATAAGGGTCTCGCATTCGAAAACCCTGTTCCAGGGCTCGGAGAGCTTCTTCGCGTTTCCCCAAGTGCATATAGGCGCGTGCGATCGCAGAAAAGCCGTACCGATCAGTCGGGCGTCTGCCTCGAACTAAGATCTCCACCTTGCGCTCCCAGTAGCCTCTTTCCCCACCTGACGCAAGAGCAGCTCGAAGCTGGGGGGCAATGTCTTCGTCACTTGCAGCGATCGCTTTTAGATAGTCACCTTTTTGCTCCCAGGTCGTCGCCATGCGCCAATTGACGGGGCCAACGGTGGGATCGACTTCCATAGCGCTGAGCATGATTCGCAAGGCGTCGTCATACCGGCGGGCGCAGAAATAGGCATGCCAGGCCATCGAATTTGTCAGCACTGAAAAGGGATCCGAAACGCTTGCTCGCCTGCTCTCTTCGATGGCCTCTTCCAACTTCCCATGGTGGGCAAGCATATTGGCAAATAGCGCATGCGCCATCGCGTACCCTGGGCGGGCTGCAATTGAGTGCCGAAAATACGCCTCCGAATCGGTAGGGCTCCAGTCGTAAAGAAAGGAAACGATGCCCAGCACCATCAGGGCCTGTGGCTGCGAAGGGTCGATCGCCAAAGCTTTGTTTGCGGCATCTTTGGCTTGGGGAAAAGCTTCATAACTCCCCTGGACACCCATAGTATGTAACGTATCCGCCAACCCTGCCCAGGATTCCGCGCTGTTCGGGTCTAAGTGGATCGCCTCCGTAAAGTTTTCCTTCGCCCGAGGACTATCGAGCTGGCTCAAGAAATAGGATCCTTTGAAATAGAGCAGAGCGACCTCGGGGTTTACTGGATGAGCCCGTGAGAGTTGGGCCTGTTCTTGTGGAGTCAGACGAACGGAGATGCTCTCAGCAATCTCGCGAGCGACCTCACCTTGCACGGTCAGAACGTCGCTCATTTCTCGTTCGTAGCTGTGCGCCCACAAGTGGCGATCGGAAGCAGCATGAATCAGCTGCGCGGTGATGCGCACCTTGCTACCCGACCGAACCACCGAGCCTTCGACGAGAGCGTCCACCCCCAGTTCACGGGCAATCTCAGCAGCGGGCTTGTGAGTTCCGAGGTAAGCCGTGGCGGATGTATGCGAGATGACACGGAGGGAACTGATCTGCGCGAGGCTCGTGATGAGTTCGTCGGTCATGCCATCGGCAAAAAATTGCTGGTCAGGATCGTTCGACAGATTCAGCAAAGGGAGGACGGCGATAGACCTTACGGTCGGTTGCGTGGTTAGCTTGTGCAGTAAGCCATCCCGCCAGCCACGAAAATTTCCTGCTATCAATATGCCGGCGGGAAGAGCGAAAGCGACACAAACCGCGACGCCTATATAAAGGTATCTGCTTCTATTGACTTTACTCGCCGCCTCGACAGGCGGCAGCGCAGGATCAGGGTCCACCGCAATGACCGGCGCGACGAAACGATACCCGAGACGGGGGAGTGTCTCGACAAAACGAGGCGCTGCGGCGGAATCATTCAGAACCTCGCGGATCTTGTTAATGGCACTTCCCAGGCTGTGATCGAAGTCTACGAAGGTGTCCGCCGACCACAGTTTCCTGCAAATCTCTTCTCGCGTGACCAACTCACCCGGACGCTCCAGAAGCATAACCAGTAACTGGAAAGGCTGCGATTGTAAGCGGACTCTTATCCCGTGTTTTCGCAACTCGCGAGAGTGTAGGTCCGCTTCGTACGGGCCAAAAGTTAGCCGACGGGAGGTAGAAACCGAGGTTGCCATGTGCTCACTGCGACAAACTGGCGTCGAGGGTAGCAGGGGGCACTTTGACCGTCAAACAAAATATCGGCGACGATCAACCACAACCGTCGTATTCACAATAACTTACACGGTGAAGAAGAAGTGAAGACGAAATGAAACCTGATGCATTGTCCCGCTGTTGTGTTTGTACAAAGGTCACCAGGCGTTTGCGAGTTCCCGAGGCGCTGCGCTGTAAACCTCAAGAATGCAAACTGAACCAAGACCGGCAAGGGGGCGTTTCAAATGAAAACTATCGCAGGACGGATAGGTGTGTCCGTCTTATTTGGAGTACTGGTCTCCTCACTTCTCCTGGCGGCGGACTCCCGCCACGTAAAGATTGATGCTCCGAAAGGCTCCCAACCAGATCAGCTTAATATCTGGCGGGCGGTCGGCCCGGCTCCGCCCGCGATCGAGGCGGCAATCGCGGCACACGCGCCGTCGCACACGATCTACATCGGCGCCGCTGGCGGCGTCATCCTCAAGAGCACGGACGGGGGCGCCACTTTCGTCGCGGTCGACAACGGGCCTTTTGGTCCGCTGTCGATGGTCATGGATCCCAACGACCCGAACGTGGTCTACGCAGGGGGCGCCAAGACGACCGACGGCGGAACCACCTGGATCGAACAAGGGGGCGGCTTTGGATTCTCCATGGCCATGGATCCCACCAACCCGAACATCATTTATTCCGGCTTCTTTGGCGTCGAGAAGACCACCGACGGCGGGGAGACGTGGGAGTTCGTTTCGCAGGGGCTGGCGGATGCCTCTGTCTTCTCCCTCGCGATCAACCCGCACAATCCGAACGTTCTGTTCGCCGGCACGCAAGGTGATGGCGCGTTCAAATCAATCGACGGCGCCGCCACCTGGACCCCCCTCGATATCGACTCGACGGTCTATGGGCTGCTGGTCGATCCTGACGTTGGCAACATTGTCTACGCGGGAACCAATGGCAACGGTGTTTACAAGAGCACCGACGGCGGCGATTCGTTCGTGCGCGTCGGCTCACCCGAAATCGGCGTTGTGTTGTCCCTCGTCAAAAGCGGGGCCAAACTTTACGCCGGCACCGCCGGCGGGGGCGTGTCGGTGAGCGAGGACGGCGGTGTGACATGGAGAAACACCGGTGTATCGCAAGGCCAGGGACTCATCCTCAGCGTCGATAGTGCCGGCGCGGTCTATGCTGGGACTAACTTCGACGGCGCTTTTGTGCTCCCGACTGGCGACCACAGCCAAAAGTGGCGTCGGCTCGCGTGGAAGGAACTCAAGAGCTGCGCCTGCCAGCAGGGACACGGGCTCTCGATCGATCCGTCGGACCATAACCACGTCTTTTTCACCACCAACGACGGCGGCCTCCTCGTGACCGAGGACGGCGGCCGCACCTGGAAGGACGGCGGCACCAACGGCTTCGCCGCCCGCGCCTCCCGCGCTGTGGCCTTCGATCCTCAGCAGCCGTGGCGTGTCTACACCAGTTCAGTGGCGGGAGGTCTCTTCAAGTCGGAGGACCATGGCAAACACTGGGAGCGTCGCCGGTTCGGGTTGGGGACGATCTACACAACCGGCATAGCCGTCGACCCGGTCGACCATTCGGTGTACGTCGCGACCTTGGACAACCTTGGCATCGAGACTAAAGGCATCTGGAAGAGCACAGATTTTGGCGAGACGTTCACCCGCATCGACCGTGCCCCTCATGCCCTTCCCGGCGAGTTTCTAAACTTGAGCGGTCGCGGGATCACCGTTGACCCGCACCACCATCGCACCCTGTATTTCGCCGACCGCTCCAGCGGTATCTGGCGCTCGCGAAACGCGGGGGCGAGCTGGAACCACATCGATGCAGCGCCAGTATTCAGCGTGACCGTTGATCCGACTGACTCGAACATCGTGTACGCAGGCACTAACGGTTACGGCGTGCTCAAGAGCACGGACGGCGGCTCGTCTTTTAGGAAGAGGAGTCACGGTTTGCCGGATGACACAAGGACTGCGCGAACCGGTTCGGTTCTGATCGACCCGAGAGACCACAATGTTCTGTACGTCGGGACCGAGGACGAAGGTGTGTTCAAGAGTACCGACGGCGGGCGGAATTGGTTTCCCATCAACTCCGGCTTGGATGACTTGGGCGTGTTCGGCCTCGCGATGGACCCCGAGTTTCCCGACACCTTATACGCGTCCACCAACTCGTCGGTCTACAAGATCTCGACGGCGGATCAGTAGACCGGAACTGACGCCGCCGTGGCCCAAGTCATCCGTACTCATCATTGTCGGAATTGCACGGCATGAAAACTACACACACGGATTCCGTAGACCACCCGGGAACTGAGTCAATCTGTCGAAGTGGACCGAAGCCGCTTTTGGTGAGGAAACTATCATGACAAACATAGGGCGAGGCCAGGTCTCGACTTCTCGATTAATAAAAAGGTCGGCGCTGGCGGTTGTGCTCGCGTCGATGGCCCTTGCACCCCAATGGACACAAGCGCAGGCCTATAACGAGCTGCATAGGTTCACCGGAGGAGCGGATGGCGCAACTCCCTCTGCAGGCTTGGTTCTCGACGACTCTGGAAACTTCTATGGCACTACCGCCACTGGCGGCGCGTCAAACCTTGGAACCGTGTTCAAACTGGATACCACCGGCACCAAGACGGTATTGCACAGCTTCGCGGGAGGCCCGGACGGGGCAGTTCCCCATGCGGGTTTGGTCCTGGACGGGTTGGGCAACCTTTACGGCACCACTACGGCCGGTGGCGCTTCAAATTTCGGGACCGTGTTCAAGCTGGATACCACAGGCACAGAAACGGTGCTGCACACCTTCACGGGAGGAGCAGCCGGCAAAAATCCATCAAGCGGTTTGATTCTGGACCCGTTCGGCAGTCTCTATGGCACCGCCGGGGGTGGCGCTTCAAACTTCGGGATCGTGTTTAAGCTGGATATTACCGGCACAGAAACGGTGCTGCACAACTTCACGGGAGGAGCAACCGGAAGGAATCCGTCCGGCGGTCTAGTTCTGGATGCGGCAGGCAACCTCTACGGCACGACCGGGGAAGGCGGCGTCAACCGTGCCGCTTGCCTCGCAGATTACTTCCTGGGGTGCGGAATCGTATTCAAGCTGGATACGACCGGAACAGAAACGGTGTTGTACACCTTCACTGGTGGAGCGGACGGGCGAAATCCACAAGGAGGCTTGGTTCTGGACGCGTCGGGCAACCTCTACGGCACCGGCATTGCTGGCGGCACGTCAGATCTAGGAGTGGTGTTCAAGTTGGAGCCGACCGGCAAGGAGACCGTGTTGTACAGCTTCAATGGCAACAGCGGTGGATACTATCCCCAAGGCACATTGATTTTCGATCAAACTGACAATCTCTACGGTACTACCTTCGCGGGCGGCGCTTCCAACTTCGGAACAGTGTTCGAACTGGATACAACGGGCAAGGAAACGGTGCTGTATAGCTTCACTCGAGAAACGGACGTGACAACGCCCAATGCAGCGTTGCTTCTAGGAGCGGGCGGCAATCTCTACGGCACTACCGCTGGCAACGCTTCAGACTTCGGAACGGTGTTCGATCTTAGCCCTGATTTTTCGCTCACCGCTTCCGGGCTTGCGCCAAATCGGGTGAGCCCCGGCGTGTCGTCCACCTCTACTGTAAATGTCAAAGCTTTAGCCGCGTTCATCGGCTCAGTGGCTCTCTCCTGTTCCGTGTTGCCATCGTCGGCGTCGACCCCGATATGCTCGATCAGCCCCGGCTCTATCACTGTCGGTACTCCTGCCACCTTGACCGTGAGCACGACGGGAGGACCCGCAGGCACTCTGCCCTCCAAGTCTGGTTCTGAATTTTATGCGCTCTGGTTGCCGCTGATTGGGGTGTTTGTATCCGGTCTGGCCTCGGGCAAAAAGAGTAAGGGAAAAATTCGGGTAGTGGTTCCAGCGATCTTGCTTTTCACTGTTTTGGCGTTCGGGATCGCTTGCGGTGCCGGCGGCAGTCGTGGCAGCGGCGGCACTCCGGCTAAGTTTTATACCATCACCGTTACCGGTACCTCGGCCTCATTGAAACATTCCACTACCATGACCCTTACAGTCCAGTGAAGGATCGTTACAATCGACTGCCCTTACCCGACTGTGCAGTGAATCGACTGTAGTAAAACTGTAGTAGTTCCATGGTCAGAACGGGGCGAAGTCGATCAGTACGCGTCAGAACCCGTTCCTGGTAAGCGGTTGAAGAATCAGGTAGAGCAAAGAATTTTCATAACCAATCAGAACGCTCCTGTGTACTCATAATCCGCCGGCCTCGCTCCTTGGGGGCGATTCCCCCTTCCGCCTGTCACTTCGTCCGAGTAACATCGATCGACCACTCTTCCACACTTCCGAGAAGCCCGTTTCTGGCTCGCGAGACGAAAGGCCAAGGAGCGTCTCGGATTACTTCTGGTTAGCCGACCCTCCGGGACTAGTCAGCAAACCGCCAGAGCACAGCAACGGTGTTTAGACATTCACGATCCGAGGCCAGTTAGCTGAGTAGAAGTGTCGCTAATCCTCAGCCGTAGTGGTACTGTTCGAACCAGATTGGGATCACTCCCGATGTCATTGCATTCCCGCTGCGAAGAACCCTCCGCTTGCACAGAGTCGGGGAAAGAGCCTGTCCATCCATTTGGTTCTGATCTGGCTTCAGTCATCGGGGTAGTCATAGTCTGGGTGAGCCTTTACTGTTGCGTCCTTGTTCCTCCACCCGCACAGGCTCAAGCCGTATACGGAAGCATCTTCGGCACAATCACAGATCAATCCGGTGCTGCGGTGTTTGGCGCCAAGCTGACAGTAACTTCTGTTCAAAAGAACATCAAATTTGAAACGACCAGCAACGATGCCGGCAACTACACCGTAACTCACCTGATTCCGGATCACTATAACGTTCGCTTGGAAGCCCCCGGATTCAAAGTCGTCGAATCTACCGGCATTCCCGTCTATGCCGACCAGGCAGCCAGGGTCGATGTAAACCTTCAGATTGGCGGAACCGAAGAAACGCTAACGGTGTCGGCGGAAGATATATCCCTGATGAAAACTGACCGCTCTGACGTCGCCTACACATTCGACGAAAGAGAAGTCGAAAGTCTGCCCCTGCTTAATAGAAACTTCACCAGCCTAGAGCTGCTCACCCCAGGCACATCGCAGTTCGGCTGGCAGCACCCCTCGGCTGAAAACCCGCAGGGCGGAATCCAGATAATGGTAAACGGTCAGCATTTCAGTGGCACGTCGTATCAGCTGGATGGTACTGATAATCGCGATCCCGTCCTGGGAATTATCGTGATCAACCCTACCCTGGAGTCTGTTACTCAGACAAAAGTCACAACACAGAATTACGACGCAGAGTTTGGGCAGGCGCTGGCCGGTGTGGTCAGCGCCCAGACCAAATCAGGCGCCAACGACTTACACGGCAGCGCCTTCGAGTTCCGGCGTACCGGCTGGGGTCAAGCTAGGAATCCCTTTACCCAGCCACCCGACCGACCTTTGCCCACCACCAAGTGGAACCAGTTCGGCGGCTCGCTGGGTGGTCCGCTGATCAAGAACCGCTTGTTCTTCTTCGGGGACTATCAAGGAACGAGGCGCTCTAACGGAGCGTCTGCGCGCCTGAACGTGCCGACCGCCTTGATACGCTCCACTTGTCTGGATCCGGGCGTTCCGTTTTGTGATTTTAGCGAGTACGCACAGCCCATCTTTGACCCATCCACCGGCGCCCAGTTCACGAATAACCAGATTCCCCGGGACCGCATCTCCTCCCAGGCCGTCGCCCTGTTGACCTTGTTGCCGGGACCGAACGTCCCCGAAGCAGGACTTACGCAGAACTTCATCACATCCGGAACCGAACAATTCAATGACGATGATTTCAATATTCGCGTTGACCACAATGTGTCGGAAAAACTGAATCTCTTCGGCCGCTATAGCTTTGCCGACTTCCGGCACCATGCTTTGGGGGCATTTGGAGCCATTGCAGGCGGGCCCGGATTGTCTCCCGATAGCTTCGCAGGTCGCTCCCTGGCTCGGAATCAGAGCGTCGCTGTGGGCGCCAACTACGTGCTCAGACCTCACCTATTGATCGACTTCCGGTTTGGTTTCTTTCGCTACCACGTGAATGTCGTGCCGAACGACTTGGGAACAACGCCCGCAAAGGATGCCGGGATCCCTGGTGTGAACCTGGGCGACCCACTTACCTCCGGCATGCCGTTCGTTTTTGTTGACGGACAGCAAGGCGACCAATTCTTTTTCGGCCATCTTTGCGGCTGCCCACTGCTGGAAAACGAGCAGCAGTTTCAATGGGTCGGAAACGGGACGAGGACCGCGGGGAACCATATCTTCAAGTGGGGAGCGGATTTTCGTTACGCGCAGAACCTACGTGTGGCCAGCACCGATTCACGCACGGGCAGTTTCGCCTTTTTCAATTCAGGAACCCAGGGGCCGACCGGCGGCGGCTCGGGTTTGGCCACTTTCCTGCTTGGTGGAGTCAGCGCGTTCAGCCGTTTCGTCAGCAGCATCGACGACGCGGGAGAACGTCAGAATCGATGGTTCTTCTATGGCCAGGACACCTATCGCGTCACCCGCAAACTGGTCCTCAATTATGGACTGCGGTGGGAGATTTATTTCCCGCAATCAGTGACGAGGAAGGGCGCCGGAGGATGGGTGGATCTCAACACTGGACTCGTCAACGTGGCCGGTTTTGGCAACATCAACCTGCAAGGAAACGCACAGCATAATTTCACGAACCTTGCCCCACGTCTGGGAATTGCTTACCAGGCAACGTCCAAAACAGTGATCCGATTGGGTTACGGCCGCAGCTTCGACCTCGGAGTGTTTGGTTCGAATTTTGGGCATACTGCCACACAGAATCTGCCGGTACTGGTAGCCCAGCAGATCAATCCCTCGTCGAATACCGCGAGCATATTCGATCTCTCACAAGGGCCGCCCGCAGCCGCTTTTCCTAAAGTCCCCGATGCGGGGCAATTCCTGCTTCCTGACCAGGTAGGCGCCTTTGTGCTGCCGCGCAGGATGCGTCTTCCCACACTTGACGCTTGGAACGTGACCATCCAGCAGGAGATCACGCCAACGCTATCGCTATCAATTGGCTACGTCGCTAATAAAGGCACCCATGTTTTCACGGGTGATTCACCCCATTATGACCCCAACCAGGCAACCATCGTTGGTTTCGGAAACCTCGATACCAACCAACGAAAGCCCTTCTTCAAGAAGTTCGGTTGGACACAGCCGCTCCAATACTTTGGCAGCGACGCTTCCGACAGCTACCACTCGCTGCAAGCGGTGGCGGACAAGCGCTTCACCAGGGGATATCAGTTTCTCGCCCACTACACCTGGTCCAAGGCCATGGGTTACGACGCCGATTACTACGCAATCAATCCTAAGCTTAACTACGGGGTTTCCAGCACGGATCGCAAGCATGTTTTTGTGTTGAGCAATCTGGTGGAGCTTCCCATCGGAAAGGGCAAACCTCTTCTCGGAGGCGTCGGCGGAATCGCAAACCGATTTGTCGGGGGCTGGTCGCTCAGTGGAATCATGACCTGGGAAAGCGGCTTGGCTTTTTCACCGTCGTATGCAAACTGTGGCGCTGATCGAGACACAGGTCCCTGTCGGCCGAATCTTGTCGGAGCGGTTCACATCACGGGCAGTCGGAATGGCTACTTCACGAGTACAGGGGGGGTACCACTAGAACTCCACGGCACACCTGGAGACACTATAGGGCCATGGCAGCGACCTGCCGTTGGCACGTTTGGAAGCGCCGCAAGGAATTCCATCCGCGGGCCTGGTTTCTTCCAGAGCGATCTCTCCGTGGCAAAGAGCATCCCGCTGCAGGAGAATGTCGCCCTGCAATTTCGTGCCGACATCTTCAACATCTTCAACAATGTAAATCTCGATAATCCGATCCCGTGCGTAGATTGTCCGGCCAGTGGGATCATTATTAATACAGCATTTAACGGCGCCGCCTTGCAACGGCAGATTATGTTTTCGCTGAGGCTGAATTTCTGACCTGCAGACGGTCGCGCTTTGCTTATTACGGTCGCGCTTTGCTTATTGAAGATAAGGATCCAAAACTCATTCTTCGCAGATCCTCGTATAGAGGACCGTGTTCGAACCAGGGACGAACAGTGTTAAACTTCGGGCGCGTGGGCGCTTGTGTTGGCCAATCCCTCATCCCGAATTATCCGTTTCAGTACGTTCGAGGTGAATCTTCACACTGGGGAACTGCGCCAGCGGGGACAAAAGGTAAAGCTCCAAGAACAGCCCTTTCAAGTGCTGGCCGCGCTGCTTGAACGACCTGGAGAACTGGTTACCCGGGAAGAATTGCGCAGCAAGCTCTGGCCGGCAGATACCTTCGTCGACTTCGATCACAGCCTAAATACGGCCATCAAGAGGTTGCGGGACGCTTTCGGCGAATCCGCAGAAACGCCCATCTTCGTTGAGACAGTCGCTCGACGGGGGTATCGCTTCATTGCACCGGTTAATGCTGCTCCAAGCGAAGTCGGAGTTGCCGTCCCCACGGTGCTCAGCAAACCATCCTTGTTGCGTCCCTGGATGGCCATTGCATTCCTCTCAGCACTCGTGGTTGCAGTTCTAGGGTGGTTCCTGTGGAGGCATCCATCGCGGTCCACGGAAGTTATAGAACGGAAACTGACCGCGAATTCATTAGAGAACGGCGTGAGCAGCGCGGCGGTCTCCCGGGACGGCAAGTTCCTCGCCTACTCGGACACCACAGGTCTCTATTTGAAGGAGATGCGCACTGGTGAAACTCACCGTGTGCCCCTGCCGCAAGATTTCTTTGCTGATGTGAGTGACTGGTTTCCGGACGGATCACATTTGCTTGTTCACCATGAGGAGCAGTCCCACAAAGTAGGTTTGTGGAGTATTTCGATCTTCGGAGGCTCGCCCCGTCAGCTTACAACCGACGGTTCATCAGGGGCAGTCTCTCCCGATGGAGCGCAAATTGCCTTTCACCGGGGTGGCTTTGGCCAGGAAGAGTGGGTCATGCGTTCGGACGGAACTGATCCAGTCAAGGTCGCAGCCGCCCAGTCTTCCTGGGTGGGAGGTCCCACGTGGTCTCCGGACGGCAATCGAATCGCATACATTAGAGACAGTGAGACGTATAACGCCCGCGTCACTGCCGTGGAGGTCAACGCGTGGCGGAATGGAAGTGCCCAAACCTTTTTCTCTGACAATCGCTTAGGCCCTTCGCTGCACTGGCTGGGGGATGGCCGACTGGTTTACGTCATGGGAGATGAAATTGACCACCATGGCGCCAGCATTTGGACGGTACCGTTCCCACCATCTGGAAAACCTGGTGAGCCCCCGAAACGTGTCGCCCGAGGGGTAGGTTGGATTTGGCAACTGAGTGCGAGCCACGATGGTAGGGTACTGACGTTTCTTAGAGAGAATTCAGTCTCGAGCGCTTACCTTGCCGCTCTAGGGCCAGACGGCACGCAATTGCTGAGGCACCGCAGACTGACCCTCGATGAGAACGAAAACAACCCGTTTGCCTGGACGCCCGACGGCAAGGCAGTCCTGTTTAACTCCGATCGAAACGGCACTTCTGCGATATTCAGACAGTTTACCGACCAGCCCCTGGCCGAACGCCTCACGACCAGCGCGGAACAGCTCAAACAACCCCGAGTGACCCCTGACGGTTCCGAGATCCTGTATATTGCGACTCCCAAGTCCGCCAGCCTGGACACTCCGTCCTCTCTTTTCGCCATGCCAATAGGCGGCGGACCTCCTCGCCTGGTCCTCAAGGACGTCGGTATCTGGAACGTTCAGTGTGCGAACCTGCCACTGAATTTATGCTTGTACAGCGTGGCCAAAGGCGATTCCATGGAAACGTTTCGGTTTGACGTGAGGAACGGCAAGAGTTCAGTCCCGCCGCAAGTCGATCCCCTGTGCAATTGGAGCTTGTCTCCCGATGGTTCGCAACGTGCCATCGTTTGTCCCAGCCTTAAGGAAACGGTCCGTTTCCGGTCCGCTCTCACTGGCAAAACACATGATGTACGCATAACCGGACGGAACGAATTGGGCAGCATTGTATGGGCCGCCGATGGAAGGAGCCTCATCGTTGCCGGAAGGACTCCCGAAGGAGAGAGTGTGCTGCTTAGGGTCACGCTCGAGGGCAAAGCCTCAGTCCTGCTTCGGGCCACCACGGCGGAAATATTGGGCGCGATCCCGTCGCCGGACGGGAGAGCGCTGGCGATAGCCGAAAAAAGCGTCTACAACAACGTGTGGCAGATAGAGAATTTCTGAACGGTTCAGCTTTGCCCGCGATGGGAGGTGGGTGACGGGCCAACCGGACCTTATACCCGCCGGTACGAATCGTCCGCGGCACATCCAGAAGTCCGCTTGTGGGAAGTTTGGGCCCGCCATCTTGCGCTTCGGCTCCTCTGGATTTGCACTGCCGTGATAAAAACGTGATGGTTCCATGGTCAGAACGGGTCAACCTTGTTCAGAACGCGTCAGAGCCCATTCCTGGTAGGCGATTGAAGAATTATGTAGAGTAGAGAATTTTCAGAACCGGTCAGAACCCACCTGGTGATCTTCAAAACCGGGGGGTGGGAGCTCGGCCAGCGTCATCTAAACCGGTTCTCCGTTGTCTCGGCACGATAGAGGTCGAAGGCTCGAATCCATTTTTGTGCCTTCTGCTGATACCACTGATACCGTTTTTGTCGAAACTCCAGCGAATTGGGGAAACTGTAGAAACTCTACCCGAAGATCAGAATCGCTTGTAACCCGCTAAAACACCGGGTATTGTCGCGCAAGTGCAGGTTTCACCGTGACTTGCAGGTAAGGGGCGAAAGAGAATCCCTCCCTCTCCGCCAGATCTCTCAATCCCAACTACTTAGCAGTGACTCAGCGTCGGTGGCAGCCAGTGCCCTTTCTTCTTTTGGAGTTGCCGACGCAATCTGGTGCTAACTGCCAAACACGTTCTTGTTCAGGTACTGATTACGGAACTTGCCCTGGGGGTCGTACTTCCTACTGAGCTCAATAAAGTCAGGCATCTTTTTGTAAAGGCCTTTTAGCTCCTTCGGAGACGTGGTAAACAGCTTTCCCCAGTGCGGCCGTGCATGAAACGGGGCTAATTCTTTCTCAATCACGGGCAACAACGTGCTCACTGCCGGCCAGTCCTGCTTCCAGGTAAAGTGAATCGTAACGCAAGGTTGTTCATTGCAGGGACTCAACCACAGTTCGTCGGCGGCGATTGCCCGGATCTCGGTGATCATCAGGTGTGGACTCACTTGATCGCGCAGTCGCTCCACCGCCAGAATCGCTTCGACCGCATTCTGTCGCGGAACGAAGTATTCTGACTGCAGCTCTTTGCCGGCGCTTGGCGTAAAACCCATGCGAAAGTGCGGCAGTCGTTCGTACCAAGGACCGGGCACGCCCATCTGCTCGGTGCAGTTTTCCGCCGACAGTTCTGCGATTGGGTGGAGATTGCGGGTCGCCAGCTTGGCTCCGAAAAATTCTGGTGTAGCGTGAAACATCTGTCCTTCTTCGAGGCGGCTCTTGATCCAAACTTCGTTGATGCGCCGCTTTTGCCAGTCGGTAAACAAGCTCACGCTATACGCGCTCGATTCGATCGCATCAAAATGGTCCTTCAGCTCGGTGAGTGGCATGTTCTCGTAAACATACTGCCGCATCAGGTACGTGGGCTGAATGTCAAGCGTGACCTTTGTGATCACACCCAACGCGCCCAACCCCACTACCGCCGCACGAAGCGTACCGCCGTCGTGTTCGCGCGTTAGATTCACTACGTCGCCGGATGCAATTACCAGTTCCAGCCCGGACACCGCCGTGGCCAGATTTCCATTCTTCTCACCAGAACCATGCGTTGCAGTGCTGCACGCACCCGCTACAGAAATATGCGGCAACGATGCCAAGTTGTGTAGCGCAAACCCCTTGCTGTCAAGATACGGACACAACTGCCCGTACGTTATGCCCGCATTCACCGTCACGGTACGCTTCGCCGGGTCGATGGCAATCACCTCGTTCATCGGCTTCAACGACAGGAAGGAGTCCTTGCTGTCGGCAATATTGTTGAAGCAATGACGAGTGCCCAGCACCTTCAGCCTGTTTTCTTTCCTGACATAGTTCCGCACTTGTTCGAGCGACGTGGCGGAGTACAGGCGGTCAGTACTGTACTCGAGATTCCCCGCCCAGTTTTTGAGTCTTTCCCCTCCCGCCCACACCAACAGGCGCGATACGGCCGGGATCGCCATGGCAGCAGCCAGGAACTTGATAAAGGCTCTCTTATTCATAGGTAAAATCCACGGGTTTCATCCTCCAAGCAAGCCCCAGCTTCTTCTGCATCTGTTCCCGAGAAAACGCCGTTGGTTTCAGGATAAATAAATAAGACCACGAAAAACTGAAGGGCCATCATGAGAAAGAACAAATGGGTATCCGCCGGAGCAGGCGGCCAAAAGCAGAAAACCCGGGATGAGTGCATTCATGAACCAGTGAGAACGGCTGCCCAAACTTCCTTTATTTTGATCGGTCTGCACCTCTGACGTCCGCAGGGATTTACGCCCTCACCGCCACACGGCTTACCCGGGCCCTTTTTTCAGAAAGCCGGCGCGCGTTATTATCGCTCATGTGGCGCGATGCGTGACTTTATTATCGAGTGGACGGATCAGTTGCTTCGTGGGTCGAACCCTGCTCGCTGTTCTTATTCTGGTGGCTTGCCATTGGTGCCAATCAACTGGACAAACCACTACCTCACGCGGTCCCGCGAGCGACCGAATTCAAAATCACTTTGCTGCCGCACAGCAGGCACAACAACGCAACGAATATGCCACGGCAGAACGCGAATACCAGGCCGTGCTGGTCGAAGCGCCGGGCTTTGCCGAGGCGCACATGAATCTCGGGCTAATCTACCAACTCCAGGATCGTGCCCCGGAAGCAATGGCGCAGTTCCGCCAGGCGCTCAAGATCAAACCCACGCTGGCCGGTGCCAACTTCTTTCTTGGGGTCGACTACTGCAAGAACGGCGAGGGCACGAAAGCAATTCCCTATCTGAAAGCAGCTTCTCGTCAGCAACCCAATCAGCCAGACATTTGGTCGTGGTTAGCCACCGCCCAGGAAATGTCGGGGGACACTGCAGCAGAAATCTCCACCCTGAAGCATGCGATCAGCCTGCAACCTCAGAACGTGGACTCGCTCTATTTGCTGGGCCGCGCTTACGAGCACGTGGGCAAGGAAGAAGTTAACGGGCTGGAAAGAGCTTCCCCCGGCTCTTCCTGGTCTGAACAGTTGCTAGCCGAGAGTTATTCAACTTCCAACGAGTGGTCGTTCGCTGTTATTCGTTTTCAAAACGCGTTGGCGATTACTCCAAACCGTCCAGGGATCCATGTTGAAAATGGCGAGGTTTTTTTGCACGCAGGGAGGCTCGACCAAGCACTTGACGAATTCGAGCACGAATTGCGCCTCGATCCTCACAGTCTGCGGGCGCTGGTTCGGCGCGGAGAGGTAAGGCTGATCCAAGGCAGCGTCGAGGAGGCGCTCAGCGACTGGTCTCAAGCAATCGCAATGGACGAGTCCCGCGCGGAGCAGGTCCTGGGCATCCGCGAAACAGGGCTCGGAGACGCAGCTTTCGAGCAGCTTCCCGATCCGTTACGCGAACGAGTGGAGGCACTTGCTCCTCGGCTCCGGCTACATCAGGACGCTGCGGGACGCTTGGCACTGGCTTTTCTTGCCGTGCAGAGCGGGAGTTCCACTTCAGGAACAGCGGAGCTTCCTCAGCACGGCGACGCCGGCTCGGCCAAGTATTCGACAACAGCCTGCACGCAGAGCAACGTTAAAGAGTTGTTGAACCAAGGGAAGTTTTCACAGGCGTCGCATTGTTTCCTGCGGATTCTCACGCCCCGATCATCCGCGGACTTCCGGATACAGATTGCCCAGGCACTGTTTGAATTGGGAGACTACCAGGGATCACTCGATGTTCTCGCCGGATTATCTAAGGCCGATCGGCACTCTCCGGCTGCATTCTATTGGCGTGCCCGGTGCTTCGAGAAGCTTGCGACTGCAGCCTATCTTCGACTCTATCAGGCAGAGCCAGACTCCTATCGGGTGCATCAGCTAATGGCAGATCTTGCGGCTGCGAGGAATAATGACGCAAAAGCCATTGAAGAGTACCGCGCAGCGGTGGCACTGAAGCCCTCATTACCAAATTTGCATTACAGCTTAGGGCACCTGCTCTGGAAAGAACTGAGTACCGATGCCGCGCGAACGGAATTCGAAGCTGAACTGGCGCTGAATCCTCGTCATTCCGGGGCTCTTCACGACCTGGGCGAGACCTATCTCATGGAGCACAAGACCGAACTAGCCTTAAGCTATCTAAAGCGTGCGCTGGAAGTAAACCCGAAAGATCCCGAGCTTCATCGGGACCTGGGAACCGGGTACGCGGACCTCCACGACTACGCAAGAGCGATAACGGAGTTCAAAATTGCGCTGCAAGCCGATGATGATGGTTCGCTGCATTACAAGCTAGGTCGAGCGTATCAGGCACTGGGGCAGAAAGATGAGGCAACGCGCGAATTTGCGATATCCACTTCGCTCAACCGTGAATCGCGAAGCAAACTCGAGAAACAGACGGAGCGACTCAATCAAATTGAGGGCGCGCCACAGCATCCCTGAACATCCGAAGCTTGCAAAACTGCGAAAAACAGGCAAGGGGAATGCGAAGCACCTATCGGGATCTTATGGACATCGTGAGCCGGCGTGTGTTGCGGGCTGTGAGAGACGTGGGGTGCGCCGGCAGAGGGCCGAAGCCTGGGCGGCAATTGGCGATTCTTCTATTCTTCCTTGCTCAACCATTTGTCCCTCTGCATGCTCGCTGTCTAGCGAGTCCGGAGAGCGTATCTCTGTCTTTGGCCTGGGCCGCACAAGATGATCCTCTCCAGCAAGGCTTGGCCGCGCTAAAGGAGAATCATCTCGATATCGCGCTCGAACGTTTAACTGCTGCTGAACGTCAGTCCCCAACCAACGCCAACATTCGAAACTTCCTCGGGATTGTGTTTGCGCAATTGGGGCGAAATTCCGAGGCGGTAAGCGAGTATCAGGAAGCGATCCGATTGGATCCCAAACTGGAAGATGCATTCAAGAACCTCGGATTCCTGGAGTGGACCGAACACAATCTCGAGGCTGCAGGGACGCACCTCAACCAGGCCCTGGATATCGCACCCGAGGATGCTTTCGCGCACTACTACCTGGGCCGTGTGCAGCTCGATGCCAAGCTCTATGAGAGTGCATTCCAGGAACTAGACCGCTCTCAGGTCCCCTGGCCCGCCGATGTGGGTTTTCTAGTCCAGGTTTCCACTGGGTACCTCGCGCTGGGCCGGCTGGATGAGGCACGCAGAATTCTCGATCGTCTTCGAACGATGCCGCTCCCTGATGCCGAGACCGTCAGCGTTGCTGCGCTGCTTATCTCGGTTCATGAAAATGAGGCCGCGATGGACCTGCTGCGCAAATTGAGGACGCGCCTGAACAGCGCGAATGCAGGTTGGGCTCAATTTGATTTGGCTCTCGCATATTTACTCTCTGCCGATTATGCGAAGGCTGCTGACCAGGCGCAGGGACTTTTGAAAGCACAACCCGCGAAGGGTGCGGTGATCCCAGAAGCCGGATCGGCATGGTCTCTGATTGGCATTGCGAGTGCTCGCCTCCACCAGCGGGAAGCCGCAGTCGACGCGTTTCGCCAGGCATGCAGGCTGAACGCCTCTCGAGAAGAGCATTGGCTCAATCTGACACGTGAGCTGATGGATCTGAATCGATACACCGAGGCGATCTCCGCAGTGCAGGAAGGACTGGCGTCGAATCCGAGCTCTTATGCCTTGCACCTGCGACTGGGTGCAGCCTATCTGGCTAGCGATCGCTACTCTGATGCGGAAAGCGTCTTTCGCCAACTCGTTGCTGCAGGCGACCCTCTCCCCACAAGTTATGTTGGACTGGCACAGGTACTGCTGCGGACGGGGCGCGCCGAGGCTGCTGTCTCCGAGCTCACTACCGCTGGTCAGAAGCTGGGGCCAAGCTTTCTCATCAGTTATTTTCTAGGACTGGCCCTCAACCGCGCCGGCAGAGCCGGAGAGGCGGTATCGGCGTTCGAAGAGGCTACTCAACTTGATCCCAACAGTTCCGAGGCCCACTTGGAACTGGGGAAAACCGAGTTGGCAACGCATCGGGCACACGATGCTGTAACCGAACTTCAGGAAAGCCTACGGCTTGATCCAGGCAATGTGCAGGCACAACGTTTACTTAGCCAGGCATACCGCCGGGCCGGAGATGAACGTGCCACTTCTCCAGAAGTACAAGCAAGGGCAGCCAAAAAACCGAGTCCGGAAGCAGAGCTGTTGGGAGATTTCTTGCCGCCTGAGTGGGAGTTTCCGCGAGATTGAGCGAGAATTAGAGTCAGCCAATTGTCGAGTCGGCGCCGCAAAGGTTGCAGATCGATCCCTTCGTGAGCTAATGTGAGGAACACTCCTACAGGAGCGATCTCCTTCCAGAAGCCGGACGCCTCTTAGCTCCATGGACATAGTTGATTCCCTTATTCTGCGGCGGTGTTTGTCGGCAAGACCACCCTTGTTGTTATCTCTTATTTCCTTGTTGATCCTGGGAAGCAATACTCTGGCTGCTCAGGCGGGAGTCGGCTCTTCCCACGTAAAGAACACGAACATCGCAAACTTTGAGGATGTCGCGGCGCGAGCCGGCCTTACAGCGACCACTATCTTTGGCGGAGTAGACACCAAAAAATACATTCTGGAAACCACTGGGACAGGAGTGGCCATCTTCGATTACGACAATGATGGCTGGCCCGATATTTTCATTGTGAACGGAATCATGCTCGAGGCTTCCAGCGGAGAAAACGCGCCCACGAACCACTTGTATCGCAATAATCACGACGGCACCTTCGCCGACGTCACCTTGAAAGCCGGCTTGGTTTCGACGGGATGGGGACAGGGCGTATGCGTCGGTGATTATGACAACGATGGCTGGGACGATCTCTACGTGACGTATTACGGCAGGAACCGTCTTTTTCGCAACAAAGGCGGCGTCTTTGAAGAAGTGGCAGAAAAGGCGGGGGTGGCGGGCTCGGGAAAGGCCTGGGGCACAGGATGCGCTTTCATCGATTACAACCGCGATGGCTATCTTGATCTTGTGGTTGCCAACTACGTTGATTTTGATCTCGCCACTGCACCCAAGCCAGGGGAGCGGGCCGCATGTACGTGGAAGGGAGTGCCCGTCATGTGCGGGCCACGAGGACTGGCGGGCGCGAAAAATGTCCTTTACCAGAACCGCGGTGACGGAACATTTGAGAATGTAACCGTCAAAGCTCACATCGATCGAACGGAAGGGCACTACGGAATGGGGGTCGCGACATTCGACTTCGATGACGATGGATGGCCTGATATTTACGTGGCTTGCGACAGTGCTCCGAGCATCCTTTATCGCAACAATCACGATGGCACCTTCACCGATGTTGCGGTTTCTGCCGGCGTTGCCTTCAATGAGGACGGACGCGAACAGGCGGGCATGGGAGTGACGATAGGGGACTTCGATGGAGATGGCCGTCCGGATATCTTCAAGACCAATTTCTCTGACGACACGCCGACCTTGTACCACAATGATGGCGCGGGACTGTTCTCGGACGTGACCTATGACGCCGGCCTAGGTCTGCACACACAGTACCTCGGTTGGGGGACCATGTTTTTTGATTTTGATAACGATGGCTGGCCGGACCTCATTCTCGCCAACGGTCATGTCTATCCAGAAGTCGACAAATATCATTTGGGGAGTGCGTACCGCGAATCGCGCCTTCTGTACCACAACAATGGCAATCGAACCTTCAGCGACCTATCCGGAATGGCGGGACCCGGCATCAGCGCGGCCACATCCTCGCGGGGCCTGGCCGTGGGCGATCTGTGGAACGATGGTCGGCTTTCCGTAGTCATCAACAACATGAATGACAAACCAAACTTGTTGGTGAACTCGATGCGATCAGAAAATCATTGGATCGGTTTGAAGACTGTGGGAACCCGTTCCAACCGCGACGGAATCGGGGCAAAAATCACGGTCACTGTTGGCAAGCGAAAGATGACCGATGAGGTGCGCAGCGGTTCGAGTTACATCTCACAGAATGATCTTCGGGTGCATTTCGGGCTCGGCTCTGCCACGAAGATAGACGCAGTCGAGATACGCTGGCCCAGCGGACTCTTAGAACAATTCGACAACCTGTCGATCGACGCGATTCGCACTCTGAAAGAAGGTTCCGGAAGGGCAGTTAATTCCAGTGCGGAGAGATCCCGGGCAGGCGCCGATTAGTTTCGGGGACGATCGTTCGCCGTTGCCGATAGTTCGTCCACCTGCAGTATCTGATCGGCGCGTACGTTCTCCAGGATCTGGCGAGTACCGCTGGGCCAATGAATTTCAATTGTCTTAGCAGCGGTGTCGAGCCCCAAGCCAAAATGTACTCGCTTATCGCTCGAAGACAAATAGCTGCTGGCGGTCGTAACGGTTGCGAACTGAGCGCCCTGTGTGGTCACGATTTTGACGAGGGCGCCAATCGCGTCGCGATTACTCTTGTGCCCGACAAGCTTAAGCGTCAGCCAGTGGTTCGGAGTCGTGGTGTCGTTGTGAAGGATGTGCAGGGGACCATCGTTCGTGGTCACAACGGCATCCATTCGCCCATCGTTGTCAATGTCTCCGATGGCAAGGCCCCGGCCCACCCAGGGCTCCTGAAACGCGGGTCCAGCCTCGCCTGACACATCGACAAAGCTCTTGCCGGTGTTCCTCGCCAGCAACATGGGTTCGCGATAACGAATGTTTGGGAAGGTCAACTGAATTGTGTCCAAATCGTGTCCTTGGGCAATCAGAAGATCCTTCCAGCCGTCATTGTCGTAGTCGAAAAATCGGATACCCCAGCCCGAGTGGGTCATTGTCATGCGCCCGATGCCGGAAGGATAACTCTCATAGGTAAACGAGCCGTCTCCATTATTCTGGTACACCGCATAGACTTGGGTGGCCAGATCGGTAATCAGTAAAGCCGGAAGGCCATCGTTGCGGTAGTCCGTAAAATCCACTCCCATTCCGGCAAACGAACGGCCTTCTCCGTCAACTGCAACTCCCGAGGGCAGAGCCACTTCTTCAAAGATTCCATTACCGCGGTTGTGGTAAAGAAATTCCGGCACCGAGTCATTCGCAACGAAAACATCGATGTGACCATCCCGGTCGTAGTCCGCGATGGCGATCCCCAATCCTTTCCCCGCCTGGGCAATTCCGATCTTCTGCGACACTTCCGTGAAGTGACCATTGCCGTCGTTGTGGTAGACGAGCGGGCTGATAGGACGAAATACATCC
This sequence comes from uncultured Acidobacteriota bacterium, assembly GCA_963698805.1. Taxonomy (GTDB): domain Bacteria; phylum Acidobacteriota; class Terriglobia; order Terriglobales; family Acidobacteriaceae; genus Gp1-AA133. The sequence goes on along the minus strand of CAVOSN010000010.1, from coordinate 1,232,857 downwards.
GGCGTGCAGTACGCTCGAGATCCCTCCTTGCGCTCTCCGCACCAGATGTCATCGAAATCCCACTGCATGTACCGGAGCACGACAAGGTCAAGCAGACCGTCGTTGTCCAGATCAACCCACGCAGCGCCGGTCGACCAACCGCCGCCTCCCATGCCGGCCTGTTCTGTAACGTCCGTAAATGTGCCGTTGCCGCTATTGTGGTAAAGCCGATTCCCGCCGTAGGCGGTTACGTACAAGTCTTCGTAGCCATCATTGTCGTAATCACCAACTGCAACGCCCATTCCGTAGCCGACACCTCTTAACCCGCTCTTCTCGGTTACGTCTTCAAACGTTCCATCCGGCTTCTGGTGGAAGAGGCGGTTCCAATATTCGGGGCCCGTTTTCTGGGGAATCGATCCTCGAGGTGTAGGGTCGTTCAACAGGGCTCCATTCACGGCAAAGATGTCCAAACGCCCATCGTTGTCGTAATCAAGCAAGGCTACGCCTGAGCCCATGGTTTCGATCAGATACTTCCGGGAAGTGTGCGAGGCAAGGTACTGAAAGCGCACGCCGAGAGCCGCTGTCACATCGGTAAACTTCGGCTGAACCGGCTGCACGGGGACAACGCTGGAGCGCTGCTGGCAAATGACAATTGGACTAACAACAAATGCTGAAACAACCAGCACCGAAACTTTGGCAGCGACCATTCCCCGAAATCGATTTGCTTTGCCCGCCAAACGACCTACTTTGAATCCCGATCAGAGCTGTTTCGCGTTTCGAAAGCTTTATCAGTGTCTGATTTCAAAAGGCTTTGGTATTCGGTGAGTTCGCGGGCACTGGCTCCGGGATTGCGGAGCTCACGGTAGACCTGCGCGAGCAGATAGTGGGGCGGGGCTGCGCCAGGATCAGCTTTGATGGCTGCAAGAAGCTCAGCCTTGGCGTTCTCCAGGTCGTGCAGTGCCTGATAGCAGTTTCCCAACAACACATGCATCTGCGGAACCTCCAGATGTGCTCTCTGCGCTACCTGCAAATAAGTCAGTGCCTCCGGGAAGCGTTGCTCGTGCACTGCGATGTCCCCCAAATATAAATTGGTCATCGGATCGCCGGGGTTCTCTTGCAACGCCAGCTCGAATTCCTTCTGGGCATCAGCCGGTTGTCGTTGAGCCCAATAAGCCACTCCCATCGGAAAATGGATTCCCTGGGCATTCGGCCGTTTGTCGAGCGCTGACCGATACTCCTTGATGGCGTCTGAATAGCGCTTCTCCTCGGCATAGACTTCGCCCATCAAGGCGTGCAACTGAAATGAGTCCGGGTCGATAGTCTTGAGATGCTCGATGGCTTGCAGCGAGGCATTCTTGTGCATTCGCGCCAGTTCATAAAGCGCATCGGCGTCGTTGGGATTATTGTCGATCGTCTGGTTGAGTTGCGAGATCGCGTCCTGGAGGCGGCCGGCGGATTGCAGGGCCAACGCAAGGTAATAACGGCAGCGAGGATGTGGCTCCGCATTTTTCAGCTCCAGTTCGAAGCTTTGAATTGCGCGCTGAGATTCGCCCTTACCGAAGTACGACATGCCGAGGAAAAAATTGACCTCCGGGTACTGCGACTCACGGGCAAGCACTTGCTGAAAATGTGAAATCGAGCTGTCAAATTTCAGCTCCGTCTGTTCCAGCACTGCAAAACGTTTGAGGACCTCGAGATTTCCCGGGGACAAAACTAACGCCTGCTCGTAGATGCGGGTCGCGGTCGCGTAATCGCTGATTTTCTCGGCGGCGCGCGCTTGCTCCAGTAAAGTGCCGACTCCACCCTGGGCCCACGCCACCGAAACGATTGCCAGTGCGCCGATAATGACTGCAAGGGTACAGCGGTAGCGAGCATGAAATGAAAGAGCGGGAGAAGGATACGGCCGCGAACCCATTTGAATCGAGTCTCTGGTCAGGCAATTGAGAAGCAGCAACAGTGTACTGCAGCGAGTCAATGTCTCTAAGCGGCGTGAAAAAGTGCCTCCAGAGTCCAATTAGCGAATTCGACGGACGGCAACCAGCGTGGTTGAATTCGGCGAGCCGGACACGCTCCGGGAGCGAATGAGAGCTTCAAACCAGATGTTTTCTGGAATGGTATCTGATGCGGGAACGCCCAATGAGCGCTGCAGCTGGCGGCAGTTTTCCGGATCCGCCAAAAACCTGCCCGCCGCTTCAGTGCCCTCTTGCTGTAGTCCTTGCAATATCAAGACGCTCCCGTCGTGTGTGAGGTTCGGAACGAGGTCAATGGTCGCATAGTCGGCCCCTTCCCCTCCTGTCCAGCGGAGGCCTTCATAACGCGCCTGTTCCCCGGGAAGCGGAGTAGTATTCACAAACGCCTTTACGCTTTTTCCAACCGCCTCCTCGCCTTCGCGAAAGTTGAGCTTGTCCTGGAAGAGCGAGACCCAAGGATTGGATGCCGGGGAGCCGACGAAAACATAGTTCTCGTGATCCAAATCCCGTATTTTCAGATCCTTGGCGGATCGCACAGAGACTTGCTTCTGCAGCGGACCGGCTAATTTCATCAGAGATACGGCATTCGCCACATCCGCAAATGAGGTAAGAGTCGAGTCAGAAATGTATTCCGCAAAACGAGAGCCTGCCGCTCCGAATTTGAGTGCGTCAGACTTCTGGAGAAAATCTCGATTCAAGTATTGTTCGAGCGAACCTCGTTGCCCTGTCAGGATGCGCGACATGCCATAGTTGCCGTCCGCAACCACAATAACGGTTTTGTGCCGTGTGTCTAAAACCTGGGACACAGGCCATGGCGGATTGATCCCCACGACAATTGCAGAACGAACAGAGTGGTTCAGCCAGAGGATAGCCGCGCAGAGAACAGCCAGCACTCCGCACAAGGTCCATGGTAGTAGTGCGCTATTCGACCGAGCCTCGACGCGTTCAATTTGCACCGGTGTAGCACCGACGGCTTCAAGTCGGGCTGCCCGGAATACGGGAGCATACGCTCCCTTGGGTATTTCAATTACCAGCGCCTCTTCTCGGCCGACCCCGTCGAAATATTCGTGGAGTTTCAGCCGCAACTGCCGGGCGTGGACGCGTACGGAGCTATCTTCGAGAGGACGGTACCCTTCCGGCTTGTGAAAGAGCACTTCACCGATGTGTTGTTCCGTCAGTTCATGAGCAAACCCGCGGATTGTCTGCTCCGTAACGTATTGAAGCAGATCGCGTAATCGAGAACTCTTCTGAAATGGGGCGCTGGATATTATCCGCTGTACCAGCAGCCAACGCTCGTCGCTGAGTGAATGGTCGAGGATAGGCGGTTGCGGGGCCGGGATACTCATGAGGAGGCGAGGTGCTACCAGGTTGAAAAAAGTGCTTGCATAATACCACACCGAAAAATGGAATCAATCCCAACCGATCCTTCTCTGGGCAAGGTGAATCACCATGAATTCACAAGCTACTTCCTTTCTTAGGCCTCCCCTAATAATGGTTTTATATTACGGACGCAAGTGTTGGGACCGCTTCGTGGGGTATGAATTTCCGTAGATCGTTATGGGGATAGCCAGGAACTCTTGCCAAAGGAGGCCAGAGTGAAACACTTCTTGCGTATGTGTTCTGTTCTCGGGTTGTTCGTCGTGGTCTCAACCGGAATGTGGGGACAAAGTACCGGCGGGGCCATACAAGGAACCGTTGTCGATCCGAGTGGTGCAATCCTTCCCGGAGCGACCGTCACCGCGCGGAACATGGGGACTGGGGTTACCTCCACGGCGACGACGACGAGCGCCGGCGTGTATGCGCTGCCTAATCTTCCTCCCGGCTCGTACGTGATAACGGTCGAGGCGACCGGCATGAAGAAGTATGTGCAAGAGGGCATTACAGTATCGACGAACAGCACCGTCGGGCTGGATTTGCAATTGCAACTGGGGTCAGCCACAGAAACGGTAACCGTCACCTCCGACGCCACCCAATTAGAAACCGAGACTTCAGATGTGGGATCGACCGTGCAAAACACTCTGATCAGGAACCTTCCGCTGGAGGTTTCGGGGACGATCCGTAACCCAGTGCAGTTCATCACCCTCATACCCGGTTTCGTCGGCAACGTAGGCAATGACCCGGGGAGTAACTCGACCGACGATTTCAAAGTAAATGGCGGTCAGATGGGCGCCACTGATGTACTCGTAGACGGCGTCTCGATTTCCCTCGTCTCGCCCAATACCCAGTGGAATAAAGGTGTGTCTTCCGATGGTGTGCAGGAATTTAAGGTGCTTCAGAGCAACTTTTCGGCGGAGTTTGGTGAGTCCGGCGACGGCATCGTGAATTTGACAATGAAGTCCGGCACCAATGAGTTGCACGGCTCCGCTTATGATTACCTGCGCAACCGTGCTTTGGATGCTAGTGCGTGGACGCTCAACACACAGAACGCCTACAATCGCGCCACTGGCGCACCGCTTCAACCCAAGCCACCGGATACTCAAAACGACTTTGGATTTACGGTTGGCGGTCCTGTTTATCTCCCGCACATATATAACGGCAAAGGCAAAACGTTTTTCTTTTTCGATTACGAGGGATTTCGGTTTCATACTGGAAGCTCTGGTCCAACTAGCTACATTCCGGAAACATTTCGAAACGGCGACTTCTCAGCCCTGTGCGTGGCGAGCGAGGGAGAGACATTTACCGGCGGAGTGTGTAGTAACCCGGGTCATCAACTCTACGACCCGACTACTCATGCCTCCATTCCTAACAATATCTTGAGCAACGACCCGAATTACACTCCCAGTACGGTTATGACCAACGTGTTTGCGTTGCTGCCTCCCACCAATGGGGGGTTAACCAACAACGTTTTCGACCAGTCTACCTCCAGGACGACCGCGAATCTGTGGGACCTCAAACTCGACCAGACCATCTCGAACAAACAAGCAATCTCTTTTGGTTTTGACTACGCGAATACTAAAACTGGTGGGAGCTCGATACTGGCGCCTTTCCTCGGGTCACAGACACCGCAAGACACGCGGTATGTCCGCTTCAACCACAATTACGTCTTCACTCCAAACGTGGTAAACCAGTTTCTTGCGGGATTCAGTCGCCGGTTTCGAACGGAGGCATCCAACGGCTTAGGTCAGGGATGGCCCGAAAAACTGGGCCTGACTGGCGTTTCGAACGACACGTTTCCCTGCATCAAGTTCATCGGAACCGACTATCAGGACAGGCTGAACAACTGCGGCAACTCGCAGTTCGCCGACAATGTGTACCAGGCAAACGATTCTGTGTCGTGGGTTCGCGGCAAGCATTCTTTCAAATTCGGCGGTGGACTTCGCTTCCTGCAATTCAACACACGCCGGCACACGCAATCTTCCGGCGAGTTCCATTTCCAATCGGACGAAACCAGCTTGAACGGTACCGGCGGCTATGCCGTCGCCAGCGCCCTATTCGGGCTAGTCAATAATGGAACGTTGAATTACGGTCATACCATTGGCATACGCTACAAAAGCTTCAATTTCTTCGCCCAGGATACCTACAAGGTCACTTCGCGCCTGACCTTGAATTACGGTTTAAGGTACGACTTGGACCTGCCGGCTCGGGAATCACAGGACCGCTTTTCGCAGGTTGATCCCACCCTTCCCAATCCTGGCGCAGGAAATATTCCAGGCGCCTACATCTACTATGGGAGCGGCCCAGGCCGTAATGGGAAGACCCGCCTGCAGGACACTTACAAGAAAGGCTTTGGTCCTCGAGTGGGCTTCGCTTACTCCATCAATGACAAAACCGTCCTGCGTGGTGGATACGGCATATTTTACCAACCCTTGAAGGAGGGCTCGTTTGCGGACCAGGACGCCTTAGGCTTCTTCAACATTGAAAACCTGAGCGTCGGCAACGGCGCGCCTTTCCAGATTGATGATGGATTTCCTCACATCCTGCCCCCGTCGGGTCCGTTCACGCCCGAGGGACAAAATGGCAACGGAGGCGTGATACTGATACCACGAAACAGCGGGCGGCCCGGCGACATTCAATCCTGGAACCTGGACGTTCAGCGGCAGATCACAAAGAACTTGCAGGTCAGCATCGCGTATGTGGGTTCAAAAGGAACTCACCTGCCGGCGCTGAACATCATTCCCAATCAGGTCAACCCGACACAGTTGGCGTTGGGAAGTGAACTGACAATGGATTCGAGCTGCCTGGCTGCGGCTACCTGCCCGAACGCCATTGCTGCGGGTGTACATCTGCCTTACGCAAGTTTCACGGGACCTCTTAATCAAGCCCTGCGGCCCTTCCCCCAGTATGGCGATTTCAACCAGGAGGACAATTCCTTTACGCCCGATCGCACCGGGAACTCGACCTACCATTCCATGCAGGCCCAGTTGAACAAGCGCTTCGCGCAAGGTCTGAATTTCCTGGTCTCTTACACCGTGTCGAAGAACATTACCGACGCGGATTCGCAGGGACCAGGGGTTGCCGGCTTTATGGGTGCCAACGCCTGGATTGGGCAGAACTCCTATGACCGCCGGGCGGAGAAAGCAGTAAGCGAACTCGATACACCCCAGCGCCTGGTTATGAGCTTCTTCTATGAGCTCCCGATGGGGCGCGGTAAGCGAGTGTTGAATACGAGTGGCTGGGCGAACCGCGTCGTCGGCGGCTGGTACACTTCCGGAGTATTGCACTATCAATCCGGCATCCCGACGGCGGTCTATTCCAATTGCAGCGGTACGGCCGGCGATGTTTTATTCGCCGGATGTCACTTCACTGGCAGCGCACGGGTCAATGTGATTCCCGGGGTGACGCAGAGTGAATGGCCGGGACCTGAACCCATTCACCACTCCTTTCTTCAACGCGGCTGCATTTTCTGCTCCGGATCCCTTGACCTTTGGCAATGAGCCTCGCACTCTTGGTAGTGCTCGGACTTTCGGCGACCGCGGCGAGGACATCACGTTCGGAAAGAAAACGAACATCATTGGCGAGCGCATGGTGATCGATTTTCGAGCAGAATTTTTCAACATTTTCAATCGCCACATTCTGCAGCAGCCTGGAGGACCCGGCGGCTTCGGCCCACAGTTGAATTCGCCATTTACCCTCCCTGACCCCAACAACTCTAGTTGTCCTGGTCCCTTCGCTTGTGGCTTTGGTTCGATCAGCAGTGCAAGCGGACCGCGCACCATTCAGTTCGGACTGAAAATCGAGTATTAAGACGGAAGCCCTGCTGTGCACAAGTGCGCACAGGGCTTTCGTCCGCGCCATCCCGTAATAGCCACATGAGGCTTATTCATCGACGTGGCTTCATGAAAACGCTCATCGCTACAGCTGTAGGAACTTCTCCGCTCTGTGCGAGGTCGTCCCAAGCGGCTGCATTGTTAGCAACTGACAAGGACGCTGCTTCAGCATCAGATAGTCTTCAGAATGGAGATCAGCGACTGCAGGTGTCGTCGGGTAGAGGTTCATTGACGTTTCAAAATTTTGTGCGTGTCGCGAACGAATGGCACCCCGCCACGCTGCCACAGAATCCGCTTGTGACTGGCCCCTCATTTCCGTTAACAGCATCAAGAGTCTCCAGGACTGAAACCGCTCTGTCCTACGAAGGTTCTGGCGGAGCGCAAAGTCTGGATGGCAAGTCCCTCAGGTACAACTGGAGTGCTGAGATTTCCGCGTTCGGAGATGTCGCGTTTCCGTGGTTTCGGTTCCGCACCACGCTCAACCTGCCTCGCCCGGTCCGCCTGCAACAAGGAGCTCAGGTTGAGCCTCAGATCATCCTCTGGTTGTCTTCCAACTCGACGCTCATGGAAGGCCAGTCTGGAAGTTGGAGGCGTGTTCTGCTGCAGCAGCCCACGCGGAATTCATTGGGCGCGTGGGGAAACGATTTACCCGCCCTCTATCTGCTCGATCAGAACGTTGGTATCGAAACTCTGATGTATTTCGATGTCGGCGACATGGAATGGATGTCGATTGAAAACATCCCGCGCTTCCTGTCTTATCGATGTTCGAGCATCTCTCGACTGAACCGGGACGGGACTCAGCGTCTTGGCGTCGGTCTCCTCGCTGATGAAGCGACGGGCAATGTCCTTCCCGCCGGTGAAGTGAGATTCACGTATTGGCTGCTGCAGCGTCCATGCACTGAACTGCTGACGGAGCAAAAGGCAGTCGCTCGCTGGATGCAAGCGTTGCTTCCGCTTTTCGAGGAGAAGCTTGCCTGGCCCCCCTGCGCGAGCACTTGGAGCGATTTTGCGGCTGGGACTATCCAGGAGCTCCAGCGAAAAGCACAAACGCAAGTCGAGGTCGCCGGACACACCGGCCTTCGCGCCTACGTGACGGAAAGCTCACAATTGTGGAAACAACCGGCTAACAACTTCGAACTGATGTCGGTGGCCGACGTCCTGTGGCCCTCCCTCCTCTATTTACGTCTTCATCCGTCGCCTGATCTACAGCATCAATGTGACGACCTGATTGCCGACCTCCCCGGTTTTTATCATGCGGACACTCACAGCATCAGTAACGATTTTGTGCGCGTTCCGAATGAGAGGGCGGATTCGTGGTATCCGTTTGAGAACGGACTCGTCAAATATCCGATGCTGGGAAGCCTTGCGGGATCGAAACAGATTATCGCCAATTTTCTCGATGCCTTCCAGACCGCAGAACGAATGGCGCACGAATACGATTACCTGTTTCCAATTTATTACGAGGTCTCGACGCTTCGCGCCCAGGGTGCGGGAACAAACTACGCTATCGGCGGCCTTTATGCATGGGCAGCTTTGATTGCCAACCGTTTGACTGGAGAAGCTCGCTATCGCGACGAGGCGCGAAAGGCAATCCACGCTCTGTGCACGGTACCGTCGGAACGACTCTTTCACGAGCCACAGGAACTCGCTTACGGCGCGCTGGCCGCAGCCGACCTGGGCATGCGCGAGGAGGCAGAATACCTGCTCTACGAACAACTGCGCATGTTCTACTGGTACTCCGACCCAAGCCAGAAAACGCATGACATACGCGGCATGGTGCAAGCAGCGGCTTCCATCCTGTATCCCGCGTTCAAGGAGAATATTGAGGCCATTCTGCCGTGGACGGGAATCATGAAACGGGGGATTGTCTTTGCAGGTCTGTTGCGTTTCATGGATCAGCAACGGCGCAGCAACTTCTTTTTCTTCGATAAGTGCTCCGCAGATCGCCAGAAAGCCGAGATGGGGTTCATCCCTTTCGAGAATCTCGGGACCCTGGAACTGGGCGGACAAACGGGTAACGTCGGAAAGGAAATCTATGGAGCGGGTGAATGTATCTGGATGTATCTGATGTTTGAGGCTCTCGGGCGGATCTCTGATCGCGAACTGATGCTGGTGAATCTCGATCTGCTGGATATTCTCACTGCAGAGGAATTTCCGCCGCACCGGCTCAACTTCCTGCTCTACAACCCGACCACAGAAACGCGTTCGGCATCGATCGCAATTCCGGCAGCGCAAGGCGCTAAGGTACGAATCACTGAGAACGGAAATCTAGTGGCGGAAACACTGAATGTTCCCGGACGCGCGCTTTTACGCCTGGTTGCCGATTTCTGAGGCGAACTTGTTTTGATGGCGGCGACGCATCTGAGAGCTCACAGGTAGCCCTGGAAAGAAGGCATCCACCTCAATGACCAGACTGATAATTCGCAAGCGCATGCGCGTTCTGTCTTTACTAATTCTTGTGATCGTCGCAGCCGCGACGACCACGCGGTTCAAAGTACCGTTCGGAACCTGGGATCGGCTGTCGAACAATCCCATCATTTCTCCCCAAGGGAGGGGATTTGAATCAGCTGGAACATTCAATCCTGCAGTGGTCAAGTACGACGGAAAGTTTGTGATGCTTTATCGGGCCCAAGATCAGAAAGGCAAATCGTCGCTTGGTTACGCCACTAGTACCGATGGCGTTCATTTCGTCCAGCGAGTTGAACCTGTGATGGTCGCTGAAGCCCCGTATGAGACTGGCGGCGGCGTAGAAGATCCTCGCCTGGTGAAGATCGGCGATACGTTTTATTTGACCTACACGGGATACAACAAACTGGGTGGCAGCGGAATCCATGCCAATGGCCCGCTCCACGGAGATGCGCAGCTATGTCTGGCCACGTCCACGGATCTCATTCATTGGGAGCGGAACGGGGTCATCATGCCTGCCTACAAAGGGAAGTGGAATGTCGGATGGACTAAATCGGGTGCAATCGTCCCGGAGAAGATCCATGGCAAGTATTGGATGTACTACCTTGGCGACGCGGCTGACCGGGAAACCCAGATGTCGATCGCCTATTCGGAGGATTTGCTCCACTGGACGGACGCGCTGGACCACCCGGTCCTGTCCAGCCGGCCGAAAACGTTCGATTCCCACGTCGTAGAACCTGGACCGCCACCCCTAATGACAGAAGATGGCATTTTTCTCGTTTATAACGGAGCCGACGACAAGAACGTGTATCGTACCGGATGGGTCTTGTTCGACAAGAATGATCCCACGAAGGTCGTGGCGCGCGCACAGGAACCAGTCTTCGAGCCGGCGCACGATTGGGAAAAAGTGGGCCAGGTTCCCAATGTTGTTTTTGTGGAAGGCATGGCTCGCGACGGTGACCGCTGGCTTTTCTATTATGGTGGCGCCGATAAATACGTGGGTGTAGCGTCCGCACGAGTTCGCTAGCTATACAAGCGTCCCCTGCTTAACATTCTGGTTCGTGGCTTCTCTTCGGATTGCAACCAGTGCTGGTCGAACTCTTCGCGCGCCAAGATGACTTCGATCTTTGTAGTTTCCCGACTGCGAAGCACTTCCTATGCGGATTTCACGTCGCCAATTCATTGCAACGTCAGCAGCTGCCGGCCTCGCCAGAATGGTCGAAGACCATAATTCAAGTGTTTGCGCGCACGTTCGTTCGTCCAACCAGGACCTGACCTTAAGGCCGACTGGAAATGCGCAACAGGGCTACGGAGCGGCTATGCACTTCAGGGGAAAGCCGATTGCCCGTCACAACGACGGCGGAGAATTCTCTGCGGTTTTCCAAAATTCCGATCGCAGTCTGCAAGATCAAATAAGGAACTGGCGGGCAGACTCCTACGAAGGCGCAGCTGATCATTTGCTCCTTAAGGGCAAGTGCAAGCTTCCCAACCTCAATGCGACTGTTTTGGCCGAAGTGCAGTATCAAGCTGTTGCACCGTACGTCATCCGCAAGCGGATCCGTTTCCATCAAGTTGATGTATACGATTTGCTCTTTCAGGTGAGTAATTGTTTGCAGCCGTTAGACCCACCTGCGTCGTTCTGGAGCTTCGATCAAGCCAACTGCAAAGGGGGAGCATTACGCGAGTACTTCCCCGCTGCTGGATTTCGAACGAACGACAGGAATCACCGTTGGCTTGCTCACCGATTCCGGTTATCGCAATCAATGGAGCCGGGTCATTCGAAGGGACGCAAAACCAGCGAAGCCAGCACCGCACCACGTTCCTGACGTCCACCTCTATGATGTGTGCCGCGAAGACGATTGCGGCCAGCATCATTTCTTCGTGAAGCAAACCTTCGGTGAAGCGCTGGCGCGAGAGGGAGAATGGAACTCAGGTACTCTGATCGCGTTGCCTCCTGCCGCGGCCTGGCGAAGGGTGGGCGATTCGCATTTGGAAGAGCAAGACGGAATCATAAGCTTGTCGGTCCGTGGACCCGATGGCAGGACCATCATTCCTTTTCCCGCGAAAGATGCTGAACTCTACTCCTTGCGCTTAAAGTACCGTTCGCCTCAGGCCTTCTCTCTGCAACTGTGGGACGTCGACCAGCAGCTTACCCCGCTCGGAAACATAACGCTCTACAACGATCGGATTCCCGCATCATCAGAATGGTCAGACTTTCAGACTGAGGTGTATTTTCCGTCGTTACAGGGGCAAGGTGGCGCCATTTCCATTTCAAATGCGGAATCCGACCAGGGTATTAATCCGCAGTCTTCGGGAGATCCGCTAAGAATTGAGCTGAGAGAACTGGAGCTTCGCCGTCTGGCGACGCGGTTGCAGCCCTATCACCGCCTGGCAATGGATCGCCCGGATGAAAAGACATCGTTCATTTTTGTCGACGAGCATATTCCCGACACGCTTCGCGGGTACCGGGCTGCCAGCCAACAGTATCTTGCGGACGGTCTCGGCTTCCGCGGAGGCGACACGGAGAAGGCCCTTTACTCTGATTTGATGATGCTCTGCTGGTCAGCCAGCCCGCAGAACCCTGGACCTATGGTAGCGCCCAGCATCTGGTATTCAGCCGCCGGCGAAATGTACATGCGTGACAGTTTCTACAGCCTAAATGGGATCCATGATCGTGAGTTGAACGAACGAGTTTTCAATGCGTGGGCGGAGAATCAAGGCGAAGACGGAGCAATTAATACGCTGATTGAGCCTTACATGGCAAATCTGGAGCGCAAGTCAAACGACTCCACCCCGCTATGGCTCATGTGGGCGCTACAGAATCGTGCGCGCTTTGGGACAACCTTGCCTATGGCGAAGATTCGGAAGGCCGCTGAGTACTGTTTGCGAACCTACGATCCCCGTCATGACGGTACATGCTGGGCTCAATTCGTTATGGGGCAACTCGATGTGATCGACTATCCGGAAGGCACCACGGGCCTCTGCGAGAACCAAGGAATTCTGGCAGTCACACTACGAGTGATCAAAGAACTGAAAATCCCGGGCGTGAGTGAACAGATTTCCGACGCTTATATCGAGCAAGCAGAAAAACTCTACCGATCTTACTACGATCCCGCGCTGGGGTTTTTCCTGCCTGCTCGTAATATTAAGGACGCGATCGGCTTTGGCGAGATCTTTCCCGAGTTCCTGTCACTGTGGCTTTTCGGACGCAAACTCCTCCGCGATGAAATGTTGATCCATCACCTAGAACGCATTCCTGTGCTCCTGCCTCACGGTGATTCTCCGCACCCCACCTCCGGCGGCACAGTGCGTCCGATCTTTATCGGCTTGACACAGGAAGGCAAAGGCTGGAGTTACTTCACGGAACTGTGGCATCCGATGATCAGCAAAGAGCACGGCGCGAATTACGCTAATCACAAGATGGACGGCATCTACTACAACGGTGGGAGTTGGATGCGACTTGAGATATGCGGTTACGTCGCCGGAAAACTCCACGGATGGACGAAAGCCGACCACGCGATCCAAAATCGACTCTGGGCGGAAACAAGAATCTCTCCTGAGTTCCCCACCAGTCAGGAATATCTTGCTACCGACCCGAACCGCCCGTTCTTCGGCTACCATCGCGTGTTTGCGTGGAATGCTTTTGTTTTGGGGGCACTGGAAATGGTGGGGTTGCGTACACCTGAGATGGATCCCGACCACGTAAGCCGTTGACATAATTGTGCACCGCAAACATTCACACACTTGCTAAACCGCTGTACGGCTTAACGCCTGTACCGAGGGTTCGAATCCCTTCGTCTCGGCCAGATTCTACGCAGGTCGTATCCGTCTCTATTGCTCGGCGTGGAAGTCTGTTGCAGATAGTTCGCGCCCTCCGTGCTTGAGTCCGGCAGTTGCTTCAGGTAGTTCTGAAATGATGCGCTGGCCACAGGGTTGATGCGGTCAGAATCTTGCGGTTCGGGAAAAAGCTGCCCAGTGGTGGGACCTACAATCGAACTGCCGTTCGGGCCACGCAAGCCCGTCAGATCGCCGGCAGGCTCAGGCTCGTCATCCACGATCAAAACACTGAATTGCTTTGTCGACATCATGCAAACTGCTGCAGGATTCTGATGAATAACGTGCTATTCGACCCTCGATAATTTGGTATTGGGGAATCGTTTATCCAATTCGAGATTCAATTCCAGGACATTCACCCGCGCTTCTCCAAGAAATCCCCATTGGCGATCCTCGGTGTGCTTCGAAACAAGCTCCCGCAACTGATCCTCGTTGATTCCACGTGCTCTTGCAACTCGCGATATTTGGAAAGCCGCAGCCGCTGGAGTAATCTCCGGATCGAGTCCGGAGGCAGAAGTTGTCACCAGGTCGACGGGTACTGAAGTGCCGGGGTTTTCGGCGTGCAGAGTAGCAGTGTCGCCTTTCACTCGATCAATGAGCTTTTGATTGGTTGGCCCCAACTGTGATCCGTTGGAACCGGTCGGGTCATAGTTCACCGCGGAGGGTCGCGGGTGGAAATAGCTTGGGGCGGTGAACGCCTGCGCAATGATGCGTGACCCGATGACCTTTCCATTGGCCTCGATCAACTGTCCGTTCGCCTTCTTTGGGAACAAAACCTGAGCGAGCCCAGTCACCACCAACGGGTAAATGATCCCCAGCAAAACAGTGGTCGCTATGGTCATCAGGATTGCGGTAATAAGATTTTTCTTCATGGAACTCCCTTACGCCAGCCCAACGCTGGTGATCAGCATGTCGATCAGCTTGATGCCAATGAACGGAATCACAATGCCGCCCGCGCCATAGATCAGCAGATTGTTGCGCAACAGCGCGGCGGCGCCCATGGGCCGATATTTGACTCCGCGAAGCGCCAGCGGGATCAATGCGATGATGATTACCGCGTTGAAAATCACAGCGGAGAGAACGGCCGATTGTGGCGTTCGCAGGTGCATGATGTTGAGCGCGTTCAGCACCGGGAATGTACCCGCGAACATTGCCGGAATGATCGCGAAATACTTGGCCACATCGTTGGCGATGGAGAACGTGGTCAATGAGCCGCGCGTCATCAGCAACTGCTTGCCGATTTCAACGACCTCGATCAGCTTGGTCGGATTGGAATCCAGGTCCACCATGTTGCCGGCCTCTTTGGCAGCCTGCGTACCAGTGTTCATGGCCACGCCCACGTCAGCTTGAGCCAGTGCTGGCGCATCGTTGGTGCCATCGCCTGTCATCGCAACCAGCTTGCCGTCCGCCTGCTCCTTCTTGATGAGGTCCATCTTCTCTTTAGGTGTTGCCTGGGCCAAGAAATCATCGACGCCGGCCTCGCGTGCGATGGCAGCGGCGGTCAGCGGGTTGTCACCCGTGATCATCACGGTCTTGATCCCCATGGCACGCAATTGATCGAAGCGTTCGCGGATTCCGCCCTTGACGACGTCTTTCAGTTCGATCACTCCGAGGGCACCGCGAGTCTTTTCGGCAACCACCAGAGGCGTCCCGCCGGAACGCGCAATCTGCTCCACCGAGGCTTTCACCTCGGGAGGTACCGGGCGACCATTTTGAAACAGGTAAGCCTGAACCGCGTCGGCCGCGCCTTTGCGGATCTCGAACCCATTGAGGTCGACTCCTGACATGCGCGTCTGGGCTGTGAAGGCAACAAAGTGGGCCTCGTGCGCGGCCAGCTCCCGACCGCGCAGGTTGTACTTTTCCTTGGCCAGAATCACAATGGAGCGCCCCTCCGGAGTTTCATCCGCGAGCGAGGACATTTGTGCCGCGTCGGCAAGTTCCTTCTCACTGACGCCCGGCGCCGGAATGAATTGCGCAGCTTGCCGATTCCCCAGGGTGATGGTGCCCGTTTTGTCGAGTAGTAAAGTGTTGACGTCACCGGCCGCTTCGACTGCTCGACCCGACATCGCCAAGACGTTGTGCTGAACCAGGCGGTCCATTCCCGCAATCCCGATCGCCGAAAGCAGTCCACCGATGGTGGTGGGGATCAGGCATACCAGTAGCGAGACCAGAACAAAGACGGTCTGCGGAGAGCCGGAATAGATAGCAAACGGCTGCAGCGTGACCACCGCGAGCAGAAAAATAATCGTCAAGCCGGCCAGCAGGATGTTAAGCGCGATCTCGTTGGGAGTCTTCTGACGTTCTGCGCCTTCCACCAGAGCAATCATTCGATCCAGAAACGTCTCGCCGGGATTCGAGGTGATCTTCACCTTGATCTTGTCAGACAGAACGCGTGTGCCGCCGGTGACTGCAGAGCGGTCCCCACCCGCCTCCCGGATGACGGGCGCAGACTCACCGGTGATGGCTGACTCATCGACCGAGGCGACGCCTTCGACGATCTCGCCATCCGATGGAATGAACTCGCCTGCCGCCACGAGCACCATATCCCCCGTGCGTAGCTTGGAGCTTGGGATCTTCTCTACCTGGCCGTTGCCTCCTGTCAGGCGGTTGGCGATAGTCTCCGAGCGAGCTTTACGTAACGTGTCTGCCTGCGCTTTGCCCCGGCCCTCCGCCATCGCTTCCGCGAAATTCGCGAACAACACCGTGAACCAGAGCCAAAACGTGATCTGCAGGTTGAATTTAAAGGCGTCGCCACCTTTGAAAAGCAGGACCGCAGTAATCACACTCCCGATTTCAACGACGAACATGACAGGGTTGCCCATCATCTTTTGCGGGTTGAGCTTGAGAACTGCGTCCCAGAGCGCACGCCGGACAATCTTCCATTCCCAAATTGCTTTGTTCTTCTTCGCCATAGTCGAGTCCTAAAAAGTCTTGCCCGCACCCATGAGCAAATGCTCAAGGATCGGGCCGAGGCTCAGAGCCGGGAAAAATGTAAGCGCTCCCACAATCAGAATTACGCCTATCAAAAGGGTCGTGAACAACGGAGTGGTTACCGGAAACGTACCCAGTGACGGTGGAACGTATTTCTTCTGAGCAAGGTTGCCGGCGATGGCCAGCATCGGAATGATCATCAGAAACCGCCCCGCCAGCATGGTCAGGCCCATGGTCGCGTCGTACCAGAGCGTGTTTACGGTGAGCCCGCCAAATGCCGACCCGTTATTGCCGGCCCCCGACACGAATGCATACAAGATTTCAGTAAAGCCGTGTGGTCCGGGATTCAATATGCTGGATGTTCCGAATCCCTTCACACTCGAAATCGCAGTGAAGGCCAGGATGACAAGAGGAAAGACCAGCACTACGAGCATGGCCATCTTCACGTCGTAGGCTTCTATCTTCTTGCCCAGATACTCGGGAGTACGACCCACCATCAGGCCAGCGATAAACACCGCCAGGACAATGTAGATCAGCATCCCGTACATCCCGGCTCCAACTCCGCCGAAGATGATTTCGCTCAACATGATGTTGACGAGCGGGACCATGCCACCCAGAGGCGTGAAGGAATCGTGCCATCCGATAATCGCGCCACAGCTTGCATCTGTGGTCACAGTCGCAAACAGAGCCGAATTGGCGATTCCGAACCGGGTTTCCTTTCCTTCCATATTGCCGCCCGGTTGCATGGCAGTCGCGTGTTGATCAACCCCAGCGAGCAAGGGATTTCCTCGCGCCTCGGCCCAATAGGCGGTGGTAACGCCCGCGAGAAACAAGATGGCCATCGCCGCCCACACGGCCCATCCATGGCGCTGTGAGCCTGTCATCCGGCCGAGTGTGTACGTGAGACCAGCGGACACTGCGAAGATCGAAAATAGTTCGATCAGATTCGACAACGGCGTAGGGTTTTCAAATGGATGGGCACTGTTGGCGTTGAAGAAGCCGCCTCCATTCGTCCCCCATTCCTTGATGATCTCCTGCGAAGCCACCGGGCCCTGCGCTATCGTCTGCTCAGTAACGGTTGTAGTCACCGTTTTGCCATCTGCGCCCGTTGTCTGAGCTTGCTGTGGCTCAACCAGAGTTGCCTTGTCGTAGGCTCGAAGATTCTGCACCACGCCCTGCGAAACCAGCAGCAGGGCCCCCACAATGCAGAACGGAAGGAGGACCCACAATGAACTGCGAACCAAATCGACCCAGAAATTGCCGATGGTCGCCTTCTGACGGCGTGCGATACCCCGGATGAAGGCGACGGCCAGCGCGATGCCCGTGGCCGCTGAAACAAAATTGTGATAGGCAAGACCGGCCATCTGGGTGAAGTAGCTCATTGTGGATTCACCCGAATACGCCTGCCAGTTCGTATTCGTCGTGAAGGAAGCCGCCGTGTTGAAAGCCACATGAGGCGGGTTGACCGCGCCGAACTTCTGAGGATTAAACGGCAAGACGCCCTGAAGACGCTGGATAAAGTACAACACGGTCATCGACACGACGCTGAACAGAAGCATGGCAATCGCATACTCCGTCCAGCGCATCTCGTGCTCTTCGTCCACCCCGGTGACTCGATAGAGCAGTCGCTCGATCGGCCGCAGTACCGGATCCATGAAAGTCTTCTCGCGGTTGAACACACGCGCCATGAACACACCCATGGGCTTCGTCACTGCGAAGATCAGCGCGAGAAAAACCAATATTTGCAACCAACCATTGACGGTCATGTCAGAACTTCTCCGGACGCAGCAATGCGTAGATCAGATAAACCATCGTCAGGGCGCTCACTAAGAGCATGATGACCGATTCCAAACTCATATGACTCTCCTCACTTCACGCGCTCGCAAAAATGCACGTAAGCGATCGACACGGCAAAAAATGCGATGGTAACGGCTATCCAAAGAACATCCTGCATAGAGATCTCCGGGAATGAAATTTGCGCACACTCACCACGAGCCTTCCGTACGGCCCCACCAAAAAAACGCTTGATAACTCGCCATCGGCCTGTTCGTCTCTCCAATGACGGCGTCACTGACTGCACCTTAGAATTTCACCAGGATTCCCATGGTGGCTCGATCCTCAGTCTTCCTCAGATCCGGGGACCATCCCGGAATGGTGGCTCCTGGGGTTCCGTTGTTCCCTCCCGGAGGCGTCACTCCACCCGGCCCGCTCCAGTACGGCACGTTGGCGTGACGGTGATTGAATTCCCACCGGAACGTGATGTATTGGCTCGGCATGTAATCGTAGGTTCCGGAGATGTCCCACGCCTTGAACTGATCACCGGGATTCTCCGTGAAGTAGGGCGTTCCCGTCGTCGCTGTGGCGCCGTTGATGGGAGGCAGAAGTACGAGGTAGCGGCCGGGATTGTTGATCTTGCCGCCGCCCAGCGTGAATGCGTAACGATCTTTGTGGAGCCACCAGCGGTTGTAGAGCATGAAGCCTAGAAAGGCCTGCTTGTAAGCAATGATGTTGCCCGCAGCATCCTTCTTATTCGTCGTGCAGTTGACGCCGCCGCCGGATTCGCAACCCAGGTCACCAGTGAGACTGAAAGCCATCTTGGACAAAAAGCGCTCGGGACGATCGTAGTACTTGACTTCGACGCTGTCGTCGGTGTGATAACGAGTTCGGTTCGGAATCCCGATGGCGTCAGCGCCGAGGCCATAGTTATTCGAAATGACCGAGAGCCACGGTGTGGGACGCCACAGAATTTGCCCGCCCAGCCCCAAGCGACCGTTGGGCCGCGCATAGGTTTGCCAGCCGTTGATAATCCAGGGCTCGATCTTCAGCTTCTCGGTGGGGAAGACCTGGATTCGCATGCCCGTGAAGAACCAAGGCGTGTTCGACGAAACGTAGGATGGCTGGTATGCCCAGTTATCGAACTGATAGAAACTAAACAGACCCACGTAGGACAAGAAGATCCCGGCATCGACGTTAATGCCATGCAGCGCGTCAAAGTGATAGCCGCCGTAGGCCTCGTTCAGGTAGCGATAGGCATTGTCCAGTTGCCACTGTCCGCGGGAAAAGCTCGCATCGTTGCGCGGCGTCGCCGTGGAATACAGACCTAACTGGCTGAACACCCGTGCACGAACATGGTCGTAGTGAAAGTCGCCGCCGACTCCCAGGTGAGTAAGGCTGATTTCATTCGAGCGAAATACTTCGCTTGAACCGCCGATCGTGTCGTCCTTGGGATGGTTGAAATCGTAGTGGTAGGCAACGTCAACACGAACTTCCGGCGTGAAGAACTTCGAATCGAAGGCCGGTTCTTTCGTCCGCGGATTGCCGTTCAGCCAAGTCCAGTCCGCGAACGCGAAGGGTTCGGCTTTAGCTGGCTTGTTCTCCGCCGCAGGTGGTTGCTCCGTGCCACCTTGAATGGTGGCTGCGGGAGCTGCCGAGGCACCCAGAAACTTTGCCGATTCTGCCGCAAGCTGCTGAGCTGAATCCACAGTCACCGTTGTCGCACCGGAGGATTGCTGTCTCAGCTGACTCTCCAGCTGCTGGATCCGTATACGCATTCTCTCGAGTTCTTGAAGCACCTCGGCATTCGTGTTGCCCGATGCCGAAACTCCATTTGCAGCAGCGTGGTCGCCGCTCCCATCCGATCCTGCAGAGGCTATATCCATCTCTTGCCCAGTGGTCTGGCCCAGTGAGATGGCTGAAGTTAGACAGATCAGAACAACAAGAAAGGCCACGCTACACGTCACGGTGGCCGCCCATCGGCTCTTATACATTTTCTGCGTGTTCAAGCACATCTCGCTTTCCGGCCGTCACACCCAGCCGCTCGTATTGGAAATGACACGGCATAAAGCTCGTCTAAAAAGTTCATAAAAAAGTCGTAAAGGCGCGACCGCTCCTCAACGGGAAAACATCTTCGATTGGTCGCTTAAGCCGCAGAAGAGGTGGGATCGAAGCGATAAATAATCCACGGCTCGGTCTTGAGATAGTGTTTGCCTTGTCCTGCAGCATCGAGTTTTTTGCGGAGGGACATCAAGACTCTCAAGAACTCGGTCTGCCGAAGTCGATTCGCCGTCCAACTTGTCGTCAACATAGTGTGTGGGGTTACCATGCGTTGGGGATGGCCGGCCAGGAACACGAGGACATCAAATTCTTCTGCGGTTAATGACAGGTTCTGGCTGCGCAAGGTCACAGTACGAGCAGCGAGGTCGATTTTGAAATCCCCGGACTCGATCATTCCCGTCAGGGAAACGCTCTGCTCGGCCGTTTCTCGCTCGGCTGTCTTATTTTTCTTTTCGGCAAATAGTTGCCTCAGATTCCAGTTCCTGGCCATTTGAGTTCTCATCGCTTAAGTTCTGAACGAGCGTCCTTCCAGATCAGCAGCCCCATTCGGCTTCACCCGGCTTCGCGAAATAGCGCCGAGAGTCTTCCTGTTCCTTCGCCGTAGAGGCCAAGTCCATGAGTGCCAGGCGGGCAGCAGCCACCAAGCGGTTCCTTTCCTGCTGCGGTACTTGCTCCCACGCTTCATTGGGCTTGCCTACGCAACCGAAGTCAGGCGCCAAGGTTTCGTGATAATGGTGGAAAAGTTCTGCCAATTGTTCCGCTGATACTTCTTGGATCGACATTGAAAACTACCCCTTTCGTGACTAATCAACCTTGAAATTAAGCTTGTTGGGAGAGTGGCCGTCTTTCAACGCACTCTCAGGCTGCGCGCGTGACTGGTCTTTCCGGCCTCTGCAACTCCACAATCGTGGCTTCCCCAGAACGGAGTCGCAGACGCAGCCAATGACCGATTCGATCAAGCCTGCATTCCTTGCACAGGGCAACCAGGAATCGCACGTAGAATGCGACCCCTGCTGTGCACAAGACCGTGATTGCCGCGACTATGAACACTCGACCCTCCAGTGCTCGGATCCCCTTGTGCCATGCACATGGCTGGAATCCCTCACCCAGATCATTGGATACGAAACCCTATAAAGTTCGAATAAAAGGTCCATAAATTGTTCGTAAAGATGTGTACAGGTCGTTTAGGAAATTCTTATGAGGGTTCGATGAATTCGCAGCCCAATCAGAACATGGGTCGCAAGTCGAGCGCGGCGCTTCCTGAACGGATAGGAGAGATGAAATACCGTGGTGGTGTTTTGGCTAGCGAACTACGAGTGTTTGGAATGCGACTAGGCACTGCCTCATGGAAGGGGCCAAAGGCGTCAACTGTTACTCGTCACTCCCCGGGCTCGAAGCGATAGCCAACCCAGGGCTCAGTCACGATATATCGCGGGGCGGTTTCGCTCGCCTCAAGCTTCTTCCGCAGATGGCCGATGAAAACCCGAATATACTCGGGCTGCTCTACGCTGTTCTGTCCCCAAACAGCGGAAAGCAGTGCGCGATGGGTAATAACCTTCCCCGGATGGCGGGCGAAATACACCAATAGATCAAGCTCCTTCGGTGTAAGGTGAACTTCGCGACCCTTCGCCAAGACCGTACGAGTTTCGAGATCAATGCGAAAATCACCAATCTCAATCAGTGGGGACGCTGGCTCATCCTTTGCCTTCGCCCTACGCAGGGCTGCGCGTACTCGAGCCAGAAGTTCATTGACGTTGAATGGCTTGGTTACATAATCGTCCGCTCCCGCGTCCAGCGCCTCCACCTTGGTTCGCTCTTCGCCTTTTACGGAGAGCACTATGATCGGGATCAGCGATTTTTCACGGACCCGACGGCACAGTTCCAGGCCATCCATGTTCGGCATACGTAGATCCGTGATCAATAGGTCGGGTGACCAGTCCTTCATCACTTGCAGAGCTTCATCGCCATCGCCCGCAATCCGCGTTCCGTATCCATGGCTGGAAAGGGTAGTCTTCAACACGCGGGTGATCTGCGGTTCGTCATCTACGACCAGGATGTTTCCTTTGTTCGTGGGGCCTGCCATGTCTCACTTGACTTCCTGCGTGACGATATGGACATCAACTGGAGGTGCATCGCGCAGAAACCTGTGGATCGCCGACAGATACAAATATCTGCGCCATCCAGTCTGGGCAGATCGGCCGAACACCACCTGCGTGATGTGCTTCTCCCGCACCACTTGAGCAACCGCTTCCGCGACCTTCTGGCCTTCTGTGCGGATAATCTGCGCGCCCAGGTTGCGCGCGAATGTAAGATTCTGTTCGAGCGACCGCTGATCTTGTGGATTGTCATCCACTCCAATGTCCACATAGATCACATACAATTCGGCGTCAATACGCTGTGCCATCCTGGCCGCGCGCGCGATCAGATACTGAGCCGCAGGACTGGAACTGATGCAAACCGCAATGCGCTCGTGGACTCCAACGCTTTTCCCGCCTTCCTCCTTTTCCATGTACGATTCCAGGCTTCGATCCACAGCTCGTGTAACTTGCTGCAACGCCAATTCCCGCAGAGCCAGCAGATTCCCAGGTCGGAAGAAATTTCCCAGGGCGCGCTCCGCCCGGTCCAGCGGATAGATATCGCCCCGCCGCATGCGGGTCTGCAGCGCCTCCGGCGTCAAGTCTGCAAGCACAATCTCACTGACTCTTTGCATCACCCAGTCTGGAACCGTCTCGCGCACCTGGATGCCGGTGATGCGCTGCACCATCGGCATGAGGCTCTCGATGTGTTGTACGTTCATGGTCGACATCACGTCGATGTTGGCGTCCAACAACTCCATTACATCTTCGTAACGTTTCGCGTGCTTACTGCCTTCGATATTGGTATGTGCCAATTCGTCGACCAGCACGACTCGGGGCCGACGGGCGAGGATCGCATCCACATCCATTTCATCGAAAGATGCTCCCTTGTATTCCATCCGGCGCCGCGGTATTGTTTCCAGCTTTGAAGCTAGTTCAGCAATTCCCCTTCGCCCGTGGGTCTCAACCACACCGATAGCGACGTCTTCCCCGCGGCTGTGCCGGCGTATGCCCTCGCTCAGCATGTTGTAGGTCTTGCCGACTCCTGGCGCATAGCCAAGGAAAAGTTTGAAAATCCCTTGCTCCTTCTGTGGGGCAGCTTCTTCGAGCCACTGCTCAGGCGTCTTTGGCATGCCTTCTGTGCTCCTCGAGCAAGGATTAGAGTGTCGAATCAGCTACAATCTGCCACGTGAAGAAAGCGAGTGACCACCAGATAGTACGCTTTGCCATCACCGTCGCAACAGTCTGCGGCATTGTCGTCGTTTATTTCAAGTGGCTGCCCGCTAATCCCACCACTGTAGGATTCACGTTTCTGCTCGCGATCCTGATGGTTTCGGCTGCTTGGGGACTTCGTTACTCGGTCTTCATGGCGATTGTCGCGGCCGTCGCGTACAACTATTTTTTCCTTCCACCTATTCTCCATTTCACAATTGCTGATCCGCAAAACTGGGTGGCTCTTTTTGCATTTCTTCTGACCGCCATCATTGCCAGCGAACTCTCCGAACGCGCTCGCCACGAGTCCCTGGAATCCAATCAGCGTCGCCGCGAAGTCGAACGCCTCTATGCCTTCAGCCAGCAATTGTTGGTCAGTGAAAATGTTTTTGAATTGCTGAACTTGATACCGAAACACATCGTTGATTCTTTCGGCGTAACCAGCGCTGCCATGTTTCTGGAGGCCAAGCAGGAAACATATTATCTTGACAACAACAGCCGCCCTTTGTTTTCAACCGAGCAACTGAAAGCCATCTGCGGGCGGGGCGAACCCGTGCTCGACCGGGAGCGCGGGTTCTGCTTCATGCCACTGCGCATGGGGGTCCGCTCGGTCGGAAGCATCGGCCTGGCGGGCTGCGAGTTGTCGCGAGAGACCCTGGAAGCGATTGGAAGCCTGACCGCGATCGCCATCGAGCGCGCTAGTACAGTTGACCAATTGACGAAATCAGAAGCGGCCCGGGAGAGTGACCGCCTTCGTTCCGTGTTGCTGGACTCAGTCACGCACGAGTTTCGCACGCCTCTTACCTCGATCAAGGCTTCTGCAGAAACCCTTTTGTCGGACGTTGATCTGGATAAACCTCTACGCAAGGATTTGTTGACGGTCATCAACGAAGAGAGCGACCGGCTCAATCGACTGATCGGTGAAGCGGCAGAAGTAGCGCAATTGGATTCTCACCAGCTCGAACTTGATTTCCACCCGCACGAGATGCGCGAAGCGATCGATGCCGCTATCGACAAATCGGCACCAGCTCTGCAGGGACATCCACTGCAATCCACTATCCCGAACAAGCTGCCGATGATCCGAATGGATGTGGATCGCATCACTGAGGTACTAGTACACCTGCTCCAGAACGCCGGCAGATATTCCCCGGCCGGCACACCGATTCAGATCACGGTTGAGCTGCGCAAAAGTGAAGTTGTAACCAGCGTGGCGGATCATGGACCCGGGATCGACGACATGGAACGGGACATGATTTTCGAGAAATTCTATCGAGGCCGAAACCAAAGAACGACCGTCCAGGGAACGGGCATGGGGCTAGCGATCGCCAAAGCCATCGTTGAGTTGCACGGCGGAAGAATCGGACTAACCAGCCAAGTGGGTCGAGGGTCTCTGTTTTACTTCTCACTCCCTACCACCTAGACATCCCTTTACAGACAATTCCGAACTGACGCAGAAAGGTCACATGAGTTCCTACGTCACACCGCCGTCACGGATCCACATCACTGCGCGATTTCGCGGCGCTCCGCCTCCTCGCACCAGTTCCATCCACAAAGCGCCGTTGATCAGAAGCAACCGGCCGACTAACGGCGATCGATCGCATCCGCGCCGCGTCCAAGATCGGTTGCGGAAGAACTCAACTGGATTCGGTAGCATCCTTGCTGTAGAAACTCCGTCCGCAGTCCGTCAATGCTCACCACCAGCTCGTTTATCGGCACGAATCTGCGGACGACGCGTGCGCCGGGACGAGAGGACTCAACTGCTAGAACCCGGGGCCGACTAGGGTCAAATAGCGGTTTCTGAGAGGTCCTTTCAAGCCAAGGTGCATGTTGTATCCGCAACAGGAGTTTAGAAACTGAGACGCGCTGCGATCTGAAATGCCCGAGGACCACCCGAACCAAACACTTGTGACACGCGACTGGTGGCCTGCCCGAACCCGGCATCGTACAGATCGCCACTCCGGCCTGAGAGGTTCGGAATGTTGAACAGGTTGAAGACCTCTCCGATCAGATTCATTCGCCAGCGATCGTGCAATTTGAAATCACGGCTTAAGCGTAGATCCTGCGTCAGGAACGAATCGCCGAACTCAAACTTGGGAGGCAATGTGATTGGCGCAATCAAGTCTCCTTGCGCGTCCGTCGGCGGGTGGTTCGGGTCCTGCACATACGCATAGGTGTTGTTGAACTCGTCCACCAGGCGCCGCAGGTCTTTCTTGCCCAGGCCGCGATTGAATTGGTTTACCTTTGTGCCCGGAAGCAGGTCGTCCCAGGTGCCGTCACCGTTCAGGTCCAAGCCCCCGAGATAGGCGGAAAATGGCGGCTTGCTAATGTAGCTGACGAAGAGTCCCACCTTGAAGCCTTTGGGCAGCTGGCCAAGTCCGGAGATACTCAGGATATGCCGGATGTCGCGATCGAGCGGGCCCCGGTTGCTCGACGGGTTATCCATGTTGAAACCATTGCCGAAATTGTCGCCGACATTGCTCGCATATGCGTACGAAGCGAGGAACTGCAATCCGTGGGAAAAACGTTTCTCGGCTCGCACCCGCAAACCGTGGTAGGTCGCGCTCCCAAATAACGTCGTTAACCCGATCGATCCGAGCGAGCAAAGTGCCTTCGGATCGTTCTGCTCGGTCTCGGAACAGACGTGGAGCACCGGGCCGTGAATGCTGGAGAAGTGATTGGCATCAAGGAGACCCGGTCCGCTGGTGTGCTCGAAATGCCGGACGACAAAGTCCGTACTGATGACCAGATCGCGCATGATCTCGCGCTGCACACCGAGGCTCACATGTACGGCGTAGGGACTGGGAAAGTCCGGAGCAACCACGAATCCTTGCTTATCCACTTCGATGTTGGTGACAGAGAAGTCGCGATTATTTGGGTCGCCTCTTTCCTGGGCTAACTGCGTGCGGATGGCGGGTAGAGCTTGTAATGCCGTCGCGCCCGTGAATAGCGTTGGGGTGAAGAACTCCAGTAATGTCCCTTGGGGGACGCCCGGGACATCGGTGAGCGGATTGCGAATCCCCCCGCTGAAGTAGGAACCGCGGCCCACTCCGCGGGGCCCGAGGGATACCCGTTCCGCATCGGAGATGTCGGTCGATGTCTGGAAATCGTAATAAACGCCCACGCCCCCACGGATGACCGTTTTTCCGTCACGCCTCAAGTTCCAAGCGAAACCCAACGACGGCGAAAAATTCTTCCAGTTCCTGTGGGTCGGACGCAGGCCCGACGTGCCCAGCACGGGCGCCAGGTACTGCGGCTTGGTCAGGTCATAGTTGAGCGGAGCGTCATAAGTCCAGGCCATGCCGTAGTCGACGACCAGGCGCGGACGCAGATGCCACGTATCCTGAAAGAAGAGATGGAGGAGTGGGGCAACCCGAGCCTTTCCAAATCCTGCCTGGGGCACGAACGGATTGCCAATGCCAACGGTGAAGTTCTCGAGAGGCAACTGCAAAATGTCCTGCACGGTAAGGAATGTTGCCGGCAACGGAATCTGGGATGCCGGTGGCTGCGGGCCATTGAAATCCCTGACAATCTCGGGCGAGAACAAAGACATCGTGATTGGCTCGTCGTTGAGGTTGGTGCGTCCTCCTCTCGAGGTCTCCCAATCGCCGCCAAAACGTACGTGATGCAGGCCCTTTTGCCAGCTGACTTCATCATTCAGGTGATAGCGCCGGCCCAGGACGGTAGTTGTGGTGGAAACTCCAACCGAGAAGTCTGAGTCGACGTCAATCGAGGGCGCACCGATTCCCACGCAAGTTGGACAATCTGATATCCCCGGCGCGTGCTGGGCAAAACTCACGAAGAAATAGGAGAAGTGCGAATCGTTCACCACATGAGCACCCAACTGCGACGTTAATCCCAGAACGCTCTGGTCGGTCCAATCGTTCTGCTTTGGCCAGGTGGACGGGTACCCTCCTCCGGCGTAAGCGGAGGTGCCTTCGTGCGAGTACCGCACGAACATCGATTGCGTTGGACTCAGTTTGAAATCCATCCGGCCACTGAACTGATTCACATACGTAGGACTGGGGAAGATGCCACTAAACTGAGTAAAGTCGGGGGCGAACACTTCCGCGCTGATGACACCGCGTTGGTCGAGGCGTTCAAACGAACCAAAGAAAAAAACGCGGTCCTTTCGAATGGGGCCTCCGCCTGATACTCCAAACTGTTTGCGCTGGAAAAACGGATCGGGGTTGAACGGATTTCGATGCAGCGCCGGATAGGCAGAGAGATGGTGATCCCGAAAAAAGAGAAAGCCGGAGCCATGGACCTGGTTGCTGCCTGAGCGGGTTGCGATATTCACGGCCCCGCTTGCCGTTGCTCCGGTACTCAGATCAGGGTTGACGGTGGAAACCTCGAACTCCTCGACTTCTTCCTGAGAAAATCCCATCGCCGATCCGCCATTGCCGACTTCCATGACGCTGCCCCCGTCAACGGTCACGCGCGTGGCGCGCCCGTTCAGGCCGACCGGGGCGCCTAACAGGGGTACCAAGGTTCGATTGTTGCTTACTCTCGTTGGTTGCTGCGCCCCAGGCTCAAGCTTGGCGAGCTCAAGGGGGTTTCGCCCATTGAGTGGTAATCCCTCGATCTGGGAACGGGTGACCATTCCATCGATCTCGTGGGACTCATAGCGAATCTGGGGTGAGGCGCCTTTTACCGTCACACTTTCTGTACCAGCGCCAACCTGCATGACAAGATTGACATCGGTCGTGCTGCCGGCTTCCACGGTCGCTTCGCGGGAAATCTGTTTGAATCCCTTGGCATCCCCAGTTACTTCGTACATCCCGGGGATCAGGGCGGGGGCGCTGTAATCCCCTGAGTCAGCCGTCAGAAGTGTGCGCTTCAGTCCGGTATTCTTGTTGGAGACAATTACGGTCGCACCCCGAATGCGCGCCCCCGTGGCGTCCGTGACCAAACCAGAGATGGCTCCGACGGGAGCCTGTGCATAAAGCAGACCCTGCATGGCCAGTTGCAGCGCGAGGAGCGTCAGGACTGCGTTTTTCATGAACAGACCGCGAAGACGGGGATACCAACTCTAGTCGAGCCCGACCTGATGGACCAGTTCTTTGAAGCGAGGATCACCTCTCAGGGGATCAAAGAAGGGATGCACCTTGACGTATTCCAGAAGGTTGGCCCGTTCCTGCACGGCCCGATCCAGCCAGACAAACGTCTGCTCATAATCGCCGAGCCCCAGGTAAGCGTTGACAAAGGCGCCAGCGGGAACGTAGCTGGTCTGCTGACGCTTTTTCAATTCCCCGAGGAGCCGCAGTGCATCCGCGCGTCGGCCAGCCTGGGCGTATGCCATGACGAGCATACCGAAGGCGTCGATCGGTGCGATTGGAGCCAGACACGACCTTTTCCAGCGGAGCAATCGCTTTCCCGGGCTGACCGTTGGCAATCAGCGCCATCCCCAGGAACGTGTTGGCAGGTGCATGGTCCGGGTCTCCTGCCAATACGCCTCGATATACCCGAATGGCCTCGTCGTAGCGCCGCGCGTGAAACAGTATCCGCCCGTGACCGGCGGCAGGAACCCCAAGCGGGTCAAGCTCACGGGCGCGCCGGGACCAATCCAGAGCCTCCTCTGTTCGCCCGTGACATAGTAGCCAGAAAGCCAGTCCCCGATAAGCATGAGCGTTATTCGGATCCAACTCGAGGGCCCGCCGGAATTCAGCTTCAGCCTCGGCCCATTGCCAGTCCCTTTGCAGCGTGATGCCAAGCAGGACGTGTGCTTGGGCAAGCCCCGGATCAAGTTCCAGCGCTTTGCGGGCGGCATTGATTATCTTTGGGCGTACTTCGCCCGGGGGAGCGCCGACGAGAACTGACCCGAGTCTGTCGTAGGCCGTCCGCCAATCCAACATATGCCGGTGCAAACGTCGGGTCTTTACTGATCGCGTCTTGATAATATGCAATGCTTGCTTCGTCCCCAGCCCCGGTGCCACTCCCGTACGCATCTGATCCTTTGAGATAGCTCTCGTAAGCTTCGGGGAGGACACGACGCGATGCAGTTAGGCGGGCGCGCTCTTCGCCACTTACTGTTACTTCAACCCTTTCAGCGATCGATTGCGCTACATCAGCCTCGAGTCCAAGGGTATCGCCAAATTCCCGGTCGTAGGTCTCGGACCAGAAGTGGTCGTCGGTGGCGGCGCGAATCAATTGCGCGGTGACACGAATGCGAGTGCCCTCTCGGATGACCGATCCTTCGACTAGAGCATCCACTCCCAGGGTCGTGGCAATTTCCGGAGCGGAGAGCTTGGTGTCCTTGAAGTGCATTGCCGACGTGCGGGAGATGACGCGCAGATCATGAATTGCGGAAAGGCGTCCGATGAGTGCCTCGGTCATTCCGTCGGCGAAATATTCCTGACTGGGATCGCCCGACAGGTTCTTCAAGGGCAGCACAGCCAGCGATCTGATTTTGGGGGCTGTCGAGTGACTCCGGCTCCTGACGACAGTGACAGTGAGCAGCGCGAGTACAACCACCCCAGCTACCACCAGCCAGATACGCACTCCCGGTATTCGGCTCGGTGGGCGGTCCGCTTCCGCAGCCGCCGCCGGGTCCGCCTTCGCTTCCTCCTCCGCACGGAGTTGTGCGATGAAGCGATATCCCTGTCCGGTCACTGTTTGTATGAACTGAGGGTATTCCGGGTCGTCCTTCAAGACCTGACGAATCTTGCGAATGGCGCCTCTGATGCTGTTATCGGTGTCGAGGAAAGCGCCCTTGCCCCACACCTTGGCAACGATTTCATCGCGGGTGACGATTTCGCCCCGGCGCTCGAGCAGCAGAACCAGGATCTCCAGCGGGATCCGCTCCATCTTCAGTGTGTGACCGCGCCGGCGCAACCGGCGGGCACTGACTTCCAACTCGAAGTCATCACCGAAGCTGATCCGTTCCTCCACTCTGATTGGCTCGGAAGCCATAAGAACACCCCGGGGAGAGGGCCTCGATTTTACACCCGCTTCGAAGCACTTAGTTAAGTGCGAATCGATTCTTTAAGTTAGCCCGACACAAAGATTAACGCTCCGACACACGATTCGCTATGGACGATCGGGCCCCTCGATCGGCGATGATGCCACCGTTCGTTCGCGGGGCGTTTGTTTCCCAGGCTTCAGGCTCTTCCCTCCCGAGGAGAATAGGCACCCTAATACTCCGTACATAGCCAACAGAAGGTCGAAGCTGACCGAAGCCAGTGATGCACATAGGAGGCAGCAATGAAACGCATGGTAGGAAGAATCAACAAGAGGACTTTTGGGTTTCTGGGCCTGATCCTTGTTACGGGGACGTTCCTTTCCGCCGGTTCCCTGCCCGCAGCCGCTGTCCCGGCGGACCCGGTGTTGGAGTGGGACGCCATCATGAACGACACGGTCCTGGCCGGCGCTACCAGTCCGTTTGCCACTTCGCGGGTAGCCGCAATGGTGTCGGCATCGGTTTTCGACGCCGTGAATGGGATCAGGCCCCGCTACAAGCCTCTGCATGTCAAGCCGGCTGCCCCTCGATACGCCTCGCAACGCGCAGCCGCCGTTCAGGCGGCCTATGCGATCCTCATCAACCAATATCCGGCACAGATCGCGTCTCTCAACACCCGCCACGATGCTTCCATTGCAGCAATTGCGGCGTCGGAAAGTGCGCGATCGATACAAGCGGGCATCACCTGGGGGCAAAGCGTTGCCGACAGTATTTGGGCGTGGCGCTTGACCGACGGGATTGCGCCGCCACCGCCGCCATTCCTGGGCGTTCTGGGTATTGTCGGAGCGCCCTCAGCCGTCGGTGTGTGGCGGCCGACACCTCTGCTGAATGCGCCCGGCGCGGCCGTCCAGTTCGCCACCATGACACCGTGGGTACTGCAGCGGCCATCCCAGTTCCGGCTGCCGCCACCTCTCGCCCTTACCAGCGCCGAGTATGCCGCCGACTACAACGAGATCAAGGTCATGGGCGCATTCGCCGGATCGGGGCGATCGGCGGACCAGTCGGAATTAGCGCTTTTTTGGGCGGGGAACACGCCGCTGTTCTGGAATCGGGTCGCCTCACAGATTTCGGCCGACCGGTCTCTGAGTCTCTCGGAAAACGCTCACCTATTCGCGGCTGCTAAACGTAACGATGGCCGACGCGGGAATCGCCTGTTTCGACGTCAAGTACCGTTACGTCTTCTGGCGGCCGATCACCGCGATCCGGGCGGGCGATACCGATGGCAATCCCAGCACGGACCCTGACCCGGCGTGGACGCCCTGGCTCGACTTCTTCCCGAGCGGCACTCCGGCCCATCCTGAGTACCCATCTGCCCACTCGACATTCAGTGGTTCGGCAGCCTTTATTCTCGCCGCCGCGTTTGGCGACGCCACCCCGTTCACCCTCACATCGGAGGTCAGGCCAGGAACGCGATCGTTTCCGAGTTTCTCGGCGGCGGTGGCGGAAATCGCTGACGCGCGGGTCTTCGGCGGCATTCACTTCAGGACTTCCTGCGTGCGCGCGAATCTGCTCGGGCAAGTCGTAGCGGATTACGTCTCGACCCACGCAATGCGCGCTTTAGAGAACTGAAAATCACTGTGGGGTGGAGGCTGGGACACCTTGATCCAGCCTCCGCCTAATACAAATTGACTCGCGCAGCGACGCGATGCGGATCGTGGGGAGGAGAAGGGCACCAATCGATAGCAAAAGAGGAGACTTCAAATGCAAAGAAGATTGATCTGGATGACACTGTTTAGCATCGCGATCGTGGTGACAGCGCTGTATCACGCTCGAACGGTCCATGCCGCGCCGCTTCATAACCACCATCACGACTGTAGCGTTGCCAGCCTCAAAGGGACCTATGCCTTCCGCAGGACGGGCGTAAACAATGTCGTGGGTGGCCCTATCGCCCAAATCGGCATCGACGTCTTTAACGGAGATGGGACGCGCGGCGTCACTCGCACGACCAGAAGCACCAACGGTGACATCCGAGACTGGACCGATCTCCCGCCGATCGGAACCTACACGGTCGATCCGGATTGTACTGGGTCGTTCTTCGATGAGGACGGTTCAATAACCAACAACTTCGTCGTCCTTGACGGAGGCAAAAGAATCTTCGTGCTCAGCGTGGCGCCAGACACGATTACCACGGAAGAGGGGGAGAGGATCGAGGGGAAGGACTGTAGCGTTGCCAGCCTCAGGGGGACCTATGCCTTTCGAAGGACTGGGGTGAACAATGACGTGGGTGGCCCTATCGCCCAAATTGGCATTGCTTTTTACAAAGATGGTATGCGAGGCCTCATCCGCACGACCAGAAGCACCAACGGTGAAATCCGACCGTGGACCGATTACCCGACAAACGGAAGCTACGCGATCGATCCGGATTGTACTGGGGCGCTCTTCTATGAAGACGGTGGAAAAGCCAACAACCTCGTCGTCCTCGACGGAGGCAAAAGATTCTTCCTGCTCAGCGTGTTTCAGGGCACGATTACCACGGAAGAGGGGATCAGGCTCAAGGTGGAGGACTAACGGGGTATTGGCTCTGGGATATGCGGGTGCCTAATCAATCGCCGCGAAACATGGGGCCACCCGGCATCCACTACCGCACCTCGTGTTTGGACGGGAATGCCCCCGGGAGCAGAGGTTGCGCGTTGTACTGCGACATACGATGCGCCCAGAATCAGAGGAGCCAAGCAAATGAATAAACGTGCATGCAGCATCTTGTTGGGGCTTTCCGCGTTGGTTACTCTCAGCGGGTGCGGAGGCACAGGAGCAAGGTCTTCGGTCCCGCCCACTTCTTCGGTCCCGCCCACTCAGGGAGTGCCAAACATTGCCGGCAATTGGCAATTCAGCACGACGTCCTCAATGAGCGGAACGTCCACGCTGACAATTGCCGGGACTATCAACCAGTCGGATCGCAGGATAAACGGGTCGATGCACGTGGGCGGCTCGACTTGTTTTGATCGAATGACCAATGTGGGCATGACCGGCAGCCTGAACGGCAGCAACCTGCTGCTGACGTCCTCGTCTGTGGATGGACAGGTCACGACCGTCACGGGTACTGCGAGCGACACGAGTTTCACCGGAACCTATCACACCAACGGTGGCTGTGCCGACGGTGACCAGGGCAGTGTCATCGGCACACGGGTTCCGTATATCGCAAACCAGCTGCAAGGCACCTTCACGAATTCGGCGCAAGGAACATTCGACGCGGTAGGAGACATTGCTCAGAGCGCCACGGCCAGTTCCGATGGCAGCTACGGAATTACCGGGTCCGTCACCTTCGACACATCCTGCTTTAGTGCGGGAACGATTAAATCAGGAACATTATCGTCGGGCAGTTTCATCATCGGGAGCACGGTGGGTCTCGAAGTTGAAACTGGCAACGGCACCGTCACGTTCCTCGGGACCGTGAACGCCGAGAGAAGTGCGATTGACGGCGACTTCACAATCTCCGGCGGAACCTGTGACGGCACCGGTACCGCAATCTTGAACGTGACGAGTCCATGGGACTATTGACCCGCGGACTCGTGCTTTCGAGTTGCCTTAGGGGACCAGTCCGCGGAACTTCATCATCAGTTCGTACGGTCACTTTTGTCGGAACAGCCGACGACGATGGTTTGATCAGAGGGAACTACACACTCAGTGGCGGCTCCTGCGATTCCGGTGGCACCGGATACTTGTCGCCTTGGGAGTATTAGTACCGATAGAACCGAGGTAGCACTATTAAAGGGCAACCCGGGGCACGGTTCCCAAGGCTTTTTTCCAATGCCAAGGGTGGCTGCGACTGCAGTTGAGTGTCAATCAGCTACCGCTATCGCGGACATTTCAAAATAACGTCGTTAGCGAAGTCGGGGCAGCACCGTTCCCACGCCCAAAATCGGATTCTGTAGAAATAAAGCGGAGATCCTGTCGCGGGTTTTCGGGACGAACAATTCTTGGAGGCCGGTGCTTTAGTGCGGGCCCGCCGTGGGAGCATGACCAGTGATCCGGCCTACATCGTGGGCCTGGTCTTCGAGTCTCTGTGAGGCCAATTTGTCCGAGGCGCTGACCGTACCCTTCCCTTCGATAGATGCAGCACGATCGCGCCACCGAACATAGATTTCCTGTGCCTCAAGAATCTCTGCTTGGGTGGCATCCGTATCAGCCTTTACCCAGTCCGCGGTCGAGTCATACTTGTCAGTCAGATCCCGGCCTTTGTCGGCGTCGGCGTTTAGGAAGTGTTTATAGATGTTGTCTTCAATCTTGCCGTTTAGCTTCTTCGCGTCATCGGCGACCTTTTTCCAGTCGACATGCTGATCATTCGCGATTTGAAAGAGTGTCTGATGGGCCTGAAGGCGCATGGCCACGTCGAGCATTTTCATGCCGCCCGCGGTCAGTTCATGTGCGATGAACAGGGATCCATAGTTCAGGTTCATGGCCCGCCGTTCCCTTTCGAACTGGTTCCGCTCGACCTTCAACATGTCGGCCATCGATCGGCTGACAATGCTACGGGCGCTCACATCAGTGGCCATGGCGCTGATTTTTCTGATCTGCTTTTCGGCTTTCTGCTGATCATCACTGAAGGCTGGCACTGCGGAAAGGGCTGCGGAAAGCACTACTAGAAAGCCGACTCTGGGTCTCATTGGCGAGCACCCCCGTTAGCGGGATTTTACGAGAACTTCTGCGGAAAAGGAAGACTTCAGAACGTGGGTTCGAGGTCGTTCTTCGATCCGGCTGACCCGCGCTGCTCCGCCCTCGCCTCACTGCGGGCCGCTTTGCGACGCCCCCTTCGCCTCGCTCGCTGGCGGCTCATTCTGGGCGTGGGGATCTCCATATGCCTGATTGGTAAGGCTCTTGTCCCGTTCCGCGGACGCATTCAGCTGCGCAAAGATTGCGCGCTCTCGCTGGGCGTCGCCCGGCCTCTTGGCCTTGGCATACGCGCGCGCCAGGCTAAAGTGCACCCCAGGATAGTTCGGCGCGAGTTTGCTCGCCGTCTCAAGTTCCGCGACCGCGGGCTCGACCTTCCCCAATTCCAACAATGCGCGCCCCAGAAGTTCATGCGCTCCGGCCGATTGAGAATCGAGTTCGACGGCGTGTCGCGCGGCGCTCACTGCTTCATCCGGGCGATGTTGCTTCAGCGCAATCGACGCGATGAGCTGATGCGGGAGAGGACTTCCCGGGTTGATCCGGGCTTCTTCACGCAATTGTGAAGTGGCGTCATCATATCGTGAAAGTATGTCTAGGGCTGATGCATAGGCGTAATGAATGAACGGTGTATTGGGAAAGTCTTTCGTCATCCGCTCAAACGCTCGGAAAGTGTCGTCGTATTTATAGGAATACTGGAGCACTGCGGTCTCGCCCGCGGCAAGCATCAATGCGCGGCTCGAAGAAGACAATTGAGCTTGCAAAAGAGGCACTCGCAACATCGACATTCCGAGAACCATCTTGGTTTGCTCGTTGACGCGCCCTTTGTGTACTTCCGGAATCAGCAAATCAGCAGAACCGAAGAAATCTCCGTTCAGGTTCCGCAACTCCGCGAGATGGTAGATAGCCAATAGCATCACTGCCGGCGTTCCCCGAAAATCCAACTCCCGCGCCCGGTCCAGATGTACGTAAGCGTTCGAGTAGTCTTTGGTTTCGAATTCCGTCAGTCCAAGGAAAGCCCACGCTTGAGAATTATTGGGATTGATTGCGGTCGAGTTCTTCAGAGCCGCGATAGCCTCTGGAAACTTGCCGGAAGCGTAATAGAGGGCCCCCAGGTCCGCCCAACCCTTGTCCCACTGAGGGTTTATCTTGAGGGCACTCTCATAGTCGCGGATCGCTTCGTCACTTCGGCCCGACTGCCCCGCCGTTGTTGCTTGTTGCGCGAGCTTCTCGAAGCTAGCGGAATCGGACCCTCGCATCCCCCCTGTGGGAATTGAAGCGTGACCGTAAGCCTTGGCCACCTCGGGATCAATATCTGGCTTCTCGGGCTTAAGTTTTACCGCAGCATCAGATTCCTTTGCAGCCTCTTCCGTCTTTCCAAGTTCGCTCAAAATCCGTCCCAATATTTCGTGGGCCAAGGAAGATTCCGGAGCGAGTTGGACGGCGCGCTCGGCCATCGACAGAGCATCTTGCGCGTGATGTTGCTTCATGGCGATGATGGCCAGGCGCATGAAGGGTAGCGCACTCTTCGGTGTCAGCTTTACTTCCTCGCGTAGCTGGGCTTCAGCTTCGGGGTACTGAGAGCGAAAAATCAAAGCGGATCCATAGGCATAGTGCAGGAAGGGCGTAGTCGGATAAGCCTTCAGCATCTGCTGAAACCCCTGCAACGCCCGGTCAAAATTTCCTTCCGCCAGGTCCCCAGCGGTTTCGCCTGCCGCGTCAATCAACGCATCCTTGGAAGGATCCACCTGATCGGGCAGCAGAGGGACCCGCAACAGCGCCAAGGCCAGCGCAGTCTTGGTTTGTTCTGCCAATTGACTGCCTCCCAACTTGGACGCCAGCAGTTCCCATGCGTCCTCGAACTGTCCGTTCAAGTTGAGCAACAACGCGAGGTGATAGCTTGCGACTTTCTCGACTCCGGGAGCTTCGGCGAATCCAAACTGCTTCGCATTCTGAAGATGGCGGAGAGAGTTCGTATAGTCCTTGGTTTCAAATTCACATAAACCAAGGTATGCCCATGCCGGGCCGAGCTTGGGATACGCCGTCGTCACTTTTTGGAAAGCGGGAATCGCGTCGCGATAGCGGCCTGCGTCGGCATACAGAGTCCCCAGATACCACAAGCCATCGGTCCAATCAGGTTTCAGCTGCAGGGAGCCTTCGTAGAAATGAATCGCCTCTTCGGTCTTGCCTTCTTCGCGCGCCGCGGTAGCCTGCCGGGCGAGCGCCTCGAAGTTGCCGGTTCCAGACCCTTGTTGGGCCAGCTGCCCTGGAGCGGTCTGCCCGATTATCGATCCCGTGAAGAGCACAACGAGGAGAATCATGAGCACAGGGATGATGCATCGACCAATACGTGGGACCGGCATGAGGAGTGCTCTTGTCGGGAATCTTAGCATGGGAATTCCGGGGCTGCGTCCATGATAAAATCCCGCCTACTCTCGAAAGTCGGATATCTTTTCTGAAGCAGAATGCACGGCAATTGTCCGTTTCCCGACGCCTCTTCCTCCGTGGCCTGCTAAGCAGCTTGGCCCTCAGCCGATTCCGTCACTTGGCCTACGCCGCCGAGGCACCTTATGCCTTCGAGGAGGTCCCCTCCTCCGTCAGCGGAATCAAATGGGTCCACACGGCTGGAAAGTCTCCTGAAAAATATCTGCCCGAAACAACGGGAGCGGGCTGCGCATTTCTTGATTACGACAACGACGGCTGGATGGATATCTATCTGGTGAACAGTGGAAAGTGTGACTTCTTTGATCCATCTCCGTCACTGCGAAATGCGCTCTATCGAAACAACCGCGACGGCACTTTTACGGATGTCACGGAGAAAGCCGGCGTTGTCGGCGGCGGATACGGCATGGGAGTAGCCGTAGGTGACTACGACAAGGACGGTTTCCCCGACCTCTTTGTTTCACAGTATGGCAGGAGCATCCTCTATCACAACAATGGCGATGGAACTTTCACGGACGTAACCGAAAAGGCCGGAGTTGCCGCGCCCGGCTGGGCTTCGAGCGCAGTATGGTTTGACTATGACAATGATGGGCTGCTTGACTTGTTCGTGGGACGATTCGGAGATTTCAGCAAGGCTAAGTCGATCTCCTGCGGCGAAGTGGGGAGACGTCGCTACTGCTTGCCCAGAATGTTCCAGCCTATGCCCAGCTGGTTATTTCATAACAACGGCGACGGAACTTTCACAGATGTCAGCAAGGAGTCGGGGATCGCGGGCAGTTTGGGAAAAGCGTGGGGGGTGGTGGCTACGGATATTAATAATGATGGCCGCATGGACCTATTCGTGGCGAACGATACGGTTGCCAACTTTCTTTTTGCCAATCGCGGGAACGGACGCTTCGAAGAAATCGGACTGCAGGCGGACGTGGCTTACAACGCCGAAGGGCAGGCTCGCTCTGGTATGGGATGTGACTCCGCCGACTTCAACGAAGATGGGTGGATGGATTTGTTCGTCGCCAATATCAATGAGGAAATATTCTCGCTCTATCAAAACAATCGCGACGAAACGTTTGAAGACAAAGCGATGGAACTGGGAATCGGCATGGCAACGCGTTCCATGAGCGGTTGGGGATTGAAATTCTTTGATTTTAACAACGACGGTAACCTCGATCTTTTTCTGGCGAACGGCCATCCCGACGACTTGATCGAGGGAGTGTACAGCGGGGTGAAATACCATGAGCCGCTGCTGTTGTTCCAAAACAACGGCACCGCATTCAAGAATGTGAGTGAGCAGAGCGGACCCGTTTTTGCGAAATCGTTCTCTTCTCGCGGCTTGGCGATAGGGGACTTCAACAATGATGGCGCTGTCGACGTGATGATTTCGGTCAACGATGGCGCTCCGGTTCTTCTTCGAAACAATAATGTCGGGGGAAACCACTGGCTGGGAGTCCGGTTGATTGGCAAGAAGTCAAATCCGGATGCGATCGGTGCCCGCATCACCTACCAGGCCGGCGATCTGAAGAGAAGCAGGATGAAAGTGGGGGGCGGAAGTTTTCTCTCCTCGCATGACCCGCGCATCGTCCTGGGGACAGGCAAGCAATCCAAAATCGCATGGCTGGAAGTGCGCTGGCCGCAGCCCAGTGGCGCACTTGAGCGCTTTACGGATCTCCCTATCGATCGCTACATTACGATTGTGGAGGGTACAGGCAAATGGAAGTAGGTGGTGAGAGACGTTCGTTTGCCGAATACATTCCAGCCCATCAGTGGACACCTTGAGTTTCTGATGAGAGCCGCCTGTTCAGCGTTGATGATCGTTGGTTTCGTGATTTCGCCCGTGACTTTCCGGGCACAGGAGCCCGCGACCATCGACAAGCAAATGACCACAGAAGATCGTTTGCGTAAGCCCGGCTGGTGGCCGACGAAGGGTGCTCCTCTGCGAAACGAATACGTTGGCCCGGCAACCTGTGCACAATGTCATTCAGCAATCGCCGCAACGCAGAAACGTAGCGCCATGGCGGGTGCTGGGACTCTTCCAGCCAGTTCTACCGTCCTGCAAAATCACCAACTGAGTCTTGGTCTCAGTCCGTACAGTTACACAATCAAACAATCGGGTGGCGAGAGCCTGTATTCGGTCGCTGATCAGAAAAGAACTTCGTCCGTGCCTTTGGCCCTGGCCGTGGGCGGCGGCAGTCGGGTTGGTCAAACTTACCTCTTCGAAAAGAATGGAACTTACTTCGAAAGTCGAGTGAGTTACTTCGGCGCGATACGGGGACTTGATTTGACACCGGGCCACACGAACGCCACGCCACAATCCCTGGAGTCGGCCGCCGGACGTCCGCTATCCGGTGCGGAAGCTCATCGCTGCTTCGCCTGTCACACGACGGCATCCACCACGAACTACACATTCGATCCCCCAAACTTAATTCCGGGCGTGACCTGCGAATCCTGCCACGGACCAGGAGCGAAACACGTGGCGGCCATGCGCGCGGGCACGGAAGGAGGAGGAGAACTGATCTTCAATCCTCGCCAACTCACGCCTTCTGATTCCGTTGACTTCTGTGGAGCCTGCCATCGCACCTGGTGGGATGTGAGTTCGAATAAGGACATCGGTATCCTGAATTTGCGTTTTGCGCCTTACCGCCTGGAAAAAAGCCACTGCTGGGGAAAGGGAGATCCACGAATTACATGCGTCGCTTGCCATGATCCGCACAAGCCGC
Organism: uncultured Acidobacteriota bacterium; assembly: GCA_963698805.1. Taxonomy (GTDB): domain Bacteria; phylum Acidobacteriota; class Terriglobia; order Terriglobales; family Acidobacteriaceae; genus Gp1-AA133. Next base: position 1,192,693 of record CAVOSN010000010.1, on the reverse strand, counting down.
TGGTAGAAGATGCAGCATTCTACGATCAGCGCTGCCTGGCCTGCCACGCGACGAAGAATTCAGGCTCAACTGTCGAGCACGTGGCCACTGCCTGCCCAGTCAGTGGAAAGGATTGCGTCACCTGTCATATGCCCAAGTACGACATCCCGGGCATGCACTATAAATTTACTGACCACTGGATTCGTGTCGCTAAGGGCGGAGAGCCCTATCCGGACTAACTTCCCGATCAATGGATGGGACGTGGATGAATTTGGTCCGCAGACACAATTCCCCTTCCTTCTAGAATTGCGTAAAACCGATCTGCCGCCAGATCCTTGACTACTTCTGTGCTCCCCCCTGGCCAACGGATTTCCAGAGAGTCGATCTTGTCCGCCGCACCCAAGCCAAAGTGAACGCGCAGATCATTCTGCGACAGGTAGCTGCCGCCACTGTGGATCTCCTCGGTTTGAGTGATCCCGCCTGCAACGATTTTCACTTTTGCGCCAATCGCCAGGCGATTGCTCTTGACTCCCGCAAGTTCAAAGCTGACCCAGTGGCGCCCGGGAATTCCATGATTCCTGAGAATTAGCGGCACCCCATCCAGATCGCCTACAACAACGTCAACTTGGCCGTCATTGAATAAGTCACCAACTGCCAGACCGCGCGACACGCGTCGCTGCATCAGCGCGGATCCCGCCTGGTCACTGGCATCGCAGAATGTGCCATCCATCTGGTTCAGCAAAAGATTTCCTGGCTCTCTGTAACTAACGCTGGATTTTAACGAGTCGATTTGGGGATAGACGTGCCCGTTGACCGCGACCAGGTCGAGCCAGCCGTCATTATCGACATCGAGGAAGGCGGTTCCCCATTTCACGAAACTCAGGGCTGGCAAAGCGACTCCAGACTGGTACGAGAAATCTTGGAAATCCCACTTCCCGTCGTTGCGATAAAGCGTGCTGTACTCGTCCGCAAAGTTGGTCACGTACATCGAAGGACGGCCAACATGAGCGTAGTCCCCGATAGCAATGCCCATGGAACCCTGCTCCAGCCCGTCTTTGCTGACCGCGGTCCCTGACTCGAAACTGATGTCGGTGAACTTTCCGTTTCCATCATTCCGGTAGAGATAGTTTGGAGTGGAATCATTCGCCACATAAATGTCGGGGCGTCCAGTGTTGTTGAAGTCCGACCAGATGGCGCCCATGCCGAAATAGCCTGGAGTATCGGCGACTCCAGCCGACTTGGAAACATCGGTGAAAGTGCCGTCGCCATTGTTATGGAAGAGCGAGTCGCCGGACCCGCGCAGTCCCCGCGGTCCACACTGCACATCCAGTCCTTTGTATTTGCAGTTCGGGCCCTTTCCGAATTCGGGGGGAGCATCGAGGCGAAAGTCCACGTAGTTGGTGACCATCAAGTCGACGAAACCGTCCCCATCGTAGTCGCCAAAAGCAGCGCCTGTTGACCAGCGTCCGTCCGCGACGCCAGCCTTTGCAGTCACGTCGGTAAAAGTGCCATCACCATTGTTTTTATAAAGGTGATTCCCACCCAGGCAGGTGATGAACAGGTCTGGCCAACCATCGTTGTTGATATCCCCGACGGCTCCGCCCATAGCAAAACATGGCGCGATTCCTGACTTATCGGTGACGTCGGTAAAAGTGCCGTCGCGGTTGTTATGGTAGAGCGCGCCTTTTGCGGTCTGATGTTTCACCGCCATCTCCAGTGTCGGAGCATTGGTGAAATAAATGTCCGGCCAGCCGTCCCGGTCATAGTCGATGAGAATGACCCCGCCGCTCATCGCTTCGACGATGTACTTCTTCTCGGGCGCCACCACATGCCGAAACTGGATACCGGCTTTCTGCGTGACGTCTTCCAGCTGCGGGACTTGTCTATCCTTGCAGATTCTGCTCTTGGCCCCAGCCGGTGGCGCAACCGGTGGGGGATGCCCGCCCTGGGCAAAACTGAAGGCTGAAAGGCAGATCGCAAGAAATGTGGAGAAAAGACGCTTATCGAGTGGACGCATGTCTTCTAGTGATCCGCCTCAGGCACACCGCTATTGTCGGTGGGCGGAGGAGTGCGCCCGCGGTCGCGTTCTTTGATTTGCCGGTAAAGCTGGAGCTCGCGGTCCGCATCGCTGGTGCGCGCAGCCTTTCGATATGCGGACTGGAGTTGATAGTGGACGTAAGCGCGCTCCGGATCGAGCTTTGCCGCGGCCTCAAGGTTCTGAATCGCCTCTTCGGTTTTTCCAGTCTCGAGCAGCTCTTTTCCCAGATCGTAGCGCCCTCGTGCGTGATCCGGGTGCGCAGCAATCAAGGTGCGCAACACTTCAATCGCTTGTTCCTCTTGTCCGGTCTGTAGCATCGCATAGGCCAGCCGGTACTGGGTGTCGGGCTGGTCTGGATTCAGTTTTAGTTCGGCTTGCAACTCCGGGACAGCCTCCGCGGGACGGTCCAGGTGAATCAGCGCGCTCCCCGCATCGTCATGCGCTTTTCTGATAGACGGGTCCTGTTGGATTGCCTTTCGAAAGCACGTCAACGCGCGCTCGTAATCCCCCAGATGATTGTAGACTTCCCCAACCGAGACCAGCATTTCCGCCGTCATCTGCTGTGATGTCAGCTTTCCCAGAATTTCGCCGGCTTGTTTGGGTTGGTTGGTGTGGGCCAGCGAGAATGCCCAGGCGTAGGCCATGTTTGGATCACTGAGTGCCGCATCGCCCAGGGTGCCAAAAACCTGGGCAGCTTCCGCGTAGCGTTCCGTTGCAAAAAGTGAAATCGCAAGCAGGGCGCTTGCGACGCGGTCCTTGGGATCATGCTTTACCACGATCTTGAGGGCGCGGGCCGCCTCCACGTTATCCCCAACCTTGGCGGCCGCCAGTCCTATATTTCGCATCAGGCCAGGCGTAGAGGCGCTCCAGCGCTCCGCCTCGTGAAAATGGACCAAAGCCTGCAGATACTTTTGTTGTCGCGCCTCCGCCGCTCCCAGGTCGTTGTAGCTGGTGCCCAGAATCTGGCGCAAACGCTTCTCTTGCATCTTGCCATGCTGCAACTGGGCGGGAGTGAGTTTCGCAGATTTAAGAGCGGACGTAGAGGGAGCCGCAGCGGGATCTACGCTGTCGCCATCCGCCGGACCCGTCGCGCGGCGTTGCTTTGCGAGCTCCTCCGCAGTCGCTAGATCGGCGCGAGTTTCCGGACTCTCTTCCAGCAAGAGCGAATTCCGATAGAGTTCGATTGCTTGGGGGTAGGCTTTTTGCTGCGCCCTCCACTCGCCCATTTGACGCAGCGCCAAGGCAACGAGCTTCGCGCTGGCGTCGCTGATTGCCTGAGGATTAGCCGACTGCAGGGCAGCGCGCTGCGCCTCAGCTCTGCGCGATAGCTCCTGAGAGGCCGCATTGGTCTGAATCTGGCTGGCGCGCGCTGTCGCGCCTAACAGTGATCCGGAGCCGGTTAACAACGCGATCAAGATTGACGCAGTAGAGAATCGACTTGCAAGCAGCCAGGCCGGCCAGGATACGGCTTGAGGTGGCCGCAACCGAAAGGAAGGAAGAGGCACAACGAGATCCGATGGATTCCGACCACAACTTAAGCGGCAGGACTTGACATTGTCAAGTCCTGCCGGTTGGTTGCGAGTTTGCGCGAACAGTGCGGCTAGAAAGTGATTTTCAGGCCGTACTGGAGTTCGCGGTCGTTGTTGGGAATGATTGACGAGAGCTTGAGGTTCGAACCCGCGCTCTGAGCTGTGATGACGTTATTCGTCGGGCTACACGCTTCATACGTGCCAGCGCCCGATGCCGCTCCGCAATTCACCGATCCGACCGGACTGCCCGGTGCTCCGCCGGGATATCCGAAGTTAGGGTGGTTGAGCAGATTGAACGCGCTTAAGCTGAATTGCAGATTCACGCGTTCTCCCATTTTCCAGGTCTTCTGGATGGTGAGGTCGATGTCCACGTATTTCGGACCGTGACAGTATCCACTCGGCTCATTGCCGACGTCGCCGATGTGATGTCCCACCAGAGTGAATGCTTGATTGTTAAAGACACTTGGACCGTTCTGGCCCGCGTTGCAGTTCGTACCCGTGATGTCGGGGCGGTGGTTAGCACCAGGATTCCATCCAGGACTGTCCGCTCCCGTGCCGTAGGCCGAGTTGAGCGTCCCAGCGTTCGGGTCCGACGGATTGGTAAGCAATGCTTTATTTTCCGATATTGCGCTCTGGAAGATAGTCGTAGACGGTCCAGACTCAGCCGTGAAGATGCTGCTGATCTGCCAGCCTCCCGCTGCTTCCCTGACGAAGGCATTGCTTCCCCGAAGCTCAGGCAAAGGCACGATGATGTTACCTACGAAAATCTGGGGCCGATTGATCTGCGTATTACCCCTGTCAAAGCTCGGATTGAAGCCACTGGTCAGAGTCTGAGAGCCGACCGAACCATTGGCTTCATCAAACGGCACGTTGCCGATAGAGTGCGACCAGGTATAGGACAGGTTCATCTGGACGCGGTTGAACCGGGTCTTGAATACGGTCTGCAGAGCATGGTAATGGGCATCACCCAAATGAGCCCACCAGGTGAGGAAGTCATAGTTATTGTAAGGGCGCAAGGACTGGCAACTGCTCCGGAAAGAACAGGCTGTCCAGTCGCTCTGCGGGACTTCGTTTATGTCGCTCGTGGTGACTTGGTGAATTGCCCGGTTGCCAACGTAAGCGACTTCGAGACTCGTGTCCTTGTAGAGGCTACGCTCCACCGCGATGTTCCACTGCCAGGAATTGGGCGTGGCGTTGGATGGGTCCTTGCCACCCGTTGGGGATCCCGCAAGCCCACCGATCGAGGTCAACGATGCACCGTCCAGAGAACGTGCGATGTTGCTTGCGGCGAACGAAAATGGAGCATTGGCGGCCAGAATGTAAGAGGTTCCTCCGACCTTATCGCGCTGGAAAAACTGGCCGAGGCCGGCGCGAATCGCAGTTTTTCCATCGCCGAACACGTCGTAAGCGATTCCGAGGCGTGGAGCAATCAGGTGATAATTCTGGTCTGCAAGGTACTTGTTTGGCCCGCGCGCGCCAGAACTCAGGTTTAATCCGAAAGTGGCGTTGGCCTTGCCGCACGGATCCTTTCCAGGTACCACCCACAGCCCGTTGCAGGCGTCGGTTGCTGGTTTGTTCGGGTCGTAAAGGCTGGGCTGGAAGTTCGTAGCGTTGCCAGTCGGCACGTATGGCGTGAACAGCAGCGAATAGCGGAATCCGTAATCCACCGTCAGCTTGCGGTTCACCTTCCACGAATCGCCGAAATAGAATTCATAGTCGCGCCAACGCATGTTGATGTAGACGTCGGTGGAATTTTCGCCCAAGGGATAGATGTTCCCAGGAATCATCGCATTGGCGAATGCCATGCCGGTTTGGGCCTGAGTCCCGAAGTTTCCGGAAGTTATTAGCGCAGGGCAGACCGTTGCCGCATTTGCTGGTGTGCATACGTTGCTGTCCCCTGTGCCCACATTGAAGCGTTCGGCGCCGCCGCCGCCGTTGAATTCATTCTTCCCATTGAATCCCAGGAATACTCCGAACTTGAAGGTGTGCGGTCCCTTCACCCAAGTCAGGTCGTCGCGGACGCCATACAAGTCTTCGTTATTGCTCCAGGGGGCGAGCAACTGGGGCGCTCCGCTACCCTGCCCCGTGTTGCCTGTGTTAATCACTGGCAATCCGAGCGGGTGGCTCTTTACGGACGTGGGGAAAAGAGTGGGGAAGGCTGAATTAATTTGGGACAAAAGCCCGGCGTTCGTACCGCCTGCCGTGACCAGAATGCGATTGTTCGAATACGAGAATTCGGCGTCGTTGATCAGATGCACGCCGAGTATGGAGGTAACTCTGCCCACAATTGATTTTGAAGGCTGGGACCAGTTGCTCTCCAGTGTCGTGAAGCCGTCATCTCCCCAATAACCGGCATTGGGAGCCGGATTCACCCACGAATCCTGGGTATAGCGGAACATGACGGTATGCTTCTTCGTCATGTTGAAATCGCCACGGGCATTCTCCTGGCGCCAGTTGAGATGGGTGCCGGGGAATACCTGCCAGTTCTTGCACCCATTGGAGTTGCCGGTAGCGGTGCCGAGACCCGGCAGGGTGACATCACAGTTTTGGTTCGGCGCAGGATACTGCTGCATGTACGTCTGCATCGCAGGTAGGATCTTGGCAGGATCCATTACGTATTTGTTGCCGTTCAACTGGAATGCCGCCGGGATACCTGCAACCATCGTATCGCCGCAGGTTAGTCCGCCGGAAAAGTCTCCGTTCAGCTCTGCGGCGTTTGGAACGCAGCCGGTCCGGGGCACGCCACGAACTTCCTTATTCCACTCCTGGCTCCAGAAGAAAAACAGCTTGTCCTTCTTGACCGGACCGCCAAGGGAATAACCGTAATCGTTGCGCCGAAGAATCGGCTTATCCTTGTTCGGGTTGGAGTAAACCGTACCGGTGCTCGGATGAATAATGCCAGCGGCCAAGTCATTAGCAGCTTGCTGTGCGGCAAAATAGTTATAGGCGTTCAGCACATCGTTGCGGCCCGCGTAGAAAACGCTGCCGTGCCAGTTGTTGCTGCCGCCCCGCGTCACGATGTTGATGACGCCGCCGGAAGCTTGTCCGTACTCCGGCCCGTAAGCGTTGCGCAGCAGCTTGAATTCAGCGATGGATTCGAGGGAGGGATAAATCAGGATCGTGCGGTTGGAACCGATATCGTTGTTATTCGCGCCGTCAACCAGGAACAGGTTGTTGGTCATCGAGTTCCCGTTCACGGCGAAGTCGACGCCGCCCTTGAGCCCTTTTCCTACCGCGTCGAAACTCTTCGACGCGGAAACGCCGGGCTGCAACTGTGTGAGGGCCACGAAATTCCGGCCGTTGAGGGGCAACTCCCGCACCTGCTGACCGTCGACAACGCCAGCGAGCTGGGAGTTGTCGGTTTGCACCTGGATCTCATTGGCCTCCACGGTGACCGTCTCGGTTGCACTGCCCAGCTGAAGGACAATGTTGGTAATTGCGCTACTCGATACGTGCAAATCAACATTATCGGTGACGGACTCTTTAAAGCTCGCCTGCTTGACGCTGACCCGATAGACGCCAAATGGCAAGTCGGGAGCGCTGTACTCGCCCGCATCGTTTGTGGTGACGGTGCGCGTGAGGCCGGTCTCCTTATTCGTAATATCCACGGTTGCGTTGGCAATCGTCGCCCCCGAAGGATCCGTGACCACGCCTTTGATTGTTCCGGTAACTTGTTGAGCAAAAAGAGGTGAGGAGACGGCTACGAAAAACAGAAAGACTAGCGTCAACAACAGGGCTTTACGCATACTTGCCTCCGCAACACGTGCCAGTGATCTGAAGGCCCCACGCGATTGGCGAAATGGTAGGGCTGTTAGTCATGGCTTCGCTGTTCAAAATCGCACACCCTAGAGAAATCCTTAAGTTTTTCAGCAAAAGAACGTGAGGCGCTTACTTGTAGTGCTCAGGTTGCGTTGCACCCACCGCCCCGATGGATCCGTGACCACACCCTTGATTGTTCCAGTTACTTTGAGAAAAAAGATGTGGAGATACAGCCACAAACAACACTGAAACTGACGCTAACACGAGGGCTCCACGCATCCTTGCCTCCGCTTCACGTAGCGATGTTTTATATCTGTAGAAAATCGATGTGGCAGCAAACGCAAACCAAGGGATTACGCCCCCACACACGAGTGCTATCTGCTATATATCAGTACGTACAACGAGGTCAAGAAGAAAAAACGGTTTTCCTGATATTGCGAGATCGAATGTCTCCCTAGAGCAGCGGATAGCTAGATATGGACGAGGATTCGGCACGGTCAGTCAGGGCGTTGATGGAGACCTTGTGACGCAACGATCCTGCGTCAGATTTGAGCCTTCATTTTTCCTACCATTTTTGGTATCGGGCTGTTTTTGCTGATTTTGCTTAGTTTTCATGACTATGTGGAGGTTTCAACGTCGCGGTTAAATCGGGCGAGATTAGCCTTATGGCTATGTGAAAAATCAGTTTCGGCAGTCGTCGCAGGCGAGGTCGAGTCACACAGAGCCGCTCGATCGCACACATGTGCTATATAGCGGATAAAAGACATCCATCGGGACGTTACTAGAATTGTCCGTATTAGCAAAAGTTGACTGAAGCGGGGATGGCACGGGACAAAACAAAGGCGGCAGTCGGAACGCGACCCCCGCCTATAGAATAATGTCGCGTGATGACGGCGAATCGATCTTTGTCGGACCCGTCACCTTCAAACGACCAGCCTCATCGAGATTACGGCCGAGCTTCGTAGACTATGTTGAAAGGTGTTTCCGCAGCGCGCCGGAAACGGTTGAATCCGGCCGACGTCACCACCTCCCGAATGCGTGCCTCCCCCGCCTGCGCCCCTAGGCACAGCCCGACTTCTTGTGATCGTGAGCAAGGCGTACAGAGCAACGTTGAAAACGAGTAGTAGACGCGACCGACAGGATTCAGGTTGTCTTTCAACTGATCATTTGCGAACGGCTCGACGATCATCCATGTCCCGTCCTTTGCCAGGGACTGCCGAACGTGCGCAGCGGCGCCAATCGGGTCGCCCATGTCATGCAGGCAATCGAAGACGGCGATGAAGTCGTAGTTCCTTCCCGGAAATTCTTTTGCCTTGGCCACAGCGAAGGTGACACGGTCGGCGACACCATTTCGTCTGGCAGATTCGCGCGCCGCCTCAATTGACGCGTCGTGGTAGTCGAATCCATAGAATTGCGAGTTGGGGAATGCTTTTGCCATCAATATGGTGGAAGCTCCTTTCCCGCACCCGACGTCGGCCACACGCGCTCCCGCCTCCAGTTTCTCTTGGACATCGCTTAAGGCGGGAATCCACGAGGTAACCAGGTTCGCGGCATATCCTGGACGAAAGAACTTTTCACACCCGTGGAAGACACCGTCGACGTGTTCATGCCAGCCCATACCGTTGCCAGTACGGAACGACTCCGCGATCCGTGGAACCGCCGCCAGAGAGCCCAATGCGAGTTCAAATGCGCCAGGCAGATACGCGGGACTGTCTTCGAATGCCAGAGTGAAAGATTGTTCCTCACTCAGGCTGAACTTGTTTGTACGGTCATCGTAGGTGATGTAGCCACCCGCCGCTTGCGAAGCCAGCCACTCGCGCAAATACCGCTCGTCGGTCTGCGTACGGGCGGCGAGTTCAGCAGAACTCATTGCGCCCCCGGCCAGGGCTTTGTAGAGTCCCAGTCTTTCACCAATGACGACCATGCCGGTGTGAACCGCAGCGCCGAGATCGGTCACGAATTGCCCGATAAAAGCATTCAGTTTGTTCATGTCAAGAGCAGGAGCCTGCGTTGTGCTCATTGAAACCTTTCTCCTTTCTGTATCGGTGCTCATCCGCATTTGCCGTTGCGGTGCGCGCCTCTCCGGCCCTGCAAGCGGAACGAAGAGGCGGTCGTTCTTGCTGCGACGATCCCATCCACTTAAGGGTTTTGGCCCGGGAATAGCTGGCACGAAACGTTGGGGTGCCAGTTCACGAACGCGCCTTCGGGATTTTCTTTCCACGCCCAGACATGCAACGTATAGAAGGCTGGCAGTCCGAAACGATTCGGAGTGTCGAAGAAATGGAAAAGCTGTCCCATGAGCTGCGGCGGATCGTTTGGATGCTTCGCATTCCATGCGTCGGCGAAAACCACGAAGTCTGCGCCAGTGAGTCGCAGACTGCCATCTGCGGTGGGCTCGTAGAGCACGATCTGAGGGCGCGTGGGGTCGAGGACGCCGCTCTTGTTCGCTTCATCCAGCAGGGCGCCATTCAAATAGTGGAGCCCCATCGCACCAGCGTCGGACCCGCTCACGCAGCCGAATATGAGGGAATAGTGCTCTCTCTCAGCCTCCCCCACATCTTTGAAGCGCTCGGTCGCTTCCCTGACGGTCTTGATGAGAGCACCCGCTTTGCTCTTCTGATCCTGCGTCATGGCATGCGCGTGACCCGCTTGCGCCAAGCCGCGCAACGAACAGATGTTCAAGAGAGCGACAGCGATCATGGAATACTGAAAGGGCCGCGCGAATCGCCTGACTCTCATGCCAAACCTGGAAATCTCTGTTGTACTCATACGACGTTCTCCTTTTTCTTAATCGGTGCTCGACGATGTGTTTAGTTAGCGTCAGTTCCGTGAATGGTTGAGGCGTGTGCCAATACAACCGGAGTGTGTTCGTAACTGAATTCCGTACCGCTCAAAGAATGTCCATTCCAGATCTGGACCAGAACATGGCGACCATCCACGGTGGCGAATTTGAGCATTGATTTTTCAGCGGGCCCATCTGCCTGGATGGAGGCAGAAATCAGGGAGAATTGACTGCGACCGTCTACACCGCGAACCCGAACGATGTTGCCTTCGGCTCCAGTGCGCAGGAATTCGTATTGACCGGCAGGGAGTGAAATGCTTCCTACGGTGAATTCAAAGGGAATGTTGGCTGTCATTCTCTTTCCGTCGGACTGGGCATACGCCGAGGCGACGAGAAACAGAACAGCGAGTGAAAGTCCGGTCAAGATGCTGGCAATGCGATTCATAAATTCTCCAAGTTGTTGCAATTTTGCGGTTCGGTGCTCATCTTTCACTGCAGCCATTACCAACGGCGTTGTCGGGAACACATTTGCTAGAATCCGCTCTGTGGAGCGTCATCCTCGGCCGCTCCCAGCAGCGCCTGCAGCGATGGCTGAGCTTCATCGAACCAGTGCAAACTAACAAGCATCGGAACGGGAAGTAACGAAACAACGCCAAAAAAAAGCCAAAATCAGGGCGCACGAACTGCTTAGCGGAAGCGGGAGCACACTTGGACAACAGTCCTCTGAATTATCAATTCGGCGAGTTCACGTTGGACGTCGCTCGGGGGTGTGTGCTCAAGGCAGGAGAGGAAATCAAGCTGCGCCCCAAGGTCTACGAAACCCTCAAATATCTCGTGGAAAATCCTGGACGATTGATCGGCAAACAGGAGTTGATCCAGGCTGTGTGGCCCGATGCCTTTGTCACGGACGATTCGGTGGTGCAATGCACTGTCGAACTACGTCGCGCCCTGAATGATCGCACCCAACAACTGCTGAAAACTGTGCCTCGCCGTGGTTACCTGTTCACTGCGCCGGTGATCCGATGCACACCGAAAGCTGACCCTCTTCCTGCCCCTGATTACTTTGACTTGCCCGCCCGACATGCACAATCAGCTGCAAAAACTGCCAGGAAGCGCCACGATCTGCCCTCCCCACGTACTTCCTTTGTCGGACGAGAACAACAAGTGGCGGAGGCCGCCGAGTTGCTACTGAGGCGCGACGTTCGACTGTTGACCATGACCGGTCCCGGAGGAGCGGGAAAAACGCGGCTGGCGGTTGCCGTCGCCACCGCCATTGCAGACAAATTCCCGGCGGGCGCTCAGTTCGTTGGCTTGGCCTCGATCACCCAGCCGGACTTGCTCGCTACCGCCATTGCAGAGGCTCTCGACATCCAGCAAGTCGCGAACCGCAGCGTTCCGCAATTGATCGGAGATCAACTGCAGAACTCGGGGTCGTTCTTGCTTCTCTTGGATAACTTTGAGCAGGTTCTTCCGGCGGCGAAGGTGGTCGCGGACATATTGGAAGCCTGCCCGTTTCTCAAGATATTGGTCACCAGCCGGGCCTGCCTGCGCATTTACGGGGAACAGGAGTTTCCGGTAGCACCGCTTGCGCAGGATTCCGCGATCGAGTTGTTCGTGCAACGAGCGGCTGCCGTCTGGCCAGATTTTGCGATTGCTTCCGAGAATGCTCCTGCAATTCAGGAAATTTGTTCCCGGCTGGATGGACTGCCCTTGGCCATTGAGTTGGCGGCTGCCCGAACTAAAGTGCTGCCTCCCGGCGCCATTCTCGATCGGCTGCAAAGTCGCCTGCAATTGCTGACTGGCGGCTCCCTCGACCTGCCCGAACGGCAACATACCCTCCGCAACACGATTGACTGGAGTCACGATCTGTTGAATGAGGCTGAGCGGAAACTGTTTCGCCGGCTTTCTGTGTTTGTCGGGGGATGCACACTGGAGGCGGCGGAAGCCGTTTGCAACACAGGTCATGATCTCGGTATCGATCTCTTTGAAGGCCTGTCCTCTTTGGTGGACCAGAATTTGGTTCAGCGTATTGACCGGTCCGAAACCGAGCCGCGTTTCGAAATGTTGGAAACGATTCGCGAGTATGCGCTCGAGCGCCTCAACGAGAGCGATGAGCAATCGGCTGCGCGGCGGGCACACGCGGCGTATTGTCTCGTCCTGGCGGAGGAAGGAAACCCGGAATTGAGCCCCGCCGATCGGGGTCGCTGGCTAGCGCAATGCGATGCCGAGATCGATAACTTCCGTTTCGCTCTCGACTGGCTTTTTCAAACGCAAGATCTCGACTGGGGCTTGCGTCTTTGCATGGCTCTGTTTCGATTCTGGGATATGCGGGAACACCTTACCGAAGGCCGGGCACGACTGGAAACGATTCTGCGCCTGGCGGGCGCTGAGCGCGCCAAAGAACGGGCCAGGGTCTCGCATTTTATCGGCGCCTTGGCCACGGCTCAGGGCGATTATCCGGCTGCCGAACACTTTCTGCAGCAGGGCCTCTCTCTGTATGAAGAATTGGGCGATCAGCCGGGCATCGCCGCATCGTTGAATGCTCTAGCAGTATCGGCGCGAGATCGGGGGGACTACTCGTCCGCGCAGAGTAATTTTGAGCGGAGCCTGGCGTGCTGGCGTATGTTGTCGGATCGGTTGGCAATCGCACGTTGTCTTCACAACCTTGCCAATGTGGTCAAAGGTTCGCGGCGACTATGCACGCGCTCGATGGGCCCTCCGTGAGGCGACGGACATTTTCGAGGAACTTGGCGATCGCACCGGCGCCGCTTGGTCCATCAACCAGCAGGGCGACATAGCACGCGCGCAGGGCGATATGGCTGCCGCGCGCGAATTGTATCAACGTGCGCTTTCTGCTTTTCGGGACGCAGGAGACCCGTGGGGTTCCGCGCGGTCCCTGACAGATTTGGCCTACATCGACTGTGAGCAGGGAGACCATTCGGCTGCACACGCTGCATATCGCGAAGCACTGGAAATCTTTGCGGAGTTGGGCCACCGGCGCGGTATGGCGCGGGCGATGGAGGGATCCGCCTGTCTGGCTCTGGCTCAAGGACACGCCGCACGTGCACTGACGCTGGCCGCCGCCGCAGCGCATCTACGCCAGCAGATCAGCGCACCTCTGCCTCAAGCCGAACAGTCTAAACTCGATCGGACTCTGCTACCCGCATGGCAATCGCTCAGTGAGTCGGAGGGCAAGAGCGCTTGGGAAGAAGGCTCTGCGATGAGCCTGGAAAAAGCTCTCGAATACTCTCTACGGGACCTGGGCTCTCTTACTTGAAGTTGACCGGGTCAATGAGACGACGCACCGAGGAGACACGATCGGCCGGAATACCCGCCCTGCGGGCGTGCTCCCGAATGCTGTCCTCATCGGGCGCCAAATAGATGCAGTAGACCTTGTCCTCGGTGACGTAGCTGTGGAGCCATTGAATCTGCGGCCCCATCTCCTTCAACGTCTGCAATGAATGCAGAGCGATGTCCCGGATCTGGGTTTCTGACAGTGCTCCCGCACCAGGGATTTCGCGTTCAATCACGAATTGCGCCACAATCCGAAGAGTTTAACACTAACGCCCACCGTACGGTTTTTTGCGGCTCCCACCTTCCCGGCGAATCGTGGTTCTGCCCAGTGAAATTTGGGCCGATCCGAATTTTGCTTCTGGCAAGGGCCCGGCCGCCCGTTCGCGGCGTGGAACTGCACGTTAATTCCGCAACAGAATTCTAAGGCAGGGCTATCCGTACAAGAAGGCGCTCGCAAGCAACGTTCCGAATACGACTCCCGCCTTGATGGGAACTCCGGTATCGGGCTTGATTACGTTGTAAGTTTGGTCAGTCATCTTGCTTCTCAGATGTTTGGTAACAATCTATTGGCGCGTCTGTTGCCGTTCTCGGCGGCCTTGCGGACCCAGAACCTAGCGCGCATTGGGCTCTTTTTGACACCTTCGCCTTGCAAATATGCCAAGCCTAAATTGAACTCGGCTTTGTTGTCGCCTTGACGAGCTGCCCTTCGCCACCCAGTAATTGCTCGGGAGAAATTCCCGCGCACGCCAGTGCCATTCGCGTACAGAACTCCTAGATTGCATTGTGATGGCGCATCTCCTCGTCGAGCAGCCCGCTTATAAAGCGCACACGCTTGGCTGCTGTCTTTTCTCACACCTCTACCCGCATCGTAGGAGTAAGCAAGATTAGCAAGTGCCTCATGTAGTTTTGTTTTGCTGCGCGTCTATACCATTGAACAGCAAGCCGGTGATTTTTCGAGACTACTCGTCCAGTATCGAAGCGATAGCCCACCACATTTTGTCCATATGCATGGCCGCGTCTTGCCCGCTCCAGCAAATAAGGAAAAGCCCGCTTGTAACTCCTCACTCTCCCGTCTCGTGTGAATAGCGAGTTCGAGTTGATTCCGACACTCACCATACGGGTACTCCTTTGGACTCAGTCCTGCACACCACCACCTGCTTAGGATCCCCACTCCCAAACGCCTTCCGCTCAAAATTCCCGAACTTTTCCACAATCTCAAACCCTTGCGACCGCACCAGCAGATCCAACTCCTGTGGGAAAAAGCTCCGCAAGTGCAACTCCTCCTCGCGCACTTCAACCTCTTCTCCGTTCGCGCCACGCCGCACGAAATAGCACTGGATGTGGCTCACCTGCGAAGCGTCGTCGTAGTTCATGCTGTGTTCGAACGCCATCTTGCCCCTGCCCTCGGGATCCTCGTATTCGCGCTCGAGCCGCCGGTCTCCCGAAGAGCGGGCCAGGATTTCGATCTTCGGGTTGAACACGTCGAATACAAACCGGCCATTTTCAGCGAGATGTTTACGCACGTTTGCGAACAACGCCGACAGTGACGCATAGTCATGCAGATGCTGCATCGAGTTGAACGCCATGAAGATCAACGCAAACTTCCGCCCAAGGTCGAACGATCGGCAGTCGCCCTCGACGAACTCGATTGCCACTCCCGCCGCTTCAGCCTTCTTACGCGCATGCGCCAGCATCGACGGAGACAAGTCGAGCCCGACGATCTCCATCGCACTCTGTGCGATCGGAATGGTGAGCCGTCCAGTCCCGCAAGCTAGTTCCAACACTGGGGCACCCATCCTTTCCGCGCTTTTTGCGAGCGGGTGGGGGTTCGTAAGCGTCGCCCGCCGCGCTTCCTCGACATAGAACGGAATGTCGGCCACAAGAAAACTGTTCAACGCGTCGTAGTGTCGGCCGTCACGATAGATTGGGACTACCTGTTTCGCGTTCATCTTCGCTACTCCTTCAGAAATACAAACCCGTTACCCAACCTTCCATGTCCCATGTGGAGGCCGGGTACTGTTTCATGCGTTCAATCGCTCCTCTAACTCAGGTTAATCATCGAGTCATCAGGCAAGCACCTGATTGACGCCCCAAATACTCGGTTTCATCATGCCCGCTGTCTTCGTCTGAGAAAACCCGGCCCCACAATCCCGTAAAGCCGAGCACAAGCTCGCACGCTTGTGCCTTCAAGGATGTCCGTCTTCCCCGACTTTCCGCGAAGGAGAATATATCTATGAAGAGAACGCTGATCGTCAGCGCCCTCGTGCTCGTCGTTGCCTTTCCCTTTGTACTTGCCAGCCCTCCCAGCAGCTCTGTGACCACGGATCCGGAAGTCAGTGCAATCGTCGGCAACATCGACGCTAACCGAATCTTCAACACAGCCCAGACCCTGCAAAATTTTAGGACACGGCAATCGTGCTCCGACCAGCCCGAACCCGGCCACGGCGTCACAGCTGCGCGCGACTTTCTTTTCAACCAATACAAATCGATACCAGGACTCCAGGTAAGGCTCGATCCGTTCGTGCACGCCAGTTGTCCGACTGCACCCACCTATAACGTCATCGCCTGGCTACCCGGCCGCCATCGCAATCGCCTGGTAATCATTGGCGGCCACTACGACTCGCGCACCACCAATGTTCTTGACAACACCTCCGACGCTCCTGGCGGCAACGATGCTGGCGCGCAGACCGGTGTTGTCCTCGAACTCGCCCGCGTTCTGGCCGGCCATCAATACGATGCCACCCTCGTGTTCATCTCGTTCTCGGGAGAAGAGCAAGGCTTGTTCGGCTCCGCTTCGATCGCTGCCAATCTCACCCGCTACTTCGACGAGCCCAACGTCATCGCGATGCTGAACACCGACATTCCCGGCGGCGACAACACCGCTAACACCGCTGCGGATCTCCAGAACTTCCGTCTCTACTCGCCCGGTATTCCACGCGAGCGCCTGAGCACTGATCCCGACGGCACCCCCGACAACGAATCCCCTTCCCGCGGCGTGATGCGATATGTCGGCGTCTGGGGCAGCGCTTACGTGCCTACCATCACGATGTTGCCCAAGCTCCGCGAAGATCGCCCGGGCCGCGGCAGCGACCACACGTCCTTCATCAGTCAAGCCCATCCTGCCGTTCGCTTCATGGAAACCCACGAGTGTTCGCCCTCGCCCGTCGACAACAGTTGCGGCGGACCGTTCCCCTGTCCTCCGCCCGCGCAAATTCCCGATTTTTGTAAGGACACGACTTTCATCACCACGCACCAGCACTCGCCCAACGACCTGGTGCAGTACATCACCCCCACTTATGCCTCGCGCATCGCGCAAGTCATGGCTTCGGTGGCAGCCAGCCTTGCTCGTGCTCCGCTTGCCCCAACTGAATTCAACGCCAGCGGGAACACCACGCAGAGCTTGCGATTTCACTTCGAAGAACCGGAGGGTCGGGTCAGCCACTTCGTCCTAGCCGCACGCTCCATCAACGAAAACTTCTACCGCCAGCGCGTCGCAATTTCCGACGACGGCGGCCGCATCTCCCCGCAGAAACTGGGCTTCAATCCAGGAGACAGCTTCTACATCTCCGTCGCCTCGGTCGACAGGCAGGGGCACGAGTCGCTGTTCGCTTATCCCGAAGTGCGCTGCGATGCAACCTCCTGCGCCATTCCCAGTTACGCCAATGACGTTACCGCGCCGTTGCCCATGCCACCACCACCTCCGCCCGATCACGACAACGACGACGACTAGAGGCGCAAACTCCCGATACAAGACCAGAGGGGAGGGGTACCCCCTCCCTTCCGTCATTTTCAGATCTCGGTCCTAAGACCTAACACCCTAGACCTGAACTCTCCAGCGTGCGGACGTACTCGACCACCGACTCGGACCAGCCATCGATGTGCGTCCACTTGCCGTAGCCGATGCCGTTCTTGTAGCTGGCAACGTTGACCAGGTAGTTGCGCTTGCCGAACGCGTTCGCCTGGGCAGGATTGAGCTTCAAATCGCAATCCTGCTCGTCGGTGAACACAATCACGCGATCTGCGGCGGGCTCGCGCTTCACGATGTAGTCCATCGCCTGCACGAGGAAGATTCCGCCGCCACCCAGCCCGTCGGCCTTCTGACGAATCGCGTCCGCCAGTGCGAAACCGCTGCGGGCCGGCACTTGCTCGGTCTTGTGGACGCGCGTGTGATCGTTGCCAGCGGTGGCATAGATCACGACCTCGTCGCACAGTTCGCGAGCCAGAATGGCAAGGCCGGCTGCGGTATCGATGCGATTCAGCTCGGACTGCTTCGACAGGAGTCCTCGCATGGATCCCGACACGTCGATCACGAGCACCGTCTTGCCCGCCAGCTTCGGCTGAGACGCCACGCACTTGAGCATCGCCGCCTCAAGCGCAGGCTCCCACTGCGGAGCGTGACGCGCCGCAGCAAGGAAGCGGAACGGCAGCACGCGCTGCGTGTTCATCGCCTCGATCGCCGCAAGCACGAGCTTCTCGTCCACCCCGGCCTCACGCAGATTGCGCAGATTGCGAAGCAGCGCAAGCGCACCCAGCTTGTTCTCGGCGACCAAACGCGTCCACGCCTCGGTCTTCGCAGCCCCGTCACCGGCGCCCGCCGCCGAAAGGGCGACCTCCCAGGTGTTCGGCACCGCGAGGCGTCCCCAGATCAGCTTTTTCCAAACGCCGGCCTGCGCATCGTCACGCGGCTTCGCGTGACAAAGGAACAGGACGTCGCGCAACTTGATCGGTCCGCCGCGATCGTACTTCGCGAGCTGGTACTCGTCGAATTTCGGGAACGCGGCCGCGAGCCCCTTCTTCACCTGGCCGGAGAGCGGCACGCGCCCGTCCTTCCAGTAGATGGCGACGAACTCGCACAGCTCGTCGGCACGCTGGATGATGCGCTCGAGAGTCTCGGCCACCAGACCGCGATGGGTCTTGTGACGAGCCATCTCGCGCACCAGCAGCAGCGGCGCGTGACGAAGTTTCATCTGCTCGCGTGCCTCGACCGCAAGGGCAGCAACACGCTCGGCCTCCACCTTAGGCACGAGCTCCGCGATGCGGCCAGCGATCTCCACTCCGTCCTCATAGAACTGGCTCTCCCACAGGAGACAAGCCAGCACCGAGCGGCGCAGCTGCAGCTCAGTCGAGACGTGACGCGCAGGCGCACCCTCGTGAGTACGCAGACCGCGAGCAAGATTGAGTAGATTGAGTCGAGCCATAGTAGTCTCCAGTCTTCAGTCGTCAGTCTTCAGCGGCGGCTGATAGCTGATGGTCGTTAGTCGCTAGCGAAACATCGCCGGGGAACTGAAACGGCCACGGTAATACGCTCGGATGCTCTCACTGCTGAGCTACACGATGCCGCGCTGAGACATCAGCTGCGTCTCGCGCACGCGACACCCATGACGGGAATTGCACCCGCGACCTCCGAGTACGAAGGAACCGTAGTCTTCGCCACCGGCGAAATTGTTTAGTGCGCCCAGCCTTGCCGGTCCATACCGGTTGAATGGACCGGCGGCGCTCGGAAGAGCCTCCCCGCAGACGAAGCAGCCGCAACGCGGTTCGGAGGCCCTCCCGAAGTCGAGAATCAGTGTTGAACGATCGCGGCTTCCGTACCGATGTCTGCGTCCACGACCTCGTGCGCGAAACCAATCGACACCAGGCGCGGAGCAGCGTTGCGATCGCGATAGTCGGTGCAATACATCACGTCGAGCAGCACCGGGCGAACCGCTCCCGCGAACGTGCAAGCGATGGCGCGCCGTCCGTTCACGGCATACTGCACGTGTGCGTGCGAACAATCAGCGCAGAGTGGACGAGGCTTGGGCGCGCGCGCCTTTCGCCATTGCCTGCAGACTGCTTCCACCACGCGAACAACCAGCACAAACAAAAACGCAGGCATATCGTCATCCTGCTTCCTTCGGGATTGGTCCAACCTCTCACTGCGCTGTAGTCACCGGCACCGGGATCTCAGCTTCAAATTCAAAGCTGACCTGATCCGCGTTATTACATCGAGATTCGAGAGCCAATAGCAGCCCCTGAAACTCCGCCATCGTTTTCACTTCCGGATGGCCATCGACGAACAACTCTGCTTCGACCATGGCAGCAGCCGGAAAAAATCTGCGATAGAGTTGCACTCTCTGCTCCTCGGTCGCCGGCCCGAGATACAGCCGGTAATCGATTCGTCCTGGCCGCAGCAGCGCCGGATCTAGCGCTTCGATCTGGTTGCTGGTCATGATGAACAGCACGTTGTCGGGGGCGCTGAATCCATCTAGTGCGTTCAGCAAGCCCGAAAGTGTGACTCCATTGCGATCCTCTTTTGCGGCCGGCGTTTTGGACTGCGCCTCGCTGACCGGCTCGTCCAGCTTCGGACGCGCGTCCCCGCTTTTCATGCAATCGATGTCCTCAAACAAGATCACCGAGTTCTGAGAAACGTCGTTCATGGCGACAACCAGCGACCGATCATTGAAGTGCGCCAGGTTGATCGCGTAAATCGACATGCCAAACTTCTCCGCGACTGCCGACACCAGGGACGTCTTGCCGGTCCCAGGTGGTCCATAAAACAGGTATCCGCGGTGATACGGAACGCCAAGCTTGCGGTAGCGCTGCTTCGCACTCTTGAATCTCTTGATGTCCTCGACGAGACGCTCCTTCTCTCCCGGCTTCAACACCACCGAATCCAGCAAGCGCGGAACATAAGCCTCGACGTAACTCCACCCATCGTTGTAGATGTAGAGATACGACCGCACCGCGTTGTTTCTACGGTGGCAGGCGACGATGTCATTTACGAACTCCCACAACACGCTCTGCTTTCGCCCGAGCGTACGGAAGATCAGCAGTTCCCGACGCTGAGGACGGCCGCTGTTGGTTTCCTCGTTGCGATAGAACGCCACGCGAAACGGACGGCCTGAACGCCAGAACCAGTGATAGCCCGGCGCGGGAATCAGTGCGAGCTTCTCGCCTCGCAGCGTTGTATCGACGTCCAGTCGGCGAATCCGCTTCAAGAATTGCTGATCGAGAAACCACTCCTTCACCCAACGAAATGCCGCGTCCTCATCCTTGACGGTGAGGCTCATGGTGAGTTGTTCCTCAAACCATTCCCAGAGCTTCACCGGCACAGCGCGCAAGTACACGCTGATGCCCCCGATAATCATCAGCAGCAGCCCGCCGGAAGCAAACTGATTCTGGCCGGCCAGGACGCGCTTTAAGAGTTCCAACATCGTGCTTGTCTTTTCTAACCGGCATGCCGCCGGAGTTAGTTGGTTGCATCGAAGCGTAATTACAAGAGGCAAATTCTGTGATCAATTCATCAGCCGGGGAACGCTCGATCAGAGTCGAGGCCGATTCTTCCAGGCACCTTGCGCTTCGGGGCTACGCCCCCGTCCCTGGAACATCTGCGTCTCGGCAGGGTCCGCTACCCTGCTCTGTCATTGGGCGAAGTAACTCTGCTCTTTCACCACCGGCCAAACTACATGCTCTGCGGACACACGTCCGCACCTGCGGCGGATTGGCTTTGGCCGCACCGTCGACTATCTGCAAATCTTCGCGGGCGAGGGCTCCCGCGCTACATCTTTGTTTTATGGCCAGGGAACAGGAGGACACGGAAGGGCTTGCGCCCTGAGGCTTCGAACCTCACAGTTCGTCCGTTAGAACGAGCTGTCTGCCAGAGAAGTATCCGTGGCCAATCACCACTGGCCCTGAGTAGTTAGGGCTGGGGGAATGTGCGGCAGCGGTGTTAGTCGAGGTTCAGTCGAAGGAACCGCGGCCTACGCCACCCAGCGTGTTTTGTTTTACTTGGATTGCTTGCGAGTGAAGTTAGTAACTGACGTTACGAAACGACGCCCACATGCAACCCAAGCCGTCTAGCGGCCGGCATTGCTTAGGTGCGATATGTGTTTTAAATCGCAGCAATGAGCGTCCTTTCTTGAAAAGATGTTCCAAGATGCCATGACTTTGAAAAGTTCGCAAGAGGAAAGATGAGAATTCTTGTAAGAATCGCGATTACTTTTGCGATCTTCTTTCACTACAAATGTTTCCGCGCCAATTCTGAGAGAGGCCTGAACCGAGAAGCACGCGAAGCTAACGCGAAGATCGCAAAGAGAAACTCGACGCCCTCGAGGGGTCTCCCCGGGACGATTCCCTTCTCTGCGCGCTCTCGAAAGAATCTCTCGGCGCCCTCTGTCTTACGATTTTTCGCGCTCGAAGCCGGCAGTCCAGCCTCGCAGTCGCCTAAATACCTTATTTTCAGCCGATAACAAAACTTGCACTCCCCTGTCGATTCTCCTGCCTTTCATTCGATGTACCAGTAGAGGGCGCAAAGATGAGAACCTTAAATCTCCCCTGCGAAATGTTGAGGTCCATTGCTGGACTGGCCATCGGCGGAACCGGACTCTTCCGCCTGTTCACGCGTGTGATGGGCGCCACCGAGCAATTGACCCGCACGCTGGACCAGACTTCCGCGGCGCAGATGCAGCTGTTCTCGTGGATCCTGTTGGCTTCTTCTCTCAACACGCACAGTCTCGAACACGATTTGTTGCGCGCCCTTTGGCCTTTATTGCCGAGCGTGGTGGGAAGCGTCCTGTTGTGGAGCGCCGCGACGCGACAGAGCAAGCGGAATGGCCGGCCATGCAGCCGCTGGGCTTAACTTCGTGAGGAAATCTACGCGACCTGTTTATTCGGGCCGCTGCGCGACTCCGCCGCGTGAGCACTTCTCAGGCGCGTCTGCACCAGGAAGGCGTAATGCACCCACGAGATCGCAGTGAAAATAAAAGTTGCCCACAGCAACACAGTGCGAGCGATCCACACGAAGCGAAAATGGGTAATCTCGAACAGCATCACAAAGAAGACGGCGGCAATCTGCGCGCACGTGTTGGCCTTGCCGAAAATGCTGGGACTGAAATTGCGCAAGCCTGCAATCGTGTAGAGCACTGCGCTGGTCACCAGGATCGCAATGTCGCGCCCGAATACCAGCACCGTATATTTCCATGGAATCTTGTGAAGGATCGATAGCACCAGGAAGAGCGTGCTCAGTAAAAGCTTGTCGGCGATGGGATCGAGATACTGCCCCAGTAGCGTCTGCTGGTGCAGGCGCCGAGCCAGCAACCCGTCGAGCCCATCGCTGATTCCCGCCAGCACAAACAGAATCAGCGCAACGGTGTAGCGCTCGTCCACCAGGCTGATGACAATAAACGGCAGAAACAACATGCGCAGCAGCGTCAGTTGATTCGGCGCTGTCCAGAGCTGCGAAAGTTTCATTCGCGCTCCTTTGCGACAACGCGGGACTCGGACCGCAGCAGCGTCGCAGGGTCTAATCCCGTCTTGCCAGTAAATCGCTGCGAAAGGGACGGTATATTCCCGTCCGGCAGATCGAGTTCCATCCGCTCCACCCGGTGCATGGGAAAGAACACCACTCCCAGCGAGAACGGTTCGCCGTCTTTCACCATAGCCACCAGATCTTCAAAGGACGCCAACTCGATGCCGCGCAAGCTGAGTCCCTCGGCGCTGAGCGAAAGGATCGCCCCCCAGAATTTTTCCCGCGGATTGGCCAGCGTGGTCACGACCATGGTGCCGGGCTGGAATGGGTTGCCGGACTGCGCCTTGTCCATGACGGAATTGTCGCCGTGCTTCCGATGGAATGCAACTAACAGGATCTTGCCGGGGATTGAGAGGGGGTGGTTCGCACTCACTCCATTAGCCGCCCACCGCAGCAAAGATCGATGTTTGTTGAATACGGACGTGGTAGTAGGTTGTGCTTTTGTTAGTTTGGCGGGCGTTCCACAAGTGTCTTGCAGGCCTCCCGGACTGGGTCCCGGAAGGCCTTTTTTGTTAGCCAAAAACCGCCTTTGGCGCGCTTTTGCCTCGAATCGGCCATTTGCTTTGTGCCCTCCCTGGAGTAGAATCCACGGGATCATTTTGGGGGAGTCAGTGAATCGCTTTTTTCGACCTAATCAACCTTCTTTGAATCAACTTGGCCCGCTCGAGCAGCGCTTGCTCGGAGAAATCTGGTCGCGCAACAACGCGACGGTACGTGAACTGATAGATCAAGGTCGCCTTGACATGGCCTACACGACGGTCATGACTACACTCGACCGCCTCTATAAGAAAGGTCTGTTGGGGCGCACCGAGGAAGGCCGCGCCTTTCGTTATTTTCCGCGCGTCACGAAAGAAGAACTGCAGCGTGAAGCCGCCGGCCAGGCCATTCAGCAACTACTCGGCAGCGGACCAGCAGCGATGCCGCTGTCGTATCTGGTGGAGGCCGTGACCGAACACGACACCCAACTGCTGGACGAATTGCAACAACTGGTTGAGAACAAGCGGCGCGAGCTTCGCGACCGGGAGAGAGATTGATGTTTCTGCTGCGCTGTCTGGGCGTATCGCTCTCCTTCTTTCTTCTTTTATATGGTGCGTTCTCGCTGCTCATCATGCGCGGGTGGCGACTCGCGCACCGTGCGGGTCGAAAGATTTCCGCACAGCGTCTGGCGAACCTTTTGTTTGCCTTGCGCACGTTGCCCTTCGCAGCTGCCTTCGTCGTAACTGTCATATTCGTCGTACCCTCATTTTTGCTGCTCGAACCCAGGGTGGTCGCCGAGCCAATTGGAGAAATTCCGCTCACGCTGGGAGCTGCGTGCCTGCTGCTGCTGGGTGCTGGCGTCTGGAATGCCGTCAACGCGCAGCGCAAGACTTCGCATGCCGTGAGCGGCTGGCTTCGTGATTCGACCACCGATTCGCATTGCTACCCGGTTCCTCTGTTTCGCATTCGTCCGTCAGCCCCAGCCCTGGCCGTCGCGGGGGGCTTGTCTCCCCGAGTTTTGTTGTCGGACGCAGCCGCTGCGTCGTTGAGCGCTCACGAACTCGACGCCGCGCTCAAACATGAGATCGCGCACGTCGAGCGACGCGATAATCTAAAAAAACTGCTGTTTCGCTTTTTCGCGCTCCCCGGCCTCGCGGCGCTTGAATCGGCATGGTCCGAAGCCGCCGAGATGGCTGCGGACGATGCGGCCGTGTCCAATTCGCGTCAGGCACTGGACCTCGCGTCCGCATTGATCAAGTTGTCGCGGTTCGCCGCTCCGCGAAGCGCTGTCCTGGCGACCGGGCTCGCTCATACTTCGGGCTCCGCATTGAACGCACGCATCGCCCGACTGGTCTCCTGGGATGAGTCTCACCGCAGCAACCCCTCCGGATCATTCCTCAAATTTGGCGTACCAGCTTTGCTGGGCGCCGCCCTGTGCGTGATTGCCAGCTATGGCGCCGTGCTCGTCGATATGCATAAAATGACCGAGTGGCTGGTTCGCTAGACGGATTTATTACGGCGCTCATGGGTTGCCGATCGACACTCCACGGGTTTCCTCCCTCTTTGTGGCATTTCGCCGGCCAAAAGTCAGGCAAGTCTCTGAAATAGCGCCGGTTAACTGAATTCACGCGCCCAACTCAAAACACCTGATGCCTAAAGGCCGAGTCCCAAAATGTCACCCTTCCGTTACCTTGTTCCAACCCGGGAGGAGGCTGCAAACTCTAACAAAAGGCAGGGACTTGTAACCGACACCACTGCTTTTACGGATTCACTAGGCGAAACTTTCGGGTGAGGAGTGCGTTTTAAGTATTATGGGCTTCCGTCGCGGGATTGCCGTGCTCTTTCTGCTGTGCGCCATGGGCGGTGTGTATGCCCATGCCAGCGCGACTCTTCTTTTGGAAGAGCCCTACAGCTACGACGGAACCTTCGCTGGCACCGGCCACGTTGCCGTCTATCTCGATCGCGTCTGCGCTAACTCTCCCTTCGTTCTGCGCCGCTGCAAGACCGGCGAGCAGGGCGTCGTTATCAGCCGGTATCACGGAGTCGCGGGACACGACTGGTATGCCATCCCGCTCATGCCGTACCTCTATGCGGTGGAACTGCCGGAGCAGGTTCCGCTGTTCGCCGATCCGAAGCTGGTTTCCTTTTTGCGCGATCAGTATCGGCGCAAGCATTTTTCAGGCTTCATCCCCGACGCGCCCGACGGAGAGGTGCCGGAAGGCCCGTGGGTGCAACTCGTGGGATCGTCCTACGATCGCACCAGTTATGCATTTCAGATAGAGACGACTGAGGAGAAGGATGACGAGCTGATTCGGCGCTTTAATGCCGATCCGAATCAGGGGATCTATCGTTTGTTATCGCGCAATTGCGCCGACTTCGTTCGTGAGATTATCAACTTCTACTATCCGGGCGCGCTGCACCGCGGAATCATCGGCGACCTGGGCGTTACGACGCCGAAGCAGATTGCCAAGTGCCTGGTGAAGTTCAGCAAGCATCATCCGGAATTACAATCGGCGAGTTTCGTGATTCCACAGGTCCCGGGTACGGTGAAGCGCAGCAAGCCCGTGCGTGGCGTAGTGGAGTCCGCGTTCAAGGCGAAGAAGTATATGGCGCCTTTGCTGCTGTGGCACCCGGCGATCGTAGGATGCTTCGCTGCCGCGTACTTCACGGGCAGCCGCGGATTCGATCCTGAGCGTCATGCGCTGGTCTTCGATCCGCGCCGCGATCTCGAGCCACCTATGAGCGCACAACAGCGCCGCGAATATCTCAATCGCCTGGAGCTGGTCGCACGCAGCATAACGGAGTCTTCGGTGCAGGAACTGAAGTGGCCGCAACTGCGAGAGAGCGCACAGCCGGAACTCGATGAAGCCGGGCGCCCGGTCTTGAACGTGCGACTCGGTGACGGCACGGTGAAAGTCGGCCTTACCAGCGAAAACATTCTGAGTTCATCGGAGTCCACCGAAATCGCCCAGCACTTTCTGCTGATTCGCCTGCGCGAGGAGTTGCGCCACAACGCTCCAAAAGCCGCGCCCAGCGATGTGCATCGCGACCTGAGCTTATTGGAAGAGTTGCAACGTAGTCGGGCGGAGATGGCGTCGCCGGTGGCGGGAACGTACTAAGCGCGAACACAGGACACCACGGCCGCGCTAAACAGCCAAGAGATCGCGAAAAGGGAAGGGCCCGACTTCAGTCGGGCCGAAAGCTGCGATACTGAATGCGGCTTCAGCCGCTGAGGTTTGCTGTTCGTCAGCGAACTCGAAAAAGCCTTCCTCAGGCGCTGAAGCACCGTACTTGAATCGGTTGGCGGCACGAATAAATTCGTGCCCTCCCCAGTCTTGTTCGGCGCTCGTCTAAAATAAATTCCACAAGAACTGGTTGTACACCTCGTGGTGATACTGCACTTCGGGCGCTTTCACGAATGTTCCCAGCGCCCGCGGGCAGCGGTCAGCCGCAGCCTGTTTAAGATCCGCGTAGCGTCCCTTTACGTCATCGCCCAGCACCTTGCTCGTCCACTTCGAGTCGCGGAAGTTCTTGATCGCGTCGTAAATGTTGTCGGGCAGATACCGTTCGGCCTGGCGCAGATTTTTGATCTTCGACGTCTCGCCTTCGATGCCGGTCTTGAACACGGCATACATCACCATGTAAGGACTGGCATCGGGACTGACCGAGCGCACTTCGACGCGCATGCTTTTGTCGTTGCCGATCGGGATGCGCACCATCGAACCGCGATCCGTGGGCGAAGCTTTGATCTGGTTGGGAGCTTCGAAGTGCGGATCGAGCCGCCGGTAAGCATTCACGCTCGCGTTGAGCATCAGGCAGATGTCGTTGCCATGCGTCAGAATGCGATCGGTGAAGGCCCAGCCGAGCTTGCTCAGTTTCTCTTCGCCCTTGGGATCCCAGAAAAGATTCTTCCCGTTCTTGCTGATCGAAACGTTCGTATGCATGCCGCTGCCGTTGACACCCACTACCGGCTTCGGCAAGAACGACGCGGTCAGGCCCATGCGCGTCGCGATTTCTCGGCACACGAGCTTGTAGAGCTGGATCTGATCGGCAGCCTGCACCACTTCGCCGTATCCGTAGTTGATTTCAAACTGCGAAGGCGCGACTTCGGGATGATCTTTTTCGTTCTGGAATCCCATGGCACGCTGCACTTCGGCTGTCGTGTCGATAAAGGTCCGCAGCAGGTCGCCGGGCAGCGAGTGGTAGTAGCCGCCCGTGTTCACGTACTCAAACTTGCCGGTCTCGTGGTAGTGGCGCTCGGCGTCAGCGCTCTTGAAGAGGAAGCCCTCAATCTCGTTCGCCGCGTTGAGGGTGTAGCCGTCGTCTTTGTAGAGCTGGTTCGCGAACGTTTTCAGCATGCCACGAATGTCGCCGGTGTAGGGCGTGCCGTTCTTGTCGATGACTTCGCCGAACACCAGGACCTTGCCGCCGCCGAAGAAATCGGCGGGAGCCCAGTAGAACGAGGCCCAGTCAATGCCCAGGCGCAGATCGCTTTCGCGTTGCGCCGTGAACCCGCGAATCGAGGAGCCATCGAAAGTCAGGTTGTCCCAGCTCTTGATCAGAAACTTCTTGTCGTAGTCGAGCATGTGCAACCGCCCTTCGAGATCGCTGAAGAGCAGGGTCACGGCCTTGATGCGCTTCTCGTCGGTTAGATACTTCAGGCGTTCTTCCTGCACCTTGTGCATGGCCGTACGGTTCTTGCGCTGTTCCTTCGCCTTCAAATTGAGCTCTTCGAGCTGGTCATACGAGAGCGCTAAGAAATTACGAAGTTCGATCGACATGAGTCTCCTTGAGATGAGTGGTCGTCGCTGGAAAATCCAGGGCTTCCGGGGGCCAGATACGAACAGTTGAGGGTACCGTGCCGCGTCGCAGGTGGGCCAATAAAAAGAGGTTATCGGTCACATCAAAGAGATTTATTGAACAGGAACTGGTGCAGTTTGTGCGGGTTTCGACGCCATCGCCAATAACCCCAACGCCATCGATGGAGCGCGGGCGTCCCCGCCCGTCGGGTTTGGGAACCGACTGCTTCCCGATCGGCTCGACCAGGCCCCCGCGCACGGAACTTCTTTCCACCCTCCCCCGTATCTCTAACCAGAGCGGTCCGAATGACGGCCGCCGGCGAAATCGAAGGAGCAAATTATGGGCGACATTACTGGACTGGCGGCGGTGGTCATGCTGTTCTCCATTCCGATCGTGGGCATCGGGGTTTACGGCTATTATCGCGTCTCAAAACTGCGCACCGAAGAGCGCCTCGCTGCGTTGGCCCGCGGCGTCAACGTCCCCATGGAACCGGAACTATCGCAAGCAGCGCGTTCGCGGCGCGCCGGCATCCTGCTCGTGTCAGCGGCCATCGGATACGTCATCACGTTCGCCCTCATCGCGCGCGTCGAACCCGACGCTTGGGTTGCCGCGTCGTTTGGTGCAATTCCCTTCACGCTCGGACTGGGATTCTTTCTCGACTCCAGCCTGGTGCGCAGAGATCTGAAAGCAGCGGCCTAAGCGACTCCTGCGTTGTTAAGTTCGGACGGTGCCCCAGGTTCGCGCCCGCTCTCTGGGCGCTAACCTGGGTTTGCACGAATGTCTGCGATCTGCGATTTCGAGGCTGCTGCAGAGGCCCACGTTAGCGCAAAGAGCGCGCGAACGTGGGGCACCGTCGGTTCAGGGAAATACCAGCAGTCTTTCTTAGTGCTGACCCGCAGCATATCCGGAGTGCGACCGCATCTCCGCGATCTGATCCAGCTTTCGAATGTCACCCTTGCTGTAAACGAGTTGATAGCCGCTGGGATCGCCCGGACCATACCAAGCCTGTAGAACCCGTACGCCGGCGGCATCGGGGGCAGTGACGTCTACCTCGGTATCGGTACGACCGGCACGCTCCGTCGCAATGACTTCGACAAACTCGATGGTGCGTCCATCATCCGCAACAATTTTGTAGACACTGGGATCGTCAGCCATCGCCCTCCGAAACCAGTAGGTTCCCGGCTCCAGCAGATGTCCCGGAACGGCCACTTCGGTAGCGGTAGTGATTTTTATGTCTCCAGGAGATTGCGCAAACACCGGCAACGCTATGAAAGAAACGAATGCCATTGCTGCTGAGAAAACGAAGTACTTTGCAAGCTGCGTCATAAAAAAGATTTCTCCTCGTTCGCGCGCGAAGCGCAAAAGTGAACCGTGTATGAGATTGAATTTGGGAATGTCGCGCGGATCGACAGATCAGGACCACGCGGGAGGAGCGCGCCCGCGCAGGCGTCGTAACAAGGGCCGATTGCGAGACGGTAGAAACCTCTGTCGGGCGGCAATCGGTCCACGAATCTCTAGCGAAGGCAGAACCCATGCCAGCACTGCCGTGGCATCCAGCAAATGATCGGAAAGAGTAGATGAAACCTCAGAGACGGCCTTACCGTGTTTATGAGAAGAGGAAACGCTGATAAGAAGCAGCCGGGCCGTCCCTGCCGCAAGGAGGACCGCAATGCAACACATTGCGGCAATCTTCCTACATCCATGAAATCGTGTCCGCATGTCCTGGGTCCTGCTTCACACTAGGAACCTGCTTTACAGAGATTGGTTGCGGCGGCTCACATAAAGAATTGTAAAGATGGCGTCTCAATTTTTACGCACCGAACGTGTCGCGCGTTCGTCCAAATGAGATCAATAAAGTACACGGGTCACCCGTTCTACTATGTGTCCATCGGATCGATCGAGGAGGGCCCATGAATCGGGAATCTGTGCTGAAAGTTGTGCTGCTGTTGGCGGGATTACTATTCTCCGCCGCAGTGTATCCATTGATCGGCGGGCTAATGCACCCCGCTGACTCGAATACGGGCGATACGATGATGATGAGCCTGTATTTCGCACTCGGCATCTTTCTGCTCATCGCGGTGCGAAACCCGTCGGCGCATCGTAGCCTGATCGCCTTCGCGGCCTGGTCGAGTTTCGCTCATGCGGTAACGATGTCCACCCAAGGATTCGAAATGCCCAGTCAGCGCTCCGGCTTTCTGATTGGATCGGCAGTGTTGGTAGTCATCGGTCTGGCCTTGCTTGTGCTCGCTCCCAGGAAGCCGGCCTTGGAAGGAATTTCACGAGCGGAAGCTTAGCGCGAAAGGATGTAATTGGCGCTATCGGTCGCAACATTGAAAGAGGCATTCTAGGTACAGAAAAAAGCCCCAGATTTCTCTGGGGCTTCTCATTCCCTGACGAGTATCTGCCTTACCCGCGAAGCTTTTTGCGCGCGAGTCCAGCCAAGCCGACCAGGCCTGTACCCAGCAGCGACAATGTGCCAGGTTCAGGAACCGGACTCGGCGTGCCGTTGGAGGCGAATCCAGTTTGCGGTCCGCATCCGCCGCCCGACGCGGTGCAGAAATGAACGGCGACTCCGGTAAATTGGCTGGCCTTCAGGCCGGACGCGGAGAGCACGAAGGTCAACGTGTCGGCACTGACCACTCCCTTGGGCGCGCCCTTCACGTTGGCAAAGTCGAACGAAAAGTTTCCAAACTGGCTGATGTTCTTATCGGTGAAGAATTGATGGAAGCTCAAACCGGTAAATCCGAACATGTCTGCGCTGCCCTGAACACCACTCACACTTCCGGCAGTCAATCCTGACGGGCCGTTGAAGGCAATGTCGCCCCCCGGAAGCTTCAAGGAAAAACCGGCATTCATCGTGATTGTGACCGTGACCTGATCGGTACCGGTATCGCTGATGAGCACCGTTCCCACGTTTGCGCCCAGTCCAAGATTGTTCGACGTCAGACCGAAGCTGATGGAACTGGCATGCGCCGCCGGCACGCACATCAAAGACAGCACCAGAATGGCCAACGCGGCAATTACTGTTTTCCCGGTATGAATCCGCATGGAACTCTTGCCCCTCGCCCCCACAAATTTGTAAAACTCCCCAGAAGAGAGTGAGCACGAAGACGGCCATCGACCTCTGGAAAACTAGGACGATTATCGATGTGGATTGCATCACTTAAGAAAATCCGAGTTCAATGTGAACGCTCTCGATCACGGACAAGGACCATCTCACTGCAGTACAAGTGCAGACTTTTGCGCACGCATGATCAACTTGTAAAAATTCGCCCGCCCTTTTAAACACGGTTTCGTTAAGTGAATTCACCTAAACAGAATGGTGTAGTGCGCGTGAGGCTGCTCTCCGTCAGGCGAAAATTCAGAACCAAGACGCTCGGACCGACTTCCGCGAGGCACCGGCGACACTGCACCCTTAACCCGAAACCGACGGCACCGCGGCAACTCCTTCAGGCCGCTTCGCCGCGAAAAGCTGGCGCGTGCCGAAGCGGAGGGCCTTCCAACCCAGTGCGGCGCCAACCAGGATCGTCGCGAGCCACAGCAGAATCGCCGGCAAGTAGAACACGAGCCCCAACATGGCAGTCGCGTAGTTGGCCAAACCTTCCAGTCCGGTCGCGATCGCCAACTTTAGTTCGTACCCAGGCCGCCAGGGTACTCCAAACGCCTGCGCCTGCGCTTCGGAGTGCAGCGACACACTGACCGCCACCGTCTCCACTTGCCGGGAGAGTGTTTCAAATTCCGCCTGCTGCTGCTCGATCTCTCCCCGCACGCCATTCAGCTTCTCGCTGACTTCGAGTGATCTCAATTGTTTGTGGTGGCGGCCTGATCGTTCTTCTGCCACACACGCCGGGGTGGAACGGGGGCCCAGACTCACCAATTGTTGACTATGGAATGGGCGTCGTATTCGGAATCTACATCATCGCCAACCTCCTCATACCCGCAAGGTGGTTCATCAAAGGAAGGCGGCACTACAGAAGCAAGGCACTCGCTCAACAATAAACTTAGGCTGTGTCCTGGGGAACGGTGAGAGCCGTGGCGCAATCTTGTGTAAAAGCCTTGATCTTGCCAGCATCGATCAGAAGAGTCTATAGACTGCAGTGCTCAGGGGAAGTAATGCGAACCTTCTTGCTAGTACTCGGGACTGCGGTACTGGGAGTGGGAGGACTAGCGGTCCTCATCGTGGGATTTATCGAATTTTGTCAACTGGCCGATGCGGGGAACTTTCCAGAGCAGTGGCGTATCTGTTGACCGTTCTGTTGGCTGCCGCTCTTGGGTTTGCATCTAAGATTTTTTTCGCATTGGTACGCCGGTCCGCTAGTTCGGGAACCAAGCCATGACCAATCAGGAAAGAGCCGAACCGATGCCTCCTGGCCGCGGACCGGAACAGAGTGATGAATTCCGGCTGAACCGCGCCTATCGATGCTTCGCCTTTCTCGGCATCGTAACGTTTCCGTTCGTCCTTCTGGACCTACTATCACAGTTTAAAGCCGCGAATGGCATTGTGCAGGAGTGGGGCGTGTTAGCCGAAATGGTTGGCATGGTTCTCGCCCTTCCGATCCTTGCAGGAATGATCTATGCGATGTACTACGGTGTCCGGCAAACGATGCGGTTCCGGCACCGACCATTAGTGTTTCTCTCCGCAGTCTCCATTATTTGTGGAGGAGGATTCCTGCTTTCCATCCTCTATTGGAATTCTTCTGGCCACGCCGATGCCCACCACGTGACGGACTATTTGATGTCGCTTGGATTCGGATTATATATTTGCGCCAACATCCTGATACCTGCATGGTGGTTCATCAGCGGAAGGCGGCACTACAGAAGCAAGGCAGCTCTCCGAGACTAAGAGAGACGGCGCGCGCTGTCAGGAACTCTGAGAGTGCGCGATATGAGATGGCTGATGAAATATCGACATTGCACCAACTACCTAATGGCTCTTTTGGGAGCCACCGCGAGAGTCACTTGGAGAGACGAGTGGGGAACCGCCCGACTGCGGACAGAACGAAAATCGCCGAAATTCTTAATTGCAATGGCGACCCCGGAGGGAGTCGAACCCCCAACCCTCAGATCCGAAGTCTGATGCTCTATCCAGTTGAGCTACGGGGCCGCTTTTAGATTCTACATCTTACGCGATTCATTAACTTCCTGTGGTCTGACTGTAGCGAAAAATGTAGTGACTCGCTTCGAACGAGCGTGCTGCACTGCGCTGGCGATCTCAAGCATGTCTGCCTCGTCGGGATGAATGTATCGCATGGTGGTCTCAATCTTTGAATGCCCAGCCAGCTTCTGTAGTGCCTTCACGTTCTGAGTGTGCCTGCCCGCTTCTGTGAGGAATGTATGGCGTAATGCGTGAATACCTGCATCTGGGTGAAATTCACAAGAACGCTTGAGACTTCGGTGCTGATTAGCCAAAGTATTGGCCGACAGTGGAGCTGAATGGTCATGGAGACTGGTGAATACGTACTCGCACTTCGACGCAGCCATCAGTTTCACCAACACCGCAGCCATGTCCTCCGTAATTGGAAGATCGCGGCGTCTGTCCTTGCGCTTTAGGCCGCGCCGGATGGAGATCGCTCCCCAAAATCCATGTTCATCGGCAGAGTCCTTCAGATTAACGCAGTCGCGCTGTAGAGCTAGCAACTCACCCCGACAGATACCGCAATCGTGCGCCAACACGGATACCGAGCGCAGCGGTTCGCGGGCTGCCGCCAGCCATGCCTGATAATCGCTTGCACTAAAGACATATTCGCGCTGGCGTTCTGCTCCATCCTCCCTGCTGTATAGCTCAATGAGGGGAGTGCTGGCCACTAACTTCTGCTTGCGGCATGCATACCGAAGGGCCTTCCGCAATGTGGCCAGGTAACGATTGACAGTCGTCTTGCTGACTTCCTTTAGAGAGAGTTTCAGGCGCTCAATCATTGGCTCGTCAATCTCGCTGAGCTTTGCCTTCGCTATCTCCCGGAATTCGCAGAGGCGGTCGTAACACGTTTCGTAGAATTCCTGTGTCCTCTCATTGCTCTTCTCGGCCCGGACCCATTCCATGAAAGTAGTCTTAAACGCCTCGAAGGTTGGCGCGGGAAGTGCGGTCTTCCCCTCAATACCCAAATGGCCTTTGACAAGACGCATTCTTTCGGCCGCCTCGGCATCACGCGCCACCTGTTTACTCTTGTCTTGCCGAGTTGACTTCTGGATCCGCTCGCCATTGAAGACGAAACTAAACCACCAAACGTCCCCTCTGCGATAAATCATGGACTTCCTCCAGATTGGTTCTTGGGGCGAGTCAATACACTCCTCCCGCCCTCCTAAAGGGGAAATTCGCGGGCCAAAGTGCCTAATTCATTGATTGCATTAAGCGAGAACGCAACTCTCTAGCGTCGCCGCTTCTGTCGCCACGATGGAGTTCGGGACTATGTCCAATGCTATCAATGGGCTAGGAGAAAGTTGGCCCACGAGATCTCTATAAATTTAAGACTAAGCAATCTCTAGACCGTATGTGATTGCATGCATTCGCCCTTTAGCTTGACATGAGGTGGCGACAATTCTGGTGACAGCGAGTGGTTATCCGCCTCCGACACCGCATACAAGAGTCCGTCCGGCCTCGTCGAGATGTCGCCGACGCGGGACAGATTTCTTAGAGCCTTCTCGTAGGCCCACACCCCATCTCGGTCGGCGTGCACTGACCGACGAAGATCGCGGTTCGAAAGGGGACCCTTTACACTCAGCGTTCTTCGAATCCTCTCCTCTAGCTTCGCAATGGTGTTGTCAGCGTCGATGGGATCCGCGAGCATGCGAAGCTTAAGCTCGTAATCGAGAATCTCGCAAACGTCATTTACGGTTCGAAGATCGATTATGTCCCGGTCATTGCTGAGTGCGACCAGCGGCAATAGCCTTAGTCCAATCGTGTCCAGGCGCTTGACATGCTCACTCTGTGGAAGAAGGTGGTACCACCTTTCCCACGCCTGTTTTGCATCCGGAGCGATTTCATAGGTATATGCAAGGCGTGCGAGCTGGCAATTGAATGCGGGTTTGCATTTCACCCAGGGTTTGTTTGTCGGGTGCTGCTGGCCATGCAACTTTAGGCTTTGCGTCGGCGTTTACGAGAAGTAAGCGGTTGGGAAAGCCAATGGCAATGGCCTCTTGGGACCACATGTTTTGATACGTTTCGGTAGTGCAGCAACCGATCAAGGACAGATGGGCGTCCCTCACTCGAACGCACTTTTCCTTTTCCTTGGTTGAGTTGTCCCACTCGCGACCCTCAAAAAGCGACGTTGTCATGGGTAACAGAACCGAGCTTTGCACTTTCGTCTTGTCTAGAAAAGACCGCAGCTCGTCCTGTGCGAGGATTAGCCTCGGGTTCTCGGACAACTCCCTAGCAAGGCCTTCAGCGCTGCCAACGCCATTTGTGATATGGGGAGTGCATACGCTCAATCCTGAAAAGAATCCAATCGTCTTTCTCATCGCCGTGCTCTTCTTCACAGAATAAGAGTCACCAAGAAGAACTGTGTAAAAGCGGGTGTCCACCTCCACGCCGATTTTCATGGTAAGTTTCGGGCAACAAGTCGCTCCAAACATGGCTAGACCCGCTACGAAGTAAAATTCCTCAGGCACCTCGGTTCCGGCAGACAGCAGCTTTGCCAAGTCTCCGATGCTGCCGGTCATGGTGTTCTTGGGGAACGAAAGGGATGCATTCGCGAGCGCACGATCGGGACTCTTTTTCATCGAGAAATCCCTTTCGTTGAATCGGTCGTGGTTGGGGCGTCCGTTACAGATTGAAGAAAGATGCCAAGGCGAGGTTGGAGATCTTCTGAGGACGCGCCTGGAGAGGCACAAAAATTGGCAGAAGGAATTTGTTTTGCTTTCGAAACAAAATTCTCGATATCGCTCTGTTCCAATAAGACCCTTACACCGAGCCTCACGGGGCGAAGCTTGCCCTCGCGGATGATTTTTCTGACTGTCCATGGTGAAATGCCAAGTAGACGAGCTGCGTCAACGACGCCCAATAGGCGTTCCATAAATGAAATGTCCTCGTGTCTTAGATTAAGAGGGGCAACGAAGCATGCTAGGAGGGGTTATGGAGAAGTTGTCTATCATGCAGCACATTCATCCCTCTACTTATTTGACAATCGAGAAGGGCCAAATCTTACATCGCTGCGAATATTTAAAGTGGCCAGGGAGCGGTGGCGAGCGTTGCTCCTCGGGATGGGCCGAAAAATCCTTAAGCCGCGTGAGGTGGGTCTGACGAAAGGAATGACTAAAGAGCAGTTTGGCCGAGTTTCGGCTCGTCTTCCCGTGATCCCTTCCACCGTAAAACTCCTTTTGTCGTCACAGGTGAAAAAGAATCATCCGATTCTTGCGGGGAAAAGATACACATCAACCCGTGTCTAATCAGTGGACTAGGAGAGAGTCCAGGACGTTTAGATGCGCGCGGCTAGGGAGGCAGGTGAACCCGGGGCTTCGCCATAGATCTCGCTGCAACTCCCTCAAAATGTGCGATATGCGAGGGGTGTCCGCTTGAGTCACAAGAACCTTCCCATTCTCATCTCTTCGAATAAAATCAATGGTTTCCAAACTTCTTATCTTTGAGCCTTGCGGTTCGCTGATTCAACGATAGGAGATGAGTTCGCCTGTTGTTCGCCAGGGCTCAGAGCTAGGCTGGAAAGAGTTAAGAGTCTTTCACACGTTTGCTAAGGAACACCTTACCTTGGAGAATGGCATCAATCGCGAGCGGAAGTTCTGTGGCATCGGACTTCAATAAGTACCCGACCGCTCCAAGGCTGAGGGCCCCTTGAATGATTTCAGGAGAGGGATCCTGACTGAGAAATATGATCTTCGAATGTGGGCAAAGCTTCCGAATTCGTCGACCGACTTCCATTCCATTCAGTTTCGGGAGTGACAGATCCAGCAGAATCAGATCCGGTTGGAGTTCTTTGGCTTGCTCGACAGCGTCCAGTCCGTCTGAGGCTTCACCGATGACGACACATTCAGTCTTCTCCTGCAGCATCGATCGCAGGAGCTTTCTGAGATCTACGTGGTCGTCAACGATGAGTGTTCGAAGTGCTGACATTTTGGCATCACGGCTAATATGTCTCTGGCGTGTCGGCGAGCCTGAATCTCTAAAAGCCTGGTTGGTCCGGTTTATGCGAGGTGCATCAAGCTTGTTTGACGCGGCTACTGATAAACTGCCCGCCCTGGAGAACGATTTCCACGGCACACGGAAGGTCCGTGGCATCGGACTTTAGAAGGTAGCCGTTCGCGCCCGTTCGGAGTGCTCCTTGGGCGATCTCATGAGAGCGATTCTGAGTGAAGAACAGAATCTTGGAATTGGGCAGAAGCTTCCGAATTCGGCGGGCGGCCTCGATTCCGTTTATTGTCGGTAGGCCGAGGTCAAGCAAGATGAGATCTGGCTGAAGTAGTTCAGCTTGCACCACAGCTTGCAGTCCATCAGACGCTTCGCCGACTACCTCGCATTCAGTCCTCTGCTCGAGCGTCGAACAAAGGAAACGCCGGAAGTCTTCGACATCGTCAACAATGAGTGCTCGGAAGGGACGCGTTCTCATTTATAGAATGTGTGCCAAGTTCACCCCGAAAACAATACTGTGTTTTGACTGGTTTCCGCAGCATTGTCAGCAGGCAGCGCACAGTATTTCATGCAAGTGTATTACCAACCACCGCGCGCCAATACTAACAAGCAGACCGCCACAGCTCTCGGACCCCTGTCAGAACTGACAGGTTCTGCTCGGAGATCGCCAAGCGTAAATTGTGGGCCCCAAGATGAGGATAGGTCTAGGGCTAGGAATCTTTGGCGGGCGATAAACATTCTTTGGTTACAACGAGGACACTGGTGGTCGACGGGATTTCGTGCAGTCAGATTTGTTCCAGCTCTTTCAATCCTGGGCAGTCCCCCTTTGCATCGCGAGATGTTAGAAACACAAGCCCGCGCGACACTATGAATTTCAGCACAAATCATTGTGCGAAGCTTATGATCCTTCGTAACGGGGGAGGAAGAACAGTCTGCGTAGATTCATCATCTTAGCTTTGTTGGCGACTATCGGGGGGGGCGTTGGATGTGACCCCGTCGGTGCGGAGTCTAGCGCCCCCGTTACAGTCTCGTTGAGTCCGGGCTGGCCGCACACGCTCTTGGCGGGGCAGATGCTCGATATCGCCGCCACGGTTTCGAATGATTCCAGCAATTCCGGGGTGAACTGGAGCCTTTCGGGAGTCGGCAAGCTCAGCAACAAGACAGCCAGATCGGTAACGTATAACGCGCCAAAACATGTAACCAGCGATGAGAACCCAATCGTAACTGCTACCTCGATCGCGAGTTCTAGTTCGACCGCAAAACTGCAGATTACGGTCCTACGCTCCGGTTCGCTTGATTGAGCCTTCCGCCAAAAGGGTGGACGCACGACTCCCTGTCTCTCTTTCGGCTGGCAAAGGAGTTATCCAGTGCGTGTCTCCGGTGGACTGTCCCGCATGCCAGAAGCGCTTTGCCACCTAAGACGTGGGTTTCTTTGGGTTGTGCTCCTGCTGTCGGTATTCGAATTCACGGCTGAAGCGGCTATGGCTCAGCTCGATACCGGCCGAATCACCGGCACAGTCATTGACGCGACCGGCGCTGTCGTGCCTGGAGTTAAAATCACCATGACAAACGAGGGGACAGGGATCGCTACTTCGACCATGTCCACTCAAACCGGTACGTACTCCTTGAATGAGATAAGACCCGGAACCTATTCTTTGGAAGCACATGCAACAGGATTTCAAGGCGTTGTTGAGATCGGCGTCAAGGTGCACGTTCAACAGACCCTGACGGTTGATATCAATTTTGTTCCTGGAACTGTCACCGACCAGATCACCGTGACCGCGGCAGTTCCATTGCTACAGTCCGAAAGTGCGGCACTCGGCCAGACTGCAACCAGTCAAATAGTCAATAACCTGCCACTTCAGACACGAAATTGGGCTTCTCTCGCGCAACTTTCGGCGGGGGTTACTACCGCTGCCGTTCACGCAATGAGTGCCGATGCCGGGTCCACGAGCAGCCCCTTCTTTTCCGTAAATGGTGTCAGTGTGTGGCAGAACGATTTTCGACTGAATGGGATCAACGACAATACTGAATTCTTCGGCGGTAACGCCGCTGGCACCAACGCTGCAATCATTCCTCCGCCCGACGCGATCGAGGAGTTCAAGCTACAGAGCGGCAATTTCAATGCGGAATTCGGTCACTCCACTGGAGCGGTAATCAATGCTGCGATTAAATCCGGAACTAACCGAATTCACGGTGATGTCTGGGAATACCTGAGGAACGATGTTTTTAATGCCAATCTCTTCTTCAACAATACCACGCACTCCCCCACCCCCGAGTATCGACAGAACTTGTTTGGCCTCACGCTCGGCGGACCCGTTTATATACCGAAAATCTACAATGGCAAAAACAGAACCTTCTTTTTCGTCGATTATCAAGGCGGACGATACATCGCGTCATCAACCGCAACCAGCACTGTTCCCACCGGGGGAATGATTTCCAGCCAATTTACGGATTTGCAGGATCTGATCACGCTCAACAGTGGAACCTCGAGGGATGCACTGGGCAGAACTTTCAGACTTGGTACGATCTTCGACCCAGCCACGACGCGCCAGGTACCTGCTGGTGCTGACGATCCAATCTCAGGACTCCTCAACAGTAGCGGCAGTGCAGTTTACGTTCGGGATCCCTTCTATACCGGGAATCTAAATGGGAAGGTCGACTTCACTGGTGCAACGGCGCAACTCAACATTCTGCCGCAACAGCGCCTTGATCCAAATGCGGTGAATCTGCTCGGAGTCTATCCGTCTCCGAATCGGCCGGGTTTGGCGAACAATTTCGTGAATGTTGCGAAACAGTCGCAAGACACAGACTCCTACGACATACGAATCGATGAAAATATCACTGGCAGTGACACAGTGTTTGGTGTTTTCGATCGCAGTTTGATCTCTCGGATCAGTCCATCACCACTTCCTGGCGTAGCCGTAGGTCAGGTCGGAGGTGCTGATCTCAGCTTCCCGGCATACGCGCTGGGAGTTGGTTATTTGCACACCTTTGCACCAACACTGACTAATGACATGCACTTTGGAATGGTGCACGCCGATAACCTTCAGAGGTCGTTCTACGGCAACACCTTCGGCATTCCCGCTCAATACGGAATCAATGGGATACCGCAAGCTGCGAACAACGGCGGTCTCCCACCGATCACCATCAGCGGCCTGAGCCCGATAGGTGTTGGCACATATACCCCTACACTGGCGTATGTCAGAAGCATCGAGGGATCGGATAATGTGAGCAAGGTCTATCGGAGTCATAGTTTCAAAACCGGAATTCAGATCGATGATCTTGAGGGAGATGTTTCTCAGCCGCCCGCAGGAAGAGGAAGTCTTAACTTCAACGGTCAGTATTCCGACATACCAAATAGCAATAATAATCTAAACGGAATTGCAGACTTGCTTTTGGTTCCGACTCGATCGGGAGTGGGAGGCATCGACTTTATTGGTGGTATGAGTAGTTTCTCAGGATCAAATATTGCATTTACGCATTATCATCGCTGGTACATGGGCGCTTACTTCCAAGATGACTGGAAGGTCTCTTCAAACCTGACTCTGAATCTGGGACTTCGTTGGGATTACTTTACGCCATATGCCGAGATCGCGGGACGTCAAGCAAACTTCATCGCAGTTGGAGGCAACGGAAACACGGGAACGTATCTGATGTCCAAACAGGGCTGCCAAGTCCCAAGATCCGCGTCGTTCGACGCACTGCTAACGGGCAACCATATTGCGCTCGATTGCGTATCCGAGCTCGCGCTTGGAGAAGCTCAAAAGACCAACTTCGCTCCCCGGTTGGGCTTCGCCTACCGCATGAAACCGAGGTTCGTATTCCGGGGAGGATACGGCATCGTGTACGGAGCTCTCGCAACGGTCGGCTATGGCGGAACCTTGGGAACAAACTATCCATTCGTTTTCACATCCACACTTTCCAGTGCAGATTCGCAGCATCCGATTCTGTTGCCCAATGGCGAACCGGCGACAATGGAAAGCACTTTTTCAACGCTTGACTTCGGAGACCCGACTGTTATTAGTGGCCAAGGCCTGAATTTGTATGGCCGCCAATTTAACTTTCAGACTCCCTACATTCAGACCCTTAATTTGACAGTGCAGGATCAGTTCTCCAGTCACGACTCCGTGCAGGTCGCTTACGTCGCAGCTCTCGGTAGACACTTGGATAACTTGGGATATCACAACTCTGCCACTCTGATGCTGCCACCTGGAACAAATGCGCAAGACTATGTGCCGTTTCCTAGCTTTGCTCGCAACTCCATCTACGAAACAACAAATGGAGCGAGCAGTTATAACTCGGTGCAGTTCACCTATGAACGGCAACTAAGCCATGGATTGTCTCTACTTGCCAATTATACTTACAGTAGATGCCTGAGCGACCAATATACGATAGTTACTCAGACTCCGGGCTACCGAGCCGAGTGGCTTCCTGGATTTGGCATCAATGCCGACTATGGTCTCTGCGAAACGGACGCCTCCAATGTGGTCCATCTGTCGGGCACTTTCGACCTGCCGTTCGGGCACGGCCGCGCATTGTTCTCTGGCTCAAACGGGATCATAAACACAATCGTTGGTGGCTGGGTCGTCAACTTCATCTACACGTACCAGAGCGGCCAGCCAATTACCGTCGGCTGCCCGGTGGCGACGACTGGGGATTTTGGGTGTTTCGCGTTCGAAGTCCCTGGAGAAAACCCTTACGCAGGACCGCACAATTATCAACAATGGCTCAACGCAAACGCTTTTGCTGAACCGCCAGTTGCCACTCAGATCGGGCAGACTGATTTGACCCCGCTGGGCGGCGCCCCACAGCAAGTGCGCGGGCCCGGATTTAGCAACCTTGATTTGTCCGTCCTCAAGAACTTTGCCCTCAGTGAAAGTTTTCGGCTGCAGTTTCGAGCAGAAGCCTTTAATGCGACGAATACGCCGCAATTTGGACAACCGGGAAGCCTCAACAGTTTCAATAATCCAACAGGCGGCTTTAGTTCGATCACAACCATGAGGGGTAATCCGCGCACGTTGCAGTTCGCATTGAAACTATTCTTTTGACAACGATGTCGGGTTTCTATAATAGAAGCTAACTTCTCTTTACATTGTGATTCGGAATCAACCTGGTACTGCCGAATACAGCCGGCGGATCAACGAAAATGTTTTGCGTGGCCATAACCCAAGTGCACTAAAGTGGCCTGTATTCGCCATTGTGGTGCATGATTTGTAGGCTGAAATAGCGATTACGCCAAGCGACTCTAGTGCTGGCATTGGTCCAAGTCAGCAGGGGCAAAAAAACTGAACAGCAGAGTACAATTCGAAAGTGAGTGCAAAAAGGGCGCTTATTTTTGTGTCCGTGGCGACTCTGTGCTCCTTTGGATTTCCCTTTTAGCGTTCCTGTTGCTCGTTTCCATCACTCCCCGTTCCGAGGCAGAACCAAGCGCCAAGAACGTACTGGTGCTGTTTAGCCAGTTCCACCGCGGCCATAATGTGTGGCTGGATGACATCGAGTCGAGGGTGCGGGCTCGTACACCTGGTGCGGTCAATTTCTTTGCTGGATATCTGGAATACTCACGGTTAGACGACCAAGCTTATCTGGACAGCGAAGCTGAAACTTTGCACAGCCAGTACCAAAGTGTGAAGCTGGACCTCGTCATTCCGGTTAATAAACCGGCTCTTCAATTCGCGCTAAAGCACCGAAACACGATATTCCCGAATGTACCCATTGTATTCACAGCAGTTGATGCCGAATTGGAATTGTCGGACGTGCAGAATTTGCCCGGAGTGACGGGTTACGCACCTTGTGAAGGTATCAGGCCAACAATCGACTTGGCGCTCCGTCTCCATCCGGATGCAACTAGCGTCGCCGTTATTTCCAACGACAAGGGGTTCTGGTGGGCGGCAACACACGCCGAACTTCTTAATCATCGAAATAAAATAACCGAGGTTGATATTATCGGACCGCCGAACGGCCAGATGCTCGAAAGAGTTGCTGCACTGCCTCCTCATTCGGTCGTTATCTATCAAGTCCTGATGAGTGAGTACGCTCAACCCGCGATCGATGTCTATGACGCCTCGGAGATGGTCGCACAACGTGTGCCAACCTATTCGGCCTGGGAGAACCTGGTTTTGGGTCACGGCGGAGTTGGGGGAGCCTACAAGAAGTACATCAAAGAAGCCCTAATAACCGGAGACATAGCTTCGCGAGTGCTGCTAGGTACAAAGCCCGACGACATTCCGATTGTTCGAGATCATGGTTTTGATGTCGTGGTGGACTGGCGGGCACTGCAACGTTGGCACATCCCGCGGTCCGCTTTGCCGACGGGCACTATGGTTTTGTATCGGGAGCCCACTCCGTGGGAGCAAAACCGAAACAAGATTTTTGCCGGTCTAGGGGTAATTGTCGCTCAAGCCTTGTTGATCTTTGGGTTATTGTGGCATCGGGCGCGCAGGCGGAAAGCCGAGATCGAACTTGGAAAATCGGAACAGAAATTTTCGAAAGCCTTTCGAAGAAGTCCTCTCGCAATCACCATAGTCAGTGCGAGCGACGGTCGCTACATTGATGTGAACGAGGCCTTCGAGATCCAGACTGGTTGGAAGCGCGACGAGGTGATCGGCCATTCCCCGCAGGAACTCAACCTTTGGGTCAA
The DNA here is from genome assembly GCA_963698805.1 of uncultured Acidobacteriota bacterium. Lineage (GTDB taxonomy): Bacteria > Acidobacteriota > Terriglobia > Terriglobales > Acidobacteriaceae > Gp1-AA133. Next base: position 1,149,033 of record CAVOSN010000010.1, on the reverse strand, counting down.
TCCTGAACAACGAATTGCCTTTATGAAACAGCTTGTCGACCAGGCGAACGTGAAGGATCTGGAGGTTAGATTCCGTCGGAAGGATGGTCAAATTCGAACTGGCCTGGGATCCGCCGAATTGATTGATGTCCATGGTGAACCATGCGCTCTTTCAGTGATCGCTGACATCACCGAGCGAAAACAGGCCGAAGAGGCTATAGCTGGCTTCAGCCGCAGATTGATCGAAGCCCAGGAAACAGAACGAACCCGGATCGCAAGAGAACTGCACGACGACATTAATCAGCGCCTGGCCATGGTGGCGATCACTTTGAAAACAGCAAAAGAAGGCCTTCCGAATTCAGAAGTAAAGACTAGCCGCATTCTCGATGAGGCTGGCGAAAAGGTTTCCGAATTAGAGACCGATGTTCAGGCTTTGTCTCACCGATTACATTCGTCGAAGCTTGAATACCTCGGACTCGAAGCCGCGACCTCCGGATTTTGCAGAGAGCTCTCGGAGCGGCAGAACGTCAAGATTGACTTGCACTGCGAAGGCATTCCGGAAGAGCTTTCCAGCGAAGTCTCACTCTGCCTATTCCGTGTTTTGCAGGAAGCTCTTCATAATGCCGCGAAATACAGCGGTGTAAACGAGTTCGAAGTCGCCCTCAATGGAGCATCGCATGAAATCCAGCTGAGGGTGCATGATTCGGGCGTTGGATTTGATGCCAAGCGAGCAAGCAATGGACATGGACTCGGTCTGACCAGCATGAAGGAGCGGCTGAGATTGGTCAGTGGGGAACTATCTATTGACTCAGAGCTGGGACATGGAACAACAGTGCTCGCACGAGTTCCCCTAGGTGACGGCACGACCGCCGCAGGCGCAGGCGCAGCCGCTTAGCCTGCGCTACTTCTCGGACCTTCACTGTCATGAGTTGAGGTTGGATTTTCGGGACGTAGAATTCTTTGTTCAGCCGCGCAGGCAGGCTGACGGCAACCACCAGTTAGTTCGCAACAGCGTGATCACTCAGAACTTCAGCCGCAGGAAGCTGGTGATTCGTCGAACGGTTTTTCGATCGGGCCGGAGGATAAGGATCTAGCGTAAAGCACGCGGCCGCCAGGGGCCGACCCTGCTGATTCGTGAGCCGTTTTGCGGCGTGACATTGTCATGCAGAAGGGCAACGGCGCTCTTTCGCCATGGCTGGATCCTGATTGCTGTCGCGCGGCTATTTTCTCCGATCATTGAAACGTCCATTTCTGCTTGTAACCAATCATCCAAATCGTGACTGTCTTGTCGTCCGCGTTGCTCGTAAAGTTGGTAAGCGCGAACACGAATGCGCTTTTGGAGTGCTCCCCTAGATTCTTCCAGCAGTGATTCAAGCCCGCTGAGTGCGTGGTTTTTCATGGCGATGTCGTTCCTCCTGGTCGGCCAGCATTCACTCTCCTGCTCTTCTCAAATGCCGCACAATGGTGCAGTGCCGCATAAACCGTAAACTTCGTCTCGGCGGTGTGCTCCGACTGATCCTCCCGAGAGCGGAGAGAGAGCTGGGAGCTTACAGAGGGACGATGTAGGAACACACTGAATGTTCTTGCCAGATTCTCCGAAGCGTTAGGGGATGTCACCTAGCAATAGGAACAGACTGTTGAAGTGTCGCTTTCCATTCGTGGGGCGATTTTGCAACAGACTGGAAAAACCCTCCCGATGCAATCGGAGGTGACATCGGGAGGGATAGTGATTCGGGAGTTCTTTCCTATGCGCTATCAGATTCCCAGAAAAGGCAGGAGGGGCGATCTGTCAATAGGAACAGTCGTTGGAAATTTTTCCCTTCATTCGTGGGAGAAGACTCGACGCCCGCCATGCGATTACTCATGGACCCTGTTCTGTTGGGCCGACGCTGATGAACGAACAGAACAGAAAATGCAGTTGACCCCAAGGGATGCTTAGGCAACGTGTTTGCGAGCCCACCACCGAGCCGAAAAAGCAGCGCCCAAAACCCCGGACAGAGCCATGAGCAAAATCCACAACAAGCACCATCCGACGTCACCGTCGTCGGCGTGAAGCAGGAGCATTACGGGAGCCACAAGGAACCCTCCCAGCAACGCCGAAACGATGCCGCCAAGCATGGCCGCACAGACGTGTTTGACATCCATCGCGCCTGATTCTAGGGCGATTTGCTCGGGCGAACAATCTAACCCCCGACGCTGCACGGGATTGTCTTTGGTAATCGTTGTTACCGAGCGGTTACTCTCGACAGGTGTCAATGAGGATAGCGCATTCGCAGGGTGGATCTTCAACTGTTGAAATCAGGCCGTTACACCATCCAGGACCTCGTCTCACGGGAGGGGTTTTTTGGTGTAAGAGGATTTTTCACCAACGCTCAGCCCCCGGTGCAACAAATTTGTACCCCGCCCCCTTGACGGTGACGATAAATTCAGGTCGCTTGGCATCCTGCTCGAGTTTCCGTCGAAGGCTGTGTATATGCATATCCACCGTTCGCGTGAATGCTCCGCCGTCATAGCCCCAGACTGAGCGCAACAGCTCATCACGAGAAATTAGGCATCCAGCCCTTTCAATGAGGTAACGGAGAAGCCGTAACTCCAGGTTTGTAAGGCAAACAACGTTGCCGTTTCGTTTCACCATGGCGTGCCGGAAATCGACCCAGAGCGGGCCAAAATCATGACGATCCGTCCAGAGGAGATGTCCAAGTTTTTCGAGGATCGCCATCCTGCGATCTGGCTCCACTTCACACATTGCTTGGAGGCAGATTTTTTGCCACTGACTCGTCTGCGTCTCTGACACGGCCATTCTCCAAGTCCCCTGCAAACAACGAACCGGAGCTTTTGGTCACCCACGGATCGGAAGTTTGGCGCACGATTTGTCGGCTTGCAATTCCAGCGAACTGCCTTCAGCAATCGCCAAGTCGCAAGTCATCCACTCGTTAGAGTCTTAACGTGGTAACCGCGAGATTCCAGAACCGCTTTGCGAAGCTCCCAAAAATATGGACGGTCATCGATGCACAGCAACGTTGGGGGCAGGGCCGGTACTTCCTCTGGATAACATCTTGATTGCCTCACCGTGAGAACAGACTCTTAGCGGAAGGTCGATACTACGTGGCTGGTGGGCAACTGTAACTAGCAGTTCTTACAGAAAAGACCCTTGGAAGGTTTGGCTAACTGTCGAAATCAGGCGTTGCACTCATCGAACGAATCCAGAGGAAGGAAGAGAGGTTCCAACCGGCAATGCTTGAAGCGTTTTTCCGGCCGTGGAGAAAGACGGAATTTCAAGTTTTGCCTGTTCGGGGTCTAGATACTTCACGTCGAGCAGGCCGTGGCTGGGAACGCCGTACAGCTGAAAACTGATTTCCGCCAAACATGAGCTCCAGCCCTCCAGCCATATCTGCAAATCGCTTCGCTGGCGGGCGTCGCCGTCGCGAACCACAATTAGATCGATGTCGCTTCCGACGTCGGCGTTTCCAGCCTCCGTGCTGCCGAAGAGGTAAACCGCTTGCACTCCGAATCGGGCGGGATCAATGGTACTAGCAATGCGCTCTGCGAATCGTTGTCTCCAGCGCCAGTGCTCTGGTGCAGCACCCAGCCGTTCCCCGCTGAGCTCCCTTTGTTTCCATTCGAGATATTCGCCGATCCGGTGGGCGATATTATCGAGTAGTTCGCGCTCTTCCCGAAGAAACGGACCTTCCCAGGCGGTGGGTTCTTCCTGCTTATAGTGAACTTCGATCGCGCCGACCGAAGTCCGCCAGACGGAGATCGGTGAACGCAGACGCCAGGGGGTGTCGATAAAATCCGGCAGTGCGTGTGTGCGCCCGAGATATTCGATGCGAGCGGTGGTGTCTGTGGGGTACTGCCAAGCGGACGGGATGGCATCCAGCACCCAACCGAAGACCACCTGAGGAGGTTCATCGCGGCGGGAAAGAGCCGCAGAAACGCTGTAGATGCAACTCAACTCCTTTGCTCGTTCTCGTAGTGCCCAGAGTTCATGACCGCGGTCGTTTGCTTCATCTGTCATCGATGCTTCTTGTCCTCGGAAGAGAGGCAGCGCTTGTGTATTGTAGCTGTTGAAATCAGTGATTTCACACATTGATGTGCATCTGGACATCCCGCGCGACTGACGGTTCTGGGCTTAGCAGAGACGCCCGCTTCGATAAAGGGGTTTTACGGTGGAATGACAAATTCCAATTTTCATCCTCTGTGTCAGACCCACGGGTCCCATCTTACAAAAGAGGGCACCCCCCTGGCGGAAGTTAAAACCTTTGCGGGAACTCGAAACTGGAAATCTTCAGGGAAGTCCCGGCTGAAAGGGACTGTAGCGGATTTTGTAGCAGGTACGTATTGTGATGCACTGGAATGGAGTTGCAAGGCAACCCGCGGGCGTTACTCTTTACAAACACTTGCGAATCCAGCCCACTGGGTGCAAGTGGCGGATACTCGATCCGAAGTCTGATGCTCTATCCAGTTGAGCTACGGGGCCGCGCTAGAAAACTCTATCACTTCTATTCAAAACATTCAGAAACACCGCTACACGTGATGCGAGCCGCGCACGTCCACCACAATATCCATGAAGCGCGCGTCGCGCGCCTCGTCGCGCACCGAACTCAACGCGACGTTCACTTCGCTCAGGTAATAGCAGGCCCCTGCGAACAGGCAGATCATTGCCAGCACGAACACGACCACCGCCATCAGAGCGGCCTGCGGCCAATACAGGCCCAGACCCAGCAGCAGGCATGACGCGATCGTGCCTGCCAGCGAAATCAGCGCCAGCAGAAAGCAGCGGCGGATCAGTTCTGCGCGCTGTTCGATTGACTCAATCTGCGCTGTGTAGGCATCGGCTTCGGCAGTGCGGCCGTTCTTGGCGGCGTCGTGCTTGGCGTGCACGTACTGGCGCAGGCGGCTGACAATCCCCATCAGCCGCACGTTGATCGACAGGATGAGCAGCGCCGTCGCCGACACAAACAGCGCGGGAGCAAGAAATGCCTGGAACAGGCGGCTGATATCGTTCACGTCGTTCAGTCTTTCAACAAATTTCGGCTCATGGAACCAGGCCGCACCCTGGAACGTAACAATTTTCATCGGCCCGCGATGTGACCTGAGACACAGTGGGCCGTCCAAAGCGTCGTGCACGAAAACAATTCTGGCCTCGAGTCACAGAGATGCTACCGAGGCTCGCGAAACATAACAAGACATTCGACAACTGGAGCCCCAGTGCTCGCGAAGGAATTTTATGGCCGACCGATGCAATTCATTCTTTTTAAGGTATGCTGACGAGCACTCCGCGTTGAGTCCCAAAAGAAAGTTGAAACTATTAGCAAGCGGGAATCCCGGTTAGGTGTGTCTCTGCCGATGCTCGGATCGGCAGGCAATCAATTTGAGGGGGCGTAATGACCAAGAATTTTCTGCTCGTGTGCGTGCTCGGTCTCTGTTCCAGCCTGGCTTTCACCCAATCCCAGAACGGCCGTATTCTAGGCACGGTCACTGATCCCAGCAACGCCGTGGTCGTCGGTGCGAAGGTCACCATCACCGACACGGAACGCGGCGTCTCGCAGGTCTTCGTTTCAAACGAGTCGGGCGATTATGTCGCGCCCAGTCTGCGTCCGGCGCTGTACTCGATCACGGCGGAATCCTCGGGATTCAAGAAGGTCGAGCGACCAGCGATCCGCGTGGAGGTCGGTCAGGATCTGCGCATCGACTTCCAGCTTAAGACCGGCTCGGCCTCGGAAGTTGTCACGGTCATGGATGAAGCTCCGCTAGTAAATTCCACCACCGATACGTTGGGCGGCACATTCACCAACAAGGCCATCAACGAGCTCCCCCTCAACGGGCGCGACTTTCAGAATCTCGTGACCCTGCGCCCCGGCGTGCAGCGCTACCCGGGTGGCGGATTTCTTTCGATCAGTTCCAACGGCAATCGCCCCGAAGACAACAACTTCATCGTCGACGGTACCGACAACAACGATCCTTATTACGCAACCACGGTCATCAACGCCGAAGGCGTGCAGGGTACTCCCGCCACGCACCTGCCGATTGATGCGATTCAGGAATTCAACGCCGAGGAACAACCAACAGCCGAGTACGGATGGAAACCGGGCGCGATCGTCAACGTGGGCTTGAAGTCAGGAACCAATTCGTTGCACGGGGACCTCTACGACTTCGAGCGCAACAGCGGCCTCGACGCGCGCAACTACTTTAATCCCGCGCCCGGCAAGCATCGCCCCCTGCGCATGCACCAGTTTGGTGGCACCATCGGCGGACCGATCGTGAAAGACCGGCTCTTCTTCTTTACAGCCTATGAAGGCACGCGCGACCTGGTTGGCAATTCCGAAACGCTGAACAGCCCGGCGACCGTAGCCGTTCCTACCGGCAACGGCTTCGGATGCGTCATGCTCACGACCGGCGACTGTACAAACAGCATTCCCGACGCGATCGCCGACTTGAACGCGCAGGGCACGCCGATCAGCGAGTTGAGTGCGACGCTGGCCGCCCTCTATCCCACGAATCCCGTTACCGACCCGGCCCATCCTGAATTGCTGAATATCGGCTTCCCGAATCGCAATCGAGAAGACAACGGGCTTATTAAGATCGATTACAACCTCAACCAGCGCAACGCCATCACCGGACGCTACTTTATCGGCGACAGCATCCAGACCGAGCGCGATATCCCGGTCTTGCGGCCGGAGTGGCAGTCGCAAGCCACCACCCGCGCGCAGGTGCTGGGCGCGAACTGGATCTTCACCGCCAATTCGCACTGGATCAATGAATTCAAATTGGGATTCAACCGCTTCAACCAATCCATCCTCACCGCCGATGCCAACGTGGACCCGCAGAGCTACGGCATCAATACCGGGGTCACGTCGAAGATCAATTTCGGTATGCCCGAAATCGCGGTGTCCGGCTTCACCTCACTGGGCGGCAACCACGGATGGCCGCTCCTGACCACGCCCAACCAGACCTACCAGTTCACCGACAACGTCTCCTACAACCGCGGCAAGCACGCCTTCAAGTTCGGCGGAGAGTTTCGCCACGGCAGCACCGACAATGTGCGCGACCGCTACGGAAAAACGCGCATCCGCTTTGATTCACTCGAAGAATTTCTCGCTGGAGTTACGTCCGACGGCCGCATTTTCATCGGCGACTCCCACCGCCACGTCAGCCTCAAGTCTTTCGGAGGCTTCGTGCAGGACGACTGGCGCGTCAACAGCCATTTCACCCTCAATGCCGGCCTGCGATACGATGTCAGCTCCGTTATCAAGGAACGCGACAACCTGCTAGGCAACTTCGACCCCAATCAAGGCCTGGTACAGGTGGGCGCGCAAGTCAAATCGCCTTACAACGGCGACCACAACAACTTCTCGCCGCGCTTTGGAATGATCTGGGATCCCTCAGGCAACGGCAAGACTGTTATCCGCGCGGGTGCCGGCCTCATCTACGAGATCCCCCACATCTCCGAATTTATCGGACAAAACGGGGTCAACAATGCCTCTACGTCGGGCTTGAACGCGGTTCCCACCGGCGCGCCCTCGATCGGCCTGAATGGCGGCAAGATCATCGCCGCTTCCGTGAATACTTCCGACCTCAACTGGTCCGTAGCCGGGCCAGTTTTTTCCACGCCGGCCGACTGCACCATGGATACCCCGTGCGACATCCTGGGCGTGAACCGGAATCTCCGCACGCCTTATGTGATCAACTGGAACCTGAACGTGCAGCGTGCCCTCACTAACAATCTCTCGCTTCAGCTTGGATACGTCGGCAGCAAGGCTACGAAGCTCTACAGCGTCTACGACATCAATCAGATTCCAAACTCGTCAGCGGCCGAGATCGCATGCGAGCACTGCGAGGCGAACGCGGATCGACCTTTCGGCGTGAAGTTTCCTTACCTGGAGGTGATCAACTACCTTGGCAACGGGTATGAGTCGAAGTATCACGGCCTGCAGGCGACGCTTACGCAGCGCGCATGGAGAGGATTCTCGTTTGTCGCCGGATACACCTGGTCGCACGCGTTGGATCAGGCATCCTTCAACCGCGGGCAGAATCCGCAGAACAGCTACAATCCGGCGGGCGAATACGGTAGCAGCGACAATGATATCCGTCACCGCCTCACATTCTCGACCACCTATGACATTCCCGGACGCGATGGTTTTGGACAGATGCTCAAGGGATGGCAGCTCAATTCGATCGTTACCTTGCAGACCGGACTGCCGTGGAACGTGGTTGATGGCTACCAGAGCGGGAACGACGTGAGCGCGTCCGGCGAATACAGCGACCGTTGGAACTTCACTGGCAATCCCCTGGATTTCAAGGCATCGCCCACGGGAATTCCTTTTGTTGATCCTTCCGAGTTTTCGGTCGACTCCGGAACCGGGATCGTTACCATCGTAGGCAGCAATCCGGCGGATGCCAGCTGCCTCGCGGCGGCGGGTGCACTCGCCAACCAGCAAGCGGTCGCCAACTTCGGCTGCTATGTCGACGGAACGGGCATCATGACGCCACCCGCTCCGGGTACATTCGGCACCATGCATCGCAACATCTTCCGCGGACCCGGCTACTACAACTGGGACTTCTCTCTAACCAAAATGTGGACCTTCCACGACCGCTTCTCCGTCCAACTGCGCGGCGAGTTCTTCAACATCCTGAATCATCCGAACTTCACCAACCCCAACGGGGTAGGCGGACAATTGGGGAACGTCGACCCGTCCGTACCCGGAGGCTTCGGTGGCAACGGCCTCACCCCCGATGTCGCAGCCGCCAACCCGGTCATCGGGAGCGGTGGACCGCGCGCGATTCAGTTGGGATTGAAACTGAAGTTCTAAAGCACCGCACGTGAAATCTCGATCGGAAGGCCCGCATTGGTTCTCACCCGATGCGGGCCTCGTCTTGTCTGTCGCTTTTGGTTTGTGAGTTCCCTATCGCACGCCAGTTCCCGAAAGCTGCACTCTGAAGTGTCCCAGCGCCGTTCCGTCGGTAATATTTGTCGCTCCCGATGCCAGGCCGGAGGTTAACGGCGCGAAGGTCACATTGATCGTGCAACTCTTGTGGCCGCCGAGCAAACCACCGCACCCCATGCTCTGGAACGGGCCCGTTGTTCCTACGCCAACTCTCACCGCGATCGGCAACAGGTTCCTCACGGTGATGAGCTTCGGCAAACTTCGGGTACCAACCTTCTGGGCACCGAACACTAGGCTTGTCGGATTGACGGACACCGCCGGACCGCAGCGCGTGCACTGCGAAAACGCAGGTATCGTCAGCAGGGTCAGCAATAACATCACAAGACATTCTGTTACGCGCTTAATCAAGGACATGACGCTCTCCCCATTCCTGTTGGCGTTGTTCGCCCTGCTTACATAGGTGGGAAACGCCGTCAGAAACTGGCACTGAGGCGCAGAAATCTTTTTAAACGGGGATGAGTGCGGTCTTGTGTGCAGTCCGGCGGACGAAAGCGGTATCATGCCCGTCAAATTCGTGCGGTTCGCGACGTGCTGGATTTTGGAGTGGATCCTATGCGCTGGCAGCGATTCTTCTTCGCGTCCTCATTTGCGATAGCGCTCTGCCTTCCGGTCGATCTTCCCTGCCAAACATCCACCACAGGAGCACTCTCCGGGATCGTCACTGACCCGACCCAGGCCGTCCTGCCCAATGCCACCATCGAAATTGAGGATCTGGCGAAGGGTACTATCCAAACGACCAAAACCGACGCGCATGGCGGCTATCGGCTCTCCTTTCTTGTCCCCGGAAAATACGCGCTAGCGGAAACGAAAGCAACGTTGACCGTAACCGGCGAAGTTCCACTCGTTCAGGCCGAGAATGGAGACGTCTCGGCCCCCATGAACCAGACAGTCCGAGTGGCTGATTTATGACCGCGCAGGCCTGCCTCCGGACTGGCGAAAAAAGACCGTCTGCCTCCCGGGTTGGAAAGACAGCTGCAGCGTAATGGCACACTGCCTCCCGGCTTGCAGAAGCGCGTTCAGCCTTTACCCAGCTCCTGCGATTCTCGGTTACCAAGACTTCCGCGGGAATGGTCGCGAGTCGTGCTGAGCGGACGAATCATCCTGCTTGATCCTCGGATGAGAATCGTCGATATGTTCTTCCTTAACTGAGAGTGGAGCGAGGCGAGCGTCCGAAATAACTGTAAAAGCGTGAGGCCCGGGGAACCGGGCCTCGATCTTTTCGTGCCACAGTTCAGTAGATCAACACCTCGAATCCAGACCTCTCTGTGCGACTGCCCCGAGAATCACTCGCTCTGCCGCTCAGATGCCGAGAGACACGTCCGCGTCATTTCGAGTAGCGGATGCACTCGCAAGTTTTGCGGTGCGGACAGGCTCCTTGACTGGGGTGTGTGCTCTTATCGCCGCAAGGGTAAGCCGAGTGACGTCTTAATCCAAGAAACACGGAGACCGCTGCTCGAACTGTGGCGACCGTCTGTCGTTGTTCTTCGCGAGCGCGGAGAAATACAAACAATAAATCCACAAAGGAACAGACTTGTCAAACAGAGCGTTTCCCTGTCCTCACTCGAAAACTGCCACCAAAGCGGAAACCTTGTGAGAGCGAGCACTATTCATTGAGCATTTTTGAGGCGCTGGCTATGACCTACCGCAGCTTGCGCTACGGCACGGTTACATCTCCGCCCTGGGGCGTGATGCCAAAGTTCACCCAGAGAAGTAGATCCTGAAATGAGTTCAGTATCTCTTCCGGCTTCAGATTGCAATGTCCATATCGTGTGACAGATTGCTGGACCAGAAACTGGATGCCCCCGCTGCCCCGACAGCATCTGCATAAGCGTGCTCCTGGGAAAACGATACAGTCGGATCCTGCGTGGTATGAAGTGTAAGCATTGGTATGCGCAGGTGTCCGGTCGGCGTGTAGTACTTCGCAATATAGCTCAGTCCTGCCGGCGTAGCCGAAAACCGCTGGACTCCATCGTTCAGAGCAATATCATCGGCTGACCCGGAATACGCGGTCCCAGTATTGTCATAAAAGTTGTGCTCATGGGTCCGTTGAGAACTTCGTTGAACTCAAGCGAGTCTCCTTACCAGTGTTATGCCTGAAAATACAATTTCGTCGGGAGTGGAGCCAGGCAAACCGGCAACATTCGCAAATTGTAAAGTGGGTTGACCTGGCGCCACCAAGCCACTCGAGAGGGCACTTGCCACGGCTGCGAAGGTTGGACTGCCAGGAGAGAACTCGAGGTTCGGTGTGTGCAACAGATCGCCTGGCAACACACCGGAAGAAATAGTCGGATAGAACTCGGCCATCGCCCTCGTGTTGGAATTGGAGAGGGGCACCGCCAACCACGCCGCACAGAGCGAGCGCACCATCGTACTGATCGGCGAATCTTTCCACCAAATCTACGGCGATAAGTCCGCCCAAGGAAGTACCGGCCAGGTACGTACGAGTTGGAGCCGATATCTGGCTGCTAAACAGCCCCAGCAACTGATGTGTGGTTTGCGCGCCATTCTTCTCCGCCCACCCATTCTCAGCGTAGCTCGACATGGCAACGGCAAAGCCCTGACTGGCGAGCGCCGCGAACATCTGCAGCTCTAGCGGGTTATTGGGCAGGGCGATCGGTGCTCCAGCAGGAACGGCTCCGTGCGCATAGACTACCAATTGGCCATTCCAAGGACTGGGAACAATAAACCGGTACTGCGCGCCGTTGGCAGTGACGCCAGTAATCGTCTGCTGTGCCGCAGCAACACCCGCCAACAAGCTTCCGACAATAAACAGCGCACTAATTCTGCTGAGAATCCACCGAAATGTGACTCCACGGGCCATTGTGCAAACCTCCAACTTGAATTCTGAGATCAGAAATAATCAGAAGATCGGCCGGGTCCAACCGCTGAAACTCGCGCTGAATCGTATCCTAATATCGAAGACAAAGCGAATCTGACAAGCACAGGTTGCAGGGTGCGAGGGCCGCAAACGTGCGCTGTTGATCGCGGCGAGCATCCTCGCTGCCCGCAAGCTCGCTCAGTTCGATGGCGGGAAAAGAGTTCCAGCGACAATCAGCGCAATCGCGGACGCGGTGCAGTGGGCCGAAGAAATCATGAAGGCAATTGACGAGTGGTGGGCCCGCTAGAAACTGAGCACCCGAGCTCGGACAGTATTGTGCCCGTTACTGGAACCTGCTTCCGCAGGGTCGCGGTTCCCTAGAACCACGCTGCTCTGCCGCTCAGATGCCGAGAGAGGCACGATCAGGCCTGTTAAGCCACCTGCGTCTCACGACCTAAGGCGCGCAACGCGAGAGAAGGAATTTTCAGAAACCTACGTTGTGCTCCTTTATCTATTTTTCGCCCGGATGCCGCCTGTTTCGAGTAGTGGCTCAGCTTGCCGAAGCGCACCCAAGCTGAGAAATCTGACCGTCCGCCTAGCCTTGGTTTGTATCGTCTCACCTGTAAATGGAATTCTTCTTGAGATGCTCGGCTTATGACGGACTGAGAACTTGCCGAAGCTGCCTCGCTTCAACGTGAAACCGTTTCGTGCCTAGATTGCTAAGGAGGGTGGTTTCCAATCCACCAATGACGACATTGATGACGTGCTCCGCTTGGTTCTTGGTCGCCAGTGCCAGTGCCGCCTGAACTCTCACGACCAGCTCGTCTCGACCTCTTAGGCTTGCTCGCATGTGCCTCAAAGTCCTTTCGCCAAGTCCTCCGATCACCTGCTCTGCTTGTCGGAGACAAATAGGGCCGGGCATGTGTACGGCGTCAGTTCACCAAATCCGATTTCATCATCGCTACCATAACCTGATTCTGAGCAATCAGCTTGTCATTTTTAATGGCATGCGCGTAAAGGTCCAGAGTGGTACCGCTGTCAGCGTGCCGCAGCATAGCCTGGACGGTCTTGATGTCAGTCTTTGTCTGCGTGACTAAAGATTCCCCGCAATCGAGGGAATCAACCCGTGCTGCACAGGCAGGAAATGCAGGTTGAATTTTAGTCTGCGGTTACCATCGGGCTCGTCGCCCATCCGCGAACTAGCGTCTGACGGGCCTTACTTGAGGGCCAGTCGCATGAGCCGCTCTCGACTGGCTGCGGAAACGCGCGGGAGGGCTTTCAAACTCGCGCTTGAATGCACGGTTGAAAGCGGCTTCGGACTCATACCCCACTTCGGATGCGATCTGTGCCACCGAATAACTGGTCGAGGCAAGCATCTGCGCTCCCAACTGAAGTCGCCAGCGCGTGAGGTAGGCCATTGGAGGTCTCGTTGAGGTAATGGCGGAAGCGCTCCGCCAGCACTGAGCGTGACACTCCCGCTTCTTTTGCCAGGGAAGCAATGGTCCACGGATGCGCAGGATTTCGGTGCATCAGCGCCAGCGTCTTTCCGACCTCCGAATCGCGGGCGCCAGCCAGCCAACCGGTTTGCTCGGCTGGAAGGTGCGCAATGTAGGCGCGCAGTGTTTCAACAAACAAAACCTCTGACAGTTTGGCCAAGACTGCTTCTCCGCCGGCGCGGGAAGCGTCGGCCTCGTTCACCGAAAAGCGGATCGAGTTCTCCAGCCATCTGCCCGAGGCATCGTTACGAATGCTGACTTTGAACAGCGGCGGCAGGCCGCTAAGAAAAACCTGGCTCAGCCGTGGCTCGCAGGCCATGAAGCCACAGACGAATCTCGTAACTTCCCCTCCGCCACCCAGGCGCGACAGCTTCAATCCCTGGGAAAAAATTCGGGCCAACTCCTTCACCATGTCCACAGGCTTGGTCGGCGGGCCGTTTTCGATGATGTGCGCGTCGCCATGGGGAAAGATCACGATGTCGCCGGCGTCAAGAATGATGCGCTCGCCATCCACCAGCCGGGCAGAAGCGCGCCCTTCGGTCAACAGGTGATAGATGATCACGTGCCCCGCGCCGCGGTGCGACATAGGGCGCGACCGTGCGCGAGGGCGGCGAGCAAAAACTCCACGGGGAGGAAAATTCTCCGTTGTAGAACATAGCCCCCTGGAGCTTCACCACCTTCAGCACTTCGGAAAGCACATCCATTCGTCCTCCCGCGGGACTCCCGGCAAACCTCTCCGGACTCCTGAGCAAATCATCATACGGCAACTCTGCCGCTGAGCAAGAAAGCCGGACGCGCGGATAAGTATGGGCCGCGACAGTGACGCATAGTAAGCCTCGTCGAAGCTTTCGCCGATGCGAGAAATGCTTCAAGTGAATTCAAGCGCAGGAGATACGAATGCCGACTACAAGCGATGTTCTCGATCAACATCTGAAGAGCTTTGGTGAAAACGACCTGGATGGCGTTCTTGCTGATTACTCATCGGACGCCGTGTTGTTTATACCCGGCAGACCGCTGAAAGGCCCTGACGCGATCAGGCCGTTTTTCCAGGACCTTCTTGCAGAGTTTGCAATGCCTGGCGCGTCGTTTTCGATGCGGGAGCGATGCGTGGAAGGTGACTACGCCTACATTCTGTGGAGCGCAGAAACAGCAACCAATTCGTACGAAGCCGCGACCGACACGTTCGTTGTGCGAAACGGAAAGATCGTGGCACAATCCTTTGCTGCCAAGATCACTCCCAAGCGTTGAGGATCTGGTTCAACGCGGAGTTGACCCATCTGCATCAAGTCGGACGCGCGGTCGTGACCATGAACGCGATGATCTTCCCCTTATTTCAAGCGAACCCAAAATCTGGAGGAAACATGAGCACCATTACAACTACACCGGAAATCGACGGTCTGAAGGCAAAACTAAAAGAAACGTGGACGGCCGGAGACTACGACCGCTTCTCGCGCTATATGGAACAGGGCGCGCGCATTTTCTACGAACAACTCGATGTCCCCGCGGGATGCCAGCTGCTGGATGTGGCTTGCGGCTCGGGTCAGGTTGCGCTGTGGGCGGCGCGGGATGGAGTGAACGTCACCGGCGTGGACATCGCGCCGAACCTGGTGCAGCGTGCGCAGGCGCGCGCCAACGCGGAAGGTCTCAAGGCTCGCTTCATGGAAGGCGACGCCGAAGCGCTCCCGTTTGAAGATGCCAGCTTCGATGTCGTAACCAGCCTGGTCGGAGCGATGTTTGCCCCGCGGCCGGAACTTGTGGCTCGCGAACTGCTGCGAGTGTGCAGTCCCGGAGGCACCATCGCCATGGGAAATTGGACGCGCGAAGGATTCGTTGGACAAATGTTCAAAACCTTCGCCAAGTTCATCGCTCCCTCGGGCATGCCGGCTCCGGTGTTGTGGGGCGATGAGGCCGTGGTGCGCGAGAGGCTGGGCCACGGGGTTTCGGACCTTACGATGACGCGGCGCCAATATAGCTTCACCTACCCTTTCCCGCCGGCTGAAGTGGTGGAGTTCTTCCGTCAGTACTATGGGCCGACCAATCGCGCGTTCGCGTCGTTGGATGAAGCTGCACGCGCGAAAGCTCCGCGAAGAACTGGAAGCAGTTGTGGTCCGCACACAATCGCGGGGGAGATGAGCTCACCGTGGTCTCATCGGAGTATCTGGAAGTGATCGCAACTCGCGCCTGATATGCCGGTGGATGGCAGATGTCCCAAAGGTTGCAAGGTAACAGGATCAAAGTCGTGATGCTTGCAGCCTTAGCTGCAAGAATCCGTCTGCCGTAAACATGCCAGTTTTCTCGATCTGGCATGAGTGGAGGCCTAAGCGGAGGTAGTTGTGGAACTTGTATGGAACAATCCGAGTCCGAATCGCACAGTTTATCGCTCTCCTGTGTGGGAAGTTATCCGCAGGAATGGGACTCGGAGGGTGATCCCCGCCCACGAGATTCAAGCTATGGCAGACTGCAAGCCAGACTACGGGGTAAAGGAAGTTTCCAGTGATTTGCAGACTCTGTCTTCGCCTTATTTCTGCTTCTAGGGCCTATTGCTATCGCTATGCCACGTTTCATCGGGCATGTCGGCAAGGGCCAGCAGGGTTACGCCCGAGACCTAGCTGGTGACCCTTGCGAAAGCACAGAACCAGAGCGCTAACGGCGGCACTTCAATACCTGCCACGTTCCTGCGGGTCACCGTCGAACGTTATCGAGGAGGATAGAAATGAAGAACCAAGATTTCGAACCAATCGCCGAGGCTCAATACCGGCGCTTGAAGCAACGATTACCGACAGGTCTGAAGCCCTCGCCGCTCGTCTCGAGGCCGGCGCGGCGGCATTGGCTGCTTTTGCGGCCTCTCTTTCCGAAATCAGTGGGAGACGCGCCTTCCCAAAGGACGGACGCAAGGTCGGAGTAGTGGTGCACCACGTTGCGAGCATGTATCCGGTTGAGATCGATCTCGCGAATCTGCTCGCTGCCGGCCAGCCGATCACAGACCTGACTTGGGAGGCTGTTGACGCCATCAACCGTGATCATGCGCGAGATAATGACGGCGTCACCAAAGAAGCCGCACTCGCCCTGCTGGCATCTAACAGTGCGGCGGCGCCGCAGCGATCCGTGCGTTTACCGATGAGGAACTGGACCGGGCCGCACCCGTGTCGCTGAACAGCGATGCTCCGCTCACTTGCCAGTTCATGCTTGAGGATCATGCCGTGCGCCACAGTTACCACCACCTCGCCCGGATCAGAGCAGCCCTTGCAGTTGCCTCGGAGTTGAAGGCGGGTGGAGCCGGTGAGGTGTCAAGTTGAATATGCGGCAAAGAGGGACCAATACACATATCCGCTTCCGCTACGGAGTGCTGTTATGCGAACAGCCGTCGCATTATTAGCCTTGACGGCTCCTCTGCTAGCCCAGGAAGTTCTAACGCTGCAGCAGGCGGTGCAAGTCGCGCTGGAGAAAAACCCGCAGCGCAAGGCTGCGCTCGCGGACACGAAGGCCGCCTCGGCCGACGTTAGGGAAGCTCGATCGTTCCTGTTTCCACACCTCACGTTTTCCGAAACGGCAACGCGTGGCAACGACCCTGTGTACGTCTTTGGCAGCAAATTGCGGCAACAGCGGTTCACGACGGCCGACTTCGCGCTGAATGTGCTGAATACTCCACTGCCCTTCGGCAACTTCGCGACACGCTTTGGCGGAACCTGGAATCTGTTTGATTCCTTTGCGAGCTGGCGGGGGTGAATCGCGCAGAGCGGGTGAAGGACGCCGCCGCCATCAACTGGAACGCACCGACCAGGAAATCATCTTTCGCGTCGTGACTCCTACTACGGCGTGCTGCTGGCAAGAAGCAACTGGAGGTCGCCGAGCAAACATGAAGACGGCGCAGGCCATCCTGGACCGCAGCAAGATCGCTTCGATAGCGGCGTGGTCGTGGAATCCGATCTGCTGAGCGCCCAAGTACGGCTGGCGACGCGGAAGCAGGAATCATTCGCGCCAGAAATAATCTTGGATCTGGCGCGGGCACAGTTGAGCACTCGCGATGGGATGCCAGCAGGACTCTTCGATTCAACTGCCGAAGCGCTCGCGGAAAAAACGCTTCCGGCACGTCGCTAGATGAAGTCGGAAAAACAAGCAGTGGAACAGGCCCGACCTGAAGCGCATTCGCGCCGAAGAAGCAGCGCAGCAAGCAGAGCGTGGCGATCGCGAAATCCTCCTTCGGGCCGCGGGTGAACGCGTTTGCGGGCTGGGAGGCCGACAACCCGACATTTCTCGCGGGAGGCGGGGGGAACAACTGGCTGGCCGGAATCGAGGTCCAATTCGATCTCTTTCAAGGCGGAGCCAAGCGGGCGCAACTTTCCCATGAGCGAGCAATGCAGGAGAAAGTGGCCGCGATGAAGGAAATAGCGACCGACGCCATTCGGCTGGAAGTCCGCCGCGCCTACTACGACCTGGATGCCGCCGCCAGCAGGTCGAAGTGGCTCGCGCAGCGATTGCAGAGTCGCAAGAAAGCCTGCGCATCAATCAGAACCGCTACGACTCCGGGCTTTCGACGATTACCGATCTGCTGGCGGCGGAAGAAGCCGCGCGGCGCAGCCAGACGGATTATTGGGAAGCCGTCTATCGCTATCACACCGGCTACGCGAACCTCGAACTGGCCAGCGGAACTCTGAATCCTCAGTCTCCCGTGGTGACGCCATGAATCGACAGAATTCAGCATTGACAGCTCGCTCACTCTGGCGCTGGCTGCTGGCCGGCGGGCTTAGCGGGTTGTTCCAACGAACAGGCGCAGCCGGCGCCTGCTGCGCCAGAAACCGTGAGCAACGTTTCGGTGATTGTGGTGCAACGAGCAGACGGTACCCGATCTGGCTGGAGGCGGTGGGAACGGTGCGCGCCGCGCAAACCAGCCAGGTTGCCAGCCAGATGATGGGCAACATCGTCGAGATCCGTGCGCATGAAGGCGACCGCGTGCAGAGCGGTCAGGTGCTGGCGATCATCGACGATGCGCAACCCCGCGCCGCGTGGAGCAGGCCACTGCTGCCGTGACTGCGCGGAAAAAGGAAGTGGCCGCCGCCGATTCGGACCTTGCTCTCGCCGAAGCAACGCTGAAGCGCTACCAGCAACTCTACGAGAAGAAATCGGTCAGCCCGCAGGAATTCGACGAGATCAAAGCCCGCGCACAGTCGGCGGAAGCGCGGCGCGACATGGCGCGCGCGGACAGGCGCAAGCGAATGCCGCTCTGACTCAGGCTCGCACTTCGCTTGGCTACACGCGGATTCGCGCGCCGTTTGCCGGCGTAGTGACGGAGAAAAAAGCCGATGCCGGCACGCTGGCTTCGCCCGGCATGCCCATGTTCACCGTTGAAGACACGCGGAGCTACCGGCTGGAAGTGACCGTGGATGAAAGCGATCTGCGCTTTGTCCACGTTGGGCAGATCAGCCCGGTCACGATCGACGCGCTGGGGAATGCCGACTCACCGGCAAGGTCGTGCAAATCGTTCCGGCCGCCGACCCGGCCAGCCGCAGCTTCCTGGTGAAAGTCGAATTGCCCGCTGATGCGCGCTCCGCTCGGGGCTCTTCGGGAGGGCGCGCTTCCCGCGCGGCGAGCGGTCGGCGCTGCTGATTCCACGTACGCGCATTGGTCGAGCGCGGCCAACTGCAGGGAGTTTACGTGCTCGACCAGAACCAGATCGCCGGATTGCGTTACGTCACGCTGGGCAAACCTGCGGAACAGATTGAAGTTCTCTCCGGACTGCAAGACGGAGAAAATCTTGTTGCCGAGCCGGGAGAACTCGACCTGAGCGGCAAACGAATCGAGGCCGAGTGATGACAAGACAACGACCCAAGTCGGCAGATCCATCCTCACGCAGTCCTCGCACAGCCTTGCGACTGGCGGGCCGCATTGCGCACATCTTCATTCAATCGAAGCTGACGCCGCTGGTCATTGTGGGCGCGCTGCTGCTGGGCGCTTTCAGCATCCTGCAGACGCCGCGCGAGGAAGAACCGCAGATCGTCGTCCCCATGCTGGACGTGTTCGTGCAGATGCCGGGCGCATCGCCGGAAGAAGTAACGCAACGCGCCACCGTTCCCATGGAAAAGCTGCTCCGCGAAATACCGGGAGTCGAGTACATCTACTCCATCAGCCACCCCGGCCTGAGCATGGTGATCGTGCGCTTCTATGTGGGCACGAAAGAAGAAGACGCGATCGTCAAGACCTACAACAAGCTCTATTCGAACTTCGACCGCATCCCGCAGGGAGTTTCGCAGCCGATCATCAAGGCGCGCTCGATCGATGATGTGCCGATCCTGGCTCTGACGCTCTGGGGCAAGAACTACGACGCCTACCAATCTGCGGCGCATCGCGGGAGAACTGGAACACTCACTCAAGCAACTGGACGACGTTTCCGAAACCACGATCATCGGCGGGCAGCCGCGGAAGTTGCGCGTTGTGCTCGATACACAGCGGCTCGCAGCGTACGGACTGACGCCGGGTTCCGTTGTCATGCAACTCGGGCCGCGAACACCGCGAGCCAGGCCGGCAGCTTTGCGCGCGGCAACCAGGAGTTCCAGGTCGAAGCCGGCAACTTCTTTACGCGCCCCGAAGATCTGCAACAAGTCGTCGTGGGAGTTCACGCCGGACGGCCCGTGTACCTGCGCGATGTGGCGGAGAAGATCGAAGACGGCCCGCGGAACCGGACAGTTACGTCCTGTTCGCCAATGCGCACGGCGGCGACGGAGCAGACGGCCAATGCGGAATATCCCGCCGTGACGATCACCCTGGCCAAGCGCAAGGGCGCGAACGCCACGCTCATCTCTGAGAGCGCTCTGCAAAAGATCGACTCTCTGCGCGGCAACACGCTGCCAAACGATTTGAACATCACCGTCACGCGCAACTATGGCGAAACGGCCAAGGACAAATCGGACGAACTCCTCAAGCATCTGTTCCTCGCCACGCTTTCCGTCACGCTGCTGATCGCGCTGGCATTGGGCTGGCGCGAATCGGGCGTGGTGCTGCTGGCCATTCCCGTCACGCTCGCGCTGACTCTGGCTATCTTCTATCTGTTCGGGTACACGCTGAACCGGGTCACGCTGTTCGCACTGATCTTCTCCATCGGCATCCTGGTGGATGACGCCATCGTGGTGGTCGAGAACATCGTTCGCCATTTCCGGCTGCCCGAAAATCGCGGCGCGCTCACTTGCTGATGTTGCCGTTGAAGCCGTGGACGAAGTCGGCAACCCAACGATTCTGGCCACATTCGCCGTGATCGCCGCCATTCTCCCGATGGCCTTTGTGCGGGGCTTGATGGGGCCGTACATGCGCCCGATTCCGGTGGGCGCTTCGGCAGCGATGATGTTCTCGTTGCTCGTCGCTTTCGTGGTTTCGCCCTGGGCGGCGTTGCGCCTGCTGCATCACTACGCCGATCGTCCTGAGTCCGGGCATGAGACCGAAGGCTGGACGACGCGCTTCTATCGCCGCTTGATGAATCCGCTGATTCAGAATGCCGCGCGGAGGTGGATCTTTCTTGGCGGCGTGGTTGTGCTGCTGCTCGCGGCGGTGGCATTCGTTCCGCTCAAGTGGGTGCAGGTCAAGATGCTCCCCTTCGACAACAAGAGCGAGTTCCAGGTGATCATCGACATGCCCGACGGAACCCCGCTGGAGCAGACGACGCGCGTGGCGCAGGCACTGGGGCAGCTACCTGGGCCAGCAGCCGGAGGTCATCAACTACCAAATCTATGCCGGCACGTCGGGCCCCTACAACTTCAACGGGCTCGTGCGCCATTACTTCCTGCGCCGCCAGCCCAACCAAGCCGATATCCAGGTCAACCTGCTCTCTCGGCACGACCGCAAGGCGCAGAGCCACGAAATCGCCCGAAGATTGCGGCCGGAGTTGGACAAGATTGCCGCGCCGTTCGGCGCGCGCATCAAAGTCGCCGAAGTTCCGCCGGGCCCGCCGGTGCTGCAGACTCTCGTCGCGGAAGTGTATGGGCCGGACTACAAAGGCCAGACCGAACTCGCCGCAAAGATAAAGAAGATTTTCCAGGAGACTCCGGGCGTCGTGGACGTGGATTGGTATGTGGAAGATCCGCAGAACAAGTACGACATGAAAGTGGACCTCGACAAGGCTGCGCTGCAAGGCGTCTCAGCGGCGGAAGTTACGCGCACGGTGCAGATCGGTCTGAGCGGAGCCACCGCCGGGCTTGCTGCACGATCCCGCATTCGCGCGAAGACGTCCCCATCGAAGTGCGCCTGTCGCGCCCGGATCGCTCGGCATCGAGGATCTTGAAAACCTGAAGTTGCCCGACTCCTTCAGGCGGACAGGTTTCCCTGCGCGAGGTCACCAACATCCAGCAGACCACGATTGATCAGAGCGTCTATCGCAAGAACCTGCGGCCGGTGGTGTATGTCACGGGCGACGTGGCGGGTGAGACGAAAGTCCGGTGTACGCCATCCTGAAGATGAGCGATGCGATCGATAAAATCAAATTGCCCGACGGCTACCACGTAAAGCAATACTCCGGCACGACGCTGCCGGAGAGCACCGACCGCTTCTCCATGAAATGGGACGGCGAATGGCACATCACGGTCGAAGTATTTCGTGACCTTGGCTTGGCCTTCGCTGCGGTGCTGGTGCTGATTTACGTGCTGGTGGTCGGGTGGTTCAAATCGTTCAAAACGCCGCTGGTGATCATGGCGCCGATTCCGCTGACGCTCGTCGGCATTCTGCCGGCTCATGCGCTGATGGGAGCATTTTTCACCGCGACTTCGATGATTGGTTTCATCGCCGGGGCGGGAATCATTGTTCGGAATTCGATCATTCTGGTGGACTTCATCGAATTGCGCCGCTCGCACGGAATGTCGCTGGAAGAAGCCGTGGTGGATGCCGGAGCGGTGCGCTTCCGTCCCATGCTGCTGACGGCGGCGGCTGTTGTTGTGGGCGCGAGCGTGATTTTGTTCGACCCGATTTTCCAGGGGCTTGGCGATTTCGCTGATGGCCGGCGAAGTCGCTTCGACGGTCCTCTCTCGCATGACTGTTCCGGTTCTTTATTACTTGTCCGAAAAGAAAGCGCTTGCACCCGCATACCGGAAGCGAAGAACGAGGTCTACGGTTTGTCGGCGATGCGGAAGCAATCCGGGAGCCCTTCAGCTCTTTGGCTCGCGGTCGAGAATCGGCTTTGTGGGAAGTGAGACGCTAGCTTCGACTATGAGTGCAATCGCGGACGCCGTGGCTAGGCCCAGGAAATCATGAAGGCGATTGACGAGCGCTGGCCCCAGGAAGATGAGGTGTCGTGTTGACCGGCACTCCGGGATTTCTGTCACCGACCCGACAGTCTCTCCTGCCCCAGACGCCGAGTTCCGTAACCAGTCGGAAACGGCGGGCCGAATCTTGAAACGTAATCGCGACATTTCTGTCGATAGAGTATTACACAGACATAACGGGCAAATTCCCAGCGATGGGCACACCGGTACTTCCCCGAGTATTCCGCCGAACTGGATTGAGAGCAAAGGAATCGCGGAAAAACCGGGAGAAGAATGTTGCAAGTACGGTAAAGGAAGGGAAGGTGAAGGACATTCTCATGGTCGAGGACTGGGAGGTGGCCTATCGCAAAGAATGCTTCTACCGAGGGCTACGGGTTCTCTTAGAACTGTAAAAAGCACGCAGCAGTCCTGCTCTCCACTTTGGGGGGATTGCTCGGAGCGATGTATTTGAAATGGTAGGCCCGAATGGACTCGAACCATCAACCTCTTCCGTGTCAAGGTACGCTTAACCCACACCTACAACAACTTCCATGTTCGCAGGAAACTGCTAAACCCCTCTACATACGCGCAAGGCGGACCAATCACGGTCTGGATCACGGGCTGGATAATAGCTTGATCCTGACACGGCAGCTGTTACTACGTTCGCGCCGCGGGACGGGACTGGCCCCGGTATCCGCTGGTAGAATAAGAAACCATGTGGGGACCTGCGGCTCTCCTGTGCGCCCGACGCCGGCCCCGGTTTGACAATGGCCAAGTACCTCTTTGGCAGTTACCTCCTCGATGTGGACGAGCGAAGGCTGCTTCGCGATAGCGAAGAAATTCGCCTGCGCGGCAAACTGTTCGACACCCTTCGCGTGCTGGTAGAAAATGCCGGCAAGCTCGTGCGCAAAGACGCGTTCATGGAGTCGGTATGGCCGGACTCCGTCGTCGAAGACAACAATCTCGACTATTGCATTTCGCAGCTGCGGAAACTACTCCATCCGGTGAAGTGCATCGAAACCGTGCCACGGCATGGCTATCGATTCGTTGCGCCAGTTAGAAACGTCGTGCGTTCAGCTGCCTCACAAGCTGTGGCAGCAGGAGGCCAGTCCACCACTCCACTGCCCCGCCAGGACATTAGGTTTTCGGTTACCGAGGATGGCGTGCGCCTTGCCTGGGCGAGCATTGGAGACGGACCGCCCCTGGTGAAGGCGTCGAACTGGCTCACACATTTGGATTTCGAGTGGGGAAGCCCGATCTGGCAGCACTGGTGGACAGAACTCAGCAAACACCATCGACTGATTCGGTACGACGAGCGTGGTAACGGCATGTCGCAGCGCGATGTTCCTGGCGTGAGTTTTGACACCTGGGTACGCGATCTGGAAACGGTGGTGGACGCGGCGGGACTCGATCGCTTTTCTCTGCTCGGAATTTCAAGAGGCGGCGCAATCGCCATCGCTTACGCGGTGAAGCATCCCGAACGGGTGAGCAAACTGGTGCTCTATGGCGCATTTCCCATGGGACTCTATCACTACGGCAGCCCGGAAGAACTCGAGGCCCGGCGGGCGCTGGTCAGCCTGACGCGGTTGGGCTGGGGACTTCACAATCCAGCCTTCTGCAGAATTTTCACCAAACGCTTCATGCCCGACGCCACGCCCGTCCACGAGAACTGGTTCGACGATCTACAACGGGTGTCAACCTCGCCCGAAAATGCCGCGCGACTTATCGAAGTCGACTGCGCCATCGACGTACGCGGGCTCTTGCGGCAGGTGCAAGCCCCCACATTGGTCGTGCATTGCGATCGCGACCACGTGGTCTTGCCCGAGCACGGCCGCCAGTTGGCTGCCGAAATTCCTGGCGCCCGCTATGCTTCATTGCCCAGCGCCAATCACCTGCTTCTTGCCGAGGAACCGGCCTGGGAGATCCTGCTGCAGGAGTTCTCCGCGTTCATGGGCTGGCACAAGGAATCCGCGGCACCAATGAGGGAAATCTCGGCGTCCTGAGGGTGTAGCACGTTGGAAGCATTAAAGGGCGGGGCCAACCGCCCTTTTTGTTATGTCGAGATTATGCAGCCGAACTCGGGACCTGCACGATCCGCTCGTCAGGGGTGCGATACGGAGCCAACGATGGGATCAGCTTCGGCACGCGCTTCTGATAATCCTGGTACTTCGATCCGTGAACGGTGACGAGGTCGTGCTCTTCCCAACGGATTGCCATCAGGATGTAGGCGGACGTAAGCACTGCAAACAGAAGGTGCGCGCCGGTCATCGTAGGAGTAGCCCAGAACGCGATCAACCAACCCACGTACAACGGATGACGTACAAAGCGGTAGAACAACGGCGTCCGGAATTCGAGGTACGTGTATGGCTTGCCCGCAAGGTACAACGCCACCTGACGAAGGCCGAACAGGTCAAAGTGGTTGATCAAGAGCGTAGCAACGAACACCAGAGCGAAACCGAAGCCGAAAACCGCGTTAATGGCATTCCGAACCCCGGGATTGGCGACATTCCAAACGACACCGCCGATAGGCTGCCAGAAGGCGAATAACGCTATCAGTAACAGGCTGGAACACAGCACGTAGGTGCTTCGTTCGGCAGCCGCCGGTATGAATCGAGTCAGCAGCTCTTTGATTGCAGGCCGGGCCATGACGCTGTGCTGCACCGCGAACAGCAGCAGCAACAGAGCATCAATGACCAGAGCCGGCCAGAACGACATTCGGGCCGTTGAGTCCATCGACTTCGGGACGTAAAGATTGCCGATGAACCCGACGGCATACACGAACGTCACGAAAAACGCCATGTAGCTCACCAGCCCGTACACAAATACCGCTAAACGCTTTGCCATAACAACCATCCTTTTTGGACCCGGCCTTTTGCCAGGTTCCCCATGAGATGGTGCAAAGTTAGCGGCACACCGGTGGGAATGTCCTTTGGTGGTCCTGAAATCTCACTGAGAAGATTCTGAGAAACTGCGTCGCGGGTAAAATCCGGTGGAATGAAGAATAAGTGAAATGGTAGGCCCGAATGGACTCGAACCATCGACCTCTTCACGGGCTGGAAGTTGAGGGTGCCGAAGAAGGGACTTCCCACCGTACGGTTACGGAATTTTCCATTTATTTGTGTTAAAAGCCTTGCTCCACGAGGACTTGGGTGTGGCTCACTGAAGGCCTGCTGGATCGTGGAAGTCGCCCCAAGTCACCACCGACATCCCCTACTCCGAGTAGTCCACACCTTCCTACGGATGAGTGCCGCCTTCTCCCATTCCGGGAATTCGGCGATGCGTCATGGCCCCCATTCCTTGTGCGTTTTCCTGTTCATGAATGGAATTCCCAGAGAATATATCTCGTCTCCCCACCCCCGAACCTTGCGCTAGCGCAACGACAAATCGCTTTTCCGTGTGCAATTCTGGTTAGTTTCAGAGTGCCCCAAAAACCCCGGCGGGTGCGGGTGTTTTCTTGAATGGGCCTTTGCCCGAAAACCTCAAAACCGACGAGTAGGAGCACTCATGCACGTCCCCACGCTCAACACCATGTGGAGTGAAGAGGCAAGACATCACTGAGCATGCCGTGATGCTCGCTGTGATTTTGGTGACTGTCGTGGGAACCACACGTTTGATCGGCTCGAACGCGAACACAGTTTTCTCACAAGCCGCGTCGCCAGAACGCCACAATCTCATGGATTTGGCAAGAGCCTATGGGATACACTCGCGAGCCAAATCAGGACCCTAGGGAGGGAACTGTGCGCGATCGCGATATTGCGCCGCTTCTCGAGGCGCTCCGTTCGTCGAATTCGCGTGAAAGCTGGACAGAGTTCCTCAGCGTATATAGCCCGATTTTGTACCAATCCGCTCGCGTCTGCACCTCCAGCGAGGACGCGGCTGCCGATTGCTATTTGTACATCTGCGAAAAACTTGCACACAATCGATTCCGTCGCCTGCTGAAATTCAAGCCGCAAGGGAGTGCAACTTTTACAACCTGGCTGCGCGTAGTGGCGCGCAATCTGTGTTTTGACTGGCATCGCAAACAATCCGGGCGCCAACGGCCGTTCAAATCGTTGCAGAACCTTTCGCCACTAGAGATGGAAGTCTACACTTGCCGGTTTCTGAGGAGTGCTTCCCCCGAGGAGACCCTGGCCCGACTAGAACCCCTCTTCCCGGGAGTGAGTTTGGGGGAACTGTCGAACATTGAGGAAAATCTTCAGCGCTCGCTCAGTTCTCGGCAACAGTGGATTCTCAGTTCACGAAAGGCTGCGCTCACCACAGCCGTGGCAGTGGACGAAGATGTGATTGGCGCTGTAGAAATAGCTGACCCGAGCCCAAATCAGGAAGATCAAATCGTTCGGGAACAACAGTACGGCCAACTAAAAAAAAGTCTAGCGTCTCTGCCAGCAGGGGAGCGTCTTCTCGTACAGCTCCGATTTGAGCAAGATCTGTCTCTTGAGGAGATTGCGTCGTTGTGTGACTTGGGCGACGCACAGCGGGTTCACCGAAGGATGGTGGCGATCCTGAAGCAGCTGCGCGGCGCGATGTGCTGAAGAGGCCGGAAAAATTCGTAATGGTGTCCGTGCAATAAGGCAGGAGCACCAAACAATGCCGGACATCAATTCCCCCAAGGTGCCTATGCTCGATCAAAACCCGCAGGCGAGGCGATTCGGACACACACACGAGCTGGACGATTTGACAGGTAGATGGATCTGCCCGAAAGATCAAGTGATCGCCGGTTACGTCGACGGAACCCTCGACAGTTCGCGGAAGGCTCGCGTCGAATCCCACCTGGCCAGATGCGAGCGGTGCCGCCAGATTGTCGCAGATATCACGAAGGCTCAACGGGAAGCCGACCTTCCTGCACCGCCCCCAGCGCTCGTCTATCGGGCCATCCACGCTGTCCCAGCACGTTCGAGTCGTACTTATTGGCGTTGGGTTCCAGCCGTAGCCACGACAATGATCGTGGCGCTAGCAGTTGCAACAGTTTCTCTGCGAAAGCCAGAACAAACACTGGTCTTGCCGTCGATGCATCCGCCTGCCGCGCCTCTCATCGCGAAGTCCACAGCCACACACGAGGATTCGGTTCCGGATGTCGTTAGAAAGACCGCTACTGTCGAACTTCGGCCTGCGGTCATCTCGCCGCGAGCGGGCAGTGTTCTCATACCCCAGGGATTGAAGTTCAGCTGGACGGACATTCCCAGTGCCCGCTCGTACGAGATACGCGTTGTTACGGCTGATGGCGATCTAGTATGGGAAGGTCAAACGGACAAGCTAGCAATTGCCCTCCCCTCGGATGTCATCCTCAAAGACGGCTCGTATTTTGTCTGGGTTACTTCCTATTCGTCAAATGGTCGAACCATCAAGTCGGCGCCTGCTCCCTTTCGGGTGAAGCGGTAACCAACATGCCTGTGATCGCCAAGTACGCGTGCTGTTTAACGATGCTAGCTTGCGCATCATGGCCGCAGAGTCCGCCAACGCCATCGGCTCAAGAATTGCTGAGTGGGGGGAAGCAGCTCTACACGCAAAATGGGCCGAAGGAAGCGCTTCATCAGTTCGAGGAGGCGCTCAGACTGTTTCGGGCGAACAACGATCGGCACGGGGAGGCCATTACTCTCGGGTATGTTGCAACTTGCTATCGCAGGTTGGAGGAACTCGACAAAGCCCTTGGGTTCGCACAACAAGCTCTGCAGATCAAGGAAGAACTCGGCGATCGTGGAGAAGTCGGAACCACTCACAACCAGCTTGGCCTGATCTATTGGGAGAAAGCCGATTATCCCGCAGCCATCCACCATTTGGAACTGGCGATCCAGATTGCTTCCGAGGTAGGCGACAAGGAATTGGAAGGGTCCGCGCGTAACAATCTAGGTCTTGTCTTCGATGAAAAAAGCGACTACCAGCACTCGCTTGAGCAGTATCAGAAAGCCCTCGAATTGCATCGCGCCTCGCATTTCGAACGGGGTGAGAGCGATGTGCTTGGCAATATCGGCGGAGTCGACTTGCTTCTAGGGAAGTTTCGCGAGGCCCTACCTTATTATCAACAAGCGCTACAAATTGACGAACGCCTTGGGCTGAAGCCCGCATCCAGCCTCGATTTGGGCAATATTGCTCTCTGCCTTGCGGGCAGCGGCGATGTGGACGGGGCGCTTGCCACCTTTGATCGCGCCTTGAAAGTTGCACGGCAGAGTGGCCTACCGAAGGACGAAGCAGACTGGCACAAGGGGAAAGGCACAACTTTGGCGAGCCTGGGCCGCTATGAGTCAGCTCTGCACGAGTACACGGCAGCGGAACAGGTGTACGAGAAGGCCGGTCTACAGCGAGAGTTGATCGAAGCACTCGATGACACCGCGAACCTTTACGAACTGCTAGGCGACGGCGTGGCTGCAGAAGAGCGATTCAAGCGCGCGCTACAATTGGCGCAGAAAATCGGGAATGGATCGGGTGAACGTGCCAGCTTGCTAGGCCTTGGCGACCTCGAACGGCGTCGCAAGCGACATGATGCTGCCGACTCTGATTTCGAACAGGCTCTTAAAAGCGCGCGAGTCGCAGGGGACGAGGGGTCCATTGTCCTTGCATTGCTCCAACGCTCGACTAACGAGATCGAGCGCAACCGTCTTGACACTGCTTTGCAGAGCGCATCGGAAGGAAGCCAGATTGCGGAGCGCCTGGGCAACCAGCCGGCCATGGCGCAAGCTCGATTTGCCCTTGCGGAGGCGCGGCGCTCCCGAACAGAACTTCAACAGGCTCTGGACGAATATTCATCGGCGGAGACTCTGCAAAATCAACTGCGTGATCCCGAACTCGGATGGCGTATCCAATACGGGCGCGGCAAGACGCTTGAGGCACTGATAAAGAGAGAAGAGGCCATTGCCGCATACAAAGAGGCTGTTCGCATCATCGAGGAAACGAGGGCGGACATTTCCGAGGAACGCTATCAGGCGGGCTACATTGAGGACCGCTATCAGGTATATGTCGCCTTGGTGGAACTTCTCCTGAAACTCGGCAAGCCCAGCGATGCTTTCTTCTACTCGGAAAAGTTGCGGGCACGTGCCTATCTAGACCAGCTTGGGTTAGGTGCTCCAGTTGGGAAGGATTCCCCGGTGCAGGTGCAGATGCACGACCTAGCCGAGCAGATTCGTAGTCTGCGGAACTCAGTCAGGAAGCAGTTGTGGCGTCCCGAACGTGAACGAAGCGTAGAGAGCCTGAATGCGTATTCCGCCGAGCTGGACCGGGCGGAAAAAAACTATCAGGACCTGCTGGACAGCCTTCGGACATCTCTGCCGGGTTCCAAAGCGAAAATGATCCCGACCGCCGCAGATGTTCAGAGCTTGCTTCCAGGGGACACTGCTCTGATCGAATTCGTCATTGGCAAGCAGGAGATCAGCACCCTACTGGTGACCCGCACCTCCGTCGTCGGCATACCTGTGCAGATCACCTCCGGGAGTCTGTCATCCAGAGTCGAGTTGCTGCGCGATCTAATCACAGGACGAAGGGCCGATTGGCTGCAACCGGCAAGAGGCCTAAGCACATTGCTGATTAATCCGTTACAACGGGCTGGGTATCTTAACGGAATCCATGAACTGTTGATCGTTCCTGACGGTGTCCTCAACTATGTGCCGTTTGCCGCCCTGCCACTGGGCAATGGGCGATTTCTGGGCGACCAGTTTGACCTGACCTACCTGCCATCTGCAGTGCCCCTGGTAAACGCGGCAGGTCGTCAAAGACAAGGAAGAACTCTTCTTGCCATGGCTCCGACCGATACTCACTTGCCAAATGCAGTCGGAGAGGTTCGCTCCATTGGGAAAATGTTCCCCGACACATCTCGGGTGGTGATCGGAAAGGCAGCGACGGAGACACTGTTCAAGCGGGTGGCTGAAAACTATGACTACCTCCACCTCGCAACACACAGCAGCCTCAATCGGAATGCTCCTATCCTTTCAGCCTTGGAGTTTGAGCCCGACCGTGAGAACGATGGACGCCTCGAGCTTTACGAGATTGTGGGAATGAGGCTGCATGCCCGCCTGGTCACGTTGAGTGCGTGCGAAACTGCTCTCGGGAATGGATACTTTAGCGAAATACCCGCTGGGGACGAGTTTGTCGGGATGACACAGGCCTTTCTTGGCGCGGGAGGCCACAATATCCTGGCTAGTTTGTGGGCCGTTAACGATGAGTCCACCAAGGACTTGATGGGTCGGTTTTACCGGTACTTGTCTGAGCGAGGGGGCGCTCGGGCACTTTCTCGTGCACAACAGGAACTGCGACGCAGTGACCCGCGCTATCGTCATCCCTATTATTGGGCTGCATTTGTAATGGTGGGCCCGATAAATTGAGCCGGAAAAACAGAACTGCTGTCCGTGTAATGTGAGCGAAGCAGCAATTTGGGGCTGGCCGGAATACATTTTCCTTTTGGGGCGTGCAAAAATGAGATTCCATCGCTGCGGTTCTGCAAGCCTTTTTGTAATGGCATTATTCGCAGCTGTGGGTACGCTGCCGGCCAGCGCTCAGATCCAGGTTGATTCTGCCACCCCGAACGCTGCCCCCCAGGGAACCATCAATCTCGACGTAACCATCACTGGAAATGGATTCAAGAAAGGTGCCCAAGCGCAGTGGTTTGTCTCCGGTACCACGAACCCGGGTGGTGTGACGGTAAATTCGACAACGTTCAAAGGCTCAACTCAGCTGACTGCGAACATCACGGTCGCAGCCGATGCGGTAGTCAGCGGTTTTGACATCGCAGTGAAAAACACCGATGGCCGCAGTGGCAAGGGTACGGACAAGTTTGCGGTAACCGTCAAGGGAACTCCTGTGGGCTGCACGACCAGCGGCACCCCCAGTGGATTTTCTCTGGCGACGGTCCTCAACCCGGTCCAAGCGAACGGAGCGGCGTTGCTTACAACTCAGGCTATTGGAAATGCCATACGGGTTCGCCCCTTGGATCTGAATCGGGACGGAGTCGTAGATTCCCTGGCAGCTTTCGTTACCTCAGGCACTGTCAGCGGCGGACCCAGCGGGATCCCTGGAACCCAAGGTACTTATGTATTTCTTCTGGATCCCGCAACCGGAGAGGCGCAACCCAATAACCCGATCACAGGAGCAGGTTGGCAGAACCCACTCCTATTGCTGACTGTGGTCCGTGCCACCATTGCAGCGGCAGGCGATGTAAATGGCGATGGCGTGCCCGATTTCATGATGGCACAACCGCAGGATTTTGTTGCTTATCTCTTCGTAGGAAGTGTCTCTTCCACCACACTCAATCCGAGCTACACCGCGTATAAGATTCAACCGCCGGCTGGTGCCCCCTCGAATTGGGCACAGGCCATCGCTATGGGCGATCTGGATGGGGATGGAGCGGACGAAATAGTAGTCGGCGCGACTCCCGGAAAGAGGGGTTCCAGCTCCTCCGGGGTTTTCATCTTCAAGTATGTCGCGGGCGCACTGAGCTACTCAAAAGAAATCGCGGATCCTACCGGGCAAGGATTTGCCGCCGCGATTGCGATTGGAAACATCAACGGAGTCCCAGGCAACGAGCTGGTCGTGTCCGGTGGTGGGAATGTGTACGTATTCCCCGCTCCACTACAACAATCCGCCTACTTCACGCTGACTGGGCCCGGTCCTGGTTTCGGGCGGGGGTTGGGGATCGCGGACGTCAACCTGGACGGCTTTTCTGATCTGGTAGTTATCACCGGGGACCAGTTCAAAGGCAGCGATACGACGGCAAAAGCACTCATCTTTTCCGGGGTGGTTCATTCCGGGGACACGTACACGAACCAGTTGCTGCCCGCGCCCGGGAAGGCCACCAGCTGGGCAGCTCCCAACTTTGATGTCGGCGACATGTTGGCGGGAGGTGCGGTCCTGGTCGGCACTCCCAACGCCAGTAACGGCGCCACGGAGTGTTCGGGGGCAGCACACCTTTTCACCAGTCCATTCAATTCCGCAACCACTCCGAATTACCTATTTGAGCCCCCTACCGTACAAAGTAACGGGATGTTCTTCGGCTTCGGTGTAGCAATTGCACCCGGGTACCCCCTTGTACTCATTGGCGAAAAGGGGCGTGACGTAGGCACAACCACGACCGCCGGACAGGTTTATGTGTACAAGAAGAACTAGGAGTTCAATTTGGCGGAGATTACAAATCCGAACCCGCGCGCTGTCGTGAGCCTTCATAGGTTGGAGGATCGCGCCGTCAGTGCGATTCACCCAACATGGCAGCGGTTGATGCGCTACTGCGCTGATTTGGGCCACGGGGAAATTGAAAAGCTCAAAATTCAGGATGGGCTGCCCATGACGGCAGAGGTCACCACCAGGAAGATTAAGTTTAGTCCTTAGTGGAGATACCGACTGAACGCTTCGTCGCATAGTTGTTATCTGCGATGAGCCAGCAAGGCTGACCGTATTTCGCGGAGGCCACCACGCCGGCGGACGCCGGTGCGGCGGCCTCCTTTTTTTAGCTCGCATGGCTGGAAACGCAGAACCCGCCCCTCGAGCTGAACGATCGTAAATAGATTCCCAAGTTAAGGAGAACATATGAAAATGCCACTCGCGATTTCGGTGTCTTACCTTGTGTTGATTTGCGCTGCCGAAGCACAAGTTACTTATCATTACAGGACGTTTGAGAACCCAGGAGCAACTGTAACTTTGGTTTTCGGTCTGAACGACCGCGGAGACCTCGTAGGCGCTGACAACACCATTCCTGGCCGTCATGCTTTCCTCGTGAACAAACACCAGTACGTCTCTCTGGACGTATCTGGAGTACTGGGCACGCATATCAGCTTCGCGCGCGGCGTCAATGACCCGGGTGACGTGGTGGGCGGTTATCTGGGCGACGACGGAAACGAGCACGGTTTTCTGCTGAGGAAGGACACTCTGTCTACGATTGATGTTCCTTATGCGGGTTCGGTGGGCACGCAGCTGAACGCTATCAACAACTCCGGAGTCATTATCGGAACATGGGTCGATAACGCCTTCACAGTCCATGGATTTGTTTACGAGAAGGGCAATTTCGCTCACCTTGACTACCCAGGCGCTCTGGACACATACCCCATCGGGATCAATTCCCGGGGAGACATTGTCGGCAATTGGGATGCGGATCAATCCACGGTTGGACACGGGTTCTGGTTTTCCAAGGGCCAAATAGTCTCCTTTGACGATCCGGACTCAGTTCCAGAAGGAACAGCCGCAAACGGAATCAACGAGCGAGGACAGATCGTCGGATCCTATATCGGCCAGGATGGAATCTCACATGGATTTTTGGCCGAAGGCACAACCTTCACAACGTTGGATTGTCCGGGAGCCTTCAGAACCACCCCGTGGGGCATAAATTCGGCGGGTCAAATTGCCGGAATTTGCGACATACCTGGCCAACGCCGCGGATTTGTCGCTAACCCTGCACCCAAGAAAAAACCTTAAGCCGGCAATCCTCATTGCCGGATGGTTCTCGCAGGAATCAAGTCAAGGCCGACCGCACAGAAGGTGGTCGTCGCGGGGTAAACGCCAATCTGACAGAGTTGTTGTTCATAACACAAATTAAGGAGAGCAAAATGAAACTGCGCAGCTTCTTGCTAATCTGCTTGGCTACCACCGCGGTCGCGAAGGACCCGGGCGGCGCCAGCGGTGCTAAAAACACCATCACCAACGTCACCACCATTGTTCACGACACCGATGCTGCGGGCGCGCAGGTTCTGCTGCGCAGCGATGACTACAATGGCTCTGGAGAAGCGACCTACAGTCCGTCGAGCATTTCGACCAATATCAATTACGACGGCAGGTACTTTCTCCGCCTCTACTCTCAATCCCTTCGCACACTTTACATTACTCCTAACGATCCTATCGACGGTTCTCAGCCGATGGCTCCGCCGCCCGGATATTACTGGCAGTACGTGGAATTGGTCTTCGGCTGTTACGATCAAAATCTCAATATCGTGCCCTTCCAGAACATTCTGACTTCGAGCGGCAATTGCAAAATGATTTTAGACTTTGGTTATAACGGCACAGAATACGCACTCGTCATGGGTCCGACGGCCAGCCTGCCCGCACCAGGTCCCGCAACCGGCCTAGTCACCGTCACCTGCAACTCCCTTAGCGGCGGCCACTGCGTGAACTGGACCATTACGCCAAATTCCACCGCAAGCAGCGGCAATCCGCCAACGGTCGCCAATCTCTACGTGTTCACCGGTAACCACCGGACGCCGTTTGCGATCGTCGGACAGTATTACCAAACATTTCGGATCGACGTTACGAATCCTTAGTCGTTCTACCCGCGATATATGTCGCGGACTTATCCAGTTCCAGGACAAGCAATCGGCTGCGTCATGATGTAGTTTAACTTCCGGTCTCAAACTGTCCCATTTTGCGCTGACGTGGGACAGAAGCGCCACGATGTTTAGGGCATGAGCCGCAACCGTCGTATTGGAATTCAGCCGACCGAAGACTATGGTCATTTGGATTCGTCATGGCTACAGGAACAGCCACAGGGACGACCACGTGCCTCAGCGGAGGCGTAGATCCCCTGCGAGCGGTTGAGCCTATCGATTTGTCTTCGGAAGAAACGGCTACTAGGAGTTCCGGACCGCTTTCATTCAGTGCTAGGAAGAAGGGAGAAAAGGTGAAGGCTTCGGCAAAGCGCTAAGCTGATGACGTATCTATCTAGACACGAATATCTGGAATGCAATATGTAATCAGAGTCCACGCGAAGGCTCTGCGCGCATCGCTCGCTGCGAAGGACGCACCATCAGGCTCCTCAGTTCACCAACTCCGATTTCATCATGGCTTCCATCACTTGATTCTGAGCCACCAGCTTGTCCCTGTTGATGGCATGCGTGTAAAGGTCCAGAGTGGTACCGCTGTCAGCGTGCCGCAGCATAGCCTGGACGGTCTTCACGTCGGTCTTTGTCTGGGTGACTAGGTAGGATGCCAACGAGTGCCGAAGATTGTGGAACCCGAAGCGGCGTCTATCTCCTTGCGTTAAGATTCCTGCTTTCACCGCCGCCGGACGCAGATAAAAGCCGGACGCGCATTGGAAAACTCTTTTATTTTTGAAAGCTTGCGGGGAAGTTGCTCTCTGTCCTTGGTTATGTTCCTAGGTACGCAGAAGCGTGGGCGGATCATCGCCCAGCAATGCGGGGATTCTTAGAATGGTAGGCCCGAATGGACTCGAACCATCGACCTCTTCCGTGTCAAGGAAGCGCTCTAACCAGACTGAGCTACGGGCCTACAATTTTCCAACGGCCGCGGCAAGCGACGTTGCCGGCGTGGGCGCTGGGAACGTTGATGATTTTATCATGCGGCCTTGGGCGGGCACGTTGCTCTCGCGGTGTCAAGTCGTCGAGTCGTCCGGCTGCGCAGACTGCTGCAATTGGCGGAACTTCTCGACTGCCCATCCGCTGTGCTGCTTTACGTAAACGCCGGCCCCAATCAGGCAAAGACCCACGGCTGTAAAAATCAGCCGCTCCCGGGCGAGCCGCTGTTCGCGTGGCTGATTCAGATGCGGCGCCAGCACCGCGCCGATCCCCAGTCCGGCAATCAGTCCCCCGATGTGCGCGGAGTTGTCGATGAAGCCCGCGCTCGCGCCGAAAAGCAGGTTCACTACCACAACTATGACCAGGTTTTTCAGAATGCGTTGCACGGCTGGCTTGGGAAAAGGCAGCTTGCCCAGATACAAGGCGGAAATCAGCGCGCCCACAATGCCGAACAGCGCGCCAGAAGCGCCTGCACTGATACGCATCGGGCTCCACCACAGGCTTGTCAGGCTGGCTGCGATTCCGGTTGCGGTGTAGACCAGCGCGTAGGCCCACTTACCGAAGATGCGCTCCGCCAGGCGGCCGAGCTGCCACAAGCCCCACATGTTCACTGCCAAATGCCACAGTCCGACGTGCACATAGGTCGAAGTGAGCACGCGCCACGGTTGCCCACCAAGCGTGAATGGTCCAAAGTCCGCACCCCACTTGAGAAGCTGCGGGTTGCGCGGTTCCATGGGCGAAACGCCTGTGAACACCATGGCCGCGAAAACCAGGATGTTCAACGCGAGGATGGCCGTCGTAACCGGCGGCCGGTAGGCCGCAGCGCTCGGCGGCGCCGCTGGAGCTGGTTGCGGCTGCGTTGAACCCGCGAATGCGGCGCGGCACTCGGGGCACAAATTCGCAGCGCCGTATGCAGTGTCGGTGACCGGGCGGCCGCAACGAACGCATTGCATCAGGCAGACTCCTGCTTAACCGACGTTCGTGATGCGCAGCCGCAGAAATGCATAGGTCCTTCGGTTCGCTCAGGATGACACGACTTTTTCACAAATCCGGAATCCGAAACCCGCACTAGTCTCCCGCCGCCTCGACCGCCGGCATTTCTTCCGCTACCGGCTTGGCGGAAGTTTTCGCGCTGGTCACCATGATGACCGACGCGATGATGATCGCACTGCCCATGAGGATGTAGCGGTCGATCGCCTCGTGCAGCACCAGCCATCCCAGGAACACCGCGACCACCGGATTCACGTACGCGTAAGTCGAGACTTTCGAACTCGGCGCATGCCGCAGCAGCCAGATGTAGGACGTGTAGCCGATCCACGAGCCGCCAACTACGAGATAAAGCATGGCACCGACCCCACGCGGCGTCCAGACGACGCGCGCGAGATCGCGGTTGCCGATGGCGAAGATAAGATTCGACACTCCCGCAAAGATCACCTGCCATGCCGTCGAACTCAGTGGATCGAGATCGTTGGTGTGCCAGAGTTTCGAGAGCACGGAACCGAGCGCCCAACTGAACGATCCGGCAATCAAGCTCAGGGACCACCACAGCTCTCGCCGGCCCAGCATGCCGGCGTTGGTGAGTTTCGGCC
The DNA here is from genome assembly GCA_963698805.1 of uncultured Acidobacteriota bacterium. Lineage (GTDB taxonomy): Bacteria > Acidobacteriota > Terriglobia > Terriglobales > Acidobacteriaceae > Gp1-AA133. Next base: position 1,111,771 of record CAVOSN010000010.1, on the reverse strand, counting down.
AGAGCAGCACCACCATGCCGACGATGCCGATCGCCAAACCGGCCAGTCCTCGCCGCGAAATGTGATGATCGCCGAGCAACCATGCATCGAGCACCAAAAACCATAACGGAGTTACCGCGATCAGCAGGGCCGACAAGCCTGAAGGCACAATCTGCTCGGCGTAGGAGAGCGTGAGGTTGCCGCCCATTAGCAGCAGAGTCCCGATTACCGCCATCTGCCAAAGCTGCCGCGGGGAATACATCACACGGCGTCCGCGCACAGCGCAGTAGGCGAGCATCAGGATGCCGGCAATCAGGAAGCGCGTGGCGCACATAAGCGCCGGGGGAATCTGTTCAACGGAGATGGCGATGGCCAGGTAAGTCGATCCCCAGAAAAGGTAGACCAGGCCGAAGGCAAGAATTACCATCCAGCGAGTTGAAGATGTCTGGGTCACAGGAGCGAAGGTTCAAGCATACAAGATGCAGGAGGGAGGCCTGCGGACGCGAGATCGTTAGCGCCGTAACTAGATACACAACGGAGTCCGCGATCAGATCAGTGCAGGAAGGTTTCGTTGGCGGTGCGGCAATGTAGCGCCGGCATCTTGCCGGCAGTCGCGTGGGCGTCCTCGCCCTCGATCGTGGTTCGTTAACTGGGTGGCGGGCGGGACGCCCTCCGGACTGCCTTCGGGACGCGGCGCTACGGTCGCGCGCCTTTAGCAGCGTTCGTGCATTCTTCGCATCCTGGAAGCTTGATGGTGAAGAAGCTAAAGCAGATAACGCACGCGAAACGGGATGTCAGATCGAGTCAGGGCCGGCGCAGGACAATTTTGAAAATGAAATTCATTCTCTTAAAGCTTAGTTTTGCGTTATGGAGCCCCCGGCTCGACGATCGGGTCCTGGGACGACCCAAACCATCGCCCCACCCCCAAAGGACGCCTATAAGGCTCCTAATCGCTCGCAATGTGCATTCTACGAAACGACGCTGGGGTGTTTTCTGATGGCAAGCTACCCAGAACTCGGCGTTTTGTAAATATCAAAAAGCTAAGTTATTGAAACAATATTATCATCCCGCCGCTTGCCGAAGCGAATGAGCGAAGACTGGCGACGAATGCTCCGAATTATCGGCGTTATGCTTTCCCATTCCCGACATCCACGCTATAATCAACACGAAGTGCTGTAATTCCATGAACCTGCAGAACCCCAACTCGCACCTGCCCTCCTGCTGGCTGCACCAGTTGTGCTGCCCGCGGCGTCACCTGGCGGTGCTTCCTTCGCAGGTGCGGCCGAATCTGTTCGGCTGCGACTAACTCCCATCCTTCCTGTGCAGATTTTCTTCGGGACGTAGTCCGCGCGGTTGTGAGCGCGACGCGTTCTGGAGTAGCCCAAGGCGAACCGCCTCGCTAACGACCAAGAGCCAACGACCAACGACCGCCATCAGGAGAATTCCATGCCGACCAAGACTCTCACTGCCGGACCGAAGATCAAGACCGCCCTGCCCGGCCCCAACGCCAAGCGCGTGCTGGCGGGCGATGACAGATACATTTCGCCGTCGTACACCCGATCCTACCCGCTGGTGGCCAAGAGCGGCCGCGGCATCGTCGTCACCGACGTAGATGGCAACGAATTTTTCGATTTCTCCGCGGGCATCGCCGTGACCTCGACCGGACATTGCCATCCCGAGGTGGTCGCCGCCATTCAGAAGCAGGCCGGCGAACTGATTCACATGTCGGGCACGGACTTCTACTACGAGAGCATGATCACGCTCGCCGAGCGGCTCTCGAAGATCGCGCCCATGCCTGGACCGCACCGGATCTATTACGGCAACTCGGGCGCCGAAGCCGTTGAAGCCGCCCTCAAGCTCGCGCGTTATCACACCAAGCGGCAGAACGTGATTGCCTTCTTCGGCGCGTTCCACGGACGCACCATGGGCGCGCTCTCGCTGACCGCGTCGAAGCCGCAACAGAAACGCCGTTTCGCTCCGCTGGTGCCGGGCGTGACGCATGTGCGTTATCCCGATGTGTATCGTGGCTGCTCGGGCGGAGCGCAGGACGCAGAGGCGTTCGCGCTCGGTTGCGCTCGCTATATCGAAGACAAGCTATTCAAGACCATCCTTCCTCCCGAGGAAGTGGCGGCGATATTCATCGAGCCGGTGCAGGGCGAAGGTGGATACGTCGTCGCGCCCACGCCATTCATGCAGGAACTGCGACGCATCTGCGATAAGCACGGCATCCTGCTGGTGGTGGACGAAGTGCAGAGCGGAATCGGTCGCACCGGCAAGTGGTGGGCGGTCGAACACACCGGCGTGCAGCCCGACATCCTCTGCAGCGCGAAAGGCATTGCGTCCGGCATGCCGCTGGGCGTAATGATGTCGCGCGCCGACATCATGGACTGGGTGCCCGGCTCGCACGCGTCGACCTTTGGCGGCAACCCCGTCTGCATCGCCGCGGCGCTGGCCACGCTTGACGTCATCGAGAAAGAAAACTTGCTGCAGAACTCTGCCGAAGTCGGCGCCCACATGCTGAAGCGCATGGCGGACTGGCCGAAGAAGCATCGCATTGTCGGTGATGTGCGCGGGCGCGGCCTCATGATCGGCGTCGAAATCGTGAAGGATCAGAAGACCAAGGAATACGGCCCCGAACTCCGCGACAAAATCGTGGAACTGGCATTCGAGCGCGGCATTCTGTTCCTGGGCTGCGGTCCGAGCACGGTGCGCATCGCGCCGCCGCTGGTCGTAACCAAAGACGAAGCGGATGCGGCGATCGACGCGCTGGAAGAGTCGGTCGAAATCGTCAGCAAGGCGTAGTTCCACCGGGACGGGCTGCCGCCGCAAAGCCTGCCCGTCCCCTTTCTTTTTCAGTCGACAGGAGATGCCGATGTGGAGTGGCACAGTGGAGTCCATCCACGTGGCGCCCGCCGCCAAGGCGCCAACGCAGGCAGTGCATGAAGTGGAAGCCGTTCCCGGCGCCGGACTGGCGGGGGACCGCTACTTCCTGAAGCAGGGCACGTTCTACAAGCCGGAGCCCGATTTCGAGCTGACGCTGATCGAGGCCGAGGCTATTGAAGCGGCGGCCGCGCGAGTACAAAGTGACGCTTACGCCCGGCGAGGCGCGAAGGAATGTGGTGACACGTGGCGTGCCGCTCAATCATCTGGTCGGACGCGACTTTGTCATCGGCGACGTGAAGGTGCACGGCATCCGGCTGTGCGAGCCTTGCAGCCATCTGGAGGCGATCGCGGGAGTGCCTGTAATCAAGGCGTACCGCCATCGCGGTGGATTGCGGGCGCAGATTCTGTCGCAGGGCGTGATTCGGGTCGGGGATGTTGTACGGGAGTAGAACCGAGATCATCGGCCTGGCAAATTCGCGGCGATCCGTCCCACAGGTTCGGCCGACAGGAGTATCCACCCCACACGGTCATGATGGATTCGACTTATCGATGGCTTCTGCGCGGCAAGGGGGCACATGCCGACCCGATCGCGATTCTCGCGGATGTTCCGGCGTCCGCGGCGGGACGTTTGATGGAAGGCTACCCGCACTCGATCTGGCAGATGGTCGGGCACATGAATTACTGGATGCAGTACGAACTGGAACGCATTGCCGGTAAGCAGCCGCACTATCCGGAGCACGCCATCGAAAGTTGGCCAGCGGAAGTTGCGCCGCGCGACGATGCGGAGTGGCGCGACGCGCGCGCGAACCTGGCGGCGAGGATCGATCTGCTGTCGGCGTTGTCGGAATCGAGTGCAGAGATTCTCACGGCTCCGGTCGACTCGATGCACTCGAAAGAAGAACCGCGTTCCACGAGCGTGGAATCCGTTTTGTGGCAGATCATGGTGCACAACAGCTATCACGTGGGGCAAATTGCAATGCTGATGCGCGCGTTCGGCCTTTGGCCGCCGCGCACCGGAACGGACACATGGTAAGCCCCGCAACAATTCGCGAAGAGCTTCGCCTATCGTCGATTGCCGTGCGGCCGGATCGGCCTGCTCCGGGGCATATCCCAACGAAGGCTTACGTAGCGCTGGGCTTTGCTCTGGTGGTATGGGCCTCGGCCTTCGCGGGAATTCGCGCCGGCCTGCGGAGTTACGCGCCCTCGCACCTGGCATTGTTTCGTTATTTGATCGCATCCACAGTGCTGGCGATCTATGCGCGCTTCGCGTATTTCCGCCGCCCCGCATGGAAGGATATTCCCGGTCTATTGGTCGCCGGATCACTGGGCATCACGATCTACAACCTGGCCTTGAACTATGGCGAGACGCGCGTGACAGCCGGGTCGGCCAGTCTGCTGATTTCGTCGACCCCGATCTGGGCCGCGTTGCTCGCGATGCTGATCTTGCGGGAGCGGCTTACGATTGCCGGATGGCTCGGCGTGTTGCTGAGTTTCGCAGGCGTCGCACTGATCGCGAGCGGAGAAGGCCACGGACTTCATTTCCCATGGCAGGCCCTGATCATACTTTGCGCTGCGGTAGCGTGGGGCATGTACATCGTGATCCAGAAGCATTTTCTGGGACGGTACTCAGCGCTTGAGTTCACGTCGTATTCGGTGTGGGCCGGGACGCTGCTGATGGTTCCCTTCGGCGGCGGGTTGGTGCATGCCATACGACAGGCGCCGTGGACCGGCACCATCGCTGTGCTATACCTGGGAATCTTTCCCGCGGCACTGGCTTCTTTCGCATGGGCTTACGCGCTTTCGCACGGCCCCGCCGGACGGATGGCTTCGTTTCTCTACTTCGTCCCTGTATTCGCGACGCTGATCGCATGGCTCTGGTTGGGCGAGGTTCCCCGGGTCGTCAGCCTGGCAGGAGGAGCGATCGCAGTGGCCGGCGTGATCGTCGTCAATCTCTGGGGCAAGCGGTCCCTGGGATTCTCCCGCGATGTATCGAACTGAACCTCTACTTGTGCCCGCGGTCACTTTCCCATCGAAAAATCGAGGCTAGGATCGAAGCTCGTCTGTGCTCGCTTCCTTCACTCGCGGGACGATTCGCCTCCTCGATCGCGTCGTGCCGAAGGGCCGCCGCGACGGAGATCTCCCGGCGCATCACCGGGTCGAGCGACGCGGGGAAGAAGAAGCCTATTTCTACCTTCGAAAACACGGCTACGTGATCGTGGCGCGCAACTACCGCTCGGCGCGGCGTCGCGGAGAAATCGACCTCGTGGGCTGGGATCGGGACGTGCTCTGCTTTGTGGAGGTGAAAACGCGTACATCGCGCGACGTGAAACCGGCCGAGGCGGCGGTGGACCGCGAAAAGCGGCGAGAGTTGGGTGGCATGGCCCGCGACTATCTACGGCGGGTACGGGAAGAAGTGCCGTGGCGCTTCGACGTGGTCAGCATTTACTACGAAAACGCGGGTGCGCCGCGGCACATCGAATTGTTTAAAAATGCGTTCCCAGTATCGTAAAATACCGGATTCACCTGTCTACTGAAAGGATTTAGTAATTGCCGGAACTTAGAAAAGATCCGATCGTGGGGCGTTGGGTCATTATTTCCACGGATCGCGCCAAGCGACCCACCGACTTTGTGCGCGAGGGCGTAAGAATTCGCGGAGGATTCTGCCCGTTCTGCCCGGGCAATGAGAGCAAAACGCCTCCGGAGATTCAGGCATACCGACCCAATCCCAATGGAGGACAGCCGCCGCTCCGCGACACGCCCGGCTGGACCGTCCGCGTGGTTCCTAACAAATTTCCGGCGCTCGGTATCGAAGGCAATCTCAACCGCCAGGCCGAGGGTATGTTCGACAGGATGAACGGCATCGGGGCGCACGAGGTCATTATCGAGACACCCGACCACGCCGCCACCCTCGCGACCATGCCGGCGAAACGCATTGAAGATGTTTTGTGGACCTTCCGGGACCGCATTCTTGATTTGAAGAAAGACCGGCGGTTCAAATACATCCTGCTGTTCAAGAATCATGGGGAGCCGGCAGGCGCTTCGCTCGAACACGGACACTCGCAGCTGATCGCGCTGCCTATCCTGCCAATCTATGTCGCCGAGGAAATTGAAGGCGCAAAGCAGTACTACATCTTCAAAGAGCGCTGCGTGTTCTGCGACCTCATCCGTCAGGAAGCCGAGACGGGTGCGCGGGTGGTTGCCGAAAATGACGACTTCATCACGCTGGCACCATACGCCCCGCGCTTCCCGTTCGAGACGTGGATCCTGCCCAAGGAGCACGAGTCGGCGTTCGAAAATTCGTCGTCGCACATGTTCCAGAATCTGGCGAAGGCGCTGAAAACCCTGCTGACCAAGGCCGACCGGGTGCTGGATAACCCTCCCTACAACCTTGTCATTCACAGCTCGCCCGTGCAGGACTCGACCAACGATCACTATCACTGGCACATCGAGTTCATGCCGAAGCTGACTAAGACGGCGGGCTTTGAGTGGGGAACCGGGTTTTATATCAATCCGACGCCTCCCGAGGAGGCTGCGCGGTTTTTGCGGGAGGCCGGGGTGGAAGAGCCGGCCACGGCATCGGTCGGGTAGTTGGCACACGCGAAGACCGCCCCTAAAGGGGCAAGCTGTTTGCGCTTTTTCGGCATCGCTGAAGCGATGCCCTGATACGAATCCCACAACTTTATGTGAGCGGATTGCGTCTGACTTTGCAGTACGTGGGTTGGGCCTGAGCGGGAGGTAGTCTCGGCGGCAGTGGAGTGATCCCAACTGAAGTTTGGAAGTGAAAAACTGAGAGCTAGAGGCTGAGAGCTGACAGCTAAAAAAGAGGGCACGCTTCCCCGAAGATCGTGCCCTTTTAGCTTTGCGAGAGAGAACTCGAAAATCTTGGTGGTACGGGCGGGCGCAAACCCCTCAATGAACAGGCCCCTGTGCATCGAAGGGTCCGCCCGCTCATACTTCCGTTCAAGTTCGGTTGGAGTTTAGGGCAGGCGTCTGGGGGAGTTGTCATAAAGATGTAAATGCTGTGTCTCAGAGTTGAAAAATCATTGAGATACATGGTTTTTGAATGGCTGAAATGGGGCGAGGGTTCAGCCCTGGGTGCGGTCGAGGAACTCTTCGTGCCAGGCCATCTGGATGGCTTCCAGCTTGGCCTCATTGGACTTCTGCGGGTCGTCTTTGAACTCGGGCAATTCGGTCACGTAGCGGTGCAGGTCGGTGAAGCGTACGGTCAGGGGATCGACGTCAGGGTGCTTCTCGGAAAGTAGAATGCCGATGTCTTCCGCGTCGGCCCATGTTATGTCTTTTGGCATGCAAGAGGCTCCTTGGATATTGGCACTTGGCACTTGGCCTGCAACCGGTCATGCAGGGCGCCGGAGCAGGTCCGAGACGATGGCTGGCTAAATGCCAAATGCTAAGTGCCAACGGCTGCTTTTAGTGTTCTTCCGAAACGTAATTCCGATTCCACGCCGGGATCTCGACGACCACTTTGCCGGGCTTATTGATGACAGCCTGGCAACCGAGGCGGGAGTTTAACTGGAGGTCGGCGGCCATGTCGAGGCGATCGGCCTCGTCATCGTCCATCTCGGAAAGATTCTCTGCGCCCTCTTTGACCCAGATGTGGCACGTGGTGCAGGCGCAGTTGCCGCCGCAGGCATGATCGAGCTTGATGCCGTTGTTCAGCGCCACGTCGAGCAGGGACTGCTGCTTCCCATGATCTTTGTAGGGCAGCTTGCCATTTTCAAACTGCACAGTCTTCCCTTCCGGCAGGAAGGTGACCTGGACGGTATTTTCGCCCGGCTCGTCGAGGGTGGCGGTGGTGCCGCTGTTTTTCGTTTTTTCGTCTGACATGAGAACTCCAAAGGTGTCAGGTCTCGGGTCTCAGGTGTCAGGCAAACCACCCGAAACCCACCAGGTGTGATTTGCCTGAGACCTGAGACCTAACACCTGAGACCTGCTCTATTCAAATTCTGCTTTCGCCATCGGATGCGGCGCGTCCGGGCCTTCGCCCAGGTCGGCCTGATCCATGGTCTTGCCTTTCAGCGCGCTGGAAACCGCGCTGTCCATCATCAACTCGGCCAGGCGCATCGTGGCCTGGTTGAGTTCGTCGATCGCTTTGCGGATCGCCTGGTAGTCTTCCGCCTTCTTCACTTCGTTCAGAGCTTTCTCGAGTTTTGCGATGCGGCGTTGCTCGTCGGAGGTGAGTTGTCCCCATGCTGGACTCTGCCGGCCTTTGCCCAGCGCGGTAAGAATCGTGTCGGCCTCGTTGCGCGCCTCGATGACCTGCCGCTGTCGGAAATCTTCCTCGGCATAGTCGAAGGACTCGAGCAGCATGTTTTCGACCTGATCGTCGGTGAGTCCGTAGCTGGGCTGCACTTCGATTTCGGCTTCCTTCCCGCTGCGCTGTTCGCGCGCCGTGACGTGCATGATGCCGTTGGCGTCGATCAGGAACTTCACTTCGATGCGCGGCATGCCGGCCGTCATCGGCGGGATACCTTTCAGATCGAAACGCGCGAGCGAGCGGCAGTCTTTGGCGAGTTCACGCTCGCCCTGCAGTACGTGGATCGCGACGTTCGCCTGGCCGTCGACTTGCGTGGTGTAGAACTGCGTCGCAGACGCCGGAATGGTCGAGTTACGCAGGATGATCTTGTCGGTGACACCGCCTGCGACTTCGATGCCGAGCGACAGCGGCGTGACGTCGAGCAACAACATCTCTTTGGTGGCTTCTGAGCCGCCGCCGAGGATATTGGCCTGCACGGCCGCGCCCAGCGCAACCACCTCGTCGGGATTCAGATCTGTGTGCGGCACGCGTTTGAAGAGATCCTGCACCAGTGCGCGGACTTTCGGGATGCGCGTGGAACCACCCACCAGCACGGCTTCGTCAATCTGCTCGGGCTTGAGGTTCGCGTCTTTCAACGCTTGCTTGCAGGGCGCGATGGTGCGGTCAAGAATCGGCTGCACGAGTTGCTCGAATTGTTCACGAGTGATTTCGCGCTGATAGCGCTTGCCTTCGGGAAGTTCGATATCGAGCATCGTCGAGTCCTGCGAAGACAACGCGATCTTGGCTTCGATCACGGCCTTGCGGATGGTTTGGACGGCTTCGCCGCTGCGGCGCAGGTCGAGCCCCAGGTCGCCGCGAATGTCGTCGAGCGCGATGGTGATCAGCAAGTTGTCGATGTCGTCACCGCCCAGATGCGTGTCGCCGTTGGTCGAGATGACTTCGAAAATGCCGTCGTGCAGCTTCAGGATCGAGATGTCGAATGTGCCGCCGCCCAAGTCGTAGACCGCGACGATGCCGTTCTTCTTTTTGTCGAGTCCATAGGCGAGCGACGCGGATGTAGGCTCGTTGACCAGGCGAAGCACTTCCAGCCCGGCGATGCGACCGGCGTCTTTGGTGGCCTGTCGCTGCGCGTCGTTGAAATACGCAGGGACGGTGATGACGGCCTTCGTGACCGGGCCACCGAAGTAGCGTTCCGCGTTGCGCTTCAGCTGACGCAGGAGGAACGCGGAAATCTCCGGAGGCGTGTAAGTTTTGTCGCCCAGTTTGATGCGCAGGACTTCGCCGGGCTGCAGATCCTCCGCCAGACGAAACGGGAAGAGTTTCAACTCCTCCTGAACGTCTTCGACGCCTCGGCCCATCAGACGCTTGATCGAGTACACGGCACGTTCGGGAGTCTCGATGAGATATTTGCGGGCGGCACTGCCTACGATGATCTGACCGTGCTCGTCGAGGGCGACCACGGAAGGCACAAGATTCAAGCCGTCCTCGCCCGGAATCACGACAGGGGTCTCCCCCTGCATGAAGGCCACGAGAGAGTTCGTGGTTCCGAGATCGATTCCGACGATGCGATCCGTGGGCATGCGAACTAACTGGCCTTCCGTTCTGTCGGTGTGGCGGGGTGCTGTTCAGTAGTCGGGGTCGGCTGATACACGCGCACCGGCTTCCAGGCGTCGATCGCCGTTCCTCCACTGATCATGCCCTGAATGAACGACTCGAAGAACATGTAGGGATGGATTGAAGACAGAGCGCCCGCTTCGTCGAGATGGCGGCGGAGCTCGGCGGGAATCGTGAATTCGATCGAGCTCAGATTGTCGTTGAGCTGGGCCAGCTTGCTGGCGCCGATGATGGTCGACGAGATGCCCGGCTGAGTGGCAACCCAGTTGAGAGCCACGAGCGCGGGTGGCCGGCCGATTTCCTTGGCGACTTCAAGAAGCACGTCGAGGACTCTCCAATTCTGAGGATTGAATCGCATCAGCGTTGGATTGCCCGAGTCTTTCGTCTTTTCAAGGCGCCCATCGCCGCTGCCGTCCTCGCCCTGACGTTTGTATTTACCAGTCAAAAATCCGCTCGCCAGCGGGCTCCAGGGGCAGATGCCAAGGCCCAGTTCCTGGGCAACCGGGATGTGCTCGCGCTCGATATTGCGTTCTACCAGCGAGTATTCGAGCTGCAGAGCGATCGGACGCTCTTTGCTTTCCTTCTCAGCCAGCGTGTAGGCACGAGCCACGTACCAGGCGGGCGTGTCGGAGAGACCGTAGTGGCGAATCTTGCCTTCGCGCACCAGGTCGTTCAAAGTCGCAACAACTTCCTCAACCGGAGTCACTGTATCCCAGGCATGCAGCCAGTAGAGGTCGATGTAGTCGGTGCGCAAGCGGCGCAGCGAACCTTCGAGCGCGCGATAGACGTTCTTGCGGCCGTTGCCGCCTGCATTCGGATTGCCGGGTTCCGTGTTGAACGTGAACTTGGTGGCCAGCACGACCCGGTCCCGCAGTTTGCGGTCGGCGATGAACTTTCCCACGAGTTCTTCGCTCTTGCCTCCGGTGTAGGCGTCGGCGGTATCGACGAAATTGCCGCCGGCATCGATGTAGCCGTCAAAGACCGAGCGGGAAACATTTTCTTCCGAGCCCCAGCCCCATTCGGTGCCGAACGTCATGGTTCCCAGGCAGAGCGGGCTGATCCGCAATCCGGAGCGACCCAGCGTAATGTATTCGTTCAAACGCATAAGCACCTAGCTTTCCAGAACTTCGTTGACGTCGCGAACCAGGTTGCGCAGGTAGTTTCGGCGGTTCAGGAGAGCAAGCATTTTGTCGCGAATGTGCAAACGGTCAGCTTCCGTGCCCGTATCGATGGCTTGATCCCAGGCGGCCCATTCTTTTTTCAGTTCGTCCAGCAGCGCTTCGTGCTTTTCTTCGAGTTCGAGCTTCTGGCGACCCACTTCCTCGATCAACGAAGGATCGTCTTCGCCCATCTTCTTCTGCATTTTCAGCTCTTCGAGCTGCATGTTGAGGTCGAAGACTTCTTCCAGCAGGTCGGGCGGAACGACTTGCTTCTTCATTTGACCGCTGGCGCGCGCCGCTTCCGTGGCACTTTTTGATTGCTCTTCAAGTTCCACGCCTTCCAGGCGCAGCAGATATTCCGTCCGCTTGATCGGGTCTTTCAGTGTGCGGTAGGCGTCGTTGAGTTGGGAGCTTTGCTCGAGACTCCATTCCTGTTCGCGCTTCTCCGCGTTGGAATAGACGTCGGGATGCAACTTGCGGCTGAGTTGGTAAAACTCACGCTCCAGCAGAGCGACGTCCACGTTCAGCTTGCGCGGGAATCCAAAGAACCTGAAGTAGTCCACCGGCACCGGCGGCTGCACTTTGCCGCAGGCGCTGCAAAAATGTTCGGCGCGCATGGTCCCGCAGGACCAGCAAGTGGACGTGGCGTCGCCCGGCATGATCAGAGGCGATTTGGTTTCTGGGTTCATCATGGGATTCAACGTGTTTAAAGCTCACCTCAGCGGCTGAAGCCGCATTTCCGTGGGCTCTTGCGGCCCGACTGAAGTCGGGCCCTTCCCGTTCTCGCCTGGGGCACGGTCGGGCCTATCGTTCTTGTCTGGCCGCCGGGCCCTATCGTTCTTGCTGGGAACGTACGTACTGTTAATGCCTACGCCCTGCGCAACCGGACCTTGCCATTCCCGCCACTGCCCGCAGACAAATTCACCACGACCGCCCGTCCCGCACCATGGGTTCACACGGTGCAAGGCAGGAGCGCCGTGGTGCAGGGATCTGAGGTCTGCCTCCAACGTCTGGCGGACAAGAGTGTCCGCCGTACATCAAGCCGTAAAAGAACTGCCGCAACCGCACGACTTCGTCGAGTTCGGATTAACGAATACGAAGCCCTGCTGCATCAGCGTCTCCTGGTAATCCAGGATCATGCCGTGCAGGTAGATGAACGACTTCGGATCAACAAACACGCGCACGTCGGCGAACTGAAAGATGCGGTCGCGCTCGCGGGGCTGCGTGTCAAAGCGAATGTTGTAGCTCAGGCCCGAACAGCCGCCCCCCTGCACGCCCAGGCGCAAACCGCCCTCGGCGGGCGAAATGCCTTCCTTCGTCATCGCGCTGCGAATTTTCGCGATCGCCTTCTCCGTCACCTGAATGCCCTTGATGGGGGCGGCCGGTGCTGGGGGCGCGATCGTGTTGGTCGTTTCTTCTGCCATGATGCTCATGAGACTAGCCAGATTTTTGGCCGAACGTCTGTAATCTGCGAACAGCCTGCCCGCTCAAGGCGCGAGGGCAAGATGCCCTCGCGGACTGCGGGCGGGACGCCGGCGCTACGAACGATCGCCGGCCGCTACGGTTTAGTGAGCCGATTGGCTCGCGGGGACTGGCGCGTTCGCTTCGGCGGCGCCGTTCTTCTTTTTCCAGTCGTGAATCGCCGCGCGGATGGCGTCTTCGGCCAGCACCGAGCAGTGAATCTTCACCGGCGGAAGCGCCAGTTCTTTGACGATCTCGGTGTTCTTGATCTGCAGCGCTTCTTCGACGGTCTTGCCCTTCACCCATTCGGTGGCGAGCGAAGACGAGGCGATCGCCGAGCCGCAGCCGAAGGTCTTGAACTTCGCGTCTTCGATGACCTGCGTCTCAGGGTTCACCTTGATCTGCAGCTTCATGACGTCGCCGCACTCCGGCGCGCCCACGAGGCCGGTGCCGACTTCTTGGCTGTTCTTGTCCATCGAGCCGACGTTCCGGGGATTCGAATAATGATCGAGAACTTTATCGCTGTATGCCATTTTTGCTTTCTCCTACTCTCGAAACTTGAAACTTGAAACTAGAAACTCGAAACTGCCTTTACTCTCCCGCCCACTTCACGTCCTTCAGATTGACGCCTTCCTTCGCCATCTCGTAGAGCGGAGAAAGTTCGCGCAGCCGCTCGACCGTTTCACAAACGCGGTCGGCGACGTAATCGACTTCAGCCTCGTTGTTGAAGCGGCCGATGCCGAAGCGGATCGAGCTATGTGCCAGGTCGTCGCCCGTACCCAAAGCCTTCAATACATAAGATGGTTCCAGCGTCGCAGAGGTGCATGCAGATCCACTGGAAACTGCGACATCATTGATGCCCATCAGGAGCGACTCACCTTCGACATAGGCAAAGCTGATGTTCAGGTTGCCGGGGAGGCGATGCTCCATCGAACCATTGATATAGGTCTCATCAAGGCGGCCCATGATGCGGTCACGCAAGCGATCCCGCAAAGATGCTAGGTGCGCCCCTTCTTTCGCCATTTCCTCGCGCGCGAGTTCGCACGCCTTGCCCAAACCCACGATGCCCGGGACGTTCAAGGTTCCGGATCGCATACCGCGCTCGTGGCCGCCACCGTCGATGATCGCAGAAATCTGCACGCGCGGATTTTTGCGGCGTACATACAGCGCGCCCACGCCCTTGGGACCGTAAATCTTGTGCGCGGTGATCGACATGAGGTCGATATTGTCCTTGTTCACGTCAATGGGAACTTTGCCAACCGCCTGTACGCCGTCGGTGTGGAACAGCACGCCGCGCTCGCGACAGATCTTGCCAATCTCGCGCCAGGGCTGCAGCACGCCGATTTCGTTGTTGGCGGCCATGATTGTGACCAGAATCGTCTTGTCATCAATGGCGTGCTTCAGTTCTTCGAGATCGACCAGGCCGTCTTTCTGGACTGCCAGGTAGGTCACGCGATAGCCATTCTTCTCGAGGCGCTTGCAGGTATCGAGCACGGCCTTATGCTCAGTCACGGCCGTGATGATGTGGTTGCCCTTCTCGCGATACATCTCGGCCACACCTTTGATGGCGAGGTTGTCGCTCTCGGTCGCTCCCGAGGTGAAGATGATCTCTTTTGCGGTGGCGCCGATCAACTTGGCGACCTGTTCGCGCGCGTTCTCAACCGCTTCTTCGGCAGTCCATCCGAACGGATGGTTGCGGCTGGCGGCATTGCCGAACTTCTCCATGAAGTAGGGCAGCATGGCCTCGAGCACGCGCGGATCCATGGGGGTGGTGGCGTGATTGTCCATGTAAATGGGCAGCTTGACGCCGGCGGGAGCAGGCGTGCGCTGCTCCTGGGTCGCGGTCTTCAAATCGATACTCATGGTGACTGTCTCCTACCGTGTTCTCAGATCCCTGGGTCGTGCTACGCGCGATCAGGTCAGCGTGACCAGATCACTCAAATTCTTTTTCGTCTCGACGCTCACGCTCTCGCCGGCGTCGGACATCTCTGAAATCTTGATGTTCTTCAACACGTCTTCGATGCTCTGGTTCACCTTGCGCAGCGGCTCGCGAATGGTGCAACGTTCCGTCTGATCGCACTCGCCCCGCACCGTAATGCAGGACGTAATGAAGAGCGGCCCGTCGATGGCCCGAATCACTTCGTACGCCGAAATCTCAGCCGCGGGCCTCGCCAGCGTGTATCCCCCGTTAATGCCATGCTGCGAATGCAGCAACCCGGCCTTAGCCAGGCGCTGCAGAATCTTGGCCAGCGCCTCGGGGGGGATTCCATACGACTCGGCCACATCTTTCGCGCGACACGCTCCCTGGTGAGCATGCTCGGCAAAATGGCGCATGGCCATCAAGCCGTAGTCCGCTTTTTTGGAGAGCTTCAGCATAGGCGAAAGACTAGCCGACCAAAATGATCGGATTAAAATGCGACTAATTAGGTCGCCTTTTATTGTAGCCTCGGCGGACGAATTCGCGCAAGGCGGCACAGCGAACGGCAGGAAATTAGATTTAAACGGCAACTGGAATGGTGTCAATGGTTTACATTCAGGCGATAATTTTGGTCGTATTTTCCATTTGGAGGGTAGATTCGTCTGAATTCCCGGTTACTGATGGGGCTTGACTTCCATTGCCACGGGGCTAAAATACCCAAAATTTCCGGCAGTCATGGGTTCCGCCGCTCTGTCTGCGGGATCGCCATCCGGAGTTATGAAGCCAACCGCCGTCGCATACCCCCCAGCAGAGAAGGATCATGAATCAGTGTAAGCACCCGCGCGTGCAAATCGTCAGCCGCGACGAGGACACCGAATACGTCGAGTGTCTGGAATGCGGCGATGTCTTTGAGTCCAGTGAATTCAAGGACATGGCGATCGAAGAGAGCACGCCGTCCGACGAAGCCTGAACGATACCCACGCCCCAAACGGCCTGATGACGCAATTCAGGGAATCCCTGTGCTTAAGCATGACGGACGTAATGGTCATGCACCGTTTGTGTTTGTTGAGTCCCAAATTGCTTTGATCTAATCGCTGGCACGGAGATTTTTGCCCGCTTGGGGAACCGAATGCCCGATGTGGCTTTGGTTGTAGACGATTCGATGGTGATCCGGCACACAGTCTCCCGCTTCCTGGAGGAGCGGGGGTTCGCCGTGGAATCCGCGTCGAACGGCATGGAGGCGCTGGAGATCCTGAAGCGCGTCAAGCCGGTTCTGGTGATCACCGACATGCAGATGCCCGCGATGGGTGGCAGCGAGTTGATCAGCGCCCTCAAGAACGAACCCGAAACAGCGGCCATCCCAATACTGATCCTGACTGGAGTCTCGAGCGGATTCGATCGCAAAGAGAATCGCGCCGAGTTTACGATTTTCAAGGATATTGACGTCCAGGAGCAGTTGGAGAAGGCGCTGGACGCGGTGGCCGGGAAGGCAGCTAAGGCGCAGCGGTCGGGGAAGTAGTTGGCTGATGGCTGGGTCATGGCTGGCAGCCTTTCGCTCTTCCCGCGGAAGTTCTTCGGTTCACTCTGGCCCTCATTTGGCCCAAGTATCAGTCGGGTAGCCTGCCTGCCATACATACACACAGGATTTATCGCCGTTTACCTTGTTCAACCGCCGCACCTCGGCCTCAGCGCCTTCGCGATCAAAGAGGACCTTAGTTACCGTGACTCGATCTTCTAAGGCGACGGAAGAATCGTAAAAGTTGTCGAACCGAACGATAGCAAATACCTGCTCCTTCAGTAGCAAGATTCACCTCTCTTACGCACGGCGGAGTTGTAGGCCTGCTTCCGCAGAAAAATCCATGGGAGCGAAATCTTTCGCGAGCCACTTGGGATAGGCAGCGGCTGCAATCATGGCCGCGTTGTCGGTCGAGAGCGGGCGCGAGGGAAAGAACACGGGTAGTCCCTGCTGGGCGGCGGACTCTTCGAAGCGCAGGCGCAGTTCGTTGTTGGCGGCCACGCCGCCCGTGACGAATAACGTCGCGACTTCGCACGCTTGCGCCGCCTCGAGCGTCTTGGCGACCAGGTCGTCGACCATGGCGCGCTGGAACGATGCGACCAGATTCACCGTGGCCGATTCGCAGGCGGCGAGGTAGTCCTCGAACTTTGGCTTGGCAACCGCCGACAACAGCTTCGCGCCGCGTTCGCAATTGCAGGGGCGAGATTGTTCGTCTCGATGTAGCGCAGGACCGCCGTTTTGATCCCGCTGTAAGAGAAGTCGAAGCGCAGACGGCCGCCGGCCGCAGCACCACGGCCTTTGCGATCGGGATGCTTGATCTGCGGGCTGGCGAACTTCACGGCTGTGGGGTCCCCGTGCTTCGACAGGCGGTCGATGACCGGACCGCCCGGGATATCCCAGGCCGAGCAGCTTGGCAACTTTATCGAAGGCCTCTCCGGCAGCATCGTCGCGCGTGTGGCCCATATTCTCGTAAAACCAGCTCTCGTCCTTCTGCTCCGCCAGGTAAAGATGCGTGTGACCACCCGACACGACCAGCGCCAACACCGGAAAGTTCACGAGATGATTGCCCTTCTGGCGCTCTTCGAGCAGCACGGCGTGGATGTGCCCCTCCAGATGATTGACCGCGATCAGCGGTTTCTCGAGCGCGAAGGCCAATGCCTTCGCGTAGCTCAGTCCGACCAGCAGCGCGCCGGCCAGTCCCGGTCCCTGCGTGACCGCAATCGCGTCGAGGGACTGCGTAAGTGCGTCCGGCATCGGCCAGAGCCTTGCGAACGACGGGAACGATAGCCTTGCAGGTGCTCGCGCGACGCCAACTCCGGAACGACGCCGCCATAGGGCTAAGTGGGTCGCGATCTGCGAGAACACGACGTTGGAAAGGATCTGCTCCCCCGAGCGCACGACGGATGCACCCGTCTCGTCGCAGGAGCTCTCGATCCCGAGAATGTAGGCGTCTGGCATAATTCTTACTACGTCCAGTTTAAACGGAACTTCTCCCGTCTCGCATGGCCGATCTGCTCCAACACGTGGCCGAATCCGGATTCCCTCTGATGGATCGCATGATCCATGTGTTCGTGGGCGGATCGGAACTGCACGGTGCCAAGGTGATGGGAACCGATGATTTGGACATCTACGGAACTTACGTCGAACCGCCGGAGCTGATGCTCGGGCTGGAAACCTTGCCCCATTATGTATGGTCGACGGCGGGAAACGACCGCAGGAACGGGCCGGCGGATGTGGACGTCACGCTGTACTCGCTGAGGAAGTGGACTACGCTCGCCTGCAAGGGAAATCCGACTGCGCTACATTTCCTGTTTGCGAAGGACTCGCTGCAGAATCCCATCTGGGCGTCGGTGATCGAACGGAAGGACAGTTTTCTTTCGCGAACCTGCGGGAAACACTTCATGGGCTTTGCGAATGACCAACTGTCGCGGGTTTCGGGAAAGAGGGGGCGCGGCAAGAAGGGCCAACGTCCTGAACTAGAGCAGAAATTTGGTTACGATGTGAAGGCCGCCATGCACGCGATTCGCCTGCTGGGCGAATGCAAGGAAATTTTGCTCTCGGGCACGATCACGCTGCCCCGGCCGGAACGCGATCTTCTGATTCGGATCCGGACCGGCAAGTTCTCGCTCGAGCGGGTCCTTAATATGGCGAACAAGCTGTTTGCAGAGTGCGAAGAAGCGGCCGGGAATTCTGTCTTGCCGGAAAAGGTCGATCGCCATGCAGTTTCCGAAGTTCTGAGTCATGCCTATTTGCGGGCGTGGAAGATCTAGTTCCGTTTTTCGCCCGCCGGACAAAGAGCGTGATGACTCCCAAACAATTCGCGACCTCGGTCATCGCCACCCTGCGCGATCGCGGTCACCAGGCCTACTTGTGCGGAGGATGCGTGCGCGATCTTCTGCTGGGACGGGAACCGGCCGACTATGACGTGACCACGGACGCGACTCCCCAGCAGGTGATGCGCATCTTTCCGGAAACCTATGCCGTGGGCGCGCAGTTTGGGGTTGTGCTCGTGCCGCTTCCCAAGGATGCGATGGCTGCAGATCCGCGTGCATCGGCAGACGTCCGAGCTCACGGCAAATCCGGCGTGATTGAAGTCGCCACCTTCCGCTCCGACGTTAGCTACAGCGACGGCCGCCATCCCGACGAGGTGCGGTTCAGCAAAGATCCTCGCGAAGACGTGCAGCGGCGGGATTTCACGATCAACGGGTTACTGATGGATCCGATGTCGGGCGAAGTGCTCGACTATGTGGGCGGGAGAAGCGATCTCGAGGCGCATGCTATCCGGACGATCGGCGAACCGCGCCAGCGCTTTACCGAAGACAAGCTGCGCATGCTTCGGGCCGTGCGCTTCGCAGCGCGCTTCGGATACCAGATCGATCCGGGGACCATGGCGGCCATCCGGGAAATGGCTGGACAGATTTTCCAAGTGAGTCACGAGCGTGTGCGTGACGAGTTGACCAAAATGCTCACCGAAGGACATGCCCGGGACGCGTTTCTGCTGCTCGACGAATCTGGACTGCTGAAAGAGGTGCTCCCTGAAATCTCTGCGATGAAGGGCGTGGAGCAGCCTCCGCAATATCACCCGGAAGGCGACGTTTTCGTGCACACTCTGCTGCTGCTCGAAAATCTGCCGCATCCGTGTCCGCCCACGCTGGCCTGGGGCGCGCTGCTGCACGACGTGGGCAAGCCGCCGACGTTCCGCGTGGCGCCGGACCGCATCCGGTTCGACGGGCATGTCGAGGTGGGCGTGAAGATGGCGGAGGCGTTGCTGCGGCCGCTTGCGATTCTCCAATGACGATACGGATCAGATACTGGCCCTGATCCAGAACCACATGCGTTTCGGGCAGATCATGCAGATGAAGGAATCGACACTGAAGAAATTTCTACGCATGCCCAAGTTCGAAGAGCATCTTGATCTGCACCGCATGGACTGCATGGCGAGCCACAGAATTTTGAGCGCATACGACTTTGCGCAAGAAAAACTGGCTTCGATTCCCGCTGAGAAAATGCGGCCGGCTCCGCTTATCACGGGTGACGACCTGATCGCTGCCGGCTACGCGCCGGGGCCGCGCTTCAAGGAAATTCTTGCCGCCGTGGAAGATGGTCAACTTGAAGGAAGGCTGCTAAGTAAAGAAGATGCTTTGACATTCGTGGCCAGCGAGTTCCCACTCCTGAACACTCGGGCGTGAAGTCGCAAGCGGTGGAAAAAATATTGGTAGCGCGATGTTAGAATGCGTGTCTCGCAGTCGCACGGAATCTCCGTCATGCCGCCCAAGAAAAAGCATTCCATGCAGCCAGCCGCCGCTGGACTCGACAAGGTTTTAGCGCGGTCGATCCGGAAGGCTCCTGCAGAAGAGGCGCCGCTGCTGGCGTGGCCTTTGGCTTGTGGAAGCGCGGTGGCAGCGCGTACTCGCGCCCTTGATTTTGCAGACAGCGTTTTGCGCGTGGAGGTACCGGATGCGGGTTGGCGCCGCGAATTGCAGGCCCTTGCGCCACGCTATCTGGCGACGCTCAGCCGCTATGGCGCCGATGGTGTCAAGCGCGTCGAGTTCGTGGTCGCGGGACGCAAGCACGCTGCTAGCGTGAAAGCGACGAAAACCTCCCGCAGCAAGCGAGCCTAGCTCATGAAAGTTACCGACAAAGACGTCGCGTATGTCGCCGATCTTGCCAACCTTGAATTGACCGAGGAAGAGCGCACCCACATGGTGCGCGATCTGAATTCCATCCTGGAATACGTCGACAAGCTGAGCCGCTTGAACACCGACAAAGTCGAAGCCATGGCGCAGGTCTCCGACCGGTACGGAGTCGATACCTCGAAAGCTGGAAGCGAGCGCTTCGCTTACGCCAGCCGGGAAGACATTCTTTTCGGATTGCGTCCTTCCCTGCCGCACGAAGAAGCGCTGGCCAACGCACCCGATGCGGACGAAAACTTCTTCAAAGTGCCGAAGGTGATCGAGCGCTGACCCACACCGGCAAGTTCTTCTAGCCATGGACCTGAATCAACTCACCATCGATGCCGCACGCTCCGCTATCCAGGAGCGCAAGACCACGTCGATGGAGTTGGTGGAATCGCATTACGAGCGAATACAGAAAGAAGACTCGGCCATCGGCGCATTTCTCACGCTGACCAAAGAGCGCGCCATGGAGCAGGCCGATCGCATCGATCGCATGGCGGCCGAAGGAAAGCCCTTGCCGCCGCTGGGCGGCGTACCGGTCGCGATCAAAGATGTGATGTGCACGCGGGGGTGCGCACGACCGCCGGCTCGAAAATTCTGGAAAACTTCATTCCGCCGTATGACTCCACCGCCGTAGCCCGGCTTGAGGCGGCGGGAGCGGTGGTGCTCGGCAAACTGAACTGCGATGAGTTCGCGATGGGTTCGTCGAACGAAAACTCCGCCTACCATCCGGTTCGCAATCCACGTGACACCAGTCGTGTGCCGGGCGGATCTTCGGGCGGATCGGCTGCGGCCGTGGCCGCCGACATGGCCGTCGTCACGCTGGGCTCGGATACGGGGGTTCGATCCGACAGCCGGCGTCATTCTGCGGTGTGGTGGGATTGATGCCGACCTATGGACGTGTCTCGCGCTACGGGTTGATCGCGTTCGCTTCGTCACTCGATCACATCGGCCCACTGGCGAAGAATGTGAAGGATGCGGCCACCGTGCTGAAGACGATAGCGGGGCGCGATCCGATGGACACGACGTCGGCGGATGTACCAGTGCCCGATTACGTGGCGGAACTCGAGAAGCCGGTCAGCGGCCTGAAGATTGGCGTGGCCAAGGAATACTTCGGCGATGGATTAGATGCGGAAGTCCGCAAGGCGGTTGAAGATGCGATCCAGTCGCTCGCGAAGCTGGGCTGCGAAGTGGTTCCCGTTTCGTTGCCGCACAGCGAGTACGCGATTCCGACTTACTACATCGTGGCGACGGCCGAAGCGTCGTCGAACCTGGCGCGCTTCGACGGCGTGCGCTACGGATATCGCGCCAAGAACGCTCGTACGCTTTCGGAAATGTATCGCCGCACCCGCGATGAAGGCTTCGGTCCGGAAGTAAAGCGGCGCATCATGCTGGGGACTTACGCGCTGAGCGCTGGATACTACGATGCCTACTATCTGAAGGCGCAGAAGGTGAGAACGTTGCTGACGCGCGACTTCGACGAAGCGTTCAAGAAAGTCGATGCCATCGTCACGCCTACGAGTCCGACGGCTGCGTTCAAGCTCGGCGAAAAGGCTAACGATCCGCTAGCGATGTATCTCGCCGATATCTACACGGTGACGGCGGATCTGGCGGGCATTCCAGGGATTTCCATTCCGTGCGGCGAGACGAAGGAGAAGTTGCCGATCGGATTGCAGATACTGGGGAAGCATTTCGATGAAGCGACGGTGCTGCGGCTGGGGTATGCGTATGAGCGAGCGGAGTTGAGGAAAGTCAAGTCCGGTGTCGAGGCAGCCCGGCGGCTTCCTTTTGTTGCTCGGAAGAGATGTATAACCTACGGTCGGTAATGGCGCCTTCGACGCGCCAACTTATGGGCAAGTGAGTTGTGCCGACGCCTCGATTGTGCAGCCACCACCGCACGCTGTGATGGCTGTGCAGTTGACAACGCTCTGGCCGCTCCGTGCATCCCACGCATGGATTGAGTACTGACCAACTGCGCCGCTTGCGCATTGAGCTATTCCCGATGCGGTGACCGATACATCCGCTGTCGGCGTACCGTTTTGACAGGCTGCCCAGTTTGCTGGCTGCGGCGTCACGGTCCGTGCAGGATGCACGTAATTACCGGTTGCGGTGAATTGCACCTTACCATTGGAATAGTTTTGTGCATCCGCTGTTGCGGGGTCGACTATGAGAGATTGAAGCTGGCTCTGCTGTGTGCTGCAGGATACCGCGATCAATGACATAGACAGAATCACGGTAAGAAGAGACAGAGCACCTTGATATTCGTCATAAGTCCACGACGAATCCTCGCTTGCCTGAGCCAGCACACCAACGCGATTGTTTCGTTCAGGACCAGGATCGCGCCAAAGATTTTCTTGTTGTATCGGGCGAGCCCGAGGGGTAGATATATATCGAAGTTGTCGGCTCGATCCGTGGTGAACCGAGCTGCCAGGTTCGTCAGTGGACATCGTCCTCTGTTAAACGCAACCACCCCACACTCAACCAGGATAATTGCGCTCAGGAACACGGCCCACCCGAAGCGGCGCTTAAAGGCCAACACCGGCAATGCAAAGATGCATCCCGCCAACAATGCCCAGACCAGTGTGTGTAAGAGCTTGATCGCGATCAACATCATCGATCCGCCAGATCGCTGTTCGTGCGCTTGGGAGCATGAACGAACTGCTGCGGGCCGGCAGTGATGCGGGTCACGCTGGTTCGGCGCTGCCCTGCGTTCTTCTGAAAGCGCGTATCCCACCT
This sequence comes from uncultured Acidobacteriota bacterium, assembly GCA_963698805.1. Lineage (GTDB taxonomy): Bacteria > Acidobacteriota > Terriglobia > Terriglobales > Acidobacteriaceae > Gp1-AA133. The sequence continues at coordinate 1,089,054 of CAVOSN010000010.1, read as the reverse complement.
GGCGGGAACAAATTACTTCCTTCTCCAGCGCACGCCGTCTTTTGTGTTTTCGATTAGGATGCCTGCAGTGATGAGCTCGGCGCGCAGGGCGTCGGAGCGTTTGAAGTCGCGAGCTTTGCGAGCCGCATCCATCTCGGCAATTTTCTTTTCGATGTCGGCATCGGACAGCTGCCCTGCGCCGGCCAGCGCCAAGGCCTCCTCCGTGATGTCTTTTTCGCGGCCTTCAGCTTTGGCCCATTCGATGATTGCCTTCACTTTCGGCGCATCATCGTCGGCTAGCACAGCGAAGATTTCATCGAACTTGTCGATCGCGCTTAGCAGGGGTGGGACATCGTCCTTGCGCATCTCGCTGGCATCGATCGCGGCGTTCGCGGCGCGAACCATTTCAAAGATAGCGGCCTGGGCCTGCGCCGTGTTCAGGTCGTCGTCGAGCGCGGCCTTCATGCGCTCGATCGTGTCGGCGGCAAGCTTGGTCATGGCCGCGTTCGCGCCGTCCGCAAACGCTGTGCCCGACAGGCGCAACCGAAAATTCCGCAAACGATCGACCGACGTCGCTGCCTGGCGCAGGCCGTCCCAGGTGAAGTTGAGCTGGTTGCGGTACGGCACCGACGTCAGCAGGTAGCGGATCGACGACGGCTTGTATCCCTTGAGCACCAGATCGCGCGGGGTAAAAAAGTTGCCCAGGCTCTTCGACATCTTCTCGCCCTCGACCAGCAGGAAACGCGCGTGGAACCAGAAGTTCGCGAACGTCTTGCCAGTCAGGGACTCGGACTGCGCGATTTCGTTCTCGTGATGCGGGAAAATCAAATCCTCGCCGCCGGCATGCAGATCGAAAGTCTCCCCCAGTTCCTCCATCGACATGACGGAGCACTCAATGTGCCAGCCCGGACGGCCGCGGCCAATGGACGTCTCCCAGGAAGCCTCGCCCGGCTTGGGAGCCTTCCACAACGCGAAGTCACGCGCGTTATCTTTTTCATACTCGTCCACGTCGACGCGGGCGCCGTCTTCCATCCCGGCGAAGTCTTTCTTTGAAAGCTTGCCGTATGCCGGAAACTTGACGATGCGGAAGTAGTACGAGCCATCTTCGGCGCGGTACGCCAGGCCCTTCTGCTCCAGTTTCGTGATGAATTCGGCCATCTCGGGGATGTGCTCGGTAGCGCGCACCAGTTTGGGCTGCTCGATGTTCAGCATGGCCGCATCTTCGAGGAAAGCCTTCTCGTACTTGGCGGTGTACTGCTTGACGTCCACCCCATCGCGTGCCGAGTTGCGGATGATCTTGTCATCCACATCGGTGATATTCATGGCGAAGCGAACCTGGTAGCCGCTCTGCTTCAGGAAGCGCTGCAGGAGATCGACGGCGATAAATGTCCGGAAGTTGCCGATGTGCCCGTAGTCGTAGACAGTAGGCCCGCAGGCATACATGCGAACTTCGTTGGGCTGGATCGGGCGAAACTCCTCCACCCGGGCAGACATGGTGTTAAAGAGGCGCAGGGCCATAGTTCAAGAGGTCTTAAGTAGGAACTGTTTATTCTAGGGGCGCGGAAGAAATGGGGTCAATGACGTGCGGGGGTTAGCTACTTGACCGGAAAAATTGGGCCACCCCGTAACTGACGAGTAAACACTATTAACTAATCGGTAACCACGTGCGAACGAGCGCAGAGCGGACGAGCGACGGGCGGCGTGCGGACGGGCGGCGTGCGGGAATGGTGAGGGGCGGGACAGAGCGCATTCACTCTTCAGGAATTCTCAATGATTGACTACATTGGCCGTATGTCTTTCACTTCTGGGTTAACCGGCATACGGCAGTGATCCGGCTGGAGACTTCATCACAGAGGATGACGGTCGTTGCACAGTACCTCTTCCGGAACGATCGCCATTCACTTGAAAACTTTCGCACCTACCGACTTCTAGTACGTCGATCAGTTGGATGGAATTTTGACAATTCGCAGGATAGACCAGAAAACTCAGGCCCACCGGGAAGCACGCGCAAAGACCCCTGCGAGAAAACCACCGAGGCAATCGGAGGTCACCTAGAATATCAGCGGGAGGCTAGGCTGAGCCTTGGGTCAACGTCCATTGCGGTTGTTAGTGTCCTTTGCAGGAGTCGCGATCGTCACGTTCGTGGCGAACCGCCTGATTCCGGTCAATTCAACAACTGTCGGGTTTGCATATCTGCTGCTTGTGCTGGTCATTGCGAGTGCGTGGGGGTTTCTTGAAGCTGCGTTGGCCTCAGTGCTCGCGACTCTCCTCTTCAACTTCTTCTTCTTCCCACCGGTCGGCAAGTTCACGATCGCAGACCCGCAGAACTGGGTCGCCTTGTTCAGCTTTCTTGCGACCTCGCTCATGGCCAGTCGCCTGTCGACTATGGCCAAGCGCCGGGCCCTGGAAGCCATGGAGCGGCAACGAGACCTTGAGCATCTGTACGCGTTTAGCCGTGCCATGCTCCTAATTGACAGGGCTGCCCCCTTCCCACAACAACTTCTTGACAAGCTGGCCGAGATCTTCGAACTTCGTGCCGCGGTACTGTTCGAGCACAATGCGAGCGTGTTCTATCGAACGGGGACGCCAGATATTGGTTTTGAGGACCTGGACGGGCAGCTTCGCGGGGCAACACTTCATGGGATGTCGCCCTCCGACCCGAAACGGCAAGCAATGATAGTGGCCGTGCGTCTCGGCCCGGAGCCGATAGCAAGTCTGGCATTGCAGGGCGGAACCATGGCAGAGTCTGTGCTCCAGGGAATCGCGAATCTGGTCGCCATCGGTTTGGATCGGGCGAGAGCACAAGATCTTGCTGAGCAGATCGAGGCCGCCCGTCAGAGCGAGCAGCTACGAACCACACTCATCGACGCTATGGCGCATGAATTCAAGACTCCGCTGACCTTGATCAAGGCAGCAACAACATCTCTCTTGTCCAGCCCTGATGAGCCGAAGGAGAGCAGGCAGGAACAACTCACGATCGCCGACGAAGAAGCCGAGCACTTGAGGAAACTTATCGACGACGCCGTGGAGATGGCTCGCCTGGATACCACGCACATCGACGTTCATCCACAAATTTCCGATGTGCAGGAGACCATTCGCGAGTGTGTCGCTTCGATGGAGAGCGAGATCGACAATCGGCTCCTCGAAATCGGGTGCGACAAGCAACCACCCTATGTCGCGTTTGACAGACGTCTGATGAAGCTTGCCATCAAGCAAATCATTGATAATGCTCTGAAGTACTCGCCGGCTGGCAAACCGGTGGCGGTCCGAGTGCTTGCCAGCAATGGCATATTGACGATTGAGATCACCGACCACGGGCCAGGCATACCCGTGGAGGAACAAACACTGATCTTTCAGAGGTTCTACAGAAGCCCTTCCGTAAAAGATCAGATACCCGGATCTGGTCTCGGTTTGACTATCGCGCGTAGCATCGCTCAGGCCCATAAGGGAGATCTGACGGTAACGAGCCGCCGTGGCGAGACCGCATTTCGAATTTCGTTGCCGACTAGTTATGCAGGAGATAAAAAATGACGGCCGGCCGTATTCTCGTGGTTGATGACCAAGCCCAAATCCGTCGTTTCATGCGGACCACACTGACCGGTGCCGGATACGAGGTCGGCGATGCCAAGACAGGTGAAGAGGCACTCGAAAAACTGCGAGCGTTTCGTCCGGATCTCGTTCTACTCGACGTCAATATGCCCGGCCTGGGCGGACTGGCTGTCTGCAGGGAGATCAGAAGCGATGCGAACGTTGCCATCATTATGCTCACGGTTCGGAACTCAGAGGGCGACAAGGTTGCAGCACTAGACGCCGGTGCGGACGACTTTGTTACCAAGCCATTCAGTACGCCAGAACTTTTAGCTCGTATCAGAGCGGCACTCAGGAGAGTGCCGTCTCCTCCATCATCTCCTGTCAGATTTCGCGTGGGCCAACTGGTGGTGGACTTTGCGGCGCGGACCGTCGCGAACGGGGCCACGACGGAGCATTTGACCCCGAAGGAACTTGATCTTCTCCGCTATCTGACCCAGCATGCGAATGAAGCGGTCTCACACCGCGAACTGTTGCAGGCAGTATGGGGGCCTGACTACGGCGACCAGGTCGACTACCTGCGTGTTTTCATTAAGAACTTGCGTAAGAAGATCGAAACCAATCCTGAACATCCCGAGTACATCAGGACAGAGCCCTGGATCGGCTACCGCTTCAATGGAATCCTCGAATCTTCATAGAATCTTTATGGTTGTTCTATTACTTCTTCAGGTCTTTTCGCCTACCGTCGAGTTGCAGATCCCTAGATGGTGGCACGAAAAGAAGTTTCACTCATCCTCGAACGGTTTGTCCCAGCAACCGGAGTGCCTGGATGGCCCGGTGCCTGGGAGGGCGACGCCAGGTTTGAGTTCTCGGTCGTCTTTACGTCGTATGATGCAACGATTGCCGCGCTCAAAATGGCAGCCGCACTTGCGAGCGGCCTGAGCGCACACATAGCACTGGTAGTTCCTCAAGTTGTTCCTTACCCGCTCCCACTTGAAAACCCACAGGTGGTGCTTGAGTTCACTCAGAAGCGACTCGGTGAAGTCGCGAGCGACATTCCAGTCGAGACGACAATTCGCCATTATCTGTGTCGTGATCGGTTAGTGACATTGAGCGCCGTATTGAAGCCGGGTTCAATCGTCGTCATCGGCGGCCGCAAGAAGTGGCGGCCAACGAGAGAAAAGACTCTGGCTCGGCGACTGCGTCGGTTCGGTCATGAAGTGATCCTGACGGAAACAACCTAAGCAGGCTTCAAGACTAAGGTTGCCTTCAGATCCCTTCTTTGGATTGCTTCTCGCTGCTCCGCATGAGCGCACATGCTCCCAGGACGTGATGCCCTGACAAGTCCTCGCAAGTCTTTACGAGGGCGGTGTCCGTCTGCCTTCGATCTCCTGCAGATGCACACGCAACCTGCGGAGAACTTCTTCTCGCTGGCTGTTACTCAGCTCTTGCCGAAGTTCGTTGAGCGCGAAGTGGACGACGTCGTGGTGATGAATCTCGTCGGGGGCCAGTCGCTGCTAAGTTCAAGCCAAATGCCGTGCAGGAGATCAATCTCCTTGGGCGTAAGCTGCGGCGCATGCGGCCCAAGATAGAAAATATGCTCCTGGCCGCTCGGGAAGAGAATCTCGAGTGTCAACTGTGGCTTGGGATCGGGTAGACGCTCCCAGGCCAGGCCTGCAGTGCGCGCCTCTTCGGTGACAGGTTTGGTCGGGGAAGGCCCCAGGACAACGGTGGATGACTGCAGGCTTTGGGCAGCCCGCAGAATGGCGTCCCATTTTTCGGTGGCCGCAGCGACAGCCAGGTGGATGGTCTTCCCTTTTTTTTCCGCCAGCTCCAGGGCGCGCGTGAACAGCTTCTGCTCTTCAAGGCTAAAAAGCTGTTCCGGCGCCAGCTCGTACTCGCCTGTCGCCGTGCAGAAATCGAAGATGCAGCACCACGATGTCTTGTTTTGCGGAGTCGACCCGGTCGAGGACCGCCCCGAGGTTATAGAGCGTGTTGTAGTTCCGGACCATCACCAGGATGTTTCCGGGCCGAACGCCCAGCGTTTCCGGAGTGAGATCCTCGCCAGGTTCCAGATTGAATTGGTCGAGTTCGGCGTGAGCCGTGGCGCGCTTCTTGGTCATTCGTTCGGAAGCGGTGAAAATGCGCGAAAAAAATCAGCGTGAAAGCCACGCCCGAAATCGTGGCCACCTGCTTCGTGAAGAGATTGATAAGGCACAAAGCAAACAGCATCAGTGTGATCAAGCCCAGACCCAGCGGGATCTCCAATTTGCCGACCTTCAGATTCAAGGGGACGCGAAATTCGCGCTTGCCCGGCTGCTTGTAACGAAGCACCAGCACCGCCAGACCCTTCATGGCGAAGCTCCACATCACGCCGAAGGCATAAGCCTCGCCCAGCACGAAGATGTTTCCGCGGCTCAGGACAATCGTGAGCAGCTGCAGCCCCACGACCAGATTCAGGATGCGGTGAGAGGTGCCGAAACGGCGATGCGGATGGCGAAACCAGTGCGGCAGAATTCCGTCTTCAGAGACCCTGTTCAGCACGCCGTTCGAGCCCACGATGGCGGTATTCACCGCCCCGGCCAGCATCAAGACGCCGACCACCACGACGAAAGCCCGAAACGCCAGCCGCAGCGACAGAGGCCCCACCAGGTACATCGCCAGTCCGCCGATCGGATTGTCGAAGAAATTGTTGCGCACCGAATCGGGGATGATCATGACCGCGAAAAACGCCACGCCCGCCGTGAAAATCAGGCTGTAAATAAAGATGACGAATCCCGCTTTTTCCAGATTCTGCAGCTTGGGATGCTCGATCTCCCGGTAAACCTGCGCCATCGTCTCTTCGCCGCTCATGGCCAGCACCGAATGACCCAGGCCGATCAAAATGCCGATCAGTCCGACGGTGTACGGCAGCGATGTGTTGCGCAGCCAGCCCAGCGCATCGCCCGAATACACAAGATTCGACAGATGCGGCAACGGCGGAAGATGGGCGCCTCGCACCCAGAGCGTATAGACACACCAGACGATCATCAGGACCACCATCACCGTGTCACGTACATGATGCGCAGAGCTTTCTCGCTGGACTCGGGAATGCCTTTGATGTTTTCCCACCAGAAGTAGATCGTGACCAGCGCTGGCAAAGAACGCCGCCGTCCAGTTCACGGGCAGCATGAAACTGGAGTGGGCATAGCGCAGAAGCTCGTTCAACAGACCCACCAGGTACAGGCCGGCCGATACGCCGCTGATCGGCCCGGTCAGGATGTAGTCGAACATCAGGGCCGAAACCGAAAACTTGGCCAGCGTCCGCCCATGGCTTCCTTCACCACGCGGTAGACGCCGCCGCGCACAAACATGCTGCAGCTCTCGATGTAAACGGCTCGCACCGCATAGGAGAGCAACATGATGGCCAGGATGAACCAGGGGGCTGTCTTCCCGACGAAGTGTTCGGCAATCGCGCCGGCGTAGAATGCGGACGAGCCCATGTCGTTGAGTACGATGGCCGCCGCCCGCCAGAAACGAGATGAATGCGAGCATGGCCGTCGTGGCGACCAGCACCCGTTGAGCGCCATTCATGACGACACGTGATGAGGTTCGTCCAGAAGAATTGTTAGGCATTTACGTTCCTTCAATTCACCGACCAGCCCTGCTTGCAGTGGAGGTTTTTCCCGAATCTGAATTATGGAGAGAGCTGCGGGAAAAAGGAAGCCTTATAGCTGAGTGCCCATTAAAAAGTTATAAAGAAATCATGAAGATTTGTAGATCTTAGTGTTGTCCCAATCGGCATTGTGCTGCTGTTTCTCTCGTTCAGCTACCATAGAAACGGCCTGAGCGAAGATGCTCAATTCGTTCTGTTGCATTTCCGGGCTTGATCGCCTCGCGAGGAGGCGCTTAGCATGGATCTGCTCAACTGCCTATGCTGTGCAGATGACCTTCCGTGGTTCCGTTCCAAATTCGAATGCTAGAGACAATCTTTGGGGTTGGTGCGATAGGCTCTTTGCCGGTCTTGATACTGACTACAATCGAGCATTTCCAAAAACCTACCAAGTTTCCAAACAGGAGGTTGAACCGAACAGCCCGAATAAGTCGTGCTGGCTACTAATGATACTTCTGCTCGTAGTATCTTTGCCGTTGCTCGGTCAGGTAGGCGATCAATCCGAATCTCCAGGCGCTGTTCCAAAGCGAACATTCGACGGACAGCAGGCACCATCTGACGCATCTGCTGCACAGCCATCGGATCCAGGGTGGCAGTATGGCGGGTTCTTGGATTTCGGTTACTTGAAGGACTTCAACGACCCAGCGAATCACTTGTTCCGAAGCCGCGGTACCACTTTTCGCGTGAATGAAGGGGACGTAAACATGGGGGCAATTTACCTCAGGAAGACGGCCTCTGAAGGCTCGCCCTGGGGCACCGAGTTGACGCTGCAGGCCGGCAAAGACAGGCAGTTTTGGATTCTCGCTACTGTACCCAACCTTCCGGGTTCCGACTGGCTCCAGATCGGCCCGACGAACGTATCGTACCTTGCGCCGGTCGGCAAAGGGCTCACCTTGCAGGGCGGGATCTTCAGCAGTCTCATCGGTTATGATTCGCTGTACGCCAAAGATAATTTCACCTACACGCGTCCTTGGGGCGCAGACTTCACGCCGTATTTCATGCTTGGGGTGAACGCCAGCTATCCGTACCAAACAAACTCACGGGCACACTCTTCGTGGTGAATGGGTACTGGCACTTGGCCGACGCGAATAGTGTCCCCAGTTCCGGTGGCCAGTTTGCTTATAAACCGACGGACCATCTGACATTAAAGCAAACCGTTCTGTACGGCCCTCACCAGTCGGACACTTCATTCGAGTTCTGGCGTTTTCTGTCCGACACTATCGTAGAACGGAAGGGAGATCGAATCACGACGGCCTTTGAGTATATCGTTGGAACGGAAAACGTTGCCGCTCCCCTAGACTCGCGTGCGCTTTGGATGGCCGCTCAGTTGCCGGTGCACTGGGCTGTCAGCCGGCGATTCAGCGTGACAGTCCGCCCCGAGATGTTTTGGGATCGCGATGGGCGTACGACCGGGTTCTCACAGACGGTGAAGGCCAACACGACGACGCTGGAATATCGAATTCCGTACCGCCGGGCTACCGCCATCCTGAGGCTGGAGCACCGCATTGACGATTCCCGTGGGCCCGGTGGCGGTTTTTTTAATGATGGAGAGGTGCAGCCCGGAGTCGTAGCCCTTACGCCAACCCAAAATCTCTTGATCTTAGGACTAATCTTGACGTTCGATTCCAGCTTTCACCACTAAAGGTGCGGCAAACACTAGACCTTCGGGACATCGCTGGTAAGAATTCGACCGTGCCGCTCGATGGATCAGTACTGACAAAACGCGCTTCTTGTCCTTTACTTTCGGATCGTCAACTGACCGGAAACGCTCACTGTGCAATGCAGTCACACACCTGACTTCCGAATAGTTGCCAAAACAAAATCCCCAATACACCAACTACGACTAGAACCTGGCATGCTCGGTCCTCGATCTTACTTTCATTTTGTACTCGCCGATTTTCTGCTCGTATTCGTGGAGTGTGTCTGCATTGACAAGCTCTCGTCGACAAATTTTTTCCAAGATTCGGCGTCCAAGGCCAAATTCCACAAATCGGCGGATACCGATTTTCTTGATCATTCGGATCAGTAGCTCCCTTGGCCGCACCCGGCCAGCTGCGCCAGCGCTCTCCAGTGTCTGGGATGCGGACGATGCCGCCCCGCGCGGATGTCGGCTGCATAAGATTCACTAAGTCCAAGCGTTGAGGAAATTGTGGAGATCGCGACCGATGCAAGTCGCGGTTGAATCTCGCGAATATATGTATGTTTGTCGGGCCAGACTTGTTGCCCTCCTGAAAGCCACGCTCTTGTGGAAGCGTGGTGCCGCCGAAGAGTATCAGAGTGTTTCCGTCTAGCTTCCGGACTCAATGCCGCTATGCGTCCTACTTTTGCGAGTTCAATGAGTTTGTCACGCGATATCTCGCGCCCACATTTCGGACAATTCCGACCCACTCGGGTTCGAGCGCCGCAACCGTGGCAGATGCGCTCGACTGTTGGCATTTTCAGGTCCGGAGGTGAAGCACGTGGTGGCGTCGCAAGGTCTCAGAGTGCTTTCTCCGAGCCTCAGGACTCAAAGCCGCTTTGCGGCCGGCCTTTAGCGAGTTCGATCAGTTTGCTCTTTGATATCTCCCGGCCACATTTTGGACAATTCAGACCCACGCGGGTTGGGTTGCCGCAACCATGGCAGATGCGTTCGGCCCTTGGCAACTTAACGTCGGGAGGCGAGGCGCCCTTTGTTTTATGCCGATGAGCCTGCGTGAGTGGCGTTGAGAAGCCTCTGCTGACATGTAGGCGCGGTGTGTGGGTTGACAGGAGTCAAAGGTGCGCCCGGCTTCACTGACTCTTCCCGGTCTTTAAGTTTGGTCCGCTACCCTCTCAGTCCGCTCAGCGGAGCGACTGGAAGCCGAGGACTTGTGACACGATGACCTCGAGCATGACATAAGAGCCGTCCGAATATCGGCCGTACTCATACCGGCTGTTGTAGCCGTCTTCGTAGCCGCGCTGGAAACCCTCGCGGAAGTAGTAGTTGTAATCCTCCCGGTCTACGTAATAGCCGTTATAGCCATAGTTTGCGTCCTGATAGGCATAAGAGTCCCGGTAGTCGGAACGCCAACGATCCTGGCGGTCAGCCTCTCCCGCCCGGAAGCCTTCCTGATAGCCGTTGTTCATGGCCTGGCGGAGAAGATCTGCGCCGTATTGATTCGTCTCGTAGTAGCGGCCGCCACGATTGTAGCGGTAGATCGGAGCCGTATAGAAGTACGGATCGCGATCGTAATCGGGGTGCCGGTCGTTCTGCAGGAATACCTGCTGCTGACGCACGCGCTCCAGATATTCTTGTTGAAAGCGGTACTGCGCCATACGCTTTTGTTGCTGTAACTGCACGGACTGCTGTTGCAGTACCCGCTGCTGCTGATCCAACTGTTGACGGTACTGCGTCAAGCGCTGCTGCTGCTCCTGAACGAGCTGCTGCTGGCGCTGCTGTGAGAGTCGCTCTGCTTGCTGCTGTTGTTGCTGAGCACGTTGCTGATCCTGTTTGTTCTGGTCCAGCTGCCGTTGTTGCTGAGCGCCTTGCTGGTCTTGCTTGTTCTGATCCTGCTGCTGCTGCGGCGCGCTGCTGGTCCTGCTTGTTCTGGTTCTGCTGCTGTTGCTGTTGGGCGTGTTGCTGGTCTTGTTTGTTCTTGTCTTGCTGCTGTTGCTGCTGGGCGTGTTGCTGGTCTTGTTTGTTCTTGTCTTGCTGCTGTTGCTGCTGGGCGTGTTGCTGGTCTTGTTTGTTCTTGTCTTGCTGCTGTTGCTGCTGGGCGTGTTGCTGGTCTTGTTTGTTCTTGTTCTGCTGCTGCTGGGGCTTAGCTTGTTGTGTCCCCTGCGGCTTTTCGGGCTTGGCTTGCTTTTCGTCCTGCTGCTCCTGATTCTGCTTTTCATCCTTCTGATCTTGCTGGCCGAACGCAAGAGCAGCGCTTCCGAGACATAATGACAAAACTAGTGCTCTGCTAATACCAACTCGTTTCATGGCGGCCTGCCTCCTACTTCTGATCGCGCACACCCGCATACAGATCGGGATAGACATGCAGGCGCAGTAGATCAATTCCAAGGTTAGCGATTCAGGGATGGGGGGGCTGAGCAATACTGCTCACGCTGCCTGTGCGAATAGCTAACCAATTATCGTGAAGAAGTCTGTCCTGCAGGATCTCACTTCTGTTGCAAGTTTTCCTGATTTGGAACAATTCCGTACACGGGCCACTAGTTTTCGAGGATGTTCCCGCTGCCCCAGCGAATGTAAAATTAAAGCGTCGCTGTTTAGGCAGTAAGGAGGTGCTTATGTCTCCTGCTCGCCAACCCGACGGGTCCCCGGGCAGAAAGAAAGTCACTCCTCCAACTCCGTTCGACCCAGTCCTCCAACCTGGACGGAGTCCCACATTTCCAACTGCGGCCAAAGCGCGGCGCGATTTCGATCCCCACGCATTCCTCGCAACCATCAGCGAGGGCAGAAAACTTGTCATTTTTCTGAAGACGCAAACCGTCTTCGCCCAGGGGAATTCCGCGGATGGGGTGTTTTATCTCCAGACCGGCAAGGTGAAACTCACCGTGGTCTCAAAGACTGGCAAGGAAGCGACCATCGGGATATTAGGAGAAGGAAGCTTTTTCGGGGAAGGGGCACTAGCAGGGCAGGCACTCCGCATGGGCTCTGCAATCGCCATGACGGATTGCGCCATTCTGCGAATCGACAAGAAAGCTATGATGGAAGCGCTGCACCGCGAGAGCTCGTTATCCGACGTGTTCGTGGCGTATTTGCTGGCACGGAACATCCGGTACGAAGAGGATCTGGTGGATCAGCTGTTCAATTCGAGCGAGAAGCGGCTCGCTCGGATCCTTTTGTTGCTCGCTCGTTTCGGCAAGGAAGGCACACCCGAGACGGTAGTCCCCAAAATTAGTCAGGAGATGCTGGCGGAGATGATCGGCACAACCCGCTCGCGGGTCAGCCGCTTCATGAACCGGTTCAGAAAACTGGGCTTCATTCACTACAATGGTGGCCTGCAAGTCCATAGTTCACTGCTCAATGTTGTTCTGCACGACTAGTTGTTTCTTCCTGCACGACTCACCGGGATAAAGAGAGGCAAGACTCGGGTGAAATTGACCCTGCATTAGCGATTATCCGCGACGACGATCTGCTTGTTGAGTATGCCCGCTGCCTCAGCAAGTGTCAGGTCATCAGGCACCCGGTAGAAGTCGCTGTGGTTTTCGGTTTCCTTCACACCGATGGTCTTGAAGAGGAGAGCTTTCCCTTTCATGTCCACACACTGGATGGTCATTTCCCAGTCACCCGCAGCCACCTCTGTCTGCCTGACCTCAAACTTGCCCCCCTTGTCCAAGTGCCCTAACAGCCCGCCTCCGAACTTCACATCCTCCATGAGCTGGCCACTGAGCGCTGCCAGCCTCTCTTGTTTGATATCCACCGTCATCTCGCCTTGCATGTTGTGGAGGACCCGGGCCTCCAGGGAAGGGGGCTGGAAATTCGGATTGGGTCTGAAGGTTAGCGTCACGAGGTCTGCTTGACGACCGGCATAGCTGAATACAAATACGTCAGGCAGAATCCTGAACAAGCGTGCTCCTTGCTCGGCTTTCTTGTTGCTGGCCAGCTTCAGGTTTCGCTGCTCCTCTGGATGGCTGACGAGCCTCTGCATGCGCAGGTACTCTTTCTGCTGCTGTCGGGCGTCAAGAGGACGGCCACCAACGGAGATTAGTCGGCTGCGAGAACCACTACTGGTTTCGAGGATTTGAAGGACCTGTTTCTTCCCGGATTCCTCTTTCTGGAGCCGGTACATCCAGTGACCGTGTTCCTCAGCCTGGAATTTCAGTTCGTTGGTAACCACTCTGCGTGCCAGTTCGTTCGCTGACACTCCGAGTCTCTCGGAATCTGATTGGGGGAGGGCGATGGATCCGAGCAGAATGACGATCACGATGATAATTGCGGGGCTGCGTATCAGCCTCGCAATCGATGGCTGTGTCAGTGTACGGCGCGTTTTGAAGCAGCTATACATCTCGTCTTCCCTCTAAGGAGACGAACCCTGCGAACAGCTAGGCGCACACCGAAATCGTGGAGTCTGACCGTTTTGACCACGCTTTTGCAGGCCGGTGAGCTAATCGTGGAGCACGACGTTGACCAGTGCGCCGTGGACTTGCAGGCCGCTTTCTGAGATGGGCGGATATGTTTCCGGGAGTCTCTCACGACGAGTGCTGAAATTGTCTTCAAAGTCGTCTGTAAAAGGTGCCGCGGGGCAATCCATGCTCGGGACCGCATCCGGCATCCAATCAATTGGTTTTACCATTGCCAGCCTCCTGTTCACCCTTCCAAGGCCATGCCAAAAGGGTTGCTCTGCAGCTTGAATAATACGTCTCAAGACAACGACAGCGGTGTTCAGAAGTGCTCACAGTTTGTGATATCTGGAATTGAGTTCAATCGCGTTTAGTTCAAACCCTGAAGTGTCCGAGTACAGCAGTGTGCAATATTGGGCAGACGAGCTTTCCAGGCCGCCCTCTGTGCTGAATCGCGATAAGGCATATTTTTTGTTCACATGCGTGCACCGTGCGCCGTGTACCCGCTAACGATCTAAGGACAAATCCGGCTTTGCACCCACTAGCGCCATACTTAAGGCTCAGCGCAACAGCTTGCTTATTCTCCCTGATTGACTCCCTCCGCCCGCCGCTCGTCCGCGCGCCGCCCGCCCGCTCGCTCGCACGTCGCTCGCGATTACCGATCGGTTAACAGTGTTAACTCCTTCGTTCGCGGGTGGCCCAATTTTTTCCGGGCTCCTCCACTACCCCGTCAATGACGTGCGGGGAGACAGTTTGTCCACGCTGCGTTCCGACTGATCGTTTTGCGCGGGTGCCTTATTCTGATAGCTTGGTGCCTCGTATTTCGACCGTATCCAAGGAGACCGTCTCGTTGAGCCAACGCCAAGCCGCCGTTGCCGTTCTTGCTTTCTCGTTTCTGCTTTCTGTCCCAACCTTTGCCCAGGTCGATGATGCAACCAAGCAGCTTTCCCACGACATCCTCAAAGAGCTGATCGAGATCAACACCACCGACTCCGTCGGCAACGTGACCACCGCCGCCGAAGCCATGGCGAAGCGTCTACGCGATGCAGGCTTCCCCGAGAGCGACGTGCAGGTGCTCGGTCCCAACGATCGCAAGAAGAACATGGTGGCGCGCCTGCGCGGCACTGGCAAGCGGAAACCGGTGCTGCTCATCGGGCACCTCGACGTGGTGGAGGCGCGGCGCGAGGACTGGAGCACCGACCCATTCAAGTTCGTGGAGCAGGAAGGCTTTTACTACGGGCGCGGCACGCAGGATATGAAGGGCGGCGATGCCATCATGGTGACCACGCTCATCCGGATGAAGAAGGAAGGGTACAAGCCCGACCGCGACATTATCCTGGCGCTGACCGCCGACGAGGAAGGCGGGAAATCCAACGGCGTGGACTGGCTGCTGAAGAACCATCGCGACCTGATCGATGCCGAGTTCGTGCTCAACCATGACGGCGGCGGCATCACCAGCGAAAACGGCAAGCCCGTGATGATGGACGTGGACGCAACCGAAAAGCTCTACGCCGATTACCAGTGGATGGTGACCAATCCCGGCGGCCACAGTTCCCTGCCCGTGCCCGATAACGCGATCTACCATCTGGCGAACGGGCTGGTGCGCCTGGAACACTACGAGTTTCCGATCGATCTGAACAGCGTCACGCGGGCGTATTACGAGCGCATGGCGAAGGTGGAGAAAGGTCAGCGCTCCGAGGACATGAAGGCGATCTTGAAAGATCCTCCGGACCAGGCTGCGATCGACCGCCTGTCGAAGGATGCGATCGATCACTCGAAAATGCGGACGACTTGCGTGGCCACTCGCCTGGACGCCGGGCACGCCAACAACGCGCTGCCGCAGATGGCCAAGGCCAACGTGAACTGCCGCATCGCCCCTGGACACTCCTCAGAAGATATTCGTCTGAAGCTGGTGGAGATTCTTGCCGATCCCAGGATTTCGGTGAAGTATGTCGGTGCCATCGGCGGCGTGACGGAACACGGTTTGTCGACACAGTCGTATGCTCCGCCGCCGCTGCGCCAGGACGTATTCCAGCCGCTCGAAAAAGTCGTCAATGAGATGTGGCCTGGGTTACCGGTGATTCCCACGATGTCTACCGGTGCGTCGGATGGGGTGTATACGAATGCGGCTGGACTGCCGACGTACTCGGTCAGCGGACTGGCCATCGATCGCAACGACCAGCGCGCTCATGGGAAGGACGAGCGGATCGGCGTGGAGTCGTACGACAAGGGAGTGGATTTCTATTACCGCTTCTTGAAAGCCGTGACGCAGTAGTCCGCGAAGGGGTGGAGCGAGCGCCCGCTCTGCAGCAGGCGGTGCTCCACCTGACTTGTCTCCACATTTGTCTCCTCTCTTGACACAATCTTTACTAATGGCGGATGTCCTGCCGCGTCAATGATCTGACGCGCTGTCCCCGGGGCTTTGGGCGCCGTCATTACTTCGGTTACGTTCCTGTTCTGAGAACCCTCGCGCACAATCGCCGCAAGTATTCCGTGGGGTTTGCAGTTGCATTGTCTGTTCACAAGCAGTACGTCTCATCGCCGCCGCCAGAAGGCTCTGCTGGGGCTGGCCGGATTGTTTTTTCTTGTAATCTTCTCGGCCGCGCGCGGGCTCTCCCAAACAACCAGCACGGAGAAACCTGTTCCCATACTGAGCGGAACGGCCGGATTTCTTTCCGATAAGACAGCAGGTCAGACCCTGCTCGACACACAGTTCAACCCCGTTCTGCTTGTCCCCTTGGGCGAACGATGGCTTGTGGAATCGCGTGGCGAGTTTGAAGGAGAGTTCCAGCGTCCGCCTGGTGGCGGGGCGTTCGGCGGCCCGGTGAACAAGCATCTCGATTACCTGCAGGCCGACTACATCGCGAATCCCTACGTCACGGTCACCGTGGGACGGTTTCTCACACCTTTCGGGATTTTCAATGAACGCCTTTACCCGATGTGGATTCGAGCCTTGCAGTCCGACCCACTGATCTTGCCGATCGCAACTGCGTCGAGCGACGGAACCATGCTGCGCGGAGGCTTTCCGGTGGGCAGGCGCGCGAATCTCAACTATGCCGCGTACGTGTCGGTGACCAGCATCGGAATAGACGGCGTTGAATCCGAACGCCACGTGGGAGGCCGCGCAGGATTTTTCTTTCCCGGTCCTCGCCTGGAAGTTGGCGCCTCCTGGCAAAAAGTTCTGCAGGACGACCGCAAGAACGCCGTCGGCTTCCACATGGCCTGGCAGCCGCGGGCGCTACCGTTGAGCATGCACTCTGAATTTGTGCGATCGAATCAAGGAAGCGGCTACTGGATCGAAGGCGCGTACCGACTGAGCCAGGTACATCTCTGGGAGAAAGCGATGCGGCGTACGGAACTGGTCACCCGCGGCCAACAGTTCTTCAGCGGGAACATCCCTTCTGACGCTGCCGACTCGCTCGGCTTGCCGGGCGTGAACACTCGCGAAGCGGATTTCGGGGTCAACTACTTCTTGAAGGATGGTCTGAAGGTGGTGGGCAGTTACGGGCGCCAGTTGAGTTCGGCTGGCAATTTCAACCAGTGGACGGTGGGCATCGCCTACCGCTTTCTCATTTCGCTGGGACGCGGAGGCAATCAATGAAACGTGTTCCGGTCTTGCTTCTCGCGCTCGTCCTAGCCCTGACCGCTTTCGCGGCGTCGTCAAACAAGGAAGCAGCCGCGGTACCCCCGGTCGTGCACGCAACCGATGCCGATCGCATGCGCGCTCAGGGAGAACAGCGATTCCGCGCGAATTGCGGGCGCTGCCACGCGGCCCCGCAGAAGTTCCCGCCGCGCGCCATGGCCACCGTGCTGCGCCACATGCGAGTGCGCGCCACCATTACAGACGAAGATATGCGTCTGGTGCTCTTTTATATGACGCAGTAGTTGAGCGCATCCTATGAGACACAGATTTGGCCAAGCTGTTTTCGTTGCTGGAATTGTTCTTGCGATTCTTCCCCTCGCGATTGCCGAGCCTCGGCTCATTGAACTGACAGCGGATCGCGATAGCCGCTACCGCATTGCTGGCCAGCGGCTTCCGGAGATCACCGTGAAAGCCGGTGAGCAAGTACGGCTCCGCGTCACCGCTCGCCGAGCCAAATCGTGGAATCGCGATGGATCGATCCACGGATTCACGTTGCTCCGAGCGAAGGACCGCAGCAAAGTTGAGGGTTGGGACCTCTTGTTAAGGCCGGGTGCGCAGGAATTCGTGCTCACCGCACCCACTGAACCCGGTGAGTACGAAGCAGTCTGCACAGTGATTTGCAGCGAAGACCATGAAGGCATGCACATGAAGGTGACCGTATTGCCATAGAAAGTAGAGAACAACGTTATGAACCGAGCGATAGTTTTATGTCTGGCGGGTACTCTGGGACTGGCCGCCGTTGCCCATTCTCAAAGCACTCGGATTTTTCGCGGGGAAGTGTCCGACAGCCAGTGCGCATTGAACGTGCATTCGCTCACGCGTTCTCACCAGGAAATGCTGAAATCGAAATCGATGGGCGGCTCTTCGAACAGCTGCTCGGTGTACTGCATCGAGCACCTGGGCGGCACCCTCGTATTGTCGGCGAGCAAAGACGTCTACCGCCTTGACCGGCCAGACTTGGTACATGGCTTCGAAGGTCAGAAGGTAAAAATCACCGGGACTCTGGATTCAAAGTTAAACCAGGTTCATGTCATAAAGATTGAGTTGGAGAATCAGTAACAGCCGACTCCGCGCGCGCATTTCCTTCTAGAGAACTGATCGTAGCTTAGCCACTTCGCGGTCAAGGGCACTCGCGCCACACATCGCACTTGACATTCGCCTTTTATTCGCTCACAATCCGCCCATGGCAATCACGCGTCGACAAAGAGAGCTGTACGACTTCATTTCCAGATTTGTGGCGGAGCGCGGATACTCTCCTTCGTTTGAAGAAATCGCCGAGGGCCTCGGGCTGAACTCGCTGGCCACCGTGCACAAACACGTCTCGAATCTGGAGAAAAAAGGGCTGCTCACGCGCGACTACAACCGCAGCCGCTCGATAGATCTGGTCGCTCCCAAGGGCAAACTGAAGCAGTCGATGGCGGTGAACACCGGGCTGGTGCTGCCGATCATCGGACGCATCGCGGCTGGCCTGCCCATCGAGTCGATGCAACAGAACGATGGCAACACCATCTCGCTCGCCGACTTCGTGCGCTCGAAAGAAGTGTTCGTGCTCGAGGTGCGCGGCGAGTCGATGCAGGACGAGCACATCATGGACGGCGACTACGTCCTGGTCGAGAAAACAAAGGTCGGGCGAAATGGCGATCTCGTGGTTGCGCTTGTGAATGGCGATGAAACAACTTTGAAGCGCTTCTATAAGGAAGGCGACAGGGTGCGGCTGCAGCCTTCGAATGCGACCATGCAGCCGATTATTGTTCCAGCCACAGCCGTGGTGTTGCAGGGAAGGGTGATTGGGGTACTGCGGAAGTACTAGGGGCCGGTGACAGGTCTCAGGTGACAGGTAGAACGTCTTCTCGCCACCTTTCAGTTCAACGCGGAAGTGGCCGAATGGATAGATCCTTCGGGGCGATCGAGTCTCCTGAACAGTAAAAACGCCCGGCTCTCAGGCCGGGCGTTTAACTTCTTACGAAATCCGAACTTACCCAACGTGTTTGTCGAGCGCCTTCTGGATCTGCTCTTTGGGCACGTAGCCGACGATCTGTTCCTTCACCTGGCCGTCTTTGAAGACGAGCAGCGTGGGGATCCCACGAACTCCGTAGCGCATCGGCGTAGCCGAGTTGCGGTCGACGTCCATTTTGCCGACTTTCACTTTGCCCTGATACTCAGTAGCCAGCTCGTCGACGATGGGAGCAATCGCGCGGCACGGGCCGCACCAGGTCGCCCAGAAATCGATCAGGACGGGTTTGTCGGATTTCAATACATCTGCGTCGAAGTTCGCATCGGTGACTTCGACAATTGAATCATTCATAGTTCCTCCAGGTACCTCGTTCCGGCCCCGGTGTTCAACAGCCGGTCGCGGCACCGGTATGAGTGCTGTACCACTTACGGTGGTCACGAAATTCTAACACTTGCATTAGATGCATTGCAGTACGAGAAGGTGCAAAGGGCAGGGCCGGTCACAGGACCCGGGTCCAAAAACTAAAAGCGTCCTGAACTATGTTCAGGACGCCTCGGCAGCCCTCCCCCAGAACTGCCAAACCACGTGCGGATATTACGGCCACCCCCATTGGGTGTAAATGTCACGTTGGTAATTCTCGGCGTGGGTGCGTAATCTTCGTGAGTCTCACTTAGGTAACACGCCCGCGAACGGTGGCGGCGCCCTAGCGAGCCACGCAAACATTTTGATGGCAAAGAAGAAAGCGCAGGAGCCAACGCTTGCGTTCCAGGTCGGTTACTACGCGCTGTTTGGAAGAAAACCGCGGCAATTGTTCGTAAGAATTTACAAGTTAGCGCAGCGTGTGAGTCCACTCCTGCACAGGAACTCCTTGGCATGAACATTCTGCAGATCAACTCCGATCGGGGTCCACCGTCTGGTCAAAGTAGATCCACAGCACGCGCGAAAAATATGTGATGGCTGGAGCCAGGGGCAGAAAAAGTACGACTGCCCAGATGACGTCGTCTGTAATCCACCATTTCGTGATGAGCCAGAACCCGGTCGCCAGCACCGTGATGATCACCAACGCAAGGCCATAGCTGATGTACATAGCGCCGAGGAAGTATCCGGCTTCCCGTTCGAAGCGCAGTTGGCACGCCGGACAGCGCTCGTTCATTTTTGGAAAGCCCACAAAAGGCGGAGCCTCGGAAGATCTTTCCCGACCGGCAGCGCGGACAACGCTGATGAAAAATGTCCGCCAGCAGAGACTTGGGATCGCCCATGGCCAACATTTTAGGCGCGAACGCCGCTAGGGAAATACGTAGCATCTCCGCGCGGCCCGTCGCTTCCCCCTCTTTCATTTGACATCCACGCGCGCGTCATGGAACATGACCGTTCTCTCAGACTACCTTCGAGGCCCCCTCCATGCGATCGCGAATCATTCTGCTTCTCTGTTGTGTTCTGGCAATGCCTGCACTGGCTCAAAAACCAGCCGGCAAAGTTCCAGCTTTGCTGCCCTGGTCGCAGCAACTCGCCGTGCGCGAACAGTGGCTCATGAAGCGTCACGAAATGATTCTTCCCCTGATGCGCGCGCACGGCATCGACATGTGGATCGTCGTCAACGAAGAATTCCATGACGACCCGCTCACCCAATACATCGCGCCGCCGCGGCCTTATGCAGGAAACCGCGATTACTTCGTTTTCGTCGACACCGGCGACAAGGGATTGCGCAAGATCGCGATCACCGGCTTCTCGGAAGAGAATCTGAAGAAGTTTTTCGAGTCGCCCGACGAACCGCGGCCCGCTGATAAAGTGCTGCCTGAACTCTACGAGCAGTACAAGCCCAAGAAGATTGCCCTCAGCTACGGCGCCCGGCGTGGCGTCGAGCGCAGTATCACGCACGACACCTACAACCTCATCGCCGAAAAGATGGGTTCCGACGCAGCGCAGCACTTCGTTCCCGCGGCCGACCTGATCGAAGATTATCTCGATACGCGCATTCCGGAAGAGTTCGCGACGTACACGGCGATGGTGCAGCTCACCGATTCACTGACGCGGCGGTCACTATCGAGCGAAGTCATCCATCCCGGCAAGACCACGGTGGGCGACGTCCGCCGCTGGCTTTACGACCAGCTGTGGGACAACCGGGTAGGCACGTGGTTTCAGCCTGACCTGCGCGTGCAGCGCAAGAGCAAGAAGAACGACACGTCGCGCGGATTTCTGGCAGTCGCGTCCGAGGAAACCGTCATCGAGCGCGGCGACGTGGTTCACCTCGACTTCGGCATCACGTACATGGGCCTGAATACCGACTGGCAAAAGATGGCCTACGTGCTGCAGCCCGGCGAGAAGGATGCTCCGGCAGGCCTGAAGAACGCCATGAAGAATACGAACACGCTGCAGGACGCGCTCACGCACACGGCGCGGCCCGCGAAGCTCGCCTCTGAGGTTTACAGCCAGACTATGGACGAAATGAAGCAGAAGGGCATCGAGGCGCAGATTTACAGCCACCCCATCGGCAACCAGGGGCACGGCCTGGGCCCGAGCATTGATTTCCGTTCAACGCAGCGCAGCGACATCGGCGCCACAGCTGCGAAGCCTTTGCGCAAGGGCGCGTACCTCTCAGTGGAATTGAATACGCAGACTGCGGTTCCCGAGTGGGATGGGCAGAAGGTGTACATCATGATGGAAGACGATGCGTATCTCACTGACGACGGGTACAAGTTCTTCATACCGCGGCAGGAGGCATTTTACTTGGTGAAGTGAGAATCGCACATATTCGTGCTGGTCGCGAAACAATGCACAGGTCCTTCACTTCGCTCAGGATGACAATGAAATTTTGCGGCGGATGGAAGAGGGCGGACTATTGTTTACGCCAGGTCTGGCCGGCGTCGTCGGTGATCCAGACCTCGCCGTTAGCCGTGGTGATCTTGCCGTGCAGGATGTCGGTGAATTCGATCGCAGCAATGTCTGCGGTTAGATTTGTTCCGCCGGAAGTTGGCTTCACCTGCATCCAGGTGAAACCCGAATCGCGGGAGTGGTAGAGCAAGCCTGCCGCGCCTCCTACCCAAATGTCGGGACCGTTGGCAGAGAGGGCGCGGAAACTCGCCTTCTCGGCGACAGTCACCGGTTGCCAGGTTTGTCCCGCGTCGATCGAGTGCTGCAGTTGGCCGTCGGCAGAAATGGTCCAGCGGCTGACCAGCGAACGGCGGAGCTTCGAGCGATCCATTTTCTGCGCGACGGTCTCCGAGCGCGTGGCTTGGTTCGACGACACCTCGACGGATTCCGATTGACCCTGAACCTGCATCGCACCGATGGCGGCTTTGGCCTTCCCGATTGCTTCGCGCTTGTCTGCGGATAATTCGTTTTCAAGAGTGGGCGCAGGCGCGGTTGCGGCCGCAGAGTTTTCTACTGGCGCCATCGGCGTCGATTTTTCCAATGCAGTCAAATCGCTTACCGCCCTGGACTCCGGCGCCGGTTTCTTCGTTTCAGCAACGATTTGAGCGGGAGCACCGTCCCAGGCTGCAGCATCACGTGTTTTCATTCCGACTGCGTAACCGCCGCTCGCGGCACTTGCCCCCACCGCTCCGCTGACGACCTGTTTCTTCTCGTCCAGAACTGACGGTGCCTGCTGGTGAGGGTGCGGCGCCGCGGGAAGCTTTGGCGAGACGGCGGCCTTCAATGCCCGGTCCCGAAGCTGTCCCGCGTCCTTGTCAGCCTCAGCCCGCATGGCCGAAGGAAGTCGATTCCTTCATCGGTGGGGTCGACGACACGTCGGCCCTCCGGTCGGAGCGTTCATAAGCTAGCTGCTCCGCCTGCTGCGTCTCGCGAACGACTGCGATGCTCGCACTCTTTGGCGCCATTGCCTCGCGCTTCAAAAGCACGGCCGATCCGACAATCACGACGCAGGCCACCGCCGCTCCCCAGCGCAGAACTCTCCACTGGAACCAGGGAGCCGGGTGGGTGGTGTCTAACACAGAGTCCGTCACCGGAGGGACCGCCAGCGCTACAACGTCGCGGCAATCGGCGCAGCGCGACAGATGCGTCAGCACGCGCGAGCGCTCCGGTTCGGGCAAGGCCTGCTCGGCGAACGCCGTCAGCAGGTCGGCGTCCGGGTGATCCCCGCCTGCCGGCACCTTCAGCCGTTCGCGCACGATATTGGGAAGCTTCTCCATGTATCTCGTTAATGCGCCGCAGCGCTAAACTGCTACCGCAATCTCCTGATCCGCCTAGCCCACCATCCCGGGCCGGGGCTTCGACGCTCTTCTTATGGAACGCATCGCCGGGGGAATCTTGCGCCAGCCGATCTCGTAGATTCAACGTGAGATCCCGCACATCGACCTCAAGCGCCTCCTCCCCCTGCCGCCGGCTCAAGCCCCGGCGGCCCAAACCTGCCAGAATCTGCTTGCGCAGCGATTTCGCCAGCTTGTCGAGTTTCCGGCTAATGGTGGATTCGTGTACCGACAGCATGCGCGCAACTTCGGCCAGCGTGCGACCATCCAGGAAGTACGCAGCCAGCATGAACCGTTCTTCGGAAGACAGCGCGGCCAGCGCCTCGGCGGTCGCCGACTCCAGCCGCGGATCGACCGTTGGGGCGGGAGCAGGCGTGGGCGCCGCGTACTGCGTACCTTCTTCTGTTTCCTCGTCGAGGCTGACCAGGCGCTTCTGACGTCGGTACCGGTTCACGTGCTCTTGCGCCATTACGGTGCGCAACCAGCCTTCGAGCGACCCACGCCCGGTATACGACGCCAGTTTTGAAACCCGCACGCCATCGCGCCCGCCCGTGCCGTACAGGTCCGCATACAGCGAATCAGAGAGCTCACGCCCCGCCGACTCCTCGCGCGTGATTTGCAATCCGACCTCGTACAGTTTTTCGCGATAGCGCGCCATGAACACTTCCCAGGCGTGCTCATTACCGGCGGCACACGCACGCGCCAGCACCAGTTCTTCAATCTTCAGGGAGAGACAAAATTCCCGTACTTGCGTGGAGGATGCGGCGCCAAGGTATTTCTGCGAGACCTCGCTCAGGATGACCGCCAAATCGTCAGCGCTAACCGCAAACTGCGCGCCTCCGCTTTTCGCGTGCAATTCCGCCGCGAGGCGTTGCATCTCGGCCGTCGGCGCGGAAACGGGTTGGGTGGCGCGGTTCATCGGTTCGCCGTCATTCGCGATGCTATCCATTTTTTTCTGTGCAAGGAAGAACGAAATTCCCGTTCCCTCACCAGCCAGGGAAGCACGGACGCCCCGAAACACTAGGATGCGCCCGACGGTCGCGGTGTCGCTTCGCTCGCGGAGGATGCCATGAAGAGGAACGCGTTTCTGGGGTTCGTGTTGCTGTCGCTTGCGGTGACTCTGGCCGTCGGCGGGCGGCGGAAGGCGTTTGCAGGGGAACCTTCCGCCGCCGACTACAAAGTCCTGGCGCCCATCCGCCACGGCAACCTCACTGTCTTTCCGGTGGTCGCTTTCACCTCCCACGACACCGGCGGATTCCTCACGCTCGATGAAGGTCTGAAGTCCGGCGAAGTCGAAGTCACCGAATCGGGGAGCGTGCGCGGCATGGTCCGTCGTCCACGCGGGAGTCATGGAGTGCTTCGTCCCGAATACCAAGAACAGGCCGGCGCGCAGGTGAACAAGCTTGTCTTGGTCAACAATGCAAAGCGACCTCTGCTCCTACTAGCTGGTGAGATCGTCACCGGCGGGAAGCAGGATCGGGTTATCGCGAAAGACCGCATCGTCCCCGCCGAGAGCGACCCCATCGATCTCGACGTGTTCTGCGTTGAGCCGGGGCGCTGGGTCGGGGCAAGCGGCAAGTTCGCGGCCAGTACGGTGGGCGGAGCCATGGCAGCGCCGTCGGTGCGCGGCAAGGCGATGGCCGACAAAGATCAGCAGCAAGTGTGGGCGGAAGTGGCCAAAGCGCGAACGCAGATGTCGCAGAGTCTCGAAGTAGAAGCGCCGCGTGCTGCACGCGATGTGGCGGAGATGACTTCCTACGCGAAGGTCATGCAGAACGAAGAAGTCTCCCGCAAAGTCGACTCCGTGGCCGGTTCGGTGGAGAAGGAATACGCGAGCACGATCCAGCAATTGCGTGATCGCAATGCCGTCGGCGTGGTGGTTGCTGTGAACGGTGAGTTCGTGTGGGCCGACATCTTTGCGAGTACGAGCCTGCTGGAAAAATACTGGCCCAAGCTGGTGCGTTCCTATGCAACGGAAGCGGTGGTAACTCGCGCCAAAGGAGCGCAGGCGAGCGAAAAAGCCGCGCAGGAATTTTTGGCGGACCTGCACGGCCGACACGAGACGGTGGACAGCGAGCCTGGACTCTATCGCCACACGGAAGTGGCGGGCGACGGCTTTAAGGCGTTCGAACTGACATCGCTGCTGCCCAAGACTGGATACGCGCTGCATGTCGCGAAGATGACGGATTAGCAGTTCTCAGTTCTCAGAGAGGCTCGCACTGCTTTTCTTTCACATCGCTGTTGAAAATTTCGGACGCTGGCGCTTTCTGTAGCGCTGGCGTCTCGCCGGCAGTCGCGACGGCGTCCCCGCCGTCGCTCATTCTTTCTCGCACACAGCGTTTCGAGGCTACCCTCACTTGCTCTCGATCCTGTAAGCTTTGGAGCGCATCTCCCGCCAGTACTCGGAGGACATCATGAAATCTTCCCGCCTATTCCTTAGCTTTCTGGTCCTCTTCGCGCTCGCCACCGCAATGGCGGCCGCGCCCTCCTATCGCATCCTCCACACCTGGACTCTCGGCGGAGACGGCGGCTGGGATTATTTGAAAGTCGATCCCGACGCGCGACGTCTTTACATCGCGCGCGCCACCCGTGTCATGGTGATGGATGCAGACTCCGGCCAGGCTGTGGGAGAGGTTGCTGACACTCCGGGCGTACACGGAGTCGCGCTGGTTCCCGAGATCGGCAAAGGGTTCGCCAGCAATGGCCGCGAAGACACGGTCAGCGTTTTCGATCTGAAGACTTTAAAAACGCTGAACAAGATAAAGGTGGGTAAACGACCCGACGCCATCGGGTACGATCCGGCGACCAAGCGCGTCTTCACGTTCAATGCCGGCAGTCAGGATTCGACCGCCATCGATGCGCAGAAAGGCGAGGTCGTCGGGACGATTCCGCTGGGCGGAAAGCCGGAATTCGCGCAGAGCGATGGCAAGGGTACAGTGTTTGTCAACCTGGAAGACAAGAACCAATTGTTCGCGCTCGACGCGAACAAACTAACCGTCACGCAACGCTGGCCGCTCGCCGGATGCGAAGAACCCAGCGGCCTCGCGATCGACACCAAGAAGCGGCGCCTCTTCGTGGGCTGCGGCAATAAAGTCATGCCGGTGGTGGATGCTGACAGCGGAAAGATCCTCGCCACCATTCCGATCGGCGACGGCGTGGACGCAACCGCATTCGACGAAGACACCGGCCTCGCGTTCGCGTCCTGCGGCGAGGGAGTGTTGACCGTGGCGCACGAAGATTCACCAGGGAAGTTCAGTGCGACAAACATCCCCACGCAACGCGGCGCGCGTACCATGGCACTCGACCCTAAAACGCACAGCGTCTACACAGTCACAGCGAAATTCGGCCAGGCGCCCGCGGCGACCGCAGACAATCCGCATCCGCGGCCTCCAGTGCTGCCAGACTCCTTTATTGTGTTGATGTTAGGGCAGTAATAAATTCCGCCCGGCGCATTCCGCGCCGGCATCTTATGTTCTTGCGCCTGCTGTCCTGCAGCGGCATGAGACAGAGCCCATTCCAATTCGCGCGAAGGTTGAAGGCAGCGCGCCCCCTGCGGGCAGCGCTGCTGCTGTTTCTATTCCTTTTCACAACTCATCTGTGCCCTGCCTATTCGGTCCTGACCCACGAGGAAATCATCGACCTTCTCTGGACAGATCAGATCGTCCCGTTGCTCAAAAGACGCTATCCGAATGCAACGGAAGAAGACCTGCGCAAAGCACACGGGTTCGCGTATGGCGGATCGTTGATACAGGACATGGGCTACTATCCCTTCGGCAACAAATATTTCAGTGACCTTCTGCACTACGTGCGCAGCGGCGATTTCGTTGTGATCATGATTCAGGAATCGACCGATCTGAATGAGTACGCTTTTGCCCTGGGGGCGCTCTCGCATTATGCGGCCGACAACACCGGGCACCCGGTCATCAACCGCGTAGTCACCATCGAATTTCCAAAGCTCGGAAAAAAGTTCGGCGAAAGCGCCACCTATAACGACGATCCAAAAGCTCACATCCGAACCGAATTCGGTTTCGACATGGTGCAGGTCGCGAAGAACCGCTACACCTCAGACCGCTACCACGATTTCATCGGCTTTGAAGTTTGTAAGGACTTGCTGAACCGTGCCTTCGACCGCACTTATGGACTCCAGTTGGACGACGTGTTCGGCAATACCGATCTCGCCATCGGTACCTTCCGCCGCTCGATCAGCATCGTGATACCGGAAATGACCAGGGTCGCGCTTACAGCCCGCAAGCAAGCAATCGTCCGCGACACCCCGAACTTCAACAAGAAGAAATTTTTGTACTACCTGTCGCGCAAGCAATACGAAAAGGAATGGGGAAGCACGTACCGCAAGCCGGGCTTCGGCACCCGCGTGCTCGCATTTTTTCTGCGCATCGTCCCGAAGGTAGGGCCGTTCAGCGCCCTCGCGTTCAAGATTCCGACGCAGCGAACCGAAGATATGTACATTAAGAGCGTCGACGGAACGGTGGAGGACTACAGCCAACTGCTCCACAACACGCGCGTTCGGGATCTGAAACTTCCGAACAAGGATTTCGACACCGGCCAGGACACCAAGGCGGGGGAATATGCGCTCACCGACAAAACCTACGAGCACTTGGTGAAACAGATGGCCGACAAAAAATTCGAACGCCTTACTCCACAGCTGAAGGAAAACATCCTCGAGTTTTACGCGGACCTGAACGCCCCCATTTACACCAAGAAGAACAAGAAAGCCTGGGACGCCACTCTTTCCAACCTCGATAAATTGCGAGCCGCGCCCGCGCAGCCGTATTCCCCTCCCAGCATCACCGAAGTCGGTCAGTAACGTTTTCCTGCACTGTCCTTCTGCCTCCCTTGATGAAAGTCGAGGGACAGCCCGAGTCCCATCCTTTCGTAAGTTGAGTGTCGCGCATGAGTCCGCTCTACTTAGTCCTCGCGACTAAATTCCGGCAAGAGACATAGGGGTTTCACATGAAGGTCGCACTAGCATTTCTGCTTCTCGTGACCGTGGGAGCCTTTGGGCAGCAAGCAGTCGACGCGAATTCGGCGTCGCATCAGGGATCCCCGCCGGGCCTCAATTCAGGATTCTCTGGCATCAACCTTTTCGGCGGATATTCCTTCACCAGCATCGACACCAACGGACTGGACTCTCGCCAGAACGCCAATGGATGGGAAGCTTCCGTGGCCACGCGCCTCATGGGCCCGTGGGCGCTGGAAGCTGACGGTGGGGGATACTACAAGACCATCAACGCCGGCGGGACTCCGCTCCGCTTGAACGACTATTCGATCATGGCTGGACCGCGCTTCAACTTCCCGAAGGGTGCATTTGCACATGCGCTGATGGGAATGGATCGCCTGCAGGGCAATCTCGACGGATTCGGATCGGCTTCACAGAACGGTTTCGCGGCGGCGTTCGGCGGCGGAATCCAGCTGCGCGTGACCCGCATAGTCAGCTTCCGGACGTCAGCCGACTACGTGATGACGCGGCACAATATTTTTGACGGCGGAAATAACGTAACGCAAAACAACATCCGCATCTCTGTCGGCCCAGTCTTCACCTTTGGCGGTGGAACGCCCACGCAAGCGTTACAAGCCAGCAGTTCCAAACCCGACCGCCTGCGCAGCCAGCCAGTGCCCGATTGGTGGACGCACCAGGCTTCCAGCAACGCGCAGAAATAGCTTGGTCGAATTTCTCCCACAGGCTTCAGCTCTGGCTGAGGCCTGGGTTTTGCATCCGACCAAACATGCCCTTCAGTAATGGCCTACTCATTAGTCCCTGAATGGGACGAAATCCGTGCGGTTTGCCGTATGGTGCAATGTATGACATCTTTTTGGAATGAATCGGCGTCTGTAGGGGGAGTAACCTTTCCAAGGGAATTACCCATGACCACCATGAGCGACAAGCATTACCGTGCGCGCATCACCAAGCGCGTCGATCTTGCGCCCGAACTCTGGATGATTCGCATTGATCCAGGAGCGGAGTTCAAGTTCACTCCGGGTCAGTACGCCACTCTGGGCGTGGAAGGCGAAGAGAAGCGCTCGGAGCGCCCGTACTCCATCGCATCGTCTCCGTACGAAAACGAAGTCGAGTTCTTTTTCGAACTGGTGCCGCACGGCGAGTTGACCCCGCAGATCCACGCGCTGAAAACCGGCGACGAACTGCTCATGCGCAAAGCCTCGAAAGGCCGTTTCGTTCTCGATACAGCAAGCGGCCGCAAGAATCACCTGCTCGTGTGCACGGTGACGGGCGTCGCTCCCTACGTAAGTTTCGTGCGCACGCTGTACAAGGATTGGAAAGAAGGCAAGTTCCAGGGCGAGCACAAGCTGTTCCTGCTGAATGGCGCGAGTCGCTCCTGGGAACTCGGCTACGTCGAAGAGTTACAGCGGTACGCAGAAGAAGTTCCCTGGCTGCAGTACGTTCCCACCGTGAGCCGCCCGTGGGACGACCCCAACTGGAAGGGCGAAGTCGGCCGCGTCGATGAACTGATCCGCAAATACTCCGACTCCTGGGGAGTCACCGGTGAGAACGGCGTCGGCTACTTGTGCGGCCACCCCGAGATGATCGAGCACGGCAAGGGAATCCTGAAGCGCATCGGCTTCACCAAGGAATTCCTGCGTGAAGAAATTTACTGGGTGCCCGGAAAAGAAATGGCGACGGCGAGAGCATAAAGGCGGTGTCAGGTATTAGGTAGCGCCGGCGTCTCGCCGGCAGTCCCGAGGGCGTCTCGCCCTCGGCGCTCCAAGAGCACGACATCTCGCCATCTTCCCCGGAGTTGACCGATTCGCTCGCGAACACCTACCTCGCGAAATCCATACGCTTTGTGCAGCGCGATACTTGCGAGGTTCTCCGGAAAGATTCCGGCCTGGAGAGTCCAGATACCATTCGCTTCCGCCTGCTCGACCAGCGCAGCCAACAACGCTCGCCCCACGCCTCGGCCTCGCGCTGTTTCGGCGACGTAGATGGAAACTTCCGCAACTCCCGTATAGACGCGGCGCGTTGAGACCGGGCTCAACGCCGCCCACCCCAGCAGACCCATGCCCTCCAGGGCGATCAGCCTCGAATGCCGGTGATGCTTCGCGTTCCAATTCTCCCACCCGGGAGATTCGGTCTCGAAGGTCGCATTCCCAGTGGCGATGCCTTCGAGGTAGATGCGCTCCACCTCCGGCCAATGTTTGGGCAGCATTTGCGAAATGCGGACGCCTGAAGTGTCCATGCGCGTCATACAAGCTAAGGCATCTTCTATGTCGCGGTCTCGGCGGGCGCGAAGAACACCAAAACTTCCAACTCCTCGCTGATATCAAAGAATCGATGCTCGACCGCGCCGGCCACGAAAATCACGCTGCCGGCCTTCACCACCTGCTCTTCCGACCCGACGCGCATGCGAGCGCGACCGCGCACAACGTAATAAACCTCGTCTTCACGATGCGGTCTCTGCGGATCCGTCCCGGCCGCCGGCAACACATACACGCCGACACTCAGCAGGGGAACGCGAATAAATTCCTTATAAAGTTTGCCGGCCTGTGCCCGCTCGGCCGAAACGGTAGGGAGATCAAAGAAATTCGGTGGCGTCATCTTTCCCTAGTCAGGTCCCTGATAGCATTTGGTTTCTGAAGAACGGGTTATACGCGGAGAATTGCGATTCAACTACAAGAACGCTCCGGCAAACAGCATCTCGGTGTATTGCGGAATCAGATCCTGTGCCTGCAGCCGGCCTTCGGGTTTATACCACTGGTAAATCCAGTTGATCATGCCAAGCAGTGCCAGGGCCGCGGCACGCGGTGAAACGCTGGCTTTCGATCCCTTCTGCCGCTGTACATCAGCGATTACGCCCTCCACGAAGTGGATGTAATCCTTCTTGCGCTGGTTGATCTGCTTGCGTAACGACGGCGGCAGGGGATGGTTCTCGTGCAGCATGACGGTGACTTCGCGATCGCGCACGCTCAGCACTACTTCAATATGCAGGCGGATCAGCATGCGCAGCCGCTCCTCCGGACTCTGCACGCCGCGCACCGCCTTCACCACACGCTCCTCGGTAATGTCGAGCGCGTGATTCATGATGTGGAAGAGCATTTCGTCTTTGCTCTGAAAGTGGTGGTACAAGCCGCCCTTGCTGAGCTTGAGCGCGGCGGCCACATCGTTCATGGAGGTCGCATCATAGCCGCGCTGCTGGAAAAGACGGGCTGCAGTGCGGAGAATGTCCTGGCGGGAGTCGAGCGTCGCTTCGCGAGTCACGTGCGACATGGTAACAAATTCAGGCTCTGGGGCTTTGGACGCGCAGGCTCTGTGGGCTTTAGGCTCTGAGCCTTAGCCAACCTTCCTGCTTCGAATACAGGTTTTGCGGAACACCTTGGACCGCTGTGCCTGGATTTGTTCATCGATATTCCACACATTCGAACTCGTCAGGGGTGTCGGAAGCCCGAACCCAGAGCCTAAAGCCTGACTCCAAGCCCCTCTTGACTCGCGCAGCCCACTCCCATACCATACCAACTACCGACCGACCGGTCGGCTTTACGGTCTGGCGCTCCGCCCTTCTTCTGTTACCCTGACCGGATATTTCACAAGGGCCTGCTCGTGTCTCCCTTGTCATGAATGAGGAGTTTTCCGTGGCTACAGTTTTTTACGAAAAAGATGCAAACCCGAATGCGCTGAAGGGCAAGACCATCGCAGTCCTGGGGTATGGCAGTCAAGGACACGCCCAGGCGCAGAACCTCCGCGACAGCGGATACAAAGTCATCATTGGACTCGACCCCAACCGCCCCTCTGCCCAGCAAGCCAAGGCCGATGGTATGGTCGTGGTCGCTCCCGACGAGGCCGCCAAGCGCGCCGACTGGATCCAGATCCTTACTCCAGACGAGACCCAGGGCGAACTCTACGAATCGCAGATCAAGCCCTACCTGCATCCCGGAAAAGTGCTCGGCGTCTCGCACGGCTTCAGCATCCACTTCAAGACGATTCAGCCGCCGAACGACGTCGACGTAGTCATGATCGCGCCCAAGAGCCCGGGGCATCTTGTTCGCCGCATTTACACCGAGGGCCGCGGAGTGCCAGCATTGCTCGCGATCCATCAGGACGCCACCGGCCGCGCCCACGAGAACGCGCTCTGCTACGCCTACGGTATCGGCTCCACGCGCGCTGGCGTGCTGCAAACCACCTTCAAGGAAGAAACCGAGAGTGATCTGTTTGGCGAACAGGCGGTCCTCTGCGGCGGCCTGACGTCTCTGATCAAGAAAGGATTCGAGACGCTAGTCGAAGCCGGCTACCAGCCAGAAGTCGCCTACTTCGAGTGCCTGCACGAGATGAAGCTGATCGTCGACCTGATCTACGAAGGCGGCCTGGCACGCATGCGCTACTCGATTTCGAACACCGCCGAGTACGGCGACCTTACACGCGGCAACATGGTCGTTGGCGACGAGACTCGCAACAAGATGAAAGAAATCCTGGCCCGCATCCAGGACGGAACTTTCGCCCGCGAGTGGATCGAGGAAAACAAAACCGGGGGCAAAAAATTCGCCGCCCTGCGTGACGCCGAGAAGAAACACCCCATCGAAGAAGTCGGCGCCAAGCTACGCGGCATGATGTCGTGGCTGCAGAAGGACGCAAAGAAAGCCGAGCCCGCACAAGAACCTGAGCCCAAGGTCGTGAACGCGTAAAGGCTCGCAAATCGTTCTGGACTGCCTGCGAGCCGAAGGCGTCGACCTCGTCTTCGGCTCTCCCCGGTAGACATGGTCCCACAATTGCACCCTTCATTGGCCGTGTGCTTGGACGCGAACATCCAATTGGGCGCAGCCGCCTGATTGGAGTTCCACGGTATGCTGGAGCACACCTGTGAGTCCAACTGGCACACTTACCGTGTGGGTATAAACACCACCGGGCAATCCACCAAACTCATAGTAGCCGCTGGAATCAACTGGTGCTTCTCTTGTTTCCTTCTGAAGCAGGGCATCAGGCAGTGCCTGCAACAAAACCGAAGAGCCAGAAACCGCCTTGTTGTTCGATGAAACGAACGTTGATCCTTTACCATATTGCTTGACAGTTCCGAATACGATGGCACCATTTGGATTGTTCTGAAGGGTTCTGAGAAAGCGGATGGAATCCGAGGCGTAGTCGGCCGGCGCAGTCATCCCGCAGGAATTAACGTCTAGACGCGAGCGAAAACCGGATCTGCCAGCAGTGGTCAAGTACGTAGAATCTGCAGTTTCGCTTGCATCCACTAAGTATCGAACTGCCTTTCGGAATCTGTAGCCACACATGCCCCGGGTCGTGAAACTTGTTACCGTCACAGTCTTCCCGTCAATGCCTGAAAAGCTTTCCTCGACCAAAAATGTAACTACTTGCATTCGGGCTTTGTCATTACCGAACACTACTGTTTGCGACTCGATTTTCTGAGCCCTACCGAGGAATAGAGCGGAGCCTTTGTACGACCTCAGTTTAGTGCACAGGGGTTGTTGATATGACTCGCACGTGCAACCCAATGCAGGACAGCTCGCAAGAAGCAAAAGAAATCCGAAGGCGGCGACTCTCATCATTTCTATTAGACACCTTGTGAGCAGATTGCTTCTAAAATCAGGTCAAGCGATCTTTGACCACGGGGTGAGCGCGGCGCGCATTGACTAAGACTACGGGTGCCAGATTTCTCCTTTCCGCTCCCATGTCGTAATCTTCTAGCCCTATGGATCTCAAGCATCGCAGTCGTGGTATCACCGACGGGCGCGACCGCGCTCCGGCGCGCGCCATGTTCAAGGCGATCGGCTTTTCCGACGACGATCTCCGCAAGCCCCTCATCGGCGTCGCCAACACCTGGATCGAAACCATGCCCTGCAACTTTCACCTGCGCCGCCTCTCGGCCAAGGTGAAAGAAGGCATTCGCGCGGCGGGCGGCACGCCCATGGAGTTCAATACCATCGCCATCAGCGACGGCGAGACCATGGGCACCGAAGGCATGAAGGCCTCGCTGGTGAGCCGCGAAGTCATCGCCGACTCGATCGAACTGGTCTGCCGCGGCCAGCTCTTTGACGCGGTCGTCTGCGTCGTAGGCTGCGACAAAACGATCCCCGCGGCGGCCATGGCGCTGGCGCGCATGAATCTCCCCGGCCTTGTGCTCTACGGCGGCACGATTGCGCCCGGCGTGTATCGCGGCAAAGACGTCACGATTCAAGATGTATTCGAAGCCGTGGGCGCGAATGCTGCCGGCAAAATGACCGACGCCGAGTTGCTTGAACTCGAAAACGTCGCGTGTCCCGGGGCGGGTGCCTGCGGCGGCCAGTACACTGCTAACACGATGTCGACGGTGATGGAGCTGATCGGCCTCTCGCCCATGGGTTTCAACGGCGTCCCCGCTATGGAGCCCCGCAAAGACGAAGTCGCGTTCAAATGCGGCGAGGTCGTTCTGAATCTGCTGCAGAAGGGCATCACGCCAAAAGACATCCTGACCCGCGCCGCATTCGAGAACGCCATCGCCGGCGTCGCCTGCACCGGAGGGTCAACCAACGCTGTCCTGCATCTGCTGGCGATTGCGCGCGAGATGGGAGTTCCGCTCGCCATCGACGACTTCCAGAAAGTCAGCGAGCGCACGCCGCTGCTGGCGAACCTGAAGCCCGCAGGCAAATACGTCGCCGCCGACGTCGACAAAGCCGGAGGCATCCCGGTCATCGCCAAGCGCCTGCTCGACGGAAAACTCGCGCAGGGATCTACGATGACCGTGACCGGAAAAACTTTTGCCGAAGAAGCCAACGCAGCAAAAGAAACTCCGGGCCAACCCGTCATCGCGCCGCTCGATCAGCCGCTCAAGAAAACCGGCGGCCTGGTCATCCTCCACGGCAACATCGCTCCGGAAGGATGCGTGGTCAAGATCAGCGGCCACGAGCGCCTCACCCACCGCGGTCCAGCGCGCATCTTTGAGTCGGAAGAGGCAGCGATGACCGCGGTCACCAGCAAGCAGATCAAAGCCGGCGACGTCGTCGTCATCCGCAACGAAGGCCCAAAAGGCGGTCCCGGAATGCGCGAGATGCTGGGCGTCACCGCGGCCATTGTGGGCGAGGGATTGGGCGACGCCGTCGCGCTGCTAACCGACGGCCGCTTTAGCGGCGCCACCCGCGGCCTCATGATCGGCCACGTCTCCCCGGAAGCCGCGCTGGGCGGCCCAATCGCCGCTCTGCACGAAGGCGACACGATCCACATCGACATCAACCAGCGCAAACTGGAAGTTGAAATCAACGACGCGACGCTGAAGCATCGCCTGGCCGAGTGGAAGGCGCCGAAGCCCAAGTATCCGGCGGGCGTGTTCGCCAAGTATGCAGCCCTAGTGCACTCGGCTTCAGAGGGCGCGATTACGAAGCCACGCTGAGCCAGTCGTAAATGGACAGACAATGGTTGGACGGCCGTCTCGGCCGTCCAACCTCCTACCCCTTCTTCTTCACCAGCTCCACATCAATCTGAATCTTCACGTTGTCGCTGACCACCGCCTCGCCCGACTTCAACGTATGACTCCACACCACGCCAAAGTCCTTCCGGTTGATGGTGGTCGACGCTGAAAATCCTCTTCGCTGGTTCCCGGAATTGTCGGTCAGCTCCGCCGTTGGCGCGTCCAGATCTAGCGTGACCTCATGTGTCGTGCCATGCATGGTCAGGTCACCAATCATCTGCAGCTTCCCGCTGTTGTTCACGATCCGCTTGGATTTGAATTCAATGGTCGGATATTTTTCGGCATCAAAAAAGTTCGTGCTGCGGAGATCCTTGTCGCGGTCCGGAACGCGCGTGTCCACCGAGTTCACATCGATCACGGCGTTCACCTGCGACTGCGTGATGTCTTTGTCGTTCAAAACGGCGGTACCCGACACCTGCGTGAAACTTCCGCTCACGTTCGAGATCCCCATGTGGCGCACGGTGAATTGAGCGGTCGAGTGGTGGGAATCGATGGTCCAGTTGGAGGTTTGTGCCGAAGCCAGGCCCGCCAATGACACGAGCAGTGCGAGAATTGCAGGACGGAGAATTTTCATTTTTGCCTTTTGGATGATTTTGTCGCGCCGCCCAGCAATCCCGCTGAGAACTCAGTCTTCTGCCAAGCCAAGCGTTCCTATTTTGATGAAAACCAAGGGCTTTCGGATGCCACCGCCGTCGTCCCATGGTCTTGCCCCCGACCACCGCCGAGTAACTGGTAGCTGGCCCCTTTATTCGGTATCATAAAGCCATCCGCCGTCATCCAATGGGTCTGGTGTCCGGTTCGGTTTCGACTAACTTGTTCATTTAAAGAGGGAAAGCGCGCACATGGGTGTTCCGGTTTCACAGATGTGGACTGTGGCCAGCTACGTCATCGGCCAGAAGCTTCGCCGGCGGAAGCAATTCCCCGTCGTCCTCATGCTGGAGCCCCTGTTCCGCTGCAACCTCGCCTGCGCGGGCTGCGGCAAGATCCAATATCCCGCCCACATCCTGAAGACCGACCTGACTCCGGAGCAATGCTTCAAAGCCGCCGATGAGTGCGGAGCGCCCCTGGTCAGCATCCCGGGCGGCGAACCGCTCATGCATCCCCAGATCGGTGAGATCGTTGAGGGCCTGGTCGCGCGCAAAAAGTACGTTTACCTCTGCACCAATGGCCTGCTGCTCAAAGAAAAGATCGACCAGTTCAAGCCCAGCAAATATTTCTCGTTCGTCGTTCACATGGACGGCCAGCGCGAGCATCACGACTTCGCCGTCTGCCGCGAAGGCACCTACGATAAAGCTGTCGAGGGCATTCAGGAAGCTCTCGAGCGCGGCTTCCGCCTGACCACCAACACGACGCTGTTCGACGGCACCGACGCAAAAAGCGTGCGCGCCTTCTTCGACGAGATGATGGACCTCGGGGTCGAGGGCATGATGCTCTCTCCCGGCTACACCTACGACAAGGCGCCCGACCAGGATCACTTCCTGAGCAAGAAGAAAACGCGCCGCCTGTTCCGCCAGATTCTGAGCAACCGCCGCAAGCAGTGGCGCTTCAACATGAGCCCGCTGTTCCTCGAGTACCTGATGGGCCGCCGCGAGTACAGCTGCACGCCCTGGGGCATGCCGACCTACAGCATTTTCGGCTGGCAGAAGCCTTGTTACCTGATGGCCGACGGTTACGCCGACACGTTCGAAGAACTCCTGCGCGACACCAAGTGGGAGCAGTACGGAACCGAAAGCGGCAATCCGAAGTGCGCCAACTGCATGGTGCATAGCGGTTACGAAGCCAGCGCCGTGAACGACACGTTCGGATCGCTGAGCGGCTTCGCAGCCACCGTCCGCGCCACGTTATTCGATCGCTACAACGATCCCGATGTCGACGACGACACGCCGATGACCCCGCACAAGACGGGCCCCCTGGTCCAGATCGGCACCGCACCCGACGCATAAGGCCATGTAGCGCGGGCGCCCTCGCCCGCGAAAGCTTCAAAGAATGACGGAACCGATCCCCAAAATCGCAGCCGAAGAATTGGAGAACGCTCCCGGCACCGTGCACGAGAATCTGGAAGGCTGGATTCCTCCGCTCGCCACCGACGCAGAGATCCGCGCCGCTCTTGAGAAAGCTTTCGACTATCGCGGAGACCTCACCATCACTCTGAAAAACGGCGAGAAGGTCGAGGGCTACCTCTTCGATCGCAAGAACGACGGCGCCACCCTAGCTGACTGCCACGTGCGCATGATCCCGAAAGGCCGCCCCGAAAAACTCCGCATCCCCTACAGCGATATCGCGGCGCTAGCCTTCACAGGCAAAGACACCGCCGCCGGAAAAAGCTTCGAAGCCTGGGTCAAGAAGTACCACGAGAAGAAAGCCGCAGGCGAAAAGAACATCGGCATCGATGCCGAGTCGCTAGACGAAACCTAGCTGGACTTCGTAGCGCGTCATCCTGCCGGCAGTCGGGAGGGCGTCCGCCCTCGCCCGCAACAAACCCCATTTAGAAATTCGTGCTCGGCACGGAAGTAGGACGTTCCAAAATCCAGCTTTGAAATGTGCCGTCTAGTCTATTCGCTCTCGATCGTCTCAGGAGGCTCTGAACTGCGGTAGGCGCATGTACTTCGGTGTTCCAAGGGTTTCTGACCCAGAGTGATGTGTTACCGAAACTGATTGTGTCTTAAATTTCCAACACCCCGGCCGGCACTTCGGATGCGGGCAACCCAAATTTGTCAGGGGGCACAGTGTTTTCTTCTTTCTCCGTGGTTCGTGGTCGCATCTTCTTGGTTCGTAGTTGTCAGGCAGTCTTGGCGTTAATGTTGACCCTATGGTGCATTCCGCAATCAGCAGCCTCGACGTATGACGGGCCTGCGGAATTGCCACGCGTGTACATGAACACCGCACTGATCAACACCCCCGCTCCGGGTAGAGTGACGATTCTAAATGCGGGAGAGTCGCTGCAAGGCGCTTTGAACAACGCAAGCTGCGGGGACACGATTGAGCTGCAGGCGGGAGCGACTTTTACCGGACTCTTCACATTTCCGGCGAAGAGCTGCGACGACAGCCACTGGATTATCCTCCGAACTAACAATTTACCTTCGCAGCTGCCTCCGGAACAGACGCGCATCTCTCCTTGCTACGCGGGAATAAGGTCATTGCCCTCGCGCCCGGCGTACAACTGCTCTTCCCCCACGAAGGTAATGGCAAAAATCATTAGTAGTGGTGCGAGTAATAGTTCCGGACCCTTGCTTTTTGCCGTGGGTGCCAATCACTACCGGCTGATAGGACTGGAAATCACCCGGCCACCCAACACTAACAGCATCATTAATCTAGCGTGGCTGCAAAATGGAGGGCCGGCCCACCACATCATCTTCGACCGGGTCTGGATGCATGGCGTCGCGCAATACGACACAAGGCGAGGGATCGAGCTCGGTGGCAGCACTTACGTAGCAATCATCGACTCATATTTTTCGGATTTTCACTGCACTACCGTGACTGTAATGTGTGGCGATTCGCAAGCTATAGCTGGCGGCATGGGAAACCTGGCCATGGGACCTTACAAAATCGTCAACAATTACCTGGAAGCTTCCGGGGAAAATATTTTATTTGGCGGTGGTGGAGGAACGCGGAGTCCCACAGACATAGAGATTCGCAGGAATCACTTGTACAAGCCGCGAATCTGGCAAAAAGGGCAGGCTGGGTACGTTGGTGGCAAGGGCGGTTACCCCTTCTTGGTGAAAAATCACTTTGAATTGAAGAATGGTCAGCGGATTTTGTTCGAAGCCAACATTGTGGAATACACGTGGGGGGGATTTTCGCAGGCGGGGTACAGCATCCTCCTCACTCCCAAAAACCAGTCTGGCACGTGTGCGAAATGCCAAGTCACCGACGTGACCGTGCGGTACAACAGGATCAGCCATGTGGGAGCAGGATTTCAAATCGCCAACGCACTCTCGGGTAGTGCGCCGGCGTTCGATGGAGAGCGCTACAGCATCCATGACGTAATTGTGGATGATGTCAATGCGACCGCCTATCTGGGTGCGGGCATTCTGGCCCAGATCTCTCAGGCTAGCCCAGGTCCGATACTCAAAAAGGTCACCATGAATCACATTACTGCTTTTCCCGATAAAAGTCTGTTCTACATAGGCAGCACCAGCGGGCAGCAAATGCAGAGCTTCACATTCGTGAACAGCATCGTGAATTCGGGTCAATATCCGGTGTGGTCAACGGGAGGCTCGACTAACTGCGCTCATTACGAGGTGCCGTTGACTACTTTTGGGGCCTGCTTTAATCCCTACGCAGTTACTGATAATGCAATTATCGCCTGTTCCAGCAATTGGCCACCTTCCTCCTGGCCCGCAGGGAATAGTTTTCCGACCAACGCGACGCCAGTGCAATTTGTCAGTTACGCCGGTGGAAATAGCGGAAACTACCAATTGCGCTCTTCCAGCCCGTATCACGGTACCGCCTCGGATGGAAAAGACATGGGAGCGGACGTGGCTCTGCTAAATCAAAAGCTGATCGGAGTTAACTAAGGATCCAGAACGTGAGAGATCTTTACACCAGTTGAACGGCGCACACTTGCACTCTTTGGTGGAGGGTAAGCGGCTCCGACCCTGTTAATTTCGAGTCGTTCGGGATCGACTATTCCGTAGTCAAACCACGATATCCGCCGTTATAGACAAGTACGTCTACTCGTCTCCATAGATTCGGCTGAGGTTTTTGGTCACTTGTCGAAACAAGGCGATTACACTCATAAGCTCGTAGCGCATCGATCAAATCGCCATACAGACCCCAATCCCTCAGGACTCCGTCTTCATCTGCTGTACCGATTGCAAATTCGTCTTCAGCATCATCAAAGACCAGTAGCCGTTTGCCCGATCGCGCAATCAGAAATACCCGCTCGAGTCCATATTGGTCACTACGAAAACAAGGCTGCTCCGCAATCTCAGTGGCGTGTTCTCTGTAAGGGCTCAGAAGATCAACAGGTAAAGCTGCAATCTCAGGATTGAGACGATTCTCAAGGTCGGCTCGCGATATGGGCTGCCAGTTCTCGATTGGCATTTGAGGATGATTTTATTGCGGATTGTGCCCGTGAGCCTAACTGTTGCAGTCTTGGCGAGTTCACTCGGATCATACCGCACACAATCAGAAGAAGTCCGCTATAGATAAGCCCATTAACGATCACCATCACGATGTCCCCGACCTGGCCACCGTAAACGGTCGAAATGTCCCCCCCACAAGGAGACCAGGGAGTTGCAGGGTCAACCTGATGTCACCATGCCGATCTTCCGCTATGGCCAGTACAACAGAGAAACTGAAGCCGACGACAGGTGCAAGATAAAGAGTTCGTCGTAGAAAAGTCATTTCTGCCACGAACGAAGAGTACCAGAGGTTTTTCCCTACCATTTCTAGAGCAAAAATTGCCGACTAACGAATCAGCCGATTCACTCCTTGAGAATTACTGGGTTCAACTCGGGTGACGACCCGAGATGGCCGTCATAATCCGTTGTGACCAAGTGTGCGCCATACTCTTTCCGTCCTCACTCTGCCCCTTCCTCATCTTCCTCCGCATCATTCACCACATCCACCGCATGCCGCGCACCGAGAACGTCAGCTTCTGATTCTCTAAGGGCTCGAACGTCACCCGCGTCGGCAGCCTCTGCCACACCGGCGCCGGACACTCCGAATCCGGCACATCGTCGCCATCCGCCTCGCCCAGCGCCTTCTTTAGGATCGGCTTCCGCCGCCCCAACTGCGTGACCATCGCAAACAGCTTCTTGCCATCATCAGACACTCCGCAGTACGCGACGTAGTTGCGATACCAACTCGGCGTTGAATAGAACGAATCAAACTCCGGCAGCGTGATCTGCGAGACTCTTCCCGTAACCCGATCAACCAGCAGCCACCCGCCGCGCTCCCACGTCCATTTCGTGGTGACCGCAGTCTCCGTCGGCAATGTGTCGTTCAGCCGGAACATCCGCCGCACCACGAACAGTCGGTCCGTCACCTCGTGCGGCATCCCGGTCGTAAACTCCTTCTGCCGCGTGTCGACGTAGAGTGCACGAATCTTCACATCCAGCGCTTTCGCCTGCGGCCCCACGTACCACTTACCCGCCGTCCACTTTCCGAATGAAATCACATGCGGCTTCGGCACCGCAAACATTGGCGAAGCCCACACCAAAATCCCGACCAGAATCAGCGTATGAAATATTCTGCGCATAAAGTCGGAGAAGCATGCGCCCCGCCGCCAGGCAAGGTTGTTGGACACGGCTATTCCTGCGCAGTTCCCGCGAAGGGAATCTCAAAAACGGCGGCGGAAACGATTTTGTCACGGGGAAACGTGGCGCTCACGGGGTAAACTTCGTTTACAATCGCAGAGTAAGCCCGGCGGGGAAGGTTCCACTCCTCTCTCATTGCAACAAATCGATGCGGATCGGACTCTATTAGATTATGGGCGAGCTCCTGATCCACCGCCGTGTTCCACGAGTCCTGGTGGTGGATGACAACCCGGACATGGCTGAGCTGATGCGGGAGCTTCTCGCCAGCCGTGGCTACGATGTCTGCACTGTCCCCGACGCCGACCAGGCCGAGATCGAAGTTCGCCGGCACCTACCCGATCTGATTCTCTCCGACGTGGTGATGCCCGGGCGCTCCGGCTACGAACTCTGCCGGCAATTGAAAGAAGATCCCAGTACTCGCCTCATTCCGTTCCTTCTGATCACGGGCCTCAGCGATCGCGAGGACAAGGTCAAAGGCATCGAGGCCGGCGCCGACGACTTCCTCAATAAGCCGATTTTTCCCGCGGAGCTTTTCGCGCGCGTGAAGTCGCTGCTCAAGCTGAAGGAATTCACCGACGAACTGGAAACCGCCGAGTCGGTTCTGTGCACGCTCGGCCGCAGCGTGGAAGCGCGCGACCCTTACACGGAAGGCCACTGCGAACGCCTCTCCAATCGTGCCGTGTTACTTGGACGCCATCTCGGTCTCGACGAAGAATCCCTGATCGCGCTGCGCCGCGGTGGCTACTTGCACGATCTCGGCAAGATCGCAGTGCCCGACGAGATCCTGAAAAAAGGCTCGAATCTGACCGCCGACGAATGGAAGGTCATGAAGCAGCACCCGCTGACGGGCGAGAACATCTGCAAGCCGTTGAAGTCCCTGCGCCTGGTGCTGCCCATCATCCGCTTCCATCACGAGCACTCCGACGGCAGCGGCTATCCCGACGGCCTCACGAAAAAAGAAATTCCGCTTCTGCCCCGCATCCTTCAGGTCGTTGACGTCTACGACGCCCTGCGCACCACCCGCCCCTACAAAATGGCACAGTCTCACGAACAGGCCGAACACACCATGCGGGTAGAAGCCCAGTCCGGCCTCTGGGACGAAGACCTGGTAAACCAATTCTTCGCCATGCTGGAGCGCCGCCAGGTCGCCTGACGCAGCCCGGCTTTTCGTTGTCATCCTGAGCGGAGTGAGGCGCCAGCCGAACGAAGTCGAAGGACCCCGCGTTGGTCGGCCCCTGTAACGGTCTGAAGAGCCTTTCCACCACGGCCCTCTATAGCCGAGCTGTCGCCACGCACGCCCCGCCAAATGTTAATCTCAAACGCGCAACACCGCCGCACCAAGCGGGTTTACGCATCTAACAAAAACCTTGCCCCCGACCTACAGCATCGTCATTCCGGCCTACAACGAGAGCGCCAGAATCCGTACTTCTCTCGAACGCGTAATTGCCTTCGTCAACCAACGCCAATGGAATGCCGAGATCCTCGTCGTCAACGACGGCTCCAGCGACAACACTGCCCAGATCGTCGAAGAGTAC
Organism: uncultured Acidobacteriota bacterium; assembly: GCA_963698805.1. GTDB lineage: Bacteria > Acidobacteriota > Terriglobia > Terriglobales > Acidobacteriaceae > Gp1-AA133. The sequence goes on along the minus strand of CAVOSN010000010.1, from coordinate 1,045,846 downwards.
GCCTCGCGCCATCCGATCGTTCGCCTCCTTCAGAATCCTGGCAACCGCGGCAAAGGCTATAGCGTCCGCAACGGCATGCTGCACGCCTCTGGCGAAATCCTGCTCTTCAGTGACGCCGATCTCTCTTCCCCGATCGAAGAAGCCGACAAGCTCTTCGCCGCACTGCACAATGGCGTGGACGTCGCAATCGGTTCCCGCTGGTTACGTGCCGAGCTGCAGACTCAGCGCCAGTCGCTTCACCGCCAGCTGTTCGGACGCATCTTCAACCTGGCCCTGCGCATCTTCCTCGGCCTGCCCTACCGCGACACGCAATGCGGATTCAAAGCCTTCACCCGCCGAGCCGCTGACGCCATCTTCCCGCTGCAACGCATCGAGCGCTGGGGATTCGACCCCGAGCTTCTCTTCCTGGCCCGCAAATTTGGGATGAAAATTGAGGAAGTGCCCGTGCAATGGGCACACGCCGAAGGCACGCGCATCAATCCATTGCGCGACGGCGCCCGCATGTTCGTGGAGATGCTGAGAATCCGCTGGTATTCCCTTACCGGAAAGTACGACGACGCCCCGCCCTCGCCGATCGCAACCCTATGACGCGGCTTTGAGCAGCGGATGTCGCGGATGCATGGTCACGCCGATTCCCTTGCAGCGAATCAACGTCATCGACCGAGCGCAGTTCTCGCACAGCCAATAAAACTGGACCCCGGAGGAGTGTTTCCGCACCGTAGGATCGAAGCCCATCAGCAGCTCGGTGTCGGCTTGAGCCTCACTCTCAAAGCGATAGAGTTTTCCCTTGTGCAGATATAAGAAACGAGCGGCGCAAGCAGGATTCGCGCACTTCGAAATCATCGCGTCCCCCTGAAGGCGTTGGAAGTGTGGTGTAATTTCAGTGTACACCTCGCAGCTTGTGCCAAAAAACGGGGATGCGCCCCACATTCCCTATCTTTTCGGATAGCTCCTCAAGCCGAATGGTGAGCCCTCCACCTCCGCGGAAAGTCTCGTAGCCCGATCCATCGCGCACCCCACGCACCCAACTCACCTATTTTCAACGCAGACCTCCGCAGCGATCACGTCCGCGATGCAATCTCCAGTTTGGCCGCGTGATTGCTTTCCTCATGGCCGATCATTAGCAAACAACATCTGTAGGGAGGCCAGCATGACGTTCTCAAACATCAATGTTCGCAAAAGCATCCTGTGGAGCGTCCTGGCACTGCCCGGCCTCATCTTGCCCGCGTTCGCCCAGCAGGAAGTCGATCCCACGTATTACGACCCCTGGGCCGCAGCGCCGAAAGCGCTGCCTCACCCGGTGCATGCGACCGCGAATCACAAGAAGCTCGTTCGAAAGGACGAGCCGCGGGTTGCGCGCGCAAAGGAAACTCACCCGACGCAAGCGCGAGCCAACATGCCGCCCGAGGCCCAAAAAGTGACCCTTCAGCTGGCGCTGAAGTAAATTCCGCCACCGCATTGGAGGGGTTCACCCCGGCGAGTTGATTCCGCGCTCGCTACTCACGGCGGGACGCTTGCGCTCAGCAGCGCCGTCCCGCCGGCAAATCGTCCGCACCTCAGGCGGATTTCTCTTGTCTCCGATTTTCCCCAGCGAGCGCTTTCACCGCCTCCGCCACCTTCCGCCCCATCTCCGAAGTGCTCAGAGAAATTTCCTCGCTCCCGACCAGGTCCCGCGTCCGATGCCCGGAGTCCAACACGCTTTCCACGGCCGACTCAATGCACGCCGCTTCCTTCTCCAACTGGAACGAATGCCGCAGCAGCATGGCCGCCGACAATATTGCGCCCAGCGGATTCGCGATTCCTTGCCCCGCGATGTCGGGCGCCGACCCGTGCACCGGTTCGTACAGTCCAACCGCACCGCCGATGCTCGCCGAAGGCAGCATGCCCAGCCCGCCGACAAGCCCCCCCACCTGGTCCGACAAAATGTCTCCGAACATGTTCTCCGTGAGCAGCACGTCGAACTCTTTGGGACGCAGCACCAGCAGCATAGCCGCCGAGTCCACGTACTGGTGCCCGAGCTTCACATCCGGATACTCCGTACCGACGCGAGTCACGACCTCCCGCCACAGCCGCGAGCACTCGAGCACGTTGGCCTTATCGACTGACAGCACCTTCCCCTTACGCTTTCGCGCCAGCTCAAACGCAACCCGCGCGATCCGCTCAATCTCTTTCTCACCGTAGCGCATGGTGTTCACCGCCTCGCGCGATCCCGGCGCGCCTTCGATCGAGCGTGGCTGTCCAAAATAGGTTCCGCCCAAAAGCTCGCGCACAATCATGACGTCGGTGCCCCGCACCACTTCCGGCCGCAGCGGCGAGTTATTCAGCAGCGCCGAAAAACATTTCGCCGGACGCAGGTTCGCGAACGCACCTAATTCCTTGCGCAAGCGAAGCAGCCCTGCCTCCGGTCGCAGATGTCCAGGGTTCTTGTCATAAGCCGGCGACCCAACCGCCCCCAGCAGCACCGCGTCCGACTTAAGGCAAGCCTCAAGCGTATCGGCAGGCAGCGGATCATTACTCGCCGCCAGCCCGGCTCCGCCAATGTTCTTGCGTGTGAGCTTGAACTCATGTCCAAAACACTCCCCTACCGTCCCCAACACCCGAACCGCTTCCGCCGTAACCTCCGGCCCGATCCCGTCGCCGGCAACGATGGTCAGATTCAAGAGCACAGGTCCCCCTAAACTTCGCGAAGCCCGCATTTTACAGAAACTTTACTTGAAATATCTGCCTCGGCGCTTTTCCTAACTTGGCTCTATTAGTCCCCTGTTAGTACTGAAAGTTATTGGTTTCTCTATCCACCCGAAGTAACATCCCTTGTTCTCAGGGGGGCCGAACCATGAGATTCCTCAAAACCTGTATTCTGCTGGAATTCCTTCTTCTTTGTTCGACCTTGACTTTCGCCGGGGACGCGACATGGGTCGAGGTGCGTTCTCCCAACTTCTCCGTCATCACCGACGCTGGCGAAAAGAAGGGGCGGGATGTCGCCCTTCACTTCGAACAGATGCGTTCGGTATTCGGCAAATTAGTGGCGCGCGCCAATGTGAACCTTTCAGTCCCGCTCCAGATCGTAGCCTTCCGCAACACGAAGGAAATGCGGCAGGTGGCCCCGATCTTCAACGGCAAGCCTACCGAACTGGCAGGCCTTTTCCAAGGAGGCGAGGACCGCAGTTTCATCATGCTCGACATGTCGGTCGAGAACCCGTGGAGCGTTGTCTTTCATGAATATGCGCACCGCCTGATGGACGGTAATCTCTCGATCCGCACCGATCCCTGGTTCGAGGAAGGATTTGCCGAATTCTTTTCGAGCATCGAAGTGGATAACAAAGAAGCTCGAATCGGAAAAATTCCGGACCAGACCTATCAGGTCCTTCAGCAGGTTGGAATGATGAGGGTCTCGGACCTTTTTCGTGTCCAGCACAATACCAAGACTTACAACGAAAGTGGCGACCACCGTACCACTTTCTATGCGGAGTCCGGGCTGCTCGTGCACTACGTGTATGACAACTCGTTGATCCCGAAAGTGTGGGCCTATTTCGAAGCGTTGCAAGTTCAGAAAAAGCCGGTGGACGAGTCCATCCAGGCGGGATTCGGCATGACAGCCGCGGAACTCGACAAGACTTTGCACAACTATCTCAGCGCCGGAAAATATCGCTATTATTCGATTCCGACTCCCGCCGGGATCGTGGCCTCCGAGTTTGCCATTGCTCCCGTGAGCGTGGCAGATGCTCGCGCCACCCTAGCCGACATCCACGCTCATTCTCCTGACCACAAAGACAAAGCTCTGGGGGAGTTTCAGGAAGTTCTCAAGATGGATCCTGACAATACTCAAGCACTGCGTGGTATGGGCTTCGCCTACATGCAACAAAGGGACTTCGCCAACGCGGCCGATTACTTACGCCGTGCAGTCCAGCGCGACAGCAAAGATCCGCGGGTTCACTTTTATTATGCGATCCTTCTCACCCAACAAGGATTACGGGACGAAGCCAGTTCCTCCGAGATCAAGAAGGAACTCGAGGTCTCAATCGCGCTCGATCCGAAACTGGCGGACGCTTATTCGATGCTCGGCTATACCCAGGCGTTTTCCGGCGAACCTGAGAAGGGTATCGCCACGTTGAAGAAGGCACTTGAACTGTCCCCCAGAAACGAGCGCTATCTCTTTAACCTGGCAAATGTGTGTATGGTGAACCGCAAAGTCGATGATGCGATAGCCATCTTCCGCTTTCTGTCCGGAAGCAGTGATCCGGCAGTCGCGGCACAATCGAATCAGACGTTGGCTCAAGCTATAAGCTTCAAAGAGCGAACTATGCCCACGCCCGAAGACCGGCCTGAGAACAGCATCGCGCGAAGCACCCAGGCGTTGCAAGAAACGGCTGATCACCAAACCGCCCAGGAAGTAGTGACCGCACCTGTACACGTGTCAGCGGCACCCGTTCGTTTCTTGAAAGGCAGGCTCATGTCGGTGGATTGTTCCACCGTCCCCCAAGCACTACTCACCGTCGTGGCAGGGGCTAAGTCTGTCAAGTTGCGTATCCGCGACAGCGCCCACGTAATTCTGATGGGGGCCGAAGCCTTTTCCTGCGACTGGAAGGGGAAAAACGTAGCGGTGAACTACCGCGAAGGTTCGGACGGCGGTGAAGACGTTGTTTCGCTCGAGATCCAGTAGCTTCATTCCATGCGACCACGCTTAGTTCATCTGGAAGGGCGCTTCCAATAAAAAGGGCCCGGCTCGCGCCGGGCCGCCGCGAATTACAGCCGACTTACACACCCCATAAATAATCTTCCTGATCCCCGTGATGCTCGTGCACCGAATGCAGCGTGATCTCCAGCGGATGCCGCTCAATCGGTCCCGGCACATGAAACGACTTCCCGGCCGCGGCCGCAATCGCAGCCGGAGGCACCGCCTCCACATGCTGCGGCATGCGCTTCGCCACCGGACGCGCCTCGCGAATCAGTTGCAGCAGATGGTGATCCTCCACGTGCTTGATCTGGTCGGCAAGTACCACAAACCTCCGGTATACCTCATCCAGTTCACGCCGCTCAAAGTGATATCCCAGCTGCTCGCAGCGCAGGCTCAACGCGTGCCGTCCGGAATGTTTGCCCAGCACCAGCCTTGAATCCGGCACGCCCACCGACGCCGGCGTCATGATCTCGTAGGTCAACGGATTCTTCAGCACGCCGTCCTGGTGAATACCAGCCTCGTGCGCGAATGCGTTCCGCCCGATGATCGCCTTGTTCGGCTGCACCGGAACGCCCGTGACTTCGCTCAGCAACTGGCTCGCGGGATACAGCTGCTCGCTGGCCACCGCCATGTCATACGCGTAGCGGTCGGGACGCACCCGTGTCGCCATCACGATCTCTTCCAGAGACGCATTCCCGGCTCGCTCGCCGATCCCGTTAATCGTGCACTCCACCTGCCGCGCTCCGGCATCCAGCGCCGCCATCGTGTTCGCCACCGCCAATCCCAGGTCGTTGTGGCAGTGCACCGAGATCGTAATGTTCTCGATCCCCTTCACCCGTTCCCGCAGCATGGTGATAATCTCGGCGAATTCCGCCGGCATCGTGTAGCCGACCGTGTCCGGAATGTTCACCGTGGTCGCGCCCGCGTCGATGACCGCCTGCACTACCTGACACAGAAAGTCGCGATCGGTCCGGGTCGCATCCTCGGGCGAAAACTCCACATCCTGACAGAACGACTTCGCCAGCCGCACGCTCTCGCGCGCCTGCTCCAGGCACTGCTCGCGCGAAATCCGCAGCTTGTATTTAAGGTGAATATCGGAAGTAGCCAGGAACACATGGATGCGCGGGCGCGCCGCGCCCTTCAGCGCTTCCCAAGCCCGCTCGATGTCTTTCGGGCACGCGCGGGCCAGGCCCGCAATGATCGGCCGCCGCACGGCACTCGCGATCGCCTGCACGGCCTCGAAGTCGCCATCCGAAGCGATAGGAAATCCGGCTTCGATCACGTCCACGCCCAGCCGGTCGAGCTGGTGCGCCATGCGCAACTTCTCGTGGACGTTCATGCTGCAACCGGGCGATTGCTCGCCATCCCGCAACGTGGTGTCGAACACCGTAATCCGTACTCGGTCCATAACCCTATGTCCTCCCTGAGGCTACGTTTATGGTAGGTGGACACAGATCTAAAGCAAAGCTTATAATCTTTCAATTAGTATAAGCACCGCTGCAAACCATAAGCTGCCCTGATGGCGATGCAACTTTTGCTTAAGTCGACGCGTTAGTCGTTCGCCGAAAACTCAGGACAGCTGGCAAAGCCGGCGAAATTCATTAGCCCAGCGCGTAAGCGCTGGGTAGAGCCCAGCGACGCGGTGAAGCCCCGGAGGGGCGAAAGCGACTAAAAAGAATAAGCAATTGACGATCGGGGCTGGGAAACAAAACCCAGGCCGCATAGATCAAGCGCCCTAGGCGCGGCACAGGAAAGCCCAGCACGGAAGCGCTCGGAAATCGCATTTTAAAAGTGTCCAAACCACCCCCCGAGGGACGGCACAGAAACCATGGAACTTTCCCAACTCGAAGTCTTCCTAACCGTAGCCCGGGAAGGCCGCTTCTCCCGGGCCGCCGAAAAACTCTTCCGCACCCAATCCGCGGTCAGCCAAACCATCCGCAAGCTCGAAGATGAAATCGGTGAACCGCTCTTCGACCGCTCCTCGCGCGAAGGCGTCCTGACCGACGCCGGCAACACCCTGAAGGAATACGCCGAGAAACTCCTCAACCTCCGCAACGACGCGCAGGAAGCCCTGGTCGAACTCCGCGAAATACAGAAAGGCAAGCTGGCCATCGCCGCCAACGAGTTCACCGCGCTTTATCTGCTGCCGGTGCTCGCGGAATTCCGCCGCCTGCATCCCATGATCAAGATCACGGTGCAGCGCTCGCTCGGCAGCCATATCCCCGACGACCTGCTCCGTCACACTGTCGAGATGGGCGTGCTTACTTATGACCCGCAGGATCCGCGCCTGCGTTCCATCGTCGTCTACCAGGACGAACTCACGTTCGTGGTTCCCCCCACCCATCCGCTGGCCGGAGAAAAGCAAATCAGCATCCGCCAGCTGGGCGCCGAGGTGTTCGTCGCCCACATCGTTTCGTCGCCCTACCGCGAGAAAGTCATCGAAGCTTTCCGCCGCCACAAAACACCTCTGCACATGGACGTCGAACTGCCCACCCTGCAAGCCATCACGCGCTTCGTAGCCATGGGCAACGGCGTAGCGCTTGTCCCGGAAATCAGCGTGCAGAGCGAACTGGCCCGCGGCGAACTGGTCCGCGTCCCCGTCCGAGAAATCCGCTTCCACCGCAAGCTGCGCCTCGTCTACCGCAAAGAAGCCACGCTCTCCCACGCCGGCCGAGCTTTTCTGCAAGTAGCCGAATCGATCGCCACCGACCGCAAAGGCCAATACCGTTTCCTGCGCGACCACTAGAGAGCACCTCGCAGAGCCCGCAGCCTGCCATTAACCCGTGTGGCGCGCGCAGTCTTGCGCGCGGCTTTTATAGTGGATAGGCAAACCCGCCCAAGTCATGCAGCGAAGTCACCGCGTATGCAGTCCAGCCGCGAAGCGGCGGCAGAGGATAGCCCCGGACGTAAGTCCGGGGTAGACGCGACGCGCCGAGCGAGTCCCGTAGGGACGGCACCCCTGGCGATGCGGGCGTGAGCCCGCCAGCTCCACAACCAAACCCAAAAAAATAACCCGTCACTTTCGTGACGGGTCAGCCCAACCGTAGCTCCCCACAGTTACGGACGGCTGAAAATTAAATCTCCATGGCCGCGGCAACGCTGGGATATGTGGCCAACACCGATATCAGGTTCGTCAGCTCCAGCAACTCGGAAACGGCGCGGTTGGCTCCCACCATCTTTACCGTTTTCCCCTGCTCTGCGGCTGAAATATGCGCGACCACCAGTTCCCCCAAGCCGGCACTGTCCACTCCCTGCACTCCTTCCAGGTCCAGAACCACTTCCCGGCTGGTACGCAGCGCGTCCTCAACCGCTCGCGAAACTGCCACTGCTTCCTCCCGGTAAATCATGCGGCCGCGGCAGTGAATCACCATGGTGTCGCCCGATTGTCGACGTTCCAGATCCAATTCCAAGATGCTCTCTCCATTCCTGCGCCCGAGGGAAGAACATTGACGCGTATCGATATTTGTTTGAATATTCTGACGATACAGTTTCGAAGTTGTGCAGTTGTCGCTGGCGTGTAAAAATCTCATAAATAACTTGTCACCTTGTCGACAGCGGTCAGGCAAAGTTTCGGGAAACGCTTGCATCCAAATCTCTTCAGTCGCACACGGGGCCGGTAGTAGTACGCCCGGGAGGATTTTTTTCGTGCTGAAACGCGCACTCGTCGTTGCGATGATGCTGACCGCGAGCGGTCTGGCTTCCGCGCAGAATCCCCGCTTCACCATCTTCGCCGGATACTCCTACGGCAACACGAATTACGCGCCCGGCAACCGCTCTAACCTCAACGGCTGGGAAGCCTCCATCGAAGGCATCCGCCTGAAGCCCTGGCTGTCCCTGGTAGCCGATGGCAGCGGCCACTACGGCTGGAATGAATTCCCCATCTCCTGCGTCACGGTTCCGGTCTGCACTCCGGCGATTCCGAATTCACGCGCCCAGGAGTACAGCCTCCTTGGAGGCCCGCAGATTTCCACCTTCCACGGAAACTTCCGTCCCTTCGTGCACGTACTCGGCGGCGCAACGCGCGTCACCGTCACCACCCCAGGATTTTTTGACCGCAGCACCAACTGGACGATCGCGGGCGGCGGCGGCGTGGACTACAAATGGCGAGGCCCCTTCGCAATCCGAGTGCAAGCCGACTACCTCCGCACGAATCTCTTCGGCCTGACCCAAAACATGATTCGCGCCTCGACGGGACTCGTACTGCGCTTCTGAAGAAGGATTGGGATTGAAGCAGCATTACATTTCTGGAACAGTGCCGCGTTTCCAAAAGAGTTTTCGCTTCTCAGCCCGAATGCTCACACGTCCACCGACGCGCCAATAGCGGACCAACACGTTGTCATCCTGAGCGAAGCGAAGGACCTATGCAACCTCCGCTGGCAGCTTAACGACTCAGCAAATAAATCTGTCATCTCGAGCGAAGTGAGGCGCCAGCCGAACGCAGTCGAGAGACCTTGCGTTTCGGCGGCGTGGTGAGCTGTCAACTGTGACCTGTCACCCTCTACTTCGCTTCCACCCAATACTTGTGGTCTCGCAGAAAGAATTTCTCATTCCAGAAATTAAATGCTGTACGCAGGAACAACCGCGCCACACGGAAGTGTCCCATGCGCTGGAAGCGTCGGTTGGTGGTGTAGACGCCGCCGCGCACAATGCCGAAATGCCTCCGCGCAACGCGCTGGCTTAACAGATAATCTTCCCCGAACGTAGCCTGCTCGTTGAAGCCGCCGAACTCCTGAAACTTTGCGCGGTCGAACAGCATGAACATGCCGGTCGCGAACGGCTTGTGCAGGCGCGAGAGATATTGAAAGAAATCGTTGCCCGCGTACATCGCCTTGTCGAACCAGCTGCCGTCGCGGCAAACGATGTTGGTGGTGACACAATGAAGTTGCTTCTGCTGCGCGAGTTCAACGGCGCGGCGAATCACCGAGGCGTGCGCCATCTCGATGTCGGCATCGAGAAAGAGCACGTACTCTGAGTCGGCAAGCGCGGCGCCGCGGTTGCGGCCGACGGCTGGCATGCCTCCCGCAATCACAGTCACGTTCAGGCGGTCGCGAAAGGCCAGAGCAATTTCCGGCGTGCCGTCAGTTGACTTCGCGTCAGCGACCAACACTTTCGTACTCGACAGCTTCGAGTAGTCCTGCGTCGCCAGCGAATGCAGCAAATTCGGCATCAGTTTCGCTTCGTTCTTCGCCGGAATCACGATCGTCAGCTCGCTCGTTGTATTCATGGATGCGAACCCCCTCGTTTCCAATGGTGATGTAGGTCAGGCGAGAATCAATCCAGCCGCCTGCGTTGTAGTAGTCCACTCCGTTTTGTTTCAGATGCATGGCGTCGTGCGTGTGCCCGCAGAAGATTCTGCGCGCTCCGCGCTCACGCGCGTGCGCGATGGCGCCGGCCGCAACCTTGGCCGACATGCGCAGCCAGCGCGTGTTCAAGCGGTCGATGAGCCGCGCGATCGGATTGCCTTTCAGATCGAGCTTCTGCAGTTGCAGATAGAGTCGCGTGCCCAGGTTGCTGAGCGGCACGCTGTTCACTGCGAAGCCATCGAACTGGTGCCCGTGAATCGCCAGGTGCGTCAAGCCCGCGTAGCGCCACGAGTATTCCTGAAATACGCAGACGCCCACCAGGTGCGACATGACGTTGGTGAGGCCTAGGTCGTGATTGCCTTCGACCCACACGACTTCAACTTTGCGCTTCGGGTTCGAGAGCTTGCGGATCGCGCCCAGAAATTTCCAGTGCTCTTTTTTCAGACGGCCAAAATTCAAGTCGGCAAAGATGTCGCCGAGAAGAATAAGGCGCCGAAAAGAATTTTCTTGAAGCATGCGCGTGGCCGCGCGCGCGCGGCTGACCTCCGCGCCGAGGTGCACGTCGGAGAGGATCAGCGTGTCGTAGACGACCGCGCTCATACTTTTCTTATAGCGAGGGGATGTTACAGGGTGATGAAACTTGCACTAAAAATGGGGCAGTGGTAACCGGGAGGTCACACTCTGTTCATATTGGCGTAATGTTCCACGTGGAACACTTTCGCTTTTTCCCGAAATCTGTACTTCTCTATTAGCTAATGCTGGCGCGTCGATGTGATTGAAGGGCGAAGGGTTAGCGGTGGGACAAGAAAGCTCTCTAAGCAGGGAGAGGTCACAACCTTTCGCCTTCACGTCGAAGGGCGAATGTTCCACGGCATCGAATCAGAATCCCCTGCCGCAGACCGTTATGGAATCCTCCCTGGCGCAAAGTGCGCGCTAGGATGGGGCACCCACACACTCATTTACGTTCAGCAACACTCGGAGGTGACAGCTCTTTGAGGGAGAACAATTCGGTGCATCCGTTAGAACTGAGTTGAACGGATTGTATTTATGATCTAAGCTGCCGCGACTAGTTAGTGGCGTGGAGTAAGTTAGCTGTGATGCGTCGTTATTGGCAGAGGGTTTTTGTTCGCCTGCACTCTCCGAGCGAGCGCAGCGCGGGCATCTTGCGAGGTCAGTGGCGACGGGCTCCCGTCGGTTCCCTTTTCGTCTTGTCTCTTCTGGTGGTTTCATTATTTGCTTCGAGTGCCGCAGGACAGGCTGCGCCCAGCAACTCACCGAGGATCACAGTTCGTGGGACCGTGATGAACAGCGTCACACACGAACCAGTAGCGCGCGCACTTGTGTACTCACCCGACAATCGCTTCGCTACGCTGACTGACGATCAGGGGCGCTTTGAGTTTGCGATACCGCAAGAATCTGCAGCCCTGCCTCCTGAACAACACAGCACTTCTGCAGTTGAGATGGGAAGCAACAGCGGACTGCTTCAGTCATTCACGAATTTCCCAGTGATCCTGATGGCGCGCAAGCCCGGATTTCTGGAGGCGCAGCATCACCCGCAGACCTGGCAACCTTCTCCCGTGGTCCCGGGCAGGGACGTCATGATCGCGCTCGTGCCCGAGACCCGGATTCTAGGCCGGGTGATTCTGCCGAGTTCCAATGCTTCGGACCGGATAACCGTGCATCTTTACCGGCGCCAAATTCTCGAAGGACGCGGCCACTGGACGCTGCGTGGATCAGTGGAGGCCCGATTGAGCGGAGAGTTTCGATTCTCGGAGCTCGAAGCGGGCACCTACAAGTTGCTTACGGGGGAATTAATGGATCGCGATCCGCTGACGTTCGATCCTCGCGGGCCGATGTACGGGTATCCGCCCGCCTATTTTCCGAATGCCACGGACTTTCAAACTGCCGGGCCCATCCAACTGACTGCCGGCGCGACTTTCCAAGCCGAGCTATCGCCGGTGAGGCAGGCTTACTATCCGATCAAGGTCCCGGTGATGAACGGCCCGATCGACAATCAGATCGAAGTCAGTGTTTCCGTGCACGGGCGCAAGGGTCCGGGATTTACGCTGGGGTACAACCGACGGGAACAGAGAATCGAGGGCGGACTGCCGAACGGGACCTACCTGGTCGAAGCAACGGACAATGGAGGAACCGGTCTGAGTGGATCGGTCAATCTGGTGGTGAAGGACGGGGCTTCGGAAACCGCTCCGATGACTTTGATGCCCAACAGTTCGGTTCAAATCAAAGCCAAGCTGGACTTCAAATCGCCCCCGGAAATTGATGCAAGCAATGAAGACCCTATGCAGAATCTGTGGGAAGAAGGCCAGGTGAGAGGCGAAAACTTTACGGTCAGCCTCCAAGCAGTGGATGAGTTCACCACTTCGGATATGTTTGCAAGGCCCCGATCCGTGACGCAACAACCCGACTTGGTGGTTATGGGGGGCGTTGGCCCGGGGCGGTACTGGGTGCGAGTCGATCCCAGGCGCGGGTTTGCCGCTTCCGTGACGTCGGGAGAAATTGACCTGTTGCGCCAGCCGCTCACCATCGGACACGGTGAGCACATCGGCGTGGATGTAACCCTACGGGATGACGGAGGGGAGATTCTTGGCAGTGTCGAGGGTTTAAGTGAACCGGCTGATGCGGCTGGAAACGCATCGGGCGTGGTGGGAGGAAATTGGACGAACGCAGCGGGCCATGTCTACTGTCTCCCGCTGCCCGATAGCACGGGACAATTCCGGTACGGGACAGTGGCGCGGGATGGCAAGTTCGACCTGCGGCAAGTCCCTCCAGGGTCTTATCGAGTGGTAGCGTTCGATCGTCCGCAGAGGGAGTTGGAATACTCCAGCAGAGAAACACTGCACGCCTACGACGGTAAGGGGCAGGTCGTGAGGATCGGCGCCGGCCAAAAAGAACAGATCACGCTGCAGCTGATTTCGACAAGCGAATGATCATGTCTGGTATTCGAATCGAGACTGAAGACTGCTCTCACAGTAATAGTGGCGCTGGCCTTTTCTGGCTGTGCGGCCGCACAAATCACCGGGGATGCCGCTACTGCGCAGTTCCGGATTGCCGGAACGGTGGTCGCCAAGCCGGGAGGAAACGCGTTGGCGCGCACGCGAGTGATTCTCCGAAACACCAAGGATCCCAAGGATGTGCAGTCGCAGTTGACCGGGGACGATGGCCGGTTTGAGTTTCGGGTGCCGGCTGGCAAGTATGCGCTGCACGGAGCGAAACGCGGATTCGTCAGCTCGGACTACAACCAGCATGAGCAATATTCGAGCGCAATCGTAACTGGCGCCGGCATTGACACGGAAAACCTGCGGCTGCAACTGTTGCCATGGGCGGCGCTGAGCGGAAGGGTTCTCGACGAATCAGGGGATCCAGTGCGGCACGCCGACGTGAGTTTATGGCGCGAGGATCATGTTACGGGCGTGAGCCGGATCGCGCAATACGAGCGGGATACTACGGACGATCAGGGCGCCTACGAGTTTACGCCGCTGGATGCCGGTACTTACTTTCTGTCGGTGACCGCGACGCCTTGGTATGCCGTGCATCCGACGACATCGGCTCCTGAGGGCGTTTCTGTAGCACCCGCCGCGGTCGACCGCGGGCTCGATGTAGTCTACCCAACCACGTTTTATGCGGGGACGACCGATTCGGATGATGCGACTCCCATTCTCCTGCGGGGCGGCGATCGTCTGGAAATCGATATCAGACTCACGCCGGTGCCGTCCCTGCACATAATTTTCCGCGAGCCGGATGCTGGCAACGAGAACCCGTATCCCCTCCTGCAGAAACGGGTATTCGACGAATTGGAGATGTCACGGGGAGGGGAAGCTGTCCAGCCTATCTCGGCGGGTGTATTCGAAATCGCGACGGCGCCCGGCAAGTACGCGGTTCGCCTGGCCAGTCCCACGCAGGCGAGCCGCATTAGTGAAGTCGACATCTCGCAGGACGGGCAGGAGGTGGACATGTCGAGCGGCGATGCGCTTAGCAACATCGTCGGGACGGTGCACATCGTTGGGGAAGAAGCACTGCCCAAAGAAGTTTTCGTGGTGCTGCGCGAGAAACAGCACGTCGTGGCCTACGGGCGCGTGAACAGCACGGGAGTGGTCGAGTTAAAGAATGTGGCTGCCGGTAACTATGAGGTGCTAGCCGGATCGCAGAATGTATCGTATGCCGTGGTTAAAGTTGCGACGGAGGGGCAAGCGGGCTCCGGTCATACACTGAAAGTCGCGCCTGGGGCTTCGCTGGCGGTAACGCTGACTTTGGCTAGCGGAAGCGGGCGGGTTGAGGGATTCGCGAAGCTAGGGGGCAAAGGAGTTGCCGGTGCCATGGTGGTTCTGGTCCCAAAGCATCCGGAAGCGAATATCGAGTTGTTTCGCCGGGACCAGAGCGATCTGGATGGAAGTTTTCTGCTGCAGGGCGTGATTCCTGGGACGTATACCGTGATCGCGATCGCCGATGGGTGGGATCTGGACTGGTCGCGGGCCGGGGTGCTGGCAAAATATGCCGGGCATGGGCAGACGGTCGCGGTGCCCGGGTCGGGGAGTCATCCGGTGCTGTTGCCGGAGGCGGTGGAGGTGCAGGGGAAGTGATAGGGAGACTTGATTTGATCGGCGTCGTGGCTTTGTCTTTTTGCGGAGTTCGGCGGGAGTGTTGGTCAATCCCACATTGCACACTCTTGTGGAATCCCACCCTGGAGAAGACGGTCCGCAGTTGTGCGGGTGAATCCCAGGCTGCACGCGTGCGTGGAATCCTACCCTAGCGCAAAGTGCGCATAGGTGGGGCACCCGGCGGTCGTAACAGGATTTAAGAAAAGCAGGTCCTTCGCTTCGCTCAGGATGACAAATTGGTTTTGGGGATTGCTTGGGTGCCATCACCATGGAGCAAGCATCGGACCGAGGCTCGCGCGCCTGGGCTAGCGCGCTGACTGGGCCTTCGGGGAGTGATCGGTCGCGTTGGAGTACGCGGCGGGTCCTGTGGTCCTGGCCAGGCTCGGTGCCTCGGTCGGGGCCAGGGCTGCGGTGCGGATGTTTACTGGCATGTGGCCTGACAGGGGGATTTCTCCGAACAGGGCTCGGGCTGCGCTCACTTCTGAAACCGTCGCGTTCGAGAAGGTACAGATGTAGTTCTGGATGGTGGGGAAGTCTCTGGTGAGATAAGGGTTCCCCATGGCCAACACCGCTGTCTTCTCTTTCGCCTGCGCCAGGATTGCGCTCAGCAGACGGGCCGTCGAATCCGGAAGCGATGACGAATTTTTCTGGCCGCGAGCGACCGTCCTGGTTCTGGCTGCCGATGGCACGACGTAAACCGCGACCACGACGGCACGCGCCTGATCAACCTTACTCAGAACAAGATCGGTTCTCGCTGCGGCCACACGGGGATCAACGTAAATCACATCGGCGTCGGAGGCGCGCTGGCGCACTTCCCGCTCCAGGACATGCCCGTCGTCGGCGCTCAGGCGATCGCACAGGATCACCAGCTCGGCAGAGGGCGCGGGTTTCACGCGCTGATAGAGGACGAGGCTGTTCTGGTCCACCCGCTTCAGGGTCAGCGGCAGCAGGTGGCCGTTATTGCGCACCAGCGTGATGGCGTCGTCGGAGATGCGCTGCCCTTCGGCGATGTTTTCAGGATTGCCCACCAGACGGTGGATGGCACCCACGTCCACCAAGCGGTCCTTTTCCAGATGCACGGAACTCTTGGCGCGCAGGATCTTGAGGACGGATGCGTCCAGGCGGTCGCGCGAAATTTCGCCACTGCGAACGGCTTCCAGCATGGCGCGGTAGCTGGAGTCGAGATCCGCGGGCATGGTCAGGACGTCGTTGCCGGCCTTGAAGGCTTCGACGGCGGCGCGGCCCGGATTCCAGGCGTAGCGATTGGTGAGGCCGGCCATGTCGAGCGCGTCGGTGACGACCAGGCCTTTGAAGCCGAGATCATGCTGCAGGAGATCGGTGATGATGCGGTGCGAGGTCGTCGCGACCTGGTTGGGTTCGGGATCGAGGGCCGGCACGCGGACGTGCGCGGTCATGACGGCGTCCACACCGGCTGCGATGGCCTTACGGAAGGGCGGCAGATCGACGGCGTTCAGCTGGGCGAGGGTTTCGCCCACGATCGGGACGGCGATGTGCGAATCGGTGGCCGTGTTGCCGTGTCCGGGAAAGTGCTTGGCGGTGGTGAGCATGCCGGCCGCGCGTGCGCCACGGATGTAGGCCGCTACCAGATCGCCGACTTGCACGGGATTCTCGCCAAAGGCACGGGTGCCAATGATCGGGTTGGCGGGATTGGAATTCACGTCGGCCACAGGAAAAAGGTTCCAGTGCACGCCGAGGGCGCGGCTTTCCTGCGCGGTGATGCGGCCAAATTCTTCGGCGTAGGCCAGTTTTCCGGCCGCGCCGAAGGCCATGGCGTGCGGGAAGACCGTCGTGCCGAAGAGGTGCGCGGGAAGAACGCCCCGTTCAAAGTCTCCCGCGACCAGCAGAGGGAGCTTTGAGTCGGACTGGAGCTGATTCATCAGGGTGACGGTTTGGTACCGGTCATTGCCATTCAGGAAGTGACCAGCGGCGGGGATGGACATCGCTAGCGAACCGACATGGTATTTGCGGATGCTGTCTCGCAAGCGGAGATACTCGGGACTCTGATTGCCGAGGAACTCGACCCGCATGCGGACCATGAACACTTGCCCGACTTTTTCTTCGAGCGAGAGCGTGCCCAGCGTGTTTTCTGCCCAGTGTTCGGTGACGACGACGGGTGCTGGCGGCGGTGGCGGAGCGGGCGTGTGATGCTTGTCGCGCGTGAGCGCGGCCGAACCCAGAAGGGTGAAGAGCAAGAGCAGGGGGAGGAAATTCCTGGGCACGGCAAGAGCATACTGCGGAAACAAATGGACATCATCCACAGAGTTAGTCACAGAGGTCTGACGAAAGGACATGTCCTAGTGGGCAGAAGGAGGAAGCGGCACTAATGCGGGGGTCGGACGGGGTTGTCTTCTATGGTGCGAGGGGCGGAAGCGGGTGGGGAAGCGGCGATGAGACTTGCCGAAAGTGGGGAAAGCGGTCGCCTGGTCGCACATTGCCACGAAACCTTTACGCCAAAATGACATTCGGCTGACATTTGCGCCGCTCGCCGGATTGTAGCCTTCGGGATAGTCAGGCAAAGTTCGTTCCGGAGGTTGTCTCATGAAGACGATTTGCCTCTTCCTGCTCGTTCTATTCAGCGTGGGTTGCGGTTACAGTTCCAACGGAAAAGGCACGACTGCGCCCGGAGCTCCGACCATTGCCTCTCTTGCGCCCAACAGTACTGCCATGGGCGGGGCGGCGTTTACGTTAACCGTGAATGGTACGGGATTCGCTAGCGGAGCCGCGGTTTATTGGGGCGGGACGAGTCGGAGCACGACATTCGTGTCTTCGACCAAGCTTACTGCGGCGATTTCGGCCGCCGATCTCGGAACCGCGCAGACCGTCCTCGTATTTGTGAAGAATCCCGGAGGCACGGGGATTTACATGAACCAGGGCGGGCAAAGTTCGGCCAGCGTGAATTTCACGATTACGCCCTAGTTCGCTTGCGGGTTTACGCCCGCATCGCTCGGGTGCCGCCCCTCCGGGGCTCGCGTTTCTTCGCATGGTGTCCTAGCGCTTACGCGCTGGGCTAATGAATGGCGCCGCTCCGCAGCTCTTCTGCTGGTGCCTTGATGGCTTGTGTCTGGTCGTGGGGCGTGCTGGATGCGGCAGAACCATGATTCCTGGTCACCTCTGTTCGGCGGCGGCTTTTAGCAGGGCGCTGAGCTTCTGGATGTCGTCAGCGGAGCTGTCTCCGAACACTACGTAGCGAAGGCCACCCTGCGTCCAGTCCTCTACGTTGAACGTCTGGCGGCGTTCGACTTTGGAATCGTCGCCGAAGAGCGAACGGCTGCCGGCCGCCGGAAGAATGAACACCGAAATCTCGTGCTTACGGATCTGGTAGATCAGGTGGGCGCCGGAAGACTGGCCCACGTAGGCTACACGGCCGCCCAGCAACGTGAAGTCTGTGCCCTGCAATTCGGGCAGGTTGAAGCTGAACGGGATCTTTCCCTGGAACCAGGGCTTCACCGTGTGCCGGTCGGTGGAGATCACATCGACCGGATTTGAGCTGCCCAGCGTGGCCACGTGCAGGTCAGCAAGTTCTGTGTAGAACTGCTGGCGTTCGAGGTTCTGCTTGCCCACATAGGAAGTCACTGCGCCGGCGAATAGAACCAGGGCGAGCGCGGCGGTGGCCAGCTTCCAGCCAAAATTCCAATTCCAGCGCGGCTTGGCGGCGATCGACTTCTGGATCTTCGCGCGGAACTCCGCGCTAGGCGCGAACCGGCCACCGGCCGCGGCTTTGATCGAGCGCTTGAATTGCACTCGCGACAAAGCGTCGGCGGTGCAGGCCGGACAGGTGCGCAGGTGCGCGTCGAGCGAACGCATGGCCTCGGCCGACAACTCGCCGTCCAGGTAGCTATCGAGTTGAGCTTGCCATTGTTCGCAGACCATCATTCAACCTTTCTGCACTCCCTGCAGTTTCTCGCGCACCAAAGCGCGCAAGGCGGAGCGGGCCCGCGACAGGCGCGACATCACTGTACCGGCAGGAATGCCGAGCGTGTCGGCAATCTCCTGGTACGACATCTCTTCGACTTCGCACAGCAACAGGACTTCGCGATAGTGCAGAGGTAGTTCCTGGAGCGCGTCCAGTAACACCTGCTGATTCGAGCGATCGAGCAGGATCGACTCCGGCGTCTGCGAGTCGGCAACCACGACCACCGGGCCATCGTCGTCGGTTTCGAGCGGAACGGTCATGGTGGCCTTCAGCCCGGTGCGCGAAGTCAGGAATGTATTGCGCAGGATGCGGTACATCCAGGCGCGGAAGTTCGTACCCGGCTGGTACGAAGAGAATCCGCGCAGCGCCTTGGCATAAGTTTCCTGCACCAGGTCTTCAGCCTCTTCACGGTTCTTCGATAGCCAATGGGCGAAGTTGTAGAGCTGCTCAAACAACGGCATAGCCAGCTCTTCGAACGTCGCGGGCTGCGGGGTTGGCGCCACGCACACTAGAGTAAACCGGCCGAAGCCCGATTTATTCCCACCACTCAAACAAATTTTTGAAGAACTTTTTATGCACGGATTTTTCGAAATTCAGGGAATGCGGAAGCTGAAGATCGACACCGAAGTGGAGGCGGGCAAAACCACCGATGTCACCATTACGCCCGAGGTTGCCGGTTCGTACACGACGATTTGTGACCACTTCTGCGGAGCGAATCACGGCAACATGAAAATGACGATCGTGGTGGAGTGATGAGCTCGACGGCGCACAAGATCCGGGTTGGGTGTTTGCTGGCCGCCTGCGCGGTGACGTTCGCGGGCTGCCAGGTGCACCAACCCGGGCGGGTTGAAACCGCTTTCGCAGAGAGTTTCAAGCGAACGATGAGCGTGGGCGGAAAGAAAGACGTGAACCCTTTCCGGCCACGGCGGAGAACATCCACGCCGGGCAGAAGAACTTTTCGCAATACTGCATGGTGTGTCACGGGCTCGATGGGCAGAACACCGGGGTGCCTTTTGCGGATCGGATGTCGCCCCCGGTTCCTCCTCTGAACTCGACGGCGGTGCAGAAGTACACGGATGGCCAGCTGAAGTGGATCATCGACAATGGGATTTTCCCGTCCGGAATGCCGGCCTCGAAAGGCATTCTGAGCGATGACGAGATTTGGCAGATTGTCGACTACATCCGGCACCTGCCGCCTAAAGGGAGTTTGGGTGAGCCTCCCGTCTATAACGGCAATTAAGGAAAGCGCGTTCCTTTTGTACAACGCTTCCGCGACGAAAATCGACCGCCATCTGCGCAGCTTATAGGACAATCAGAGGCATGCGCCTTTGCCGGTTCGTGCCTCTGATGCTGTCATCCATCGCACTGGCGCAGTCCTTCACAGTTCAGAACAGCGCGACGACGGAAAACCTGCGCGGGCTCAGCGCGGTTTCTTCGTCGGTGATCTGGGCGAGCGGCACGCACGGCACTTACCTGCGAACGGTGGATGGCGGGACGACGTGGGCGGCCGGGCATGTTGCAGGTGCCGAAGCACTCGACTTCCGAGACGTGCAAGCCTTCAGCGCGGACGAAGCATATTTGCTGGCCGCCGGGCCGGGGGATCAGTCGCGCATTTTCAAGACTGCAGATGGGGGCAAAGCTTGGACCTTGCAATTCACCAATGCCGAGCCAAAGGGCTTCTACGATTGCATGGCGTTCTGGGACCGGACGCACGGCATCGCGGTGGGTGACCCCGTTGATGGGGAGTTTGAACTGATCACGACGGAAGACGGCGAGCACTGGCACACGATGCCCGAAGCCATCGGACCGCGCTCTCTGGCGCAGGAAGGCGCATTCGCGGCGAGCGGCACGTGCCTCGTCACTCAGGTTACAAACAACGTTTGGTTCGTCACGGGAGGATTTGCCGCGCGCGTGTTTCGATCCAACAATCGCGGGGCCACGTGGTCGGCCGCGGACTTACCCCTGGTAAAGGACAACGCGTCGGCAGGCGCTTTTTCGCTGGCATTCGATGGACAGGGGCGCGCCGTGATCGGTGGCGGCGATTACCAGCATGCAGAGAGAACGCCAACTCTGGTCTACAGCGACGACGGTGGCATCACCTGGCAGGGACTTCCGTTCGGCCAGCAGTCTTATTTCTCCGCGGTGGCGATCGATCCCGCTAATCGCCGGCATCTGCTGGCCGTGGGCAGCGCACACGCCGCCTATGCTGACGATCTGGGAAGCGGAATCTGGAAAGCCTATTGGGACCTGAATTTAAATGCGGCCGCGTTCGTGGGAGCCGGCGAAGCGGTCGCAGTCGGGCCGCAGGGGAAGATCGTCAGGTTCACACTGCCTTGAATTTCTCAGGGAAATCTTAGGGACGACCGGCGGCGTTGGCTTTCTCGCCGTCCAGGGCCGCGTAGATCTCTGGGTCGGTGCACACTTCGTAGTAGGACTTCTCGGTCCACTTTTGCAGAGTGAAATTGCGGGGATCGATCTGGGCGACGCGGCTCTCGCGTAAGACGATCTTGCGGAAGATGTCGTTGTCGACGCTAACCAGAGCGCAGTAGAGACGGTATTGCTCGCTGCCCCACAACTCCGGCAACTTCAGTTCGGCGGGTTCGAGAGAAATTTCCGTGCGCAGTTTTTCGAAGGCCGAGGGACTCAGGCGAATGCCGCCCAGGTTGAAAGCCATGACGAAGTCTTCGGCGGCTTCGCCCGCGTCGGCGTCGCTGACGGTTTGAAACGCATACACGTGGAACGGGCTGGCGAGAGGCTCCATGGCCTTGCGGGCGCGCTTGTTGCACGAGGACAGGCGGTCGCTCTCGTTCAATGCTTCGGAGATCATGATGCGCTTCTCACCGTCCATCAGGTAAAGAGGTGAGGCATCCTGATAGCAGATGCCGACCCCGAGTTCAAGCGGCGGCAAACCGCTCTTGGTGACGAGTTCGTTATAGCCGCGGACAATCTCCACCATCTCGCGGGCCAATACGCAGGCACGGCTGACGGTGAGGCCCGCTTCGCCTTCTTTCTCGTGCAACGCCAGGATGACGGCATCGCCTTCGATGAAGACTTTGCTGGCTCCGTACTTAGGCAGGAGCTTGTTGACCGGATCGTAGAAGTTGAGGCTGAAGTAGGAGGCCGGGTTCAGACCCGAGTCCATCAGGGAGCGGGTCAGGCGCGACGAATCGCGAATGTCGGCCTTGATAATCACGTGGCCCAGGGTTCGTTCTTCCGCAGGCTTCTGCTCAGAAGCAAGAAGGAATTCGTAGAGCGTGCCGTTGACCGCGGAAAGTTCGCGCAGCTTGGCGTTGCCGATGAGATTGATACTATCGAGCGCGGAGTTCAGGGTCTCCAGACGACGCATGTCGCGGTGATAGCGCAGGAAGTCGCGCAGAAAACGTCCGGCAACCTTGGCTCGATCGGCACCGCGACAACTGGCAACGCGACCGACAGCACCGTAGAGATTGTTGGCGGAAAGGCGGCCGCCTTCCTGGATCAGGCGTTCCACACGATCGCATTCGGCGCGATCGACCAGCGCGTTCTTCAGCTGCTGCGGATTGATACGCGACGAGTATTCCGAGAGCAACGGCACGACTTCGTAAGACGCAATGACGTATTCCATCACCGACTGGTCTTCGAGAAAACGCACCCAGCCCGCGAGGCGCGCTTTCTGCGAGCGACCTTCCGGAGTAGATTCGTTCGGCGTGCCACCACTTACCAGAGCCTGCGCGTTTTCCGGTGCGTTGAGCCAGGGATCGAGTTCCGTGTCGTCGTCCGGGACATCGATTGCGAGCGAGCGCAGAAATTCGCAGAGAATCTCACGCATACGCGTGAAGCGGTCGGGGTCGCGGTCCCAGTTGCCCAGCATGACGTATTGCTCTGCGCAGAGATAGTCGTCGCGACCATCTTCGGAGAGCACCAGCCGGTTGATGAGCAGCTTGTGGCCTTCGCTGTCGGCCTCGCCGAAACGCGAGCGGCGCATGCGAGCCAGGGTTTCCTTCTCGATGTCGCGCAGAAGAAGGAAGAGGTCCTGCCCGGTTTTGCGCTGGATGATTTTCTTGCGGACCTGAAATGACGCCACCCGCTCGCGGTACTCGAGAGCCTTCAACTGGCGCACGCCCTCGTAGCTTTTGAGCATCATGCGGCAACGCTCGAGCACCTGCGCAAACTGCGAGTTCAGTTCCATGCGGAGAAACTTGATGACTGCCAGGCGGGCGAGAAGGTCGATCGTAACTTTGTTCTCGGCCTTGGCACGATTCAGTGCGCCAACATGCAATTCCGTGAGCACGCTTTTGAAGTCCGTAGGTTCGACTTTCTGGCCGGGCTTCAATACGTTGGTCAACTTGTTAAGAAACGGGGTTCGGGGCGCAGAGGCCGGCGCTTCCGCGGCGAGAAGTCCTTCAACGTCGCCGTGACGTGCGATCAGGCGCGCAATGTGGGCGCGCGCGGTCTCGGTGAACTTGGGACTGAGATGTACGTCGTGGCGAAGGTTATCGACGCCGACCTGCAAGCCCCCGAGCGAGAGCGACGGCGCGTAAGTCGACAGCACCGGCGGAATCAGTTCCTCGGAAGAGCCGCCAAGTTTGAAGATGGGGATACGAGGCATGGAGGTTCTTAAACTACTTGGCCGCCTGCCTTTGCTCGTCGGCCAACTCGACGCGGAATTGCGGAACCACCAGGGCCTGTTCGACGGTCGGCTCGTTCATTCCCGACAGGCGCGCGGCCAGAATCTTGGCGTCTTCCTGGGCGCCGGTTTGCCGGTAGGCCTTCCACAACATCAGCAGCGACTCCGGATTCTCGGTATCTTCCTGCAAGTGAGGGATCGCCTCGGCGTACTTGCCTTGCTCTGACAGGACCGCGCCCGCGGCGGAATGATAGGCAAGCTGAATCACCTGGCTGCGGCTCTGGCTGGCCATGGTTTCCAGCTGTGCGACGGACTTGGCGGCCGCCTCAAGCGATTTGTTTTGCGCCGCGCGGCGCGCCGCGACCGACAATACCAGGGCGCGCTCCTCCTCGCGATCGCTCTTCGAAATCATGTGGCCTTCGTCGAGCGCATGCTCGGCCGCTTTCAGGTGATGGGTCGCGTCTTTGTAGTCGGGTGCGCTCATCGCCATGATGCGGTTGGCTTCTGCCTCCAGCTTGGCCAGCCCGACGGCATGCGCGTGCTTGGCAACTTCGTGCAGGGATTTGTCGACCTGCTTATGATTATTTTCGCGGATCCAGGTGAGCGCCGATTGCAGTTCGTACGCCACCCGATCACTTTCGCTGGTGACAAACATCAGCGCCTTTGCATATTCCTCGCGGGCTTCCTGCTCGCGGCCCATCACGGCGAAGGTGTCGGCCACGCCGAACTCGGAACCGAATGTGGGATCCACGCGAATCGCCATGCGGTACTGATCGAGTGCCGCGTCATATTGCCCCGCCTCCCGAAGAATTTCTCCGTAGGAGTCGTACGGATTGGGCTGCTCGGGCTGGAGTTGGACGTAGCGTTCCATGAGCCCGGAAGCCTTCTCGAAATTGCCGCTGAAGGCGTAAGCGTAGGCGAGTTCGTTAATGGCGGCCGGATAATCGGAAAAGAGAGACACCGCGTGCTCGAGAACGAAGATCCCCTGCGCGTAGCGACGCTGATGCACGAGCCACCGGCCGGCAAGAAACGCTGTGCGATGGTCCTTGGGATACATCGCCAACAAATCATTCATTGCTGAGATTGCGGGAACATAATTGTTTTCCTGCACGCCGTTAAGCCAGCAAATGAGCAGACGCTCGCCGGGAGTGACCTGCGGCGCCAATTGCATCGCACGAGCGCGGGCAGCGGACTGCTCATCGGGATCGTGCGTCAGATGAGAAATCAAAATCTGCGCCTGCGCGAATTTTGGATCACGCTTGATGGCGGCGCGCAGATCGTTCAGCGCGTCCGCGCGGCGAAGCGCCTCGAGATCAACCATCCCACGCTCGAACTCTTTGCGCGCCGCGGCAGACGATGTCGTAACGGGCAGTGTGCCGCTGTTGGCCGACGGCTTGGCGTGATGCGGCTTCGCGTCGCTGGCAAAAGCAGCAGCGCAGAACACGAGCAGGCAGGCAGTCCAGCGCAAGGTACCACCTCGGAAATGCTTGATTTCAGGAACTATAAAGACGAGCGTAGCATGCGGTTGGAGGGGCGAAAACGTTACGCAAGTTACTGACCAAAGGCTTGATTTTGAAGGGGAAAGGCGGTCTGGCAGGGAGGGCGGAGGGCGCTCCCGAATGCCTAGCTCTGCTTCCTTGAGATTGCCAGTGCTTTACTCGGCGCTCTTCAGTCGAGGAGCTTCGAATTCGTCGCCCTTCTCCCAACCGATCCGTTGCGGCATGGCAGAGGCCTGCCATCCCAGGACGAAACCAAAGCGGGCCATCGCCGCGTCTCCCGTGAAATCCATGCTGGGAGAATATTCATCGCTGGGCTGGTGGTAGTGCTTCTGGTTGTATTCCTCGTCCTGCTTTAATCCCCATGCCTCGTCGTGGCCTTTGTACTTCACGCCTTCGTTCACCGAGAAAGCGGGAACGCCTACGCGAGCCAGGCTAAAGTGGTCGGAGCGGTAGAAGTGGCCCGCTTCGGGGTGCGCATCGGGCCGGATCACCAGACGAAAATCCTTCGCGGTCGCCTCAACCGTCTTGTAGAACGTGGTGCGCTCCGCGCCTGACACCTCGACTTCTTCAGGCGAGCCGAGGGGCGGGAGGTCATCATAGTTCAGGTCGAGAGTGATTTTGCCTGCCGGGAACGGCGGATGCTTGCCGAGATATTCCGAGCCCAGCAGACCCTGTTCTTCGGCCGTGACGGAGGCGAAGATGATCGAGCGGCGGGGCTTTTCCGCCGACTGGCTGAAGGCCCGGGCCAGTTCCAGCAGAACGCCACAACCGGTCGCGTTATCGTTGGCGCCGTTATAGATGTTGTCGCCCGGCATGTCGGGGCGGATGCCCAAGTGGTCATAGTGCGCGGTGTAAAGGACAGCTTCGCTCTTAAGCTTCGCGTCCACACCTGGCAGCACTCCGATGACGTTGTTGGATTCGAAGGGTCGAATCTTGCTCACAAGATGGGCTTGCAACTTCGCGGGCAGGGGCACAGGCTTGAATTCTCGCGATTGCGCCTCAGTCATCATTTTGCCGAGGTTGAGCCCGGCAGTCTTCGCCAGTTTCTCGGCGACTTCAAGCTGCACCCACGCGGCGGCCTTCAACTTGGGTGAACCATCCAGCTTCAGGTACGACTTCTCGCCCGAGTTGGAGTTGCGTACGACTTCCCACGGATAGCTGGCCATGTCGGTCTGGTGAATCAGCAAGACCGCTACCGCCCCGCGCCGCGCGGCCTCTTCGTATTTGTAGGTCCAGCGTCCGTAGTAAGTGAGAGCCTTGCCCTTGAAAAAATTGGCGTCTTCGGAAGGCGGCTCGTTCACCAGCATGAGAAGGACTTTGCCTTTCACGTCGGCGTCTTTGTAGTCGTCCCAGTTGTACTCGGGTGCATGAATGCCGTAGCCGACGTAGACGACGGGAGCATCGATGTCGGACTGCGGCTGCTGGGTCTGGTCGTAGGCGACGTAGTCGTCGAGGACTTTCAGGTTTATCGCGGAACCGCTGGAGGGCACCAGCGAGAACGTGGTCTCGGGCATGGGGGTGATGCCGACCATGGGCACTTTCTGCATGTAAGTGCCGTTATCGCCTGCGGGTTTAAGTCCGTAGACGGTGAACTGGGTCGCGATGTATTCGGCGGCGATGTCGCCTCCGCGCTGGCCCGTGCCTCGGCCTTCCAGCAGGTCATGGGACAGGAAGCGTACGTGGGCGCGGATCCGCTCGGGATTGATAGTTTCCATTGCAGCGAAGGCCGCAGAAGAGGGCCGCGGCGCGGCGGCGGGAGCATGAACTGGCTTGGCGGAATTCTGCGCGAGGGCGACGGCGGCCATGCTGAAAAAAGACAAAAGGAGGGTCTTGCGCATAGTTCGGTTGAGGCTCCTGAATGTAAGACGAAAAATTCTGAGAATTATCCTATTGTACGGGAAGAATGTTGGGGATTCCTTCTGGTGATCTAGCGAAGGAGTTACGGCTTAGGTCATCAGAAGATAGTGGCTGCTGGAAACCCCTAACCACAGAGGTGCACAGAGGAGCACGGAAGCCTGATGCAATGCGTTGTTTCTGCTTTGCTTCTCCCGCGAACCGCGGGATCAATTTTTCGAGCTTCAACCACCGCGGTAGTCGCGAATATCCTCACCCGGACGGTACACGAACGCCTTGGCCATCGCCGAAGAATCCGCCATCCTGCGGTTGACTTCTTCAAATTCGGACTTAACCCACCCTACACTGCTGACTTCGATTTCTCCATCGCGCTCGACCCAGAAAACCGTCGGCACGTTGGTTAAACCGTACGCGTTCGAAACGGGATAAGTGGTGGTGTCGTCGAGCAGCAGCGGAAACGTGATGCCGAACTCCTTGGCGAATGCGGCCGTGTCCTCGGCGTTGTTCTGCGAGACGCCCACCAGCATCACGTGTTGATTCTTGTACGCCTGAAAGAGCCGCTCATAAAAGGGCAGGGCATACTGGCAAGTTGGGCAGGAAATCTTGAAGAAGATCAGGACGACCGGGCCGCGCGCCAGTGCGTCCCGCAGCGAAAAAGGCTTGCCGTCGAGCGAAGTCAGGCTGAAGTCGGGCGCCGTACTGCCTTTGCCGAGTGCAGGCATGATTGCGGATCCTCCGGGGAATTCTGCCGTGCTGACCTATTGTAGATGAGCCCGGGCGGCCTTCCGTTGCGGCAGAAGTGGAGAAGAAGGGCTTTGCGCCTCAAGCAAATTGCGGGCATGCCGATAAAGGAGATGTGTCGTCATCTCCCGGACTTCAACCCGTTGCCGGCGATCCCAAGCAGGTTTTCCGGTTCGTGGCGCGCCAGCCGATTCTGAACCGCGAACAGCAGGTGTTCGCCTATGAGCTCTAGTTCCGGGACGGTATTGAGAACTTTTTCAGGGCGACCGACGCGGAGGCGGCCGCGCGCAGCACGCTCGACAGCACGCTCCTGATGGGCTTTGACGTCTTGTGCAACGGGCACAGAGCGTTCATCAATTGCACCCGCGATCTGCTCCTCAAGGAAGGGATCACACTCCTGCCGGCGGAACAAACCGTGGTCGAGGTTCTGGAGACGGTGGCGGCAGATGATCTGGTGATCGCCGCCTGCGAGCGGCTGCGGGCGGCGGGATACCTCATTGCGCTCGACGACTTCGTGACCAACGACCCGCGTGCTTCCATGGCGGGTTCAGTGGATTTCATCAAGGTCGACTTCGAGCGCACCACGGCTGGGGAGCGATCGGAACTTGTAAAGCGCTATGGCAGTCCGCGTTGCCGCATGCTGGCGGAAAAGGTGGAGACCCGGGAGCAATTTGAAAAGTCGCTGAAGGACGGGTTTGACTATTTCCAGGGATATTTTTTTCGCCGGCCGGAAGTCCTCAAGGCGCGCGAGATTCCTGCCAACCAGGTGAATTATCTGCGCATGCTGCAGGCGGTGGCGCGAGAAGAGATTGATATTCGTCAACTGGAAGGAATTATCAAGGGTGAAGCGTCGGTGTTGTACCGGCTGTTGCGCTATCTGAACTCGCCCATGTTCGGTATGCGGAACGAAATTCACTCCATCCGGCATGCCCTGGCGATTCTGGGCGAGCGGGAGACACGGCGCTGGATCCGGCTGGTGGCGCTGGTTTCCGCCGGCCAGCAGAAGACATCCGACCTGGTGCTTTCGGCTCTGGTGAGAGCGCACTTCTGCGAACAGATCTCGCGGAAAATTCCGCGTACGCAATCGGACCTTTTTCTGGTCGGTATGGTATCGATGATGGACGCCATTCTGGAGGTGCCAATGTCGGAAGTGCTGGAGAAGATTGCGATCGATCAGGACACGAGATGCGTATTGTCGGGGAACGGTGGGAAACTGGAACCGGTGTATGAACTGATGCTTGCGCAGGAGGCTGGAAAGTGGGCATCGGCGCAGACATTCGCGACGAAGCTGCGCGTCAGCGAAAGCGAGTTGGGCGAGATGTGGTGGCAGGCCCTGCAGTGGGCGCGCCAGGTTAGCAGTGGAAAGTAGCCCTGCGAAATACCCGTACAGTGTGATACGGATGTGGCGCGCGGAAGTGCGGGGTCGCGAACAGTACCTCTGTGCAAAACGGTCGCCACTTTGGACTTGCACGGAACCAGCGCCGCAGCGTAGCATTAAGGAGTTCCCAGCGGCCGAGCTTCCCGCGCTGGCCCTCCGCGCCCCTTAGCTCCAGGCGCTTAAGCGGAAAAGATCTAGAGAGTTTTTCCAGTCGCATCGGGGTTCTTGCGCATCGTAAGTAGGGCGCTCAAGTGGGGTGCTACCTCGAAGGCGAAGCAGGGCAGACGAGAACGAATACCCTCTCATTACTGTTGGGACCACTTTAAGAGAAAACTATGAATGCAGGACCTGGAAGTCCCTCCGGTGGCGGAGGGAGAGGCAGACGGCGGCGCGGACGACGTCCGCCCAACCATCGCGGCGGCGCCCCAAAGCGCGACCGGCAGAACACGGGCGGCGGCATCTACAGCGCGCCCATGGACCACAGCTATCGCGCTGTGATGGGCAACAATAACGGCCATGGACAAAAGCAGAATCGGGGCATGCGTCCCGGCTTTGCGCCCACCTATCAACCGCCGGATCCGGAACCGTTGCCGGCGCGCGAAGATGCCAATTCCCGCATTTTCGCTTTCGTGGATG
Source organism: uncultured Acidobacteriota bacterium (assembly GCA_963698805.1). GTDB lineage: Bacteria > Acidobacteriota > Terriglobia > Terriglobales > Acidobacteriaceae > Gp1-AA133. The sequence continues at coordinate 1,016,604 of CAVOSN010000010.1, read as the reverse complement.
ACTTGTTTTTCCTGGCGAAGATTCAGGAAACCGCTCGCAAGATGAATGTGAAGGTCGAGTTCGTCAAGACCGACAAAGATCTTCTCGAGCGCATGAAGCAAAATGGCGAAGAAAAGCCTTCGCTGATCATCTTCGATCTGAACAACGTCAACGCCAAGCCGCTTACGCTGATCCCCAAACTCAAAAGCAAGCTCAAGAAAGACACCTCGATCATCGGGTTCCTCTCGCATGTACAGGGAGATCTGAAGCAGAAGGCCCACGAGGTAGGCTGCGACATGGTTCTGCCGCGGTCAGCGTTCTCGCAGAATCTGCCTCAGTTGCTGCGTCGGCACGGAGCGGCCGAGGAAGCAGAGATTCAGTAGGGCGACTCGACGTCACGGCACGAGCGGAAAGGGACGCTGCCACAGCTCAAGGACAACCGGTTTCGATTCTGTTTCGTAGTTGTAGTTGTAGTGGCCCGTTTCGACCTTGCAGTCTTCCCGTCGCCACGTGTAGAGGGCTTGCCGCCAGCGCACGGTCACGCCGGCCTTACCCGATTTGAGACGTTGCCCCGCCGACGATTTGTGATCTTCCTCCAAAATAAAGTCGAACTTGGCCACGATCCACTGGCCGGGCTCAAGTTGCAGGCTCGTTCCCGGCGCTGTCGGCGAACCGTATAAGAAACCGGAAACAGACTCGGACTCAAGCCGAATTTCGGACGCATCCTTGTATTTCAATTCCACTTCAAACCACCCTAAATCGTAATCATGTTGGAGTGAACCCACCTTCGGAGTGATGATTTTAGGGTCCATTGTCCAAGGAATCTGCACGTCCTCAGAGCCGACATTTTTCACGACAACGTCTCCCTTGACGCGGTCACCCAGACTGAATATTTTTCCATTCAAAATCTGCAGTTGAAGGACAATTTGCAAGCGACCCTTCGAGTTCACAATTGCTCCATCGGAATTGACGAATTCTTGGGCGCTGCACTCTTTTGGTACGCCATCTTGATGGATCAGTCGACTGGAAGGTGCGGGCTGCGTAAGGTCTATCTCGGCAATCTTCTGCCCGTAAACATTCAGAGCAGTAGTCACAACCAATACAAAGGCCAAATTTTGCATTTGACGTGCGTCTATCCTGGCGGCCACTTCATGTTGCGCCCGCCAATGAGGTGGACGTGCATGTGAAACACCGACTGGCCGCTCTTCGGCCCGACATTGAGCACGGTTCGATACCCATCTTCGATGCCGCGCTGGCGGCCGATTTCCGCAGCGGCCAAGTGCAGGCGCCCGATCAACTCGGCGTCCTCGGCCTGCGCTTCCTTCAATCCGCGGACGTGCTTCTTCGGAATGATCAGAACGTGGGTGGGAGCTTGCGGCTGGATGTCTTCAAAGGCCAACGTATGCTCATCTTCGTAGACTTTCTTGGCAGGAATCTCACCACGGATGATTTTGCAGAATAGGCAGTCGGACATGGGAGTTCTCAGTTCTCAGGAGAATTGTGATTGAGCAGTTGGCAAGATGCAACTTGTGATCGGCATTGCCTGGCGCTGAAAACAGGTGCCAAACCTGACATCGCAAGTCTAGCGATTCAAAACACGAGCGATTCAACAACACCTGGCCTCGCCTTCCTGAACACCCAAAACCTAATACCCAAGACCTAACACCTGGTTCCACTAGTCCAGCCTCACCAAATAAACCGAGCCCACTCGCGTCTCCGTCTCATGAGCGAGCGCTTCGGCCCTAGTTCGGTCGTCGTTCAGGACGCGTACGCGGACCCACCAGTCGCCGCTGGGGCTCAGAAATTTATCGACCTTGGCTGCCTGGTAGCGGCGCGCTAAGTGGGTGGCCAGGTCCGAGGCTTCCTTCTGCTTCTTGAAAGAGCCGATTTGCACCGCCCAGCGGCCACCAGTCGCGATCGCCACCGGAGTGAGCAGCACCTCGAGTTTGACGCGTGCCACGCCCGGCTGCCAGATGTCCAGCGTCTTGGCAGCGGCGTAGGAGACGTCGATGATGCGTCCGTCCACAAAAGGTCCGCGATCCGTAATCTTTAACAGTGCGGATTGGCCGGTCTTAACGTTGGTAACGCGCACCACCGAGCCCAGCGGAAGCGTGCGATGCGCTGCCGTCATGGCGTTCATGTTGTAGATCTCGCCATTTGAGCTGCGGCGATTATGGTAGGGCGCGCCATACCAGCTGGCCATGCCAGTTTCGGTGAGAATGGGAACCGTGTCGGGCGGCACCGACAGCGGAGTCTCTGCCGACTTCTCTGCCGCCCCGGGGACAGGAGCAGGAGTCTTGGGCGTTGATGGAGTTTTCTCCGGAGCGCTCGTTGACGGCTGCGTCGGGATGGACGGCGGAGGTGGGATGTCGACTCGCGCCTGCTTGTGGTGATTGCACCCAGCCAGCGTTATGGCCAGAAATATCAACGCGAACACATGCCAACAGCGCTTCGTCATGGCTTTTTGGCCGCGTCCTTGGTTTCGTCCATGTAATCGGCAAACTGGTGCAGCCGTTGTGCCGCCACGCGCAGCGCTTTCGACGATTGCTCGCGTACCGCAGGGACGACTTCCTTGTTGAGGTAGCTGATCAGGTCGGCGCTTTCTTTCTCCAGGCGCTCGGCGGCTTCGGAGACCTTCTTGCTGACGCGCGCCCCGGCGTCTTCCATCTTGCGGTTGAAATCATTCATGACTTACCTCTGCGAGTATCGACCTCGGTTGCAGCGTCGACACTCAATGTGCTCATTATTCGTGGCGCACGGCACAGGGTCAACAGTCAAGCACCTCAAGCGCCACTCATACCGCACTTTGCGTAAACACTGCTCGCGAGTTGGTTTAAAATCGGCCGCATGCGGTCGATTTCCAGTTGCCTGATCCTGACAGCTCTCATGATTTTTTCGGGCTGCACGGTTTATCCCGAGCATCCCATTAAAGCATTCACTCAGGCGACCGGCGGGGAGGGCTTCGAGCGGGCGTTCTGGAAAGAAGTTCAGGCCCAGGATTGGAAAGACGTAGGCTCGCACCTATCTTCGAACTTCATGTATGTGACACCCCGAGGCCGGTGGGAGCGCTCCGCAGCACTCGAACACATTCAGACGCTACGAATTCAGGATTACGCGATTTCCGACCTGTCCACGGAAATGAATCGCGATACCTTCGTGGTGAGCTACACCATCGTTCTGCGTGGCACATCGGCGGCGGGGCCGCTGCCTAGCGCTCCGGAAAGAAGGATGACGGTGTGGCAACAGCAAAAAAAGGGCTGGATGGCGATTGCCCACTCCGTGCTGGGACCCGTTCCACAGTGAGTCCCCCGAAGCGGAGCACGCAGCGCAAGAAGGCGAACGGCGGGGCAGGCGAGGATAAATCTCGTCTAACCAGGAAACGTGCGCTTTCATCCCGCCTGCTCGCCTGGTACGACGCGCACGCTCGCGATCTGCCCTGGCGCAAGAGTCGTGATCCCTACCGTGTGTGGCTTTCGGAAATCATGCTGCAACAAACCCGAGTGGCCGCGGTGCTCGAACACTACCGGCTCTTTCTCAGAAGATTTCCCACGGTACAGAATCTTGCTGGGGCGCGCGAATCCAGTGTGCTGGCGCTGTGGAGCGGTTTGGGCTACTACCGGCGCGCCCGCATGCTGCATGCCGCTGCAAAGTTGGTGGTCAAAGAGCACGGCGGCCAATTCCCTAACACAAGCGACTCCTTGCGCCAGCTGCCCGGTGTGGGCCGATACACCGCTGCTGCGATTGCCAGTATCGCCTTTGCGGAACCGGTCGCGGTGGTTGACGGCAACGTCGAGCGCGTCCTGTCTCGACTTTTCGGCAGGCAACTGGACGAGGAAGCGACCTGGATGGCCGCCGAGGAACTGCTTGATCGAAAGCGTGCTGGAGATGCCAACCAGGCCATGATGGAATTGGGAGCGACCGTCTGTTTGCCGCGAGAACCGAAATGCCTGCTGTGTCCCGTGTCGGAGTTTTGCGTCACCCGCGGAAATTTGCCGCGAATTTCCAAGCCAGCGCCGCAAACGAAGCGAGAGATCCACTTCGGCCTGGCACGCAGGAATGGAGAAGTTTTTCTGCGGCAAAGAAGCCCGACCGAATCGTTGATGCCGGGCATGTGGGAACTGCCAGCGCTTTCTGGTGTGCCAGACGGAAGAGCGGTGCTCTCCCTGCGGCATTCCATCACCGTCACGGATTACAAGGTTCGCGTGCTGGAACTCGCTTGCCCGGAGGAACATAGCGGGACCTGGATCGCAGGGTCACGATTGATGTCGCTTCCCCTCACGGGTCTCGCTCGAAAAATCCTGCGGAAGGTTGAGATGCTGTGAGGACGTTCATTCTTCCGAGGCGACTCTGTTCCCTGCTCTCTGAACGAGCGCGATGAGAAGACTTTTGCCAAGTCGGCCGGGCGTGGCGTTCGTTGCTTCAGCACTTCTCGGGACAGCCGCGGCGATCCTGTCGGTGGCCGGACTCGACGGTCAACTGCGGGCAGACGGAAGCAAGTTTTCCGAAAAGAAAACGTATCTTGGGTTCGACCGCAACGAGTATCCGGGGGACGCCGCTCTCCCTGTCCTGCGCCAGACATTTTCGTTCTCAGGATACTGGCTAAACACACCACCCGGAGCAAAAGACAACTCGTGGACGGGCAAGCGAGAAGCCGTCAAGAAGGCGGGGCTCGGCTTTCTGCTTCTCTTCAACGGCCGACTCGACACCGAAATAAAAAAAACGGCAAGTCCCACCGAACTCGGACGCTCCGACGCGCAAGCCGCAGTCGCGACAGCGCGCCGCGAAGGCTTCCCAATCGGCAGCCTCATCTTCCTCGATCAGGAAGAAGGTGGGCGCATGCTGCCAGAACAGAAAGCCTACATCTACGCATGGGTTGATGGAGTGAACGACGCCGGCTATCGGGCAGGGATTTATTGCTCTGGCGTGGCGGCGGCAGAAGGGAACGTTTTCGTTGTCACTGCCAGCGACATCCAAGAAAATTCAAACGGCCGGAAGATCGAGTTCTGGGTCAGCAATGATTCGTGCCCACCGTCACCAGGATGTTCCTATTCCCGGCCTCCGCGGCCTTCGGCCAGCGGGATCCGGTTCGCGAGCGTGTGGCAGTACGCGCAGTCGCCTCGACGACGCGATTTTGCCCGCAGTTGCTCGAACTACATCGCCGACGGAAACTGCTACCCGCCGAAACTTCTTGGGGAGAGGATTTTCGTTGATCTCGATTCGGCGGGGTCCCCGGACCCATCGCGGGGCAGGTGATCGCTCCCGACTTCTTTCTACCGTCGATCGGCCCTTTGATCGATCTGGGCGATGAGCCCCTTCATGTCATCCGCCGCCGGTCCGCTCGGATTGATCTTCAAGAATTGCTGAAATGCGCGCCGCGCATCCTCGCCCTTCTTCTGACGGAGCAGCGAGTACCCCAAAACTACGTAAACGCCGGGCTTCGATTCCTTCAGCTTGATTGACATGCGCGCCTGTACTTCTGCATCCAGGAATTTGTTCAGCGCGAAATCGACCTTTGCCAGCTCAAAGTGCGCGTCTGGATTTTGTGGATCCAGCTCTGCAAAGCGCGTTAACGGCTTTTCCGCAAGGTTGGCGCGGCTGGTCATCGCATACAGAACCCCGAGAAGGTACTGCGCCTTCGGCATTTTGTCCTCAATCTCAAGCGCCTTGATCAATGAAGATTCCGCCTGGGCCTCGTGGTTCAGTTGCAATTGCGCCACGCCCAGTAACTGGTAGGCCTCCGCAAAACGCGGGTAGAGGCTGATCGCCTTTTCAAGATGCGGAATGGCGTCCGAATAATTGTTGCTGTTGATGTTGAGCTGCCCGGCGTCAAATTCGACCTTCGCTTCGGGTGGAATGCTCGCGATGCGGCTATCAATGACGCCGGAGGCGGGAACTTGCTGCTTGTCGGCCGCGTTTTTCGGATCCACCTTCAACGTCACCCATTCGAGGACGCGACAAGGCTTGATGCTCATATCAACGCGACCGTAGATGGGGCGATAGCCAGTTTGGTTGATTCGGTATTGAATCACCATGCAAGGTGCGCCCGCCTGAAACTTTCCCATTCGATCGGTCGCGGTGAGGGTTCGCCAGCTGGCCTCGCCGTCTGTCCACAGCTCGACTTGAACAAATTGTGCGGGGGCGTTGTTCTCGTAGCGTACGACGCCCGTAAAGTTAGAGCCCGCATCCACCCCGCTTTCACTTTGAGCACAAGCGAGCGCCGAAGATACGCACACCGCTATCGCAGAATTCGTCGCGATGCACACCCACTTCTTGAGAGATGTTCTTTTCATGGCCGCCTCCAGCAAATATGAAGCGACGGCCGCGAGACCTCTGCAAACCACACGAGGCCAGCGCTGCCCCGAGCCCACTTGAGCTATATTCTGAACCCGTTTTGCCGGGAACTCAATGGGCAGCATAGGAGCGCGGATCGCCGGCGACTGTCAAGATTTTTTGCAACAAGACTCTCCGTCGCCGATGGGAATTGGTCTCACGAATATCCCCATCCATTCCACGGAAGCAAGACTCCCTCCCTGTTATCAGAGACTTAGAAAACTCTCGTTTATTCGATGGCGTTGAGCAGATGCTCGTCGAACGAAATTTCCTAGTCCGGTAGAGTGGTTTTCAAGGTCCGAAGAGATCTAAAGAATGGACTGCCGCGATCGGGGTAACCACACGAACGACCTCGGCGCATGTAACACGGGTCAGGCGTGGGCTGTTTCCAGTCGAGCGAAGGATTCTCGCAGGTCATCTCCCATTTGGACGACTTCCCCGCCGTGTTCTGCTCCTATTTGGCGGCATCCCTAACAGCCCACGCTTCGTGAATGTGGTCCAAAAGCGATGTTAGCCGCCTGGTGTGTGCGTCGATAGTGACCAAGGTCGTAACACGTCTGTGAGGGGGAAGGCTTGCGCGCCCAACCTTTTGCGAGGATGATGCCGCAGGATTCTGCTGTTCGTGCGATTCGGACAAAAACAAAGGCGAGGTTCAAACAGCGATGAACTCGAAAACCAAATTTGCTCTAGGAATTTTCACAGCACTGGCAATGTTGGCATTAACCTTTGCTCTGCCGCGAGGAGGCGCGTTGCGGGACGCGCAATTGGCGCAGTTCCCTTTGACGGTGGGAGTGTGGGCGATCTTCGTTTTGCTGTTTGTAAAATTGAAATAGGGTTCAATAGGGCCTCCTGAGTTTCAGGAACCTTCGGAAACATCGGCGAGGATGGTGGGCGCTATAGGATTCGAACCTATGACTTCCACCGTGTGAAGATGGCACTCTACCGCTGAGTTAAGCGCCCAACCGTTACGAATCAACGACTTGCGGTAGGCAATTGTAACACCGTGGGGCCATTTGGGGCCAATAAGCCCACGATGTTGTGCTGCGCTTGCCGCTTCTGCTCTCCGACTGCCTGTACGTACCTGTCCATGGTGATGCTGACATTGGCATGGCGCATGAGTTCCTTCGTCGTTGCAACGTCCGCGCCTCCGGCTTTCACCGGAGTGCCGAACGAGTGGCGAAGGGTGTGCCAGCCAACACGCTTGGTAATCCCCGCACGTTCCGCAGCAGGTCGTAGTGCCTAACAGTCATTCCGCGCACAGAAATCTCGGTTTGAGTTACCGAGGCTCTGAGGCGTCTGTGTATACGTCGGGTAACGGAGCAGGGTTCGGCACAGCATTTAGCGACTGCGGTCGTTGCAATGCGGGTTGCTGCGTTGCTTTGCCTTCTTCAAAACCTACCCGTCTCCCATCGGCAAACGCAGTGACCCAGATTTTGTTGAATTGCGATAGCTTTTTGAAAGACTTCTCTTCGGCTAGTCTCCGTATACGCTCTTGATTTTTCGCTTTCTTAAGAGCAGCCGCTATACGCTTGGCTTCTCGTTCTAGGCGCAGTGCTTCACGCTCACCTTTGGCCTTACGCTTCTTCGCTGCCAGATAATGGGCGTGGTCTCCTGTTTTCTGTCTGCGGAGCCATTAAAGCGTGGCAAAGCCGCCACTGCGACCTTGGGGCAGCAAATGACGGCCTGCGGACGGGGGAAGGGCTTGCCTTGCGTTCCATCCGCGAGCTGCAATTGTAAGCTCTGCTCTACAACTCTGAAAGCCAATACTTGTGGGGGACCAAGCGTTGCGAATGTACTCGTCCGCGATACACTCACTGCTTTTCCGAACAGGGGTAGAGCGACGGAGGAAATTAACTTTAAATAGAACATTGCGTACGATTTTAATTGTAATTCATATACGGTTTAGTGTTATTTAAAGTTTTACACAAAACGGGCTACCGTACTTGGCCATGACCTTCATTGCTTCACCCATAGTGACAGGGAGGGTGCTATGTCTTGCAAGTCTTGCCGATCTGAGAATCAGCGCACCCTCAACGGGGAGATCGCCATTCATTTCTCCGGACTCAAGGGTCTGGACAAACCCATAGTATGGGTCTATCCAAAACTTCTGGCCTGTATGAACTGTGGCTTCACGGAATTTGCAATTCCCGAAACCGACTTACGACGGCTGGCGGAAGGCGCTGCGGATGCAGCATGACGTGGCTGGGATTTGGCGTCTTCAACTTGAGTCGGAGGGACTCGGTTGCCAACCGCATAGACTTTCAGTGCGTTTTCACCGGGAGTGAATGGCTGAATGTTCTGCACAGATTCGTTGGAAGATCTGGCTGTCCATCCCACCCTGAACGCTACCTAGAGAATACCCGCACAGAATATCTATGTCGTTTGTCTTAGCTAGGTGGTTGCCAAGTTTTTCGACCTGAATCGCCGCCTCTGCGTTACCTTGTGCCCACAGGAGATGGCACATTTCCCCGAAAATCGCAACGCGTGCCTGTTTACCCTTAACAGCCTTGGCGGCCATCGAAATGAGGTTACCTAACACTTTCAAAAATCGAACCGGATCTGGCACGTCACGGAGCATGAATGTCGGGAGCGCGTCAGCAGCGTCCAAGGCGATGTATCTCCCTTCCTCAATCGCCGTAGCAATATCCACGCCATGTGCCTCCAATCTCGGAAGAAGGCGGTCCCGGTGTGTCTCGGTCGCGACAACGATAGCCGCATTCCCGGCTCTGAGAGCATCGCCGACGAACTGCGTGAGCTGGTCTAAAAGATATCGCTCATCAGAATAAAACCCAGCCTCGTGGCAGCGGATCTCCACCTTTTGCTGGAGCGGAGCGAAATTACCAATGCTTGGGTCGCCTTCGGAGACTCGTGCATCCGAGGGTCCGGTGAAATCATGGCCTGCGAATCTGCTGCCGACAAACTGCTCGCCCCGAAGGACGACGTCTACAGCGTTCAGTAGTTCGCTTCCCGCATCCATCTTAACGATGTAACCTGATGCACCTGCACTGAAAGCCGCTTGAACGACATCCACGGAAGATTCTTGGCTACAAAATATGATCTTCGATCGCGGGGCGAGTTCACGGATTCTCCGTGCCGCTTCGATTCCGTTCAGCTTCGGCAGCCCAATATCCAGCAGAATCAAGTCCGGTTGCAGGGCCTGCGCGAGTTCAATGGCCTCCCCACCATCCGACGCTTCGACAAGGGTCTGCATTTCCAGTTTGTCCTGAAGGGTTGACCGGAGGAACCGCCGAAAGGGTTCATTGTCCTCTACGATCAAAACCCGAATTGAAGATGTTCCCAAGAAATTTCCGTCCACTCGGATTTGAACCCCAGTGCCACCAAACGGTTGTTAAACCCAAAACAAACAACAATCGCATACAGGAGCAGTACAGTCGTTGCGCAGGAGCAATGTTCTGATTGCTTTGAAAGCGCAACTGTAAGAAGTGGCTGGGAGCAGATGGTCGCCGTTATGTTTTGCTCACAAGTCGTTCACAGCAAAAAAGGCGCAACAGCAGGTGATAGGACATTCCTCTCCCCAAAAGACCCGTAGGACTATTTAATCGTTTTAAGACTGAGGTTGCATATGGCCCGGACGGGCCACTCCGGGAAAATGTACCGACCCGCGCTACCTTCTGCGGCAGCGTCGTAGCTGGTGGCGGTCGAGGGCTTTCGTCAGTTGAAGCTCTGAATCGACAATCCAAAGCTGACAAACTGTCTGCCCTGAAGAACCGCCTTCACAGCAGGTAGCAGGTCGTTTGCGGTCCTTTCTTTCAGAACGTATCCCCAAGCCCCCAAGTTGAGTGCTTCTTGCACCACATCCCAAGAAGATTCTTGGCTTACAAAGATTATTTTGGAGTCGGGGGCTCGTTTGCGAATCTGGCGAGCGGCCTCGATTCCATTCAGCGTTGGGAGTCCGATGTCAAGCAGGACCAGATCCGGCTCCAGTAGTTCCGCTTTCTGAACCGCTTCCAATCCGTCCGCCACTTCGCCGATGACCTGCACGTTTGGCCTCTCCGCTAGTGTCGAGCGGATAACCTGCCAAAAGGGCACGAAATCCTCTACCACGAGAACGCGCAGGGATGACATGTCGGCCCCAAGTCTGTAATCGAGATTGCTCTCTTTGTGCGGGTGTGACTACTAGCACTTGTAGCAGACGAAACCTAGATAACCACCAAGGTAGTTGCTCTGTTCCAGCGCCATCTAGCTTGGCGAAAAACGTTTTGAGTGTAATGGCAATTTTTCGCCCTCTCACCCTTTGTCTTTGGAAGCGATGCTCTGGGCCTGTTCCAGAATGAACAGTTCCGTGTTTGTTATCACGCGGAACGGTGACCTCGTGCGCTGATCTTTCTCGGGTTTCTCAGGACAATGGATTCGGTTCTAAGGTGGAGTCCTAGTCATGGCCTGCAACAAGTGCGCTTCCGAAAATCAGCGAGAGTTCAATGGTGAGCTTGCAATCCATTTCTTCGGGATAGCGGGTCTGCAAAGGCCGATCGTTTGGACCTTCCCGAAGTTGCTCGTCTGCTTGGATTGCGGTCATGCCGAGTTCAGTATTCCTGAGAGGGAATTGAGCGTTCTCGTAACAGGTGTTCCTCAAACCGGAGCTCTAGTTTCACCGCCGCGTGGAGAGATTGCATAAAACCCTTAGTCGATTGCCGATAACCGGCCATAGCGCGACTTTGCGCCTTTTGTTCGCCATTGACCCGCATCGAAACAAAAAAAGCCCCACCTCGACCCGGTTGGGGCCAAAGTGGGACTGGGCATTGCATCGTGATTTGCAAATAGCGAACGCCACACTCTCCCTTTGGGAGAATGCACTGTTCGACACTTGGGTGCTGTTCTGGGTACTTCTGCCAAGTTCAACCCGCGTGGGGTGCGTGGGTCCAACTTTGGGGCCATTAATTTTGGCCCTACTTCCAAGTGGCTGGTTCTACGTTCCTGAACGTTACTGAGCGTTTCTCTTAACTCTCTGATTCTACGAGCATCGATAGAGTGTGAAGATGGCACTCTACCGCTGAGTTAAGCGCCCACTGCTTGCGGTTCGCATATTGTAGCAAACGAAGCGGTTCTCCACGGCGACCTGGCCGTGATAGCCTTGGCGAAGCACACCCGGAACGGTCCGCCCTGCTCAGGCGTGACCGTAAAATGCTGATTCCAGGTTCCCCCAAGCCGATGGCACGTCTCCCCGATCCCCGGCGACCCTCAGTAAGCACTTCACAAGAAGGGACTTCTGCCGACCCTCCCGACGAACAAGACGTGCAACTTTCTGATCCGAACGGGGTTGATACAGATGTGAGCAGCGTAGCCATGGACCGGGAACTCCTCGCGATGGGGCCCATCGGAGCCCAAGCTGCAGCCGACAGCACCACCCCCCTCGCTGGATCAGCCGCTGGGTTCACCGATGCCGAAGTCATGCTGCGAGTGAAGGCGGGCGATGAGTCTGCGTTCGCGTATCTCGTCCAGAAGTATCGCCGGCCGATGGTGGGCTTCATGTACCGCATGTCCCATAATGCGGCAGCGGCGGAAGACCTGGCGCAGGAAGTTTTCCTCCGCGTGTACCGGTCGCGCACCAGCTACGAGGCGAGCGCGAAGTTTACGACGTGGTTGTATCGTATTGCGACCAATTTAGCGGTAAACCATGCGCGCGACACGCGCAACGAGCGGCCCGACAAGATGGCCAGTCTCGACGAGCCGGACGAGGAAACGGGAACCACGATGGACGTGGCCGACAGTTCCCTGACGGTGGAGCAAAACATACTGCGTCGCGAACGCATGGCGGCGATTCGGGCCAAGGTGCATGGGTTGCCCGAGCGGCAGCGGACGGCAGTGCTGATGCACAAGTATCAGCAGATGGATTACAAGCAGATTGCGGAAGTTCTGAAACTGAGCGAGTCGGCGACGAAGTCCTTATTGTTCCGGGCGTACGAAACGCTGCGGGAACAACTGAAAGAATTTGTTTAGAGGAAGTGGAACCATGAAGTGCGAAGAGATCAGGGATTTGATACTGGATGTAGCGGCGGGGGCCGGGGAAGCCTCGCCGGCCATGAACGAGCACCTGCTCGGCTGCGATGCCTGCGCCGATAAGTTTGCGGACATGCAGAAGACGATGGCGTTGCTTGATGAGTGGAGGGCGCCGGAGCCTTCTCCATATTTCGATACGCGGCTGATGGCACGGGTGCGCGAGGAGCGTGCGAAGCCGCGGCGGTCGCCGTGGTTGTCGTGGTTCCGCGCACCAGCTTTGGCGGGTGCGTTGGCGTTGGTGCTGATGGTGGCGGGCGGCGTGCGGTGGTTCAACAGCGGCGGCGGTCGCGCGACCGTTTATCCCCCTCCGCAGCCGATTCAGACGGGAACTGCCGTAGGCGACTTGCAGACACTCGATAAGAACGCGGATCTCTACGCGAATTTTGATCTGCTCGATGATCTGCAGGTGCAGCCCGATGTTGATGCGGATCAGGAAACGCCGTAACAGTGGTCGCTGGATAGTGATCGGTGGGCAGTAAAAACGTCCGGCCGACAGAGGAAATTATGACTCGCAGGCTTAAGCACGGGACTGCAACGATGGCCAGCTTCCTGCTGGCGGTCGGCGTGTCTTTGCCTGCTCAGGGGCAGCATCCCAAACAGGAGCAACGGCGGGAGCAGCAAGCGACTCAACAACGACATGAAGCGCCGCGACCACCGCGCCAGGAGCGTTCCTTTGGTCGAGCGGAGCGGCCTGCGCTGCGTTATGGTGCAAGACAAGCTGGGCCCGCATACACACCTCGGAAGGGGGGGAACCCGATTCCCTACTCGCAAGGTCGGCAGGTAGCTCGTCCGCCTGATAATGTCAGGCCCGGGAACCGCGCTGCTACTTTCTCAGAACAGGCATCGCAGCCACGCCGTGAGGTTCCGCGTCCACCCGCGCGTGGGGAAGAACGAACCGCGCAAAGGGGCGAGCAGCCGCAACGTGAAGTAGCGCGTCCACCCGCGGCGCAACCTCGTCCGGAAACGACCGCAAACAGTCCGACTCGCTCGCAGGAAGTCGCACGCCCTGCGCAGACCTTCGGGTCGCAGGGTCGCGAAGTGCCTCGTCCGCCCAGCGCTGCGCAGCGGCATGGTGGCGACTGGCTCCGCAAGAATCGCGACCTATCTCCAGCGGATCAGCAGAAAGCCCTGCAAAGTGATCCGCAATTCCGCAAGCTGCCTCCGCAACAGCAGCAGCGTCTCGTAAACCGCTTGCAGAACTTTAATAGCCTGTCCCCTCAGGAACAGCAGCAACGGTTGAACCGGATTGAAACCTGGGAACACTTGACGCCGCAACAGAAATCACAGGCGCGACAGTTGGCGTCGCAGTGGCAGCAACTGCCTGCACAGCGCAAACAGATGATGAAGACCGCGATCGGCGATCTGCGGGCCATGCCACCAGACCAGCGTGAGCGTGTGCTCGAGTCTGACCGCTTCAAAGGCATGTTTTCGGATCAAGAACGGAATATGCTGAGGGAGACGACGAAGCTTCCTTTGGCTCCGGCGCAGCCTTCAGTGCCGCGTCCGCCGCAGGAGTAGAGTTCTCCGTTCTGAGTTCTCAGTTCTGAGTTCTCTTCTCTTCAAAGACTGCAAGCTTTTCAACACACTCTTTTTGAGTCGCTGCCGGTTGTAGCGCCGGCGTCTCGCCGGCAGTCGTGAGGGCGTCTCGCCCTCACACGCTAACTTCTCAACATATTCTTCACAATAAAGAACACGTTCGCCGGCCGCTCGGCCAGGCGTCGCATGAAGTAGGGATACCACTCTGTACCGAACGGAACGTACACACGCATGCCCCATCCATCGCGCACCAGCGCCTGCTGCAGGTCGCGCCTTATGCCATGCAGCATCTGAAATTCGAATGAATCGCGTGGAATCTTTTCGCGAATTGCGAAGGCCTTCCCTTCGTTAATGATGTTCTCGTCGTGCGTCGCCAGGCCGTGATAAACGCCGCTCTTCATCAGGAGCTTCATCAGCTTGATGTAGTTGGCGTCTACCTCGGACTTCTTCTGATAAGCGATCTCCGGCGGCTCCTTGTAAGCGCCCTTGCACAGCCGGATCCGGATCCGCTCGGAGAGTAGCTTTTCGACATCGGCCTCTGCGCGCAACATGTAAGACTGTATGACTGTCCCAACGTTGTTTGCGTTGCCGGGCATGCGGTGCAGGGCGTGGACGAAATCGAGCGTACGCTGCGTATAGGGCGAACCTTCCATATCGACGCGCACGAAGTTTGGGGGACTCATGCTGGCCGCCTTTTGCACCAGCCCGGTCACCAGGTCGCGCGCCAATTGTTCGTCAACGTCGAGACCCATATGGGTTAGCTTCAAACTTACGTTCGCTTTGAGCTGGTTGGCCGCGATCTGATCGAGCAATTTGTGATAGAGCTGGGCGCTGGCGCGCGCTTCCTCAACGTTGGTGACGTTTTCGCCCAGGTTATCGACGCTGACGGTGATTCCCCTTTTGTTCAGCTCGGCGGCCACGCGGATTGCATCTTCGACCTGGTTTCCAGCTACGAACCGGCTCGAAACACGTTGTCCGATGACGGATCGTTCGGCGATGGAGCGGAGGGAACGGCTTTCGGAGAGGGAGATGAACAGGGCTCTCAGCACGGGAGACCGTCCGAGAGAGCCTCTTTAGGTTTATTCGTGCCTGGGACGTGCATGCGGCTCACAGAAGGTTGTATCACAAAGCCTGGGGGGAGCCGGTGTGATGGCGATCACTGATGCCAGTCGCTAGTCTGCTAGTCTCTAGGAAAACCAAGTGCATGGATTTGCTTCGCTCGGCTGGCGCCTAACGTCGTCGAAACAGGTTGTTGTTTTCGCTGGAGACTGACGACTAAGGACTGGCGATTGCCTCACAAGAACACTTCGTCCACGTAGCACCATCGCCAATCCTCTCCCGGCTCGAACGACTGAATCACCGGGTGCTTGGTCTGGTGAAAATGCTTAGTAGCATGCTTGTTCTTGGAGGAGTCGCAACAGCCCACGTGGCCACATTCAAGACACAGTCGCAAGTGAACCCACGTGTCGCCCATCTCGAGGCATTCCTTGCAGCCTTTGCCACTGGGGGTAACCTTCTTGATGTCTTTTTGATGAGTACAGGCTTTGGCCATAAATCACCTCAGAATTTGGTCGAAACTGAAACCGCTTTGACTCACTCCGGATGCTCTTCCAGAAAGCGCTCCGATTCGATCGCCGCCATACAACCCGTGCCCGCGGCCGTAATGGCCTGCCGGTAGCGGCGGTCGGCGACATCCCCGCACGCGAATACACCGGGTACGCGCGTAAGCACGTATTCTAGCGTCTTCAGGTAGCCGTCCTTATCCATGTCGAGCTGGCCTTCAAAAATCTTGGCATTCGGTTCGTGGCCGATCCCCAGAAACAGCGCGTTGGTTGGGTAGTCGTAAACCAGATTGGTCTTCACATTCCTCAACTGAAGCGCCGTCACTTCTTTCTTATGGACATCATGAACATCTTCCACCACCGTATCCGTAAGGAAACTGATTTTCGGATTCTTACGCGCGCGTTCCAGCATGATCTTCGATGCGCGGAAGGTATCGCGGCGATGGATGATAGTGACCTTGCTGGCAAAACGCGTGAGGAAGTTCGCTTCTTCCATTGCAGTATCACCACCGCCAATCACGACCACTTCTTTCCCGGAAAAGAAGAAGCCATCGCAGGTGGCGCACGAACTGACGCCGTGGCCAATGAGTTGTTGCTCGTGCGGCAGGCCCAGCCAACGGGCCGAGGCGCCGCTCGCGATGATCAACGTCTTGGTGTGAATCTGGTGCTTGCCCACATGCAGCAAAAATGGCCGCTGGCTCAGGTCAGCGCTGGTCACATGCCCGAGCATGTACTCGGCACCGAAACGCTGCGCCTGCTTGCGCATGTTCTCGATCAGTTCGGGCCCCTGAATTCCTTCAGGGAAGCCAGGAAAGTTTTCGACCAGCGTGGTGATCGACAGCTGCCCGCCCGGTTCGTGGCCTTCAATGACGAGTGGCTTAAGGTTGGCGCGCGCAGTGTATAGAGCGGCCGTGTGTCCGGAGCATCCGGAACCGATGATAACGACGTTTCGGGTATCCATAGTGGCTGTTAGTTAGATTGCGGAAATGAAGATTGGGTGCAAGCGGGGTTCCCGGCGCTCCTGGAAAAGTCTGTAACCGCAAAGAGCGCAAAGGATAGCCGCAAAGGGCGTGAAGATCAACCGCCTCATTTCTTGACTGATTGCCGGCTGTGCGGCTTCGGCGAAGCCGCATCCGTCTTTCCCGCCGGCTTTGCTTCGACCGCCACTTTGGCGAGTTCTGCAGGGATGGTGCGGCGAGCATTCAGCAGAGATCGGTAGTTCGTCATGATAGAAGACGCGCTCGCGAACAGCGGTTCGTAAGCACTCTGGTCCGGCGGCGGCCCGCCTTCGGACGCAGCACAGCGCGCCAGCACCACGGACGACTTGCCAAAGCGCTCAAGCTTGATGCGACTGGCCGGAGTCGAAGTTCCCAGCATTCCGGCCGCGCTGGTCACCGACGACGCGCTGTCTTCGATCGACACCTGCACCAAGTCCTTGGGATCGCGCACGTGCAGGACCAGGGTCTCGATCATGTTCTTGCCATCGTCGCTGAACGAATACTGCACCGTCGAAAACGGGGACTGCGCGGGCAGTTCCCGCCGCAAACGGACCCAGTTCGCTACGGAAGGCTCATCGGACATCTGGGCGCTTTGGCCGGCCTGCAAAAGTCCAGGCGCTTCCGCCAGGCTCGAGCGGCCGCGCGCCACCTCGAAGTCCTGGCTGAACGATGGCTGCTTGGGAGCGCGCGATAGGGCCGAAGAAATCTCCTTCTGTTCTTCTGCCGACGGAGAGCAGACGTTCAGCACATTCACTTTGACCGGAGGCTGCTGCTGCGCCCACACGCCGGCGCACATCAGGAACAAGATCAGGGGCAAGAACGTTGATTTGGAAGGCACGCGGTCATTTTAAATGAAGAGGAGCCAACTGCCGACTTGGCGGAGCGACAGCCTTCTATTCTTTGGCTAGAATTCATGCCATGGCAAACCTGACCTTAGTGTACGGAATGCGGCTGTTGCCCTCAGACGAAGTGGTGGAAGTCGGCGACGCCACCGTGAAGCTGAAGAACGGAAAAGACGCGCATGTCACCATGCACGTGCTCGAAGGCAGTAAGGACGACATCGAGAAACAGTTGAAGACGAGTTTGGAAGCGTTCTTCGACTTCTATCCCGAGATCTGAAGCGCGGCTTCACTCGGACATAAGATCTTCGCCACAAAGGAGCACTGAGGAACATTTCTGATTCTCTGTGCTCCTCGGTGTCCTCAGTGGCTATGGTTTATACCCCGCCCCTCTTAGAACCTTACCCGGCAAGGCCCCAGTCATCTTGCCCTGATCAATGACCAATCCGCCGTTAACCAGAACGTACTCCATGCCCTGCGATAACTGGTTCGGATCGCCGAATGTTGCCATGTCTTTGATGGTCGCGGGATCGAACACCACGACATCGGCCCACATGCCCTCTTTCAATACGCCGCGATCTGTTAGCCGCACGCGCTGTGCGGGCAGCGCGGAGAATTTTCGGATTGCGTCTTCCAGCGCCAGTTTCTTTTCTTCCCGAACATATTTGCGAAGAATCCGCGGGAACGTTCCGTAGGCACGCGGGTGCGGGTGCTCCTGCCCGAGCAAGCCTTCCGGCGATGCACCTGACGAATCATTGCACACCGAGGTCCAGGGCTGTTGCAGCGCCAACGCAACGTCATCTTCCGACATGCCGAACACCGCAACACCCGTGTAGGCCTGGTCCTCGATCAGCAAATCGAAAAGAGCGTCCATTGGATCTTTATTTTGCAGCTTGGCCACATCGGCGAGCGTCTTGCCCTGCAGGGGCAGTAACTTCGGATTCTGCACGACGCCGACGATGATCGCTTCCGGGCCGGGAATCTCTTGCCACTCGTTATCCCAAGTGGTCGAAGGCGTAAGCATGTCTTTGCGCATGCGCGCTCGCATCTCGGGATCCTTGAGCCGCTCGATCAGCTTGGTTGTGCCGCCGTCGTGGGCCCACGGCGGAATGAATGCCGAAAAGTCATTGAACCACGCCGGATAGGCGTAGGTGTCGGCGCTCACATCGACGCCCTGCGCACGGGCTGCATTGATCTTTGCTACGACCTCGGGCATCTTGTGCCAGTTCGTTTTGCCGGCCACTTTGAGATGCCAGATCTCCACAGGGATGTGTGCCTCCTTGCCAATGCGGAAAGTCTCGTCGAGGGAGGCGTCGATGGCGTCGCCCTCGCTGCGCATGTGAGTCGCGTAGATGCCGCCGAACTTCGACGCCTCGGCGGCAAGTGCGATGATCTCTTCCGTCTTCGCGTACGGGGCTGGAGCATATTCCAGTGAAGTTGAAACGCCGACCGCTCCGTCGTGCATGGCGTCGCGCACCAGCGACTTCATCTGCTCGAGTTGTTGTGAGGTCGGCTGCACATCGGCATCGCCCAGCACCACGCGTCGGACCTGCGTCGCGCCCACATAACTGGCCAAGTTGATGCCCATTCCCTGCTTTTCGAGCCGCGCGAAATACTGGCGGAAGGTCCGCCAGTCGGGCGTGATCTTCAGATGCTCGTAGGTGGTCTTGTCGGCCGCGATGATCGCATCGTTCTGTGGCGCAATCGAACCACCTTCGCCGGTGATTTCGGTCGTGATGCCCTGGTAGATCTTCGACGGCAGCCGGGGCTCCACCAGAATGGTGGACTCCGACTGGCCCAGCATATCGATGAAGCCGGGCGCGACGACATCTCCGTGCGCATCGATCGTTCGCTTGGCAGACGCCCCCGTGAGGTTTCCAATCGCAACGATCTTCCCGTCACGAATGCCCACGTCACCCGAATACCAGGGTGAACCCGTGCCGTCGATGATGTGGCCGTTCGTGATCACAACATCGAACGATTGGGATTGTTGCGCGGAACAGACCGCGATTACGAGCAATACGGGCAGCAAAACCAGACATCGCGAACGAACGGGCATGGACGATTCCTCGCTTCGGGGTAAGAACAGGAACTCCGCAGTGTACTCGTTGGCGATGCGTCCAGCGACCGGAAATAGAATGGAAGGGCCGCCCAGACCGATGAAGCGACGGGCGTCCCCGCCCGTCGGCGCGCAAAAGCCGCTGTCGGACTCAGATGAGGAGCAGCTTCAACAGACTTCTCGCGGAGCGTTTCACGAGCAGATCACCCGACGCTGGAACGCTAGATTGCATTCGACTGACGGGCGAGGACGCCCGCCGCTCCATCGACGCGTGTTATTTGGCTACAACCTTTTCGGTGCCGCTCCGCGCCAGCAAGGCGCCCAAGACGATCCATATCGCCAGCGCGATCCACTCATTGGTGGTGAAGTGTCCCGGGATGGCGGGAACTACTTTCATGAGGATCATCATCGCCCCGATCAGAACTCCCAAGGCCGCGACCAAACGCTCGCGGACCGGTGGCGCCATCATGTAGTAGGCGGCACACGCGGCAAGCCATCCGCTGGCAGATGCCACCGAGCCTACCTCCGAGACGGGCACGAGAATCGCATCTCCCAGAAACATACACAGCGCGGTAGCTGCGCCGACAGCGAGTACGGCCGTTGAGGGCGTTCGGTTCACGGGATGGACGGTGGCGGCGCGAGCATCGAGCAGGCCTCGCCGCGCCATCGCAAACATCAAGCGCGTCGCAGCTACGAAATTCCCATTGAAGCATTTGAAAAGCGACAGCAGTGCCGCCGCCAGGATGCTGCTGACAATCCAGCGGGAGCCGACCGCGCGCTCGAACGCGACTGCCGTCATGAATTTCTCACCCGTGAGTTCGTGCCAGGGAGCCGCGTACCCGACCGCCGCGATCACGATGGTGTAGAAAAGAATGCCCACGCCGATCGCCATGCAGATGGCAATCAGGAAGCTCTTCGAGCGGAATTCCGGATTCGCTTCTTCCGCCGCCTTGGTCACCGATTCGAAACCGGTCATGAAATAGGGAACGATTTGCATCACCAGCAGGATCGAAAGGAAAGGCGTGTGCGAAAACAACGGCGTGAAGTTTGTGGGGGACCCCTTACTCACGCCAACTCCAACAAAGACGGCGAATAACCCAAGGGTTCCGAAGGAAGTCCAGTTCTGAAACGTCGCGCTGAGCCGGATACCGCGATAATTCAGGAGGGTCAGCAGCCCGGTGAGAGAGAGACCGATGATGAGACGCGGCAGAAAAACCGGCTTGCCTGCTATGCGATAGAGTTCTGCCGAATCGAGTCCCGGAAAAATATAAGCTGCAATGCGCCCGACTGCGACGGCTTCCCACGGGCACACGATGAAGTAGGCCAGCATCATCATCCACCCGGTGGCATAGCTGATCGAACGTGGAAAGACCTTCGCCGTGTAGGCGACTTCACCCGCAGCGTCGGGCATGGCGGCGACCAGCTTCCCGTACACGTATCCGATGGGCAGCAGGAGCGACCCGCCAATCGCGAAGCCAAGAATTCCGCCCAGCGGCCCGCCGCGCAGCAGCCAGTCGTCCATGACAACCAGCCAGCCGACGCCGACCATCGTTCCCCACCCGAGGGTGAAGTAGTCGGTGATGCGAAGTTTGCGGGCAAGTTGAGTCATGGGGTAGTGGGCAGTGCCCGGTTCGCGGCGTCTTCGTTTTGGGTTCTTAAGTGGTGGGTGTTGGGTCTTAGGTCTTAGGATTCAAACCCGAGGTTCCCGAAGCACCAAGCAAGAGAGTCAAGGCCCTCAGACCCAACACCCAAGACCTAGGACCTGCTTCTGCCTTACATCACGCACACCAGCTCGTACAACAAATTCGCAGCCAACAGCGAGGTAATCTCCCCCGTATCGTAGGGCGGAGACACTTCCACCAGATCACAGCCCACGATGTTCAGCCCTCGCAAGCTTCTCACCAGCTCAAGAATCTGCGCGCTCGAGAATCCGCCGACCTGCGGCGTCCCCGTGCCCGGCGCGAAGGCCGGATCCACCACGTCGATGTCGAGCGTCACATACACCGGACGCCGTCCCAGCTTCTTTAAATGTCGCTTCACCAGCGGCAAGCCGCTACGATGAAATTCCTCCGACGTCACCACCTTGAATCCGTTGCTTGCGGCCGAAATCGAAATCCTCTTTCGCGTACACCTGCCCGCGCAATCCGACCTGCAGTACATCTTTGCCTACGATCAGTCCTTCTTCCACTGCCCGTCGCACCGGCGTTCCGTGCGAATGCGGACTCCCGAAATAGCCACCCCAAGTGTCGTTATGCGCGTCGAACTGAATCAAACTGACCGGCCCGAACTGTTTGTGGATTGACCGCAGAATCGGCAGCAGAATCGAATGGTCGCCGCCAACGCACACCGTGCGCGCCCCCGCTTTCAATACATCGTCCAACTGCGCGCTGATCCGTTGAAATGTGTCGTCAATCGACAACGGATTGATCGAGAGATCTCCAAAATCCGCGATGCGCTTTTTCTCGAAGGGGTTGAGATTGAGTACGGGGTTCCAGGGCCGAATGATGGCCGACTGCTCGCGAACATGCCGTGGGCCGAAGCGCGGTCCTGACCGGTAGGTAGCACCGCCGTCATAGGGAATGCCGATCAGGGCGATATCGAGATCCTCGGCGCGCGGAACGTGCGGCAAGCGCATGAAGGTCGCGATGCCCGAGAATCGCGGATACACCAGCGCGTCCACGGGCTGCGGATGCACTTCCGAAGGCTTACGCGAACTTCCTCGCCTGCGCTGCTCCATAAGTGGCGCGAATTATAAAGCATGAAGCAACGCAGCCCGAGGAGGCTCGCCGATCAGAATGCAAATTGAATTGAAGATGTGCGGGGCGGACGGCTAGGCTACAGCGCGGCGTACATCCACGGGGACGTTGATCGATGTACACAGAATATCGACAACGTCCTCCATGGACGAAATGTTGAACACGCAGGTCAGGCGGGTGCGATCGAGCATCTCACGCACAAACGGCGAGGGATTCACCAGCTTCAGTTGGATGTCGTTGTCGTGCGTCCAGCGATGCAGGAAGACCAGCATCCCCAGGCCGCCGCCATCGAGCATTTCCACGTCCGACAGGTCTAAAACCACCAGCCGCGGTTGTCGCAGACAAGTCACTGCGTCTTTCAGGAAGTGAAGTGGTTCGCCGCGCACGATTCTTCCGGCGCATTGCAACACGGCCACATCCCCGGTTTGCTCGCTCCTTATTCGTAGTGCCATAGGTTCCTCTGTGTGGCTAGGTAAACCAGTTGGGAGGTTAACGAAGCTTGCGGAGTCACTATCTTAGACGAACGAATCGGTGGAAGGTTTGCTCTCTTGGCACTCTTTGTTAACTGCTTTGTCTGCTGAGGGTTCGAAGCCGTCGTGTAACAACGGAACGTGTCGTAGCTTTCGCTCTCCCTTTCCCTTCTGGCGGCGGGGTGCCGCGCGGATTCACATGAAACCGTCTGCTAGAATTGCGAACTCCGATGGATTTCAGTCACATCGACATCGTCAGCGTGGTTTTTCAGATGATCGCGTTTCTTTTTGCGATCAGCGTGCACGAGTCTGCCCACGCGTGGACCGCCAATCGCTGTGGAGATCCGACGGCCCGAATGCTCGGACGGATTACGCTGAATCCCCTCAAGCACATCGATCCGGTCGGAACAATCGTGATGCCTCTGATCGCTCTAGTAACAGGATTTCCAGTAATCGGATGGGCCAAGCCGACTCCCGTTGATCCGAGGAACTTCAAGAACCACGTCGCCGACGACATTCTGACCTCGGTTGCCGGGCCGGTCAGCAATTTTCTGGTGGCCACCGCCGCGGTCGTCATCATGTTCATCATCGCCAAGACGTCTGTCGAAGGGCGCGGCTTGGTCGCGACCATGCCGTTCGCGTACCGCATGGGTGTTGCCGGAATGGGCGGCACTTCCATACTGGTACCGATCACCCTGTTTCTCTACGAACTGATGTTGATCAACATCGTGCTCGGCGTTTTCAATATGATTCCGGTCCCTCCGCTCGATGGAAGTCACGTGCTTCGTCACTTCCTTTCAGAGCCGATCCGTCGCGCTTATGACGCAGTAGGAATTTTCGGTCTGCTCGCACTTGTGTACCTTGGCGGCAATCTGCTGTCGCGGCTGATCTCACCTTTCATGCAGTTCTTCAACGGAATTCTCGTCAAATTCTGATGCCCACTCCCACTCAACGCAAACGCGTGCTCAGCGGCATGCGCTCCACCGGCAAACTGCATCTCGGCAACTACGTCGGCGCCCTGCAGAACTGGGTGAGCATGCAGGACCACTACGAGTGCTTCTTCTTCATCGCCGACTGGCACGCGCTCACCACCGACTATGCCGACACCTCCAAGGTGAAGGAAAATTCGGTTGACGTGCTGCTCGACTGGCTGGCCGCGGGACTCGATCCCGAGCGCTGCACCATGTTCATCCAGTCGCACGTGCCACAACATGCCGAACTGCATTTGCTGTTCTCGATGATCACGCCCCTCGGCTGGCTCGAGCGCGTGCCCACTTATAAAGAGCAGCGAGAAAACATCGCGGAAAAGGATCTCAGCACCTACGGCTTTCTCGGCTACCCGGTGCTGCAGGCTGCCGACATCCTGATCTACAAGGGCGACTTCGTTCCGGTGGGCGAAGACCAAGTTCCGCACGTCGAGCTCACCCGCGAGATCGCGCGGCGCTTCAACCAGTTTTACGGAAAGACCGCGCCCGTCTTTCCCGAACCGCAGCCACTGCTCACGCCAGCCGCGAAGCTTCCTGGCACCGACGGACGCAAGATGTCGAAATCCTACGGCAACACCGTCATGCTGACTGACCCGGAGCCCGTCGTCCGCCAGAAACTAAAGACGATGGTGACGGACCCGGCACGCGTGCGTCGCACCGATCCCGGCAATCCCGACGTCTGCCCCGTGGGCGATCTGCACAAGATCTTCAGCACCGAAGAAACGATGGCCAAGGTGAACGAAGGCTGCCGTTCCGCCGGAATCGGCTGCATCGAGTGCAAGAGCTGGGCTGCGGATGCACTGGTTCAGGTGCTACAGCCCATGCAGGAGCGGCGCAAAAAATACGAGGACAATCCGCGCCTCGCGTGGGATATTCTTGAGGCAGGCTCGGCAGCGGCCGGCAAGGTGGCCAACGCCACCATGAAAGACGTGCGCGCTTCGATGGGCATGTCGCTCGAGTTTGATTCCAAGCGGAAGCCGTAACGTCAAGGGGTAGGGACGAATTCTGGAATGAGTGAAGAAGTGAAGGCCATCTCGGGGGTTTTGCTGCCGACCGAAGGTGTACCGCCGCCCATCGCCGAAAAGTCGCGTCCCAAGCCGGAAACCAACGACTTCCCTTTTGCCGTCTCCGTCGGAACGCTCTACGAAGGCCCGCTTGACCTGTTGCTCGATCTGATTCGCAAGCAGGACATCGACATCTACGACATTCCGATCGCGCGCATCACGGCACAGTACCTGACCTACGTCGAGCGCATGCGCGAGCTGGATGTGAACGTGGCCGCCGACTTTATCTATATGGCGGCGGTGCTGATTCACATCAAGTCGAAGATGTTGCTGCCGCGCGACCCGCTCGCGCCCGCCGATGCGCAAGATGATCCGCGCAGCGAACTCGTCAACCGCTTGCTCGAGCACGAAAAGTTCAAAGCCGCCGCACAGATGCTCTTGCAGAAGCAGCAGATCGAAGACGCGGTCTGGTCGAATCCGTCGCTGAAGGAATTCAAAGATGCCGAAGGCACCGAGCCGGAACTTGCGGCCGACGTAATCGACCTGGTCAAAACCTTCCAGCAGATTCTGGATCGCGCTCGCTCACGTCCGATCCTCCAGGTTGACGAAGAGACCGTCACCGTCGGCCAGATGCTCGAGTTTCTGCGGCGCCGGCTATCGCTGGAAGATCGGCCGCTGCGGCTGAAACAGTTGCTGAGCAACATCGAGTCTCGGCAGGCGCTGGTGTGTATGTTCCTGGCGATGCTCGAGCTCGTGCGGTTGCAGGCGGTGCAATTGCGGCAGGAACGCATGTTCGGCGAAATCCTGATTCGTAAGCATGTCGGCTTCGAAGCCATCATGAACGAGCAGGCCGCGGTAAGGGATGATTGGAAGTAGGTTGGCTAGTAGCTAATAGCTGGTGGCTGATAGCACTTGCAAGGAGCTAGCCCCAGAAGCCAAAGCTACAAGCTATCGGCCACAAGCCCTAAGCTGAGGTTCAATGAGTCTTAAAGCCCAAATCGAAGCGATTGTGTACGCGTCCGAAACTCCGGCCACGCTGGAACAGATCTTTCAGTTGGTTAAAGAGTCCGCGCTTGCCGAACAGGAAGGCGCCGACGAAGCGGCTGCGAAATCGCGCGTACGCGCGGCGCTCGAGGAACTCGTCGCAGAATACGGCGCACCCGGCCACGGCATCGAGATCCGTCAGGTTGCCGGCGGCTACCGCATGTCGACCAAGCCCGAGCAGCACGACGTGGTGCGCGCTTTTGCGAAAAGCCTGAAGCCGCCGATTCGCCTGTCGCTGCCGGCGCTTGAGACGCTGGCGGTCATCGCCTACAAGCAGCCCGTCACAGTTCCGGAAATCAGCGAAATTCGCGGAGTGGATTCGGGCGGCGTGATCGCGACGCTGCTCGATCGCAAACTCATCACCACTGCCGGCCGCAAGGCTGTCATCGGCCGCCCAATCCTCTACAAGACCACCAAAGACTTCCTGATGCGCTTCGGCCTGAAAGACGTCAACGAACTGCCCAGCATGGAGGAGTTCGAGAAACTGGTGGCTGAGTCGTTCCAGATGGATGAACCTGCACCCGCAACCGCGACATCGTCGGAGCCCGATTCTGGAGAGACAGGCCAGGCCGCAGAATCAAATTCGATTGATCCGGTGGGAATCGATTCAGGAAAGGACGCCATCGTTTCCGAGACCATCGGCGATACGCCGGAGGAACCGATCGAAACGCACGCAAGCAAAGCCAGCGATTAGGTTTTGGGAGGGTCGCGCTTTATAGGAAGAAATCCTGCGCAGCCCAACATGAACCTCAGCGGCTGAAGCCGCCATCCAAGATAGCGCTGTTACGGCCCGGCTAAAGCCGGGCCCTTTCAAAGCTTGATTCAGGATCCATTCTTCTCATGCCCACGGAACGTCTGCAAAAAATCATCGCCGCCGCCGGAATCGCCTCTCGCCGCAAGGCGGAGGAACTCATCACCTCCGGTCGCGTCCAGATCAACGGGCAGACCGTCACCGCGCTGGGCACCAAGGCTGATCCTGAGAAAGACCACATCCGCGTCAATGGCAAGCTTCTCCACGGAGCTCAACGCCACATCTACCTGCTGCTGAACAAGCCGGTCGGATACGTCACCACGGTCAGCGATCCCGAAAAGCGTCCCACGGTGATGAACCTCATTCGCGGAGTCGGCAGCCGAATCTATCCGGTCGGCCGCCTCGACTATGCGAGCGAAGGCCTCGTTCTGATGACCAACGACGGCACGCTCGCCCACAAGCTGATGAAAGCTGCGTCGCATGTGGCGAAGACTTACGTCGTCAAAGTCAGCGGCAAGCCCACCGAAGAGTCGATCTCCAAGCTTCGAGGCGGCCTCTCGATCGCCACCGACGATGGCCGCCGCGTGCGGACCTCACCGGCGAAGATTCGTCTCGTGAAAGAAGGCCCCAATCCCTGGTACGAAATCACGCTGATCGAAGGTCGCAACCGGCAGATCCGCCGCATGTTCGAGGAGGTCGGTCACCACGTGGAGAAGATCAAGCGCGTAAAATATGGGCCCCTTGCCCTAGACGTGCCGCCGGGAAAGTTCCGCCCCCTCACCTTGAGAGAAGTCGACCGGCTGCGCACGGCCGCGGGGCAAACACTGGCTGAGAACCGCGCTTCCTGAAGCCGCGCATGGACCGGTTCTTCGATCTCGTCACGGAAAGCGGTCGATCCGCGGGCCCAAACGCGAAGACCACTCCCGACCAGTCTTCCGGGCTGATCAAGCTGAACGCCAACGAAAGCGTCTACGGGCCTTCGCCGAAAGCCATTGCCGCAATGCGCGCGGCGCTCGAAAGCTCTCATCTTTATCCAGATAACGACTCGCCCACCCTGCGCCAGAAACTCTCCCAGAAGCACGGCATCGCTCCCGAGCAGATTGTTGTGGGCAACGGAACCACCGCGTTGCTGGGCGTGATTGCCCGCACTCTCCTGCAGACGGGACGGAACGCGGTCACCAGCGCCTGTTCGTTCATCTCCTATCCGGCCGTCACGCAGACGGCCTGCGCGCGGCTCATCGAGGTTCCAATGCTCGATCGCGGGTTCAATCTGGATGCGATTCTCAAGGCAATCGACCCGAATACACGGATCGTCTTCTTTGCGAATCCCAACAACCCCACGGGCTCGTTTCTGGATGCTGAGTCCATCGATCGCTTCCTCGCCGAGGTCCCCCAGCACGTGATCGTCGTTCTCGACGAAGCTTACTTCGACTACGCCCAATATTTCGCGCAAAAGCGCGGTGTCGAATACTCGCACGCGCTCGAGTACGTTCGCGAGAACCGCAACGTCCTCGTCCTGCGCACGTTCTCCAAGGCGCATGGCCTGGCGGGAGTCCGCGTCGGCTACGCCATGGGTCCTGCGGGGCTCATCTCATACATCACGCAATTGCAGGAAGTGTTCGCGCTCTCCACGATCGCGCAGGCGGCCGCCTTGGCGGCGATTGACGATGATGATCACGTTCAGCGCGCGCTCACCAATAACGCCGAGCAGGCCGAGTGGATGGAGCGGAGACTCAAGGGGCTTGGGTACGACGTGCTTCCCACCTGGACCAATTTCATCGCCATCGAGGTCGGCGAAGATTCGCGCGATTTCGCGCGGCGACTGAGGAAGCAGGGCGTGCTAGTGCGGCCGCTAGGCGCGTGGGGGGCGCCCACTTCGATCCGTGTGACGCTGGGTACGCCCGCGCAGAATCAGTTCTTCGTAGAGGCTTTGGCTTCTGAGAAGCGGGCAGTCCGAAAGTAGCCCACACAACGGTAGCGCCGGCCGTCGCGAGGGCGGCGGCCCGCCCTCGGACGTGACAAATGCTGTGCCGACACACGCAAGCACTACACAGGTCCTTCGCGTCGCTCAGGATGACGCAAAGACGTAAGCGGCGGAAGTCTAGGCCTCCCGCGTCATCGGCAACCGGGCCGCACCAAACAACCCCGCATCACTCCCCAGCAGCGCGCGCGTGATGATCGTCTTGCGCCCCGCACCGGGCTCAACCTGGCCCGATGCGCCCGATGGCACATGCAGAGGATCGGCTGGCGCCGTAGCCGCATACACCATCGCGCGCTGGCGCAATTCCTCGAAGATAGTTGGCGAAAAGGCCTCCCACGCGCTGCACACACCGCCGCCAATGACGTACATCTCGAGATTCAAACCGTTCACCATCGCCGCAAGCGCGATCCCCAAGGCGCGACCCACGCGGCGGAAGATTCGCTTTGCTTGCTCGTCCCCCTGGATCGCCTGGTTGTAGATTTCTTTCGCGTTGAATTCAAGATCGGCTCCGGCCGCCTTGGCCAGTCCGGGAGCGTCGCCCGTCGTGATCAACTCGCGCGCCATGCGCACGATCGCCGTCGCCGAAGCATACTGCTCGAGGCAGCCATGATTGCCGCATCCGCACAACTGGCCATCAGGATCGACGGTCATGTGGCCGAATTCGCCTGCCATCCCGGTCATGCCGTGCCATATTTTGCCGTTCAGCACCAAGCCGCCGCCCACGCCGGTACCCAGCGTCAGCATCGCCATGTCGCCCACGTGGCGTCCGGCGCCCAGCCACTTCTCACCGAACGCAGCGACGTTGGCGTCGTTTTCGAGAATCACAGGCGCGCCCAGGCGCTTTTCAATTTCGTTGCGAACGGGATAGTCCGACCATCCCGGCAGGTTTGGCGACTCGCGCACCATGCCGGTTTGCAGGTCGATGATGCCCGGAACACCGATCCCGACGCCTAACAACTGGCCGGAAGATTTGTACTTGTCAGAGGCATGGCGAATGGCTTCGCACATGTCGTTCAGGACGTGGTCACGACCGAGCACGGTCTTCGTGCCGAGCGTGACTTTCTCCATGAGTTGTCCCTTCTCATCGACCGCCGCGATGCGAAGGTTCGTTCCACCCAGATCTACACCAATGGCAAAATTCGACATAAGGTCACAAAGGGAAACAGACTACACCGCGGGAAAGCGATTGTCGATTTATGAATGGATGTCGAAGGCTTCGCAAGGCCGCCCGCATAACGATTGAATGATCATCCTCATCCTGCACGGTACAAAACGGTCTGGGGGCCCTGTGCGGGCGGAAATGACGTTTGGATTCGTTCCTCGGCAGAGGAGTACACAGGTCCTTCGCTGCGCTCAGGATGACAATGGATTTAAAGGGACAAACTACTTCTGGCACTTAGGACAGTAGTGGCTGCTGCGCCCGACGATGACGACTCGCTTGATTGGCGTCTTGCATACCGGGCACGGCTCGCCTTCGCGTCCATATACGCGGTGCCGCAGTTGAAAGAAGCCTTCTTCGCCGTCCGCGTCCACGTAGTCAGAAATCGAAGAACCGCCAAGCCGGATCGCTTCCTTCAAAACTTTCTGCACCGACCTGTGCAACAGTTCCAACTTCGACGTGGTGATGGTTGAGGCTCGACGTCGCGGACGAAGTCCCGCTCGAAACAGGGATTCGTCTGCGTAAATGTTCCCGACGCCGCGCAAGAGCTTCTGATTCAGCAACGCGCCTTTGATCGGAGTCTTGCGCCCGCGAAACAAACGCACAAACTGATCCTTCTCAACCTCCAGCGGCTCGACGCCTCCAGCTTCGAAGTCTCCTGTGGTGTGCACGCTCAGCCGTCCGAAACGGCGCGGGTCAATAAACCGCAATTCACGCCCCGAACCCAGTTTCGCAATCGCATGCGTGTGCTTGACGATCTCCGCGTCCGGATCGCACACCACCATTCGACCTGTCATTCCCAGATGAACAATCCACTGGGATCGCGGCCCGAGTGGCACATTTTTCTTGCGGCCTTTCGCGGGCAGGAGTGCCCGCGCCACATCATTGCGTTCCAGGTCGAACACAATGTGCTTTCCCATCCTTCGGACGGCGGAGATTCGCGTGTGCTCGAGCGTGACAGCGATCTCGGCCGGCGGCGATTTCATGGTCTGTGGCTTCGATCCGAGCCACACCGACTCGATCGCATCGCCGACGACACGCTTGTGCAGACCTCGAGCAATGGTTTCGACTTCCGGAAGTTCGGGCACGAGATCAGTCTACAGTCGCCAGTCGCTAGTCGTCAGCAGGATGGTACAGGTCACAGGCGACGGGGCACAGGTCTGGCGAAAACGTAACCCGATCCGCCAACGACCAACGACTACCGACCAACCCCGCTTCGCAGACGACTGAAGACTGGTGACTGACAACTGCCTTCCAGTGTATTCTTACTTGTACACACCCCGATCCGCTCAAATCCCAGCATTCTCAACACGGCGACCATCCGCGGGCGAAGCGTGTGTGCGAACCCCGGGAGCCCACTACCTCTTAGGGCACGGAGCTGGTTTTGAAAAAAGGTAATGCTGCGGTCATTGTTGGCGCGCAATGGGGAGACGAGGGCAAGGGCAAGATTGTCGACGTGCTCTCGGAAGGCTTCCCGGTCGTGGCGCGCTATGCCGGCGGGCATAATGCCGGGCACACGGTCATCATCAACGGCAAGAAATTTGTTCTCCAGCTCGTCCCCTGCGGCGTGCTCCGCCACGGCTGCTTCAGCGTGATTGGAAACGGCGTCGTGCTCGATCCCATTGCCTTCCTCAAGGAAGTCGGAGGTCTGCGCGACATGGGCGTGCAAGTGGACGGGACTCTTTTTGTCAGTAACCGCGCGCAGGTCATCCTGCCGTACCACCGCATGATTGAGCTCGCCTCCGAGAATGCGCCCGGACGCGTGAAAATCGGCACTACGTCGCGCGGGATCGGTCCCGCGTACGAAGACAAGATGGGCCGCCGCGGCCTGCGCGTCGCCGACCTGCTCGACCTCAAGCTGCTGAAGACCCACATCGAAAACGCCGTGCGCGAGAAAAACATGATCGCCCACGCGCTGTTCAATTCAGAACCGCTCGACGCCGACAAGATGTACGAAGAATATGCGGCCGCCGCCCAGAAGGTTGCGCCCTTTGTGCGCGACACTGCCGCCTTCCTCAATCGGATGCTGTCGGAAGGAAAGTCGGTCGTATTCGAGGGTGCGCAGGGCACCATGCTCGATATCGATCACGGCACGTATCCGTTTGTGACCTCGTCGAGCGCAACCTCTGGCGGCGCTGTGATCGGTACCGGCGTTGCACCCACTGCCATCGACATGGTTATCGGCGTTACCAAGGCGTACTGCACGCGCGTGGGGGGCGGACCCTTCCCCTCCGAATCCCACGATGACAAGGGCGAACTGCTGCGCAAGCGGGGTAACGAGTACGGCGCCGTCACGGGCCGCCCACGGCGTTGCGGCTGGATGGATTTGCCTCTTCTCCGCTACGCTGGCATGATTAACGGAATCTCGTGGCTGGTGGTTACCAAACTCGACGTGCTGGATGCGTTCGACGAGATTCCGGTTTGCGTGGGATACAAAATCGACGGCAAGAAAACCGACGAGATCCCCGCGCAGGACAGCGGCTTCCAGAAAATCGAGTGCATCTACGAGAAGAAGCCCGGCTGGAAGACGTCGACCGAGGGCATTACCGAATTGGACAAACTGCCGAAGGCCGCCCGCGAGTACCTGGCGTTTCTGGAAAAGGAAAGCGGCGCGCGTGTTGGCATGGTTTCGACCGGCCCCGATCGAGGCCACACGATATTCGTCGATGAGTTTGCCGCGGCTATGAAGGCGGCAACCCGGCAGGCGGAAGCGAAAGCGTAGTGACAGCTCTCAGCTTTCAGCTGTCCGTAGACGCGCTGATACTTCGCTGACAACGGGAACCAACGGCGACGGTAGCTTGCGTTAACCTTTCAAGAACTTTAGCTGAGAGCTGACGGCTGAGCGCTACATACAACGGAGCGAACGATGGTGGTCCTGGCAGTGACCTGGATGGCAAAGGTAGGGCACGAGAACGATGTCGCCGGAATTTTCTCAAAACTGACCGAAGCGTCCCGCCAAGAGCCGGGGTGCGCGATGTACATTGTGCATCGCCACAAGACCGACCCACGTCGGTTCTTCATCTACGAGCAATACAAGGACGATGCTGCGCTGGAAGCGCACCGCGCCGCACCGCATTTCCTCCAGTTCGCCAAGAAAGATCTCCCGAAAGTCGCCGATCGCGTGGAAGGCAATCTGTTTGAGCCGCTTGGGTAGACGCACCGACTTGGATCCGACAATCCGTCTACCTCCGGGAAAAGCTCCGACTACAATTCGTCCTCGCTAGGCCAGTTCGTCCAATCGCTCCTAACAGGAGTTTGCCATGCGACAAGCCGTCCGACTCGTACTAGCCGTCGCGCTGGCCGGGGCCCTCGCCCACGCGCAAGAGAATCCCCCACAATCTAAGACCGTTCCAGACTCCATCAACTTCATCGGGAAGAGCGTCGCGAAGGATTTCACTCGCCGGGCAGACGCCATGCCCGAGGAGAAATGGAATTTCAAGCCGACGCAAGGTGCGTTTACGAACGCTCGCACATTCGCCGAGCAGGTCAAGCATGTGGCCTGCGCGAACGAAGCGTGGGCCGCGCAGATCTTGAAAGAAAAGCAGCAGCCCGAGCACTGCGATCTCGGCGGACCAAATCCCGCGAAATCGAAAGCCGAGATCATGACATACCTGCGCGAGTCGCTCACGCACGTGGACCGTGCAATCGCCTCGGTCAGTGTCAGTAACTTACTGGAGCCAGTGCACGGAGAATACTGGGGCGACAACCGGCTGTCGGCTGTAACCGCCGCCGTCTGGCATATCTCCGATCACTACGGACAGCTGGTTGAATATCTGCGCATGAATGGGATCGTGCCTCCGGCAAGTCAATAAGCTCGCATTTTTATTTTTGAAATGTGCGACGACATTCGTCGCGCCTGTTTTTTGTCCAGACTTTTGTACCCGCCGCGGATGAACCTCTCTTGCGACTCTCTTCTCAAATTTTCATTTTCTTTTTTTGCCGCTCCAGCAAAACCTCGCATCGAACCGTCGCTTAGGTGGCGACGCTCGGGAGAGTTGGGGCACTCACCCTTGGAGTCACTCTCGTCCGTTCGCGGGGCGAGGTTTCTCTTGCTGTGTCGGGTTCGACATGTCCGCAAACCGTCCGGGACCGCAGCACCCGTAGCCCTCCTACAGAAGGCATTTGCTTTCATTCCGAGGATGATTGCCATCCAGACGAGTATGCGATGGCACCTCGACCTCTCAATCCCTCTTCCATCCGATCACCTGCGTCTCCCGTTCGGGAGTAAATGCAGATGCGGTGTCGGCACAAAAGGGCGCCTCTTCGTTCCTTGGATCCAAATCGATCTAGACGATAAGGAGCTCTCCCCCAATGAAGAAGGCCCTTTTCATGATCCTGGCGATGTCCATGCCGATGTTCGCTCAAACCACGATGACGACCGTCACGACTGTGCAAGACGGTTGCGGTGGAAAAGCTTTGTATTGCACGCTCGCGGTTTCGGATGAAAATGGCGGTGCGGGACAGATCACTCTCGACAATCGCGTAAACGGAACCGGTCCGCTGGGCCACCTGTCGGTTTCCGCCCTCGAGTTCAATGGCTCGGCACACGGGAGCTACCGTGGACTGGGCGGAAACCCCGACGGATCAAAAAATCCATTCGACGGGGTGGCTCGCTATAGCGGCACCGGTTACGACGCTAGCGGAATGCCGTTTTCCGCAAGCGGTACGCTTAACTACCACGCGGTATTTGTATACGTATGCCAGGGTCGCGGCTGCCCGACCTACGGCTGGCACTACACAGTGAAAGCAGGCAGTACGGTGTCAGTGTCGCAATAGCAGATGTTTGTCAGGGGCGGCTTGGACGTCAAAGTTCTGGGCCGCCTCGAACAATCTACTCCATCGAATAACATCCATCCTGGCTCTCATTCTCTCCCGATCGAATGCCGTCCCGCAGTTCTGCCAAGCCTGAAACGTCACCCTGCAAATTACTCATTGTTAACAGAATGGTGACACACGCCTGAGTTCTCGCCCGCGAGAATGACTCATCGCCATAAGTAAAGTCCCGGGATTTATCAAACGTTCGCAGTCGACTAATTGAGCATGCTGAATACATCTAAAGCGACGCGGTACTCGTCTCTGTCCTTGAAAGACGTGGTCTGCCTGTGCGCCGGACCCGATGAAGAGGCTTGGGCGGAGTTCGTCTCGCGCGTCGGACGCCCGCTGCGCCTCGTGATCGCACGCACCGCTTCGATCTGGGGTGATCCCTCGCGGGCTACCGTGGACGATTTGGTCCAGGCCACGTACCTCAAGCTTTGGGAGGGCGGGCGGAATCTTCTGCGCGAGTTTGCGATCGAGCGGCCCGACGCGATCCTCGGCTACCTCAAGAAGACCGCCGCCAACGCCACGCACGACTATTTCAAGCACGGCCGCAGCCAATCCGCGGGGGGCGCCGCAGAGCACGTTTCAACCTACGACATTGAGCCCGAGGCTCGGCAGGGATCGGCGGGCAGCGAACAGACCATCGCGCTCGACATCTTCTTGTCGGAGATCGATGACCACCTACGTACCCTTACCGGTCCCGATGCGGAGCGCGATCGCACCATTTTCTGGCTCTACTTTCGCCAGGGCCTCAGCAGCAAGGAGATCGCTTCGCTCCCCGGTATCGGACTGGGCCCCAAGGGGGTAGGGAGTGTGATTGAACGGCTCAAGCACTTCATTCGAGAGCAAATTCTGGATGCAGGCGGATCCAACGACCCGGAATGGAGCGAAAAAGCAAAGTCCTTCCAGAACTCGTATTGAAGATAGGGAGAGGATCAGGCCTTGGGACGCTCGCTGGAAAAGCACATCGACAATCAGGAACTGCACGCGCTTGTCCCCTCGCGCGCCGAGGCGACCCGCGAAGTTCCCCGCCTTTCGCGCGATGAAGTGCGGGAGGCGCAGTTCCACGTGCGCTCCTGCCTCGAGTGCGGCAAGAAAGTCTGGAAGTACTGGCTGCTGGTGAATCGCATGTCGGTGGTCGTCTCGGAAACGGTGCCCCCGGGACCGGATTGTCCGAAAGAAGACGACGTCAGTTGGTACGAACTGGCGTCCGGACTCTGGCCCGAGTTCAAGGCTGCGCAACTGATTAGACACGCCGCGCTGTGTGATCACTGCGGCCCGTTGCTGCGCGCTGCCACCCGCATGGAGCATTTCCCCACGCCGGGTGAGGAACAACTTGTCGAAGGGTTAAGAGCCAGGTTCGATGCGGCTCCGATTCCAGCGCAGGCTCCACATTTGCCGTTTCGGCAGCTCGTTAAGTGGCTCGCGCCGGTCATGTCGATCATCGTGATCGCCGGAGTCTGGGCTGCACGATCTTCCGTGTCGCCACGTCGGCTGTCCGGCCCGGAAATGGCTCGCTTCGCCGTCACGACGCACCGGCAGCACGCGGAGGGCGCGCTTCCGCTCGAGGTGCAGACCGACTCCGAGCAGACTTTGAATCAGTGGTTCAACGTGAAGTCGTCCTTCGCCGTGGCACTCCCAGCGTCGAATTCAGTCGCGGAAGAAAATCAACCGTATCGACTGCAGGGTGCGCGATTCGTGCCGATCGAAGGAAAGAATGCCGCCTTCGTCGCTTACCAGATGCCGGGCACGCGCACGCCACTCGCGGGTGTGAGCCTGATGATCACGCCTGATACCGTGGCCCTCGCCGGCGGCGGAGTCGAAGCCCAGTTCACCAACGTCCGATTCCACTACTCGCGGCTGGATGGGTACAAGGTCGTCACCTGGTCTGTGCACGGTCTCACGTATGCGCTGGTGTCGCAGGAAGACGACAGCACGCAGCGCTCCTGCATGGTTTGTCATTCGTCGATGCGAGATCGCGACCTCACCCATACCGCGACGCCCTTGCACCATACGAGGGATTCTCTAGAACCTGTGTGGCAGTGATTCCTCATGTCGATAGAACTATCAAATCCGGTTGAAAGCGCACGCGGCGAACGTCGCGAGAAGAACGGCATACGCAAAAGGGCACGGGTGATGCCCCTGCGTTACGGGCTTCCCTGTGTGGATTGCAGGCTCTACTACGAGGCCGACCTGAACGCCTGCCCGATTTGCGGATGCAGCAACCGCGTCTCGCCTACCACGTAGTCGGGTGGTGCGCCTCGAACACAAGTTGCGACTTCTCCAAAAAGCAAACGGCTCGCAGATGTCGTCTTACCCAGTGAGGCCGCTTATACCGGCAAGCAGACCGGCGACCAACGACGCGCCGGGAAGCTTCAGATTAGCAACATGGATGAAAGCGGTGACAGCTTCGTCCTTGCGCGTGAGACGGCCTCATCGCGACAACAACTTGAGTCATTGGAGAAAAGAATCGATGAGCAATACCTTCACACAGCAAATCACGAACACGTTTCGCGGCCGTAAGATGATGGGCGCCGCGTTCGTTCTCGCATTCGCCTTCACTCTGGTTAACCAGGCAGCGGCGCAGGTGACGCCTCCGCAAACTCCCGACACCATTGCCGTACCGGCGGGAAACGCTGCATTTCTGGTCGGCCACGCCTACGGCAGCCAGGGCTATACCTGCTTGCCCACAGCTACCGGTGGCACTGCCTGGAATCCCTCGGCTCGCCCTGAAGCAACGCTGTTTTCGGATATCTTACGGTCGCAGTTCCAGATCATCACTCACTTCCAGAGCATCAACGAAAACCCTAAGCCGGGCATCGTTGCCCCCCGCAGCGGGAACGCGACGTGGCAGAGTTCGTTCGATAGCAGCCGGGTGTGGGCGGTAAAGGTGGCGGGTATTGACGCCGGCACCGACCCAGCGAGCTGCCCGAATAGCGGCTCGATTCAATGTCTGAAGTTGCAGTCTGTCGGAAACAAGAAGGGACCCACGGGCGGGAACCTTCTCGCCAATACCACATTCATCCAACGTCTAAATACCGCTGGAGGCGCTGTTCCGACGAGCGCCTGCACGGT
Source organism: uncultured Acidobacteriota bacterium (assembly GCA_963698805.1). Classification (GTDB taxonomy): domain Bacteria; phylum Acidobacteriota; class Terriglobia; order Terriglobales; family Acidobacteriaceae; genus Gp1-AA133. Next base: position 979,239 of record CAVOSN010000010.1, on the reverse strand, counting down.
GGGCCAGACGGAACTCGTGCCGTACACGGCTGACTACTACTTCTTCCACGCGGTAAAGGAGTAGGCGTCAATACCCTAACCAAGGAACGCGTAGTGCACGCGAGCACACCAGAAGTCTTGGTGTGCCTCGCGTGCACGTCGTCAATTGTGCGGGATGGCACACCGCGAACTTATTTTGGAGGAATCTCGAAGATGAGCATGTTGCTGAAGCCGATCGTAGGTCTGTTGTTTGGTTCTATTTTTTTGTCATGCACGGCAACAGCGCAGGATTCAAGGGACTGTCTTTACAACGATGCCCACTTCCATATCCAGGACTTCAAAGCCGATGGCCCCGCGCTGCCCGACGTCCTCAAGATGATGGACGCTCATGTGTGCCGCAGCGTGTTGATGGGACTACCCGCCACCGTAGCGCACGATCCCCTGATCGACCGCGACTTCGCGCCCGTCTACTACACGCAAACCGATGCGCAAGCCGTGTACTACAACGCTATCCAGGACGTTCTTGTGGCGCACAAATTTCTCGCGCTGTCGGAAGCAGACCGCGTGCGCGTCGATCCCCTGATGAGCGCCATCAATCTGAAGGACGCGCGGGCGGGAGAGTACATCAAGAAAATGGTGCGAATGTATCCAGCGGTGTGGACCGGCTTCGGGGAGATCATCTTTAAGAAGCAGGAAGTCTCCGAAAAGATTGCCGGCGGCCCACCGAGCCTGTACAGTCCATCGCTTGACGCGATCTTCGACGTGATCGGCGAGATGGGCGCCGTGGCCGTTGTGCATTGCGATCATGACACACCCTACAACCTCGCCCTACAGAGCGACTCAGCAGCCAACGCGATGATTTTTCATGGCAAGAAGCCCACGCCGCAATATCTGGAAGCGTTCCAGGCATTCTTGAAAAAGCATTCCAACGTGCACATGGTCTGGGCGCACCTCATGGGCAACGGACGCGGCGTGCTGCCCTATCCTGAACACTGGAAGAATCTCGATGCGATGCTGGCCGATCCTGCGTTCGCGCACGTGTCGATCGATCTCTCCTGGGGACCGGTGATTGCGCCATACTTCATCGACACACCCGAGCACCTGAACATGACCGCTGACCTGATTCGCAAATATCCCAACCGCTTTCTCTACGGCAGCGACCAGGGCGCAACCAGCGATTGGCCGAACGTTGAGAAGAGTTATGAAGTCTGGGCACCACTCTGGAAGGAGCTTGGGCCCGATCTGACGCGGCAAGTGGCGAAGGAAAATTACATCCGACTCTTCGACCAGTCTCGGAAAAACATGCGGGCGTGGGAACAAGCGCACGGAGAGAAAATCGAATAGGTCTGGAGCAATCTGCCATATGCAGGTTGTTAAACCCGGTTGGCCCGCTGGCCTGGCCCGATATATGATGCCGCGCTACCATGCCCCCTCTGGATGCGGCAGCGGAATGGCTTCGGCTCACAGCGCACTATCGGCGCATGAGCGATGGCGAACTTCTGTCTCTGGCGGCCAATCCCGCCGCGCTGACCGAAGCGGCCCAGCAAGTGTTGAGGGCGGAGTTCTCCGCTCGTCGGCTGGAACTCCCACCACTCGAAGTGCCCGCTTCGCCCTCTGAACCTGAACCCGATCCCGACTCTCCCTATGCAGAAGATCGCGAGCTAGTCGAGCTTAACAAGGTATGGAGTCTGTCCGACGCATTGCAGTTGCAGTGGCTGCTCGACCGGGCCGGAATCCCTTTCTACCTGGGAGACGGGAAAGTCAGTGGAGTCGACAAGCTCACGTCGAATTTCGCTTCCGGGGTCAGTGTGAAGGTCATGCGGGTGGGCTATCCGTGGGCGTGGGAAGCGATGAAAAACTACGAACCCGCAGACGAACCGCTACCAGACGAAGAAGAAACGGAAGACGTGCCGGAGATTCCCGTCACTTGTCCCAAATGCCGCTCTGCTGATGTCGTGTTCGAACGTCTCTCCCCTGGGTCTAGTAGCGGAGAGGAAGATCCCAATTCCAACTTTGAATGGAATTGCGACTCCTGCGGATATCAGTGGGAGGACAAAGGCATACGGCAAGAATAATTTCTTGCTGGGGGCCCGGCAGTCGGGGAAACTTAAGGCAAACTCTGTTCGTCGGCGGGCGCGTTTGGCGAGATATTCAGCAATGACTTCAGATCGTCTTCGAGGCTAGCGCGGATTCCGTCGTCCAGATCCTTGAAACGGAATGGCTGCAGGCAGCCTTTGGTTGCCCACATGGGAAATAGCATCTCCGCATGGCTGCGAACGGTGGTCGCCCCAACGTGGAACAGCACCTCCACCACGATGCCTTCATCGAGCGGCTTGTCGAGTTGCAGCAGTCCGCCATTTGAGGAAAGCTGGCTGAGACGGGTCCGGATCTGCCGTCGATTCTGCAGTTGCAGCAGGGCAAGCACCGATCCGCCAAGTTTCACGCGCGGACCGCGTTTCTCGCGTTGCATCTGGGGTGCCTGCGACATGCCCTTCTAATATCGCACCCCATGCGCCGCTCTGAGGAGGTTACGAAAGCACGACTCCCAAACGACTAAGCACCCTCGGCGGCTTGTTGCAAACCTTTGATATCGAGCTTCTTCATTTGCAACATCGCGGCCATGACGCGTTTGCTTTTTTCGGGATCGGGATTCTGTAGCAACTTACCCAAAATCGACGGCACCACTTGCCACGACACGCCGAATTTGTCCTTCAACCAGCCGCAACCCTCCTGGGTCCCTCCGTTAGAAAGCTTCTCCCAAAAATTCGTCGATCTCCCCCTGCGTTTCGCAATGGATGAAAAACGAAATCGCCGGTGTGCACGTGAACATGGGCCCACCGTTGAGCGCGTAGAACTCCTGCCCGTCCAGCTGAAAAGTCGTCGACATGACGGGAGTCCTTCGCCCCGGGCCATTGCGTGTCACGCGCGCCACTTTTGAGTTCTTAAAAATTGAGACGTAGAAGTTCGTGGCCTCTTCGGCCTGGTTGTTGAAGCACAGGAATGGTGTGATCTTTTGCATCGCTTCTCCTATTTCTTCGCCCCTACGATATTCGGCGCAGCCAGCATTTGTTCGAGCCGCTCGTAGCTGATGGCGACCCCGCCTTCCATCGGCGACTTGATGACCAATTCGCGTGCAGCATTCGATTCGTACCGTAAGGTCTGCGTCAGGATCGTCCGTCCGCCCTCTTCGCGCATCAGCAGCGTGTTCGTGCATTCCCCTGGATACCACGGAGGCTCAAAAGTTTCGGTAGCAACGATCCGTTCGGGAGCGACGATCTCGCGGTAAGTTCCAGTGGCGGTCATTTCGACTCCCTTGTCATTCCGCCACACGTAGCGATATGTTCCGCCCATGCGTAGGTCAACTTCGCATACCGGCATGGTCCATCCAGGAGGGCCAAGCAGCCATTGACGGAGCAAATCAGGCTGCGTGAATGCTTCGAAGACCAAGTGACGTGGCGCGTTAAAGGAGCGGGTCATGATGATTTCACGATCCCCCTGGGCTTGCAGTTTTAGTTCGTTAATCATTAGGGGCTCTCCGCCGATCGATGCTGTGCTGGCAACTGTTGCAACTGTTACGAAATCCCCGCCCAAGCAAAGCTTGGACGGGGCACCCACTCAAGCGACTTCTCGCGAGGCCGTGTCGGAAGTGAGCAGTTCCGCAAGCCGGTCATAGCTTTCCGCCGCCCCGTGCTCCATGCCCGACTGCAGTACGGCGTCGCGCACTTCCTTCGAGTCATACAGCACGGTGACGGTGAGAGTGGTCTTCCCGTTGAGTTCGGTAAAGATGCCCGTCACCTGCGACTCGCCGGGGTAGTCGTCGTAAGACTCCATGTGAACCGACTTCTCAGGCGGCGCAAGTTCGCGATACGTGCCGCGCATGCCCATCTGATTGCCATCAGGGCCGCGCAATACAAAGCGAAACCCGCCACCCACCCGGAAATCCACGTCCGCCACCACAAGAGTCCAGCCTCGCGGACCAAACCACCGCTTCAGAAGTTCCGGTTTGGTGAAAGCGTCAAAAACCATGTTGCGGGGCGCGTTGAACACGCGAGTCATGACGATTTCACGATCGCTGGGAGTGGTTACTTTTAGCGTTCCAGTATTTTTCATGAGTGCCTCCTTATCATCGTTGGTTGCGCCTGCGCTTCTTATCGTTGGCCTTCATTTCGTCGAGCAGAGCGTCCAGGCGCTGAAAATTCTGTTCCCAAATTTCGCGATAACGCTCCAGCCAACTATTTGCCTCGGCGAGCGGCCTCGCCACTAATCGCCGCGGACGTCGCTGCGCGTCACGGCCACGAGAAATCAGACCGGCCCGCTCAAGCACACGCAGGTGTTTCGAAATAGCTGGCTGGGTCATAGCGAACGGCTTGGCCAGTTCCGTGACCGAAGCTTCCCCGCTGGCGAGACGGGCAAGGATCGCGCGGCGCGTCGGGTCTGCCAGCGCAGCGAAGGTTGCGTCAAGACTAGCGGCGTTGGACCGTAAATAACCTTCTAGTTTCATAACCCATCGGTAATATACATGGGCGACCTCAGCCGCGTCAAACGGCTTCCACGCTCAGGAGTCTCGCATCCTGGTGCGAGCATGGCCCGCTCCAGCAACATCTTGGGGAGGACTCCTTCTGTCATTCAGGTACAATGGCGGCGCTTCGAATTGCCGAATTTCCCTTTATTGAAACGTAAAACTAAATCTGAGGAGACCGCCGTGCGCCAGCCTTCGACTCCCGCCCCCGTTTTTGGTTCGCTTGGTCACGCCGCACCCACTCGCACGCACAGTCTTCTGAGATTTGGCATCGCATTTCTGGCCGTCTTGTTTTCCTTCGCGTCCACGCTGGCGCAAACCATCCGCGTCGACATCACCCCGGACCACATCGCAAACAAGTTCGTGCCCAACCAAGCTCTAGGCGCGGGCATCGACCGCATGCCGGCGGCCGCAATCGACAAGCTCTTCACTCCTGAGGCGCTCGATCGCGTGTTGAGTGCGGGGTGGCAGCCCGTCACCTACCGACAAAACACGGAACTGCACATCGAGGCATGGCATTGGAATCCCAAGGGCACATGGAGCGATCCGGCGGGCAAAGGATATTTCACGGGCAGCGACGCGCCGACTGAGATCGTTCGGAACTCCTACGGCTATCCCCTCCCGCATCGCGGCGCCACGCGCAACGACGGCACCGATGCCACTGGCTACGGCCGCATCACCGACGGCGATGAGAACACGTATTGGAAGAGCAATCCGTACTTGACCAAGGAATTCACTGGCGAAGACGACACGCTGCATCCGCAATGGATCGTCGTAGACCTCGCCAATCCGCTGGCCATCAACGCAATTCGGATCGCGTGGGCCGACCCGTATGCGAAGCGCTATCGTGTGCAGTACTGGACTGGAGAGCAACCCATTGTTCATCCCGACAAGGGCGCGTGGATCACATTTTCCGGCGGCACAGTCGACAACGGCCAGGGCGGCACCGTCACGCTTCCCCTAGCCCCCGTGCCGATGCCGGTGCGCTACCTGCGCATCTGGATGACGGAGTCGTCCAACACCTGCGACTCGCACGGGTCCGCCGACAAACGCAACTGCGTCGGATACGCGATTCGCGAGCTCTACGTGGGCACGGTGAGCGCGGGCGGAGAATTTCACGACTCGGTGCTGCACACGCCCGACCAGGCACAAACAACGACCTGGTGTTCTTCGGTCGACCCGTGGCATGAGCCGGCCAACTTCGACGCCAAGCTTGGCGATCAGGTAGGACTCGACCTGTTCTTCACAAGTGGAGCAACCCGCGGATTGCCCGCGATGATCCCGATCGCCATGGTGTTCAACATCCCGGAAGATGCGGCCAACCCAGATCGCATATCTCGAAAAGCGAAAATATCCGATCTCCTACGTCGAGATGGGCGAAGAGCCCGACGGCCAGTTCATGCTGCCGGAGGACTATGCCGCTCTCTACGTCCAGTTCGCCGACGCTCTTCACAAGGTAGATCCTGCGCTTAAGTTGGGCGGCCCAGTGTTCACCGGGCAGAACGAAGACATTCTGGTGTGGCCCGACGTGCAAGGGCGTGTCTCGTGGACGCGGCGTTTCGTCGACTACCTGCGCAGCCACGGCCATCTGAAAGATCTGGCGTTCTTCTCGTTCGAGCACTACCCCTATGTTCCCTGCACGATCACGTGGAACAGCCTGTACGACGAGCCGCGACTGGTGAGTCACATTGTCGATGTGTGGCATGACGATGGCGTTCCCGCCGACGTGCCATTGTTCATTACCGAATCGAATATCTCCTGGGTAAGCGACGAATCATTCGTCGATATTTTCGGCGCGCTGTGGCTGGGGGACTACGTGGGTGCGTTTCTAACCGCCGGCGGCAATGCCGTGTACTACTTCCATTATCTCCCGATGGGAATCCATCATGGCTGCAACAACTCGATGGGCACCTTCGGCATGTTCTCGACCACGGAGAAGGACTACCAGATCGTGCAGCCGACTTCGCAATACTTCGCCAGCCAACTGATCAATCTCGAATGGGTGCAGCCGGGAAGCGGCGAGCACCAACTGTTTCACGCGACGGGCGATCTGGAAGATCCTGCCGGCCACTCCCTGGTGACTGCCTACGCGACCCTCCGCCCCGACGGCAAGTATTCCCTGCTCGTGATCAACCGCGACCAGTGGAACGCGCACAAAGTCCGTATCCAGTTTCACGACGACAAGGCGCACACCGATCGATCGTTCTCCGGTCCCGTCGAGACCGTCACCTTCGGCCGCGCGCAGTACCAGTGGCATCCCGACGCCAAGGGTGGATCGGCCGATCCTGATGGGCCCGCCCTGAAGGGGTCGATCTCCGCCAACGCGGACACGACCTTCGATCTGCCTGCCGCATGCATGACGGTGTTTCGCGGGGGGTTGAGCAGAGCCAACAAGTAGGGATCCCTACCACCCAGTGAGACGCGCGGCAGGGCCCCCGCCCGTGTCGCACACTCGAAATCTGTCCCGATTTGGACGTGCCGCCCGGCCGGCAGCAATCACCCTCAATCTCAGCCGCCAATCACCTATCTCCCATGCCTGCTTGGAGCACACACACCTACGTGCAAAACCGGGTTACGAAAGTTTTCTACTATTCCCGTAATTGATTGGATTTGCACAGGTTAGCTGCTAATTCTAGTTGCTGCGCCGGGGTCTCTTCAGGCCCCGAGGAGAACGTCGCGGAGGTTCGTCGAAGGCTAGGATGGCAGGCAAAGCACAATCATGGAATTCCATGTCCCTGGGTGCCCGCTTGTACGTGGGTGTCATGGTGGGACTGGGAACGGCCGTGTTGGCGGTCGGTGCGATGCACCCGACCAGTCACCAGCCGATGAAGTTTCTCTGCTACCTGCTGGTGGCAGTGGCTGCTTCGCGCCTGAAGGTCAATCTGCCGGGTATCACCGGTACGATGTCGGTCAACTTCCTGTTTATTCTGCTGGGCATTCTGGAATTGAGTTTTGCGGAAACCTTGGCACTCGGCTGCGCCGCGATCCTGACCCAGTGCTTCTACCGCGACCGTCCCAACGCCGTCCAAGTCGTGTTCAACACATGCGCGACCGCCTTTGCTATCGGCTTGGCCTACTGCGTCTTTCACGTTCCAATATTCAAGACGCAGAACAACCCGGCGGTGCTCCTGGTGGCGACCGCGGCGATGTACTTCGCCGCCAATACTCTGCCCGTTGCGACCATCATTTCGCTCACCGAGCACAAATCACTGCGCCGCATTTGGGCCGACTGCTATTTCTGGTCGTTTCCGTACTACCTGGTGGGCGCCGGCGTCGCCGGACTGGTCAGCTGGCTGAACAAAATCGTCGAGTGGCAGACCTCGCTGCTAATCCTGCCCGCCGTGTACCTGATCTACCGCTCCTACCGCCTGTATCTGGCGAAGCTGGAAGACGAGAAAGGCCACGTCGAAGAAATGGCCAATCTCCACCTGCGGACGATCGAAGCCCTGGCGCTGGCCATCGAAGCCAAAGACCACACCACGCACGATCACCTGCAGCGCGTGCGCGTGTATGCGATTGAAGTCGCGAAAGAACTGCGCGTGAGCGCCGAGGAAATGGAAGCGCTGCAGGCGGCGGCCCTGCTGCACGATATCGGCAAGCTGGCCGTGCCGGAACACATCATCTCAAAGCCCGGCCGCCTTACGCCGGAAGAATTCGAGAAGATGAAGATCCATCCGGTCGTGGGCGCGGAAATTCTGGAGCGCGTGCGCTTTCCCTACCCGGTGGTGCCCATCGTTCGCGCTCACCACGAAAAATACGATGGCAGCGGCTATCCCTACGGGCTGAAAGGCGAAGAGATTCCCATTGGCGCGCGCATCCTGAGCGCGGTCGATTTCCTCGACGCCCTTGCCTCGGACCGCCAATACCGCCGCGCCATGAAGCTGGACGAAGTCATGGAACGGCTCAAGAGCGAATCGGGCCACTCGTTCGATCCACGAGTCGTAGACGTGCTGCGCCGCCGCTACCGCGACCTTGAGCACCTGGTTGTACAACGCTCGGAATCGGTGAAGTGGTCGAAACTCTCGACCGACTTAATAGTCGAGCGCGGCGTTGCGCCGGCCGCAGGATTTGCAGAAACCGGCGTCAAAGAGAATCAGGAAGCCACGTTCCTTGCGTCCATCGCCGCCGCGCGGCAGGAAGCACAAATGCTGTTCGAGCTCAGCCAGGACCTCGGCGCATCACTCAGCCTCGACGAAACCCTGTCCGTCTTCTCTGTGAAGTTGAAGCGGCTCGTGCCCTACGACTCAATCACCATCTACGTCCGGCGCGAGGACACTCTGTATCCGCAGCACGTCAGCGGCGACAACTTCCGCTTGTTCGAGTCGTTGCGTATACCACTGGGGCAGGGATTGTCCGGCTGGGTAGCACAGAACCGCAAGCCCATCATCAACGGCAACCCGTCGGTAGAACCGGGTTATCTGAACGATCCGACCAAGTTCAGCACGCTGCGGTCGGCGCTGGCCTTGCCGCTCGAAGGCTTGAGCGGGGTTGTGGGTGTACTGGCGCTCTACCAGTCGAAGCCCGATGCCTTTACGACCGACCACCTGCGTATTCTGCTGGCAGTCACGTCGAAGATGGCGCTGGCGATCGAGAACGCGTTGAAGTACCAGCAGGCGGAGAATTCAGCCACCACCGACTTCCTCACGGACCTGCCCAACGCCCGCTCGCTCTTCCTCGAACTCGACCGCGAACTGGCGCGTTGCAAGCGCAAGGAGACTTCGCTGACCGTAATGGTCTGCGACATGGACGGGTTCAAGCAGATCAACGACCGCTTCGGGCACCTCGAGGGCAACCGCGTTCTGCGCATGTTCGCGCAGGCGCTGAAGCAGTCTTGCCGCGAGTACGACTACGTAGCCCGCATGGGCGGCGACGAATTTGTCGTCATCGCGCCGGGACTGGAAGCGGACTCCGCCGTCAAGAAAGCCGACCAGTTGCGCGAACTCGCCCGCCAGGTAGGCCAGGAAATTTGCCAGGAAGACATCCTCTCGCTCAGCGTGGGACGGTCGATGTATCCGGAAGACGGGCTCGACGCGGAAGAATTGCTCGCCGAAGCCGATCGGCGCATGTACATGGAAAAGCAGCAACAGCCGAGCCGCAAGAACCGGCGACTGTATCCGCGCATGAAGGGCCGCATCACCATCGAATTCCGCCCCGAAGGCAGCGATATCCCGGTGCTCGGCAACCTCACCAACATCAGCCTGGGCGGCTGCTACGTAGAGACGAGTGTCATCATGGCACCCGACAGCCGGCTGCTTCTGAATTTTGCGATCGACGACGGCCCGCTGACGGCGGAAGGCAGCGTCGTCCGCTCTGATCCGGGTATGGGCCTCGCCATCAAGTTCAAGGAAGGCAACCGCGAGAATCGCGCCCACCTGCAGAAGATTCTCGACTACGTCGACAACAAAACGCGCGCCTATGACTCGGAGTATTTGACAAGGCTGGGAAGGAAGTAGGTTCGATCGTAGCGCCAGCGTCTTGCCGGATGTCGCGAGGGCGTCTCGCCCTCGCTCGAGGCGCCGGGATTGCCGCCCAGACGGCGGCGCTACAAACTACGCATGCAATCTGAAATGTTCTAGCGCCTGCCCGGGTGGGCTTCGCCTTTTTGCGAAAACATCGAGTAGGGCCAATTCTTTTTCTTGATGGGATCTTCGGTAGCCTGAACTGGGGTCGGCACTGCCGCCTCTTCCCCCTCCCAATCTGCTGGGGTCTTCTGAATTCCCCAGACGTTGCCGGGCGTTTCAAGAGCAAGACCGACCAGGAACGCTTTTCCATCCGTACCCAGCGGCAGGCAGTTGGCAACCCGCGCGTGCGCGTGGGCGCCACCCGGCAGGCCATCGAGCAAAACCCGAGTTCCGGGCTCCAGCGCCCGCGACAGTTTGATGCCGCAGCCCTGCGGGTTCACCACCAGAGTGTGGGACTGTTCCGCATAAACCTCAGCCGGCGCCAGCGTCGCCAGGCGCACTGGAATCTCGACGCGCATGCGCGTCATACGCCGAGGAGCACCGGGTTGGGAAGATACGGGCGTCATTCCGAGTGCAGGGCAAAAACTACGCCCCCAACTTCTCAGTGTGCCAAATTCGGGGCAGACGGGGGTGTGATATCGACCACGCCCTGATTACTGAAGTACCCACAAGTTCCGGGATCGAAGATGGAATACAGAGGAGAAACCGCTACATGCTCATCGGCAAGATCTGCACCAGCGGCCCGCTCGAAGCCAAGCTGGCCTTGCGCAACATGTTGGCCGAGGGAATGCCGGTCCGGTGATAGGACTTCTCACAATCGGTGGTCGACGGCCCGCGCATGCTGCCTTCCATGTAAGCCAGGCCCGGGCAGCGCGAGCACGTCCCGGCGTGCGAACAGGACGAACAGACCGTCAAGTCTTTGATCTTGATGGAGCGCACTTCCTGCATCTGCGGCGAGCGGTACCAGATGTCGGCGAACTTCTGGCGGCGCACATTGCCCGTCGGCAACGGAAACTGTACGCACGGAAATACGTCGCCATAAGGCGAGATATAGCACGCCGTGTGTCCAGCACTGCATGAGTACCCTTCCAAGGCATCCTCGTCGACGGGCGCCGGCGGTTTGCAATACTCCTCGACGTTGCCGACCAGTTCCGGATCGGCGAACAATTGATCCAGGTTGTCGTCCTCCACGCGCAGATAAAGGTTCGACGTGTTGCCGTCCATCATCGGCGTTACGGTGGGATCGAGCGTGTAAGCAATACCCAACTCTCTCGCGAGCGCCTGCGTTCCCTTGTGATCGTTCCGGTTCACCGTCATCAGCACGTTTGAGAGCGTGACCTTCAGGCCTTGTGCCTTCAGGAACTTGATCGAATCGAACGGTACGCTTCAACGAACCCGGAAGTTTCGTGATCGCGTCATGCACTTCGGGTCGGTGGGAATAGACGCTCAACTGCATCTGTTCCACCCCCAGCTCGCGCAGGCGGCGGGCCTCGGCCTCGTGAATCATCACGCCGTTGGTTTTCACCTTGACGTTGAATTGCAGCTTGCGCGCGTGCTCCACCAGTTCCAGAAAATCACGGCGCATGAAGACTTCCCCGCCGCTGAAGACCAAAAAGAAGACGCCTGCTTCCGCCAGCTGATCGAGCACGTTCTTGATTTCGGCGGTAGTCATCTCGCCGTGATCGTCGTGATCGAGATAGCAATGAACGCAGCGCTCGTTGCAACGATAAGTGACATCGATGTGCACGGTCAGCGGGACGCCCAGCGCCATGGCTTTCTCGTTCATTTCCACAAGCAGGCTCATCGTGTCTCCGCGCTCCCGGGCTTCAATTCCTGGATGGGACGATCCGAAACCAGCAAGATGCCGTGCTCCGATAGCTGGCTCACAAACTGTTCTGCGTCACGCCGGGCCACTTCCGGTTCAATCTCAAACTCTCCGCACACCCGCCGCTCCACAATCTCCGAAAGCGGCGTGTTCCCGTCCGCTGCCTGCCAGATCACCGTCGCCACCTCATTCAGCGTAAAAAACGTCGAATCGAGCGCCGACATGATCATCATTTCGCCGCCGAGCATTCGGGCGGCGATCGCGGTGCTGCGCGCGATGTAGGTCTCAGGCATAGTGCGTGTGCTACTCGAATCAGGTCCCAGACTCGCCCGTCAGGATAAAACGTCAGGCGGAACGCGGGAACCCGCCCCAGAAATTCGTTCGCGGAACGAAATACCATCTTAACTAACTTCGGATCATCCGCGAAAAATAAGATGTTCCGCAATAGCAAGCGGAGCGCTTCTGCGGTCTCCACCGGCGCAATGGAGTTCTCAGGACCTTTTGCCAGGAAATATAGGCGATCGATCGGGGCCGCTGCGTTCTCCCCGGGGCGCGCCAGTTCGCCTGCAAATGGCGTGCCGCAAGCTCGATAGCCGGGGTCCCCGCGCCTGATGTACGAAATCTCGTCCGTCAAGAGAACAGCATCCTTCGGGGCGAGCCGCGAAATCGTAGTCTTCCCCGCGCCTGAAACTCCCGAGAACAGGAATGCGCGTCCATTGCGAATGGCGCTAGCGCCGTGCAGGAGAAAGCCCCCCCGAGGCGCTTGGACGATGGTATGAACGATGCGCAACGCGGTGTCGATGGCGTACGGCGTCGCCGTTTGCACAATGTGCCCGTCACCGGTGCGCGAGTTCCACTCCACCCGAAAGTCCCCGCGCTCCAGCCGCCAGTTATCTCCGTCGTTTCGCACGAGCAATTCTCGCACCGACGACAGAGACCTCTCCGGACGCACGACTTCCACGTCAAAAGTGCACGCCGGTGAAGCACCTTCGCTGACGAAACCCGCGTAACGTTGCTCGACAATTTCCCAGAAGCCCTCATCCGGGCAACGCAGCAGGATCGGTGTCTCCCCGATCGCCACGGTCAGTTCCTGGACTATTTGCGCGATGCGCGTCATGATAGCCGCTTCTCTAAATTGCCTCGGACAAACAACTAACGCAAAACTTCTCCGCTGACGAGTTCCGGAGCCGATGCGTTGGTTCTACTCTTGTGCCAGCGCAGAGCCAGGCTTCGCAATCTTCCTGAATACGCCAGAACCAACCCCACGGTGCGCCGCCACGCTGTGCAGGGCGGCACCGGCCTCGCCTCGCCACCATCGCCTATGCTGATGACCTTACCTAGCAATTCCGACGCCACGACCGGTTCATCCGGGTGGGGCATGGAGTCGCCTCGCGTGACCAGCGCCGTTTCCGAGCTTCTCTGAACAGAACGCAGATTGCGATGAATGAAGAATCGGCCGTCGCGCTCGTACAGCACAACATTACCCGTTTGAATCGCGCCGAGAGTTTCGCGCTTGATGGTGAGAATATCGCCCGGGTAAAGGGTGGGGAGCATGCTGTATCCGAACGCACTCAAGCGAAGAGTTCCCGTCTTCCGTAGAACTTCGACCGCAAGATTGTTTCTGGACTGATCCCGGGTCTCGTGGTCCTCTAGCATGGGTGCAGACTACGAACTCCGGCGGCGACTGCCTCGGCAGGTCTGCTGGGTGGGCGCGATTTTGCCACACGCCAGGGCCATCGTCTCAAACACTTTCTCCAGGCGGAATTCGGGCTTTCGATACGGACGCTTGCCCGGTTGCTGGCTGTCGAGTGCGTTCTTCTCTTCGTCAGCAGTGGGACGGTTTTTCTGAGTCATAGGAAGTCTACGGGCCTTTGTTCTTTCACCCAAAAACAGGCACGAACAGCCCGGGGTGAGAAGTCGGTGCGGGAAGTGTACAACATAGTCCCGAACATTTGCTAACGTTCTAGAGTGCAACAATTTCGGGGCACTCGCCCGTCGAAAATCTCAAACAGCCTCAGTAAAAAGAGAGGGTCCCCTCGATGCGGGAGCGCCGTAACGTCCACGAAAAAAACAACAAACTGGCCGGCACGAGCACAACCGCGAACGCGCTAAGAATGATCAATTCGTGAGACACTGCGCGGAACGAAGCGCCCTCGAGTAAGGCCAGACGCATGCCTTCAAGCGAGTGCGTGATGGGGATCAATTGCGCGAAATCGCGCAACGGCTTGGGCAGAGTCTGCACGGGGAACATCGCTCCCGTCAGGAACCAAACGGAACCGAACGCCCACACCACGGCCGAGCCTTTTTGAATGGCAAGCTGCAGTGCGGCTGCTAGCAATCCGATCGAAATCGCAATCACAACCGACAGCAGGAACACGGGCATCGATGCGGCCAGGTTCGGATGCAGCGGCGCGCCGAACAGCAATCCCGCGGCCAGGTAGAACAGCAACGCGAGCGTGTTGGCCGCGAAGGCCGACATGGCGCTCAGAAAAACCAGCACGGAGGGCGATGTCGGCGTGGTCATCAGGACTTCGAGCGTACCGGTCTGCTGCGCCTCCTGCACAGTTCGCAGAAACGAATGAACGCCCATCAGCAGAAACGTGAAGAAGCCCGTGCCCACCAGCAGGAATGAAAAGAACTCGAGTCCCTCGGGACGAAAGCCTGGCCCCACCGCCCGCGACAGATAATAGAAGGCAGCCAGCTCGGTGATCGCTCCCGCCGCACTCAGCAGGAAACCCGTGCGATAACGCACCGCGGTGAGCAGATCCCGGCGCACGATGGCGATGGTCTTATCGAGCTGCGATGGCATGTTCATCGCATGCTCCGCGAGGCCACCGGTTCGACTTCTTCGAGTTCGCCGGTGGTTTGGAAATAGAAGGAGCGCAGTTCATCCACGCGCATGGTGGCTGAAAGCTTGCGTTCGGCGGCCACGGTTCCGTGGAACAAAATCGCAACGTGATTCCCCACCGCCACCGCTTCGTTAAAGTTGTGCGTCGTCAGAATCACGGTTGCGCCCTGCGCCGGCAACTCGCGCACCAGGTTCCAGAATTGTGCGGCCGATCCTGGATCGAGGCTGCGCGTCGGCTCATCGAGCAAGACCACTGCCGGACGTTTCATCAACGCGCGCGCGATACCCAGCCGCTGGTACATCCCGCTCGAGAATTTCATCACTAGGGTGTCGGCAGCTTCACGCAATCCGGTGCGGGCCAGCAGTTCCTCAATTCGGTCGCCGCGCGTTCGGCGCGGAATGTCGTCGAGCGTAGCAAAGAAATCAAGATTCTCGCGCGCCGAAAGCCGGGGAAAGAATGAGCGCTCGGTTGCCACTGCGAATCCCACGCGCTCCCGCACCGCGCGCGAATCGCTGCGGGTATCGAACTGCTGTACGAGCACGCGCCCCTCATCGGGCAGCAGCATGGTTGATATCAACTTCAGCGTAGTGGTCTTCCCGCTGCCGTTCGGACCAAGCAGAACCAGTACGTTGCCGGCAGGAGCCTCTAGCGAAATCCGGTCAAGGGCGCGGGTTTCCCCGCTCCGCTCGCGGCCGAGCCAGTTGAACAGCGCCGGCCGGTGGCGAAACACCTTGCTCACGGATTCGAGTCTGACCGCAGGCATATGCGTGAACGAACGGGATTGATGGGGCCTCTGTATTATAGTGTGCAGGCTTTCGCCAGGCGCTCCGACGCGCTTGTGGTCATGCTCCGTATGTCTGCGCTCGCCTCCTCGACGCTTACCTCACGTGGTCAAAATATGGCGCGAAATGCCGCACCCAGCGCGGAGCTTGCCTTCCTGGTGGACTGCTGCTCACTGCGAGAGGAGGAATTCCCGAAATCGGTGCTTCCCGGAAATGGCCTTGACTGGGCGAACGTTCTCGAACATGCCGAACATCACGGGGTCATCCCGCTCATGTATCGGGCGTTGAACGAGCGCCCGAGCTTTGCTCCCGCGGAAGTGTGGGAACAACTTCGCAGTCACTATGAACACATAGCACGCAAGAATTTAAGATTCACCGCGGAGCTATTCCGCATCCTCGACTGTCTCGAAGCGCATGGAATTCCCGCGATTCCCCTCAAGGGCCCGGTTCTGGCCGAGAGTATTTACGGCGATCTCGCGTGGCGTGACTTCTCGGATCTGGACGTGCTGATCCACTCGCGAGACGTGGGCCGGGCAAAGGCGGCCTTGCGGACGCTCGAGTACTCCATTCCCGCACCGTTTTCTAACGCCGAGGAACGCGCCTATCTCGCCGCCGGGTACGAATACACCTTCGACGGGCCCGCAGACCGAAACCTGCTCGAGCTTCAGTGGAATATCCTGCCTCGCTTCTATTCCGTGGCCTTCGACGTCGACGACCTGTTTGCGCGATCAGGAACAGTCCCGCTGTGCGGCCGCACGGTGCGGGCGCTATCGCCCGAAGATCTGTTCCTAACCCTCGCCGTTCACGCTGCGAAACACGCGTGGGTCAGGCTCCACTGGCTGCGCGACATCGCGGGCGTCGTGGAAACCCAGGGCCTCGACTGGATCACGGTCACACAGCGCGCGCGGCAGCTGGGGATCGCAAGGATCGCCGGCGTCAGCCTGCTGCTCGCGCAACGCCTGCTGCATGCCAACCTGCCGGAGGAAGCGCAGACTCTTTGCATGGCAGACAAGGAGATTCTTCCTCTGGCGAAGTCCATTGAGCAGGAACTTCCAAGCGCGCAGGAATACGACGTCGAATCGCCTCGCTATTTCCGCCGGATGATGCGCCTACGGGAACGCTGGATGGATCGCGCGCGATTCCTGTGGAGACTGGCGTCGACACCCGGCGCCGGGGAGTGGGCCGTCGTTCGCCTGCCGGAATCGCTCTTCCCCTTTTATCGAGTGATCCGATTGTTCCGGTTGGCTGCAAGGCCGTTTCGTCGGCAAAGTCCCTAGACCGCGAGTCGCACGCTGCGAGTAGCCTTCGCGTTTTGGCGCGCGCGAGCGACTCCCGCCATCAAAGCGCGGCGGATGATTTCCTGATACCCCTCCCCATCCATCGAGTTCATAACGGTGGCCGCAATTCCACCCGGCGTGGCGGCCTCGCCCAGCAAGGCATCGAGCGGCTCCCTTCCATCGCGCCACGCGATGATCGCGTCTCCCAGGGCATGAGCGGCTGCAACCCGGGCCATCTTTTCATCCAGTCCCAACTTGTGTGCAGCCTGCGCCAGAGCAGCCAGCGCATGATACCCGTGGCTCGCCGAATACGTCACGGTGAACGCATCGAACTGGCTCGCGGGAATTTCAACTACATCCCCGACCTGCGAAAAGAAATTCCGAACCAGCGATCTATCCGCACGCGGGAACCGGCGCGGGAAAGTCAGCCCCGTCAGACCTCGCCCAAACCGCGCCACCGGACTCGGCATCGCGCGCGCCCACCGCACTGGCGGCCCGAGCGCATGGCGCAAGTTCGCTAGCGGGATTCCGGCAGCCAGGCTGCAGGCCACAAAGGTCGACGTTCTACGCTGCTCTCGCAGGGTATTGAGCACGCTCTCCACATCACCCGGCCGCACCGCCACGATCAGCAGCCGCGCCTGTCGTACGGCGCGCAGCAAATCGGGTTCGACCGCCACGCCGAACTCTTTTTTCAATGCTCGGAGCTTGTGTAGATTGCGGTCATGCACGATCACCGGCGCCCGATACTTCGCGAAGCGCAAACCGGCCAGCAGCGCGGCAGTGATGCGCCCTCCGCCAAGAAATACCGTGGCCTTCACGAAAGCTCCAAGCAGGCCCGATCGGCGGCAGCCACCAGTGCGTCCACGTCTTTCTCCGAATGCACGGTCGAGATGATCCAGTGCAGGCCGTTCGAGGGCGTCATGTAAATCCCGTTGTCGTGCAGACGATGAACGAAGCGCGAGTACTTCGCCGTGTCTACGAACTGGCAATAGTCGCGATAGTCGTGGATCGTCTCGCGCTCGGTGAAGTAGATCTGGAACATCGGCCCGAAGCCCTGCACGATGGCTTTCACATTGTGTCGCCGGAAGACATCGCGCAGCCCGGCGACAGCGGCATCCCCGATCGCAAACAGCTTGCGATAAGCGCCCTCTGCGCTGAGCAGATCAAGGTTCGCCGCCACCACGTTCATGGTCAGCCGGTGCCCGTTGAACGTCCCGTAATGCAGAACCATGTGCTCGGACCAGCGCATGCGGTCGAGAATGGCCCGCGGCCCTGCGACCGCGCCGATGGGGAAACCCGCGCCCAATGCTTTTCCGAACGTCGATAGATCTGGCTTCAGGTTGTAAAACTGCTGGCATCCGCCGGGCGCATATCGAAACCCTGTGACCACCTCGTCAAGAATGAACAGCGCGCCGTAGCGGTGCGCGAGATCGCAGACTTGCTGCAGGTAACCGTCGCGCGGCAGAATGCAGCCCATGTTCGCCATGATGGGCTCGGTGATGATCGCCGCAAGGTCGCTCCCATGCTTTTGCAGGATCGCCTCGAGCCTTGGCACATCATTCCAGGGCGCAACGACAACCTCTTCAAAGGCTGACGCGGGAATACCCTCCGAGTCCGGAATCTTCGTGGGATTTTCGGGCGGCCCGAGTTGTTCGACGGGATGGCCGTGCCCGTTGAGGCAGTAAGGATCGTACCAGCCGTGGTAGTGCCCTTCGAACTTTAGGAACTTCGTGCGCCCAGTGTGCGCACGGGCAAGGCGCATTGCCAGCATCGTGGCCTCGCTCCCCGTGTTCGCGAAGCGCACTACCTCGGCCGTCGGAACCATGCGGCAAAAACGTTCCGAGGCTTCACTTTCGGCCGGAGTAGCCGCCGCGAAGTGCGAGCCCTGCGCAATCGCGTTGGAAACAACTTCGACCATCTTCGGATGCGCGTGCCCCTGAATGAGCGCGCCGAACGACATCATGAAATCGATGTATTCGTTCCCGTCCACATCCCAGACATGCGAGCCACGCCCACGCTCAAGCACGATGGGGCCGGGCGTGTAAACCGCAGCGCCGCGCGAAGGAGAGTTGACGCCTTCGACCAGCGATTGCTGCGCGCGGGTGAAGTATTCACGAGAGCGGGAGTGGCTGGTGGTTTTCATAGAGCGCCAATTGCCAATTCTTAGTTATCCGTTCTCAGTTCTTAGTCCTTAGTTCTCAGCGAAAGTCCTAGATCCTCTAACTGAGAACTGAGAACCGACAACTGAGACCTGCTCTCCTCAGTCCGCCGTTCCCCCGCCATCCACCACCAGCGACGCCCCAGTCATGAACGACGACTCCTCCGAAGCGAGAAACAGCACGGCCTTCGCGATCTCCTCCGCCGTTCCCACGCGCCCCAGCGGCCGGCTGGCGCAGCCGGCGATGTACTCCTCCCACTTCTGTCCGCGCATCTTGGCATCCAGCGGGAGCATCGGCGTCTCGACATCTCCGGGGCAAATGCAATTCACGCGAATGCCCTGCCGCCCGTGGTCGATGGCCATGGCCTTCGTCATCAGCACCACACCGCCCTTCGACGCGCAATACGCAACCGCCTTGTCGCCGCCCACGATGCCCCATCCAGAGCTGTTGTTCACGATCACGCCCCGGCCCTGCGCGATCATGCCGGGCAGGGCGGCCTTCGACATCAGGAACGTCCCCTTCAGATTGATGTCGATCTGCTCATCCCATTCTTCTTCGGAGCACTCCAGCGTGTCGTGCGGATAAAACACGCCGGCATTGTTGAACAGAATGTCGACCCGGCCGAAGGAGGTCACCGTTTCGCGCACGGCGCGGTCGCATTCCGCGGCTTTGCGCACATCGGTGCGAAGAAAAATCGCCTGCCCGCCGCTCTCCAGGATCGCTGCCGTCACCGCGTGACCGCGCGTTTCATTGCGCCCGGTGATGGCCACCCGCGCTCCCTCGCGCGCGAAGAGCCGGGCGGTGGATTCGCCGATGCCGGAGGTGCCTCCGGTAATGAGCGCGACTTGTCCGTTCAGGCGCATGCAGGGTCGCCACTAAAACGCAACGGTACGATCTATCCGCGACATCACGAAAGTACGTGGAGAGCGATCAAATCAGCGAAGCGTCTCCACGTGCGATGGAACGCGTGGAATCATAAGCTTAGCGAGACATTCCTGCAAAGGCCCGGCGTGAGCGAGTTTTCCTCGGAATGCGCGCCTCCAGTTGTCCTCCATTGACGCCGAAGTAGAAAGATGGAGCCGAGTGCATGATCGAACGGCGCAAGGAATCGAGATTTGGGCTGTCTGTGCCCGTGCAGGCGTCGGGCATCGATGGAGACGGCGAACCTTTTGAGATCGAAGTGATGGCAAGTAGCCTCAGCCGCAGCGGAGCACTGCTGACCGGACTGGAAGTCGAGCTTCGTTGCGGAGACATGCTGGTCGTTGACGATGAGGGCCGGCGAGCTCACTCCCGGATTGTCTGGTTCCTGAATCTGGGTCCAAGGCTGGGGGCAGAAGTGGCGATACACAAATCCAATCGTGAGTCCTGCCCGTGGGCGGACCTGTTGCCGGCCGAACCGGCGCTGGCCGGCGCAACTTCCAAAACCCAATGACGACCACCCCTGAGAAACGCATACGCCGCCGCTGGCTCCGCTTTCGTCTGGACGTGCCCATCCGCGTCATCGTCCACACAGGGAGCAAGACAAGCGTCATCTCTGGGCGCGGTAATGAATTGAGTGAAGGGGCATGTCGCTGACGGCAGGCGTGGAGCTTCGCCTGGGCGATGAGACCGAAATCGAATTCACCCCGCCCTATTCCGGCGCACCGATCCGCATCCGCGGAGTCGTGCGCAACCGCTCGGGCTATCGCTACGGCATGGAGTTTGTGGCAGGCGACGATCAGGAATTGCAGTCAGTCCAGCGGCTGAAGGCCGTGTGGGCGTGTTGGCTTCGGCATAGCGGCCGTCGAGGTTCGGACGCGCAGCTCTAAAGCCGGACCACACTCATCGCAGTGCTATCCGATTTTCTTTGCGCCCGTAGCGGTCTTTCTTAGCGTTCATTGCGGTTAGAAGCTTTTCCTACCGGCTAGCCAACCCCCCGGCAGTCTCAGCCCCATCGCAAGTGTAGACGTGGCCGGTGATGTATGCCGCATCATCCGACGCGAGAAATGCGAACAACGCCGCAATCTCCTCCGGCTGCGCGTGGCGGCGCAACGGGACTTTTCGATTCACCTCTTCCAGCATCTCGTCGGTATATTCGGCGCGCTGCATGGGAGTCAGGACGTATCCCGGAGCGATGGCGCAGACGCGAATCTTGGGCGCGAGTTCGAGCGCCATGGTCTTCGTGAGTTCAATCACGCCCGCTTTGGTCGCGTTGTAGTCGGCGTAAAAGGGCTGCCCCACGATGCCGTTCGTCGAGGCGGTCTGCAGGATCACGCCACTCCCCCGCTCCCACATATAGCGCGCGGCCGTCTGCGCCACGTAGAACACGCCCGTCAGATTTACCGCCAGAATCTGGTCCCATTCTTCGGGCGTGATGTCGAGGAAGTTATGGCGGATAGAGATGCCGGCATTGTTAATGAGGACGTCCACCCCTCCCATCAGTTGCACGGCTTGCGCAAAGGCGGCCTGCACCTGCGGAAGGCTGGAAACGTCGGCGGCCACGGTGCCAGCCAACTTAGGCAGCAGTCGCTGGATTTCGGCACGCCCCTTCTCGTCGCGGTCGAGCACCACCACGCGCGCTCCTTCTTCGAGAAACCGAGCCGCCGTGGCGGCACCGATGCCGCTTGCTCCTCCAGTGATCAGCACTCGTTTGTTCTGCAGACCGCGCATGTGGAACTCTCCCGGGTAGCGGGACAGAATATCGGGTTGTGGCTGCGGGGGAAAGCCTTTAACCGCCAAGCGCACGACGAAAAGCCGCGAAGGACGCAAAGAACATCTGGAGCCCTCTTGGCGAACTTTGCGCTGCCTTTGCGAGCTCTGCGGTTAAAGGCTTTGCTCTTCCCCGCAATCTGCACTGCACTGAGGCACGAATTACTGTCATTCGATAGTCTTAGTGAAAGCGATCGTGACTCGGACAGGAGGCGCGCATTTGGCAGACAGTCGAGAGCACACGGTTTCAGGCGCAGTGATCATAACTGGTGCCAGCCGCGGGATCGGAGCGGCGACCGCCATGCTCGCGGCGAAGCGCGGATTCGCCGTGGCCGTGAACTACGCCACCGGAAAGAATGAGGCCGCCGAAGTTGTCGGCAGAATTCAGGCAAGCGGAGGCAGGGCGGCCGCCATCCAGGCCGACCTCGCCCGCGAACAAGACATCGTGCGCTTGTTCGCAGAGGCCGAGCAACTCGGCCCGCTCAGGGGATTGGTCAATAACGCGGGTGTCACGGGGGGCTTCGCCCGCGTCGTAGACGTCACCGCCGCGTTGCTCGAGCGTCTGCTCGCCGTCAACGTCGCAGGAGCGATCCTGTGCGCCCGCGAAGCCGTGAAGCGCATGTCGACGAAGCACGGAGGCCAAGGCGGCGCCATCGTCAACATCTCATCGCTAGCAGCCCGCACAGGCTCGCCCGGCGAGTGGGTTCACTATGCCGCCACCAAGGGCGCGATCGACACCTTCACGATTGGTCTGGCGCGCGAAGTCGCAAAAGAAGGCATCCGCGTAAACGCCGTGGCTCCCGGCCTGGTGGAGACGGGCATTCACGCCGCGAATGGCGAACCCGGCAGGCTCGATCGTCTCAAATCGACCATTCCATTAGGACGTCCAGGAAAACCAGAAGAGATCGCGGAAGCCGTGGTCTGGCTGCTGTCTTCGGCCTCGTCGTACGTCACAGGATCAATTCTCGAAGTGGGTGGCGGGCGATAGGAGGAGTTCGAACCTCGCTTGCATCGGCCTAGATATTCTTATGACATATCCAAGGAAGTCCCGCACAATTTCAAAGCGAACTCGCTCGGCGACTGCACGGCGGGTGTGAGCCTCTTGCCCACCTCAAGGAGCTTATGAGCCGTTCTCCCTACATACCAAACACCGACCTTCGAAAACTTTGCTTTGATCCCCGATCGAAAACGGTTGAAGAGTTTGAGGGACTCGTCTGAATCGGAAGATGTACCCAAACTGCCCTGCAACACGACATTTTCGTCCCCTCGACCGGCTGGCAGTAGCACTATTGTGTCGGGGTTGATGAGTTGGTCGAGGCGAAAAGTCTTGATCCCGGAATTTTCATTCACAGACCTCAGGCAAAATGAACTCTCCGACCTTGCAACCAAGAATTCTTCACAAGCGATGCTTGACTCCGACGTGGCAACTCCAACACCCGGGATCTTGTGTCCGCCTTCGAATATAGGAAATTCCGGTTCCAAATATCTGCCCATCTTTGCGTAGATCAGTTTCTCTCCGCGCTCGGCAGAGTCAATGACTTCCAACAGGTCTTCCTTAAGAGCAAAGAACAGAATTTGCGTCATTGGGGGTGGACTAGAACGAAGATGCAGCACGCTGATTTCCCCGCAGCCGCCGTCCCCGCAGTTTTCGATCTACCCGGTTTCCAAACTACTCAATCCCTAGAACCCCGGCTTGCCCCGAAACAGCATCACCAGCTCAATCACCAGGATCACCACCACCATCAATTCCAGCACGAATGCCCGGCTCTGATTGAACTGGTCCACCATGAAGTGGTATAGCTCTTCTGCCGTCTTCAGTTTTTGCTGCACCAGATCTTTGTAGTCGGGCACGCCGATTTTCGATGCCGCCAGCTTGTAAAGACGTGCAGAGAACATGTCGCTCAAGAACTTGATGGCGTTGTCGGCGTGCTCAGTGAGCTCTTCCACATCGAGCAACACGGTGTGCAGCTTGGTCGCGGCGTTGGCGGTACGCCAGCGCGACCACAAGCTGTTGCCCCCGGCCTCCAGAAAGTCGTAAACGCCTTCGAGCTCGCGAGTCAGCAGCTCATCGTAATGGCGAAATTCCAGGAGCTGGGAGTTTGCATACTCCAGCAGCTGGATGGCGGTCTCCGCGCCCGCGGCGCTATCGTAAAGAAACGCCGCATTCCAGCCGATCACCGTCAAATCGTTCGGATAATACGAAATGCGTCCCTGCAGAATCTCCTGGCGCTCGCCGTCGGAAAGCTGCTGGGTTTCTCCGCGCACGACTTGGGCAATCTGGTCCCCGTGTGCCTTCAAAATGTCAACCGCGGACGGGTTTGACGCCATGTCCCGCACATGGAAAATGAAGTAGTCCTCGTGCAGCCAGTTGTCGTAGGGCTTGATCAGTGCCGGCTTGGCGCGTTCCAGACGCTGGGTGACGATCTTTGAAGCCAACGCCGTGAAGTCTGTGTCCCAAACCCAGCGACCCGAAATTCGGACCAGGTCCTCCCACTCCCCGGTAAAAGGCAGCTCGAACACCACGCTGAGCACGCCGTAGTCGTAGTACTTGATCTGGCCGTCGAGCCGCTCGCCGGTGTCGAGCACCAGGGCCTCGATCGGTTCCACAACCGGGGGGCGCTGGTACTGCACGTATCCCGGGGCCGGGTGCTTAAAGCTGGCACCCTTAGTGCGGGCGCTGAAGATCTTACGCAGTTCGTCCATGCGGATCTCCTCCGCCACATCGAACTGGATCAGGACCAGAATCGACCCCTGCAATGAGGTGTCGGCTTTCCGGGCGGGGACGGCTTCGAGCTTTACGGAGTCTCCAGGGACTCCTTCGATGATGGTTTCGCGTTCCATGATTTTCACTCGGCTCCCGAGGGTAGGCCAGGGAGCAACAACAGGGGCACCGCTGACGGGTGGCGCCCCAAAAGGGTGGTACTGAATATTGTCCCAGAAAGTAGTGGGGCTGGCGAGGGGGACGGATTCTCAAATGGCTACAGGAGCTAAGTCTTTTACCATCAGCGTTTTCGTGTGAGTTGCCAAAGCAGCGCGCTCGCGGTCGCTGCTCCAGCTAAAGCCAAGCTGGCACGCTTCATCGACCCGCGGACTGCCTCCTCTCGCTCGCGGACAACGCGGCGTTCCGGGTAGGAGCCCGCTGGTCCCGTGGGACCTTCCCGGATCGCCATCTGGAGGATTTCCGCCAAATGGAGGGCTTGGCGGTCGCTCCCTTGGGCGATTTGCTCGCGGCAACTGAACCCGTTGGCCATGACCAGCCAATCTGGCGGCGCTTTCCGGACAGCGGGCAGCAGTTCCAGTTCCCCGATCGCCATCGAGACGTCGTACTTGTCATCCTCAAAGCCGAACGACCCCGCCATCCCGCAGCAACCGGCCGCCGGGGCATGGCAGTCGAGGCCCATCCGGCTCAAAACCGCCTCTTCGGCTTTCATCTTCAGGACGGACTTATGGTGGCAATGCCCATGGACGATCGCCTTGCGCTCCAACCGGGGCAGCGGGATGAGATTCTTGTAGTTCTCGAGAAACTCACTGAGCAGGAAGGTCTGGCGAGAAAGCCGTTGTGCCCGCTCATCCCGGGGAAACAGGTTGCAAAGCTCGTCGCGGAACACCGCGATGCAACTCGGCTCGAGACCAACGATTGGCACACCGGCCTCGATCTCCGCGGCCAGCGAGTCGAGCACGTTCAGTAGCAGATCTTCTGCCCGGTCCAGCATGCCGAAGTCGTAAAGCGGGCGCCCGCAGCACAAGTTTCCCTGCGGCAATTCCACGCGAAAGCCCGCATTCTCCAGAACGTCGACCGCGGCCTTCGCAGTGTTCGGAAGGAAGTAGTTGTTGAACGTGTCGGGCCAGAGCACGACGATCGGTCCGTCGGGATGAAGCAGCCGGTGCCGCCGGAACCAGCTTTTGAAGGTCTGGGGCGCGAACGCAGGAATCGTCCGCTGTCGCGGGATTCCCGTGACCACCTTCGCAATATCGCGCACAAACGGCAACTGTGTCGCGAGGTTGACCAGTCCTGGGGCATTCGACGCCAGCCGCGCCCAGAAATCGATGTTCCCGAAAGCGTAATGATTGAGGGGCCGCAAGCGGCCTGCGTGATAGTGCGAGAGGAATTCCGACTTGTAGGTCGCAACGTCGACCGACACCGGGCATTCCGTTTTGCAGCCTTTGCAGGCGAGGCACAGATCCAGCGACTTCTTCACTTCCTCGCTGCGCCACCCGTCCTGAATGATGTCGCCATTGGCCATCTCCCAGAGCAGGTGGGCGCGGCCGCGGGTAGAGTGCTCCTCCTCGCGCGTCACGCGGAAGCTCGGGCACATCACGCCTCCCTCGTAGTGACGGCACTTGCCGACTCCTACACAGCGCAGTGTGGCATGCGCCAGGCTGCCGTGGTCTTGCGGGAATTTGAAGTGCGTGTGCGGGCGCCAAGGATTGTAGTCGGCGCCAAGACGCAGATTTTCATCCAGCCGGTACGGCTCGACGACCATCCCGGGATTCATCTTCCAGTCCGGATCCCAGGCATGCTTGAATTCGTTGAACGCCTGGATCAATTCCGGTCCGAACATCTTGGGAAGCAGTTCGGCGCGCGCCTGCCCGTCGCCATGTTCGCCCGAAAGTGATCCGCCGTAACTCACTACTAAATCGGCGGCCTCGTTCATGAATTGCCGGAAGCGCGCGATGCCCTTCTCGCTCTCGTGATCGAAGTTCGTGCGGGTGTGCACGCAGCCGTGACCGAAGTGGCCATAGAGCGTGCCGTGATAGCCGAACTGGCTCATCAGCCGCTTCAGGTCGCGCAGGTAGTTGCCGAGCTTCTCGGGAGCGACCGCCGAGTCTTCCCAACCTTCCCAGCTGAGCGGCTCACCGGGAACGTGGGAGATCACCCCCAGGCTTGATTCGCGGACGATCCAGACTTGTTTGGCTTCAGCGGAGGTGCACAAGCGCATGTTGGGAGGCGCAGCGCTCTGGCGGAGCGACTCCATCAGGCCCCGCGCCTGGGCTTGCGCATCTGCCTGCGTCTGCCCACCAAACTCCGCCAGCAGCCAGCCGCCGCCGGGCGGTAGCAGAGCCAACCCTTCAGAATTGATTCCGCGCCGCCGCGTGTACTCCGCGAGCAGATCATCCACGCCTTCGAGCCCAATTGGCTTGTGGGCCATGATCTCGGGCACGTGGTCGGCCGCCTGAAAGATGTCGGGATAGGCCACCACCACCAGCACGCGCTCAGGCGGACTCTCCACCAGCCGGCAAGTTGCCTCGAGAATCGTGACGCAGGTGCCTTCGGACCCGACCAGCGCGCGGGCCACTTGGAAACCGTTTTCCGGTAGCAGGAAATTCAGGTTGTATCCGGAGACACGGCGCGGGATGTCCGGGTAGCGGCTGCGCACAAGGTCGCCATACGTGTCGGCGATCGACTTCAACTTCGCGTAAATCTCGCCGCGCCGACCGCCCGCGCCAATGCTCTGCTCGAGTCCTTCGGGTGTGGTCGCCCCGACCGTCATGCGAATGCCGTCATAGGTGACGATATCGAGCGACTCGATGTTGTCGTCCGTCTTGCCCGCCATCACCGAGTGCACGCCGCAGGAGTTGTTGCCGATCATCCCACCCAGCGTGCAGCGATCATGGGTCGCAGGGTCGGGGCCAAAGGTCAGGTGATGCTTCTCCGCCGCGTTGCGCAGGTGATCCAGGATGACTCCGGGCTGGACGCGGGCCAGCTTTCGGACAGGATCGATCTCGAGAATCTCCGCCAAGTACTTGCTGAAATCGATTACCACGGCAGCGTTACAGCATTGCCCCGCGAGCGAAGTGCCGCCGCCGCGCGACAGCACCGGCGCAGCATGCTCGCGGCACGTCGCAATCGTGGCCAGAACATCTTCGTTATTCCGCGGGATCACCACCCCGATGGGAATCTGGCGATAGCTCGAGCCGTCGGTGGCATAGAGTGCACGGCTGCTCGTGTCGAAGCGGACCTCACCGCTAATGCGCGCGCGCAAATCGGCCTCAAGCAACTTCTCGTCTACGGGAACATCTCTCGCCTCACGAGCGCGTTGCGCGAACGCCTGCGCGCGCTCCGCAGAAAGAATAGGCAGTGGATCGGTAGGAGCCATGGGAATTTGGGGTGACGTTCCATGTTCCGGGAAAACTGCGCGCCTGGCAAGGACAATGGCAGTTTTAGAAAACCGGATGGGCGCCGCCAGGCCCGCTAACGGTCGCTTCCCTGTTGGGCTATAATCCGACGCTAACGCGCGAGCCCGTTCGACAACAAACGCGGGCACAAGCAGTTCCCCCACCTCAACAGCACACGGGCCCAAATCTCACGGAAGGGTAACGTATGTTCATCGCTCCCAAGCGTGGCTCTATTCTTCTAGCTCTATCTCTTCTTCTATCAGGAATCGTCACGTACGGGCAGGCGACTGGCCCCGGACAATCATCTCCATCCCCTGCGCAAGCGGTTCCGGAACCAAAGGCCCGATCCCTCGAGCAAAAAGGCGTGCGCAGTGCGGAAATTCCCGATGTCCCGGAAGAACCGCCTGAGGATGAATTTGCGCCAGCAGCTGTCGAAATGGACGTCTCCCAGGAGTCCCCGCTCCTGCAGGTGCTCTACAAGGCGACGCGCGAGACCAAGGAGAAGGAAGTCCTGGCTCGCCTGGAAGAGGCGAAGTCTCTGATTCAATCGGGCACGGATTTGAAGGCCACCGATCCCCAGGGCCGCACTGCGCTGCATTGGGCCGTGTTTGGCTCGAGCTACGCCACAAAATCGTCGGTGACAGTCGCCTACGAAGAAATCGCCGATGCGATGATTCAGCGCGGAATCGACATCAACCACGAAGACATTTACCAGGACACGGCGCTCGACTACCTGCTCTACTCCCCGTCGTTCGAAATGCAGACCCTGCTGATGGAAAACGGCGCGACCAGCGGATTCCTGGTGGCGACCTTCCGCTTTTTCGACCAGATGCAGATGCTGTCCCCGGCGACCAACGTGCCGAAAGCAGTTTCATTGTCGCGCAGGGCAGACATGTCCCCAGGAGCCACTCTCAGCGTCCGCCTGATCACGCCGGTGTACAGCGACCGTTCGCGCACGGGCGATCCCATCGAAGGCGTCGTCACCTACCCGCTCTGCAAAGACGGGGAAAAGCTGGTCTGTAAGGACGGCGAACTGCTCATACCGCCGGGAACCAAAGTGAATGGAACCATCCTGTTCGCCACCAAGGCTCCCGACAAGTATTCCCGGCCGCGCCTGGTGCTGGATTTCTCGAACGTCATGCACCAGGATGGACAGGTGTCCCCCCTCTACGCGCGTGTTCTCGATGTGGATAACGCGCGCGAGACCATCCGCAACAACGAAATCCTCGGTATCATTCAACCCCACGCCTCGCAAGAAGGCGTCGTTCATCTTCGCGGGGTTGAGCGCCACGAATCCCTTCGCCGGTTACGCCATCAAGGGCATCTCGACGGTTTATGGCCTCTCCATCCGTCGAGAAATTCTGTTCCCGTCCGGCACCGATCTCCAGATTCAGATCGTGCGGCCCTCCATGCTGAAACAGAAAGAAGCCTGGCCAGGGTTCCCGCAACTGACTTTAGATAGCGACCTGAGCCTGATCGTGAACAACGCGCCGTTGCGCACGACCGCGACCAACAAGACACCGTCAGATCTAACCAACCTCATCTTCATCGGCAGTAAGCAACGGGTGACATCCGCATTTACCGAATCCCACTGGATTGAAGCCGACGATCTGGGTGTCAAGGCCGCGCTCAAAGTCGCTCAGGCCACGATGCGCAATACCGGATACACTTCGGCTCCCGTCTCCACCCTGCTTTTGAACGGACAGCCTCCCGACCTGGTCTTTCAGAAATCCCTGAACACTTTCGCGAAGCGCCATCACATCCGCATCTGGAAGCTAAATAAGACCTACAAGGGCCAGGACGTATGGATTGGCGCGGCCACACACGACATTGCCACCGAGAATGGCCGAGGCTATACCAAGTGGACTCATCGCATCGATCCGCACGTGGATCGCGAGCGTGACTGGATTCAATCCGACCTGCTGTTTTCGGGAATAGCGATTGGCTACGCGGACATCGAACGCCCGCGCGCTCCGAAGAGGGCATCGAACGCCACCGGGGACGACATCGTCACCGACGGGAAGATCACCGTCGTCGATCTAGGGACATCTAAGGACCACGACCAGCAAGGCCCTGCCTTGGTTCCGCGTCCTGCAGAAAAGACCACGAAGTAAGCTGCACAGGACCAAAGCGTGCTGAATCGCAAACCTCGCAAATAAAAGCCGCCAAGAACGCAAAGAAACCTCTGCAAGGTTCTCTTAGCGACCTTAGCGGGTTTTCTGAGCGAACTTTGCGCTCAAAAGCTTTTGGTCTTTGGTCTAAAGTTTCGCCGGCTATTAAGTCCACAGCCGCGTAGTGTAGTCGGCCATGGTCAAAGCCAGCAGGATCAGGAAGAAGAAAATCGCAGTCACGATCACCAGCTTGGTGAGTCTTTCGTGCGCATACTTGACGTGCATGAAGAACAGCACGACCAGCACTGCCTTGGTCGTGGCGATGGCGAGCGCCATTACGGGGTTAAGAGGCCCGAGATCGATCTCGGCCACGACCACCGTGAGAATCGTGCCTGCCATCAGGGCCAGCCAGATCCCAACGTACAGCTTCACGGAAGAAATGTGTTCAGACATGGCTCCTCACGAATGACGGTCGATCAGGTACAGCAACGGGAACAGATAAATCCACACGATGTCGACAAAGTGCCAGTACAGCCCCCCGTTCTCCAGCGGCGTGTAGTAGGCCGGCCCGTACCTGCCCTTGTAAGCCTTGTAAGTCAGATACACAAACAGGCCAACCCCGATGATCATGTGCAGCGCGTGCATGCCGGTCATCGCGAAGTAGAGCGAGAAGTAAATCTGCGCGTGGTTCTGATTCACGGGCACATCAGCATGGCGCGGGACGTGGCCCTCGAGATGGAAGTTCGCCATGCCCGGAACGTGATGCTCGTCAAACTTTTGCTTGTATTCGATCGCCTTGATTCCCAGAAAAGCGACGCCCAGGATGATCGTGAGCAGCAGGTAGACGGCAATCGCCTTCTGCTTACCGACTTGCGCGCAGCGCACTGCCATCGCGACCGTCAAGCTCGAGCCAATCAGCACGATCGTGTTGATGGTACCGAGCTTTAGGTCCAGGCTCGAACTCGCCGCCGCAAAATCGCCGAAATACGAGTACCGGTACACCAGGTACGCGCAGAACATCCCCCCGAAAAACATGATTTCGGTGATCAGGAAGATCCACATCCCGAGGCTGGCGGCATTCTTCTGCTGTTCCTCGGTGGCAAAGTGGTGCAGGAGGGCAGGGTTCTCGTGTGCTTCACCCTCGACGGTGGCCGGCGGGCTAGTGTGCAACGGGGACCTCCTCTCTGCGCTGGTCGAGTTCGTCGTAGTTGTAGGCTTCCCAGGTCACGACCGGCTGCTCTTCAAAGTTGAACGTAGTTGGCGGCGAAGGAATCGTCCACTCCAGCCCAGCCGCGTTCCACGGATTGTCAGGCGCGGGCTTGCCGTAACGCATCGACCAGAGAAAATAGATCATCGGTAGCAAGTAGCCGACCGCCAAAATTGTGGCCCCGGCGGTGGACAGCACATTCAGAATCTGAAACTCGGGCGAGTGCGAGTAGTCCCAGTAACGGCGCGGCATGCCCATGTATCCGAGAATGAATTGCGGGAAGAACGTCAGGTTGAATCCCACAAACACCAGTAGCGCCGCCAAGCGCCCCCAGCCCTCCGGATACAAGCGGCCTGAAATTTTCGGCCACCAGAAATGCATGCCCCCGAGGTACGCCATCACCATGCCACCCACCATGATGTAGTGGAAATGCGCCACCACGAAATAGGTGTCGGTCACATGAACGTCGATACCAAGGCACGCCAGGAACAGGCCAGTTAGTCCACCGATCGTAAAAAGGCCGATGAAACCAAACGCGTACAGCATCGGCGTCTGATAGGAAATGGACCCCTTGTACATGGTGGAAGTCCAGTTAAAGACTTTGATCGCCGAAGGCACAGCAACAAAGTAGCTCAGGAACGAGAAAATCAGCGCCGCATAGAGCGATATTCCGGCGACGAACATATGGTGCGCCCATACCAGGAAACCGACCACCGCAATGCCGAGCAACGCAATCGCCATCGCCTTGTAGCCAAACACGCGCTTGCGCGAGAAACAGCACACGATCTCGCTGACGATTCCCATGCCCGGCAGAATCATGATGTACACCGCGGGATGCGAGTAAAACCAGAACAGGTGCTGGAACAACAGCGGATCACCACCCAGCGTGGGATTGAATATCCCCAGGTGGAACAGCCTCTCCAGCGCCACCAGCACAATCGCGATCGCCACTACCGGAGTTCCTAGCACCTGGATGATGCTGGTCGCATAGTGCGCCCATACGAAGAGCGGCAGCCGGTTCCACGTCATCCCGGGCGCCCGCATGCGGTGCGTGGTGACGATGAAGTTCAAACCCGTAAGAATCGAAGAGAACCCCGACACGAACACCGCCAGGGCCGCGGTGGTCACGTTAGTTTTCAGAAATTCGGTGCTCAACGGCGTGTAGAACGTCCACCCGGTATCCACGCCGCCCGCCAAGATGGTGTACACCATCAACGTCCCGCCGATTATGTACAAGTACCAGCTGAGCAGATTGATGCGCGGGAAGGCCAGGTCCTTGGCCCCAATCATGATGGGGATGAGGAAATTTCCGAGCACAGCGGGCACGGCAGGAATCAGGAAGAAGAACACCATCACCTGTCCGTGCATCGTGAACAGCTTGTTGTAGGTGTCGGCCTGCACCAGGTCGCCCGCGGGCGTAAGCAATTCCAGCCGGATCAGCAACGCAAAGAAGCCGCCGATAAAAAAGAAAAACGTGATACCCATCAGATACAGCAAGGCGATGCGTTTGTGGTCCACGGTCAGGAGCCACGACTTGATCCCGTACTCGCGGTTCAAGTAAGTTTCGCGTTCGCCGGATTCCAATACTGCAGTTGCCATGCTCGTCACCTGAAACTTACGGTTGCGGGGCTGCCGCCGCCACATTGTGGGCCGGTGCATTCGACTGCTGGCCCAGCGATTTCACATAGGCCACCAGCGCGTTGAGTTGCTCGTCGCTGATCTGTCCCTGAAACGTCGGCATCACCGGTTTGAAGCCGCTCACGATTTTGGCCGTCGGTTGCAGAATCGATTCGCGCAGATAGTTCTCGTCCGCCACCACGGTGCGACCGTCTTCGAGCAGCACCGGCTTATTGAACAGTGCCACCAGGTTTGGACCGCGCCCCTGGGTATCGGTCTTGTGGCAGGTCGCGCAGCCGAGTTCCGCGAACAGCTTTTCACCCGTCACCGCCAGCGGCTGATTGCCGCCGCCACCCATCCAAGCTTGATAGTCCTTCGGCTCCATTACCACCACTGAGCCGACCATGCCCGAGTGCATCGTTCCGCAATACTCCGCGCAGAACAGGTGATAGGTTCCGGCCTTGGTGGGATGGAACCACACCACCGTGTAGCGGCCCGGCAGAACATCCTGCTTGATGCGGAACGCCGGCACGTAAAAGCTGTGGATGACGTCCTGAGAAGTCATGATCATCTTGACGTCGCGGCCTATCGGCACATGTAGTTCATTGATCTCGCGCTGCCCTTCCATGTGCTCGAACTTCCACATCCACTGCTTGGCGACGGTGTACACCTCGGCCGAGTTCTGTGGAGGCCTCCGCTCCTTGAAATAAAGCGCCGCTCCCCAGACAAAAAACACCATGAATACGCAAAAAGGAATCACCGACCACGTGATTTCGAGCGCGTGCGATCCATCGATCTGCTCGGCACGCACGCCGGCCTTCTTGCGGTAGCGCACGGCGAAGAAGACGACCATCGTAAAAATCAGGACGCTCATCAGCGCCGACACGACCAGCAGGAAGATGTAAAGCGCATCGACGTTGTTGGCCATCGTCGAAGCGCGCGCCGGCCAAAGTGGCATGTTCTCAAACATAGTTAGTGAGCCCGTCCCGCTCCACCGCTAGCCGGACCGCGGCGGATCATCACGAAAATCAAAGTTCCCAGACCCAGCATGGTGGCCATCGCCAAAAGGCGCATCACCCGCAGGATCGTCGCGCTGTACTTTCCCTGCTCCGGATCGTAGTGGTAGCAGTAGAGCAACAACTCATCGACCAGATTGCCGATCTTTCCGTGCCCGGCTTCGACCAGTCCAAGCCGCAGATCTTTCGGCGGATACTCCACGCCGTAGTAGTACTGCGCGATCTTGCCCTCGGGCGTCAGCACCATGATCGCGGTGGCATGCGCGAACTGCTTGGTCTTCTCGTCGTACTGGTATTGGAACCCGGCCGCCTTGGTCAGCGCGTCGATCGCAGCCTGCTTGCCCACCAGGAAGTGCCAGCCCTGCTCGGCGCCCGCGCGCTTGTAGCGCTTCAGGAACTCAGCCTTCTTCGCGGCAGCCATCTCGGGCGTTTCGCTCGGGTCGAAGCTCACCGTGATGACGTCGAATTCCTTGCCCACATCAAATTTCATCATCCGCAGCGAGTGCTCCAGGCCACTCAGCACCTCGCCGCACAGCATCGGGCAGTTGTAGTACACGAGATTCAGGATCATCGGCTTCTTGCCGAAGTAGTCGGCAAGGCGCACAGTGCGACCCAAATCGTCGGTGAACTGAAGATCGCCCGGAATGGGTTGATTCAGATTTTGCTGGATGCCGACGTTCTTCAGACCCGGCGGACGCACATTCGCCGGCGGCGACATGATGCCTTGCGTCATTCCCTGCCCGAAGGCGCCCGCGACAAGAAGCAGGATCGCCGTTATCGTCCGAATTGTTTTGATACTGCTCACTGCTGACCTTTCGTGGCTTTTGCTTTCTGTGGAGCCGCAGCCTTCGGATTCTGGCTTCCGGCGGCGTTGTCGCCGCTCGCTGCGCGCGCGGCGTCCGCTTGCGAAACCACCGGCAGGCCGCGTTGCGCAACCAGGTCCATCGCCCGGTCGATCGGGATGCGCGCCACGCCATTTTTCTGGTCGACCCAGTCGTAACTTCCCAGGACTTCGTTCTCCTTTTTCAGCTCTTCCATGTACTGCGTCTGCTCGCTGTGCTCAAGCACCGGCTTTGGAAACGTCTGCTGCGCTTGGTCCAGGATCTGTTTGTAGTTCATGGTCTGCGGGTCGACGCCGGTCGTGGCCGCCATCGGATTCGCTGCAGGCTGATGCGTCCGGTCGTAATTGTCGAGAAAGCGGTACATGCCGATCAGGATGAAATAGATCACCACTCCGAGAACCGCGACCCCGCCCATGAAGTAGAAGACGCCCTGCGGGCTCAAATCCTCGTGCTCGTAGCCCGTATCCGCGTTGTGGCCGCCGACTTTTTCGTCACTCATGCTCGGGCTCCAGCACTTCCTTGGCGTACACGTCGTACGCGGGCAGCAGCGGAATCGAACTCAGGTTGCGGCAGAAGTACGCCAGCCACAGTCCGCCCATCCCGAAGGGAATCAGCAGGTCGGCCCACGTGACGTGGAAGGTTGCCGAGAAATTCGGCTCGACCAGCCAGAACAGATCCACGTACCGCACCACGATCAGCCACGCAGCCAGCCAGACCAACTTCGTGATATCGCGCTTGAATGGCCGCGACAGCAACATCGCAAACGGCACCGCAAATTGGAATATCACCAGGAACAGCCCGACGAAGCCCCATCCGCCGTTCAACCGCCGCAGGTACCAGGTAATTTCCTCGGGCAGGTTGCCGGCCCAGATGATCAGCCACTGCGAGAACGAGAAGTATGCCCACACCATTACGAACGTCAGCATGAACTTGCCGTGATCGTGCACGAAAGCCGGTCGCAGCAGCAGTGACATCGGCTTGTACTTGAACAGAATCCGCTCGATCACGACCGCGAAACACAATGCCGAGATCAATTCGCCCGCAACAAACAGCAGCCCGTAGATCGTCGAGATCCAGCTCGGATCGAGCGACATCACCCAGTCAATCGCCGCGAACGAGATCGTGAATGCGTAAAGAATGATGCCCGGTCCGCTGATCACCTTGAAGCGCGTACTGTTGTCGCGCACTGGCGGCGAATTCTGCTCCCTCGACCAGCGCGACAGCAGGTACGAAAGAAGGTTCCAGATGGCGAAGTACATAATCGCGCGGATGATGAAGCCGTGCCAATTGAGGTAGCCGACCTTCACGAACTGGTTATGCGCGAGATGCTCGCGAATAGTTGGATTCTCAATCGCTTCGAGCGGCATCGCCCAGGGATAGAGCTTGGGCACACCCATCACGGCGATCGGAATAAAAAACACCGCCATCAGCGGCACGGTACGCATCGCTGCACCCAGCACGCGCCGGATCACCATGCCCCATCCGCCACCGGTCAGGTGGCGAATCATCAGGATCACCATCGACCCGAGACAGATGCCCAGCCAGTCCATGAACGACACCAGGTAGCCGCGGAAAAAGACCTGCGGATTCGCAAAGCCCAACGCGATCGCGATCACCGAGCACACTGCTCCGATCACGAGCGACCGGCGTCCGATCTGCTTGATGACCGGAGGCGCCGACAGGTCGAGATTGGTCATATGTGCGGTGCTCATTTCGATTCCTCACTCGCCTGCTCGGGAGGCTTCACGCGCGGCAATGTAGCGCCCGTCCCCGGATCCAGAAACGCCGGAGCCGCCGCGGGGATCGGGTGCCCGGCCGCGTCCGCCGGCGTAGCATGCTGGCTCAACTGCAGGGCCCGCACATAGGCCACGATCCGCCAGCGATCCATGGGCGGAATCTGCGACGAATAGTCCGGCATGATGCCGAAGCCCTCGGCGATCACGCCATAGATGTAGCCCACCGGCGCTTTCTCCAGCCGCTCGATGTGGAATGACGGCGGCTTGCGCGAGAACCCGCGCGAGGCGATGTACCCGTTGCCGTCGCCGACGCGCGAATGGCAAGGCGCGCAATAGATGTTGTAGCGAACCTGCCCGCGCTCCAGATCCTCGCGAGTCACCGCGAACGGCATGTAGTCGCCGGGATTGTTCCCGATCTTGCCGGTATAGAAATATCTGTCGGCGCGCAACTCTCCCCGCGCCACCGTGCCCTCCACCAGCGGACGCGCCGAGCGGTGATCGGGAAGAAGTCGCTTTTGCGCCAGCGGATTCTCACGCGGCTGCACGTGCATATCAAGACGGCACCCTGCGAGCACGATGACCAGCGCGAGCGGCGCGATTTGGCGAAGGCGCGACATTAACTCGGCACCTCCGAAATCGAGCGCGGCCCCAGGCTTTCCAGAAACTGGCGCGTACTCGTCGGACTGTACTTGGGATCGGTCGAAAACACGATCAGGAAAAAGCGGTCCTTGCGTGGCCATCGCGAAGCGCGGCACGTTGAACACCGGGTGATACGGCATCGGCAGTCCGTTCAGCGCCAGCATGCCAAGCACGGCAGAGATTCCGCCGAACAGAATCGTCATCTCAAACGTGACCACGATGAACGCCGGCCATGAATGGAGACGGTTTGCCGCCGACGTTCACCGGGTAATCCACTGCGTGCGATCCAGTACTGCATCAGGTAGCCGGTACAGGCCGCCGATGATGGCGCCGATCAGCGTCACCAGCGGCACGCGGTTCTTGTGAAAGCCGATCGCCTCGGCCAGTTCTTCCACCGGAAATGGGCTGTAGGCGTCGATCTTTCGATAGCCGGCTTCGTGCGTCTTTCGCGCGGCCGCCACCAGGTCGCTGGCCGAATCAAATTCCGCCATCATGCCGTAGATGCGGGTGGTCTTCATTCGGGCTTCACCTCCGCCTCGCGGCAACAGCGTCCGCATTTCAAAGATCGAAATCATGGGCAGGATGCGCACGAACAGGAACATGGCAGCCAGGAACATGCCGATCGTGCCGATGAAGGTCATCCAGTCCCAGCGCGTCGGGTAGTACATGCCCCACGACGAAGTCAGGAAGTCGCGGTGCAGGCTCATCACGACGATGACGAACCGCTCCAGCCACATGCCGACCAGGATGACCAGCGAAACGAGGAACAGTCCCACGGTGCTGGTGCGCAGCTTGCGGATCCACAGCAACTGCGGAATCCCGATGTTGCAGAGCAGCAGCAGCCAGTAAAAGAAGCGCGTACGGACCGTGCAGCCGGTTCCACAGCAGGAACGCATCGTACCGGTTGCCGCTGTACCAGCCCATGAACGCTTCGATCCCGTAGCCGTAGGCCACGATCCATCCGGTCGCCAGCATGACCTTGGCAGAGTTCTGCAGGTGGCGCTCGGTGATGAAGTCTTCCAGGCCGTAGAGCTTGCGGATCGGAATCGCCAGCATCAGCACCATGGCGAAGCCGGAATAGATCGCGCCCGCCACGAAGTAGGGCGGGAAGATGGTCGTGTGCCAGCCGGGCACGATCGCCGATCGCGAAGTCGAAGCTGACCACCGTGTGCACCGAGAGCACCAGCGGCGTGGCCAGTCCGGCCAGCAGCAGGTACGCCGTTTCGTAGCGGTGCCAGTGCCGCGCCGATCCGCGCCAGCCCATGGCCAGCATGCCGTAGATGCATCTGCGCCCAGCGGTTCTCGGAGCGATCGCGCAAGCGTCGCCAGATCAGGAATCAAGTCCGACGAACCAGAACAGCAACGAGATCGGTGAAGTAGGTCGAGACCGCGAACACGTCCCAGACCAGCGGGCTGCGGAACTGCGGCCAGTAGCTCATGGTGTTGGGATACGGGAACAGCCAGTAAGCGAGCCACGGACGCCCGGTGTGGATCAGCGGGAACATGCCGCGCAGCGCCACCGCAAAAAGCGTCATCGCTTCGGCAAAGCGATTGATCGAATTGCGCCACGATTGCCGCAGCAACAGCAGAATGGCGGAGATCAGCGTGCCGGCGTGGCCGATGCCGATCCACCACACGAAATTGACGATGGCGAAGCCCCAGCCGATCGGGATGTTGATGCCCCAGATGCCGATGCCTTTCACCAGCAGGTAGCCGATGGCGAACAGCAGCATCATCGTGAGCAGGAACGCCGATGCCGAAGCCGACGAACCAGCCCGTCGAGGTTGGCCGGGTCAGCACGATCGAGCTGATCTTGTCCGTGACCGTGCCGAACGTGTGCCCGGGCTCGATGACCGGGGCGCTGCCGGCTTGCGACCGTTCGACGTCGTCCATGTCGGTCTGCCATGACTTAACTGCGCTCCTCCGTGCTTCCAGTTCGGGGTTGGGGTTGCGCACCTCGGCCAGGTACGTGGTGCGCGGACGCGTGTTCAGTTCCGCCAGCAAGCCGTAATTGCGATCCTGCGCCTTGACTTGGCGACCCGGCTGTCCGGATCATTGATGTTGCCGAAAATAATCGCGTCCGCCGGACAGGACTGCTGGCACGCGGTCTGCAGCGATGCCGTCGTCCTTGATCTCTCGATCGGCGCGCTCGGCATCGATGCGGCGCTCGTTGATGCGCTGCACGCAGTACGTGCACTTCTCCATGACGCCGCGGCTGCGCACGCGTGACGTCAGGATTGCGCATCAGCTTGTACTGCTCGGTACTCCAATCCTGGAACAGCAGGAAGTTGAAACGCCGCACTTTGTACGGACAGTTGTTCGGAGCAATAGCGCGTGCCCACGCAGCGGTTGTAGACCATGTCGTTCAGGCCTTCGGTGCTGTGCACCGTCGCGCCCACCGGGCAAACCAGTTCGCAGGGCGCGTTCTCGCACTGCATGCAGGGAACGGGCTGGAAGTAATGCCTTGGGATTGTCGCGGTCGCCCTGGTAGTAGGCATCCACGCGCATCCAGTGCATGTGGCGCCCGCGAATCACCTGCTCCTTGCCGACCACGGCGATGTTGTTTTCCGACTGGCAGGCCACGATGCAGTTGTTGCAGCCCACGCAGGAATTCAGATCGATCGCCATGCCCCAGGCGTAGTCCTGCTTGGCGTAGTCGATGTTGGGATACAGCGTGAGTTCTCTCGGACGGTTGCTCTTCCTGCGCGAACTTCGGCTCCTTGCGATATTCCTCGAGGCTGGCTTCGCGCACGAGCGGACGCGGTCGCGCCGTTCGGCGTGTCCATTGTCTGGTAGCCCTGCGTGGACGCAAGCTTGTAAGTGCCACCGGTCTTGGTGAGCTTGCCGCCCGTCGCGATCCACGGAGCCGCGCTCGTCCGCAGCGGATAGACATCAAAGCCCGCGCCCGTTCCCGCGACTCCCGCGCGCTTGCGCCCGTAGCCGAGAAACACCGTGACGGAATGATCGGGATGGCCCGCCTGGATCCACACCGGCAAGGTCGCTCTTGCGCCCGTTCAACTCGAGCGTGACCATGTCCTCGGTCTTCAAGCCTTCCCGCGTCGCCATCGCCGGGCCCACCAGCAAGGCGTTGTCCCATGTGAGCTTCGTCATCGGCTTGGGCAGTTCCTGCAGCCACCCGTTGTTGGCGAACTGCCCGTCGTAGATCGAGGGGTCGCGGCGGAAGTTGACTTCAATAGAATTCGGGTCGGCCGTCGTGCCGGAAGCAAGCGGAGGCCCCCTTCGCGGAAACTGATTTCGGCGAATAGGTCGTGCCTTCGATCCAGCCATCGTGCAGCGACTTGCGCCAGAAATCTTCGAAGTCCGCGCCAGCATGTTGCTTCTGCCAGTAGGCGCGCACCATATCGTAGCCGGTGGCGTCGGAAACTCCCGACAAGGCGGACACCAACTCCTGAGCGCTCTTTCCGGCGTAGAGTGGCGCAATCAGCGGCTGCACAATGCTCACCGTGCCGTCGTAGGCGCGGGTATCGCCCCATGCTTCAAGCGCGTGCGCTTCATTCACGTGCCAGTGGCAATATTCGGACGTCTCGTTCTGGTAGAGCCCGTGATGAATGCGCAGAGAGATATTGCGAACTCTTCAGCGCATCGGCGAAGCCCAGATCGGCGGGCGCATCGTAGACGGGATTGCCACCCATGATGACCAGCAGATCGACTTTGCCCGCGCGCATGTCGGCGACGAGGTCGCGCAGGGATTCAGTCTGATTCACTGGGTTGGCGTCGACCGGGTCAGAGTAGAAAACGGTCTTATCCACGTTGCCGAGTCTCGCGTTGATCTCGTGAGCCAGAGCATGCACCACGGGTGGTTGGTGATCGCCGGCGAATGACCACACTGGAACCGCATGGCTTGCAGGTCGTCGCAACATCGGCGTCGCAAAACGCCTGCTGTCCAGAGTTCAAGCCTGGAGAGCCTGCACATCCATCACCGAGCTCTCGCGAACAACTGCTAGGCCAATTCTCCGACAGCGCGCCCGCACCGGCAGCCGATGATCCGCCTTCGCCCCCGTCGAGGTCGGGGTGCTCTCAATCGCGTAAAACCGGCTCATCTTCCCATCAGGATTGCGCCGGCTCGCGAAGTCGCGGATGTAGCGCGTGTTCCCAGGGAATCCGGCATACAGGAAATCGGCGTCCAGCGAAACGATGACATCAGCTTTCGTGAAGTCGTAGCGCGTCTCCACCGGCTGCCCGAATGCAAGCTTCGCGCCTTCGAGCACGTTGTCGCGGTTCACCGGCTCGTACACATGCCACTTAGCCTGCGGATAAATCTTCAAAAACGCGCGCAGCTGATCGGCCAGCGTGGGCGAAGAAATCGTCTGCGTTAGAATGCGAATCCCAGCGCCGCCCGATATCCTTCTGCACCATCAACGGGCCCTTGGTCTCGCGCACAAACGCCGACCACGAATTCACGTCGCCGTTCTGCGTGATGGTTTGCGAGCGGTCGGGTCGTACATCCCCAGAACGACGCCTGCGCGAAAATGTCTGTGCCGCCCAGGCTCGCCGGATGCTTGTCGTTGCCTTCAATCTTCGTCGGCCGGCCCAGGTGGCTCTCCACCAGCACCGGGCTCGCATATCCGCTCAGCGTCATGGCCGTCGCGTAGAACATCGGACGGCCCGGAACAGTTCCTCGGGCTGCTTCACGTAAGGCACGATCGGTTCAAGCGGCAGCTTGGTGCAGCCCGTCATGCCGGCCATCGCCAGCGATGCGCCCATTAACTGCAGGAACCCGCGGCGCGAGACCGACGTCCACCCACTCCGAAGCACCCTTGGGAAATTCGCGGTGTAGCATCTCCTGAAATTCCGGCGTACCCGCCAGTTCTTCCAGGCTGCGCCAGTACTCCGGACCCTTGGTCTGTCGCGATCTGCTCTTCGCACCGTCGCGCGATCCAGCTTCTTGCTCGGGCAAACATCCTCGACTAACCCGCCGATCTCTTCGCGCTTGGTTTTCTGTGCGTCTTCCATCTTCATTTCCGGCGGCGTTCCCGCCTCGAAACTAAATCGCTATCGGTGACAAGTACTGCAGCTGGTGATGTCCTGCACGCTGCGCAATTTGTATTTCGCGACCAATGCCTGCCCAGCGCTTCCTGCTCGACGAACTCTGGCCGTCAACTTCCACCGGCAGCGCCGACGTCGGCTGCTGATAGCGCATGTTGAACACCTCGTCTGCGCGGCCGCAGATATTTCTCCGGCGCCCGGTGGCACTCCGAGGCACCACTCCATCTGCAGCGATGCGTACTGGTACATCAGCGGCATCTGGTCCACCGGCCCGTGGCAGGTGTTGCAGCCCACGCCTTTGTTGATGTGAATGCTGTGATTGAAATAAACGAAGTCGGGCAGCTGGTTCACGCGGGTCCACTGCAACGACTCGCCCGCTGCGATAACTCGCGCGCACCGGCTCGAGCATTTGGGCGTTGGTCCAGATCTGCGAGTGGCAATTCATGCAGGTCTTGGTGGGCGGGATGCCGGCGAAGCTCGAATTTTCCACCGAAGTGTGGCAGTAACGGCAATCGATGCCCAGACCCCGTCACGTGGTGCTGATGGCTGAACGGCACCGGCTGGGGCTTGCACCACCCCCGCGTATGTGATGTAGGGCGAGCGCTGGAACTGCATCACGCCCAGCCGAGGCCGACCACCATGAAGACCGCGCCGTAAATCGATGCCCGGGAAATGGTGTTGGTGCTGCGATGAAAAATCTGCATCGATGGATCTGACCATCAAGTAAGCGGAAACGGACTTGTCTCCCGGACGATCGCGGGTCTAAGGTTTATCGATGTACAGATTGCTGTGACGGCGCTCACGAAAACTGGTGATTATAGCAGTTGACTCGGATCTGTAACCGAGTAAGGTGTTGCTCGTCGAAAAAAGTTTTGGAAAGTTGACTGCCTCGCACAAACGTAATGTTTCCTTTCTCAACAACAATCGACGACCGTGAACGGCTCAGCGCAGAAGCCGCACCTGCAAACGCGACTCGTCCCCATGCAGCTTCGTTCTTAACGCAGATTCATTACCAGAGTTTCGGTTCGGTCATTTCTTCGATCGCGTACCGCAAACCTTCGCGACCGATGCCCGGAATCTTTGACGCCGCCATACGGCATGTGATCGATGCGGAACGTTCGGCACATCCCCCGCCATCAGTCCGCCCACTTCCAGTTCTTCAAACGCCTGGAACATCAGCTTTGCATCGCGCGTAAAGATGCCCGCCTGCAAACCGTAGGCGGAACTGTTGATTTGCCGCATCGCCTCGTCAAATTCGACGTAGGGCTCCACCGTGACCACCGGCGCGAAAATTTCCTGGCAGTTCACCTTCATGTCGGGCCGCGTGCCGGTCAGCACCGTCGGTTCCAGCAACGAGCCTTTACGGCTGCCCCCGCACAACACACGCGCGCCGCCGCGCACCGCTTCCTGGACCCATTCCGCTGGCCCGGACCGCATCACTTTCGCGGATCAGCGGGCCGACATCAGTCGTTTCGTCCAGAGGATCGCCGCTACTGCAGCTTCCTTCACTCCTGCCAGAAACAGGTCGATGAATTTCCCGTACGCCGACTGCTCGACCAGCATCGCTGTACCGAGATGCACGTCTGGCCAGCATAACCGAACCCGCCGGCCACGCAGCGCTCGGCGGCATATTCGAGGTCGGCGTCGCTATGAATAATGACGCCCGCATTGCCGCCCAGCTCGAGCATCACTTTTTTCTTGCCGGCATTCTTCTTGATCTGCCATCCGACCGCGGCGCTGCCCGTGAAACTGA
This sequence comes from uncultured Acidobacteriota bacterium, assembly GCA_963698805.1. GTDB lineage: Bacteria > Acidobacteriota > Terriglobia > Terriglobales > Acidobacteriaceae > Gp1-AA133. The sequence continues at coordinate 935,654 of CAVOSN010000010.1, read as the reverse complement.
TCAGCTTGATCCGGTCATCGGTGACCAGCACGCCGGCATCTTCATTCGAGAGCGGCAGCACATTGAGCGCGCCATCTGGCCATCCTGCTTGCTGCACCACTTCCGCCATGCATCAACGAGGTAAGCGGCGTTTGCGGAGCTGGTTTCAACACCATCGGACAGCCCGCGGCAATCGCCGGCGCGACTTTGTGCACCACAAGATTCAGAGGAAAATTAAATGGCGTGATCCCAGCGATGGGCCCCAGCGGAAAACGCCTCACGATCCCCCACCGCCCTGCGGTGAACTCCTGCCAGTCGAGCGGAAGGTACTCGCCGTAAATGCGGGTGCTCTCTTCGGCGGCGACGGTGAACGTGAAGATCGCGCGCTCCACTTCGGTGCGCGCCGCCTTGATGGGCTTGCCCGCCTCCTGGCACAGGGTGCGGGCGAACTCTTCTTTTCGTTTTGCTGATTCCCTCGGCGACCTGGCGCAGGACACGCTGCCGCTCGAAGGCCGGCAAACGGCGGGTGGTGCCGAACGCCTTGACCGCGGCGGCGATGGCGGCTTCCGCATGCGCGCGCCGGCCCTGAAACACCCGACCCACAACGGCGCCGTCGTAAGGAGATTTCACCTCAACGGCGTCGCCATCCTCAATCCACTTGCCATCCACCAAAAATCCGTGGGTCGCGATGTCCGCGAGGGTCATCTGTGCCATGGGACGATTGTGGACCTCCACCCCGGAGCGCTGCGATTTTTGATTATAGGCTTACGTCCCGCGTCTTGGCGCGCGACTCCACGATAATATTCTGTGCGATGCCGAACCTTCACCACAATCCTGGAATTATCCGAAGCGCTGCGAGCACGGAAGCTCTCCCCGGTCGAACTCACCCGCGGATGCTTGCAGAAGATCGAAGAGCTGAATCCAGGGTTGAACGCGTTCATCACCGTGACCGCCGATCAGGCACTCGCCCAGGCTCGCACGGCCGAAGCAGAAATTTCGCGAGGTGATTGGCGGGGACCGCTGCACGGCATTCCCGATCGGCTTGAAAGATCTCATCGACACCGCCGGAATTCCGACCACGGCCGCCAGCGAGCTATACAGAACGCGCATCCCCGCGAAAAGCGCCGAAGTCGTCCGGCAACTGGAACGTGCCGGAGCAATTTTCCTCGGCAAGCAGAATCTGCACGAGTTCGCCTACGGCGGGAGTTCGATGATCAGCTACTTCGGCGAAGTTCACAACCCGTGGAATCCCCAGTTCATCGCCGGTGGCTCTTCGGGAGGATCAGCAGCCGCAGTCGCAGCCGGGCTAGGCTACGCAGCCATCGGCACCGATACCGCAGGATCCATCCGCGAGCCCGCAGCGCTCTGTGGCGTCGTCGGACTGAAGCCCACCTACGGACGCGTAAGCGCGCAAGGCGTGATCCCGTTGTCGAAGTCCCTGGACCACGTCGGCCCAATCGCCGCCAGTGTGGCTGATGCCACCGTGGTATTCCAAGCCCTGGCCGAGGGCCAAGGCGTCCCATCCGCAAATTTCCTGGAAGAGTGGTCGCAAGCCCGCCACCAACTCCGCGTCGGAATTCCGCGTCCATTTTTCTACGACGACTTGCATCCGGAAGTCGCCAAGGCAATCGAGTCGGCGCTCGAAAATATGAAGCCGCTCACTTCGGAAGTCCGCGACATCACCCTCGCCCCCGACAACGACCGCACCGTGCAGGCGGCGGAGTCCTACGCCTTCCACGCCGAAGCAGCTGCGCAGACGCCCGAGCTATATCAGCCCGAGACTCTCCGCCGCATTAAAACAGGCGAACACATTTCTAAGGAGGACTACAAAAAGCAACTCACTGTTTTGAGGAAAATGCGCCTTGAGATTCACCGCGTGTTCGAGTCGGTCGACGTCATCGTCACGCCCACCACCCCCATCCCCGCGCCGAAAATTGCCGACCTGAAACAAAAGCCCGAACTGCTGCGCCCGCACGAACTGATCCTTCTCAGGAACACGCGTCCCTTCAACGTCTGGGGCGTCCCCACCATCTCCATCCCCTGCGGACTCACTAGAGACGGCCTGCCCATCGGCCTGCAAATCGCCGCCGCCCCGCAGCGCGAGGATCACCTCCTGCAGTTTGCCCACGCCTGCGAACAAGTCCTTGGCTGGAAGGAAAAGATGCGCGGAGGCCCGCGCATCCATTCATAGAAAGCACGCACTGGCGGTTAATTCACAGTCCTCACATCATCCGGCAGCATCAGCACGAACGTACAGTTCCCGGCTTCCAGCGTGCATGAGAGCGCACCCCGCCGCAGAATCTTCGCTGGCGTGTCATCGGGGAAATTAATGCTGTACTTCAAATGCTGCAGCGCGCCTTCCAACACACGTAGTTTCTCTTCTCCGCTGATGAATTTCACCTTGTCGACATCTGCCCCGTCGCTGTTGGTACCCAGAAGCACCCAGAACTCCGCGCTGCCCGCAGCTGGAGGTTTTTCGTTCAGCTTCGTGGTCCGCATCTGCTGCAGCTCGTCGTGATATTTCTTCACTACCGGATCAACCTTGTCCTCTCCGCCCAGCAGTCCGCCAAGACGCCCGCGCGTCTCCGGAATCGGGCGCAGCCCGCTCAACGCCAGCGCGTACGTGCGGATTGCCTTCTCCTTATCGCCGCGCTTCTCGTAGATCTGCCCTAAGTGGTCGCCTACTTCGCCGTGATGCCCCAGGCTCCACGCGGCAGAGACGTATTTCTCAGCTTTCGCGAGATTGCCTTCGGCGTAATACACCCAGCCCAGCGTGTCCCAGTAAGCAATCAGCGAAGGCACCAGAGCCAGGTCCCGCTGGTTCAGCTGATCGAGCGAAAGATTCCGCAACCCTGCCGCCGTCGATGCCACCGCCGACTCCGCATATTGCTGCGCTTTATCGAGATGCGTGTTCTTCAACGACAGCTGATACGCGATGTTGTTCCACACCAGCGGCGACGCCGAAATATCCACGGCGCGGTCGAATGCCGCCAGCGCCTTGTCATCCTGTCCGAGATTCAGATACGCATCGCCCAGGCTGACCTGCAACCCGGCATCATCCGGCGTGAGCGAAGCCGCTTTCTCCAACTCAGGAGCGGCCAGGTCATACTTGTGCCACTCGGCATACATGGCTCCCAGGTTCGCGTGCGCGAACTTGTCCAGCGGATTGTTTTCCAGCTGCTTGTGGAACGCATTGGCCGCGTCATCGTACTTGCGGTCTTGCCAGTACGCGCGTCCCAGGTTGTTGTAGGCAAATTCGTCGTACGGATTCACTTCGAGCGCCTTCTGGAACGAGGCTACCGCCTCCGGGCTCTGCCGTATCGAGAGATAGGCAAAGGCCGAGATTGTTCCACGCGTATTTATTTTTGGGCTCGACCTCAACCGCGCGTTTCAGCAACTGAACCGCCAGCGGAAAATTGCCGCCCTGCATGGCGGTGCGCGCGCTTTCGTTCAAGTCGTCGGCCTTCATATCCGCAGGCGGGGCCAGCGATCCGGCCGCGCTGTTCTCTACGGCTAAATGCTGACCGAGATCGGAGAGCACGGCGCGCCGGAACGACAGGTATTCGCTCGCGCGCGTTGCTGGCAGTTCCCGCTCGCGCATCAGCATGCGGCGTTCCGCGGTAAAGACCGTTCCGTCCAGTTTGTAGCTGGCTGATGTACTCGCCGTAATCCCGCTTTAGCGCGAACGGCAGAGGCGGGTGCCCGCTGTACTTCGCGGGCAGCGTCCAGCTTGATGCGATACACGAATTCGCCCGGGGGCCCGAACTTGATCGGCTCCGCATCGGCGCCCATGTCGTCCTCGTCGGCGTCGGCCAGCGTTGAACTGCGACAAGCGGCAAATCGATGTCCGATTTCTTTTTCGACCAGTCCAGAAAATTCGCCTTCGACACGTCGTAGGAAAACTGAAACGGTTCCTTCGTCGCGGCGGGATCGCCGACCTTCAGGTTCGTAATATCGCCGTCCAGGCCGCCCATCGAGTTGATGTTCTCCACCAACCGCTCCCACTGCGCGCTGGGTACGCGGCGGAAAATGATGCGCATCAGCAGCTCCGTGTCGCCGCGCACCACGTAGCTCACCTTCGCATTCAGCTTGCCCAGTTCATTGATCGAGCCATCGATGGTCTGCAGCTGCGTGTTTGCCATCGGCGGATCGGCCGGAGTTTCTTCCAGGTGTGCCGCCCCGCTCACCGGAATCACCAGCCCCTGTTTCTTGCGGATATTGAACGACAACAGCCGGAACGGGCGCAACCTCGGTGGTCGTGTCCATCCAGACTTCTTCCTTACCCATCGGCAGCAGCGTGATGACGTGATCGAACTGCGAGGGCGACGGAATGTCGGGATCGAGTTTGCGGCTGGAATTAATCAGCACCGACGAGGCATGCATCCTTTGAGCTTCAAGCAGCGACGAAAGAAGCGTGTGCTTGTCTTTGCAATCGCCATACTGGTTATGCAGCACGTCCGACGCAGCATGCGGCTGATACCGGCCCAGCCCCAGCGACAAACTCACATACCGGAAGTTTTTGGCGACGTAGTCGTACAGCGCTTCGACCTTGTCGAGATCCGTGCTTGCGCCCTTGGTGAGTTCCTCGGCCTTGGCGCGAATGTCGGCCGTAGGCTGGCGCCGGTCGTGATCGAGCCCGGCATACCACTTCCCAACCTCTTCCCATGATCCGAACGTCGTTAACTGCACAGCCGGCACTTCGTCTTCCGGCTTTTTCTTCTTTCTCTTCTTTTTGTCCTTGTCTTTATCTTTGTCTTTGTCGTCGTCCTCGCGCTCCAGGTGCGAACTGGTCCAGCGATAGATGCGCCGCCCGTTTTCCTCGGTAATCTTCGGCTCGAAGCCGGGCTTGTTCTTCAGCTTAATGGTGCGGTCCTTGGGAATGTTGACCTCGAGCTGTTCATCGAGCGTGATGTTGTTTTTGTCGAAGTCGTACTCGGTCCAGAACTGGTTGGGCGCCAGCGGCGTGTGGATGATGGTGGCGACGTCGTATTCCAGCACTTCTCCCGGACGCAGCCCCGGCACCGTAATGTGTTTCTGCCGATAGTCGGTATAGACCGGCGCTTCGCGCGCAACCGGTGCGCTCAGATCCTGCACCGCGTCGGCGGGAGCCGTGACCACAGTGCCGTCTTTCTTCAACACTCGAACATAAGGAATTTCGACACGCTCGTTCGCCGAACTGTACCCAATGACCACCTGCCCCCACTGCTCCACGCCCGCTTCGCTTTGCACGCGCACGCGCGCGATGGTTTCCTTCCGTCCCGTGCCATCGCTTTCAAAGCGCAACAGCGTGCGCACTTGCTCGATGACAAAGCCTTCCTGCGAATAATCCTTCTGATCTTTGTTCTGGTCGCCAGCCTTCGCGTTCTCGTCCGCAGGCTGCGAGTCCTTTTCTGTTCCAGCGGGCCTTGGGGCTTTCTCCTGTGCGGGCGTCTGCCCGACGCCCGTGTCGACGGTCTTTGTCGGTGTTTGTTGAGCGGCGAAAGCCGAGATAAGGCTGGAAAGTAAGAAGACGGGAACTGCTAAACGGCGCATAGATTAGGTCCTTGGGCGTTTGTACCGTATGCGGGGGGCGGGCGCAAGGGGACAGCGATTGGCCTCGCTATCTATATTAATGCAAGAAACCTGCGTCCTAGTGGCATTTCGTAAGCGCCCCGCGTGTGGGTCGGACACTCTTGTCCGACAGCGGTCGGACTCCTTTCACCGCCTGGCGGACAGGAGTTTTCGCCCCACAGTGACCTGTAACTTGTCAGCTGTGCCATTTAATATGGTTCCGTGCCAACCCGGGCTCCCGCAAAATCACAAATCAAAATCCTCCAGGCGGAACGCTTCGAGAAATATCCGTGGTTGATTCACGGCTTCTCGACTCGCCAGGGTGGATACTCCCGCGTGTACGGAGGCCATGCCCTCAACCTCGGCTTCACCAAGATCGATTCTCGGCCAGCCGTCGAGCGCAATCGCGCCGCGTTCCTCGCCACACTCGGGTCCTGTGGCCGGCACGCCTGGCCCCTCGTTACCATGCGCCAGGTTCACTCCGACATCATTCATCGCATCATCGCCCCGCCCGCAGTTCCGGTGGTTGGCGACGGCATGGTCACGAACACTCCCGGCATGGTGCTGGCGGTTCAAACTGCCGACTGTCTGCCAGTCATTCTGGTCGATTCGAAAAAACGTGCGGTCGGGGTCTTCCACGCCGGCTGGCGCGGCACCGTGAAACGAATTGTGGAGAAGGGTGTGGGCACAATGCAGCTTCATTTCAACAGCCGCCCCGGCGACCTTGAAGCCGCCATCGGCCCCGGCGTGCATAACTGCTGCTATCACCGTGGGAGAGGAAGTCCGCAACCATTTCACGTCGCAGTTCGCCTACGGCGACCGCTTGTTCCACGAGATCAAAGAGTCCGACCCCGTGCGCGAAAAATATCCCATGCTGTTCCTGACGGCGCGCGCCCCCGGCCACAGCGACCTGCCCGTGAACATCTTTCTCGATCTGGTGGAAGCCAATCGCCGCCAGTTGCTCGATGCCGGCGTGTCGGCCCGTCGCATCAAAACGGTCCCGTTCTGCTCGGCGTGCCACACCAACTTGCTATTCTCCCATCGCGCCGAAAAAGGCAACACCGGCCGCATGATGGGAGTGGCCGCCATCCGTCCACAGCCTGCCCGCGGAGGAAAGAAATGAAACGAACTCGCTGCGCTGCCCTGCTTGTCTTCGCGCTGGCGCTTCCGCAGTTTCTATTCGGTGCAGACCGCGATCCCGCCGCGCAGACCGCCGCCCTTTTCGCCTCGATTCTTCCTTCTACGCCCGGCGCCGCCGTCGAAGTCATCCGCAATGGGGAGATTGTTTTTCAACACGGCTATGGCGTGACCGACTCGCGAACGAATAGCAAAATCGACGAGCACACCAACTTCCGACTCGCCTCGCTTACCAAACAATTCACTGCGATGGCCATCATGCTGCTCGTACACGACAGCAAGCTGCGCTACGACGAATCGCTGACCGAAGTCTTTCCGGAATTCCCGGCTTACGGAAAAGGCATCACCATCCGCCAAATCCTGAATCACACCTCGGGCCTCCTCGACTACGAAGACCTCATGGCAAAACAGTACGGCAACACACCCGACGACCAGATTCCACAGATCAGCGACGCGGGCGTGCTAGCGCTCATGGAGAAAGCTTCCACGACTCAATTCGCTCCCGGCAGCACATGGCAGTACAGCAACTCGGGATATTGCGTGCTCGCCATGGTCATCGAAAAAATCTCAGGCAAGACTTACGGCGAGTTTCTGAAAGAACGCATCTTCGTTCCCCTGCAGATGACGAACTCGATCGCCTATTTGAAAGGAAAGAACGAAATTCCGAACAGCGCGTACGGCCATACTGCAGACGGAACGACGTTCCGTGAAACCGATCAGAGTTCGACCTCGGCCACGCTCGGCGATGGCGGCGTCTACACATCGCTCGCTGATCTTGCGAAATGGGATGCGGCCCTCGCCACCCGTGCTCTGCTCAGCGAAGCCGAAATGCGGCCCGCCCTCACCCCGGCTCATCCCTCAGCCGGTCCCGCGCAGGAAAATGGCCATTCCGTCAGCTACGGCTTCGGATGGTTTCTCGAGCCCTACCATGGCCACGAGCGCATGTGGCACTACGGCGAGACCATCGGCTTCCGAACATCCATCCAGCGCTTTCCGAAAGACCACCTCACAGTGATCGTGCTGTGCAATCGAGCGGACCTGAGCGCTATCGCTCTGGCCCTGAAGACCGCGGATCTGTATCTGCAGTGAAAGAACTGGATTTGGCCTTGGGTCTTCGGATTTTAGTTCCCTGGTGCGTAGTGGCCAAAGGTCAGTTGAGCAAGGTAGCGCATTGGAAACCAAACGCACAACGAAAAGTAGGACCTGACACTGAAACCTGACAGCTGCGACCTATTCTTTCCCAAGAGCTAAGTTATTGAAAACTCGTAACGGGCACTTTTTGCACCCAAAGCACCCCGCGACCATCGCACAGAATGCATGTTAATTGCGTTCCTGAGCCCGTAGAGCGCAACCAGACGGCGTGGGGATGCCTGAAGGTCATCTCAGCCTGCAACGGTGCGCCTGAAGGCCTCGCATGCGAAAGATTATCTTCTAGTTAATGCCATTAAAAAAGTCGCCTGTCCAAGTCTTCCAAGGTCACCCGCAAAACATTCCCTGCCAGGATCAGCGAACATAATCTCGGCAGTCAGCCGACGACCATGAGCAAGGACCAACGGTCGGCCTTCAGAACTGTTGTGCTTGCGCCTTCGCCAGAAAGCTCATGAGCGGCGCCATCTTCTTTGCGGCAGCTGTGACTTCCTGCAGAAACCGCGGACTACACACTTGCGCATTCGAGAAGCGCACGCTCACGACGAAGTCCTGACGTTTCAGGTCTTCGATCAGGGGATGATTCTCTACATAGCCACGCGGCGCGCGCGTGAGGCTCGCGCCTTCCAGCGTCCAACCGTGTTTTGCCTTCTTCCATTCGTCGGCTTTCCACGCGATGGTGTCGCGAATCTTCGCGAGCGATCGACGATCGGGCTGCCATGTGCCTCCATACAATGCGCTTTCACCCGGTTCGAGTTGCAGGTAATAGCCGACGGAGCGCACATCTTCATCGCGCCCGGCATGCGGGAACGTCATGCCTACCCACGTTTTGTACGGGCGCCGGTCCGGCGAGAAACGCAAATCCCGGTAAACACGCTGCAGCGAACCGCCCATCGGCTTAGGGTTCACCACAATCCACGGGCTTATTTCTTTCATGCGGAAGCTGAAGTCGAGGACGAAGCGCAGGCCGGGCTGCCGCGCAACTTCTTCATAGCGCTCACGATTCTTCAGAAACCACGGTGCGCCGGTTGTTGCGTTTGATCTGCTGCAGAAACAAAAACAGTTCTGAACTGAAATAGGCCTTACCCATGATTCACCGATCGATAGGGCTTGCAAAGAGAAGGGCGCGCACGAGGCGCGCCCTGAAGACGTTCGCCGAAGTTATTGCGCGGGAGCGGGTGGTGCGGGAGGGGCTGCGGCGGCTGCCGGCGCGCCTTCTCCGTGATTGACCAAATCTTTCAACTCCTTGCTGGGCTTGAAGAAAGGAATCTTTTTCGCGGGAACCTCGACCCGGTCGCCGGTCTTCGGATTGCGTCCGACGCGCGGCTTGCGCTGCCGCGTGCGAAAGCTGCCGAAGCCCCGGATCTCGATCTTATCGCCCACGCGCAGCGAACGCACGATGCTGTCAAAGATCGTCTCTACAATGACTTCGCTGTCTTTCCGCGTAAGCTCTGCCAGACGCGAGACCTCGTCAATCAGATCCGCTTTTGTCATACGCCTCTAGGCTCCGTAATGAAATTTTGCGTGGCGCCGCCCGGCCAAGCAGCCCTGGCCCTCTGCCGGGGCCTACATAACTCTCTCAGATTCAGAGACTTCGCGCAAGTTGTTGCAAAGGCGCGTAATCTTGGGCTCTGGGCGTTGGGCCTTAGGCTCTAGGCAGACGTCCAAGAACCGCGCGGTCTTTGGCGGAGACCCAAAGCTCAAATCCCAGAGCCGAGAGCCTGAGCCCATGCCTTTCACTTCCACATGTAATAGAACCCAACGTGCTGATCCATCAGCTTTTCGCGGGTGGGGATCCACTCGGAAACATCGCCAAACAGCAGATCGCCCAGGGTCTTGCGGTCTCTTTCAGGGCGCACCAGCACCGGCTCTCCCCGAATGCCGACGGCCTTGGCGGTGTCGTCGACCGCGGACTGGAAATCGGCGACCTGGTCGACCAGTTTCATGGGCAGCGCCTGCTGTCCGGTCCACACTTTGCCGTTAGCGATCGACTTTACGTCGTCGAATTTCATGTTGCGGCCGTCGGCAACGGCCTTGATGAACTGGCCATGCATGTTATCGATCATGCCCTGCAGGTATTCGCGCTCGGCCGGCGTCATGTCGCGTGTTGGCGAGCCCGTGTCTTTGAACTCGCCGGCTTTCATGGTGATGTCTTTGAGCTTAGCCCACTGCAGCAGTTCGGCGTAATTCACCCACTGCGCGATCACGCCGATCGAGCCCACGATGCTGCCGTTGTCGGCATAGATCTTGTTGGTCGCGGAGGAAACGTAGTACGCGCCGCTTGCGCCCACGGTCTCGATCGAAGCGACGATGCGTTTCTTCTTCTCGTCGCGGATGCGCTTGACCTCGCGGTAGATCTCTTCTGAAGCGGCCACACCCCCGCCCGGAGAATTCACGTGCAGGATGATGGCCTTGATGGAGTCGTCGTCGGCAAACTTCTTGAGTTGCTGCACGACCGGATTGGGCGACAGGATCACGCCTTCCAGATCGACCACCGCGATCTTGTCCCCAAAGGCCAGCGAGCTATCCTTGCCGGCGTGCAAGGTCACGTAGACAAGGGCGAACACCGCCAGCACAAATAGAAAGAATGCACCCCCGCCGATCACGATCCACAGAAATGCCCGCGAACGTTTCTCTTCAGTCATAACTTTTTAGCCACCGATTTTCCACTCACGCTCGGCTAGTTTAGCACTGTGGGCACGCCCGGATGGGAAGCCGCGCCTCAGTGCATAATGGCAGGATGCGTCACGCAATTCTTGGTTCCGGCGGAGTCGGCGGAGTTCTGGGTGCATCGCTCGGCAGAGTGGGCGAGGCGGTCACGATGGTGGTGCGTGCGACGTCGCTCGCGGAGTTTCCGGGCGAACTGCAACTGGAAAGCCCGCTAGTCGGCAACTTCACGGTGCCGGTCGAGAAATCGGCCATCGTGCCCTCCGCCGATGTGTTGTGGATCACCGTCAAAGCCACGCAACTGGAGTCGGCGCTGAACTCGGTTCCCGAGTCAGCGCAGATCGGCACCGTTGTGCCGCTGCAGAACGGGATTGACCACGTCGCCCGCCTGCGAGAACGCTTCGGCCACGATCGCGTGATCGCCGCCACCATTGCCGGAGAGATGGAACGGATCGCGCCCGGGCGCATGGTGCATCCGTCGCCCTTCCTGATGATGAACATTGCGAGTAGCGGGCGCGGATTGCTGGGCGGCGTCGCCGAAAAGCTCGATACGCTGCACTGGTCGTGCCGCTTCGTCGACGACGAGGCGACCCTGCTATGGATCAAGCTGGTTTTCCTTGGACCGTTCGCCTTGACGACGTCGGCGGCGGGCGTGCCGATTGGCGGAGTCCTCGGCGACGCCCACTGGCGCCAGCAACTCGAGAATTGCGTGCGGGAATTCTGCGCGGTGGGGATAGCCGAAAAGGCGCAGATCAATGTCGACAAGGTGCTGGCGGCATTCTCCATCGTCCCGAAAGACATGCGCAGTTCCATGCAGAAGGACGTCGATCGCGGCAATCCGCCTGAACTGGATGCAATCGGCGGCCCGGTCGTGCGCGGAGGCGAGCGGCATGGGATTCCGGTCCCGGTCACGCACGGGTTGATAGAAGCCGTGGAGAAGAGAACCGAAAATCGGCCGATATCTCCGATTGACAGATGTATTTCCGAGGTGCACGACTCCACAGTGAACGGCAAGCGCAAACGGAATTGAGGGCCCGGCGTCATCCTTTCCGACTCCGAGGATGAAGGCAGGCCCTCGCGGTCCGTCTAACTGCCGCGTCTCATCGAACAGTTACAGCAGCCGTCTTACCGAGGCCCCTCACAACGGGTTCTGCCGCCGCCGCTCGGGGCGTGAGAAGCGCGAGCACAGCCGCTACCACCAGGAGCGCCGGGACGTCACCCCAAAGGTGTCCCACTTGGTCTGGGTTCGCCAAAGCCTGTGCCGCCATGATTGCGGCATGCACAACGCTGGACCACACCGTGAACCAGATCAGACTCAAGTGTTGCAGGGGGTTGCGGCTCGCGATCAACAGGAATACACCCAAGGTCGCATAGACCCCCAGGATCATCTGCAGGTAGTGTGGCAGGTGGTGCGACTCCCCCGAGTGCCACGACCAGCCCGACGGCCAAATCATGACCAGGCTGTAGATCCCCACAATAAAGATCACACCGACTGCGGCCAGCGCAACGCGCAAGTACTTTAGACGACCATCTTCAACCATGGCTTCCTCCTTGAGACCAGGGATAGAATTACCGCCTCATTCCGGTCTTTTGATTCGCCATCCGGTGCTTCGAATTTGATTGTGAGTCTTGATTCCTTAACCGCGCATCCATAACACGCGCGTAGTCCTGCCGGGAGTGTCGAATTCACCGGGACTCTTCTTCCGCTTTATTTGGATATGGATGCTCTTTCAGAGGTACTGAAGACCGTAAAGCTGGACAGTGCGTTCTTCTTCAACGCGGAGTTTTCCGCGCCCTGGAGCTTTCGTTCCCCTGCTGCGTGCAAGTTGGCGCCCTACATCAATCGGTCTGGCGGCCACGTCATTGTCTACCATCTGCTCATCGAGGGCCAAGCCTACGCCCAGCTAGGGGATGAGCGCCGCGCCATCGTTCCAGGAGATGTTGTCATTTTTCCGCACGGCGACTCACACACCTTCGAGAGCGGCCCTTCCGCTGAAGCGGTGGACGGTGAAGGCGAACTGCAGCGCATCTTTTCTCAGGGCCTAAAACTATCTCGCATGGGCGGCGGAGGAGACGTTGCCCGCTTTGTGTGTGGGTTCATGGTCTGCGAGCCGAGTCTCAGTCAGATGTTCCTGGCGGGATTGCCGGCGATGTTCAAGGTGAACATTCGCCAGGAGCAGCCCGGACAGTGGCTTGAGAATTCCATCCGATATTCTCTCGCAGACACGAATAGCAGCGATGCAGGTGCGCAAGCGGTCCTGGCAAAACTGAGCGAGGCATTGTTTATAGAAACCTTGCGACGCTACATGAGTCTTTTGCCTGAGGGACAGACGGGGTGGCTGGCAGGAGCGCGCGATGCAGAGGTCGGAAAGGTACTTGCACTGATGCACCGTCAGCCGGCAGCGCCGTGGACGATCGCGGCCCTTGCCCGTGAGGCGGGTATCTCACGGCCAGTGTTGGCAGCACGCTTTCGGCAGTGTCTCGGAGAACCGCCGGTCGCCTATCTCACGCGCTGGCGCCTGCAGCTGGGTGCACAGATGCTTAGTTCAACGAGCGATAGCGTGGCGCAGATCGCGTCCAAAGTCGGGTACGACTCGGAACAGGCCTTCAACCGAGCTTTCAAGCGGAACTTCGGCAACCCGCCCGCGCGCTACAGGAATGAGACAAGAACAAGACCGGACAGAGTCGAGCCGCGCAGGGATGACATCTGCCTGCAGGCAGCACTGAGCAGATAGTCCGCCGCAGGGAAGTCGCTACATCACGGGCAGATCACCTGAAACGCGTGGCGGACGACCCCCACCTCTACCGGCGTGCGGCACACGTATTCTCCGTCAGCATAAACTTCCAGCGGACGCTCGGTTTCCACGCGAACCTGCGCGGCGGGGAAATAGTCGACTTCGCGGATGCCGAGATGTTTTCCCAGATACACGGACGGGAAGACCGACAGCAGTTTGAGCTTCGACATGTCGCGGATCACGCAGACGTCGAGCGCGCCATCATCCATTTGCGCCTTGGGCGCAATTTTCATGCCCCCGCCATAAACAGGAGTGTTCGCGAAGACGGCGGCCACCACCGGCTGTTGCGTGCGGAGGCAGAACTCGGATGGCTCGCCTTGCGAGACGCTCAACTTCAAGTCGAACGGCCGGAAGCGAGCCAGAGCTGCGGGCAGGCTGAGGGCATAGCCTCCGTGCGCACGCAGCCAGCGTGGCAATGAGTTGGCGCGCCGTGCGATCTCGCCATCGAGGCCGACGCCAGCGACGCAGGAGAAATAGACACATCTGCGGTTTTCCGATGGGCCCGGGCTGTTGTATGGCGGGTCGGGCCGAGAGTCGTTGGCGGGAGAAGACAGTGGCTGAAGCCGCGATCCCTGGGGGTGCTGTTGCGGCACGCCTGAAGGCGTGCGCTGATACGAATCCCTCACCGCAAGCGGCGTGATGACTCCAAGATCCACAACACGCACGTTCCCCGCCCCGCCCACAAACTTCCGCCATGCGCCCACCGAATCGCTTACCGACGAGACTCCAAGCGCCCGAGCAAAGTCATTCCCACTACCTGTAGGGACGACCAGCACCGGCAGCTGCAGCTTGACGAGCGCCGCTAGATGCCGATGCACAGTGCCGTCTCCGCCAAAGACCAGGATCGCGTCGAATCCCTCGCTTTGTGAAGGCTGGCCGACCTCCCATTCGACCCGCGAATCGCACTGGAAAGGGCGCAGGTCGCGCGTCGACGATCCCAGCCCGAAGATGGCAGCGGCTCGCATTTTCGGGCAGAGCCTAACACAAAAAATCGGCTGATAGCTGACGGCTGATAGCTGGCAGCTGATCGTTATAATCAATCCGCATGCCCAACTTCGCCCCGGTCGACGAGCAAATCGCCCACATCCGAAAAGGCGCGGCGGAAATCATCCGCGAGTCGGAACTGCGCGCCAAACTTGAGAAGTCCCGCACCAGCGGCAAGCCGTTGCGCGTCAAGCTCGGCATGGACCCTACCGCACCTGATCTGCACCTTGGCCACACTGTCGTATTGCGCAAGCTGAAGCACTTTCAGGATCTCGGGCACACCGTCCTCTTCCTGATCGGCGATTTCACCGGCATGATTGGCGACCCGACGGGGCGTTCGGCCACGCGGCCTCCGCTGACGCGCGAGCAGATTGACCAGAATGCCGAGACTTACAAGGCGCAGGTGTTCAAGATTCTCGATCCTGTCAAGACGGTGGTCGACTTCAACAGCCGCTGGTTCTTGAAATTTTCGGCCGAGGACTTCATTCGCCTGACCGCGAAGTACACCGTCTCGCAGATGCTCGAGCGCGAAGACTTCCACAAACGATTTCACGAAGAAAAGCCGATCGCCATGCACGAGCTGATCTATCCGCTGGCGCAGGGATACGACTCGGTGGCGCTCGAAGCCGACGTGGAGTTAGGCGGCACGGATCAGAAGTTCAACTTGCTGGTCGGGCGCGAACTGCAGCGCGCCTACGGGCAGGAGTCGCAGGTGGTGCTGACCACGCCGATTCTTGAGGGCCTTGACGGCGTGCATAAGATGTCGAAGTCGCTGGGCAACGCGATCGGCATCCACGAACCGCCGCTCGAGATGTACGGCAAGATCATGTCAGTGTCGGATGAGATGATGTGGCGCTATTACGAGCTGCTGACGGATGTCACGTCTTCAGAAATCGCGAAGATGAAGCAGGATGTGGCGTCGGGCGCGGCGCACCCCATGACGCTGAAGAAAAATCTGGCGCGCACGATTGTGGCGGACTTTCATTCCCTGGAGGCGGCGACCACGGCAGGAGAGGATTGGGCAAAGCAATTTCAAAAACATGAAATCCCGGACAACGTAGAGGAAGTCGAGGCCGCAGTCGAGACGACGCCCGACGGAAAAGTTCGCCTCGACAAATTACTCGCAAAAATCGGCCTGGCCGATTCCGTGAGCGACGCCTCGCGCAAGTTGAAACAAAAGTCCGTAAAGGTGAACGGAGAAGTCGTGACGGCGCCGGTGGCGGCGATCGACATCACCCACCTAATCACTGTGCAGGTGGGGAGGAAGATCAAGAAGGTGCGGGCGGCGTCAAGACCGACGTAAGACGCCCCTTCTGAACCCAAGGTTATACCCCAATCCGCACACGCCCGAACAGTCGCGCAGCGACGTCAGAAGGTAGCCCCGCACGTAAGTGCGGGGTTGGGACCACGCTGCGAGCAGAGTCGCCTTCAGGCGATGACACTCCGGCTTGTGACGAATTACACAGACGGCGAAAACCCGGCCTTGCTATTGCTACTCTGTGTCTCACACCTACTCCCTGCAATTCACTCACATCGTCTTCAGCACAAAAGATCGAAGAAATCTTATCCCTGCCGAACTTCTGCCCCAACTCATCGCATATGTAGGAGGCATCAATCGCAAACTCGGGCATGACTCCATTGCGCTTGGTGGCAGGCCCAACCATCTGCACATCCTGATTGGCCTCCCTTCAACGATGCGCCTAGCTGAGGCCGTGCAGAAACTCCAAGCCAATTCTTCCCGACGCTAGGAGAACAGGGCATTCCCTTCGAATGGCAAAAGGATACGGCGCATTCAGCGTGAGCCCATCGATGCTGCGGATCGTGAAGAAGTATGTGCAGCAGCAGGAGGAGCATCATCGGGTGCGGACGTTCGATGATGAGTTACGGGCACTGCTGCGGAAGTCTGGCGTGCAATTTGAGAAGGGGGATGCTCTCGGGTAGTGTCGTCCCTAAAGGGACTCGGGTTCCGTTTCGTGCATTTACCCCGCACTCACGTGCGGGGCTAGCTTCTCACGTCGCTGGCGCGACTCGGCGCTCAAGTTCTCCTCACAAGTCGTCTTCCTACCACCTCATACTTCCCCTCCAGCACGATCCCGATCGCCTCCGAGTACGCGATGTGCTCTTGCTCGAGGATACGAGCGGCGAGGGTGTGCTCGTCGTCATCGTCGTGCGCAAGCACCGCCTTCTGCACGATGATGGCGCCGTGATCGAGTTCTTCGTCGACGAAATGCACCGTGCATCCCGACACCTTCACGCCGTAGGCGAACGCTTGCTCCTGGGCCTCGAGGCCCGGGAATGACGGCAGCAGACTGGGATGTATGTTCAGGATGCGTTGCGGAAATTGCTGCACAAACCAGGGGGAAAGCAGGCGCATGTATCCGGCGAGGCAGATGAGGTCGACGTTGTGTTCTTGCAGCGCGGCCACCACCGCGCGGTCATGCTCTTCGCGCGGCACGCCTTTGGAAGGGATGGCCTTACCCGTGAGACCTAACCGGCGCGCAGTATCGAGGCCACCCGCGTCAGGTTTATTCGAGATCACCACCGCAATGTGCGCGTTGGGGATCGTGCCATTCGCGACGTTCTTGGCGATGGCTTCGAAGTTCGAGCCACGACCGGAGAGCAGGATACCTAGGTTATGCATGGGCAGACAGTGGCCACCACAGCGGCTCTTCCATTATTCATCAGGAGAGGAAAATCCACCCCGGAGAGGCGGCGCAAAACCCCCGCCCCAGCGGAGCTTGGACGGGGCACCCTCTTTTCTGAACCCAGGTTTCGCCAGCAGGAGTCGTGCCTTACACGTTAGCGGGCAGGAGTGCCCGCTCCACACGAGCCTACGAGTACATCACCTTGCGCTCGCCCTTCACGATCCGGCCCACGTGAAAGAACTTCTCCCCTGCGCGCTCCAGCAGGGTTTGCGCTTTCTTGAATTTCTTCGGATTCACGACCAGCAGCATGCCCAGGCCCATGTTGAAGGTGCGCAGCATTTCGTCTTGCGGGACGTTGCCCAGCACCTGCAGATGCTCGAAGATCGGCAGTTTCGGCCAGCTGCCCAGTTCGATCACGGCCGCCATGCCACGCGGCAGGACGCGGGGAAGATTCTCTGTAATGCCGCCGCCTGTGATGTGGGCCATCGCGGAAATCACGTCGGCGTCGATCATCTTCTTCAGGGCGGGCCAGTAGCTCTTGTGGGAACGCATCAGTTCGTTGCCGACTTTGTTTTTGATCTCGTTGACGTAGGTTTCCGGAGAATACTTCGCCACTTCGAACAGCAGCTTGCGGGCCAGCGAGTATCCATTGGTATGCAAGCCGTTCGAAGGGAGGCCTAGCACGATGTCGCCGACCTCGACCGTCTTGCCGGTGATGATCTTTTCTTTCTCAACCACGCCGAGAATAAAGCCCGCCAGGTCGTATTCGCCCGCGGGATAGAAGCCCGGCATTTCGGCAGTCTCACCGCCGATCAGCGCGCAGCCATTGTGTTTGCAGGCTTCCGCGATGCCCTCAACTACCTTCTCCGCGACCGTAGGTTCCAGCGTTGCCGGTGGCCAGGTAATCCATAAAGAAGAGCGGAGCGGCGCCCTGCACGATGATGTCGTTGACGCAGTGATTGACCAGGTCGGCGCCCACCGTGTGGTGGACGTTCATTTCGAAAGCGACCTTCAGCTTGGTGCCCACGCCGTCGACGCTCGAGACCAGCACCGGGTCAAGGTAGGTTTTGGCGATGGAAAACAGGCCGCCGAAGCCGCCGATCTCGCTGAGCACGCCCTTGGTAAACGTCTTGTGCGCGAGATACTTGATGCGCTGCTTGGTGCGGTTGGCGCGATCGATATTTACGCCGGCGTCGGCGTAGGTCACACTGGCGGTCTTTGTGGGTCCCTGAGCCAAAGCGAATCTGTCCGTTATGAAAGTGCGGGGAGCTTTCGATCAGACTACAGCCCGAAAGCAATGGGTGAAACGCGGGTCATTGTAGCACGGCGAGGCCCGAGGATTGCGGGCTGCGCTGTCGCGCAAAGACACTACCGCGGACGCTCGCGCGTAGGTTCTCCACAGCCGCTACGCGAGCGCGGCCCTAGTGAGAAACGAAGTCGCTGAAGTAGTAGGCGAGGACGCCGAACAGCGCCAGTCCTGAAATTCCGTAGGCGGTCAGAACCCAGAAGTTGCGTCCTTCATGGGCGCAGGACTTGGCGTTGGTGGATGATGAGACAGCAGAAGACATACTTTCGGGGGCCCGGGATTCCATGCACCCTCCTTGTTGAGACGCCGCGATCAACACAAGGACCGCGTACGCTTTTCCCCACACCTGCGACGTGGCAGGTCTATCTGAGGGCAGATTTTACTACGGTTTTAATGGACCTGATTGTCAATTTTTTGTAGGGGTTCTAACGCCCAAGCGGCAAAGGCTTGCGTCTTTTGGGCTTGCAAAGACTGCTTTTCTGCAAAAACCAAGCCCCGGCACGCGGCCGGGGCCCGGGTGAAAGTCCAGACGAGACAAGTTATTTCTTGTCATCCTTCATTTTGTCATCCTTCATTTTGTCGTCTTTCATCTTGTCGTCCTTCTTTTCCTTCTTCTCTTTCTTAGCCTTCTTCTCTTTCTTCTCTTCTTTCTTGGTGTCGTCCTTCTTCGCCGTGTCTTGGGCGAAGGTGGAAGTGGTGAGCGAGAAGGCGATGGCAACCGCGAACAGCAGCGTGAGCAGCTTCTTCATTCCTGAATTCTCCTTAGTGGAACTTAGTCCAGGTTTGTACCAGCCGGGTCACACACTCCTGCGAGGTGCGGTTACTTGGAGTTGTATGCCGGGGTCCGGGAGATTTTAGCCGAGCCGGGATCAGAATCAAGGGGAAAATGAACCTCTGATTGCGCCGGGTGTTCTGTTGAGTAACTCGTTACCGCAGTCCCGATGTTATTGGGTCACAGACGTAAGTGGGGGCAAGCGGTACACTTCCGAGACATGGTTCGGACCCCGTCAGGCAAGACGAACAAGGTGAGCAAGGCGGTGAAGACGTTTCCCACGCAGGATCGCGCGCACGACGTGCTCCGCTCTGAGCCGCATCCCTTGGACGCGATCTTTTCGCCCCACAGTGTTGCAGTGATTGGCGCGACCGACCGTCCGGGAAGCGTGGGGCGAGCGGTCTTATGGAGCCTGGTTAGCAGCCCCTTCGGCGGAACGGTATACCCGGTCAGCGACAAGCGCACCAGCGTGCTCGGCATCAAGGGATACAAGAGCATTGCGGATCTTCCGGAACCGGTCGACCTGGCCGTTGTGATCACTCCCGCAACCACGGTGCCCGGGATTATTGGCGACTGTGTGACTGCTGGTGTGCGCGGGGCGATCGTTATCTCCGCCGGCTTCAAGGAGCACGGCGAAGAGGGCAAGGAACTCGAGCGCCAGATTCTCGAGCGCATTCAGGGAACGGGGCTACGCCTGATCGGACCGAATTGCCTGGGCGTTATGAACCCGATCACCGGCCTGAACGCGACCTTTGCGTCGACGATCGCGCGTCCGGGGAACGTGGGATTCATCAGCCAGAGCGGTGCGCTGTGCACAGCGATTCTCGACTGGGCCAAAAAGGAGATGGTGGGCTTCAGTTCGTTCGTGTCGGTGGGATCGATGCTCGATGTCGATTGGGGCGACCTGATCGACTACCTCGGAAATGATCCGCGCACGCAAAGCATCATCATGTACATGGAGTCGGTGGGCGACGCGCGCTCGTTTCTTTCTGCAGCCCGCGAAGTTTCGCTGACCAAGCCCATCATCGTGATCAAGGCAGGACGCACGGAAGCGGCTGCGAAGGCGGCGGCTTCGCATACCGGATCGCTCACGGGCAGCGACGAAGTGCTCGACGCGGCATTCCGCCGGTGCGGCGTGCTGCGCGTGCAGACCATCGCCGACCTGTTCTACATGGCGGAAGTGCTCGCCAAACAACCGCGCCCGAAAGGCCCGCGCCTGGCCATCGTGACCAATGCCGGAGGGCCGGGTGTTCTTGCCGCCGACGGCTTGCTCTCGAATGGCGGGCAACTGGCGCAGCTCTCGGCGGAGTCGATGGACGCGCTGAATCAGCTCCTGCCGCCCGCATTGGAGCCACAACAATCCCATCGACGTTCTCGGCGACGCACTCCCTGAACGCTACGCCAAGGTCATCGAGATTGCGGCCCACGACCCCAATATCGACGGCTTGCTCGCTATCACCTGCCCGCAGGGTATGGCCGGGCCGACCGCCACCGCAGAGCACCTGAAACCCTACGCGCACTCGACCGGCAAGCCAGTATTGGCGAGTTGGATGGGCGGAGGAGACGTGGCGGCAGGTACCGACATCCTGAACCAGGCGGGCATCCCGACCTTCCAGTTCCCCGACACCGCGGCCCGCGTGTTCTGCTACATGTGGCGCTACACCTACGCACTGCGCGGGTTGTACGAAACGCCGGTGCTTCGCGGCGAAGACGCTGCAGGGCCCGGACCGCACGCAGGTCCGCGGGATCATCGAGAACGCGCTGCGCAACGGCCGCACCCTGCTGACCGAAGTGGAATCGAAGCACGTGCTGGCGGCGTACGGCCTGCCCACCGTTCCGACCAGCATCGCGAAGACGGAGGACGAAGCGGCAATGCAGGCCGCAGCCACAGGCTATCCAGTCGTGCTGAAGCTGCTCTCGGAAACCATCACGCACAAGACCGACGTGGGCGGCGTGCAACTCAATCTGCGCGACGAATCCACTGTACGAAGCGCATTCCGCGCCATCGCAGCGGCCGTCGGCGAAAAAGCGGGCGCCGAGCACTTTCTGGGCGTCACGGTGCAGCCCATGATCCGCCTGGACGGATACGAATTGATTGTCGGAAGCAGCATCGACGCACAATTCGGCCCCGTGCTCTTGTTCGGCACGGGTGGTCAACTTGTAGAAGTCTTCAGGGACCGCTCGCTCGCGCTTCCGCCTCTGAATACGACGCTGGCGCGACGCATGATGGAGCAGACGCGCGTGTTCACGGCCCTTGAGGGCGTTCGTGGACGCAAGGCCGTCGACCTTGGCGCGCTCGAACAATTTCTCGTTCGCTTCAGTCACCTGGTGGTGGAGCAGCCGCGCATTCGTGAAATCGACATCAATCCCCTGCTCGCTTCCCCCGACGGACTGCTCGCCCTCGATGCGCGTGTGGTGCTCCATGACCGCGACGTGCCCGACGAAAAGCTGCCGCACCCGGCGATTCGGCCTTACCCGGTGCAGTACGTGCAGGGGTGGACCATGAAAAATGGCGACGCCGTAACGATCCGTCCCATCCGCCCCGAAGACGAACCACTGCTGATCCGCCTGCACCAGGCATTGTCGGAACGCAGCGTGTACCTGCGCTACTTCCAACCGCTGAAGCTGAGCCAGCGCACCGCTCATGAGCGTCTGACGCGCATTTGCTTCATCGATTACGACCGCGAGATGGTGCTGGTGGTTGAACGTAAGAACAAAGAGGGGCAGCCGGAAATCATCGCGATCGGGCGATTAAGCAAGTTGCGCGGCGGCGGCAACGAAGCGGAACTGGCCGTGCTGGTGGACGACCGCTACCAGGGGCAGGGCATGGGCACGGAGTTGTACCGAAGACTGGTAGCCGTTGCCCGCGACGAAAAACTCCAGCGCGTAGTCTCGACTATCCTCACCGAGAATCGCGAGATGCGTGCGATCTGCCAGAAGCTCGGCTTCCGCATGGAGAGCGATCTGGAAGACGGTACGATCAGAGCTGAGCTGGAAGTCTAGGACTCTTGCTGCACACCACGGGGCATAGCGCACTGTGGCCTGCGCATCCTCCGTGGGTAGAGACATCCGACAAGAATTCTTTTCGCATTCTGCTACCATCCCTCGAGCCTCGGCATCCCGCCTAATGTACAATCCGCCTACCAATCGGGAGGAATTTGGATGCACTCACTCGCACTGTTCAGTCCCAACGTACACGTGCCGTCAGACTTCAACACCAACTTCCTGATGATCACGCGCTGGATCCACTTCCTGGCCGGCATCACCTGGATCGGCCTCCTTTATTTCTTCAACCTGGTGAATGTTCCCTTCCAGAAAGAACTCGACGCCGCCACCAAGGGCAAAGTAGTGCCCGCGCTGATGCCGCGCGCGCTCTGGTGGTTCCGCATGGCCGCAGTGCTCACCGTTCTGGCCGGCGGTGCCTACTGGGGGATGGGCATCGTTGACGTCGATGCCAAGAACGGCGGCGGCTCCTCCGCTCATGTCATGCTGAGTTTCTTGGTGATCTGGACCGTGGTGTGGGGCATTCTCTACGCCGTCCTGATCCCTGGAAAAGGCGCGCTGGACAAGGGCGCGGTGATCGCGGTGATCTACACCATCGTCGTGATCGTGGCGGCGTGGCTCTTCCTCGACATGAACGACCAGGGCTGGCAGAGCAATCGTCTGCTCTGCATCGGCATCGGCGGCGGGCTCGGCTGGGTGATGATGCTGAACGTCTGGGGCGTGATCTGGCGCATCCAGAAGAAGCTCATCGGCTGGACGAAAGACAACGCGCAGAACGGCACGCCCATCCCCGAGCAAGCCAAGCGGCTGGCGCGCATGGGATTCCTGGCCTCGCGCGCGAACGCGTTCCTGAGCCTGCCCATGCTGTTCTTCATGGGCGCGGCGAGCCATTATCCGCTGTTCGGGAAGTAAAACAACGTGCGCAGATCGACGCCTGCATCAACCGCAAATCACTCTGTCATCCTGAGCGGAGTGGGTCGCACAGCCGATCGGAGTCGAAAGACCACCCTCAGTCGACGCCGGGCAGCGTATACCGGCCTGGTCAGGCGTTCCTCCCACGGACGTTTCGTGCGCAAGCAATATCGCGCCCACACGAACCAAGAGAATAGAAAAGGACCGTCGGGGTTTTCCCAGACGGCCCGTGAACCGTATGTCGTTCTTTTTAGAACAGCAACTTCAACCCAAATTGCATTTGTCGCGCCGAGGTCGTGCCATCAGAGCGGCTGAGCGTCTCGGTGGAGAAGCCGAATGTGCCCGGGCTCTGGACAGTATTTCCCGGCTGATCGAACTGCGTCCGGTTGAACACGTTGAAAACCTCGGTGCGGAACTGCAGCTTGACCCGCTCCGTGATCGTCGTGTCCTTCGACATCACCATGTCCCAGTTGTTGTAGCCGGGTCCAAAGAAGTGATTCTTGCCCACGTTTCCGGCGCGACCGTAGTCCGCTAAGCTGGAACGCGTCGATATTCACGCCTGTCTGATTCTTTGGGTGCCCGGAAGGCAGTGAAGGATCTCCGATCATGTCCAGCGCGACGAGAATCCGGTGTGCTCGGAATCCCTGTTGCCGAACAGATCAAAAGGATGTCCGCTCTGCAGGGTCGTGATTCCCGCCAACTCCCAGCCCTCGAGAACCTTGCCGAGAAATCCTGAGCTCAGATACGCCCGCCCTCTGCCCACGGGCACATCCCAGGCATAGTTCACGACCAGGCGATGCCGGATGTCGAAGCCGGAATTGCCACGTTCGTTGTAGAGAGCGAAGCTGTTCCGCGGGAAACTAGCGGTTCGTCTTCTCCGAAGCCACCAGCGGATCGGAAAAGTCGTCGATCGCATGCGCGTAGGTATATGCCGCCTGGATCTGGAATCCACGGCTAAAACGCTTGTTCACGTTCACTTGCAGCCCGTGGTACCAGGAGTTGCCAATCGCTTCGTTGAGAGCCGCCTGAAAGAAAGCGGTGTTGTTCACCGACAGAAGGCCCGGCCCGCCGAACCACAGATTGCTGAAGGTCAAGCTCGTCAGGAGAGGTTCCGTCTGCCATGTTCGCCGCCACCAGACGCCGGTTGTGGCGGATTGCCATCCACCACGCGGAACTGGTGGAATCCTCGGTTGCCGACGTAGTTCACATCGACCGTCAGATTTCGGAACACTTCGCGCTGAATCCCGAAATTCCAGGTTGACGTGTAGGGCATTGGAAAGTGCTTAGCGATGATCGTAGGAAAGAATTCCGATCCGCAGTCCGGATCGCAGTTCCCGTCGGCCAGCGTGGATCGAAGTCTGCACGGTTGCGGGCAAGCCACATTTTCGATCTGATCAAACGGCTGGGAGATCGGCGTCTGCTGGAATGGTGGGTTGCCGCTGGCATTGCCAAACAGGTTGCCGAAAACGCGATCATGGAAAATGCCGAATGCGCCGCGCACGGAAGTCTTGCCATCGCGGAATGGATCCCAGGCAAATCCCAGCCGGGGTTCAAAATTGTTGAAGTTGTTGTCGTACAGAAGATGACCAGTTCCGGGTCCGACTAGCGTGAAGGTGAAACCGTTACAGGTCGACGAAGATGCAGCCCGGAGTTGACGGGTCCAGCACGTCGGGAGCCGGCCCGGAAGCATTTTCGAACAGGTTCGATAGGTTGTTGTTCACCTCAAACGGCACGCCGTTGAACTGGTAGCGCAGGCCGAAGTTCAGCGTCAGGTTCGGACGAATCTTCCAGCTGTCCTGCACGTAAAAATCGTACTCATGCTGGCGGAAACGACGCAGATCATCTGGCGTCCGATTGCCCGCTTTGTCGAAGAATTGGCTCTGGGTTTCGGTGTCCATGAACCCGATGAGCATGTTCGCCATATCTTGAAAGACGAAATCGGGATTGCCCTGATAGCATCGTCAGTTCCCGCAATTCTGATAGGGGTCGATCGAGTTCGCTGGACCATCCGATGATAGCCAAAGGGATCGCAGGCGGTTCAGGATTGGGATTCACCATGATCGTGGAGTACCCAAAATCTCCGAATGGCGCAAGGTCACCAGGCTGCGCGAGGTAAACGAATTAAAACCATCTTCGTATACCCAGCGGAGATCGCCGCCAATCTTGATAGTGTGCGCGCCCTTCACCCAGCTCAGGTTGTCGCCTGCACTCCAGGTCCCGGTCTTGCGCCATTGGCCATTGCTGTCAAACAGGCTCAAGCAACCGAAACCCGCCACGTCGGGCAGCGAGAAATCGCGGGGCCGGCCATACTGATCGGCAGCGCCAATATTGATGCGCCTTGAGTCCGCCGCAATTGAATGGAATATCGACTCTTGTTGTAGCCAAACTTGGCCTGGTTCACCAGAGTCGAACTGAAGTGTCGAGGTCAACGAAGCGCCCGCTAACAAGGTGTGGCTCTGTGATCGCCGACGCACCGATCCCCGGCAGGAAATCGTCGTGACTTCCGTTCGGATCCTTGCACTGGTCATAGGCGCTGTGGATCGACAACACGTGCCTGTCGCCGAAATGGTGATCGATCTTCGCGGTCAGATTGCGCGCGTCGAATCTCGAAGAAGACGGGAAGAACAGCTCACCGCGCAACTGGTCGATGGCCGGCCCGTTCGGGTCGGGGTACAGGCTCAGGATCTGCTGGATGGTCGGATCGAAATCCCATAACCAAAGGTGCTGTTGGCGCCACCGGCGCTAGATGGGCAGCGTGCAGGGCGCCGCTGCGGGCGCACAATCGTTGGGATCGTAGTCGGTGTAGTCGAATGTCCCGCCCGTTCAGCATGCTCTTGAAAGCGGCATTGGGAACCGCAGACCGGTTCGTTAGCGTTGTGCGAAAACGCTGCCAATCGGCATCCACGAAGAAGAATGTCTTGTTCCTGACGATCGGACCGCCAAAATTGAACCCGAACTGGTTGCGGACGTACGGATTCTGCGCTTCCATGGTGCCAGTATCCGGGTCGATGTTGTGATTGAAGTAATCGCGCGCGCCCAGAGCGTTGTAACGGCCAAACCAGCGCGCTCCACCGTGCCAGTCGTTGCTGCCGCTCTTGGTGACGACGTCGATAATGGCTCCGTTGTTGCGCCCATACTCCGGCATGAAGTTGTTGGTGATGACGCGGAACTCCTCGGTCGCATCCGGATTCAGCGAGGCCAGGCCTCCTGCAATGCCCGGGCACCGACGTATCGTTGTTGTCCGAACCATCGAGCAGGAAATTGTTGTTTCGTTCGCGCGACCCGTTCACCGAAAATCCTCCCAGAGCTGCTGTTGGACTGAATGGTTCCGGGCGACAGCAGAATCAACTCGTACGGATCGCGCGTAAGCAGCGGCAGACTGAGGATGCGCTTGGAATCCACGATGTTGCTGACCTGCGAGGTCTCGAGGTCGACGTTCGGCACGTCGCTCGCCCGCACCATCACTTCTTCCGACACCGTGCCCGGCTCGAGCGTGATGTCGATGCCCAGCGCCTGCGCCACCGTCAGCTCGACGCTGTCGAGGTGATAGGCCTTGAAGCTTTCCTTCTTCACCGTGATTTCGTAGTGCCCGACCGGCAGGTTGGGAACGCTGTACACGCCCGACGCGCTGGTGGTGACCGCGCGCTGCGCGTTGGTCTCGATGTTGCGCACGATGACGTCGGCGCCCTGCACCACGGCGCCGGAAT
Organism: uncultured Acidobacteriota bacterium; assembly: GCA_963698805.1. Lineage (GTDB taxonomy): Bacteria > Acidobacteriota > Terriglobia > Terriglobales > Acidobacteriaceae > Gp1-AA133. The sequence goes on along the minus strand of CAVOSN010000010.1, from coordinate 909,051 downwards.
TATCGGCCACAGTTCCCTGGATCGACCCGCTCTGCGCCGACGCAACTCCTGCAAACGCGGCGAGCACTAGTAACACAGCAAGAAATCGAAGCTTCAACATGTTCCCTCCGACGAAGCGCGCGACGCACTCCATCACACGGCAGCTATTCGCAAGTCAGAAACTTCCCTGGGACGGTGCTGGGCACAACAGGCACAACGCGCCCAGCCACTTACAGTGATATGTCATCCGTTGGTGACAAGGGAAGGTTACGGAGGTAATCAGGGAGCCGTGGAGGGGACTTCGAGCCACGAGGGAACAAAGAGGATTGGATTTTGGATCCGAAATGGCACTCCACAGTGGAGGGCCGCTATGAGAAGCGGCGCACTAAACGGAGATCATGAAGAGGAGCAGCGTTCTACCCCGCACCGAGCTACTGCACACGCAGGCGCAGAGAACTCAAGACAAGATGAGGCAGAAATGTAAGCGTACGTCAGGGAGCCTGCGCGAAAGCGCAGCTCGAGCGACGCGGGATGGCTATGGCCCTCTGGCGGAGAGAGGCAGAGGCATTACAGACAGCGAAGCAGAGCGCAGCCGCGGGTCGACAACCAACCCAATGCCTTGGCTTTCCTTGCGGCGGCTCGCAGGCCGAAAATCCCGCAAGCGGACTATTTTTTCTGGCTGGCCTCGATCTTCTGAATCATCTGCGACACGCCCCCAGCCATGGGGCCCTTGGGATCAAGCCGCAGATACTCCTGGAACTCCTTCACCGCGCCCAGCGGATCCTGCTTGCGCAGGGCGATGTTCCCGAGCAACACATGCGGAGGAGCCATATTCGGCGCCAGCGCCACAGCCTTCTGTGCGTGCGGCTCGGCATCCTGCCACTTGCCGGTAGCCCAATACGTCTTGGCCAGCTCGTACTGGCCGTCAGGCACGTCCGCCTTTAACTCCAGGCCATGCGTAAGGGCCTTCTCAGCGTCATCGTACTTCTTCTGCGCGTTGTACATGGTCCCCAAGGCCAAATAGCCGCCGGGAGCCGTCGGCGTGATCTCATTCGCCGCCTGCAGCGCCGGCTGGGCATCGTCCAACTTGCCGAGATCCATGTACAGCAGCCCAAGCGCCAGGTAAGCCTCCGAGTACTTGCCGTAGAGCTGGATGGCTTTGCGGAAGTGCTTGATTCCGGCCTCGGCATCCTTGTTATCGAGCGCCTTCTGCCCTTCGTCGTATTCCTTGCGCGCCGCGCCGGGGATGGAGTCTGCGCTGAGCGTCCCGCCTGGGCCCTCGGGAGGCACAGCTCCCGCATTCCGGTCCTTGGCAAACTTCAAGGTGATCTGCTCGTAAGCCATGTGCGACATGCTGACGTCGAGATAACTTTCGTAGGGCCGAACCCCCTGGCCGTCAATCGTCAGGTGGTACGTGCTCGGGCCCAAGCCAGCGAATTCGAACTTGCCTTGCGGGTCGGTCGTCAACTCCGTTTGAAATGCAACCGCATCGCTGCGCAGACGCACCACCACGCGGTCCGCCAGCTTGCCATCTTCGTAACGGACCTGACCTCGGATAGTACAGCTCAATTTGCTGGCACCCGACTTCATCTGCCCTTGGACAAACGGCGACATGGAGAGGGAAACCAGCATGCCGAGCGCTAGCAGTGAATGCTTCATGCGAACCATAGAAACCTCTTCGGCAGTCAGCCAACCAGGGGGTCAAAGTACGTCCGAAACACCTTCCTGCGAGCGACCGAAAGCTTACATTACCGAATCGGCATAGGGGGGAGAGTCACCTCTCCTCCGCCGAGTCGGCCCGGGGAATTTCACCCCGAGCCGCTCACAGAACCGGACGTGAATCTCTCGATTCATCCGGCTCGTGCCACCCCTGAAAGGCTGCCGCCTTCCGTCGAGACCAATGAGTTCCTCCTGTTACCCGTTGACTCAATCGATCACCGACGCGGGTGACCTGCCCCCTTCGCTCCACGGGACATTACCCCGCTTCATCGCTACTACGAAGCAGTCCGCCCCTGTCTGGCGCTTCGGTACTTTCGGCCTCGCGGGTGTCCGCTTGTGCCTTTTCCCTTCGCATCACCGCCCAGGTTCTCAAGTTCCGTACGAAAGCCCGGATTAGAGTCACGCCCCCTGTACACCGGACATCGCACGGCCAGTAAGTAGGTTGCTTCCATGCTCTTCCCGGACCTAGCAGGCAGTCTCCGGTTTTGATGTCGTCTCGGTGGTGTTTCGATGCGTCGTCGGAGGTTCATTTGCATTCGTCTCTCTAATCCCTACATGACGTGATCTAACGTCACGCCTTTTAACCGTGACGTTCACCACCGCGGCTTTTGACCGAAGCAGCTCACGGCTGTTTGAAGCCTCCCCCTACAAGGCGGCTCCGAAGGGCCGACCTTCATCTTTCGTACAGCATGACGCTTGCGCGTCTTCTTGACACAACCTGCCACACCACCGTACATGCGGGTCCGCATACGGCGGTTCGATAGGTTAGTCCCACCAATGGAACGGGCCGGCTGAGCGTTCGTAGTTTGGGAACGCCGTGTGGGTTTCACTTCTCGGGTCAGCATCCGTTGCGGCTTCACCGCGCCCTGCCTACCCAAGCCCCGCCGTAGAGCGAGATGGCTAGTGCAATACCCTCCTCGAGACCCAAGCACTACTGACTCTTCCTATCGTTCGGGCCTTCACCGCTTCCGCGACTACTACGCCCTCTGCTGACTTCTGCTGTCCGGTCAGAACACCTTACGATGTCCTCAGTCACCGAATCCGTGACGCACAGCAGATCTCCCGCGATAAGCTCGACCGCTTTCCACGCACCACCGCCGGATTTACCACCAGTGTCCTTGATGGATATGGGCTTCGCAATCAGTTGCTTGCTCGCCCGCCACCGTAGGCCTCATCATCCGGTTCTTGTTCATCGGCACGCGTGTTTGCTCCGCGCTTCCTTCAGACCCCACCTCGCGCTGACGCCCTTGCGCTTCGCTACCCTTCACCTCCATCAGGTTGGGAGAGGACTTTCACCCCCAAGCTGTCGAACATGCACGGCGTACATCAAAAAAAGGAGGGCCATAGTGGCCCTCCTTTTTAGCCAAATTCCAAGAGACCTAGAATTCGAACCTTGCGCTGAACCGGGCGTAGAACGGACGTTGATACGCCGGGTTGGTGTTACCGAAGACACCGGACGGCCCAATGCCCGTGGGCTTCAGGAAGTCAGCGTTCGGAACCAGATAAGAACGCTGCGCCTGCTGGTTCACGCGCAGAAGTGTCTTGTTGTTGGTGATGTTGAACAGGTCAGCGCCCAGACGGAGCCTCGTCCCTTCCGTAATCCGGATGGGATAGTCCATGTGGTAGTCGACGCTGCCCCAGTTGTTCGTGCGACCCAGCGAGCCACGTGCGGAAGTGCAATTGGTGGTGTTATCAGCACAGAAGGGAATTTCTCCCGCGTTCTGATACGCCGGGTGCGCGAACAGATTGTTGATCGGAACGCCAGTCTGGTAGTGCACCGAGCGAGCCCATCGTCAAGCCCTTTGCGTGGTTCCCGCCGAACGTGTAGCTGACATAGCCGTTCGCCAGGTGGCGAACGTCCGTGTTCAGCACTCCAGGCACGAACTGCTGACCCAGAAGGTTGAAGTCGCCCTTGGTGAAATCGAACAGCGAGCTGATGTTCGGATCGCTCTGACCGTTATCGTTGCGGAACGAACCTTCGTAGTTGCCTTGCAGCTTGGCAATACGGTAGTTCGCGCGCATCTGCCAGCCACGCGACATCGCCTTGTTGACTTCGAATTCCATCGCCTGGTACTTGCGGACGGGTTGAACGAAGCCGTCGGGAATACCGTCGGCGAAAGGATCGCCCGGGCCATGGCCATTGGCATAGGGTCCCGGTTGGACGCACATGCTGTCAGAGCCATTGGCGGTAAATACAGGCGTTCCGTTGCTGTCAGTGATGCCCTGCGCAGTCCGCTGCGGGATTCGCGACCGGACAAGCAACCGTCCGCTCCCTGGCTGTTGTAGTCCACCTGGATCGGGTTGGTAAACAGGTCCTGAGCCTTGTTGGGGTTGGAGATGAAGTACTGCTGCGCCAGACCGCCGATGAAGGCTTCCGGTGACAGGGCAGCGTTGTCTTCAATGATGCGCTTGATGCGGCGGTCCGTGTAGCGAGCGCTGAAAACTACGCCCGAGTTCGCGAACTCATGCTCGAAGCCGAGCTGATACTCGTCCAGGTACTCGCTGCGCGTGCCCTTGCCGAACGCCACCGAGGACTGGGCCGAAATGCCTCCATTGAAGAAGCAAGGTCCGCTGCCACCCGTTGGGTCGAGCCCACCGCAGTTTTCAAAGTTATTCACCGTGCTGAAATTGGTGAAGTCCAGCGTGCCGTCGGGGTTTACGAGCGCGTTACCAGCTCCATCATTCGGCGCCGACCAGAAGGCAGAGGGGGAGTCATACTCTGCGCTGAGCGACCGGATCGCGATATCCAGCGGCAGAGCTTCGGTGTAACGGCCGAAGTTCGCCGTGATCTTTGTTTTCCGGTTACCCCAGGGATCAACGCTGACCCCTACGCGTGGCGACCAGTTGTCGTTGAACGTGTAAGCGGCGTTGACGCCCTGAACATGCTGCTGCTCCCAGCGCATGCCAGCATTGATCGTGATGTACTTGCTGGGACTCCAGGCATCTTGCGCGAACACGGTGTGGTAGAGCGATTTGGTGTTGAAATTCAAGTTACCGAATTCACCACGAACCTGAATGAGAGTGACACCAGTTGTGCCGTCGCCGCAGCCATTCAGACCTGGGATCACCATGGCTGAAACGCCGCAGAACGAGCCCCGCGTGCGGAGATAGTAAGATGCGGTGGTGCCGTTAGCGAGCAAAGCATCCGCAATCGCCTGGTTGGGAGCACCGGACTGGTCAACGTAAGCCTGGTCAACCGGAATACGGAAGCCGGTGTAGTTCTTATTGCCATCGTAGCTTGACTTTTCATATCTGTAGCCGAAGGTCAAGCTGTGCTGGCCCAGGAAGTTGAACGTCTTTTGGGTATCGAAGTTCGCCCCGTAGCTGTCGCCCTGCGTGTTCTCGTAATAGCCCAGACCTTGGCGTGTATAGATACCCCGCTGTGGGGTGGTCGGAGCGAGTCGCAAGCCGGATTAAACAGAGGTGAACCTGGCGGCGCGTAGCATGGATTCCGCTGCGTCTGATCCGTGATCAAGAAGTTCCCGGCAGTCAAAGGGGAAGGGGTATCGCTCAGGTTGTTGTGGCCCCACGCAAACGAAGCGTTGAACAGCCAGGTCGGACTTAAAGTTCCGTTGTATCGCGCCGACAAAGTTGCGGGTGCCGTACTGCAGTTTGTCGAAGGTTGAGGGCGACGCGGTGACCAAACCCACGTTCCCGTGAGGATCGAAATCTCCGTAAGTCGGATCGCCGAAGATCGACACTTCAAACTGATGGTGATCGCTCAGCCTGAAGGTTCCCTTGCCAGCATACGAATAGACTCTCGAGCTGATATCGCGGTTGCCGAGACTGGTCTGCGTCGGCGTGCCGTTCAGCAAGTCAGAGGGGTTTGCGAACTGCGCAAACTTGTCGTGGTCGGTGTTCCATTGCGGATTGAACGATCCGAAGAAGAAAATCCGATTCTTGACGAGTGCGCCGCCAGCTTCTACGTCGACGTCATAGTTGCTCTGATGAAGAATGTTGCCCGCTCGATTGAAGAGCGCGCTGTTGGTTCCCGCCCCAAAATCATCTGGCTGCAAACGGCTCGCTTCCATCTGTTGCGGCGCAAAGAAGCCGCCCACCGAACCGTGGAAATCGTTCGAGCCACTCTTGGTGACGATCTGCACGATGCCGCCGGTTGACTTGCCATACTGCGCTTCGAAGCCGCCGGTCTTTACGTCGACTTCCTTCACAAATGAAAGGTTGATGCCGGTCGACAGAGAACCGTAGTTGCGCGAATACACGCCGATGCCGCCGAAACCTGCGTCAGTAATGCTCACGCCATCCGCAACGTAGTTGTTCTCCAGACCAGTTCCACCGGCAATGGAGGGATTCGCCGTACCAGTGCCGCCGCCGGAAGTGACGCCCGGAGCCGCGTAGAAGAGGCCGGTCACGCCGCGTCCCACCGGAACCGACTGATAGAAGTTGTCAGTCAGGTTCGATCCGGTAGCCGTCGAGGTCGTGTCAACCTGCACGGACGATGCATTCACCTCGATCGTGGTAGCGGAAGCGCCCAACTCAAGCTTCACGGTGACGCTAGAGGTACGCCCAGTGACTACTTCAGCCGTCTTTACTTCAGCCGACTTGAATCCTTCTTTGCTGACTTTTACGGAATAGTAGCCAGGAATCAGTAACGAGAACATGAACCGCCCTTCGGCATCCGATGCGACGGTTTTTTCTCCGATAGGACCGACCACAGTCACATTGGCGCCGGCAACTACTGCGCCGGACGGATCGGTTACGACACCGCCTAGATTGCCCTTCACTGTGGATTCTTGCGCAAAGCCTATTGCCGTGAGGCTAAAGGTCAATGCGAAGAGGGCAAAAACAGCTACAAGCCTTTTCGCCATAAGCTTCAACTCCTCCTTAAGTTCCGTGCTTATCTTGGTTCGTTGCTGGTGCTTAACTTGGTTCTTTGCTGGGGCCAAAATTGCCGCGTGCGTGGGTGACGCTCAAAACATCGCTTGCACAGACTGACTCACATCACTGTGCACACCCGGTACCAAAACACCGCCGAGTGTTGAGCGACAGTCTAGTACTGTGTTTTGAGGTGCTTAGGGAAGGGTGAGGTCGCGAAAAGCCTTATTTTCGCTACAGGGTTATTCGGATAACCGTAAGTTTTGAAAGGTAGGTATATGGGTTTTCATATGGATGCGGGGGCTGATCTGGTCTCCCCAGACCCAATACTCGATGGTCAAGAAGGGCGTGCTACTGTTCCTCGGCTTTGCTGCCTGCATCGTTCAATAGAGCCCGCCCCTTGGTTTGGGAGGCCTCGGCGCGATCCGGCTTACCCGAGTGCTGGTAGTAGGTTGCCAGAGCGAGGTACAGCGGACCAGTGGGGGGTTTCACTTTGAGCGCAGTCTCCACCAGTTCGGCCGCCTGGCTCGACCTGCCCGTGCGATCCAGACTATCGGCCACCGCGAGAATCGTCCCGTCTTCTGTTTTGGACGTCACTTCCCGGTGCGCGAACAGTTCCACAACCTTGGCGAAATCTTTCTGCTGAAAGTAGTAGTCCGCCAAGCGCGCACGGGCTCGCTCATGATTTGGATCATGTCGTAACGCTTGCTGGAATGCGCCCAGTGCCGCCTGCTGATCTTTGTTTGCCAGAAAGACCAAGCCTCGATCAAAGTCTGCCTGCCCAGACGTGACATATTCCTGCAAACCTTCGTCGTCGATCTGCCAAACATCAGCCGGCGAAGATTCCGCCCCGATCTGAAACGATGTCGTGCTGAAAAGCTTCTGCTGCGTCGCCGGATCGGTTACGGACACCGTCAGGCGGTAGTTCCCCGGTCCCAATTCCGTCGTGTCGATCTTCTTCCCGTTCACCATCGACCCGTACGGATCGAACTGGTTCGTTGCCAATTCCTCGTGCAGGTTTTTTGCAGATCCTGAATAACTGGGCCGGCCGTAAGCGTAATCGACCATCAGTTTAGAGTCAGCATTGCTGCTCGCGCCGGTTTGCCGGCGCCAAATCTGATAGAAAAATTTTAGATCCTGGCCCTGCACCAGGGCGAGTTCCTTCGCGACGTAAGGACGAAAGCGAATGCCGCCGCCCGTGAACGGGAGAAACTCAGCTTTCGCAGGGTCGACCGCATCGGCTTGCGAAAACGCCACCGGATCCGTAACCACAAATTCCTGCTTCCTCACATCCGAAATCGTGATCTCGCGTTCAGCCGGAAAGCTGGTCTTGGTCAGCAAGTTCGTAAACAGGAACTTCAGGGTGTACTTGCCGGGAGCCAGCGGTACCCAGCCCTCGTACATAACGGGCTTGCCCTTCAAGCTATCCAGATCCGCCTTGCTCATGTACCTGGAAAGCTTCTGCTCGCGGTTGAAAAGCTCTTTCCCGTCTGCACCGAGCACGCGAACCATCGTAGCCAGCGAGTAATAGAAGCGCTGATCAGCCTGCGCCACCGCGAAGTCCTCGGGCTGCGGTAGGCGAATCGCGTAGTGCAGCCGGATGTCTCCGTGGGAATCCCGTAACGGCGCGCACACCACGTTCAGCAAATCCCCGGGAAGAATGACGCGATGCGTGACATCCTCACTCAATGCCTGCCGCAGTTTGAGCGCCTCCACCGTGAACGGATGATTCGCCAAATCGTGAATCGTTCCCAGCATCAGGTCTGACAGCAGAGTTGAATCGGCGTTCGTCGTGTCTACGGGCTCGCTCGGCAGCAAGCTGAGCGTTGTTTTGGCAACTTCGCGGCCCAGGATGTGATCGATTTGCAAGTACGATTGCTTTCGCCCTTGCTCCGCTTGGATGCCCGTCACCAGTTTGTTCGGGCCGTCCATGTAGGGGCTGTAGAGCCTGAAATCTCCGAAGTCTTTCTCCCAAAAGACGATGTAAAAGAACGGCGGCAACGCCGGGTGGCTGCTGGAGTAAAACCAGATCTCCATGCCACGCACGCCGGTCTGCGCGACATAACGCGCCTTCTGCTGAGGAGCGCCCAGCGTGATGTAAATACGGCCCATGTCGGTGTTCCAACCGTCACCGAACTTGCCGAAATGATCGCTGGCATACTGCAACCGCTCGTAATGCTCCTCACGATAGGAATTCGTCGGCGCGCCCGGGTTCGGATTTCTTATCTCCCAAAAATGCTCGATAAACTTGTCCCGAGCCTCGTCCGTGTTGAGACCCTTAAAGGCTGCCCTCTCCTCATTGGTAATGATGTACCCCACGTCCTTCTTCAACCACTCGCTATATTTCTTCGGGAGCTTCGTAGAGTCGCTGGCGAATGCCGCCGCGAAACACATTAGGACGGTCATCAAAACAGCAAATTTACGCATGAGGGCCAATCCAGACACGGGAGAAATATCGGATACAGACATAGGCTTTAGGTATGTTGTTTAGCGTATTGTTATTCAAACCACGCGTCAAGAAGGCTGCCTAACCGGAATCTCCGTGACTTGCCGGGAAAAGCTCGCGATGTTCGTGCTTTCTTCTCTCCGCCCGTTGTCGGATGAATCGGCCTGATCGACTGTCATGAATCGGCCAGCCAACCACAATCTCGACCATCTTTTTCACGAGGGCCTTATCCTCTTTAATGCGTCCCAATTCTTTGAAGCCCACGAGGCCCTGGAGGATGTCTGGCGGGTCGCTCCCGAGCCCGAGCGCAAATTCTTGCAGGGCCTGATTCAGATCGCCGTCGCCCTCCACCATCATTCCACCGGGAACGTTGTCGGCTGCCGATCGTTGCTGCAGCGCGGGTTGCGCAATCTTGCGCCGTATCCTGACCGGCATTCCGGACTGGATCTCGGCCTCTTTCGCGATCTAGTTGACGAGTGGCGCTTGGCACTCGAGTCCGACCAACCTTTGCCGGCGCTGCCGTCGATCCGATTCGAACTCCCTTAGCTCAGTAGTCTCAGCCAGTCAAAGTTGGGCCTCGGAACTGCGATCCTCCCCGATTTCATCACCTGCCGCGACTAGCGCAGCCGACTCGCCGTTCTTACGCCTGCTAAAATTCCGCTATCCGTGAACACGCGCATTCCATCATCGTCCGGCGTCTTGGCCAGCGTCCCCATGCTCGATCTGGGACGTCAATACGCCTCGATTCGCGAAGAGATTCTGGCCGCGGTGGAACGCGTGTGCTCTTCGCAGCACTTTATTCTGGGCGAGGAAGTCCAGGCCTTTGAGCGTGAGGTCGCCGCGTTTCTCGGAGTCGATCACGCCGTCGCGTGTGCTTCCGGGACCGATGCCTTGTGGCTCGCCATCGCCGGCAGCGGAATCAAGGCGGGCGACACCGTCATCACCACTCCCTTCAGTTTCTTCGCCTCGGCCAGCGCAGTCGTTCGCGCGGGAGCACGCCCTGTTTTTATCGACATCAATCCCCACACGCTGAATCTCGACCCGGTGAAAGTAGAAGCCTCATCTCCGCGCAGGGAAGTCAACGACCCTCCGCGCTCTCTTGCCCGTCCATCTCTACGGGCAGTGCGCCGACATGGACGCCTTCGCCCGCATTGCAAACGAATTCAGCATTGCGGTACTTGAAGACGCAGCCCAGGCCATCGGCGCACGCTGGCGCGACTCGCGTGCGGGCTCGATGGGTAAAGCGTCCGCCTTCAGTTTCTATCCCAGCAAGAATTTGAGCGCTTACGGCGATGGCGGTCTCGCGGTCAGCAATGATGCGGAAACCGCCGAGCGCATACGGCGGCTTCGCAATCACGGCAGTCCGCGCCGCTACCTGCACGAAGAGATGGGATGGAATTGCCGTCTGGACGCGATTCAGGCCGCCATCCTACGCGTCAAGTTGCCGCACGTGGAAACGTGGAATCGTCAGCGCGCCGAGCACGCCGCGACTTACGATCGCCTGTTCACGCAAGCGGGATTGTTCACTCCCACAGCCGATTCACCCGCGCGGCCGATCGCGCTCGCTCCCTACGCGCATCACGTTCACCACCAGTACGTGATTCGCGCGCGCCGCCGCGACGAACTCCGTCAGTTTCTCGCTGACAAAAAAATCGGGACTGAGATCTATTACCCAATCCCCTTGCACCTGCAGCCGGTGTTCAGCTACCTGGGATATGCGAAAGGCGATCTGCCGGAAGCGGAACGCGCCGCACAGGAAGTTCTCGCGCTTCCAATGTTTCCGGAATTGAGACAAGAAGAGCAGCAGTGGGTCGTAGAAAGCATCGCCGATTTCTACAGTTAACGCTGCGCATCCTTCTTATCCGCTCTCGTGCAAATATTGCCCGGCCGCACTACTCATGCGCGCTAGTCCGCGCAAGATTCCCTAAGGCGTTATCTGTACGCCTCAGCTTCGAATTTCCTTAGAACCCTACCCGCGTTTTACTGAGCACTTCCGACTATGTGCTCGTAACGCCTTCAGCCCAAACACTCGCGTTTATGCGCAGGCGACGAGGCAGAAAACTGCGCTTCTTCGGAGAATTATTGGCCACGTGTTTGCTAGGAAGTAGGGAGCCGCACCAAATTCCTCGGAGGATGATGATGAATAAGCCAACGAAATCTTTCTGGATGCTGGGCACACTCGCTCTCGCATTGAGCGCCGCCCCGCTATTCGCGCAGCAACCCGATGCCAGCTCGCCCTCGTCGAGCACACCGTCCGCGCAGTCGCAACAGCCCGGACAGAATCAGCCCGGAACGCCGCCGTCGAGCCAACAGCCCGGCGCGACCGATCCCAGTCAGTCTTCGCCCAGCCAGCAGCCCGGCGCGCAACCGCCAGCCGGCCAAGCCGGTCCTGACGCGCAGGCGCAGTCTGCCAGCGACGGCCAGACCTTCAGCGGAACCGTATCCAAGTCTGGCGACAAGTTCGTTCTACAGGATGCCAGCGGTAAGACCTATGACGTCGACCGCCAGGAAGAGCTGAAGAAGTACGAAGGCAAACAGGTTCGCATCAAGGGCACGCTCGACCCCGATGGCAAGACCATCCACGTAAAATAACGTTCCCCAACGCACACCGATCAGACCGGGGCCACAATCGTGGCCCCGTTTTTCTGCTGCGGATTTTTGATTTTTTGGGCGACGGGGTGCGCAACGCCTGATCGCAGCGGCATCGCCGAATTCTCATTTACAATCGCAGCGCTCCCAGAACGCCGCTGAGGAACATGCCGCCCGCCCCGCAGACTCGCCTTCCACTGACCCACGATGCGAGGCAAACTTTTGAGCGGGTGTTTGGCGGCCCATGCCGCATCTTCCGAGGCCCCGGAAGGGTCAATCTCATTGGAGAGCACACCGACTACAATCTGGGCTTCGTAATGCCGGCGGCCATCGATCTCTATTGTTCGGTCGCCATCGCGCCACGCCGCGACCGTGAATTGCACGTGTACTCCGCGCAATTCGCCGAGAAATTCGTCTGCGATCTCGAGCTTCCCAGCCCATCTCCCCGCGGCGACTGGAGCGATTACGTTATCGGCACGGCCATCGCGCTCGAAAATTCCGGCCGCCGGCTGCGCGGAGCGAATCTGGTCGTCAGCGGCGACGTGCCTTTAGGCTCGGGCCTGAGTTCTTCCGCGGCCATCGAAGTTTCCACCGGCGCCGCCCTGCTGAACGTCAGCGGCCACACCATAGACCGCATGCAACTCGCCCTCGCTTGTCAGCGCGCCGAAAACGAATTTGTGGGCGCACGCTGCGGCATCATGGATCAATTCATTTCCGCCCACGGCCAGACCGGTCATGCACTGATGCTCGACTGCCGCAGCCTCGAGGCCACTGCGCTTCCAATTCCCGCAGACCTACGGTTGCTCGTCAGCAATACAGGGGTAAAGCACCAGCATGCGGCCGGCGAATACAACGCGCGCCGCCGGCAATGCGAGGAGGGAGTCCGTTTGCTGTCTTCCGCGCTACCGGGCCTACAATCTCTGCGCGACGTCGGTGCGGCTCAACTCGAGCAACACAAACACCTGTTGCCTGACCTCACCTACAAGCGCTGCCAGCACGTGGTCACAGAAAATGAACGCGTGCTGCAAATGGCGAACGCGCTTACCAACGGGAATCTCGCATCCGTCGGGAAACTCATGGCCGACTCCCACCGCAGCCTGCGCGATGACTACGACGTCAGTTGCGCAGAACTCGACACCATGGTCGAGATCGCCGCTGGACTTCCCGGCGTGATCGGCGCGCGCATGACGGGTGGTGGATTCGGCGGGTGCACCGTGAATCTGGTCGACGCTCCCGCAGCCGACTCCGTCGAGCGCGAACTTGCGGCACAGTACCAGGCGCGCACCGGAATTCATCCCGAAACGTACATCCTGAACGCAACGGACGGAGTGACCGAGGTGACCTGAAACCGTAGTGCTGCCGATCGATCCAACTAAAATTCCCTGATTCGAACCGACACATGAACCTCGATCAGCTCAAGGACACGCCCCATCGACGCTTCAATCCCCTGACCCAGGAGTGGGTCATCGTCTCGCCCCATCGCACGCAACGGCCCTGGCAGGGCAAGGTCGAAAAGGCGCCACTCCAGGATGCCCCCCATTTCGATCCGGATTGTTATCTGTGTCCCGGGAACGCGCGCGCCGGCGGTTCGCGCAATCCGAAATACTCCAGCACCTTCGCCTTCGACAACGACTACGCTGCGCTCCTACCAGACTCACCGGAAGTAGCGATCGACCACGACAATCTGCTGATCGCCGGCACCGAGCGTGGAATCTGCCGTGTCGGATGTTTTTCGCCGCGCCACGACCTCACTATACCGCGCATGAGCGTGCGCGAACTTCGCCCCGTGGTCGACATGTGGATCGATCAATTCAATGATCTTGCCAGTCGCGCATGGGTGAAGCACGTGCAGATCTTCGAGAACCGCGGCGCGATGATGGGCGCCAGCAATCCGCATCCCCATTGCCAGATCTGGGCCACCGCGCATCTCCCGAATCAGGCCATCCGCGAACAAGCGGCGCTGGGCGCCTATTCGTCAAAACACCAATCCTGCATGCTGTGCGACTATCTTCGTCTGGAAAACAGTCTTCACCAGCGCATCATTTGCGAGAACGATTCTTTCGCCGTCCTTGTGCCCTTCTGGGCAGTCTGGCCATTCGAAACGTTGCTGATCAGCAAGCGTCATCTGGAATCTATCGCCGATCTGGAAGACAACGAACGCACTCAACTCGGCGAGATCCTCCAGCAGATCACCATCCGCTACGACAATTTGTTCGAAGTGTCTTTCCCGTACTCGATGGGATTCCATCAGCGACCCACGGACGGCGAGCGCCACCCGGAGTGGCATCTGCACGCGCACTTCTACCCGCCGCTCCTGCGTTCCGCTACCATTCAGAAGTTCATGGTCGGCTACGAAATGCTGGGCAGCCCGCAGCGCGACATTACGCCCGAGGCCGCGGCCGATCGGCTCCAGCATGTTTCGCAAGATTCACTTTCGCGATCGTGCGTGACCAAGTCATCTGGCAACAATCAATCACGATGCGACTCCGAAATCTGTTCGGAGATCAGAATGAAACCTTCCCCGAAACTCCCTTCCCTGCTGGCCCTCATCGTTCTTCTGCTCGCCGCTCCGTTGCTCGCGCAGCAGAAGCATCCGATTTTGCTCGGCACAGCCTGGTATCCCGAACAGTGGCCGGAAGCGCGATGGGAAGCCGATCTCGCGCTCATGCAGCAAGCGGGCGTGCACATGGTCCGCGTGGGGAATTCGCCTGGAGCCGCATGGAGCCCGAAGAAGGCCACTACGATCTCGACTGGCTCGATCGCGCCATCGCCGCCGCCGCGACGCACGACATCTCTCACCGTGATCGGCACTCCGACCGCTGCGCCTCCGGCCTGGCTCACGCAGAAATATCCCGAAACCCTGCGCACCCTCGAAGACGGCCGCAAAGATCAGCATGGCAACCGCCAGCAATTCAATTGGGCCAATCCCAAGTATCGCGAGATGGCTCGCAAGATCGCCGAACAACTCGCCAAAAAATTCGGCCACAATCCCAATGTTCTCGGCTGGCAGATCGACAACGAGTACGCCGAAGTCTCGTTCGACGCCGCGACCAAGGCCCAGTTTCAGCAGTGGCTCAAGGCGCGCTACGGCACTCTCGACAACCTCAACACGCGCTGGACCACCTCCTACTGGAGCCAGACTTACTCCGCGTGGGATCAGATTCCGATCCAGACCGGCTACGGCAATCCGGGGCTGCTCCTGAGCTGGATGCGTTTCGTCAGCGACACCTGGCGAAGCTACCAGCGCAATCAACTCGACGTCATCCGCGCGAATGCCGACGCTGGGCAGTTCATCACCACCAACATGATGGGCTGGTTCGATGGCTTCGATCACTACACCGTCTCGCAGGATCTTGATCTCGCGGCGTGGGACGATTACGTCGGCCAAGGCCACCTGAATCCTGCGCGTAACGGCGCCGCCCACGACCTCACGCGCGGCTTCAAGCAAAAGAATTTCTGGGTCATCGAAACGCAACCCGGATCGGTCAACTGGGCGGAGATCAACAACGCGCTCGACAAAGGAGAAGTCCGCGCCATGGCTTGGCACGACGTCGGGCACGGCGCCGACGCGGTCAGCTACTGGCAATGGCGCAGCGCGCTGAGCGGACAGGAACAGTATCACGGCGTCATCGTGGGATCCGACGGCACGCCTGTTCCTCTTTTCAGCGAAGTAGCGCAGATCGGCAAGGAATTCGAGAAGGCGGCACCCGTCCTCGCCAGCACCTCCGTGCGCTCGGAGGTGGCGATCCTCCACTCGTACGACAGTCGCTGGGCCATCCAATGGCAGAAGCACAACAAGAACTACGACCCGGTGGAGGAACTCGTCAGCTACTACGGGCCGATCCGGGCAATCGCACAATCCATCGATATCGTGCCACCCACGGCTCCTCTCGCCCAGTACAAGCTCGTCGTCGCTCCCGGACTGAACGTTCTCTCCGACGACGCCGCCAAAAACCTGATGAGCTACGTCCAGAATGGCGGCCATCTCGTGCTCGGCCAACGCTCGGCGATGAAAGACGATGACAACGCGCTCCAGCCGCAGCGCCAGCCAGGACCTTTGGGCGAGTTGCTGGGCGGCCGTGTGGAACAGTACTACGCGCTCACCGATCCCATCCCCTTCTCAGGCGACTGGGGATCGGGGGAAGGCGGTCTCTGGGCCGAACTCCTCAGCGCACGCGACGCTGACACGCAAGTGTTGATGCGTTATGGCAAGAGCAATGGCTGGCTCGACGATCAGCCCGCAGCGATCACAAGAAAAGTAGGCCACGGGCGAATCACCTACATCGGCGCCTGGCTCGATCCGAAAACCATGCGGCTAGCCGCCAAGTGGATGACGACCACCAGCGGCGTGAAGCCCGCCCTGGGCGAAGTTCCGGATGGAATCGAAGTCTCTCCCCGCTACGGTGGGCAGGGCACGGTTTTCGTCCTGATTAATTTCTCGAAGCAACCACAAACAGTCAAGCTACCCCGCACAATGACAGACGTCCTTGAAGGCGGAGAAAAACAATCCCTAACTCTCCCGGTCTACGGAGTAGCAGTAGTGTCAGCGAAGAAAAACTAGAAGACGGGAGCAAAAGCTGGAGCCAGCAGGCAGCAGCCTCCTATCTATTAACTTGTCATCCTGAGCGGAGTGAGGCGCAGCCGAACGCAGTCGAAAGCCTGCCCTAAGCGAAGCCGAAGGGGACCCCGCGTGCGCCGGCAGCACCACGAACTCCACGACCTTTTCCACCCCAGCCCGTCAAAAGCACAGCAATTTGACTCACCCGCGCGCACGCACTAGGATTACGCGCGCAAATCGCCATCCGGATGGAGACACTCCCAATGCCTTCGCACCTCCGCGCGCAGCGCAGCTGCGCCCTGTTCCTGCTCGTCCTGATCGCCACCTTCGTCCTTCCCGCGCAGGCCGACAAACAGCCCCGCCGACAAAGCTCAGACCTCCGACAAGAAGAAGGAAGAAAAGCTCCCGCTCAAGCCGACCCGCAAGGTCGAATTCTCCACCGATGAGGCCACATGGCTCTCCCTCGACGTTTCTCCAGACGGCAAAACCATCATCTTTGATCTACTCGGCGATCTCTACACCATCCCGTTCGCGGGCGGCGAAGCGAAAAAAATCACCACCGGCATGGGATTCAACAACCAGCCGCGCTACTCGCCCGACGGCAACTTCATCGCGTACGTCAGCGACAGCGGCGGTGCCGAGAATGTCTGGATTTCCAAACCCGACGGCACCGGCGCCAAGCAACTCAGCCAGGACGAGCAAGTCGAATTCGCCACGCCCACCTGGACGCCCGACAGCCAGTACGTCATGGCCGCGCGAGAAAGCCAGTTCCCCGTCAACACGTTCGAGCTTTGGATGTATCACGTGAAAGGCGGCGCCGGAGTGCAGATCACGAAGGGCAAGGCGAAGCCCGACGCGAGTCCTCGCGACTGGAGCCACTCGATCGGCGCCTCAGCTTCGCGCGACGGCCGCTACCTTTATTACACAACGCGCGGCGGATTCTTCGACAAGGTCTACAACGTCTCGTTCCCACTCTCGCAAATCGCGCGCCGTGACCGCATCACCGGCGAAGAAGACGTCGTCACCGACGCGCCCGGGAGCGCGTTCAGTCCAGTCATTTCGCCCGACGGCAACAAGCTCGTTTACGGCACGCGTTACGAAACCGAAACCGGTCTTCGCATCCGCGACATGAGGACCGCGGAAGAGCACTGGCTGAAATATCCCGTGCAGCGCGACGACCAGGAATCTCTCTTCACGCGCGACTTCCTCCCCAGCTACACCTTCACGCCCGACAGCAAGGAAGTCATCGCCACCTGGGGCGGCAAGATTCATCGCGTCAACGTCGAAAGCGGCGAGGAGCACGAGATTCCCTTCACGGCGAAAGTCGCCCGCGAGCTCGGCCCTGGCTTGAACCTGCCGATGCGCGTCGAAGAAGGTCCTGTGCAGTTGCGCATCGCGCAAGGGCCCACCGAATCGCCCGACGGCAAGCGGCTCGTCTTCTCCGCCCTCACTCATCTTTATGTGATGGATCTTCCATCAGGCACGCCCAAGCGCGTCACCAACGATCAGAATCGCGAATTCCAACCGTCGTGGTCTCCCGATGGACAATGGCTGGCCTACGTCACCTGGTCCGAAGAAGGCGGCCACATCTGGAAGACGCGTGCCGATGGTTCCGGCTCACCGCAGCAACTCACGCGCGTGCCCGCCTACTACCGCGACCCCGCATGGTCGCCCGACGGCCAACGCATCGTCGCCCTGCGCGCACCACGCATCGCGCACGTAGAAGAGTTCGATGAGTTCGGCCATCTGGGAGCCATGGATTTAATCTGGCTCCCGGCCGACGGTGGCGATGCCAACTTCATCCTGCCCGCGCGCGGAGGCCAGCATCCCCACTTCGGCCCGGAGAAAGATCGCGTCTACGTCTATTCCGATGCCGGCCTAACCTCGATGCGTTACGACGGCACCGACCGCCGCACCATCGTGAAAGTCGTCGGCAAAGTGTGGTTCCCGCAGCCGCCGGAGAAAGGCGAAGGCAATCCCGCCGAGGACGTTCGCCTCAGCCCGGACGGCAACTGGGCTCTCGCGCAGGTCAGCACGCAACTCTATCTGCTCGCGGTTCCCCACATGGGCGGCGAGCCACCAACCGTCGACATCAACAAAGCCGTGCTTCCGCTCGCCAAGCTCACCGACATCGGTGCCGACTTCATGGGATGGTCTGCCGACAGCAAGACAATTACCTGGGCCGTCGGCTCCACATTCCTCCGCCTGCCCATCGACAAGGTCACCTTCGAAAAGCCCAAGCCGGAAGACGAGAAAGATAAAGAAAAGAAGGAAGACACCGGCGCCAAGCCCGCGCCGACTCCCAAGCCAGAACCTCCACAGCCACCCGAACCGCCCCGCGCGAAAGCAGGCAAAGACAAGAAGAGCAACTCAAATTCCGCGGACTCCACCGGCTCCGACGCTTCTTCCGATTCCAAGGAAGCCAAGGCCAAGAAGCCCAAGCCGGAAGAGATCCCGATCAAGCTGGAATTCCCGCGCCACCGTCCCTCGGGCACCGTGGTCCTGCGCGGAGCGCAAATCATCACCATGCACGGCGATGAAGTCCTCTCCAACGCCGACATCGTCATCAAAGACAACCGCATCGCCGCTATCGGCGAGCATGGCAAAGTCTCAGTGCCCGACGGAGCCAAGGTCATCGACCTCACCGGCGCCACCATCGTGCCCGGCTTCATCGACATTCACCCGCACTGGAGCGAAATCCGCCGCGGCGTGCTCGACCTGCAGAACTGGGGCTTCCTCGCCAACCTCGCCTACGGCGTCACCGCCGGGCGCGATCCGCAAACCTCCACCAACGACATGTTCGCCTACCAGGACATGGTCGACACCGGCGAAATCATCGGTCCGCGCGCCTACTCCACCGGCCCCGGCGTGTTCCCCGACACCGACTTCCAATCGCTCGACGACGCGAAGGGCGTAGTCGAAAAGTACAAGCGCTTCTACCGCACGCCCTATCTGAAGTCGTATCTGGTCGGCAACCGCAAGCAGCGCGAGTGGATGGTCATGGCCTGCAAGTCGGAAGGCGTGATGCCCACCACCGAGGGCGGCCTCGACACCAAGCTCGATCTCAGCCACGTCATCGACGGCTTCAGCGGCAACGAACACAGCATGCCGGTCACGCCGCTCTACAACGACGTCGTCCAGTTCATGGCCAAGTCCGGCATCTTCTATACGCCCACGCTGATCGTCGCCTACGGCGGCCCCTGGGCCGAAAACTACTGGTACGAGAAAACCGAGGTCCACGACAACCCGAAGATCCGCCACTTCATGCCGCACAACATCCTCGACGACCACACGCGCCGCCGTCCGATCTGGGTGCGCGACGACGAGCAAGCATTCCCCCGCCTAGCCAAGCAAGACGCCAAGATCATGAAGGCGGGCGGCAAAGTCTGCATCGGCAGCCACGGACAATTCCAGGGCCTCGGCTATCACTGGGAAATGTGGTCGCTGGCCGCGGGAGGCATGGGCAGCATGGAAGTCTTGAAGTCCGCCACAATTCACGGCGCCGAAGCCTTGGGCCTCGACAAAGATCTGGGCTCGATCGAGGCCGGCAAAATGGCCGACCTGGTCATCCTCAACAAGAACCCGCTCGACGACATCCGCAACACGGAATCAATCCGCTACGTAATGAAAGATGGCGAACTCTTCGAAGGCGACACCCTCAACGAAATCTGGCCCACGCAAAAGAAACTGCCGTCGCTTTGGTGGTGGAACGAAAAACCGTAGGAGACTCGGTAAGGCTCTAGTCGACCACCGTAGATCGGACACTCCTGTCCGACATGTCGGACTGAAAAGCGAAATGGTGTGGGTCGGACGTCCCGCTCCCGGATGCACACCTGCAGCGTCCCCCTATAAACTACTGACGCCCGATCGGCGTCGGGCGACACCCAGCAAAACTCGCGAGGTATTCGATGGCTTGCAACCCCGAGGTCCTGAAACACGTTCCCCTGTTCGCGTTGCTCGACGCAGACGAAACCGCCGTCCTGGCCAGCCAGGTCGAGCTCAAAACCTTCGCCCCGCGGCAGCGCATTTACAAGATGGGCGACCCCGGCGGGCAGGCCTACGTGATGGTTTCTGGCACCGTGCGCGTCACCACGGTCGATCAGGATCACCAGGAAGTCGTCATCGACGAACCTCAGCACGGCGAGTTCTTCGGCTTCGCTTCCATGCTCGAGCAAACCCCACACCAGACCACGGCCATCGCGCTCGATGAAACCGTCTGTCTCGAAGTTGACCGCAACGACATCTCGGTCCTGCTCCAACGCAAGCCCCTCGCCGGCATGGATATGCTCACCGTGCTAGGCCGCCAGTTTCATGCGTCCCAGCAACTGGTCCGCGTGCGCGCCATGCGCAACCCGAACGACGTGATCGACAAGGAAGCTACCTTTGGCGAGCACATCGCCGACAATGTCGCCGGTTTTGGCGGCTCCTGGACCTTCATCATTATCTTTCTCGTTGTTCTCGTCACCTACAGCGCGATTAACATCGCGCTCGGCCACCGCGCCTGGGATCCGTATCCTTTCATCCTTCTGAATCTCTTCCTGTCCATGCTGGCCGCCATCCAGGCCCCGGTCATCATGATGAGCCAGAACCGGCAAGACACGCGCGACCGGCTGCGCGGCGAACTGGACTATGACGTGAACCGCCGCGCTGAATCCGAAATTCAGGGCCTCGCCAGCAAGTTGAACCACATCGGCGAAAAAATCGCCGACATCGAAGACATCCTCCGCAGCAGGTAGAGAAGTAGATGATCGGTCGAGTACAGCGCTGAAAAGAGCGCACGACGCTACATCGTACTCTGGGCGTCCCGCAGGCTCCGCCGCTGCCCCATAAGCGTTAGCTCGAGCAGGATTCTTCCCGGCTGGCCGACCCTAGCGACCAATCGTCCAGAATCAGCGCATCCGCGGCAACGTGGTCGCAGGAATATCAGGAATATAATGGCGCGCACGGATGTCCCTCACCCCTGGCACCAGACTCGGACCTTACGAAATTCAATCACCGCTCGGAGCTGGCGGCATGGGCGAGGTTTATCGTGCGCTGGATACACGGCTCCAACGCATCGTCGCCGTCAAGATTCTTCCCTCTCATCTTTCCGGAAACCCTGAGGCCAAGGAGCGCTTCGACCGCGAAGCGCGCACGATCTCTTCCTTGAACCATCCAAACATCTGCACTCTCTACGACGTGGGTCACCAGAATGGAGTCGACTATCTGGTGATGGAATACTTGGAAGGAGAGACCCTTGCCAGCCGCTTGGACAAGGGGGCGCTTGTCCCCGATCAAGTACTCAAGTATGCCATTGAGATTTGCGAGGGGCTCGAAATGGCCCATCGCACGGGCATAGTTCATCGCGATCTGAAACCGGGCAACGTTATGCTGACCCAGAGTGGCGTCAAGCTGATGGACTTCGGGTTGGCGAAGTCTTTGCCCTCAAAGACGTCAGCCAGTTCAAGTTTGACGGTAAATCTGTCCAGTCCCGCTGCAAATCCGCCGCTCACCGAAAAGGGGATGATCGTCGGAACATTCCAGTACATGTCGCCGGAGCAAGTACAGGGAAAAGAAGTGGACGGACGCAGTGACATTTTTTCGCTGGGCGCGGTGCTCTACGAAATGGTGACAGGAAAGAGAGCTTTCGAAGGGAAGAGCCCATTGAGCGTGGCGGCCGCGATCCTCGAAAATGAACCGCCGCCTATTCGCTCCGTGAAGCCAATGACATCACCAGTGTTGGATCACGCGATCGTCTGCTGCCTCGCTAAAAACCCGGAAAATCGCTGGCAAACTGCCCGTGACCTTGCGCTCGAATTGAAATGGACCGCCGAATCGGGAGTGCACACTGGGACTCTCACAGCTGCGGGCTCGCGAAAGACTCGCCGAGAGTGGCTTGCCTGGAGCTTGGCGGCCTTGCTGCCCGTGATTGTTGTGCTGACCACATTTTTGTATCGGGGCAAGACACCACCGGTGGCGCCACCGGTTCGCTTCGAGGTGCAGCTGTCGGCCGGCACTCTCAACTTCACCCTCTCACCCAATGGACGCCAACTGGCGTTTCCGGCGTCAGGTACCGGCGGACGCAATCAGGTCTGGATTCGCGCTCTTGATGCACTGGAACCGCACCCGTTGCCCGGCACGGAAAATGTTCAAGGGCCGCCGGTCTTCTGGTCCCCGGACAGCCGATTCATCGCATTTCAAGCAGGAAACAAGTTGAAGAAGATCGACATTTCTGGTGGTCCGCCCCAAGACATATGCGATGCCTTCGCCACGATCATCGGCGGCGCGTGGAACCGGGACGGCATAATTATTTTCGGCACGATCGGAAATGGCATTATGGAAGTTCCGGCTGCAGGCGGCGTACCCGTTTTGCTTACGACTACGGGTGGGCGAAACGAGATTCACACATTTCCATCCTTCCTGACCGACCAGCGACATTTTTTTTATCTGCGAGCAACTGAAAATCCCGGTGTTTATCTCGGCTCGCTCGGGGTTCGCCCCGAACAACAGAGCTCGAAACGAATCGTCTCTACGTCACTGATGGCGGTGTATGCTCCTTCCGCGGACGGTGGGGTCGGGCATTTGCTTTTCATGCGGGAAGGAACCTTGCTGGCCCAGGCATTCGATGAAAGGAACCTCGAGGCGCGAGGCGATCCTATCCCTCTTGCCGAACGGGTTGGTAGCGCTTTCCTTTCTGCAAATTTTTCCGTGTCGCCCAGCGGCGTCCTGGCCTATCGAGTGGGAGAAGCGCTACCTTGGCTTTCGCGACTCACTTGGTTTGATACGCGGGGCAAACCCTTGGGCAACGTGGGAGAGCCTGGAGCCTATTCATATGCCGATCTTGCTTTGTCGCCCGATGGAGCGCACTTGGCCACTGCCCGAGTCGACGCGAAGGTGGCAGGCGGTGAACCGGGCATCTGGCTTCTTGACTTGATTCGGGGTGTGAGCACCCGCTTCACATTTGATGCAGCCCCGGATTCCGCGCCGGTCTGGTCACCGGACGGCAGCCGAGTGGCATTCGTCGCCTCGCGCGCGGGCGGAACCGGGATCTATCAGAAAGCTGCGAATGGCGCCGGAAAAGAGCAAGCATTAGTCGAAGCAACAGGCGAGGACAAGATCCCGAATGATTGGTCGCGTGACGGTCGCTTCCTGCTCTACACGCAGCGGAGTCCCCGATCCCAGGCCGACCTTTACGTTTTGCCTCTGGCAGACAACGGGACGCCGTCCAGCACAGCCAAACCTTTTGCAAGTAGGGAGTTCAGCGAGGAACAAGGCCGATTCTCTCCTGACGCACATTGGATCGCGTACGTTTCGGACGAGTCCGGTCGATCCGAAATCTACATTCAACCTTTTCCTGCACCCGAAAACGGCGGCAGCAAGACGCCTATCTCGCGTGACGGCGGAACCCAGCCCCGATGGCGGGGGGATGGCAAGGAATTGTTCTATTTTTCCCTCGACGGAAAATTGATGGCTTCGGACGTCAGCCAAGGGCCAACATTCAAAGCCACTGTCCCCAGAGCATTGTTCCAGTTGCCTCTTGCTCAGGTCGGCCACAATGAACAAACCTCCCGGGTTTTCGGCTGGGATGTCGCTCCCGACGGCAAGCGGGTCTTGGTTGACACGGGCACCACTTCATCCGGACCCATTACAGTGGTGCTGAACTGGACCGCCGAGTTGAAAAAGGAATAGCCTCGCCACAGCTGCAAAACATCGGTCGGCACTAGGTGTCAGGGCGGCATAGCGGGTGCCTCCGATTGTGTTCAGATTTCGAGCAACTCGGAATCACCCGCCGCAAGTTAGCGCCTTAAGCCCGCCCGTAAGGTTCGATCACGGTACAATCGGCATAGGGGGGAGAGTCACCTCTCCTCCCCTGCCACACCACCGTACATGCGGGTCCGCATACGGCGGTTCGATAGGTTAGTCCCACCAATGGAACGGGCAGGCTGAGCGTTCGTAGTTTGGGAACGCCGTGTGGGTTTCACTTCTCGGGTCAGCATCCGTTGCGGCTTCACCGCGCCCTGCCTACCCAAGCCCCGCCGTAGAGCGAGATGGCTAGTGCAATACCCTCCTCGAGACCCAAGCACTACTGACTCTTCCTATCGTTCGCGCCTTCACCGCTTCCGCGACTACTACGCCCTCTGCTGACTTCTGCTGTCCGGTCAGAACACCTTACGATGTCCTCCGTCACCGAATCCGTGACGCACCGCAGATCTCCCGCGATAAGCTCGACCGCTTTCCACGCACCACCGCCGGATTTACCACCAGTGTCCTTGATGGATATGGGCTTCGCCATCAGTTGCTTGCTCGCCCGGCACCGTAGGCCTCATCATCCGGTTCTTGTTCATCGGCTCGCGTGTTTGCTCCACGCTTCCTTCAGACCCCACCTCGCGGTGACGCCCTTGCGCTTCGCTACCCTTCACCTCCATCAGGTTGGGAGAGGACTTTCACCCCCAAGCTGTCGAACATGCACGGCGTACAACAAAAAAAGCCCAGCGCCGAAGCGCTGGGCAAATCAACACAGAGAGAGAACTTATTTGTTTTCCGCCTTCTCGTCGGCCTTCGCGGCGGCGGAATACTTCTTCACGGTCGACAGGAAAGTTTCCGATCCCTCGGGGGCCGGTACGCCGCCCGTCAGGATCTTCTGGAACGACGCGTCGTTGCCGTACAACACGCGCGTCTCGTCGTTATCCTGGCTGATGCCAGCGCCGTTCAGCGACACGCCGGCAAACACGCCCCGAGCGCGCGAATAGGAAAGCACCTCGGCGCGCATCTTCCAGTCCGTATCACCTTCGGCATGGCGGCCAACCGGTCCGGCTGCGACCGACGCATCCGCTCCCAGCTTGAACTTGCTGTTCAGCAGATTGCGCATACCCTTCTCGTTCATGATCAGCATCACGACGTCGACGGCTTCTCCGCCGATCTGGAAGCCCACGCTCCCGCCCGCCAGTTTGAATGGCGCCGGCGCGCTCCATCCGGTAGCGGTGTGGCAGGTCGCGATTCCTTTGCCGTAGTTCGCGCCCACCACAAAACCACCCTTCAACATGGAGGGCACCACCGCGACGCACTTCGCCGACGAAAGGATTTCCTGCGGAATGCCTTTGTCCGGTGTGCCCATAATTTCGTTCATCACAGATGCCGCTGAGTCCATGCGCTTCACTTCGTCCGACACATCTTTCTTGTCGTCAGCGCTGGCGTATGGAATCATGCACGCGATCGCGAACGCCGCGACCAGCAACGAACTGCCAAAAATCTTTCTCATTACGGATCCTCTCCTCTATTGTTCAAATTCCGTGCGCGCCGCGGAACCGCATCAACAGGTTCGAAGCGCGGCTAAGCGCGGCGCATCTCCGGAATTCAAGCAACTGGGCTGCGTCCCTGGATCACGCGGATCAGGACGACAATGATGGCCAGCAACAGCAACAAGTGAATGAAGCCGCCCATCGTGTAAGAACTCACCATGCCAAGAGCCCACAATACGAGCAGAATTACCGCGATCGTCCAAAGCATTGTGAAACTCGCTTTCTCGGTCGCTATGTCGACCGACTTATTTGGATTGCCAAAGTCTCTTCGAACTTCGTGCTGAAGTTTAGGGCCGCCGTACGCTCGCCAGAATCAGGCAAAGACCCTAGAGTCGGCGTCGCGTTTCCCCTAAATTCTTACTACTGCACCGAGTACTCGTACTGCATTGCAGTCGGGTTGTGCCGGATGCCCAGCGGCCGGCGCAGAAAACGGCGCAGGCGTACGCGCGCCTGGTGAAGCTGCGATTTCGAGTTGCCGATCGAGCAGCCCAGTTCCCTCGCGATTTCGCTGTGCGCCTTGCCTTCCACGTCGTGCAACAGGAAGATCGTCCGGTATCCCGGAGGCAGCCTGCGCAGCGCGCGATGAATCGCAATGCGGTCGATCGCGCCCGTCAAATGGAGATCGTCCACCGGGCAGGCGTTGACCATTGCGCTCTCGTTCGAATCCGGCAGCGTTCCGCCCGTGTCCAGCGAAACCGGTTTGCCGTGGCTGGTGCGCAGCCGCATCAACACCACGTTCACGGTCAGCCGGTAGAGCCAGGTGGAGAGAGCAGAGTCCCCACGGAACGTCGGCAGCTTCTGGAAGCACTGCAGAAAGGCTTCCTGCGCGCAGTCCTCTGCCTCCGCCTTTTCGCGAGTGATCCGCAGACAAATGGCATACACCCTTCTCTTGTGAGTTTCGTAGAGCTGGGCGAATGCGTCTTTGTCACCCAGTTGTGCCTGACGCACCAGTTGCAGTTCTGAAGGCGTTTCAACTCGCAGCTTCGTTGTCATGTTGCAGATGAAAACATGCGGCGTTTAAAGCGGGCATCGGGTGCTAGCTGTAGAGTGCGAAACTCGAATACGTAAAAATGCGAATGAGCGGACTCGAGAATTCCTGAGTTGCACAACCGATATGCGTCCTCGAGCCGACGTGCCTGGTAGTCGCCGGAGCCGCGGAAATCACGGGATTGGCCGCGTTCGAACAGGCGCCCCGAATTGCAAATTCAGAGCGTCATTTTTTCAGATGGCTCACATCGTAGCCAGGAAAGTCGACCGGAGGGTCCGCAAAAATTACATCCGGCAACCCATGCGTGGATTACCTTAAGTGCGAAAACTCAGTCGCTTACGAGTTTGGCACGCATAATGCAAGGTCTATTCTGTAAACATACGGGCAGTAAACATTTGTAAAGCCCAGTTGATGACGGGCGGGTTTCGCGTCATTATTGCAGTCAAGCGGCCCGGAATGCAGTGAACATCCCCGATTCTGGCCGCACCCAGGGTTTTCTTCGTGCAAGTACAAACTGACGTTTGACTGTGAAGGGAAGCTTTCCTTTTATGCATGAAGTAGTCACAACCACCAGAGAGCGCGCTTTTAGGTCTGCACGAGAATTCTCTCGCCGGTGCGCTGGCCGTCACGAACACGCTCTCGCAATTTCAAACGTACATACTCGCTCGATTTCGCATCCACCCGTTACCAACCTGCGCGCAACTCTCCCGCTCGGAGGTGAATTATGAGTACGTTTCGCATATTGATCGCAGATGATCACGAGATTGTTCGACGCGGCATCCGTGCGCTGATTGAAAATCATCCCGGATGGGAAGTGTGCGCCGAGGCCTCCGATGGACGCGAGGCAGTTGAAAAAGTGCGCGAATTGCGTCCCGATCTCGCGCTGATTGACGTCAGCATGCCGAACCTCAACGGCCTCGATGCCGCTCGACAAATCGTCGACATAGCTCCCCAAACGCGCGTTCTGATTCTCACCATGCACGAATCCGAACAGATTGTTCGCGAAGTGCTTGAAGTCGGCGCCCGCGGCTTCCTGCTGAAAACCGACGCCGCCCGCGATCTCGTTTCCGCCATCCAGGCCCTACAACGCAGGACCACTTTCTTCACTTCCAGCGTCGCCGAAATGGTTCTCAACGGCTTCCTCGACGGCCGGGGCGACACTCGCAGAATTTCCAAAGAGCGCCTTACTCCCCGCGAGCGCGAGGTGGTTCAACTTCTCGCGGAAGGCAAAAGCAGCAAGGAAGTCGCCGTAGTTTTGAACCTGTCCGTCAAGACAGCGGAAACCCACCGCACCAACGTGATGCGGAAGCTCGACCTCCACTCGGTGGCCGACCTGGTTCGCTACGCCGTGCGCAACAAACTGGTCCAAGTCGCTTAATCCTGTCTCTCCTTTCACTTAGCTCTAATGTCCAGCTAAGTAAGCTTCCGGTCAACGCTACGGCGTTGACCGGATGGGCTTACCTGCTCCGGGGCACTAAGTTCTTGACAGTGGTTCCACCAGGTACTGGCGCCGTGGTGCTCTCCTCCGTCGGAGGCGGTCGAAGCGTCCCGGTTTAAGAAAGTCCGGTTTAAGTCCTGGAGGGAGGGCGCTACGACTACACCAGGCCGAGTTCTAGTGATCAGCACGGGCGAAAATCGCGATGTGGTCACAGCCGCGATGAACCATTGGTCGATCGAGGCGGTGCCTTGCAGCGGCGTGGTCGAAGCTCGCACGCTCCTGCCTAGCGCTCGTCCCTCGCTCATTTTTTGCGAGGAAGATCTGCCCGATGGCACATACCGCGAACTGCTGAACGATGTCAGTAAGACCGCCAAGACGCGCGTCGTCGTGATTTCACGGGACGCCGAACTCGACGCACACTACAACGAAGCACTCGCACTCGGCGCGTTCGATATGATTGCCAGCCCTTGCCGGCGCAGCGATGTTCAGTGGATTGCCATCCGCGCCATGCAGGACGAACTCCGGCGCTCTGGCGGTCGACGACGCACCAAGCTGGGCCCCCACGAGATCGGTTCCACGCCTCCCCCCGAGAACGGCGAAGGAACGATCCCCAACGGGCAGTAGGCCTCGCGAGCGGTCGTGTGCGCAAGGTCGGTCCCCGGTGATCTTCAACGCGCTAGCTGGTAGCAGTTCTCACTGCTCCGATGAACTTCGACTCCTATCGACGACACGCTGTGGTGGCGCAGTCGTCGACGCGCCTGATATTCACAAGCGCAATTCTGTGGACGCTTTTCCTGACCATCCCCTTCGCGGTCGCCCAGACTCCAGCGGTCCAGTCGCCGCCCTCCTCACTTGACGCGCAGCCCGAGAAGCCCGCCGCTTCCGCCAAATCGCACACCGTCCAAGCTTGGGAGATCTTGTCTGCGGGGATGAACAATCGCAATGCCCTTCGCCGCGCGGAAGCGGTCGTCGCTGTCGGCACTGCTGGTTCGCAAAAACGCGTCGTCCGCATGGTCGAGCACGCTCTCGACGACAATGACCCGTCGATTCGCGAACTCGCCGCCAAGTCTCTCGGTGAGATGCGCGCCCGCTCCTCGATTCCGCAGCTCACCAAAGCTCTCAACGACGAATCCCCTGACGTTAGCTTCGCCGCCGCCAAGTCCCTCTGGTCAATGGGCAACCGATCCGGCCGCGACGTGTTCCTCCAGATTCTTTCCGGAGAGAAAAATTCCTCTGGCGGCGTGATGAAAAGCGGCCTCATCAAGAATGAATTTCAGGGTGCCCGCAAGAAGTTCGACGATCCCAAGAGTCTCGCCGTCCTGGGCGCCAAAGAAGCCGCCACCTCTCTGTTCGGCCCCGCCGGATGGGGCATCAAGATCATGGAGGAACTCACCCAGGATCGCTCCGCGTCCGCCCGCGCCACCTCCGCCCTCCTGCTCGGACCCGATGCCACCCTTGACACGCTTCACCAATTACAGGATGCTCTCAACGACAAGAACTGGATCGTTCGTGCGGCTGCAGCTCAAGCCCTCGGCGCCAGTCGCCATCGCGACCAGGTCCCGTACCTGCAGCCCTTGCTGGAGGACTCGAAGCCCGCAGTTCGCTGCATGGCAGCTGCCGCCATTGTTCGCTTGTCCGCAGGACCGGCGGCTGCTCCGCCGCCGCAAGGCCCTTCCGCGGCAGAAGTTCATCCCGCGTTCGATCCGGCGACTCAGAAATCTTTGCAATAAGGAGACCCAATGAAACATCCGCGGTTGCTCGCTGCAGTTGCGATGCTTTTGGTGACTTCTCTCTCCCTCAGCGCACAACAAACCCCGCCCTCCGACCGTGCCGTCGAGCGCATTCAGAAAGAAGTGCGCCACGAACTCCTCATGCTTCCCTACCTCGGCGTATTCGATAACCTCGCCTACAAAGTGGACGGCTACAACGTCACCTTGCTCGGACAAGTCACCCGTCCAACTCTCAAAAGCGATGCCGAAAACGTCGTGAAGAAGATCGAAGGCGTCGAGAAGGTCGACAACCAGATCGAAGTCCTCCCGCCCTCACCCATGGACGACCAGCTTCGCCGTCGTCTCTACCGTGCCATCTACGGCTTTCCCAGCCTGCAGAAATATTCCATGGGAGTGCAGCAGCCCATCCGCATCATCGTCAAGGGCGGCAATGTGAGTCTGGAAGGCGTAGTCGATAACGAAGCCGACAAGAACACCGCCGGCATTCGCGCCAAAACCGTCTCCGGTGTGTTCGGAGTTACCAACAATCTGCAGATCGTCAAACCCTAGTGCTCAGCAGACTTCGCCGCCTCGCCACCTTTCAGAGCCTCCGCATTTTTCGGAGGCTCTGAAGCTTTTTCACCATCTGCGCCCGCATCACCCTTGGGCGTGTACTGCACAATCACCGTGATTCTCCGGTTCGAGGGATCTTCTGGACTATCCTTCTTCCGAAGTTGCTGATCCGCGTACCCGCGTATTTGCACCACCTGCCCCGGCGCCATTCCGTTATCCTGCATCAACCGCCGCGCCGCATTCGCCCGATCGGCCGACAGCTCCCCAGTCCGCACTTCATCGACGGTTGCGTACAGAAATCGATTTGGCCTTGCAGGAATGCCTCCGCTGCCGCTCGCCCTGGAAGCGTCGACTCGACATGCAACTCCTCCAGCAAGCCCCCAGTTTTTTCCACGCTCACTTCCGGCGCACTCGCCCGGTCGGTGAACACTTTCACCACAGCCGCACCCGCAACAAGTGTCCGGCGCGATGTCGCATGGTCACCATCACGTCGTGGCGCGGCTCCCTCGTCACTCGCTCCATTGGACACTGGTGCACGCACATCGCGGGATTGTGCTCCAGCGTTTCCAGTCCCAAATTGCTGGCGCACGGCCGGCCCAGCATCTCCTGGATGAGCAGGCCGGTGATCTTCTCCGCGCCGTGATTCCAGTACACGACCCGCTGCTTCCCATCGACCACGTACACCCCGGTCTCGATCCGATCCACCACCGCTTCAAACACTTCGGGACGGGGAAATGCCAACATAGCTGTGCTCCACCTAATACATCGGCCCATCTCTCCCACCCCTTCAGCCCCTGCCCCTACAAACCTTTACAAATCTCCCCTAGTCCCAGTCTGGTGCTCGTGTTCTACTTGTATTAAGGCGGATGCGCGTAAGTCTTGCGACCTCTGAGCTTTAGCGGTTTCCGAGGAAAAGTGCGAGAATAGAGGAAACTGGCCCCAGCACGCCGCCCGGAGTCTTTTCGCGCGCAACCCGGATTCCCTGCTTCGTGTCTAAAGGCTGAACGCCTAACGATGTCGATTACGCCCACAACTCCACGGGGCCACACCTCGCCTTCCGCTCAGGAGCCACCCGGCCTCGACGACGCGCGCCATTGGGAAACTGCCTATCGCCACTTCGACGAAGACGCCGTTCCCGCTCTTTTGCTTCACTTGCAGGACGACCTCACGCGCTCGCGCCGCCGCGAAGCCGCATGGCTCTCCGTCATCGTTCACCTGCTCATCATCATCCTGTTCGTGAATCAGCCGCGCCTCGAAGGTTTCTACCGCCGCGTCTTCCTGCACCAGCAACCGATCATGCGCGTCTCCATGCAAGACTTACTTAAGCAGCGCGACTTGACCTATCTCGAGCTGCCACCCGATTTGCAGAAACCAGCAGAGCGGCCCAAAACCAACGTCATGTCCGACAAGGATCGGATCGCGACCACGCAAGACCCCACAGGTAGATCCGAAAGAATTAAGGAAGCTTTACGCCAGCAGCCACCCAGGCGTTCCGAAAGGCATGCAGGGCCAAGGACAAGACAGCAACTCGATCCAGCCCTCCCCAGCTCAAGCGCCAACGCAGCAGGCGCAACAGCAAGCAGCTCAACCGCAGCAGCAACCGCCGCAACAACAGAATCCGCAGCAAGGTCAGACAGCCCAGTTGCAACTTCCGCGGAATCCGACGGAGCAGCCTCCGGTCAAGTTTGGTGGGAACATGTCGGCGGGATCGGCAATCGACCAGGCCACTCACGCCGCGGCCCAAAACCGTGGCGGATACGGCGGCCAAGGTGGAGACTTCGGCCTCTCGCAAGGGAAGTCGGGCGGTGTAATGGGCCCGATGGAAGTGCTCACGGACACCATGGGCGTCGATTTCGGCCCATACCTGAATCGCGTTCTTTATGACGTTCGCGAAAGGTGGTACCAGCTCATTCCCGAGTCGGCGTCTTTCAAAAGAGGCTGGGTCACAATCGAGTTCGTTATCATGAAAGACGGCTCAGTACAGGGACTGAAAATCACCGATTCCTCCGGCGACGTAACCCTCAATCGACCAGCCCAAGGCAGCATTACCGGCTCCGACCCCTTCCAACCCCTCCCCAGAGAATTCCCCGGCCCCTACCTCGGCCTCCGCTTCCGCTTCTTCTACAACCTCAACCCCGACGGCACCGAAATCAAATAGCAATCCACGGATAGACCAAGCCGTGTGTTACGGCACGAGCAACGTCACTGCACGCGGTAACACGCCGCGCGGGTACTCCATCCCAGCGCGCTCCTTGCGCTAGATTCTGCCCTGAGCGAAGTCGAGGGGTCGGATTACCCAACAGATTGCAGCAAAGGATTTTCGCCGAGGACTGATGACTGGCGAGTGCCCCATCCTAGCGCGTACTTTGCGCTAGGGTGGGATTCCACAACCAACTGCAGCGAGAGATCTTTGCTAACGACGCCGGGCGACCCCACGTTTCGGGCCCTTCGAAACGCGGTATTCCACCCCCGGGGCGAACGACGACAAATGCAGCATCCAAGCACGCTCCCAGACGGGCAAGGGCGGAGAGCCGTGAAGCGACGCCATACGACAGCCCGCACGTAAGTGCGGGGTAGGACTGGGAATGAACGCGAGTCCCGAAGGGAATGGCACTCGGCGACGCGGGCGTAAGCCCACGAGCCCGCGACGTGAAACCAGGCTCGCCAACCACCGAACAATCACAATGACATCCTCTTCGTTTCGCTAACGGCTGGCGACTGAGACCTACCAAACCCGGCACCGGTTCGCGGGCGCCATCGGCGTCCCAATCTTGCAATGAAACGCTTCCTGAAACTCCGGCATGTTCGTCACCACCCCGCTCGCCCGATAATTATCGGGGGAATGCGGATCCACCATAGCCCGTAACCGCTTCGCCTCGTCACGCGTGCTGCTGCACCAACTCTGCCCGTATCCAATAAAGAACCTTTGCTCAGGCGTGAGCCCGTCGATCGGCTCCAGCTTCTGCCCCTTGGTATCTTCTTTCCACGCGCGATAGGCCAACAGCAATCCTCCTAAGTCCGCGACATCCTCGCCCAACGTCAGCTTCCCGTTGATCCGGATGTCGTCAATGATCACGTACTGCGAATACTGATCCGAAATACACTTGGCGCGCTCCTGGAATTCCTTCCCGTCGGCCGCCGTCCACCAGTCGCGCAGATTTCCCTGTGCATCGAATTGTCGCCCTTCATCGTCGAAGCCGTGCGTCAACTCGTGCCCGATCGTGCCTCCCGTGTCCCCATAATTCGGCGCCGCATCCGACGTAGCATCAAACAACGGCGGCTGCAGAATTCCCGCCGGGAAGTTGATGTCATTGCGCTGCGGATCATATTCCGCGTTCACCGTCGGCGGCGTCATGCCCCATTCCTGCCGATCGACGGGCTTGCCGATCTTCGCCAGCCTCCGGTCGAATTCGAAATCGCGCGCGCGGATCACGTTACCCATCTCGTCGCCGCGCACGATTTCCAGCTTGCTGTAGTCGCGCCAACGGTCCGGATACCCAACTTTGTTCGCTACGGCGTGCAGTTTCTCGAGCGCGTTCTTCTTGGTCTCGCCCGACATCCAGGGCAGCGTCTCGATGTCCTGCTGCATCGCCGTTTCAATTTCTTTCACCATCTTCAGGGCCTGCTGCTTAGCCTCGGCACTGAAATACTTCTCGGCGTAAGCCTGCCCGAGCGCCTCCCCCAGGTCGTTGTCGACATCCTCCACGCAGCGCTTCCAGCGCGGCTGCAGTTGCTCCGCGCCTACCAGCTTCTTTCCGAAGAATTCGAAGTTCTCGTTCACGAACGCTGTCGAGAGATAGCGCGCATTCGCATTCACCAGATGCCAGCGCAGATACGCCTTCCACGCCGCCAGGTCCTCCTTTTCGATCACGGCGTTCATCGCCGGAAAAAACTTCGGCGTCTCCACATTCAGCGAATGCAGACCTTGAGGTCCAGTTTTGGCGAAATACACTTTCCACTCGAACGCCGGGCTCAGCTGCTCGAGTTCGGCGGCCGTCATCTTGTGGTACAGGCTGGTCGGATCACGCCGCTCCACCCTCGTCATCGACGCACGCGCCAGCTCGGTCTCGATGCGCATCACCGCCTGCGCCCCAGCGGCCGCCGCCTCCGGCTTGTCGCCCAGCAACTCGAGCATCTTCGCGACGTGTGCCGCGTAGCCCTTGCGCAGTTCTTCCGATTTCGCATCGTCCTTGACGTAGTAGTCGCGATCCGGCAGGCCCAACCCGCCCTGGTCGACTTCCGCGATTACCTGCGTCGCATCGCGATAATCCTGGTCGGAGCGATACTTAAACAGCGGCCAGTTCGAAGCCATGGCCGCCACGGCTTCCGCCAACTGGCCTTTCGATTTCATGTTGTCGATCACGTCGAGCTGCTTTTTCAAGGGCGTGATGCCGGCCTTCTCGATCGCTGCCTCATCGGTGCACGACGCGTAGTAGTCACCGATCTTCTGCGAGTATGCCGTGCGCTCTCCGCCGGCCGCGGCCGCACTCTCCAGAATTCCGCGCAGTTGTGCATGGTTGTCGTCCTGCAATTTCCCATACACGCTCCAGCTCGACTGATCCGGCGGAATGGGATTCTTCTTCACCCATCCACCGCAGGAATACGTGTAGAAGTCCACGCAGGGATCAACGCTCGGATCCATCGACAGAGGATCCAGCACCCGCGGCCGCTCGCTGGCACTTTGCTGCGCGAATGAGAAAGAAGAAACGAGAACACAAAGAAGCAGAACAGCCCACACCAACGCCACGTGAGAACGTCGCATGCGACTCCTAATGCAAAAGAGATGGAAACGAAGCCCGGGAACCCAGCAGAGTTTGGACGAACGCAGCCGCGTCTCGTTAGCCGCGTATAGGAAGGGCGGGTGCCCCATCCTAGCGTCGCCTTTTGCGCTAGGGCGGGATTCCACGGCTAATTGCAGCTAGGGGTTTAGCCAAGAGCCAAGGGCTAACGGCCAACGACGTTGCTAAGACTTCCCGACCCGAACCGACCCATCCCCCGTCTTGATACTCAGCAACGACCCGCCTCCATTCAACTTCCCATGAACATTATTGGACTCGTACTTTCCCGACACCGAGACCGGCATGTCGAGCGTGATATGTCCGTCACCGGTGTGCACAGAGATGTCCGCCGCGAAATTTTCCGGGACCATCACCGTGACCCCGCCGTCACCCGTAGACAAATTCCAGCCGCTCCCGATCGACGACCCGGCCAGCGCCTCGGCCTCGATGCGCCCGTCGCTGGTGCTGATATCCAGGTTGTCGAACCGGCCACGCACCCGCACGTGCCCGTCGCCAGAGTGTGCGCGCAGCGTGCCATCCACGCCTTCCACCTCCAGGCGTCCGTCGCCGCTCTCCAGGTCCATCTGGCCTTTCATGTCGCGCAGTTGGATCTCGCCGTCTCCGGTGTGCAGGCGCACCTTGCCCTCGCGCGGCATATGAATCTCAATGATGGTGTGCCGGTTCCCGACGCTCATCACATGAATGCCATGCGGAAAGCGGACCTCGAGCTCCACTGAGTCCCCACTCTGATGATCCTTCACCTCGATCCCGCCCTGCCCGAAGCCCCACTTGGTCGACGTGATGTGCGCGTCGATCTTCTTCTCGTCCCAGGTATCGACATGAATCTGGGCATCCGAAGTCTCCACGCGCAACTCAGCCACTCCGCTGATCGGGAAACTCTTGTTCCACTCCTCAGCCGAAGCCGCCGCCGACAAGAACAACAACGCCGTAACTATCCAACCAAATCGCCGCATAAAGATGCTCCTGAAATTTGTTCTGTCGTACTCATCCAGGCCGAGGGTGCCCCATCCTAGCGCGCTCTTTGCGCTAGGGTGGGATTCCACAACGACATCAATCTTGGATCCTCATCCGAACCACTAGACTCGAAGCTGAGTCGGAAACTCCACACACGTCTCCCAAGTCTCAGACGCAGATACGCAAACGGAGTAAGCGGAGTTCCCCACTTTCCAACGTGGCTGGTGGAGCGACGGGCGTCCTCGCCCGTCGGGGCGGCGTTAGCCGCGCTGCTCCGTCTCCCGATAAGCCATCCGCACCAGGCTCCTCTCCGAGAACGGCAAGTACAGCAGGCCTGCCGTCGCCGCGAAGGCCGGGCCAAATCCGATCCGCTCCGCCAGTAGAAATGGCGCGATGGCCCACAGCTCATCCAGCACAAGGATCGCCGGAAACAGTCGCTGAAATTTTTCTCCCAGCCGCCGGTGATCGAAGGCCGCGCCCGAGATCAGATAACACCGCAGCGGAATGCCTACACCCGCCGTCACCAGCACCGCAATCACAATCGCCACCGCACCCCATCCCGGCAAGAAGCCGTCCGCGATGCGCTGCACTGCTTGCCAGCGAAACAACGCCGCCACATAGAAGATGAGATACATCACCTGGATCAAAATGAACAGCCCGCGCGTCAATCCTCTGCGCGGCACGGGCACTTCGAGTTCGGGGTGCAGAGTCTCGGGAGTTGGGGCGACAGAAACTTCCGCACTCGCGACAGCCGACCCACCGGTCGGCGCCACGCCCTGCACGGCATCCGGGCTCGCGACTGCCGCGCCGTTCTGTTGCACTGGCGCGATGAATCGGTAACCGCGTCGCGCCACCGTCTGCACGAAGCGAGGATTGGAGGCGGCGTCGCCGAGCGCCTCGCGCAGCTTGTTCACCGCCGTATTAAGGCCGTGATCGAAATCGACAAAGGTATCGCCCGGCCAGAGGCGGGTGCGCATCTCTTCGCGCGTGACCATTTCTCCCGGACGCTCCAGCAGCATCGCCAGCACTTGGAACGGTTGCTCTTGCAGGCGCACGCGCGTGCCTTCCTTACGGAGCTCGCCCGAGACCAGATCGATCTCGTACAAGCCGAAACGCGCGAGCTTCGTTCTGTCTGCTGCCATAGCCATTCCGACGACGCGTAGTTTACCAAGTGGAGATATGTTCCACGTGGAACGCTGTGGAAATGTGCGATAGTTATCTATATCTTTTAGATATACATCTCACACATCCGAACTCGCTGAATATAAGCTGTTTACGGGCCAAGGCAGGTTTCTTGATCTCACAGGAAGGCGTGATCCGGCTCACTGGCGCCGAAAGATCGGCAGCAAAAAACACAAAATCTTAACGCAAAGAGCGCAAAGAAACGCCGCAAAGGGTGCGCAGTCCAAAGGCTGAGGGTCCGGCGGTAGTGATGTTGCAGAGGACGATCCGACACGGGGCCTGTCTTCTCTATTTTTTCCGCCCGCTCAGCACTCCGGCCGGGGTTACCTTGATTACTCGGCGCACTCTGTTAGTAAATTCTTGAGTTCACTCGGGCGCGGTCCGGCGCTACAATAATGCGCATCGACTCCCCCATGGACAAGACTGTTCACAGTCGGAACCGGCATCACGTCTACGCGTTAGAGACCACTGGACTGCTGATTGTGGCGGCGACGCTGTTGACCATTACGCTCGTCCGCTACTGGTATGCGATCCATTGGAGTCTTCGCTGAGCGTTGCCGACCCGTTACTGGTCGCCATCCTAGGTCCTACTGCCAGCGGCAAGACCGCTCTGTCTCTCGCGCTCGCTCGCGCACTCCACGGCGAAATCGTTAACTGCGACTCGGTCGCGATGTACCGCGAATTCGAGATCGGCACCGCCAAGCCGACCGCTGAAGAACGTGCGCATGCTCCTCATCATTTGTTCGACATCGTCTCGCCTACTGGCTTCATCACAGCGGGAGAGTATGCGCGACAGGCTCGCGCTGTGTTGGGCGAGATCAAGTCGCGCGGGCATGTGCCCATCGTCGTCGGAGGAACGGGCCTCTACTTGCGCGCGCTCCTGGACGGATTGTTCCCGGGTCCGCAGCGTTCGGACGAGTTGCGCGAGCGACTACGGGAGCGGGCGGCGAAGAGAGGTTCGGGGTATCTGCACAAGATTTTAAGACGGCTCGATGCGGCCGCGGCCGGGGCGATTCATCCGAACGATTCAGCCAAGCTGATTCGCGCGATTGAAGTTTGCCTTGGCTCGCGACGGCAGATGAGCGAGATGTGGAGCGAGGGGCGCGACCCACTGCAGGGATTTCGCATTCGGAAGATTGGGCTGAACCCGGAACGCGAGACGCTGTATGAGCGCATCAACGCGCGGGCGCGACGCATGTTTGAGTCGGGGCTGGTGGAGGAGACGCAGTCCCTTCTGGCAAAATATGGAGAGGGGGCGCGGCCGCTGGCGGCGCTGGGATATAAGCAGGCTGTGCAATTGCTGCGCGGGGAGTTGGGCCGCGAAGAGGCGATCAGCGAGGCGCAGCAGGCGCATCGAAACTATGCCAAGCGGCAGCTGACGTGGTTTCGGCGTGAGAGTGGGGTCGATTGGAGTGTGGGTTTTGGGGATGACCCGGACGTGCAGGAGTGGGCAATTGCGATGGTGAGGAAGTGATTGCGTGCAGCTCGCGGGCTTACGCCCGCTACGCGGCGTGCCGCCCCTGCGGGGCTCGCTCTTCTCTCTGACTAACCCTATGCCGCCGCTTCGCGGCTCTTGTGCGGCGCTCGCTGCGTTTGTTCGGTTCCTCCTTCGCCAGGGTGTAAAAACATAAGCCCCCGGCAGTTGACCTGCTCCGTTTGTGCCGATCGATCAGGAGTACCGCTGTAAAAACTGAAGACCGCTGCAGTTGTGGTATCCCATGTTTGCGCACACAACAAACATGGGTCCCCGCCCGACAAAAGCCGCGGGCGGGGGGGAGCTCGCGCTACAATCGAGCCTTCCCTAACACCTAAGACCTGACACCTGTCGCCCGTGGCCTGTCACTTGTGACCTGCTCCTGTGACCTGCTCCTGCCTTTCTGCTATTGTCTGGCTATGCGCTGGTTGACCGTGTCTTTGCTGTTGCTTTCTCTCATGTCGTCCTCATTTGCCAAAGAGAAATACCAGAAGCCCGGGCCCATCCGGCTTGATCACGATGGGGAGAAGTGGGCGGAGAAGACGCTTCGCAAGCTGTCTACGGAAGAGAAGGTCGGGCAGCTATTCATGGTGTGGGCGCGGGCGCAATTCCTGAATAACGACAGCGAAATCTTCGCGCAGCTACGCGACACCATGAACAAGTATCACGTGGGCGGATTCACCATGACCGTTCCGGTGGACGGGCCGTTTCTCATTAAGAGCGAACCGTACGAAGCGGCGATGCTGCTCAATCACCTGCAGGAAGAATCGAAACTGCCGTTGCTGTTGGCCGCGGACTTCGAGCGTGGGCTGACCATGCGGCTGAATGGCCCTACGATTTTTCCGTCCGCCATGGCGTTCGGCGCCGCCGGAAAATTCGACTACGCCGAGAACTTTGGCCGGATCACGGCGCAGGAAGCACGCGCTATCGGCATCCACTGGAATTTTTTTCCGGTGGCCGACGTGAATTCCAATCCCGTCAACCCGGTCATCAACACGCGTTCGTTCGGCGAAGATCCGCAGGCGGTGGGGCAGATGGTGGCGGCCTACATCAAGGGCGCGCATGAAGGCGGGATGCTTACGACCGCGAAACACTTTCCCGGGCATGGCGACACAGCCACGGATTCGCACCTGGGGGTCGCGCGCGTCAACGGCGACATGGCGCACCTGCAGTCGATCGAACTGCCGCCTTTCCAGAAAGCAATCGATTCGGGCGTGGACACGATCATGGTGGCGCACGTGAGCGTGCCGGCTCTTGAGCCGGATCCGAACCGCGTGGCGACCACCTCTTCGCGCGTGGTAACCGACCTGCTCAAGACCCAGATGAAGTTCAACGGGATCGTGACCACCGATGCGCTCGATATGGCAGGCCTGACCCGGCTCTACGCGCAGGACGTCGGCCGGGCCGCGGTCGAAGCCTTCAAGGCGGGCAACGACATGCTGCTGATTCCGGCCGACCTCGACGCTTCGTACCGCGCCATGCTGAAGGCAGTAGAGAGCGGGGAAATCCCGCAGGCGCGCCTGGACGCGTCGGTGTTGAAACTGCTCAAGGCCAAGGCCTCGCTCGGACTAAACAAGGCCAAACTGGTGGACGTGGCCAACGTGGGCAAGGAAGTGGGCAAGCTGCAGAACATGCTGAGCGGTCAACAGGTTGCAGACGACGCGGTCACACTGGTTCGCGACAATGGCAAACTCCTGCCCTTGAAAGCCCGGGGAACCGTGGCGGGCGGGCTTCCGTATATGTCCACAGTAGAGACACATAACCGTCTGGTTGTCATTGTGTTCTCTGAAGATGTACGGATGAACGCGGGCCGGACATTCGACCGGCAAATCCGCGCGCGTGTGCCTGATGCGAACGTGATGTTCGTCGATCCGCGAATCGCCGCGGGCATTTCGGAGGAGATTCTGAAGGCGGTGAATCAGGCCGAGGCGGTGGTGGCAGCGGTGTACGCCGCGCCGACGCCGGGAAGCACGAAAAATGGGGTCGCGCTGGCCGATGCCACGGGAACGATATTGAGCCAGGTGCTTGAGCACGGGGCGGCCAAGACCGCGGTAGTCGCCATGGGCAGTCCGTACGTGCTCGCGGACTTTCCGAAGATTGACAATTATCTATGCACGTTCTCGAACGAAACCGTTTCGGAGGCCAGCGCGGTGAAGGCACTCTTCGGAGAGATTCCGATCCGCGGCCACCTGCCGGTCACGATTCCGAATGTGGCGCAGCGCGGCGCGGGTCTGGACCGCTTCGCGCAAGGAGATTCCCAGCATGCTAACAATCATTAGAAGAGTAGCCGGCATCGTGTTCGCAACCGCTCTGGCGGCGGCACTCATGACGGCGCTTACCGCGTGTAAGATTCATGTAAACAAATCGGAAAGTGGCGAGGAAAAAAACGTCGACATCCAGACGCCATTGGGCGGCATTCAGGTCAACAAGGATGTGAACGCGCGCGACACAGGCCTCTCGATTTATCCCGGTGCACACGAAAAGCCAAAGAGCTCCAGCGGCAACGGCGGACAGGCTAACGTCAACATATCATCGGAATATTTCGGCTTGAAGGTGGTGGTAGCTGAATTCCTGAGCGACGATCCGCCTGAGAAAGTGATCTCGTACTATCGCGACCAGCTGAAAAGGTACGGCGGCGTCCTGGAATGCCACACCAAGAACCACAAAGACGGGCCGAACGTCGAAATGAATCACAAGAAGGGCGGCGACAACAAGCTGGCGTGCGAGGAAGATGGCGGCCCGACGGTGGAATTGAAAGTGGGAACGGAGGACAACCAGCACATCGTCTCAGTCGCGCCGCGGGACGACAGCAAAGGATCGGATTTCGCGCTGGTTTATGTGCAGACGCGCGGGGATCGCAAGGACTCGATCTGAGGCGGCGAGGTAAGGTCAACAGCGTTCTGGGCGGACTAGCTAGCTTCTGGGATGAACTAGTGGGAGAATTCAGTCCATGAAGGACCATGACGCGAATCGACATCCCGGCCCCTGGCGCGTAATGCAAGTCGACGTCGGGGTGGCGGGCCTGATTGTGGCCGTCGGCTTTCTGGTGATGGGTGTGGTGAGCCTGCCCATCGTGAAATGGTTCGTGTTCGGAACTCTGCTGCTCGGCGGAGGCGTCGCTGTTCTGCTTCGGCTCACCCGGAAGGAATAGGGGCAAGCGGATCTTTCAAGTTGCCGGGCAATTACCTCAATGAGTTTAATCGCGATATTGCAACAGCTATCGCGACTCCGCCGTCCGCTGCTGCACCCACGCGACAACGAGGTCCACCAGGCCAGGAGCAGCCTTCCACCAAAAGAAAGGCGCCCCGGGTTCCGGTTGCACCGTCAGATTGTGCTGCGCGTTCGGCACGATCACCGCCGCATAAGGAGTCTTCACGCTATCGAGGGAAGCCTCAATTTTTACTAGACTCTCATCAACCGGCTCAAACTGATCGCGCTCGCCATATATCAACAGCACCGGTACGTGCACTTGCTTCCAGAAAACCAGGGTATCGAGGTTGCCAACCTTTGGATACCAGGTCCACAGATAAGAATCCTCGGGTGGTATTCCGAGCCATTTGTACCAGTCTTCATCTCGCACTGACTGACCTGCAACCTCAAGCTCGTGGTGAGATTTTGCGCCCCGAAGTACCTCGATCATCAGTTTGTACAAGTCCAGGGCGCGTTCGACCTGAGCATCGCTGAACCCCGCCTGCCGAATCTGGTGACTCACACGATACACATCCTGATCACGTACGAAACCAGCGACGGTGTCTTCCGCAACGATGAATGCGACTTTCGAAGGGGCACGAACAGCAGCGATGGGTGCAATGATTCCGCCTTCGCTATGTCCATGCAGTCCAATTCGTTTTGCGTCGATGTCGGACCTCGAAGCAAGGAGGTCGACTCCGGCGATAGCGTCATTGGCCAGATCCTCATACGAAGACACTTTCCAATCCCCGGTGGAAGCGCCCGATCCTCTTTTGTCATAGACCAGCGCAGCAATTCCTCCACGAGCGAACCGGTCCCCGATAAAGCGGTTGGTACCCCAACGGGTCTCGCCAGCGCTACCCTGCAGAAGGACCACCGCCGCATGCCGACCTGGAGAATGCGGGATACAGAGCGTACCCGAGAGCGTGACAGGCCCGTTGCGAAAGGTGACGTCCGCCGTATCGTAAGGAAGATTCTTCGCTGTGCTGCGGTGTAAAGTAAAGTCGCCTTTGCCGCCATCGTCCGTAAAGGTCCCAATGATCTGGTTTCTGCTCAATCTACCGTCAAAAACCATCGAATCACCCAGGGCGAAGTGAACCGCATCTCCATTGATGGCAAGGCCGTCTAGCGGATAGTCCATAGCTTTTTGGGTGAACGAAGTGAACGTACCGTTCGGATGAGGGCCACCTCTGAAGTCAAAGCTGACCTCTAGGGAGACACCTTCACGAACCATGGTGCCCTCCCAGTGTCCGCTAAATTCTCCTTCCGGTCCGAACGCGGCAGAGGGAAGACTCGAACTCAGTATCAGTGCTGCTACACCCAGGACAGAGGCGGTAAGCGACATGATGCTGGCCTTTCTCGAGGGAATGACTATCGAGTCTACGCTTGCACCGGTGGGCTCAGTTTGTCGGAATTCAAAATCGGTTTCCCGAATCGGCGATTGTTTGTTTCAGGTCGCCACACAAGGGTTTAGGGAATCGGGGATAACTGCTGTCGTAAACAGGCGATTACATAGACCGGCTGGACATTGCCGGCGTGGCCGGTTTTAAGCTCGATGTACCTTAGAAGCTTCACGAAGCTGAGTATGCCATACGGCTCGGAGCTTGATAACTTGCTCGACAAGCCTTAGAAGAAATGCGGACGGGTCAGGTCAGTCACGAGCACACTTGATATAGATCCCAGCCCGCTTTCGACCTACCGAACCGCGTTCAGCTTCTGGTAGAACCACGTCGCCGCGAGCAGCATGAAAAATACCCCGGA
Organism: uncultured Acidobacteriota bacterium; assembly: GCA_963698805.1. Lineage (GTDB taxonomy): Bacteria > Acidobacteriota > Terriglobia > Terriglobales > Acidobacteriaceae > Gp1-AA133. Next base: position 865,582 of record CAVOSN010000010.1, on the reverse strand, counting down.
CCCAATGCTCAAGACGCGCATTGGGACGGTAAGCCGGTTGACCCTGGCAAACAGTTCCGTCTGCTCCTGGTGCATGTGCGAACTCGCGTCATCCAGAAACAACTGGTCATCCCTACGCATGGTGAGTGTGCTTTTGTAGATCAGGAGCACGACCAGGCCAATTGTGAATACTCCGAAGATCATTGCCATCACTGTCAGCGTCATGAGCCACCTCGCGCAGACACAGCCACCCTCGGCTTCGCCATTTCCTTGACCACTTCGGCAAGCGTCGCCTTCGCCGACTGCTTTGGTGCTTTTCTCTTAGCCATGAATCCATGATTGCAGAAATCAGGGGCGTGAACTGGTCAATTTGGATCACGTGGCCTGCTATCTAAGAAGCCGGATGGTTGGAGCCGAAAGCGGATTCTGAGGTAATCGGGCGATGACGCTTATTCAGACCGCGCCGCCTGTAATCTCTGAAACTGCAATGTGGGCGTTCGCCTCTCTTAACTTGCGGCCCGGACCGCACTCAGGCCCAGACGATCCAACGCAACCTTGAAAGCGGCGGCGAGCGTTGCTTTGGTGATGACATCCTGGAGATTGATGCCGAGATGAACAATAGTCTGCGCAATCTGCGGGCGCACCCCGCTGATGATGCAGTCGGCTCCCATCAGGCGTGCCGCCGTGACTGTCTTCAGGAGGTGTTGCGCGACCACGGTATCCACGGTCGGAACACCACTGATATCAATGATGGCGATGCGCGAGTTTGTGTCCACAATCGCTTGCAGCAAAGATTCCATGACCATCTGCGTGCGCGCGCTGTCCAACGTCCCGATGATGGGAAGCGCGAGCACGCCGTCCCAAAGCTTCACGACCGGGGTGGACAGCTCAAGCAATTCCTCTTGCTGGCGTCGAACAACATTTTCCCTCGACTTCTGAAAGACCTCGATGGAGTAGAGCCCCATCGCGTCGAGAAGAGTAGTGGCTGACCATATCTCTTGCGCCCAAGCAACGTCGTCGCTTTTGCACGCTTCGCGAATTTGCGTAAAGATGGGGCGCTTCGCGGAAAAAATGAAGGCCGCCGTCTCTTTGGGCGTGAATCCCTGCTGGGCGCGCGATTGGGAAATTTCCTCCAGCAACTGGCGAACCCCGTCCCACGCAGGCAAGGCGAAGTCGGCGCCCGCGGCAGTAAGCGCATTCCTGGTGAGCCGGAGGAACTCCGAACACTGGATACGGAGATCTGCATTCTTGATCAAATCGTCCCTGCGCGTTGCAGCGGACATTTCCTTCATCCACTCGGCCAGGATCTTGTCCTCATTTTGCGAAATGATTTGGGAGAGGACGGTGCGCTTCTGGTCAATTGCGATCGTCATGTTTGTCCTTAGACGGAGGGGATTCAAGTACGGCCGGTCGGGTGCCAGGGCGAAGTTATTCGCTCGCCGATGTTTTGTCTGATTTCGCAATGAATGGGCCGGCTGAAAGGCGCCGCAGGATGCTAGAGGAGACCAGTTCAGGGTACTCTCTTTCGGGGCGGTTGTAACCCCGGCAAGCCCCGCGACGAATGAGTTGGCAATTTCGATCGCTATCGGAGGTGTGCGGAGGCGCTCACCGCATAAAGCACGATTTGGTCTCCCTGCAGAACCATAGAAATGGGGCCCAAGGCGCCGCAACAACTCGACATAGTAGTCCGCCGTGTCCGCTTTCTTGCTGAATTGTTTCCGCTACGGTACCTTGAATTCCGGTGGAGCATCCTTGTTACAAGTGTGGAGCGCCGGTGGAGCAGGGTGTGCCGTTCTGCAAGCAGTGCGGCGCGCCGCAGATCCGCGTGCTGGGGGTTGAACCCGAGCCGCAGCCCGCGGAGCGGACCGCCGAGAGTTCTACGGACGTACTCGCTCCGTCCTCTCTGCCTACACTCCCGCCGCCCTTTCCGGCGGCGCAAACCGATACGGTGCTGTGGTCGCGAGCGCTACCGGGCGCTGCGCTGGGCGGTGTTTTCTCGCTGCCCGCGATGCTGATTCCTTTCGCCATGGTTGGACCAGCGTTCATGCTGGGTGGAGGTTTGGCGGTAATGCTCTACCGGCGAGCATCGGGCGGAGTGGTGCCCACGTCGCGAGCGGGCGCGCGGATCGGCGCGGCAAGCGGGGGTTTCGCATTTCTTTACGTAGCGGTGTTGACAGTTGCTTGGGCGGTCTACCGTACTGCGGAGGTTCGCGATTTCGTGCTCGGGGGAGTAGCGCAGTTGGCAAGTTGGGGGTATTCCCCTGAGACCATCGCGCAGACCAAGCAAATGATGATGACGCCGGATGGCCTCGCGGCCGCCGTCTGCTCCATTCTCTTTACGATGCTGCTCATCATGGTGGCGGGATCGAGCATTGGCGGGGCGTTCTACGCGGCGTGGTCGAGACGGCGGCCGCGATCGTAATGATCGCGTCTAGCGACGCGAGCTAATCCATGGAGAAGCGCAAGCAGGATCAGCGGGCCAACGTCGGCTTGTGCGCCGATTGCGCGAATGCGCGCATCGTCGAGTCGGATCGCGGGACAGTGTTTTGGAGATGCGAGCTTTCGACAGGTGATCCACGGTTCCCGAAATATCCGCGGCTTCCGGTGCGGGAGTGCAGTGGATATGTGAAGAATGAAGACAGCGGCTGAAGCAGCGTCATTCTTGCTAAGGTTGCGGCGCGCCTGAAGGCGCGCCCCGATACGAACCCGAATCTTCTATTACTGGCTGGTCTTGATTCGTGTAGCGTTTCACTTTCCTACACCTCTCTTCGTTAAAGAATCGAGGAGATGAGATCACGCGTGCATGCATCGTTCAGGGCATTTCCACTCCCGACGCCTCGCGGCATGCCTGCAACAGCTTCTCTTGCTGCAGTGGGTCGCGAGCCGCGCGGTTGGGCTTGCGCAATTTCATGTGAAAGAAGTATTCGCCCGACACTTTCGCAGCCGGATCGTCGCTGGCTGCGAGCCAGACTTGCGTGCGGTGAGCCAGATCGAGATCATCGGGAGCGTTGGGGCCGCCCATCTTGGTCGCGACCCAGCCCGGCTCGGTTCCGTTCGAGAGAACATCGGACCAGCGGCGCGCCACCGCGAAGGCCAGCATCACGTCGTGGAGTTTCGAGTCGGAGTAAGCCTGCGTGCCGTGCCAGCGGCGCTCCTCCCATAGAAGATCTTTCAAGCTGGCGTCGCCGTTTTGGTGCAAGCCGGAGCTGAGGTAGATGAGGCGCTTCGGGCGGCGAATGAGGGCGGTCAGGATGTAGGGGGCGAGCGTGTTGACGGCGAAGACATGCGGGAGGCCGTCCTCGGTGGCGATGCGGCGCGGCTCCTGGTATCCGACGGCGGCGTTGTGAATGACTGCATCGCAGGCGCCGAGTGCATTGACCTGCTCGGCGACGCTTTTCGTTTGCGCGATGCTGGCAAGGTCTCCGATCACGACGGCTTCGGCACCGGGAACAGCGGCCAGCGATAGGTCCGCGCGCTTCTGGTTGCGGGCGTGCAGCACGGCGGCGTGGCCTTGCTCGATAAGAAGTTGCGCGGCCATACGGCCCAGGCCGTCCGAGGAGCCGGTGATGAATACGCGTGCCATTGTTCCTTCCAAGTGTAGCTGCAGAACGCTACCTTAGCGTCCTTTGCGGATGTTCTTGGCGCCCTTCGCGGTTCAAGTGTTTTGGCTCGTCTGGGAAGAGCTTTTGACCGCAAAGATCGCGAAGAGAAGCCGCCAAGGTCGCCGAGAAAATCAATCACTGCCTCGCCAGCACCGCCACCTCGGACGCGTGCAGGTGGACGATCTTCCAGCCGGCGGTGGTCTTATGCAGGACAATGGTTCGCCGGTTCAGAAATCCCGCGCGCTCGTCCAGGTGGAAGGTGGCGATGGCGGTGTCGCCCAGCATCTGAATCGTCAGGCCACGGGGCTCGATGTGCAGGTAGGGCGGCACCGTCTTTCCAGCTCGGATCTGCTCGAAGACGATCTTGAACGTCTTCTCAAATTCAGCGCGCCCAATGGCCCGCTCCGGAAAGGCACGAGGATAGAAGACGGTCGCATTGTCATCGAATGCCGCGCGGAAGCCTTCCCAATCGAGATTTTCGAAAGCGTGAATGAACTGCGCCAAGGCTGTGCGGACTTCGGTCTCCGGCAAGGAGGAGACAGTCTGGGAGAAGCCCGCACGCGACAGAAATAGTAGAAATAAGAAGAGCCAGCAACGTCGACGCATTCCGCGAGGTTATCACCAGGTTCGATCCTCTTTCAGCCGCTCTTCCCGGGAAAACCACGCAGATGCATTCGCTACATTCTCGAGACCACACTACGACCGTAACCGCACCCATCCCGAGCCGGAAACAGGACGCGCATAAGCACAAGGATGGGCTCGCGGAGCAACCTAAGCACCCGGCCCATCCTCAAAGAAGCCAGAGGAAACCACGATGCGAATCCCTGTCGTGTTATTGGTGACTACCCTCTGCCCGGCTCTTTGGGCTCAAAACGCCGGCATGATGGCTGCGCAGCAAGCCCAACAAGCTGCCCAGCAGGCAAGCCAGGCTGCTCAACAAGCCAATCAGGACGCGATGCGTCAGGCACAACAGGCCAATGAGGACGCAGCCCGCGCCAGCCAGCAGGCTTCGCAGAGTACCCAACTGGCCCCTAACTGTCCGCCGGCGGCCAAGCCCAAGTTTTCCGTCAAGGCCGGAACGTTTACCAAGCCGGTCACCGTCAAGATTCGCGAGAACACGCGTGGAGCCGTCGTCTATTACACCACCGACGGCTGGACGCCGACGACCAACTCGGCGCGGTACACGGGGCCCATCGCGATTACGTCCACGACCACACTGCAGGCGATTGCTGTCGCCCCCGACATGCCACGCAGCCGGATTACCAGTGCTGTCTATCGAATGGATCTTCCTTCAGGCAAGATCGGGCCCGCACCGACGGCGGTGGTTGCGACCGCTCCTTCTCCCGTTATGCCTGGTGTGCTGCCTAAAGGGACATACGTACCGCTGGTTTTCGCGGCTGATTTCAGTTCCCGCAAGGCGGATGTTGGCGACAAGATTAAGCTCACGCTGGCAGAGGATCTCAAGGTCGGCGAAGCGGTTATCGCTCCCAAGGGTTCATCGGCCATCGCTAACGTTACGGAGGCGCACAAGTCTAGTGTCGCCGGAATACCCGGCTTCGTGTCTTTCGAAGCCGAGGCTCTGAGCGTTGACGGAACCGTTGTTAAGCTGACTGGCTCGGCCGCAAAAGAAGGCCGCGAGGTCCAGATCAACCCAGCTACCGTCGGTCTCGCGTTTGTCGTGCCTGGCGGCGTGTTCCTCGTACATGGCAACGATGCTGAGATCAAGGCGGGAAGTGTGTTTGTGGCGACGGTGGGAGAGGACACAAAGGTGGGAATACCTACGAAATAGGCGCGAGCTTGGCAGGAAGAGGCTGACTGCTTTCTCGCGCTATCCGAGCAACAGGGCCCAGAATTCAGAAGCAGACTCGATACCGTTTATTTCTGCAATGCGCCGTAGGAAAGCGGTTCGCTCACCGTCTTTAATCGGATGCGACTCTAGCGCTACCGGACTCTCCCTACCCTGGGCAATTCGAGTGAACTCGTAGAAGCACGCGAAGAAGGCTTCGATGGAAGTCGCTACGGTGTCAGGACGCCAATCTCCCTCTCCATGCATGGCTGTGAGCACCGGAAGCGCCGGATCATCGGTATCCAAAAACAGAGGATCGCCAAGTCCCGTCTCGTAAGCGATTACCACCCAGCTTGATTTCCAGTCGCCGAGGTCAATTCCACATAGGGGCTTTCCGTCGGCCGTAACCGAATAGCCGACTTGCCCCAGAGGGATGTCGTCTGGCGAAAACAACTTCAACCCGCCATAGCCAAGATTGACTTCACTAATCTGATGGCTGGGTCGATTGTTGAGATAGCGAGATGGAAGGGGTGTGCTCGTCATACCCACCGGAAGCATGATAGCTCGCGTCTCCTGGACGTCGGCCCATTTCTTGACACTCCCACCCACCCCCATTATTCTTAAGTATTGCTCCCTGGAGAACTTACGCCTCCGGGCGTGTTCCGCGGGCCTTCGCGGTATCAAAAGGTGGGCGCGGAGGTTCCCGATGCTGATTGAAATTGCCGAGCTTGAACTCCATCCTGTTGATTTTCGAGAGGAGTTCCCTCCAGACGCCATCGATCTGGGAGCCGATGTGCGTCAGTTGTCGTTGCTCAAAACCAGCGGCCGCGCGCAACTGGTCGAAGAGCATCACGGGAAGCACAACGTAATCAAGGACATACGACTTCAGGGCGACCTGGCCACCACTCTGGAGCTGCCCTGCGCACGTTGCCTCGATCCGGTGCGACAGGACGTGGCGCGGACGTTCGATCTGCTGTATCGTCCGTTGGGCACCGATGCCGGCAACGAAGAGCTATCGGTGACGGCTGCGGAAGCGGAGATTGGGTACTACCAGGGCGAAGGTGTATTGCTCGAAGACGCGCTGCGGGAGCAGGTGCTGTTGTCGGTCCCGCTGAAGGTCGTCTGCCGCGAAGATTGCAAAGGGCTGTGCCCCAGCTGCGGTAAGAACCGGAACACGGATCCATGCTCATGCGTTCCAGTGGTGGGCGATCCGCGATGGACGGCGCTGAAAGACTTGCGCGAGAAACTGGAACAATGACGGGGCTGCAAAGGACCCCGAAAGGAAAGCTGTAGATATAAGATTTCACGATATACATAAACGATCCGGCGAGGTGCACTAACCCACCGGGATCGAAAAACCCCCACCCAAGCTGAACTTGGATGGGGTAGCTAAATCGCAGAAGAGGAATTTTCCATGCCGAATCCAAAACGGAGACACTCCCAGAAACGCACTTCCACCCGCCGCGCGCACGACGCGCTGTCGAAGCACTCGCTCTCGGAGTGCCCCAACTGCCATGAGAAGAAGATGCCGCATCGCGCCTGCGCCAAGTGCGGTTACTACAAAGGTCGCGAAGTAGTTGAAGTAAAAGAAGCCAGCTAACCGTTCCGCCAGCGCCTCCATGCCAAGCGTCATTGCTCTGGATGCCATGGGTTCCGATCGCTCCCCTCGACCTGAGATCGAGGGGGCGATTCAAGCCGCCCGTCAACTCGGAACGCGCGTCCTGCTGATCGGTCAGGAAGACCACATCCGGCGGGAACTGGGTCGCCATCGCTGGATCTCGCAGCTCCCCATCGAAGTCGTCCACGCCAGCGAAGTCATCACCATGGAAGACAAGGCCGCGCAAGCGGTCCGCACCAAGAAGCAGTCTTCCATGCACGTAGGCATTCGCCTGGTTCGCGAAGGCAAGGCAGCTGGATTCGTCACGGCCGGAAACACCGGCGCGGCCATGGCCGCGGCAAAGATGATCCTGGGCGCGCTGCCGGGGGTCGATCGTCCCGCGCTGGCCGCAGTTTTTCCGACCGCGGTGGGAACGGGCGCCATGCTGCTCGATGTGGGCGCTAACGTGGATTGCGACGCGCACAATCTTGAGCAGTTCGCCGTCATGGGCGAGATTTATTTTCGCTCCATCTTCGGGACGCGGCGTCCCCGGGTGGGCCTGCTCTCGATCGGCGAGGAAGAAACCAAGGGCAACCTGCTGACGCGCGAATCCTTCCAGCTGCTGAAACAGCTTCCGCTGAATTTCGTTGGGAACGTCGAAGGGCGCGATCTCTATAACGGCAACGTCGACGTGATCGTCGCCGATGGATTCGTCGGCAACGTAGCTTTGAAGATTTCCGAAGGCGTCGTCAACTTGGTGCGCGCCACCTTGAAAGAGGCTCTGCAGGCGACGGTCACCAGGCAAGTCGGTTATCTGCTTTCGCGCAGCGCATTCACTGACTTCAAAAAGCGGCTCGACCACACCGAGTACGGCGGCGCGCCGCTGCTGGGCCTGAAGGGCGTCAGCATCATTACGCACGGGTCGTCCAACGCCAACGCGATCAAGAACGCGATTCGAGTGGCTTCCGAGTTCGCCGAGAACCGCGTGAATGATGAGATCGAAAAAGGGATCGCGGCTTTGCGAACGGCGGCGGTCGCGCAGAGCTGAGGATCGCGAAGGCTTTTCTTACATCTCGTCTTTGGAACGCTGAACCTGCTCGATCATTGATTCCGCGTTCGTCCTTAGATCAAATCAGAACGGATAATTATGAACCTCGCATTCCTATTCCCAGGCCAAGGCTCGCAAGCAGTTGAGATGGGCAAAGACCTTGCCGCTCAACACGCTGTCGCCCGCCAGACCTTCGAGGAAGCCGATGAAGCGCTCGGCTACAAGCTTTCGCAGCTCTGCTTCGAAGGCCCCGAAGAGCAGCTGCGCCTGACGGAGATTACGCAGCCCGCGATCCTCACCACCTCCGTCGCAGCCTGGCGCGTTTTGAAGGAAAACGGAGTGAACCCATCATTCGTTGCGGGACATAGCCTGGGCGAATACTCCGCGCACGTGGCCGCGGGCACCTTCGCGTTCGCGGACGCGGTTCGGACCGTACGCCATCGCGGCAAATACATGCAGGAGGCTGTGCCTGTGGGAGTCGGCGCGATGGCGGCGATCCTCGGCATGGAGTTGGAGAAGGTTAGTGCGGTCTGCGCAGAAGCGGCGCAAGGCGAAATTTGCGACGCTGCGAACATCAACTCCGGCGAGCAGATTGTGATCTCGGGCAACACGGCGGCGGTTGAGCGCGCGGCAAAACTCGGCAGCGAACGCGGCGCCAAGCGGGCGGTGATGCTTCCCGTCAGCGCACCCTTCCATTGTTCCCTGATGAAGCCGGCGCAGGACCGGCTCGCCGTAGACTTGGCGGCTCTGACGTTTCAGAATCCGTCGATCCCGGTGGTCTGCAACGTCGACGCGGCACCGGTCACCGACGCGGCAGCCAGTCGCGATGCTCTGGTTCGCCAGGTGACGGGGTCGGTAAAGTGGCAACAATCGATACAGCTGTTGATCGCACGCGGAGTTGAGCGCTTCGTGGAAGTCGGGCCCGGCAAAGTGCTATGCGGCCTGATGCGCCAGATCGACCGCTCGAAGCCTTGCTCGAATGTCGGGGACGCAGCCTCGCTGCAGAAGACGCTGGAACAGTTGTCGTAAACGAAACGTGCGCGCCGGCATTTGCCGTTCAACTGCACGGCGACTGGCTGAAGGTCTTCTCTTTCTTCTGCACGTAGATTTGCTCGTGCTCGTGTCGATCGTTCACGATTACCTCCACAATCACGCCGCTGCCGCCGTGCGGGCACTCTCCGGTCGCGTAGATCTTGTAGTTCTTCACCAATCCCCATTCGCCGCCGGGGCCCCAATCGCGATAGAACTCGTTATACGGATATAAAGGATACTGCTGGGGATGCTGCTGCCAAGCAGGGTCGGCCATATACAGGCCGTAGGCAGTCTCGAAGTCCTTGCGCTCGAGCGCCGCGAAAAATTTGTCAACCAGGCGCTCCTCGGGCCAGTAGCGGAATTGATAGACAAGAAATCCCACCACCAGCAGCGCAAGCACGACGAGCGCAATGCGCACCTTCTTCCGCCGGGCCCCCGCCTCGTCGAACTCTTTCGCATCCATCAGTGTCATAGGCCTCTAGCATAACGGAAACCAGCGGGCGTCCAAAAGTTCCCACGTAGGCGGGCTTATTGTCGGAGCCGCGAATACAGTGAAAAATTGATGACCATGGTGCACCCACCGATGGGACCTTCCGACCCGGTTCCGGATCACGGAGACTATGGTTCTCGTGCCGCGAAACCGGGCTCGTCAAGCCCGGAGCGGCTTCGGAGGACTTTTATGAGATTTCAGCTTGTGTTGTGCTGCGTGTTGCTCGCTTCCTCTTCTTTTGCGAAAGAGCCCAAGCCCCGCCAGTCAGGCAAAATTCTGCAAATGGAATCGGTCTCCTGTGGGGTCGATGAAAACAGTGGCAAGAGCGTGGTCGGTGAGATCATCGGCACCGACTCCGCTCACAAGAAAACCCACGAACTGCTCTGCCAGGAATACGTGCTGCAAGCCGACAAAGTGATCTATCGGATCCGGCCCCGGGACGAAAAGCACCCGGTGTTGCTGCCCGTCGGCGAGAAGGCGCAGTTCCGCATGGAAAAAGACAAGTTGATTCTGCGCGTAGAAGACCTCGACGACAAAGATCGCCAGTATGCCGTCGTCTCGATGACACCGCGCGAGCGGGAAGAGGATAGTTCCGAAAAAGCCGCTCTGAAGTAGAGCCACGCCCTCACCAAGACCTCGCACCTTCGACAGCAGGCGTCACCATTTGACCTGTGGACGCCTGCTGAGTTCATTTGGCCCAGACCCATTCTTCACTTCCACCCCGCGTCCGAGTACGAATCGGCACGAAGTAATTTCAAAATCCGGGTTGCAATTCCAGATCCCTAACGAAAAAGTACAACCATGTGACGCGATCGTGACAAGCACTTCGCGGACCGACGTTACTGTGTCGACTGCTTTATTTCCCCCACCGTAGTCAGGCAGCAGAAAGTCCCATCATGAGGAAAGTTTTTCGTGGTGCCATCAGAGCACGCTGGGACAGGTCTGTCCAAGGGTTGTCTTAAGGAATTCGAATCACAATGCAAAAAAGGAGAATTGCATGAAGAACACGTTTCTGGCAGTAGCGATAACCGCCATGGCAGGTTTGAGCGGCATAGTGCCGCGCGCAGTCGCGGCTCCCGGTGATAAAACCACTTTCAGCATGGTGCGCGCAGCCGGCGCCACTTGCCTTTCCAACAAGGCGCACGGGCGGGTCACCATCGATGATCTCGGCCCGGTGCAGAACATGCACGTCGAGGTCTTTGGACTCACGCCCAAGAACGACTTCACACTTTTTGTGACGCAACACTCCGCCCGGCCTTTCGGGCTAAGTTGGTATCAGGGGGAAATTTCCACCGACAAGAAGGGCAATGGCGTGGGCGACTTCACGGGCATCTTCAGCCCGGAAACTTTCACGCTCACATCAGACGGGCCAGTACAGATGAGCCACGTAGCTATGTGGTTTGCGGACCCAAGCGACGCCTCAAACGCGGGTTGCGCGGGGATCTCCACTCCCTTTGACGGAGACGGCGTCGCGGGCATTCTCGTACTCAGCACCGAGAATTTCCCGGATGACAAGGGTCCGCTGCAGCGACTGGGCGCGAACGGCGACGATGGAGGGGATGAATAGCGAGGTCGAGGAAGCGCAGATAACGGAAGCACGGGGTTGCCGCTTTGCGGTTGACAACTCCGTGCGTACCACTTCTCGGATTCTCGCGATCTTTGAACCATCGAGAACGAGCCCTGACAGAAAAAAGCGCACCAGCTTGTGCCGCTGCGCGGGCTCAACGCTGCTGCAAAAGGTGCGAGATGTTGCGCGTTTACTTAAGGATGGTCTCCGCGGGAGATGCGCAGCGAGATCCCCGCTCCACCGCGCCCGACCATGGGCGCGAACGCCACGTGCGTCTTCGAACGGCTCGAGTGGTGGTCGAAAATGTAGCCGCCGACCAGGTAACCGATCGCGCCTCCGACCAACACGTCGCTGGGAAAGTGTTCGCGTCCCTGGATGCGTTCGAATCCAGTGGCCGCGGCCAGACCGTACACCGCCAGCTTCACCTTCCATCCCGGATATTCATCGGCAATCACGTGTGCAACCGCAAACGCATTGGCCGTGTGCCCCGAGGGAAATGAGTCGGCAGAGGATGAGTGCCCGCCCGGCCAGAATGAGCCCGACTGCGAAGTCAGTCCATTCGCCTGCGGCCGGGCACGGTCCGTTGCGAACTTCAAAAATGACGTAAGCAGTTGCGTGTCGGCCATGGCTGTCATGGCCAAGGCTCCGGTCTCGCGTAAGTGCTCGTCGTGACGAATCGTGCCAGCGAACAGCGCGGTGCCAGCAGCAGCAACAGGAATATAGATGCCAGTGAAATTCGACGCCCGGCGGTAGTCATTTACTCGCGCAGAATCGGTGCTGACATTTTGCAGCGTGGTGCGATCGAGTGCGAAAGCCGTGCCGACCAACGCAGCTCCAGGCAGCAGCCACTTGAGATCGTGCTTCTGCAGCCGCATCGGGCTGGTCAAGATGCCTCGCTGGTCTTTGGCCATCTCCTGGAAGCAACGTGCCGGCGACAGCATGGTGCAGGGCGCCGCCTGCGGACCAGGTTGCGGCACCGGTTGCGCAGGGAGATCGGTCTGCGCCGCTTTCGAAGACGACTCCTGCGCTGACAGGGCTTGCATGGAATCCGTTGAAGTTTGAACTTGCTGCGCAAAACTGACGAGGGGTAGAAATCCGATCAACGCCACTCGCGAGATGCGTACACAGACAGGGACCGGGCGACGAGAAAACTTCTGTATCGACTGCATGGAGGGTTCTTGAAACAGAACATAGCTGCAGTGCTCTACCACGTCAAGGGTAGTGTTTGCGATGTAGGGAGTAAGTAGGGCAACACCCTGGTGAAGTCGGCAACTTCTAGTGGCTCTAGGGAAACACCGCGCCGGACGCGGCTTTCGCGTGAGCCTCAGAAATGTAGGCTGTCCGACCGATCCGCAAAAACTGTAGTTCGGCGCAGAAAATTCCGGGGGTGAGACGGCCTAGAGCGTCCGTTTGAACAGCGGCGTCGCCAGCGCTAGCGCGACCGTTCCGAAGATTCCGAGGTAAAGCATGTCGGGCACGATCGCCATGAATCCGGCTTCCTTCAACAACAATCCCTTGAACCCTGCGACCGCGTAAGTGAACGGATCGACTTTCGCAATCACGCGCAGCCATGCCGGAAACGCCTGCACCGGATAGATCGACCCGCTCGGGAAAAACAACAGCGTGTTGAGAATTCCAAAAATTGCGCGCGGCACCAGCGGATCGTCGACGCGCACCATCAGCAGGAACATCATCGTGTTGAACGCGATCGAGGTCAGCACGATCATCAACAGCAGTCCCAGCGCAGTCGCCGGATTGAAGATCGTACTCACGCCCGCCAGTAGAGCGCCGATCACCGTGATGACCACCCCGGTCAGCACCGCCTTGATCGCTCCCGCCAGGTTCAGCCCGAACACCATCTCGGCCTTGGTGATCGGTGTCACGAGATAGCCCTCGTGGATGCCGCGTGCCTTGTCGTCGATGTACAACATGCCGCCGCCGATCATCACCGAGACGAACATGGCAAGCGTAATCGAGCCAGGCAGCAGGTATTTCATGTACTCGATGTAAGGATACAGTTCCACAATCTGGAGCACGGTTTGCTGCAACAGACGCGGCTCGATGGTCGGCTGGTTCAGCGCATTGGTGATGTCGGCCAATTCCTGCTCGAGCGTGGAGCTCATGAAGTTGTCGCTGTTGTCCACCACCAGCGCGACCTGAGGGCGGGCTTTCTCGTACACGCGGCGCGAGTACTGCGGAGGGATGATGACCGCGCCCTGGATCTTGCCGTTGCGCACATCTTCGCGCGCCGTCTTCTCGTCGTCGTAGTAGACGGGTACAAACGTCCGCATGTTGGCGCGCACGGAATCGAAGGCCTGGCGAATCTTGAGCGCCTGAGTGCCGCCGTCCTGGTCTACTACTCCGAGCCGCGCGTCTTTGATCTTGCCGCCAAACGCGTTGCCCAGCACGATCAACTGCACCAGGGGGAAGATCATCGACGCCAGCATCAGCGTAGGTGACCGAAAAAATTTGCGCATTTCGCGCTCGACAATCGCCATCATTCGATTCATGGTTGCAATCCTGGCCGCTGCGGCATGGTGAAGCCGTACGCCTTCACCAGTTCGTCGCGCAACTGGCGTCCGGTGTAATGGACGAAGACGTCATCCAGCGTCGTGCTCTGCACGGTCAGCGTCTTCACGGGTATTTTCGAATGCACCGCCATTTCCACGAGCGCGGTTGTGGTGGCCGAGCCGTTGCTGGTGAGCACCCGGTACATTCCCGCTCCCTCGTGCTGCACCGAGGTCACCTCGGGGAGAGTCCGCAGCCGTTGCTCCATATCTTCCGGCGGATGCTCGAACTGCACTTCGATCACGTTCGATCCCGGCACGCTCGCCTTCAGCGCTGCCGGTGTATCCAGCGCCACCAACTTGCCGTGATCCACAATCGCGATGCGATCGCACAGCCGGTCGGCTTCGTCCATGTAGTGCGTGGTGATCAGGATCGTGAGTTGCCGGTTCTTCTTGATATTGGTCAGCATCTCCCACACCGCCACGCGGGACACGGGGTCCAGGCCTGTGGTTGGCTCGTCGAGAAAGAAGATGCGCGGCGAATGCACCAGCCCGCGAGCGATCTCGAGGCGCCGCCGCATTCCGCCTGAAAGGGTCTTGGTTTGCGCATCACGCCACTTGGTCAGGTCGACCAGTTGCAGCAGTTCATCGATCGCCTCTTTCCTGCGCTTCGCGGGGACGTCGTACAGCTTGGCGTAAATGTTGAGATTCTCTTCCACCGTCAGATCGAGGTCGCTGGTCAGCGCCTGCGGAATTACGCCGATGCATCGCCTTGCACCATCGGGATCCTTCGCCACGTCGTGCCCTGCGACGACTGCCCGCCCCGCCGTGATGGGCAGCAGCGTCGTCATCATGCGGATCAGCGTCGACTTCCCTGCACCGTTCGGCCCCAGCAGACCGAAGATTTCTTCGTCGGCCACATGAAAGGTGACGTCATCCACCGCCTTGAAGTCGCCGTACTTCTTGACGATGTGCTCCACGTCAATCGCGTTGGCGCCGGTCTTTTCCGGCCCCTCGCAGCCATGACCCGACTGTGCGCTCTTGCCATTGGTTGCGCTCATGGTCGCTGCTCCGCGGACGCATCCTGCTTCGGCGTCCCCTTCAACTGATCGGGCGACACCAGCACCTCGGCCGTCATGCCCGGAACGTACGCGCCCTTGGGATTGTCGAGACGCACTTTCAACACGATTGTTTTGATGTCACGCTTGCGACGGTTGACGTCGCGCTGGGTCGCGAAATCCGCTTCGGCGGCTTTGAAAAATACTTTGCCGCTTGTCACCGTGCCGCCCGGAAGACGCACACGCAATGTATCGCCTAGGCCAATGTGGTCGGCCTCGGTCTCCGGAATCGCGGCGCGCACCCACGTGTCCCCGAGATCCACGATGGTCACGATGGGCTGGCCCATGCTTGAGCACTTCTCCCTCGCGGGCTGCTCGCACCGATACCGTGCCCGTTACCGGAGCGTAGACATTCGTGTATCCAAGCCGCACTTCCGCCTGCCGCTTCTGCTCCTCAGCATTCTTCAAATCTGCCTGCGTGGATGCAACCGTGCTCTGGGCAGCGTTCGCCTGGTGGGTACGAGCGATCGCCGCATTAAGATCCGCTTCCGCTGCGGTGACCTGATCTTTAAGAGATTGCACGTTCGCTTTGGCGGCAGTGAGATTCGTCTCTGCTTGCACGCGCTCCTGGTCTGACGCAACTCCTTGCTTGGCCAACTCGATGATGCGCCGGCTATCGCTCTGGGTGCGTTCCAGCGCCGCTTGCGCTTGTGCCAACTGAGAAGTCATGGAACGCAGCTTGGCTTGAGCATTCGCGACATCGCTGCTGGTCGAGCCTTGCGTTGACTGCTCGGTGGAACGCATGCCGGAAACCTTCGACCGCAAACTCGAAATGTTGGCCGAAGCCGCCGCAGCCTGCCGCCTGCAGTTCCGCTGGATCGATGACCGCGATCAACTGTCCCGCCTTCACGGGCGTGCCTTCGTCCACCAGAAGTTTCTGCAAGCGTCCTTGCGTCTGCGGGCTGACGATCACCTGGTTCGAGTCCACCGTGCCGATCAACACCAGGTCTTTGTTACTGGGCGTGGAAAAAAAGTAGTAGCCGAGCGCGATCACAAAGATGATGCTGAGCAAAATGAAAAAACGGTTACGGGGATTCACTTGGATTCTCCTTCGACCGGCAGGGCCGTCGGTTGGAAGAGAGCTGCGGAAATGAAATCGAGCACGGCAGCCCGCCGGGCCGCCAGACGCTCCGGACTGAGCGGATCCTGGTCCGTCATCAACTTCATGAACGGGGCCACGCCGAAGTAGTGCACCACCACGGCGATGACGGACGGAATGTATTGCATGGGGTCGACCGGACGAAAGACTCCGCTCGCAACGCCTTCGCGAAACACTTTCACGAGTTCTTCGAACGCGGGGCGCATGTACGACTTCATGACGCGCAGCGCCTGCGGACTTCGCGGCATCAGGAAAGTCTGCCGCTGCACCATCTCGCGATGCCGGGGATGCGAAGCGAGAAAATCAAACAGGCCGCCCACATAGCGAAGCAGCCTTTCTCCCGGCGGAGTGTTCTCGTGCAGGATCGGCATGAGCACAGCGTCACGCTCGCGAAAAACCTGCTCGAGCGCAGCACCGTAAAGAGCGTCCTTATCGCGGAAGTAATAATAAAGTAGGGCCTTGTTGACCTTGGCAGCCTTGGCGATGGCATCGGTGCGGGCTCCGGCCACCCCCTCGCGCGCAAACTCGCGGATGGCGGCCTGCAGAATCGCCGCGCGACTCTCCTCCGGCTTCCCCCGCGATCCCAACCGCGCCCGTGCCTGCCCAGTGGCCATCGTGTACCTCGGGAGCCGTGCCCTTCCCTATACGCCTCTGTATTAACTAACCAGTTAGTTAGATTATAAAACACCTGCCACGGATTCGGCAAGCGAAGGTTGGGCTTACAAACACACCGACCTCAACATGACAGTAGAAGTGTTTCTGCGGACCCCGCCGCCTGCGACACCCCTCGCAACCCTGTTCTATAATTTCGCCCGCGGAGAGACCACGCGATGCTGCCTGTCAAACTCATCCTCTGCCCCACCGACTTTAGCGGCCCCGCCTGCACTTGCGTGCGCGCAGCCAGCGAACTGGCCGAGCATTTCGGCGCCGAACTCGTGCTGGTGAACATCGTGCCCGCTGTGCCCAGCGTCCCCTCCGATCCCAACTATGTTTTCAAAATCCCGGAGTACGAACGCTACCTCCACGCCGACGCGGAAGCCCATCTGAAAAAGGTGCGTGAAGAACTCGTCGGCAAGAACGTGAAAGTGCGCACCCAGGTCGGCCACGGCTCCGCCGCCGACGAGATCGTCCTCATCGCCAAGGTCGAAGGCGTCGACCTGATCGTGATCTCGACCCACGGATCGACGGGCCTTGAGCGGCTGGTCTTCGGATCAGTCGCGGAAAAAGTCGTGCGCCTGGCCGAGTGCCCGGTGCTGACAGTCAGGCAACAAGAGAAAGCGGCGTAAGAATTTAAAAAGCATCCGCCAGTATTCCACTCTCCTGCCGCGGAGCAGGCAGACTTATGCAAATCATCAATTCTTTGAATTTCCCTTTCGGCATTCAATGCAGTATCTCTGGAGGAGCACAACGAAGAACCGCCACTAGTCGGGAGGCTTCGATGGCCAAAGCACGAACCGCGAAATGGCGAAAAACGCCTGCCCCCATGCCACCAAGAGTGGGGCTAGAGAAGTTGCTGGAGATCTTGTCGGCTTGCGATCGCGGAGTCGTGGAATTTTCGATGGGACTCTACAACGTGCCGCATCGCGACCGGGCAGCCATGCGACGACACAACCGGCGCTTGCATCGCGCACTTAAGTCGTACTTACCTCAACTTTTGCAACCGCAGCAATCTTTCGAGTTGTCGGACTCTCGCTGACCGCCAATCCGCCGACGGGCGGGGACGTCCGACGCTCCATCGTCAACAGCATCCCCCCGCAATCGACGGCACCAGCAGAATCTCATCTCCATCCTGAAAGGCGTACGTCGTGCCGCCCAGAAAGCGGATATCTTCCTCGTTCACGTATACGTTCAGAAACCGCCGGATCTCCCCGGCCTCATCGCGAAGGTGAGGCTTCAGTTGCGGAAATTTCTGATCGAGGACCGTAAACAACTCGCCTAGGTTCGCCGCTGCGCAATCTACTTTGCCGACACCGTCTGTGAGCCGGCGTAACGCGGTCGGAATTTGCACTGTGATCGACATATCAAGCCCCCACCGTTTCCGGAACATCCAGCGTGTTTGAAAGATACCGCTCGAACTCCGCCAGCTTCGGAGCAATCGCGTCCTCCGCTGCATACTCGCCTGCCAGGGCGTCGGTCGTCTTCAATCCGTTGCCCGTGATGCAGAGCACGGTCGTCTCTTCCGGCGAGATGCGGCCTTCGCGATACAGCTTGCGCGCGCACCCGACTGTCACGCCGCCGGCTGTCTCGGTGAAGACGCCTTCCGTCTCCGCCAGCAACCGGATCGACTCGACTACCTCGGGGTCCGAAACGTCCTCCGACCACCCGCCGCTCTGGGTAATCGCCTTAATCGCGTAATGCCCGTCGGCCGGATTGCCGATCGCGAGTGAGCGCGCAATCGTCGCGGGCTTCTGCGGTTCGATCTCCGCACGCCCTGCCTTCACGGCCGTCGAGATCGGCGAGCATCCGGTAGCTTGAGCGCCGAAGAACTTCACCGGCTTCGCTTCCACCAGTCCAAGCGTGATCAGCTCATCAAATGCCTTCTTGATTTTCGTGATCAGCGATCCGCCCGCCATCGGTACCACAATGTTGTCGGGCAAGCGCCAGCCCAACTGCTCGGCGATTTCGAAGCCGACCGTCTTCGATCCTTCGGCGTAATACGGCCGCAGATTTACGTTCACGAATCCCCAGCGATGTTCATCCGCAATCTGCGAGCACAACCGGTTCACCTGGTCGTAGCTGCCGGCGATGCGCACGACTTTCGCGCCATATACCTGCGTGCCCAGAATCTTCGCCGGCTCCAGATCGGCGGGGATAAAGATCCACGCCTTGAACCCGTTGCGAGCCGCTTGCGCCGCCACCGAGTTCGCCAGGTTTCCGGTCGACGAGCACGACACGGTATCGAATCCAAACGCGCGCGCCTGCGACAGCGCGACCGCGACCACGCGGTCTTTGAAGCTCAGCGTGGGCAGGCACACCGCGTCGTTCTTGATGTGCAGCTTCTGCGCGCCGAGTTGCTTGGCCAGGTTGGGAGCGCTCAATAGCGGCGTAAATCCAACCGGCAGCTTGGCTTGAAAATCTTGGGGAAGGGGGAGCAGTTCCGAGTAGCGCCACATGTTGGGAGGGCGCTGGGCGATCTTCTCGCGCGTAAACGCGGCGCGTGCTTCTTCGTAGTCGTAGCTGACTTCCAGGGGAGAGAAACAGTCGTCGCAGATGGACTTGGGTTGGTTCCCCCAAGTCTTGCCGCACTCGCGACATCGCAGTTCGTACTGAGCCATCGTGCTACTCGCATTCTCGCGAGTAGCTGAGAACGAGCGTCCCTGGAGAAGAGGCCTCTAAAAACGAAGACCTCTTCTCCGGAAAAGGAAAAGAGGTTACGGGAAAACGGGTAGAAATGCCGCTTGCCCGAATCTCATGTTCCCCGTTTCCAGGAGAGAGTTGGCACCAAGCAATCGCGATAGATGATCGCGACCCGGTTGCCGTGGCGTCTCAGGGCTCGTCCCTCAGCCACTCTGCATGAAATTCAAAGCCAGCCCGCGAACGGGCCAACTTGCTGATAAATGTTACTGGTCACATGCTCGGGTGTCAAGCACGGGCGTGATCACCTTTTTCGATACGTCCGTGCGGAATCTCGACACCAAGATCCACTTTCGTCCGTGCGACATCCGGCATTAGGCGGCCCGGCGATCGTTCTCCGGAACCCGCGCTGCACTCGGTGTCGGTCTAAACAACAGCGTGAGGCAATACAATCCGGCCAGGCCGACCACTGCGTACACCGCTCTCGCCAGCACCGTCATGTTGCCGAAAATCGCGGCCACCAGGTCAAATCTGAAAAACACCGACCAACAACCAGTTCAACCCGTCGACAATCACCAGCGCGAGTGCCGCTTTCGCAATCCCGTTCATAATTGTCTCCCCTTGATTTGTGATCGCACGCGAGGAAATCCGCATGCTAGCCAGAAGATGCTGCTCTTCCGCGTATCGGTCCGCGCAGAGCGCGCAGAACCACAACTCGCTGTATCAGTAGGAAAGGTCATACGGATACTTTGATCTCCGCGCACAGCGCCCTTTTCTTAGGCCGCAAGCGATCAAGCGCCGTGCAATCTATGTCAGCTTCACATCCAATAGCGCCAGCCAATACTGCATGGATTGCAAGGCAAATCCGCACAGGATGAGACCGATTCCAAACACGCCCATCCGACGCTCCGGAAGATTGTCTGCGTAGTATTCAATGTAGGGATTCACCGTGATCCCCACGCCGGTGACGATGCCGGTGACCAAGCCCACGTGAATGGCAAACGTCCATGCATGCGCAACGTGATGAATGAAAGCGCTGCAAGCAAGAGCTGTAGCCATGTATCCGAAGGTCCTAACCACGGTGCCCCAGAACTGACGGCGAGTGATCCTCGGCCGCCGGAACGCCGCATAGTCCAGAGCAGGGCGCATGCCGCGCGAATACGCGATCGCCTGACCGATCGTGATGAGAAGCGCAAAGGCGATCGCGAATCCGGACCCGGTCGTCCGGTAAAGCCCTACCCCGAAACCAAGGCCGCGAATTGCGGAGAACATGATTTCCCAAGGCAAGGAATAATGTTCAAGTCCCCGGGCTCCTCGATTCAGTTCAATGGCCAGCGTGACACCGGTCGCAATCCCCGCGGCCAAGCCGAAAATCAGACCGAGGCCGAGCCCATACCCCACTCCGAAAACCAAAGAGTAAGTCACCACTCGTGTAAGCACGCGCAGCGGCCCGTGCTGTCCGCCCAGCAGGTCATACGCCAGGTAGAGACTGCCCAGCACATCCAGACATGTGCCCGTGATGCTGATGGCTGCAACTGTGTGATGGTCCATGCGACGATGTTGGTGCTGACAGCGATGATTATGCCTTGCACCGCGGGCATGCGTGAAGCGCCGGATCGTTCTTAGCGGTGTCGGACGAAGTCAGATGTCGGCGTGAGCCGCAACTGCCCCTGCTAGAATCAAGGATTAGCCCGTCCATCATGGAAGCCGCCTACATCCGCAACTTCGCGATCATCGCCCACATCGACCATGGGAAATCTACGCTGGCCGACCGCCTGCTGGAACTCACCGGGTCGCTGGCGATGCGCGAGATGCAGGAGCAGGTCCTTGATTCCATGGATCTTGAACGCGAACGGGGCATCACGATCAAAGCACACGCCGTCCGCATGATGTACCCCGCGCGGGACGGCAAACTCTACCAACTGAACCTGATCGACACTCCGGGCCACGTGGACTTTTCCTACGAGGTCTCCCGCGCGCTGGCCTCCTGCGAAGGCGCACTGCTCATCGTGGATGCCTCCCAGGGTGTCGAAGCCCAAACCCTCGCCAACGCCTACCTCGCCATCAATCACGGTCTCGAAATCATTCCCGTCATCAACAAGATCGACCTCCCCAGCGCCGACATTCCCCGTGCCAAGGAGATGATCGAGGGCGCGGTCGGCCTCGACGCTTCCGACGCCTGCCTCATCAGCGCCAAGACCGGACAAGGCGTTCCCGACGTTCTCGAAGCCATCGTCAAGCGCATCCCTCCGCCGAAGGGATCGGCCCAACACGCACTGCAAGCCTTGATTTTCGATTCCTGGTTCGACCCCTATCGCGGCGTGATCGTGCTGACCCGCGTCTTCGAAGGCACGCTGAAAAAAGGCCAGAAGATCCGCCTCTGGTGGAACGGCCGCGTCTTGCAGGTGGAGACGCTCGGCGTGCTCACGCCCAAACCTGTCGAGATCGACGAACTGGTCGCCGGCGAAGTCGGCTTCCTCATCGCCAATATCAAGAACGTCGCCGACACCAAGATCGGCGACACCATCACCGACGATGACCGTCCCGCCCTCGAACCGCTACCGGGCTTCGAGGAGATCAAGCCCATGGTCTTCGCCGGGCTTTATACCGTTGACGCCCACGAGCACACGAACCTGCGCGAAGCGCTTGAAAAACTGCGTCTCAACGATTCTTCTTTCTTCTTCGAGCCGGAAAGCTCCGCCGCCCTCGGTTTCGGATTCCGCTGCGGCTTCCTCGGCCTGCTCCACATGGAGATCATTCAAGAGCGCCTGGAGCGCGAGTACAACCTCGAGCTCATCACCACCGCGCCCAGCGTCCGCTACAAGGTCACGCTCACCGATGGCAAGCTCATCGAAGTCGACAATCCTTCCCGCTGGCCCGATCAGAGCGAAATTGCCAAAGTCGAAGAGCCGGTCATCCTCGCGGTGATCCTGACCAACGAGGAATATGTCGGCGGCATTCTGAAATTAGTGGAAGAGAAGCGCGGCAAGCAGAAAAGTTTCGAGTACGTCAGCGGCTCGCGCGTCATGCTGCAGTACGAGTTGCCCCTCAACGAGATCGTGCTCGACTTCTATGATCGCCTGAAGTCCGTGTCGCGCGGATACGCGTCGCTCGACTACCACCTCGCCGCCTACTGGGAGTCGCCCATGGTGAAGCTAGATATCCTGGTTGCGGGTGAGCCGGTGGACGCCCTTTCGCTCATCGTCCATCGCGACTTCGCCTATGAGCGCGGCAAAGCGCTGGTCTCCAAAATGCGCGAACTCATCCCGCGCCAGATGTTTGAGGTCGCCATCCAGGCCGCCGTCGGCGCCAAAATCATCGCCCGCGAGACCGTGGCCGCCATCCGAAAGAACGTCCTGGCCAAGTGCTACGGCGGCGACATCACCCGCAAACGCAAGCTGCTGGAAAAGCAGAAGGAAGGCAAACGCCGCATGAAGCGCATCGGGCGCGTCGACATCCCCCAGGAAGCCTTCCTGGCCGTTCTGAAGGTCGGCGAAGGCAGCAATTGAGTGGGTTTTCGCGCGCTTGAATGCCGATTCCTCGCCGGATGGCAACTAACTTTTTGAACGCCTGATTACTTCTAGATGTGCAAATCTCAAGGGTTGCTTTAATTTCCGCCGATGGGTGTTGCATTTGACCGCTGCCGAACAAAACCAAGTAACCTGCTATTAATCAGCCAATTAGAGCTATACAAGGCTCTTGAATTGCCCGACCGCGCGGTCGTTATTTGGGCCTACAGGAAAGCGCGTAGGTCGGTTCCACAAGCTTTTCCACAGGACTGCGGTGTGCAATTGGCCCGGCTTTGGGGCTGACCTTGGGACAGAGGGAAAGGAGCCTACTCCTCGGCCGCGATCCCGCCTTCCGCCAAGGTTTCGAAGCGGGTAGATTGTTTCAGGAACGCCAAATTGATGCGCCCGATGGGACCGTTGCGCTGCTTGGCGATGATGATTTCGGCGCGGCCCTGCAGATCAGGGTCGTCCTGTTTGTAGACTTCTTCCCGAAAGATAAACATAACAAGGTCGGCATCCTGCTCGATCGATCCGGACTCGCGCAAGTCAGCCAGCTGCGGGCGGTGATCTCCGCCGCGGCTCTCAGGCGCGCGGCTCAACTGGGAAAGCGCAATCACCGGCACGTGCAGTTCTTTGGCCAGCGCTTTCAGGCCACGCGAGATCGCCGACACTTCCTGGGTGCGATTCTCGTGGCGCTTGCTGCCTCCCGACATCAGCTGCAAATAGTCGACGACGATCAGGTCAAGCGACCCGCACGACTGCTGCAGACGCCGTGCCTTGGCGCGCATCTCGCTCAGCGAGACCCCGGGCGTGTCATCGATGTAAATGTGCGAGCTAGCCAGCTCTTCCATGGCGCGCACAACCTTCTGCATATCGTCGCGCCACAGCGAACCGGTCCGCATCTTGTGCGCGTCCACCCGCGCTCGTGAACACAGCAGGCGAAGCAGCAAAGCTTCGCGGGACATTTCCAGCGAGAAAATGCCGACCACCTTGCCGTCGTCGATGGCGGCATTCTCCGCGATGTTCATCGCGAACGCCGTCTTGCCCATCGAAGGCCGCGCCGCCAGAATCACGAGATCGGATTTCTGCAGGCCGCTCGTCATCTCGTCCAGATCGTTGTAGTGGGTAGCCAGCCCGGTGATGCGTTGCCCGCGCTGCAGCAGCGCATCCACCGAACCGAACGAATCCTTGACGATATCCTGCACGCCCAGAAACCCGCGCCCGATGCGCTTTTCGGAGAGCCCGAAAATAGCCGCTTCGGCATCGTTGAGGATTTCTTCGGCCGAGTTCGGACTGTTCCGCCGCACGCGCAATCGCAGCATTCGCGGCATGAATCAGTCCGCGCAGCAGCGCCTTGTCGCGAACAATCTTGACGTAGTGCTCAATGCTGGGCCGGTCGGGCACGCCATCGAGCAGCGACGAGACGTACCCCATGTCGCCGATGGCCTGCAGTTCCTTGTTCCGTGACAACTCATCGACCAGCGTGATGATGTCGATCGGCCGCGACGACTCCGCCAGATCGATCATGCGCGCATAAATTCGCCGGTGCGAATCGAGGGAAAAATCCTCCGGCCGCAGATGCTCGGCGGCCTGGTTGTATGCAAGATTGTCGAGCAGAATCGCGCCCAGGATGGAGCGCTCGGCTTCCACGTTCGCGGGTAACATAGCTGAGATTAAATTCCGTGGTAGCCAATGCCTTGAGCCTGCCCGCAAATCCGATTAATTTTTCGTGGAAGCGAACTGCACTATACCCGCGAACTCGCTTGTGGACGCAAAGTGTTCGCGTAGGAAAACTGAGCAAGCCCGGATTTTTTCTGGCCGCTCACGTGCAGGACCTCACCCGCGAATATTATAGGCGAAGAAAACACGAAGATCAAACACCATCAGCCATAGCACAGGCATCAGCCATCAGCTATCAGCTATCAGCCAAAAACAAATGCGGCCCAGGCCAGCCACCTGGACCGCATTGGTTTTGCGTTACGTTCTGTGACCCTTGTCCACGCACGAGGCATGGGGGAGTTCATCTCTCACGCGCTCCGAGAAGCGCTGTTTTCGATGCACTCGGCAGACCGCCACTTGCGAAGCGAACTTCGCAAGTCGATCTGCAACACCACGGTGGCCGGCGGCCAGTCCTGCCGTGTGTGGAGGACTCTGTGAGGAGGCCGCAACGCCCGGGCAACCAGTCACGCGCCGAAGCGCGCTCTTGGAGGATCCCTCCCAGCCATTCACCCTCGAGAATCGCTGGGCACCGCCGGCTCTGCCGTAATGCTCTGGCAGGGCACACAGAACGTCTCGCTCGATGTCAGCACTGTGCTCCTGCACCTGTGTTCGCATCAAGCAAAAACCCGGTCCCCTTTGTGAAGAAACTGTGGATGCCCGCGATTCCTTGTGGAAGCTCGTGGAAAATCAGGACAGTATTCTCCATTTTCTTTTCGAAAGACGCCCCCGCCGAAGATCGTCCGCCAGGTTCCCGTCTCAGGCAGTCCTTGCGGGATAATGGTGCGTCAGTTTCAAGAAGAATCCGTGCACGCGATGCGGGAACCCCGTGCCCCGGAAGAACATGAACGGGCAATGTCCCTCAACTACTTGTATCGCATTCTCTTTGCAGAACGCGATCGCCTCCGCGCTCACCGCGCCGGTTCCCCCAGCGCGATAGATCCATACCTTCTTGATGCCGGTCTCGGCGCAGTCGCGCACAACCCGGATCGTTTCGTGGGCAGGCGTCATGATCAGCACACCCTCCACGGACGGCTTCACTGCCTGCAGGCATTGAAAGCTTTCCCGGTTATCGATCTCATTTGCGACCCAGTTGACGGGCACCATGTCATAGCCGCGGCTGCACATCTCGCGAAACAGCTGGCGGCTGAAATCCTTCGGGTCACGCGACACACCCACCATGGCAATCCTTTTAAGCGCAAGGAAATTTTTGACGTCCCGAATCGTCGTCATAAAAACACCTCCCGAGTTTCCCTTGTTACTCTTCTTCGGACCGATTTGCAGTGACTGCTATCACTGGTGTTTCCCGGAACGCCTGACTCTGCCTCGAGAACACTTTCCGTAGTACCCTCTCACGTCATGCGCTTCCTCTCACGCCTTCTGCTGTCATTCATGATTGCCCTGTTTGCGGTGCAAGATGCCGCGCCGGTCCACTGCCAGTCGTGTGTCGTCGCCATCACCCATGTCACGGTCATCAATCCTGGTACGTCTTCGGTGTCCGCCGATCAGACAGTGACCATGCAGGGCACGCAAATCACATCGGTCACTCCCAGCGCCAAAGCCACGATTCCCAATCACGCGAGGGTCATCGACGCTCACGGCCAGTACCTCATGCCCGGCCTCTGGGACATGCACGTGCACTCGGCCTTCGGTGATTGGTTCCCTGGCGGCCGCGAAGTGATCCTGCCGCTGTTCATCGCGAATGGAGTGACCGGTGTCCGCGACATGGGCGGTGATCTCCCAGTCCTGTTTGAGTGGCGAAAGCAAATTGCTGCCGGTAAGCTTGTCGGCCCGCGCATGGTCGTATCCGGCCCTATGCTCGACGGCTACCTGCCCGGCAACAAGCTGCGTTTCCCTAGCTCCGTTCCCATCACCACGTCCGAGAGTGCGGTGGCTGCAGTCGATTCCCTCAAGGCGCAAGGCGTTGACTTCGTCAAAGTGCAGTCCGTGATTTCGCACGACGCTTATCTCGCCGCCGCCGCGGAAGCGCACAAGCAGAACCTGCCCATCGTCGGCCACGTCCCCGACAAAGTCCGCATTTCCGAGACCATCTCTGCTGGGCAGAAAAGTATTGAGCACCTGATGGGAATTTTCGAAGGCTGCTCGACCGACGAAGACAAGTTCATCCGCGGGGAAGGCAATCTGCAACTGCTCCTCAGCACTTTCGAGCAGTCGCGTTGTGACGCCATCATCCGGTCGCTCGCGCAACATCAGGTCTGGCAGTGTCCCACTCTTGCGTGGCAGCGCGGCGGAACGTTTCTCGATCAACTCGACTGGAAGCACCAACCGCTCGACAAATATGTCCCCGCCCCCTGGCGCGACGTCACTTGGCGACGCTTCAACGACGAGATGATGCCCGACCTCAAACGCGATCCGCTGGCCCTGCGTCAGGAATATTTCAAGCGTAACCTGCAGATGGTGGGCGCGATGCATCACGCCGGCGTGCCCTTCCTCGCCGGTACCGATTCCGCGCCTGGCATCTACATCATGCCCGGCTTCAGCCTGCACGACGAACTGGCCAACTTCGTCGAAGCGGGATTCACGCCCATGGAATCGCTGCAAACGGCAACCAGCCTGCCGGCAAAATTTCTCGAACAAGAAAAATCATTCGGGTCAATCGAGCCCGGCAAGATCGCCGACCTGGTCCTCCTTTCTGCAAATCCTCTCACCGACATTCATAACATCAGGAAGATCAGCGCAGTGGTTGCGAACGGTCGCTTGTTCGATCGAAAAGACCTCGACGCGATGCTCACCGGCGTTGAGGCTGCCGCGAAAAAAGTGAAATGATAGAAAGACCGCAGAACTCGACTCATCAACACAGCAGGGCTCACCTTCGGGTAAGTCTTTTCGCTCCAGTTCTTCGCTTCCGCCGTCGAGAAGCGAATGACCTCAGCTATTCACTGGGCCAGCTCTTCAATCCGCTCCACCGTGATCGCCTTCGACCCACCACGGTCATAGACTTTTCCCGTCACCTTCACGAGCTTTCCGGCAAACGGCAGCAGTTTCGCCCGCACATCTACATCCGGCATCTCTGTCGATAGCGGATGAAACACTTCCTCGTTCTTGCTTAGAATCACGAGCGGCGATCCGGCGCGCACGCAGGCCTCCAGGCACCCATTAGGCAGTGGTTTGACGACCTCGTGAAAGCGATGCACGCAGCCGCTATCCCGCACGTATCCCACAATGCTTGTCGTCGGCGTATCGTCCGGTTTCTCGATCGCCCACAATAAGCTCACGCTAGCCATCAACAGAAACAGTCCTCGCAAAATCTTCATCCGTGACTCCTCGCAATTATGGTTACGACAAAATTATTCTTCCTCGGAGATTCCGATGCCATAGTTCATATATGATCGAACTATGGATGCAGCACACTTTCTCTCTCGTGCCGGCTCCCTGGTCGGCGATCCGTCTCGCGCCGCCATGCTCTGGAGTCTCCTGGGAGGCGAAGCGCGCCCTGCCAGCGAACTGGCCATGCTGGCGAACGTCTCGCCGCAAACCGCCAGCAATCATCTGCGCCTGTTGGTCGACGCAAAATTCCTGCGCGTCGAGTCGCTCGGACGAAACAAGTTTTATCGATTAAACGGACCGTTGGTGGGCGTCGCTATGGAATCGCTCGCGGCCGCCGCACACGGCAAGCCCGCGCCATCCGGCATCGCGCAGCACAGCGCGCCCGAATTGGTGTTCGCGCGTACCTGCTACGACCACCTTGCAGGAGAGCTAGGCGTCGCCATTCGCAATCGCCTGGAGGCGACAGACTGCCTCAGCCAACAAGGGGACGACTACCGCGTTAGCACAACTGGAGAAAAGTTCTTGCGTGATATAGGTGTCGATCTCGACGCAGCCCGCGCTAAGCGACGCCGCTTCGCCTACGCCTGCCTCGACTGGAGCCATCGCGTTCCGCACCTCGGTGGAGCTCTGGGCGCGGCTTTGCTCGACTGGATGTTCGATCAACGTCTGCTGGCCCAGCGCAAATCGACACGCGCTGTGCGGCCAACCGAAGTAGGCCAAAAACGCCTGGCCCAACACTTTGCAATCCGCCTGAACCGTACTGGCACCGCGATCGCACAATAGCCGTCGACGGAAGCAATCTCCTCGAAATAGAAACACCCTTGTCATCCCGAGCGCAGTGAGGCCGCCAGCCGAACGCAGTCGAGGGACCTTGTGTTTCGCTCCAAGCGCTCACTTCTTCCTCAGCGCCTCCAACTCATCCATGGTCCGCGGCCAATCCGCCCCCAGCAGCCGCGACAGGCTCCGATCCGCCAATACCTTCCCTCCAGTCTGGCAACGCGCGCAATAATTCGTCTCATTGTCGGCATACCGTATCCGCAAAATCTTGTCGCCGCATCGCGGACAAGGCTCTCCGTACCGTCCATGCACCGCCATGCCCTTGCGGAAGGCCGTCACCTTCTCCGGGAACTTTTTCTCCGCCTCCTTCCGCAGCTCGTTCACCCAGTACTGCAGCGTGTGCTGCGTGGCGTGATAGAGCCGTTCCCACTCCTCCGGCTTCAGCTTGTGCGTCTGGGTGATCGGCGACAGCTGCGCCGCGTGCAGGATCTCATCGGAATAGGCGTTCCCAATTCCACTCAATAATCGAGGATCCGTTAACGCCCGCTTCAACGTCCGATTCTCCGCCGTAAGCGCCGCCCGAAACGCCTCCAGATCACTCGCGAGAACATCAATCCCGCCCGGATCCATCGACCGCAGGCCTTCTTCGCCGCTGACCACATACAACGATGCGCGATGCTTCGTCCCCGCCTCGGTTAGGACAAGTGATCCCTCAGCAAAATCCAGTGCCGCCAGATTTCGCCGCCCATCCAACTTCGCCCCGACGGGTCGCCAGTGCAGGCGACCGGCAATCATCAAGTGCAGGACGAGCCACAGATCTCCCTCCACGCCAAACGCGATGCGCTTCCCGACGCGCCGCAACTCCCGCACCACGCGGCCATCAAGACTAGACACGGGTGGCGCCGCCGACCGTAATAAAAACGGACTGGCAATCCGCACGTGTTCGAGCCGCTGCCCCACTACGCGTGGCTCCAGCGCACTCAAGTAAGCGGAAATGTCCGGCAACTCCGGCATACCATCAGCATCCCTAATTGGCCATATTCGCGCAACCCACCAAGTGATGTGGACGATAACTCTTCCACCACGGACGGGTGCCCCATCCTAGCGCGCTCTATGCGCTAGGGTGGGATTCCCCAACTGCCTTAATCATGGGATTTTCTTGTGGCCCTCCTTTTTTATGAAGAGCCTCTGGTCCACCTCCCCCAAACACCCCGTCCCGCGCCCAGTTTCACGCACCACTCGATTGACACTCCCCTCCGCGAAGCCTATACTCGCGCTCCGCCAACGAAAATTCTCCCGGAGACACACCATGTTGAAGCGTTCCCTGGCTGTTCTTCTGCTTGCCTTGTTCGCTCTCGCGATCCTGACTTTTGCCGACGACCACGTCCGCCAACCGAAACTGACTCCGCAGAACAGCAACACCACACAAGGCCTCATCGCAGTCAGCCCCGTGAACGAACGCGTCGTCTGGGCCTCCGGACGCGGCGGCACCTTCGTCGTCACCACCGACGGCGGCCGTCACTGGCGGTCGGGCGTCGTCCCCGGCGCAGAAGCCCTCCAGCTCCGCGACGTCGAAGGCGTCAGCGACCGCGTCGCCTACCTGCAATCCATCGGCGACAACCCCACCGACTTCCGCATCTACAAAACCACCGACGGCGGCGCGACCTGGACCATGCAATTCCAGAATCAACTGGTCGGGGCGTTCTACGACTGCTTCGCCTTCTGGACCCCGACGCGCGGCATCTCGCACAGCGACTCGGTCAATGGCGTCTTCCCCGATCTCCGCATCCGCAACGGGCACACCTGGAAGAGCATCAGCGCAAACATGCCGCCCGCTCTGCCCGGTGAAGCCTCGTTCGCGGCTAGCGGCACCTGCGTCGCCACCGAAGGCGAGCGCAACGCGTGGATCGCCACCGGAGGTTCCACCGCGGCCCGCATCCTCGCCACCACCGATGGCGGCAACACGTGGAACGCTTACGACACGCCGCTGGTCAGCAACCCGAGCGCGGGCGCCTTCACGGTCGCCTTCCGCGACTCCCGCCACGGCATCGTCGGCGGCGGCGACCTCGACCCCGCCGATCCCAACAACGCATCCACTGCTACTTCTAACGATGGTGGCCGCACCTGGACTCTGGGCAATCCAACTCCAGTAACTGGAGCTATTTTTGGATTGGCCTACGTGGATGGTGGTCGCCACAACCGTCACGACGACGATGACGACCGCGCCGTGGTGATCACCGCCAATGCCGGCGGGGCTGCGTGGACGCCGAACGAAGGCAAGACCTGGCATTTGCTTAACGGCGTCACCGGGTTCTGGGCTGTAGCGTTCGCGAGCCCCCGCGCCGGATGGCTAGTCGGCGTAAACGGAACGATCCTGAAAATCAGCTTCTAGCGGGCAAAACAGAAAACAGGAATCCCCACGTCGAGCCGTTGGATGGCGTGGGGATTTTTCTATCTCACATTCGTGACTCCGCAAAGAGAATCACGCCTCGGCCCCGCACGGTTTGAATCCCGACCAATCAATCCCACGCTGAAATTCCTCGTGCGGTGGAAAGGTATTCTGAAACGTGAACGCGTACTCGCTCGGCCCATGCGCATCGAGATATGCGACCCGCTTCTTAGCCTCATCAATGCTCGGCCGATGTCCTGCTGGAACCCACCATAATGCCGTGTATGTCCCGGCAAACTTTTCGAACCATTCATGCCTTTGCCGAAGCAATTCCGCGTGCACCGTCCGGAATACATACTCCTTCAACGTCTCGATGCTCTCCCACACCGACATGTTCAGCAGAATCCGATCGTCTTCCGCATACGGACGAAAATACGTCGCATTTCCTTCGTTCGTCTGCAGACGCCATACAAACCCGGGACTTCGGTCCGCGAGTGCATTCAGTTCATCGAGCCGGTTCATGAACCCGGCCATGGAAGGATCATCGAGCGGCGCCTTGATGCGCCCCATGTTCACTTGCGCGATTTGATATTTGGTCATGAAGTTGAACTCTCGTCGATTTGATTTTGAAACGTGACGCGCACCCTGTCCGGACCCCCATAAAAGTCTGCATCATGGCAGATCACGCGTTGCCCGGTTAACTCCACATTCCCGCCCGCCGCCCGCCAATCCTCTTCGAGCAACGCGTTGCCCTCCAGGTCCACATACGAGGCTTTCAGCGTCGGCCCGTCAAATGTCAGGTTCACATGTCCATTCACGCCGTACCCATGCGCCCCGCGACGGTTGTCATAGAAACTTGGATGCGGCTCCCGCGTCGGCGATCCCAAATCCACCGGCATCCCGCCGTGCCCAACACATCGGCCGTAGCTCTTCAGATTTCCTGTGCCCTGCAAGCCGTATCCTGCCAGGCGATGCTCATGCCCCCACAACCACAACACGCGCCGCTGTACCCCGGCATCCCACAACTGCTGCGCCGGCTTCGCATATTGATCCTGAAATCCAGAATAGTTCTGATGATGCGACAACAAAATCACTCCGCGCGGATCCTCCGCTGGACGCACCACTTCCTTCAGCCACTGCAGCAGCGGCGCCGGCAACTCGCAGTCGCCACCAATCCCCGGAATGCTGTTGATCCACGGAATACCCGATAAGATCGGAACGCCGATCGAGTTGTACCCCGTATCGATCGCGATCACTCTCCAATATTGATTCTGCAAACAGAAGAAACTGGTCTGTTGCCCCGCCATGCCCCCGGGCGTACGCAACCCTAGACGCGGCAGGAACACGTCGAAGTAGCCACCCCCGTTGGCGTACATCTCGTGATTGCCGTTCAGCGCGAAACTTCCCACCGATCCCACCGGCCACGTCAGCGGATCGTAGTTGTTGTTCGGATTCTTAATGCCCAAGCAGTTCTCATTCACCGACGGAGCATCCCCCACGTAGTAGACGTCGCCAATGTGAATCGTAAAGTGCGATTGAAACTTCACCATTTGCCGTGCGACACATTGCGCTTCGTTCGTCCCGGTTCCCCAATCCCCGGCAATGCTCATGCGCACCCTATCCCCGCCGCGTTCGTCCACCAGGTCATACATCGCCGAGCAGGGCGAAGCCGCGTACTCCGGAAAATAATGTTTTTTGTGAAAGACGTAAGCCAGGTAAGTCCGCGCCCAATTCACCAGCGCGGCCGGGGCGAACATCGCTTCAGGCGGATAGTTCGGGGGCGAAGTCGCCTCCGCCGCCTGCCGCAATTGTGAAAGCGCCGCCGACCGGGGCAGATCTTTCAGATCATGCAACTGCCGGCGTTCCTGCAAGGGCTGGCTCGGCCGAGTGCTCATCGAAGGATTCTAAGCGAACCCAACAGAAAACCATTCAGCGTGAAAGATCCATGTGGATGCGGTGCCCCAGGTTCACGTCCGCTCTTTGTACGCTAACCTGGGCCTCAGGGGTTGCGCTCATACCATGGGACCTCTTCAGCCAATACTTCTCTCTGAGCCCTCTGAGGCTTTTCTCTGCGCGCTCTGCTTTTCGAAATTTTCCCCAAGTTCCACAAATTCCCAGAAACGCAACCGTCCCTAATCGCACTATCCTGACGGAGACTGTCCGACCATCAGCACCAGTCAAAGGAGAACGCCTATGCCGAAGGGGATGCTAACCGTAGTGGCAAGTCTCGATATCAGTCAGTTCTGGCCCGCCCGCAAGGGCACCAGTTCTTCTGACGGCGATACCGTCCATCTCAAAGTCGATCCCGCCACATCCTTTCTCTTTTCCAGTTCGCCCGGCAAGAAGCCGAAAATCGTCAAGGACTTTGTGGGCAGCTACGTGGTCGACCACAAGACGAAGAAGAAACTCATCACCGCAAAGAGCGAAATCAAGATCCGCCTCCAAGGCATCGACACCCCTGAACTCCACTTGCCGGTCATCGGTGCAGGCCCGTGGAATCCCGCGAAAGTACCCCTTCGCGCCGAGTATCGCCAGCCTTTCGGTGCTGGCGCAGCCAACGCGCTGCATGCTCATTTGCAAACCCTCCTCACTGGAGGCGGCACCGTCCTGCACGCAACTTTTGTGACGCAGGTCGACAACCCTGCCCAGGCGATCGACTCGCACGGTCGCTTCGTCGGCGACATCATCGTCGGCACCGCCGGCAGCAAGAGCATCAACACCTGGCTGGTCGAAAATGGATGGGCATATCCATTGTTCTATGACTCGATGACCGTCCCGGAGTTGAATGCCCTGGTCACCGCGTGGAAGGCTGGAAAGACCTTGGCCGCACGTCCCGGCAAAGCCATCGAGAAGCCTCTGCAACCTTTCCATCCCAAGGTCAACGTCAACAACGCCAAATTGCCCGATAGCGGAAAACTCAATTACCCGAAAATTTTTCGGCGCCAGGCCGCGTTCTGGACCCAGGTCCCCGGCCCGCTCTCCGGCGCGGACTTGTTGGCCATGGAAAAGAAAGGACAGAAAGGCAAATCCGACCTCGCCTATCCTCTGGCCTACTTCCTCGCCAATATCAACAATCTCAAACCCAAAAACCGCATTCCCCTCTGGACGAAAATCGGCGCCCAGGGTCAGACCAACTTCGAACCGCCTGACCTCGTCTTCAAAGAAGACACGACGAAGCTCTTCGACGCTAGCGGCAACCCAGTCACGAAATTTGCTTAGACATGTGCGGCGGACAGTCATGTCCGCCGCCTTTGCTGTAAGCCAGCTGGGTTCCCGACCACAGCATCTGGCTGCCCGAACCTCAACCCATTCCAGCCAAAAAAGTTTGGAGCGGTTTGAAAACTGGCGTCGACCGCTTTGTCCGGGCACTTCTCTGCCCCCTGCGGCCCTCCTCCGCGCCCCCTCCTCCTCCCTGCTTTTTGGAGACTTTGCTGAAAAAACCCGTCCCGAGCAGAATTCAACCCGATTTTCCTTGACATTCATTATAGTGTTGTAGTTAACTACAACACTAGATGACGAGGCCAGCCAGTTTCGAACACCTCTTCATTAAGGAAGTTTTGAGGAGAATGAACATGAAAACCCTCCGTTTTGCGCTCGCCGCTGTTTTGATATCGCTTACCACCGCAGCCTTCGCCCAACACGATGCACCGATGTCCGACACACCGAAATCCGACGCCGAAAAGTCCTTCGACAAACTGAAAACCCTGGCCGGTTCCTGGGAAGGCCGCGTAACCACCATCCCGCCGCAAGCCGAGATTGAAGGTAAGTCCATGCAGGTCACGTTGCGCGCGACTTCCATGGGGAACGCACTCATGCACGAGATGACGGGAGCGGGAAGACCCGACGACCCGATCACCATGCTGTATCTGGACGGGGATCGCTTGCTCCTGACCCATTACTGTGATGCCGGGAACCGGCCCCGCATGGTTGGCAAGATCTCGCCCGACGGAAAGACGGTGGAGTTCGATTTTCTCGACATCGCCGGCAGCACGCAGTATGGACACATGCATCACGCAGTCTTCACCGCGATCGATGCGAACCATCACATCGAAGACTGGACCTACATGCAGCCCGGGGACAAGCCAGTCCACGCGCACTTCGACCTGCAACGCAAGAATTGACGGAATTGCATCCCCAGTCAGAGCTACCTGGAAAACCCGATGGACCGTGAATGGAACAACAGTCAGCCGATTTACCGCCAGCTTCGCGATCGCGTCGTCGCGATGATCCTCGACGGCGTGCTCAAGGAAGGCGACCCGCTGCCCTCCGTGCGCACGGTGGCGGCCGAATATCGAGTCAATCCGCTCACGGTTCTCAAGGGCTATCAAGAACTGGTCGACGAGCAACTGGTCGAAAGCAAGCGGGGTCGCGGCATGTTCGTGAACGCTGGCGCGCGCAATCTGTTGCTGCAGGCCGAGCGCCAGAAATTTCTTGCGGAAGAGTGGCCCCGCGTCCACGCAACCATTCAGCGGCTCGGACTGAAGCCCGAAGAACTGCTGGAATCGGCCGCAGCTCGCCCGTCGTCGTCAGATACAGCAGAGAAGGAGCCCAATTCATGAGCGTCATCGAAGCACGCGGTCTCCGCAAATCTTTCGGCGCGACGCACGCGCTCGACGGCATCGACCTCCGTGTCGAGGACGGTCGCATCCTCGGTCTCATCGGCCCCAACGGCGCCGGCAAGACCACGGCCCTCAACGCCATCCTTGGGCTCACGCCCTTCGAGGGAGACCTACGCGTCCTCGGCCGCAATCCCTGGACCGAGCGCGACCTGCTCATGCGCGACGTCTCGTTCATCGCCGACGTCGCTGTGCTCCCGCGCTGGATCCGCGTCTCGAACGCGCTCGATTACGTCGGCGGAGTTCATCCGCGCTTCGATCGCTCCAAGGCCGAGCACTTTCTCACCCGTACTTCCATCCGTCCCACCAGCAAAGTCCGGGAACTCTCCAAGGGCATGGTCGCGCAGCTTCACCTAGCCATCATCATGGCCATAGACGCCCGACTGCTGATTCTCGACGAACCCACACTCGGCCTCGACATCTTGTATCGCAAGCAGTTCTACGATTCCCTCCTCAACGACTACTTCGATCGCAACCGCACGATTGTCGTCACCACACACCAGGTCGAAGAAGTTCAGGACGTCCTGACCGACGTCGTCTTCATCGATCGCGGCCGCATCGTGCTCGTCTCTTCCATGGAAGAAATCGAAGGGCGCTTCACTGAACTGCTGGTCAGCCCCGCGAACCTCGAAGCCACCCGCGCGCTCAAGCCGATTCACGAGCGCCAGGCCCTGGGCCGCAGTGTTCTGCTGTTCGATCGTGTCGATCGTACCCGTCTCGCCGCGCTGGGCGACGCACGCACCCCCAGCATCGCCGACCTGTTCGTGGCCGTAGTCGGAGGCCGCGCGCCGCAGGCGCAAGGACTTGTCCAATGAACACTTCATCCAACGCCATGCCTGATTCTCCTGTCGAGTCTCGCGAAACCGTCGCCACGATGCTCTCGCCGACCCGCCCGTTCGTCTGGTGCGTGCGCCGGGAATTATGGGAGAACCGTTCCGTCTATCTGGCTCCGCTCGCTGTCGCCGGCGTCGCCCTGTTCGGCTTCATGCTCAGTGCAACCGCTGGCATCTGGGAATCGCACCTCCACATCGATGCCACGGCGTCTCCGGACAAGCTAGCTGATCCTTACGGCTTCGCCGCCGCTTTTATTCTGGGCACCGCGTTCATCGTGAGCTTCTTCTATTCGATTGACTGCCTCTACGGAGAGCGCCGCGATCGCAGCATCCTGTTCTGGAAGTCGCTCCCGGTCTCCGATCTCACAACCGTTCTCTCGAAGGCCTTCATCCCGATGGTGTTCCTGCCCCTGTTCTCCTTTGCGGTGACGGTGGCCGTGCAATGCTTCATGCTGCTGTACAGCACGCTGGTCGTCGCCGCCAGCGGACAGAGCGTCGCGATGCTCTGGTCGAAGCTGCATCTGTTCCAGATGTCCTCCGGATTGCTCTTCCATCTGTTGACCGTCCACATGCTCTGGTACACGCCGATCTACGGGTGGCTGCTGCTGGTGTCCGCCTGGGCCCGGCGCGCCCCGTTCCTCTGGGCGGTCCTGCCGCTGGCCGGCATGGGCATCTTTGAGAGATTCACATTTCACACCACGTACTTTGCAACCCTCGTCCTGCACCGGTTTTCGGGGCCCGAGTCCACGCACGCCGCAGGCCACGACTCGATGAGCTCCATGTTTTCGATCGATGCGGCAACGTTCTTCAGCGCTCCCGGTTTGTGGATCGGCCTAGTAATGGCCGCGATTTTCCTCGCGGCAGCGGTACGCCTGCGGCGCTATCGCGAACCAATCTGATAGAAGCGGCGGACGCCGCTCATTCAAGGGAAGGCATTAATTAGGAGAGTGGGTTATGGGGTTCTCTCCCGTCTTTTTCGTTCACATTAGCTCCGGAATTTGCGGCTTGTTCTCCGGCGCGGCCGCCGTCGCGTTGCGCAAGGGATCGCGCCGCCATGCACTCACGGGAAACATCTTCGTCGTCTCCATGATGAGTCTCGCCGCCACCGGCGTGTATCTCGCACTCCTCAAGGGACAGCCCGGCAATGTCCTCGGAGGCAGTTTCACCTTCTATCTGGTAGCCACCGCCTGGATGACGGCCCGCCGCCGCGATCCCGGGACCGACACATTCGACTGGCTCGCCTTGCTCACCGTGCTCTCGGTCGCGACCGTGTGCATCGCTTACGGATTCGAAGCCTCCGCCAGTCCCGACGGCATGCATTACCGAACCCCTGCTGGCCAGTACTTCTTCCTGGGTTCGGTTGCGTCGATCGCCCTCGCCGGCGACATCCGCATGCTAGTGCGCGGCGGCATTGACGGCACACAGCGCCTCGCCCGCCACCTCTGGCGCATGTGCTTCGCGCTCTTCGTCGCCTCGGGATCCATCTTCCTCGCGCGCCAGCATCTGTTCCCGGCGGTCATGCGCAGCACGGGCGCGCTCTACTTGCTCACCTTCTTGCCGTTGCTGTTGATGATTTTCTGGCTCATTCGCGTTCGCCTAGCCACCGCCTACAAGAGATTGTTCGTTCACGCCCAGGCCTGATTTCTGTTCACGTAAGGAGCGCACCATGAGTACCGCCGTTCTTACCAGCCGCCTTGACCTGTCTTCTGTCGCTGATAGCACGCTGAAAGCCGCGACGCGCTTCTGGTTCGCGGTCACCGTCATCGGCCAATTCCTGTTCGCGTTCGCCGTCGCGTCCTTCTATGGAATGACCGCCGCACGCGGCGACCTCCACAAGTGGGGCAAATCCATCTCCCACGGCTACGTGCCGGGCGACACCATGGGCAACGCCGCGATCATCGCCCATCTCGTTTCCGCCGTCGTGATCATGCTCGCCGGAGCGGTGCAACTAGTTCCCGCCGTCCGCAACCGTTACCCGGTCTTCCACCGCTGGAACGGCCGCGTTTACATGCTGACCACCGTCATCCTCAGCGTCGCCGGTCTTTATATGACGTGGATCCGCGGCAGCGTGGGCACCTTCTCGTTGCACATGGTTTCAACTCTCGGAGCGGTGCTGATCTGGATTTGCGCCGCCATGGCTCTGGGCTACGCCATGGCCCGCGATTTCAAGAACCATCGCCGGTGGGCGTTGCGCTTCTTCCTGGTGGCCAGTGGATCGTGGTTCTTCCGACTGATGTTCTTCTTGTATTTGATGGTGTTTGGCAGGGTCGGCTTTGATCCGACAACACTTCAGGGTCCGCTCATGATCTACATGTCTTTCGCGCAATACCTGGTGCCGCTAGCCGTTCTCGAACTTTACCTGCGCGCCAAGGACAGCGGCACCGCGCCCGCTCGACTGGCAGCCGCTGCCGGTCTTTTTCTGGTGACCCTTGCCATGGGCGCTGGAATTTTCGCTGTCACAATGGCCATCTGGGTACCGGATGTAAAAGCGGGCTTCGACCCACGGAAGTCAATCGCCGAAACTCTAGCCGCAACCATCAAGACGAGTGGCATCGACCAGGCTGCCAGGCAATATCACGACCTGAAGGCCACCGCCACCACCACCTACAACTTCGACGAAGACGAACTGAACTCCCTCGGATACCAACTCATCCACACCCACCAACTACCCGAAGCCATCCGCGTCTTCCAACTGAACATCGAAACCTACCCGAAATCCAGCAACGCCTACGACAGCCTGGCCGAGGGATACATGGACGCCGGCAACAAACCCGAAGCCATCGCCAACTATCAGAAAGCCATCGAATTAAACCCGAAGAATCAAAACTCCAAAACGATGCTGAAAAAACTAACGGACCAGTAACAAAGAACGAGAGTGCCCCATCCTAGCGCGTCCTTTGCGCTAGGGTGGCATTCCGCGTCTGTCTCGAACTTGGGATTTTGTCCGCATTCGTCAATCGAGCCGCCCCAAGGTTCTCTCTGCGCCCTCTGCGGCCGTTCTCCGCGCCCTCTGCGTTTCAAGATTCTTCCAATGCCACGTCACAGTCTCGAGTGCGAAACAGGCCTCTTCGCGTCCTTAGCGAAACCTTAGCGTCCTTCGCGGTTAAAGGCTTTCCTTGCGATATTCCAGTGTTACTATCTCCAAAACCCGTGGCCAGCGCCTCCATCCCGCAAGACCGCACCTCGGCCCGCATCGCCTTAGTCGAGCAACACATCCGCCTCGAGAACGAGCACGACCTCGAAGGAGTCCTCCAAACCTTCGGCGACTCCGCCCACTACGACGACGAACCCTGGGCCGAGCACTACCAGGGTCGCGACGGAGTCCGCCAGTTCTACGAGCAACTCATGCGTGCCTTGCCGGACCTCGCAATCGACGTCCAGCGCCGCCACGTCACCGACGACGCCATCCTGGTAGAAGTAATGATTCGCGGCACCCACTCCGGCAGCTGGCGCGGTCTTCCGCCCACCGGTCACCGCATCGAGTTCCCCCTGTGCGGCATCTACACCTTCGACGCAGACGACCGACTGGCCGGCGAAAAAATCTACTACGACCGTGCTACCGTGCTGCGACAGCTAGGCGTCTTCCACGAACCGCAAAGCTTCCTGGGACAGATCTCCACCTTGGCAACGCATCCAGCCACCATCGCCCACGCGCTAGCCAGAAAATTGCTGCGCCGCTAATTGTGATCAGTTTGTAAGTCTGTCATCTCGAGCGGAGTGAGGCGTACGCCGAACGAAGTCGAGAGGCCTTGCGTCCCGTGCGGGGCGGACACTCTTGTCCGCCAATGCCCAAGCCCTAATGCGCTCTCTCCGTTTTAAGATTTTTCCCGCGCTATTGCCCCAAATAAATCCGGAACAAATTCGCCTTTGCCGACCGTCGCGTATTCACAAAATAAGATGGCGTCATCCCGGGCGACACATCGGTCTCGTTAATCAACCGCGCCCCTGGCACGTTCGCAAAATCAGCCTCCGCCACAAATCTCCCAGTAAAACTCAACGGCGCCGCCCCAACCTTTACCGGAA
Organism: uncultured Acidobacteriota bacterium; assembly: GCA_963698805.1. Taxonomy (GTDB): domain Bacteria; phylum Acidobacteriota; class Terriglobia; order Terriglobales; family Acidobacteriaceae; genus Gp1-AA133. The sequence continues at coordinate 825,312 of CAVOSN010000010.1, read as the reverse complement.
TCACCGCGGTCTTCGCCGATCCAAACGGAAACGGCCGCAGCGTCACATACATCGCCTTCCCATCCGGACTCCACGACACGAGCGGCACCGAAAACCGCGTCACCCCAAATCCAAAGCTGCACGTGTCGCACACGGTCACGGGCTCACCCCCATCAAGCGGCACCGCCACCACCAGAGCGTTCCGTTCACCGTGTCCACCCGCCGGAGTCGTCCCCACCACCGCCCATTTCCCATCCGGCGAAACATTCTGCAACTGAATAATGTCCACATCCGAAGCAACGCTTTGCCCGCTTCCATCCTCGTGGATCTTCATTACCTTGCGCGTGGCTTGGTTTCCCTGATACACAATTTCTCCAGGCTTCCCGAAGAACGCTCGATACTCCCCGCCCGACGTGAGTTGTCGCGGCGCCTGCGTCCCGTCAACCCACCCTACCCAGATTCCCGATCCCGCCACTCCCTGCTCAGTCGCAAACACCACCCGCGTTCCGTCGCGCGAAATCGAGTAATGCGTCAGCACCAATCCCGGAAACAATCGCTCTGACGCCCCGCTCACAATGTCAGTCACCCACAACTCCCCGCTGAAGTACGAATGAGACGCGGTCACTCGCCGCAGGCAGTACAGCTTCCGTCCATCCGGCGACAACTCAGGCAGAAACGAATACCCCTCCGACGTAATCTGCTTTTCTCCCGTCTTGTCATCGTGCAGCCAGATCGTTGACTGCTGCGTGCCGGCCGTCGTGATGAACGACTTCCCATCCGGCATCATCGCCAACCCTTCTTCTTCACTCGCTCCTGAAGGTGTCAGCTGCTGCGGTGGACCATCCGGAAAATGCTGGCGCCACACATGGAATCCTGAGGTCCGCGTATCCGCGGTGAAGTACATCCACTCGCCATCCAGAGACCACTGCGCCCATGTGCACGAACCCTCCGGACCAACCGGCTTCCCTTGCGACGACCCATCGAACGGCACCAACCGGCAGCGCCGCCACCACTGGCTGTCCATTTCAACTAGCAACACCCACTTCCCATCCGGCGACAGGGCTGACCGGTGCACCATCCCCTGCAGATAATCCTCCGGCACGTAAATCTTTCGCTCGTCCGCCCGGCTCGGACTCGCTGTGGCGAGCAGCATGTGAACGCCGGTCTGGATCGTCGAAAACAATACACGCTCATTGTCTATCCAGTTCAACCCAGTCGCATTCGCCATGAACAGCTTCGGCTGTTTGGCGCCCAGCAGGGGTACCTCGTATGTATTCCACGCAAACGGTCCTTCGATTTGCGTGTAATACACGCGTCCGCCATCCGGCGAAAAGCTCAGCGTCTGCTTCCGGAGCGGGGTGTCGGTCAGCGGCACCGGTTCTCCGCTCGGCAACGACTTGAACCATACCTGCCCCGCGTCCGTCGAATTCCCAAAACCTCCCGGCCCGCGCAAAAACGCCACCAGCTTCCCATCGCGCGAAACCGCAGGGATCTCCGCCGTGTCGTTGAAGTTCGTGAGCTGTTCCCATCGCAGACTCGGAAGAGTCGCTGCATCTTCTCGCCGAAGCCGTGGTCCCCACAACAACGCACCGGCGATCAGCGCGCACAGCCCGGCCACGGCCGCCACCGGAGCGATCCATCGTCGTCCACGTCGCGTGACTGGAACTCTGGCAACCTCCGCAGCCGATCCCAATTCCAGCCGCCGCAGATCGGTCGCCAGCTCTTTCGCCGACTGGTAGCGCAGCTTAGGCTCTTTCTCCAGGCACTTCAAAACGATGCGTTCCAACTCGCCCGAAATTTTCGGCTCCAAGGCACGAGGCGACGGAGGCTGCTCATGCACGATCGCATTCGTCAGCTTCGTTATCAGCGAATCCCTGAACGGCAACCTCCCGGTGGAGAGTTCATACAGCACCACTCCCGCCGAATAGATATCGCTGCGCTCATCCACCGGGTCACCCAGCAACTGCTCCGGCGACATATAGGGCAACGTCCCCGCCACTCCGGTAGGCGCCGACACCATCGTCTCCGTCGTATTCAACGACACCAGCGCGTCCTGCGACCGGGTCGCCAATCCAAAATCCAGAATCTTCAGGCGCCCATCCGTAGTCACTCGCAAATTCGCAGGCTTCAGATCGCGATGCAGAACTCCGGCCGCATGCGCCGCAGCCAAACCTTGCGCCAACTGCGAGCCCAGCTCGACCACCTCTCTCTCAGCCAAAGCGCCAGCCCGAAGCCGCATATCCAGGGACACGCCGGGTACCAGCTCGCTGACTAGAAAGTCATATCCTTCAAAGTTTTCGAAATCGTGAATGGTCTGAATCGCAGGATGATTCAGTCGCGAAAGAACGCGGGCTTCATTGCGAAACCGCTTCCGCGCTGCATCGTCATGCAGCGCCCCGGGAGCCAACACCTTGATGGCAAGATCGCGCCCGAGCTTTTCATCATGCGCGCGGTACACCACACCCATCCCGCCCGCACCAATCTCCTCGTCAATGCGATACCGCCCAAACCGCCGCCCCACCAGCGACATACCCCACCCGTAAGCCGAGAATGGTAGCACTCCAATCTTCGCGGCTGAAGGCTCTTGCCCTGGCGCCCTCACTCATCGCGAACGGGCGTCTCGATCCCATCGGTAATCTTCATCCCGGCCAGCACCTTCAACCTCTCCCGAATGTGCTTCTCGGACCCAAACCCCTGAGCAGCCGCGTAATAATCAATGATGTTCTGTTTCAAGGTTCGCGGAATCACCTGCTCAGGCTTCGACGTCAGCCGATCTAGCAACTGCTTGTAGGTCTGATCCGCCCGCCGGTAATCCCCCAACTTCACGCGATCCCCAGTATCCAGATCAATGTTCGTCAGCGACGGCGGCCCGTCCGCTTCCGAAGCCAATACGCGCAGCGCCTTCCGAAACTCATCCACGGTGCGGTTGACACTCTTCCAATACCAATCCTGCGTCTGCGTAGTGGGAATCTTTATGGCCAGATCGGAAGCCCCACCAACCTTAGGAACCAGAAACACAACGACGGCCAGCAGGTGCGCCTTGAACCCCGGCCCACCATACGGATGGCTCCACTTCCGTTCGTAATTCGTCCGCGCCACCTGCTCGATGAACTTCCGGTAAGTCTCATCCTCGTCCGGAGGAGCCGGAAACTTGCTTCCATGCAGCACAACTTCCGCCTCGGCAAAGGACGGAATGAAAGTGCGCACCGACGTCCGATAGCTGCGTAGCGCAGGCCGCGCCCGCCCCAGCACCTCGTGGATATCAAACCCGTAATTATTGATGAATGCCTGCTCCAGAAACTTCCGCGGCACTTTCAACCCAATGAACCGCAAATACGACGGAGGCGCAAACTCCGCATTCGCCATTTCCTGAACATCAAAAGCAAATTCCGTTCGGATATGCCCATGCGGGCTCTGATCGTACGTCACCACCGGACCATACTTGCGTCCCAGCTTCGGAAACGCCAGCGCCGTCGCGGGATTGATCGCATCCGCGTGCCCGATCGAATCTCCCAGGTAGTGCGACAGCGCTCCCATCGCAAACGCATACTCATCGATCGTCTTCGCATTGCGAAACAGCCACGCAATGAAATCTCCCGACCGCACGTAGTGCGTGAGGTTGCTGAAAAACTGTTTGCCGAAGGGATAGTACCCCATGTCCTGAATCGCCGACCCGCCGTACGCATAGGCGTGGGCCACCCGCAACTGTTCTTCAGTTGCCCCGGGAAATCTTTTCAGCAGAAGCGGGCGGATGGAATCGTTCCATGCCAGGTCGATCACCTCTTCATGCGTGAGGACGGAGTACGCGGCAGTGTGGCCCGCACAGAACGTGAGGACCAGAAGAACAGCCATTTTGCAAAACGATCGGCGCAAAGTGAGTTGCTCAGCGATGCTGATTTTCCCACTGAGCTTACTCTAGCATTCCTGATTTGGGACTCCTCACGGCGCGACGTCCGATCACACGTGCTTGCAGGCCAGAGACTTCAGTGCGTGAGCGGCGCTGATTCAGGGAGCACCCCTCCCCCTGGTCTTGTGGAATGAGCGGGTTACGAAGAAAATCCTGCAAAATCCTTGGTTTCAAAGAGCTTATACGCAAAATATTACGGACAAAGGACTTAGCATCCTCTGCTACCGTCCACTGGGAACACGCCGAGCGAACTAGTTTTGCTCACTAACTGGGAGGGCTACAAGCTCAGTGGTAACAAGTCAGGTGTGATGGGTGAACGTCTGAGATGGAGCAGCTGAGTGCCCCGGGTTCGCATCGGCTTTTGGGCGCTCATCTCCGGGATCAATCAACAACCCCGCCCAAGCGGAGCTTGGACGGGGCACCCGGCTGGAGTGTCGCAGGCTGCATCGCTACCCTCGGTCGTGGGCCACCAGCCACACTGAATCAAGTGCGAAAAGTGTTCAACATTGCACAGTTTCAGGTGCATAAAAAGAGCACCCTGTAGTTATTGGTTGGACTCTGTCCGCAGTGAGATGTGTTATGGAAGTAAACGAAAGGCAAATTGCTCTATCCGTGCTCGAGAGTCTAAGGGAAGACCTGACTTATGCGCGCCTGAACGATGGCCGGCGCGTTCTCGACGTAGCAGACTTTCGACAATATCTCTATGAGCAGATGAGCCGCATCCGGACAAACGCGCTGGTCACGGCGGCGCTCTATGGTTGCACGGATGCTGACGGACATCGCATCGGCAGGAGTAACGGCCAAAACCGGAGTGCAACTCCATAGTGCCGATAGCTATTTCCTAAGCCAGAATAAGGCTGCACAACTGCCCGCTCGCGTTCACTACGCCGGGTGCCCCGTCCAAGCTCTGCTTGGGCGGGGTTCTTCTTGGATCCCGGTCAAACCAGTTGGATTCTCAAGCGAGGTCGGTGATGAACCACGAGATGCAGGTGGAGTGATCGCAAGCGGTGTCGCCACCCCACTCAATCGCACAGAACGCGATTGAATGGGGCACCCTCGGATGCCACCCGCCCGTTGTTAATGCTCCTTCTTATTCCGGGCCTTCATAGCGCTCTCAACTCGAGCCTTCATCAGGCTAGCCTGCTGCAGGAGCGCACCACTATTCATGGCATTCCAGGCCGTGCCGTGTTCGGGGGCATCGATCCCGACCACGATCCTGCATATCTCTACCTTTTCCTTTGTCTTCTTATCTTGCCCGAACTCGGTGAAGATTCGGGCAACCACTTCCACGTTCCCGGACATCGTCGTCCTTAACGGCCTGCTGGTTACCGTCAACTGCTTGTCATTCCAGCGAATGGCTTCCGGCAGGTTCGACTTCAAATCCTGATAGCACTGCTCTGCTGGCTCCTGGATCGTCACCGACTCCTGTGCCCACAGGGGAGCCACGGAAGAAACGGCCAAAAAGACTAAGACCAAGTGCTTCATTGGCTTAACAACTCCTTTCCGTCGTAGTGCTTGACGATCTCATGGTTGTAAAAGCTAGTCCAGCGGAACATCGAGTTAATAGGACGTGCCCATCGCTCCCGGGTGCCCCCGTCCAAGTTCCGCTTGGGCGGGGTTGTTCCTTGGATCCCCGTCAAACGAGTTGGATTCTTGGCTGAGGTCGGTGATGAACCGACGAAATGCAGGTGGAGTCATCGCTGGCGGCATCGCCAGCCAAATCGTGCGCAACGCGATCTTCCGCCGCTTCACAATCCCCGCTTCTGGACTTCCTTCTTTGTCTTTTGCGGCCTTTCTCCGCGAACTTTGCGGCGAAAGATCCTGCGCGAACTCGCAATGCTCAAAGCCTCCCACTGCCAAACTCGCAGTGGCCGTCATCACAACTATGGGCAAATCTTCCGTGGGGATGTGTTGGCTAAGAAATCCGAGGCGCGTGAACCGAGCGTGAGACCAGCCATGGTCACCTGAAACCTGTGACCTGTGATCTGTCGCCTGACTCACTCCGGGTGCCCCGTCCAAGCTCCGCTTGGGTGGGGTTGTTTCTAGATCCCAAACAAGTTGGATTCTCACCTGAGGTCGGGGATGAACCGACGAGATGCACGTGGGGTGATTTCAGGCGGTATCGCCACACCACTCAATCGCACCGAGCGCGATTGAATGGGCCACCCGTCCGCAAACTAGCCTTCAAACGGTAGATATGGTGTGTCGCCGTATCGTGGCAATGCCCGATCAAGCATCCTCTTGAATTGATCCCACGAGTCAGCCGCCTTCATTAAACTAGTTACGGAAGCTAGGTGCTCGCGCAGCTTAGGGTGACCGATCTCGTCCGTTAATCGTTGGAATAGCTTGTGCTTAAGTCTCCCCTTGTCATCGCGAGGGGTTAACCGAACAAGTTCATGACGAACTCCGTACTGCGTGGGTTGATAACGCAACCCTAACGGCCGTCCAGCGGCTTCTAGGTGATATTAAGGTGAAAAATCTTTACAACATCGACGGCGATATCGAAGCATTTGAAAACTTCATCCAAGGGCGGGTGGCCCACACAACTCGAGGGGGCCCTATTCAATCGCGCACGTTGCGATTGAGTGGGGTCAAGATGCTGCCGGGAAACCCCGGGGACAGGAAGCTGTGAAGAAATCGACGAGAGGACTCCACAGGACTATTGCGGAATGGACGAAGGTCCGTACACTGCAAGGGTGACGAAACCTCCGACGCCTCCCACTCCGCGCCTGATTTCCATTGATCGTCAGCAAATCCTGTTACGTACCGTCGATGTCGAGAAGCTAATCGACGAGGACCACAGTGCACGTTCCGTTTGGGAACTAGTGGGAAGGCTGGACCTGGGGCTGTATCACGCGCAGATTGAAGCAGTCGAGGGTGGCGCGGGGCGCAACCATACCGACCCCCAGTTGCTGGTCAGTCTTTGGCTGTACGCCTACAGTCGGGGAATCAGTTCGGCACGGGAAGTGGCGCGGCAGTGCGAGTTTGAGCCAGGTTTTCAATGGCTCTGTGGGTTGCAAGCGATCAGCCATCGGACGCTGTCCGGCTTCCGCTCAGAAAACAAGGCAGCTTTGGATGATTTGTTCGTGCAAGTGCTCGGCATGCTGAGCGCCGAAGGCCTGATCAGTTTGGAACGAGTGACACTGGATGGAACCAAAATCAAAGCCAACGCTGGAGGCAATAGCTTCCGCCGCAAAGAGAAACTGGAAGCGCACCTGGAACTGGCGCGCGAGCAGGTGCGCATCCTGAACGCAGAAGGGGAGGAGAAGGAGACCACCGCCAATCGGCAAGCGGCGGCACGGCGGCGAGCGGCACGGCAACGGGCGAGTCGACTGGAAGCGGCGGTGCGTGAAGTGGAGCGTCTGCAACAAGAGAAGAAGCACGATCGAAAAGACTTCGTGGCGCGGGCCTCCAGCACCGATCCGGACGCGCATGTGATGAGAAACGGCGAGGGCGGCACGGTGCCCAGCTACAATGTGCAACTGCTCACCGACGTGACCCACGGTCTGGTGGTGAACGTGGACGCGACCACCGACGCGATCGATTACCGCCAGATGCAACCCGCGCTGGAACGGTGCGTAAAGACGCTGGGACAGAAGCCGAAGCAGATCGTGGCCGACGGCGACTACACCAATCACGCGTCAGTGCAGGCGGCCGCAGCTTGCGGGGTAACTTCTATGGATCGTGGCAAGATAGCTGGAAACCGACCGAACACGATGCGCAAGGCCGCAGCGCCGAGTTCCTGGCCAGCGCGTTTCCCTACGACGCCAAGCGGGACTGCTTTACTTGTCCTGCCGGAAAAATCCTTACTCATCACGCACTGCTGAATCGTGGCAACGGCGTAAATACGCATGTGTACCGCGCGCCCAAGGCGGCATGCCCCAACTGCCCGCTGCGCGGCCAGTGCGCTCCACCGGACGCGCGACCCGCGTGGAGGCGGTCCGTCACGCGTCTCGAAGAACCTGCGACGACGACGGTGTTCAAGGCGAAGATGGCGACCGAACCGGCACGACAGATCTACGCGAAACGCTCGCAGATCGCGGAGTTCCCGCATGCTTGGATTAAGGAGCGCTGCGGCTTACGGCAGTTCCGCTGTCGGAACCGGCTGAAGGTAGCCATGGAAGCTACTTGGGCGTGCCTCAGCTATAACCTGACCCGGTGGTTCAGCATCCGACGCAACCTCAATCTGGGAACAGCGTCGGCTTAGGCGCTAACCCCGAAGACCCTCGCGTACAGGAAGCCCAATGTTCTACTCACAGCAATAACGCAAACAGCGCCAAGACAGATTTTCGAACTGCGAACAAAAACCGATTTCTTCACAGCTTCCAGACGGGACGTTCCACTGTTTTTCCCCCGCTAACCACTGTCCGGATTGAAACTGTCACAGCTTGGGCGCAGGCAGTCGCCCCAACACCCGTTCCAAATTAAGGCCCAGCGCAAGCAACTCGCGGTCGCTTCCCGTGGGACCGTCAAACTCCATTGCGATCGGCAATCCCGTTGCGGTCATTCCGGCAGGAAGAACCAACCCCGGCAAACCGGCGGTGCTACCCGGTGCAATGCTCCGCGAGACCGCCTCGCCGAAGCCGAACTTTTTCCCCGAGATCACAACGTCTTGCCCTTCTCCAATCGGGGTGGGCGGGAATATGAGCGCCGGAAATACGATTGCGGCGACGCCTGTCCCTCGGAAGTAATCCGCATAGTTCTTCTTCAGTTGCGATCGGTAGACGCCGCACGCCGCCTGGTAGGCTTTCTCTGACACAAAATACTTTCCGCCGGGCATCACATCATGCAGATCGTGTTTAATGTCGGCGCTCGCCTGTGCAACCACATCCGCTACAGCGATCCCGGCCTGATTCTCCTCCAAGTACTTCTTCAGAGCCGGCAGGACATCGTGATTCTCAATTGGCCAAGTCGTGAGGTTACGAAGACGCTCCACATCTAGCACCTCGGCCTCGACCAGTTCAGCCCCTGCCTGCTGCATTTTGTGCAACGCTTCTTCCGCTACACGTTGGACTTCCGGATCGAGATCTTTGAACCAATATCCCCGTGCCACGCCAAGCTTGACGCCGGTGAGGGCACGCGGTGGAATCGCGCTCGCGTCGCCACTAACCACCGAGTCAAACAGGACCAGGTCGGCGACAGTACGCGCGTGGGGACCCACCTGATCAAATAAAGCTGAAATCGGCACGACTCCGGCGGACGGATAGCGCCCGGTCGTGGGACGGAAGCCAACGATCCCGCACATCGCCGCCGGAACACGGATCGAGCCTTCCGTGTCTTCGGCAATCCCCAGAGGCGCCATGCGCGCAGCAACCGCCGCTGCCGTACCTCCACTGCTGCCTCCCGGAATGCGCGTGCGATCGTATGGATTGTGCACCGGGCCGAAGGCCAGGTTGTTGCTGGTCCACCCGAAGGAGAGCTCGTGCAAATTCGTCTTGCCCTGGATAATCGCGCCTGCATCGACCAACTTGCGCACGATAGCGGCATCTTCTTTCGGCTGAAAATGGCGAAGGCTCGGCGTCCCTCCCGTCGTAGGGTAATCTTTCGTATTGACGCTGTCTTTGATGGGGATCGGTAGCCCATGCAACGGCCCCAGTTGCACTCCAGACTTGCGCTTTCGGTCCGCTGCGCGTGCCGCTTCGAGCACGCGCTCTGGCTCAAGCGTAATGAAAGCATTCAATGCCTGGCAGCGCTCACATTGGGCCAGTAATGTGTGCGCGTAGCGCTCGGCTGTCAGGTCACCGCGCTTCATCCTGTCGACTGCCTGGGCGGCGGAGAGTTCCAGCAGTTCGCTCGTGTTCTCCACTGCGACAGGTCTTTCCACAGGATTGCGGCAGCCCACAGCACTCGCCGTCGCCACTACGGAAACACGTGCCAAAAACTGACGTCGCGTTACGCGCATCGCTCCCCCCGTTGCCCGGCCGACCATGATACGTCCTCCGCGCAGAGGAGCAAATCAGATCATGAGTCAAACTCTTAGCGGGGGAAATTCCAATGGCGGGTGGCGCATTCATTCGCGTTCTTAGCGATTGAGTGGGGCGCATTCCGCAGATTGACTATCGGTGGGGTGGCCCACACAACTCGAAGGCTCCCGATTCAATCGCGCACAGTGCGATTGAGTGGTGCAGCGATGACGTACCGTAATTATCCAGATGCACGCACCACTACATCCATCCCATTCCCCGCCGCCCGCCAGCTAAAATCTCTTCTAGAGGCACGGAAGCGGAATGCAGGAAATGATTGCGGCTCGCGTGGTAGAAGGTTCGGCGTATGAGGACATGGTGGGTGGGGGCTTTGCCCCCGGGTACACGTTCCGGTGCCACGCCTGCGAGGTGTCCTATCGCCTCTATTCTCGTGCCTTCGGCGGCTCGCCCTCGGTAACCCAGCAGGCGGCGCAAATCCCCGCCTTCGAAACTTGCGTGGAAAATTCTCACCCACACCATCCCGACCGGATCTGGGTGAAGCGTCTCTAGACTCACGCCCCCAACCGAAGGAAGACCTATGTCTATCGTTAAGTTCCCTGCCAAAAATCCGGCAAGCAAACTGGCCTCGATGGTTGGCAATCATGTCGCGGTCCGCGTCCCCGATTTCGAGCAGGCGGTGAAGTGGTATGTCGAAAAGCTCGACTTTCGCGTCGTCCATCAGTGGCCATTCGCCGACGAGAAGTTGGCTCATTCTCGCCCCGGCAACCGATGACAACTTCACCGTTGAATTGCTCGCTGGAGGAGAGCCGAAGCCGATTCCGAAGTCCGCCTACACCGATCTCGCCGACAGCCTGCGCCTTGCGGGGCTACCACCACTTCTGTCTAACAGTCGTGAATATGGAGGCCGTCCTCGAAGAGCTACGCAAGCGAGGCGTCACCATCGTATCTGCGCCAGCCGTTCCACCTCGAAGCGTATCAACCGAATGCTCGCGCTTCATCAGCGACCCGCTTGGCAATCTGATGGAACTGGCCGGAGTCTGTTGCGTAACCGGTGGCGCGCGACCCACACAACTCGAGGGTGGGCCGAGTGGCCCATTCAAGCGCGTTCTGTGCGATTGAGTGGGGCTGTCGATGCTGCCGACACTTGGGAATCGTCCCTGTCTCCCCACGTTACTGAGTGTTGCGCCTTCGGCGTCAATGATCCGCGATTGAAGCCTTGCTGTTCGCAGCAACTTTCTTTTCCGGCAGCAACTCTTTGGGAGAGATCCGCGGATCGTAGACCAGGTTGAAAAAGCCGACCATCATTTCGTCCCAGCTCTGCTCGCCCCAGATCACGTCTTTCGTCGGATCTGGATTCTCGGGATTGTTTGGCGAGTTGTCGAAGTGGGCGGTGCAGTCGATGCTGGCGCCTTTGCGGCAGTGCGATTGGTTCGCTCGAGGTTGTACCAAAGTTGCCAGTGCCAGTTGTACTCGGGCACTCGCAAAAGCGTTCGCGATCTCGCCAGTCGGGAAGACCACGCGGTATTCGAAATCTTTTCCGCGCGTGTGCATGTGCGGATGCAGGCCGAGCCAACTTCACCGGCTTGCCGACATTTCGAAGGAAGCATCCACGCGGTAGTTCGGATCGCCCGGCGGAATTTTGAACGTGCCGTTGACCGCCGACAACGTCATGCACTCGCTTCTTCGGGCGGCTCTTTGGCGAAAACCAGGCCCAGCCTCGGCTCGGTCCATCACCGGCTTTTCCGTTGGGCGTGTAGTGCACCTCGAATACGATGTCGGATCCGGCCTTGACCAACTTCGCCTCGCCCGGGTAGAATCTCCGCGCGGCTGGCCGGGCGCATAGCCGACCAGAAAATCGCTGGGCAGCGCGCTGGTGTCAGCCTTCTCATCCGGCTTCGCGGGAGGAGCTTCGAAGAAAACTCCGCGGCTTTTGGTCTTTGAAGTAATTCGATCCGGGTTCGCGAACATACGCGATGATGTGGTGAACCACGCGAGCGTTCCGTGGGCCGCACTTCGACCGCCTGCACCCACTTATCCTCCGTGAAGCCGGTTGGCACGATCGACATATTTGTACTCGACCATCCCCGACTTCGGCACGGAAAATTCCTTGGGCAGCTGAAAAATCACGTCCGGCTTTGGAATGCCCCAGCCTTCCACGAAATTCGCAGGTGCGGGCATGTCTTTGGGATCTCCCTCGGGGGCGCCAGCCGTCACCCACGCCACAATCGTGTCGATCTCTTTCTGGGAGAGCGACGCTGTCATTGGCGAAGTTGCCCTACCTGCGGATCGGCGAACCATGGCGGCATCACTTTCTGCTTGCACGGCGCAGTTTCACGGCGCTCGGTCCAGGGCCGCGTCTCCTTCGTACGTGAGCATTGAGAACGGAGCAGCCTCGCCTGGCCGGTGGCAGCTTTGGCAATGTTTCTGCAGGATCGGCGCGACATCCTTAGTAAATGTCGGAGCGTTCATCGTGCCCATCTGCGCAGAAAGATGCCCGATCGAACACACTACAAGCAGCAAACCGAGACACGTGCGATTCATGCGGGGAAGCCTCTACCGGTCGCGTGAACTCCACCTTTCGGAGCCGGCCACGGGATGATATCAAGAATCTCTAACGATTCCCTGGGCGAGTGGCCCACACAATTTGAGCGTGCCAGGGTGCCCATTCAATCCCGCATTTTGCGATTGAGTGGGGTAGCGATGCTGCCGATACCCGATGGAAGTCCAATCGGCATAGGGGGGAGAGTCACCTCTCCTCCCCTGCCACACCACCGTACATGCGGGTCCGCATACGGCGGTTCGATAGGTTAGTCCCACCAATGGAACTGGCGGGCTGAGCGTTCGTAGTTTGGGAACGCCGTGTGGGTTTCACTTCTCGGGTCAGCATCCGTTGCGGCTTCACCGCGCCCTGCCTACCCAAGCCCCGCCGTAGAGCGAGATGGCTAGTGCAATACCCTCATCGAGACCCAAGCACTACTGACTCTTCCTATCGTTCAGGCCTTCATCGCTTCCGTGACTACTATGCCCTCTGCTGACTTCTGCTGTCGCGGTCAGAACATCTTACGATTCCTCAGTCACCGAATCCGTGACGCACAGCAGATCTCCCGCGGTAAGCTCGACCGCTTTCCACGCACCACCGCCGAATTTACCACCAGTCGTCCTTGATGGATATGGGCTTCGCTATCAGTTGCCTGCTCGCCCGACGCCGTAGGCCTCTTATCCGGTTCTTGTTCATCGGCTCGCGTGTTTGCTCCGCGCTTCCTTCAGACCCCACCTCGCGGCGACGCCCTTGCGCTTCGCTAACCCTTCACCTCCATCAGGTTGGGTAGAGGACTTTCACCCCCAAGCTGTCGAACATGCTCGGCGTACAACAAAAAAGCCCCGCTCTCCCGAGCGGGGCCTTTGCTTTCCTGAGAGCTGAAAGCTGATACGCTGACAGCTAGTCCCTGAACTCCATCCATAAACGCCCGCAACTTCCGCGACCGCGACGGATGCCGCAGCTTCCGCAGCGCCTTCGCCTCGATCTGCCGGATGCGTTCGCGGGTAACTGCGAACGACTGGCCGACTTCTTCGAGCGTGTGCTCGCTGCCGTCTTCGAGACCAAAGCGCATCTTGATGACTTTCTCTTCGCGCGGCGTCAGCGTGCGCAGCACCTGCGAAGTCTGGTCTTTCAGGTTGACGTTGATCACGGCTTCGGCCGGAGAAACCACGCCGCGGTCCTCGATGAAGTCGCCCAGGTGCGAATCTTCCTCTTCGCCAATCGGCGTTTCGAGAGAGATCGGTTCCTGCGCGATCTTCAGGACCTTGCGGACTTTGGCCACCGGAATGTCCATGCGCTTGGCGATTTCTTCCGACGTCGGTTCGCGTCCCAGTTCCTGCACCAGCTGCCGCGACGTGCGGATCAGCTTGTTGATCGTTTCGATCATGTGCACCGGGATACGAATCGTACGCGCCTGGTCAGCAATGGCACGAGTAATGGCCTGCCGAATCCACCACGTGGCATACGTCGAGAACTTGTAGCCACGGCGGTATTCGAACTTGTCCACCGCCTTCATCAGGCCGATGTTGCCTTCCTGAATCAGGTCGAGGAACTGCAGTCCGCGATTCGTGTACTTCTTGGCGATCGAGACCACCAGTCGCAGGTTGGCTTCGATGAGCTCCCGCTTGGCGTGCTCGGCGTCCATGTCGCCCTGGATGATTTCGCGCTGGGTGCGCTTGAGCTCCAGGAACAACACGCCCGCTTCCTGCTCGAGCTTCTCCATCTCGGCGCGGATGGAGCGAGCCTGCCGGCGGTACTCTTTTTTCTGGTCCTCGCTGCGCGTCGCGTCGGCTTTCCGTTCCAGGTTCTGGGCCTGGCGGTCGAGCGAACGCATGCCGTCGACGGTCTTGTTGACCCGCTCGATCAGCCGCTTGCGCTCATTATTGGTGAAGCCGAGTTTGCGCACCGCAAGCGATACGCGAACGATGCCCCGCCCCAGAGCCATCCGGTATTTGCGATGGTCCTTGGGACGCTTCTTCTGCGAAACCGCCGCGAACTTTTCCTGCAGCTGCCCGGCTTTTTTGTAATGTTTGGCAAGTTCATCGATCTTGCCCGTGAATTCCTTCAGCCGGTTCTGCAGGATGTCGTCGGTGATCTCTTCTTCGTCGAACGTGACCACTTCCTTGATGGAGCGGACGCCTTTTTTCAGGTCGTCGCCCATGGCGAGCAGTTCGTGAATCACGATCGGCGAGCGCGAAAGCGCCTTGAGCACGCGCAACTGCCCGCGCTCGATCCGCTTCGCGATTTCCACTTCGCCCTCGCGCGTAAGCAAGGGCACAGTCCCCATCTCGCGCAGATACATGCGGACGGGGTCGTTGGTTTTTTCCAGCGCGCCGGGGCTTAAGTCGAGTTCGACGTCCTCGGCGCCTTCTTCAGCTTCCTCGAATTTTTTATCGAGTGCCGAGGAAGGCATTTTCGGGCCTTCCAGCACATCGATACCTTGCGTACCGATAGTCGTCAGCAGATCGTCCAGGTCTTCGGGGCTGTGCACATCGTGCGGGATCAGGTCGTTGACCTGATCGTAGGTCAGGTATCCCTTTTCTTTGCCTGTATCGATCAGCTTCTTAATATCGTCGTACTTGTCGTCAAGAGCCAAGACGGATTGTCCTCAAAACGCCCCTTGAGGCGCCTATTTGCTTCTTCTTCCAATGGTGGGAACGTGGCAATGCGGGATTGTGCGCGAGGCACAAACTTTCAGATTATAGCAGACAAGCGACATCCCTGCCCATCGGGCAGTTTGGGTAGAACCCGATTCGCTTTCGCTGCGCAAAACTCGCACCCGCTTATTCAGTTAGATGCCGCTGCACCCCTCTCTGCTCCATTTCTGGAGCTTTCTCAAGGACTTGCCCGATTCTCTTTTCTTCCTAAGAACAGCTGCGGTGGCAGGAATAAGACGCACTGGGATGCTCACCGGTTTGGCCCAAATTCTCCGAATGCCAAGAATTCTTACGCGGGACGCCGCTGGGCGGATCGTGTTTTCGTCGGCAAGGCTCGGGTCGCGAAGAGCGTGTTTCAGGCGGACTTTTTCCTGCAAGAGTGCCTGCATCTCGACCGGATCCTGTGCGGCCTGCGGTTTCGAGTTCGCGCTGAACGTCGTCCAAACGACGCCGGAGGTGAATGCGCCGCAGCGCGCGCACCGCGCCTTCCAGCCGCTCGGCCGTGAGCTCTTCGTCTTCTTTCAGCAGGATGGTCGCGAGCCGTCGCCGGTCGCCTTCGGAAAACGGCAACTGCATCACGTCGGCCACTTCCAGTGCGCCGCCCTAGTAGCGCGTCGACCAGCGACTCGGTTGCCAATCCCATCGTGCAGGCGCTCGCTCTCGATGGCGAAGCGCGCCTGCCGCGCCGGATCGAATTCCTCTTCCGCGCCGTCACGCGCCGAGAGATGCTCGTGCCCGCTTTGCATCTCGTGCGCGGACGCGAGCGCCCGCACCAGGATTCGCTCCGCATCCGTGATCTGCGCTTCGACTGGCGCCTTCGACGGTAGCTGCCGATCGGCTGGCCGCCACATGCTTCAGTTCCTGGCGCAGCACCGCCGAGTCGATGCCCAGCTTCTGCGCGATCTCGTGCGCGAGCTCATCGCGAACGATGCGGCTGGGCACGCGCTGGATATGCGGGCAGCAGGTGATTGATCGCCTTCACTTTGCCTTCGGGAGTGCGCACTGGGAATTGCGTGCGCGGCTCGCTCGATCAGGTAATCGAAGTAGCGGTGCGAATGGCGAAGGGCCTCAACGTAAGCGTCCTTGCCTTTGCGCCGGATGAACAGGTCCGGATCGAATCCGTGCTCGAGGGTCAGCACCTTGATCTGGAATTCTTCCTCGACCAGCAGGCCGAGGCGTGCGCTCGGTGGCCTTGGCGCCTGCCGTGTCGGGATCGAAATTGACGACCGCGTTCTTGCTGAAGCGTCCCAGCAGCTTGGCCTGCAACTCGGTAAACGCCGTGCCCGAGCTGGCAATCACATTCTGAAATCCAGCCGCGAAGACGGAAATGCAATCCATCTGCCCCTCGACCAGGATGGCGTAGTCGAGTTTGCGGATCGCTTCCTTGGCATGGTCGAGATTGAACAGCACGCGCGATTTCGAATAGATCCCGGTCTCGGGCGAGTTGAGATACTTCGGCCCAGCCTTTTCGTCGGTCGAGAGCGTGCGTCCCGGTGAAGGCGATGACGCGGCCCGCAGTCGTTGGCGATGGGGAACATGATGCGGTTTCGGAATTTCGAGTAGAAGGCGGAGAGTTTGGGAGCTTCGGGCTGTGAGCTGCGAGCTGCGTGGTCAGGCTCTGGGCCTTGGGCTCTCGGCTCTGGCTGCGGGCTTTCTCATTGGGCGGTGAGCTCCTTTGTGTGATCCGGCTTCGCCACTCTTGTCATCCTGGGCGGAGCGAAGTGACTGCTGTTGTTCTTGCTGGCGACCAGCGACTGACGACTGACGACCGCCCTCTTCCTTCCACGAAAACAGACCGCTCTCGCGCAGCAACTCTTCGTCGAATTCGCGGCGGAGAGCGTCGCGCAGTAGAAATCCGGAGTCGGGCGCGTAGCCGATCCGAAAGCGCGCAATGGTCTCGTCGTCGAGCCCGCGGCCTGCGAGGTAAGCGCGCGCGATGCGCCCTCGGGCCGCTTCAGGTAGTCCTGAAAAAATGCGCACGCGCGCTCGTGGACATCGAGCAGCGCCATGCGGAGTTTCGCTTCACGCGCCTCCTGCGGACTCGAGAACTCGACCTTCGGCATGGGCACGCCCAGCTTCTGCGCGATCAGCCGGACGGCTTCCGGAAAAGTGATGTTCTCGACTTTCTGCACGAACGAGAACACGTCGCCCGACACGCCGCATCCGAAGCAGTGAAAGAACTGCCGCGTGGCATGCACCGAGAACGACGGCGTCTTCTCGTTATGAAACGGACACAAGCCGGAAAAATTCTGCGCGCCCGCCTTCTTGAGCTTGACGTAGTCGCCGACAATGCGCACGATGTCGGCCTGTTGCTTGAGCGCGTCTTTGAAGTCGGAGGCGGGCATGGATTGTCGGGATGAAGATTCTATTTTGGAGCACGCCGCCAAAGAAGGGAAATGGCCAGTTGGTGGTACGGGAGTTTCGGAAAAGCTGTGGATAAGCAGGGATAGAGGTGGAGGAGAGAGGAAAAGCGGCGAGGTGTGGAACCATTCACCTCGTCATTGCGACACTGCCACCTGCGAGCGATCGAAGGGAACCAGCCGTCGGTTTAGCTAAATTCGTTGACCATCCAGTACAGCCAACCGAGTAGCCCCAAGGCCAGCAGGTATACCAAAAACAAAGTTTCAAGGCTTTCCATTGGGATTGCCTCTGACTTCAGTAGAAGGCCATGCACCGACCTTGCACAAGACCACGGATCACGCCGCACTGTGACCTGCCGCGGTCCCTAACGCCTCCGATCGCGCCCCGCGAATTTCAGATTGGCGGGGCGCCCGTCCGCACCTTGTTATAGATAGATAGACGCCGACAGCCGAGACCGTCTCGAAAGGTGCGAAGGGTGGGGGCCAGCCCCAACCGTTCTCGTCATCTGATATCGTCTTCGGCATGAAACCGATCTTGCTGGAAATTGTGAATCGCCTGTCGGAGATGGGAGCCCGCGTGGGCGCCCTGGAAGCGGCCCTGGTCCACACCCGCCAACTGACCACCGGAGACATCGACCGCCTGCTCAGCGCGCACAAAGCCAACATCGAATCGCAGCTGGCAACGCTCCGGACGTCGATCGCGACGCTACCGGAGTAGAGGGAGTTTCCCTCCCGTGGCAGCGGGAAACGAACTCGCAGATCACCAACGTCGGTGACGCCGCTCACTGCGCTTCGCTCACTGCAAGACCATAAGTCAAGGCTTGGACGAACTCCCGCGCGCCCCTGCGAGCCTACTCTTCGATCCTTCCAGCGGCGCGATTGTCATGGTGGCCAGCTTTCAACCGAAACGCTGGGAGGTACAGCCATGGAAGACTATTCATTCCTCCAGGGACAATCCATCCCGGAAGTTCTGTTTGTCCTCCTCTCAGTATTGATCGCATCGTATGTGTATCTCTCGTGGAGGGTTACTGCGCACGGCACGAACGTGGCCCATGCGAAGCCACCCGTTCACACCAGAAAAATGTTCTGGCCGCTCATCCCTCCGACCACGCCGAACTTCTCCGCTTCTTCGCTGCCGCGGGCACTATGGAGGAAATACAAATCCCCTGTCGGCGATTGGCTGGCTCCGATTCTCGTGTGGTTGGTGGTTGTCTGGATGAGCTTGGCGGTCGTCGCCGTCTTGCTCGGAGAAAGTTAGGGTCCGCGAATCTTTTGGACGCCAACCTGGGCCCAGGCACAGGCGCGGTCGTCCACCACTGATCTTCTGATAGCTGTTGGCTGATCGCTGATGGCTGCAGAACTCGGCCCGGAGTGCCGATTAAGGTTAAGGTTGGTGCCTCCGGTTTCTCCGGCGTCCTGGAAGACGTTTTGTGAACCAGAGCGCAAAGAAAAACCCCGCCCAAGTGGAGCTTGGACGGGGCACCCTTAAGAGGGAAGCGACGCTTCGGCGGGCTGCCCAGCTCAGGTTCGCATCCAGAGGGTGGACACGAGCCTGCAGCGCCTGCACCGCTAAAAGAAGAAAGGACGGACGCGAACCTGGGGCACCGGGCTCACTCCCGTCTGGCGTGCGAAGAGCGCGTGCGAGTCTGGGTACGGAACTGGTGACGCAGGCAGCGTCGTAGCCCCACTCATTCGCAAAAAACGCGAATGAATGGGGCCACCCGCCCCCTGACATCAACGTGCTGGCTGGATGAGCAGAGAAAGTTCGTCGCCAGATGCTTGATTCTTGATGAGCTCGTTCTCCCTGCTGCTCCGCAGCAACTCGTCGTAGTCCTCGTTGCCGGCGAACAAAACCCTCTTGAGGAAGGCTTCGCTTCCGTACCGAGTGAAAACCAAGCGGGGTTGTTGGCTCTGATGGCTAGAATCGCCTGGGACAGTCAACACGAACTGGTGTTCTTTACCGTCGTCGCTGCTAAAAACAAGAAATCCGGATGGCAGCTGCTCCACGGTGTAACTGCCCGCTTTCAGCGTGGTATTTCCTAGTGAAAAATCGAACGGTATGTTTGCTAAGACGCGATTGCCACTCTGGGCATGAGCTGGCGCGATTGTAAGTGTTACACCGACAATGGTCATTACCGCGAACAACATAGGTTTCATCAAATACTGCATGGTTCCTCTTCTTTCATGGCGATGTACGATGGTCGTTATTTACACTCTGTTTTCTTCCGGGTCGACAACCTGAGCAAACGCGGTTCCGTCCGCGACGCGAGGAATGGCACTTCCGAAATAACCAACGCCTGAGTGCATGTAGGATTTGATTCGGTGATGAGGATCTGGATCGTCAAGATTTGTTAGGCTGATGTCAAATAGTTGTCTGAGCGCAAGCGGCTTTCCACGAAGTTGCAAGATCAATCCCCAGTGCGGCGCTCCACCCTTCGCGCTTTGCAGGATCTATCGGCACCGAGATCTGTCTGCTGAAAAGAATATTCATTGGCCCAGACGTCGTTTTGGGGATCGACAGGGGTGTGCGTATCTGCACAAGACGGGCGGAACTTCGAAGGGAAACTTGGCAGGAGGCGAAGGCCGGGTGCCCCGTTCAAGCTCCGCTTGGACGGGGATTTTCCTCGGTGATACTAGCAACTGAGAACTGCCCTTGGTGCCCCCCGCGCCTGTTCCTAAGCCCAGGTTAGCGTCCAAAGGGCGGACGAAGCTGGGGCACCGGGCACCCCTCGGACTTTCCATGGCCACCCCGCCCCACTCACCCACTCTTGTCATCCTGAGCGAAGCGAAGGACCTGCTGTTTGACGTACACTCCGAAGCGGCATGAGCGAACAAGAAACAATCAGGTTAGACGATGCCGACGGCAATTGTAGGCAGTGCGGACACCTATTCAATCCCCACATAGTGGTCGCCTACGATACGAGCGATCTTTCCAAGGGAGGAGAGCTTCGGTGTCCCGTGGCGGAATGCAGATGTTTCCACAGCCTAGACTTTGACTTTAAGACCACACTGTAACTCTGCGATTTCGAAACCGTCCACTGCCGTCCGCTCGCGACGATGTTCAACAGGCGGCGGATGTATTTAAGGATGGATTCCGATCGTCGACTCGACGGGATTGCCAATCACAGAACGCACCGGCCAGTTCCTCGGCTGCATCGCTTCCCCACTCAATCGCACAGGAGGCGATTGAATGGGGCACCCTCGCGTTGTGTGGGCCACCCGCCCCGAGCGATTGGGTGGGTTAGCGATGCGGCCCGCGATTCTCCCGTACCCCAAATTCGCTTCTGTTCTTCGGGCGCCATCCAGGCTCGCCGCCGTGAGGACTCTTCAACTCTCACTAGGCTGAAACCGCCGCGGGAGTCGCCGCCCGCCGCATCGTTTCACTGGCTTGCGGCATCTCCGTAACGACCTGCGGACAGCGCATGCAGGCGGCTCGGCCTTCCTGCGCGAACCAGCGGCACTCTGCCCGGATCACGCACGCGGGCAGGGCTTCGCTCACCGCCGGCAAAATCTGCACGATGCGGGTGGCGAGTTGGCAGCGCGTTCCGTCGAAGTGGCTGCACGCGCGTTCTTCGCAGCGCGCGCCGAAGCGAAACACTTCCGTCGGCTTCACCGCTCCGGCCATGGCCAGCAACTCGTTCGTCACCGGTAACGGCTCGTTCAAGTAGGCCACGCGCGGCTCGTCCGCCGAGCGCTCGACTACTCCGATTACGCGCGCCTCCGCCATATCCGGCTGCGCGCTCGGACACAGAAACGTTCCTGGCAATCCGCCCGTCTGATCTTTCATAACCACCTCCGCGCGCGCAACGCGGAGCGAGCCCCGCCTTCTGCGAGCCGGGACTCGCCCTGGCTGCGCGCGGTGGAATCGCCCAAGCTACTCCCGGAACTCCACCCGATTCGCCGCAATGAATCCGCAGATCAGGATGCCGCCCCGAACAAACACGGCTGGCTCGAGCCCGCCGCCGGTACCGTGCGCGAGATCCGCATGAGCGCCGCCGATGGATTTCGTCAACTCGGCCGCTGCCTGGTTGACGGTGCCCACGTTCACCCCTTCCAACTCGCGCAGGATCCTGCCCAGGATGGTCCAATCCAACACGAGGCCTGGCTCGAATTTCAGGTTATGTTTGTCGGCCACCGCCTTGACCGCGGCGTCCACCGTTTTGGAAAGTTCGCGAACCGAGATGCTCTTTGGCCGTTGTGTCGACATTGAGAAAAACTCCTCTCGAAGATTTCGATCAGCGGTTATGTTCGGGCGGCGAAAAGGGAACGCACCACCGCCCTCCAAGGATCGGCCCCACACACCGTTCCCGCTAACGGGATAGTGCGCAGGAGGGCGGAAACATATCAGCTTCGCGAGAAATAGTGCGTGCGCGAAAAGCAAAGTCCTGGGAAATCTCGTCCTGTTTAGTGAGGCCGATTGCAACTTCGACGCAACGGCTACATAGAAAGACAAAACAACTTTCAGACGTTCGGCCGTTTTGATGCGAGTGCATCAAGCGCCTTTCGAGGTCGTTGTGTGTCTTTCGCAAATTCAAACGTTTGGATCAGGAGGATGATTTGGACAGCAAGCAGAGTGGGGTAGTTCGCAAGGGCAAAGCGGCGAGGACCATGGTTCTCGGACTGCTGGTCGCGCTCGTAGCAGTGGCGATCACCGGCATCGCTTCAGCCCAGGAAAATACGGACCTCAAGTTTCGCGGCGGCATCGGGGTCATTCCCGTGACCGGCGTGTCCGCGACGGGCGCCGTCAACCTTAACGTTGTACGTGGTGTGAATCCGGCAGGACCGTGGCGGATCGCGGACCTTGATGCGACCGTCACATCCGACGGACACATTCGGGTCAAGGGACGCGGCCTGCTTCTGGCTGCGGGCAATGGCATCGGAACGAATGCCGGCGCGAGCGTCTTTGCGTCGCTGTTCTGTGGGGCCGCTGCCACGGCGACGGAGCACGATTCCGGTCGTGTGGCGCTCGACGCGGACGGGGATTTCCGGATCAATGCTCTCTTGACCCCGGCTCTGACTGGGACCTGCGACACGCCGGTCCTGCTGATCCGGAACGGCGGGGCGTCCCCGGTGTGGTTCGCGGCAGGCATCCCAGAGTCCAAGTAAAGACAGCTCAACGGATACAACGACTGTAGGCGCCGGCCCGGGCCCTCCATCCTAAATGTCGAAGGCGATCGGCATGACATTTGGGATGGGGGCCCGGGCTTTGCGTACGATACCGATACTCGCAACGCTGCCTTTGGAGCCTCTTTTTGCGGCTAGTTGCAGCAGGGTAGTTCCCAAAATCGACCTGACCGAGGGGCATGTTGAAACGGGCCGCGGGACGAAGGGCCAACCGACCTGATGCGGTCTGGTGATTTCAGTGAACTGTGTACAACGCAAGGCCGCTGCGCCCGAACATCAAGGTGAACGTCAATGACAATGTGACGGCGAACCTCACGCTAAAGGTGGGCGCTTCCACGCAGACGGTTGAGGTGCAGCTCAGGCGAAGGGCGTGGACACCGAGGATGCCCAAACCGGGCAGGTGGTCAACCGCCGCTTCATCAATGATCTGCCGCTGATCAGCCGCAACGTTGTGGATCTGACTTCGCTGGCGCCGGGCGTCACCGAGATGGACGAGCAGTGCGGCGCTGACTGCACCGGCACGAACTTCGTCTCCAACGGCAGCCGAGGAGTCGACGGCCGACATTCTTACCGATGGCGCATCGGTTACGAACTCCGAACCCAACGGCGGCATCACTTCGGTCACGTATCTTCCCTCGCCTGAAGCGGTGGAAGAGTTCAAGGTGCAGCAGACCAACTTCAGCGCGGAGTATGGTTTTTCCGGGCGCTTCGGTGGTCAATATGATTACGCGCTCGGGAACGAACCAGTTTCATGGCAGCGTGTACGACTTTTTCCGCGACGATAGTCTTGACGCGAACGACTGGTTCGCCATTCGCAATGGCGACCCGATTCCGGCGCTACGCCGCAACAATTACGGCTTCACCTTCGGCGGTCCTATCATCAAGAACAAGACTTTCTTCTTCGTTGACTATGATGGCTTGCGTTCTATCAGGGTTGAGCAAAAGCTACCGCGGGCGTGCCAACCGACCTCATGCGGGCTGGTGATTTCAGTGAACTTTGTTCAACGCAAGGCGGTGACTTCGACACCAACGGTGTTTGTAGTGTTGCCGGTGGTCAGATTTGGGATCCATACTCGGGAACATACGATGGAAACCGCGGTGGAGCGGTGCGCACGCACGGATCATTCCGTTCAACAATCTTGCGACGTATGTCAGCCCGGGGAATCCGAACCTGCCGGCAAATCTTCAGCCGGCACCCGGGGTCGCGGGGAATCTAATCGATCCCGTAGCGCAGAAGATGATGACCTTGTTTCCGGAACCGAATGCTGAAGGAAGCCTACAAAAAACTGGTTTGGTTCTGGCTCCAATCGCAGCAATAACGATCAACTCGACATCAAGATCGACCACCGCTTTTCGCCAGAATAATTTGATCTCGGGAAAGTTCTCGTACTCAGTACAGCCACCGCAAGGGTCTAGACTGCTTCAAGAATTTCACGGATCCCGTGCTAGCGCGGTCCCGGGATGGACCAATGCCCACCTGTTTGCCATCAATGATACGTCCACACGTTCAGTCCGACCCTCTTGCTGAACGTAACCTTCGGATTCACGCGCGGGGTGTGGCACATCGACGCCTACAACCCTCACGGCGAGGAGTGATCCTCTCGGCGCCCTCGGATTCCCCTCCTATCTGCAGAGCAATGGATTCAAGGGCGTGCCTTCGATCTTTATCGACCAATACCTCCGCGCTGGCTATACCAATATCGGAACCGACCCGTATGGCAATTACCGCCTGGGCCAGGACACAGGACAACTTGTCCGCCACGCTCAACAAAGTCCACGGTCCGCACGAGCTCAAATTCGGCTTCGACGGCCGCATTCACCAGATCAACTACATCCAGACCAACGCCCCCAATGGATTCTTCAGCTTCAACGTCGACGGTTCCGTATGCCTGCCCCGAAGGACAGGACGCACTGCGGTGGCGATCCCATGGCCAGTTTCATGATGGGGCAGACTCTACGCAAGGCTGATGGCTAGTAATGGACTGCGGCTCGTACTATGAAATCCAGACTCGGCCGGCCACCACGAACTACCAGTACGGCTTTCTTCGTCCAGGACAACTGGAAAGCGACTCCGAAGCTGACGTTGAATCTGGGCTTGCGCTATGACGTCACGCTCCCCCGCACCGATCGCTTTAACCGGCAAAACTGGTTTGATGCGAATGTCGACAAGTCCGTTGAACGGCGGCAACCTGTCACTTATACCGATCCCGTTAGTGGTCAACCGATCACGATCCCGCTTACGGGGCGGCGAGGTTTTCGCCTCTTCGAGTCAGCGTACCAACTACGTAACCGACTGGCACGATTTTCAGCCACGCCTCGGCTTCGCGTATCAAGTTCATCCCGAGAACGGTGCTACGTGGAGGCTATGGCATCTACTACGGACAATCGCGGTCCGGCGTCACGGGTGTCGTGCCCTATGGCAGCGCGGGCTTCAATCAATACACCAATGTGGTCACCACCTTTCAGAGTGATGGCGCCACTCCTTACCTGCACCTGAGCGATCCGTTTCCTAACGGATTGATCTCAGCCTGCCGGCAATTCGCTCGGCCTGATGAATGATGTTGGCTTCGATGCGAATGGCCCACTGCGCACGCCGAGTGCGAACCAGACACCCTACGAACAGAGCTGGAGCCTCGGGATCGAGCGGGAAGTGCCCAGCAATATCGTGGTCAGCGCGCATTACATCGGCAAGAAAGGAACGCATCTGCCTTTCACCGGCTAGCCACCAGCGTAATTTTCTGGGCGCCATGGGTGGAGAGCTTGCCGACTACGGCTGCCGAACCCGGACAACCCGTGCCAGACGCTCTCTGATGCCTTGTCTCAATAGTTTACGTGACCAATCCCTTCGCCGCGAGTCATCACCGACCCGAACAGCGCCCTGTCGCAGCCCGCAAGTTCAATACTGCTCAGTTGCTGCTTCCCTATCCGCACTTCACCGGTGTTAGCTACCGAACCGCGGCTTAATCGCGCAATTCCATCTATCACGCGTCTGCAGTTAGCTCGCCGAAAAGCGATACTCGAACGGTTTGCAGTTCCTTGCCACCTACACCTGGTCGAAATCAATTGACGATTCCTCCAACGCAGATGACAACATCACCTGGCTGGGCAGCTTTCGATAGCCTGCAGGATCCCAATCAAGCCGTCTCTGGAGCGGAGCCTTTCCACGTTCGACATCCCGCACGTGCTTCAACTCAGTTACAGCTACGATCTCCCGTTCGGGCGCGGGCGGGCGTTTCTGGGGAACATGCCACGCTGGGCAGAATCGATCATCGGCGGATGGAAGACGAGCGGCGTCTGGCGCATTTCCGATGGACGTCCGCTGGCTTCTCCGTAGGCAGATGGAAATCCCCTTGCCGACGTATGGTATCCAGCGACCCAACATCGTTGGCACGCCCAAGCGTAATCATGGGTCGGATTGGGTGGACAACTACTTCGTGGATAACAACGTTTTCTAGCGGCCGGAGGATTTCACGTTGGGCGATGCTCCGCGCGCTCTGGGCAATCGTCCGCAGTCCGTGGTCGTTCACCACGAATTTGTCATTGGGCAAGCAGTTCTGCGATTGCGCGAATCAATGAATTTCGAATTCCGCATTGAGGCGCAGAATGCCTTCAATCATCCGGTGTTCGGCACGCCGGGCACGACGCGGGGGGATGACAATTTCGGCGTCTCACCTCGACCGCGGTCGGACCGCGCGAGGTGCAACTGGGGATGAAGTTTAATTTTTAAGAGAGACGGTGATTGTAGATCCGGTTCCGTGGTGAACCCAGGTTTGCGTCTGCAGAACGACGTGAATCTGGGGCACCCGTTGCTGGCCTCGACTTTCTTAAACGCTTGCGGATCCGGGAAGAAACCCCCGCCCAAGCGGAGCTTGGACGGGGCACCCTCGAGAGTTGGGGGGCTGTCAGGTACGCGATCGCGGCACACGTAAATTTATTCGTTACGCCGTTTCGGGAAGCACCCGCGGTTGACTCTGTGGGCCTCGAAGTATTTCCCCCTTCTGCACTTAGTAGGGTAACCATCGGCGTGGTTACTCGAGTACTCCATGAGTGGTGACATACGGGCAATTGTGGCCTTGTCCGTTCGGCCGTAGTGTCGGTGGTGAGCCTGAGCAGCTCGCGCTTCACCGCACATACGGAGGATTATGAGCGCCACTCGCAAGTTTGCATTTTTCGCTTTTGCTGTGTGCCTGCTGGCCGGACAGGCACTGGCCAATACTGTCAATCTCAAGTTCGTGAACGTCGGGCCGGGCAATGTCGCGCCCACTGGGTACTACGCGTATCCCTACAATTTCTCGATCAACGGCAGCAGCACGCTGACGCCGATGATGTGCGATGCCTTCAACAATCACATCTCGTTTGGCGAAAGCTGGAACGCGAACGCGCACAGCCTTCTGCAGGGCGGCATGTTCGGCACCAGCGGACAGGCTCTTCTCGACTACAAGGCCGCCGGGCTGATCTTCCTGGGCGTCTTCAATGGAACGATCAACGCGTCGCTGGGCAACTCGGCGGTGTGGGAATTGTTCAGCGGACAGAACAACGGCAGCAGTGAAGCGGCGGTGCAGGCCATCATGTCGCAGTATCTCGGGCTGGCCGCGACTGCTTCGAACAGCGCTTTCAAGGGCCTGAAAGTTTACACGGCCATCGGATCGCGTCCGGGATACGGTCCGCAGGAGTTCATTGGATACAGCCCGTGCACTCCGGTACCTGAACCGGCCACGCTCACCCTGATGGCGACTGGGCTGTTCGGACTGGCCGGAGCGGCGCGCCGCAAATTGCGCGCGTAACTGATTCGCTGTTTTCACTTTGTCACCGTTCGGTGCGTGAAAAACAAATCCCGCCGAACGATGGGGCTTGCGCTTAGGCACGAGCCCTTTTCTATTTTGTGCATTTCTTCTGCGAGATTCAGTGGCGAAATTGCTCCCCGAAATCGGCGAGGGCGCGTATCACGCACCAACGATTGGGCATGCTCTCCCGACTCGTGCGTGGACTCGTGCGTGGAGGCTTGACAGCTTCTAGGGCAGTTGCTGTATTTTGCATCCGCCGCGCACAAGGTAGGCTCGTCCGCAGAAGCCTAGAGACCCAGGAAGCACCATCTTGAGGAAGTGGAGAAGACTGTGAAAAACATCCACGAAGTGCTGAAGCAGAAAGAAGCGGATTGCGCCCAGTTGCGTCATGAGATCGAAGCTCTGCGGATTGTTGTCCCGTTACTGGATGAAAAGGCGGCGAACAATCGGAGCCCGCTGCGCGACGAAACTGCGTTGGAAGCAGAGCCCTCAATGCGCGCCGCCGAAGAACGGGAAGTGCACAAGACGGAGGCGGCGGCGACCGAAATCGATATGGACCGCAAAGGGCCGCTGGCGGCGAGTTTGAACGAAACCAGCTGGTGGAAGCGGGCAAAGTAAGCCCCGTTTCGCCGGACGATTCCCTTCGCTCATTCGACGACGTTCGTGTATCCGATCCCTTGGATTGGTCCAACCTTCTAGATGGTTCGTAGTAGCACCGCGCGGAAGGATGCCGCAGGCAGCGGCGCGCGTGTGTTCAAAGCAGGGTCAAACGCGCAATTCGACGACGGTCGCTCCACCTCCACCCTCATTCTGGGGCGGCTCGGTGACGGATGCGACGTGGGGGTGTTTCTGCAGGAACTGGCGGAGAGCCTTGCGCAGAATGCCCATACCGCTGCCGTGAACCACGCGAACTCGCACGAGACCTGCGAGGAAGGCGCGGTCTACGAATTTCTCGACCTCGTCGGTAGCCTCGTCAACCGTGCGGCCGATGACATTGATCTCGTTCGGCACCGCACTGTCGGCACGGCCGAGAGAGACGGAGATGCCCCGTGCTCGTGCGGCGGCGATGGGGGAGTCGGCGCCCCGGGCGATGACTTCGGCGATGTCGTCGCGCGCGATCTTCATCTTCATGGCGCCGATCTCGACTTCGAAATGGTCGTCGTCGATGCGGCGCGTTACGGTTCCGGCGCGGCCCACGGACTTAAGCTTGATGGTGTCGCCCTGAGAGACATGCTTCACCAGAGACGGCTGGGCGTCGGGATCACCCTGGTCGGCTCCGGTGGAGTGCGCGACGACGGCCGAATCGAATTGCTCGCGGAATTCGCGGCGCAGCTTGGCGATGCGGCGCTCGGCATCTTTGGATAACTTTTGCGCGGCGGCGCGATCCTGAATCGCGTTGACGGTTTCACGCGCGTGGTACTCGAAGTCTTTGAAGATGGCTTCGAGCTTCTTCTCCATTTCGCGAACCTTGACCTGCTGTTCTTTCTTGCCTTCGGCAGCGAGACTCGCTCTTTCTTTTTCGAGTTCCTGTTCCCGGGTGCGTAAGCGTAAGCGTTCCGCGTCGGATTCGCGCAGGTTGGCGTGCAGACGGTCAAGAAAGCGGGCGATGTCTTGCGTTTGCGTAGTGACCCGTCCGCGGGCGGACTCGATGATTTCAGGATTCAGGCCCAGACGCTGCGCGATGTTGATTCCGGCCGAGGCTCCGGGAACTCCGACGCGGAGTTCGTAGGTCGGCTGCAGAGTGGCTTCGTCGAAGCCCACGGCCGCGTTGACGACGCCGGGCGTGTTGACTCCGTAGACTTTGAGCGAGGTGTGGTGGGTCGAAATGATGGTGATCGATCCGATGCGGCGGAAGTGGTCGGCGATGGCCACCGCGAGCGCGGCACCCTCCTCGGGATCGGTGGCTGAGCCTAGTTCATCGAGCAGCACGAGCGATTGCGACGTGGCGGTGCGCGAAATGAAATCGATGTTGGTGACGTGCGCGGAGAACGTCGAGAGATTCTGCTCGATGGACTGGTAGTCGCCGATGTCGGCGAGCACGGCGTCGAAGATGGGGAACTCGGCGCGATCGGCGGGGACGGGAATGCCGCACTGGGCCATCAGCGCCAGCAGGCCCACCGTTTTCAACGTTACGGTTTTGCCGCCGGTGTTGGGGCCGGTGATGACCAGTTCGCGGCGCTCGCCTTCGAGTTCGATTGTGATGGGAACAACCCGTGCCACCTTTCGGTTTCAGATTGCGTTCGAGCAGCGGGTGGCGGGCGTTGTGGAGGATCAGGGATGCCATCTGCTCGGTTTCGCTGGGACGGCGAGACGCCGTCCCGACTGCCGGCGGGGACGCCGGCGCTACAGAAACCGTTGGCGCTACACAGGCGTAGTCTTCGGCGAAGCGGGCTTTCGCGAACTGGAGTTCGAGTTCTGCCAGAGCGTCGGCTGCACCGCGAATTGCTTCTGCATTCTCGCCGATGCGGCGGGTCATCTCGAGCAGGATGCGGTGGATCTCCGCCTGCTCTTCGTCGAGCAGGCGCACAAGGTCGTTATTTTGTTCGATGGTTTCGATGGGCTCGACGAATACTGTTTGGCCGCTGGAGCTGGAGCCGTGCACGACGCCGGGCACACGGCGCTTTTGTTCGATTTTTACCGGGATCACGAAACGCTCTCCGCGGATCGTGACCAGTTCGTCCTGCACGGTGCCGCCTTCGGCTAAGCGGCGGAGGTAGCCGCGCAATGAATCCTGAATAGAGCGCTTTTGCTTATCGATGTCGCGGCGGATGCGCGCGAGTTCGGGCGAGGCGCGATCTTCGAGCGTCCCGTCGGGCTGAATCTTGTTGCGAAAGGAACGCAGAAACTCGCTGAAGTCGGGAATCGCCGCGGAGAGTTGCGGGACGGCGGTCCATTCCTTCATTGCCGCCGGCGGACTCTGGACGATCTCGCGCCATTCGGCAGCGCGATCGACTACCAGAACGACGTCGCGGATTTCATTGGTTTCGAGGGCGGCGCCGGCGATGCGGGCTTTGTCGAGCATCTCGGCGACATGGAGAAGGCCGGAAAATTCGAAGCGTCCTTCGACGCGACGGAATTCGCGAATTTCGGTGGTGAGCTGTTGCTGGTATTCGATCCAGGAGCGGTCCTGGGAAGGCGCGAGCGCGGCGATGCGGCCTCCGCCCAGCGGAGATGACACATAGCCCCGCAGCAAGTCGCGAAGAGATTCGAATTCCAGGACGCGCGCGCTGGTGTGGGTCAGGGGCATGACAGCAAAATAATGTTACAGGAAGTATGGGCGGGAGCGGGTTGGACGTCCGCGGCAAACGCAAGGTCTCTCGACTGCGTTCGGCTTCGCCTCACTTCGCTCGAGATGACAGGGTTGGAAGACGAGTTTAGAGAGGGTGCGGAGATTCTGATCGCGAATGCGACGTCCAGCTGACGGTGGCTTAGTGGCCGGCTTCGACGGCTGCGGCGGCCTGCGCGGCTGCCGGAAAGCGCAGGGTGAAGAGCGCGCCTCCGTCTGGCTTGTTGCGGCAGCTGATGTGGCCGTGATGGTCTTGCATCACACCATACGAGGCGCTTAGTCCGAGGCCGGTGCCCTTGCCAACTGGCTTGGTGGTGTAAAAGGGATCGAAGACGCGCTCGGCATCGGTCATGCCTGGACCGGAGTCGGAGAACTCAACGACCACTTCCTTGTCCACCTGTCGCGCGGTCACCAGCAGCGCTCCACCACCCACTTCGTTCAGCGCATCAATCGCGTTTTCCGTGAGGTGAAGGAATGTCTGAAGAAGCTGGTTGCTGTTGCCCCAGATGCGCGGCAGGGCCGGCTCTAGGATGGCCTCGACGCGGATATTCTTGCCGCGAATCTGCACGTCGTTCATCTGCAGGGCACGTTGCACCAGACCGCCGACATCGATCAGGATTTTCTCAGAAGGATTCTGCTGCGAGAAGCTGAGCAGGTCGGCAACCAGGTCGCGGGTACGGCGGGCCTGCTGTCCGATCTTCTGCGCCATGGTTGCCTGCTCGCCTTGGAGCGACGCTTGGGTTGCCAGCAACTCGGAGTATCCGAGAATAGCGGCCAGAGGGTTGTTGATTTCGTGGGCAGCTCCGGCCACCAGCTGTCCGAGAGAAGCAAGCTTCTCTTTTTGCACCAAGTGGCTTTGCAGGCGCTGCAGGTTTTCATAGCTCTGACGCGATTCATCGAGCAGGCGGATCAGCTGCCGGTCGAGCAAAATCTGCTTCAGGAATACGAATCCTCCGAGCACCGTGGTGGCGGCCATGGTTGCCAGCAGACGAAAATTCCGTAAATCGGGGGGCGTGTTGGGGGCGAACAAGGCCCACAAGCCGAGCAGGGGCAGAGACAAGATCGCGATCATCGCCAGGCGCGGCGCGACATTCGTCCAGCGGCCAGCAGGCTGAGGAGTTGGCGCAACGGTTAAGTCGGCCTTACGAGCGGCGAAGGCTGTCCAGGTCAACCAGCCAATCGAGACAAGGAGCAGCAGGTCATAGATGCTGCCACTGTAGTAATTCCCGCGGGCGATGGCTGCGTTAATGGTTTCGGACCCGAGCGTGTAGATCGCACCGCCCACGAATAAATTCCAGTAGATCTTTCTCCACGCGCCACGCGTCGAGGCAGCGACCATCCCGAGAACGAAAACCAGCACCAGATTTTCGACGAGGTAGAGCAAATCGTAGTTGCGGCTATAGACCGACACGTTGAGCTTGACGTACTGGTCGGGGAAAACCACGAACGCGTAAAGGAAGAGCCACCAGACCAGCACCATGAAGAAGTTGATGGCGTCGAATGCAGTTTTGCGATCGCCCCGCGGGCGATGCGGAAGCAAGGCCACCGCCGCCATGAAAGTGACGATGTGAATGAACAGGATCACATCGCCGATGCATGGCTCGGGCAGGTCCATGCGGAGAACCAGTTCGTAGTAAGCCCAAATCGAGCTGTTGATGGCCCAGAGAACGCAACCCAGCCCGAGCAGCAACCAGAAAATGCGCGCGCGCTGTTGCCGGATCGCGTTCCAGCAAAAGGCAACGGACGCGACGCTGAGCATGAGCAAGGCCAGCAGGTCGCCGAAAACCGTGGTAGCGAAGCCGCGCGGCATGAACCACTCCGCTGCGCCCACCGCGATGGTAAGCGCCGCGACTCCCGCCAAACCGAGTTTTTGCGAATACGACATCCGCCCTGTCAGTGTATGGGTTGAGCGTGCCGCTGGTGAAGATTACAGCGGGGACCGCCTGAGTTACATAAGTACTTCTCCCCACGGCCGACCGGCCCCCTCCACATCCCCAAGGATAACCGTCGTGATGCCAGGTAGATAGAACAGGAGGTACGAACATAAGTCGGTGACTGCCGTCACATCGGCAGGTGACTAAGCGGATGCCTGACAGGCGCGGATTTTGGCAATGGCCGGAGCGGGCCGCTTTGCTAGAATCGAGCCATGGCGTTTCCCGTAACGCGCCTTCGCCGGCTCCGCAAAACCGAGTTGTTGCGCTCCATGGTGCGCGAAACGCGCCTCACTCCTGAAAACTTCGTTTACCCGCTGTTCGTTTGTCCGGGCTCGGGCGTGCGGAAAGAAGTGCGCTCCATGCCGGGGGTGTTCAACCTTTCGGTGGATGAGGCCGTGAAAGAAGTGCGGGAGGCGCGCTCGCTGGGTGTGCCGTCGGTGATCCTGTTCGGGCTGCCCGAAAAGAAGGACGAGATTGCGACCGGGGCATGGTCGAACGACGGAATCGTGCAGCAGGCGGCGCGCGCTATCAAACGCGAAGTGCCGGATGCCATCCTGATGGGCGACGTCTGCCTGTGCGAATACATGTCGCATGGGCATTGCGGCATTGTGAAGGCGGCGCCGCTGTCGCTGGGAGCCGCCGTCGCCTCGCCTCCCGCGGCCACCACCGAGTACGAAATCGTCAATGACGCGACGCTTGAAGTTCTGGCGAAGACTGCGGTTTCGCTGGCGCAGGCGGGCATCGACATCATCGCGCCCTCCGACATGATGGATGGCCGCGTGGGTGCAATTCGCGCGGGACTGGATAAAGCCGGGCTGACCGACACCCCTATCCTTTCTTATGCGGCGAAATTCGCGTCAGGATTCTACGGGCCATTCCGCGAGGCCGCCGATTCCGCACCGCAGTTCGGAGACCGCCGCTCTTACCAGATGGATGGAGCGAACATCCGCGAGGCCATGCGCGAGATCGAACTCGACCTGGAAGAAGGCGCGGACATGATCATGGTGAAGCCCGCCATGCCGTATCTGGACGTGATCTCTGCCGCACGCGAGCGCTTCGACGCACCGCTGGCTGCCTACCAGGTGTCGGGTGAGTACGCGATGATCGAGGCCGCCGCACGCAACAACTGGATCGAGCGTGAGCGCGTGATGATGGAATCGCTGGTATCGATCCGGCGCGCCGGCGCGAGCATTATTCTTACGTACTACGCAAAGGAAGCGGCCCGGCGGCTGGGGTAGTTGTTTATCGCCTCCGTCGTATTAATTCCCTCCCGGCCCTAAGCAACGCAAGCTGCCTCGACTGTGTTCGGCTCTCGCCTCACTCTGCTCGGGATGACAGATGATTTGATTTGAGTGGGTTCCTCCGCGTCTCTGTGACTCTGTGGTGAGAACGCCTTTGCTTCCTTCCCGCCCCGCTTCGTTCGCGAATCCTTTTGCCCTGTCGTAGAATCACCTATTTGGGTCTATATCATTATTCCTGCCTGTGAGGGAGCACTCTTTTGGCTGAATCCATTTATGACATTGCAATTCTGGGCAGCGGGCCGGCCGGCTACACGGCCGCCATCCGCGCCGGACAGTACGGCCTGAAAACAGCACTGATTGAAAAAGATGGTGCGCTGGGCGGCACCTGCCTGCACGTGGGCTGTATTCCGACCAAGGCGCTTTTGTTCAATGCGGAGCTATGGGATCACCTGAAGGACGGAAAAGAATTCGGGATCGAGGGCGTCGACACGCGAAAGCTGAATTGGGCCGCCGTGCAGGATCGCAAAGGAAAGATCGTTTCCAAGCATGCCAAGGGTCTCGAGTTCCTGATGAAGAAGAATAAGGTCGAGACGATCAAGGGCTACGGCAAGCTTACCGGCGGACGGCAGAATGGTGTCTTGACGATTGAGGTGAAGGGCGCGGACGGAAAGACATCGAACGTGAAGGCAAAGAACGTGATTCTGGCGACCGGATCGGAAGCGCGCATGATTCCCGGCCTCATCGCCGATGACCGTGTGCTGACCAACATCGAGATCCTGAACTTGAAAGAAATTCCGAAGTCGCTGGTAGTTGTGGGAGCGGGTGCGGTCGGCGTCGAGTTCGCTTCGCTTTACCGCTCCTTCGATGCAGACGTCACCATTCTCGAAATGCTGCCGCGGCTGGTGCCGGTGGAAGACGAAGAGATTTCGAAGGAACTGGCACGCGTGTATCGCAAGCGCGGCATCAATTTCTTCACGGGCGCCAAGGTCGAGAAAGTCGAGAAGACGAAGAGCGGTGTGGCCGTGACGTTCAGCGTCGACGGGAAACAGCAGAAGGTTGAAGCGGAGAAAATCCTGATCGCGGTGGGCCGCAAACCGCGCACCGAGAACATCGGACTCGAGAAGACGAAGATCAAGCCCGACCGGGGATTCGTCAAGGTCAGCGAGTGGTTGGAAACGGACGAGGCGGGCGTCTATGCGATCGGCGACATCGTGCTCGGCACGCCACAACTGGCTCACGTGGGCGCGATGGAGGGCATCGTTGCGGTTACGAAGATCGCGAACAAGGAAGGCAAGCCGATCGATCCGCGCAAGATCCCGAATGCCACATACTGCCACCCTGAGATTGGTAGTGTGGGCCTGACCGAGGCGAAGGCTCGCGAAATGGGCTACAACGTGAAGGTTGGCAAGTTTCCGTTCACGGCAAATTCACGGGCATCGATTGTCGGACAGCACGAGGGCTTCATCAAGGTCGTGTCAGATGCGAAGTACGGCGAGATTCTCGGCGTACACATAATCGGACCCCAGGCGACGGAACTGATCGCCGAGTCAGTGGCTGCGATGGAACTCGAGGCCACAGTCGAGGACCTGATGTGGACGATCCACGCGCATCCCACGCTGGCGGAGGCAATGCTGGATGCGTCGAATAGTGTGTATGGGATGGCGATTAATGCCTGAGGAAGAATTGCGAAATTGAGCATTGGGACATCGGCGAAAGGATTTTAATTGCTCAATTACCAAATTACGCAATTACTCAATCTAAAATGATTTCGGTTCTCCAACTCGGCATCATCGACTATGCAACCGGCCTCCGGCTGCAGCAGAAGCTGGTCGATCTTCGTAAAGATGGGCATATCGGGGATGTGTTGCTGCTGCTCGAGCACGCACCCGTGATCACGCTCGGACGCAACGCGAAGCGAGCGAACGTTGTCGCCGGCGATGAAGAACTCTCGCGGCGCGGTGTGGAGATCTTCGATTGCGATCGCGGCGGCGACGTCACGTTTCACGGGCCGGGGCAATTGGTCGGTTATCCAATTTTCGATCTTCGCGGATTTCCGGCAGAAGACGGTAAGCGCAAGACGCTGGGTGTCATAGAGTATGTGCGGCGGTTGGAAGAAGTTCTGATTCGCACGTGCGCCGATTTTCAGATTCCCGCAGAGCGCGTGGCCGGGCTCACGGGCGTGTGGACCACTCCCGAGCCGTCCGTCGCCGGTGGAGAGACGGGCGTCCCCGCCCGTCCAGCAGAAGCGCAAGGGCAGCACAAACTAAAGAGCCAGGCAAAGTTGCCGCGATCGGTATACACATCTCGCGTGGCGTGACCTCGCACGGTTTCGCGCTCAATGTGAATACCGATCTCAGCTTCTTCGACCTGATTGTTCCGTGCGGGATTGTGAACAAGCCGGTGACGTCGATGCAAAGGGAGTTAGGTCAACCCGTGGACTTTCAGCGCGTCGTCCACTCGGCAGCTCGCAACTTCGGCACCGTCTTTCACAGCCAGGTGTTGTGGCTGGAGACGCTGGACTCGTTACTTGACCAGAAATTCGGCGTCCCGGCGCGCCCGCCCGAGGAATTGCGCAGACTCCATAAAGAAGATGACGTCCACTGGGCCTGACGGATTGGCCATGACGCTGCAAACGATTTAGCATCTCCTTCACGGTCCCCCATGGCCAAAAAGACCAAGCTCAAAGCTCCGCGCGCGCAGTCGTCGAATCACAAGCGCGCCTCCGTTTCTGCAAAAGGACCGGCTTCGTCGCAGCGCACCTACACCATTCTCGACTACCGTCTGGAAAAGCCGCGCTTCGAACTTCGCCAGGTGCGCGACGGCGGTGTTGTCCGCTACGAAGTTTCGGGCACGTTGAATGCGCCCGTCCCGCCGATTCGCGATTCGAAATATCTGAGCAAGGCGCAGTGTATCGAGATCTATCGCTGGATGCTGCTCAATCGCAAGATGGAGTCGGCGCTCGAGAATCTGTACAAGCAAGGCAAAGTCGTCGGAGGTGTGTACTTCGGCTTGGGCCAGGAAGGCTGCTCATGTGCTTCGGCGTATGCGCTCAAGCGCGACGAATGGCTGGGACCTATGATCCGCAATCAGGGATCGCTGCTCGTGCGCGGATTTTCTCCGCGCGACATCATGATGCAGTACATGGCGAAAGCGGGCTCGCCCACCCAGGGCCGTGACGCATCGTCGCATTTCGGAGACATTCAGGAACGCAACGTGGTCGCGCCGATCTCCACGCTCGGTGATCTGATTCCGGTGCTGGCCGGGGTCGCGTTAGGCGCGCGCATGCAAGGCAAGAACATTGCCGTCATGACTTACATCGGCGATGGCGGCCAATCGACAGGCGTCACCTACGAAGGCCTGAACTTCGCTGCTGTCCAGGATCTGGGACTCGTGCTGTTCGTCGAAAATAATCTTTGGGGATACTCGACTCCCGCCGACATGCAGTTCCGCGTGCAGGACCTGGCCGAGCGCGCAATCGCGTATGGGATTCCCGGAGTGATTGTCGACGGCACCGACGCATGCCAAGTTTATGACGCCGCGCACGAAGCGTGTGAACGCGCCCGCCGCGGCGAAGGCCCGACGCTGATCGAAGCCAAGATGATGCGCATGAAAGGCCACGCCATTCACGACGCAGCGGAGTATGTGCCCAAACCGCTGTTTGAATACTGGAGGAAGCGCGATCCGATTGCGCGCTTTGAGAATTATCTGGTGAACGTGAAGAAGTGGCTGACGCGGGCGGAAGACGAAAAGCTGATCGCATCCGTCGACGCCCAACTCGAAGCCGACCGCGACTTCGCTGTGTCGTCTCCAATGCCGGAGCCAGAGAGTGCAGTCGGGCGGCCCTACTGTGATCCCTCGTGTCACGAGATCAAGCCGAAGTATGCAACGCCGAAGGTGAAAGAGGGAAAGGCTTCACCCTCACGACATACGGAAGCAGCGGTGCACCTGAAATAGCCACCCATGCCGACCCTCACCTATCTCGAAGCCATCCGCCGGGGAATCTGGGAGGAAATGGAGCGCGACCCGGCCGTCTTCTGCATTGGCGAGGACATCGGCATTTACGGTGGCGCCTTCAAAGTCACCGACGGCTTCATCGACCGCTTTGGACCCGAGCGCGTCATCGACACGCCCATCGCTGAATCCGCGATCGTGGGCGCTGCTTTCGGCGCGGCGCTCACCGGCATGCGCCCGGTCGCCGAATTTCAGTTTATGGACTTCATCGGCTGCGCCTTCAACCAGATCACTAACATGGTTGCGAAGGCCCACTACCGCTGGGGCGCGCCGGCGCCGCTCGTAGTCCGCGGGCCGAGCGGCGGCAACGTCCATGGCGGGCCGTTTCACTCGCAGAATCCGGAAATGTACTTCGTGCACACGCCCGGCCTCAAAGTCGTCTGTCCCGCGACCGCTTACGATGCCAAGGGGCTCATCAAGGCTTCCATCCGCGACAACAACCCGGTCATCTTCTTCGAGCACAAATACCTCTATCGGCGGATTAAAGAAGAGATCCCCGCCGACGACTATATTGTCCCACTCGGCAAGGCGCGCGTCGCTCGCCAAGGCCGCGATTTGAGTGTCATCACCTACGCTGCCATGGTGCACGTCGCGCTCGAAGCCGCCGAGCAACTCAGCAAAGAGGGAATCGAAATCGAAGTCGTCGACCTGCGGACACTCTCCCCGCTCGATCGCGAGGCTATTGCCAACACGGTACGCCGAACGAACAAAGTTCTCATCCTGCATGAGGACGTGCGGACGGGGGGCATCGCCGGCGAAATCAGCGCCATCATTAACGAAGAAGCCTTTGACGACCTCGACGGCCCGATCGTGCGCCTTACGGCACTCGACACTCCCGTGCCCTTCTCGCCCCCACAGGAAGAATTCTTTCTGCCGAAAGTTAGTGACGTAATTCGCGAAGCCCGCAAACTGCGTGCCTACTGATACTTTGCCCTGCAAAGAAAACTCTGCGAAAGCCGCGGGCAGGCGCATCTCACCCCCGGCGATCCTGGGGAAGCCCTCCGCCTCGTCGCCCGGCCCCCGACTCGTTTATGATAGGGATTCTCCGGTTCGCAGCACTGGGATTCCGTCATTCCCCGTTCTGGTAGTTGCTGCATACATCGACGAAAAACGTTCATATTCTGGAGGCCTGATGCGCAACTTTATTCTTGGCGTCGTCGTCACATTGGCGGTACTGATTCTGGGAGGTATGGGAGCAGCCCTGCTCGGGTTCGTCCCCACGCAGGCGAACGTGCAACCTCCCCATTGGGAACGCCACCTGGCCATGAGCGCAGTGGACGCCTACACCGACAAGCACGCCGGCAACATCACAAGCCCGGTGCTGCCCTCGGCGGAAAACTTGATCGACGGCATGAAGCTCTACACCATGAATTGCGCGGGCTGCCACGGCGGCCTCGACAAGAAGCCGGCACCGCAGGCCGGATCGTTCTATCCTCCGCCTCCGCAACTCGTCCTGCACCCGCCCGATGATCCCGATGCCCACAACTACTTCGTGATCCACAACGGTATTCGCTATACCGGCATGCCCGCTTGGGACAAGGTGCTCAGTGACCAGGACATGTGGAAGGTAACGATTTTCCTGTCGCACATAGAGAAGTTGCCCGGTCCGGCGCAGGACTACTGGAAGACCGCGTTCGGGGTCGCGCCTCCGGGGGGTGAAGGCGGCCACGACGAGCACGAAGGGCATGACGACCACGACAAACACTGAACTGCTGGGCTGAGCGAGCGTAACCGAGCCCCTTGGACAGGCCTGCCTGCGGGCGCCTGCCTCCTTATATAATAGGGATTTGTGCTTGGCCCGAAATTCATACCCGTGGGCCGTGCGGAAGGACATTATGCCGACTGACGTCATCATGCCCCAAATGGGCGAATCCATTTTTGAAGGCACCATCACCAAGTGGCTGAAGAAGCCGGGCGACAAGGTCCAGCGCGACGAGCCTCTCTTCGAGATCTCCACTGACAAGGTGGACGCCGAGATTCCGGCTCCCGCTTCTGGTGTGCTGCAGGAAATCATGGTTACCGAGGGCAATACCGTTCAGGTCAACACGATCGTGGGCACGATTGCCGCCGACGGCGAAGGCACCGCGGCACCGGCGAAGAAAGCTGCCGCTCCTGCTCCACCTGCGCCCGCGCCCCAGCAGAAAGAATCCGCTCCGCCGCCCAAGCAGGCCGTAGCCCCAGCACCCCAACAAGCAGAATCTGAATCGCATGACGAAGACGTCCGTTCGTCTCCACTCGTTCGCAAAATCGCGCGTGAAAATAACGTCGAGTTGTCGCAAGTAACTGGCACCGGTCTGGGAGGCCGCATCACCAAGCAAGACATCATGGCCTTCATCGAGAAAGGCCCAACCGCAGCGCCGCAGATCGCGCCCGTGGCTCAAGCCGACGGTGCAGCGCAGACTGCTCGTCCGAGCGCTACTGCCCCGGCACCGCGCCCCGCGCCGGCTGCCATCCCCGGCGACGTAGTGCCGATGAGCCAGATGCGCAAGATCATCGCGCAGCGCATGATCGAGTCGCGCCGCACCAGCGCTCACGTCCATTGCATGTTCGAAGTGGACCTGACCCGCATCGTAAACCTGCGCAACAAACTGAAGAACGGATTCGAGCAACGCAATGGCGCTCGGCTCACCTTCATGCCGTTCTTCGTGCGCGCCGCCATCATCGCCTTGCAGCAGTATCCGATCGTGAACGCATCACTCGATGGCGACAACATCCGCTATCACCGCCACGTGAACGCCGGCATCGCCGTCGCACTCGACTGGGGATTAATCGTTCCCGTGCTGAAAAACGCCGACGAACTTAACTTCCTCGGCCTGCAGCGCGGCATCACCGACCTCGGCGAGCGCGCCCGCAATAAGAAGCTCATGCCAACGGATGTGGACGGCTCGACCTTCACCATCACGAATCCCGGCCAGTTCGGCGCCGTGTTCGGCCTGCCCATCATCAACCAGCCAAACTCTGCCATCATGGGCGTGGGCGGCATTACGAAGCAGCCGATGGTCATCACCGACAAGGACGGCAACGACTCGATCGCGATCCGCTCGGTCGTGCATCTGACGCTGGGCTACGATCACCGCCTCATCGATGGCGCACTCGCCGACCAGTTCATGGTTGTGGTGAAAAAAACGCTGGAAGGCTGGAGCGAAGACGTCGGGTAGTTGCTTGCTGAATACCATCTGAACACCATGGAGCGACGGGCGTCCGCGCCCGTCGACCTCGCGATCAGCAGGACCGGGAAGGTTTCGCGGCAAGATTCTTGGAGACCAAATCCAGAAGGGGCAGCGGGCTCTAGTGCTTCCGCTGCCCTTTCTGGTGCGCGCCTGAAAGCGACTTACTTCGCCGCCGCCGGCTTGGTCAGGCCCGCAGACTTCGCGTACGCCTCAATCGCCACAATCAATTCCTTGATGTCTGCGATCAATTGCCGATCGAGGGCGATGTTGATCCCGTTGGCCGCCGCGGCATCCGACGGCAGACTGAGTGGCCCGCTCATCGCATCGCCATTCTTCGAAACGTACGATCCCGATCCAACGTTTGCCACGGCCGTATCGACATAAGCCTTGTTCACGGCGATCGCGGCATCCACGTACTGCCTCGACGCCAGCGGAGCCGCCGTGCCCGAGCCCGGCGTCGCCCGCACCGCACCGATCGTCGTCGGCGACGAAGTGCCCACCAGCCAATACTCAGTCCGAACGACAGAATCGAGCTGGAATACAACTTGGTAGTAGCTCCCGCTCGGTATTCGGCACCAGGTCCACCGCCAACGATCCGCCGCTACCGAGCGCGACGCTCTTCGTCCCGGCGGCCACCGGCCTGGAATCTGAAGTTGTGAAGGCCGGCCATGAAATCAACAAAACTCCGGAGGCGGGCGAGCCATCCCCCTGATACACGATGTCGCTCATTCGCGTAGTAACCGGAGCGCCATTTGCCGCGTTCGCCGTTTCCGCCAGCGCTCCCCACCAAACCAGCAACACCGAAAGCATCCCAATAAAAAACCGCCCCTCCGGGCGGCGGCGACCATCCAACATGCCTTCCTCCTGATAACCGAACCTTCGATCCCATCAAGTCCGAGGGTGCCCCATCCTAACGTCGCGCTCCTTGCGACGTTAGGGTGGGATTCCACAACTCCCGCAATCTTAGGATTTTCGCCGCGACCTCTGCGGCAGTTCTCTGCGTCCTCGGCGTTTCAAGATCCTCAAGAAAACTACTTCCGAGCCGCCGCGTACCCATTCAGAAATCTCTCCACGCTCCGCACATACACATCCGCGAAATCCGCCTGCGGCCGACGCGTCTCAATCAACCGGATCGCCTCGTTCAACTTCCACCCTAGCGCGCACAACAGCGCCAATCCCATCATCGGCGCCCGATGCACTCCCGCCGCGCAATGAATAAACAACTTCGTCCCTGGCTGGTCCAGCGCCTCAATCGCGAACTCAACCCCGCGCTGAAAAACCTCCGCCGGCTTCGGCAAGAAATCATCGTCAATCGGATTCCACAAAACTTCCACCCCAAAAGGCACCGCCAGCGGAGTGTCGTCAAACTCAATCTGCATGTCGATCACGTGCGAAACCCCGGCCTGCGCCACCGCGGCCATGTTCTCTTCGTTCCAGATCCCGCCCCCAACCGCAATCCGGCCGGTCACCCATGTCATATCCATGCGAAAGTTCCGTCCCCGCGCAGCCGAAGACCTAACACCCAAAACCTTAAGACTGGTGACCCGTCACCTGTGACCTGTCACCTGATTTCGTCATTCTACCGAATCGTCCTTCACCCCTGCCGGAACCAGTTCCGGCTCTTTTCGTCCCTTCGGTGGCTTCCTCATCGCCCGGCCCCTTGTACGGAAAATCAAACCGGTTCAACAGCACGCGTGCCAGGTCATTGCTGTCTTCGGCTTCCGGATGCTCAACCGCCGGCGCCGGATAAATTCCCAGCAGTTCAAACAAGTACTTGAACGCCGGCAAATGCCCCTTCTCCGCCTCCGTGGCGTTAGCCTCGGTCATCGCCTCCGCGTGCTCGGCAATCACATGCAAGACTTTGTCATGCGTCACCGACACATCCACCGGCTTGCTGGCCACCTTCTTCGTCGAGGCCTTCCTGCTGGCCTTCTTCGCCTTCTTCTTCGTCACCGCTTTCGTACTCATCCCACCCTCACAAAATAAGCAACCACGAAACTCATTGTCATCCTGAGCGAAGCGAAGGACCCATGCAGTTCCCCGAACCAAGGGTGCCCCCGCGCCCTTAGCGGTTAAAAGCTTTTCGCTCCAAAACAAATTCATCTTCCCTAATCGGCATAGGGGGGAGAGTCACCTCTCCTCCCCTGCCACACCACCGTACATGCGGGTCCGCATACGGCGGTTCGATAGGTTAGTCCCACCAATGGAACGGGCAGGCTGAGCGTTCGTAGTTTGGGAACGCCGTGTGGGTTTCACTTCTCGGGTCAGCATCCGTTGCGGCTTCACCGCGCCCTGCCTACCCAAGCCCCGCCGTAGAGCGAGATGGCTAGTGCAATACCCTCCTCGAGACCCAAGCACTACTGACTCTTCCTATCGTTCGCGCCTTCACCGCTTCCGCGACTACTACGCCCTCTGCTGACTTCTGCTGTCCGGTCAGAACACCTTACGATGTCCTCCGTCACCGAATCCGTGACGCACCGCAGATCTCCCGCGATAAGCTCGACCGCTTTCCACGCACCCCCGCCGGATTTACCACCAGTGTCCTTGATGGATATGGGCTTCGCCATCAGTTGCTTGCTCGCCCGGCACCGTAGGCCTCATCATCCGGTTCTTGTTCATCGGCTCGCGTGTTTGCTCCACGCTTCCTTCAGACCCCACCTCGCGGTGACGCCCTTGCGCTTCGCTACCCTTCACCTCCATCAGGTTGGGAGAGGACTTTCACCCCCAAGCTGTCGAACATGCACGGCGTACAACACAAAAGGCGCGTCCGCAGGACGCGCCCTCTGTCGAAAGTTTCAATCTCACTCTCTAAATCTAGAATAACAATTTCGAAGGGGTAAATGTGACATGATTCCGAAATTTATTTTCCCCCTCGAATCAAACGATTACGAATTTTTCGTTCTCTTCCCCCTCTTGACAACAATTTTCGTCGCTCGCTCTCGGACCTTCCACCGGTTCCAAAATTCCCGCCGCCAGAAAAATCTCGCTGAGCCTGTCAACCGCTTCCGGAAGGTTTCGCTCCACCGTCCGACGGGTACATCCCAGCAGCCTGCCCGCCTCTTCGTGCGAGAACCCCTGCAGAATTACCCGCGCAATCAATGTCTGCGAGACCTGATCCAGTTTCGACACGCAGCGCTCCACGTCGTGCACGTCAAGAACAATATTTCCTTTCAGATGTTGCACTTCACTTGTCAATATCCCATCGCTATAAGCCGGTGCTATACTTTTCGCATGAAATTCAAGGCTCTGCAGGATAATCTGCGCAAAACACTCTGGGACCGCATTGAAGAAGGCGAGCTCACCGGAATCCGCCTGGCGCAGCAGACCGGCTTCAAGCAGGCCCACATCTCCAACTTCCTCAATCGTAAGCGCGGCCTCAGCATCGAAGGCATGGACAAAGTGCTGAACGTGCAGCACCTCTCGGTGCTCGACCTGATCGAGCCCACCGAGGTCAACAAGCGCGCCAGCATCCTGCCTCCCACCGACGACGAGTTCGACAACGTCCTGCTGGTGGACGGCCCCATCGCCGCGACCGAACCGCTCATCATGAGCATGAACGTCCGTGAAATGTTGAAGTTCAAGAAAAGCTTCCTGCGCAAGATGCGCCCCGAAA
The DNA here is from genome assembly GCA_963698805.1 of uncultured Acidobacteriota bacterium. Taxonomy (GTDB): domain Bacteria; phylum Acidobacteriota; class Terriglobia; order Terriglobales; family Acidobacteriaceae; genus Gp1-AA133. Next base: position 780,783 of record CAVOSN010000010.1, on the reverse strand, counting down.
TCGAAGGCGACCGCGAAGGCTGGGAACGTTTCGTGATCATCCGCGCCGACGCCCGCGAAGGCATGAGCATGTATCCGCGCCTGCTGCCCGGCGCGAGTGTGTTAATCGACCGGCACTACAACTCCCTGAAGCCCTATCGCAAGGGCGAGTTCAACATGTACGCCGTCGCCAAAGACGGAGACTGCACGGTGAAGTACGTCGAGGTCGCCGGCAACCACCTGATTCTGCGCCCGCATAACCAAGCCTACCCCATCGAAGTCATGACGATGGACGACGGCAAGACCGCCGCCGACTACCTGATCGGCCGTGTCTGTTACGTGGGGATCGAGACTTAGTCGCTAGTCGTCGGTCGCTAGTCGTCAGTCGCTAGTCACTAGCCTTTGCGGTCCAGCGGGAGACCTCGAACCACGGGTACCCCATCTTTGCGCGTTCTGTGCGCAAAGGTGGGATTCCACGGCTGTATCAACCTAGGGAAGGTTTATCGGCATCGGCATTTTATTTCGCGATGCCGTTTTCTTTTCATTTCAGATTTTCAGATCTTAGATTGGAAATCCGGATCTCGGGGATCTGTGCCGAACACAGCGAGGGGACTATGCACCGCAGGCGAGGCAAGTCCGTGCACAATCTCAGATCGATCTGCAATCTGAAATCCGCTCTACCGCTGTTCGCGACTGTCGTCTTCGCCCCTCACGGGAGCTACCGCCGATTTAAACTCCAGTTTCGTCGCGGGCAGGCAACGCGTGACTCGCACGGGGCGCGTGACGTCGGAGTCTTTGTCTTCGCGCGCCACTTTGTAGGTGCGCATTGTGTAGCAGACGCCGTCACGCTCGAGTTGCGAGCCATCGCCACGCATAAAGTTTCGGACCGTGCGATCGAAGTCCGCTCGGTCGGCTGCGCTGGACGCGGCATTTGCCGAATTTGCACTTTGCGCATAGCTGGCCGCGGGCGCGGCCAGGAAGAAAATCACGATAAGCAGCAGTACCACGAGGAGGCCGGTGACTCGCATAGCAACACCTCCAACAACGACATTATAGCGCTGCTTGCGGACGCACAAATCCAACCCTCATCCCCGACACCAGTCGCGAGCCCACTTGCTGGCACGAGCGAGTTGGCCGACATGGCAATTGCTGCTATGGTCGAATCCATTCTGCAGGAGTTGCCATGAAACATCTGCTGGTTGTTCTGTTGGTCTGCTCGACGCTTGTGGCTGCCGATGGTTCCGATTACAACCTCGACGTTCGCGTGAACACAAGTCGAATGGTGCTCGAACGCGAAGGCGGTGCCCACTTCCAGAAGGTGATTGCGGTTATTGACGGCAAGAACTACGAACTGGAATCGATCGAAGCTCCCAATGCGCTGCTGATGCCCGGCGACTACAAGGCGCGAATTGTCAAAGACCATCATTCCGGCGACTACGACGTGTGGCGTATTTACGAGTTCCAGCTTCCTGACAAGAAGGTACGCCACTTCCTGATGGTAGGCGTGCTCGAATAACCTGGCCTCTGTTGCGCCGCACCGGCATCCCGCTTTGCAGCATCTGGATGACACAGGAGACCTAGGAATTAGCGTCTTATTTTTCTCGGCGGGCTCGGCGATCTCGGCGGTGACAGGCTCACACGACGCTTGCCGCATGGCGCAAGGGACGCGTATGATGCTGCGTTCATCCTTCCCGGATCGCAAGCACGACGAGCCAGATGAGCTCGAGACAGAAGGCTGAGCGGAATTCGGGATGCGTTCCGGGCCACACGCGCCCCGCCTCCCAGGCAATCGATGACAAAGGTCGCACGCGGTTCCCTGCTCGGCATCGAGTCGCTCGACGCCGGGGAAATCCTGAAGATCCTGACGCTCGCGCGGCGCATGAATCCGCAGAAGCCGCGCCCGCTGTTGCGCGGCAAGCGCGTCGTGCTGCTGTTCTACGAGCCCTCCACGCGCACTCGCTCGTCGTTCGAAATCGCCGCCAAGTCAATGGGCGCGATGACCACGCTGGTGCAATCGAGCGGATCGAGCATTGAGAAAGGCGAATCGCTGCTCGATACCGGCTACACCCTGCGCGCGGTAGGCGCCGACGTGATCGTCATCCGCCACCCGCTGGCGGGCGCGCCACAGCTGATGGCCGAGCATCTCGATATTCCGGTCGTGAACGCGGGTGACGGCATGCACGAGCACCCGTCGCAGGCGCTGCTCGATGCGTACACGATCCTGAAGCACAAGAAGACCCTGAAGGGTCTGCGGGTCGCGATCGTGGGCGACATCTTTCACAGCCGGGTGGCTCGCTCGGCGTGCCATCTGCTGACGAAGTTCGGCTCGAAAGTCGTGCTGTGCGGACCGCCCGAGCTTGTCCCCGAAGTGGCAGCAACGCTCGCGCCCGGAGTCAGCGTTACGCGACATCTGGAAGAAGCACTGCGCGGCACTGATGTGATTACGCTGCTGCGCGTGCAGAAAGAACGGCTCGCGGGATTGAAGCTGCGCCTGGACGACTACATCGCGCGTTACCAGATGACCGCGCACCGTCTGAAGATGGCAAAGAAGGATGCGATCGTGATGCATCCGGGGCCGATCATTCGGGGGCTCGAGTTGACTGGAGACGTCGCGGATGGGCCGCAGTCGGTGATTGTGGAAGAAGTGCGCAACGGCGTGCCGACGCGCATGGCGATTCTGGCGCGGGCGGGGAAAGGCAGGCTCTAGGCTCTAGCCTTTAGGCTTTGGGCCTTCGGGTTTTGGGTCGTGGGCATGGTCCGTACCGCGAGAGTAATAGGGGCAACGCCAAGATTGAAACTGGATCATAAGAGTTAGAGCCTAACGCCCACAGCCTATAGCCTATCTTTATGGCAAATGAGAAATCCAAACCCGGTTCCCTGCTGATCAAGGGCGGACACGTGATCGATCCGGCGAACCGGATCGATGCCCCTATGGATGTGCTGCTGCGCGACGGGCAGGTGGCCGAGGTGGCTCCGCCCAACAAGGTTCGCGGCAGTGCCGAGGAGAAGTTTGACGCCCGCGGACTGGTGGTCGCGCCGGGATTTATCGACCTGCATGTCCATTTGAGAGAGCCCGGGCAGAGTTACAAAGAGACGATCGCTTCGGGTACGGCAGCGGCCGCGGCCGGCGGTTTTACTTCAGTGTGCTGCATGCCGAACACGATCCCGGTGCTCGACTCTCAGGAGTGGGTGAACTGGGTGCGGCAACCGGAGCGCGGGGCAGTGGTGAACGTGTTCCCGGTGGCGGCGGCAACCCATGCCAGCAAAGGCGCGGTGCTCACGGACTTCCGCGGGTTGCAGCGCGCCGGAGCAGTCGCGGTGACCGACGACGGGCGTCCGATTCTTGACAACGACGTGATGCGCGAGTGCCTGCGGCTAAGCGGCGAGTTGAGTTTCGCCGTAGTGCAGCACGCCGAAGACACGCGGGTCACGGAAAACTGTCCCGATGAATGACGGGCCGACGTCATTCCGGCTCGGGCTTCGCGGATGGAAGGCGTCGGCGGAAGCCAGCATAGTGGACCGCGATGTCCAGCTTGCGCAGCAGACTCCGAACGCGCGCTTGCACGTGGCGCATCTCTCGGCCGCGGACTCGTTGAAGGCCGTGCGCCGAGGGAAACGGGCGCGCGCGCGAGTCACGTGCGAGGTGACGCCGCATCATTTCACGCTGACCGATGAGGCCGTCGGCAACTACGACACGAATTGCAAGATGAATCCTCCGTTGCGCTCGGCGTCCGAGATCGAGTCGATCATCGTGGCCCTGGCCGACGGCACGGTGGATGCGATCGCCACCGACCACGCACCGCACGCCAGCCACGAAAAACAGGTGGAGTTCGAGCGCGCGGCGTTCGGGATTACCGGGCTGGAAACCGCGCTGGGACTGGCGATCACGAAGCTGCACCGAGAGCACAAGATCCCTCTCACGCGGATCGTGGAGTTGTTCACGAGCGGCCCGGCGCACGTGTTCGATTTGCGCGGCCGCGGATCGCTGGCGCGCGGGAATCACGCCGACGTCACGATTTTCGATCCGAAGAAGCGGTGGACGTTTGATGTGGCGAAGTCGCGGTCGCTGGCGAGGAATTCGCCGTTTGATGGGTGGGTGATGACCGGGAAGGTTGTTGGCCACGATTGTTGGTGGGCGGATTGTTCATCGGGACTAGTTTCGTAAGTTTCCAGTTTCAGAGTTTTAGAGTTTCAAAGTTTGAGAAGTTTCAAAGTTTCAACTTCCTTCGATTGACGCGATCGCGGCATCCCACGTTTTGCGCAAAGGACGCGCAAACATGGGGCACCCGCCGTTCGTGGTTCCTCTCCGAAACACAAGGTCCCTCGGCTCCATTCGGCTTCGCTTCATTCCGCTCGGGATTACAAATTCGTAGAGTTCACTTCTTTTTCTGCAAGTTTTCGCGTTCCTGCGCGTTCTTCTCTGCAGACAACCCAAAGCCCTACATCCCGCCCCGCCACCTGTTCCAAGTTCGGGCGGAGGGGCGGGATCCCCCAGACGTGCGCATTTGTTGACGTGTTGACCCGGATTCGACGGCCAGATTTCTGGAACCGGCGCTTCGGTTCGGGCGTAGTATTCCTTGGCCCACGGCCGAAGATGCCTTCGGACGCGACGGTTAGCGATTGTCGGGAAGAAAACCTGGCGGGCGAGGGCGCCCGCCCTACGCACGCATGCTCCTCTGGGAGTCGCTCTATGATTGAATTGATTCATCTGCGCAAAGAGTATGACGAACTGGTCGCGGTACAGGACCTCAACCTGACCATTCCGGGCGGCGAGATTTTCGGGCTGATCGGGCCGAACGGCGCGGGCAAGACGACCACCATCCGCATGGCTTGCGGTTTGCTTGCGCCCACCACGGGGCGCGCGCTCGTGAATGGCGTGGACGTGGCGCAGGAGCCGGAACGGGCGCAGCTCTCGATCGGATATCTTTCGGATTTCTTCGCCGTGTATGAAGAACTGAAGGTCTGGGAATATCTCGACTACTTTGCGCACGCGTACAAAGTTCCCGAGAGCGAGATTCCTGCGCGACTGACCGAGGTGATCGGGCAGGTGTCGCTCGAGGTAAAGCGGGATGCGATGATTCGCGGCCTCTCGCGCGGAATGAAGCAGCGGCTGGGAATTGCGCGCGCCATCATTCACCGGCCGAAAATTCTGCTGCTCGATGAGCCGGCGTCTGGGCTCGACCCTAAGGCGCGCCTCGAATTGCGCAACCTGCTGCGCGCGCTGCGCGACCAGGGCACGACGATCCTGATCTCGTCGCACATTCTCACTGAGCTTGAGGGATTCTGCACCTCGATCGGCATCATGGAAAAAGGACGCATGCTGCGTAGCGGACGGATCGAAGAAGTTACTGCGGCGGAGAGCCTGGGGCGCGATTTCCGCGTGAGCTGGCTGGGCGACGCGCAAGCCGCGCTGGAAGCCAAGTTCACGGGACGCGCGCACATCAGCAACCTGCAACTCGGCGCGGGGACGGCGACCTTCCAGTTTGCTGGCTCGGACGACGACGCGGCCGCGCTGCTGGCGGAACTGGTGGCGGCGGGCATCCGCGTGAAGGCGTTCGCCGAGGTCAAGCAGACGGTGGAAGACCTGTACATGAAACTTTCGCGACACGAGGTGATGTGACGTGCTGAGATTCTGGCGAAATCCGGAGTTCGTGCGGCACGTGCGGTCGGAGTTGCGGCCCGCGCGGGCCATTACGGTGGCACTGGTGGTGTTTCTTTTGTGTGCGCTGATCGGGCTGGCCAGCTGGAGCGAGAAGCAATCCATCCTGGCGAACGCGCAGCAGAACGCAAACAGCCTAGGCGGCAAGTGGGTGGAGTATGCCGAGCGTGTGCAGCGGGAAACTCCGCACCAAACCTGGCTCGCCATCGCGCAGTGGATGTTCGGCCTGCTGGCGGGACTGGTCAGCTTCTGGTCGCTGGTGATGTGCGCGCAGTCGGTGTCGAGCGAGCGCGACCGCAAGACCTGGGACTTTCAGCGCACCACAAGTCTCACGACGGCGGAACTCGCAATCGGCAAAGTGCTGGGCGAACCGGTACTCGCTTACTTTGGAGCGCTGTGCGCGCTGCCGTTCACGGTGATCGCCGGGCTGGGCGCGGGATTCACGATCTGGAACATTCTGAACGCGCTGACCGGCATTGTGGCGAGCGCGTTGTTTCTGGGTGTGTGCGGGCTCTGGATGTCGATCATGGTGGAGCAGCGCAGCCGCAGCGTGAGCCTGCTGGGCGCAGTCTGCGTGTTCGGCGCCGTCCTCGGCACATACGGGTTCATGGCATCGTGGTTCCCGGGTCTGGCCGCGTTCGATCCGTTCATCAACCTTTACCGGATCCTGCAGTTGAGCTTCGACTATCACGGATACGTCGCGCCGCGGTTGTTCGGCCACGCGGTTCCGTGGCTCCTCATGAGCCTGCTGCTCTACACGTCGTTCGGCGCCTGGTTGTGGATGATGATCGTGCGCAACCTGAAGCGCGATTATGCGGAGATTCGGCAGCTTTCGCGCTGGCAGGCTGTGGGCTCCGCCGCGTTTCTCAATCTCGTGGTGTATGCGCTGTTCACGTCGCGCGATGTGCTGGTGAAGTCCGACGTGCTGGCCGGCTTCGTGGTTGGGTTGAATGGCGCGGTCCTGTTCGTGATCGGACTGGCGTCGCTGACGCCGCCGGAGCGGTTGAAGGTGTGGTGGCGGGAACGTGCGGAAGGACGCGGCGGAATTTTTTCGGCCGACGGCTTGCCCTGGCCCTGGCTCGTGCTGTCGGGCGCAGTAGCATATGGGCTGATGGTGTGGGGACTACTGGCGTGGCGGTTCGCGCTCGACTTCCACTCGTCGTCGTTACGCACGGCTGCGCTGCAGTTTGCGGTGGTGCTGGTGTTTGTGACGCGCGACATTCTGTTCATCCAGTGGTGCACGCTGACACGGCTGCGGCAGCCGGTGCTGAAGGGCATTCTCTTCTTGTGCCTGTACTACGCGACGGCGGGCGTGGTGGTCGCGCTGTTCAGCATCTCGGGAATCGCAGCCGAGATGGTTGCGTGGAATGTGCTCACACCGACCGGAGTATTCCAGACGACGATTGAGTTTGGGCATTATTCAGGAAGCTTGTATGGTGGGCTGGCGCTGCAGGCGGGAGTGATTGGGATGATTTTGGTCGCGATCAGCCATCGACTCGGGCGGCCGAGTCTGGTGCCGGTGGTAAGCGAGGGATAAAGCGTACCTCAGGCGCTGAAGCGCTCATGAAATCTATGCGTGTTTGGCAACGACTGAAGTCGTGCCCTTCCCAATACCTGCCCGAACTAGAGTCTTTCCGCAGGCTCTGAAATTGTGCCCTTCCCGTTGGTGGCCATCTGTAGCGGCGATTTTCAACGTGTTCGTCGTTCAAGAGTGGGGCACGCGCACGATCCCTCCCGTCGGCCCCTTCATTTCGTCGCTCCGCGCATCGTCTCGAATAATCGGGTTGAACATCTGTGGGAAGGGCCCGACATTAGTCGGGCCGCTTTGACTTGGGGTATGCGGCTTCAGCCACTGGGGTTCGCTTTGTGCTTCCGCGAGGGCGAGACGCAGGGCTCCATCGAACGGCGCCACAACTCAGTCGGCGTGGTTGTGGCCGCGATCGACGTCCCAGATCCCTGCTTCGGTTTTTTCCAGCGGGTAGAGGTGCACCATCCAATTGAAGACCAGGGGGCGGAACGTGCCGCCGTTCGCTTCGCAGTCTTCTTTTGTGGCAATGGATCCGTGCAGGCCGAACTTCGGGCCGAGCGCTTCCTGCTTGCGGTCCGCGGGAGGCATGCACAGGTTTACGTGCTCATGCCATTGCGCGATCGAAAGCGGGATGCGCTTGTCGAGGTCGGCTTCGTCGTAGCGCTTGGGCGCCGTGTACATCACGCCGACTAGTTTGTAGTCGTCGCCGTGCTTCTCATAGAGTAGCGACGTCGGGTGGCCGGGGTTAAATGAGAACGCGGCCTCGAACGCGTACTTGTAATTGGTGAAGTGGTACATCTTCTGCGGAACGTTGGGCAGGAAGATCTTGAAGCCGTCGGCCAGGGCGGTGCGGTAGTCCTTGTACTTTTCGGCAACGCCGCGCGCGGCTTCGACGATCTTCTGCGCACGCTCTTCGTCGCCGGGCTTGGGATCGCGCAGCGTGGTCATCTTCATATGCGGCCCCATGTCCATGTGATGGCCTTCCATGGAATGCATGGCCGGCGCACTGGTCGCGGCGTCCATGCCGGGCATGTCTTTCATGCCGGAGGAGGGAGTGTTTGACATGTCGGGCATGGGAGCGGGCTTATGTTGATCTTGTGCGCGGGCAGTGCCGGCTGTCCAAGCAGCCACCAGAATGAATGCGAGAAGTGTCTTACGCATAGGATTCTCTCTCCACTGACGTGAATTCTATAAACACAAACGAAAGCGGGTTGTTGCGTTTGAAGAGCCCAGTTACCCCGGTAATCAAGAGACTCGCAAGCACACGAATCCGCGATACAATCACCGAAAAATGGATATAACAAATCCCGTTCCCTTTGATGTTATTGCGCCCGAACTGCTGCCCGGGGAAACGGTCGAGTCGACAGGCCGTCCCAACCCACGCGTGATGTTTCACAGAGAAGACTGGCTCATGATCCCTTTCAGTTTGTTGTGGGGCGGGTTCGCAATTTTCTGGATCGTAGGTGCATCAGGCATTTGGGATGTTTGGACGAACAAACCTTCCCGCGGCTTCGCATGGTTTGGGGTGATCTGGGGAACCCCATTCGTACTTATCGGTCAATACATGATCTGGGGCCGCTTTTTCTACACTCGTTGGAAAAAGGGCAGAACCTACTACGCCCTAACGAACCGCCGTGCCTTGATCATCGAAGAAGGACTGGGCGGTCGAAAGGTATCAAGCGCTCACTTTGAGAGCCTTTCGATGATTGACAAATATGTCCGCAATGATGGAATGGGGAGCATCAGCTTTGGCGGTCCTGTCACAGGGGAGTGGCGGTCCGGCAGGAATAACCCACCTCGTCAACCCACATTCGATGATGTCGAAGGCGCTGACTCGGTCTATCAGATTGCGGTTCGCCAGCAGGAACTGGCGAGAAAGTCATTAGTCGGCGCGTCACGCTGGCCTTCGTAGTGCACCCAGCCCATTCTCAACAACTACGAACTCACTGAAACGGATTTCGATTCCGTCAATCCAAATACCCTCAGCATCTCGTCCACCGCCGTCGTCCCCGTTCGCACGCAATCCGGCACACCAATCCCGCTATAGCCGTTTCCGGCCAGCGCCAGTCCCGGCAACTTTTTGCGGAGCGTTTCAATCCGCTCGAGGCGATCGAGGTGGCCGACGCCGTATTGGGCCATCGCGCCCTTCCATTTGAAGACGCGGGTGAAGAGCGGCTCGGTTTTTAGGCCGAGGATCTGATCGAGTTCATGGCGAACGATGGTGAGGATCTGGTCTTCGGAGAGCGCGAGCATTTGCTCGCCGCGGGCGCCCCCCAAGAAGCAGCGCAGGATGGCGCGGTCGTCGGGCGCGCGGTGCGGGAACTTGTTGTGAACGAAGGTCGCGGCCAGCATGCGCTTTCCTTCGCTGCGGGGCACGAGGAATCCGAAGCCCGGAGGAAGCGAGTCGCGCACCTGCTTGCCGTAGCCGAGCGCTACCGTCACCGAAGAGCTGTACTGAATCGCGGCCATCTCGGCGGCGAGGTCGGGGCTTCGCTGGAGAAGGGCGGCGGCCGCGTGCGTGGGCAGCGCGACGATGACCGCGTCGAATTGGTCCGACTGCAATCCGGCGGAGACCACCCATCCTCCCGCCTCGGGAGAAATCGCCTGCACGGGCGTTTCTGTTTTCAGCGATGCGGCGTCAAGCGCGGCCACCAGCGCATCGACCATCTGCTGCATGCCTTCCTGCAACGACGTAAACAGCGGGCGCGGCTTCGCCTTCGGCGCGCGCGCCATTGCGGCGCGAGCGGCGAGCATCGCGCGCCCCAGGCTGCCGTGCTTGGCTTCCATCTCGGCAAAACGCGGGAGCACCGCGCGCACGCTGAGTTGCGACGCCTCGCCGCCATAGACGCCGGAGAGCAGCGGGTCAGCCAGGCGGTCGACCATCTCGGGGCCGTAGTGGCGCTCGACGAAAGCGGCGACCGTTTCGTCTTCGGTGGCTTTGCGCGGAGGGTGAAACCATTCGCGCGCCATACGCAATTTCGATTGCATCGAAAACAGCGGCGACATCACCGTCGGCGCGAGCTTGGTGGGCACCATGAACATCAGGCCGTCGGGCATTTCGATCAGCTTGCCCTTCACCAAAATGTAAGTCTTGCGGTCGGCATCGTTCGAACCGATGAGCTGATCGCCCAGGCCGATCTTCTTGCAGAGTTCAATGGCCCAGGGCTTTTCGGTGAGGAACGAATCGGCGCCGGCTTCGAGGATGCAGCCGTCGACCTTGTCAGTGACGAGGACGCCGCCAAAACGCGGACTCGCTTCGTAGAGGACGTACTCGACCTCAACGCCAGCCCGGCGTTTTTCTTCGAGCGCGTACGCCGCCGAGAGACCGGAGATTCCACCGCCGATGATGGCTAGACGTTTCATGAAAAGCGGCTGTCAGCTATCAGCCGTCAGCTTTCAGCTACGGCACGGATCCCTCACCACTAGATACGGGCTTCGAGCCGCGAGCTGCGAGCTTGGAGCCACAACCCAACTTGCCGACTCAGCTTTGCTCTGCGTCCTCTGCGGATTTTTCTCTGCGGCCTCTGCGTTAAGAGCTTTAAAACCCAAAATCTTAAAACGCGGAGTTCGCAGAGCACTTCCGCAGAGGGTGCAGAGCAAAACCTACAACATAAAAAGGCCCCCCCGACACGTTACTGCTTTTGCCGGCTCTTCACGATTTCTGCTAATGCCGCGATCAGCTTCGGAGATTCATTCAGCGACTCCGCGCGCCACAGGCGCAGGCCGTGCTTCTTCGCGAATTCCTGAAAGCCGATATCGATATCGTAAAGCACTTCGACGTGATCGCATAGGAAGCCGATCGGCTGCACGAAGATTCCCGTGTGTCCTTGCGCTTTCAATTCCAGGATGGTTTCTTCGACCGTGGGGCCGAGCCACGTTCCGCCCGACATGCCCTGGCTTTGGAATGCGAACTTCCACTCTTCGGGCTGCAACTCCGCTTCGCGGGCAACGAGTTCTGCCGTCTCTCGGGTTTGCGCTTCGTAGGGATCACCTTCGGCAATCGTGCGCTCGGGCACGCTGTGGGCTGTGAAGATGACGGGTAGCTTTGCACCGGCTTCGATAGAAGCTCGTTGCCGTCCCGCACGCAGTTTCTCGACGAAGGCTTCGATGAGCAATGGATGGTCGTGCCACGACTCAACGAAATCGAGGGCGAATGGTGGACCTTCGGGTCCATCAACTGCTTTTCGATAGAGGCCGACGCTGGTGCGGGAGTTTTGCGGCGCGAGGCAGACGGCGATGACGTGGGTCACGCCGTCGGCCGCGATCTTTTTCACCACGTCGGGGATGAACGGCTTCCAATTGCGCATGCCGACGTAGACCGGGAGGTTGAGTTCGCGGGCGAGAAGTTCCCCTTGGCGGGCCGTGATCTCGTTCATGGGTGAGTGGCCGATGAGCGAATAGCGGTGCTGGACTTCTTCGATGACTGTTTGGGAAACGGGGCGTCCCCCGGTCACGTGGCGCATGAATTCCGGGATGTCGTCGACCGAGTCCGCTGTGCCATGGGCCAGCAACAGGACGGCGGTTTGAGTGGAGTGGGTCATCGACTTCAGCAAAAGTCAAAGGCTTTGACCACCGAGGCCACGGAGGAAGATCGACCTCTGTGGAACCCTGGGCCCTCTGTGCTTAATGTTTTCCCGAATGCTCCTGCACGAACTTACATAGGCGCTTCACGTTGTCGACCGGCGTCTCAGGCAGGATGCCGTGGCCCAGGTTGAAGATGTGGCCGGGACGTCCGGCGGCGCGGCGCAGGATGTCCTCGGCACGCGGCTGGATTTCTTTCCAGTCGGCAAACAGGACCACCGGGTCCAGATTTCCCTGCACCGCGCCTTTGTTCTTGATCAGCGCCCAGCCTTCGTCGAGCGGGATCCGCCAGTCGAGACCGACGACTTCGGCGCCCGTCTCTTTCATCGAGGGCAGCAGAGTCGTGCTGTCGGTGCCGAAGTAAATGATCGGGACGCCCGTCTTCTGCAGGCGCTTCACAAGGTCGGTGACGTGCGCGAGTACATAGCGGCGGTAGTCCTCGACGCTCAGGCAACCGACCCAACTGTCGAAAATCTGGATGGTGTCGGCACCGGCGCGCACCTGCTCGGCGGCGTACTCGCTGGTCACCGCGATCAGTTTCCCCATGAGCTCGTTCCAGGCAGCGGGCTGCGAGTACATCATCTTTTTGGTGTGCACGTAGTTGCGCGAGCCGCCGCCTTCGATCATGTAGCTGGCCAGCGTGAAGGGCGCGCCACAGAAGCCAATCATGGGGAGCTTGTCGCCGAAGTGCTTGCACACGATGCGGATCGCTTCGGCAACGTAGCCGAGGTCGGCGGCCTGATCGGTGCGCAGGCGCGTGATGTCTTTGGGATCGCGCACCGGCTTCTCAATAACCGGGCCTTCGCCGGCTTCGAAGCGGAAGGGCAGGCCCATGACTTCAAGAGGAAGAAGCAAGTCAGCAAAGATGATGGCCGCATCGACGCCGATCGCTTCAGCGGCCGTGATGGTGACCTCGGCGGCGAGCTCGGGCTTTTTGCAGATCTCGATGAGCGAATGTTGTTTGCGCACGGCGCGGTATTCGGCCATGTAGCGTCCGGCCTGGCGCATGAACCAGACGGGCGTGCGGTCGCACGGTTGCGCTTTGCAGGCTTTGATGAAGCGGGAATCAGGGGCAGACATGAATGTGTAAATGTAACATTTTTGGGTGATCGCGCTGAGTGATCCGAGTCAGTGACTAAAAATCTAAGCCACAGAGAACACAGGAAAAGCGCAAAGGACTCAACAACGGAGCGGCGGGCGTCCCCGCCCGCCGGACGGGTGAGACGCCTGTCCTTCCATTGGAGCTGGATTTAAGAACGCGTGAGTTTTTCGAGGTTGATGCGACTGCCGTGTTGGTGAATGTCGGTAACGATGTTGAGGGCGAGCGCGAGGGCGCGCCGGCCGTCTTCGAGCGTGACGACCGGCGTGGAGCGGCGGCGGACTGCATCGAGGAACGAGCGCAGTTCGGCACGGAGCGGTTCTTCGGACGTCACGGGCGGCTTCAGCATGCCGATCTGGGGATTGACCGACGGCGTCGCTTGCGGCGACGAGTCGCCGACCGTAAACGCAACCACGTCCTGCCGCCCGTAGTCGATGGAGATGTACTGGCGCGGCTGGAAGAAGCGCAGCTTGCGGATACGCTCGGTGGAAACCCGGCTCGCGGTGAAGTTGGCAACGCAGCCAGAGGCGAATTCAATGCGCACGTTCGCGATGTCGGTTTTCCCGGAGAGGATGGGCAGCCCGACGGCGCGCACTTCTTCCACCGGCGACTTCACGAACGACAGCACGATGTCGAGATCATGGATCATGAGGTCCAGTACCACGTCGACATCGAGCGAACGGGGAGTGAAGACGCTCATGCGGTGGACTTCGAAGAACATAGGCTGCGTGATCAGCGGAACAGTGGCGCGAACCGCCGGGTTGAAGCGTTCCAGATGCCCGACCTGCGCGATGCAGCCTCTTTCGGCGGCAATCTTCACGAGTTCATCGGCTTCGCTGAGCGATGTAGCCAGTGGCTTTTCGATAAGAACATCGACACCGGACTCCATTAACACGCGCGCGGCCGCAAGATGGTCAAGGGTAGGGACCGTGACGGAAGCGGCTTGGACTTCGCTATGCGTGGTGAGCAACTGGTCGAGCGACCCGAAGGAGCGGCAATTGAATTCGCGGGCCACCGCATCGGCGCGTGCCACGTCGCGATCGACCACCCCCAGCAGGCGGAGCGGCTCGCCCTGCTGCTGCTCGAGTTCCTTGTAGACGCGGGCGTGGTTGCGTCCGAAGGCGCCGACTCCCACCACGATGACGTTGACGATGCTGGCTGGGTCCAGAGCGAGTTCCGGGCAGCTGGTTGCCGCCGCACTGGATTGTACTCACGATTCGCAGCGCCGCGTATCGGGGATTTGCCGCCGTAGCCTTTGTTACAAACGGGTCTTTTTCAGGATCGCGATCTGCCCGGCGTGGTAAATCTCGTGCTGCGCGACACCCTGCAGCATGAAACCGATGTCGTATTTCTTGCCGGGAACACGTTCGCGCAGGCGCGCGTCCGGGAGACCCGCTACCGTTTTTAGAAGTGCTGCGTGGGCCGCCTTCACGTGGGCGACCGCTTTTTTCCATGCCGAAGCACTCTTGTCAGTCACCGGCGGAAAATTTTCCGCGTCGTTGAGTTGAAGAGCCTTGCCAAACTTACCAAGAACGATGCGGCGGTTCACGGCGTCGTCCCAGGCAGCGATGTGCAGAGCGATTTCCCAGATGCTGTGCGTTTCCGGAAGAGGATGCGCGGCCGCGGTCTCGGGGTCTATATCGGCGAGCAGCTCGAGCACGGCAGGGCCGTGCCAGGCGTCGCCCTCGAAGGCGTTGCGCAGTTGTTCCGCAAGAAGCGCGGATTCGGGGTTGCGGCTAGTTGGCGACGATGGTGATTTGGGCTTGGTTGGCGGCATCTCGCACTCCATCTCCGTCAAGGAGCAAACATTTACCTGCGTCGAGGGCCAGGCAGGTGGCCCCGGCGGCGCGCATGACATCGATGGTTTTGATGCCGATGACCGGCACATCGAAGCGCATATCTTGATTGGGCTTTGCTATCTTTACGACCGTGAGCGAGCGGCTGAGGGTGGAGGCATCGCCGGTGAGCGAACGCATGATTTCTCCGGCTCGCGCGATGGTTGCGTCGGTTCCTTCCATGGCTTCCACAGCAACGCAGGCCGCTTCGGCAACGACCACGGTTTGTCCGATGTCGTACTGCGCGAGGTGGCGCGCGACTGAGCGGCCGTAGTCGATATTCTTCTGTTCTTCGGCAGAAGGTGGGCGCGCGGTGAGCACGCCGGGCTTGGCGAGCAACGGTGCGAGGAAGGTGGTGGAGTTTTCGAGGACAATACCTTCGTCGCCAAGGACTTTCGCGACGGCGCCGAGTAGGGAGTCGGTGTTGCGTGTACTCAGCGAAAGCAGGAGTTTCGCGAGACGCCAGTCGGGCTTGATGCTCGAGAAGATCTGTTTGTGCTTGACCTGTCCGGCCATGATGGCGCGGTGGACGCCTTCGCGCTGGAAAGTTTCGATCAGTTTGGAGAGTTCGCCGAGCGAGAGCCAGTGCACGGAGGCAGCGCCGTGGGTCTCGATCTCCGGAGAGGTCTCTTCTTTTATCGCGGCGACCACGACGTCAAGGCCTTGCGCGCGGGCGGCATCGAGGATCAGGAATGGGAATTTGCCGTTGCCGGCGATCAATCCGAGTTTTTGTTTGGAGGACATAGAGGGCCGTGATCGGTGGCCAGTGGTCAGACATTCTTGTTTCAATGCCAAGATCGGGGCGGCACTCTTCCGAGAACTCTTCCCGGAGCGGGCGGATGGTTGCTACGTAGCGACTTGCGTTCACGATTGTTCGCCCCGCCCATAAAGGAATCTGATTTCGCCCACGGCAGCACTTTGCTGTATTCACAACTACCTTCGCCAACTTCAACCTGTATTGGAATGCCTGATGGGAAGGGGGCAATATAACGCTGATACACCTGCCCAGCCCGCAAGGAACGATGGTCGGTGTCTGTGAAGTCGAAGGTGGCCTTTTTGTCCGTCCCCTTTGTGCGCAGAGTGACCTCAAAGGACACGTTCTCCAGAAACAGGTTTGATCCTATAGCACGCGTATCCACAGTCGCCTCAAGGTAGTCGTCATTGTAGGGGTAGATGCGGACATAACAATCTTGGGCTCTCGCAAACTCTGGTACTGTCATGGCAAGAGCGCATATAACCCGCAGGACAGAAGGCCCCAACGATCTGCGCATTGCCATTTGGGTTCTCCTTCAGCTGACCACCGATCACTGCCCGCTACTTAATCACACCGCGTTCCGAACTTTCCACAAACCGAATCAGCATCTCGACGTCTTCTCCCAGGTCCTTTTCGGACTTCAGTTTCTCTAGAGCCTGTGAGGTATTCAGTTTCGAGGCGAGCAGGATCTTGTACGCGTGATGGATCTTGCGGAGGCGCTCTTTCGTGAAGCCGCGGCGTTCCAATCCGACGCTGTTCATGCCGTAGGCGTGCGTGCCGCGCTCGGCAGAGGTCTTGGAAAATGGCAATACATCCTGCGTGATGGTCGTGCCGCCTCCGATGAAGGCGTGCGTACCGATGCGCACGAAATGATGGATGGGGCAGAGCGCGCCGACTTGAGCCCAGTCTTCGACGATGACGTGACCGCCGAGCGTGGCGGCGTTGGCGAGGATGACGTGATCGCCGATCACGCAGTCGTGCGCCACGTGCGTATAAGCCATAACCAGAACGTGGCTGCCGATTTTCGTGAGGCCTCCGCCTTTCACGGTGCCGCGATTGATGGTGACGAATTCGCGAATCTCGTTGTGGTCGCCGATTTCAAGGCGCGTAGGTTCGCCTGCGTAGCTGAGGTCTTGGGGCGCGAGGCCGATCGAGGAAAACGGGAAGAAGCTGTTGTCGGTCCCGATTTTGGTCGGGCCTTCGATGGCGACGTGGGAGACGAGTTCGCAGTTTTCTCCGAGTTCGACGTGCGGACCCACGGTGCAGTAGGGGCCGATCTTGCACGAGTCGTGAATCTTGGCGTCGGGGCTGACGATGGAGGTGGGGTGGATGGTCATTCGCGGCTACGGATGATTTGTGGCCCGGGAAAAGCTAACCTCAGGGGCTGAAGCCCCAGTCCTTCATTGCGTCGGATGGCACGGCTGAAGCCGTGCCCCTAACAGAAACTTTGCTCCCCAAGATCTTTCTTACATCATTGCGAGGGCGGGACGCCCTCGCGACTGCCGGCGAGACGCCGGCGCTACTACCGTCAACCTCAGCTTCCAGGTTCCGCGGGCGGTTCGGCTCTTTCCGGTTGCGCGGCGACCCTGGGAACTAGTTGGCACGTGACCGTCGCTTCGGCCACGCGTTTCTCCCCGACGAAAGCTTTGCCTTCCATGCGGACTGCGTTCATGCGCCACGACTTCACTTCGACTTCAATGCGCACCTGATCGCCGGGAACGACCGGACGGCGGAAACGCGCGCGCTCGATTCCGGTGAACAGCATGAGCTTCTGCCCGCGATCGGCGACTTCGGTCAACAGCAGCGCGCCGCCTGCCTGGGCGATCGCTTCCACGATGAGCACGCCCGGCATGATGGGTAGGCCCGGGAAGTGGCCTTGAAAGAACGGCTCGTTGATGGTGACGTTCTTGATGGCGACAATGCGCTCCCGGGGCGTCATGTCGATGACGCGATCGATCAGCAGGAACGGGTAGCGGTGGGGCAAAATCCTCTGGATATCGTTGATATCCAAGGTAGTTGCAGCCGCCTTTGGCGCTTCGGTTTCGGGGTGCGTAGTATCAGTCATGCGCTGGATTCGTGCAGCCCGGAGATTATACTGTACCGCGCCCTGACCGAAAGCTCCGGCGCCATCGGGAGCTGCGTGGACGGGGCCGGTAGTCGTGTTTCGACCGGAAGGATCGCCCCGAACCTGATTCGATGACCAAGAACCCCGCTCACTCCACTCCGAAATCCAATCACCAGATTGCGCAGATGCGGCTGCACTACTTCGAGCAGCAGCGCGATCACATGATCGACATCATCCGCCGGCTGGTCGAGATCGAATCGCCCAGCGACAATAAGCAGGCGGTCGACCGCTGCAGCGCCTTCGCCGCCGAAGAGTTCGCAGCGCTGGGCGGACGCGCACAGTTTCATCGCGTCGCCGACTTCGGTAATCACTTGCAGGTGGACTTCCCCGGTGAGACGCAGCAGAAACCTGTGCTGCTGCTGGGCCACTACGACACGGTGTATCCGCTGGGAACGCTGACGACCATGCCGTGCCGCTTGGGCAACGGGCGATTGTGGGGACCGGGCGTGTTCGACATGAAGTCGGGCATCGCGCTGATGATGTATGCCATCCGCGGGCTGAAGGAGTGGAACGGGCAGCTGCCGCGGCCGGTGACGGTGTTGCTGGTTTCGGATGAGGAAGTTGGGAGCGATACGTCGCGGGCAATCACGGAAGACATGGCGAAGCGCTCGGCGGCCGTGCTGGTGGCGGAGCCGTCGTACGGACCTAAGGGCGCAGTGAAGACGGCGCGCAAGGGAGTGGGCGAGTACGCGCTGAAAGTGACGGGGGTGGCGTCACACGCGGGACTCGAGTTCGAGAAGGGGCAGAGCGCGATCCTGGAGCTGGCGCGCCAGATCCTGGCGATTTCGAAGTTGGTGGATCTGAAGCGCGGACTCACGGTGAACGTCGGCGTCGTGAATGGCGGCACGAGGACGAACGTGGTGGCATCAGAAGCGCATGCGGAGATCGATGTGCGCGTGGCGCGGATGAAAGATGCTCTCGTGATCGACAAGAAGCTGCGGGCGCTGCGTCCGGTGAACCGGCGGTGCAAGCTGGAAATCAGCGGAGGAGTAAACCGTCCTCCGATGGAGCGGAACGCGGGCGTGGCGATGCTCTTTGACAGAGCATCGCTGATCGCGCGCGAGTTGGGATGGAAGCTGACGGAGGCGGCCGTGGGCGGCGGCTCGGATGGAAACTTCACGGCGGGCCTGGGCATTCCGACGCTCGACGGGCTGGGCGGCGTGGGCGACGGAGCGCACGCGGCCCATGAGTCGATCACGGTGTCGGAACTGCCGCGGCGCGCGGCGCTGCTGGCCGGGTTGATTGAGAGTGTGTGAGGACAGTCGCTAGTCGTCAGTCGCTGGTCGCCAGCAAAGACACGCGGCCACTCCCGCCGACTATCAGGCTTGCACATCTGACGATGGAGGGACGGGCGTCTCGCCCGTCCGGCGGGCGGGAACCCTTCGTCAAGCTCAGGGCAGGCTGCCCGCGGCTTCATCGTTTGCGGATGGGCGATAGCTCCCATGGAACTGAGAGTGGCACGAAGACTTCGCTAACCACTGACGACCGACGCCTGACGACTGTTCTTTGACTCCCGCCCCTAACAGGCCTAAACTTCAAGGCAAGGGACAGGCGCCGCCCGAGTGCGCCGCGGGTATCCCATGGGAGATTAGACATGCCTGGAAAATTGGGTTTGCCGGAGATTCTGTTGATTCTGGCGGTCGCGCTATTGATTTTTGGCCCGAGCAAGTTGGCCGATCTGGGCAAAGGACTCGGCGAGGGCATCAAGAATTTTAAGTCGGCCGTCAAAGACGGCGAGCAGGACCCCAACAAGAAGTCCTAAGACCAAGCTGTTCTTCTCCGTGCTGGCTATGCCTGGCCGGCTGTCGTTGTTGATGTTTGCGATTCCGTAGTCTTTCTAAATCCCGCCTGCTTCTTTCAACATGCGATAGACCAGCGCGATGGGAAGTCCCACTACGTTCGAGTAGTCGCCTTCGATGCGGGGAATCCAGCGCGAGGCCATGCCCTGAATGGCATAGGCGCCAGCCTTGTCCATCGGCTCGCCGGTGGCGATGTAGGCGCGGATCTCGTCGTCGCTGATCGCGCTCATGGTGACGACCGTCGTTTCCGAACGCGTGTCGCCAAGGGCGGCGTCGTTCTTCACGCCGACCGGCGTGTTGGCCTTCGGACCCATGACGGAGACAGCCGTGATAACTTCGTGCTTGCGTCCGGAGAGCAGACGCAGCATGCGTTCGGCGTCGGCGGGATTCCGCGGCTTGCCGAGAATTTCCTTGTCCACAACCACCACCGTGTCGGCGCCCAGCACAAAATCCGTAGGCTTCTGCTTGAAAATGGCCCAGGCCTTCTCGCGGGCAAGGCGCTCGGCGAAGACTTTGGCAGCTTCCCCGTCGAGCGGAACCTCTGGAATGTTGGTGGGCTGCACGGTGACGGCGATCCCGGCAGCACGCAGCAATTCCTGGCGACGGGGCGAGGCGGAAGCCAGAATCAGACCCATGGGGAGGAATTTTATAGGAAGCGGGGCTAGGCCGATGAAGGTTTGCCGCTGAAGCTCGGACCATCCTCTGTCGAGGGTAAGCCCGTATTCCGAAATGCAAGCCACTTGTCGCCATTTCGACACCCAGCGGCGCAACCAAGGCGTGCTGGCCTGGGCGCTCGCTTCCGCGGCATCGATCAGATGCTTGCGGAAGATGCCAAGCGCGACATCGTATGCCCAAAGGGCATCGTGTCTGGAATAGACGAACTGCGTGCGACTCATGAGAGACCTGTTCCGGCGCGTGTCTGCGTCGAGCGATTGGAGATGATAAGACGACTTGTTCGCGGGAGCCAGCGCGTTTTGCGCGATTGCGGAAGGCTAAAACTAAGAGTGCCCCAGGAGACTTTCACCCAATGGTGACTTGCAAGCCGCCCAGAGCACAATACAGCACCACGGTTAGTGTACGAAACGCCCCCCACTCAGACCGTGATGCGGCTCACCGGTTATCGTGACCCATGGATTGCACGGCCGTGACGTAGCACGGAGCAGAGATCTGTTACGCAGATTGCAGTTACGTGATCAATCCCCGGAATCACATCCTACGGTAAGCGCCCGGGGGCGCTATTGGTCGTGCCAGTGAAAGAGCTTGTGCGTGATCTTCCACTCGCCGTTGCACTTGAGCAGAGTGAATACGTCGGAAGCCCGGGCATTCGCACCGGCCAGTTTGCCTGACCAGCGCTGCACCTCGAGGTGCACGACGGCGATGGTCTCGATGATCTCGATGCGAGCGAACCGGGGATTGATATTTGGCGCCGGACCGTTCGCGGTGATCCACTGGAACACGTGCTCGACCGAGCCGTTATATTCGACACCCTGGCAGTACCCGGAGATGGTGGCGGAAGGATGAAAGGCGGGGCGCATCAGCTCTCCGTCGCCCGCGCGGGCGCCCGCGATGTAGCAATGCATGGTGCGGGTGATGGCGTCATGCTCTGCGAGATAAGCGTTGCTGGCGGGCTTGGCCGGGGACAGGCTCTCGACCTCATCGATCGAAAGGTCGGGCGGACACATGGTGCGTAAACGGCTCCAGGCCTCGATCTCATGCTTGTAGGCGAAGACCGTGTCCTGCTTTTCGTGCTTGCGGCGGTGAACCGGAAGCCCCTCACTCGCTTCCCAGCGCCGCACCGTGCGTTCGCTGCGCTCCAGGTAGGCGGCGATCTGCTTCCACGACTCAAGCGTCTTCTGCGGGGTGTTCTGCAGGCGCATACCAAAATCCCCGCGGGAGACTATACCACCAGAAACCGCGCTCATAAGCTGGGAACTCATGCGTGCCAGTGGAATGCTTTCTGGATGATTTTCCATCCGTCCGGCATCTTGAGAAGCGTGAACAAGTCAGACATCCGGACGCCCGAGCCTGCGAGATTCCCGGACCATCCAGCGACCTCGAGACGAACGACCGCGATGGAATCGAGAATGTCGACGCTGACTACGCGGGGCTCGATCTTCGGGGCGGGACCATTCTTGTCGATCCAGTCGAACAGGAACTGCGTTCCGGTGGCGAGTCGTTCCCCGGCATAGCCGAAGAAGGAGGCATCCGGGTGGAATGCCGGACGCATGAGTCCGCTTTTGCCTTGCCTGCTTCCGTCAATGTACATCTGCATGGTCTTGACGATGGCGTCGTAGTCGGTGAGATATTCGTTAGTCATGCGGCAGACAGTAGGATTGGTGCGTACGGGGCGTCAACAGACAAAAGTGGTCAAAGATGGACGAGAGGCACTGGGGCTTGATCCCGACTCAATGAGTGGACGACCACCATACTGGGTGGCATCACACTTTCTTCCGCCTCGATCTATTTCGGCTTTTCTGAAGGTGCTATCTGCACCTGCACGGCGTGAACGTTGTCCGACTTGGTGGTGTCCACGAAAACAACTCCAAGACTTCCGTTCCCATCGCGCACTTGGATGGTTCGCGTAGCCTGCGCTCCGGAATCTTTTGGGCGCACCGTGTCGGTGGTTAGTTTGGTGACTCTTAGACCGGTACTTGGATCGCCGGGCTTAGACTGCTCGACTTGCTGTTCGGTGATTTGCTCGCCCGTTGAGTTCGTGCGCTGGGTGGTGGTGGCGCGCTCAATAAGGTGCAGGCTGCCGTCTGGAGCCGATCCCGGGACATCAACGGAATAACTTTCCAGTGTGTTGCGCTTTTCTCCCGACGCGCCCTCGGAGGCCTTGCTTACGCTGCGAGAGACTTCACGCAGCTTGCCGTCAGAGTCGACGCGGGACACCCGTTCTTCATTGCTCTTGCCTTCTTGCCTGGTGGTAGCCTGCCGTGTTTCGCTCACTTGCCAGTTTCCCGAGCCGTCGGGAAACAGCGTGGTCTTTTGAGATTCAACCGTGTCATTCGCGCCCCGGCTGCGGCGCTCTTGCACCTGCATGGCAGGGACCAGGCCACCGTTCACGCTGGGGCGCATCACCGTGGTTTTCGTCTCTTCCGCGTCGATGCCAGTCTTCTTCGTTTCCTCAATTTCACGCTGAACCAGCTGAAGGTTGCCGTTCACATCGGGACTAGAGGTGGCGCGCACCACCTTCGACTCATCGCCCGGCAGACCCTGCTTCTCCTCTTCAATTACCTGAAGTAGCGTTCGCGTCCCGTTTGCCCAGGCGTACGTGCGGGTGATGGTTCGCACAGTTGCAGCATTGACCTGTACTGATTCCTTTTCGACATCCTGAAAAGGCTCGAAGTTTCCCTCAGGCCCCCGGCGCTGAACGGATTGCTTGTCTACCGTGCGATTACCGCTCTGACTGTGGCTTTCAGTGGTACGGGTGGGGTTTACATTGGCACTCTGCGACTCGGTTGTGGACGTCCAGGATTTTTTCGCGTCCGCCGTCTGGGAGTCGGAGGTTTGCGCCCAGAGCGGGAGACCGAAGCAAAAACATGCGCCGATCGCGAGCAGCAGAATTTGGCTTGAGCGCCGACCATCAGATGTCTTCAAGTGATCCACCTGGTAAAGTCTACCCCCTTCCCTCATCTGTTGTTGACAAAATCCCGGTGACTACACAGAGTTAGAGGGCTGGCGCTGGCCTGGCTGGTAACGGCGGGAATGGGCTATTACACCATCCTCCAAGGACTAGTCTCGCTTCACAGGGAGGGGATGATTCGCGCATACGTTGTGACCTTCGCCTTCGTGACCCTTCGATTGTTGCAAGACTACGGTCCGGTTTCTCACCTGCGGCCCGAGAATGATCGAGATATTACGATTGCCTGGGCGGGCTGGGTTGTGCCTCTGGCCCTCACGGAAATGGCCTTCCATCTCAAGCGGGTGCGGACTGAACTGGCGCGCAAACAATCACCCCAAGAAAATGCGCCTTGATGTAGATCAGGCTTCGCTCATTCAGACTGTCGATCAATGAGCGTAATTGAGATGTTACGTCAACGACGATCCTGCTAACCAGCGCAGGGCCGCGACCTGTAGGAGTGGAGCGGCGCAGGAGGTGATTCGGTTTTGCAGGCGATCAGTTGACGGTCAGGACTTGCGCACTACTGGTGCCGCCGCTAGAGCAGCCTACGTCCCCAGTATTGCCGGCGGGCGTCTTCACCACGAGGTTGAAGCTTCCAGGAGCAGAGATCATGGAGGATGTGATAGTGGCCGTGAGCTGGGAATGATTGGTCACGCCGGTAGCGAGGGTGGCGCCATTGAAGATCACAACGGAGGAGGAAACGAAATCCTTGCCGTTCGCAGTGATGACGAACGTGGGCGGTAGCTGTGAAAAGGCCATGGTTTTTGGAGAGATCGAGTTGAGGATCGGCACAGGGCGTGCACTCCCGCACAGGGGATTCAGCGTGTTGCACCCAGGGAGAAGCAAGAGCACGACCAGCCACGAACATCGTCGAACGATCCGGCGGAAAGAGGGCATGATTTGGCTACTTTCCTTGCGCTAGTTCATCCCGTCTTGGCGCTACGGAATCCTGCAGCAGCGACAAATCAGCAGGGGAGTACTCGACGTCAGCGAAGTGGGCGACATTAAAGCGGCCATTCGCCAGGTAGATGGCAACAAGGCTGCAGGCTACCCACGGATGAAAAGCCGCAAGTGGCAAAATGTATTTCTTAGACTTCACCAAGGCCGCAGAAACACCATCCACCCGGTGGCTCGGGTGACGGCTGCCAGGTATCTGCGGAAGGAAAAAGGCCGAAAGAGGAAAGTCCGGATGGTGCTTTGCATACGAAATCAAGGATCTTACGATTTGCTGAGGCGTGGTAATGCCCGCATCTCCAATGTAGTTCCTGCGAATTGCGCCATCATAGTAAAGGTTGAGAATGTTACGGGAAAAGTCGGCGCAGTTGTTGAGAAAGAGATTGAAGTGGCGTTTGTTCTTCCGCGAATTTAGCAAGGTGATCAGATACTGATCCTGCGCTTCCGTGGTCTCGATCTGAAAGCCGTAGATCTTGCGATTGTAGGCGGCGCCGATTAGTTCGGCCCATGATCCCTTCGGAGTTTGGCCACCCGGGCCTGTCCGGAACAATCTCTAGCAGATGCTTGCGCCGGTACTCGTCCCGGAGATAGGCGACCGTCTCAGCGTTCGCCTCCGCTGGAATGCTTGCGAAATCCTCCACAGCGTAAAGGTAGGGGATCAGCGGGATCGCAATCCAGTCGTATCCGGAGACCTTACGATAGCGGCTGATCACGATTCCGAACTCGCCAGGGTCACACCGCCGCAGCACAACGGGTGTCTTAGCGCAGACTCGGGACAAGTAAACAGAAGCGTGTCCGGTAGGGTTGATGGCCCCAAAGAGGCCATAGGGTTCTTGCACAAACAGGGTGGCATCCGCCCATAACGCGGTATTACACGCCAAAGCGAACAACAGCGGCAGCAGGCGATGCATAAAGAAGTTCACCCAACCATTGCTGGGCTGCTGTCGACGCTACTATTCATCGCCTCTGCCCGATACTGTCAACAACGCCAGTCCGCGATGTGCAAAGGAAGAAACACGAGTGGGCCATCCATGCGGGGGGTGCTCACACAGCGGAGAAGGACTCGCTCCAGTTCTTCGTAATCCCCTCAAAAGTAATGAAACTGCATTGTGACGCACTGTGTGTTTTGCTAGTTGTCCGCGAACCCGGCAAATCATCAGATAGACAGTGCGATACGAAGTCACGCGGAAAGCCCTCAGCATGAGACATCCGATTGTTGAAGCATCGGCTCGGCTGCTGCTGTTACTTGTTGATTGGCTACGTTTTCCAGCGCACAGGTGACGAAACCCGACAATGGGCTTCCCGGTGCGAGAGCAGCCGATGTCTATAGCTTGCCGGTAGCCGACGGGTTCCAGGCCCAGCAAGCGTACTTGAGCAGTCTCGGAGAATGAGCCGGCTCGTCACCAACCTCCGGGATACATTAGCGGGACCATTCTTGATCAGTCGGGAGCAGTGAGCGCCGGAGCTGAGGTGCATCTAACCGACGCAGGCCAAGCTTCGAACCAGCAGATAAAGTCCGGCAGCAATGGGCAATTTCTGTTCGCCAATGTCGCTCCCGGATCCTTTCGCCTGACAGTTACCGCGCCCGGCTTCGCAACGCAAGAATTCTCCGCAGCTCTGCGCCCCGGGGAAACCTATCTGGTCCCTCCGATCATCCTGGCGGTAGCGACGGCCGTGACCGAAGTGCATGTGAAAGACAGTCCGCTCACCCAAGCCCAGGTGGCGGACATGCAGATTAAAGATCAGGAGAAGCAACGCGTACTCGGTATATTTCCGAATTTCTACGTGAGCTACGACCGCGACGCGCTCCCTCTCAACTCGAAGCAGAAATTCCGCCTTGCCTGGAAGACCACGAGGGATCCCTTCACCGTCGTGGGAGTTGCCGCGCTGGCCGGAGTTGAACAGGCGACGAATACTTTCGAGGGATATGGCCAGGGAGCGCAAGGCTATTTCAAGCGCCTGGGTGCTTCCTACACTGACGCGGTCACCGCCACGTTTATTGGAAGCGCAATACTACCGTCCCTGCTTGAAACAGGATCCGCGTTATTTCTACAAAGGAACGGGTAGTACTCGATCGCGGTTGCTGTATGCGCTCGCCAGTCCTGTGATTTGCAAAGGCGACAATATGCGCTGGCAGCCGAATTATTCGAATGTAGCCGGGGCCTTTGCTTCAGCCGGCATCTCATATCTCTACTATCCCCAAAGCGATCGCAATGGCGCCGGATTGGTGGTGCAAAACTCGTTGATCAGGCTGGGTGAAATTGCCTTCGAGAGTGTGCTTCAAGAGTTTCTTGATTCGGCGATTGACACCACACCTCCGCAAACGCGCCTCGACCGACGCTAAGGATCGGAGAATACCGTGCTGGCAATCAGGACCGGTGACGTGGAACTTCCCGGGCGCCATCTGGGAAAGCACCGCGATAAGGTGCGGCCTACCCTGCAAAAACTGCGTCTCAAGCAATTTCCCTCGGAAGCTTCTGATGCAGCTCCTCCGCATGGCGGCAGGGTGCATACCGTCGTGATAGTACTCCTCGTCCTGACGCTAGGTTTGCCCGGTCTAGTGAGACTAGCGCACGCCCAGGACGCCTCGTCGGTCTCATCCGTCGATCATCGAAGCGCTCGATCGATTGCAGACCCATGCCAGGATCCTTTGACGCCTTCCGCCTTGCGGGAAACTCTTCGTCTAGTCTGCTCCAGGAAAACCATTGAACCTGCAAATCGCGACATTCGCAAAGCCATCATTGTTGGATTCGTTGGTGGCTTTGTGAAACGGGATGACATAAAGCACCCTGAAGTCCTGTTCGCGCGTATCTTACAGAACCGATACGGGTCGGCTGTTCACGCCGAAGTATTCGGGAATCACGAAGAGAAAAGGGCTGTAGAAGATACGATGCGGCGCTTGGATACGGACAAAGACGGCTTCTTGACAGCCACCGAGAAAGAACAAGTGCAGATCATTCTCTACGGACACAGTTGGGGTGCTTCGCAGACTCTAACCTTCGCAAGAGACCTGCAACGGCGCGGAATTCCGGTGTCACTGATCATCCAAATCGACAGCGTGAAGAAGTTTGGACAGGACAATCGCACGGTTCCCGCCAATGTGGCGAAAGCAGTGAATTTTTATCAAAGAAAAGGTCTCACGCGTGGGCAACCCCTAATCGTTGCAGCTGATGCCGGACGAACCAAAATCTTGGGCAACTTTCACATGAAGTACGAAGACCACCAAGTCAATTGCGACAACTATCGTTGGCTCTCCCGGGTTTTCAACCAACCTCACCACCAAATCGAGAACGACCCCCAAGTCTGGAGCCAGATTGTATCCTTCATTGACTCTGAACTCCTGAGAACAGATGCTCGGACTCAAACTGCATTGTCTTCAGAGTCATCTGTTGTGAAATAGATATCACCAGCAGGCCAAGTACCGAAAAACTGATCCGCGCCCGGAGTTTCATCGGCGCCCCTGTCGGCCGTCGCGTTCACGCCGCGATCAGTTCGATGCGATTGCCGAAAGGGTCGAATATGTGGGAGCGCTGCACGTTGGGGAGGTCGTCGGCGTCGATCACCTCGACTCCGGCCGCCTTCAGCTTCGCGAGCAAGGCCGCGTATCCACTGACGCGAATGGCCGGGTGCGCCTTTCTGGCTGGGCGGAAGTCTTGCTCGACGCCGAGGTGAAGCTGCACGCTTCCACTTGCAAACCAGCATCCGCCGCGCGAGACGAGCGACGCGGGCTTGGGAATTTCGCGCATCCCGAGCAGGTCGGCATAGAAGTGGCGTGTGGTCGATTCTTCACCCGGTGGCATGGCGAGCTGCACATGATCGATGCTGAGGAAAGAGAAGTCGGGCATTTCCGCCTCGGTGGTAGTGGGGACGTTTTGCCAATTCGTGCAGGACAGAGCCTTCGTGCGGTCGTATTTACAGCAGTGCAGACCGGATCAGGCTCCGCCCACTGGTGAAAATCGCGATTTCACTCACTGACCCTCCGGCTGAGGTTTCGAGTGTTGATCAACATCTCTCATCGTGGAGTTTCCTATTTGTTTTCGACTGTCCTGACTAGTACTTCTGACAGGCATGCACTTAGGACTGAATGCGATAGCCTTACCGACGTTTTCCTAAATATGGCAGTCTAGAAAAAGAGGAGGCGATCATGGCCTGCAAACGATGCACTTCCGATAGTCAGAGGGCATTCAGCGGCGAAGTTGCGATCCACTTTCCCGGACTCAAGGGTCTTGATGAACCCATTGTGTGGTCGTTTCCAAAGCTTCTGGTCTGTTTGGAGTGTGGCTTCACAGAGTTCACTGTCCCTGAAAGGGAGTTGAGCGTACTCGCGTTGGGCAAAAGCGGTGGTGAGCGCGGTGGTTTAAGACCAGAAAGTAGTCCGGTCGTTGGCAGCGTAGCTACCGACGGTCGGGGGCTGGCGTCAGTTCAAGTTCTGAATCGACAATCCCAGGCTGACAAAATGTCTGCCCTCAAGAACCGCGTCCACAGCAGCTAGAAGGTCGCTTGCGACCCTTGTTTTTACAACGTAGCCCCAAGCGCCCACGTTGAGTGCCTCTTGCACCACCTCACTAGAAGACTCTTGGCTTACGAAGACTATCTTGGATTCCGGGGCAAGTTTGCGAATCTGTCGAGCGGCTTCGATTCCATTGAGCGTTGGGAGTCCGATGTCAAGGAGGACCAGATCTGGCTCCAGTACTTCCGCTTTATGCACCCCTTGCAGGCCGTCAGCCACTTCGCCGATAACCTGCACCTCCGGCCTTTCCGCTAGCGTCGAGCGGATAACCTGCAAAAAGGGCGCGAAATCCTCTACTACGAGAACGCGCATGGGCGACATGTGGAAGTTCCGCCTCTGGAATTGAGACTGCTCCCTTGGTGCGGTCTTTACTACTAGGACTTGTAGCAGACGAAACCTGCTTAACACTGCATGGGGGCACTGTTGATGTAACCAGAGATTACGCCAAAAACCCCCGCCCGGTCGCCACGGATAGGGTTTTTGGTGAAACGGGGAGTAGAGTCGAGAACAGGCGCAGTAACAGTAGTCTCCCGGTGGATATGGGGCTTGGCTTTCGCCGCGCCACCGCAGTCCGGTTTGGCTTGGTTCTGTTTCCTGTTCCCGCTCGTCGAACCGGACAGGCAGATTTCCCGCATCCGGCTCTCGGAAAAGACTCACGATGTTCCGTGTGACGCCGTCTGCGACTCCTGAACACAACCTGGGGTGGCTAGACTCATCGTCAATGCCCCGTGTCCTTCGTCGCTTCTTGCGTCCGTCTTTAACTGAGGCCCCTTCCCTCCACCGGCGTTGCCCGGCTCCCTCGGTACTACGAGCCTCTCCGCCACCCCACACGGCCCGGCCTGTCTCTCACGAGCTGCCAGTTGATCCTTATTATGATCACCGCTGGGGCTTCCCGTGTTGCGTCTGGTCTCCTATGCGTACATGCCATCGCCATTACCCCGGTAGGTCCGATGGAGCTTGTTCGCTCGTCCCTCTCCATCGTCAGCGGCCTTCCCTGTGAAAAAGTCAGGTCGGCTCCTGCAATTGTTTTTTCGGGGCCTGCTCAGCGTTCACTCTCGTTATGGCCTGTGTGCTCGCGGAGTCGCCTAGCGACCCTTTCCATCGAAAGCTTCGACAGCTTCGTTGCCTCCACTGCCGTTTCGATTGCTACCGGGTGGAGCGAACCAGTTCCCGGGCGGGAGTTGCACCCGCTGAAGTCCAGCGCCTTTCACGGCGCACTTTTTCAACAACTAAGAGGGCTGCGGCATCGACGTGTCCAGCAAAACAAGCTTGACATGCATCGCGAACAGCACTACTTTTTCTGCCTCCGAAGTCTGATCTCAGTAGGTCCAGCCATGGTGTGCCCATTGTGCCAGTCAGCGAATCAGAGGGAGTTTACAGCGGAAATCAACATCCATTTTCCCGGCAGCAAAGGGTTGACCATTCCGACAGTTTGGGTCTTCCCACCACTTTCGGTATGCCTGGATTGTGGTGCTGCGCAGTTTACTATCCACGAGCCTGAACTGAAAAAGCTTGCCAACCCTGACGCTCAGGGTGACTCATGCCAAACTGCCGCTTAACAATCATGTAGCGCAGCCGAGATCGCGTCCAAAAGCTCAGTGACAAACATTGATCTTCAGTATGTATCTTACCCGCGGCATGCGAAGAGCCTCGCTCATAATGTCCTTGTCGATTTGGACCGATCTGAAATATCGGCTCAGCCCGGTCACCTGGGTTAGCAGCGTGCCTTTCTGCAGCACG
This sequence comes from uncultured Acidobacteriota bacterium, assembly GCA_963698805.1. Taxonomy (GTDB): domain Bacteria; phylum Acidobacteriota; class Terriglobia; order Terriglobales; family Acidobacteriaceae; genus Gp1-AA133. The sequence continues at coordinate 750,596 of CAVOSN010000010.1, read as the reverse complement.
TACCCCCTCAGCAGGTGGGGGGAACGGGCTGAGCCCGATTACCAGCCTAGCGAGGTGGAAGATGAGTGTCGTTGCTCCAGGGCAATGATGGCACACGAATCGATGCCATTGTAATCACGGCCCGGTAGTCAAATGACGAAGTCAGGCGGTTACACCAAGAACCCGATTTGCGTGCCAGGTGTGCTGCGCCTACTTGCCGGAGTCTGTGTGCCATCCGGGGTTTGTCCAGCGGCCGTTGCGACGCACGAAGATTTCCGTGACGCGGCCGTCCTCAGGGGTTGACTTGCCATCTATCTCGGTTTCGAGGGAGTAACTGCTCCACACGATGGCAACGTCGCCGTACCATTGCACTTCGGTGCGCGGAAATTCGAGGCGGACCAGCTTTCCTCCGGCCGCATGGAACTTCCGTGAGGATTCGAGTACGTCGGCCTGGTACCTCCATTGCTGGTTGTCGCCGCTGATCACAATGGTGTCGGGCGGCACCAGGTCGGCCAGGGTTTTCACGTCCCCTGCGAAAAAAGTGCGCCAAACGGTTTCGCGAGCCTTGAGCAGCTCGGCCTGGTCATGGGATGAGGCTTGCCCGGCTGCCGGCAACAGCATGGCAGGTACGATGATCAACAGCGCAATGGTTCTGAACATGCGACCCATTTCATTCTCCTCAGTTTTTCAAAAGCGTTAGTTTTTGCTGCAGCATCCCTAGGCTGCGTGGGATTTCGGTGGCTGGTTCATCGCCAGCAGAAACGCGGCGGCCGACGCCGAGTAGACCGAGTAATCGAGCGGGTCCTTGATGCCGAATGAAATCGCCATGGCCGTCGCAAACATGGCGAGCAGGAGCGCGGAGCCAAGGGCAATCCAGCGCGGCCAGATCCCGATCAGAAGAGCCAGCGCGAAGAAGATCTCGGCCGATGTGGCCAGATAGGCCAGTGAGGGGATCGTCCAAGCAGGCATGAAGGAATTCACTTCGGCGGTGCGCTGGATGAATGTTGAGAAATGGCGAAATCCCTCGCCATGCCACAAGCCAAAGCGGGATGCGACAGCCGACAAAAACGCGGCCGCCAGCGCGATGCGCACATAGAAACACGCGACGCGATTCCAATTTACCGCTTCTAGTTTCTTCATGATCGACATCGCTTCGGACGGTTGAGCTGTGCCGGCTGTGCCCATGATCAGTTTCCTCCCGTCTGCGAAGTGGACACGTTCACACTGAGTGGGGCGTCGTGATCACAGACGAAGTAGGCGATGAGCTTTGCGGGCTGAGTGGCACTGGCGTTGGCGGAAACGGCGTGGACGCCATTGGGTGCTTCGTAGAAACTCTCTCCGACCGAGTAGAGCTTTTCCGGCTGGCCTTCGACCCGCATGCGCAGGGAACCTTCGACAACGTATCCGACGACCGCACAGGGGTGAGTGTGTGGCGGCGAAGCTTCGCCCGGACCGTAGTTGACTTCAACGAGGGTGGTCTTGACGTGCGCACCGTCGAGCGCAGGAATCGGCGTGCTCAGCAGGACCCGTGCGCGGTCTTTGCGGGAGTTTGGCGCCGGGCTCTGGGCTTGAATAGGCACGAACCCGAGTACTAGCAGGAAAGCTGCAATCAGAGCTGCTCGCTTACGATTTGAGTCTATGTTTCGCATTGCATTTCCCTTTCGCAAAAGACTTTAAACTGGCAGTGGTCCATCGAGAAGTACCATATTATGATATTTTCTATGGACCACTTTAAATGCCTGCGCGACTTTCAATTCCTGAACTCGCCTTCCCTCCGCGGCAAGCGCGGCAGGCGGCCTATCGCTGGCTGTATGGAGCGTTGCGAGGCGCGATCCTGGAACGGCGCCTGCTTCCCGGGACGCGCTTGCCCGCCACGCGCGACCTGGCTCGACAATATTCCCTGGCACGCGGCACGGTAGTGGCTGCCTTCGAACAACTGAAGGCCGAGGGCTACGTCGAGGGCAGTGTCGGGTCGGGAACCTATGTGAGCCGCGTGCTGCCGGAACATTGGCTCGAAGTTTCTTCCGCCAAGCAGACCGGACGCGACGCGCGGAGAACGCGCAGACCCGCACTGTCTGCCTATGCAAGGCGCATGCGGGCGTTCCCTGGCTTCGAAGATCGGCCGATCCATGCGTTCCGTTCCAACCTGCCGGCGCTCGATTTATTTCCAATTGAGTTATGGGCGAAGATCGCGAACCGCGTGTTGCGACGTGCGTCCGTCCGTCTGCTGATGGGCTGCGACGCGCTCGGACATCTCCCGCTGCGCAAGGCTGTCGCCGAGTATCTGACGGCATCGCGGGGAGTGAAGTGCAAGGCCGCGCAGGTTGCAATTGTTTCGGGTGTCCAGGAGGCGCTCGACATTACGGCCCGGTTGTTGCTCGATCCCGGTGATCGCGTGTGTATGGAAAGTCCGGGATACATTGGGGCGCAGCTGGTGTTTCGCGCTCACGGCGCAGAGATTTTCGGAGTTGGCGTCGATGACGAAGGAGCACGCACGCAACGGCTCCCGGCGCGGGGCGTGAAGCTCATGTACGTGACACCCGGTCACCAATTTCCTCTCTGCACGACCATGAGCCTGGCGCGGCGCATGGAGTTGCTGGAGTGGGCACGGCGGTCGGGCACGGTAATTTTCGAAGACGACTACGATGGTGAGTTCCGGTACTCCGGGCGGCCGATTCCCGCGATGCAGGGCTTGGGCGCAGCGGGACTCGTGCTCTATGCGGGGAGCTTCAGCAAGGTGATGTTCCCCTCGCTGCGGCTTGGCTACCTGGTGTTGCCTGAAGATTTGGTGGAGCGTGCCGGGGCGGTGAAGTCGATCACGTCGAGGCATTGTCCGGTATTCGAGCAGGCGGTGCTGGCGGAGTTCATTGCGGAGGGCCACTTCGCGCGACACTTGCGACGGATGAGGGAAGTGTACGCGGAGCGATTGAACGTGTTGCTCGAGGAAGGACGACGCGAGTTGTGCGGAGTCTTGGAGTTGTCGGACGTGGAAGCCGGACTGCAGACGGTTGGATGGCTGCACGGAGTTTCAGCCGATGCGGCGGGGAAAGCCGCGTGTGCGCGCGGCGTCGATGTGACGGCGCTGATCGGAACGAAATCGCCGGGACTACAGTTGGGGTTTGCGGCGGTTCGTCCGGCGGAGATTCGCCGTGGCGTGCGGGAGTTGGCGATTGCGCTGGAGGCGGCCAGGAAGGACGCGAAGGCGTGAGCCGTGGTAGAAAATTGTTGAGTGCAGTGGCGCTGCTGGCGGTGCAACAACGAAAATCTTTCACCACAGAGACACAGAGAGCACAGAGCGATACTCGGACCTCTATCGCCGAGAATCCAGACAGCACCGAGATATCGTTTTCATTTATTGTTTCCCTCGGCGTCTCGGCGTGTTCGGGGGCTAGCGTGGCTTCCCATGAAGATTATTTTGGCATCGGAGTCTCCGTTCCGTAAGAGGGCGATGGATCTGGTGGGCGTTGCTTACCAGACGTGCCCGAGTGCGATTGATGAGAAGGCCATTCGTCATGAGGATGCGACGGTGTTGACGCGCACACTGGCGGAGGCAAAGGCGCGGAAGGTGGCGGAGAAGTATCCGGATGCAGTGATTGTTGCGGGCGATGCGGTGGCTGCGCTGCGCGGACGGATCTTCGAAAAGCCGCGCGATCTGGACGAGGCGGCGGCGTTTTTGCGGGAACTATCGGACAATGACTTCCAGTTCGTCACCGCGCTGGCTGTGCTGCATGCGGGCACGCAGAAGATGCTCTCGGCGGTTGAGGTGTCGAACATTCTGTTCCGGCCGCTCCTGGAACGCGAAATCCAGAATTACATTCACGCCCACCCAGTGAAAAACTTTGCCGGTGCGTTTGAAGACGACGCCGTGCTGAAGTTTGCTGACCGGGTCTCGGGTAGCCCGAATATTGGCACGGCGATGCCGGTGAGCCGGCTGACACTCATGTTGCGGGAAATTGGAGTCGAGATTTGAGGCGTGGTCTGACGGAGTGTCGTCCCTGAAGGGACTCTCTGCCTGTTTCGACACTTTTCCCCGCACTTACGTGCGGGGCTATCCTTATGGCGTCCCTGCGGGACTCGTGTTGGGGCGACGGGGATCGCCGGTTCGCAACTTGAATTCGAGAGTGCTGCGTCACCGGCTGTACTGATTTTTCTTTTTGTCCCCATGGCGCTCAATGCCTAGCTGAATCAGGCGGTCGATGAGATCGGGATAGGACAAGCCGGTCGCGGCCCACAGTTTGGGGTACATGCTGATGGCGGTGAAGCCCGGCATGGTGTTGATCTCGTTCACGTAAAGCTGGCGGGTCTTCGGATCCATAAGGAAGTCCACGCGCGCCAGCCCTGAGCAATCGACGGCCTGGAAAGCGCGGATGGCTAACTCCTGAATCTTCTTCATCTCAGACTTCGTGAGCTTGGCGGGAATGATCAGCTCGGAGCCTTCGTCGAGATACTTGGCCGAGTAGTCGTAGAACTCTTTCATGGGGACGATCTCTCCGGCGACCGAGGCTTGGGGACGATCGTTGCCCAGCACGGAACATTCGATCTCGCGCGCTTTGTGTTTTGCGCCGCCCACGCCCTGCTCGATCACAATCTTGCGATCAAACTTTGCCGCTTCGTAGATCGCGGGGCCGAGTTCTTTTTTGTTTCGAGCCTTCGAGATGCCAACCGACGATCCCAGGTTTGCGGGCTTCACGAAGACGGGATACTTCAACGCTCGGTCGACAGTCTTTTCGGCTTTCTTGGGCTCGGCGTCCCAGTCGCTGCGCAGAATGGTGACGTGCTTCACGATGGGCAAGTCCGCCGCGCGGAACAGCGCCTTCATGATGTCTTTGTCCATGCCCGCGGCAGAACCGAGGACACCGGCGCCCACGTATGGGATGTCGGCGAGTTCGAGCAGGCCCTGGATGGTGCCGTCTTCGCCGAACGTGCCATGCAGCACGGGGAAGATCACGTCGACATTGATGGCGCGGTCGGAGGCGCGGCGCAGATTGGCGTCGGTCTGGAATGGCGCCAGCGACGAGCGGTGCACGGGCTCGGGTGGTACCACTACCGACTCTCCGCTGGCGAGAACGGCTGCGCCGGGCGTGGCTTCGGGATCGCCCGCGCGCAGGTGCTTGGAAGCATCGACCGGCTTGCCTTGCAGCAGAGCTTCCGCGGCGCCCGCCGTTAGCCAGCGGCCTTCCTTGGTGATGCCGATAGGCACGACTTCGTACTTGCTTTTATCGATGGCGTTGACCACGGACGCAGCAGAAAGCAAAGAGACTTCGTGCTCGCCGCTGCGACCGCCGAACAAAACTCCCACGCGCAGTTTTTTCATGACGATTCAGTGTGGACGTGCAGGGGAAGCGGCGTCAAATGGCGGGCGTGATCTTCTGGGTACTCCGAGGGTGGCAAAACACCTTAACCGCAAAGGACTCAAAGAACGGCTGCAAAGGCCACGAAGAATCCTGCGGGTCGCGTAGCGATCTTCACCAGCGACCCGCTGATTCGACGGAAGCAAGATCTATTTGCTGGGAGTTTGCATTGTGCCCCTAAGCTGGTCCCACAGACCCTTGGCTTTTTGCTTCTTGTCGTTCACGTTGCTGATCTGGTTGTTCACGCCGTTCATGCCCTGCTGGGCTTTGTCCATCGCGCCGCCCGCGGCGGCCGGAGCGGCAGCTTGCGCCTGGGCTGGATCCTGCGCGGCTGCCCGTGCGGGCACCGATCCCGGAGGCGCGTTGGGATCAATCGCCTGGATTGCGACGCCCTGCACCCGGTTCTGCCCTTGCACAAGAGTGGCGCTGGCCACGCTGGGTGAGACGTCGTCGTACTCGATGAACAGGCGGATAGGCGTCGTGCTCACGTAGCCGGTTTCAAACTGGCTGCCGTCATCGCCCAAGAAGAACGCGCTGTGGCGCTGCACGACGCGGCCGCTTCCATCGACAAGGTTCAGGCCCTGCCACATCTGGTTCGCGTTGGCCTGCACGCCGTTCTGCTTCGAGGCGTCGAAGTCGCAGAGCACGCGTGTTCCATTGCCCGTGCGATAGCAGCCATAAGCCACCAGCGTCCAGTCACCCCACAGAAACGAACCGGTGCCAGGCATGGTCACCGCCCCGCGCTGAGTGTTCGCGTAAGAGGAGACGCCTCCAGCGGCGGAGGTTCCGCCAACCATTGTGGCTGGGAGAGCTCGGCCTGCGGGCGTGACTGCAGTCGCAGGTATGGCGGTCGTCGCGGGTACGCCGGGACGAGCCGCTACCGTTGCCGCAGTCGGAACAGCAACCGCGTTCCGGGAGTTGGCAGGCGCCATCACGGCGCGCGACCCCGCAGGCTGGATCACCGTATATGCGGGCCGGCCGTTGACCGGGGCAGTCGTGGTCAGGTTCCTGGCGGGTTGAGTCGCATTCACGGGAACGGTATTCGTATTCGTGACGACGGCGGGCCGGGCCTGCACGACTGCAGGCTTGGCGGGTGCTACCACGACTGACTTGGCGGCAGGAGTTACAGCGACAGCCTTGGCGGGCGCTGGCTTCGCTGGAGCGGGCTTGGCCGGAACCGGTTTGGCGGGCGTGGCGGTTTGGGCCAGCGCGAAACCGGACAACACCACAACAAGAAACAGAGTGTCTGCAATGAGGTACAGCTTTCCAATCGGTCGCTTCCCCGTCATCAGAAAATCTCCTTGGCCTTCCCGAGTTGCGAACGGGAGGCAAATTCCCTTTTGGTTTTTTGGGGCCCGGACTAATTTGATCGGACAGTGGCCGGCTCGCGCGGACGCACATGGTTGGAGTGCGATAGCCGTCCGCAGAATTGCAAATCGTCGGGGGAGAATTTCTGAAATCGATTTCACGCGCTTGCGGATTGAGCGGGATGCGATCGGATGCCACGACGCAGATCCCCAAGCACGACGAGCGGTGCGAATTTTCCTACAGAAAACGGCGGCCGTCAATCAAAAGAAGAGGGCTAGTTCCAGAGCGCTTCGGTCGCCCAACCTACCAGGCCTAACTTGTTAGAATTACTGGTATCCCGATGCATTCTTTGCGACTGGTGGTTTTCGACATTGCGGGCACGATTGTGGAGGACCACGGCGAGATTTTGCGCGCGTTCGCCGATGCGCTGGATCGGCATGGAATCCAGCATACCGACGCCGAGTTGAAAGAGTGGAAAGGCGCGTCGAAGAAGGAAGTCATCCGGCATTTTGTGCGGAGGCAGGACGCAGCGGCGGAGGAGAGTGCGGTCGCGGCGGTGTACGCCGATTTTCGCAGCGGATTGGAGCGGCATTATCGAGACAATGGCGTGATCCCGATTGCCGGGGCGGCTGAAACGTTTGGCTGGCTCAAGGAACGCAGCATTCTCGTCGCCACGACGTCGGGGTTTTACCGCGAGGTTGCGGATCTGATTCTGGAAGCCGCCGGGTGGCGGGAGATGTTTGCGGCGAACATTTCGAGCAGCGATGTTTCGATGGGGCGCCCCGCGCCTTACATGATTTTTCGGGCAATGGAGGCTTCGCGGGTTACGAGTGTTGGCGAGGTCGTCAACGTCGGGGATACTCCGCTTGATCTGCGGGCTGGGACGAATGCTGGGGTCCGCGAAGTGGTGGGGGTGCTGACTGGGTTGCATGGGACGAAGCGGTTGCAGCGCGAGCCGCATACTGCTTTGCTAGCCAGCGTGGCTGAACTGCCTCGGTGGATGGAAGGCTTGCGCTCCGATGGTCGGAATAGCGCAACCGCCGGACGCGCACAGGAGTGTGCGCGCCAAACTGGTTAAAGAATTTTTTTGCCGAAGGCGGAGAGTGCCAACTCTACTGCTAGATCCGCGGTTTGGTTGTGCTCGTCGATTACGGGATTCACTTCGACGATTTCCAGGCTCAACATGCGGCCGTGGTCGGAAATGATTTCCATGGCGAGGTGGGCTTCGCGGTAGGTGGCGCCGCCCCACACCGGAGTACCTACGCCAGGAGCGTCTTCGGGATCGATCCAATCCATGTCGAGCGAAACGTGGTAGCCGGCGGTACCGCGCCCGGCCATGCGCAGGGCTTCTTCCATCACGGAACGCATGCCGCGCTCGTCGATATCGCGCATGGTGAAGACTTCGACGCCGGCTTTGCGGATGTTTTCTTTCTCGTGAGCGTCTACGTCGCGGATGCCGACTAGCACGCAGTTTTCCGAGTGAATCTTGGGCGAGAAGTTGAAGATGTTGCCGAGTTCGTTCGGGCCGAGGCCCATGATGGCAGCGAGAGGCATGCCATGCACGTTGCCGCTGGGCGAGGTCTCGGGCGTGTTCATGTCACTGTGCGCGTCGATCCAGAGGAGCCCGATCTTCTGGTTCTGCTTGCGGTAAAACTCGGCTACGCCCGCGACTGTTCCGGCCGCGACAGAGTGGTCTCCGCCGAGCACGAGCGGGACCTTGCCGGCTTCGAGCGTCTTCATGACCAGTTCGGCGCTCTTGGTGCAGGTGGCGGTGATCTCTTTCAAATATTTCGCGTGGGCGGCGCCTTCCTTTTTCTGTTCGGGGATAGCGACCGCCACGTTGCCACCGTCTTCGACGTTGTGGCCGACGGCTTCGAGGCGCGCTTCGAGGCCGGCGACGCGGACGGCCGAGGGACCCATGTCGACGCCGCGGCGCGACTGGCCCAGGTCGAGTGGGACGCCGATGACGCGGATTTGTTTTGGAGTGACGCTGGTGAAGGACGTGTTGGGAGTTGGGGTCATGGGAGAGTTTCGAGTTCTTAGTTTCTAGTTTCGCGTTTCGAGATTCGGAAACACAGCGCCTAAAGGCGCATTTTAGGTCTGTTTCTTTCGGCGCGCCTGAAGGCGCGCCCTGATACAACAAATAGCACATCGAGCCAAACGGCAACTCGGTTGTCCCATTAGCGCATCAGTGGATCACCGGAACGAACTGCTGAGTCTATCGCATCGCGTCTGGCCTCGGCTGCCGCGTGCCGACGGGCGGGGACGCCCGTCGCTCCATTGACGACTACGGATAGAGTCGGTGCAACGTTCTGGGGAATGGGATTGTTTCGCGGACGTGTTCGAGACCGCAGATCCACGCTACCGCTCGTTCGATGCCCATACCGAAACCGCTGTGCGGGACGCCACCGAATTTACGCAAATCCAAATACCACTTGAACGCTTCTTCGGGCAAGCCGTGCTCGCGAATGCGCTGCAATAGCAATTCATGCGACGCCATGCGCTGCGATCCGCCGATGATTTCGCCGTAGCCTTCGGGGGCGAGCACGTCGACACAAAGCGCAAGATCGGGGCGCTGCGGGTCGGGCTCCATGTAGAAGGCTTTTACTTTCGCCGGGTAGCGGTGGATCATGAGCGGACGTTCGAACTGCGACGAGAGATAGGTCTCGTCGGGCGAGCCAAGATCGCCACCCCATTCGAATTTGTTTTCCAGTTCGCCTTTGGTGAAACCTGCCTGCAGGCGCTTGACCGCTTCGTCATACGTGATTCGCGGGAACGGCGCTTCGATCTTTTCGAGCTTAGCAACGTCACGGCCGACGATCTGCAGGTCGGCACGACGTTTTTCGAGACAGCGCTTGACCAGGAAAGTGATCAGGCCTTCGGCGAGTTCCATGATGTCGTCGAGCGTGCGCGTAGGCAACTTCAGGCTCGACCATCCAGAACTCGGTGAGGTGGCGGCGGGTCTTGGATTTCTCGGCGCGGAATGTCGGACCGAAGGAGTACACCTTGCCGAGCGCCATGGCCGTGGCTTCGATGTAGAGCTGTCCCGATTGCGTGAGGTAGGCCTGCTCGTCAAAGTAGTCGACCGGGAACAACGTAGTCGTGCCCTCGCACGCGGCGGGCGTGAGGATGGGCGGATCGGTCAATGTGAAGCCCCGGTCATCCAAGAAGTCGCGTGCGGCCTTGATGATTTCGGCACGCAGCCGGAGGATCGAAGCCTGGCGTGGGGAACGGATCCAGAGATGGCGGTGCTCCATCAGGAAATCGACGCCATGCTCTTTGGGAGTGATGGGATACGGGTCGTCTTCCGCAACCCTCTGCAGAACCTGCACGGTCGAAACGTCGAGTTCGAAGCCGCCTGGCGCGCGCTTGTCGGCGCGGACCTTGCCTTCGACGATCACGCTTGATTCCTGCGTAAGGCCCTTGAGTGCATCGAAGGTTTCGGGCGACACGGCGTTCTTGGGCACAACGCCTTGAATCTGACCACTGCCGTCGCGGAAGATCGGGAACAGGAGCTTGCCGCTCTCGCGCAGATTATAGAGCCAGCCGCGGATGGTGACCGACTGGCCTTCGTGCTTGCCGATCTCGGCGATAGTGGAGATGGGAGCGGACATAGGGTCAGTTTCTGATTCTACGATTTCAGATTCCATAGGGTGCTACATCCTAGTCGTATGCTGGAAGTTCGAGATATGGGCGAGAGACTTTTACTATCCTGTCAGTCGGAGAGGAGTCCGCGCGACTGCCTGAGAATTCAACGTCCACTTTGATCGATGGGCACTTTCTGAACGAGTAACGCGACGTCCTTCCGAACTGCATACCACCGTCGAGGACGAAGGTGACTTCCACCTTGTCTCTTGTTATCCCCGATTTCAGCTTACCAGTTTCCTGCAATGCTTCCTCTATCACTTCGCAATTGCCGTGAGTACCGGTGGTTTGGCGCGACAATCCAAGTGAGGTCAAAAGCACGGATGCAAGGGCCGTAATTCCGGTAACTTTCCATAGCATGGACGGTCCTCCCTAGCTAAGCTGTTTCAAGGTTGTCGAACGTCGGCTGCATTTTCTCGACCGGATTGATTTTGTCGTCGTGCTCGATTTCGAGCAGGAGCGGTGGCGTTTGGGGCGCGGAGCGCAGCAGTTCCATCGCTTCTTTCCAGTTGATGGAGCCAGCGCCGGGCCACAGGTGCGAATCCTTGTCTTTCGCGTTGTCGTGCACGTGGGTGGAACGCACGTGGGGCTTCACGATTTCGAAAGCCTCGGCGACGCTCGACATCATGTGCGCGTGGCCGAAGTCGAAGCAGACGCCAACGTCGTCGAAGTGCGAGGCCTGAATAAAGTCGACCAACTTGTCGGGCGTGGAAAGTTCGTTGGGAATGTTTTCGAGCAGGATGCGGACTCCGAGCGGCTTGGCGAAGGCGCGCAGGTGTTCAATCGAAGTCATGGCGGCTTCGATCTTGCGCTCGTCGAATGATTCGTTGGTCGTGCCCAGGTGCTGGATCAGGAACTTGAATGGAATCTGCTCGGCGATTTCGAGCGCGCGCTTGATTTCGTCCATGGCTTCGATGCGGCCGGCGCGGTCGGTGGAGGCGACGTTCACGGGCGGTGCGCCGGCGCGTCCGAATTCGTAGTCTCCAAAGAGCGGCGAGTGAACGGAATTCAGAGGAATGCCGGTGGAGCGGAACCAGTCGGCGATTTCGCGGACGTGTTGTTTGCGGTTGGCGTAGTCGATGTGCTGGCGGGCGGCGAAGATTTCGATGGCTTGCGCGCCGCCGCGAACCAGTGCCTCGAGCAGGCCGGGGTGGAGGCGTTCTTTCACGTATACGAAGGTGGAAACGGCTTTTTGCATTTAGATCTCGTTTTAAGTGCAGTGTGGTTTGACGGTAAATTGATTTATGATCTGTCGTCCCGAAAAGCTCACCTGAGCCGCTAAAGCGGCATGGCGTCTCGGCCTGGGTGGCACGACTGAAGTCGTGCCCTTCCCTGCCGTGCCTTTCCTGTCGCAGTCCTTTTGGGTCCCCTTCCCCCTCGCGGTCTTCCCTTGCGACGCCGGGCCATACCGCGTTGCATCACAAAGCCCACGTTAGCGCAAAAGGACGCGCGAACGTGGGGCACCGATCAACCTAATATCCCACGGCTTTGCCGTTGTTGCGGCCGTCAGGGGCGCCCAGGCGCTCGTTGGTTTTTGGGTCGATGGCGATGCATTCCGCGTCGGCCCAGAAATGTTCCGTCTGAATCTTGTGTCCCTTGTTTTTGAGCAGGCGAACTGTGTCTGGAGAGATTCTATCCTCCAGGCGCAGTTCGTCGGGCAGCCATTGGTGATGGAACCGTGGTGCGTTTACGGAGCCTTGAATGTCGAGGCCGAAATCGACCACGCCCATCAGGATATTGGCGACGGTCGTGATGATGGTCGGGCCGCCTTCGGCGCCGAGCACCAGGTAGAGCTTGCCGTCTTTCAGAACGATGGTCGGAGTCATCGCCGAGAGCGGACGCTTGCCCGGGCCGATCGCGTTGGCCGGGCCCTGGATCAGGCCGTAGACGTTGGGGACGCCTTCCTTGGAGGTGAAGTCGTCCATTTCGTCGTTGAGGAGGAAGCCCAGGCCTTCCGGCGTGACATGCGAACCGAAAGAATCGTTCAGCGTGGTGGTGACGGCCACGGCATTTCCCGCGGGATCGACGACAGAGTAGTGCGTCGTGTTACTCGGTTCTTTGACGGGCGGGGGCAGCAGGGGATGAGCGGCAGCGTAGGTTTCCAGTTCGTTGAAGACGGCGGGGCGGCGAAGATCTTTGCTCGGGCTCGCGTGGGCTGGATCGATGGAGTCGCGCCAGCCTGCGGCGTAGCGCTTGTCGATCAATTGCGCGACCGGGATTTTCGCGAAGTCGGGATCGCCGAGGAATTCCGCGCGATCGAAGAAGGCGCGACGGAAAGCTTCGGTGGTCAGGTGGAGGGCATCGGCGGAACGGTTGCCGTATTTGTTGAGGTCGTAGCCCTCGAGGATGTTGAGAATTTCAAGAAGCGCGATGCCGCCGGAGGACGGCGGGGGCGCGCTGATGACGTCGTAGTCGCGATAGGTGCCGCGAATGGGTTTCCGCTCTTTAACTTCGTAGCTCGCGAGATCGCTTGCGGTAATGAGGCCGCCGCCTTTCTGCACGGCGGCTGACAATTCTTTTGCAAGGGCACCGTGATAGAAGTCGTCGGGATTTTTGGCGATGCGCTCGAGCGTGCGCGCCAGGTCGGGCTGGAGGAGGATGTCGCCCGTCTGGTACGGGTTTCCGTCGCGCTGGAAGATGCGCTTGGACTCGGGAAAGTGCCCGAGTTCGGGATCGCGCAGATCTTCGGCGTCTTCGTAGGTGAGGGCGAATCCTGCGCGGGCGAGCTTGATGGCAGGGGCCATCACCTGCGCAAGGGACAGCTTGCCATAAGTCTTCTGGGCGAACGCGAGGCCTGCGACCGATCCCGGGACAGCGATGGCTTTGTATCCGAGAAGGCTGGCGTTGGCGATGACGTTGCCTTGCGTGTCGAGGTACATGTTGGCTGTTGCGGCGGCGGGAGCTTTTTCGCGGTAGTCCAGGAAGTGCACTGCACCGTCGGCCATGCGGATGAGCATGAAGCCTCCGCCGCCCAGGTTGCCGGCTTCCGGGAAGACGACTGCCAGTGCAAAGCCAGTGGCAACGGCCGCGTCGACGGCGTTGCCGCCGGCTTTCATCATGTCGACGCCCGCCTGCGAGGCCAGTTCATTCGCGCTCACGACCACCGCATGCTGAGCGTGGTGGGGACGCAGTCCGGCCGCATAGGCAGCCGTGCCGAGCCAGAACAGGAGCGGGAAAATCAACAGCTTGCGGTGGAAGTGCATGCGAGTGGGGAGCCTTTGGAGACAGCGCCAAGTCTGATCGTGAAACTTCGAGGCTAGCCCAGCGTGCGAGCGACAGTCAAATCCGGAGGGTCACGCCTCGCTGAGCTTCTTCTGCATGTCTTCCAGGACGACGTTCTTGGTCTCGGGATAGAAGAGCAGCACGATGAAGAATTGCAGCACCATCATGCCGGAGAACAGGACGAAGGGCGCCGCCTTGGAATACACGGCAATGATGGGAAAGGTCCAGGAGATGAGGGCGTTCATCACCCAATGGGTGGAACTACCCAGGCTCTGTCCGCGGGCGCGCACGGCGGTGGGGAAGATTTCGCTCAGGTAGACCCAGATGACGGCACCCTGCGAGAAGGCGAACGACGCGATGAACCCGATGAGCAACCAGACAAGCAGGCCCTCATGTTGGCCGGTCCAGAAGATAGCAGCGGCGCCGGCCAGACAAATGGCCGTCCCAACCGCGCCGATGAGAAGCAGGGTGCGGCGGCCGACGTGGTCGATGATCGACATGGCAAGCATGGTGAAGAGCAGGTTGGTGGCGCCGATGGCGACGGCCTGCAGATCGGAGGAAACTTTGCTGAATCCCGCACGGGCGAAGATGTCGTTGAGGTAGTAGAGAATCGCGTTGATGCCGGAGAACTGGTTGAAGATCGCGATCGAGAAAGCAAGGAAGAGGGGCAGACGATACTTCGGCTGGAAGAGCCGTTCCTGCCCCTGGCTCTTCTCTTGCTCGAAGGCTTCGTTCATGGCGCGCAATTCGGAATCGATATTCTCTTCCCCGATGGATTCAAGAACGGAGCGGGCTTCGGCGGTGCGGCCCTTGCGGGCGAGCCAGCGCGGGCTGCGCGGGATTCCGAACAGCATCAGGAAGAACAGAGCGGCGGGCAGGGCTGAGATGCCGAGCTTCCACCGCCACTCCGTCGGTCCACCCTGCAGGGAAAGGCCGACGATGTAGTTCGAGAAATAGGCGATCAGAATTCCGGCGACCACGTTGAATTGAAATAATCCAACCAGGCGACCGCGCCATTTGGCGGGCGCGATTTCGGTGATGTACATGGGGCCGAGGACCGAGGAGCCGCCGATGGCGAGGCCTCCGATGAAACGGGAGAACAAGAGCAAATACCAATTGGTCGCGAACGCGCACCCCAGCGCTGAAACCAGATAGAAGATGGCCATCACGCGCAGGCTGTCGCGGCGTCCATAACGGTCGCCAGGGATACTCGCGAGCAATGAGCCGAAAACCGTTCCCCAGAGCGCCACAGATACGGTGATACCGAGTCCGTTGGGCGAGAGCTGGAACGCAGTGGTCAGAGCGGCCGTGGCACCGGCAATGACAGCCGTATCGAACCCGAATAGCAAACCACCGAGAGCCGCGACCACCGTGCTCTTCACCAGCGTCGTGTTCAGCGCCATGCACTATCCCCCGCGAGAGGCGCCCCGATGCGAGCGCTTGGATTGCGATAAATGTGTTCGGCTAAAACCATTGAACCCAGGACTCCGGCACGGTTGCCGAGTTCCGGTGGCACCACATAAGTGTCGATTCCCTCGAGCAGCGCGGACGCGTTGATGTAGCCGTTCAGCAGCCCCAGCAATTCGTGCCTGATTTTCGGGAACAGCTGCGGCTGCTGCATCACGCCGCCGCCGAGAATCATCCGCTCAGGCGACAGTGTGCATACCCAGTTGGCCAATCCCAGAGCCAGGTAACGTGCCTCCAGGTCCCACCCGGGATGATCTGGCGGCAATTCATTCGCGGGCACTCCCCAGCGAGCCTTCATCGCCGGTCCGCTGGCCAGGCCTTCGAGGCAATCCTGATGGAAAGGGCAAGCGCCGGGGTATGGATCGGCTTGCAAATCGTGCGGAATGCGGATGTGTCCCATCTCAGGGTGCAGCAGGCCATGAATGACTTCACCATTGACCAACGCGCCGCCGCCGATGCCGGTTCCGACGGTGAGGTAGAGGACGTCAGCGATGCCGCGGCCCGCTCCCCATCGGGCTTCTCCGGCGGCCGCGGCGTTCACGTCGGTGTCGAAGCCGACCGGAATGTCGAGCGCCTTTTGCAGGGTTCCGGCAAGGTCGAAGTTCTGCCAATCCTTCTTGGGAGTGGAGGTGATGTAACCGAAGGTTGGGGATTCGGGATGGAGATCGATCGGGCCGAACGAGCCGATGCCGACCGCGCTCAGGTTGCCCGCCTTCTGCTCGCGGAAAAAGGCGACAACCTTCTCTACGGTGGCGGCGGGCGTGGTGGTGGGAACGGTCGTGAGTTGCAGATCGTCGGGACCGGTGCCGACGCCGCAAACGAACTTCGTTCCTCCCGCTTCTACGCAACCGAAAAAGCTCAAGAGAATCCTCGCGACGGGAAAGTCTTGCATACCGGGTCAAGTTATGGGAAGCGATTCTTGGATCAGGAGGCCTGGCGACGTTTGCGAGGCTTGGCCTTGGCTAGTGTTTTCGGGGATTTCTTCTTTCTTGGAGACTTGCTTTTTGCGGTCTTGCGCGGCTTCGGCTTTGATTGCTTTGGAGCTTTCGCGGCGACCATGTTGTAGGACTGCTGAATGAGGTCTTCGAGTTCGGAGTCGGAGACGGCGTCGAGACGGTGGAGCATCACCCATTTGTAACGGCCGACGTAGGGAGCGGGGCGAATGTCTTCACGCTCGATGAGTTCGGCGAAAACTTCAGGATTGCATTTGAAGCACAGCCTCGGATTATCGAGGCCGAGTATGGTGAAGATTTTGCCGGCGACTTTGAAGCAGAGATCGTCACCCCATTGCAGTTTCTCGGTCGCGCGCGGGAAGTTGAGGCAGTAGGCACGGATGGAGTCGATGTTCATGGAATCAGTCGTCAGTCGCTAGTCGTCAGTCTTCAGCGGAGTTGGCAGAGGACTGACGGTTCGTCTTTTACCACAGAGGGTGGAGAGTTTCGAGTTTCAGGCGACACCTTCTCGAAACTTGAAACCTGAAACTCGAAACTTCTCCACATCGCTAGTTTTTCTCCCAGTGCTTGATCACCGTTGCTTTGCTGTACGCGATCTGAAATCCGAGCCGATGGCAGTTGCGCTCGGAGGTGGTGCCTCCGCGTGTGACGACCACGGCCAGTTCGCAACCCGCTTCGGCGGCCGATTTCATTCGGGTGCGAAGAAGAGCCGTCTGGATTCCGCGGCCCCGGAACTCCGGCAGCGTGCCTGCACCGAACAAAGCAAAGACGCGATGCTCAGGAATGACGCGCCCGGCGGCGGCGGCGATGGGAACGCCGTCGGCAGTCGCGACGAAGGTGAGGCATTCGGGGAAGTGGAACAACGGGGCGAGCATGTCCGCGAAATCCGCGGGCGGCTTCTCTTTGTCGAAGAAGCTGCGGGTGAGGAGCTCGGAGAAGACATCGGCTTCGGCCGGGTTGCTGCGGCGAATCTCGATTCCGCTTGGGATTTCGAATTTCTCCTGCGAATCGATTGGGCGATACAGAACGTTGTTGAGTTCGAGCATGCCGTAGCCGCGGGCGCTTACCAGCTCCAGCACGCTGGGATCGGTGAGGGGACAGATATCGAGTTGGGCGGGCGCCCTGTGGGAGCGGTAGAAGGCTTCCAGGCAGTCGAGATCGGCGGCCGTGATGGGACCCTCGAAGCCTAGGCCAGCGGCGTGGCCGATGGGGGACTTCAGTCCGGCGAACATCATGTGTCCGCCGCAGATGGGGGCAAAGTCGGCGCCGATTTCCGGGCGCAACTTTTGCAGCATGCGGGCGCAATCCACTTGCGGAATTTCCTCCGCCGATTCGAGACGGCGGGCGAATGCCTGATCGACAAATTGCATTTGGAGAAATCCTCTCTTTGTTGTTTTAACGATGTGGGCAAATTCGTGGCCGGGGAGCGCGGTGCTCCCACGCAATCTGGCAGGCGAGATGCCCGCGCCACACGAGAGGCCAAATTAACGAACGGCAGTCATAGGCAAGGTGGGTAGCTTACCACGAAGTCTCGATTTCCCTGCACATTCATACCCGATCGCGAAGGACGAGGGTGGCCTCGCGCTTCTGTCCTGCCGGCACGTCAGCGTTTGTTTGACGCTTCTGTTTAAGAAGCGGGTGGTGGAGTTCTTCTAGACCTGCTCCCGCGCCTCGCCTAGCGTCACGTTGACGTCCATCTTCTGTTTTCCGCGGTAGATGGTGACCTTCACCGCGTCACCGGCGCGATGGGCATTCATGACCTGGGCCAGGTCTTGCTGGTCCTGCGACGTTTTCGCCGTCGATGGCGACGATGAGGTCGCCGCCCAGCATGATCGGGATGTTGCCGAGATACGCGCGCTCGCTTCCGCCGCGCAGGCCCGCGCGTTCGGCGGCGCCTCCCGGTTGCGACCTTGACGATGAGCAGACCGAAATCGACCGGAAGGCCCACTTGTTCGGCGAGCTCGGGGCCGATCGGGATGGTGCGAGACGCCGAGCGCGGGACGTCGGACGCGGCCAAGCGTGACTAGATCGTTGAGCACGGCTTTGGCAGTATTGATCGGGATGGCAAAGCCGATGCCGGCGTTTTGGCCCACGCTGGAGAGGATCATGGTGTTGATGCCGATGACTTCGCCGTGCCCAGTTCATGCAGCGGGCCACCGGAGTTGCCGGGGTTGATGGCGGCATCGGTCTGGATGGCTTCGTCGATGGTGGCGCCGTTGGGCTCTTGCACCGGAGCGGATCGAACTGACGATGCCGCGCGTCATCGTGCCGGCAAGGCCGAACGGGTTGCCGATGGCGTAAACCTTCTGGCCGACTTGCAGGTTGCGCGAGTCGCCGAGCACGGCGGGGATGAGGTCTGGGGCTTTGATCTTGATGACGGCCAGTCGTGCGGAGCGGTCGGTGCCGACGACCGTGGCGCGTGTATTTCTTCCGGTTGTGCATCGTGACTTCCACCTGGCGGGCGTCGGCGATCACGTGGTAGTTGGTGAGAATGTGGCCTTCTTTGTCGATGACGAAGCCCGAGCCCTGCCCTTCCTGGGGAACGAGTCCGTAGAAGAAGTCGAAGGTGACGGCCTTGGACGTAATGTTGACGACGGACGGGATGTTTTTGCGGTAGACGAGGATGTTGTTCTGCTCTTCGGCGTCGAGCGGCTCGCTGCCGGCGGCCTCGGTGATTTCGAGCTTATTGGGACGGCTGATCAGGTTGGTCAGGCGGAGCGGCGACGACTTCCAGGTCGTAAAGTAAAAAAACGCTCCCGCCAGCAGAATTGCCAGGATGATGGGCCGCAATAGCTTCATAGATGTGTCACCAATGTTAGTCCGGATGCTTCTTGAAGGTCAGTTTGATTCTAACTAAAAACGTCCCGTTGCTACGGTGAGATGGGCGCCCGCCGGGAAGAACCACCTCCTCTAGGTGTTACGGCGATTGGGGCCTTTCGGTTCTCGAACGGCGCGGATTTGTCGAGAACCGTAGCGCCGGCATCTTGCCAGATGTCGCGAGGGTATCTAGCCCTCGCACGACGGGCGGGACGCCCGCCGGACTTCCGCCGGGACGGCGGCGCTACTTTCTTTCGCGTCGCAGCTATTGGGGCTTTTACGCTGCTTCTTCCTTCAGGGTGGCGTACAGCTTGTTCACTTGCGCTTCGGTGCTATCGAATGAGCCTGAGTTGTCGATGACGAAGTCGGCGCGCTGGATCTTCACCGAATCCGGAAGTTGGGCGGACCATGCGACGCACGACTTCGCGGCGGGCCGCTTCGATGTCGATCTTGAGGCGCTGGGCGTAGCGTTGCACGCGCTGGTCTTCGGAGCAGGTCACTACGATCAGGCGGTCGAAGCGGTCGGCGGTGCCGGCTTCGAGAATCAGTGCAGCTTCGACCACGGCGATCCCGCACGGATCGCGGCGGCCTTCGGCCTCCATCCATTCATCTTCGTGGCGGATGACAGCGGGATGGACGATGGCGTTCAGTTCGCCGATTCGCGTGGCTCCGGTTGGATCCGGGCTGAACGCGGCTTCGGCGAGCTTCGGGCGATTGACGGTGCCGTCGGGATTCAGGATGGTGCGGCCGAAGTGGCGTACAACTTCTTCGTACACGGGCTGGCCGGGCTGCATGAGTTCGTGGGCGATGTGGTCAGCCTGGATCAGGTGCGCGCCCCGCGCTACTAGCATCTCGCCGACAATGGATTTGCCGCTGGCGATCCCGCCGGTTAGGCCGACTTTTAGCAGAGGCGCCTCGCTGAGGTCAAGAACGCTTTTCACCACAGAGACACAGAGGCACAGAGGAAGGCTGGGGGCAAAAGCTTTCGTGATTGAAACTGGTGGAGCTCATGTCCGCTGGAATTCCTAAGAAATAATTATGTTCGTTTTTCTCTGTGTCTCTGTGACTCTGTGGTGAAAACGCCTTTACCCGATCGGCACCGCGGCGCCGCGCCGCAGCTTTGCTGCTCGCACTGTGTTGGCCATCAGCATCGCGATGGTAAGCGGGCCCACGCCACCCGGCACGGGCGTAATCGCGCCCGCAACTTCGGCAACTTCGGGGTGGACGTCTCCCACCAGCGTGGACCCATTTTTCGCGAAAGCCTGCTCGCGCTTTTCGTTGCCTGTGAAGAACCGCTCAAATTCGGCGCGGTCAGTGACCCTGTTCATGCCGACATCGATGACGGTGGCGCCGGGGCGCACGAAATCGCGCGTGATCATTGCCGGCGCGGCCGATGGCGGCAACCAGAATGTCGGCACGGCGGCAGACGGCCGGCAGGTCGGGCGTCTTCGAATGGCAGACGGTGACCGTAGCGTTCGCATTCAGCAGCAGCATGGCCATGGGCTTGCCGACGATGTCGCTGCGCCCGACGACCACGGCCTCTTTGCCAGCGACTTCGATGCGGGAGCGGCGCAGCATCTCCATCACGCCGCCCGGGGTGCAGGGGACCAGCCCCGGGCGCTGGGTCGAGAGGAAGCCGACGTTCATGGGATGGAAGCCGTCGACGTCTTTCGCCGGATCAACCGCCAGCAGGATTTTCTTGGCGTCCACCTGCGGCGGGAGCGGCAGCTGAACCAGGATGCCGTCGATCTCGTCGCGGCGGTTCAGGTCGTCGATCAGGGTCAGAAGTTCCTCGGTGGTGACGGTGTCGGGCGGTGTGTGCTTCTCGCTGTAGAGGCCGACTTCTTCGGAGGCTCTTCACCTTGCCGCGAACGTAGATCTCGGAGGCGGGATTGTGGCCGACCAGAACGACAGCCAGGCCGGGTCGCATGCCGGCCTCGGTCAGTGCTCGTGCTTCACCGGCAACCTCCGCGCGAATTTCGCTTGCGATTTTGTTGCCGTCAAGAATGGTGGCCGCCATCAGCTCTCCTAGCTCTTCCCGTCCAATTCTAACCTTGAAAATCATTCACCACAGAGCCGCAGAGGCACGGAGAAAAATCAACAAAAGCTATTGGGCAGGATTTCTGGGTGCCCGCGGATACTAGGGCAAGTATTTTTGTGCCTTGCTTTCCTCTGTGTCTCTGTGACTCTGTGGTGAAAAACGTTCTGATCGTCGTACAATCTTCCGCGTCATGATTTCCCAAGACCTCCTCGATCTGGTGGTTTGTCCGGCTTGCAAAAGCGACCTGGAAGTGAAGACGAATCCAGAGGCGCTGAAGTGCACGGCCTGCCGGCGCGTGTATCCGGTGCGCGACGGGCTGCCGGTTCTGCTGATTGAGGAAGCCACGATCGATCCCGCCTGAGGACCCACCCCCCACTAATGGGTAATTTGCCGCAAATTGAAGTGGAATCGCCGCTTTCCGTCCTATAACGACACCTTGTGTCACTCTGCGAACGGTACAACTCGTACCCAGCGTCTGGGTACCGTCGTAAGGGTTGCCCGCAACTCCCAACTTTTATTGGGGTTAAAGAAACCAGAAGGCTTTCTTGTACGTATATGGAACTAGAGGGCGATTGCGGCACGGAAATTGCATGCAACATTTCCAGTAGCCGCTGAGTCTAATGGGTACAGGGAAGTTGACCGAAGGTCGGAGGTGAGGACGGCCATGAAAGAACGATTTACAAACACGGAGCTGGCGTCGCTCAGAAGCGATCTCCTGCAGGGCGGGATGATCGATTCCAGAGAGGCTGCCGAGCTCTTGCAGGTGTTCCTGATGGGCCGCGGCTACGGAGTGTCTCCGCAGGCGGCTCTGGATGCAGCCGGTCGGGTGGAAATGGCCGGGTGCTCTTTGCCGGTTTTGCAGTTGGAGTTGGAGAATCTGGCACTGGTCATGTAGTTCAGCCTTGGGAAGAGGTGACTTTCCAAGCCGGGCCCTAGTAAGCGGTGACACAAATCGAGAGTTTTACAAGATCTGACCCTAGTCCCGAAAATCGGGAGCTGTGATCAGAATCCGAAAGCCGGGTCAACCAGCCCGGCTTTTGCTTTTGGCTGATAGCTGGTGGTCGGTAGCCAGTGGCCGATGGAGCGACGGGCGTCCTCGCGCGTCGGGTTCTACGTCGAAGTTCTTATTTCTCTACATTTTCCAACTCACTCTTTTCAAAGGCCAGCTGGTGAGCGCAGATCGCGGCTACGTGGCGACGACGGGCGGGGACGCCCGTCGCCCTCGCTTGCTCGAGCCTCGTGGCTCGAAGCTCTCAGCCCGCTCACTCGTATCTGAGGCTTTCCACTGGATCCAGCTGCGCTGCCCGAGTCGCTGGCAGAGTGCCGAAAATTATGCCCACCAGTGACGAAACCACGATCGCGATGATCGCCGAAAGGCCCGAGATCGGGATGCGATAGGCGGTCAGGAAGCGCACCGAGAAGGGGATCGCCAGGCCGATTACGATGCCAGCGATGCCTCCGACGAGCGAAATCAACATGGCTTCGGCGAGGAACTGGAATCGGATCTCGCGGTTGGTGGCCCCGATGGCTTTGCGGATGCCGATCTCGCGGATCCGGGAACTTACCGTGGCCAGCATGATGTTCATTATGCCGATGCCGCTCACCAGCAGGGTGACGGCCGCGATCAGCAGCAGGCCGAAGGTGAGGGCGTTGGCGATCTTGTCCCAAACGGAAAGAAGCTGGGTCAGGTTGCTTACCGTGTAAACGGATTCAGGGCGGTGACGTGCCTGGATGACGTGCTGGATCTGGGTGGTGGCCGAGACGACGTCGTCGGGGCTGGCTACGGTGAAGAAAATCTGCTTAACGGCCGCGGTTTCGGTGAAGTAGCGACTCACGGTGGAAGGGATCACCATGGTGTAGTCCTGCACTTCGGACTGGCCGAAGGTGTCCACGCCTTCCTTGAAGGTGCCGACCACGGTGAAGGGCAGCCCGTTGAGCTTGATGACCTGGCCGACGGCGGCGTCGACCGAACCGTAGAGTTCCTCGGCCATCTTTTGGGTTAGTACGCCGACCTTGTTGCGCGACGTTGAATCTTCCCCGTCGAAAAATCTTCCCGAAAGAACGATCAGGTTGCGCACGCGCTGGTATTCGGGTGCGGCGCCCATGACACTGATGTCTTTCTCTTTGCCGGATCCGGCGGCGATGCGTTCGCTAAGGACGATGAGCGGCGACGCGTAGGTGACGCTGGGAACCTGCTCCTGAACGGCGCGCATGTCGTCGACAGTGAGCGGGTCGGCAGCGCTGGCGGTGATGCGCTGCGCGCCTCCGGAATACTCGACGTAAATCATGTTCGCGCCGATCGACTGGATGAGGCGCTGCACGTACTGCTTGCCGGTCATGCCGATAGTGACGACCAGGATCAGCGAAGCAGTGCCGATGACCATGCCCAGGGCGGTCAGGGCGAAGCGCACCTTGTTGCTGATAAAGGTCTCATACGCAAAGCTCATCACCTCGTTCAGCCGGATAGTGCTGCGCCGCAAGGGCGGTCCGATCTGGCTGCGGAAGGGCTGCCGAGTGGGCGGACGGCACTCGGGGGCCGAGGTCGGGGTGGTTGGCGTGGTGGCCATTCTTTTCGTTAGATGCTACTCCTTGGGGCGGGTGGCAGACTAGCAAGCCGCGTTTCTGGAATGGCCCCGCACCATGGTGTTTGGAGATTTCGCCAGTCGGCTACCGACTCACTCACGCCATGAAAATGGTTCAACTTTGGGATGGGTAGGAGATAATCCCAACTCCGGAGACAATTTCTGTTGTTAGTCCTCGCGCAGTGTCTGGGCAGGATCGATTCGTGCAATTCGCAGCGTTGGCACAGTCCCGGCGACGAGCGTTACAGCGGCGAGAAGCAAGACAACCGAGAGAATGGTGGGCGCGTCGTAAACGCCAATTCCGTACAACACGCTGCCCATCGCCCGCAGTGCTCCTGCGCACAAGACCAAGCCTAGAACGAGTCCCACGGCCGAGGCCCGAACTCCCGGGCCTCCGATATTGACCATGGCCTGCCGAATCGAGGAGCCCAGCGCCATGCGGATGCCGATCTCTCGCGTCTTCTGCGCCACGATATTGGCTACCAGCGCAAAGATTCCGACCGCACTCAGCAGCAGCGCCAGCGCAGCCATTGCGCTCAGGAGCGCGACTTCGACGCGCTGCGTCGCCAGGGTTTTCGCCAAGAGATCACGCATCCTGTAGAAGCCGGAGAAAGGCAGATTGGGATCGACACTCGCCAACGCGCGCTGCATTTGTGCGGTCAGTCCTTCTATGGGGCCTGCCGTGCGGACAATCCAGCTGGGCTGGAACCATGTGTGAAGCAGGGAGAGTGACTGGGCATCGACTTGAGCAGCAGGAATGTAGATGGACTCCTCCGCTGAAAGTGGGGCCACCGGATCCAGGCCAGGCTCGATGGCTACATCTCCGACCATGCCAACAATCATGGTGTCTTTGTCGAAGTAGTGGCCCAGCGGGTTTGCTCCGTGGAAAAACTTGCGCGCAAACGTTTGGTTGACGATGGCCACCCTTTGCGAATCTGAGCCGTCTGCGTCAGTGAATGAGCGGCCCATAAGCAGCGGGATGTGCAGTGTGGCGAAATAGTCAGGCGATACATATGTCTCGCTGGTCATGACTTGCTGTCCTTCTTCTTTTCCTTCCCGCAGGGACACGGCGCTGTTTAAGGAGCGTTCGTAGGGCAGACTCAAAGCAACCGCAGCGTGCTGGACTCCGGGAATCTGGCCCATGGCGTTGATGCTCTGGTTCAAAAGCTTTCTGAACGCTGCGGGATCATGGAAGCGCGCATCGTCCAGGGATGCTCGCGCGGTCATAACTCCGGTTGCGTCGAATCCCGCAGGCAAGGTTTGAAGGTGGACGAGAGTGCGAATGAGCAGGCCGGAGGCGGCCAGCAATACCACAGTGAGGGCGACCTCACTCACAATTAACGCCTGTCGCAAGCGCAATTGATGGGTGCCGCTTGTGGCGCGGCTCGCGACGGCTGAGCGCAAATCGAATCGGCGTGCCGTGACTGCGGGAATCATGCCAAACAGCACGCTGGTAAGCAGCGAGATGAGTGCTGTAAATGCTAGGACACGTCCGTCCAGCGGCACCCCGGCGACAGGCAAGAAGTGTTCGGGCAGGAGCAGGAGCAATCCGCGCAAGGTGACAACAGCGACTGCTACCCCAGCCATCCCGCCAATGAACGCCAGCAGCAAGGTCTCGACCCAGAATTGCCTTTGAATCTGCCAGCGCGAGGCTCCGAGCGCCAGCCGGGTAGCAACCTCCGACGTCCGGCGCAGCATACGGACCAACATCAGGCCGGCAAGGTTGGCACAGGCAATCAGCAGAATGACGCCTGCGGCCAGCATTAGGGTCAGGACCTGCGGACGCAATCTGTCAGTCTGGCCTTTTTGCAGCGGAACGGAATAATAGGTGACCTGCGCGCCGGGATTGTCGTGGAGCTCGTAGCGCACCGTGCGAATAGACCAGGCACGGCTGATCTCGCTATCCGCTTGCTGCCAAGTAGCGCCGTCACGCAATCGCGTGATCACATCAAAGTTTGTTCCCTCTCCTTCGCCTTCCTGGCTGGCCTGCAACGCCGTATACAAGTCGGCGATCAAGGGAACTTGTGCTCTTTCCGGGAGCACTCCTATCACCGTGTACGGTTCTCCTTTCAACAGAATGTTCTGGCCCGATATGTTGGGATCGGAGCCGAAGCTATTTCGCCACAGACCGTAGCTCAGGATCGCCCTCTTTGGTCCGTACGGACGATCTTCTGTATCCGAGAAATTGCGCCCGATAACGGGATGAATGGCCAGCACGTCGAAGTACCGCGCGGAGACGCGTCCGGCGCGCAGATACTGCACTTGTGAGCCCGCCTCAAGATTGAGCCCCGACGTTCCCATCGCTGACAACGCCGATATCAGGGAGGGGACATTGTCACGAAGCAGTTCCCATTGCTCGCCATTCAGATGATGCCGCTCGTCAGACGAGACGGGGCCGGTGACGCGTGTATAAATTGTTCCCAATCGTTCCGGATGCGAGTAAGGCAGATCCTTCAGCAGGAGCGCGTTCACCACTGAGAAAATGGCGGTGTTCGCACCGATGGAGAGCGCCAGCGTAAGAATCATAGTGACGGCGAAGCCGGGATTGCGCCACAACTGCCGGCCGGCAAACCTAAGATTCTGTCCGGGTACTCCCATCGAACGATCCCCCTTCATCGTGACACGGTCGGATCTGCGGATGCAGTGGTAGCGTGAGCGGGTTGGATCGAGCGCTTCGCCGTTGTCCTGAAGCATCCTGTCTGCCGAATTTTGGCACACTGTAAAAGCAACAAATCATGGGGATGTAGCACGGTCGGCGCTTCGGCCCGTGTCCGCTTCTGAACACCACTGTGCACAAACGGACAAGCGCGGCCACACCATCGTTACGCTCAAGCCAATTTGGTTACGGAACCCGACAGACTAGTAAGGCTGCATTTTCATAGGGGCAGTCCAACCCTTCGCGGGCCGGACGTTCGATCAGAACCCAATTGATTCCGAAACGGGCTTTCAGGCGCTCGTAATCCGCCGGCGTGAAATACTCCCAGTCGCGCTGGGCTTCGACTTCTTCGAGCCAGCGGTTGGAGAGGCGTGGCACTTGGGTGGCGACCGCCGAATCTTTGGCCAGATCGGCCAGCACGCTCCGTTCGGCCAAGGCTCGGAAGCTGTGGTAGTCGTTTCCCGGCCGACGCATGTAGTCGGGGCCGGCTGCGAAGTACGCGTCGGGCGGCGTGTTCGCACGGATCCAGGCGAAGGCTTGCAGCCATGGATTCTTCGCAGTTGACCCGGGCCATTCGAGGTGGGCCGAACTTGGATAGGTCTCGCGCTGGGCAAAGAACATTCCGGCAGCCAACGGGATGAAAACGACTGCCCAGCGCAGCCAGTGATGGCGCAGAAGTTTCTGGCCGAGCAGTCCGCCGCTCAGGATGATGAAGATCAGGTAGAAGAGATGAAGATAGCGCATGGGTTGCAGCGGGCGGATGCGCTCCAGACTCTGCGGGAGCATGAGCGCGATGGCGACGATCAACTGAAAAATTCCGAAAGCCATCAGGCGCGATGTGACGTGCACCATAACTGTCGCGCGGTCGTTTTGGCTGATTCGGCGAAACCACCACAGAATCGCGAAGGGAGCGAAGACGCCGAGCCAGTCGTACCACTCCCAGCGCCCGAGAAAGTAGTAGTCGCGGGTATTGGCGGCGACGCGCCACGCGGGGGATGTCGGCTCGAAGATCCAGCCGAGCGGCGCCAGTGCCAAGATAGACGCCCTCGTTCCCATCATTGGCGGTCGCCAGGCAAGAAAAATGCAGAGGGAGATTCCGAACATCGCCATGATCGGATGCAAGAGCCCGGCGAGGATGAGCAGTGCGATCGGAAGCGCAAATTTTCGATCGAGCGTAGCAACGATCGCGGCCAGGATGGCAGCCGTCGCGAGGGCACGCGGATGCAAATTCTGATCCACGATGTAGAGTGCGCTTCCTGCGACCGGCAGGGTCAGCAGCACCGCGACCAGCGTGGTCGACGCCCATTGCGCGTATTCTTCGGGAAAACATCGGTGGCTCATGCGCCAGCAACCGAGCAGCACAAGATAAATCGTGAGATAGTGCCAGGCGAAAATCACCCAACCCAAGGGCGCGTGCGTGAGGCGGACTGACGCGGCCATCACCTTGTCGAAGATCGTCGCCTGCAACTGCACCGCGAAAAAGTCGGAATCGTGGGGATAGAGAGCCGGGTTCAGGTCGCGCTTGATTGCGGAGAGGTAAACGCCATCGTCTTCAGCACCCGGATGGTATCCAGCGATCAGCAGGCCGCAAGCCGCGAGAACGGCTAGAATCAGAGCGTTCCAGAGTATGGGATAGTTTTTCAAGCGCTGAGCTCTTAGAATCGAGCTACATGTCCTTGCATGCCGTAAAGCTTACGGCAGAAGAGAACGAATCTCCTGCTGACAATCAGGATGCCTCAGCTTCGGGGACACCGAAGCCGGTGGCGAAGCTTGCCCTGGTGGTGCCTACGCTGCGCGAGGCGGATAACATTCGCGCCGTGCTTGACCGCATTCGTCAAAGCCTCGACCCGCTGGGCTTCGCTTACGAAATTCTGGTAGTGGACGACGATAGCGGCGACGGAATCGAGTCCATCGTACAGGAAATTTCGCTCGAGGATCCGCGTGTACGCCTGCTGGTGCGCAAAGGGGAACGCGGCCTGGGCGGCGCCGTGCTCTATGGCTGGAAGCACACCGATGCTGAAGTATTGGGCGTTATCGATGCTGATCTGCAGCATCCGCCGGAATTGCTGCCGCGCTTGTGGGCAGCGCTGGACGCGGGACGCGACGTGGTGCTCGCCAGCCGATATGCACCGCAAGGCGGGCTCGAGAACTGGCATCCGGCGCGGCATTTGCTGTCACGGATGGCGATCTGGCTGACGTACCCGCTGCAGAAGCGCGAGATTCATGTCGAGGATCCGATGGCTGGGTTCTTCATGGTGCGACGTTCGTGCCTGAAAGATATCGAGCTGCACAATCGTGGATTCAAGATCCTGCTGGAGATTCTGGTGCGCGGCAGAGTGGGTTCGGTAAGCGAGATTCCGTTTACGTTTGGACCACGACGGGCGGGAACGAGCAAAGCCAGCATTCGCGTTGGGCTGGATTATTTTGGATTGCTGTATCGACTCTGGCGAGAACGCTAGCTGGTGGGGGCGGAATGCCCCTTCGAGACGCTAAGGGCAGGCTCTCACGACTGCCGGCGGGACGCCGGCGCTACCTGGTTCCCAACCCATGTTTCGCGCGCGGTTCAAAAAAGAGATCGTCTGCGAGTTTCTGCCGCCCGCTCGCTCGGGGAAAAAGCAAAAAGTCATTGTGCTGTGCGACGGGATGCCGTCGATTCCCCGCAAGCAGGGGCTCTCGGAGTTTCTTGCGGCGAAGGGATATTGGGTGTTTTATCCGCGGTATCGCGGAGCATGGGAGAGCGACGGAGAGTTTCTGAAGACCTCGCCGCACCTCGACATTCGGGATGTGATCGACGAGTTGCCGAAAGGCGTCCGCGAGCTAACGTTCGGCAAGACGTTCACGCTGAAGCCGGATGAGATTTACGTGATTGGCGGAAGTTTTGGTGGAGCCGCGGCTGTGCTGGCATCGCTCGATCCTCGCGTGAGGAAAACGATCGCGAACTGCCCGGTGGTGGATTGGAGAATTCTGAAAGGTTCTGAGAGAGCGGAGACCTCCAATCCCAGCTACGCCGGCTACATTCGTGAAGCCTGGGGACGCGCGTACCGACTCTCTGATCGCAACTGGAAGAAGCTGCACAACGGCACGTTCTACAATCCGGCGCATCACATCACTGAGATCGATCCCGCAAAGGTCATGATGTTTCATGCCAAAGACGATCCGTATATTCCGTATCGATCGGTGGTGCGGTTCGCGGAGAAGACCGGGATCAAGCTGAACCTGTTACAGCGCGGCGGACATATCTCTACCGACGGCACTGTGCGGAAGTATTGGCCGCGGATCCGAAAGTTTTTCGAGGGATGAAGCTAGCTATCAGCTATCGGCCATCAGTTATCAGGTCAAGCGGGGCTACGCGGTTCTCTTCCCCACTCCGGGCGCGTAGTACGTCATGCCGTTGGTTTCCAACTTGCGGCCTTTCGGGCTGAATATCCGGAAGCGGCCGAGCCCCCATTTCTGCAGCGCAAATTGCATCGTGGTGAGTAGCACGCCCAGTCCGTAGGTGACGCTGCGCCGGAAATTGATCGACGACGCTTCCTCGAAATACTTGGTCGGGCACGACACTTCGCCGATGCGAAAGCCGAAGTGCACGCACTGCGCGAGCATCTGGTTGTCGAAGACGAAGTCGTCGGAGTTCTCGATCAGCGGCAGGTCAGTGAGGACTTTTCGGCTGAAGCAGCGATAGCCGGTGTGATACTCGGAGAGCTTCACGCCGAGGAAAAGATTTTCGAAGGCCGTCAGCAGGCGGTTGAAGACGTACTTGTAGAACGGCATGCCGCCGCGCAGCGCCGTGCCGCCGATGATTCGCGACCCGAGAACGGTGTCGTAGACGTCGTAGGCGACCATGCTGGCCATCGCGGTCACGAGCAGCGGCGTGTACTGATAGTCGGGGTGCAGCATGATGACGACGTCGGCGCCCGCGCTGAGGGCTTCGCGATAGCAGGTCTGCTGATTGCGGCCGTACCCGTAATTGCGATCGTGGACGAAGACCTGCAGGCCCAGCTTGTGGGCCAGTTCGACGGTGCGGTCCGTCGAGTGGTCGTCCACCAGGATGGTGGCGTCTACGATGTCGGGAATCTCGCGGACGGTCGCCTCCAATGTCTTTTCGGCGTTGTAGGCCGGGAGCACGATCGCGATGCGTTTGCCATTAATCATTGGCGTGGTTCGGATCATCTTACATTGGCGTGTTGAGCCCGACAAAGCGCTGCTTGACGCGCAAATCTTAAAACGCAGGGAGCACAGAGAAAGGCCGCAGAGGACGCGGAGGGAGGCCAGTCGCCGCTTCGGGCGGCTGACTTCAGGCTTGAGCGTACAATCGGTCGTCCATCTTCGACTCTAACCGTGGAGTTCTGCCGGGTGCCCGTAATTGATCCAGTCGAGGGCGTGTCGACACCTCGAAGTTCTGTTTTTGCGCCGACCGCGGTCGCCCATGCTGCGTTCATTCCGACGGGAATTGTTACCGTGCTGCTGGGACCGGTGTTGCCGGCGCTCTCAGCACGCTGGCTGCTCAACGACGCGCAGGCGGGCGAGTTCTTCACGGCGCAGTTCATGGCTTCGATTCTCGGCGTGGCGCTCTCTGGGGTGCTGGTGCCGAAAGGCGGTTACCGGCTCGCCATGATTCTCGGGCTGGTATTCATGGCGGCAGGTGTGGGATTTCTTCCGCTGGGCTCTCGCTTTGTTGGATTGGCGGCCGTGGCTTGTTACGGGGTCGGACTTGGCTTGACGATTCCGACCTGCAATCTGCTGGTGGCGGAGGTGAATCCGGCGAACCGCGCGTCGGCCTTGTCGTTACTGAACTTTTCCTGGACGGTGGGTGCCGTAGCTTGCCCGTTTCTGCTGGCGCCGTTTCAGCGTGTGGGCAGGATCTCGACTTTCTTTTATATGGTCGCCGCATTTGTTTTTCTGGTGGCGCTGTCGCTGGCGTGGGTGAGGCTGCCGAAGGCGCACACTTCTTCGAACAATTCCGCAAAGTC
The DNA here is from genome assembly GCA_963698805.1 of uncultured Acidobacteriota bacterium. Taxonomy (GTDB): domain Bacteria; phylum Acidobacteriota; class Terriglobia; order Terriglobales; family Acidobacteriaceae; genus Gp1-AA133. The sequence goes on along the minus strand of CAVOSN010000010.1, from coordinate 719,608 downwards.
TTCCACACCGTTACTTCGTGTGCTCGCAACGCCGACTGCTATTGTGCTCGGCGTCTTGTTTTTCGTGTACGTAGGCACGGAGAACTCCGTGGGCGGATGGCTCGCGTCGTATGCAAAAAGAGTGCTGGAGCATCCGGGCACGATCTGGGTGACCACTCCTTCTTATTTCTACGGGGGTCTGCTCGCGGGACGCGCGCTGGCGCCGATCCTTCTGCGAAAGATTTCCGAAGTGCTGCTGGTACGTTTGAGCGTGACGACCGCGCTGCTGGGGCTCATGACCTTGCTGGCGGCTCACTCGATGGTCTTGGTGCTGGCCAGCGCGACGATCATCGGCCTTGGCCTGGCCGCGATCTATCCGATTACGATTTCGCTCCTGACCAATTGCTTCGGACCGATGGCGGCGCGCGTGGGCAGCGTCATGTTTATGCTGGCGAGTTTTGGCGCCGCCTGCATGCCGTGGCTGGTGGGAATAACGTCGACGGAGATGTCGAGTTTGAAGGTCGGGTTGGCCATCCCGCTGTTGGGGTGCGTGTTGATGCTGATTCTTTACTTGCGGGATTGGAACAAAGCCCTGGTGGTTTAAAGCTGCCTGGACTCGCAATTGTCGAACATCGATCCCGCTCGGCTTGGTACAATATTGAGCAGCAAGACGGCGGGCGCGTCCGCCGGAATTTCCCGAAGCACAACCCACGAAGATGCCGGAACCGAAAACACTATTTGAGAAAGTCTGGGACGCCCACCTCGTCACCGAACCGACCGGTCGGTCGTCTATCATCTACATCGACCTCCACTTGGTCCATGAAGTCACTTCCCCTCAAGCATTTGACGGCCTTCGGGCGGCGGGACGACCGGTGCGCCAGCCACTGCGAACTTTGGCTACGGTCGACCACAACGTGCCCACCGAACCGCGCGGCACGCCCATCACCGACCCGATCGCCGCACGGCAAATCGAGGCCCTCCAGAAAAATTGCAAGCAATTTGGGGTGCGCCTGTTTGACATGGATTCGCCCGAGCAAGGCATCGTGCACGTGATCGGGCCTGAGCTCGGGCTGACGCAACCCGGCATGACGATCGTGTGCGGCGACAGCCACACCAGCACGCACGGAGCGTTTGGATCACTCGCGTTCGGCATCGGCACGTCGGAAGTGGAACACGTGCTGGCGACGCAGTGTCTGCCGCAGCGCAAGCCTAAAACGATGAAGATCGAAGTCAGCGGCCAGCTTCCCGAGGGAGTGACGGCGAAGGATCTCGCGCTGGGCGTGATCGGCAAGATCGGAACCGATGGTGCTACGGGACACGTCATCGAGTATGCGGGCGAAGTCGTGCGCGGGCTCAGCATGGAAGCGCGGATGACGCTGTGCAACATGAGCATCGAGGCGGGCGCGAGGGCCGCGATGGTTGCGCCCGACGAAACGACGTTCGCATACGTGAAGGGGCGACGGTTCGCTCCGCAAGGCGATGCTTGGGATAAGTCGGTTGCTTATTGGAAGACGCTGACTTCGGATACGGGCGCGCGGTTCGACAAAGTCCTAAACATTGATGCGGCGACGCTCGCGCCGTTCGTGACGTGGGGCACGAATCCGGGAATGGTGGTGCAGGTCACCGAGCGCGTCCCGGAGTTGAACGGAGGCAGCAGCGACGCCGACCGGCGCGCGACCGAGCAAGCGCTACAGTACATGGGGCTGCAGCCGGGAACGCCGATCGAGGAGATTGCTGTCGATCGTGTGTTCATCGGCTCGTGCACCAACTCGCGCCTGGAAGACTTGCGTGCGGCGGCGCGCGTGGCAAAGGGCTATCGAGTGAATTCGAAAGTGCGCGCGATGGTGGTGCCGGGATCGCAGGCCATCAAGCAGGCGGCGGAGAAAGAAGGTTTGCAGAGAATTTTCCAGGAGGCCGGATTCGAGTGGCGGGAATCCGGATGCTCGATGTGTCTGGGAATGAATCCCGACATTCTGCAACCGGGCGAGCGCTGTGCCTCGACGAGCAACCGGAATTTCGAAGGCCGGCAGGGGCGTGGTGGACGGACGCACTCTGGTGAGCCCGATGATGGCCGCGGCGGCGGCGATTTCAGGGCACTTCACGGATATTCGTAAGTGGAAGTTTCAGTAGCGAACAATGTTCAAGGAATATGACGTCGTGGTGCTCAGGAAAACCTTGCCGGGTACCTCAGTACCGGTCGGTGCAGGGGGAACAGTAGTTTTGATCCACGACGCCGAGGGGCAGGCTTACGAGGTGGAGTTTTTTGATGGTAACGACAAGACCATCGATGTGTGCACCGTGATTGGCGACGAACACTTGGAATTGAAGACCGCTTTTCGAGAAACGAAATGAAACCGTTCAAAGTACATCGTGGCCGCGTTGTCCCGCTCGATCGGGTGAATGTCGACACCGATCAGATCATTCCCAAACAATTTCTGAAGCGCATTGAGCGCACGGGGTTTGGGGAGTTCCTTTTTTACGACTGGAGAAAGTCCGCGACGGGTGCAGAGCCTTTTGTGCTGGACGATCCGCGTTACAAGCAGGCGAGCATTCTGCTGGCCGGGAAGAATTTCGGCTGCGGATCCTCGCGTGAACATGCGGTCTGGGCACTCGCCGATTTCGGGTTTCGCGCCGTCATCGGGACATCTTTTGCCGACATCTTCGCCAACAACAGCACGAAGAACGGATTCCTGAACGTAGTTTTGAAAGAGGACGAAGTCGCGGAACTTATGCGGCGGGCCCACGAACGTTCCGATTATCACGTGACCGTCGATCTGGAGCAGCGCAAGGTGTATGACGACCACGGCTTCTCAGCCGACTTTCAGATCGACGATTTCGTGCGGCATTGCTTGCTCGAAGGCCTCGACGACATCGGGCTGACCCTGCAGCATGAAGCAGAGATCGCCGCGTACGAATCAAAACACCCCGTGCCGTGGAGTCAGCAGAACTAAACCAGGCTCGCGGTGCCAGGCGCCGAGGTCCACCAGCGATCCACTTCAATCCGCAACCGCCTCATGCTCTCCCGGCAAACTCCCGAGTCTCGGTGGACACTTTCACCTTTTCCCCCTCTTTGATGAAGAGGGGAACGCGAATTTCCAGACCTGTCTCCAGGCGGGCAGGTCTTGGTCCCGCCGCCCGACGAGTCGCCCCGAACCCCGGGTTCCGTGGAAGCAACATTCAGTTCGACGAATATCGGCAGCTCGAGACCAATCGGATTGCCGTTGAACTTGCGCAACTCGATCAACGCGCCTTCGATCAAGAGGTCCAATGCATCCCCGACCATCTGACTGTTAAGGGTGACGGTCTCGTAGCTTTCCTGGTCCAGAAAGTGAGAACCATCGCCATCGCTGTACAGGTAGGAAGCCTGCACCGACTGCAGGTCCGGCTCCTTGAATTTGTCGCTGGCCTTGAATGTCTTCTCAAAGACCGCGTTCGTAAGCAGGTTGCGCATCTTCAGGCGCACCAGGGTCTGGCCGCCACGAGCGGTGGGCGTGTTCACTTCTGCTTCCAGGCAGCAGAAAGGAGTGTTTTCAAATTCAAAGAACGTCTTCCGTTTGACAGTAATCGCATCAATTAGAGCGGCCATGAAGTCCTCGAAGGAGGTTGATACAGCAGGTTGCATCCCTGACCCCAATCTTTCTCCAGTATAGGGTGAAGTGCTACTCCGATGAAAAGGCTTCGGCGGGTGTCCGGTGGTTGTGGGTGAAATGGGGAAATTCCAACAGTTGACCGGTTACAATGCGCGCCAGCACTGCATTGCGCTAAAATCCGCGACTGGCCTCGCTGGCCAGAGTACTTGGAATAATGACCAAGAAAAAGATTGCTGCATTTGGGGCAGCGGGATCGGCAGCATTACTCATCGGTGTCGTTCTGTTTGCTCACTACAACTTCACACACAATTTCCATTTCGCTATAAGCGACCAACAACGATCCGACATCGAGATTGCCCTCAAGGGATCGTTGGGTGAGGCTATCTTTAGTGGTCAGCGAGCCCAGGTTGCAGCTAACTCGACGATTGAAGGTAAGAGGGGTTTGGACGCGCTGCTTGCTCATGCTCCTTCTGCCAACAAAGGCCAAGGATTGATTGAGGCATACCAGAAAGACCCGCAGAAATTTAAGCGTTACGCCCAGATGCTTGATACAGCAACGAATGCCAAGCAGGTGGGCGATGCGATCCTTCGTGAGAACGTAGCACATTCTGCCCGGACCAGCGAGTCGCTCGCCATTGAAGCCAATCACAAGATCGATGCGTGGGGGCAACCATTCTGCATCATTCCTGTTGGAGAAAGAGTCGCCGTGGTGAGCGGTGGCCCATCGCGTTTGTCTTGTGATGCCCTTCCATTGACGCCTGAACAGATTGCCAAACCCAATCGGACCATGTATGCCGGACCGTCTGATGTAGTAGTGGTCATCGCCGTGCCCTCTCAGCATTCGGTCCATTGACGTTAACCGGCGATTCGACTCATTAGACTTGCCCAGAAACGCCACGCGAGGTCTATCGAATTGCTTGCCAGCAGCCTCCGGGTTTGGCATGTGGTCGCGCAAAGCGATTTGTTGGATATGTTTGTTTAAGTTCTGAGTCTCGGACGCTCTGCGCAACTTGTTCTTAGTCAGCCTTGGCGGCGGCTCCCATGGCTTCCGCCATCGCTAGCAATTTCGTCACGGTATTCCAGTTTCTGGCTGTCCCAGTTTTCTCGAGCACCCGGTCCAGCGCGGGCACGAGCTTCGACTTGCCCATGCCGTCGGGATAGTAGATGTAGAGTTCGCGCTTGCCTAACTTCACTTCTTCCCGGCCGGCCTTGATGCTGAGGATTCCGGCGCATTTGTCTTTTGCCAGATCGCACGCGAGAAACGTCACGATAAGTTTGCCGGGCTCGAGGCCATTGCGCGATGCGAAAGGGCTGCGGTCAACTGCGTCTTTGAGGTCCCTGGTCGTTCGCACTACAACGTCTGCGTGAAAGCCGAACTTACCTTCGATCGCTTCTTCCATGCGCTTAGCCACACGAGCCGCATCTTTCTCCTCGGTGCTGAAGACAATGTTGCCGCTTTGCACGTAGGTTTGCGGATTGCGGAGTTTCAGAGATTCGCAAAGTTTGCGCAGCTCGTCCATTTTGATTTTGTGGTGGCCACCGACGTTAATCCCGCGCAGTAACGCAATCATGATCGGCATAGCCTTGGAAGAGCAGCGCTGGAATTTTATCGCGGGAAAAGCTTTTCACCGCAAAGGCCGCCAAGAAGACCCGCAAAGGGCGGGAAGAAAGGCTCCTTTTTGCGTTCTTGGCGGTTTCTTGGCGCGCTTTGCGGTCCAGGCCTTTTGAACCTCAGCCGAGGCTTCGCAGGGGTCGCGCACGACAGCCAAGGGCCGAGAGCGCCAATAATAGGGCGTGCTGTTAGGCACGCCCATTCTGCAAGAGACGATCTGCTACCGGTTCTGCTTGTGATCGGATTTTTCTTCGTGCCGGCTCTCGCTCTTACTATCGCGATGATTGTTTTGTGGGTTGTTGTTCTCGCGCGGCGCCGTCACCACGGTGTGGGCGTGGCTGGATTCCGGCGAGGGCTGACTGTTGCGCGGCATCGAAACGGCTTGCGGGGCGCGGGGCGCACTGGGCTGGACGGTCTCGACACTGCGACGAACTACTCCCGTCGAGGCCCCCGGACGGGCCGTTGCCGGTGTTATGTTGCGCGGACTCTCCGTGTTGGTCGCCGCTCCCGAATTCTCGATCGTTTGCGGAGTGGGCCGTGGAGTATTCCCAGGCTCGCTCTGGGCAGCCGGAGACGTCTGTGCACCTGGCCGCGGAACGTAGCGTCCCGGAGGCGTGGGCTGGCTGGTCGGTGCATTCGTCTGAGCCGCAGGTTCCGGCTTCCACGCATCGGTATTCCCGGAAGACCGTTGTTGGTCGACCGGGTGCGGGACTGGCCGGGGTTGAAGGTTCACGGGATTGCCGGCAGCCGGTAATTCGGTGCGGACTGGTTGCGCGGGCTGTGTCGGCGGAGCCGGTGTCGTATTCGTGACGGCCTTCGGCTCGTCGGCGCCAAAATTGCCAGGCGACATCGGCCGGCTCGGTCTCGGTACCGGTACCGGTCGCGGCTGAGTGCTCTCAGGATTCGTCGCCGTTGGCGATCCCGGCCGTACGGCGGGCGCGACTGGCTGCGGGGGCTGCACTGGAGTGGTCACGGCATGCGTATCGGTGGCAGCGGGATTGGCCGCAGGCATACCAGGCCGGGGAACTGGCCGCGCCTGGACTCCGCTGGGACTGGCCATCATCGGCGATCCCGGACGCACGGGTTGCATCGGCTGCTGAGGATTCTGCGCAGTGGGCGCCGCCGGACGCGCCAGGTTCGAACGCAGTTTCGATTCAGCGTCAGCATCGAGCGGACGGCCCGGAGTTTTCGCCAGGACTTCCTGTCGTGCTTCAAACGGAACCGGACGAGCAGGCGGGGCTACGTGCGATACAACCGGACGGGCCTCAGCGATGCGTGCTGGCGGCAACGCAGTAGGCGCACCGGCTCTCGCTCCCAACACGCTAGTTCTCGCTGGGGCAACCTCCGCTACATTCGCGACGGAAGCAGTTCTGAGTTCGTTTGCCGGCAGCACGACCGAGACCCGGGCAACCGACTCGGAGTTGGTCATGGCTCGCGTCGGCACCGCGGTGACGGCTCCCGACACATTCTGGTTGGCATAACGAATGTTATGGATGTTGTTATTGACGACCGTCGTATTGTTGTTCGTGACGTAGTAGTTGTTCGTGACGGTGGTGATGTTGGTGATGCGCGTGTTCGTGACGTTCACTTGCTGGAAGTAGTTGCGGCTCACGTGGTACGAGGGAACGTACGGCTCTCCCCATCCGAGCGGGAACCAGGCCACACCTCCGCCTCCACCGAACGACACACTCATTCCGAAATGCGGTCCTCCAACCCACGCAACCAGCGCGGGAGCGTAGACCGGACGGGCAACTACGACGGGACCCGGCGCCCATGCCCAATATCCGCCCGCCCGTACCCAGCGGCCATAATGAGAGGGAGCGAAACCCCAAGGCTCTTCGTCAACCCAGGTCCAGCCCCACGGCTCGACCCAAACCCAATGTCCATTGTGGTAGGGAGCCCATCCCGGAGCTACCGCAGGAACCCACACGGCGCCGTATTCAGGCTCCACGCGCCAGGTGCCGTACTCATCCAGATCATCGGCGCCGACCACGTCGGCAGAAACGTACTGATAAGACTTGGCGTGATCTTCGCGATCGTCGCGTACGCGGCACCAGTCGTCAAAGCCGTCGAGGCCGGGCGCGCTGGCAACTTGGTGCTCGAGCGAAGTTCCGCCGGTGAAGCTGGCCTGATGGCCGGACTTCAACTTGACGCCAGGGCCCTGTCCGTTAGCCTCGCCTTCACCTTTCCACACGGTGACGGAAGTTGTGTCGGCGTTGGGATCGACGTCAAAGCGGTAGTCGCCCGCCTTCAAAATCGTGAACGCCTGGTTCGGCGTATCGATCTCGTAAGTTTCTCCGCCGAAGAGATGGCGGATGTGAAGATTCAGCGTGCCCTGGTCGAGTTCGACCTGCACGATGTCGTCATTGACGTTGGTAAAAGTCAGGCTGGTCTCGGCATTCATGCGCAGGGCAGCGCTGCCCAGGTGCAGTTCGGCGCGGGCTTCCTTGTCGGTCCAGACGCGATCGGAAGTGGTGAGCGGACGGTTGACGACGGCCTCTACCCAATCGTTGACGCCTCCCGGCTGCATGGAGACCGCACCGGAGATGTACTTGATGCGCACGGCGCGTCCCGGCGGATCGGCAAGCGCCGGGAGCGCGAACGAAGAAACAAACAGCGCGAGTAGCAATGGCTTCAGAAATCGTCGGAGACTGGTCGTCATAAGTCGGCCCTCCTGCAGAGACTGGAGCGGAAGCCGACTCACAAAAACACTTTCGGCGCGCCCCAAGTGCTCACTGCTCTAAACCCGTATCGCAAGACACAGTTGCGTGAGTTGTGGTCAGTATGGAAGAGCCGGTAATGCTTGGATAGTGACGGTGGTAACGTGCTGCTTGCCCGCGCAAGCCCGGAATTTGGCGCTGCTAAGTGGGTATAGAATCAGGCAGCTATATGCCGAACCTGATCGAACTGGCCATTCCGGGGTTCGTGCTGCTGATGACGATCGAGGCAATTGCCGACGCCGTCATGCGCCGCGATCTGTATGAGATCAAGGACTCAGCGGCCAGCATCACAATGGGCCTCGGGAACGTGGCGGTGAACCTGGTCGCTAAAGCGATGCAGCTCGCGATCTTCAGCGCGATCTATCGTTTCCGGATTTTCTCCCTGGGCTATCAATGGTCGGTGTGGGGGCTTCTGTTTTTCTGCGACGAGTTCAGCTACTACTGGTTCCATCGCGCGAGCCATGAGTGCAGGTTGTTCTGGGCGTCGCACGTGGTGCATCACTCGTCCCAGCGATACAACCTGTCGACGGCCCTGCGCCAGAGCTGGACGGGAACATTCATCAGCTGGATCTTCTGGGCCTGGCTCCCTCTGGTTGGCTTCCGGCCGATCATGGTGCTGACCATGCAGGCGGTCAGCCTGCTCTACCAGTTCTGGATCCATACGGAGTTCGTCCGGTCGTTAGGGCCGCTGGAATGGGTGCTGAACACTCCCTCGCATCACCGGGTGCATCACGGATCGAACGCAAGGTACCTAGACCGCAACCACGGCGGAACTTTGATCTTGTGGGATCGGTTGTTCGGGACTTTCGAGCCGGAGTGCGAAGTGCCTGTCTTTGGACTGACGTCCAATATTCGGTCGTACAATCCCGTCAAGATTGCGTTTCACGAATGGGCTGACCTCTGGCGGGACCTCCGTCGAACCGAGCTTCTCCGAGACAAGCTGATGTATGTCTTCGGCCGACCTGACTGGAGACATGACAATCCAAAACCGGCCCCGCCGCTACCGGGCATGAGTTCATTTCCAGAACAAACGCGCTAGGCATACCTGATTTCCGAAATTTCCCCTTGACAGCTGCTGGCATTTCCCTGACCTTATATTCGCTGATTAAAACGATTCAATACGAGGCATAAGGGGTAGCAGAAGTTGCCTCGGGAGCGCGCCAGCCCTTGAGTGGACAAGATCAGGATTCTAAAAATGCCGGGTACGGGGTCGCCGTTGACATGGGTGCCAGCCACCTGCGCTTCGTGCTGGCTACGGCAGACGGTGCGATTCGCACGGAGGCGCGGGAACAGGTAAAAGCCGAAGCGGGGCCGGCGGGAGTGATCGCGCAGCTCCGGGACGGCATCGCGAACCTGATTCGAAAGTCGGGCGCGGCGGTAGCCGGACTCCAAGGAATCGCCATCGGAGTTCCGGGCGGAGTGGATCCCCAGAGCGGCAAAGTTATCGACGCGAACAATGTACCCGGCTGGCGCGAAGTCGATATGGGACGAGCACTCGAAGATGCCTTTGGCGTGCCCGTGTTTCTCGACAACGACGCGAATATGGCGGCCATCGGCGAACACTGGCGAGGCGTGGCGCAAGGTGTCGACAGCTTCGTCTTTATCGCACTGGGAACCGGGATTGGGTCCGGCGTGTTTGTGAATGGCCGGATCTGCCGGGGACGCAGCGGTTTTGCGGGCGAGTTGTTCCGGATGAATCTGGATTGGAAGCGCTGGAATGAGGACTTCCCTGACACGGGCTACCTGGAGGCTCACGTCTCTGGGGTGGCGCTGGCCACCGAAGGCAGGAAGATTTCGAACACCGGAAACGGATCAGGGAGCGGAACGCTCGCGCAGACCCGCGACGCACGATATGTTTTTGAAGCGCTGCGTCAGGGCAATCCGCAAGCGCAGGCCCTGGTCGAAAACAGTTTTCTGATACTGGGCGTTGCGGTAGCCAATGTCATCAGTATGCTCGATCCCGAGATGGTCGTTTTCAACGGCGGGATCGTGAAGGGTGCCCCAGATTTGCTGATCAACACCGTCGAAAAGGTAGTCCAGCGAATCCATCCCAAACCACCCGTGATTCGCTTGAGCACTCTCGAAGATAAGGCCCAGATTTGGGGAGCGCTGTATACCCTGCTGCATCCCTCCGAGCAAGGCGCGATTCGCGCGGGTGTCGCGAAATAAGTAGCGCGGGTGCCCTCGCCCGCGGCCGTTGCTTTTGGCTTTGTTACCCACAGAAAACAAAGCGGCGAGGAACATGTGTTCCTCGCCTTGAGCTGTAACAGTCCGGGGGCCGTGCTTCCTCGCCCTGGGATGTGGACCTCTTCGTCTAGTTCGTCGCGAACTTGCGACGCACGAAACCGCCCAGGCTCAGAAGACCGGTGCCGAGCAGGGTCAGTGTTCCGGGTTCCGGAACCGGCGACGGCGAGATGCAGGTCTTGCCCTTCAGTTCGTCGAACGAGAGGTGACCATCTTCGTTCTCGAGTTCAAAGAGCTGCGTGGTGACGCCGCTGACGTGCAGGCCATCTACCGTAGCCGAGAACGTGCCGACGAGCTTGTAGATGTCGTTGGAAATCTTCGTCCAGGTACCCGCGAAGTTGTTCGCGAACAGCGCCGTACCGAAGCCGTTCACGTCGATGTCAAACGTGCCGCCGGTAAACGCTCCGCCGCCGAGGAAAGTGCCGACAAAGTTGCCGGTATCGAAGGCGACCGTGCCTACGTGGCCCGAGAACAGAACGGTGCCGTCGAACGATACTTTGGTGAGGCAAGAAACAACATCGATTCCGCTGTTGCTTCCGCTGGCGGAAATCAAACCTTTATTGGTGAAATGGAGCGAATCGGCGAACGCCGGTGTCACGCAGAGCGCTAGAAATATTCCCCACACTGCCAGACGCAACTTCATTGAGGTCTCCTAAAAACTTCGGGGTCAGCGATGACGCAACGGCCGCTTTCTCACCCGTTGATGATCGGTTCTCCGACAGAATCGGAAGGGGAGTAAACCGTCGCTCTCACATTCGCAGGTGATGTACCACAAGGGGGAAATGGAAGTTATTGACTAGCAATAAGTTGCGGGGTGGCAACTTATGGCACTTTGGTAATCATTACTGAAAAACATTGCGACAGTTGGCAACGGGGATAGAAATGGACTTCCTTTTGTCATTTTGCAGGTCTGTAGGAGAGGCTATGGAGAAAGCCACCGAGCCAAAGCACAGGAGATATTTCACTAACCGCGCTGTCTTCGCAGGAATTAACTACTCGACGAGCAGGTTGTCGACCCGGAATTTGCCGATCACCACGCTGATGCGATTGCCGCTCTTTACGTAGCGTTCTTTGTTCGAGAAGACCATCCAGTAAACCTTGCCCGCCTCCGGAGAGGTGCTCTGGCGAAGCGCGCCGACCTTTTCGAGCGTGGGCACGGACAATTTCACGCCGGCCTTTTCGTCGATCAAGGCGGGCTGGTTGTGCTTATCGTTCAATTGCGCCGCTTTCGCAGGATCGAGCACGCGGTAGCTGAAGCGAATCATCTCGCCGGATTCCACCGATTTTGCGCCGAATGAATCCACTCCCCATAGCATCTGGTAGTAGTTTCGGGCTCGCGGGGGCAGGCCCGCAGAGCGGTACCGGCTTGTGCTTCGAGAAGCAGGCGCCGCTTGTAGGCTGCGTAGTAGCGGAAGCTGTTTGCTTCTGTGTGTCAGTCGACTGCCCGCTCACACTCGCCAGGAGCGCGCTGCAGGTGATCAACAAACCTGCGGTCATTCGTAAAGAGGACTTCAGCATTTCTACATCTTGCCCCCGCCCCGAATTTCGGTCAACGCAAACTGGCCTATGGCGGCCGCCCGCGCAGTATCGTTAGTGCGTGGCCTCTGGGGCCTACACCACGAGTTGCAGGCAGCTGGGAGGCAGGGAGGAAATAGCGTTATTGCCGACGCACATGACGTTGCGCACCGCCCGCCGCACTCGCACGAGCCTAACTTGCCCAATGTAGGTATCGAGGGAGACCGAGAGGTGAGTGGCTACTCGCACGCAAAGTGAATGCTGCAACTTAACCCGTACCTGGACCCGCGCGAAAACATCCGCCACGCTGCGGTTAATCTACTACCAATCCCTCGGCCTTAAATGTACCGATCTCAACTGTCACGTGATCGCCCTTTTTTACAGGCCTTCCTTTGTTGGAGAAAGCCATCCAGTAAGATTTGCCGGCCTCAGGATCACTGCTCTGCCGCAGTTGCCCCACCTTTTCGAGCGAAGGCACTACCAGCTTGACCCCGGCTTGCGGATCGACCAGGACTGGCTGATTCTTCTTGTCGTTGAGTACTTTCGCTTTCCCCGGGTCGAGCACGCGGTAGGTAAATCGAATCACCTCGCCGGACTCAGTCCACTTCACTGCGAGCGAATCGACTCCCCATACCAGACTGTAATATTCGCCGGCTCTCTTCGAGACCCGGTTTGGACGATAAGGAGAGTGCGAAACACTGCCAGCACCCTGCGCGGGCGTCGTGGGCTTATTGGCGGGCGCAGGCTGAGACTGCGAGAAGGCCAGGTTGTTGACCACAAACAAACCAGCCAATACGAGGACACCGGCAGGGGTAACAGGCTTTTGGGGCATCACAGAAATTATCGCATTCCGCGGCGTTTCTCCAATATGACACATTAGTGCCATGCGGGATGCCGAGCTGGGCCCCCAGGAATCTGCGAGGGCGCCGGGGGTTATTGTTTAGCACCTCTCAATGCGGCGTCGTTGCCTTGATCCAATCTTGCACGCTGGGCTGATCGGAGGCCAGCGGAGGGCGAGGTGCCAGGGGATTGTATTTCTTCTTTTGCTCGTCGTTGAGCACGGCACGGATTTGCTCTACCGTTCCTGCTTGCAGGGCTCGAAAGCGGTCCATGGCATCCAGCCCTGTACTACTACGCATGATGTGCACGGTCTCCTGCTGGCGCCGCTCCAGAATTTTCTTAACGGCCTCTTGCTGGTCCTGATTCAAGTCCAGGTTCCTGGTTAGTCCCTTGACCTGATCATCGACGGTCACTCTTGCGTGGTGACGCGGGGACCGCTGCGCGGGGTGGACAGGTGCTGAGTCCTGGCTGGGGGCGGGCGCGGAAGCCGGTGGCGCAGACTGCGCCACCGCCGTGCAAAGGAATATCCATGCGGTCGCAGCCAGCGTGAGCAACGTCATGGGCATAGCGAACCACTCCCTCGACGTATCTCTCGCACAGGGTACCGGCATGGGGAAACGCGAATAACTGGGCAAATTCGTGGACATCTTGTAATTTTGCAATCGCGGCAGAGGGGCGAGCAATGTCACTAACGGGCACGCACCCCGCGCGAACCTCTTAATTCTTACCTTCCGGCGCGGCTACACAGCTCTTTTTCGCCTGATCCTTGGGCTGCTTCGACAATTCGTCCGTGGCCGACTGATAGTTATCTTTATATTCCTGGCTGGCACGGGCTTCGTTCACTTCCTCCGCAGATGCTCCCTGCACGAACGCTTTCTTCTTTTCCTGGTACTTGTTCGCCGATTGCGGATCGACCTGCGCACAGAAATCCAGCCCGCCTTCAACTTTGCCCAAAACCCCATTGGGTATCGGAAGCTTGGCTAGAGCTAGCAGTGGAAGCATGACAATCGCGGCCAAACACAGGATTCGAAATGTCTTCATCGAATGTATATCCTCCCTTGTTCGCAATTCTAATGCTCGGAATTTTATCCTACTCGCGCTACGGGTTCGGGCGCACGCAGCGCAAGCTTTTTGGAGAGTTGACACCACAAACCGATGCTGCCCGCGAGAAAAACTCGCGGGCAGCATCGGTTGTAAGGGTTAGATGCAGATCACTAATTCGCGTGACCCACAAGAGCACCGGACTGCGGACTTCCGGTTGCGTTATCCGTGAAGGTAATGGTACCCGCACGATTGACGCCCCTCGCCGAAAGCACGTTGGTGAACCTGACCGTCACTGTGCAGGATGCACCTGGTGCCAGAGTCGCTCCGGTACAAGTGTTGGGCCCAGCCAGGGGACCGACAGTGAAGAAGTAAGTGAGCAATGACCCGCCCGATACTCCAACGTTACTCACCGTCACCGACGACCCACCTGCGGCAGTCGTGTTGGTGAGTGTCACCACTCCCGTTCCCGTGATGGTGCCGGTCGACAGAGTGATGGTCAACGGATTCGGCGAGATCGAGACCGTTCCCGCGCCGCCTCCTCCGCCACCCGTACCCGCGAACTCGACTGCACCAGCATCCACAGCGTTGTTGGCCTTTCTCTGGTTACCGAAGTAGTCGAGGCTCGGAGCCAGGTTGTAGGCGTCTCCGGCGCTGGACGGCGTGTGGTTGATTGCCGAAGACGTCGACGATAGGCCATAGTTGCCGAGCACCGCATTGTTAGCAGGCTTGGCCAGCGCCAGCGGGCCCCACCGCAGGTTGATCCAGTTGTTGCCTTCGTCCACCGTCGCCGATGGGGTCAGGCTGAAGACTGGCGGGGGCAGAGCGTTGGTCTCGTTGGTGCCCGGAGGAACCTCCCAGCCCAGGCCGCCCACTTCCGGAGGAACACGCGAGCCGTTGCAGTACTGGCTGATCAGCGCCGGGCTGCCGTTCGTGTTGCTGGCGGCGTAACCCGTCGTCTCGTCAGTACCGAGAAAGCCGGAGCCAGCGATCTTCCGCCAGCGTGGTTCGTCGGTCCGGAATCACCGCGCACGCCGATGTCCCAGTAGCTTGCCGCAGCGGGGCAGGCGCCGATGCTTGCCTGGCTTGCAGCTGGCGTCGTGACGCGAAGGAGTTGAACAGCGTGACCGTTTTCTGCTGGTTCTGGTTCCCGGTACCGCAGGCTGCCCACTCCGATTTAGAACGAGCGGTTCTGCCAGATCACGTTGTTGTACAGAAGCGGGACCGAGTAGGTCCTGCAGGATCCATTGTTTCCACTCGTGCCGTGCCCAGTCGGACAGCTGAACCCAGTCGCGGGCAGGTTGGCCACCAGCACCGCGCTGTTGGTGACGCTCACCAGACCGCGACCTGCGGGCAGGATTGCTGCCGTTGTTCACGGTGCAGTTTGTGCCCGGAGTGCTGGCCAACGGCGCGAACAGCGTACCGAAGAGCACGCCCGAAGAAGCCGTGGAGTCGTTGGAAACGATCGTGTTGTTGACGATGTTCACCGCCAGCGCGTCCAGCAGCGATACGCCGCCGCCGTCCCAGCCAGCCACGTTGTTGGCGATGATGTTGTTGGTGACGCTGACGGAGTTCCAGCGGCAACCGCTCAGGTCGCGTTGAACTGCAACGCGCACCGCCGTTGCCGTTGCCGTTGCCACTGCCGTTCGGGAAGTTGAGCACGTCAGTGCCGTTGACGTGCTGCAATCGCAGGCCGCCGCCGCTGCCGCTTTCGGCGGAGTTGCCCATGATCAGGTTGGCGTTGATCACCAGGCCGGACCGGTTCCGTCGCTCGGCGTAATCGTTCCCGGCGGCGAGAGGCAATCGTCGTCGTTGGTCGCGGCGCATGGAGGATCCTGGTCAGGAGCGCCCATGACCAGCAGGCCGCCACCGTTGGTGGGGATCGTCGGGTTGGTGCTCTGGTTGAACAGGATCGAGTTGTGCTCGATGTCGCCGTTGTAGCTGAATCCGAGGTGAGCGACGCCGCCGCCGTCACCCGTGCTCATGTTTCCGCACACCCAGTTGTAGTTGAACTTGTAGTAGTCGGAGCCGTTGCAGAAGGTGACGCCGCCGCTCCCGCCGGAGTGGACGAGAACAGTTCGTCGCCCAGCGAAGAGTTCAGCGATGACCGTGTTGTGGTGGACGTTCACATTCATGTCGAAGCAGTACGGCAGCTGAGGTTCGTGACGTTGCTGTTCTCGCACGAACCAGGAACGGTGTTGCGCGATGTCCACCGGCCAGGTAGACGTCCGGATGTTCGCCCTGGCCGATGGTGATGCCGCCGGACAGTGTTCCCTGGTTGTTGTAGACGCGGTTGTTGGCGATCTGGAGGTTGTGGCCCCAGCCGTGGACCAAGATGCCGCCGCCGCCCTGGGAACTGTTGGTGACGGTCAGGCCGTCGATGCTCGACGGGTTGCACCAGAAGTTGCTCGGGAACGGATTGTGTGCAGTAGCTGTATCCCGCCCGCAACCAGTGCGTTGCTGCTCGTAGCATCGCCGTCCAGAAGCAGGGTGCCGGTCCGGGAACACGTCGGCAGCGAACGGATCCGTTCCGGCGGGAATGCTCACGCCCTTGCCAGCACCGTGATGCCTGCGCCTTCGTACGCTCCCATCAGCGTTGGCTCATGCAGCTGTTCCGCCAGGTTGCCGTTGAGCGTGGCATCCCAGCCCACGTGGCTTCGAGGGGCAAGCGATCCACCGGCGAACTTGCATGTCGGATAGTGCACATTCCGGACGGCGTGAAGGATCGGCGGATCGTACGGGTTGCTGTGCTGCTGATCGGGCGTGCCGTTGAGCGCCAGGCCAAACAGGCAGACGACCTGCCGGCGCCAGGGATCGAACTTGCCACGCCCGCAGGATGCGTGTTGGCGTCGATGACGCTGGACGCCGCGCCGACACCTTGCAGCCGGACCGGCTTCCACATCAGCAACATTTCGTTGTAGATGCCCGGAGGAACGATGATCAGGTCGCCCGGCTTGGCAGCGTCGATCGCGGACTGAATCGTCTGGCCAGCCGGCAGCAGCGGTCGGCGCCTTGCCGCCGACCGTGACGGTCACGGTGTCGATCGACTGTTTGCCGTTGGCGGCTGTGATGACCAGTTCACCGCACTGTGCGGTGGAGCCGCCGTATTGCGCCTGCTGCTGCACGCGCAATTCGGCACGCCGGTGGGCACGGTGCCGGTGATGTGACGTGTCGCTCCAGCTCACACCCGTGAGCGGACGTGGCCACGCCATCGCTGCCGACCAGGGCCACCGTTCCCTGCAGTAGTGCCCGAAGCCATAGTGGCGGGTGACCTTCTGCTGGTTGAAAGGCGGCGTTGTGACCGAGGGCCCGGAGTACCCGTAGTTGTTCACAGCTTGGTCGCCCAGAGCGCTGTGATCGTGATGTGTGTGACCGGCCGCGCTCACCCACGGTCCAACGCCATCGCGCTGGTCACACTTCGCTGATCGCCGGCGTGGCATCCGGGTAGGCGCAGTCAGGATGGTTGTAGCCCTCCGCGAATGCGGAGGTGGGCACGACCGGCGTGTCGATGTAGCCGGTCTGGCCCGGCATGAACGGCAGCTCATAGCAGAACTGGCTGTAGCCGGCCTGGAACAGAGGATCCGGAGTCGCGTCCCGTGCCCGCATCGTTCATGCACGTGACCATCATGGTGGGGCCATAGCCGGTCGGGTTGGGCGGGTTGACTTCCCACGTGGAGTAGTTCAGGCCGTTGTAGGTGCCCCACTGATCGGCGTACACGCGGGAGATTTCGTTTCCGGCCCAGTCCTTGACGGACACCGGCAGGTAGGCGGCGCGAACTTCTCGCCGAACTGCGGCGAGAACGGATCGAATTCCGCAGTGAAGTCGTCCGTGATCACGCCGGTGAAGTGCGCGGCGATGTGGGTCGAGGTGAAGACGTAGAACTTCGCCAGCGCCGAGGTCTGATCTGTCGAGCGTGACTTCCTTGCGGTCGCAGAGATTACGCGTCGCTCCGGCGAACGGCGCTCTTCCCCCGAACCCGGGAACAGGCTGATGAAGTCGGGAACGATGCGCGCCGCGCCCACGCAGGGCCAGAAGGTTTCGACGCTGCCGGTGTCACCTTCGTGGCTGGGAGGCTGTACGCTCCCAGATCTGTGGTCGAATTCAGCGGGTTGTTGGCGTTGTAGGTGCGGCGATCTCGGCCTGGTCGGGCAGGATGAAGATGTTGCCCAAGCCGCCGAACTGCTGCGTGCCGGCGCGATGTAGTTGTCGCCGATGAGGATGTTCTTGTCTTCTTCCTTCACCAGTTCGTAGCCCGGAGGCACAACCACTTCGACCACGTACTTGCCGGCCGGCAGCATGGGCGTGCCGGCGCGGTAAGGATCGTAGTCGGGTTCGGATGCAGATCGGTGCAGTTGGCTGCAGTCGGATCGGGATGCAGCCGTGCAGTCGTCCCAGCTGGCTTGCCGGTGGTCGGATCGATGCGCGGTGACGCTGGGGAACTGTACATGCCGTCGTAAGGCGCCGGCTGCAGCTGGTTCCAGTTGTGCATGCCGTCGTAGCACTTGTACTGGGAGTTGTGCGGCAGCGTGTGACGGCAGGTCCGCCGTGCTGCGAGTTGTAGAAGTCGAGGTAGTTCGGCTGGTTGTTCAAGCGCGAAGAAGAAGAGATCGGCTGGTCGGATCCCTGGCCCGGGCAGTTCATGTTGGGAACGCCATCGGACCGGAAGCCCTGCGCCCAGTCGTCCAAGCTGCTGGTCTCGGTGTGGTCGACCAGCGTCAGAGTTGGCGTGCACGCCGTCGGCAGCAACGTCCTCCTGGTAGAGGTTGATGCGTGACGTGCGGGACCAGCGGCTCCCAGCTGAGTTGCAGCAGCAACTGCGGATCGTCGAACGGACGGGTCGAGGCGTAGACGACGTGACCGTGGATGCCGCCGTTCTCGCCGGCAGCGAACGGCTTCTTGCCGAATTCGAGGAACGTGTTCTGGCCCGAGAATCCCTGCCAGCCGTAGGAACCGAACCCAGGGCGGATCGATTCGGCCGGTGGAAGTCGCGGTTGACCGCTGGAGTCGCCAGCTGGACCGTTGGCGATGGAGAAGCCGGTGCAGTCGGCATTGTCGCAATAGACCGAGCCCGGCACGCGCAGGGCGGTCGGCAAGGAGACTGGTCTCGTACGGTGTTGGCCAGAAGCGTGGCAATGGCCGAATCGCCGAGGTTGCCGGCATCCGCACGTGTTCCGTCGGCCGGACCGCCCGCGTCGTAGACCACGTGGGTGCCGGTGTTCTTGTAGCGGGTCGAATCGGTTTCGACCACGTACCAGTTGAACAGCGGGAACACTTCGTTGAAGCCGGCGATAGCCGTTCAGGTCGGTGCTGTTGAAGTTGGAGTAGCTGCCGTCGCGGAAGCGGATGTTGGTCGCGCACCAGCGCGAGCCCAGGCTCGTCGTTGCCTGCATCTGGTCGAGACACCGTCGCCGTTGTCGTCGATGAAGGTCGGGTGTAGATGTTCGCCTGCCACTGGTGAACCGCAACGTCGCCCATATCGACGGTTGACGTGGCCTGGCCAATCCGACCGGCGTGGTAATGCCGTCCACGATCTGGTCGTTCCACTGGTCGAAGACGTGATCTCCAGTCGCCGCGGGAATGCCGGTGAAGTTGAAATTCCCCTCGGCATCGCACTTGGTGAAAGCGAAGTCCGCTCCGTCCGGATCGCCCAGGCTGACGTAGCACTGGGTGAAAGCGTAGGTGTCGTGCGTGCCGCTGCCGTAGAGCCGCTCATCCGGCGTGCGGCTCATGCGGGCGGTGGTGACATGGCCCTTGACGTCGTGGGTGCAGGTCCGACGGTCGGTGGCGCAGACGCCCGTGCAGGCGGTCATTGATGATCTCCGGATTGGCGAAGCCGATGGCGACGTGGTATCCCGCCGGTCCGTATTCCTGGAAGTAGCCGGCTCGCCGATTCGCATGAACGAATCGTGAGCCTTCCGGCCGTCCAGGGTGTTGGTCTGCAGCCACTCCTCGCCGCGTGCAATCCGGTCGGCGCCGGGCGTGGCCACCACGCCGTATCTTCCCGGATGAGGTTGTTCACCATCGCCTGGCCGGCCAGCGGGGACAGGGTCGTGCCGTCCGATTCGTACTTCGGGCAGGTGACGATCATGCCGACGATGCCCGTCTGGATCCCTTGGTGGGATCGGGCTGCACTGATCAGCCGTAGCTGCGGATCCGGCCATCGCTGAGTTCGCGTGACCTGCGTCGAAATCGGGCACGCGTCGATGCCCGTGCCCGGATCGATCGTTCCCGCCAGGCTGTTGGTCAACGGCATGTTGAACATGTCGTAGGTCGGCTGGCCGGTCGCATCGCCGGTGCCGCCGGCATCGTCAAACAGGGTGATCTGGAAGCCTCCCAGGCCGGGCTCGTTGGGCGACAGCACGTCGACGCCGCCGCCGGCATCATGTTCGCCGTTCAGCGGGAAGTCGTCTTCGAACACGAACACGCTCGAGCTTGGCCGGCGGGTACGGGCTGGCTCCGTGAACACCGTGACAGCGGTCTGCCCGAGCGTGCGATCGGAGCGCCACCCATGCCGTGTCCGCAGCTTCCAGCGGCCTCACCGGCAGCGGAGCAGTCCGGCGCACCGGCATATCCAGCTACGAACGGATTGGCCGCATCGCCCGGCAAGACCGAGATGTAGTAGCGCTTGGTCGGATCCAGAGCGACCTGGCTCGGATCTACGGCAGTAAACCCGTTTCCGGTCGCATCAGGCCGGCAAGCGCCATTGCCCACGTCGCAGACCACGGTGGCGCCCCCTAGACTGTCTGGCCGCCTTCGCAGGACAGCGGCCCGGTGCAGCCGGTCGCCACCAGCGGCATGTAGCTGGTGTGGAAGTTGGTGCCGAAGACGGCGGGACGATCCCTGCTGAGTCGACCGTCGGGCAGCCCGCCGGCAGGCGGATTCGTCGTGCAGTTGGGGTCGACGTAGAACGTGCGGTCTTCCTCGATGATCCAGCGATAGTCCGTGAGCGGGGTCGTGTGGTCCGCTGCCGTCCACCACCGTGACCGTCAGGCCGCTGCCTGCCGGGAAGGTACCAGGTCACGGTTCGCGGTCGCAGCTCTGGGTTCCCAGCGAGTTCTGCGCCTTGAAGGTGAAAGCTGTAGGTGCCCGGCCGCGGGCGCAGTCGCGGTAAATCCACCATTGCATCCGGTACGACCGTCACGCCAGCAGCGGCACAGCGACGAGGTCATCGACGGTGAGAGGCAGATTCGCAGCGTCCTTGCAGCCGGCAAGGACGCCGGGAGTCTTGATGGTCAGGTACGTGGCCATGCTCGCCGTGAAGGTAGACGGGGCGCAAGTGATGCCGCTGCTCCGCAATGGTCGCTGCGCCCAGTGTCACCGTGGCGCAGGCGTACCAGTAGTCGCGCCGTTGGCGCAATACGTGAAGAGTCCGCCGGAACCAGCACTGGGTACAAATGTGAATGTGCCGTCGGCGTTGAGGGTCAGAGTACCGCCCGTCACGGCGTCGTGGAAACCTGAACGCCATAGACATTGATGTCGTTGGCGATCACGCCCTTCGCTGGATCCGAGACGGTGAGCGTCTGGCCGGCAACCAAGGCGTTGTAGGTGTCGGCTTTGGCTACCGCAGCCGTGAGTGCGAATGCGCCCGCGCGGCAAGTCCGGCGCCATTGACGCTGATATAAGCCAGCATGCCGGCATCGCGCGAGGTCGCGTTGCCGACAGGCTCAACTCGCGATCGAAGATGGGAAGGGCCGTCGAGCCGGCGGCGGGCACATTGATCATCACATCGTACGTCTTGCCCGCGGCCATACTTCGCTCTGCACGCGGGTACGCCGGGCAGCGGATTGCCGTCTTCCGCAATCAAGCCGAAGCCCGCAGCCAGCGATCCCGGTCTGCGCGCCGACGATCGAGGGCACGTGCATGCGCAGGCCGGCGTTGACCATGCGCACCAGGACGTTTCCGGTGACAGGTGGCAACCGTCGCGGGAGCTGTCGGGAACAGCGACGCCGCTGCATTGGTCTTGTCGAATGCGACTGCCGTTGATGAGGTAATACAGCGGCGTGTAGTTCACCGCCGGCGGATAGCACTGATGGTAAGTCGACGCAGGCGGGATTGCCGCAGCCGCCGGGCTGGCCGGACCACACCGTGGTCTCGCTGAAGCCCGCAGTGTTCACCGCGGCTTGCACCGCGTTGTTCTGAACCGGGTCGATTTCGCTGAGCAGCAGCGGGACTTCCGCGTTGTAGGTCACCGCCGGATATGCATGACCGGGGTAGGCCGTACCGGCCGTTGCTCCCGCCGGTGCGGTCGTCACCACCACGATTCCGTACAAGCCCATGGGCCCCTGAATCGACGGATGCGTGCCCGACTCGAGCAGGTAGGTGCCGGGCGGAGGCTGTCCAGGTCAGAGCGTGTGGTAGCGCCCGCCGCCACTTCCGTGGCGAACGACTGCACGCGGGTCCCTGGGCGGCGGACATTCCGCGCGGTGGTCGGGTCCGCGATCGGCCAGGTCACCTGTCTGGGGGCTGGATGTGATCGGGACGCAGGCGTGGTGGTCGCCGGCGTTCCCAGACCGCCGCCCACCTGGCCGACGATCATCAGCGAGGTGGGATGTTGTTCGCGCCGGAAACGTCAGATTGTTGGTCAGGTTGATCGTGAGGTCGCTGCCCGGTGGGCACCGTGATCACCACCGGGGACCAAGCCGTCGCCGGCCGGATTCAGCGCGGCGCAGGTGCGCAGTTGAGCCGCGTCACCGCTGCGCCGCAGGTGTAGCCCCACATGGGCACCGACGAGCCATCGGGCAGATCGCATGTGGCCGGGCCCGGCAGTCAGATTGACCTGCTGGGCAAAGGAGACGCCCGCTCCGAGGAGGAGAACAGATATCGCCAGTACCGCTGTCTTCAAAGTTTTGAGATAGTTGGATCGCATTTCGCTCTTCTCCTCAGTTAGTTCGTCTCGTCGATCACGAATTCCCGGGAATCGACCAGCATCATCATCATCATTCCGCCCGGGAAAATGTTGTTGGTGGTGATCTCGCGCTCGTTGTGCGAGTGCCACATGAATGCGAAGCCGGCTTCGCCACTGGGCGAGTTCGCGATGGTGCCCGAGGGAGGAGTCGTGCCGGTGGTGCCGCACGTTGCCGGGTTGGCCCGCGGATCGGAACTGCAACCCGTCGCGCGCAGTGTCGCGTTCGGACCGAGATAGGGACTGCCGCCATACCAGGCGCCATTGGTAAACAGGTTCGGATCAGGCAGTGTCACCGGACCGCCGCCGGCCACATCGCCGAAGGGTGCAGCCTGCATCGGCTTGTTGTGGTCCTGGCACCACTCGAAGTAGTTGATCGCGGTCGGATGCGCCGGTGTTGTAGCCGTTGGCGTCCGGGGTGCAGGGCAGTTTGGCGATCGGGTCCTGGGAAGCGGAGTTGTGACCGTACATGTCCCAGTTCAGGCCCCTGCCGGTGTAGTAGAAGATCCCGTCCATCGCCAGGCCCGGAGTTGTGGTGGTGGTGAAGAGCGCCGGCCCCGCGAGACTGTTCGGATCGGTCTGGCTGAGAATCAAGTTTCCGTCGCGCGCCAGAATGCGCACGTGGTTGCCGTGCTCGTGGAACGGATGCTGCCAGCGTCCCTGGCCGATGATGCGCAGCAGAACCTGTTCACCGGGATGCATGTGCGGATCGCCGTTGTAGGGCTGGTGGGGATACTGAACCGCGTAGTTCGGATCCATGTCGTCCGGCATGGAGCGGCCGTTGATCATGAAGTACGCCGGATGGTAAGGCTCGGTCGGAACCTCGAGACTGCATGCCGGAGCGCGCAGCCGATGCAACGCAGTCTGTTGCCTTGACCTGCGCTTCTGCCTGCGTATGGATGTTCGGATCCATCTCGGAGAACTGGAACAGATATTCCCGGTCGTAGCAGCTTCGGGATGGTCGTAGGCAGCATGCGCGAGCCGGAAATCGTTTCACCCCAGTGCGCCTTGTGCAAGCACGTTGTTCGGGCTGTGCAGTCCGCTGGTGCAGCCGGCGAGGACCGTAGCGTTGCTCGGAAGCACGATGATCGCTCCGTACATTCCCATTTCGACCTGCAGGTCGCTCTGGGTTCCGCTGTAGTAGGAGCGCGTGCCAGGCGAAGTCGGCGTGAAGGTGTAGGTGACCGTCCCGCCAGGAGCAGCTTCCTGCGTCAGCAGTCCGGCTACACCGCCGGTCGCCGTCACTTGAATCCGGGAAACAAAATCGACGTGTTGCCGGCCGCGGCAGGCAGATTGTTCGTCAGCGTCACCGTGACCGCCTGTCCCTCTGTGACGATGAGCGTCGGGCCGGGAACCTGCATCGTGTTGTTGCACGCATTCGGCGCGCTGATATTGGCTGGGGCGGCAGTGCCGCCGCCGCTGCAGCCATATCCCCACGAATAGACCATCTGCCCGTCGGGCTGGGTGATGTAGGCCTGGCTGCGCGGTCAGGCGAAGGTTGGTGCCCGTGATGCCGGGAGCCGCAGCGAATGCCGCCGTCGCAGCAAGCAGGAGCGCCAGTACAACGATCGGCGCCAGAAGCAGTTGTGTCTTCGAGATCGCTTTTTTCATGTTCGTCGCCCTCATGGCTGCGCTCCTAGTTGATTGATGTGACCCGAACTTCGGTCATCAATCCCGCCGAAGTTCTCGGCATCGTTCGACAGGTGGTCGAGATTGGGGGTGTAGAGGTAATACGTACCCGCCGGCACGCCGGTGGCGTCCAGAATCACGTCGAGCGACTCGCCGCCCCCCAGCGTGATCGAGTTGGTCGTTGTAGTACATGTTGTTCCCCGCCTGATCGCGCAGCAGTTTGGCGTTGATACGCGATAACCTTCATCGGAATGCCGAGTGAAGCCAGCGTCTGATATTCGGAGACATCCAGGTCGGAAATGCGCAGCAGCGCCTTCTGGCCAGCTGGTAGATGTTGATGATCGAGGGCAGAGGCTGCGAGAAGTGATAGGAACCATCCGCCGACTGCGTCTGCAAGGGACCCGCAGTAACGGTGTCGGGATAGCTGCGCCCGTTCAACAGGAAGTACTTGTCCTTCATGTCCGCGAAGCCTTCCGGGTTGAACGTCATGCCGACAAAGTGGAAGTTGGGATCGAAACCGTGAATCTGCAGTGGGATACTCGACGTCGTAGTAGGTCGAGCCGTCGCCGTCGTTGTAGGCGTAGTTGCCGGTTGCAGCTCTGTGGCGCCGAACCGCTCGTCGCTCCGAGCGGCAGCGGATTCGTACAAAGGATGTCCGTTGACGGTTTGCAGGCCGTGCGCAGATCGCCCTGCTGCGCCACCAGAGCGTCATAGAGACTGCTGCCAGCGGGAACACGATCCTGACGCGGGCGCACATAGATCTGTCCCACCATGCCCATCTGCAAGTGCTCAGGAGGCGTGATGTGGCAGTGCCAGAAGTACGTTCCGGCGTCGGGAGCGAGGTAGTAGTACGTGAAGCTGGCGCCGATGTTGATGGCCACCGAAGCATCCGGCACGCCGTCATAGAAAGCGGAGGCATTCGGATAGCCGTGGAAGTGAACCGTGTGCTGCTCGAACAAATCGGGGCGCATGATCATGCCCACGTTGGTCAGGGTGAGGAAGAATTCGTCGTCCTCGTCAATCGCCATCAACGGCGCCGGGATGTTGCCGTTCATGACGCCGACGTCCATGATTTGCCGCGCATCCACGTGGCCATCGAGGCCGCTGGGAGGCGTGTTCGGACAATTGGTCGGCTCTGCGAGGCAATCCAGGTTGGGCGTGAGTCCTACCGCGCCGTTGAACGTAAAACTGGATAGGTCATTCACGGGACCGGCAGGGTTCGCACCAACGGTCGTGGCCGGATCACCGGGTTGCAGCGGGCCGCCCGGCAGGGAATTGAACACGTTCGGGAACTGCGTGCCGGGCTTGCCATTGGCGATGTCTGCCAATCCCGACAACGGGCCGAACGAGAACATGTAAGTCTGAGTGCCGTCGCCCATGGTGGAGTAGCCGTCACCACCCGAGATCTGCTGGCACTTGATGGCGCCGTTAACTCCACCCAGCGCGAAAGGCCGCTCTGCGTTGTTGTTCGCCGCAGTCGGATGTGTGATGGTCTTTGTCGGGCACTGCACTCGGAACGACTGAGCGCTGGCGGCGACTGTCGCGAAACAAACAAGAAGTATGGGCAACCAAACCTGGAGTTGCTTTCTCATGACCTTGCGGCCTCCTTCGGTACCTACCGGCGCTGGCAGCGCCTTTGTTGCGATGGGAGAGGGCTGAGATGAAGGAGCTGCGGAATGGCTGACCGCGATCTGCCGACGTCCAGAGACACGAATTTCGCCGCGTACCGAAACGCTCTCAATCGAGCGCAGCGCGCGAGCGAAGAAATCCTGTACGTCAGGCAAACTGGCGCAGTTCAAGGCCAAAGGGAATCCTCCACAGAACCCCACACCAAAAATGTGGAAATGTGCTTCGTGCACTAGGCGAGGGAGTAATAGCGCCTGTGCTTGCCATCCAAGTTGGGGGAGAGGCTTACTGCCAGGAGGGAGTCTGGCGCTTTAAGAACTGGCCGAAGATTAGGCGACTCCTCAGGGCCTGTCTACGTCCACATGGATGATACGAACTCAAAATTCGAACGAAACCGCAAACTTGGGCGGTGAAATGCCTGCGCTCGCAGTTTCCTCTGCGGGAAGTAGCGTCGCCGAATTGCCGGCTTGACCTCGTTACTGCACTTCCCGCGCTGGACGCGGCAATTGACGGGAGCGACTTCCTCGACCTGGGCGGCTTGAACGCCTCAGAATTCAAAATTCGCAGGCCAGATCTTTCGTCGGAAGATCTGGGTCCAATGCCCTTCGCTAATGGACGCCTGCGTCGGGAGCGCCAGAATCACGCTCCTCTTAGTAGTGTTCAGAATGGCGGGGTGGGTTGGTGAGAAGAGACTATTTCAAACGAGGTCCAAGGCCAATGCTCTTGAGCAGGAGCGAAACCAGTTCGCCCTGCCGGCGGACACCGGTTTTCGCAAAGATGTTCCGGAGGTGCATGCGGGCCGTGGTGCGGCGGATGCCCATCGCGCCGCAGCAATCTTCCAGCGACAACCCCTCCATTAAGTGATTGGCGAGGCGCGCCTCGGTCGCGGTGAAGCCGTACAGTTGCTTCAGTTCTGCTTCGGCAGTATCGACGGGCTGCGCAGAATCGAGAATCATCACCAGAACAGCGGCCTCATTCGGAGAAGGGGCATCGCTTTTCGTATTCACCGTGCGCACAAACAGGGTCAACGGCCTTTTGCCGGCGGACCGCTGAACCGCAAAGGCACTGTCGCGATGAACGACTTCCAGTGTCTGCGCGGTCTTGGCCACGGATCGAACAAGGTCTTTCAAGGACGCTCGCTCGTTGTGTGTGGTCGACAGCGTGCCGTCCGAATCAAGTTCCAGTCCATCGCGCGCGTGCAGTATTTGCTCTGCCGTCTGATTGGCAACGAGCAGTTCCGAGGACGCGCTGCACACCATGAGTCCGATGTTCAGCAAGTCGAGAGCTTCGAGTCCAGCCGAAAGCAGATCGCGCACCGTATTGCCATCGTCGAGGGAAGGCAACGGCAGCGTCTGCGCCACGCGAACTTCATCGGGAGGCGATTGGAGCTTCCGCATGAGGACTTCCTTTACGAGCGGGCATGTGCTGTGGACGCGACTTCGATCGGAGATGGATGGCCACGCTTAGACCTCAGCACTTGCCGAGCGGCTTACGGCAAACGGGAGGGAGCGCCGGCTTTCAAGATTCACGAACAAAAGGAGCATAGCATGACCCACACTCGCGTCGGAGCAGAGATTGCCATTGTAGATGAGGCGAAGGAACCGGGAACGTTCCTTAGATAACGCACCAGGGTTACTTCCGAGGGCAAGGCTTTCAGAAATGCGGCCCTGTCTGAGGAACCGACTGGATCAGCGGATTCACGGGAGGCCGGCCGCCTTTGTTATCATCGAACCGTCTTATGCATTTCGACGAAGAAGACATTCCACTGATTTCCGGAACGGGGGAGGCATTCATGGATGTGCCAGGCACTCCAGCCACAGGATCGCGCCGCGACGAAGATATCGCCCTTGATCTCATGAAATTCATTGCGATGACGACCGGGTACGGCCGGACCACTTCTGGTGGGGGCGGCGTAGGGTTCGAGAAAGGCGCCGGGGGGGCCGCCAAGCCTGAAGACTACGCTGCGCATCTGCTCGAACTGTACGGTAAGTGCCTTTCGCGAGTGAGCAAGAAGTAGCCCATCCCCATGCTGTCCCCGGGCGGTCATGGACTAAGCCCCGGGTGGCCCGGTTCTGGAACGCGGCGCGTGTCTCGTTTCGAGATTCCCGATCGCGCCTTGCCCTACTTTCGCAGCCTCCACCCTTGCACTTCCAGGGCGCGTCTGCCACAATGCGCGGCACAAAGTACAACTACTTCCAGCTGAAGGTAGATCAGCGAGCTGTGGAAAGGGCATCTATGGCAACGGCTGTTCCGAATACGCTGGCATTGGTGAAACAGGGTTCCAAGTGGGGCATCATCTGGGGTGTGTTGCTGGTCATTCTGGGTATGCTGGCGATTGCGGAACCTTTCCTGGCGGCCATCGCGCTGGCCACATTTATTGCGTGGCTGCTGATCTTCGTGGGAATCGTGCACCTAGCGGTCGCGTTCCACGCGCACTCGGGAACCAGCATGGGATGGAAGTTCCTGGTCGGGTTGGCTTACGTCTTCATCGGCGGATATTTGCTGTTTCGTCCGGTGGTGGGCGTGGCGACGCTCACGTTAATGCTCGCGTTCCTGTTTCTGGTGGAGGGAGTGCTCGACTTCATGCTGTGGTGGAAGTCGCGCTCGAGCCGGGGCGCAATTTGGATTCTGGTGGATTCGATCGTCACGCTTGTCCTGGGCGGAATGATTTACGTGCACTGGCCTTCAAGTTCCGTGTGGGCAATTGGAACGCTGGTGGGGATCAGCATGATTATGAGCGGCGTGACGCGGCTGATGCTTTCACTGGCAGTAAGAAAGTTCGCGACGCAGATGGCGTGAGCCAATGAGGCGCTGTAGCCTACGGCTGATTTCACGAAACAACGAAGGCCGCGATTCTAATCGCGGCCTTTTCTTGTCTGTTGAAACGCGGGCGAACTCGTCAAACTAGCGGCGCTTTTTCTTCTTCGCGCTCTTTTTCTTGGCAGCTTTTTGGGCGGGCTTCTTCTTGGCTGCTTTCTTCGCGGGTTTTTTCTTCGCCGGCTTTTTCGCGGCTTTTTTCTTGGCTGCTTTCTTTGGAGCCTTCTTCTTTGCGGCTTTCTTTTTGGCGGGGGGCTTCCGTGCGCCGCCGCCACCCGCAGGCTGGGGAGGAACCGGGATGACTTCCTCCACTTCGACAATCGACTCGCCTACTACAGGCATGCCGGTTTCTTCTTCCTCTTCCTCTTCTTCTTCTTCCTCCAGGATCTCTTCCGGAGATTCGCCGTAGGCGCCGGTGTCCCCGTACTCATCCATCTCGTCATCGAGTCCGTAGAGGGTTTCGTCGTGAAAGCTCATTGCTCCTCCTGGTGTTGCGGAATGGTTAGCGCGGGCACGAGGCCGAGTCCGGCACCGCGCACGGAAAAATGAAGACAACTGAAAAAACTGCTTCGCGGCTGAACGGGGCGCGATTATAGCAGAGAAAATGCGGTTGGGCGCTAGGGGTTCGAGCACAGCTCAATGTGATTTTTGTACTACCCATTCGCGTGTACGAATTCACGGAAATTTCTTCTTACGGACGGATGACCAGAACCATTCCGGGCCGCAGGACGGCAACGTTCCGGTTATCCCGCTTGAGGGCATCGACCGTGGTTTTGTACGTGGATGCGATCGAGAAGAGCGTTTCGCCTTGCTTGACTTTGTGGCGCAGGACCGAGTCGCTGGTGCCTTTGGCTACCGTAACCGTCTTTTTATGCTTGGACTTAGAGCCGTCTGCGACGACCTCTCCCTGACCCGCGCCGGGGCTAACCGGAAGATGGACGTAGACGACGCTGCGACCTCGCAGGCTATCCCCCTTCAGGTGATTCCAGCGACGGACCATGGCAGGCGGCACGCCGAAGTTGTCCGCGATTCGCTGTAGTGTGTCCCCTTTTCGCACACGATAGCGAGTCGCATGGCGCGCATAGGTTGCTTCTTCAGTGATCGCACGCTTGCCCGGGGCGATCGGTATGGTCAGCTTGCTGTCGGGCGCAAGCACCACGTCATCCTCGAGATTGTTGGCCTCTGCGATCGCTTTGGGCGTGCTGCGATAGGTGCGCGCGATCGACGCCAGCGTGTCTCCCGGTTGCACCTTGTGGTAGCGCCACCAGACCCGCATGTCTTTTGGAATTGCTGCGATCGAGGTCTGGAACTTTTCTTTCGTCCCCGCGGGAAGATGGAGCTCAAATTCGTGATCTTTCGGCGTCGTCATCCGCAGCAGGCTGGGATTCAGATCCTCTAGATCCGTCAACGACGCATCCACGCACTCGGCGACCAGCCGAAGGTCTACCGGGTAGTCAATCTTGACCGCGTCAAACGGCGTGGGTTGCGTCTTCTCCAGATGATCCAGCCCGTACTGGCCGGGATTCTTGGCCATGATGGTGACCGCAACGATGATGGGAACGTAGTTGCGGGTCTCTTTCGGCAGAACATTCCGGCGATACAGCTCCCAGAAATCAGCGTAGCCCGTCCGCTTCACCGCGCTTTGGACCGTTCCCGGGCCGGAGTTATAGGCCGCCATGGCCAGGTACCAGTCCCCGAACTGCTGGTAAAGATCCTTCAGGTGGCGTGCTGCTGCTCGGGTGGCCTTCTCGGGATCCTGCCGGTCGTCGACCCACCAGTCGCGATGCAGTCCGTACCCTCTAGCGCGGCTTGCCATGAACTGCCAGATGCCGCGGGCGCCTACGCGCGATAGCGCGAGCGGGTGAAAGCCAGATTCCGCTTGCGCGAGATAAATCAGATCTTGCGGAACGCCCTCCTGTTTCAGGATTCGGCGAATCATGTCTTCATACCTGCCCGACCGAACCAGCGCGTTCTCCAGCGTGCCGCGCCCACGGCCGGAGAAGTACGTGATATATCCGGCGACCTGGTCGGTCATCATGAGCGGCAGATCAGAACGCGTGGACTTGATTTCCGCTTCGGCCTTCGCCTTGACGTTCGCGTCTACGGGGACGGCAGCTTCGTTCGCTTCGTCAATGGGTGCCGGTTCGGACTTCTGCTCGGTGAAGCCATCGCCCTGTTGCAGAGCCTGCATGTCGAAGCTGTTGACGCCTTCGACGATGCGATCAAATTCATTTTCCAGGCGCGGGTCGGAGTTGATTTCCAGATTGCTGCCGAGCAGCAGATCGAAGGCGCGGTCAAAGTTCTGGCGCGCCGCATCGAGGTGACCAGCTTTGTAGTTGTCCTGGCCGACAGCGTATTCCTTCTCGACCGCCACAATCAGGTCTGCAACCGGATCTGCGGAGGGCGGTGTCGCAGATGTCTGCGTCGTGGGCTGAGGCGCTGACTTTGTCGCGGGGGCTCGCGTTTCGACCGATGGTGGCGGCGTGGCCGCAGCAATCGCTGGAGGAGAGGATTGCTTTGCCGAAAGCAGCGGCGCCTGACGATGGGATTGGCACCCGCAACTTGCGAGCGCGGCCGCCAGGAGCGCAATCACGACATAGAGTTTCTGCAGTCTCATATTTCTCTATGAGTTACGCGCCAACGACCTCCCTCGCTCTTGGATGCCGGAAACCTGCGGAATGGTAACCTCGGATCTTTGGCGGGGTCAATTCTCAAAAGACCAATGCCTTCATTACTTTCGGCACGACACCGGGGGTGCTTCAGGAGGAAGCGACGAGCGTCTCGCCCGTCGGGCGGGCGGGGACGCCCGCCGCTCCATGGAAAAGTGAGAAGGCTAACGGAGGGAAGGCAAGCTTATCTCGGAAGCACTTCCTTCAACGCGCCCTCGATGCGGTCGAGTTCCTCGCGGATGACGCGAATCGACTGCTGGTTGCGCGACGTGTGTGGGTGCGGCGAGAGAGCCTCGAGAGCCGCGCGAATCTGGTGGTTGCGATCCCAGATCAAGTGAAGTTTCGCGATGGTGCGGCGGCGGTGCTGGAACATGTTGCGCACGAACGACGTTGCGAGCCAGGCAAACACGAGGCCGAAAAAGGCTTCGATGGGGAGCCGATCTTTGGCGCCATCATAGTCGGAGAACAGTAAACGGTAGACAGCTTCGCCCATTCCAAGCGAGGCGAAAACTACCGCCACGCCAACAAAGAAAACGGGAAGCAAATCAAAGGTCTCACTGATCGATGGATAATTCTTAAGCCGCGTCCTCACTACCTCTAATGCCATTAATCCATGCAACACCCGATGTATTCGTATTGACGCTTCCGCCGGCGGCCTCCGCGACGCCGACATGGTAAACCAGTCGCGGCCCATGCGAAAGGGCTCTCGCGCCGGAATCTTGCCCTGGTGTAGTCTTTTCCTTCAGACTGGCTTCCTTGTGGCTAAGGTCGTTGAAGAATGATCAATCTTCTGACCATCATCGGTGTGGGTTTTGTGCTGGGCATCCGGCATGCGACGGATCCCGATCACGTCATCGCCGTTACGACCATTGTCAGCCGTCAACAAAGCATTCGGCATGCCGGGGTCATCGGTATCCTGTGGGGGCTGGGGCACACGATCACCATCGTGCTGGTTGGAACGGGGATTATCGTGTTCAACCTGGCCATTCCCCCCCGGGTTGGGCTGGCCATGGAACTCGCGGTGGGCATCATGCTGATCGTACTGGGCGTGTTCAACCTCACCGGGGTGACCCGCTGGATCACGGAGCGTTTTACACCCGAGCATGCCGCGGGCGTCGTGCACGCTCATGTACACCAGCATGGCGGCGAGTCGCACGTGCACACCCACACCCACGATGCAGATGCTCATCTCGGTCTGGACGAAAAGCCGCAAGGCCCATGGCAACAATTCCTGCAGAAGGTAGGCTTATATCAGTTGCTCAGGCCGCTGGCTGTGGGCATTGTGCATGGACTCGCGGGATCGGCAGCCGTGGCTCTACTGGTGTTGACCACCATTCATGAGCCAAGATGGGCCGTGGCTTACCTGCTGGTATTCGGGCTGGGCACGATCGCGGGCATGATGGTGATCACTATGCTGATGGGCGTCCCATTCGCCTACACCGGCCATCGCTTCGCGAATTTCAACCGCGGATTGGGGATCGCCTCGGGCTTGATCAGCGTCGCCTTCGGACTGTTCATAACCTTCCAGATTGGTTTTGTTGAAGGCCTTTTCACCTCCCATCCTTCCTGGACGCCGCACTGAGCGAGAGCGTACCCCGACCAGCACTCTCGTGGGATGGAGTTTTGTGAGGGGCGCGGGGTAGGATTGAGAAAGCTCACGACATTCTGCTGGGACCGATTTTCAAGGAGCGCTCCTATGCGTGGTTGGCAGTCTTGGATGTTTGCATTCGTGGTGGCTGGCAGTTGTGTCTATGCACAAGGCCAGGGGCCTGGCGTCGCACCGCCTCCGCCGCCGGGCGCGCCGCAGCGGCGAAGCATGGAAGCAGTCAGCGAATTGCGTATGTTGACGCAGAGTCTAAACCTGACGAATGATCAGCGCGAGAAGTTGCGGCCGACCATCGTTGATGAAGGCGAGCAACTGCACGTCGTGCGCATTGACGAGCGCATGACACCCGATCAGAAGCGAGCCAAGGTCATTGAGATTCGCGAAGCGTTCGCGCCGAAGATCGCTGCGGAACTCACGCCCGAGCAGCAGGAAAAATGGAAGAAGCTGGAGGAAAGCCTCGTGGGCAAGAAGGCAGACGCAGCTAAGGAGCCCGCGGCGCCCGCGACACCGCCGAAATAGAGAAACGCGACTTGCATGAACACGACGGCAGCTTTCGGGCTGCCGTTTTCTTTTCCGGCCCGGCGAAGATCGGCGTCGCCCGGGCGCCTCGGACGGACATCACGCTATGATGAAGTCAGGAATTTCCTATGAAAGCGATCCAGGTAAAGCGCACCGGTGGTCCTGAAGTTCTGGAGTTGGCGGACCTCGCTGTCCCCGAAGCAAAAGGCAGCGAGGCGATCGTGAAGATCGTGGCTTCCGGCGTGAACTTCATCGACGTGTATTACCGCGAGGGCCGATATAAGGCGGTGCTTCCTTTTGTGCCCGGGCAAGAAGGCGCGGGGCAGATCACTGCGGTCGGGCCCGACGTCAAGCTGTTGAAAGTCGGCGACCGCGTGGCCTACACGGCGATCATGGGTAGCTATGCTGAGTATGCCGTGGTGCCCGAAGACCGACTGGTGAAGATTCCTCAGGGCGTGAGCTATCAGCAGGCAGCGGCTGCGATGTTGCAGGGCATGACGGCCCACTACCTTTCGCACGACACGTATCCGTTGAAGAAGGGCGAGACTGCGCTGGTGCATGCCGCAGCGGGAGGGGTTGGCCTGCTTCTGGTGCAGATGGCGAAAAACATCGGCGCTCGCGTGATCGGCACGGTTTCTACCGAGGAGAAAGCAAAGCTGGCGCGGGACGCCGGGGCAGACGACATTATCCTCTACACGCAGTCTGATTTCGAAATTGAAACGCGCAAGCTCACTGACGGGCATGGCGTGGATGTCGTTTACGATTCCGTGGGAAAAACGACGTTTGAGAAGGGACTCAACGTGCTCCGTCCGCGTGGATACATGGTGCTCTTTGGCGGCTCGAGCGGCGCGGTCCCGCCATTCGACTTGATTCTACTTTCACAGAAGGGATCTTTGTACGTCACGCGGCCGACGCTCGCGCATTACATCGCCACGAGAGAAGACTTGGAATGGAGATCGCGGCGACGTCTTTGGCATGATCGCCGCGGGCAAGCTCAACTTGCGGATCGATCACACGTATCCGCTCAAGGACGCGGCGCAAGCACATCGTGACCTGGAGAGCCGGAAGACGACGGGGAAATTGTTGCTGTTGAATTGATGGGGGACGCGATCTCGAATCTCAACGCAAAATTAGCCCGCCACGTTGTCACGGCGTTGTTGCTGGCATCGACTGGCTTGCTCGCGCAGCAAGTTCCGACAGTTTTGCGTCTGGATCCCGCCAAGACCAGCGCCTCCATCACTCTGAACGCCACGCTGCACACGGTTCGTGGAAAATTCATTTTGCGTCGCGGAGAACTGCGTTTCGACCCGGTCACCGGAACAGTCTCGGGCGAGATCGTCTTCGACGCCACCAGCGGCAAAACTGCGAACGACGGCCGCGATCACAAGATGCACGAGGATGTTCTCGAAAGCGCGAAATTTCCAGATATCAGCTTCCGGCCTGACCGCGTCGAAGGCAAGGTGTCGGATTCCGGCACGTCAACGGTGCAGGTGCACGGACAGTTTGGCATTCACGGTACAGAGCACGAAGTCACGGTTCCCGTCGAAGTGCGCTTCGAACGCGATCATTGGAAAGCGTCGACTCACTTCGAGGTTCCTTACGTGAAGTGGGGAATGAAGAATCCGAGCAACCTGTTCTTGCACGTGGGTGATTCGGTTGAGGTTGAATTTGAGGGTGAGGGTGCGTTGCAGGCACCGTCATTTCCGCGTGTCCCGGATCCGCAACCCAACGTGATCAACCAGTGAGTGAGAACCTTCGGATACGTGTTCGTAGTGTTCGCCGGCGAGGGACTTCAGGCGACTTCTCCGCCGCACCAACTGCTGACAATGCAAGCGAGCACTTTGGTCGCGGCGACCACTTCTTCCAGGTCGACGTGCTCGTTCACCGTGTGAGCATCGAAGATGCTGCCGGGCCCGTACAGGACGGCCGGAATCCCGCCGTGATTCGTAAACAAGCGCAGGTCGGACCCGTACGTCACACCCTGCACAATCGGCGGCTTGCCGAAAACCTGTGCATGACCTTCCGCGATCGCACGGACGATTGGCGACTCCTGAGGCGTCTGGCCGGATTCGAACTGACCTTCAAACCACTCGAGAGTGGGCGCGTGATCCGCCAGCCACGAATCCTGTTGCGCGGCGGTAATCAACGCGCTCGCAAGCGCCCGGCGCGCTGCGTCCGTGGATTCGCCAGGCAGGACGCCGAACCTGCCTTCGACAACGAGTTCGTCGGGGACGGTCGATGGCCATTCCCCCGAGTGGAGTGTCCCGAAATTCACGGGCGCGATGTTGTTGGGATCTTCGTAAAGAGGGTTTTTGTATTCGACGTGGCGGCGCTGTTCGAGTTGCTGCACCGCCTGCAACAGCACGTAGAACTTCTCGATCGCGCTTATCCCGTAGGGCTTCATGCACGCGTGGATGGCGCGGCCTGCAACTTTTATCCGAAAAGTCAGAGCACCGGATTGCACCGGGCACAGGTGGAGGCGCGTGGGTTCGGTGATGATGGCGGCGTCGGCCTTAAAACCCTTCACGATGGTGGTAAGCGTGCCAACCCCGCCGCTCTCCTCACCAATCACACTCTCTACGAGTACGTCGCCTGCGGGCCGGAACCCCAGAGACTGCAGTGCCTGAATCGCAAACATGTTTGATGCGACGCCCGCTTTCATGTCGCAAGAACCACGCCCGTAGAGTTGGCCGTCCCGAATTGCACCGCTCCAGGGTGAATCGGACCAGAGACTCTCATTGCCGGTTGGAACGACGTCCATGTGGCCGTTCAGTATCAGCGAACCCGGAGTGCTTGAGGCTGGCGATTTTCCAGAGCCTTTCCAGCGGCCGATGACGTTCAGCCGGTCGCGGAAGGGCACGCCGTCATCGCAGAAAGCCGGATGATGCTTGAGGTCATCGAGGTCCGATGAGACAACGTCAACGCTGAGGCCGAGAGCCCGCAGCTTTTCGGCGACCAGTTGTTGCGCTTGTTGTTCCTGCCCGGGCAGGCTTGGCGTCTGCACCAGTTTCTGCAGGAAGGCGATGAGATCGCCGCGCACTGTATCAACAGCTGAGGCGATTCTTGGGACCAGGTTGTTCATCGATTCGGCGGCTGACCTACTATGCCTTTTTTCTGGAATACGCGCTCGCGTAGACGGGCACTGGAACGTCGGGGCCGCAGCGATCGTCGGGAATCGGAGCGTCGGCCACCATGTGCAACGGGACCACCCCAGCCCAGGTACGGAAACTGTAGTCTTCTTCGTCGTCGATCGGAGGACCTTGCCGGACCTTCGCCGAAAACTCGTTGATCGGCAAGCGGAGCGCGAACGTGGCCTTGAGCTCCCGCTCGTTCGGCTCCCGCGATTCGGACCAGCGACCCGGCAGGATATGGTCTGACAATCGGTGCAGGGCTTCGAGCTTCTCCGCAGGATCATCCACCAGCGTTGCCGTGCCCAGCACAACGACCGATCGGTAATTCATCGAGTGATTGAAGATCGAACGCGCCAGCACCAGACCATCGATCAGCGTCACGGTGACGCACACCGGAATTCCCTTGTCGAGATTGCGCAACATGCGACTCGCGGCCGAGCCGTGAATGTAGAGGTTGTCTCCCGCGCGGCCGTAGGACGTGGGAATCACGAACGGCTGCCCGTCGACCACGAACCCGACATGGCAGATGAAACCTTCATCAAGAATCCGGTAGATCGTTTCGCGATCATAGGCGCCCCGGTCCGACTCGCGGACCACACGGGTGCGTTGGGTGGGTGCGGGAGTTTCAGACATGCAGAGCGGGCTCCAGGGTTTCGTCAAGAGTTCCGTGCTGCATGGTAGCAAAAGGAATACGAGTTCGAGGCGAGGAATCGCCGCGGCGCTAACGACCAGCGACTGACGACGAGCGACTACCCAAGCCACTGTGGGTTCTGCACTGTGCTGTCGAAGTCATGCGATGTTTTGTAGCGCTCGAACTCTCCTTTGGCCGCCGCAGTCGCGGTTTTCGCCAGCAAGGACGAGACTTCCACGGCGCTCATCGGCTGAAAACTGCGGGCGGCGTCGAGTGCCTGTTGCAGGATCTCCATCGAGTCGCAGCCCGTAATCACCACGCTGGTCGGCAAGTTCATCGCGTAGTGCAGACACTCGACGGGTGTTGCTGTCTTGCTCTGCAAGATGATCTTGTCACCCATCGACTTCATGCCGAGCACGCCGATCTGATGTTTCACCAGGACCGGCAGGACCTTCTTCTCGAAGCTGTCGAAGTGGGCATCCATCACGTTCAACGGCATCTGCACGGTGTCGAAGGTAAAGCCGTGAGCGAAGGCAGCCTCCAGCATCTTCAGATGGATGTCGGGGCTTTTGTGACCCGTGAATCCGATGTAGCGCAGCTTGCCTTGCTTCTTCGCTTCGAGGACGGCTTCCATACCACCGCCTTCGGCGAAAACGCGGGCGGCATCAGTGTCGCGGATGACCTCGTGAAATTGCAAAAGGTCAACATGATCAGTCTGCAGGCGTCGCAGCGATTCCTCTATCTGATCGGCAGCGGCTTTCTTGGTGCGGCCGTCGATCTTCGTCATGAGAAAAGCTTTTTGCCGGTAGCCATCGCGCAAGGCTTTGCCCATGCGAATTTCGCTCTGCCCGTCGTTGTAGTCCCAGGAATTGTCGAGGAAATTGATGCCGCTGTCGAGCGCGGTGCGAATAATGCGAATGCTCTCCTGGTCATCCTTCTGCATGCCGAGGTGGTAGCCACCAAGGCCGACCATCGAAACCTTCTCGCCGGTGCGGCCGAGCGTGCGCCTCGGAATGCTCGCTGTTTGAGCCTGGACGCGATGATTGCGAAGCGAAGTCACGAGAGCGGATACGACTGCGGCGTGCAAGAAGCGACGGCGATTCATGAGGAAACTCCTACGAGCATTCATGGGGCTCGGGATTTCCTCAATCTAACCTGTGAAAGTCGAACTGTTAGTACGGTAAGAACGGTATATCGGCAAAACAAATGGGTCCGGCTTTCACAGACGCGAAAGCCGGACCTGGTAATGTGTTCTTCCGAACCAAGAGTTACCAGTTGATCTTCATCGCGAACTGGAACTGCCGCGGGTCATAGGCTGCGGTCGGTGTTCCCGCGTTCGTGAACAGGGGGCTCACGGCCGCAACATTGTAGCGATTCGCGATGTTGAACATGTCGGCGATCAGGTCCATGTTGACGCGTTCGCCAAAGTGAATGCGCTTGGCCACGCGCAGGTCGTTGAAGATGGTCCAGGGGGAAACGCCTGCGTTGCGGCCCAGGTTACCATCGAGTTGCAAAAGAGTCGGCGGCGTCTGGCTGGCAACAAAGCCATTGATGCACGGCTCCTGGAAAACTCCGGTGGGAGAGACCTTTGACGTAACGGCCGGACCGCAGGCCGGATTGACGAAGGTGTTGGGGCGGCTGGTCAAAGATGATAACTGGAAGTTGTCGCCCGTGCCGGTGATGACATTAAAAGGACGGCCAGACGCGAACTCAACCAAAGGAGCGAATGTCCAATCGCTCAGGAACTTGGTCGCAAATCCGCCTGCTCCAACGCGTCCGGTTTGATAAACGCCACTGAAAACGAAACGATGGCGTTGATCGAAGAGTGACGTCGAACGATCGTAACCCGGGAAGTAGCTGTCCTGTGGCGTCAACGTGGATTGCAAGTCGGTGGAGTCGTCGATGGCGTGCGAGTAAGTATACGAACCCAGGAACTCGTAGTGGTGTCCGAAGCGCTTCCGAAGGTTAGCGCTGAAGCCGTGATAGACGGAACTTCCGTTGGAGTAGTTTGCATCCATGTCACCAAAAGGAACACAGCCCGTGTAGTTGATACCGGTTGGGCCCGGTACGGGGTTGCATTTGGCATTGAACCCGGGGAGACCGCCGGCCAATCCGGCGGCCTGCGCCACGCATCCGCCTTGCCCTGTCAAATAAAACCCCGCCGCAACCGAAGGATTGAGGCCTCCTGGCCGGAAGAAGTTCATCACCGCCGGGTCGACATAAGGGAACGGATCGGCAGGTCCGTTACAACCACGCACTGTGAATGGACTCGCCGGCGTAGGCTGGCCCGCGAGTTTCGCATCGTAGTACGCCGACATGAAATTCGCGGTCAGCAGGTCCCCACGAATAGTATTGGCGTTGATGGGACGGTTGAGGTGGCGGCCGCCGTTAAAGTTGTACGCCAGGCTCAGCGCGAAACCGCCTCCCAAATCCCGCTCGATGGTCACGTTGGCCTGCTGCGCGTAGGCGTACACGAAATTCTTCGCCTGCGGGTATCCAAAGGGCTGGAAGCCAAGAGGAAGGAACGTGGATTGCGCCGGGTCCGCACTCAGGTTCAGATAGTTCTGGCTCAGGAATACGGACTGCGGGAAGTTCAACGACGTGAACTGCTGCTGGTCCGGCAGGTAGCCGAGGTTGGCATTGGCAAGAGGAAACGGCGATGGGCTGCACCCGGGAGAGTTGAGTGTCCCCTGGAAAATTGGAATGCCGTTGAGGTTCGTCGGATTTCCATCACCCTTGCAGAGTGAAGTCCCGCCAAACGCCAACTGGCCGCTGGAAGAGCCGTCGGAGGCATCGCCGAGAAAATAAAGGCCCAGCAGCGGATGGTCGTAGAACACGCCGTACGAAGCGCGAATGACGGTCTTGCCGTCCCCTTTCGGGTCATAAGCCAAGCCCACACGAGGCTGAAAGTTGTTCTTGTCCGTCTGAATGCCCTTTTGCAAACCGAGCAGGTTATATGCCGGCAGGGCCAAGCCTTGCGGCGGAGTGAACTTGGGCGGAAATTCTACGTCATATCGAACGCCAAAATTCAGCGTCAAGTTCGGACGCACGCGCCACGAATCTTGCCAGAACAAACCGAGGGCTATGTTTCGGAAAGAGTCTTTCGGACTGCCCAATCCCTGGATGAAGTCTCCCGGCAAGCCTGCGCCGTAGGCCTGCACGGGAGAGAGGCTCGGGAAACTGATGGTCTTCTGCCCGGTGGGATCGGTTGGATCGGGTAGAGGTGTGAAGCCTAAGCTTTCTGCACCGAAAGCTCCGAAATCGTAAACACCGCCATAATTCACAGTGAAGATCGCGTCGATGGGCAGATAGTTGAAGTCAACACCGAACTTGGTATCGTGCGCGCCAATGGCCCAGGCGAAAGTATCAGTGGCCTGGAATCGTTGCTCGGTGCGCTGGATGTAGGAGTACGGCTCGCGACCGAAGTACGCGATGCCAGGAATGTTTACGGCGGGATCGGCTCCGCCGGGAATTTCTGTGTTGTAGAAGTACGACAACCCGCGGCGCGCATATTGGAAGCGGAATTCGTTGACCTTGTTGTTGCCAACTGTCCACGTGTCTTGGACCGTGCCCGCTACGTCACGATACGTCTGTTGCGAGGTGCGGGAGTAGGCATTCTGTCCGAAGGGTTGGGCCTGACCGCCCACTTCGATTCCCGTCACTGTGCTCGGGCTCACGTTGGCTCGAAACATCAGGCGATTGTTGTTGCTCAGATTGTGGTCCAAACGAAATGAGTAGAGACTAGTCCCTTCGAAGACGGGGAAGTTGCCTCTTTGCGAATTGAGCGTCTGGTAGGATTTGGGAGTCGCAACGCACGGTCCGGGCGGCGCACAACTCGTCGGGAAGCCCGCCCAACTGGAGAGGGCGCCTCCGGTTATGACCTGCACCAATTGCGTTGGCCACTGACCCTGAATTCCTTGTC
This sequence comes from uncultured Acidobacteriota bacterium, assembly GCA_963698805.1. Taxonomy (GTDB): domain Bacteria; phylum Acidobacteriota; class Terriglobia; order Terriglobales; family Acidobacteriaceae; genus Gp1-AA133. The sequence continues at coordinate 678,614 of CAVOSN010000010.1, read as the reverse complement.
CAGCCGAAGCGCCTGCCAGGGTTACGTACTTCAAGACACCCGCCTGCACCGCCGGACTTGCTGTCTCCAGCGCGATGACTCTCGGATCAGTGAGAAACGCGATCTGTTCCGATGACAAGTCCAAAGGTCCAAAAGGCAATCCGATCTGCGCAGTATCAAAATTGACGAGATCGAAATTGTTCTGCCCGATACTCGAGAACCCGGTCTCGTGCCGCCGCGTGATTTCGTAAGAGAAGTAGTAATACGTCTTGTCCTTCTTGATCGGACCACCAAACGCAACTCCGGCCTGAACGCGCGTATAGGCAGGATTCTTCTCTGTGCTGAACGGGTTCACCGCCTGGAAATTGCGGTTGCGCAGGTAGCCGAAGACGTCGCCGTGAAAATCGTTGGATCCGGAGCGCGTAATGATGTTGACCACACCTCCGGATGCCCGGCCAAACTCGGCGGCGTAGCCGTTGGTAATGATCTGAAATTCCTGCACCGCTTCCTGCGACACGGTGGAGCGCACGCCGTTAACGGAGTTGTCGGTGGCATCGGCGCCGTCAACGTTCACAAGATTCGAGCGCGCCCTCTGCCCACTGAAGTTCAGACCAGAAGTCGGGGCCGCGCCGGTGTTGGGGGCGTTGTCGCGAACGACCTGCGAGTCGGTCTGCGCGAAGTTGATGTAGTTGCGTCCGTTGATCGGGAGATTGTCGATGCGCCGCTGGTCGATCGTGTTGGTTGTGGAGCTGCGCGAGGTTTCCACCAGTTCCGCTTCGGAGCTGACGTTCACCACCGTCTCCACGCCACTGACGCTGAGTGTAATGGGCAGTTCCTTGCTCTGGCCGACGGTCAGCGACTGATCCCGGGCTTCGGCCCTGGCGAATCCCGGGGCTTCTACCGTGATCGTGTACACGCCAGGCGGGAGTGACACCAGTCGATATTCGCCTTCCGTGTTGGAGGTTGTAGCGCGAACTGTCGCTTTTGCTTGCTCGCGCGCCGTCACCGTGGCAGTGGTCACGACACTGCCCTTTTCGTCTTTCACGATCACATGCAGATCACCGCTGGCCGAGCCCTGGCCAAAGGCAATGCCAATCCAGACAAACGCGAACAGCAGGGCAGCTACGATCTTCGACGTGAAATTCATAGAAATCTCCCGGAAACGGCCGCGGCCAGCAGAAGCGGCGGAAGGTCGCTTACTTCGTTGAAAGGGTGACGGAAACGCACAGTGCGGGACGCCGTTGTCCCGGTGGTTTTTATATCAGGGTGTGCTGGGAAAGCAAGATAAATACGTGAGGCGAATAGGGTTAGTAAGCTTTGAGCGGTGAACCTTTACACGCCCGCCGACCTCTCGATACCCGAATCCTGTTTCTGTTTCGTTTGATAAGCCCATGCCATGCGCGGGGTGTTGTGCGAGATACCGAAACGGCCTCGCGAATCGAGCAGAATAATTCCGCCGTGGCCGTTCACGCGCGCCTTCAAATAGTTGATCGCTTCCTGTGAAACCCACTCGGGAACATTGCCGGCGAGCACCCGGTCTACGGACCACTTCGCGAGGACTAACTTCATGATCGGCTCGCCCCAGCCAGTGAGCGATGCGGCGGCACTCTCGTTATCGGCGTAACATCCGCAGCCGATCAGCGATGAATCGCCCAGCCGCCCGGGAGCTTTGTTCAATGTTCCGCCCGTCGAGGTTCCGGCGGCGATGTTGCCATCAGCATCGAGCGCGACGGCTCCCACCGTGTCGTGCGAGATGGCAGGGGCAAACAAGTCGGGAGCGCTTTCGGTGGCGTGAGCCTGGAAGGCACGGAGACGCTCGACCTCGCGGGAAATCACCAGTTCGGAGTTGTCGCATAAGGCGATACCGTGTTCGGCGGCGAAACGTTCCGCCCCTTCTCCGACGAAGTACACATGCTGGCTCTCGCTGAGTATCTTGCGCGCCGCCCGGATCGGGTTGCGGATGCGCTCCACGCCGCCAACTCCGCCCCCGCGCAGCGTAGAACCTTCCATGATGAACGCATCGAGCTGCACCTTGCCTTCGCGATTAAGGAAACTGCCGCGGCCCGCGTCGAAGGTCTCGTCATCCTCAAGAAGGACGATGGCTTCTTCGACGGCATCGAGCGCCGATCCGCCCTTGCTGAGAGCCAGCCACCCGGCAGCGAGTGCGTTGCGCACGCCGCGGAGGTGGGCCTCGACCATATCGTCGGGAATCGCCCAGGCACCACCATGGACTACAAGGACTGGATCGGTTGGCACAGATGCCCCTTCAGGAAAAATGCGCAAAATAGTCTAGCACCGACACTCAGTAGCGCCGCCATCTGGCCCACACGGTAGCGCCGCCATCTGGCCGGCAGTCCTGAGGGCATCCTGCCCTCAGCGATGGGATGAGCAAGGTTGCCCAGACAGTTCCGGAGTTGGGGGCGTTACCGTAGCAAACGTCACGACTCGAGGAGTCCGCGCTCAGTGCGACTCACCCGGCGAAGGTGATCCGATCACCGGCACCCCTTCGTAGTCTCGAACCTCCACGGTTCCAATGGACAGCTTTTTGAGTTGCTCCTCAATTTTCGCGCGGTCACCGGCGCCGATTACGACAGCACTCTCGGGATGGATGTATTTCTTGGCGACACGCTCGACGTCTTCCGCGCTCACGGCATTGATGCTGGCCGGCAGTTGCTCGTAGTAGTTGAGCGGAAGCGAGTAAACGAAAAGTTCCCCAACCGTGTTGGCGGTCTGTTCCGCCGACTCGAAACGTCCGGCAAGCGATTGCGCGAACGCGCCCTTGGCCAGCTTGAGCTCTTCGCCGGTGGGGGCAGTGTTCCGGATGTTGTCCATCTCTTTGAGCAGTTCATGCACAGCGGGCCCGGTCACATCCGTGCGCATGCCGCCGCCGGCGGCGAACATCCCTGAAGCGCGTTGATAAATGAAAAACGAAAATCCACCGTACGTGTAGCCGTGTTCTTCGCGGAGGTTCACGTTGATGTGGCTGGAGTTCAATCCGCCGAGGATGTTGTTCATGACCTCGATCGGAACGTAATCCGCTGTTGAGCGCGCGACGCCCGCACTGCCGACCAGCACAAACGTCTGCGCGGCCCCGGGCTTGTCGACAATCGCGACCCCGGCCTTCACTTGGTTCGTAACCGGCGGAGGTTCGTGTTTGGCCTGCGATCCGGTCCAACCACCAAAGTACTTTTCCGCCAGCGAGTGTGCCTCGGCAAGGGTCAGATCTCCACTCAACACGAGGGCGGAATTCGAAGGGGTATAGCCTGCTTGCCACATCTGGAGAAGATCCTGCCGCGTGGTCGACTGAATCGATGCAATGGTCCCTTCATTGCGATAGCCATAAGGATGATCAGGGCCGTAAATCATCTTGTGCAGAACGCCGATGGCGAGTTGCTCGGGATCATCCTGGATCTGCAGAATGTCGGTTTCGCGCAGCTTGCGAACTCGCTCGATTTCCGCGGGATCGAACTTCGGATGAAGCACGACGTCCGAGAGCAAATCGAATGCCGCGCTGGCGTTCGGCTTCAGGACCCTGATATCGACGAGAGAGTCGTCACCGGCTGTGAGAGCACGCAGCGAAGTTCCGATCTGCGCCGCATCATCAGAAACCTGCAAAGACGAGCGCCGCTCGGTTCCTTCCGGAAGCATTTCGCTCGTAAACGCCGCGAGCCCAGGCTTGGCAACCGGGTTCGCATCGCTGCCGTTGAGCACTAGCACGTGCGCGACCACGATCGGCAATGGATGCTGCTCGACCAGCAGAACGGTCAACCCATTCGATAGCTTGAAAGTCTGCGCCACCGGCAAGCTGAGCTTGCCCAAAGCTTGTGGCGCAGGAGCCTTGGCTCGCCAAGATTCGTCGGGCATGGTGCCCGTGACTGCGCTGTTTTTCGCAGTTGCCGTCTCAGTTGCTTTGGCCGGGTCATCGACAACGCGCTCTCCGGGCAAACCCCAAACTACGGCGCGCGCCGACGTTTTCAGCCTCTCCGACGCGATGCGTTTCACATCCGCAACCGTTACGCGGTTGTAGCGTTCGAGATCTTTGGGAAGATAGCCGGGATCGTGCAGGAACTGGTTGTACTGGTTCAACCGGTCGGCGAGGCCACCAAAGCCACCCAGCCGTTCCAACCCTGTGATCATATGCGTCTCGATCAGGTTGCGAGCGCGGTCGAGTTCCGCCTGGGTGGGACCTTCGCTTCGGATCTTCTCCAGTTGCTCGTCGATTGCCTTTTCGAGATCCTCGGGCTTCACGCCAGGCTTGGCCGTCACTTGCAACTCAAGCACTGAGCCGAGCAACAGATTGCTGTTCTGCACCGATACGTCTTGGGCAATCTGCTTGTCGTACACCAGCGCTTTGTACAAACGGCTCGTCTTGCCTACACCCAGAATGTGCGCCAACAGATCGCTCTCGGCATCGCCCGGCTGAAAGATCGAGGGCATGATCCATCCCATGTAAATGCGCGGGAGTTCTACCTGGTCAGTGATCTTGGAGCGCCGCTCCGCCGTGATCTGCGGAGGCTGCGCCGTGATCTTGGGAACGGGCGGGCCAGATGGAATCGACCCGAAGTACTTTTCGACCCATGCCTTGGCCTGATTGGGCTGGATGTCGCCGGTGATGGTCAGACTGGCGTTGTTGGGCGAGTAGTACTGGCGAAAAAACTCCCGAACGTCATCCAGTTGCGCCGCCTCGACATCGCGGTGCGAGCCAATCACGTCCGCGTAGTACGGATGATTTCTTGGGGAACAGCTGGTGAAACAGCTCTTCCTCGACGAGTCCGTAGGGAGTGTTCTCTACCGATTGACGACGCTCGTTGCGCACGACGTCGCGCTGATTCGCCAACCGCTCCTGGTCGATCTTGCCCAGCAGGTATCCCATGCGATCGCTCTCGAGCCAGAGAGCGAGTTCGAGTTGATTCGAGGGAAGCGTCTCGAAGTAATTCGTGCGATCGAAATCGGTAGTCCCGTTGATGTCGCTGGCGCCGGCTGCTTCCAGGTACCGGTCGTGTTCCTTCGATCCCACATGCAGCGAACCTTCGAACATCATGTGCTCGAAAAGATGCGCGAATCCCGTGCGTCCGGCGCGCTCGTTCGCCGGGCCCACGTGATACCAGAGATCAACGGCGACGAGTGGCAGGCGATGGTCCTCGGCAAGGATTACTTCGAGGCCGTTCTTGAGCGTGTATTTTTCGTACTTGATTTGCGGTGCAGCTACAGCACCTGCCCACGCACTCAGGGCGCTGGAGCAAACAACGATGGCTACGACCAAGAGCGAAGCGGATCGCTGGCTGTAAAGACACTTCTTCATGTGAGGACTTCTCCGCGGAACTGTGTGCAACATTAGACTGGCGGGCGAGAGTAAAGAAAGCGGCAAAGGGACTATCAGGCGGCCGTTCGGCCCGGCTGAGCGTGGGCTGGGTCGACTCGCTCGGTCTTTTGCCAGGTGTAGAAAATGCGATGCGCCACGGTGATGGTGGAAAGCACGGCTATCACCCAAAGAACGGGCGCCATCCGGTTAAAGACTGCGCCGATGATGAGAAGCACCAACCGCTCCGGGCGCTCCATAAAGCCGACTTTGCAGGTATCGATGAGCGATTCGGCGCGGGCGCGCGTGTAGCTGACCATCACGGAACTGATCATCGCCAGCGCGGCCAGCACAACATAAAAGAAGCGGCCACCTCGGGAGTAATAGACCAGAAGCCCAAAGAACAAAGCGGCGTCGCTATAGCGATCCACTACAGAATCGAAGAACGCACCAAAGCGCGTGACCTGGTTGCTGGCTCTTGCCACACGCCCGTCCACCAGATCGAAGAAGCCGGCTCCGAAGATCACGAGGCCCGCGTAGAAAAACATGCGCGCCTGATTGTCGGCGTTTGCATAGCCGAATAGAAACGCGGCCACCGTGTCGATAACCAATCCGAGGAAGGTAAGAAAGTTCGGACTGATGCGGGCCAGCGCCATGCGATTCACGATCGCCCGCAGCAGCTTGCCGCACGCATTGCCGAAGGCGCTGGTCCAGGTCATTCGGGGCCGGCTCCAGTCTCGTCGTAGACCGTGGTCAGAGTGAGAATCTCCATTTCGCGATTTCCGTTAGGAGTGACAACCGTAGCCGTATCGCCGACCTTCTTGTTGAGCAGAGCCCGACCGATTGGCGACGTGGTGGAAATCTTGCCGGATCCGACATCCGTCTCTTCACTGGTCACGAGCTTGTACTCGATCTCTTCTTCCTTTGCGCTGTCGTACACCTTGACCGTGGACCCAAGACCGACCTTGTCTTTTGGGATGCTGGCCATATTGATCAGCGAGAGGTCCGCAAGGCGACGGCCAAGCTGGCGAATGCGTGCTTTCACGAACTCCTGGCGCTGCTTCGCCATGTGGTACTCAGCGTTCTCGCTCAAGTCGCCAAGGGCCACGGCCTTCTTCAGCTCTTTCGGCAATTCATGGCTAAGTTCATGCTCCAGTGTTGCGATCTCATCCTGGAGTTTCTTCTTGAGTTGCTCAGTCATACTTCGGGGGATTATAAACCGCAAGCACAGCAAAAGGCTTGTGGCTGATAGCTGTTAGCAGGCAGATGCAGCATAGCTATCTCTTCCCGCTTGCTCGGACGCGAAGGATCAAGCCTCAGGGATACAGTGAATGTAACGCTCACGGCTGCTTTCATTTGCAACTCCCACAGCTGCGAAACCCGCGTCAAAATTGCCTTTCCCGGGTGCTTCAGGTAAACTAAGGATATTAGTGGGGCTTTCATAGGGTTTTCCGGCGCTCATAAGGTGTTCCTCATGATTGGTAGCGACGGTTTCCACATCGGCGACAAAGTTGTATACCCCAACCACGGTGTAGGCATTATCGAGCAGATCAGTAGCCGGACGATCGGCGCCTCTGTCGAGAAGTTCTACCTCCTCAAGATCAAAGCCAGCAGCCTGAAGGTCATGATTCCGTTCAACAACGTGAACAGCGTTGGCCTGCGACGGGTCGTAAGGAATGGCGAGATCCAGAAAATCCTTGAGTACCTAACAGATGGCGAGTGCCTGAGCAACGCCGACTGGAAGTACCGGTTCAAGGAAAACTCCGATCGCATGCGGACCGGATCGCTACTTGAAGTCGCTTCGGTCTTGAAGAGCCTGCTGATGCTCAACCAGTCGAAGCCGCTTTCGTTCCGCGAAAAGAAGATGCTGGAACGCGCCCGCTACCTCCTGGTCAGCGAACTGGCGATGGCGAAAAACTGCGAGGAACAGCAGATCGAAGAAATGCTCACCAAGGCGCTGGCGATAAAACACAAACTACGTTTCCCGGAAGCGTCGGAGTTTGAGGCGTAGCTAGTCGCTGGTCGCCAGTCTCTAGTCGCGTGCACAACATCAATGCTAGATGCCTCGCCTACTGCCCATTAACTTAGGCGAGCTTTCTTTCTACCGGCTTTGGCTTCATCGCGTTAATGAGACCGTTCAGCATTTTGCCTGTCTCCGCAATCGACGCTTCTAGTAGCCGGCACGCATTCTTCTCGCATGTAGCCGAGTTCCCGAGCAATAAGGAACTGAGTTTCGAGTTCCTGCAGGGAGCCGCGCGCATGGCAGAGAAAGACCGCAAAGTCGCGATCCGAAGACTTTCCCTTCCCCTCGGCAATATTGCTAGCGACGGAGACCGCGGCTCTCCTCATTTGGTTCGTGAGCCCATACATCTCTTCGTTCGGAAACTTTTTAGTCTCTCTATAAATCTTGAATGTCAACTCGAAGGCCTTCTGCCAAACCTTCAGATCCTGATATCTGCCGCTCATCGTGGTCGGTCCTCTTGACAGTTGCAGAGTTTGAAGTGAGCCAAGTTCAGTGACAGGTGAACAGGATTTAGGGTCACCCCAAACCTGGATAATCCAGCAAGCCAGACGAGGATGTGCTGGCGACTGGACGCGACTGGCCTACTCCCCCAGCCACGTCCCCCAAGGCTTCAGCGACTCCACGTGATCAAAGATGATCTTCGCCGCAGCGGTGATCGGGATGGCGAGCACGAGGCCGACACCGCCCCAGAGCCATCCCCAAAAAAGAAGAGCCAAGGTGACCGCCAGGGGATTGAGTTGCATCCGGTTGCCGAGGAACTTCGGGTAGAGGACATTCAACGCAAAGAAGTGCAGGGCGGCGACCGCCATGGAAAGCGCGATCAAATCTTCCGATTGAAATTGTCCCAGCCCCACCACCAGCGGCGGGCACAGAGCGAGGACGAGGCCGAGGTAGGGGACAAGGCTCAGAAATCCGCTGATTGCGCCGACTACGAGGAAGAACGGCAGGTGAAACGCCCCGAACACCGCGATGCTCACCACGGCCATGAACACGCCGATCAGCAGATTGCCTACCATGAAGCTGCGGATCATGCGTGAGATCAGGCCTAACGTGATGTAGGCGGTGTGGCGGTGTTCCATGCGAAACAGCATCACCGTCGCCGAGCGAGCGTGCTGCTGCCAGCTGAGCATGAAGTACACCAGGAACGGAACAAAGGTCAGCGCGAAGAGCAGTTGCGAAACCGATCCAAAGCCCCGGGTCACGAGATCCGTTACCGGACTGGTGGGCTGGACTCTGACAATGCTCTTGTCTTCGGTCACCGGGCGGAGCGGGTTTAAGGATTCCGCGCGCTCGCGAAATGCCATGACCGTCGAGCGGATGCGGTCCGAATACTTGGGCAAAACCTGCACGAAGGTGGACGCTTGGTTGTAGGAGAGGTAGGTCGCCCCGTAAAGCAGCAGCAGCAGAGTCCACACAGCGACCAGGGACGACAGGCCGCGCGGAAGGCGGCGCCGGCTCAGGAAGTCCACTATGGGCGCCAGAATGAACGCCAGCAAGGTCGAAACCAGAATCACCACCAGAACGAGTTCCGCGACGTAGCACAGGGTCAAAACCACGCCGATCGCGATGATGGTCTGCGGCCAGTCGCGCTTCGGGAACGGGGTGGTCACGGAAACGATGGCTTCTAGTTCCTCGGGCATGCCCCGATATCGTAGTCGAAATCCGCAAACTTCAGCGCAACATATAATCGCTCCCGTGAACCACTCATCCAAGGATGCAACAGGGTCGGAGGTGCGCCGCGTGCTCGGACTGGACGTCGGCTCCAAGCGCATCGGTATCGCGGTTTCGGACCCGCTGGGCATCACCGCACAAGGGCTTGAAACTCTGCAACGGCAGAACAAGCGGCTCGATTTCGAGAAACTCGAAAAGCTGGCTCGGGACTATTCGGTCGCCGAGGTGGTCGTAGGGTTCCCGCTGCGCATGAGCGGCGCGGAAGGCGTGCAGGCGGAAAAGATGCATCGCTTCGCCGACGAACTTCGTGAGCGCCTGCAGATTCCCGTCCACCTATGGGACGAGCGTCTCACCTCGGCGGAGGCCAACCGCCTTCTCCGGGAGACCGAGATGTCCATCCAACGCCGCGCGCAGGTGATCGACCAGATGGCGGCGGTTTTGATCCTGCAGTCGTGGATGGAAAGGCAAAACGCTGATGGTCCGTAGCTGATGGCGAGGCGTTGGGCCCAGCCACCAGCTACCAGCTATCAGCCACCCGCCACCAGCTGCTTACTACGGTTCACCCACCATCGGTAATCAGAAAAGTTGAAAAGTTCATCTAAACTACTGGCAACTTGCGCAAACTGCTGACACTTCTCCTGCTGCTGGCCCTGGCTTTTGGGGCATGGCTTGCCTGGGCATTGCTCGTACCAGTTGCCCTCAGCGGTCAGAAGTTCGTCATGCTGCGCACCGGGTACACAACGCGCCGAATCGCAAACGAACTACGGTCTGCGGGAGTCATCCGCAGCGAGCGCGCGTTCTTGTTGTGGCACTACTTCCACCGCAGATCGTCACTGAAAGCGGGCGAATACCTGTTTGAGAAACCGGCGACTCTGGTCGACGTTCACCACCGGCTCGCGCGGGGCGACATCTACACGCACACCGTTGTGATCCCCGAGGGCTACACGATGTTCGACGTCGCCCAGACGATCGAGCAAGCCGGACTCGGATCGAAAGAGGAGTTTCTGAAGGTCGCCCGAGGCGATACGGATTTGATTCATGACCTGGCGCCGGAAGCTACGACGCTGGAAGGCTATCTCTTCCCCGACACGTATGAACTGACGCGAACACAATCAATGCGCGACATCGCGACCGTCATGGTGCACCACTTCCGCCAGGTGGCATCCAGCATCGGGCTCGCGACCGACGTGCACCGTACAGTGACGATGGCTTCCATCGTGGAGAAAGAGACTGCAGCCCCCGAGGAGCGTCCGTTGGTCGCCAGCGTCTACTACAACCGGTTGACGAAGCGCATGGCGCTCGATGCCGATCCCAGCGTGATTTATGCGGAACTACTGACGAACAGTTACCAGGGGGCGCTCCACCACCAGGATCTGCAGACCCAATCTCCCTACAACACCTATAAGTATCCGGGACTACCGCCCGGACCAATCGCGAATCCCGGCCGCAGTTCGCTCGAGGCGGCCATGCATCCCGCAGTCAGTGATTACCTGTATTTCGTGAGCAACGGCAACGGCCACCACCGCTTTGCACGCAGCCTCGAGGAACACAACCGAAACGTCACGGCATACCGCCACGCGCTACAGCACCGCCCCTAGTGATTCAGAGCACCACCCGTCACTTCGCTGGTCACCCCGAATCCGTGCAACTCCGGCACGATATACTCAATCTCAACCAAGCATGATCTGTCGCCGTCAAATCTGGGCGGTTTTTTTGTTCATGGGCATTCTTCCGCTCACGGGATGCCTGTTCCGCTCGCGCAAGGTCGAGCGCGTGTTGAGCAGCGTTCCGCTCAAGATTGCGACGCAGCAGGAACTGGTCGAGGCACTCAACACCCAAGCCGCCAAGATCCAAACCATGCAGGCGACGGTGGACATCGACACCTCGGTGGGCGGTGCGAACCGGGGCAAGGTCACCGACTACAAGGAAATTCGCGGATACGTGCTGGCGCGCAAGCCGTCGATGTTGCGGATGATCGGGCTGCTGCCCATCGTCAGAAATCGCGCTTTCGACATGGTCAGCGATGGTAAGGAGTTCAAGCTGTGGATTCCCCCCAAGAATCGTTTCGTTGTCGGCCGGAACGATGTTGTGACGCCGAACCCCAAACAGCCGTTCGAGAACGTGCGACCGCAGAACATCTACGAAGCCCTGCTGATTCGTGCCATCGATCCCGAACAGGAGATCGCCGTTCTCGAAAACGGTTTCGAGCGGGTGCTCGATGCAAAACGCCGGCCCTACGACCAGCCGGACTACGAATTCGTCGTCGTTGGCAAAGGGAAGGTCGGCTGGTTCTTGTCCCGAAAGATCATCTTCAGTCGCACCGACCTTCAACCGCACCGGCAGCAGATCTACGACGACAACGGAGTTCTTGTAACTGACGTTCGCTATGGCGACTACAACGAGTACGACGGGATCCAATTTCCCAAAGCAAACGGAGATCGAGCGACCGCAAGAGGAATACGACATCACGCTGAACATCGTGAAGCTCGAGTTGAACAAGCCCCTCAATGACGATCAGTTCGAACTCCAGCAGCCGGCAGGAGCTGAAGTCGTGCACCTCGGCCAGCAGAATCCTCAATCGATCAGTCAGACACCCCATCCCGGCGGGGGCGACCCCAAATAGAGGACCGCCTCGTCCCACGTGCCGCCAGCCCGCGTTTGTTAAACTGAACAAGCTCTTGCTGTTGCCGAAGACTGGCGACTGACGACTGTCTCTCATGATGAACAAAATGATTGTCGGGAATCTCGCCCACCGCCCGGTCCGGTCGTTGATCAGCATTGTGGCGGTGGCGTTGGAGGTGACCCTGATTCTGCTGATCGTGGGTCTCTCCCTGGGGATGGTCAACGATTCCAAGGGACGGCAGGCGGGCATCGGCGCCGACGTTCTAGTCATGCCTCCCGGCTCGTCTTACATCGTGGGCCTCACCGGCGCTCCCATGCCCATCAAAATCGGCGACGTGCTGGCAAAACTTCCGCACGTGGTTGCCGTAGCTCCGGTGATCACGCAAGTATCGACCAATGGCACTCTTGAGGTAATTGCGGGCATCGACCTGAAGAGCTACGAGTCGCTGGCTCCATTTCACTTTATTCAAGGGGGACCATTTCAGGGGCCCGACGACGTCATCATTGATGACGTGCTCGCCAAGGCAAAGCACATCCGCATCGGCGACAAGATGGAGATCCTGAACCATGACTTTCGCGTGGCTGGAATCGTGGCGGCCGGCAAGGGTGCGCGGAAGTTCCTGCAGATCAGCGTGCTGCAGGACCTGAACGGATCGAAAGATAAGGCCTCGGTCTTCTATTTGAAGCTCGATGACCCCGCCAATGCCGACACCGTAGTGAACGAAATCAAGCAGGTCTCGGGCATGGAGCGCTACGTGGCCTACTCCATGAACTACTACCTGTCGATGCTCACGCCCAATAACTATCCGGGGCTGGGAACTTTTCTGAACGTGGTCATCGGAATTTCAGTGACGATCGGCTTCATCGTGATCTTCCAGGCGATGTATACCGCCGTGATGGAACGGACCCGCGAGATCGGAATCCTGAAGTCGATCGGAGCGTCAAAGTTTTACATCGTGAACGTGATTCTCCGGGAGACGCTGATGCTGGCATGTGGCGGCATTCTGCTCGGCATCGCCATCAGCTTGGCCGCGCGCACCGGAATCGCCCACAGACTCCCGACCTTGCGCGTGGTCGTGACGGGCGGATGGATTCTCAAGACCGCGATGATCGCCATCGTGGGCGCCATGCTGGGCGCGCTCTACCCCGCGTACCGGGCGGCGCAGAAGGATCCGATCGAAGCTTTGGCTTATGAGTAGAGGGCTTTGGCCAAATTCGACGACTTCATGGTTGCGCTCCGCCTGCGGCAAGTCGTTGACAATACTTCGGAATCTAGGCTATCTTTAAGGCTTCGGAAGTCCTGTGGTTGCCCGCCTGATACCTCTGCGCCTTCAGCGCCTGGTGGCACTCAGCGGTCTTCATAAGCTGTTTTAATTTCTGGGAGAGTTCAGATGTCAACCTATTTCCCCAAAGAGGGGGAAATTGCGCGCAAGTGGTTTGTCGTGGATGCAACGGACCAGACTCTGGGCCGCTTGGCCTCGAAGATCGCCCGCATCCTGATGGGCAAGGAAAACCCGCAGTACACGACATTCCTCGACACCGGCGATCACGTGATCGTGATCAATGCAGAGAAAATTCGTGTGACTGGCATGAAGGCGGAGCAGAAGGCGTATCACCGCTACACCGGTTATCCGGGCGGGCTGCGATCGGAAGACTTCAACAAGCGCTTCGATCGCAAGCCGGAACTGATCATTGAGGACGCGGTATCGCGCATGCTCCCCAAGACGAAATTGGGCAAGCAGATGTTCACCAAGCTCAAGGTTTACCGCGGTGACAAGCACCCGCACGAAGCGCAGAAACCAGAAGCGCTGGTGCTGGCGTAGCTGATGGCTAGTGGCTGGTAGCTTATGGCCAACCACCGAGAGCGCGAACTGAAAGAAGATTTTTAATTTACGGGAAAGGTTAATCGATAGGCTTAGCTGAGTTCGGCACGGAAAGAGCCATCAGCGACAGCCATCGACTACAAGCTAAGAAATGGCTGAATTGGTTCAGTATTACGGGACGGGACGACGCAAGACTTCGGTGGCGCGCGTTTATTTGCGTCCGGGCAGCGGCGACTACAAGGTTAACGGCCGCCCTTTCAATGAGTATTTTGTGACGGAAGCCCAGCGCTCGAGCGCGCGGCAACCTCTGCTCTCCACCGACACGGCCGCCACTTTCAACGTGGTCGCCCGCGTCTCCGGCGGCGGCGTCAACGGCCAAGCAGACGCTATGAAGCTCGGAATTGCTCGCGCCTTGATGCAGTTCAATGCGGAACTTCGCAAGAAGCTCAAGACCGAGGGCATGGTCACGCGCGATTCGCGCGGCAAAGAACGCAAGAAGTACGGGCAGAAGGGCGCCCGCAAGCGCTTCCAGTTCTCGAAGCGCTAAAGCGCTTCAGCTATTGGCTGGTGGTCGATGGCTGATGGCAACAAAGGTTTGGCTGACAGCTACGGACTACCAGCTATCAGCTGATTGAGGTGTTCAATTCTTCCCGTGCCCCGTGCGCGGGGACGGGAATGGCAATCCGGACGGCAGGAACCGGTTGCCTATCTGCAGTTCCAGCGATTTGCTGGCGACTGCCGACTGGCGACTAGCGACTGACTCGAAGGATGCAGACTAATGAGGAGGTTGTTTGGCTAACATCACCATGAAGGAGTTGCTCGAAGCGGGTGTTCACTTCGGGCATCAGACGAAGCGCTGGAATCCCAAGATGAAGGAATTCATCTTCGGAGAGCGCAACGGGATCTACATCATCGACCTGCAGAAGACGCTGAAGATGTTCAAGGAAGCGTCGAAGTTCGTGCAGGACCTGGCTGCCGATGGTCGCATCGTGCTCTTTGTGGGCACCAAGCGCCAGGCCCAGGACGCGATCGCCGAAGAGGCGGGTCGCGCCGGAATGTTTTACGTAAACCAGCGCTGGCTGGGCGGGCTGCTGACCAACTGGGTCACGGTCCAGAAATCGGTGAAGCGGCTCAAGGAACTCGACGAGATGGCGACCGACGGCCGCTACGAGCTGCTCCCGAAGAAAGAAGTCATCAAGCTCGAGCGCGAGCGCAAGCACCTGCAGGCCAACCTGGCCGGCATCAAGAATATGTCGCGGCTGCCCGACGCGATCTTCGTGATCGACTCGAACAAGGAGCAGATCGCGGTGCGCGAGGCGCGCAAGCTGGGCATCCCGGTCGTCGCGGTGGTCGATACCAATTGCGATCCGAGCGAAGTGGATTACGTGATCCCCGGCAACGATGACGCGCTCCGCGCCATTCGCCTGTTCGCCTCGAAGATCTCCGACTCGATCGTCGAAGGTTCGCAGTTGGCGACCGACAAGCAGACGGCCGAGTTGGCCGCAGCAGCCGCTTACAGCGCACAGGATGCCGGCAACGCCCCCGCGGGCGAGGAAGCTACGGCCGAAGCGGGCGCCGAGGACATCAGCATGGAAGACGTGCTGGGCGGCGGAACCAAGAAGGCGCCGGCCACCGCAGAGGACGCCGCGGACGAGGTACCGCAGGTCGAAAGCCAGACGTTATAAACGGAACTGGTTTACGCATTTCGGACCCGCGTGCGTCGCAACGCCGCGGGTTGATTTTTGTCAGGACATTTTCATCAAAGCCCGCGAATTGCCGACGATCGCATCCGGGCCTGGGGATCGGGCATCCAAGAAGGGACAATCTTAAGAAATGGGCACAACTACCGTGAATATCTCTGCCGCACAAGTAAAAGAGCTCCGCGAAAAGACCGGAGCACCAATGATGGACTGCAAGCAGGCTTTGACTGAAGCCAAAGGCGATCCCGAACAGGCGGAGATCCTTCTGCGCAAAAAGGGAATTTCCGTGGCCGCGAAAAAGTCGTCGCGCGTGACCAGCGAGGGTTCGGTCGCCA
The DNA here is from genome assembly GCA_963698805.1 of uncultured Acidobacteriota bacterium. Lineage (GTDB taxonomy): Bacteria > Acidobacteriota > Terriglobia > Terriglobales > Acidobacteriaceae > Gp1-AA133. The sequence continues at coordinate 663,162 of CAVOSN010000010.1, read as the reverse complement.
GCTACATCCATGCTGGCGGAAAGATCGGTGTGCTGGTCGAAGTGAACTGCGAGAGCGACTTCGTCGCGCGCACGGACGACTTCAAGGAACTGGTGCACGACGTGGCCATGCATATTGCGGCCAGCGATCCGCGGTACGTTCGCAAAGAAGACGTCACGCCCGAAGCCTACGCTCGCGAGAAAGATATTTTTCTGGCGCAGGCCGTGGCCAGCGGCAAGCCGCAGCATATCGCCGAGAAAATGGTCGCCGGCAAAATGGAAAAGTTCTATGAGGAAGTCTGCTTGCTCGAGCAGCCTTTCATCAAGGACCAGACCATCAGCGTCGGGCAACTGGTTGCGACCAAGATCGGCAAGCTGGGCGAGAACATCGCCGTGCGTCGCTTCGCGCGCTTCAAGGTGGGTGAGGCAAGCATGACTGTGGCCTTCACCACCCAAAAACCGGACGAGGGTGGCGAGGCGGCTGCCCCGGTCGCGAAGTAAGCTTCCAATTTCAACGATCAAGGTTTCGGATGCATCTGCCCCCGAAACCTTGGTACAGTTCCATAACGCTCCAAACCCTTAGCACGGGTATCCTCCACTTCATGCCGAATACTGTCTTCAAGCGAATCCTTCTCAAACTGTCCGGTGAGGCATTGGCCGCGGGCCAGGGCTTCGGCGTCGACTCCATCCGAGTTCATGAGATTGCTGCGGAATTAGCCGACGTCCGGGCCCTCGACATCCAGATCGCCATCGTCGTGGGTGGCGGAAATTTCTTCCGCGGAGTCGCGCAGCAAGCGAAAGACATGGACCGGGTATCGGCCGACCATATGGGCATGTTGGCTACGGTCATCAATGCGCTTGCCTTGCAGGATGCGCTCGAGAAAAACGGTGTGCACACTCGCGTGCAGTCGGCCATCGAGATGAACCAGGTGGCCGAGCCTTTTATCAGGCGGCGCGCCATCCGGCACCTTGAGAAAGGCCGCGTCGTGATCTTCGCCGGCGGCACCGGAAATCCGTACTTTTCGACCGACACCGCAGCCTCCCTGCGCGCCATGGAAATAAAGGCCGATGCCATTCTGAAGGCGACCAAGGTGGACGGCATCTACGACGCCGACCCGATGATCGTGAAAGACGCCAAGAAATTTGCCCAGATCAGCTACATGGATGTGTTGCGCCAAGGATTGAAGGTGATGGACTCGACCGCCATCTCGTTGTGCAAAGACAACAACCTCCCGATCATCGTGTTCAATCTGAACACGCGCGGCAACATTCAGAAGGTCGTGATGGGCGAGAAGATCGGTTCGCTGGTGAGTGCTTGAAGACCGCTGGCGGCTGGTAGTCGGTAGCGGACGGCAAAGCCACAAGACAAAAATCGAACTGAAATTTCAGATGAGTTTCTCCGACCGGCCTTTGATTTGGCAATTCATTGGAGCCCTTAGGGTTCGCCACTAGCTAGCGACCACCAGCTATCAGCGAACCACCGGGTTTATAATCCTACGTTTTGATTCCTGACTCTTGGAGCTAACTATGGCTCAAGCAACGATGGCGACCGTCCCCGGGCTGAAAGAAACCTATGTGCAGTTGAGGACTCGGATGGAGAAGGCTGTGGAAGACTTCCGCAAGGAGATGGCGGCCACACGCACTGGCCGCGCCTCCGTCCACATGCTCGACAGTGTGTCGGTCGACTATTACGGCTCGCAGATGCCGTTGAACCAGATTGCCACCGTGCATGCGCCCGAACCGCAGATGATCACCGTGCAGCCGTTCGATCCTTCCTCGCTGGCGGGCATCGAAAAGGCGATTCGCACCGCCGACCTCGGGCTGAACCCCATGAACGATGGCAAGCTTATCCGCGTTCCGGTGCCGGCCCTGACCGAAGAGCGCCGGCGCGACATGGTCAAGCACCTGCACAAAGTCCTCGAGGAGCACCGCACCGCCGTGCGCAACATTCGTCGCGATGGCAACGACGCCATCAAGAAGGCCATGAAGGACAAGAAAATCACCGAGGACGAAGAGAAGCGCGCGCTCGACGAGATCCAGAAACTGACCGACGATGAGATCAAGAAGATGGAAGACATGAGCAAGGGCAAAGAGAAAGAAGTGATGGAGATCAAGTAGTCGCTAGTCTCCAGTCGTCAGTCTTCAGCAAGCCCGCAAGAGCCGCCTCCCGTGCGGCTTTTGCGTTTTTAACCTTCGATGGAGACGGGCTCCCCGCCATCGGATCGCGAAACAGGGCATCCTCGCTTGGGTCGGTAATTGGAAAAGCAAAGGCATATAGAGTCGGCACGATCCGTTTGTAATTGCTCAATTTCGCAATCCTGAAGTCCTCCCAACCCGCTGTCCCGGCGCCACATTCTGTCCTTGACTTCAGCTCAATATTTCTGTATGTTCAGTTGTTACAGAAATTACTGGTATGGCCACCCTAACCAACGTCCAACGCCAATACATCCTCCACTGGGGGGAAATGGGCACTCGCTGGGGCATCAACCGCACCGTGGCCCAGATCCATGCGCTTCTGTTTCTCGCTCCCAAGCCCATGCCCGCCGACGAGATCGCCGAAACCCTCAATGTTGCCCGCTCCAACGTCAGCACCTCCATCCGCGAACTGGAGAGCTGGGGCATCGTGCGGCCCGTGCACGTCCTGGGGGAACGGCGCGAGCACTACGAATCGATGAAAGACGTCTGGGAAATGTTCCGCCTGATCGTCGACCAGCGAAAGCGCCGTGAAGTCGACCCGACGCTCCAGCTGTTGCGCGGATGCCTGGCCGAGTTGGGAGCGGGCAGCGGCGCTGACGCATACACTCGCGAGCGCCTGGAAAGCATGACCGAATTCTTCGAGGCCGCAAACTCCGCCTACGGTGAAATGAGCCAGGTTTCCATGCCAGTGCTACGCCGCGTGCTCGGCATGCGCGGCAAGATCCGCAGACTGCTCGGGGGGAAAACGAAATGATTTTTTTGGCCTCGAATGTTCTGTCTCTACAGAAACATCTGAAAGTCGACGCGGGTGAAAGGAGCGTTCTATGAGCCCGTCACTCCTGTTCGTCTCTGGCCTGGCGACCACGCTGTTGGCGGCTTTCGCCGTGGTCCGGTATCTGAGCGGCCCGCTGCGCACGCAGTTGCAGGAACTCTGCGGCAACGCAGAGCGTGCGGAATTCTGGACCGTCTTCTCTAACGTAGCCGTGATCCTGACTCCGGCGATCTTCGCCATGCTCGCGGAGCCGGATACGAACGTCCCGCCGTTATTGGCCGTGACGAGCCAGCTGAAATGGGGGCTGATTGGCCTGGTGGGATCAGTCCTGATGCTGGGCTGGATCCTAAGCCGTTTCATTCCGCGAACGCAAGCCAAGGCTGTATCGGGTCCAAGTCAAGGCGGTGCGCTATGACCGCGCCTTCGGCCATTCATCTTCTCTGGATCGCGGGTGCAATTCACGCCGGCATCGTGCTGGCCAACATTCCCTTGCCTCATCGCCTGCGCGTGCGTGAGAACCTCAAGAACGTTCCCGTCTTCGTGCGCCAGATCTTTTATGTCCACTGGTTCTATATCGTGCTCATCGTCAGCCTGTTCAGCGCTCTGTGTTTCGCATTCGCCCGCGATCTGGCTGGCGCCAGTCCGCTCGGCCGCTTCCTGAGCGCGTTCCTGTGCGGTTTCTGGCTTCTCCGGATTTTCCTGCAGATTTTTTACTACGACCGTGAAATTCGGCGTGCCAACCGCGCACTGGACGCTTTGTATCTCGTGTCCCTGATTGTTTTGGTCGGCATTTTTGGATTTGTGTCGCTTCGTCCTGTGATGTGAGGAGATTGCCATGTCCAGCCGAGTATTTGTGCCTACGCAGAAACAAACCGTCTGGAACTCGGTTTTTAGTCTCTGCGGCGCGGCCGTGTGGGCGGCGTGCGCAATGCTCGCGGGGTTCGGGCGCGCGCGCTTCGGCATCATCGAGCTGCTTTTCTTGTTGGCGCCGCTGGTCATCGTGCCGCTTGGACTGGAATTGACTCGACGCCTCGCGGGACCATGGGAGCACTTTGACGCAATCGGGATTCTCCAGGTCCCAGCAACTTTGGCAGTGGTTGTCACATTCTGGCTGCCGCCCGGCCCGACCGCCGCAACCCTGAGCTCCCTGTGGCTGGTGCAGTGCGCTTTGATGGCCGCTCGGCGATTTATGGAATGGTGGCGCGAAGAACGGACAGCCGCGTCCATGCTCCTGAACATCGCTTACGTCGACCTGGTCCTCGGAGCCGCGTGGCTGGTCCTGTCCCGCGCCGGATTCCGGCCCATGGGATTTCAGGAACCCATCATTCTCTTGACCGCGGTGCATTTCCACTACAGCGGATTTGCCACTGCATTGATCGCGACTGCCACATTGCGGGAGTTCGAATCGCGGGGACTGCGCATGCCGGGTCTCCCGAATCTGATATGGCTCATCGCGCTCCTGCCGTTTGTGCTCGCCGCCGGATTCGTCTTCTCTACCGCGCTCCGATTTGTCGCCGCAATCTCCCTGTCAGCCTGCGTCACTGCTCTGGCACTGGTTTCCTGGTGGATAGCGGGCACTTGGCAAAGCAAACCAGCCACCATCTACATGAGGATCGCCGCCGGCGCAGCAATGGGAGCGTTCTCGCTGGCCGGCCTCTACGCCGTCAGCGAGTATTTCAAGCGCGACTGGATTACGGTCTCCCGGATGGCCAACTCTCACGGCATCCTGAATGGCCTGGGATTCGTCTTGTTGTCGATCCTGGCGTGGTTAATGGAATTGGATCAGAGGGGCACAGGAGAAGCGGCGAGTGATTTGAGCGCAAAAGTGAAACACGTCCCGACGTCCCCGCCGTCGATCGTCCTCACGCACTCTTCCAGCGAATACTCGACGGTCAGGACTCCGTGCAACGCGTCCCGATTTCCTGGCTCGTGATTTCTACGATCGCTGACGGACCGGCTGATCCAAAGCGCCACGTTCGCCTGCCCCTTATAATCGGAAGATCATGAAGAACGTTGTTCATGCCGCCTGCCCGCATGACTGTCCCGACGCATGCGGGGTTCTCATCACAGTTGACGATGGACGAGCGACAAAGATTCAGGGCGATCCAAGCCATCCAGTCACGCGCGGGTTCTTATGCGCGAAGGTCGCGAAGTATCTCGATCGAGTCTATTCGCCGGGCCGGGTTCTCTACCCCATGCGCAGGGTCGTGCCCAAAGGCTCCGGCAGCAAAGATTCAACTGACTTTCAGCGCATTTCCTGGGATGAGGCTCTGCGCGAAGTCGCCGATCGACTCCGGAGCATCGCCACAGAATTTGGCCCGGAAGCGATCCTGCCCTATTCGTACGGTGGCACACTGGCCACCCTCAGCGTCGCCTCCATGGATCGGCGTTTCTTCCACCGACTGGGGGCTTCGCAACTCGAGCGAGCAATTTGTTCGGCAGCGGGCGAGGCCGGATTAAAGTCCGTCACCGGAGTGAAGCTCGGCACCGAGCCTGAACAGTTTCACCACTCGCGTTACATCCTCGCCTGGGGCGCCAACATTCACGGCAACAACGTGCACCTGTGGCCGTTCATCGAGGAAGCCCGCCGTGCTGGCGCGAAGCTCGTGGTCATCGATCCCTACAAGACTCGAACCGCGAAGTGCGCTGACTGGTATTTACCGATCAATCCCGGCACGGATGCGGCGCTCGCTCTCGGCATGATGCACGTGATCATCGGCGAAGGCCTGCACGATGCCGACTACATCGCGCAGCACACGCTCGGCTTCGAGCAACTGAAGGAAAAGGTAAAAAATTATCCGCCAGAAAAAGTGGGCGCGTGGACAGGCATCGCAGCCGACGATATCCGCAAGCTCGCCCGAGAATACGCGACCCAGCGACCGGCGGCGATTCGCGTCAACTATGGCGTGCAACGGTCGGAAGGCGGCGGCATGGCCATGCGCGCCATCACCATGCTGCCCTGCATTACAGGCTCATGGAAAGAGGTGGGGGGCGGCCTTCAGCTTTCCCTGAGCGGTGGATGGAACTTGAACAAGGCGCCGCTCGAACGGGCTGACTTCATGACCGAAACTCTCGGACGTCCGGCAAGGGTCGTCAACATGGTGGAGCTGGGCAAAGCGCTGAATTCGCTGAGCGATCCGCCCGTGAAGGCCCTGTTCGTCTACAACTCGAATCCGGCCGCAGTCTGTCCCGACCACAACGAAGTCATACGCGGCATGCGGCGTCCTGATCTCTTCACGGTAGTTCACGAGCAGTTCTTTACCGACACGGCCGATTATGCCGACATCGTGCTCCCGGCCACGACCTTCTTCGAACAGAAAGACCTCCAGACGGCATACGGCCACTACTACCTGCAAATGTCGAAGCAGGCGATCGAGCCTCTCGGCGAGTGCCGTTCGAACGTCGAGATGTTTCGCAGTCTCGCTCATGCCTTGGGCTTCAACGATCCCTGCTTCAGCGAATCCGTGGATGAGATGATCGACCAGGCCCTCGACTCCACCAACCCCTGGCTGGAAGGCATCGATCGCGAGCGCCTTGAACGCGATGGCCACGTTCGCCTGAACTTCGCGCCTGCCCAGAAAGACGGTTCGGACACGACGTTCCTCCCATTCGCACAGGGCGGATTCCAAACTCCCAGCGGCAAAGCGGAACTCTATAACGCCGCCTTGATCGCTCAAGGGCTCGATCCGGTCGCCGAATTCATCCCGCCGGAAGAATCCCGCCACAGCGCAGGTGCGCAGTCCTACCCGCTGGAGCTTCTCGCCCGCAAGGCCGACAACTTCCTGAATTCGACGTTCTCCAACCTGCCTTCCGTTCAAGCCATGGAGGAACCCGGGTTGCTCGAGATCCACCCCGGCGACGCCGCCAGAAGAGGTATTCGCGACGGCGACTCGATCCGCGTGTTCAATTCGCGGGGGGAACAGACCCTGCGGGCCCGGGTGAACGGCGCCGTGCAGCCGGGAGTGGTGGCTGCAGCCCTTAATTGGGCAAAGCTGACCCCGGGTGGCAGCAACATAAACGTGCTCACTTCAGAAAAACTTACGGACATGGGCAACTCCGCCACGTTTTATTCCGTCTTGGTTGAGGTGGAGTTGGCGACGCCAGCTCAGCCATCGAAGTTAAGCAAAATGAATACATAGCGACCGGTTTGGCAGGCGCAGACTTTGGACGCTGTGCCTACGTCTACCGTATAATTGCCGTTTTCCTGACTCCCAGAGGCCGAGGTAGTAGCGATTCTCTTTCGCTTTCATTCGGATATCCCTGTGCCACGGCCGAGCGCCCAGCGCCGCTCCGCTATCTCGAATTCCCCATCCCACTCATTTGCTGAGGGTTGTGGACCGAGAGCGACGGCGATGCGCCGTTCCGTCGCGGGCTTGCTGCTCGCTCTTCTCGTCCTTCTTTGTCCGCGAGGATGGGCGCAGCAGGATCTGGTCACTGAAATCGTGATCCACGGCAACCGGCGCATTCCGGCCGATACCGTGAAGGCGCGCATTTTCACCCACCCCGGCGACGTCTACGACGCCGCCGGCCTTGAGCGCGACTTCAACTCCCTGTGGAACACGGGCTATTTCGAAGACATCCGCTTTGAACGGGAGCAGACGCCCAAAGGTTGGCGCATTCACGTTTATGTGAAAGAAAAGCCGACCATCCGCGAGATCAATTACACCGGCCTGAGTTCGGTCTCGACCAGCGACGTCCTCGACCGCTTTAAGGAGCGCAAAGTCGGGCTTTCAGTCGAAAGCCAGTATGATCCGACGCGCATCAAGAAAGCCGAAGTTGCGATCAAAGAATTATTGGCTGAGCACGGACGGCAGTTCGCGACCATCCGCTCCGAGATCCGTCCGATCCCACCGGCCGCCGTCGGAATCACCTTCGTAGTGAAAGAAGGACCGAAGGTCAAAGTAGGCCGCATCCGTTTCACGGGCAATCGCAACATCAAGAGCCGCACCCTGCGCGCGGCGATGAAGAATCTCAAGCCCATCGGAATCCCGCATTCGATCTTCCTCGAGAACATTTTCGCGAAGACTTACGACGCGACCAAGCTCGAAGAAGATACCGAACGCGTCCGCAACGAGTATCAGAATCGCGGGTTCTTCAAGGTCCTGGTACAGGATCCGAAGACCGAGATCCACGACACTGGGCATCCGGGCTTCCACGTTCCCCTGATCCAGAAGGGTCCCGGCAAAGCCGTCGACATCACGATGCCGATCGAGGAAGGCGATCGCTACAAGCTCGCCAGCATCACGTTCAAGAACAACAAGGCGATTACCAATACCAAGGCGCTGCGCGCCCTGTTCCCGATCAAAGACGGCGACATCTTCAGCCGCGAAAAGGTCGGCAAGGGCCTGGAGAACCTGCGCAAGGCGTACGGCGAATACGGCTACATCAACTTCACGTCGGTTCCCGATACAAAGTTCGACGACGAGAAGAAGCTGATCTTCCTCGACATCGACGTCGACGAGGGCAAGCAGTTTTACGTCCGCCGCATCGAGTTCCAGGGCAACACGACCACGCGCGACAAAGTCATTCGCCGCGAAGTCGCTCTCGAAGAAGGACAGGTCTACAACTCACGGCTTTGGGAGTTCAGCCTTCTGCGCCTCAACCAGTTGGGCTACTTCGAACAGCTGAAGCCGGACGATCCCAACACCACCGACAAGAAGCTCGACGAAAAGGATGGACTGGTCGATCTTGCCCTGAAGGTTCACGAGAAGGGCAAGAACAGCATCGGCCTTAATGGCGGCGTCAGCGGTCTGGAAGGCGCTTTCATCGGTCTCAGCTACACGACCAACAACTTCCTTGGACTCGGCGAGACACTGCAGATACAAGCCAGCATCGGCAACCTGATGCGCAGCGTTCTCTTCGGCTTCACGGAACCCTACTTGTGGGATCGCCCACTACAGGCTGGCTTCACGGTCTACACCACGCGCACCAGCTACAACCAGGCGCGCCAGTACGCCATCCTGAGCGGGCAGCAGGTGAACCTTCCTTCCTACTACCTGCAGAACCTGCAGAACTACACGCAGTCGAGCACGGGATTCACCGCGTCGTTGAGTTACCCGCTGCACCGCTCCCTGAAGCGCGTCGGGATGACATACTCTTTCGACAACTCATCGTTGATCGCGCTTAGCGATGCCTCCAAGGCGCTGTTCACGAACCTGGCCTTCCGCGGGATCACGGGACCGAACGCTCTCAACGGCATCATTACCAGCAAGATTCTGCCCAGCTTGTCGATCAACACGCTGGACGCGTCGTACCAGCCACACAGCGGGAAACAGCTGTTCCTCGGCGGGGAACTTGCTGGCCTGGGGGGCACCGTAAAATCGGTTCGTCCCATTGTGCAGTACAAGCAGTTCTTCCCGATGCAGAAGCGTCGTAATGCAATCGGCGTGAACTTCCAGGGATCGTTCTTGACCGGGTACGGCGGCCTGGTCGCTCCACCGTTCCAGCGCTTCTATATGGGTGGCGAAAACGACTTGCGCGGATTCGACATCCGCTCGGTCTCGCCGATTGCATTCCTGCCCAACAAAGCGGTGATAAACCTCACCAACCCCGACGGCACCACCGTGTTTAAAGACCCGACGAACCAGAGACTGGGTGCTTACCAGATTCCGATTCCTGTGCAGACGATCGTGCAACCTGGCGGAGACCTGAACGTGTTCGGCAACGTGGAGTACCGCATCTCCATCGTTGGTCCGGTCACCCTCGCGCCCTTCATGGACATGGGCATCAACCCGATCGTGCGCCCGTCGCAACTTCGCATCAATCCTGGTCAGTTAACCGATATCAACCAGACGCAATTCGGATGCCCGCAACTCGATATTGCGTTGAATTGTCTGGGCGGCGAGAAGCTTTCGTTCTCCGGATTTCTGAAGCCGGTGGCAGGATCGAACTGGACGCCGCGCATGTCGACTGGCCTGGAACTGCAGGTGATGCTGCCGGTCATCAACGCGCCCTTCCGAATCTATTGGGCATACAACCCGTTGCGGCTCGACACGACGGCCACGGCTCCGACCGCCATCACGCGCGGCATGTTCCCGGGTGCTACCGCGCCTTTCCTATACAAGGCGGCGGGCGACTACACCTACACGCAGGCCGTAAACACCTACGGCTCGGTGTTCACGTTGCGCGAACCGCGCAAGACTTTCCGTTTCACGGTGGCGACGACGTTCTAATCCTCGTGATGTGAGGCGACTACGAGCCGGATCGTTTGACGGTAAGTGCTATAATGAAACGACTTCTGCCCTGACAAGGTCGACGGATTCGGGGTGTGCTGCCACGCATATCAGGTTCGGCGTGAGGAGCTGAACAGGCTCACCTGTCCGGTCGCGAGGATTTCCGTTTCAAGACCCGGCAACCTAGTGGCACGGCCCAGCGTAAGTCTGGGAAGAAAGACGTAAGCCAAAATTTCCCGGAACAATTTCCAAGGAGTCCAAGCGATCCAATGAAAAGCAAGTTCACGCGCATCCTTCTGGCCATGGCCTTCGTCATTTCGGTAGCTGCCCTGGCTCAAACCGGCAGTGCCGCAGCCGCGCCTGCCGCCGCCAAGCCCGCATCCGCCGCCAAGCCCGCATCTGCCGCCCCGGCGACTCCGGCCGTGACCGGACCGGGCACCAAGATTGGCACCATCAGCATGGAACAGGCGATCTTCGCCACCAACGAAGGACGTCGCGATTTCGAGGCGCTCAGCAAGAAGCTCGAGCCCAAGCAAAACGAACTAAAGGGTTCGAACGACGAAATCGAGAGCCTGAAGAAGCAGCTCAACACCCAGGGCGACAAGCTGAACGACGATGCTCGCGCCAACCTGGTGAAGCAGATCGAGACCAAGCAGAAGTCTCTTGACCGCCAGTTGCAGGACGCCCGGGAAGATGCGCAGAACCAGCAGAACGAAATCGCACAACGCATCCTTCAGAAGCTCGGCCCGGTGTTGATCAAATACGCGACCGACAACGGCTTCGGCATGATCGTCGACACTTCGCAACCCTGGCCGCAGAGCCCGGTGGTGTGGTGGGGCGAGTCCGTCGACGTGACCAAGCCCGTGGTCGATGTGTACAACGCGCAATCCGGTGTCGCACCGCCGCCCGCGACGGGCGCAGCCAAACCTGCTCCTGCCGCGAAGCCAGCCGTCCCAGGCACCAAGCCGGCGACGCCGCCTGTGAAGCAGCCCGAACCACCGAAATAGATTCATCGCGACACCTCTGGTGCCGTGAAAGTTCCCGAAGGCCGCGCACACGCGCGGCCTTTTTTATTTTCGAGAATCCTGGCTAAGCGTGACGAACCCGGTGTCCTTACAGCTAGCAACCGCTGTTCTGGAGGACACGATGTTCGCTGATAGCCTGCTCGAATCGAATCTTGATCGCAGCAACCGGGGATGGACGACGCTGGCATCGTTCACGATGCAGACGCTGGGCGTTGCGATTTTGTTGATGCTTCCACTGCTCTACACCGAAGGCTTACCCAAACTGCATTTACTTTCGGTCAGCGCGCCGATCGGGCCACCGCCCGGGCCGCCTGCGGCTCAACAGCATTCCGCTTTTCGACAAGGACAAAGCAACCTGTTTCACGGAATCGTCGTTGCGCCGCCATCGATTCCAATTGGAGTGAAGCCGATCACTGACGACTCGTTTCCTCCGGCGGCGGAGGCGTGCAACGTTTGCGTACCCGATAGCATAGGCAACGGGAGTAACGCGAACTCAATCTTCAATCCCGTTGGAGTTGTGCCGGCGATCGTCCCTCCGCCCCCGCCTCCCACGGCCCGGCCACCCCGCATCTCGCACATGATGGAAGGCAACCTGATCTACAAAGTGCAGCCGGTCTATCCCCCGCTGGCACGCGCTGCGCGAATTCAGGGTGCAGTTGTCATTCGCGCGATCATCAGCCGCAACGGTACGATTGAAAATCTGCAAACCCTGAGCGGCCACCCAATGCTGGTGGGCGCCGCCCTTGATGCTGTTCGCCAGTGGCGCTACCGACCGTACATCCTGAATGGAGATCCGGTCGAAGTCGAGACGCAGGTAACGGTGAATTTCTCGCTCTCCGGCAGATAGAGTTGATGAGACCGGGTCGCGGCAGGTTTGTCCACTACCCGGCGTTGAAAGCGCCGGGCTATTTTCAGACCTTCCTGCGGGAGACAAAAACCGCACCTCTTTGATGAGTTAACTAAAAGATACATTTTGCGCGGGAATGACTTAGGGGCTTCGGACGGATGGCCGCTATGCCCCACAAACCCTCACCCGCCCTTCAAACGTCGCGCCACGAGCCTCTAAACGCGCTTACAGGGCACTCCAAGTGCGGTCGCTTAGGCAATGGTCAATCGCTTACGAGCCCTCAACGAAGTTTCGACAACTTAGCTCATAGTGAATCAACTTGAGAGGCCGCCCCGCGAACTTCAAACAGCGATCAAGCGCGAAAGTATCGCCCCGTTATCTTCGAGGGCCTGACGCGAATGACCGATCGTCCGGAGAGCTCATCGGCCGACGGTAACGTTCATCCTGAAATCGGCAGCCGATATAATTTTGAGACTGTGAGTTTAGCGACACTCGATGTAGCTCCCCGACAATCGGCGCGGCCCACCTGGGCAGAAATTTCTCTGAGCACGTTGTGCCAGAATTTTCGTGCAGTGCGAGCGCACGTGGGAAAGGCAGTTGAAGTCTGCGCCGTCATCAAGGCCGATGCCTACGGCCACGGGGCGACGCCCTGCGCACTCGCGCTCGAAAGGGCGGGAGCAACATGGTTTGGCGTTACCACCACTGACGAAGGAATGCCGCTGCGTTCCGCTGGACTGGGCGGACGAGTTCTGCTGATGACCGGTTTCTGGCGCGGGGAAGAAGAGGAAGTCGTCCGCCAGAATCTCACCGCGACTGTCTGGGAGCCTTGGCACCTTGAACTGCTCGACCGGGCCGCTCGCGATCAGGATGCTGGTCCGCAGGCTGTTCATCTGAAAATCGATACGGGCATGGGGCGGCTGGGCGTGAGCCTGGATGAAGTTGCTTCTATGTGCCACGAGATCCGGAGATATTCCAACATCGTGCTCGAAGGCATCTCCACGCACTTTGCATCTTCCGAAATTCTGGACGCGCCGGAGAACCAGCAGCAGATCGCAAATTTCGAGAGTGCCATTCGCATCGTGCAAGAAGCAGGCTTCCGTCCAGCGCTGCTGCACATGGACAACACGGCTGGAATGCTGACTCGGCCGGAAACATGGCGCAGCATGGTGCGCCCGGGGATTGCCTTGTACGGATACGCGCTGAAGCAGAGTCGAGGCGGGAAGCCTATTTCGAACGGGCCGACGCTAGATCTGGAACCCGCCCTCTCCTGGAGAACGCGCATCATCTCGATTCGCGAATTCGGCGCCGGGCAGGCGCTCGGCTACAACGGAACTTACACGACCCCGCACCCGGCGCGCATCGCGGTTCTGCCAGTGGGTTATGCGGATGGCTACCGCCGCGGTCTCTCGAACCGGGGGCGCGTGATCGTTCGCGACACGTATGCGCCGATCGTGGGCGCGATCTCGATGGATCTCACGTTGGTGGATGTCACCCAGGTTGCCGGGGTGGAGGAAGGCGACGACGTGACGCTGATCGGCAGCAGCGGCGATCTAAGGGTCGACGCCGTCGAACTCGCGAATCTCTGCGGTACCGTGCCTTACGAAATTCTCTGCGGCATTTCCAAGCGCGTCCCGCGCGTACACTTCTCATAGCTCGCCAAACAGGCGCGCTCGGACGGATTCATCGCAAGGCAGTTCCGGACCTCCAAAGAGATGATCGGGCACACGCGACTGGTCTTCCGCAATTTTCGGCAGCGCGCGTTGGCGAAGAGTCTGCGCTTCTGGTCCCGGATCCTGAAACAGCGTGCGCAGCCAGCCACACACCTTGCGCATATCCTGGAAGTATTGATCATGCTGGCGAGCGTATTCATGCCCGGCTCGATCCCCATCGGAGTGAGTGCGTAATGTGTCCCGCAGCACTCGCGCATCCCGTAAGGTCATCGGCATGCCTTGCCCGAAGGTGGGGTCGTTCGTTCCTGCGGCATCGCCAATGAGTGCCACACCGTCGTGGTACGGATGGTTAACCCAGTTCTCCCCGGCTTCGAAGCTGGCCAGCGGTCCAACGCATTCGACATTCGCATACAGTTCCTGGATACCCGGTGCGACTTTGGCGGACTCGGTCAGGAATGTTTTGAGCTTTTCTGCGCCCTGCAGCGCGAATCCACCATTCACCGGATACCCCAAGTAAGCGCGCCAGCGCTGCTGCTTTTGTGGAATCGCGGCGATGACCAGACCAAGCTCGGGATTGAATAGGAATGTGGTGAGATCTTCGCGTCCCGAAACTCCTGTCAGAAGCACTCCCGCAAACTGAAAAGGCTGCACATTCTTTTGATTTTCAAATTGCGCCCACTTGCGAACGGCCGATCCGCGACCATCTGAGCCCACCACGAGCCGCGCTTCTAGGCGTTCATCTTTTCCATTGCGGGTGATGACTACCGGATGACTTGCGTCGGGCTCGATACCCTGCACGATGCTGCCTCTGCGGACCTGCACACCTGCCTTCGCAGCTTCCGCCAGCAAGACCTCCTGCATCTCGGGATGGCTATATGTAATCGACGACATCATTTGTGGTGTGGTCTCCGCGACGTTACGCGGCCCAAACCCCATTTCAATCCAGGGAACCTCCTGGGCGCAGCCTTGCAGCAGAAAATTTGCGATGCCCAACTCTCTTGCTTCTGCCACGCCCCAGGGAGACAGGTACTCTCCGCGAACCCGGTCGCGGAATTTTTCTTCCTTTTCGATCACGAGCACGCGGGCGCCTTCACGAGCCATAGCAATGGCAAGCGCTGATGCGCCGAGACCGCCGCCAACGGTGATCAAATCAAATGGTTCCGATTTCATGGGACCCTCGCTTGCATTTACGTTGCGATCGCCCGGGGTACGAAGCGAACAAGGCCCTGATGGGGCAGTCATGTTATCAAAGGGGATGGTGCGGAGGAAAGCTAGATACTCAAATCAGGCTGACAGGAAACTCCCCACAAATTGACCGCTGAATGCAGCAAATCCCCACTGGCTGCGCACTTGCTGCCTGTTCGTCATTGCCCTTGCTATATTCGATCCATCACATGCCAAGCCGCTACGCCAAGTGGATGTACGACTGGGAAGATCGGCTTACCTCGGTCGACAACAATCGGATCGTCCGGCCCCTCGATTGGGGAACGGAGTGGGCACAAGCGTGGCCTTGCCGCAATGGGGTGCGGCCCGGAGAAGTGCCGGCTGACCCAGAGCAGTTCTTCGCGGATTACAACCAGCGCATCATTGCCAACAGCGACGATTTTTATTCTTACCAGACGCCTCAGGACTTTCAGTTGGAGAATCGCGAAGTGCAGGTATTCAGCACCCGCGAAGTTCCCGATCTGAAGCTCGAGGAGAAAGTTCGCGGAACGTGTGCGGAGTTTTTGCGCTTCACCTCTCCGGTGCAGACGCCGTTTCCGGAAAACAACCGCGTCAACGCCCGCTGGTTTCCAGCACGCGGCCGGCGGGCGGTGGTGCTGCTGCCCCACTGGAATTCTGACGCCGTTTCCTATACCGGACTGTGCCGGGTGTTGAATCTTCTTGGAATCGCGGTGCTGCGGCTAAGTATGCCGTATCACGACATTCGCATGCCCGCGGAAATCGGGCGGGCGGACTATGCGGTCTCAGCGAATATCGGGCGCACGCTCGACGCCGTACGGCAGGGCGTGGTCGATATCCGTTGCTGCTTCGATTGGCTTGAGCAGAAGGGATATAAGCAGCTGGGTGTGATCGGAACGAGCCTCGGTTCGTGCTACGCATTCATTGCCAGCGCGCATGACGCCCGCATTCGAGCTGCCGCTTTCAATCATGCCTCCACCTACTTCGCCGACGTGGTGTGGCACGGACAATCCACCCGGCACATTCGGAAAGGCATCGAAAGCGAGATCGACCTGGAGCGCTTGCGCGACTTGTGGCTGGCCATCAGCCCCATGGTCTACTTCGATAAGTTCGCGCGCCATCCCAAGAAGTCGCTGGTGATCTACGCCAATTACGATTTGACCTTTCTGCCCGAATTTTCCCGCGAAGTGGTTGATCAGTTTGCCGCCCACCGCCTGGATCACAAGGTCGTCGTCCTGCCTTGCGGGCACTATACGACCGGCGAGACCCCTTACAAATACATGGACGGCTGGCACCTCGCCTCATTTTTCCGAACCGCGTTTGAAGCGTAGAATCGAAGGTTGCGGCCTCGACCGCCGCGGTTGCAGTGGCGGTGCCGCGCTCTCTGCCACCGACCATCACCGGAGCGAAGGATGAGTAATCAATCGATGTACCGCCCGTTGTTTGAAGCCGACCCGCAGATCGCCGCCGCGATCGACAACGAGACCCGCCGCCAGCATGAAGGGCTCGAACTCATCGCCTCCGAAAATTTCGTGAGTGAGGCAGTGCTGGAAGCGGCCGGTTCGGTTTTCACCAACAAATACGCGGAAGGCTACCCGGGCAAACGCTACTACGGGGGTTGCGAATTCACCGACGTGGTGGAGAACCTTGCGCGTTCCCGGGCAAAAGAACTCTTTGGCGCGGAGTATGTCAATGTGCAGCCGCACGCCGGGTCGCAAGCCAACATGGAAGCATATGCTGCCGTGCTCCAGCCTGGAGACACGATCCTGGGCCTGAATCTCGCGCATGGCGGGCATCTCACGCATGGCCATCATCTGAATTTTTCCGGCAAGACTTACAAGATCATTCCTTACGGCGTCACTAAGGAAACCGAAACCATCGACTACGACGAACTCGAGCGCCTCGCCGAAAAAGAGCGGCCCAAGATGATCATCGGCGGAGGCAGCGCCTATCCGCGCATCATCGACTTTGCGCGCATGCGCCAGATCGCCGACAAGGTGGGCGCGATCTACCTCGTCGACATGGCGCACTTCGCCGGACTGGTGGCGGGGGGCGCGCATCCTTCTCCGGTGCCCCACGCGCACATCGTCACCTCGACGACGCACAAGACTTTGCGCGGTCCGCGATCTGGCATGATCCTGGCGAAGGCTGACGTGGGCCCGGCCATCGACAAGACGGTTTTCCCTGGCATGCAGGGTGGCCCGCTCGTCCACATCATGGCCGCGAAAGCCGTGTGCTTCCTCGAAGCCATGCAGCCTGAATTCAAGGTGTACGCGCGGCAGGTGGTCGCCAATGCCAAGGTGCTCGCCGAGACTCTGGCGGCGGAGGGCTATCGAATCATCTCGGGCGGGACGGATACGCACGTCATGCTGGTCGATGTTTTCGCAAAGGGCATGCTCGGCAGCGAAGCGGAAAAGGCGTTGGGAGAAGCCAACATCACCGTCAACAAGAATGCGATCCCCTTCGACACCAACCCGCCCCTGAAGCCCAGCGGCATCCGCATTGGCAGCCCCGCTCTGACGACGCGGGGGATGAAAGAGCTGGAAATGCGGCAGGTGGGACGCTGGATCTCCGAGGCACTGCACCACCGTTCCGAGCCAGACACGCTGAGCAAGATTCGACGCCAAGTGCTTGAACTGGCAGAAGCATTCCCGCTCTATGCGGAGCGACGCGCCAAGGCACAGGCTGAAGCGCGGGCCTAGCCAAGTACAGTTCCCGGCTTTCGGGAACCGGGCGAAATCCTTGTCTTAGGCATGCAAAGCTGTGGTTAAATCGTGCGGTGAAGATTGCCCTCGACATCCGCCGCATGACGGAGTTCGGCGTCGGCACCTACACCCGCAATGTTGTTCGGGCTTTAGGCAGGCTGGATCGCAACACCAAGTACTTCCTGATTGGATCACCCGAAAAAGTTAAAGAGATCGGGCCGCTACCCGCCAACTTCCACACCGTTCCTCTGCTTGAGGCCGACACCACCGCCAAGGGATATTTCGAATTCCGCACCATTCTGAAGCGACTCAACGTCGACCTAGTGCACATTCCGCATTTGTTCTGGATGCCCCGATGCTTGCCGTGTCCCTACGTGATGACGGTGCACGATGTACTGGAGCACATGTCGCGCTCCAAAGGACACTCCGGCCTGCGCCGTTCGCTTCACTACCAACTCACCCGGCGCGTCTTGCTGGGCGCGGCGCGCATCTTTGCGGTGTCGCAGTTTTCAAAAAGTGAAGTCGAGAAGTTATTCGGGATTCCATCGCAAAAAATTGAAGTCGTCTACAACGCGATTGACCAGCGGTTTCTGCACGGGCACGCCAACGATGCGGATCGCCAACTGATTGCAGAACGCTACCTCGTGACCTATCCCTTCCTGCTGTATGCAGGCCGAATCAGTCCGCACAAGAACCTCGTCCGTATAATCGAAGCTTTCTCGGCTCTGAAAGGTGAACTGGAGAAAGAAGGGCGTCTTCCGGATCTCAAGCTCATCATCATCGGTGACGATCTTTCCAGTCATCCCGACCTGCGGCGTACCGTGATCCGTAGCGGGGTGCACAACGACGTGCGCTTTTTTGGATTTGTGCCCATCGATATTCTCCGGATTTTTTACGACCTTGCCGTAGCCTTCCTTTTCCCTTCGCTTTACGAGGGTTTCGGCCTTCCGCCTTTGGAAGCCATGGCGCACGGGACCCCGGTCGTTACTTCGAATACTTCGTCACTCCCGGAGGTGGTTGGCAATGCCGCCGTCCTCGTGAACCCAGAAAACGTTTTCGAGATCATGCGAGCCACACATCGCGTACTGGTCGACCCCGCACTACGAGAGAAACTAAAGCTTCGCGGCTACGAACGCTCGAAGCATTTTTCCTGGGACGACTCAGCCCGGCGTATTTTGAAGGTCTACCGAGAGGTCGCCGGCGCTCCGGATAACGACAACGTCCCCTCGGACCACCAGCCTGAAGTGCAACGCCTGCGCGCCTGAATCAGGGTCGCAGCGAAGTCATGCAAAATAGCGTTGCACTCTTCCTTACGCTGAAGAGGTCAAAGTTCGAAGGCTTTCTTCACACTGATTCAGCCGGCGATTCACCGCCGCTGGCGCGATGCAATCGAATGCATCGGGGCTCACGATGCCTGGTTCTTTGATGCGTGACCAAATGTCGGCGCTTTCCTTGTAGAAACTGATGGCCTGACGCAAGTGTTGGGCGCGAATTGCTCGATCTATGCGAGAGCTCGCCGCGAGACTTGCTTCCACGTCTCCAAGGCCGACATACGCGTCTGCCCTTGTATACAGGGTCTGCACATTCGGGTGTCCGGATTTGTCCGCCGCTTCGGTGAGTTCCAGGGCCTTTCGATGTGCAGACGCGGCCGAGTCGGAGTTGCGCAACTTTTGTTCGGTACGGCCGAGACAGTTGTAGTTTGCGGCAAGATGAAGGCCAGCGCCTGCATTCTTCGAATTTTGCGATGCCACGCTCGTGAGCACCGCGATCGCTTCCTGATATTCCTTTCGGGCGCGATGGAAGCCGCCGGAACGGCTGGCGATGTCTCCGGTGGTAGTGTGCAAGTCCGCCTGGCTGCCCATGACCTCGGTATCTTTAGGGCTCAGGATCACTATCTTGTGCATCAGGGCGTTGGCCTTCCCCATGTCGTCCCACGCTTGCTTCGGGTGTCCCACCCTGGATTCCAGATCGGCAATCAACCGGTAATCCAGAGCCAGAGTGGAGCCCGACTGAACATTCCGCGGGTCGGCTTCACTCAAGCCTTTGGAAAGTTTCATCGCTTCGTGCGCGCTCGTCAGCGCCTCGGCCATGTTTCCCTTGGCCAATTGCACAACCGTGATGCGTTCGAACAGCAGGCCCAGTAGATAGCGACCGCGAGGCCCTCTGCTCGAACGGAAGGCTATATCTGCGAATATGGGTCGCGCCTGAATGTAGTACTGCAGCGAGGCGGCCCCCTGTCCTCCCTGCCACAATTGATCTCCCATCGTGGTTAGCGCAATGGCATAGTTGCCGCGCGACCTCTCGTCCGTAGGATTCACGGCGACAAGTCGCTCCGCGGCACCCAACTGCTTTCGCCGATAGTCGAGGGCGCCCTCATTGTCGCCGAGGTTCGAGAGACTCTGATCGCCGCCCAGAATATTGGCCACCGACTGGTAGTCGACGAGCGTTTCCAGTAGCACCGTCGGATCGTTCGCATGCGAGGCCATCAAAGGCTCTATCAGCGCAACCGCCTTCTTGCTGGAATCCAGGGCCGTGGTCACTTCTCCGGCAAAGAGTTGCGTCTGCGACACCAGCCGGTAGAGTTCCGCCAGCGACAGCGCGTCGGCAAGGTCGTGGTCTTTCCGGGAAGCCCACAAGCCCTCCCTGATCGAGAGCGCCTTGCCGTAGCTCTTCAGTGCGTTCGTGGTGTCTCCGAGATTGGCTGAGAATTCATTTCCCTGGACATCGCCGATTCGCTTGTAGGCCTCGGAGAGCTCGCGCTGCAGAGAGGCGTCGCCTTGGGATTCCTCCTGCAGGCTGTCCAGATATTGAAGCGCCTTGTCGACGATCAACTTCCGCGCCACCGTCGAGCCCGGCAGATCCTGAATCGAGTCGTGCACGTCGAAGATCAGGGAGTTCGCCAGAGAACGAACGTCCTGAAACCTGCGTTCCGCGCGCGCGCGCTGGACGCGTGCGACGTGGGCCTCCCACACGATCCCGACCATGAGGACCACCAGGAGCGCCGCAACACAGGAGGCGACCAGCACACCGGTCTTATGGCGACCAATGAATTTTGAAGCGCGGTAGCGAAACGTGTCGGGGCGCGCCTTTACCGGAAGACTCTCGAGATGCCGTCGGATGTCTTCCGCAAAGTGCTCCGCGGATGCATACCGTCGCTCCGGCTCCTTCTTCAACGCCATCAGGACGATGTTGTCGAGATCGCCTCTCAATCTGTTGCTGAGCCTGTCGGGAGAATCTTCGGACGCGGCTTGAAACACTCTTCCGCTCGATGGCTCCGCCTTGTCAGCGGCTGATTCCCATCGCACCGCTGTGCTGGGTTTGGGCGGCTCCGCATCTCGTGTGGCCAGAAGGATTTCATCCGGAGATCGCGTTTGACTCTTGAACGGATGCTGCCCGGTCAACAACCGGAACAGAACCACCCCCAACGAATAAACATCGCTCGCGGTCGTGACGACTTCTCCGCGCACCTGCTCCGGGCTGGCGTATTCCGGAGTCAACATGCGCATCGCGTTCATGGTTGGCTCGTTTGTGTTCGGCGTGGAACCGGGGTCGAGGATCTTGGCGATTCCGAAGTCGAGCAGCTTGGGAGTTCCATCGGGAGTGACCAGAATGTTGCCAGGCTTCAGGTCGCGGTGAATGACCAGATGCTGGTGGGCATACTGCACTCCCGAGCAAACGCGCAGGAAGAGCCTCAGACGTTCCTCAATCGACAGCTTGCGGGCGTTGCAGTACTGATCGATGGGTTCGCCGTCCACCAATTCCATCACCAGGTAGGGAAGGCCAACGTCAGTTGTGCCGCCATCCAAAAGCCGAGCGATGTGAGGGTGATCGAGGTTCGCAAGTATTTGGCGCTCGGCCCGGAATTGCGCGAGCGCGAAGGCTGTACCCAGTCCCTGGCGGACAACTTTGATCGCAACCTGCTTTTCGTATTGCTGGTCGGCCCGGACACCGCGGTAGACCGACCCCATGCCGCCCTCGCCGATCAGAGCCCCAACTTCATACGCGCCAATGCGCCGGCCTACCCACGAGTCCGACAACGCCGACTCAAACACGGCGCTTGTCCAAAGCGGGGCCTCCAGAAACCCTTCAGCGCCCGCATTTTCATCTTCGAGCAGGGACTCGACTTCCAAGCGCAGGGATTCGTCCCCTTCACAGGCCTGATCGAGGAATCTGGCCCGTTGGGGCAGAGGGATTTCGAGAACCTGTTCGAGAACGCCTTTCACCTGCTGCCAGCGTTCCGGGGTCATTGCCCGATCCATATGAGTTCGTACGCTCCACAGAGTCAACGTTCAAGACACGCACCGCATCTTCACCGGAAAACCTCAGAGCGATGGAAGCAGGTTCTGCGGGAGCTGAAAGCTAGAAGCTCCGCCGTTGGGAAGGAGGGCTTTGACTAGCCGCCAAAATTACCCGGCTTCGAAGGTGATGTCAATTGGATTTGCGAGTATGTGGAAACCGCGCTCACGCCATGGGCTGACGTAAAATCGATTCAATGTGCTGTACCTTATAATGAGCGCCGCAGAAACCCAACTGCCATAGAGTGGAGTTCATGAAAGCCGATATCAACACCTACCGTAGCGTCACTCCGTATCTCGTCGTTCAAGACGCCGATGCGGAGATCAATTTCCTAAAGGCAGCATTCTCAGGCACCGAAACTGTTTGCGAACGAAATCCCGACAAAACCGTCAAGCATGCCGAGATTCAAATCGGAAACTCTCTCATCATGCTTGGCCAGGCTAGAGACGTGTGGAAGCCGACGAACGCATCTTTGTATCTCTGGGTTTCCGATGTTGACGCCACCTACCACAAAGCCTTAGAAGCAGGAGCCACCTCGCAATCCGCTCCCGAGGACCAGCCCTACGGACACCGTAATGCGGGAGTCGTGGACGTAAGCGGCATAACCTGGTGGATTGGATCGCCGGTCGCGTAGACCAGCGACTTCAGGTGCGACATCAAGCTGGCCTAGACGGACCGTACATCAAGGTCTCTGAGAGAGTTGTGGCAGCCGGACCGTTAGGAATAAAAAGGCTGCCAAGTCTTTCAGAAGGCGCAGTCCCATTTTTCTCCTGAAGTGATTTATGGAACCCCCGTCGCCAACCGATTCGATCTGCACGCCAATCGCGGCGACATAGCGGCAGTGCGGCGGCATCGCGTGCTGGTGTCGGCCATCTACGCACTGCCGTGCGGAAGCGGGCGGCGGTTTTTCGCGCACATGGGCCCGTGCCTCAAGCACTCTTCGGAGGCTGGGCGATCAGCACCATCAGCTTGTGGCAGACCGGACCATACCTCACTCCGATTACGAGTCCCAGCAATGATCCCGGAAATCTGAACCTGGTGTATCGCGGCTCGTTCCAAAGGCCGGACTGTATCGCAAATGGAAATCTGGCCAACCTTCGCCCGACAATTACTTCGACCTCAGCGCGTTCAACCTCGTGCCTGCAGGCGCGGAAGGAAACTGCAGAGTGGGCAGTCTTCTCGGGCCGGGGACGGTAGCGGTTGCTGGCGGTCTCTCCAAGACCTTCGCATTCGGGGAACGAGTGCGCATGAAATTTGAGAGTACCTTCACCAACCTTCCGAACCATGTCAACTACGCTCCACCAGCGGTGGATGTGCCGTCACCATCGACGTTCGGAAAAATCACGAGTGGGCAGACGGCGGAAAACGCGAGCAATCGCACAGGCCAGGTGGCGTTGAGAATTGAGTTCTAGAACCTTAGGCAAGGCGAGTGCTTGCAAGTCTTGAGGATTCAGAAACGTCGGAGATGCTGGCACAAGTCTGAATCCAATTTTCCAGTAGAGTCACGCGTCGTACAGGGTTGTTACTATGTTTTCGTTTTGCCCGGATGCTCGCTGCCGAGATGTACGAATGGTGATTGCCTGGGCCAAGTCGGGACCGGCGGTGCAGAAATTGCGATCCGGAGACCATTCGGAGGCGTTTCCTACAGCCTACCTCGGAGCTGTTTGTTTGCTGTGGCTGTGACCCTAGCCGCGTACAGCAAACTCGCTGCACAGGTGGGTGTGAATGACGCGCACATTCTACCGCGCTCAGTTCCCGATTCTCCTGCTCATACGCAGCAAACCGTTCGAGCCAACGTAGACCTGGTGCTGGTTAGCGTCACCGTTCTGGATCATGCAGATCGAGCAGTCACCGGACTGGGAGCGTCAAACTTTGCGGTGTTAGATGATAAGGATCCCCAGGTTGTCAGATACCTTTCCAATGTGGACGAGCCCATATCCCTGATTGTTTGCGGAGGAGATTAGCGGAGGCGGAGGGGAGTATCATTCTGACGACCAATGAAGCTGATGAGAGCGAAGTGGATCAATGCCTGAATCTCGGGACTGGCCGAGGATCTTGCCGCCGCAACGCCGCCGCCGTGGCCGCTTTTTTCTCGTGGTTGCCATTCTTGCCGGCATCTTGTTCGGCGGTCGCACTGCGTTGTCGTACTACGTGGACGGGCTCTGGTTCGAGTCGCTCGGCTACCAGGGCGTCTTCTGGAAAACCCTGAGTCTTCAGTGGGTGATCTTCGCGGCCTTTGCGGCGGCCACATTTCTCGTCTTGTTCGGATCATTTCTGGTTCTCAAGCGAGCCCATCTCCCGGACTTGCCGGCCGGTCATACCATTTTCATCGGCGGACGACCGGTGAAGCTGCCGGTTGAGCCTGTCCTGCGGCTCATCGTGCTCGGCGTTTCGATCGTGATCGCTGCTGCAACCGGCGGCGCCATGACGGCGGAGTGGCCGACCCTCTCTCTTTTTTGGTTCGCACCGCAGTCCAGCAATGGGGTCGCAGATCCGATTTTTGGTAAGCCGGTGAACTTCTTCCTATTTACTCTACCGGTGTGGCAGCTCATCGCCGGATGGCTGCTTACCCTAAGCGTGATCACCTGTGCCCTCGCCGTTTTCTTCATTCTGATCACGGGCGGAAGCCGTGTGCTCGCTGGGCGTCTCAGTCGCTCCGTCCCATTACCTTGGCGCGGACTCTCCCTTACATTTGCATTTCTGTTGTTGATCATGGGAATGCGTGTCTACCTGGGGAGGTTCGAGCGACTACTCGACGATCACACAATCTTCGGAGGGGTGACCTACACGGACGCGCACATCGTGCTTACCGGGATGCTCGTTGTCTGCGGGGCATTGGTTCTAGGCGCTGCGATCGCAGTCATTAACGCAGTGCGGATGCCACGCGGACTTTGGCTGGCGGCGGCCATCCTTCCCGCCGCGGTCTGTTATCTTGCCGTTCAAGGAGTCGCGTGGTACGTCAGCAACTTCATCGTCAAACCGAACGAACTGGTTCGCGAGAAACCGTACATTGTCTACAACACCGATCTGACGCGGCGCGCCTACGGATTGAGCCAGGTCATGCAACGTGAGTTTCCCGCTGAGACGACCGTCGAGGCGGCTGACCCGGCGAACAATCAGACGACCCTGCAAAACATCCGACTTTGGGACTGGCGCGCGCTTCAGGACACGCTCCGTCAGATTCAAGAAATCCGAACCTACTACGACTTCCCTGATATCGACATTGATCGTTATGAAATCAACGGCTCGACTCGACAGGTCATGCTCGCCACGCGCGAACTGAACATCGACAAGCTGCCGGAGAGCAGTCGCAACTGGATTAACGAGAAGCTCATCTACACCCACGGCTACGGCATCACGATGAATCCAGTAAATGGATTCACGCCGGAAGGGCTGCCCACGCTGATTCTGAGCAACATGCCGGTCCAGAGCACGGTGCGTGGCCTGAACGTGATGCGTCCAGAGGTCTATTTCGGCGAGTTGACCAATACCGATGTCTACGTGAAGACGCGGCAGAAGGAATTCAACTACCCGCAAGGCCAGACGAACAATCTGACATCGTACGAAGGTAATGGCGGCATCGTGCTCGGCGGTTTCTGGCGGCGAATGATCATCGCGCTCGACCGTGACGACCTCGCGAAGTTGCCGTTCAGCGATGACGTGAACAAGGATAGCCGGCTGTTGATGCGACGCAATGTGCGCGAGCGTGTGTCGGCATTGGCGCCGTTCCTCACCTACGATCAGGATCCATACATCGTGCTCGGGGACGATGGCCGGTTATCGTGGATTATGGATGCTTTCACGGTCTCAGACAGCTATCCCTACTCGACGCATTACCGACTCGGCAACGATTCGATTAACTACATGCGGAACAGCGTGAAGGTAGTGGTAGACGCCTATGATGGCACGACCACGTTTTACGTCTTTGACGCGGATGATCCGATCATAGCTGCCTACCGCCGCATTTTTCCGACGCTGTTCAAAGATGCATCGGCAATGCCGGCGGGACTGCGGAAACACGTGCGTTACCCCGAGATGCTTCTCAAACTCCAGGCGGAAGTTTACGGGTTGTATCACATGACGGACCCGGAGGCATTTTACAACCGGGAGGATCTGTGGACGGTGGCGACCGAAGTCGGCCTGGGCGAGGGAGGCCAGCAAACGACACAGTCGATGCAGCCGAATTTTGTGCTGATGAAACTGCCGGGCGAAACCGGCGAAGAGTTCGTGGAGATTCTGCCCTTCACCCCGGCGAACCGGAATAACCTGATCGGCTGGATCGCCGGGCGCAGCGACGGCGCACAATACGGTGCGTCGGTAGTCTACAACTTTCCCAAGACGAAGCTGGTCGATGGGCCGCTGCAGATCGAGGCGAGAATCGATCAGAATGCGCAGCTTTCCGGACAATTGACATTGTGGAATCAGCAGGGCTCGCACGTGCGGCGCGGGGCCCTGCTTGTGATCCCGATCGGGCGGGCGCTGTTGTATGCGGAGCCGATTTACTTGCAGGCTGAGCGCAGTCCAATGCCGGAATTGCGCCTGGTCGTACTCGCACTGCAAGATCGACTGGCGTACGGACCAACCTTCGAGTCGGCACTGGCGTCCCTGTTCGGTGGAGCGGTTTCGTCGATGAGCGCTGGGCCAGCCTCCGCAGAGTCGGACCGCAAGACATGGGTAGCCGCCTCGAAACCCCAGACTGATTTTAACGCGCTCATCGCGGAAGCCGCTAAAGACCTCGCCGACTATCAGCGCTTGACTGCGGAGGGCAAGCTCGGCGACGCTGGACAGAAGCTTGAAGAGTTGAAGCGCACACTCGAAAAACTGAACGCGCATCCAAAATAGTCCCGCTGCTGGTTTGGCGTCCACGATTCGAAAGAATCAGTTGCCGCGAAGTGTCAATGATGTCAACCTTGGCGGTGATGGCAGGGTTTGCGTCACACCGGCGTCACAAATTCTCCGATTTCACCGCGTGAGCCCGACTCGGCGCTACGGGCATCGTATGTACCCGATGCGGCAAACGAAGAGGGGACGCTGAGGTTTGCTGCGTTCAGAAAGCCGAATAGTCGTCGGCTCATTGGAACACGCCTTCTCCTTTCTGATCTGACTGTCTGGCACAAGAATTACTCGCTCCTCCCCGTCCAGGCTTCAGTGCGGACCCGATGGAGTTCCCTCTACGATGCTTTGTAAGGAGTCTTCTCAAAGTTCGTTCGATCCAGCTGCTTGCGCTTATGCTCCACTTCTTCTATTCGATAAAATGCCTTAAGGCCTGAACCATGTCCTTGAATCTTTCCACTCAACTGGCACCGCAATTCACCAGGAGCGTCCGGCATCGGGGCGAAGAATATTATTGGCGCGACCAAGTCCGTATTGAGCGGGCTTCTGAAACCCAGTTGCGCGCCCGGGTACGCGGTTCGCAGACTTATGATGTAGAGCTGAATTTCAGAGACGGAATGCTGTCGGTCTGGTGTGACTGCCCCTACTTCGTGGACAATGGCGTCCCCTGCAAGCATCTCTGGGCCACGATTCTGGCAGCCGAAGCACAGGGCGGCCTCTCTTGTGCTACTTCCGCGCCGCAACTGGTATTGAGCGACGATTCTGAATTGCCCTTTGACGACGCTGATCTCAAGACGCTAACGGCCAGATGGCGAGACTCGGTTACCCGCTCGCGCGTACATGTCACGACTCCACAGCGGGTGCCGAAACCGCCATCGTGGCAACAGCAATTCAGCGAGATCGCCGACCCCGGCTCGCGGCCGGCCGCGCCGGAGTCCACGTGGCCGGCTCAACGGGAGGTTCTATACATCGTGGACATTGCAACGTGTCTCTCGGGCGGTGGGCTGTGCCTCACGCTGGAATCTCGTGATCGCAAGAAAGACGGCAACTGGACACGCCCCAAGCCGCTCGCGATGAAGCGCAGCCAGATTCAGCGTCTCTCCGTAACCGAAGACCAACAAGTACTGTCGATGCTCGCTGGAACACAGACGTACGCCTATGGATACTTGAATCCTCATGAACGTCTTCCCGAATTGTCAATGCTTCCGCCTGCACTGAGCGCTATGCTCATGCCTCTCATGGTCCGAACCGGCCGCTGCTACTTGCGGCCTCAGAACGAACCCGAAACTTTGCTACCGCTGGCCTGGGATGACGGCGAGGCTTGGAGTTTTGGGCTTGAGTTGAGCAAGGCGGAAGACGGACAGTGTGCGCTCACCGGATTTTTTCACCGCGGTGAAGAGCGAATGAAACTGACGGTCCCAGTTCTGGTCGCACCTGGCCTTCTACTGACCAGGCAGCGAGTGGCACGATGCGCCCAGGAAGCTTCGTTTGAGTGGATTTCAGCTCTTCGCAAGAAATGCTCGATTGTGGCCCCCGAGAGCGAAAAAGATCAATTCCTGGCCGCCTTGCTCTGCTCCCGGAACCTGCCGCCGTTGACTGTGCCAGAGGAAATGCGGTACGAGGAATTGGCATCAATTCCAGCGCCGCGTCTGAAAATTTCCCAAGCGCCGACTCGCTTAGGACCAGGGCGCCTGCAAGCGGAGCTCTCGTTTGCCTATGACGATCGGATTGTGTCGGAGTTCGATCGCTCGCGGGGCGTGTTTGAGGCTGTCGGCCGGCGGTTTCTGAGGCGCGATTTCGACGCCGAAGCAGCGGCTAATGCTTTGCTCGATCAACTGGGCGTGAAACGAGACCAAGCGAGTTACTGGGAACCCGAACCTGCGCGCGGGTTTGCGGCGAGTAAGCTGCCACGGGTCGTGCGGTCGCTGGTCGAGGCGGGATGGCACATTGACGCCGAAGGAAAAATCTTCCGCCGGCCAGGATCCTACCGGCTCGAAGTGTCCAGCGGTATGGACTGGTTCGAATTGCACGGCGAAGTGGATTACGGCAACACCAAGGCGCGACTGCCAGAATTGCTCGCGGCCCTGCGTCGCGGCAACAACATGGTGCAGCTCGATGACGGAACCTACGGAATGCTGCCGGAGGAATGGCTGCGCCGGATCGGTCCCCTGGCCGGAATGGGTTCTCCCGAGAACGGACACATTCACTTTACCCGTTCTCAGGCAGGACTTCTCGATGCCCTGCTGGCCACACAGCCCGAAGCACAATGGGACCAGACGTTCGCGCGCGTCCGGGCCGATCTGCACCAATTCAGTGTGGTGGAGACCACTGCACAGCCTGAGGGATTCGTGGGCCGTTTGCGCGATTATCAGTGCGAAGGGTTGGCGTGGATGCTTTTTCTACAACGATTCTCTTTCGGCGGGTGTCTGGCCGATGATATGGGTGTGGGCAAGACTGCGCAGGTGCTGGCCCTTCTCGAAATGCGTCGCGAGTTGCGGTGCACCGGCCAGCCAGTCGCACCGTCCCTCATCGTGGTGCCGAAATCCCTGGTGTTTAACTGGAAGCAGGAGGCGGGGCGCTTCACGCCTCAACTGCGGGTTCTGGACCACACCGGCTTGGCCCGCGATGGTAACGATTTCGCGGCTTGTGACGTGGTTCTCACCACCTATGGTACGCTGCGCCGGGATATCCTTTCTCTTAAGGATCTCGAATTTGATTACGTCATCCTCGACGAGGCCCAGGCGGTCAAGAATGCCGACACTGAATCCTCGAAGGCAGTACGCCTGTTGCGTGGACGATATCGTCTGGCACTGAGTGGCACTCCGGTCGAGAATCATCTCGGCGAACTCTGGAGCCTATTTGAGTTTCTCAATCCCGGGATGCTTGGCGCAGCCAGTGTTTTCAAGGTCGCCGGCAGCACCTGGCGCAATCCCCCGGAAGACACGCGCCGCTTGCTGGCTCAGGCCCTGCGGCCATTCATTCTCCGCCGGACCAAGCAGGAAGTGGCGCAGGAACTTCCGCCCAAGAGCGAGCAGACGATTTACTGTGAGATGGAGACCGCCCAGCGCAACCTCTACGACGAGTTGCGTCAGCACTATCGCGAGTCACTGCTGAAGCGAATCGAAACGGACGGCTTGACTAAATCGAAGATCCAGGTTCTGGAAGCCTTGTTGCGTCTGCGCCAGGCCGCTTGCCATCCCGCACTGCTCGACCCCAAACGCGTTGGAGATCCCGGCGCCAAACTCGAAGCGCTGCTTGCGCAATTGCGCGAAGTCCTCGACGAAGGACACAAGGCATTGGTGTTCTCGCAGTTTACCAGCCTGCTGAAAATTGTTGGCGAGCGGCTGAATGAGAGTGGCGTCGTTTACGAATACCTCGATGGCGCGACTCGCGACCGCCAGGCTAGAGTCGATCGGTTCCAAGATGACCCAAGCTGCAGAATTTTCTTGATCAGCTTAAAGGCAGGCGGAGTCGGGCTGAACCTTACCGCCGCCGAGTATGTATTCATCCTCGATCCCTGGTGGAACCCGGCCGTGGAGGCGCAGGCGGTGGATCGCACGCACCGCATCGGACAACAGCGTCCGGTCTTCGCGTATCGGCTGATCGCCCGTGACACCGTCGAGGAGAAGATCCTCGAGCTGCAAAATAGCAAGCGCGACCTGGCTGCCGAAATCATCGGTGCCGAGAGCAGCGTCATTCGGAACCTGAAGCCCGAGGACCTCGCGCTTCTACTTTCGTAGCGTTCTTGTGACAATAACAATAACGAGGAAGGAAGAAATGTATTGTGCGAAAGTTGAGGCAGGGCAGGATAAGTGCAGGTTCGGTAGCAATCGGCCGTAGGGGTCGGCACAACCAAAATTTTTGTCGAGGGGGCTTGTAGTCATAAAGGATCGGTATGGGGCATTACTGCAGAATCTGCGGGCGTGAGCGGCCGCACGAGCAGTTCTCGGGCAAAGGTCACAGGATCCACGTGTGTAAGCGGTGCCGGGCCAAACCGAAGACCGAGCGGCGAGCCATCGAGGATCAGGACGATATCTTCCGGTTTCTCAAACAGTCGCACATCTCCGAAAAGAATTTGATTCGCCTGGGACAAATGGAGAAGTCGGACAATCCACAGATCGCCAGTCTTGCCAAGATTGTCCTGGAAGTGGCCCGGCTAAAGCCCTACAAAAACAGGAGACTCAAATTTCTTGCGCAGAAACACCCGGAACTGCTAGGCAAGTTGGAGGCCACGGGCTTGATTTTTGCCCATACCTGGGACTGGGAGAGTAGGGAAGTCTTTGCCCAATCCAATTCGGAAGAAGCGGAAGTCATTGTCCCAGAGGATGGGGAGGGAACAGACCTGTCCGCGCAAGAGGACTGGGAGATACCGTTTTGAACTGACCTGGCTCAGACCTCGCAATTCTTGCCCAACACTGGTGGGGGCGGGCCCGGATGTCGAAATTCTGCGGTTAAAGCTGACTAGCGGGCAGCGCCAACCCTAGACACGCTTTTCTCCTGCAGACGAATCCCGCAGTGCCGGCCCCGGAGTTCGCTCAGATTTTGAACGTAGCTCGTCAACGGTACGAGGCTTTCAGGAGTTCTTTCGTTAGCTAAGGCGATCGTTGCCGATCCTTTCCTTAATCTGGTGTTCCCGTTTGCGACTAAGAGGTATCCCTCTGGTTGGGTTCCGGCTCAATTGATGATTCATGGGTCTCGGCGACTTGCAAGTGATGTGGACTTCAAGGGGGAATAGCGGAGTTCCGAATTTGGAAACTTTGTCCCTGGCGTGTTCACGTACGTGCGCAACACACACTGCGGAAGTCGCTTTCACCATGGACCGCATCTCGGTGGGTGTCGACCAAATGCAGCGCGAAAGCCGGCGGCAGACTGACAGCGAAGTAAACTCACGGACATAACGGCCAAGGTCGATGACAAAAGCTTCCGAGAACTCCGTCATCACGCTGTCCCGATGCGGGTGACCTACACGACAGGCGTCAACGAACAAACGGATCGACGACGTGCACACCGGCCTTCGCGAAATCGATGCGGTTGCGCGTAGCGACCACGAGACTGTGCACCATCGCGGTCGCGGCGACCAGGCTATCCTTGATCGGCATAGTCTTCCCGGTTTTGCGAAGACGCGCCAGCAGTTCCGCCCATATCAGGCCAGTGTCCGCATCCCAGGG
Source organism: uncultured Acidobacteriota bacterium (assembly GCA_963698805.1). GTDB lineage: Bacteria > Acidobacteriota > Terriglobia > Terriglobales > Acidobacteriaceae > Gp1-AA133. The sequence goes on along the minus strand of CAVOSN010000010.1, from coordinate 631,318 downwards.
AAGACAGTGGAGACGCCCGGCCCCAGCATCGAACCAGCGTTCCAGCGCGGTCCGCTTCTTTCCCGTGGGAAGGCTAAGAATGCCAAAGCGCAATTCCCCGAGAATCACAGGATTGACGGCCATGTCAGGCTCATGTGCGCGAAGCCAGTCCACAACCCGCGGATCCGGCGATGGTTTCGTCGGCTCGCTCAAAACGTTGGCTCAACCAGATACTTCACAGGGTATCGGTCGACTCAGATTCGATGGGAACAAAAAAATCCTTGTGCGGGCAGGCGAGTAGCCAATCGATGGTGCCCTCGTTCCGAGGAGCAACGCGCCGAACGAGGCGATAGTCTCCACGATCAAGACGCTTGACGTCGAACTCCTGACCCGGCTTGATCCGGTCCATTTGCCGGAATTCTGGTGGCCAAAACACCGGCGTCACAATGGACGGTCCGAGACGATTGTCTGCAAGTAGTCGCGATCAGCCTCCCTACAAGGTGCCTTGGCAAGTCGACGCAACAAGTTCTCCTTGGCGGCGTGTGTCTGAGCGGATCTTCTCAAGTTCCATCTGAGATTTGGCCCTCTTGCCCGGCGGACTGCGAGATCATGCAAGTCGGTCAACAAAGCCAACCGCCCCGGCATGGTCGTTGGGCTGTACGCTTCAGGATATGTACGGCGACCTGCTCCCAGACTTCCGGTTCGCGTCGCCCTAGTTGATCTATATAACGAGCTCGGTTTGCTGTTGCACCGGTCACTTAGATTTGGATTTGGTACGGTGAGCCAATAACTCCGAGCGACCGAGGACGGTTCGCGGGTTTTTGAGCTTCGGTGGGTCGGAGATTCCCTCGAAAGCTGTGGCCGACTTCCACGGGCTCAAGCCGTACATACGGGCATCGCGCAGAACACTCACTCCGTCACTCCATGCTGCTAGCATCCGTTTCCCAGTGTCCTTAAAACCTGACAGGCTTTTCATTACTTCACGAACGGCAGGAACGGTGTCTGCCACCGCATCACTGATGCGCTCCAGGATTTCCTTCTGCTCGCGTTGAGAAATGCCAAAGGTGGAAGTAATAAAGGTGCCCAGAGTTTTTCCGGGCAACCATGTCTTCCTCCCCATGAAACTGATCCCGGGGGGATTGTTCTGGTAACCCTCGTAAACTGAAGTCGTGAAGAAGTCGTACGCGGGTGCGAGACGTGCATCCGTTCGTGACGTGTATAGCAATGCCAAATTCTTTGAGTGGCAGTCAGCGTTCCTCAGCGCGTACGTCAACAGCAGGATTGTGGTCAGCTTCTGGAAGGTCTCGCGCTGATCTCCGCCCATCACATAGGTCCGAACCGCCTTCGCGATTCGCTCCCATGTCGTTTCGTATTTCGCGGATGGCCGAAGTCCGAGTAGCGCACAAAAATCTTCCAATGCTCTGAACGGTTTCCCGTTCTCATCGACGTCGAACCGGCGCACCACGAGAACATTGCCGTCCTGAGAGAGTTCGGTTTTCGCACATTCGACAACCCTCGCTGCCACCTGCATGCACAAGTGCTCGTTGGCAGTCGCGAACGGAAGCTTGCTAGATGAGCGTTTGATAATGTGCTCGTGGGTCACCAACGAAGCCTTCTTGTGCGGCCCCAGCCCGACTTGCTTCTTTTGTTCGCTGTCTAAGAACTTCGGCAGGACGCCTGAAACGCCGCTCTTTGCATGTTCCCGAACCAGCTGCGAAAATGCCTCCTCCGAGTTGTCTCCCTTCAGTAGCTCGGCAACTTCGATCGGTTTTGCTGGCTCGTCCAGTACGGCCCCCGGTGAAGCGACCTGGAGCCTTCCAACCATGTTTCGACCGATAACGGAGAGAAGTGCGACTGGGCTAGCGCCGATATGCGGCCCGAATTCCTCCTGCAAGACCTGCAGGAGGTAGCCCTCTGGAAGGTTCATCTGGAAAATGGGGTGAAGTTGGTCGTCCCACGGGTACGATTCGGTGCGGACGGGCATTGTCAAGGAGACGAGGTTCTCTGGCACCACGTCTGGGACGTAAGTCATCACGCTCTTGAAGTCGCCGACTTGTTCAAGAATGCCAACGTGGCGACCGAGGACGTGGACATTCAGCTTCAAGCACCACCCCGTTCGCGCCGCAATTCGTCGAGGGTACCTGAGGCTCCTACCTCGGTAAAACTCATTTCAAGGCCCAGCACGGCGAGTACCGCCAGGAGTTTGCGGGAACCGAACTCCGATACCTGTCCTCGTTCAAAGCGCACCAGGGATTCCCGCGTGATGCCAGAGCGCAAGGAAACCACGCTCTGGTTCAGTCCAAGAGCCTTTCGTCTGGTTGAGACCGCTTCGCCCAGTTCTGCCAGCGTCTGCATAATGTGATGTATACATCACTTTTCAACAATTTTAAATATATTTGTGATGTACACATCACTTTTGTGAGTTGGCCTCCCCTGGGACGTCTCGCAGCTTTTTGGACGGCATTTAGATCTGGCTGCACGTCCCGTCGTCTTCGTCATCCCCCTCCGACACACTCCAAATTCAACGATCATGAATGCGCCCCCCCAGTTCGCTACGTAGCTAACCGCGTCGAAATACTTCTCCATCAGCTTGCTCGGATTGGCTTTCAGGTCTCCCCATTCGTAGTGGTTCGTAAAGCTCGTGGTGGTGATTGCAGCCTGCGTCGAGATGGAACGGAGTGCTGCCATCTCTTTTTTCGTCAGCGGACGGTCAATTGCGCGGAAATCGTAGTACTGATATGCGCTCACCAGGTCCCTCGGCGCCAGTGACGATAAGCGACAATCCATTCCACGCCTGCGGGTGCCGGCGTCGGCAAAAGCAGGTCCAGGATTGGGATCTTCTGCCGCGTTTTGCCTCTACGGCAAATGGCAACAATTTGGCCATCTAGCTTCATGTCGACTTTCTCTACCTCAGCATCGACGCCGAGGACCTTCACAGCGAACGGCAATGCTAGGTGTTCCTCAATCATGGTGAAAAAACCGCCTGCTTGTTCTTCTTCGCCGTAAGCATCCACGATCGCTTGTTCGATCAGTTCCTTAAGCCTCGCCTTGCTGAGTGAAGGGAGATTTATCCCAGACTCGCCTTTCAGCTTCCGCAGATGCAGAACCGCCCGGCGACTGTTCTGTTTCGTCATGTTTCTCCGTTGATCAAGGGCTCTTTAGGAGATCGATTTTAAAACTGCTCAAAGAATGACTTTCCGTTGCTGGCGTCCCGGATCGTGTAGCCGATCAGGTTGTACCCTTTCAGGCGACGCGCGTACATGCGCGCCAGCATGAGGACGTTGGAGTCCACGTAATCGTAGACTCGCACAACACGCTTGGCATCATGAAGTCGGTGGAGACGCCCTACGTATTGCTGTAGCGTTCCCCTCCACGAAATGGGCATCGCCAGAAAGAGCGTATCCAAGCGAGCGTCGTCGAACCCTTCGCCTATGTAGCTGCCGGTCGCCAGAATGACTCTCGGCTCGCACTCGGGCACAGCCGCAATTGCCTCTGCAGTCGATCGTCGTTGTTTCTTGCCTATGCCACCCTTCAGCGTAAACACGTTGTTTACCCTGCCAGCAAGCTCCGTTTCGAAGTATTTCAAGTGCTCAGTTCTGCCGGTAAGCAGCAACGGTGAGCGCCCATCTGTGGTTGCCTGGACGAGATCGGCAAGGATCAATTCATTGCGGACGCGATCATCTACGATTGCTGCGTACACCTCCTGAATCGTCATATCGGTTGGCTCAGACGGCAAGAAGAAGTCCGTCAACCGCGGAACTACTTCATGCTCGAACGGCGTAGCTGCCGTCATTGAACGGGCGCTGAGCTTGAATCGAATCGGGCCGCACTGCATATAGATGATGGGATGATGTCCATCTTTCCGCTCTGGAGTTGCTGTCAATCCGACGACGTACTTTGCTTTCACCTGCCTCATCACCTGCTCAAAAGTAAACGCCGACAGATGGTGACATTCGTCAACAATCACTTGGCCATACTCTGCCACGAAGTCTTTCACCCCTTCCTTGTCGTGAGCGCTTTGAAGAATGGCAATATCCACACAGCCGCTGCGTTTGCCCGCCCCTCCCCCGATTTGGCCGATTGACTTTGCGGGAAGGCCGAGAAACATTGCCAATCTTGCATGCCACTGGTCCAGCAATTGTTGACGATGCACCAACACCAAAGTGTTCACCTTCCGTGACGCAATCAACCATGCTGCGACTGCCGTCTTGCCAAAAGCTGTGGGAGCGGAGAGAATCCCCTCATCGTGCTGCGCGAACGCGTCAACGGCATCCTGCTGTAACGGGCGCAGTCGACCGGAGAACTCTACTTCGATCGGGAGGCCAACGGACCGTTCGTCCCTAACCATGGGCTTGATGCGGTGCGATTTCAATAGCTCGATGACCTCCGCCAGACAACCACGTGGCAGGGCAATGTGGTCGGCACGTTCCTCGCCACAGGCGATGACTCGCGGCTTGTTGAAAGTGGGAAGCCGCATTGCTTGCGCTTTGTAGAATTCGGGGTTCTGGAATGCCCCAAGGCGAAGCAACCGGTTCAGCATCGCGGAAGGAAGATCCTTCTTTTCGATATACAAGAGGTTGCCGCGAACCACTTGGACCTGCATCGGAAAGGGGCCGGGTATTGGACGCTCTGCTCGCTTTCGGGATGGTGGCAATGTCCAAGGGTCTTCTCCCTCGTCTTCCGCAGAGCTGATTCTCACTCCGATAAGGTCCCCTCTTCGCTGAGCTTCCAGAACAATGGCCTCGGCAGCAGAAACGGGCATCCGTTTCACGTTCGCCAGAAAGGCCCATTGGTCACTGTACGGACGGAACTCCGCATCTACGAAGACGCTGTTTCCGTCTGCGCGAGGAAGTTTTTGCAGAGGCAGCGCGATTAAGTTGCCAAGCCCTCCCTTTGGCATGGTGTCTTGGTTGGGAAAGAAACGGTCGTATGAATCCAATCCAAGTTGGTGACGGGACTCCATAGCATGAGTCAGGATTGCACAGCCGAGTTTTCGTGCGGTGGTTGCGGGGATCGCTTGGTCGAAGAAGATCCACACGTGGGCACCGTTGCCTGAGCGTGAACGCTCTAGTGCCGCTGGCACGCTCAGCTCGCGACATACGGCCAAAAACGCCGTGGCATCCTTTTGCCATGTTTTCTTATCGAAATCGACCGCGAGGAACCTGCAGGTCTCGTCCTGCAGAAGTGGATAAATACCGATGGTGTGATCTCCGACGAGGTGCCCACGCACTACCTCGTCGGTTAGCGGTCGGAATTTTCGAGTCAGGCGATCAACCTTCTTGCGGTCCTGGTCTTTGGCGCGAAGATAAGCCTTCCAGTCACGATCCGCCTTGGGCATGTATCCAGACCGCCCGTCGGCGTTCTCCCAGCGAACAGCATAAACATCTTCGCGCCCGTGGAAGAGGCTCCGGAACAATGCGATTCGTTCTTCGGCTTTCAAAACAGGGGCATGAGCACTTGGTAGGACGCTAGTTGTGACGGGAATCTCATTCGTGGACTGCACCGGAATCTGTATGCTGTGCTCCTGCAGAGAACGCCGCAGACGAACATTTTCTTGCCGTAGGTGCTGAACCTCAGCAAGAGCAGATTGCAGATCCAATAGTTTGGGATCAGATTCGTTCACGTAAAGCTATCATCACCTTCTACTGCCTGAACTTGATCAAAGAATAATCTCACACCCTGCGGACGTCCCTCTGTGTCCGCGGAGGACGCGAAAAAGCAGTCCATACACGACGTCTTTTCGGGGAATTGTCAGTTTTCTTTCGCGGTGGGTATATCTAACACCGACGTGCATATTGGTGAGTTCGCGGATTTTTCGCAGGCGTTTAGGCTACGCGAAGGTAGTAGCATTCTTTCCACTGAGACTCGATCAAGTGTTTCGGTTCAGTGCTCTGGGAGTTTCGCCTGTAGTGGAGTGTGATTGGCCCTTATTCGGTCTCATGCGGAAGGCGATTTCTCAAGCAAGTGAAGACCGAGCTTCCGTCCGATACTGTTCAACTGCGTCACACCGGCGTCACAACGGGATCCGGCGTTCTGTAAGTGATTGAAAATAAAAACTTGTGGCAGCCGGACCTGTAAGCCGAATTCTGTCCGCCTTGCGGCGGGACGGTCATTCCTCTGGGCCGCGCATTGCTGCGCGGCTCTAGCGACCTACCCGGAGGTTTGACGCACCGAGCCGGCACGTGCCCGGCCGAAGCCGGGCTTCCTCCCTATTTGGTCTTGCTCCGTGTGGGGTTTGCCATGCCCGCTGCATTACTGCCGCGGCGGTGCGCTCTTACCGCACCTTTTCACCCTTACCCCGCCGTCGCTCTGAGCCCAACTCTTCCGGTTCGACAAGAAATCGAATCAGAAAACCTCGGTCCACAGCGACGACGGGGCGGTATGTTTTCTGTGGCACTTTCCGTCGACCGGGCTTGAACCCGGCCTCCCGGACGTTATCCGGCACACTGCCCTGCGGAGTTCGGACTTTCCTCCCTCCTTGCGGAGAGCGACCGTCCGGTCCGGCTGCCAACCCGTCCATTATATGCGATGGTTATCTCGGCGTTTGCGTTGCCGCGACCTAGTATCCTGCTTGCGGAAACTGCGTGGCTTCCTCTCTTCTCACCGCCGGCGAAGTCGTCACTATCGCGGCATCCCTGGCCGGGATTGGCTACTACCTGGCCTGCCTGTGGGCTGCGCGAGACTTTCGGCGAAAGTATCGCGGCGCGAGGACGCAACCCATTCTCGCCTCCTGTCTCGATCCTGAAGCCGCTCAAGGGCAAGGATCCGGAGATTTATGAAAGCTTTCGCAGCCACTGCCTGCAGAACTATCCGAAGTACGAGCTGATTTTCGGGGTCAGCGATCCCCATGATCCCGCTGCGCATGCGGTGGAACAACTTCGACGCGAGTTTCCCCAGCATTCGATCCAGCTCATGGTCTGCGCTGAGCGTCTGGGAACGAACGCGAAGGTCAGCAATCTTGTTCAGATGGCGCGCGCCGCCTCCTACGATCACTTCATCGTCAGCGACAGCGACATCCGCGTGTCTCCGGACTACCTGCAGCGCGTCATAGCGCCCTTTGCGAATTCGAAGGTTGGGGTCGTCACCTGTCTGTACCGTGGTGTCGCCAGTCCAACACTCGGGTCAAAGCTCGAATCCCTTGGAATCAGCACAGATTTTCTGGCGGGAGTTCTGGTGGCACGAGTGCTTGAAGGAGTGCGCTTCGCCCTGGGCTCTACCATGGCGTTTCGCCGCGACGATCTTCAAGCAATTGGGGGTTTTGAAAGCATGGTCGACTATCTCGCCGACGACTACGAACTGGGGAATCGGATTGCCGCTCTGGGAAGAGAAGTCGTCATTTCGGAAGAAATCGTGGATACGTTTCTTCCCGCCTACTCATTCGGACAATTCATCGATCATCAATTGCGCTGGGCACGCGGAGTGCGTGCCGCCCGTCCCGGTGGTTATCTTGGCCTGCTTTTCACATTCGGCTGGCAGTGGGCCTTGCTGGCGGTGTTGGTATCGAAGGGAGCTTTCTGGTCCTGGGGACTTCTGGCCTTTGCTGCATCATTGCGCGCTCTGGTCGCGTGGGGCGTAGGTTGGCGTGTGCTGCAAGACCGGCAACTTCTCCGCTTGTTTCCCATGCTCCCACTACGCGATCTGATTGCTCCGCTGGTCTGGATGGCAAGTTTCGTAGGCAATACGGTCACATGGCGAGGCGATCGCTTCACCGTGCAAGGCGGCAAGCTGACCCGTGGGAAGTCGTCGTGACTGTTGAGCGTTATCGGTGATTACGAAGCCCTTTCCGTCCGCCGCTGCTCGGGCGCAATTCGGCCGCCCTTGCCGAATGCATAGGTCTCGCCCCGCCAGTAGAATCGGCGACTGGTGTAGCTTCCAATCCAGACGAAAAATCCTGCCAAGTCTCGCAAGGGATACAGCCAGCACAGTGCTAACGAGCGCGGATCCCGCGCAGTTCCCCACCCGATGGCGATCGACTGAATCATCCGATTCAGGAAAGCCACGCCGAGAAACGCCCACGCAAGAGACCAATGCCCCAAGGCGTCCGCCGCGGCAAATCCCAGAATTCCAAAGGGCATGGCGAACGTAAGTCCAGTTCCAAGGTGTCCGGCGGGCCGCGAGTACCGTGTGCTCTTCATCCAGCGAAGCTGATCGCCCAGGGTTCGCACGGCGGAGCGGGGCGTAAGTACGTTCTTCACGATGTAGTGCGACAGAACAACTTTGAAACCTTTGGACCAGATCCGGTTGCCGAGTTCGAAGTCGTCCGAATAGTAGTCAGCAGTCGCAGCGATTCCTCCAATCGCGTCAATGGCGTCGCGCCGCACCGTCATTGCCGGACCAAGCGCGAAGCGCATTCCCTCCAACATGTCGGCCACCATGACGCCCGACGACATCTCCACCGACAATCCGAGCGCCTCAAGCGTCGACCAAAAGTCCGAGGAGGGAATCCCGCGATACATGCAAGTGACCAGGCCCACTTTCGGATCAAGCAGCGGGGGTATCGTGTTGCGCAGAAAATCCGGCGCCACCCGCACGTCGCTGTCACTGATGACGAAGTAGGAGCGGTCCGTGGCGGCGATCATTTTCTGCAGGGAGAAGACCTTGGCGTTGGGCCACGTCGGCAGGCCCGACAGCACTACCTGGCTCTTCACCTGCGGAAATCGCGCACGCACGCGTTCGGCAACGGCGAGCGCGGGATTGTCTACATCGCGCGCTCCGAAGATGACCTCGTAGTCCGGGTAATCTTGCTGGAAAAAGCTTTCAAGATTCTTCTCGAGCTGCTCTTCCATGCCGTGGATGGGTTTCAGAATCGTCACGGGTGGCAACGATCCAATCGGAACGGCCAGAGCTCTTGCCCTCTCCTGCACCGCCATTCTGCTGTAGCGGACAGCGCCTGCCAGCGTCATGCAAAGAAAAACGGTGGAACTCAGCGTGCCGATCGCAGCCAGTGCGATCGCAAGTTCCAGCACAACGCCTATCACCGATCCGCTCAGCAACCAGGGATTCATAGCGTGAAACAAACTATATCTTGGAAGGAGGAGAGAATTGAGATTTTAGAAATCACGGCTGCCGGTTGGTAAAGATGGATTTACCGCCATTGCGGGCGAGCAAAAAAGCCGTCAGGCCATGGAGTTCCTTCGGGTATTCCTGATCGGTCCACACGAACACACGCGTCGGCCCATTCCACAAGATAGCAAGCGACTCCGGTGTCTCGAACACATGGGGCGCATTCGGAAACTTCGAGCCATACCAGAGATTTCCGCTCGGCTCGTGCAGGACGTGCAACGGATATCCGGTATAGAAATTCAAGGTCGACGCCTGGTGGTACTCGCCATCGACAACAATGACATCCCCGGGCCGGTAGTGTTGCCGAATCGCCACCGCCAGCTTGTAGGAAGACAGAATCGGCGAGAACGTGCTGAACGAAGAGTGCACACACGCGAAAAGGCCGACCATCATGATGGCCAGCGCCATGTTGCCCTGCGCCGGACGTCCGCGGCGCCGCAGAATCCAGTTCAGGCCAGTGCCCAGCAGAAATGCCAGTGAAGCACCCAACAACGGTCCTCGAAAAGCTCCCAGAGCTCGGGGCGTCAGGTCCAGCACATGGCCCAATGACAGATCGTAGTCCTGCGGATTCTTCTTCAACTGCTCCGCAAGGTCGGCTCCAGGCGATGGCAAGTGCGAGACCGAGAGAAGATACATACCGGCTGCAAACGCCAGCACTCCGAAGACAAATAACACCGTCGAAGAGATTCTCCCCGCGCGGCGAATCTCGCTTCCCTGCTCCGAATTATTCTCACGCGCGAGCCACCCACCCACCAACAACGCCATGCCGGGAAGCGCCGGGATGGTGTAGTACTCCTGCCTCGTGGAGAAACTGAAGAAGCCCACGATCACTAGCGCCCACAGAAAAAACAGCAGGTTCGCCTTCTGCGAAAGGCTCAGATTTCCCCGCAACTCCCGCAGCTTTATGGGGACGCTACGAAGCGACTGAGGCAGGAAAGCGGCCCAGGGCAGCAACCACGCCAACAAGAGTCCCCAGAAAATCAGCAGGGGGACAGTATCGTAACCCGCGGGAATGCGCTTGTTCAGAAAGCGCATCAGGTGTTCATTGATGAAGTAGAACCAGAGAAATCCGCGAACAGTTCCCTGCGTGGGATTTCTCATCGCGGCCAGAATGTGCCACGGCGCGGCGATGGCCAGAAAGACCAGCGTGCTCGAAACAATCCGCAACTTCAGCAGATGGCGAAGATTCCCGGTCAGGATCAGATACAGTCCGATCGCTCCCACCGGGAACAGCAATCCGATGAGGCCCTTGGTAAGCACGTTCAGCGCGCAAGTGACCGCAAAACCCCAACACGTTGCTCTCGACGGAACTTCTTCTTCCAGCGATCGAAGAAAAAAGAAATACCCAATCGTTAACCACAAACCCACGAGCACATCAGGAATCAGAAAGCGGGTGAAGATGTACGGCCCGATCGAAGTGGCGAGTACTACTCCCGCATACAATCCGCCCAACTCGCCGTAGGCAAACCTTCCCAGCCTGTAGGTTGCAAACAGCAGCGCCAACACGCCGAGCATCAGCGGCAAACGTGTGCTCCAGTCGCTGATGCCGAACAGCGTGTAGCTGCTGGCCAGGCTCCAATACATGAGCGGCGCTTTTTCGAGATAGCGGACGCCGTCCGTGTACATCGTGACCCAGTCGTGGCGAGTCAGCATCTCACGCGCGGCTTCCGCGTGGATGGTATCGACGTCATCGAGGAGCGCCGGCGTGAACATTCCGGCGAAATAGATGAGGCCCCACAACAATCCGATAATCAGATAGGAACGGGAAGTGGGCAGGGAGGAAGGAAGCGCGCCTGCGGGAGAATTGTCTTGACCGGGTTCCGGGTCCCGCGCGGCTACCGACAGGCTCATGCAAGGTTCCGCAAACGCCCGATTATACGGGGCGCGGAAACACTCAATCAACCGGCGCGGGGCTATTGCCCGGCGCCTGCGCCGCTGCCGTAGTTGCGTCCAGAACCTCTCTCACCTTGGCTGCCAGGGATTTTGCTCCCGAGCAGGACTCAGGTAAGGGTCACGTAGCGCTATGGAGCCGTGTAGTACCCCTCTCGCGATCGAACATGCGCGCCACCTTGGGTCGGAATCACATGCACGCGACGAAAGGTCCGCACCCCGGGTTGCTCGGAAGCCCGGTAGTACAGCAGGTAGGAACTCCGCAACTCTCCATTGATCTCGGCGAGGGCCTTTTCGAGTTGGACGGCATCCTTCACCACGAAGTCTTTCCCACCCGTAGCGGCCGCAAGATCGTGCAGCACGACGTCGCCTTGGGTCTTCTTTTTCGGGTTGTGGGACGCGACCGTGTAGATGGCGACGCCGGCCATCTCGGCGCGTGCAATTGTGTCGCTCAATCCGTGCAAGCTCAAATCGTCTTCCCCATCGGAAAATAAGATCAGGGCCGAGCGATGCGGCTGACCGTCCGCCGCAAAAACGGAGCGTCCGCAGATCTGGTAGAGCGCGTCATAGAGTGCGGTCAGTCCGCCGCTGCCCGGATCGGTCAGCGCGGACTCAAGTTCGCCCGGACTGTTCACCCAGCGCTCGAGTTCGATCCGACTGTTGAAAGCCAGAACCATGACCTCGTCGTCTGACCTCATGACATCCTGAAGAGCTTTGCCGAGTGCCGTTCGCACGGCCGCCCACGACTTCCGGGTGGAGTCGCTCAGGTCGATCACAACCGCGACCCGGAGCCGCAGATCCGCCGCCGTCCGCAATTCGAAGCGCGGGACCGGCCGACCGTCCTCCAGCACCGTGATGTCGGACGGGGAGAGCGTGTCCATGGGACGATCGTTCAGGTCGGTCGCGACCAAGGTGAGTTGCACTTCGCTGACGCGTTTTTGAATGATGATTTCAGGCCCGGCAGACCAGGCAGCCAAGCTGGAAATGGCAAAGAGCAGGAGAACCCCGGTTATGTGCCTCACACCTTGGCCATCGGCACGAAGAGGGTCCGCCTTTCGTGCCTGCACAAACCGAGGTAATGTCGCGTCGCCTTCCTGCCCCCGGGCCGGACCTGACCTCCGCCCGTGGAGCACGCGCCAAATCCCCCGCGCCCTGTGGAGAAAGGCGCGATTCCACCCCAGTCCAGTCCGCCCGGCGGCTGCATGCTCCCGTAAGTCACTGTAAATAAGCCGCATTCCGAACTCATTTCCGGACCGTTTTGGCAATGCGGATGCCTTATCACCTGGGTGAGTGATGGGCCCGAGGTCTGGAGTTTCGCGCATGCCCCAACATCCAACGGATTTAACGGTTCACGATGAGTTCTGGCGCACCAAGGTTGTGTATGGAATGGCGACCGTCTGCCTGCTGCTTGGACTTGCCATCGGCTACCTGCTGCGGGGATCGGAGTCGCGGACGGCGGTTGCCAGTTCGCCTGCTCACGCCACAACGCCTGGCCCACATGCTTCCGGCTCGATGCAGATGCCGAGCCTGGAACAGATGAAGGCCATGGCCGACCGCAAAGTCGAACCGTTGTTGGCGAAGTTGAAAAGCGACCCCAGGAACAAAGACCTTCTGATCGAGATTGCCTCCTTCTACAAATCAGCGCACCTGTTCAAAGACGCAGCCGCCTACCTAGATCGCGCATCGCAGATCGATCCGAAAAACATTGCGATTCGCACTGAGATGGCTTCCTGTCTGTATTTCGACGGGAATGTCGACGGCGCCCTGTCGGCCCTGCAGGAGTCGCTTCATCAGAACCCCAAAGACGCTAACGCTCTTTTCAACCTGGGCATGATTCGTTGGAAGGGGAAGAAAGATGCGTCGGGCGCGATCGCCGCATGGAAAGAGTTGCTCAAAACGAATCCCCACCTCGACAAGAAACCGGTCGTGGAACGCATGATCGCCGAAGCCCAAGGCAAGGCGAGCTAACGATCTTTGCAATAGCCAGATTGAGGAGTGATACGAAAATGTCGAACGTCGAAAAAACTTCCAGCACTTGGACGAGTTTCCAGGCCTACGCGCTTTCCGTGTTGTGCCTTGCCATCGGCCTGGCCAGCGGATGGTTCATTCGCGGATCGCAGTCTCCCAGTGCCTCGCCGGTAGAAACCGCGGCGGCGGCCTCGTCGCAGGAGAATGCCGGCATGGGTCAGCCTACACCCGAGCAACTGCGCCACATGGCCGACAAGCAGGCCGCTCCTCTGCTCGATGCGCTGCAGAAAGATCAAGCGAATCCCGAACTTCTGGCGAAGGTCGGAAATGTCTACTACGACGCACAGCAATATCCCGTCGCCATTGACTACTACCAGCGAGCGCTGAAGGCAAAGCCTGCGGATGCATCCATCCGCACCGATATGGCGACCGCCTACTGGTATACGGGCAACGCCGACACGGCGATTTCGGAATTCAACCACGCGCTGGCCGACGAGCCCAACAAACCAAATGCTCTATTCAATCGCGGAGTCGTGCAGTGGCAAGGGAAGATGGATGTTCCGGGTGCGCTCTCAACCTGGCAGAGACTACTGGACACAAACCCGAATTATGAGGGCAAGTCGAAAGTCGTCGAGTTGATGGCCCAGGTAAAGAAGCATTCCGGAATCAAGCCGGGCACGCAAGCCAAAGAGTTGTCGAACTAGAAATCGCGGAATTATTGCGAATCCCCGAGCGTCGAGGCTAACCGCAATGTTCGCGAGACGGGCTCTTGCACTGATCTGGCTTTGTTGCTCAACGGCGGTTGCCCAGCCTGCTCCCCGAGCACAGTTCATGTCGCTCGAACAGGCTAGGCCTGTTTTATCCGCGATGCCACAATCCGTTCCGGCGGAGTTGAAATCATCCAACACCTGCAGCCAGCAGCCTGGCAATCGTGGATGCAGGAAAACGATCGCGAGATCCGCGCCCGTCTGGAGCGGGGAGAAGAAGACACCCTTGTAAATCTGCTGCGTTTCGGCGTCACGTTCACTCGCGAATACCGCATCGATGACGAGTACCTGGTCCGCTACGGACAAAGCACCCTGGTCAACAGCTTTGCTGAGAAGCGCGCGAGCGATTTGGTGCGCGCCCTGGCCGCGCCTCATCCTTCGGAAGGATTGCTCCGCATGCGGGTATTTCTGGAAAAGAAAGGCTCTCCGCTCAAAACTGCGGCCCAGCAGGCACGTGCGCGGACATACCTGCTAACGAATCTGAGCCGGATGCGCGACGAGTTTCTGAAATACCGCAGCCAGAAGAAAGACGATACCCGTTTCCAACTCTTTAAGGATCGCGGAATTTCGCTCGACACGAATCTTTGGCCCGATTTTCTTCTCGACGAGCACTTCCGCCGCATGGCCAGCCAATCTCGAGTCAAACCGCATAGCATTCGCCGCGTCGCTGTCATCGGTCCCGGCCTGGATTTTGCCAACAAGGAGAAGGGCAACGATTTTTATCCGCCGCAAACGATCCAGCCCTTTTCAGTGATCGATTCGCTAATACGTTGGGGACTCGCTGACCCGGCAGGTATTGACCTCTTCACCCTCGACATCAGCCAAGACGTCAATTTCCACGTAGAGCGCGCTCGCGATCACGCCATTGCTGGGAAAGCATACGTCGCGCAGTTGCCGTGGAATACTGCGGCCCGCCACGATCCCGCCTACCGTTCCGGCTTCGTCCATTATTGGAACCGTCTGGGAGATCAGATTGGGGAATCGATCCCGCCGATTGCCGTTCCAGTCGCAGCCGCTGAAACCCAGACACGCGCCATCGGTATTCGGCCGGAGATCGTTCGCCGCATCACGCCGGTCGACATGAACATCGTTTTCCAGCGACTCGCTGACGACCAGGCATTCGACCTGATCATCGGCACGAACATCTTCATCTACTACGGGGAATTCGAGCAGTCTCTGGCGCGGGCGAACGTGTCGGCGATGCTTAAGCCGGGCGGCTTTCTTCTCACTAACGACAAGTTGCCTGCCGTCGTCGCGTCCGGGCTTGCAGGCTGGCGAGCCTACTGTACTCGTGGTCGCGCGATCCGGACGTCACGGAGTATCTGTTCTCGTACCAGAAAACGAAGTAAGTCCTGCCGCAGCAGATCCCGCCGCAAGCACGCTCTTCAAACGCCATAAGACCCAACCGGTTGCCCCCAGCGACGTCATCCACGCAAGGAATGCAAGGCGCACGACCCACTGGGGCGCCTCCCCCACCCGGCGCAACACGAATGGCAGAAAATTCCAAGTGGTGATGTGAACGTAGTCCCAAGGATCGGTTAGCATGTCGTCGTTCGTGAGCCCCCACGCTTCTCTCTTGTTGAGCGCGAAAGCTACGATGTTCTTGAAGCGCAGCCATACGACGAACGTCGGGTGCCCGAGCGTCGTGATCTGATAGAGCTCCAGCGAAAGCCAGAACATCACGGACGCGACCTGCACTGCGGCTGCGATCGCGATCAAGGCCATCCGACCCGCCACACAGCCCTGCCAAGCTCAGACCGATAGCGCAGTAACAGTGGTACCGACAAGAACGCCACCATCTGCGCGGCGCTCGACACGTAGCGATCTCCCCAGGCCGAGTCGCCGCTCCATACGGTGTAGCGCGCGTAAAAGCTGATGTAGATGAACAAGAGCAGGGCTGAGCTGACGATGTAGGCCTTAATCGCGGCCCCAAACTCTTCCAACCGACGCGGCCACCAGCACAGTCAGTATCAGAAGCGGATCGAAGAGGAAAATTGATTTCTCAGGCGCAAACAGCGCACCGAAGAAACCGACATGAAACGGAACCTCAAACGGATACTTCGCAGGCAGCGACGGATTCATCTCGCGCGCCTGCTGGGCGAAGACCGAAACGTAAGTATTGAAGAATGAGCCGAACCGATAATACTGATACAATCGGTCGACCAGCACGAACACTGCATAGATCGGGAGCGCCGTCGCCGCATACGCCCGAAAACGCTTCCCGATCTCGGCAGCGACTTTTTTCCAGCCGAACACAAGCAAGAGAAACACGCGCCCACGATCAGGTCCATCCCGGTCGTCAAGCGCGTAAGCAAATTGAGGCCGAACGCCGCCGACCCGATCACCAGTGCCCGACGTTCGCCAGTAATCAGCCACTCGAACTGAAAGGCAAACCCGGCCAAAGTGAGCAGCACGATGTAGTTGTTCTCCATCATGTTCTGCGTGTAGTGCAGATGGGTTGTACACACCAGCAGCGCCAGTACGCCAGCCACGGTCTGTGGCTTTGGTAAACCCCAGCAGGGTGAGTAATCGCAAGCACACCATTGCCGTCAGAACATTGATTAGAATGTTGGTGGAGTACGCGACGATCATGCTGCGCACGGCGGGATCGTTTCCGTTGTATTCGCGGAACATCGGCAACGTCTCAACGTACGTTCCCACGATGTCTGCGGGCAGCATGAGTAAAGATTGTCCCGATGCCGTACCACGCGTAGATCGTGCCGTTGCGCCCGCGCAAACCGAAGTCGGGGTAGTCTCCCGGGATCACCGGCGGCGCAGAGGTCCAGAATGAGTGCGTGGTCTGCAAGCGCCGCGCAGTATCGACGGAATCGAGATCGCCCGACTGCACGCAAAACGCAATCAGCCCCGCCGCCACGCACAGCAAGAACAAAGGATCACCGCATCGCGCGCGCAAATTCTGCAGCATGGTTCGTGATAGTAAACGAGCAGGAGGGTGGCCTCAAATCAGCACCTCGCCGAACCATCACCACTAAGGGGAAGGGCCCGGCTTCAGCCGCTGGGGTTTGCTCTCAGGAGGCTCGACCGCTTCAGTGCGAATGTCCGTGACAAGTCAACGCGCAACTTCCGGTGGCGTGATTGTATGTAACCGGTGCGCTCCCGTTCGGGGCCACCACGTTGGCATCGAAATTCACCATGCGCTCACCGCTGATCCCGCCGCTAGCCCCCAGCACTCCATGTGCCGAGTGGCACACCGAGCACGACGCTCCAATGTCGCTCACGTGCTTGCTGTGCAGCTGGGCACTCGCGGCCGACAGCACGATGGAAAGATCGTGACACTTGGCACAAAGCGCGTAAGGACCATTCGCGCTTAAATCCGGATTCGGATATGTGTTGAGCAGATCGCTGCCGGGCACCGTAGCCGTCGCTGACTTCATATCGCCGCTCCAGAATGTGATTGAACTTCGATCCATGCGGACCGTTCGGGCCCAGCCCGCCGAATTCGCGGTTGTCATCGCTATTGTGACAGTCGGTGCAGAAGATGCGCACGCCCATGGCTCGTCCCGGGGTCACGCCGTCCTGATTCAACATGGTTGGCAACAGGCTGGGCTGCGGAAAACCGCTGGACCGGTCTCGCATCACCGGATGCGTCGAACTCGCCGTCATCGCGAAGCTGGGCAATATATTCAGCGGGTCCCCGCCGGCGCGACCGCGCGACGCGGCAGCGGCCCAAAGTCCGTGGTGCCCGTCCCTTTGCCCGTGCTCGCGCCGTGGCAGCGCAAACAATTTCGTACTGGTTGATCGCCGGCTTCAATACCGTGTCGCCGTCGGCTGCGCTGATGCCGACGCGCTCCCGTCTGCGAGGGTCCGCACAGCCGGCGGCGGACCGAAAGTCGTGACCAGCTGTGTGGCATGCGCGTCGTGACAATCGACGCACGTGGTGTGGCGATTCTGATTCAGTACGGCAGGCTCGTTCGCCGTATGCGAGTTCGTGGTATTGGCAAAAGGATGTCCCTTTTTCGGGCGTCGTATTCGACGAACACGTTGCCGATCGCCTGCAGCAAGCCGTTGCCGGCGCTGTGGCAAGCGAAACAACCCTGGCTAGTCGCCCCAGCGTTTGGAATCGTGGAAGCAGGATTGTGCAACAGGTCCGCGGCGCCTCCGGCATTGTGCATGGAGTGGCAGGCAGTGCACGAGATTCCCCGACGCTCGTGTAGCCGCCGAGGCCCGCGATCGGGTTGACCATTTCCGACGATATCGAATGGACACTCGTCTTCCATCGCGCCAGCGGGTTTTCCAGCGAATTCACGGTTCGCGGTGTGACGGTTGGCATGCCAGGCAGAGTTCGCCGCTGGCGCCGTCCTTCACCAGGAAATTTGGGGACTTCTCGTCGACGTATTGACTTGCGGATTGTGACAACTGGTGCACTCGATATTTCCGTTGACGAGTTTCACGGCGCCGTGGTGTCCGCCGTCTTCCCTGCGCGACCATCCTCCACCAGATCGGGCGTGTCCTTTATCGGTAACTCCAGACTGAACGGATGCGATCCCTGCAGGTTCGTCCCGAACCAGTCCCGACCTTCATGCTTCCCGTCATGGGATCCGCTTGTACGCGACCATCTGTCCCGGCGCCACCGTGCCGTCATGACAGCTCAGGCACAAGCTGCTGGCTTGTCACCGACGGCGGCTGATCCTCGCCTTCTGCCAAAGTGTGCTGGAATGTATGGTGTGTAGTTTTCGTGGACAGCGTCTGGTTCCACAGCGCATCGCGCCGCCCACGCCCGAATGGGGTGCATGACAATACAGACAGGCTGCCGAGATCCGAACCGCTCATCGGCGAGCCGCCCGCTGGAGTCAGATCATGCGCGCCGAGTATGTCGCCGCCCCCGCCTCGCATGTCATGGCGCTCGCCAGCGCAAACCACATCCATGGTCGCTGCGACTTTCCCTGCTCCGCGCCTTCCACTTTCGCCTGCAGCCCGTGATATTGAAAAACCTGCACCCGCCGGTTGAATGAATCGACCACCTACACCTATCGTTCTTATCGATGAACAATCCCGCCGGCAACTGGAAGTCGCCCAAGCGCCGGCCCTTGCCCGAAGTGTAGAGCAACTGCCCTTCGCGGTCGAATACCTGCACGATGCTGTAAGCCCTCAACCAGATAGATGTGCCTTCCGAATCGACGCCTACGCCTTTGGGCCGGATACATCGCCCGTTCGCCATCGCCTATTCGTCCGATCGTGTATTGAAACGTTCCGTCGTGGTCGAACACCTGTACGCGGAAGTTCATCGCGTCCACCACTCGACCAGGCCTTCCTTCAAGCCGCAGTTCGGTCGGGAAGTTGAACTCGCCGTTGCCCTCGCCGCCCTTGCCAAACTTCGCGAGCACGCTGCCATGCATATCCATCATGAAGATCTGATTGCGGTAAGTGTCCGACACGAAGATGCGCTGCGCCGCGGAATCCACCGCAATGCCCGTTGGACGCTTGAACATCCCTTCGCCGCCTTTCAGGCTGCCGATCACCTGGCGCAATTTTCCGCCCGCATCGAATACGAAGACTTTGCCCGCGTCTGAATCGGTGACGTAAATGTTGTCCTGCGCATCGACAGCAACGCACTGCGGCCAGCGCATCGCATCTTTGCCTTCCGCGTGCGACAGGAATTTATATTTCTCGTGCTCGAAATCGAAGATGTGCACGCCCGGCGCGCCCGGGTCGGTCACGATGATCCGCCCCTTCGAATCGCTTACCACGCTGTACGGACGCACCATGCGGTGAAACTCCGGTTCGCCCGCCACCACGTCCACCACTTTGTTCCAGAACCCGCGTTTCGGTTTCGCCTCGCGCTCGTAGCTGAAGCTGCGCTCAAATACCAGCTTGCGTCCGCCCTCGAGTTGCAGCACAGGCACCATCACGGTCTCAGGTGTCTTCGCCTTGGAGGCAAAGTCCCCGGCGCCCCGATCAGGCAGGCTACCGCCATCGCGAAGAACTGGGCCCACGTTCCCCATTTTCGCGAGCGACTTAGAAGAAGTTGAACCAACGTTGGACCCCGAAAAAGTACGTGTTCACGTCGGCCGGAGGCGTACTGGACGCACTAAACCCCTGGTTGAACTTGCTGTATCCCGCAGTGAACCACATTTGCCGAAACTGATATTGCAGATGGACAACGGCGTTTTCTGTGTTGTTGTGCGATCCCAGCGCGCCATTGAGGGTATCACTGAATGACTTCTCGAGAAACTCGCCGAAGCCGTGAAGCGCTTGAACGGATTGAGCCCCAGGCCGCCTCCGTAAGAATGGCCCCCATAGACAATGATGTCGGTGGGAAGCGGAATGGGATTTGGAAGCGGCGTCGGCACCAGCCCCGTCCCTCCCAGCAATGCGGTGCCATCGGATTTCGCGTAGCTGGCGCTTACCCCGAACCACTTCGCAGACAGCCCCGTCGCGTAATTTTGCGAATGCGACCCGTATCCGGCCGTCGTATTCAACAGGCTGCGCGACCCGCCCGCGCTTCCATTCCAATGCAGGTATCCGATTTTTCTTCCAACAGCTGCTGTGAATCCGAATCCTGACGTTGTGTATCCCACCAGCAGCGTCTGCGTGTTCTGATAGTAGTTGCCCGATCCACTCAACTCCCAGTTTCCCACTCTTCGCGAAAACGTAAGGGAACTCAGCAATCCAATCCTACTTAACCCCGAAGCATCTACTGTGGTACGCGTAATGGCCAGCACCGAGTCGAGAACCGCCCAGTACATGATTCCAATAGCTGACCGATCCGGTCAGTCCGTTGGAGCCGAAGGTCTTGCCGAAGTACTGCTGCTGCCGTCGTTCGATCGTCCCCGAAAGCAGGAAGTGCTGCGTCAGGTTGTAGCTTCGATCCCGCCCATGTCGAGGGAATTGGAGCTCTGGCCTGGCGTCTCCTGCCGGATGATACCCCCTGCTGTCACGATGTTCTGGCACGAGCGTGCCCAGCAAGTTATCCGTGTAAACGACGTTCGCGCCCAAAGCCAGCCTGTCTTTTGGATGAAGCGTCACGTTTGAGCTCACCGTGTTAATCGAGCCGTGATAGCTGCCCTGCGAAAACTCCGAATCGAAATTGGAATGGTTGTAGTTCCCAGAAGCGCTTCCATGAAAGGGCAGATCGTGGCTCGCGCCGAACGCAAAGGAATCTCCTGAGTTCGAGGAGGTCTCTCGCTCGTTGGTGATCAAGAGCGGATAGTCGGAATGATCTTCTGGAGCGAATGTATCCGCCATTCAGGTTGAATCCATCCCATCGATAAGTGCTATGAAGGTTCGATTCCGATATGTCGAACTCCCGTTCGCGTCTTCCCCATAAATTGAGTAGTCGCTGTGTCCTTGCAGGTAGGTCGCGTTGAGGGTTGGAAGGTCCGGCAAATTACGCCCCAGCCGACGCTGAGACCGTCCGAATTGCCGTGCGACGTGAAGTTCGCCACCCCGGGCGCCCCGAACGTTCCCAGGCTGTTGTAGCCTTTCGAATAGCTCACCGAACCGGGGAAGTGGCTGCCGCTGAAAAGGAACGCACTCGCTGTTACCCCGCTGCTGTCGGAAATCGCCTGTGACGTGGAATTGGCCCGCGACTGGTTGTAATAGGGCTAATATCGAAGTTCAGAAAACTTGGCGAATAGTATGAGCCGGTGAGAGTTCCCGGTCCCCCCAAAGTTCAAGCCGTGGTCCGACTTGATTGTGCTTCCGTAGTCCCCGGTATACCCGAACGAGGCTTGTCCGTTCAGGTTCATGCTGATGTTGTCGCCTACCGTCACCTGGGCGGATGCCGCCAGCGTCAGCGCCATGATCGTCGTTGCTGCGATCCAGATTGCTCGCTTCCTCATGGCACTCCACACCCTTCTGCTCCATTTACAGTTCTTCGACTTTGGCGCGCGTGCGCAACCGTTTGTCGAGAGCGGAGCGTAGTTGTTCGCTCTTCCTGCTGCTTCAATTGCTCCCGCAGCCCATCTTTGACTTCAGTAAACTCCCGCAGGCCAGCCGGGCTGTGCCGCATTCAGCCGGATGATCGTGTATCCGCTCTCAATTGCAACCAGTCTGCTGATCTGCCCCGGCTGCAAGGATTGGACTGCCTGCAGCACCTCTGGCGGCAGTTTCGCCCGGTCCACCGCGCGCCGGTCGCCCATCATCACGCGGTAGTCATCTTCGGAAATTTTCTCGGCCAGAATGCCGAACTGTTCGTAGTTTTTGGTCGCCTTGGCCTGGTT
Source organism: uncultured Acidobacteriota bacterium (assembly GCA_963698805.1). Classification (GTDB taxonomy): domain Bacteria; phylum Acidobacteriota; class Terriglobia; order Terriglobales; family Acidobacteriaceae; genus Gp1-AA133. The sequence goes on along the minus strand of CAVOSN010000010.1, from coordinate 609,468 downwards.
GAGGGCGTCTTCGGCGCGTTTGCGCACTTCCTTGAGTTGCGCCGACGTGGCCTTCTCGGGCGGCATAATCGAGATCGTCTGGATCGCGAAGGTCTCCGGCACCCGGAACTGGTCAGGATTCTTGTCGAAGTAGGCTTTGGCCTGTTCGACGCTGACTCCGGCGCGATTCTTCACTTCAAGATCCAGCAACTGGTCGATCAGCAAGGAGCGCTCGATCCTTGCGCGCATTACCTTCTGCGAGTTGTTGCATTCCACCTTCATGAATTCGCGATATGCATCCGGATTCTTAAATTGCTGCCGGAAGTCGGCCACTGCGCGCTCCATCTTGGCCGGCGGTACAGCTAGCCCGCGCCGGTGCGCGTCCTGATAAACCAGCTCTTCGAACACCAGCATCTTCAGAGCACCCGCACGGATGTCGGCTTCCATCGCTTTTGGGAAGCCGCCGTTGTGCTGCCGGGCATAAGGGAAGATTGCATACATTTCGCGCAGCAAGTCGCGATCGGATAACACGGTGCCGTTCACTCTCGCTACCGGTTTGCCGGCGGGTTCGCGCATCACCAACTCATTCCCCGGTTTCGCAATCGCTGCCGGCGCGTGCGATACGGCCAGCTGTCCTACCATTGGCGCCACCGCCAACATCACCAGCAACCAGGTTTTGAGCGTCGTTTTCATACATTCCTCGCAGTAAGAAGGGGGGGGAGACATCCTCCCCCGATCTGAAAACCACTCCGACTAAATGGTCGGGAGATTTCCGTTGTGCATTTCGTTGGCTTCGCCGCCGTGGCAATTGCGGCAGAACTGCGCCGCGGAGTTGCTGGCGGTGTTGCCCGGGTTGTAGTAGCCGCGCACGAAGAACATCGTCTTGATACGTGCCCTGCGCGTCTCCGATCGTGCCGTTATAGGCGGTCATGCTGTGCTGGTCATGGCAGCTTGTGCAAGTTACGGCCGTTGGTGTCCGCTCCGCCGGGGAACTTAACCAGGCTCACGGTGAAGCCATAGTCCAGCACGAACTGCGAGGACGCCGGGCCGTTCATCAGTAATCTTGCCGGTGCCGTGAACTGCAATCCCAGTTGTACTGTTCCGCCGCAACCTACTGTGGCATTCGGTCCCTACCGGGTGATCGTTGTTGTAGTCGCCAGCCCTCATATTGTTCGCCGTGTTGCCGAGCCAGGTAGGAGCGGTTCCGCCGATCTTGTTCGGGATCGTGCTCGACCGTCTGGCCCTTCATCATGCCGTTCACCGCGAGGTTGCCGTCATGGCAGCTCAGGCAGAACATGATGCCCGTCGAAGGGTCATGCGCTCCCGCCGAGGGTGTTAGCCGGCGTGGTAATGGGATAGCCACCCGCATCGCCGAAGGCAAAGGTCTGGTTGTAGTAGGGCGTCAGATCCGCACCCCACAAGGCAACGTCGCCGGACGTCGGATCTGCTGTCGATGCCGTTGCCGCGAGCGCCGCTATGCGGCGCATGGCAGGCCACGCAGCCCCGGCCATAAACGAGGTGAGCGCCCAGCACGTCGGACGTTGGGTGATAGTTGGAGTCAACTGCGACCGCCATCGCTCCGAAGGCGACGATGACCAGCAGAATTAAAATTGCTTTCTTCATAAATTCAAAGACCTCCTGATGATGTGTTGCAACACGTTCTACTTCTTCGCTTACCTGCAGCCGGGGTACCTTCCGCCTGCAGTTCCCGTCTGCCCGCGGGCAGACGAACTCGTTGCGGCTACTGCGGTGCCGCTGAATTCTTTTGGTCGCTGTTCGCATTGGCGCTCTCTGCAGCCGCGGTGGGCTGCTCTGTCTTGGCTCGCTCCAGGCGAATTTGCTCGGCTTCAGAGTCAGTCACGTAGCGGAACATCTGCACCCGCCCCGCAAACTGCTCCGACGTGAATACGCGGTTGTTCTTGTCGATCGCGATTCCAGCCAGCGCGTTGAACTGTCCCGGATACGAACCGTGCCCGCCCATCCAGATCAGCAGCTGGCCTTCGGGTGTAAACACCTGCACGCGGTCCTGCACGCCGTCCGCGACCCAGACGTGCCCATCGCCGTCCACCGCGATGCCTTTGGGCCGCGCGAAATATCCCGGACCATCGCCCGCCTTGCCGAACGTCCGGATGAACTTGCCGTCCGCATCGAAAATCTCGACGCGGTCGTTCCATGTGTCGGTCACGTACACCAGGCCATCCTTGTCGACCGCAACATTGGTCGGCTTCGCGAAATCTCCGGGCGAAGTAAGCGTGTGCGCCTTCCCGCCGGTTCCGATCTTGCGCAGCAGCTTGTGCGGCGGATCGGCGTCATAGACCAGCACCTGGTCCAGGTCCGGATCGGCCACATACAGGAAACGATTCTCGTTGTCGATGGCCAGCCCCGCCGGACTCGCCAGCCCTTCGCTGATGCTGCCTTCCGCGACGTGCTGGGGATCGAACACCATCACGCGCCGCATCTCGCTGTCGGAAACGAACAACCGGTCGCTGTCATCGATCGCCAATCCGGTGACCAACCCGAAGCGCGCTTCCACGCCGTTCTTGATCAGCTGCAGATCTTTCGTTTCGGTGTCGAAAATGAAAATGGCGTGAACTTTGCTGTCGGCCACATAGAGGCGGTTCTTCGAATCCACCGCCAGCCCGTACGGCGTGACCAACTGCCAGAGCCGCTTTTCAGTCGTGACTTGCTCACCGACCGCCACGCCCGCCAGCCGGTCCATCCACTTCGCTTTCTTAGTCTCTGGCACCCTCGGGCGCCTTCTGCGAGCAGAAGTAATTCATGTAGCGAATGCGAGTGATCGCCGGAGGATTCGGCCACACGATCTTGCGACAGGTCGAGAATGTCCATCAGGTTCGGCTTCGGCTTGTCAGCGTCCTTCTTCTTTTTCTTGTCGCAAAACGCCGAGCCGGTCAGAAACAGCACGCTGAGTGCGATCGCGAGCGCCACCGCTCCGGATCCTCTTCTGCATCGAACTTCGTTTCCAAGCTCAACATCGCCATTCCCTCGTTACTTGTTGAATGTCTTGTGGCATCCATCGCAGAAAGCCATGTTCGTTCGCCTGGTCCTTCGCCAGCAGTCCCGGCTGCTCCGAGGCATGCGGCTGGTGACAGGTCAGGCAGTTCATCGCCATGCGAACCTTGCTGTTGTCCGTCGGATCCATCTGGTCCACCACCGGATGATGGGTCGCCGGATGTCCGCGTCCGTACTTCAACGGCAGAACGGCAGCCTTGCGCAGTAGTCTTCCGGCAATCTCACTTTGCCGTCGAAAATCGCAATCAAGTGTTCGGCTTCCAGCTTCTTGCCGGGCTGCGCTCAGGACCATGGCACTCGAGGCAGAGTCTTGTTCGGATCTTCTCGCGCGCAGCAGGTGCTCGTTCTCACCACCGTGCGGCTCGTGGCAGGTCGCGCATCCCTGCTCAAATGCCGGCTGGTGCACATTCTTCTTTTTGTGTTGCTCGGCCTGGTCGGCGTGGCAGGTCAGGCAGGCATTCACCGGATCCGGCTTGATGAATCCTGGAGTCTTGCCGGCATGCGGATCATGGCAGTCGGTGCAATCGCCCGCTGCGCCTGGATGCTGCACTTTCGCATCTGCGATCTGCTTCACCTTGTCGTCGTGGCAGGTGACGCAGAGATCCTTCGCGCTCGCCGCTGCCAGCACTACCTTGCCGTCCTTGGCCGGCTTGTGGCAGCTCTCGCACATGTTGTTTTCGAACGGATTGTGCGTGAACGCCTGCAGCAGCTTGGGTGATTTCGACTGGTGCGGATCGTGGCACTGAATGCAATTCGCCGTCGCGAACGGCTGGTTCTGATGCGCCTTCTGCAGGTTCGCATCTTTTGGATCATGGCAATCGACGCACAGCGCAGGAGCCGACTTGGTCAGGTGATAGTCAAATTCTTCTTTGCCGCGCTCGCCCGTCTTGTGCGTGACGTGGCAGGTCTCGCATCCCATGTCGAGGGCTGCGTGCCGGCTGCCCTTCGCGGGAGTGTCCAACCCGATCTTGTGGCAGCTGAGGCAGAGATTCTCTTTCGCATCGCCCGCACTGGCCTTCAGCAACTGGTTCTTGTTGTCGCTGGCGTGCGGGTCGTGACACTTCATGCAGTCGCGAACCGCCGGCGAGTGAACGACACCTTTAATGTCGGCAGCATTCTTGTCGGCGTGGCAGGTAAGGCACAACGCGTACGGCGTGGTCGTGATCAACTTGACCCGCGTTACATCTTTATTCACCCGGATTTCGTGGCAGCTCAGGCAGCCCATCTGGATCGCCGAGTGAACCGCTTTCCCTTTGGCTTTGTCTTCGTGACACTCGAGGCACTTCTTCGCGTCGGTGTTCTTGTCGAGCGGAACAGGGTGAGTGGCGGCGAAGGCCGGCGCCGCAGCGATGAGGACGGTTACAGCGAACAGCATCACCGCGAGGGGGGAGATCCCGGCGGTGGCTGCCAGCGGCTTCCGAATTTGTCTTGCGAACGACACCTTACGTAACCCTCTGCCTACTCTTTTGCACGACCCTCGCCTTTGACGACCAGCCTTCAGGCAGATTTCGCGCCGTCTGTAACTCAATGCTGGACATAGACTTGCCTTGTCTTTCCGCTCGGCGATGGAGTGCAAACCGCCGAAACTCCACCTCGCCAATGGGCCTTCTCCCCCAGCACCATTGGTGAAATGCCCCACGTCACCACTGCTGAGAATCGCAACAGGAAGTCGCTAGGTCCCGGATTGGCCTGGAATGCAGACATGTTCGGCGATGAAACATTCAACAGGACCGGTCAATTGTCGGTAAGTGCGCGACGCACACGCCCCAGTGATCCAGAACACATGCCGGTGTAATTGCGTGAAATCACCGAAAGCTCGTTTGTCTTGTGGGATTTGGCCCATGTCTGGCTGCTGGGCGTCCGGATGGTCCATGGACAAATGGTTGATTCAGCGGTACTTCATGATCTTCGACACTATGGCGTCAGAGTTGCATTTCTAGCAGGCGGAGAAGGAATCGTTATGGCTGCTGCATCGACCCGTTGGACCCGAAAAGCCTGGCAGACACTCAGTTCCATCAAGACTGGCGTCGTACTGCTGATCACGGTCGTCGTACTTTCTGCCGCCGGCACCATTGTTCTGCAGAGGCCAGCGACCGAAGCCGATGAGATGCAGCGCGCTTACTCGCCCCAGGTCTTGCGTTTTCTGGACGCGATCGGCCTCACTGACGTTTTCCACGCGTGGTGGTTCATCACCCTGATGTTGCTGGTGAGCCTGAGTATTGTCGCGGCTTCCATCGAACGCTTTCCGAATGCCTGGCGCTACTTCGCCCGGCCCTACAAGTATCCCGACAAGAATTTTCGGCGCGCTTTGGCTACCCAAAAGTCATTTTCGATTCCCGACGAAGAGAGCGGACTGGTGGCCGCCGAACGCGCGTTGCATGACATTGGGTTCAAAGGTGAGCGGGTCGTGCAGAGCGATCACTTCGCCTTGTTCGCCGAGCGCAATCGCATCTCCGAAATGGCCGTCTACATCGTGCACGCCAGCCTGTTGCTGATTTTCTTCGGTGGCATCGTGGACGCGCTTTGGGGATGGCGTGGCTTCCTGACCCTCACGCCGGGTCAACAGGCGAGCATCATCGAGCTGCGCGATGGCACGAAGAAGTTCCTTCCTTTCGCGGTTCGTTGCGACGGTGCGGGCCAGGAAAACTATCCCGACGGCACACCGAAGAAGTGGTGGTCGCAGCTAGCAGTCGTGCAAGGCGGGAGCGATCTGCAGAAGAAACAGATCGTCGTCAACGATCCGCTCGTTTACAGCGGCGTCCGCTTTTATCAATCGAGTTACGGGCCGACCGGCAAGATCGACAAGCTGATCATTTCAGCCATGGCAGCGACGGGCGTCGGCGAGAAGAAGGAACTCGCCCTGCCCGTTGGAGGCTTTGCTACCCTCGACGCGAACACCACCGTCACACTCGCTGAGTTCTTTCCCGACTACGTGATTGAAGACGGGCAGGTCTACAACCGTTCGAATTCTGTCGAAAATCCGGCGGCGCACTTTGTCGTGAGCTCGCGCAGCAGCGGCAAGAGCATCAACTACTGGCTGCCGCCGCTCGAAGGCCGCGCGGAGAACGCGCAATCGCCCTACCTGTTCGAAGCGCTCGATCTAAAAGTCGGCTACTTCACCGGGCTCGAGGTCTCGCACGAACCGGGACAGTGGGCGGTGTGGACGGGCGTCGTGCTGATGGGCATCGGACTGACGATCGTTTTCTACCTGGCGCATACACGCTTCTGGGCTGTGCCTGTCCCCGACGCCAGCGGCAAGCTGACGCTTTGGATCGGCGGGACCGCCAATCGCAATCGCGAAGCTCTCGAAGAACGATTCCGCACTCTGGCCGAAAAGATCGAAGCAGAATTGAAGTCGCAAAAAGAAGCGCCCGCGCACGACCAGGTCGCTTCCATCGCTTAAGGATCAATCTGTAACGGAGGAAATTCATGGCTCGCGCACGAGTTGAACAACAGCAGCCCGCCGCCACTGGCACGACGTTGATCGTGATGGTTGGCCTGGGCATCGCCTTCCTGCTGTTCATGGCATTTCTTAACGTCGTAAAGGGCGGCAACCTTCTAAATGAAGCGAATCTGCTTTATGCCGCGCTCATCTTTTATGCGGGGGCAGGCGCTCTTTACCTGGGTTTCGGCGTGACCGGCACCGATTCGTACGTGCGCTTCGCCTCACTGGCGACCTGGCTCGGGCTCGCTGCCAATACGGGCGCTGTGGCGCATCGCTGGTATGAGGCGGGACATCCGCCGTTTGCCAGCATTTACGAAATGCTGCTGAGCTTTGTCTGGACCCTGGCGGTGCTGACGCTGGTCGCTGAAAAGAAATTCGGCGTGAAGGTGATCGGCACGGTCACGATGCCGGTGGCCATCGTAGGCGTGGTTCTGATGCAGTTGCTGCGCACCGAAGTGCATCCCCTGGTACCGGCGCTGCAATCCACCTGGCTGCATGTGCATGTGACGCTGGCGATGCTGGCGTATGCCGCGTGCGCGCTGAGCTTCGCGCTCGCGCTGATGTTTCTGATCCAGGACAAGGTGCGCAATGAGACCTTCCTGGCTGCGACCAGTTTGTTTGGAATCGGAGTGTATGCCGGCATCCTGACGCGTTTCGAAAATTGGGGCGGCCTCAGCGTGATCGCCTGGAATACGCAAAGAAAAATCGGAAATGTTTCTGCAACGCGGCGTTCGATTGTTTGTTGTGATTCCTGATCTCGGCTGGCTGATGCTGCTGGTCCTTCTGGTGGTCGCAGCTCCATTCATCCTGTACCTCGCCGGCACTTTGAAAAAGAACGAGGCTCTGTTCGCCCTGGCGAACAGAGCGGTCTTCATCAGCATTCTGCTGCAGGTGGTGGCACTACTCGTATTCCTGCTGCGCTCACGCAGCGGCCAGTATTCCTCGCTCGATGCGGAGGGACTCTTCACCACCAGCCTGGCGGCGAGTCCCTTCATTCTTTCCGGCCTGGTAGGCGGGATCTTCAGCTCGTTGCTTTACTTGTTGCTGTTGTGGCGACGGCCCGACCTAGAACGCTTGCTGCCTTCGGCAGAAGCATTGGACCGCATCACCTACAAGACAATCTGCATTGCATTTCCACTGCTCACCCTGATGATTGCGGCCGGCGCGTACTGGGCCAATCGCACCTGGGGCTCTTATTGGAGTTGGGATCCAAAAGAAACCTGGGCTGCGATCACCTGGCTGGTATACGCCGGCTACCTTCATATGCGCATCACCCGCGGATGGCGAGGACGCCGCGCGGCTTACTTTGCGATCCTGGGATTTGCGGTGGTGATGTTCACGTTCTTCGGGGTCACCTACTTGTTGCCGGGACTGCACGCGTACGCATGATGATTTGAGCAGACTTGAATAAAGGGCCAGGAGCGAAAGGAAACGCAAATGCAATCGCCAGTCAACATTCGGCGCGACGAGTCGGGCATGCCCAGTGTGCGCGTGAACTGGCAGGTCAAGACCGTGCTTCCTGTCGCCTTCGTTCTGCTGAACGGCCTGCTGCTCTTCTTGATGGCGACGGTGTCGCTGCGTAATCCGGAACGCCACCAGGTGTTGATCGTTGCAGGGACGGGAGCGGTCGCAATTTGCGCAGCCGTCATGATCGCACTGGCTTACTTCATCCAGCGCCCGATGGTTGAGTTGCAGGAGAAGATCGCTCGCGTGGGCGAGGGCGACCTCGACGTGTCTGTCAATTTCGCGAAACGCAACGACGAAATCGGCGACCTGGGCCGCAACTTCAATCGCATGGTGCAGCAATTACGCGAGAGCCGCGACGAAATCGACCGCTTGCACCGGAACCAGATGTCGCGGGCCGAACACCTGGCCACCCTGGGTGAACTGGCCGCCGGACTGGCGCACGAAATAAGGAACCCGCTCGCTGGAATCGCCGGCGTGGTTGAAATCGTGGGCCGCGACCTGCCTTCCACGAGCCCCGCGCGCGCGGTCGTGAAGGATGTGCGCCTCGAAATCGCGCACATCAACCGCATCCTCACCGACTTGCTGCAAACGGCGCGCCCCCATCCGCCGGAGGTGCGCCCCAGCGATCTCAATACCACGATCGAGCACGCGGTGATGCTGGCGCGCCAACAAGTGCTCTCTAAGCCCGTGCACATCGATCTGGAAAAGGACCCATCGCTGCCGCTGGTGGAGCACGACAGCGACCAGATGCACCAGGTATTGCTCAACCTACTGCTGAATGCAGTGCAAGCCATCGAGAGTGCAGGCACGGTTCGTGTCGTGATTCACGGCCGGAAGGACCGAGTTCTCATTTCGGTGGCGGACAGCGGACGAGGCATCTCTCCCGAACACCTTCCCTTCATCTTCCGGCCCTTCTATACAACGAAAGGCAACGGCACGGGCCTGGGCCTGTCGCTGGCTCGGCGCATCGTCGAAGATCATCGCGGCCGCATTGAGGTGGAAAGCGAGGTCGGACATGGCACAGAGTTTCTTATCACGCTGCCGATTCAGTATTCCCAAACCAACGAAGCTGCAGCGTCCTGAGAGCTGTTCATGAAGACCTAAGTACCATATATCTGGTATCCAAAACCCCATTTTGACTTCCCACCAATCGTATCGGCAGAACTTCGCACTTTACCTTTTATTTATATTCAATTTAGTGGGCTTGCTCCTTGTCGCAAGGCCGCCCAACACTACTCTAATTGTGGTAGATTCACGCTTACGCGCCCGAAAATCCGGGCAATAAGGATGTTCTATGGGTCTCACCGCCCTTTTCGAGAAAGCGGCCAGGTTAGGAAGCTTGGTCAGGGGAAAAAGCGTTCGGCTCGGGAACAAGAAATATCGGATGAAGGGCCTGTTTGCGAACCCGCTTGCGGTCAATGCGGAGCGGTGGCAAGAGAAAGAGCCTTGGCTGGACCTCATCTTCAAGAGCGTGCTGCACTGCCGTGAAGGAGCGTTCCTGGACGTAGGAGCGAACCTGGGCCAGACCATGTTTAAAATTTTGGCCTTGGATTCTACTCGCCGCTATATCGGGCTCGAACCCCAAATCGCTTGCTGTGTGATGACGCAGAGATTTCTGGACGAGAACCACATTACGAACTTCAGCATATTGCCAGTAGGTCTGTTTAACGTGAGTCGGATGATGAAGATACATGGCGGCCGCAGCGACTATGCGGCGATCGCCAGCGTTGTAGAGGGCTTTCGGCCTGATTCCTTCTACAGCTCAGATCGTTATGTTTGCTTGAGAAGGGGTGACGATGTCGTCTCAGAATTGGGCCTGTCCTCCATTTGTGGAATCAAAATCGATGTAGAGGGAGCGGAACTTGAGGTATTTCAGGGCCTTGAGGATACCATCGAGAAGACGCAGCCCTTCCTGATTTTCGAAGTGCTGAACCACTTTCTGGTTGTGACCGGCGATAAGTTAGACGACCGCACTCTCAAATTCCGCGAGTCGCGCATCGAGAGTCTCGAACAGCTTTTGAGGCATCGAGGATATGAGATCTTTAATATCCTTCCGGGCAAACAGTTAAGTCGAGTCCAACAAATACAGGCCCCCGTCTCTAACGATTTGTCCCTGACAAACTACGTTGCTGCGCCGACATCCGGAATAGACGCATTCCTGAAAACATACGAAGCCTTGGGCGGTAGTATCCAAGATCCCGCCAGATTAGCAGTCGCCTGAGGGTAAACGCTGCCGGAATCCTCAGTTCGGGTAACCACGGAATTACAACTCCAAGCATCTCCGCTTCTCGCTTGATGCCTGCCTATCCCCCGAAATCAAACGTAGTAAGCTATTGACGAATGCCTTCCGAGAAAATTCTGATTGTGGACGACGAGCGCCTCGTCCGCTGGTCGCTGAAACAAAAGTGTGAGGAGTGGGGCTATCACGTACTCGAGGCCGAGGCCGGCGAACCTGGCCTCAAGCTTGCCCAGCATGAATCGCCCGACCTCGTGTTACTCGACGTGCGCATGCCCGACCTGAGTGGTCTGGAGGTTCTGGATCAACTCAAAAAGAACGGGGACGCGCGCGCGGTGATCATGATTACCGCCGACCCGCAACTCGACGACGTGAAGGCGGCACTCAAGCTGGGCGCCTACGACTTTATCGGCAAGCCGCTGGACTTCGACGAATTGCACGTCACCATCAAGAACGCGCTCGAGACGACTCGATTACGAACGGAAGTGCAGTCCCTGCGGGGAGAAGTACACCGGCGTACCGGCTATCACAACGTGGTGGGCGTCTCTGCAAAGATGACCGAGTTGCTGAATTTCGTGCGCAAGGTCGCGGCCAGTGAAGCCACCACCATCCTTATTCAAGGCGAAAGCGGGACCGGCAAAGACCTGATCGCCAAGGCGATTCACTACGAGAGTTCGCGCGCAGAAAAAGCCTTCGTTGCCATCAACTGTTCGGCGATCCCAGAAACTCTGATGGAGGCCGAACTCTTCGGCCACGAGAAAGGCGCCTTCACTGACGCCAAGCAGATGAAAAAGGGCCTGTTCGAGATGGCCGATGGCGGGACGCTGTTTCTCGACGAGATCGGAGAACTGTCGCCCCTGCTGCAGGCCAAGCTGTTGCGCGTGCTTGAGGATCAGGTGATCCGGCGCGTGGGCGGTGTGCGCGACATGCAAGTCGACGTGCGCGTGATCGCAGCCTCGAATCGCGATCTGGAAAAAGCTGTTCGCGAAGACCAGTTCCGCCAGGATCTTTACTACCGGCTGGCCATCATCGCTATCTTCATTCCGCCTCTCCGCGATCGCAAGGAAGACATCCTTCCGCTGGTGGATTCCTTCATCGAGCGCTACAACGTCCGGTTCAAGAAGTCGGTGCGCGGGCTTTCCGACGACACCCGCAAGCTATTGCTCAACCACAACTGGCCGGGCAACGTACGCGAACTCAAGAACTCCATCGAGCGAGCGATGATCCTGGAAGAAGAGAAGTTTCTTCGCCCCATGTACTTACCCTTCTCCGTGGCGGAGACTGGCGGGCGAACGGTATTTGAACGAACCGCCGCTCCCGAAAATGGCCAAGCTTTGGCCAACGGGCGATTGCTCCCGCGCCTCTATATTCCTGAAGGCGGGACTTCCTTGGAAGAAGTCGAGCGAGTCATGGTGGAACTTGCGATGCGCCAATCCGGCAGCAACCAGACACAAGCCGCGAAGTTACTCGACATCAGCCGCGACGCCCTGCGCTACAAACTCAAGAAGTTCGGCCTGATGCCGGGGGACGAAGGCGACAGTGGATCGACTCCAACCGCCTGACAATTCGAAAGCAGAGTAGTGGAGCGACAGATTTCAGATTTTAGACTGTTGCCGCAAATCGTGTCATTGCACGGTCTTCCATCTGAAATCTGGAATCATCAATCTGCGATCGCTCTCGGTTGCTGCCCAAACCGCTGGGTTGCATATCCGATGATCGTGCCTACGATTCCTCCCGGCAGCATGATCTCGAAATAGTAGTGATTGGGGCCCGGCTGCATTGCGCACACGCCATACGCCAAAAGCAGGCCCACGGTCAGGCCAAATACGATCCCCAGTGCGAGCGAATTCACTTTGCGAGCGAAGTAGCCGATCAGGATTCCCGCGATCAGGCCCTTCACCGTCGACCCGATCACGATCCCCATCATTTGCGAACGCACGGCCGGCGTAAACCACGCACTCAGCCCGTCAAAAATTCCTAGAATCCCACCCAGCACGAGCCCCAGCACAGGTTTATTCATCGTCATTCTCCTCGCGGGACTGCGCCCGCTCGTACTTCTATTCCACGCGCCGCCGAAACCCTTTAGCGCGGCCGGAAAAGTATCAGCAAGGCTCGCACGACGACGTAGACGAGCAATAGAAGAATCCAGGTGCGGTTGCGGGCTATCCAGCGCCAGGCCCGGGAGGGCACTCCCTCCGGATAGGCGCTGACCGGCAGCCCGTCGACGAAGTGACCGACGTCGTCCGCCAAGTCCGCGACCGAAGCGTAGCGCACAGCGCGGCCCTCCGCCTTCGCCTTGCGCCAGATCGCTGCCAGCCGGGCCGGCACGCGCGTCTGCGCATCCTGGAGAAGAAATTCGAGGATGGCGCCCAGCGCGTACACGTCCGCCCGCTGATCCACGGTCTCCCCGTTCCGCTGTTCTGGAGCCATATAGCCAAGGGTACCCAGCACACTACCGTGAGCGGTGGCCACGACCGCCGCCGGATCTGCGGCGTGATCCTCGGTAACCGAACCGCTGTCGGCCGAGGCGATTCCTTCCACTAGCAACTTCGAGAGTCCCCAATCCATGACTAACACTTCGCCGAACGGGCCGATCATGATGTTGGCGGGCTTCAGGTCACGATGAAGGACGCCGTGGGCATGCGCGAATGCAACTGGCTCGCAGATGCGCAAAAACATCCGCACCCGATCTGCCATACCGCCTTGATCTTTTGCCAATTCGTCAAGCCGATTCCCCTGCACCAACTTCATCGTGTAGTAAGGACGCCCGTCGGGCAACGTTCCGGCGTCATGCACTGGAACAATCCCGGAATGCTCGAGCTTGGCAATCACCCGCGCCTCCTGCAGCAGGCGCGCGGACAGGCCGGGGTCGTCGACATTAATGACTTTCAACGCCACCTCGCGCTCGAGCGTGCTGTCCTCCACGCGAAAGACTCCGCTCATGCCGCCTTGCCCCAGTTTGCCGAGCAGGCGGTAGCGCGTGCCGGTGAGGTCGGGAGCATCGGCCGCTGCGCGCAACCGTTCGAGAGCGGAATCGCTGAGAAAGGTCATGGGAGCCGGACTCCCAGCAAGGTCTGGGCTTCTCGGCGGAATTCATCGTCGCTCCCGGTCATGGCGCGCAGTTCTTCCAGCACCATGCGCCGGAATTCTCTGCGCGCATATGCCAGGTAGTTCGTGACGTCAGTCGGCTTGATTCCAAATCGCCTCGCCACTTCTTCGTAGGTGAGTTGCTTGCCACCCTCATCGATGTCATACAGTTCGAGCAATTGAAAATGCAGCGACTTGTTCTTCGTCGCGCATTCGTTGCGAAGGCGATCGACCGCCAGGCCGAACAGGCTGCGCGCAAACTCTTTCGCGAAGAACTCCTCGGGACCGCCGGGGCCCCCGATCGGGAGTTCGAGCAATTCGCCTTCCGCCGTCGCGAAGTCCAGCGGCAAGATGGCGACGTCGCCCCCACGCTTTTGGCGCTGGGCAGCTTTGTCAGTGTTCATGACCAGGCCATCGACGCACACGCGCAGGTAGGTGCGAAGGCGCGCTTTGGCAGGATCAAAGCGATCGAGCAGATTTTTTTCGATCAGCCGGACGAAGAAGTCCTGGGCCAGGTCCTTGGCTTCTTCATTCGGTTTTCCCCAATGCAGACGAATGTACTTGTAGACCGGCTTCCAGTACGCGGAGATCAGCACGTCGAGTGCGCGTTGGCGCTGTTCTGGTTGCGGACTGCGCGCACCTTCGATGACGGACCAGCGCGTCAGAGGAAACTGGTGCTGCGCTCCGCCCATGCCTGTGTCTTCCGCCAAAGCCTGCATCCCTGTTGGACGCTGCGGAGTGTACGTGGAGAGCGTGCTCGGCCACAAGACGGCAAAGCAAAAGGGAGATTCTTGGGAATCTCCCTCGCTGATGCGCCCGCTCGTGTATAAGCGGATGAAGGCGGGCGCCCTCGTGCAAACCTCAGACTCTGGTGCCGGCAAGCGCCTCTTCAGGCGTTTCCAGATGGAACAGGCGTCGCACCGCAACCGTCATCTGCTCCTGTTCCATCTTTTCCGGTAGTTCCTTGAGTTCGCGAGCCAGCGAACCAGCGATTCTCCGAGTAATGCGACTGGCAACATCTCCTAATAAGGCAGCTTCGTCTTTGGAAAACGGCCCGCACTCTTCTTGGAAGGACTCCAGTTCTTGCCGGCAAAGTTCATCGAGACGCGAGCGCAGGGCCACGATGGTAGGCACCACGCGCTCGGCCAACAGCTTGCGGCGGAATCCGCACGCTTCCTGTTCCACGATCTTTTGGGCGTCCAGCGCGGCGGCTTCCCGCTCGCCTGCGTTGTGCTGCACCACTCTTTCGAGGTCATCGAGGTCGTAAAGGAAAATTCCTGCAATTTCGCGCACCGCGCCGTCGATGTCTCTCGGCATCGCGATGTCGACCATGACGAGGGGACGGCCCCCGCGATCCTGCACAACCATGGCAGCTTCGTCGCGGCTCAAAATCGTATGGGGACACGAGGTCGAGCTGATGACGATATCGGCTTCCTTCATCTTCTGCCAACGCTCGTCGAAAGCGGCGGCGGATCCCCCCAGGGTTGTCGCCAGTTCGACTGCATGCTCGTACGTGCGATTGATCACGCACACGGACTGCGCACCTTGCGACAGCAGATAGCGGGCTGACAATTCGCTCATCTTGCCCGCACCCAGCACCAGGACTTGCTTTTCGGCGAGTGTCCCCAGCGATTGCCGCGCCAGTTCCACGGCGGCGGTGGGCACCGATACCGGCGAATTACCAATCGCCGTCTCGTTGCGTACACGCTTCGAGACCGTGAGGGCCTTCTGCAGGACCGTATCGAGATACCGGCCAGTGCTGTTCGCCTTCTGCGCTTGCGCCCAGGCGGCTTTGACTTGCGAGACGATCTGCGGTTCGCCCAGAACCAGCGAGTCCAGGCTCGACGCAACGCGAAAGATATGGAGGAGGGCTGCTTCATCCAGCAAGCGGTAGAAATGCTTCCACTCGCACAGCTTCAGGCCGAACTCGGCCGACAAATATCGCAGTATGGAATTTGCCGCGAGGCTGGCATCACTCGCCCAAAGCACAAACTCCGTACGGTTGCAGGTGGCCAGCACGATTACTTCTTCGATGCCCTCGGCCCGCTCCAAGGTCACGAGAGCTTCGAGGCGCTTGCTTTCGCTGATCCAGAATCTCTCGCGCACCGCTACCGGCGCCGTCCGGTGATTCAGGCCGATGACCATTAAGGCGGGGTCCACAAGCACGCTCCAGAAAGAACTCGCCTTTGCTCAAGGCACACCGCCTGCCAAAAAACTGGAGCAGTGCCGGACGTCATCTTCTATTGTTTTCAGCAGGTTAGTCCGTATCACTGGAGGGCCTTCCTTTTCTGGAATCATCCCGATGCGGCTTCTCACGCGCAACGCGTGTTTTTTGACCCTTCCCGCTATACACTCCCCGTGCAACCTATTTAAACAATTCCTTGCACTTTCACGTAGATAGGCCAATCGAACCATTTGGCACACGGCGTGCCAAAAGAACGTGAGGGATTTTTGTCCCTCTCAACTGATCAGGAGAAGAAAGAATGAGAACCATGTTCCGGGCATCACTGGTTGTCCTGGCCATCGCCTTCGTAATGTCGGTTTCGGCATTCGCGGCCGACGCCACCGCCGATGTGTTCAAGTCCAAATGCGCGTCTTGCCATGGAGCGGATGGCAAGGGCGACACTCCCGCAGGCAAAAAGATGAACGTGAAGGACCTCGCTTCCGACGACGTACAGAAGCAGTCCGACGCGGACCTCGCCGGCGTCATCGAGAAGGGCAAGAAACCCATGCCCGGCTACGAAGGCAAAGTGACCAAGGAACAGATCGACGGTTTGGTGAAGTGGATTCGAACGCTCAAGAAATAAGGAAGTCGTAACCAAGGCCTCGGTAGTTCGACAGCTGTTGCAGGTCCAACCGGCGCGGATTTTGGCGCCGGTTTTTTGATTTCTGCCAAGAATTGAATCTTGCCGCTCGGCTCATCTGGTAGCACGCGCACAGAATTCTTACTGCGCTGTATACTTGTTGCCCTACAGATTTTCCCCGTTCAACCTCGTAGTTGTGTGAAGTCTCGTTTCCCCGCCTCCCAGGTCAGATTCCCGGGCGGCGCAACCCGGCAACGGCGGGCCGGACCCTTCCCGCCGCGTGGAGGACTGGGATGCATGATGACGAATCGGTTCCCAAAGAACCGAAAGAAGCCCTCGAAGAAACATCCGGCGTTTCCCGGCGCGATTTCCTGAAAATTTCAACTATCGCGGCCGCCGTGCCCGTCGTGGCCAAGCCAAACCTGGTCATGGCAGCGGGCGAGCAAGTTCCTGTGCATGGCCCGGGCAAAGTGCCAATGCAGTTCAATGTGAACGGCAAGGCCTATAAGGCTTCCCTCGAACCGCGCGTTACTTTGCTCGACGCCCTGCGCGACAGCATGGATATCACGGGCGCGAAGCGCGTCTGCGATCGCGCCGAGTGCGGCTCGTGCACGGTACTGATCGACGACAAAGCCGTGTATGCCTGTTCTATTCTCGCGATCGAAGCGCAGGGCAAGAAAATCACCACGGTAGAGGCACTGATGGAAGGCGGCCAGTTGCATCCGATCCAGCAGGCGTTCGTTGACAACGATGCCTCGCAGTGCGGATTCTGCACGCCCGGATTCGTCGTGGCCTGCAAGGCGATGCTCGACAAGCATCCCAATCCCACGCCCGACGACATTCTTCACGAACTGAGCGGCAACCTCTGCCGCTGCGGAACCTATGCCGGGATTCGCGGCGCGGTCGCGCAAGCCGCACGGAAGGGAGCCTAGCCCATGGCGGACTATCAATGGCCAGACCCGGAACATCGCACGCTGATCGGCCAGCGCGTTTCGCGTGTGGACTCTCCCGATAAAGTTTCGGGACAGGCGCGCTACACCTACGACGTGAACCGCCCCGGCCTGCTCTTCGGCAAGATGCTGCGCGCGCCCTACGCGCATTGCAAGATCGTCAGCATTGACACCAGCGCAGCCGAGAAGATGCCCGGTGTGAAAGCGATCGAGATCGTGCAGAAAGCGGGCGCCAACATTCACTGGGCAGGCGACGAAGTGGTCGCTGTCGCCGCCGTCGATGAAGCCACGGCAGAAGACGCTGTGCGGGCGATCCAGGTGAAGTATCAGAAACTTCCGCACCTGGTGACCGATAACGAACCGCCACAAGGCGCTGGGGAAACCCAGGGCCCCATGAGCCTCGACGACCTGGGCGACATGATCGACAACCAGGTTCCTGATAACCAGATCGTTCAGCAACTTCAGCAATACGGGATCAGCTTCAAGCCGACGGAAGACGATCTGAAAGAAGCCAAGGATGACGGCGTCTCCGACCAGGTGATTGACGCGATCCGAAAAGCTACCGTGCATGAAGAAGCGGCGGGCAACCAACCGAAATCGAACTACCAGAAAGCTGCCGCCCAGACCCAAGGGGATCCGGAGAAAGCGTTTACAGAAGCAGAAGCTATCTCCGAAGGCCTCTACGGTGCGCCGGTCATCACGCACTGCTGCATGGAATCGCATGGGTCCACTTCCGAGTGGACAGACGACGACCACCTGTTCGTACACATGTCGACACAAAACGTTTCCGGAATCGCCGGGCAGATGGCCGAACCGCTGAAGATCCCTGCAGCCAACATTCGTGTGCACCAGGACCACGTGGGTGGCGGCTTCGGCAGCAAGTTCGGGCCCGACCGCTGGGGCATCACCACCGCCAAGCTCTCGAAGAAAGCCGGCGGCAAACCCGTGCGCATGATGCTCGAACGCGATTCGGAACTGAAAGTTGCCGGTGCGCGGCCCTCGGCCTACGCGCGCGTGAAAGTCGGCGCGAAGAAAGACGGAACGCTGGTCGCGTGGGAATCGCGCTCCTGGGGCACGGGCGGCCCGGGCGGCGGAGGTATGCCGCCAATTCCGTATTGCTTCGCGGTGCCCAATCAACATAAGGAGCACACGGCGATCCGGAACAACATCGGTCCGGCGCGCGCGTGGCGGGCGCCGAACCATCCGCAAGCCGCTGTCCTCACCATGTGTGCGCTTGAAGATGTCGCCGCCAAGCTCAACATGGATCCCTATGAGTTCTTCCTAAAGAACATCGAACTCACCAAGCTTCCACAGGTGTATCGCGAGGAATTTCCGATCGCGGCGGAACTGATGGGATGGAAAGAGAAGTGGCATCCGCGGGGCCAGAACATCTCGAACGGCATCGCGCGTGGCGTTGGGCTCTCGATTCACACCTGGGGCGGACGCGGTCATGCGAGCGATTGCGATCTCAGCATTCATCCTGACGGATCCGTCGATATCAAGATGGGCACGCAGGACATCGGCACCGGAACGCGCACGTGTATAGCCGTCGTGGCGGCCGACGCGCTTGGCCTGAAGGTGGGCGACATCAAACTGTACATCGGCGATACGCAGTATCCGCCGTCGGGTGGGTCGGGAGGGTCGACCACGCCGGGCGGAGTCAGTTCGTCCACGCGGCGCGCAGTTGTCGATGCTCGCGACGCCTTGTTCGCGAAAGTCGCGCCCGCGCTGAACGCGCAGCCGGATGATCTCGTCGCGAAAGATGGCAAGATCAGCCTGAAGTCCGATCCGGGCAAGTCCATCAGCTGGAAGGAAGCTTGCTCGAAGATCGGCGCGACTCCAATCACCGCCCACGGCCACAACGATCAAGCGGCTGCGAAGAATAAGCCTGACCTCACCAACAGCGGCGTGGGCGGCGTGCAGATGGCGGAAGTCGCTATCGACACCGAGACCGGCATCGTCAAAGTCACGAAGATGGTCGCCGTGCAGGATTGCGGCCTCATTATCGACGTGAAGATGGCGGAGAGCAGCGTAATGGGTGCGTTGATCATGGGCATCAGCTACTCCCTGTTCGAAGAGAAGGTCATGGACCCGACCAGCGGGCGCATGCTGAATGCGGATATGGAGTTCTATCGGCTCGCCGGCTTGAACGACATTCCCGAACTCAAGGTCCACATGATGACCGGCAAAGGCTACGACGAGCGCGGCGTCATCGGACTTGGCGAACCTCCCGCAGTCTCGCCCGGCGCGGCGATTTCCAATGCGGTGGCCAATGCATTGGGCGTGCGCGTCGGCGTCCTTCCCATCACCCCCGCGCGAGTGCTGGCCGCGATGAACCAGTCCTCGGCGCAGAAGGCAGGTGCGTAATGCGAGCTTTTGACTATGTAAGTCCCAGCAGCACGAAGCAAGCGTCCAGCCTGCTAAGCGCGACCTGGGGGCAAACCGAAATCCTGGCGGGCGGCACCGACCTTCTCGCGCTCATGAAAGAAGACGTCCTCGCGCCCAAGCGCCTTGTCAATATTAAAGAGATTAAGGAGCTCTCCGGCGTGAACGCGAACGCAACCGGCTTGCGGATCGGCGCGCTGACCACGCTCATCGAAGTCGCCGAGAACGACGGCATCAAGGCAAAGTATCCCGCTCTCGCCGAGGCCGCGCACGAAGCCGCCAGTCCGCAGATCCGCAACATGGCCACGCTCGGCGGGAATCTATGCCAGCGTCCGCGCTGCTGGTACTTCCGCAATGGACTTGGCCTGCTGCCCAAGGACGAGTCGGGCAAGGATCTGGTTGATGCCGGAGACAACCGTTACCACGCGATCCTCGGCAATGACGGGCCTGCGAAGTTCGTCAGCCCATCCACCATCGTCCCGGTTCTGATCGCGTACGGTGCGAAAGTTCGGCTCGAAGGTCCTAAAGGCAAGCGCGAACTTCCACTGGAAAAATTCTACGTGATCCCAAAGACTGAAAAAGACCGCGAGCACGATCTGATGCCGAACGAAATCGTGACCGAGGTCGTTCTTCCACCCGCCGAAGGCTGGAAGGTAGCGCACTACGAAATCCGGCAGAAAGCCGCGTTCGACTGGCCGCTCGCCGTGGCCGCGGTCGCGCTCAAGACCGACGGCTCGAACGTGCAGGCAGCCCGCGTGGTCCTGGGACACGTCGCGCCGACGCCCTGGCTTTCTCCCGAGGCCGAAGCTGCACTGAAGGGGCAGCCTGCCAACGACGACGCGGCGAAAAAAGCTGCTGAAGCCGCGGTGCGCAATGCCAAGCCACTGAGCCAGAACGGATACAAGGTCCAACTGGCCCAGGTGGCAGTGAAGCGAGCCATCTTGAAGGCCGCCGGAGGTGCCGCATGAGTCAGATTTCCGATCGCTTCAACACGAACAATCCGAATCTGTGCTCGGCGCTGCGCTGGAAGGGCCAGTTCATTCTGTCGGAGCACGACCCAAATGTGCAGGCTTCCAATGACGGTCTGTTCTGGTGCATGCACACCCAAACCTGCATCGGCCCGGACGGCGAATTGGCGGAGCCGGGCAATTGCGCCGCCAAAGGCCGCGCCTGTCACGGCACCGGCAAGTGTGAGTAAAATAAAAGGGCGCGGGAACCCCTGCCCCGCGCCCAGTTTCATGTCGCTACGTCGGGAAGTACTTATCGGTTGGTTGGAGAACTATTTCTGCCCCTAGGTTCGTATCAGGGCGCGTCTTTAGGCTCGCCGTCAGCATCTTTAGAAACGAGCGGCTTCAGCCGCGTCGTCGATGACTGGCGAACGATTGCAGAGGGGCGCCAGGGCTATAGGTGTTTGATCATGAAGTCGCACTCCCGTTCTGTCTTTCTCTTCGTTTGCGTCACGCTTGTCCTCGTCGGCCTGCCGGCACTCGCGCAAGACTACAAGTTCACCATCCCGACCGCGCAGACCTGGACCGACACGGGGGTCGACCTGCACAGCGGCGATACGCTCGCGGTGACTGGCTCGGCTGGAGCGAACGGTTGCGACCCATCGGGCGTCTCGGGAACGGGCGCCGCTCCAGGGTTGCCACTCTCGAATGCGATGCCGGGGGCCCTCATCGCGCGACTGCAGGAGAGCGGTCCGGCCTTGCTCGTCGGACCAAGCCAGGAGCTGCGCGCTGCCGGAGACGGACACTTGTATCTCGGAGTCAACTCGGCAGGCACGGCACCGTGCCAGGGTAGTTTCGCGGTCAAGGTGCACATCACGCCACCGGGCGGAGCGCAGCTCCAACCACAGGCGTCCACTCCAGCGGCCGGTGATGCGCTCGCGCAAAAGACTTCCGCACCAACAAGCACGACCGCCGCACCGACTGCGAGTTCCGCGCAGCCTAAAAGCACTGGCGGTACGGGCGACGTTAAAGACATCAAGGGCGCGTTGAACACCGCCGCGCAGACCTGGTTGTCAGGACAATTCGGGATCAAGCCCACCCCAGGCGCTCAACCGGCCGCGTCTTCCTCAGCAACGGAAGGTGGGACTTCTACCACGACGCCATCAACTCCGGCCTTACCGGCGCTCAAGCTTTCGAATTCGCCGCTCGACGCCCAACTGCGCGATCACATCAACAGCCTGCCTCGCCGAGTGAACGATGAGTTCCAGCACCAGGGCGACATGGTGAACTTCGTCATCCTGGGCAATGTGCAAAAGGTACAGGAGGCCCTCACCGCCGCCGACTGGCACGTGGCTGATCGCGATGTGAAAGAGTCCGTCTTGAAAGCCGCGCTCGAGACCTATCAGAAGAAAGCCTACCTCGCCATGCCAATGAGCGAACTCTATCTGTTCGGACGCGTGCAGGACTTCGGCTATGAGCAGGCCGAGCCCTATGCAGTTGTGGCCAGCCGCCATCATTTCCGCATCTGGAAAGCGCCGTTTCAGTACAACGGGCAGGATGTGTGGGTAGGCGCGGGCACCCATGACATCGGCTTCGAAAAAGACCAGCGCAACGGCAAGGTCACGCACAAGATCGATCCTGCGGTCGACGGCGAGCGCGACAACATCGGCGCAACCCTTCAGAAGACCGACAAGATCAAGACGCTTACCTACTATCTGCCACCGGATCCCGTTCAGGATGCGAGGAATGCTACCGGCGGCGGCTACCACTCCGACGGCCGGATTCTGGTGGTGCAGCTGCAATAACGTCTTTTCACTACAGAGGCACAGCGAAAAACGAGCGGCTGTCGAGGGCGGGGTCTTTGCTACCGTACTACAGTAAGTACAGTAGTTTTTCTGTGACCACAAACCCGCCTTCTACTCAGACCGAACAACCTCCTTGTAGCGCACCTACATCGAAACGACGCCATCCGATTCATGTCGTAACTCAAGGAGGATCCATGAAAGTAAAAGTGAGCACGTTGTTGTGCGGCATGCTCGTCCTGTGTGGACTGAGCCTTGCATCCGCGCAGAATTCCAACGACGATAAGTCTAAGTCCGACACTCGCACCATGACCGGCTGCCTGACCAAGGGCGGCGAAACCGATTCGAAAGAATTTCTTCTCACCGCCAGCGACGGCAGCACGTGGGAAGTTCGTGGCGATGGCGTTCCCCTCGCCGAGCACGTCAACCAGACCGTGTCAGTCACGGGGGCCGTTCGCAATTCGACCGCGCACAACTTGAAAGAAGACGCGAAGGACGCCGCCGCCGACACGCATATGAAAAAAAGCAATACCGAACACGGCCATTTGACCGTCACCGACGTGCAGAAGGTCAGCGACACCTGCAAGTAGGCAGCCGCTGAACAAAGCAAGCGCTGCAAGAGGCCTCGGGCATACTGCCTGAGGCCTTTGTCCTATCTGGCATGTTACGAGAGCGAGAAAAGCTTGGCGGAAAATAGGTTCACGAGCCGGTCTTACTTCACGGCGGCGTACTCCGCCCTCACTTGCTTCAGCAGTGGGATGTTCGGATCGGCGTCCTTCCAAAGCGCCAGGAAATCCTGATACGCCATCCGGCTGTTTGCCTTGTCACCCTGCAGGGCGTAACCCCGCGCCATGCCCAGTTTCGCAAATGACGCCAGCGGATCGACCATGACGCTGCGGTTGTCAATGACCCGCTGGAACTCCTGCACCGCTTGCGGCCCCTGCTTTTCCTGCAGGTATGCAAGGCCTCGTGTGTAGAGTAGGGCCGCGTTCGCGCGACCGTACACCATCGCTCCATCGAGCAAGTCGATCGCTTTTGCCGGTTGGGACTGATTCATCAGCACCAACGCCTTCACCATCGGCACGTTCACGAACTGCACTAGGGTGTCGTAGGGGCGCTCCAGCGCGGTATCGTCGGCGATCTTCAAGGCGCGAGTGCTGTCGCCCAAGTAGGCCAGCACGATGGCCGCGTTCAGTGCGGTGCCTGGAGGAGGCATCGTCTTCAGGGAGTTCTCTGCGAGTTGTTTCGCCTGAGGACGGAAACCCGCCAGCGCTTCCCATGCCGAGCGTTGCGTATCCGCTCCGGCCACCGCTTCCTGAAGATTGTTCTTGGCCGCGGCGTCCTGCATTTTCTTCATGAACTCACGCATCTGCTTGTACTGGCCGTGTCCGGCGGCATAGGCCGCGCGCATTTCGAGGGCTGAGACGGCTCCGTCAGCAGCGCCCGTTTCCGCCGTGCTGATTTCACGCTCCATCGTCGCGGCATCGTTTTGATTCCAGGCGATGCCGGCGAGCGTCAGGCGCAGCGCAGGATTCCCCGGCGAGCGTTGCAGGCCGCTGACGACGGTGGCCTTTGCTTCTGCCATGCGGCTCAAGCCCGCATACGCCAGCGCCAGGTTCACGTAGCCGCTGATCGAGTCCGGCTCCAGTTCCACCGCCTTGCGGCTTTTGTCGAGGGCGTTCTCGTACTGTCCCAACAGGTTGTAAATGCTCGAAAGATTATTGGCCGGGGTCGAGTCTCGCGGATAGGTTTGCTCGTACAGTTCGAGCGCAGTGATCCCTTTGTCATACTGCCCGCTGTCGGCGTAGTAGTGGGACATGATGTACAGCTTTTCGCGCTCACTCGCGCGGTCGCGCAATTCAAAAGCCTTCTTGCGATTCTCTTCCGACAACACAGACTGGCCGAGGTTGTTGTAGACGGTGCCCAGCCGGGCATACGCGGTGGCGAAGTTCGGGTCGAGCTGGATCGCGTGCTGGTAGTCCGGGATCGCGCCCATTTCGTCGCCGCCCGCGTGCTTCCAGTCACCCGTCGTAAAGGCTTGCAAGGCTTCGAGCGATGGAGTGGTCGCTTCCGAAAGCATCTTGTCGTATTTCTGTACCGAAGCCAACGACTCGCCGAGCTTGCTTCTTAACTCTGAGTCGGCGCGGTGCAGGGCGTTCAGCACGTCGCGTTTGTCAGACGCCGTAGTATCCGTCCGAGCCAACACGTCGCCGGTCGCGGCATTCAAGGCCTCGAGCGTCACGACGTAGCGCGCTCCCTGGTTCGCGATGGAGCCGGTGAGCATCGCCTTCACTCCCATGCGCTGGCAAATCTCTCGTCCGGTTTCGAGGCTGATGCGATCATCGGGCGAGCGACCCATGAAGCGCAGGGTCTGCCGCGCTTTCGCTTCCGGCAAGACGTTCAAGTAAGGAGACTGCTCCAGGTCAACCGCCACTGCTTTCTTCAACGTGACGTCCCACACCGGATCAGCGGTGGTGTTCACGAAGTCCGTCAGCAGGATGGCGTCTTTTTCCGTGAGGGCGTGCTTGCGCTTCATGTAGAGGAAGGCACCACCCGCCGCGACGGCCGCCAGCAGCGCGATCGCCGAAAGGTATTTGCCCAGGCGTCCGGTCTTGGCAGGCCGCAGTGGGGGATGAATGGGAGATGCCAGCGCACTCGCCGCGAAAGCCTCCCGCTGCATCTCCTTCTGCACGCGCGTCAGGTCGGCAGTGAGTTGCTTCGCCGACTGGTAGCGTGCATCGCGGTTTTTCTCAAGCAACTTGAGAAGGATGGCCTGAACTTTGACGGGCAAGAGCGGATTCAGCCGCGTCGGTGTCACGGGCGGGCGATTCAGCAGTGCGTCGAAGACGAGCGCCGGCGTGTCGCCGCGAAATGGCATCGTGCCGGTGGCCATTTCGTAGAGCACCGCGCCCAGGCAAAACAAATCCGAGCGCGGATCCAGCTGCCTTCCACGTGCCTGCTCGGGTGAAATGTAAGCCACCTTCGACAACGCGGAACTCTTGCTGATTCCATGACTCGCGGTAACAGCGGTGCCGCGGGTTGTGTCCTCAAGGGCCCCCTTGTTCTCGCATTGCAGCTGCGTCAGCGCGAAGTCCAGCACCTTCACCTGGTTCTGCGCAGTAATAAAGATTGTGGATGGGCGAATATCCCGGTGCAGAATTCCGCGCCCGTGTGCGGCATCGAGAGCGTCAGCGATCTGCTGGCCCACTGCCAACACGGTCTCCGTGTCGAGAGGCTGTCCCGTCAGCTTGTGCTTGAGCGTCTCGCCCTCGAGCAATTCCATCGCGACGAAATTCTGGCCTTCGGACTGAACAGCCTCGTAGATCACGCAGATGTTTGGATGTTTCAGAGCGGAGATCATCCGAAGATCCCGCTCGAGCGCCTCCCAGTCGACGTCCTTGTCGGGCGCTAGAAACTTGATTGCGACGCGCCGTCCCGAGTCGATGTCTTCGGCCGCATACACCGCTCCCGGACCTGTCCCGCCTATCTGCGCCAGGACGCGGTAATGGGAAATCGTCTCGGTGATCATGAAAATTGATTGTCGTGCGGTTTATCGATGGTAGGCTGCGCTGCCAGACAAGTCAACGCAACCAGGCCAACCAACCTCACTGTTTTCCCCTCTGTTCCGTGTTTTCCGCCTTTCCTTTGCCTGCATCCTGTTTGAGAATAGAATCATCGAAACATGTAGGGTGAGGTGTCCCATGCGTTTCCGCCTTCCAGTCCTCGTCGCTCTTGCCATCGCTTTGTTATCGGTCGGCCTGTCGGCCCAGCAAATCCACGGTGACTACATTGAAACCCGTAGCGCCGACGTCTACACCGGCCAGTGCTTCGCTAACGGCGAAGTCAATCTGGTCGGCAAGGAAGCCATCGTCGCCTGGCATGTGCAGAGCGGCAGCTGGGACGGCGTGACGCTAGATGGCTTGACCATCGCGGCTGCCGTGCGCGCCAAAGCCACTCTGGGCGATCCGTACGCCAATCCTTATCCTGCGCAGTCGGTGCTTCTGGTGGACGACCAGGCCTCGCCGCAACAGAGTGCCGCGCTGGTCAGCTTCGCCAAGCACATGGGTGGGGAGTTGCTGAGCAATGTTGATCAGACCGTTTCAGCTCCCATGGAAATGGTGGTCAACCACGAGCGTCACGGCGTGGCTCTGCTGCGCGCCGGCCAATTCGCCACCGTGCAGACCCGCTCACTCGGCGACAAAGACCACGTGTGCGGCAACGAGAGCACGTTCTACCCGCCGCTCACACCCGTCGCGCACTCGATGCCTGCCGTCGCCGTCACAGACGCGTATCGCGGTCCCGGCCTCGGCGAGTCCTGGGACAACCACGGACGGCGCAGCGCGTTTGTGGGAACGTTTGCGCGGTAAAATCTCGGCGTGAACTCTTCGATCCCGCTCCGCCCATGTGGTCGCACGTGTGTGCGCATCCTCGCTGCTTCCCTTCTCACGCTTCTTGTTGCTGCATCGTGCTGGGCCCAAGCGGGCAAAGTCGAACCGGGTGGACCGCTGACGGAATCTTCGGTTCCGGAAGCGGTGCGCGCAGCGGTTAGTGCAAAGGGCTATCGCTTCACGCCGGACGATGCCGGGGCCACGATTGAAATCTGGTACCGCAAGGAAGTTCCTGCCCAGCCGAAGGGAGCATCCAGCAGCGCGGTCTACGATCGGCTCACGCCATCCGCCCTGGTGGGCGTCCTCCACTTCACAAAAGCGTCGACTGACTACCGCGGACAGTCCGTGGCCGCCGGCTTCTATACTCTGCGAGCGGCCCTCATGCCCGACGATGGCAACCACCTCGGCGTCGCGCCCAGCCGCGATTTTCTTCTACTGGTGCCGGCAGCAGCCGATCCCGGCCCGGATGCAACGCCCAAGTTTGCCGATCTCGTCGCGCTCAGCGGGCAGGCTTCGGGAACGAAGCATCCCGCGCCACTCAGCCTGGTGCCCACTGAAGGCGGAGCGGCGCCGGCGCTCACCAAGGATGACGAAGGCCACGTTATCTTCACCGCTCCTGTTCACCTGAGTTCTGGCGAGGATCTTCCTGTCGCTCTCATCGTGAAAGGCACCGTGCCGCAGTGAAATCTCCGGCGGAATTCTGGCAGTTGCTGATCTATTGCTCCGATAGCGCTCGCGGCAGCCCTACCGGAGTCGTGTTTCCGGGCGATCTCTTCGCGAACGAATACCAGGCGACCGCCGCCGCGCTTGGCTACCCGGATACCGTTTTCCTTACGCCCGGCGTACGCGACGGAGAATGGAACGCCCGCTCGTTCTCCCCCTCGCAGGAACTTTCGCTCTGCACACAGGCGCTGATCGCGGCCTTCCGCGTCCTGCAAAAGAAACTTGGCTCGCCTGCGGCACAGTTCCTCTTCCACACTCCGAGCGGTCCGATCGAGGTGAGCGAACTTGTTCCCGAGCGGAAAGACATCGCATGGTTGGTCGGGCCATACCGTATTCTTGCGCGGAACGTCTCCAGGTTTCCAATCCCACACCATGACGGGGCGGGCACGGGCGAAGTCTTAGTCGATACGGGACGCACGCGTCTCTTCGGCGAGTTGCCCAGCGTGGACCGACTATCCGCCGTGAACCTCACGCCGTCCGAGGTAATGGCCTATTGCGCGGCAGAGAGGATCGATGGCATCTGTCTGTTCTCCCGCTCTGGCGATCGGGAACTCCGCATGCGTGTCTTCACCACCTCGCTGGATGGCCGCGAAGACATTTCAACCGGTGGCGCTGTGATGGGCCTGCTTCCTCATTTGAAGACTGCTGGTAAGGGCGCCTCAGGATGGTGGACCGTTCACCAGGGCTTCGGTCTCCCGCATCAACGAGGAACGTTGTTCACCACATTGTTGGAAAGACCGGGCATGGCCGCAGTCGGGGGTGGCCATCGATTCGTGGCTAAAGGAACGCTGCTCTAGTTGTCGAACGATTTCTCCTCAAATTTCTGTTGCATCTCGCAACTTTCGCTGTTGTCATTTGCAACGCTCGCACTTTCGCTTCTAACTCTCTGCAATCGCGGGCCTTTCGTGCTCCCATGCGGCAAACACAAGCAAGATCGGCCTTTCACCTGTTGCAGTTCTCATCTTCACACTGTTGAACCTCTCATCAAACAGGGCGATGCATTTCTCCTCTTGCTCACTCCAAGCCGTTGATTCGACAGTCAAAAACAAGCTCGCCCCACGATACTTTCAAAACTCGCGACTTTGGTCCGGCGGTTGCCTTTACGAAAGACGGCGAGCGGCCCGGAAACAGAGAGCGGCAAGAAACGACGGCCCTTCCGGAGAGGTGATTTATGACAGTCCTTCTGGTTCTGCTGACCTTCGTAACGTTCTTGCTGATCGACCACTTCCATAGCCACAAACAGATTGTGCAACCCGTACTGCAAGTTGCGAAGCGCGAAGCGGCGCCGCGACTCGCGCCCAGCCTGGTCGGTGGATTCCAGGTTCCCGAGAAGCTGCGCTTCCATCCGGGACACACCTGGGCGCTCAGCGAGAGCCCCAGTCTGGTGCGTATCGGTATGGATGAGTTCGCATCGAAGCTGAGTGGCAAGGTCGAGAAGATCGCGCTGCCGCAACGCGGCCAGTGGATTCGCCAGGGACAGAAGGTGTGGACGCTGCATCGCGACGGCGCCTCCGTCGACATGGTTTCGCCGATTGAGGGCAGCGTGGCCGACATCAACGAAGCGGTTGTGCAGAATCCCGAACTCGCCCGCACCGATCCCTACGGCGAAGGCTGGCTGGTGACCGTGCAATCACCCGACGCCAAGACCAACTTCCGCAACCTGCTGGGCGGCGCGCTGGCCCGCTGGTGGACGGAAGAATCGGCCAGCCGCCTGCAGCGCCTGATCCCGATGCCAGCCGGAGCGCTCGCGCAAGACGGCGGCGTCGCGGTCGACAGCCTCGCCGACCAGATCCCCGACAAGGATTGGGCTGCCATCACGAAAGAGTTCTTCCTGTCATAACCGGCTCCTGCAAGTCAACCTCCTGGTGAAAGCCTCGGCCGTTCGGACAACGGGCGGCCGAAGCTTTGTGCCCCATCGATCCACGTTGATGTAGGCCATATCTCACCACGAGACCCTGAGAAGGATACTGATCCTCCTGATTGGTCCCGTGATTCTCGGGGAGACATTCGACATGACGGGATCATACGCCTCCTTGCTGGTGGTGCTTGCAGCGGCGCTGGCGATCACGGCGGCCATGAACATGTTGTTGCCGCGCATCCCGGAAAGTTTATCGGTGAATAACAACCCTCTTGGGTAAAACTCGACACAAGCATCGGCCGATTACTGCACTCCCTCCTCAAATGACGATCACCGCAGCTCCATTAATCGAATCCCGCTTGACTGCCTCTAAAGCCTCGTTTGCCTGATCGAGCGGGAAGACTGTGACCTGCGGCTTGAGGCCGATTTCGGCGGCGAGATGCAGAAAGTCTGCAGCATCGGCGCGAGTCATGTTGGCTACGCTTCTCAGCTGTCGCTCTCCCCACAGCAGAGTGTCGTAATCAAATTCAGGGATGCGGTCGAGGTGGATCGCGTTGATGGCCACGACTCCGCCTTTGCGCAAGCTGCCCAGGGCCGCCACGACCACGTCGCCGCTCGGCGCAAAGGTCATAGCCCGGTCCAGTGCAGTGGGAGGCTTTTGCGTTTCGCTGCCGACCCAGGTTGCACCCATCTCTGACGCCAGGCGGCGATGCTTCTCGCCGCGGGTGGAGACGTAGACCGCGCATGCCCAGGCTTGCAGCACAGGTAATGCCAGATGCGCCGAAGCGCCAAACCCGAACAATCCTACGCTTTCCCCTTTCTCTACACCCGCGACACGCAAACTGCGGAAGCCGATAATGCCGGCGCATAGGAGCGGAGCCGCGTGCAAATCGTCGAGGGATGGCGGAAGCGGAAAAACGAAATCCTCCCTTGCCGCAGCGTACTCGGCATATCCCCCATCCACAGCGTAGCCGGTGAAGGTTGGGGAATCGCAAAGATTCTCCATGTCGTGGCGACAGTACCAGCAAGTTCCGTCCGTTCCCCCGATCCAGGAAACGCCGACACGCGATCCGGCTGCCAACGATTGGGTGCCCTGAACAACTTCGCCGACGATCTGGTGACCGGGAATTACTACAGAGCGCCGAGGAGGAAGTTCTCCTTCCACGATATGCAGATCGGTTCGGCAGACACCACACGCGCGCACGCGTAGAAGAACATGACCCGCTTGGACGGTCGGCAGAGGTTTGTCGCAGATTTTTAGTGGATGGGTGGAGATATCGGCGGGCGAGGTTAACACGGCGGCTTTCATAGAGGCTCCCGCTCAGCACAGAGCAACCTTGTACATCTAGTAACAGTCCATCGAGCGCGATCGCGATCCTTGAACGGCGACGCACGAGAAAGCGCAAATTCTGTTTCGGGAATCCATCTTTCTGGCCTAAGCTTTTAGCAAGGGATGCTTAGACACTGGTTGCTTGAAAGCCTTCACTCAGCCCCTATCGTAAGGGCTTAACCCTTGACACAGGCTGTATTTCACGAGGCATAATAACCGCGCTTTCGCCCTGCTCGCAGCATGGCAACGTCTTCCCCCGCAGCCAAAAGTCGCCCTGTACGCGCGCTTTTAGAAGCCTGCAGGGCTTCGTATTGATGAGTGCAGGTGCAGCGGAATAAAAGAGCGAACCTTCGGAGGATGATGTGCAAAGGACAATGGCTTTGGCGATTCTTTTCACAGCGACAATTCTTCTTGCTGCCGACAGCAACCAACCGCTCAACGTTAAGCCCGGTCTGTGGCACGTGACCGGAACCAACCAGTTCATGGGGAATACCACGAAAACGGATTACAAGAACTGCATTACGGCAAAAGATTTGAGCAGCAATCCGTGGGTTAACGGATCCGACGAAAAGTGCACGTGGACGGTCGTTACATCGACTGCCAGCGATATTGAAATCAAAGGCACGTCCTGCGAACTGGGCAAGGAATATGGCATGAGTACCAGCGTTGACATCAAATTGCACGCAGTCGATTCGGAAAACGTAAAGGCCTCGATGCAGGGCACGTCTGCCGGAAACGGCCAAACGGTAAACCTGAGCGGCGCGTTCACCGGCAAGTGGATGGGCGCAAGCTGCTCTGCTAATTAAGAGATCGAAAAACTGCTTAGCTGGGCCCGTATTACGCCCTGCGTCTCGTAGAATCCAGGTGAACGGTGACGTTTTAAGTCGCAATGGTGGAGCGGCTACTTTTGCTTCATCCTCGACTCCTCGTAGTGCGCCTTGCTTAATGGACTGCCATCCTTGGCATGCAATTCTTCATCCAGCACAATTTGGACAGGACATCCCTCCGAAGTTACCCACACAGTGCCTTTCTCGAATCCGCCGGCGCCAAGCACGCTTTTGAAGAGTCCCTGCTCGGTCGCATTGCCTGAGCCCGTGTCAATCGAGTATTGGACAGCGTCGTATCCATTCTTGTTTTCGGTTCCCTCCTTCACGACCGCTGATGTTCCGTGGACGGTCGCGAAATGGTCGGCCAAGCGACCGATCGCCATTAGATTGGAAGAAACGTCCCGCGGAGTGCCCTGCAATTGTTGCGCTGCGGTCAATGAACTGTTCGTAAAGCTGCCCGTTATGCTCTGTGGCGTGACATCGGCGTCTTCCTGCCAGGGATGGGAAGATTGGTCGCGGAGACTGTAGTGGAACGAATCAGGCGGATTCTGAATGTGCCGTATCACACGGTTGAGGTCGATATCCATCGTCGGCTTAGCGACGGCTTCGTGCAGTTGCGAAGAACCCGAGGGGATCGAATTTTTCGCGGTGTTCGACCGGTTCGAGTTGCAAGCGAGGTTTGCGGAGATCAAGAGCCCCAGAAAAGCATAATGAATGCCTGCTTGGTACTTTGATTCAGACATCATGCGCTCTCCGATTATGTGGCGGCTCCACAAAGCCAATCTACCTTGCGAACATCGCGAGCTCGCCAATAAAGTTTGACGGACCCGCTTAACGGCCGGGACGTTAAAAACGGTGAATCCCTGCATGGCGGTGCTTGCGCCGACACGTCAACCTGCTTTGCTAAGAACAGACTTCACTCACGCTGTTAGGCCGCCCAACAGGCTACCAAGTCCTCGGGATAGGCGTCCGCACCAACCGTACGGTCGGTATAACTCCTTCCTTTTCAACATCTCCCATGTGATCCAGATCACAAGTCCAAGTGCGACGAGTCACGGCCACATCCCGTTCCAAAGCACAGACTGAATCTCGGAGGGAGAGGAGGATCCGGTCATGATGCTGGCCTACCGACTCGTTCGTCTGATCGAGACTCACTCAGACGGGCTGGCTACCGGGCTTCTTGCCCGCGTACAAAGCTCCGAGTTCACCCGCGACTATGGCAAGGTTCCCGCCACAGATCTGCAGGAACGTGTTTATGAAATTTATCGCCATCTGGGCGAGTGGCTGTTGGGCAAGAGTGATTTCGACATCCGGCAACGCTACATGGAAATCGGAGCGCGTCGAGCCGAGCAGCAGGTTCCCCTCAGCCAGTTGGTTTGGGTCATCGTGCTGACCAAGGAAAATCTGCTGGAGTATCTGAAGAACGAGGCCGGGATGGAGCGTCCCACCGAAATTTTCGGCGAGCTTGAAATGCTGCAACTGCTCGACCAGTTCTTCGACCGCGCCATTTTTTATGCGTCCATGGGATACGAGCAGGCATGCGCCAAAGAAGTCAGCCAGGTTCGGTAGCAACGATTTTTAAGGAGACTGCAAGCGATGTCGTGGGAGATGGAATACAAGAAGAAACTTCGCACCGCCAATGAAGCGCTGCGCTGCGTGCAGTCCGGCATGCGCGTATACATCCAGCCGGGCTGCGCCGAACCGGAAACGCTGGTCGAAGCGCTTAATTCAGCGCGCACCCCATGTGCAGGACGTCGAAATCGTCCACATGATGACCATGGGCAAGGCCCCCTATGTCGCGCCCGAGATGGCGGGGCACTTCCGCCACAACGCCGTGTTTATCGGCGGGAACGTGCGCGATGCCATCAATGAAGGTCGCGCCGACTATACGCCGGTCTATCTCAGCGAGATCGAAGAGCTGTTCGAAAGCGGAGCCATGCCGCTCGATGTCGCGCTGATCGAAGTATCGCCGCCTGACTCACACGGATTCTGCAGCTTCGGCGTCGGCGTCGATACCACTCTGACGGCCGCCCGCCTGGCGCGCTACGTGGTGGCGCAGGTGAACGACGAGATGCCGCGCACCTATGGCGACAGTTTCATTCACGTCAACAAGATTGACGCGATCGTCGAATCCTCGCGCCCGCTGTGCGCGCTGAAGAAGCCTGAAGTCACCGAGATGCAGATTGCCATCGCGCGCAACGTCGCCGGCCTGATTGAAGACGGCGCCGTGCTGCAGACGGGCATCGGCGGCATTCCCGACGCGGTGCTTCCGCTGCTCATGGATCGCAAGGATCTGGGCGTGCACAGCGAACTGGTTTCCGATGGCGTGATTCCGCTGATCGACGCCGGCGTGATCACCGGCGCCCGCAAGAATTTCAAGCCGAGAAAGATCATCTTGGGATTTGCGTTGGGCAGCAAGAACCTGTTCGACTATGTCGACAACAATCCGATCTTCGAATTCCACCCCACCGCCTACACGAACGATCCCGCGCTGATCGCGCGCAACGACAAGATGGTGGCCATCAACTCAGCTCTGCAGGTGGACATCACTGGCCAGGTTTGTTCCGATTCGATTGGCACGTATTTCTACAGCGGGATCGGCGGGCAGGTGGACTTCCTGCGCGGCGCGTCGCGCTCCAAGGGCGGCAAGCCAATCATCGCGCTCTCCTCCACCGCAAAGAGACGGAACGATCTCGCGCATCACACCGATGCTCGCGCCGGGAGCTGGCGTGGTGACCTCTCGCGGATTGATTCGCTACGTCGTTACCGAGTACGGCGTCGCCTACCTGCACGGCAAGTCGATCCGCGAACGGGCGCAGGCGCTGATCGAGATCGCGCACCCCAAGTTCCGCGAAGAGCTTTACGACTACTGCGAGCGAACCAAGTGGTTGCAGCGCCCGCAGGTGAAAGATCCAGTCACGACGAGGTGATTATGGCAGCGCAGGCACGAGGGAACATCGCAGTCAACATTGACGAATGCAAAGGATGCGGGCTGTGCGTGGAGTCGTGCCCGCCCAAATGCCTGGAACTGACGGCCGACCTGAGTGCCTACGGCGTGCATCCCGCGCACTACAAGGGCGAAGGCTGCACCGGATGCGGCATCTGCTTCTACTGCTGCCCCGAGCCGGGAGCCATCACGGTGTTCCGGCTCGCTCCTCGCCTCAAGCTGGTAGACATGCAGCAAGGAGACGGCCATGCGGCAACTTTGTAAAGGCAATGTCGCCATCGTGAAGGGCGCCATCCTCGCCGGCTGCCGCTCCTTCTACGGATATCCCATCACTCCCGCCAGCGAGATCGCCGAAGCGGCCGCCCTGTATCATCCCGCAGGTCGGCGGGACGTTCCTGCAGGCGGAGAGCGAAGTCGCCGCCATCAACATGGTGTACGGCGCAGCTGCGTCCGGGGCCCGCGTCATGACCGCATCCTCCGGCCCCGGACTCAGCTTGATGCAGGAAGGCATCTCCTACATCGCCGGCGCAGAACTGCCTTGCGTGATCGTCGATGTCGTTCGCGGCGGCCCCGGCCTCGGCAACATCGCGCCCGAGCAGAGCGACTACTTCGCCATGGTGAAAGGCGGAGGCCACGGCAACTATCACAACATCGTGCTGGCGCCCGCCTCGGTGCAGGAAATGGCCGACCTCACTGTGCTCGCCTTCGAACTGGCCGACAAGTATCGCAACCCGGCTATCATTCTGGCCGACGGCTTCATCGGCCAGATGATGGAACCGCTGGAACTCGAGTATCGCGACATCGTCGCTCCTGAAAAGCCGTGGGCGGTGAAGGGCACTCCCGAGACGCGCAAGAATCTGGTCAGTTCGATCTTCCTCGAGCCTGACGATCTGGAAGCGTCACCAGCGGCAGCTGGAAGCT
The DNA here is from genome assembly GCA_963698805.1 of uncultured Acidobacteriota bacterium. GTDB lineage: Bacteria > Acidobacteriota > Terriglobia > Terriglobales > Acidobacteriaceae > Gp1-AA133. The sequence goes on along the minus strand of CAVOSN010000010.1, from coordinate 574,342 downwards.
AAGTACCAGCGTGCGCAACAGGAGGAACAGCGCTGGGAACTCTACGACACGCGAGGACGCCGACATTCTGCTGGTCGGATACGGCATCACCTCCCGCATCCTGCGCTCGGCCGTAGAAGCGGCGCGCGCGGAAGGTCAACGCGTCGGACTGTTCCGGCCCATCACGCTGTGGCCTTTCCCGTCCGAAGCGCTTCGCAAAGCCGCAGCCGGACGTACGCCAGGTGGTAGTGGTCGAACTGAGCAACGGACAGATGGTGGAAGACGTCCGCCTGCGCTTTGAACGGCACGCGTACCGGTCGAGTTCTACGGCCGCACCGGAGGCAACGTGCCGTCGGTGGAAGAAATTCAGACCGAATTATTGGACGCATAGCGAAACCGTAGTCGAACACGAAACGCTGGGCAACGTTCCGGTCGATAACGGAGAGGCGATCATGGCAGACGACGCGAAGACACGCTGGTCGAAGCAACCGGCTCCAGCGAACGGTTACGAAGTGACGCACTCCAAGTCGCCCGTGTTCTACGATACGTTCGAGCGCAAGGGCGAACTGAAGCAGCAGACGCACTACTGCCCGGGCTGTGGCCACGGCGTCGCGCACAAGCTGATTGCCGAAGCCATCGAAGAGCTTGGCCTGCAGGATCGCACCATCTTCGTGAGCCCGGTGGGCTGCTCCGTGTTCGCGTACTACTACTTCGACGTGGGCAACGTGCAGGCCGCGCACGGACGCGCACCCGCCTGCGCTACCGCCATCAAGCGCACCTGCCCCGACAAGATCGTCATCTCGTACCAGGGCGACGGCGACCTGGCCGCGATCGGCACCGCGGAAATCGTTCATGCCGCCAACCGCGGAGAACACATCACCGTCTTCTTCGTGAACAACGCGATCTACGGCATGACGGGCGGCCAGATGGCGCCCACCACGCTAGTCGGCCAGAAGAGCACCACGTCGCCCTGGGGACGCCGCCCGGTCAACGAAGGCTACCCGCTGCACATGGCGGAACTGCTCTCCACGCTCGAAGCGCCGGTGTACGTGGAGCGCGTTGCGCTGTGCGACAACAAGAACATCATGAAAGCGCGCCGCGCGGTGCGCAAAGCGCTCGAGAACCAGCGCGACGGCGCCGGCTTCTCGTTCGTCGAGATTCTTTCTCCTTGTCCCACCATCTGGGGCAAGGATCCGGTCGACGCGCGCCGCTGGGTGATGGAGAAACTGGTTCCCACATTCCCGCTGAATGTGTTCCGCGATCGCAAGCTCGAAGTTCCGACCGGCACGACTCCGCCGCAGCGCACCGTCTCGGACGTGCTCGAAATCAGCGCTAAGGATGAAGCTGCGTTTCGCAAGGCTGCCGACCATCCGCACCATTTCCGCGACTACACCATCAAGGTTGCCGGCTTCGGCGGACAGGGCGTCCTGCTGCTCGGACAGTTGCTCACCGAGATGGGCATGCGCGAAGGCCTGGACGTCAGCTGGCTACCGTCCTACGGTCCCGGAGATGCGTTCCGGCAGCGCGCATTGCCACGTGTGTTTATCGAAAGAGCGCATCGGCTCGCCGCTCATCTCGCATCCCGACGTTTTGATCGCAATGAACGAAATCTCGCTGCGCAAGTTCGCGAGCCAGGTTGCGCCCGGCGGCTTGATCCTCTACAACCGCGACAAGCTTCCCGCGGACTTTGTTCCGCCGCAGGCGCGCGTGGTCTGCATCCCGGCTGCCGAGATGGCCGACAAGCTCGGCTCGACGAAAGTCACCAACATCGTGCTGATGGGCGCGCTGCTCGAAGAGACGGAGTGCCTGCTGCCCGAGACCGCCATGGGCGTGATCGAGACCAAGATCAAGAAAGTAGAACTCCTCGACGTCAATCGCCAGGCCCTGGCCGCGGGCCGTAACTTCATCGATAGCCAGGTGCGCGTGGGCGCCGTCAGCCAGCCCGACGGCTTTGCCTACTGAGCTTCGTGCGCTCGCGGACGCTCTCTGTCCACAGCTATTTCCACGCCCAGACATCCCGACCAGTCACCCGGTGCATCCCAATAATCTTGCACATAACACGAGGGCCTCTTCGTGTGTGAGTGTCTAGCTAAGTCCACGGAAATAAACACTCTAGTGTGCTCACCCTTCGTTAAGGCTGTCGTCTAACCCCTCACATTGAAGCAGGTGGATCCGCAGTGGGGAAACGGACCATGAAGTGCAAGTGCAAAGCTCCATAGCGGTGACTCTGTCATGACGTACGCGGAACCGGCTTGCACGTTCCGACGTACTGAACAATTGGGGGTGGTGCGCGCTTTCCGCCTCGGGACCAGTCGATGTTGGGAGTCGCGGATGCACCGGAGGATGGTGTCATGGAAATCGGCCGGATCGAGTTCACCAACAACGGAAGCAAAGGTATGCCAGGTACCAACGATCCGCATGTGGTCGAAGTGGTTCGCCAGGCTCACGAGGAATTGCGGCAGCTCATGCGCCAGCGGGCCGACGTGATGAAGCGAATTGGCACGGTTAAGCAGACCATTGTTGGTCTCGCCAATCTCTTCGGAGATGAAGTACTCAGCGAAGAACTGCTCGAACTCGTGGACCGCAAGTCCAACGGGCGCCAGCCCGGTTTCACAAAAGCTTGTCGTATGGTCCTGATGGAAGCGGAGCGTCCGCTGGGCGCTCGCGAAGTGTGTGAACTCATCCAGCAGAAGGTTCCGCCCATTCTCGCGCGTCACAAAGACCCGCTCGCGTCGGTGACCACGGTGCTCAATCGCCTGGTCGAGTACGGCGAAGCACGTACTCTGGTACGCGAGAATGGACGCCGCGCGTGGCAATGGATTGCTGATCCGGAGAACCCTGCGCACGTGCGCCAGGGGCTTCCGCGCGCGTAGTTGGCAAACGCGGTAGCAACTTGCTCTACAAAATACTGGATTCAGAACCGGCATGCGCTCCCGCTTTTGGTAGTCTGGGGCGCATGTCGCGTTTCGCGAGACCGGAGAGGCAACTCCTCAATAAACGTTGGACCGCGGTCATCCCGGTCAGCCTCGGCATCGCGATCGCGTCTCTCGTCCTGTTCTCGTGGCTGGCCGACGAAGTTCTCCGCAAGCACACCGACCGCTTCGACGACACCGTGCGGTCCGTTATCCACGATTTCGCTTCGCCCGGGTTAACTGCGCTGATGCGCTTCGTGACGAACCTCGGCGACTGGCAGGTCATCATGACCGCGACTCTGTGCCTGTTTGCGTATCTCTGGTACCGTCGCGACAACACGCACATCCTGGTCACGCTGGTCACCCTGATGGGAGCCGGCATCCTGGATGCGTCGCTGAAACTTGCATTCCACCGCACGCGGCCCGATCCGTTCTTCATTTCGAAGCCGAGCACGTATTCGTTCCCCAGCGGCCACGCTCTGATTTCTCTTTGCTTCTACGGATTAGTAGCCGGAACGCTGGCGCATGACATGCCTGCAAAGTGGCAGCGGGTCCTGACTTGGAGTGTGGCATCTCTGCTCGTCGCGATGATCGGCTTGTCGCGCGTCTACCTGGGCGTGCACTGGCCCAGCGACGTGATCGCGGGCTACGCCGCGGCGCTGATCTGGATGGGGGCGGTTAGAGTGTTGGCGGTGCAACTGGAAGGGAAGCGAACGAAATCCGCGTAGAGACGAGGGCTTTGGGTGCGGGAGGGGCATGACTTCAGTCGTGCCATCGGCGACCGACCGAAACGGCGCTTCAGCGCCTGAGGGGAGCTCTTTCTACCGACTTACTCGGATTCGGAATGATCTATTTGAGAGGCCGACCGCAGCGGCTAAAGCCGCCCGAGTCACCGGCCTTTTTGGCCCGACTGAAGTCGGGCCCTTCCCGTCTGTCCATGCAGGGGACGATCATTCGGAACTTATCCCTGCCCGCGCGATCTCGGAACGATCCCTGGCAGCTCGACGTCGCTGCAGCCTACGCTGGCGGCAGCAGCATCCCCTTTTCCAGATGCCGCGTCACGTGCGCGTACGACGCCGCGTGTGGATCGTGGGTAACCATCACGATCGTCTTCTTGAAGTCTTCATTCAGGCGCTTCAGGATCTCGAGAACCTCGGTCGCGGAATGGCTGTCGAGATCGCCCGTCGGCTCGTCGGCCAGCAGCAGAGTCGGATCACTCACAATCGCGCGCGCAATCGCCACGCGCTGTTCCTGTCCGCCGGAGAGTTGCTTGGGAAGATGGTGCACGCGCTCGCCCAATCCGACCAGCTTCAATGCGGTCATCACGTGATCGCGCCGCTGTGCGGCTGTTCAGCTTCGTCAGCAGGAGCGGCAGCTCGACGTTCTCGAACGCCGTCAGCACCGGGATCAGGTTGAAGGTCTGGAACACGTACCCGACGTGCTCATTCCGCCAGCGAGCCGACTGACTGTCGTTGAAGCGAAAAATGTTCTCGCCCATCACCAGCAGTTCGCCCGAGGTCGGCCGGTCGATGGCCGCGATCATGTTCAGTAGCGTGGTCTTGCCCGAGCCGGAGGGGCCCATCAGTGCGAGGAACTCGCCCTGCGCGATGTCGATCGAAACGTTGTCGAGCGCAGTCACCTGAAACGCGTCGCGCTTGAAGACCTTATTGACGTTGCGGGCCTGCACGACCTTGGTTCCAGTCGCAATTTTCGGGGTGGTCATCGTACTCATGAGGACTGTCCTTTGATTCGGATGGATTCGCCGTCTTTCAGATTGTCCGGCGGATTGCTGATTACGTTCTCGCCGTTGATGGGGCCGTCGACCAGGTAGCCATTGTTTCGCTGCTCGAGAATTTTCACCGTCTTCATGACCGCCTTGCTGTTCAGCACGATGAAGACAACCTTCTTGCCATCGTGGTCGCGCACTGCTGTGGAGGGCACAACCGCGCCGCCCCCTTGCGGATTGCCGCCCTTGTTGTCGTCCGCCAGAAACCTCACCGTCGTGTTCATGTCGGGTCGAAGGTGCTCATCGGGATTAAGGATCTGCACCTTCACCTGCACTGTGGCCTTCTGGCGGTTGGCCTCGGGCGACATCTCGGCGATCACGCCATCCCATTTCAGGTTCGGGAATGCGTCGACAGTAACGATGGCCCTCTGTTTGGGCTTCAATCGGGAGAAGTCATTCTGAGCGATATCGAGTTCTCCCTGCAGGTCCGACAAGTCGGCCAACGCCACCACGGAGCCCTGCGGCCCGCCTTCGGCGCCGCTCGCGAACTGCGACGTGATCAACTCGCCCTTCTCCGCTTTGCGTTCAAGAATCGTGCCACTCACCGGAGCGCGCACCTGGGTCGCATCGAGTTGCGACTTCGCGTATGCCGCCGTGCCCTGCGCTTGCAGCAAGGCACCCTTGGCGCGCGCGATCTCCTCGGCACGCGGCCCGAGCTTCGAGAGCGTGAAACTCTGGTTCAGCGAATTGGCGCGCTGCTGGTCGGCTTCGTATTTCGCGGTCGCATCGTCAAGCGCCTGCTTCGACACCACTCCCTGCCCGAACAATTCTTTCGTGCGGTCGAGCGTGACCTTGTCGTTGGCTGCGGTGGCGCGCGCTTCGTCGAGGTTGTGCTGCGCCTGCTGCACTTCTTCCGGCCGCGATCCGTTCTGCAATTCCATCAAGTACGCCTTGGCGTTCTCGACCGCGCCCGAGGCTTGCAGATATTGCGCGCGGAACTCGTCGTCTTCCAGGCGGACGAGCACCTGGCCTTCCTTCACCTTGTCGCCCTTCTCGACGCCGATCCACTTCACTCGCCCGGTGACCTTCGAGTTCACATTGATTTTGTGATGCGCCACGATGTAGCCGCTTGCCGACAGCACCACACCGCCCGAGTCGCCGCCGCCTTCGGCCAGGGCACGCACGACTTCCACTTCCGGCGCGGCGGGCGACAAAATGCGGTAGGCCAGCGTAATCAGGCCCAGCAACACGACCACGCCGATCCCGCCCAGGATGTAGCGGGTCGACCACTTCGGCGGCTCGCCCTCGGAGCCAGGAGCCGAGCGGTCAATGCGCAGGCTCTGCAAGTCTTGATGTTTGGTATCGAGTGACATTCGGTATCCGCTACTTCAGTCGTTGGTCGCTAGTCGTTGGCTAACCCTAAGGGCCCCAGGTCAGAGGATGCCCCACCCAAGCTCCGCATTCGTGGGTTCAGGTCAAGGCTATCCGCGCAACGCCGTCAGGATATTCTGCCGCGCGGCATGCCATGCGGGAGCCAATCCCCCGAAAAATCCCATCACCAGTGCAAAGATGACCGCGGCCAAAATCACCCCGGGCGTCATGCGCAACGCAAACACCACCTCGCTAAAGGTCACGGCATTTGATGTCCCGGTCGTCATGCCGTTGAACGGCAGCATCAGCACGATCCCGAGAACCGCGCCCAGCAGAGACAACACGAGCGACTCGAACACAAATGAAGTCAGGATGCTCGGCCTGCTGAATCCGATGACCCGCAAGGTCGCAATCTCGCGGCTGCGATAGGCGACGGCCGCATACATCGTATTCATGGCCGCGAAGATCGAACCGATCCCCATGATGAAGCCCACAACGTAGCCAACGATCTTGATCGGTCCGCCGGAACTGGTCTGCTTGGCGTAGTAGTCGGTTTCAAGCATGCCGTCGAGTTTGAGCCGCTGGTCATCGCTGACCGCATTCTTCAACGCAATCGCGGCAGCTGAATCGGTCGCGCGCAGATATGCCGAAGCGAACGCGCCCTGGCGATCGAAGTCAGACGCCATCTGGTTTACGTCGCCCCAGACTTCCGACTCGTACGCGCTGCCGCCCGCATCGAAAATGCCGACCACCTTCCACGGCCCCTTGCCGAACTGCATGGTGTCGCCGACGTTGGAGTTAGAGAAGCGCTTGTGTATCGACGAACTGACCACAACCTCGCGCTGGCCGGGCGAAAACCATCGGCCCTCGACCAGTTTCACCTTTGGCTTGTCAGCAGGCAGTTGGCGCATCTCGAGTCCGTCCGGCATCATGCCGCGCACGGTAACGTTCACTTCGCCGGTGCCGTCTTTGCGCGGTAGGACGATGACCACCACCCATTCCGCAGACGCCATCGGCTCGCCGCTCTTGTCTTTCGCAACGCCATTCAGGTTCTTCAACGTGGGAAACTGGTTCGCGTCAAAGCCGCCCGACAACTCCGCGGTCGAGCCCTTGCGCAGCACCAGCACGTTCAACGGGTCGCCGCTCGTCACGAAGGCCTGCTTCAATCCGGCGAGCAGTGCCATCAGGAAGACGACGGTCGTGACGGTCAGCGCAATGCCTAGTGCCGTCATGATGGTCAGGCCCTTGCGCAATTTCAGATTGCGAATGTTGTAGCTGATGGGGATCGCCATAGTTCGAAGCTCGCTACCCGATGTAGCGCAGGCCCTCCACGATATCGACGCGCGAAGCGTTGTACGACGGCAGCATGGCTGCGACAAATCCGACCAGGCTAGCCAGCACCAGAGCCACGATCATGGTCGCCCAGTTCACCGTGATGCCCTGAAAGAAGCCGGCCTGGGGGTTGTGGCCCACCATGTACATCAGACCGCTGCCCAGGCCCACGCCAATCAGTCCGGCGATCGCCGCCACGATGACGGCTTCGCCCACAAACAGAGTCAGCACGGTCTTGCGCGTGAATCCGAGCGTCTTCAGCACGGCCACTTCGCGCGTGCGCTCGCGGATCGACATGGCCATGGTGTTCGCGGCCACCAGTAGCGTGGCAAACACCACCGCACCGCAGATGCTCAAGATGAACGCCTTCACGTTGCCAAGCATGGCTACGAAGTCCATGCCGAACGCTTTCTCGCTTTCCGTCTTGGTCTGCTGCGGCGAGTTGTGGAACATGTCATCGACCGCGGTCGCTACCTTCGGGACGTCGGCCGGTGAATCTGCCAAAATGCCGAAGGTGCCGCTCTGATCTTTCATGACCGGCACGGCTTCTTCCAGATACTTGCGATCGAAATAGACCGACTGCGACGGCTGAGGCGGGTTGAAGATGCCCCGGATCGTGAGTTCGAGGTTCGCAGCCCAGATCGTTCCCATCAGCACGATGCGGTCGCCGATCTTCCAACCAAATTTCTTGGCAAGCCCGTTGTCGACCACCACGCCGGCGCGGTCGTGCTGCCAGGCTTCCAGTTGGTCCTGCGGAATCTTGAAGTCGGTATAGACCTTAAATAGCTCTTGCGGATCAGTCGCGAACTGCGCGAAGAAATGTTCCGGCTTGTCGTCGATGTACTTCCCGCCGAACCATTGCGTGGGCACGACCTCCTTCACGCCGGGCACGGTCTTGATTTTCTGCGCGTAATAAATCGGAAGCGAGAACGTCAGCGACACGCGGTGGCGGGTGATCAAACGCTGGGTGGACTGCTCGCTGCCGCTGTCAATGTAAAACGCGCGCCAGATGGTCATCATGAACGTGAGCAGAGCGAGCGACAGCGCGATGCTCACCATGGTTAGCGCCGTGCGGCGCTTGTTGCGGAATGCGCTTTTAGCGACAAAGCTGCTTAGGGTCATGAGGAAACTCCGGAAGACCTATGTGATACGCCCGAACCCAGGTAGGCGCGCCTGCGAGTGGCGCGGCCAGTTTCATCGTGTCAACTGTGCGTACTAGCATAGAACACGCACGGGCAACCGACAACCCGCGCGCCGCAAAATCGTCCATGAAAATTGATGCCCTCGGAAGAATTTCCACGATTTCGCATGCGCAATCATCATCCACGCCGCAGCATGCGACTTCCAGTGGACTGTGTCACCGCCCGCGCATGACAAATGTCATTTCCGACACCTCAACAGCAATGTGTCTATATGAGAACGCGTAGAATCGTAGAACGTTTACACGTTGATACATGCGCTCCTTGCATCGTCGGCGTCGCTTCCGCATACCCCTGATGACTCGAATCCGCACCCTCAAAGCGAATGTCACCCGCGAGCAGGCGGTGGAACAGTTTTCTGCAAGCGGCATCTCAAAACTTTTCCGCAACGGATTCTTCGGGCCGTTACGCAGCGTGGCGGAGTTCTACGTTCCCTTTCGACTTTTTCGCGCACGCGTTGTGAATGGCGGCGCCACGGACGAGAATCTGGTAGCTCTTGATGTCGTGAATGGCACTCTCGACTTGTTCAAGTTCGATCACATTCCCGACGAGTCCGAGATGATGCACGTCGAGACGCGAAACTGCGCCGCTCCCGAACTCGAAAACGAGCGCGCAACCGAGTTGCTGGTCGCCAAGTTGCGCCGCGTTCTATACAGCCGCGGATTCTTTCGCATGCGTGGTCTCTCGATCACGGCTACGCCGCTCGCCGATGAACTCTTCGTTCCCTACTGGCTGGGCTTTCGTGGATCCGGAAATGACGCGCGAGTCTCGGTGATCGACGCCGTCCGTCGCCGCCCCGAAGGCGCCAAACTGCAACGCCTGGTCGAGCACTGGATCGCCTCCCAACAATAAAGAAGCCTTGCCCTTCTTGGGCCTCCACGGCAGGGCGAATTTTTCGAGTACTTTCGTAACTCGAAAGTCACCGCAACCTGAAAGTATTCTTGATGTTATCCGCCCCCAGACCGTGCGGCGCCCGGTTCGATTCGAGGCGCGAGTCAGGGCTTTGCCCGGATGAGGCTAGAGGAAATGTCCACGAAAATAGGCCGCTTCGAAATTCTCGGGGAACTAGCGAGGTCTGAGTCCAGTTGCGTCTACAAGGCGAGCGATCCGGAGTCCGGACAAACGCTCGCGCTGAAGACCTACAAGCTTGCAGCTTTCGGCGAGCATGCCGAGAGCATCATGCAGCGCGTTCTGGAAGAAGCCGAGACCACGAAAGAACTCAGCAGCCCGAACCTTACGCTCGTCTATGGCGCGGGAGAAATCGACGGCCTGTTCTGCTCCGCGATGGAGTACATCCAGGGCAACAGCATCGCGACTATGCTGGCGCGCAAAGAAGGATTTTCGATCTGGGACCTGCTCGACATCAGCCGCCAGGTTTGCCAGGGGCTCGATCACGCCCACGAGCACAATGTCTTTCACTGCAGCATCGAGCCTTCCAAGGTGATGGTGACCTGGGACGGCACTGTAAAGATTTTGAGCTTCGGCATTTCGAGCACGGGCTGGGTGGCAGCGACTGCAACCGGCGCTCCGCATCCCGTCCTGCATTACATGTCGCCCGAGCAGATTCAAGGCGAGGGCCTGGATGCGCGTTCGAACTTGTTCAGCTGGGGCGCGATCCTCTACGAGATGGTGACTGACCAGAAGGCATTCGATGGCGCGGATGCCGATGAAGTCCGGAACAAGATCGTCAACGAGATGCCGGTATCGCCGGCGCTCGTGAACCCGAAGATCAATCCGGTCGCCAGCGAAGTCATCATGAAGGCGCTAGCTAAGGATCCCGCGCAACGTTACCAGAGCGGCCGCGAACTGGCGGCAGACCTGGAAAAGTGCCGCGAAGCCACGGGCAAAACCGCCAGGAAGGCCGATGCACCTAAGGCCGCCGTCGTTCCTGGCGGGATGAAGGCTTCGGCGTCGACAAAATTTGCAGCGGCTCCAAAAGACCCCGTCCGCTCCGAAAGTCGAAGCCCAGCCTACGGAAACGCGCTTCAACGAATCCACGCCTGCACTCTCCAGCGAACTGGAAACCTCCTGGACGCCGGCGCAACCGGCCGAACCGCCGGCTGCTCCGAAGAGAGCAGCAGCCGCGGCTGCGGGCTGGAACTCCGCGGGAAATTCTCCGACCGCGAAGGCTCCCACGCTCGATCCCAGCGCGCAATTTGTTACTTCGGTGGTGAAGGCATCGGTGGATGCAATCACCAACAACAACGCGAGCATGTCCGCTGCGGTCGCGGATGAAGCGACTACCGAGAAACCGAGGATCGCTGTCGATCCCATGATGGCGGAAGGTGCTGTCGCGGGCAGCAAGGGCGTCAGCTTTTCCGAAATGGACGAGTTGCCTCCGCTCCAAGAGGTCTATGTTGCGCCCCCTCCGGTGCATAAGCCCGAGACCGAGGAGGCGGCCGAACCGCTGCCGTCGATCATCCTGCGCCGATCCGAGCCGGAGAAGCCGAAGATTCAACCGCGCGAAGTCGCTCAGAAAGCGATCAAGGAAATCAAAAGCGTTCCGCCGCAGCTCATGATGTATTCGATCTCCGCGGCGGTGGCGTTGATCCTGATCGTCGGCGCTTACATTTTCTATCGTTCCATGTCGCAGAGCACGGACGAAGAGGGGCGCGTGCCCACTACGGCAGCCACTCCTGCAAAATCGCAAGCGCCCGTGGAGCAAGCTGCGCCAGCGCCGGCAGCACCTGAGCCCGCGCAGACCGTAACGCAAGCCGCCGCGCCTGCACAGGCCGAGCCTGAGGTGGTTCCCACCAAGGGCGTCGCCGCGGCCCGCGGACGCAACCCCAAAAAGAAATCTTCTGCGCCAGCGCCGATCGCCGCTGTGCCCGGTCAGCTTTCTGTCGATTCCACACCCGCAGGCGCGCAGCTCGAAATCGATGGGCGCATCGATCCCAACTGGGTGACGCCCTATACGCTGGCTGGGTTAAATCCCGGGCAACACACCGTCACGGTCAGCAAATCGGGATTCACGCCGGAAACGCGAACCGTGGACGTGGTCTCGGCAAACAAGACGTCTTTCGTCGTGCATCTTGCGTCGCTGAATGCAACCATCGCCGTCTCGTCTGAACCGGCTGGCGCGGCGATCTTCGTCGACAGCAAAGACACATTGCACGTAACCCCCTCCGTCATCACCTTGGAGAAAGGTATGCACACCATCCTGGTGCGCAAGCCCGGCTTCCTCGACGAGACCAATTCGGCCTCCGGCCAGCCCGGCCAGCAACTACATTTCGCGGCAACGCTTCGTCCGCTGGGAAATGTTGATGACATCAAGACGGTCGGCAAGTTCAAGAAGCTGTTCGGCGGGAGCAGCTCGCAGGCTGGCATGGGCAAGGTCAGCATCAAGACCAATCCCAAGGGCGCGCAAATCGCCGTCAACCGCCGCATGCTCGACAAAGGATCGCCCGTCGACTTCGTGTTGAACCCGGGCAACTACATCGTCGACATCACCCTCACCGGTTACAAGCCGGTGCAGAAAGTCATCACGATCGAGCAGGGCGGAAGCATCGGCATCGACGAGACACTCCAGCCGGAGTGAACTAGTCACTGGTCGTAGTCGCCAGTCGTCAGTCATTAGTCGCTAGCTCAACCACCCCTGTGGATTGCTTGGCTAGCGACCAGCGGCTGGAGACTGGCGACTACTGATTTACCAACTGCATCATGTGCTCTGGGTAGCGTTCGCCCGCGGCCGCGCCCGAGGGGAAGACTTCCTCGATGCGGCGGATGTCCTCAGGCGTCAGGCGTACGTTCAGGGCGCCAACGTTGTCCTCTAGATACTTACGGCGCTTGGTGCCGGGGATAGGCACGATGTCCTGACCCTGAGCCAGAACCCACGCGAGCGCGAGTTGCGAAGGCGTGCAGCCCTTTTCGGCCGCGATCTGCTCGACACGCTTCACCAAGTCGAGGTTCTTCTGGAAGTTATCACCCTGGAAGCGCGGCGAGAAGCGCCGGTAGTCATCAGCCGGCAGATCGTCGAAGCGCTTGAACTGTCCCGTAAGAAAGCCACGACCCAGCGGGCTGTAGGCAACGAAGCCGATGCCCAGTTCGCGGCACGCGGCAAGCACTTCCTTTTCCGGGTCACGTGTCCACAGCGAGTATTCCGTTTGCAGCGCGGTGATCTTATGTACCTTTGCGGCGCGGCGCAGCGTCTGCGGGCCGGCTTCCGACAATCCGATGTGCCGGATCTTGCCGGATTTCACCAACTCCGCCATCGCTTCAACCGTTTCTTCGATGGGCGTTTGCGGGTCCACGCGATGCTGATAGTACAAGTCGATGTGGTCGACCCCTAGCCGCCGAAGACTGGCGTCGCAGGAGGAACGCACGTAGTCGCGCTTCCCGTTGACCCCGCGCACATTGGGATTCGTCGGATCGCGCACGATGCCAAACTTTGTCGCCAGCACCACCTGGTCGCGCTTGCCCTTGACGGCCTTGCCGACCAGTTCCTCGTTCTTGTGCGGACCGTAAACATCGGCAGTGTCGAGAAAGTTAATCCCAAGTTCCAAAGCACGATGGATGGTGGCGATGGATTCGCTATCGTCACGCCCGCCATAAAACTCCGACATGCCCATGCAGCCAAGTCCAAGGGCGGAAACTTTCAGGCCACTGCGGCCCAATTCGCGTGTTTGCATAAAGACCTCCGTTGGAAAAAATTGTGAGAAGGCGAGCTCTGATTAGCGTTTGCTTAAGAGACTATTACGAGAACGGGTATTCAATCAGATGCGGCGGGAGTGAGCGACGATGCAGGCGAAAACGCTCGCCCCAATGAACTATGGCGCTGCGATGTCGCCTCGTAGACTACACAGGTCCTTCGCTGCGCTCAGGATGACAAAGTCGAGTTAATGATCAATTGGGGTGATGTCGCCAATCCGCGAACAAGCGCGTTACTGGGGCACGATCGGCGCGTTGGTTGCGAGGTCGCGGCGGCGGAGCTCTTCGAGCACCGGCAATCCCTGCATGCCGCCGTAGATACGGAAGAGCGCGTACGCATGGAAGGCCACGCTGAGGAAGTCTTTGAAGGGAACGAGAATCAGGCCATCGACCGCGTACAGTCCCATCCCGAACAGGAACGCCCACTTCTCACCGCGTCGCGCGAAATGCCAGAACATGAAGAAAACGCCCGCGATGAACAGGTTCACGACCAGGCCGAGAGCTGATCCGGTGGTGCCACCCTCACGGCCAATGGCGTCGACAATTTCCGTGATGCCCAGCCCGAAGATGAAATGGAAGCCCGTTCCGCTCATGGACAAAACGGAATTCAAAATGGAAAGCCCGGCGATCGCAAGAAACCAGCCCGCGGCGTTTTTCACGATCTGTTCCGCGCGCAGTCTCTGCTCCACGGCCGCCGTAGTAGAGGGGTTCACACTGGTCGTGCCGAAGTCACCTGTGGCCATGCGGGATACCTCAGCTTGGGGGATGGAGGGACAAGCGCCCCTCAATTCGCGCCGACAGTATCACAGCATTTGCGCAGCACCAACGGGATTTTGGGTCGCTGGGTTGACGTTTTTGGACCGCAGGGACTCATAAAACCTGGATCACAGGTTTCGTAGATGGCCGGACGTCGCCGATGTGAGCGGCGGGAAGACCGATCTCGCGGAGTTGCGCGACCAGATCGTGCGCGACCTCCGCGGAAACGGCAATCAATAGTCCTCCGGCCGTTTGCGGATCAAATAGAAGCGTCCGCAAGTCGGAAGGAACTTCGGCCGCGTATTCCACCATGCACTCAGCGAAATCGCGATTGGCATTGAGTCCGCCTGGGACGTGTCCAGCGCGCACACATTCGAGCGCACCGGGAAGGACTGGAACACTCGCCGCACGCAACTCGAGCGACATTTTACTGGCTAGCGCCAGTTCGCGCGCGTGACCGATCAAACCGAAGCCAGTCACATCCGTCATGGCGTGCACCGGATAAAACTTACGAGCCAACAACTCGGCCGCACTCTTGTTCAGGGTCGTCATCGATGCGGTCGCCGCTTCCACCCAGGCGCTTTCGGCTTTTTGCTTCTTAATCGCCGTGGAGATCACGCCTGTGCCGATGGCCTTGGTCAGGACTAGTGCATCGCCCGGCTGGGCTCCGCCGTTGGTCAGCACTTTCTCGGGATGAATCAGTCCGGTGACGGAGTAGCCGAATTTGGTTTCCTCGTCGCGAATGCTATGGCCGCCAATCACGGTGCATCCGGCTTCCATCATTTTCGATAATCCGCCGGCCAGAATGCGCTCAAGGATCGCGAGATCGGCTTTCTCGGGGAAGCACACCAGCGCGAGCGCAGTCAGCGGACGCCCGCCCATGGCATACACATCGCTGAGCGAGTTGGTGGCGGCGATCTGTCCGAAGGTGTAGGGATCATCGACGATGGGCGTGAAGAAGTCGACGGTCTGGACCAGAGCCTGGTTGGGCGCGATTTGATACACGCCAGCGTCGTCGGCATGATCGAAGCCGACCAGCACGTTCGGGTCGTGTTGCCGGGCTAATTTCCCAAGCACCGAGTCCAGCGCCGCCGGACTAAGCTTGGACGCTCAACCCGCAGCCTTCACCGACTCGGTGAGACGGAATGGTTTGGTTTCGGACACGAGGTCATTGTAATGGAAGGCAGAGCGCGGGCTTGCCAGCAGAGGATTTTCCAAGAACACTCATTCGTCACTTCTGGCGTCGGTACATGTACAACGTGATCACAATCGAAGCAAAGGCCCCCGCAAATGGATTGTTCATCCACAGTGCGAAGCAAAGTCCAGCTCCCAGGATTAACAGGATTTCAACTACGTCTCTCGAGAAGCTCATTAGGGTCAGCTTTGATCCGCGAGACAGGAGTGTGTTCCGAGCTACTTCACCGTCACATCCGTCACTTTGATTCCGGGATACTCGTGATTCCACTGCGCGGAGATGCTTTCAAAGGTAAGGCGGAAGGGTTTGCTCTGGCCGGGTGCGAGCGGAGAAACGCTGAGATCGACGGCGTCAGGGTAGGGACCACTGGTCTGCAGCACGCGCAGGGGCACACTCTCCCTTTGTGCAAGTTGCGCCATCGAATCCCTGAAAGTAACTTCCGCCACCACGTGCGTGACGGTCTGGGTTCCTGCGTTGGTGACGGTTCCGTCGATATAGGAGACGGTGGCGCCCACAAAGTTCTCAGCGGCGCTCATCTTCAGATCGGAAATTTTGATATTGGCCGCGTAGGCGGGTGGGCCGGAAGAAGCTTTTTGCTGCGTGCGCGAGACCAGGAGCAGGATGCCGATGATGGCGACGACGATCGCAACACCAATACCGATGGCGCGCCAATTCGTTTCCCGTTCGTCCGCGCCCAACGTCGGCTGGATGAGTCCGCCCATACGTGGATTGTAACTCTTACAACAAATTCACCACAGAGACGCAAAGTCACCGAGAAACCCAAACTGACTGAAGAAGGTCCCTCGGTGACTCTGAGACTCTGTGGGGAAGATTGTTACTCTCCGCCCACGGTCAGTCCATCGATGCGCAATGTAGGCGAAGCAACCGAGCCGCGGAACTCAAGGTCATTCGCGATCTCGGAGATGTGCAGGAACATGTCTTTCAAATTGCCAGCGACCGTGATCTCTTCCACTGGATAGGTAAGTTCTCCGCCCGAAATCCAGAGGCCCGATGCGCCACGCGAGTAATCGCCCGTCACCAGGTTCGCGCCGTGGCCGAGGAATTCGGTGACGTAGAGACCTTCCTTCACGTCGGCAATCAACTCTTTCGGTGTCTTTTTCCCAGGCTGCAAAAAGTAATTGCCCGGGCCGATGCCGGGCGTGCCCGCGAGGCCGCGAGACGCGTTGGCCGTGGTTTCGAGTCCAAGCTTTTTCGCCGTGTACGTGTTTAGCAAATACGATCTCAGGACGCCGTTTTCGATGACCAGCTTGCGGCGCGTGGGAATCCCTTCGCCGTCGAACGGACTCGTGCCGAAACCGCCGGGGATGGTGCCGTCATCGACAACAGTGACGTTATCGCCAGCGATCTTCTGGCCTAGTTTCCCTGCGAGGAACGAAGCACCGCGATACACCGAGTCTCCGTTCACGCCTTCAAAAATGTGTTCAAGGATCGACGTCGCGACCATCGGATCGAAAATGATGGGGACCTGCGCGGTCTTCGCCTTACGTGCGCCCAGGCGCCGAATGGTGCGTTCGGCGGCGATACGGCCCACCTGCTCGGCGGGATCAAGACGTCCAAGATTGCGCGCCACTGAAAACCAGTAGTCGCGCTGCATGGCGCCTTTGTCGTCTTGCGCGATGGGAATTGCAGCGACCGAGCAGTAGGAGCGGCGGTACTCACCCACGAAGCCATGCGAGTTCGCGAGGACTTTACGTCCGGTGGCAGCGTCGAACGAACCGCCTTCGGAATTCTTGATGCGCGGATCGAAATCGAGCGCGGCTTTCTCCGCGCGGCGCGCGTAATCGATGCGCTCGGCGCCAGGCAGTGAGTAAACGTCTTCGTGGTAGAGATCAAGATCGCCCTTGAGCGATCCAAGCTGACTGGCTTCCGGAATTCCGCCGAAGGGATCTTCGGAAGTGATCTTTGCCAGTGCAAGCGCGGACTGCAGCATGCGATCGAGGCCGGCGCGCGAAAAGTCGCTCGAATAGGTGCTGGCCGCGCGCTTTCCGAAGAACACGCGGATGCCGACAGCGCGCGAGCCGGATTCTTTCAGAGTCTCGACTTGCCCGAGGCGGACTGTGGTAGAGAATTCGTCGCCTTCTCGGACTACGGCCTCCGCGGCCGAGGCGCCGCCAGCCATAGCACGGGCCACAAGGTCCTGCGCTACTTCGCGCAGGTCGGTTTCGAGTTTCGGGTTTCGAGTTTCAGGTTTCGATGCGACTTGAGTTTCAGACATGATTGAAATTCTTTTGCACTACAGAGGACATAAAGCTCAGCGAATCGTCGCGGATTATCGTCGAAGCCCCGGCTTGCTCAAAGCTCGCGGCTCGAAGCTAGCAGCTTCCTTTACTGCATGAACCCGCCAGGGTCCTTCTTCGCCGTCCCCCCGACCGTCAGCCGATCGACTTTGATCGTGGGAATGCCCACGCCTACTGGCACAGCCTGCCCATCCTTGCCGCAGGTGCCAACGCCTTCGTCGAGTTGCAGATCGTGGCCGACCATCGAAACGCGCGTAAGCACGTCGGGGCCGTTGCCAATCAGCGTGGCGCCCTTGATCGGAGCGGTGATCTTGCCATCCTCGATCATGTAGGCTTCCGACGCACCGAACACAAACTTTCCGTTCGTGATGTCGACCTGCCCGCCCCCGAAGTTCACCGCGTACACGCCGTACTTCACCGAGCGAATGATGTCCTCGGGGCTATCCTGCCCCGCGAGCATGTAAGTGTTCGTCATGCGAGGCATGGGAATATGTTCGTAGCTCTCGCGCCGACCGTTGCCGGTGTCGGCGATGCCCATCAGCTTCGACGACAGCTTGTCGCTCAAATAGCCCTTGAGGATGCCGTTCTCGATGAGCACGGTCTCCTGCGTGGGCTGGCCTTCGTCGTCCACATTGAGCGAGCCACGGCGCCACGGCATGGTGCCGTTGTCGACGATCGTGCACTTGTCGCTGGCAACACGCTGTCCAAGCAGGCCGGCAAAAGCCGAGGTCTTCTTGCGATTGAAGTCGGCTTCGAGTCCGTGCCCGACCGCTTCGTGCAACAGCACACCCGGCCATCCTGGACCAAGCACAACTTCCATGTCTCCAGCGGGTGCTTCGCGCGCATCGAGCTGAAGAATCGCCTGGCGCGCCGCTTCTTTGGCAAAGTGCTCGGGAGTCTTTTCTCCGAAGAAGAAGTCGAGAGCCACGCGCCCACCGCCGCCAGAACTTCCACGGCCGGACAACTGCTCGCTCTTGGCGATGCACGACGCGTTTAAGCGCGCGAGCGGCTGGGAATCCTCAGCGAGGGTGCCGTCGGAAGTCACGACCAGAATGTTGCGCAACTCGTCGGCATAGCTGGCTCGAACTTCCTTGATGCGCGGATCATAAGCGCGAGCCGCAGCGTCGATGCGCATGACTAGTTCGACCTTGGCGGTGATTTCCGCATCCACCGAGGGCAACGTGACCGGATACAAACTGCGCGCCTGCTTCTGCTGAAAGCCGACGATGGGAGTCTTCGCTGGCCCCGAAGCGATCAGGGCCGCGGTGCGGGCTGCGTGCAGAATACGCTCGGATGAAAGGTCGTCGGTGTAGGCGTAGCCGGTGCGCTCGCCAGAGACGACGCGGACGCCGCAGCCCGCGGAAATCCCCTGCGAAGCAGACTTCACCATTGATTCGTCGACCGTCAGCGAGGTGGAGGAAAGGTACTCAAAATAAAGGTCTGCGTAGTCGCCGCCCGCCGACAGCGCAGCCGCCAGATAGCGCGGCAGATCCTGCTGGGTAAACCCGTAGTGCTTAAAAAAGAAGTTTTCCTGATTCACGATGATTAGATGCCTCGGACCCGGAGGGCGACTCCGGTGGGGTTTTCGGCCGGTTCTTTATTATCCCACACCCGCCAAGGGCTTCCGGGCATGTTCAGAGGTCACAGACGCCCGCGCGCGCTGCTGGAAAAATGGCCGCATGACTCCCGAAAACCTGGCTCGCGTGATGGAAGAATTCCTGGGTGGATCGCGCAACGCCTTGGTGGTCGAGGACGGCGCCCGCATCTTCGACTTGAACGAATCGAAGTACTCGATTTCGGGCGAGTACAACAAGTGTCTCCTTCACCTGTGGTCGTCGGAGCGGAACGTGGTGCGGCGGATCCTGGACTGCGAGGTCCGCAACGGCAACCTTCGACTCATGGTGCAGAAGCTGGGCCAGTCGCGTCCGTCGAAGCTGGAGATTTGCAAGGGCCACGACCACCGCACTCCCACGGCTCGACGGGCGGCGCGGGCAACTTATCAGGTGCACTTGCGGCGAGCGATCGAAAGGCACTTCCCCGATTTCGCCCTTACGAAGCTAAGCAATGCGATGGACCTGGAGCGCTCGTTCGGTCCTAATCTATGCACGCGGCGTCATTCGGCAGGGGCGGACAGTATTTGCTGTGCTGGGAGTGAACGAGCAGGAGACGCAGAGTTCGATCGATGCGGCGCTGACGTTCGCGATCCTGTGGCTCGACGCCTGTCGGAATTCCGAAGACCATCGGGTGTGGGTGGAAGGGGTGAAGCTCTTCGTTCCGGCCGGCACGTCGGCACTGACATGCGAGCGCATGGCACATCTGCATGCGGGGGCAGCCAAGTGGCAACTCTACGAATTTGACGAGCGGCACGACGAGCTAACGGCGATCGATTTTCAGGATCGCGGCAATGTTGCTACACGCCTCGTTCGTTGTCCCGACGAAAGTGCCGCGCTTGATCGGTTCGCCGAATCGGTCCATCGCGTACTCAGCCTGCTGCCGGAAACGGAAGTTGCCGTTCTGTCGACCGTGGACGTCGTGTTCCGCTGGCGCGGGCTTGAGTTCGCGCGGGCGCGGCTGGCGCACCAGGCCGGGTCCTTTCGCGTTGGCCAGGAAATCGTCTTCGGGATCGGAGCAGAA
The DNA here is from genome assembly GCA_963698805.1 of uncultured Acidobacteriota bacterium. Lineage (GTDB taxonomy): Bacteria > Acidobacteriota > Terriglobia > Terriglobales > Acidobacteriaceae > Gp1-AA133. The sequence goes on along the minus strand of CAVOSN010000010.1, from coordinate 554,333 downwards.
GAACGTGTGCTCGAAGATCGCTCGAGCTCGGACTTCACCGCTTTGGTGCAGCGCCTTCGCATGACTCGCGGCCCTCACGGGGCGCGTCATCAGCCGTTATGGCGATTGCATCCGGAGCGCTGGCTCGAGTCGCTGGTGTTGCATGATGTGCGGGCGCTCGACGAGCGTCTCGAAGGCGGCTGCCTCTATTCCCAGGTGCCGGCGTTCTCGGCTTCGGATCGCGCCATGCTCGACGTGCTCATCACCACTCATGATCGTCGGCTGGCGGTGGTTGAGTTGAAAGCGGACGAGGATATCCACTTACCGCTACAAGGACTGGACTACTGGTCGCGAGTGCAATGGCATCACGCGCGCGGCGAGTTTCGGCAGTTCGGATACTTTCCCGGCCGGGAATTGTCGGCGCAGGATCCGCTGTTGCTGCTGGTTGCGCCCACGCTGCACATCCATCCCGCGACCGACACCATCCTGCGCTATGTGGCTGCCGGGATCGATTGGACGCTGGTCGGGATTGATGAGCGCTGGAGAGATCGCGTGCGGGTCATTTTCCGTAAGCGGCCGACGAGTGGCGTGCGCTCCTTGACGCCTACGGTCGGCGTGGCGGAACAGTCATCCAGCGCCGCGCCCAGGAGTGTGCGCGCCACACAACCTATTCCTCCCAGGCCCCCAGCAGCCGACGCAGCGTGACGAGTTGAGCAACGTGATAGGCGTTGTGGTCGGCTACCAGCAGCGCTTCCCGCAGCACGGTTTGGCCGTCGCCCCAGGGAAGCGGCGCGTACAGGTCGGTCTTCGGATTTGTGATCAGGGTCTCCAGCGATTTCAGGTCCTGGCGGAAGGCTGCAATACTTTTCGTCCAGGCGGCCGGAGTAGGGGGAGCGTCCGTCTTCGGCCAGTAGCCGTCTGGCCACTTCGGGGATGCATGCTTCGCACTGCGGCTGAACTCCAGAATGTCGTATTGTGCAATGCGCATATGCTCGAGCAGCATCCAGGCAGTGTGCGGGAAGTTCGCGACTTTCTGGCCGCGCAGCTTCGCGGGGAAATCTCTGATCGCGTCCTCGAACATGGCATGGGCGCCGCCTTTCTTCAGCAAATAGAGCAGATGCTGGCGGAGCGCTTTGTCAGGATTGCTCTTCATGGGGCCTCGCAATCGAAATTGTGGCTAACCGGGTACGGCTCCGCGCGGAGCATGCGGAATCTCGGGAGCTTCTCCTCGATAGACGCGGGAAATACCGCGGACGATTCGCCTCATGGGCAGAGAATTCTTCTCGTCGGCGAGGAAGATTTCTCCGGTTCGGGTGCCGCGGTAATACCAGCGTCGCAGGATGGCCAGATGCTCCATGGTTTGGAGTGCGCTGGCGGCGGGCGGATGCGCGATGCTATCAAGCACAAGTTGCACTCTTGATTCCATGGACTGCGACTTGGTGTGCTCGGGCGGTGAAATGGAGAACACGGCCGGACCCGCGATGCAGCCGCCGTCGATCCGGAACAGAGCCACGCAGTTTTCTTCCGACGAGCGCTGCACGATCACCCCGGCCAGGCGGTCGATGCGCTGGACAACTTCGGGCAACTGGGCGAGCACGGGCTGCAGTTTCTCGACGCGCACATGCAAGGCGGCGGCATTTTCGAAGTCGAGAATGTTGGAAGCGTCGTCGCGCTGGTGCGACAACTCGCGCTCCAGCGAGCGGCCGCCGCTGTCGAAATAGGCCTGCACGTGCTTCACTTCTGCGGCGTAGTCCTCTTCTGTGCATCCCTTGAAGCAGGGGGCGAGGCACATCTTCATTTCCGAATAAATGCAGCCCGGGAAGGCCGGGTCGGGGTGCAGGTCGTCGACACAGCGGCGCATCTTGAAAAAGTCGAGCGAATCGTTGGCAAACTTTTCGGCGGCCGTGCGCGAAGGAAACGGGCCGTAGTACAGGGACTTGCCGTGCAGACGGCCGAGGCGCGTCGTGATCGAGGCCCGGGGATACTCGTTTTCCAAGTGCAGTTTGACCAACGGGGCGAAGCGCAGGCGCAAGCGCGCCGCGTAGGTCTTGGGAAATGTGAGGCGGAGAACCTGATAGAGCAGAAAGCCGGACTCAAAGTCAGAACCGGTCAGGGTGTATTCGATCCAGCGCACGCGATCCCGAAGGTTCAGTCGCTTGGTGTGTTCCTCGGGAGGGGAAAGCAGGCGCTGGAGACGGCGGCGCAGGTTGGCCGTCTTGGTGACGTAGGGCTCGGATGGTTCGTCGCCGCGCAGGAGGAAGACCGCTGCCGAGGCCGGCACTGCTGCAAAGGCATCCGCATCCCGCGCTGCCAGGAACTCGAGCTGATGGATCAGCACGAAGTCATTCTAACTAGATTGGGATGGTTCGTAGATAGCGAACGCTGGGAGTTCCCTGGGGCTGTTCAAGCAAACGCGTCAACCACAGAGGGCACAGAGGGGCACGTAGGAACGTCACTGCGCGATTTCGCCGGGTGCGAGGCCAGTACTCGTTTCTCGGCCGGAACTGTCGGCAATCGCGCCCACGACGATCAAGGCTACAATGTCCCCAGCATGATCGCTCACCTGCGCGGCAAGTTGCTGGTCAAGCATCCGAATCAGGCTATCGTAGAAACGGGCGGCGTCGGCTACGACGTCACGATCAGCGTGCCTACGTTTTCTGACCTGCCCGCGGTCGGCGGCGAAATCAGTTTGCACATTCATACGCACGTGCGCGAGGACCAGATCGCGCTGTTCGGTTTCCTGCGTCTGGCTGACAAACAATTGTTCGAAAAACTTCTTACGGTCAGCGGCATTGGGCCGAAGCTGGCAATCACGATCCTCAGCGGCATGCCGGCCGACGAGATGGTGGGATCGATTCGCAGTAACGACGTAGCCCGGCTGACACGCATCCCCGGCATCGGCCGCAAGACGGCCGAACGCATGGTGCTGGAGCTGCGGGATAAGCTGCCGCCGCCGTCCTCTGGACAAGAGGTTGTCGTGCCGACGATGAGCCCGGTCGAAGAAGATGTGCTCTCGGCCCTGATGAACCTTGGCTATCAGCGGGCAGCGGCGGAAAAAACTTTAGCTGCGGCGGTGAAGAACGGGAAAGCCAGGTCGTTCGATCAGCTCTTCCGCGAGGCACTTGGTACGCTCTCGAAGTGAGCCTTAGTGGCCCACGAAGCGCAAGTATAAGTCGCGGTCCGACTTACAGGTCTCGGCCATCTCTTTCACCTTCTGCCAGGCTTCGCGCTGGGATTCGTCCTTGGCACGTTCTTTCACACGCTCCCATTCCACCAAGAAAATCTCCGCCTGCAAGTGGTTAAAAACTGTCTTCCCAAAGGGATCAATGCAACTCAGAGTGGGAAAATCCGTGTTCTCGTGGTCGGGGATCACGCCGTGCAGGATCACCCACTCGCTGCGCTCTCCCAAATCGTCCTCAAGTTTCACGACCAGCGACATGACTGGGAACTCCGGCCAAGAAAAGAGTGGAGCGAATGTACCAAGCCGACCCGCAGATTGCAAAGGCACGAACGAGCCATATCTGATTGCGTCTTCTTTGGTCTTACGTGCTCGCTTCGGGTAGCTTCCTCCACGCCATCGCCGGACTTTCCACCAATTGAGCTTGCGATAGAACAATCTGCGCTATGCCCGGTGGATTCTCCCCAACATTTTCGGTTGACCAGCCTCCGACTTCGCATTAGTTTGCAAACGCGCGCGCAAAGATGGAAGGAGAGTGCTGCTTTGAAATCGGCAGTGGACGTCATCAGCACCGCGTTCGCTCACGCCGCTGATCAACTGGCGGAACCGTTCCGGTTCGGGCAGTGGGTCCGGCTCGCCTTGCTGGCTCTGGCGACCGGCGAATTGAGCTCGGGCGGCGGCTGCAGTAACGTGCTCCGCGGCATTCCGACGCAGTTCCCGAAGCCTTCCCACAATTTCATGGATCCCAAAGACGTGCTGCAAGGCATCGACCCTGCCTTGATTGCGACGTTGTTTCTGGTCGTCGTGGGGGGCGGTCTGGTGCTAATGCTGGTGTGGATCTACGTCGCCAGCGTCAGCCGCTTCATCTTGTTCGAAGCTGTGCTGAAAAAGAATTGCGATTCGCTGAGCGAGGGTTGGGAACGCTGGCAGGGGCCGGGCCTGCGGTATTTCGGCTGGCAACTGATCCTTTCGGTAATTTCTTTGGCGGTTGCGGCGGTTTTGTTCATTCCAATTCTGTTGCCGATCCTGGCCATGATGAAGAATCATCAGCAACCCGGGCCGGAGATTTTCCTCGCCCTTCTTCCAGTGGCGCTCCTGTTCGGTCTTTTCAGCCTGGTCATTTTGCTGATCAATCTCTTCTCCAAGGACTTTGTCGTCCCGGTGATGGCGCTGGATGGCGTCGGCGTGTTTGAGGGTTGGAGGCGGTTATGGGCGATGATCAAGTCCGAACCGCTCAGCTATGCCGGCTACGTGGGCATGAAGATCGTGCTCGCGATTGGAGCGTCCGTGGTGTTCGGGATTCTGTCGGGGATCGCGGCTGCCGTCGTGATTGTACCGTCCGCCCTGGTGGTGGTGGCCGTAGTGATTCTGAGCAAGAGCGGCTCTTTCGGTTGGAATGCCGCCACGATCACAGCAGCGGTAGTTGCGTTGGCGATCGTCCTGGCCATCGTGATGGTAGTGGTCGCGCTGGTCTGTGTGCCGGTCGCGGTGTTTTTCCCCGCGTACGCCATGTATTTCTTCGCCGAGAGATTTCCCACGCTGCATGCGCGATTGTATCCGCCGCCAGCCGTGCCACCCGCGCCTCCGGCATGGCAGCCCACACCCGCCGGATAGTGCTCGGGGAAATTTTGCAAGACTTCCGGAAGACGCTTCTTGGCGACGGAGCCTAGTTGCCTTCGCGCTCCGATTGCGGCAGCTTCAGCTTGGCTTTCTTGTCGTGCGTCCACGAGAAGCGGCGACCGACGATACACTTCACGATGAGGTGATCGGTCGCCGGAGTCAGGCCCCATCCCACACCGAAATTAAATTCCCACTTGGGCGAGACGTTCAGGTCGATGGTCGGAAAGATCTGATGTTCCTGCTGACCGATGGGATCGAACTCGGTGGCGGGGCCGGTGTTGCCGTAGTACTCGATACCGGCCGCGATCTTGGTGGTCACGTCGTAGCTGATCTTCACATTGGGATTGAATTCCCAGCCGCGGGTAACGTTTGGTCCGTGCAGAGCGCGCCCGAATACCGGATTGAACGCGAAATACCAGGGACCGTATGTCTTGTCGATGATGGGGCGCAGTTCGTAGGTCCACGTGTCCCCTGAAAATTTTGCCTGGCTGTACCCTAATTCCTGCGACAGGCTCAGGCCGACAGGCCAATGCCACGTTTGCGGAATCGCGATGCGCGGCCGAATATGATCGCCCACCCACTGCCAGCCGCCATCGGGCTGAATGCTGCTGAAGACGTAGAAGCCAGTTTCGAACCAGTCCGTAAATCCCTGCGTGATTTCCAGCGTTTCGTGCATGGCATGATGAGTAGGCTGGACACCGTCAACGACCTGTTTGCTCCCATTCACTGTGAAGTTGGAATGGATTTCGACCATGGTGGTGCGCGGAGGCACCAGTTCCGACGGGTAGACCTGGATCTCGTAGTTGTCCTGTGCGAGCGCGACGGAGGCGGTCAGCAGAAGAGAGATAGCCAAGGCGGCGAGGTGGCGGGCTTGCATGGGTGTGATCGCCGCGCGCGACGCTCTTGCGTTACAGGCAGCTGCTCGGAATTCTAAAAGAATTCGTCCGAGCCTGAATAGGAACTCTGTGGGCGGAGGCAGAACTCCCCTGAATAGGGGAACTCTGGATCGCTGCTGGGTGTCCAATCCCTAAGACACGCCGCGTGCCCCAGAAGGAGAAAACAATGGCAATGTCGATGGCAGGCGGTGGTCCGTCTGCGCCACAAATGAATGTAACTCCGCTGATTGATGTGCTGCTGGTGCTGATCATCATTTTCATGGTGATCGTCGTGTCGGAGAGAAAAGAAGGATTCAAGGCGGAGATTCCGCAGGCGCCGGCTGTGAATGATCCAAATCCTCCTCCCGTGCGTACCGTGGTAATCCAACTCGGCCAAGCCAAAGGCGGAGATTTGCCCGCACTCAAAATCAACCAGCAAGACGTAAGCTGGCCTGATTTGAAAACGAAGTTGCAGGACATCTTCAAGACTCGGGCGGAAAGGGTCGCCTTCGTCCAGGGCGACGACGAAGTGAATTTTGAGTATGTGGCCTATGTGATCGACACGGCGCGGGACGCAGGCGTGGAGCGGGTGGGCTTGATGCCGAAGGAGATGGCTGTGCGCTGACGAGACTTCTTCGTCGGCGAGAGTGCCGATTACTGAGGACTTCGGCGCGATATAATCTGCCGCACATGAAGTCCATTTCGATCTACATGTTGGCTTTGATGGCCGGTTTGTGTCACTTCCCTTGGGCAGAGTCGAAACAGGAGAAGGGCTGGGCTCTGCTCCAGCGAACAGCTACGAATTCGCTGAACTCCACGGACGGATCGGCTGCAATGACAGCAGTCAAGCAATGGAGGTTTGTTCCTACCACCTGTGACGGCATTCCCATCCGTGTCGAAAACGAGTTGCAAGTCAACTTCACACTTTCCTATTAGCAGCGCCGCACCTTCCAATTCCAGTGGGCGAGTTCGAGAGTCGACGTGAAAAACTTCGAGAAGCGAGTAAGGGAGAGTTTCCGCCGCCAGGTCTTCATGGCGACGCTGGGAGCAAGCATTTCCACTCCGAAACCAGGCGAGATTGAGATCGGCTTCCCGTTTCATCCTTCGCTGACGCAGCAGAATGACTTTGTGCATGCCGGAGCGATCACCAGCATTCTTGATTCGGCTTGCGGCTATGCTGCGCTGAGCGTCGCCCCTGAAGGGCACGACGTGTTGAGTGTGGAGTTCAAGGTGAACCTGCTGGCTCCAGCCGTCGGCGAGTCATTTTGCGCGCGGGCGCACGTGAAGCGGGCAGGAAAGACATTGATCGTGTGTTCGGCTGACGCGTTCGCGAAGAGGAACGGACAAGAGAAACTTGTCGCGACCATGCTCGCGACCATCCTGGCGCTCCCGCCACGCTAGCGCAGCCGGTTTACTCAATCCCTCGCGCGGTTCTTGATCCAGATCGGCGTTCCGACGAACCCGAACGCCTCGCGGATCTGGTTTTCCAGGAAGCGCTGATAGGAAAAATGTAACTTCACCGCGCGATCAGTGAACAAGATAAACGTCGGCGGCGCCACGTTGGATTGCGTCAGGTAAAGAATCTTCACGCGCTGGCGCATGGGGACCGAGGCGCGCTCGAAATCCACGTGCTTGAGGAAACGATTCATTTCGCCCGTGCCGATGCGCTTGCGGCGCTCGCGCGCGACCTCCTCGAGCAGCGGGAAAATCTTGTCGACATTCTTTCCGGTGCTGGCCGAGATGAACAGCACGGGCGCGTAGCTCAGAAATTTCAGCGCGTTCCGCAAACGTTCGAGGTAGAGATTCTGATCGTTCGGGCGGCGCGAATCCTGGATGCGGGAGGCACGCGCCTGGCTGATGGCACGCTTCTGTCCGGTCGTGACCAGATCCCACTTGTTAACCAGGATGATCATCGAGCGACCGCTTTCGTGCGCGTAGCCGGCGATGGTGGCATCGAGCGCGCTCACGCCTTCGGTCGCATCGATGACGAGCAGCGCAATGTCGGCTTCCTCCAGATGCTTGCGGGACATCACAACCGATAGCTTCTCTGCCATGAGGTGCGTTTTGCCTTTGCGGCGGATGCCTGCCGTATCGACGAAGCGGAAACGCTGCCCGTCGCGTTCGACGATTTCGTCCACGGCATCGCGCGTGGTGCCCGGGATGGGCGAGACGATGGCGCGCGACGTGCCTGTGAGCTGATTCAGGAGTGTGGACTTGCCGACGTTCGGGTGCCCGATGATGGCGACTTTGACTTCGGCTGATGGCTGATGGTCGGTGGCTGGTAGCGAAACATCAGTCGGCAGTCGCTGGTCGTCAGTCGGCAGCAGGGCACTGGTTCCGTCATGCGCATCCACTTCCGCGCGACCGGCTCGTCGTTCCTCAGTGCTCTCCGTGTCATCTGTGGTTAACTGCTTTTGATCTTCCGGCGGCAGAGTTTCCAGGAAAGCATCGAGCAGGTCGTCGATGCCGCGGCCGTGTTCCGCTGAGATGGAGAACAACTCGTTGAGACCAAGGCGATGAAATTCGCCTTCGCAGCGCGATCTGCTTGTCGCTGTCGACCTTGTTGACCGCGAGGAACAGCGGCTTGCCGGTCTTGCGGAGCAGGCGCGCAAGTTCGAGATCGGGCGCCGCAATCTCGGTGCGGCCGTCAACGACCATCACAATCCCAGCGGCCTCGTCGAGTGCGACCCGGGCCTGGCGAAAGATTTCCGACGGGATGAAATCCTTGTCTTCCGGGATAATTCCGCCGGTATCGACAACGCGAAAGGCTCGGCCGCGCCACTCCGTCTCACCGTAGAGCCGGTCGCGGGTGATGCCGGGCTCATCCCCGACAATGGCGCGACGCGATCCGACCAGCCGATTGAAAAGCGTGGACTTGCCTACGTTGGGGCGACCGACGATCGCGAGAAGCGCAGGCTGCGCTTTCCCACCGGCAAGGATTCCCGTCGCTTCCTTGGCCAGGCTTGCTTCGAACGACTTTGATTTCACAGGCGTCAAATTGAGTTTCTCTTGGAGTCCTATAATAGCTGCATAGCGGGTGCAGGCGCTCGGTGCTTGCCCTGGCGCAACCAGCCGTACCGATCTGCGTGAGTATCGATTGCCTTCGTCCTCCCAGCCCGTGTCTTCCCGCACGAACAGTGTTTCGCTGCACAACTTCTTCGCGCCCGGAGGAGTGCTTTCGAAGACCCATCCGGCGTACGAATTTCGCCGCGGACAGTTGCAGATGGCACAGGCCGTAGAGCAGGCGCTGGCGGAGAAGCGGCACCTGATCGTTGAAGCCGGCACCGGTACCGGCAAAACGCTGGCGTACCTGCTGCCGGTCATCCGCTCAGGCAAGCGCGTCATCATTTCCACCGGCACCAAGAATCTGCAGGAGCAGCTCTTCTACAAAGACATCCCGTTTCTCGAGCAGGCGCTTTTCCCGAACGGCGAGGGCAAGCTGAATGTCTGTTACATGAAGGGCCGCAATAACTATCTCTGCAAGAAGAAGCTGTATGACCTGACGGATCAACCGGTGCTGTCCGGCCTGGAGGAGATCGAACACTATCGCGCCATCGCGGCCTGGGAGAAGACGACGCAGACCGGTGACCGCGCGGAACTGGCGTCTCTGCCTGAGGCTAGCGCGCTGTGGCACAAGCTCGATGCGCGTTCCGAGACTTGCCTGGGACAGAAGTGCAGCGCTTTTGAGACCTGCTTCATCACCGAAATGCATCGGCGAGCGGCGGAGAGCGACATCATCATCGTCAACCATCACCTGTTCTTTGCGGACCTGTCGATTAAGCGGGCATCAGAGTACGCGCCCGACGCCGGGATTCTGCCCGAAGCGGGCGCGGTGATCTTCGACGAAGCCCACGAACTGGAAGACGTGGCGGGAAGCTATTTCGGCGTCGCCCTCAGCAACCTGCGGGTGGACGATCTGGTGCGCGATGTCGAGATTTCGCTCACCCGCAACAAGATGCTGTCGTCATCGATCATCGGAGCGCTGAAAAGTGTGCGCGATCGCTCGCAGCTTTTCTTTTCTGTGCTTCCGGCGGGAGACGGGCGGTTCGCGTTCGACAACCGGCGCGAATTCCTGGAAGAAAACGGGGATGAGTTTCTCGCCTTGCAGCAATCGCTCGAGCGACTGGGTGCGGAGTTGCAGAACCTGCCGAGCAAGGCGGAAGAGATCTTCACCTTTTCGCGGCGAGCGCGTGAGCTGCAGGTGCAACTTGGATTCCTGATGGAATCCGAGGATCTGAACACCGTCTTCTGGATCGAGCGAAGAGGAAGAAATTTTTCACCCCAGAGACACAGAGACACAGAGAACTCAAAGGAAAGCGCTGAGGCTTCGCGTACCGCGCCGGGGGCTCGCCGGCAGAACGTCTACCTGCAGGCCACGCCCATTGATGTCGCGCCCATACTGAAAGCAACCCTGTTTGATGAACTCGAGACCGCCGTGCTCACGTCGGCAACTCTGGCCGTGAGCGGCGGGTTCGACTACATGAAGCGGAGGCTGGGGCTGGAACATGTGCGCGAGGTTGTGCTGCCCTCGCACTACGATTACGCGCGGCAGGCTTTGTTCTACGTGCCTCCCGACCTGCCCGATCCGCGAACACCGCAATTCGCCGCCAAAGCGGCTGACCGCATTCGCCACCTGTTGGAGCTGACGCGTGGCCGCGCATTCGTCCTGTTCACGAGCTACGCGCAGATGAACGAGGTCTATCAGCGACTGCTGGGTGAACTTGAATTCCCGATGCTGCTGCAGGGCGACGCGCCCAAAAGCGCACTGCTCGAGGAGTTCCGGCTGACGCCACACGCAGTGCTGTTTGGGACATCATCGTTCTGGCAGGGCGTTGACGTACAGGGCGAGCAACTGAGCAGCGTGATCATCGACCGCCTTCCCTTCGCGGTGCCGAGCGATCCGGTGGTTGCAGCCCGGGTGAAAGCGATCGACGCGGAAGGAGGCAACGCCTTCTTCGACTACCAGGTGCCGGCTGCAGTCATCACACTGAAGCAAGGGTTCGGAAGGCTGATCCGGTCGTTGCACGATCGTGGCCTGCTCACGCTGCTCGATAACCGCATTCTGAAGAAGCAGTACGGACGGATGTTCGTGGAGAGCCTGCCGAATTATCGCCGGACGACGGATATGCGGGAAGTCGAACAGTTTTTCGGCGCCTAGCGTGCGATCATCGGCTAACGCAACGAGCCTGCGCATCGGCGGCCGCTAGAACAGCGGAAAATCGGCTCCTCGCGTAAAATATGGGATTAACTTGCGGTGCGCGGGCCCGTCCGTAGGGGCGCGCTCCGGCGGGGGATCCATGTACGAAGTCACGGTCGAGGATACGTTTGCCGCGGGACACTACCTGCGCAATTACAAAGGCAAGTGCGAGAACCCGCACGGGCACAACTACAAGGTTCGGGTCACGCTGGCCGGCACGGAACTCGACAAAGCCGGATTGCTGCTCGATTTCAAGGACTTGCGCGAAGTGATGAAGCACGTCATCGAGCGACTCGATCATCAGATGATTAATGACGTCGAACCATTCACGGAACTGAATCCGTCGGCCGAAAATCTGGCTAAGTACTTCTACGACGAGACCAACGGTAGGCTGAAAACCGTGACCCAGGGCCGTGTGTTCGTCAGAGATGTGACGATCTTTGAGACCGACACCACGACAGCCAAGTACAGCGAATAGATGGAAATCCGGCGGGCGCGGACGCCCGTCGCTCCATCGCTAGCAACCGACTGCGCCAACTGATTTCATGCAGATCACCGAAATCTACAAATCGCTGCAAGGTGAGTCTACGCATGCGGGCTTGCCCTGCGTCTTTGTTCGACTCACCGGCTGCAACTTGCGCTGCTCCTGGTGCGACAGTGAATACACCTTCACTGGCGGAGTACGAATGTCCTCGGAGCAGGTGATGAGCGAGGTTGCGCGGCTCAGTCCCAACGGCGGACTCGTTGAGATCACGGGCGGTGAACCGATGTTGCAGGAGCGTGAACTGGTTCCCTTCATGCAGCAGTTGCTGGATCGCGGCTACACGGTTCTGATTGAGACCAGCGGCGAGCGTCCGTTGGCATGCGTGCCCCAGCAAGTCATAAAGATCGTGGACGTGAAGTGTCCTAATTCGGGCGAAGGCGACACTTTCGACCATGCGAACCTCGCCGCGCTGCATCCGCACGACGAGGTCAAGTTCGTGATCAGCAATCGCGCCGACTACGAGTTTGCCCGCGACTTCACGTCGCAACACGAGCTGGCGGAGCGGGTGAACGCTGTCCTGTTTTCGCCGGCTTTTCGCAAGACTGCAACCGGTGCGCGCGATTCGTCTCACTGCTTGCTCGACCCGCAGCAACTGGCCGAGTGGATACTGGCCGACGATGTCCAGGCCCGGCTGGGCCTGCAGATTCATAAGTTCATTTGGGATCCCGCGGTAAAAGGCGTTTGAGGCTGAAAAGTTTGAGAATCAAAGGACTTGTGACAGCCGCTAGCCCCATTTTATGGCCGACGGGACATGCGAATTTTCGCATCTAAACGAACGATGGCGGACGAGAAAAAGCGCGCAATTGTGCTGCTGAGCGGCGGGATGGATTCGTGCGTTTGCGCGGCGCTGGCTGCGCGCGATTACCAAGCGGCCGCCGTGCACGTCAGCTACGGGCAGCGTACCGAAGAGAGGGAACGCAAAGCCTTCCTCGGAATTTGCGATCGGCTGGAGATTCGCGACCGCCTTGTGGTGCGCAATGAAGCCCTGCGGGCGATTGGCGGATCGGCACTGACGGATGCAAACATCGCGGTTCCGGAGTCACACGCGCTGGGTCGCGAAATCCCCGTCACCTACGTGCCCTTTCGCAACGCGCATTTTCTCGCGGTAGCGGTCAGTTGGGCCGAGGTTCTGGGAGCCGGAAAGATCTATATCGGCGCGGTTGAGCAGGATAGTTCGGGCTATCCCGATTGTCGTCCGGCCTACTATGACGCTTTTAACGAGGTCATTCAGCAGGGTACGAAGGAAGGGAATATCAAAATTGTTACGCCCCTCATTGCGATGCGTAAACATGAGATTGTGAGGCTCGGCCTTGAATTGGGCGCGCCCCTGGATTTAACGTGGTCGTGCTATAGCCGGGAAGATCGGGCCTGCGGCGTCTGTGACAGCTGCGTTTTGCGGCTGCGCGCGTTTCAAGAGGCTGGGACGGCGGATCCGATTCCGTACGCGCAGGTAGCGGTCTGATGGTTGCGATGACAAGATGGCAGAAATTTCAGATTTGAGATTGCAGATTGGAAGAACTTCGCTCTTGGCGTAGGTTCGGCAAAATCTGCAATTTGAAATCTGCAATCGTAAATAGGTTTCTTGGAGGCTCCGATGAAACAACGTTTTGCGTGGACATTGCTGATCGCCCTGGTAGTGGGCCTGTGGACGCCCATGGTCCTGGCGCAGAGTACGGGCTCAGTGAAGGGCGTTGCCCGGGATGCCGAAGGCAAGCCGATCACGACCGGTACGGTCGAGTGGATGAGCATGGAAACCGGCCGCAAATACACCCTGAAGCTCAACAAGAAGGGCGAATACTTCTCCCTGGGAATCACCCCGGGCAAGTACAAAGTCACGCTCTTCGACGCCGAGGGGAAACAGGTGTTCTACATGACCGGCATCACTGTCGGCCTCGATGAACTCACCCAGGACATTGACCTGAAGAAGGAGGCAGCTGCCGCAGCGCAAGGCCAGGGGCTGACTCCCGAGCAACTGAAGGCGCAGCAGGAGGCCCAGGCCAAGGCGCAGAAAGAAAACATGACCGTCAAGACGCTGAACGAGAAGCTCTTGGCGGCCAAGACGGCGAGTGATGCGGGCGACTTTGACTCCGCTATCGCCACCTTGACGGAAGCGACGCAGGTCGATGCCAATCGCGATCTGCTCGTGGTTCAAGCTGGGCGACGCGTATCGTATGTCGGCGCCCAAGCAGACCGATCCGGCGGAGAAGCAGAAGCGCTTTGCCCAGGCAGCCGATGCGTACCAGAAAGCGATCGACCTGAAGACGGCAAATCCCGATCCCAAGGACGCCGACGCGAACCAGAAACTGGCGGCTTATTACAACAACCTGGCGGAAGCGGACGCCAAGTCGAACAAGATCGACGATGCCGTCACCAACTACAACAAAGCCGCGCAGCTCGATCCGGCGCGAGCCGGGCAATACAATTTCAACATTGGCGCCGTATTGACCAATGCTGGCAAGGTGGATGACGCGATCGTTGCTTTCGATAAGGTCATCGCGGTCGACCCGACCAAGGCCGACGCGTATTACTGGAAGGGCGTAAACATGATCGGCAAAGCGACCCTGAAGGGCGACAAGATGGTTGCTCCCGAGGGTACTGCCGAGGCCTTCAACAAGTACCTGGAACTGGCGCCGACCGGAAACTACGCGCAGCCGGCAAAAGACATGCTGGCCAGCATTGGCGCGTCGGTGGAGACCGGCTTCAACAAGAAAAAGGCGACCGCTACGAAGAAATAAAGTTAACCAAATTGCTAACAAGGGCGGCCTTCACGGGCCGCCTTTTTTCTTTCGCCGAGAGCGCGCACGAAAGGGTAACCGCGTTGTAGGTTACTAAGGGGCACCTACCTTCCGTCCTTCGCCGAACCCGCCTGAAGCGCTACAGTAAAGACAAGTTCGCCCCCCGGATTTGGTGGTTCTCCCCACCTGTGGCAAGGAATCCCTGACCTGCGAGGCATGCAATGGCGGCAACGGGCGTAGCCCCGATCTCGGTTTCCCTTGAGGGAGTGCACGAATCTGGCGCGGTGCCGACCACGGCGTTGCTGGCGGCGATGTTACGCGCCTCAGAAAAGGTCAGCGACCTGATCTTTTCGCCTGGGCGTCCACCACAGGTGGAAGTCTATGGCCAGTTGGTGCCGGTGCAGATGGAAGGCCTCTCGGCGTTGTCGGCGGACGACACGCGCCGCATTGCCGCCGATCTGATTGGCAACAACAAGCAGGCCATCAATACCCTGCGTGAGCAAGGGTCGTGCGACATTTCCTACGGATTGCCTGGGCTGGCGCGCTTTCGGGTGAACGCATTCATTCAGCGGGGAAGCTGCGCCGTCGTCATGCGCGTGATCCCCACGGCAATTCCGGAGTTTGATGCGCTCCACCTGCCCGCGCACCTGGGCGACGTGTCCAACTTGCGCAACGGCATTGTGCTGGTCACCGGCCCGACGTCGTCTGGCAAGAGTTCGACGGTGGCGGCGCTGCTCGACCGCATCAACCGCGAGCGCGAATACCACATCATCACCATCGAAGATCCCATCGAGTTCCTGCACAACCACAAGCGCTCGACCATGCACCAGCGCGAACTGCACAGCGACACGCCGAATTTTGCGCTGGCGCTGCGGGCCGCGCTGCGCCAGGCGCCAAAAGTAATTTTCGTTGGCGAAATGCGCGACCGGGAAACCATCGAAATGGTTCTGGAAGCGGCCGACATGGGGCTGATCGTGTTCTCGACCTTGAACACGATTGACGCATCGAAGACCATCGAGCGAATCGCCGGGGCGTTTGCTCCCGAAGAGCAGAAATCAGTACGAGAGCGTTTCGCCAAGTCATTCCGGTTTATCGTGTCGCAGCGGCTGATCCCGCGCGGCGACGGCTCCGGCCGGCTCCCGGTGTTTGAGATTGTGAAATCCAACAGCCGCACGCGCGAATGCGTGGAAAAGGGCGAGCACGAAGGTAAGACGCTGCTGGATGCGATCAAAAGCGGCGAAGCCGACGGCATGCAGTACTTCGACAGCGAAATCGCCAAGCTGGTGCGCAACGGTCTGGTGGACCTGGAAACCGGCGCGTCGTTTGCCAGCAACGCCGCCGTTCTCGGACAAGAACTGGCGAAATAGTCACTGTAGTCGCTCATTTCCAGTCGCTAGTCGTCAGCAAAAAGCTGATGGCTCATAGCTGATTGCTGATCGCTTCACGGCGTTGCTATCAGCTGCCGACCACCCGCCATCAGCCAGCGACTGCTATCATCAGCGGCATGGCCGCGGCTCCGCACCCCCCTACAATTCTGAATTTTGAAGAAGCCCGCCACGTGGTGGAGAGGCATGCGCGCGACGCGCGTCCGGGCGGGACGGAGAGTGTTGATCTTCTTGCCAGCTTGGGACGAGTGCTGGCGCAGTCGGTTTCGGCGGACCGCGACTTCCCGCCTTTTCGCCGTGCCATGCGCGATGGCTACGCGGTGCGGGCGGCGGACCTGGCGGAACTGCCAGCCACTCTACGGGTCGTGGGCGAGATTAAGGCGGGCGCGGCCATCGAAGACTTTCCCCCTGAAATCGCTCCCGGACAAGCAGCAGGCATCATGACAGGCGCGCCCGCTCCCGATGGCGCCGACGCTGTGGTGATGATCGAGTACACGATGCTGCAGGGCGACCGCGTCGCGATCACCAAAGGCGTCGCAAGCGGCGACAACATTGTTCCTGTCGGCTCGGAAGCCCACAAAAGCCAGATCCTGATGCAGCCGGGCACGCGTATGGACTTCGCCGGCATTGGCCTTGCCGCGTCCGTCGGGCTGGAGTCGCTCACGGTCTACCGGCGCCCGAAGGTGGCGATTCTTTCGACCGGCGATGAGATCGTCGAGATCGGCACGCAGCCGGGCCCGCATCAGATTCGCAATTCCAACAGCTACTCGCTGGCAGCGCAAGTGACAGCAGCCGGCGGAGAGTCGAATATTCTGAGCATTGCGCGCGACGAACGATCGCATTTGCAGACACTGATCGAGCAAGGCCTGCAGTCAGACCTGTTGCTGCTTTCCGGTGGCGTCTCGATGGGTAAGTACGATCTGGTCGAGCAGGTGCTCGCCGAGTTTGGCGCCGAGTTCTTCTTCACCGGAGCTCAGATCCAGCCGGGTCGCCCCGTTGTGTTCGGCCGTGCGCAAGACCGTTACTTCTTCGGGCTGCCCGGAAACCCGATCTCGACCATGGTGACGTTCGAGCTGTTCGCGGAGGCCATCGTCGAAGCTTTGGCAGGGATGGCGCCACGGCCACTGCAATTCCTCCATGCCCGCCTGAAGACCGAACTCACGGTTAAGACGGGCTTGAAGCGCTTTCTTCCCGGATTCTTGTCGGGAGAATTTGAAAACGTCGAAGTAAAGTTGGCCGGATGGCATGGCTCGGGCGATGTGCCTGCCATGGGGCGATCGAATTGTTACATCGTGATTCCGGAAGACAGGGCGAAGTTCAGCGCGGGAGAATGGGTAGCGGTGGTAATGAGGTAAAGGGCAAAGTTTCAGAGTTTCAAGTTTCAAGGTTTCAAAGATCCCGAATGATCAACTAGGGAGAGGTTTGAAGTACATAGCGATCACATCTGTGCCCATTGCCTTGTTCTTAACGCTGGGAGCCCTTGTCTAAGTTCGTGCTACGCGTATCACGCAGTTTTACCGCAATCATTACGCGTCGAATCGCTTTTGGAGATCAGCCATCATGTTCCCCATTCGAGCTTGGGTCGAGGGTGGCTATCACGAAACGTCTGTACGAGTTGGCGGGGGGGCCTGGTTTTGATGGGTCTATTTCTAGCCTTTGTTATGATCCGTGGGCTCTTTGGCTAGGCCACATCTTCAGGGTTCCTACCGAACTCTGTTCCCCTTTGAAACCCTGAAACCTTGAAACTTTGCAACTTGCTCCCTGTAAGATATCCCTTCACATGCCCCGAAAGCTCTCTCACTACGACGGCACCGGCAGTGCGCGTATGGTCGACGTCAGCGACAAGTCGGTAACGCGACGGGAAGCCGAGGCCAGCGCCTTCGTCGTGCTAAAGCCCAAAGTCCTGAAAGCGCTGCCGAAGAATCCCAAGGGCGATCCGTTGGAAGTTGCGCGGCTCGCGGGAATCATGGCGGCGAAGCAGACCTCGAACCTGATCCCGATGTGCCATCCGCTGGCCTTGGCACACGTTGATGTGAATATGCGGCTGTGCGAGAATGGCGTCGCTATTACCTCAAAAGTAACTACTACAGCCTCGACCGGAGTGGAGATGGAAGCTCTGGTAGCCGCCAGCGTCGCTGCTCTGACCGTATACGATATGTGCAAGGCGCTCGACAAGGGCATCGAGATTCGCGAGATCGTACTTGAGCGCAAGTCCGGCGGAAAAAGCGGAGATTATTCGCGCGCTCCCCGCAAGCCCTGAGAGAAGCAGCGCGAAGTAAGAAGCGGCACCCGGATTTTCACGGGCGAGGACGCCCGCGCTACACTGGATCAGCATGTCGAGCAACGTCAAAGTGCTGCTGGTGGACGACAATCCCATGGTGCTCGGGATGCTGAAGGGGTCCCTCTCCACCCTGGGCCAGGTGGTGACCGCCGGAGACGCAGCCGACGCGTTGCTGAAAGCGGTCGATGATCCTCCCGACCTGCTCGTCACCGACTACCGCATGCCGGGCATGGACGGGCGCCAGTTGATTGAAAAGCTGCGTAGCCGGCCCGCAACTGCCAACTTCTCCGCCATCATTCTCGCCACCAAAACCGACATCAACGAACGTCTCTCTCAACAGGATCCGGTCGACGATTTCGTCGAGAAGCCGTTCTTCCTGAAAGAGGCTACTCGCCGCATCAAGCGCGTGATCGACAAAATCGCGCTCGAGAAGATGACCAAGGCCGTCCCTTCGGACGGCGTGCTGCGCGGCAGCCTGGCGCAGATGAACGTCATCGACCTGATGCAATCGCTCGAGATGGGCCGCAAGAGCTGTCTGCTGACGCTCACCAAAGACGATCAGAAGTGCGACGTCTACTTCAGCGAGGGACAGGTGGTGCACGCGGTATACGGCACCCTCAAGGGAGATCCGGCTGTATTCAAGGTGCTGACCTGGACGGGCGGGAACTTCCAGCTCGACTTCGAAGGCAAAACTACTGAGACCAGCGCGCAACTCAACACGCAGGGCTTGTTGATGGAAGGCCTGCGCCTGCTTGACGAGTCGAATCGCGAGAGCGGCGAAGACAAGGCTGAGGAAGAAGATGTCCTTCTCGACACCTGAGCTGACGGCCGCGGTCATTACGGTCAGCGATTCTTCATCCCGCGGCGAACGAGAGGATCTGGGTGGGCCCGCCGTCGCGGCCGCGCTTGAAAAACACAAATTCAGGGTGGTCGCCCGGGAGGTCGTGCCTGACGAGCAGGCTCTGATTCAGGACTTCCTTGTGCGGCTAAGCGGCCAAGCGCGGTTTGTGGTCACGACCGGCGGAACGGGCATCGCGGCGCGAGACGTCACGCCCGAAGCGACGCGGGCCGTGTGTGGCCGGCTGATCGAGGGCATCACCGAGCGCATGCGATCAGAGGGAGCGAAGTCCACCAAGTTTGCGGCCTTGAGCCGGGCGGTGTGTGGGGTGCGTGGGGAGTCGGTGATTCTGAACCTTCCGGGCAAACCTGCCGGTGCTATCCAGTCCCTTGAAGCCGTGATTGATCTGATCCCGCACGTGCTCCGGCTGCTGGCGGGGGACACGCGGCATTAGCGGCGGGATAGAATTTCTGCATCATTGGCCCAGCTCATACATCTTTAGATTTCAACAAAGCTCCCTTAAACAAAGCCCCGAAAACGTGGAATAGGACCCCGGACCCAAAATTCTTGTGCTACAGGAGAAATCTGGAATGCGAAATTCTGTGAAGCGAGCGTTTGTCTTCGTCGTTGCGCTGGCGTGTATAGCGGTCGCGGCGCAGGCTCAGTCGCTGTCGGCCGCCGACCGCGAGAAGGCGATGAAGTATCTGGAGTCGACCAAGCAGGGCGTCGCGGACGCGACCAAGGGCTTGTCGGCGGCGCAGTGGAACTTCAAGCCGGCGCCCGACAAGTGGTCGATTGCCGAAGTGACCGAGCACATCGCCGCCGCGGAAGACTACCTCCGCGGGATGGTGGTGGAAAAAGTCATGGTCGGCCCGGCGCGGCCCGCGGGTGAAAATGTCGCCGAGATTGACGAGATGATCCTGAAGATGATTCCGGACCGCTCCCATCCGGCACAAGCGCCGGAGCCCTTGAAACCGACCAATCGCTTTGGCTCTCCCGAAGCCTCTCTCAAGCATTTCATGGAGACGCGCGCCACCACGGAAGATTTTCTGAACAAGACACCCGACCTGCGGGAACACGCCATCGACAGCCCGTTCGGCAAGAAACTCGATGGCTACGAGTGGGTTCTGTTCATCGCAGGGCACAGCGATCGTCATACCAAGCAGATTCTGGAAGTGAAGAGCAATCCGAACTTTCCGAAGCAGTGAGCGGCGAGCTTTGATCTGCGAGCGAGCCGGTGGAGAGGCAGGCGTCCTCGCCCGCTGGACGGGCGGGGACGCCCGTCCCTCCATTGGAACTCTTTTCAACTATCGCCTTCCACAGTGAACCCTTCACACCAGTCCGCCGCAATCATCCTGCCGGGACTTTTGGTCGCACGTGGCTCGTAACTCACGTTACACTCGTTGTTCGCCTTGAACACCGTCAAGAAAATCCTGATCCGCTACACGTCTTGGTTATTGAAGGTGCTAGCCACCCTTGGGCCGTGGGGTGTGTTTGCCATTGCCGCTGTAGATGGCTCCCTGCTCGGCATGCCGGTGGATTGGGTTGTCGCCGATTACGTATACAGCGACCGTCCCCATTTTCTCTTTTACGTGTTGATGGCTTCCGCCGGATCCACGCTAGGCAGCATCGTCATCTATGCAATCGGATATTTCGGAGGAGAGACGGTTCTGCGCAAGCGCATCTCGGAAGAGCGCTTTGCGAAGATTCATGCCTCGTTCGAACGTCACGAATTCTGGGCCGTCATGTTCCCCGCAATGCTGCCGCCCCCGACGCCATTCAAGCTGTTCGTGCTGGCCGCATCAGCGTTTGAAATGCGCTTTACGCATTTCCTGGCGGCGGTATTTGCGGGACGTTTCATTCGCTTTTTCGTTCTCGCGGTCCTGACCATCGAGTTCGGACCTCAGGTTGTTCACATTGTCGGAAGCTTGGTGAAGCAACATGCCTGGTGGGTGCTGATTACCATCGTGGTTGCGGTAACCCTTGGCGCGCTCGTCTGGTGGAAGCGACGCCAGCCGTCCCAAGCCACGCCGGGACGAACGTAGCGCCGCCGTCCCGGCGGCAGTCGTGGCGGCGGTACCAAAACAGAAAGGCCAGCCGATTTGGACTGGCCTCCTTCAAATCTGACTGGATGAAGCCTTTAAACGGCTGCGGTGTGGTCTCCCGACTTTTCGAACATTCCAGCCAGCGAATGCAGCACTACCGGCAATGCAAACATCGCGCAGGTGAACAGAACGTCGCCTTCCACGGCACGCCGGAAGAACGGCACGCCGGCGGCGTAGCAGGTCATCAATCCGGCGCCAGTTCGCGGATACATGTCGGTCCAGGTCAGCCACGAAGCAAAGTTGCTGAAGACGAAGAACGAAACCGACCCAGCGACCGCCGATCCCACCACCGTCAGCGGATTCACGCGGTCCCGCATGCGGGTTCCGACCCACAGCATTGCACCGTACCAGATCCAGCTCGCCGTCTGGTCCCAAGTGAACGGGTAGGCATACACGAATTTGTTCAGGAGCAGGTCGGAAGCCATGAGCAACGCCACCGGCACCCACGCATGGCGGCGTGGCCCGCGCGCTCCGAAATAAAGCAGCGCACCTGTTACCGGCGTGAACGCCAAGGGGTGGGGCATCAAGCGGACAGCTACGGCAAGAGCTACGAATAAGTAGGCCAGCATGAACACCTCGAGAAGTACGAGTTATGATTGTTGCGCGCCCCGCCAATCGCGTCAAGCGGGGAACCTGTCGGCGGGTCTTCGGTCGCCGGTCAAACCTGAAGCACGCAATCCATTGGCCCCTCGCCAGCGCTGCGGACGGCAACCCGGACCAACCACACGAGCATCAACCTAACAGAAACCGTCCAATAGCAGGCTCTGGCAAAAACGCCTAAGGACCAAGCCCATGAAACGAACACTCATCGCGATGGTTGCCGTGGCGGCAACCCTTGTCTCCGCTTCCGCCGACGAGGGCTTGCAAAAGGCACGGGTTGTGTCCATCAAAAAGTATTCGCAGGGGCGGATTGTTTTCTGGGAAGGACGCACTCCAATCTTCGATGGCAACCCCCTCTACGACATCACCCTGGACTGGCAAGGCAAGAAATACGCCGTGCGTTACGAATCATTAACCGGCTACTTCCCACGAGCGTGGGAGAGCGGAAAAGAGATCCTGGTGAAGCGCGAACGCGGCCGTTTCATTCTGTACCGAGGTGATGAGGCTGTGCCTGCCCGCGAAGTCAGTCCCAATGACTGCCTTCCAGCTAATTCCCCGGTATCCGGCTCCACGACGCAACAGATTCCCTGCGAGTAGGTGGGCCCTGAGCAGCTCGGCAAGACTTCATGACATCCAGCTCACCCAGCGGTAATATTTCCCACCATGCTGAAGCGAACGTTCTCTGCCAAGCTCAAGAAAAGTCCGAGGAAGGGTGGATGGACCTACGTGGCCTGGCCCGAATCCGTGGAATTCTTTGGCACGCGCGGCCTGGTCAAGGTCAAGGGCACAATCGATGGCCATCCGTTTGCCGGCTCGTTCATGGCGATGGGCGGCGGAAAGCACATGCTGCCCGTCAAAGCAGAAATCCGGCAAGCCATCAGTAAGAGCGCGGGGGACACTGTCACTGTGCGACTGAAAGAGCGGGTCAAGTAAGGATTTAGGCGACCCTCAAACCCTCCCGACCGTGGGCATCGCTAATCGGGAGCCGGTTGACCCACCCCTCCCATGAACTCCCCTTTGACTTTGAGATTTCGATCGAGCACGACTCCTGCGCTAAGCGGGCTTCGTTTGCTTGTGGGCAGAGACTGACCAAAACGCAAATCGTGGAAGTAGACGATGTATCCTCCGTCCGGCGTCGGCTCAGTATGTGTGATCGGGAATTTCGCCCAATCCAGGTAGAAGCGACCGAGATACGACTTTTTTGCGGCCAAGGTTGCGGGCGTTTCCGCCGGCTTGTATATCCATGGCGCGTTGCTGCCGGGATCGACCTCGGGAACTGACGAATCGACCTCGGGCATCGCAAAGACCTCTTGCGTTTCGACCACGCCGTGCCACACAAACGGATTCAGGTAGGTCGGGAAAGCTCCGACACGAATGGGTTCAGCCTGCTCGTACGTGCGTGCCCGTAGCGCATTCACGGCGCGGCGATGCTCGAAGTCGCGCACTCCCCACAGCAGAACCATCGCCGCCAAGGCTGCGATCGCCGCACCCCGGCCGCTGGGCCCTTTTTTCTTGCGGCCAATTTCCTGATCGATCAATCCGAAGAGTGCGGGCACGACAAGGCCCAGCGTCAGCGCGACCAGCAGCACCGGTTCGACGATGAAGACGATATCCCACTCATACCACCGCTCCCAGAATGGCCAAAACGGGCGCACGCCGTAGTTGTTGGTGAAATCGAGCAGAATGTGGCTTAACCCCGCCAGATACGCGAGACCAAAAAGCAGTCCCCAGCGCGGCGGAAGGTCGGGGTCATTCGTCTTGCGGCCACGCATGCGCCACACGACATACATAAAGCCGACCACGACGGCAGAAACGATCAGTAGCCCCAGGAAGGAATGCGTGAATCCGCGATGGTGTGCGAATCCAAATACTGGGCCGCGGAATCTACCAAACACATCGAGGTCGGGCGCCTCAGCGGCCAGCGTCATGGTGGCGGTCGCGAGCGCGGTTTTGCGATTGAATCCGGAGCGTCCCAGGCAAGCGCCAGTGAGAAAATGAGTGACAGGTTCCAAATTTCGATCCGCCTCTTAAAATCTTACGATTTGAAAATATGAGCGTGACAAGTATCAGTGCCGGAACGCTCTACAGTTGAGCATAAGAATCCATGGCAAAACGAACTCTGGCCAATTCCGTCGACAAGCAACAGATTGCGGAACGTCTGCAGAAGATTCAGCCTTCGAGCCCGCGGCTCTGGGGCCGCATGACTGCGCCCCAGATGGTCTGCCACCTGGCCGATTCGTTTCGGGTCACGATGGGCCTGAAGCCGTGGTCGACGGAGCGAATCTCGGTCACGCCGATTCCCTTGCCCGACTGGTTTGTGAAGTGGGTTGCTTTTGCATTGCCTATGAGATGGCCGAAGGGAACGCCAACCAGGCCCGAGGTCGAGCCCGGAAAAGCAGGTACTCCGCCCGGTGATTTCGCCGCCGATCGCAATGATGTCCTGGTACTACTGGAACGCTTCACGCGACAACCACGGGACTTCGAGTGGCAGTCTCATCCCATTTTCGGACCGATGACCAACGCGGAGTGGATGCGCTGGGGCTATTTGCACATGGACCATCACCTGCGGCAGTTCGGAGGGTGAAGCAGCAGTCAGCGAGACTCGAATATGTTTTGGAGCAATGATAGTGAGCGCATCGGGAACAATCTCAATCTTTGCAGGCAACGTCCCAATCAGTTCGCCGTCGGCCTCAACGTAGATCTTGTCGCCGGCCTCATGGTCAGGGGCGCTATAGTCGCAGGTCACGGCCTTGGTATCCACAAGATTCACGCCGGGCACTCTCCAGGTCCCGCGCACAAAGCTGCGAGTCACGTAGTTCAGGTAGGCGATGCGGTTCGAGGTGTGGCAGACGACCAACCGGAGATCGTCCTTATGCAACGAAGCACCGGGCGCCAGCGCCTGCAGCACTCCGCCGAAATTTCCGATCCGTACCGCAAGAAGCTGGGTGACGCCGTCTTGGGAGTGTGCGTCGGGTAAATCCCAACATACCCGGAAACGCTGCATGCGGTGCGTGAACCACAAATGCCAGGCCTGGAAATAATAGGCTGCCATGCCGAGCCGCTGCTTCACTCCGGCATTCAGCTTGTAAAATAAATGTGCATCGACTCCGACTCCGACGGTCACTGTGAAGTATCGGGTGGAAGGTTTGCCATCGGGGCCGCAAACCGTCACTTGCCCAACGGCGATCCGGCGGGCTTCGCCCTCGAGCGCGGCGCGAACCGCGCGCGCGGGGTCCATTGGGATTTGCAGGTCGTGCGCGAGGGCGTTGGCGGTGCCCATGGGAATGATCCCCAGCGCGACGCGACTGCCGGCAACGCCTTGCAGGACGTCATGCACCGTTCCGTCGCCGCCGCAGGCGAAGACGGTATCGGCTCCCGCGAGAATAGCGTTGCGCGACTGTTCGGCTGCGTCCTGGCTCGACTGTGTGCGCGTGAGGCTGACTTCGACGCCGGCGGTGTGCAGGATTTTAAGAGCCGCCAGCAGATCTTCTTCGCGCTTCTTCCTGCGGCCGCCCGAGCGCGCGTTGTACAGGAGAGTTGCTTTCCGCATGCTGTCAACGATGATTCTAGATTAGCAGGGCTCAGGGATCCTATTGCCCCACACCGCCCGTTTCCACTAAGCTGGTCGCATTCTTAGGGGCAAGTTTCGCGGAACCAATCGTGCCGGCATTCCAGTTCGGCGCGAAGCTAGACATTCAAAGAAAACATCCAGCAGGAGATTTTGACATGATGAGGAAAATGGGCTTCGTTCTGCTTGTAATGTTCGCTTGCACCCTCGCTCTGGCACAAGAGCACGCAGCTCACATGGCCGCGCCCGCGAAATCTGCGACGCTCATGACGGGCGTTGGCACGCTTCATCACCCGGTGTCGACCAAGAACGTGCAGGCGCAACAGTTTTTTGACCAGGGTCTGCGCTTGATCTATGCCTTTAACCACGACGAGGCTGCCCGCTCGTTCCGGCGAGCCACGGAACTCGATCCGAAGCTGGCCATCGCGTGGTGGGGCGTCGCTGAAGCCGTCGGGCCGAACTACAACGACCCGGCCAGCGATGAGCGCTTTCAGCAGGCGCATGATGCGATTCAGAAAGCGGCCGATCTTTCGGAAGGTGCGTCGCCCAGCGAAAAAGCCTACATCGAGGCAATGGCCAAACGGTTTCCCGCTGATCAAAAGGCTGACCGGAGGAAAGCTGCGGAGGATTACCGCGACGCCATGCGCGAGGTCGTGAAGAACTTTCCCGATGATCTGGATGCGGCGACGTTGTTCGCGGAGTCGGGCATGAACCTGCACCCCTGGGGACTGTGGCACGTAGACGGTACTCCCGAAGAAGGCACCGAGGAAGTTGTCGCCACGCTGGAATCGGTATTGAAGCGCGATCCCGATCACATGGGTGCCGTTCACTACTACATTCATGCGGTGGAGGCTTCGCGCAGTCCGCAGCGGGCGCTGGCTTCCGCCAACAAGCTGGCAGCGATGGCCCCGGCCGCCGGACATCTGGTGCACATGCCGGCGCACGTTTACATCCGCACCGGCGACTATGAAGCTGCAGTGAAGACGAACCAGATGGCGGCAGCCGCCGACCGCGCCTACATGAAGGCGAGCGGAGTGCAGGGTATCTACCCGATGATGTACTACAGCCACAACCTGCATTTCATCGCAATGTGCGCGGCCATGAACGGTAACTATCCCGAGGCGAAGAAGAACGCCGACATGCTCGCGACGCATGTGGCGCCGGGTGTGAAACAGATGCCTCCACTGGAAGGCTTCATGACCATCCCGATCGCGGTCGATGTCCGCTTTCACAAGTGGGACTCGATCATGGCGATGAAGCAGCCCGACCAGTCGATGCAGATCACGACCGTGTTCTGGCACTTCGCTCGCGGAATGGCACTGGCCGGCAAAGGAAAGTTGAGCGAAGCGGAGGCCGAGTACAAATTGGTGGCCGACGCCGAGAAAGCTACTCCGGAAGATCTCCCGTTCGCGATGCCCGTCAACAACAAAGCCAAGGACGTATTGAAGATCGCTGAAAATGTTTTGGCTGCAAAAATCGCGATGGCGAAAAAAGACACGGACGGCGCCATCTCGCACTTGCAGGAAGCGGTGGCAATCCAGGACACCCTCAAGTACGACGAACCCTCGGACTGGTTCTTCCCGGTGCGCGAATCGCTGGGCGCGGCGCTGATGATGAAGGGCGACGTTGCCAGCGCGGAGAAAACTTTTCGGGATGATCTTGATCGCAACCCGCGCAACCCTCGATCTCTGTACGGACTGCAGCAGGTCCTCAAGAAACAAGGGCGCGAGTACGACGCTGGATTCGTGGAGAAGCAATTCAAGTCGTCGTGGAAGGGCGCGCCAGCCGGTCTAAAGATGGAGGATTTGGTCTAGGCTGTTCGGGATCTGCGACGTCCTGATCGGATATGAGTTTGGTCCGCAGGCGTGCGCCCTAGGGCCGCCTGCCCGACACAAACCGGTTGCCTCGCACGATGAAACGCAGCGGCCGCTCCGCAGCTTTGGTGATCCCAATTCGAGGCGTGATCTCAACCGAGGGCCGCCGCGCTCCATCATCGGCAATCCACAAGTCCGACTTCGAATACGTCAAGTCCTTCTCGTTATCGCGTAAGCGCGTAATCCCGAAAGCCTCCGCCAGTCGCCCTGGGCCTGAAGTCAGCATACGCAGATCGGGGAAATCTGCGAGCACTCCGCCACGGCCAGACGCCATCACGTCCATGCCGGCGATTGGCTCGAGTGCGCGAAACAGCACTCCGCCGGGCACGCCGTCCGGTAAGCACGAGACGTTGAAGCAGAAATGATTTCCGTAAATGAAGTAAACATAGGAAATTCCAGGTGGCCCCCACAACACGCCGTTGCGCGCGGTACGGCCCGCAAAAGAGTGCGCTGCCGGATCGTCTCCAAGGTATGCCTCCACCTCAACGATCCGCCCGGCCAGCAACTTCCGGCCTTCCCGCCGGAGCAGGACCTTGCCGAGCAGGTCTCGAGCAACGCGACGCGGGTCGCGGTCATAGAAACTTCGTGGCAGCGGCGGCAGGCCGCGAAGCGCAGAACTCATAACCGTCAACCGCGCTGGCGTAGATGAATGTGTACGTAAGGGCATGTTCTAGGCTCGACCTGGACTCGGCCTTTGGTGTTGCCAAATCCGGCTCACTGGCGTTTGCAAGTTGGCTCCGAACTGTAAAATGACTTCACACTCGCGCCGCTTCCATCCACTCATTTTGTTGAGGAGATTTCATGCTCGGGACACCTTTGAAGATTACCGTATCCGCCGCCCTGCTCACCGTGCTCGGGTTCGCGCAGACCATTCCCGCCGGGACGCACATCACCATTCGCACTGCCCAAGAACTCAGTTCCGGCACGGCGAAGGTCGGCGATCATTTTGAGGCGACGCTCACCCATGCGCTGGTTGTGGGCGGCAAGACCCTGGCAAAAGCGGGTGCTCCCGCGCGTGGGAAAGTCACGCTCGCGAAGTCCAGCGGGCGCCTCCATGCTCCCGGACAATTGTCTGTCCGCCTGACCTCGGTTCAAGTTGGCGGCAAGATGGTTCCGATTTCGACCGGCAGCTACCACATCGAAGGCAAGAGCCACACCAAAAGCAATGCCACCAAGATAGGCGGAGGCGCAGCGGTCGGCGCGCTGATTGGCGGCCTGGCGGGCGGTGGTAAAGGTGCAGCCATCGGAGCGGGCGCAGGCGGGGCAGCGGGAACCGGAGTGGCCGCGGCCACCGGCAAGGAAGAAGCCATCATCCCGGCAGAAAAGACGCTGAGCTTCAGCACCACCGCAGCTGCAACGGTAAAGTAAGGGCAACCGGCGAGTAATGCTCACCCAACCCGGCGCAATGCCTATGATACAAGAGCAGCCGGCGCCTCATAAAAGTAGCGCCCGCATCCTGCCGACAGTCGCGAGGGCGTCCCGCCCTCGCACGTTTTCCCGCGAAAGCACCCTTAGGCAGCCTGCTTCAAATAAGCCAGCACTTCCTCGGAATGCCCCTCGGGCTTCACCTTGTGAAACACGTGTTTGATCTTTCCATCCGGCCCGATGATGAACGTCGTCCTCGCGACCCCCATCACCTTCTTGCCGTACATGTTCTTTTCCTGGACCACGCCGAACGCGTTGCACAACTTCTTGTCCGCATCGGCCAACAGCGTGAACGGCAGATGGAATTTCTCTTGAAACTTCTTCTGCGCCTTCGGGGTATCGGGCGACGCACCCAGCAGCACCGCGCCTGTTTTCTGCAACTGCTTGTAAGTATCGCGGAATTCGCAGGCTTCCTTGGTGCACCCGGGAGTGTCGGCGCGGGGGTAGAAATACAGCACCACCGTCTTGCCCTTAAAATCCTTCAAGGAAACCTCTTTGCCGTTCTCGTCCTCTAATTTGATGTCGGGGGCTTTATCATTGACGTCAAGCATGGTTGGCTCTCCAATCCGCTCAACGTTATACCGTAGCGCGCGGCGCGCCGTCATCTGTGCGCTCGTCGCCCTGGGGATTGCACAGATCGCCTCCACGCAAGTCGCCAAGAAAAATAAAGAGACCAAAGGGCCGCGTGCCCTCGGCTTGGTCGAGCTTTCTTCCGATGGCAAGGCCCGTCTCATCCCCATCGCCATCATGGTCGACGGCAAGTTCTACGACGCAGGCGCCTACAAAGCCTCGCCCGTGCCGCTGGCGCTGTGGAGCGAGACCGTTTACGAAGGAGAAAAAACCGGCGTCCCGCAGGGCTTGTTCACCGTGGGCGGAGCTCTCCAGGCTACCCCCGGCAACTGGCTCGCGGACGGCCAGTGGCGTCCGGCAGGCTCCGAGCCAAAGAAAAAATCCGCTCCGACCAAGCCAAAAATGGGTGACGAAGATGAAGGTCCGCCGAAGCTTCGACGCGGCGACTCCGACAAGCCTGATGCGGCCAAGACGGCGCCCCCAGCCAGCACTCAACCTGCCGACGATAAAAAGGCTCCGGCATCGTCTACGACTCCTGCCCCGCCCGCTGTCTCCTCGACGTCGCCACAACCGCCCAAGGACAGCGCGCCCACCGACAAGCCGCCCGTCGTTGCTCCCCCCAACGCAAACGATGACGATCCAAATCGCCCAATCCTCAAGCGTGGCAAGCCGGAGACCGAAGGCACCGCACATCCGGAAGTCGGGGCTTCAACCGGCGTACCACGACGCCCTATGGGCGAGGCTGTAAAAGGCGGCGCCAAGCCCGACGCGAAGAAGAATACCCTGCAGACGATCCCGGCCATCTCCGACGCCGGCGGCCCTGAGCCCCGACCCTACTCCTACGACATCAAGCCCGACGAAGAGCAGAAATACCGCAAGGGAATGCTGGGGCTTGCGGCCGACGCGCTGCTCGCTCGCATCAAGGAAATCTCGCCCGCCACTCCTAGCGCCAAGCCCGCAACGCGCACTGCCACGCCTCGTCGCCAGCCGCGATCGCCGCAACCGACATTCGATGACGTGCAATTTCACGCTTTCGATCTCTGGAATACGAACGAGCCCGTGTTCGTGCTGAGCGCAACCGCACACCTGCCGCAGGCGGCAGGCGCTTCTGCCGAGCCATCCCCCGCCTACTACATCACCCTCGTCGCGAAGAAAAATATCTACGACGAACTCCGTAAGCTCTACGCGGGCGTGACTGATGACCACCACCTCGATGAAACTCCGCGCCTGGAACTGATCGACGCCGTCGACGCCGATGGCGACGGCCGGGGCGAACTGCTCTTTCGCCGGATCTCTGACGCGGGCAAATCGTGGGGCGTGTATCGCGCAGGTGCTGACCAGTTGTTTCCTCTGTTCGAAGGCACCCCGGGGCAATAGCCCCGCCTACTCAATCCCCGGGCGACCATTTACAATCCCGTGCGAGTTTCTCAGCCCCACTGGAGAATTCCTCATGCGTAACTTCGCCGCCGCTCTCTGTGCGTGTCTGCTGATGACCGGCCTGGCCATCGCGCAGGACCAGGACTTCAGCAAAATCGAGATCAAAGTCACGAAGGTGTCGGGCAAGGTCTACATGCTCGAAGGCGCAGGAGGAAACATTGGCGCGTCCGTAGGCGAAGACGGCATCGTGGTCGTCGACGATGAATACGCACCCTTGGCTGAGAAAATCCAGGCCGCCCTCAAGGGCGTGACCGACAAGCCGGTGCGCTTCATCATCAACACACACTTCCACGGCGACCACACCGGAGGCAACGCTTTCTTCCAGAGGCAGGCACCCGTGATTGCTCACGATAATGTGCGGAAGCGACTGGAGGAGGGCGGCCAGGCGGGAAACCTCGGCTCCGTCTCGATGGAGCACAAGCCCGCCGCCAAAGAGGCTCTCCCCATCATTACTTTCGACCACGACGTGACCGTGCACTTAAACGGCGAGGACATTCGCGCGCTGCACTTCCCCAGCGGCCACACGGATGGCGACAGCATCATCTTCTTCCCCAAGTCGAACGTCGTACACATGGGCGACGACTTCGTGCGCTACGGATTTCCCTTTATTGACCTGGCTTCTGGCGGCAGCGTCGACGGCATGATCGCCGCCATGCAGGAAGTGATTCCTAAGTTGCCGCCCGACGTGAAGGTCATTCCTGGTCACGGCAACATCGCAAACCTCGACGATGTTCGCGAATACGTGAAGATGCTGATCGAAACACGCGCCGCGGTCGAAAAGGGCATCAAGCAGGGTAAAACGCTCGATCAACTGAAGCAGGAGAAGGTGCTCGATCCGTGGAAGAAATGGAAGGGCGATTTCATCACCACTGACACCTTCACAGAAACGCTGTTCAACGACCTTACCGGCAAAAAAGACGCCAAGTTCATCAAACACAACTGACGGCGTTTCCATCACATACTCCGATGAAAGCAGATAGCATCGAACCATGCCCACCGACCCCGGTTTCCTGACGCGCAGAAGGTTTCTCCGTTCCTCTGTCGGATTCGCTGCTGCTGGGTCAATCAGCGCTGCGTTGCCCTTCTCTCTGGCCGCCGCTCCCGCGTCGCCGTCACTCAGTTTCCCGACGAATTTCTGGTGGGGCACCGCCACTGCCTCGTACCAGGTCGAAGGCGCATGGAACGAAGACGGCAAGGGCGAGTCGATCTGGGACCACTTCTCGCATACGCCGGGCAAGATCAAGAACAACGACAATGGCGACGTTGCCTGCGACCACTACCATCGCTACACCGAAGACGTGCGGATCATGCAGGCTTTGCAGATGAAGAGCTACCGCTTCTCGATAGCGTGGCCGCGCATCCAGCCCAACGGTTCCGGGAAGCCGAATCCGAAAGGGCTCGATTTTTATAGCCGGCTGGTCGATCAACTGCTTGCAGCCAAGATTCGTCCCTTCGCCACCCTCTACCACTGGGACCTTCCGCAAAAGCTCGAAGACGCCGGCGGCTGGCCGAATCGAGACACTGCCCAGCGCTTCGCCGACTACGCCGACATCATGATGAGCGCCCTCGGCGATCGCGTGAATTCATGGATGATTTTCAACGAGCCTTGGGTCTTTACGACGCTCGGGTACTTGCTTGGCAACCACGCACCCGGCCGCACTGACCTCGACGCCTACCTGCGCGCAACACACGTCGTGAACCTGGCCCAGGGCATGGCGTTTCGTGTCATGAAAGGCGTACGTCCGAAGGCGACTGTGGGCACGGCTTTCAGCATGTCACCCATGGAACCGGCCTCTTCGTCCAAGGCTGACCGAGAAGCAGCCGAGCGAGCGCATCTGTGGCAGAACGTATGGTTTCTCGAGCCTGCAATCAACGGAAAATATCCAGACGCGTTCGTTGGCCTGAAGCCAGAAATGCTGGGCGTTCAACCCGGTGACATGGAGAAGGTGCGCGCGCCGCTCGACTTCATCGGCATCAACAATTACTTCCGCCAGATGGTGACCGCCACTCGTCCCGGCGCTCTGAACTTGAATCCAATTTCGAAGATCTTTCCGGCCGACGTAAAACTAGGCGGCGACACCGGCCCCAAAACCGACATGGGATGGGAAGTCTATCCCCACGGCCTCTACGAAATCGTCATGCGTATCACCAAGGACTACAAGAAGCCCATCCTCGAGATCACCGAAAACGGTTGCGCCTACGGCGACGCGCCCGGCAAGAACGGCATCGACACCGATACGCGCCGCATCGCTTACTACCGCGGCTATCTTCGAGAACTGGCGCAGGCGATCAAACAAGGCGCCGACGTCCGCGGATACCACGCCTGGAGCCTGCTGGATAATTTCGAATGGGCCGAGGGCTATTCGAAACGCTTCGGCCTGGTCTACGTCGATTTCAAAACTCAGAAGCGCACGGTAAAGGAATCAGGCAAGTGGTACACAAAAGTCGCGGCCAGCAACACGCTGCCTGCGGCGGAAAAGAAGGCGGCGTCAGCGGGCTAAGTACGGTTCGATCGTTCCTGGGCAGGGCATTGATATGCGTACTGTCTGGAGAAGCTGGTATCAGCATGTCGTGAAAAGTCTGACCCGGAAGGTTCGTATCAAGCGCACCTTCAGGTGCGCCATTAAGCTTTGCATAAGCCCCTTCCGGGCTGTCTTGCGAAACTAATCCCCGGTGTCGGACCGAGATCGCTTAAAGGCGCCGCTCGAAGCTCACTTATTACTCACCACAACTTCCCCATTCTCCACCCGAATCCCGCCGACGTTGTCAGGCAACTTCAACCGATCGCGCTGCTCCGCGAGCCGTTTCTGCAACTGATCATTCACCAACGACACCGGCACCTCGAGATCTCCAATCTTGATCTTCGTGGGATCGAACGTCGCATACCCATCCTTCGATCCAAGCTTCCCTTCCATCGTGACCCAGACATCCTTGCCCGCGATATGCGTCAAGAATTGCCCCTTGGCGATGTCGCCCTCGAAGTTCACTTGATAATCTTTCACCGACGGCTCGCCAGTTCCAAGATCGCCCGAGAGCGTGTCACCGGCAGTTCCGCCGCCAGCTCCACCGCCCACATTCGATCCGCCCGGCGATGACAGCGCCCCCGACGCCTGCGCAATCGCCGCCGCCACTTCTTGCGCGTTCAGCCGCACCTCGGCACCCGACTGCCCCAGCGCGCGTGCCTGCTCGAGTTGTTCGATCTTGTTCTGAAACGATTGGGCGTTGGCCGCCACCGCGGGAGCGGGGAGAGCCGGAGCCACGGGTTGTGGCCGCTTGAGCACGAGCACCAGCGCGGCCACCGAAGCCGTGAGAGTTGCAATGCTGATGATGCGATCGAGCTTGATCTTCATTGCCGTCCTGTCGAAGCAATCGATCTTGAACGATGGAGCGACGGGCGTCCCCGCCCGTCGGCACGGCGAAGCCGCGACTCCAACGCAACGATTCTATCCCCGCCACACTCGGCTCCCTATGTCACGAAAGCCGCTGTCCGCCGGCTAGCCCCGCAGGCTCCGCTCCCGAACCTGCTCTGACGTCAGTCCGTATAAAGGCGGCGTCGCCACCCCCAGCATGCCTAGATACAGATAGATCTGGCCCCGATGATGAACTTCATGCTCCACCATCGCCCGTAGCCACTTCCAGGTCGTGATCCGCGCGCCGTCGGGAGTCGCGCATTTCCCGTTCAACTGCTCCAGCGTAAGCTGGGAGAAAATCGCCACCGACTCCCGATGCATCCGCTCGGCAAAGTCGAGAACCGCTTCGTATCCGTCAGCCAGTTCCTTGCCACACCCGTCATATCGGCTCGGCCGCCCGGAAACCGTCTCCGCGTACATATAGCGGTTGATGGTCGCAATGTGTCGGGCCAGATCGCCGAGCGTGAACTGCCCTTCGCGATACGTCCATTCAATCTTGTCCGTAGGAATGCAGCGCGCGACCCGCATTGTGCGCAGATGGATCTTATCGAAGTAGTCGAGGAAGGTGCTGAGATCTTGAATCTGCATGGCCATGCTCCGAAGGAAAGGCCACTCTACGCCCTCTTTATGGCGGAGAGCAGATCCTGGCTGAGTCTTTCCACCGGTTCTTTGTAACCTCGTTTCCAATCCCGAAAGGCCGGCCAAAAGCGATAAATCCGAGCTTGCCTGAATGGGCGAAACCAAATCACCAGCGGATTGAATTCACGCCCCCCTCCAAAACTATGAAATACGCGAGCGCGAAATGACAGAGGCGACCACTCTTTTCGCTCTGACCAATTCAGCACAATTGCGCGCTCTCTAATTTGCGGCAACACTCGCATTGCCATGTAATTCTGCCAGATCGGACTGTCCGAGCTTACAAACAATATGTCTTTCCCTTTCGGCAGCCACAAGATCCAGACGAGCGCATACAAGGCTATCCGGTGAGCGAACCAAAATGTCAAAGTGATCAGGGCCAAAGGAAGAACAATAGGGAGGAACAGCAAAACAAGGAATGCGTTCCCAATTTTTTGAGCGATTGTCGGTTTCTGTCGCGACATCGAGTGAACCCAATCCGAAGAAGAGTCCAGCAGGCCATTGACGGATAGTACTCACCCCTCCAACTTCCTCACGAGCACCTCATTCACCACCTGCGGATTCGCCTGCCCCTTTGACGCCTTCATTACCTGCCCCACAAAAAACCCAATCATCGTCTTCTTGCCCGCCCGGTACTGCTCCACCTGTTTGGGGTTTGCGGAAATCAACTCGTCGATGATCTTCTCGAGCGCCGACGTATCCGAGGACTGCACCGGCCGCCCTTCTTCCTCGTACACCGCGCCAAAGTCCTTGCCGCGCTCAAAACTCAAGTCGTAGAGATCCTTCAGCATCTTGCCCGAGATCGCACCCGACTCGACCAGGTCGGCCGACATGGCCACGCCCTGCATCGTGACGGGCGACTGCCCGATCTCAAGGCCACGAGCCTTCAGCCGCCCCATCAACTCGCCCTGCACCAGGTTGGCCACGCGCTTCGGATTCCTCGCCGCCTTCGCTGCCGCCTCGAACTGATCGGCGAACTCTTTCGAGGATGTCAGTACACTGGCGTCGTAGTCGGTAATCCCGTAGTCCTTTACCATGCGCCCCCGCCGCACCTCGGGCAATTCCGGCAGCTGTTTCGTGATTTCCGCTTTCCACTTCTCATCTACCAGCAGAGGCAGCAAATCCGGCTCGGGGAAATATCGGTAGTCATGCGCCTGCTCCTTCGAGCGCATCCCGTAAGTCTTGCCTTCGTTTGAGTTGTAGAGCCGCGTCTCCTGATGAATCTTGCCCCCCGATTCGATCACATCGATCTGCCGCCCAATCTCGTACTCCAGCGCTTCGCGCACGAAGCGGAACGAGTTCACGTTCTTGATCTCGGTCTTGGTTCCAAGTTCCTTCTGCCCTCGCGGCCGCACGCTGATGTTGGCATCGCACCGCAACGAGCCTTCTTCCATATTGCAATCGCTCACTCCCGTGTACAGGATGATCTCTTTCAGCAGCGTCAGATATTCGTATGCTTCTTCGGATGAAGACATATCCGGCTCGCTGACAATCTCGATCAGCGGTACGCCCGTGCGATTCAAATCGATGCCCGTCTTCTCACCGGCGTCGGCAAAGCCTTCGTGCAGACTCTTGCCCGCGTCTTCTTCGAGATGAATGCGGGTGATGCCGATTTTCTTGTGATTCTGCTTCAGATCGATGCGGCCGAACTCCGCTAGCGGCTTGTCGTACTGCGAAATCTGGTAGCCCTTGGGCAGGTCCGGGTAAAAGTAGTTTTTCCGTGCGAAAATCGACGTCTCATTGATGCGGCAATTCAGGGCCGTCGCCGCCAGCACCGCGAA
Organism: uncultured Acidobacteriota bacterium; assembly: GCA_963698805.1. Taxonomy (GTDB): domain Bacteria; phylum Acidobacteriota; class Terriglobia; order Terriglobales; family Acidobacteriaceae; genus Gp1-AA133. The sequence goes on along the minus strand of CAVOSN010000010.1, from coordinate 518,295 downwards.
CTCCACCGCCTTGCGATTCATCACCGGCAGCACGCCGGGCATCCCCAAACAAACAGGACACACATTGCTGTTGGGCGGGGCTCCAAACTGCGTGGAGCATGAGCAGAAAATCTTGGTCGCGGTCAGGAGCTGAACGTGAACTTCCAGCCCAATCACCGCCTCATAGTTGGCATGAGCGGCAACAGAGGTGTCAGGCGCGGTCGCCATATCGAGCGATTATATCCGGGAGTTCCAGTGCAGATGCTGGCTTGCCAAAGTCGCCACGACGTCTCTTTGCGGTCTGGGCACGGTTTTCTTGGTGTACCTTGCGGTTGCAGGGAAATCTACTTCTGGAAGTAAATCTCGAAATACAGCAACTCAGTCCCCTTCGCGTTCCGCAGTCCAGTGAGGTAAAATCGCCCACCCGCCAGCGGAGACGAAATCCCGCTCACGTCGAAGAACACGAATCCGGACTGGGTCGAGTGCGGCTCCGCCGCTTTCGCCGTAAATTGCGCCGCATCAATTTCATCCAGCGCCTTCTTGCCCACCGCGCCCTTGACTTTCGTACGAGGGAACGGCAACGGGTACTTCGGCCCGCTTGCGTTCACATGCGACAAGCGCCTGAAGAGTTCGTCATTGCTGGCGGCCGGAATCTTCTCGCGGCGAGAGGTGATCAGTTGCGCCTGCAAGTTTGCCAGCGAGACAGGTTGATCCCCGTCGTTGGTGATGACCAGAAAGATCGGCAGAAATCCCTGCTCCGCCCACTTCACGTTGAAGATCTGCGCCTTCTCTTCATCGTCGTAAGGATCGACGCCGGCAGCCACGGACTCGTCGGAATGCTGATCGTGCAGGGGGTAGGTCGCAGCCGGTTTGGCCGCGGGCTTTACGAAATCTTTCGCCCAAAGAAAAGTAACACCAAGCAGGCAGAGCACGCCCGCGAGCACCACGCCTGCGCGCAACTTGCGCGTCAGTTCACTCACCAACGGCGGCATGTCGTGATTATAACTGGGTGGGACAATCTGACCGGCCGGCGTCTACGAATTTGAGCCGGATGCCGCCGAAGACGACGAATGGTGGCCGGTGGCAAATCCCACCAGGGTGCCGCCGACAATTCCGGCCAGCACAGAGAGCAGAATCAGCGTCAGCATCTGATTGCGCAAGTTGTTTTTGCGGCGAACAATGATTGGCATAATTGTCCCCCTGAAGAGTAACCGAGAACGCGGACGCCGCCTATATTGTAGTAGAAACCGCCCGGCCCGCGTCAACGCCGAAAAGCGCCAGCCTACGTTTAGAATGGCGTTTTCCATGTACTTTCTTTACAGCGCGCTTCTGACTCTAGTCCTGATCTGCGGACTGCCCTATTGGCTCTATCAGATGCTGCGGCATGGAAAATACCGCTCCGGCTTTCTGGAGCGTTTCGGCGTCGTCCCCAGTCACCTGGTTACCCCCTCCGACCAGCCAACTATCTGGGTACACGCGGTTTCCGTCGGAGAGGTCCTGGCGGTCAGTCGCCTGGTCGAGCAGATGCGGGCGCGCTGGCCCGGCTACCGCATCGTCATCTCCACCACCACCGATGCCGGGCAGAAACTGGCACGCACCCGTTTCGGGGGCGAAAGCGTCTTCTACTTCCCGATCGACCTGGGATTGGCGATCCGTTCCTACATGAAGTCGCTGCGGCCCCGGCTGGTCGTTATTGCCGAGACCGAATTCTGGCCGAATTTCCTGCGGCTCGCAAAGCGCAACGGCGCCTCGGTAGCGATCGTCAACGCCCGAATTTCCGACCGTTCCATCCGCGGGTACATGCGGTTGCGCTGGTGGCTTAAAAGCGTCATCGGCAATGTCGACCTCTTCCTTGCCCAGACCTATCAAGACCGTTCGCGGCTGACCGAGCTTGGGGCGCCCGAGTCGCGGGTGGAAGTCACGGGCAATCTGAAGTTCGAGTTGGAGCCGGGATCGCCTCCGGCCCTGGTCGCGAACCTTCGCGAAAGTTTCCAGGACACCAACGCCGGGCCCATCCTGGTTTGCGGCAGCACGGTTGATGACGAAGAAGAGCGCATGCTCCTGCAGGCGTTTCAAAGCATTCTCGCGAGCCATCCGCGAGCCGTAATGATTCTCGCTCCCCGTCATCCGGAGCGCTTTGCCGCAGTGGCCACGCTGCTCGAGAGTTTCGGCATCAAGTTCTTCCGCCGATCGCTCTGGAGCGGCGAACCGGTAAACGGCGGCGTTCTGCTCCTCGATACCATCGGCGAGCTTTCCGCAGTCTACGGCTTGGCCGATATCGCATTCGTGGGTGGCAGCCTGGTTCCGAAGGGCGGGCACAACATCATCGAGCCCGCGCGCCACGGAGTGGCTATTGTCGTCGGCAACCACACCGACAACTTCCGCGATATCATCTGGCTCTTTCAAACGCAGGATGCGGTGCGCATCGTGGGCCCTGCCGAGTTGCCGCTGGTTCTGATGGAACTGATTTCCAACGAAGCCGAGCGCAAAGCGCTGGGCCGCCGCGCCGCCGAAACGTTGCGCTCGCAGGCCGGGGCCACCGAGAAAACTCTGGCGGCGCTCGAGCGGCTGCTGGCTCCCGCGGAGGCGGCCGCGCCTGCCGCAAAGTCGTGAGCCTGCTCTCCACCCTCTACGGATCCGCTGTCCGCGCGCGGAATCAACTCTACGACAGCGGAATATTTCGCGCCCGGCGCTTGCAGGGCGCGGTCATTAGTATTGGCAATCTCTCGGCCGGCGGGTCGGGTAAAACGCCCTTCGTCATCCTCCTCGGAGAGCTTCTGAAATCGCGGGGCGTGCAGTTCGACGTGCTTTCGCGCGGCTATGGCCGCAACACCCGCGGCGTGTTGCTGGTCGATCCCGGCGGCTCCTCCAGCGAATTCGGAGACGAGCCGCTATTGATTGCGCGGCGACTCGAAGTCCCCGTGGTAGTGGGCGAAGACCGCTACCGGGCTGGCGTATTTGCCGAGGCCAAGTTCGGCCCGCACCTGCACCTGCTCGACGACGGCTTCCAGCACCGAGGTCTGGCTCGCGATTTCGACATCGTCATGGTGAGCGCCGATGACTCGCGCGACGCACTGCTTCCGACCGGACGGTTGCGCGAGTCTCGCCAGGCATTGTGCCGCGCAGACGCCGTGGTTCTGACATCAGGTGCAACGCCGGATGCATTCCCTCTCGATGGGAAAATCGTGTGGCGTGTGCGACGCGGCATCAAACCGGTGAAGACGCCAGACCACCCCGTGGCTTTCTGCGGTATCGCTCGGCCGCAGAACTTCATACTGCAGCTGCGCAAGGCCGGCATCGAACCGGGCGCCGAAGCTGTGTACCGCGACCACCACGCCTACACTGAAAAAGATATCCGCGAATTAAAGGCCCTGAAGGACCGCAGCCAGGCGGGCGGGTTTGTCACCACCGAGAAGGACGCCATCAATCTCGGCGGATTCTTCTCCGCGCTCGAGCCAATCGTCGTCATTCCGGTTGCCATGGATCTTGCCGACGCCGCTAACGCGGTCGATACCATGCTGCGGATCGTTCGCGAGCGAAAGAACCCGGCATGAGAGAATCGGTACCCGGATGACCAAGCATCCCAAAGAATCCGATCGCCTCAAGAAGATTCTTGATGCGTTCCCCAAAATCACCGTCACCGCGCTCGCCGACCTGGTCGCCGACGAGTTCGTCTACGGCGAAATCTCCCGCGTCTCGCGCGAAGCGCCCGTGCTCATCCTGAAGCATCGCGAGCGAACGATCGTTCCGGGCGGCGGCGCCAACGCCATTAACAACCTCGCCGACCTCGACGTTAACGTGCTTCCTGTGGGCATCGTGGGCAACGATGAGGCGGGACGACTGCTGATCAAGGCGTTCCGGCAAAAGCGCATTCCGGTCAGCGGAATTCTGCAGGACAAAAGTCACATCACCGTAACCAAGACGCGCATTCTTGCCGGCATGACGCACTCGGCGCGCCAGCAGGTCGTGCGCGTGGACCGCGAGCCCGAGACCGCACCCAGCGCACATTTCGTGCGTGAACTGATTCTCTCGGCGCGCGAATATGCCCGCGCGTCCGATGCGCTCCTGGTCTCCGATTACGGGTACGGGTCAGCGACTCCCGCGATACTGAATGCGATTCGATCCAAGGCTCGCTTGCAGAGCGTGCCAGTAACTCTTGACTCGCGCTTCCGCATGCTGGAGTTTTCGGGCGTTACGGCGGCCACGCCCAACGAACCGGAAGTCGAGGTTTGCCTCGGCGTGAAGATTGGTCAGGATTGGACAAAGCTCGTCTCCGCTGGCCAGCAGTTGATGGCACACATGAAACTGCAGTCACTGATTGTTACTCGCGGGCGCGATGGTATGGCGGCCTTCACCGAGCGACGTAAGCCGATCGACATTCCGATCTTCGGCTCCGACGAAGTCGCCGACGTAACCGGCGCAGGCGACACGGTCATCGCGACATTTACGGCAGCGCTGGCGGCAGGCGCGAGTGCCGAGGAAGCGGCCCAGTTAGCGAACTACGCCGGCGGAATCGTTGTGATGAAGCGCGGTACGGCCACCGTCACGCGGCAGGAGTTGCTGCACGCGATCGATCAGGCGGCGCCCGCCACCAGACCACATTGAGCGAGCCAGCCCAATCCAAGATTCTCGATCGCGCAGGTTTGCGCAAGCAGGTGGAAGCCTGGCGGGCCGCCGGTGATCGCGTCACGCTGGCCAATGGATGCTTCGACCTGCTGCACGTTGGGCACGTCCGCTACCTTCGAGCCGCCAAGCAAATCGGTGGACGCCTCGTGGTGGCCATCAACTCCGACGATTCGGTTCGCGCGCTCAAAGGCGAAGGCCGCCCGCTGATGCCCGCTGAAGAGCGGGCGGAGATTCTCGCAGCTCTCGCGGACGTCGACGCCGTCGTCATTTTCCCCGAGCGCGATGTGCGCGCGATCATTCGCGAAATCCAGCCTGACGTGCAGGCAAAAGGGACCGACTATACCGCGGAGAGCGTTCCGGAAGCAGACACCGTACGAGAATACGGTGGGCGCGTCGCGATCGTCGGCGATCCCAAGGACCACTCCGCCAGCGAAATCATCCGCACACGGCTCACGCCGCGAAAGTCGTGAGCGTTCGCATGGCTGCGGCTGCCGCAACATCCACTCCGAGTCCGGCGCGCATTCTCATCGTGCGCCTCAGTTCCATGGGCGATGTGATCCATGCTCTGCCTGCGGCGGTCATGCTGCGCCAAGCTTTTCCGCAAGCGACTATTGGATGGCTGATCGAAGAACGCTGGGCGGAACTGCTATGCGCGCTCTCCACTCCTCGGTCGGGTGCTCGATCCCCTGAGCGGCCGCTTGTCGATGTCGTTCACACCGTTAATCTGAAGAAGTGGCGGCGGTCGCTGCTTTCCCCCGAAACAGTCGAGCGAATTGCGGCAGGGCTGAGCGACCTGCGCAGCCACCGTTACGAGATCGCGATTGACCTGCAGGGTGCGGCACGCTCCGCCATTCTTGCGCGCTGGCCAGGTGCACCCACTGTTTACGGAGCCGCGCAGCCGCGCGAGAGTCTGGCGAGCTTGTGGTACAGCCGCAGGGTCATCACGGGAAGCACGCACGTGGTCGAACAGTATGCCGAGATTGCCGAATCCGTGATCGGAGATCGTCGACCAATTCCCGACGCCGTGCTGCCTTGCGACCCCACGGCCGACCAAGCCGTGGCTAATCGCCTGCGTGATCTCGGTCTGCACAATTTCGTGATCCTCAACCCGGGGGCAGGATGGGGCGCCAAGCAATGGCCGGCCGACCGCTATGGTTTCGTGGCCAAGACTCTCGCGCAACACGGGATTCAGTCGCTTATCAACTACGGCCCCCGCGAAGAATCGCTCGCGCAAGCCGCTGAGAGCGCGAGCGGAGGCACCGGCCGCGCGCTCTCTTTTTCTGTCGGCGAGTTGATAGGTCTCACGCGGCGTGCTCGCCTCTTCATTGGCGGCGATACCGGGCCCTTGCACTTGGCAGCCGCCCTCCACCTACCCGTTGTCGCGCTTTTCGGTCCAACCGATCCCGCGCGTAACGGGCCCTTCAGAACGAAGAGCATTGTCCTACGAAATCCCGCGAGCCCAACTTCTCTGACGCACCGCAACGAATCTGATCCCGGTCTTCTTGCCATCAATCCCAATGAAGTCATCGCCGCAGCGTTAAGACTTCTGGACGGTGCCCGTGCCTGAATGGCCGCGCATCGCCCGCCGCATTCGCGTTCCGCTCGGATTCGCCTTCGCTGCGTTCTACATCTGGATCGCGAAGCCGAGCTGGACTTCGTTAGCAGCGGGAACGCTGGTCGCGACCCCCGGAATTCTTCTTCGCGCCCTTGCGTCGGGTCACGTGAAGAAGAATGAGGAACTCACGATCTCGGGCCCATACGCCTACACTCGCAATCCCCTGTACATGGGCTCGCTCATCATGGCGATCGGCTTCGCGATTGCCGCACGGAGCCTGTGGGTGTGGCTCGTGATGCTTGTCATGTTCGTGGCCATTTATCTTCCCGTCATTCGCTCGGAAGAATCGTACCTACGCCACAGGTTTTCAAATTTTGACGAATACGCTCGAAGCGTACCGCGACTATTGCCGCGCATGTCTGCCTACCGGAACCAGACCGGCTCGTTTTCGCGGGATCTCTACTGGCAGCATCGCGAGTACAATGCGATTCTGGGCGCGGCGGCTGTGCTGGCTGCCCTGGCAGCCAAATTATTCTGGGCCTCCCGATAGCCGCTTGCATCGAACCAGAAGCGGCTCCACAGGGCGTGCAGCAAGCTTGATTCCACGACTCTCTCAATTCGCTCGCGCTCTCCCGCGCCTGTTTCTGTGCGTGTCGATCTGGGCCGCCCACCTGCCGGCATCCACGAATGATCAAGGCTCCATCGCCACCATCGGTCCTTCGGCGCAGATCCTCGCGCCCCCGCCCACGTACCCTTTCCCGGACAGCCAGGCTTTCGTCTACACCGCTGAGTGGCATCTGTTCACGGCGGGCACTTCAACTGTGAAGGTCGAACCCGTGGGCAACGAACGCCGCGTCAGCGCAATCGCCGATTCCGCCGGCATGGCCAACGTGCTCTACGGAGTGCATGATCGCTTTGAAGCGTTATTCGACTCAAAGACCTTCTGCTCGAACAGCGTGTTCAAGCACATTGAAGAGGGATCCCATCGGCGCGAGACGAAAGTCAGCTACGACTACCCAAAGCACAAGAGCGTCCTGCGCGAGACAAATTTGAAGACGAATGAAACCAAGTACGCGGAGAACGACATCCCGCCCTGCGTCACGGACGTTGTCACCGGCTTCTACTACCTGTCGTCTCTTCCGCTGCAGATGGGCAACTCGTATACGTTTCCGGTGAACGATGGCGGCAAGACGGCGGAGGTCACCGCCCACGTGGAAGGCAAAGAGAAGGTCAAAGTTCCGGCGGGAACCTACGAAACGGTTCGCGTCGCCGCCGAAGCCACGTCGGGCAACCTCAAGGGCAGAGGAAAGATCTGGACGTGGTTCACCGACGACGCCAACCACACGCCGGTTCAAATGCGCGCCAAGCTGACATGGGGAACTCTGCTATTCAGGCTGCAAAGAATTGAGCGGCACTAGGACGCGAGCCCCTGCGTAGGGCCGAGAACTACTTACCCTCACGCAACAGTTCCTTAATCTCTTTCTCAAATGAGTCCTTCTCCACCACTCCCGCGTGTGTTTCCGCGATCTTGCCTTCACGATCGATCAGGACAGCGACAGGCGGAGCTTCCACGGAATAGAGCTTTTCCAGGTCTTGATTCCCGACGACGATCGTATAGTTAAACTTTCGCTCCGCCAGAAACGGCTTTACCGACTTCCATCCATCGTCATCCACCGAAACGCCAGTGACGGCCAGACCGTCGGCCTTGTACTTGCCCTGGAACTCCATGAACCACGGAATTTCTGTCATACATCCGTGACACCAGGTAGCCCAGAAATCCAGCAGCACGACCTGGCCCTGAAAGTCCGCTAATTTGATCGTTTTTCCCTCGGAATCATCCAGGGAGAAGTTCGGCGCGGCCTTCCGCGCGGTCGCGGTCGCCCGAGGCTCGGCAGGCAGCGCAACAGATCCAATCAAAAACGCGCTCGCAATCATCAGTCTTACCAGCATCCGAAACATAAGAATCTCCAACTGTTCTGACCCGTGACCCTGTGACCGTTGACCTGTCGCCTGTGACTTGCTCCCGCTACTTCGCCGCCACCAGCCCCTTCGCCCGGCTCAATTCCGGTCGCTCGGAGTTCCCGCCGCCACACACCTTCACCAATTCGCCGTAATACTGCGCCGCCTTCTCCTGCTTACCCGCAGCCTCCGCCGCCTGCGCCGCGCCATACAATCCGTTGAACCGGTTCGGATTGAACTTCAGATCGACTTCATACTCCGCCAACGCCTGCTCCGGACGCTTCGCCATCATGAGAATCTCGCCCACCATCTCACGAGCCGGAACTCCCGCAGGCTCCTCTCCTAGAGAGTCTTCTTTGTCAGCCAGAGGACGCAAAATTGCCAGCGCCTCGTCGTGCTTGCCGTTCGCCAGCAGCGCCCACGCGAGCACCTCCCGGTGAGCTCTATCAACCAGGTCAGCGAATCCTTTCTTCTTCGTCGCTATCAGCTTGGTGTGGATGGCGTCGATCTGCTCGGCGTCCTTGCGTACCTGGTCGGCATTTCCGAGATGCGCCGCGCCCACCGCATGTGCCCAGTATGTAATGTATTCATCCTCCGGCCGCGCCAAGCCTGTCGGCGTTAGTGCCGCCGCATCCTGCCAGTGCCGCATCTCGACCGGATACATAGCCGTGAAGCCCACCAACGTAACCGCACGCGGGTTGTAATCCGTCCCATACATGTTGTGCACCGTGTCTGGCATCGCCTTCACTTCGTCGATCAGCGCTTTGGCATCGGCATCCCGCCCACTCTGCAGATAGGCGTAGAAGAGATAGTCCATCGCGTGAAACTGGTGCCCTTCGCCGCCCATATGCATGGCTGCGGTCTTGCGGGTTGCCGCCACCGACGCCAGGTTCGACTTAATGTCCTCATCCCACATACCGACGCGCGCGAAGATGTGCGATGGCATGTGCAGCGCGTGCGGTGCTGCCGGCGCAACCGCCGCATAGCGCTGCGCCGCCGGCAATCCGAGTTGGGCCAGTTGCGGACGGTCGTAGGCATGAATCAGATAATGCGCCACGCCCGGATGATCGGGCTCCGTCGCGAAAAGCTTTTCGAGGATGGCCGCCGCCTTCTTGTCATTCGCAAACGTCGGATCTCCCCCCTCATCCGCCGCCAGGATCGACAGCGCGTAGAACACTGCCGCCTCATGATCCTCGGGGTTGCGCTGGTACACCTTCTCCATGCCCCTCGAATACGCCATAGCCCGCTTCTCGAAATTGCCTTTGGTGCCGTAGAACGCTTTCATGGCGGCAATGTAGTCGCGCTCGCGGGGCGTCGCCGCGTGCAGCGAGGCCGCCTTCTTCATCTCCTCGCGGCCCTTCTTGGTCGTGTCTGCGTCCGGATTGTTCCATAACTGATGCCACTGGCTCATCGCCAAGCCCCACTGCGCCATGGCGCACTTGGGATCGTCCTTCGCGATGTCGGTGAATTCCTTCTCGGCTTCCTCATACCAGAACGAGTGCAACAGCGCGACGCCTCGCTCGAAGGGCTTCTGCACTGCCGGCGCGCACGATATCGGGAAGTGCACTGTGCCCAACTGCTTCTCCGTCAAGTCTTCGTGGTGGTGCCCTTCATCGGCGAGCGCAGGCAAGGCACAGCACAGCAACGCCATAGCAAGACAAAAGGATTTCATTGAAAGGACCTCGTATTGAGGGAGTCTAGCGTTGAAGCCCAGACCGGTCAATTTTGTTAGATTTTTAGAACGGACGATTCGCAGGCGCTCGCCGGATCACAGCAAATCACTGCTTGGAGCGGGCACTCCCATATCCGGCAGCTGCTCAGCAGTAGGCCAGAAAATGTACCTTACGGGACTCGGCCCTGTCGTCGACGTCAATTACCCGTCAACCGGAACCTGGGTTGGGGGCAGAGAGTCTGGTCTATCCGCTAGAGCCAGGTAGGCACCGACGTTACTGTATGCGGAACCGCTCCGTCATCAATCTCTGCAAGCGGGGCTTGTACAGAATGTCGAAAGCCAATTCTTTGCCGGGGAACATCGCCAACGCCGCGCGCCGCGCGTTGGCAGAAAGCTCAGAAGCCTCTTCGATGGTGAGATTGGGATCCTGGCTGATCACCGACATGACCATGCTGATCATGACTTGCAGGCGCCTGATTTTCCTTGCTTCGTCCTGACGCTCCTGAAGATTACTTTCTTGACCCCGGTTCGCATCTTCCATACGGCCCTCGACAGGGAGCCCGCTGGAAGTCGCCAAGGTGCGCGCGCCATTGGGTAGCGCGGCAGTGCAGGCCTCACCCCTGTTGTGCCCATTTTCAGGGCATTTCGGGCGGGAAAGCAACTCCCCCAACGTGGGGGCCGCCTGCCAATAACCCCGTAGTCCGCAAGTTGCTGAGTCCTTTGCCTTATCCAAATGGCTTTGTGATAGGTTTACAATCCCTAGTGCTCAAATCCATGGGAATGCAGATGGGTTCCCAACTTGCCAGTGGAGGATGTATGCCAGAAAGCTCCGGCCCCAACGCTCCCGCGGAGCGTGTTCCTGATCCGAACGAAAAGCTCATCAAGGTGTTCGACAGCGAGCAGGAATCCGAAGCACTGGTTGTGAAAGGATTGCTCGACTCGGCCGGCATCGATTCTGATCTCACTTCCGTCGACGCCGTGCAGGACATGTTCCCCGGCGTAGGGGGGATGGTCATCCTGGTCCGCGAAGAAGACGCTGATCAGGCCCGCCGCATGATCGAGGAATATCGCCAGTCGCCCGACGCCGACGAGACTTCCGAGATCGACCTCAACGAAGACACGCCAACTGTGGGCTGACCGACTTCCCGTCGAGATAGAACGTCACCGCGCCATTCCGATCGGTGCGGTAGGTAAACACCCCTTCCTGCTGCAGATGTTCAAGCGTCTCGCGCCGCGGATGACCGAACGTGTTGGTTGCACCCACCGAGATAATGGCCCAACGCGGCCTGACTGCGTGGATGAACTCCGCACTCGAACTGTTCGCACTGCCGTGATGGCCGACTTTGAGCAGATCGGACTTCCGATCCTCCGACGCCGTCATCCGCTGTTCCACTGGCTTCTCCGCATCCCCTTCTAGAAGCACACTTGATTCGTGAAAGCTGACCCGCAACACCAGCGAATCGTTGTTTTTGGGTTGCGACGAAGTGCGCCAGTCGGCGGGCGGAGATAGCACCGCTACACGGGCCCCGCCAAATTCGAAGTTCTCGCCCTCACTGTGCCTCACCACTTGAATACCGAGACTTTTTGCATGAGTCAGCAATGCAACGATCGCAGGCGTCTCCGGCAATCCGCCCACCCACAACTCGCGTGGACGAAAGTTGCCGAGCACGGCATGCATCGGAACCGCGTCGCCCTCGTCATACTCCTGTTCCGGTTCCTTGGCGTAGATGCTCACGCGCATTCCGCCACGAGCCGTCTGCATCTGCTGGTCGGTCGCGATCTCCTCAGTCTCGACGTCGATCGACTGGCGCAATCCCCCGAAACCAGCCAGGCGAGTCTCACCGCCATGAATGACGTGCGCCGTCACAACGACGTCCTCTCCGGTGGCGAAGACCAGCAACTCGTCGTCATGAGGAGGGCGCCCATTTCGTAACTGGATGGACAGCGCGCCGACCCCAAAAGAGAGTGCCCAGCGCGAGAGGAAATCCCAACCACCAGCGCCTTCTCGCGAAATACCGTGCCGCGAGAGAGAAGGCCACGGCCGCCACCAACCACCACACGGGAGGCCGCCACGAATACACGCCGCACACAATGCGGCGCCATAAGCGAGTGCGGCCCAGAGCATCGGCTGGGGCGTTGGTTTGCGGATGTTGGCGAAAACCGAAATGGCCTTCGCGAGGGACACTTCTTCCGTGGGAACGGAAGGCTAACGAACCAGTTCCACGACGCTTTCGATGTGATACGTCTGCGGAAACAGGTCGATCAGGTGCAAGCTGTCGACGCGGTAGCCGCCGCCGGTCAGCGCGATCAGATCGCGGGCCAGCGTCGCCGGATCGCACGACACATACGTCACGCGCGGCGCACCGAGCTTTGCAAGGGCGCGCGCAACGCGATCTCCCAGCCCCGCACGCGGCGGATCGACCACGACATAATCCGGCCGCACCTTCGTGCCTTGGCCGGCGAGGTAGGCGTCTACCGTAGACCGGACCGCCTTCACGTTCCGAGGAGAATTGTATTTGAGGTCCGCCGCCGAACCTTGTGACGACTCAACCGCCACGATGTGACGGAACGACGACGCAAGCGCCAGGCTGAACAGCCCCACTCCAGCGTAAAGATCCAGAGCGATCTCTCCCGAACGTCCGCCGGTTACGATCCCCGTCAATTCCTCCACCAGGAACCGGTTCACCTGGAAGAAAGATCCTCCAGTCACGCGCAGCGCCCCCGCCTTGGTTCGATAGCGAAACTCTCCCGAACGATCCGTCCACAGCGGCTCTTGGGTGATGTGGCCCTGAGCACCCCGCGCCTGCGCGACCGTCTGCGCGAACATGTAAATGGTCGAGACTTCCGGCAAGGCCCCGCGCAGAAGCTCCGCGAATGCCTGCGGTTCCAGCTTCCCCGCTTCCTGTCGCGGGTCGATATACAACTCGACCTGCAACTGAGAGTCGTCGTCGTTTGCAAACAACTCGACCTCGCGTACCGCCTGCGGCACCTGACGGCCGCGACCTAGTCTCCATAGGGCATCGATTGCTCGATTCAGAAGCGGCGAACTGATGGGACACTGCTCCGCCGGCAGCAACTCGTGCGACAACGCCTTAAAGTATCCGAACGAAAATCCGGAATCCACGCGCACCTGTAGCCGTGTGCGATTGCGGTAGTTCCATGGAGGCGAGGCGTGCACCTTGATCTCGGGTGCCGACTCCATCTTCGCCAGCCGCCGCAGGTTCTCCTGCAAGATGTCTTCTTTGATCTTCAGCTGCTCTTCGTACGCCGTATGTTGATAGTGGCAGCCGCCGCAGCGCTGAAAATACGGGCACGCGGCCTCGATCCGCAGCGGCGAAGCTTCGACCAGCCGGGTCGTCGAAGCTCGCACGAATCCTGGCTTCTCGTCCGTGACCTGCGCCTCGACCTTTTCGCCGGGCAGGGTAAAAGGCACGAACGCAGCCTTGCCCCGTCCCTTTTCATCGGCCGGAAGGCGGCCTAATCCGTCGCCGCCGTAAATAAGTTTTTCGATGGTGAGTTCCAAGACTTGATTCTATGCTAAGGATAAGCAGGAGCACCGAACGCGCCTTTGGCACCTCCACGATGAAACTCTCCGTCATCATGCCGATCTACAACGAGCGGGCCACCCTCCGGCGCGCCGTTGAGAGCGTGTTATCCGCGAATCCGGACGTCGCCATCGAACTACTATGCGTAGACGACGGTTCAACCGACGGCTCCCGCGAAATTCTGCAAGCTCTCGAGCGCGAATGCGCACCGTCGGTTCGTGCGCTATGGCAAACCAGCAACCTGGGCAAGGGCGCCGCCTTGCACCGAGGCATTCAGGAAGCCACCGGCGACTACGTCATCATTCAGGATGCCGACCTGGAGTACGATCCGTCGGAATACCCTCTGCTGCTGGCCCCGCTGGTGCAGGATAAGGCCGACGTCGTCTATGGCTCCCGCTTCATGGGCGGCCGGCCCCACCGCGTCCTTTACTTCTGGCATTCGATCGGCAACCGCCTGCTCACGCTGCTCTCGAACGCTCTCACCGACCTCAACCTCACCGACATGGAGACCTGCTATAAAGCCTTTCGTCGTGACGTGATCCAGTCGATGCACCTCGAAGAGCGCCGCTTCGGCTTCGAGCCCGAAGTCACCGTGAAAGTCGCTAAGCGCAGGCTGCGAGTGTACGAGGTCGGCATCAGCTATTCAGGCCGTACCTATGAAGAAGGCAAAAAGATCGGATGGCGAGACGGCGTGCGTGCCGTCTGGTGTCTGCTGAAGTATGCAGCAACAGAGCCGAGGGTAAAACTCGCAAACGCCGCTGATCGTCCCGTCGCGGATGCCGACCATGCCGAGTCCGAGTACTCCATGGCGGACCGCGCAGGCACAAAGTCCCGCTAAAGCTCCAGCTTGAAACCCAACCCCTGTTCGATCGCGGATGGCTGAAAACAATCCTGGAAGAGTGCACCTTGCGCAGAGGTGTCAGCAGCACCGGCCTCAGATCACGTCACTTCCCCACGTAGCTGACGCGCCAGATCGAGTTCGACCCATCGTCGCTCACCAGCAATGAGCCATCGGGCGCCACCGTGACCGCTACCGGACGTCCCCAGACCTGCCCGTCAGGCAACACGAAGCCGGTCAGAAAATCCTGGTAGTCCCCGCTCGCCTTGCCGCTCTGATGCAGCGGAACGCGAATCACTTCATATCCGGTGCGCGCGGCCTTGTTCCACGAACCGTGCTGCCCGGCAAAAATATCGCCTTGGTACTCCGCTGGAAACTGCTGGCCCTGATAGAAGGCGATGCCGAGCGACGCGTTATGCGGCTGCAACAGAACATCCGGAACAATCGCCTTGTCTTTCAGTTCCGGACGCTTCCCCCTATGTCGCGGGTCCTGATGCGCTCCCATGTACCACCACGGCCATCCGTAAAATCCGCCTTCCTGCACGTGCGTGATGTAGTCAGGCACGAGGTTGTCGCCGAGTTCGTCGCGTTCGTTCACCGAGCACCACAACTGCCCCGTTTTCGGATCGACGGCCAACCCGCCGCCCGGGTTACGGATTCCATACGCATACACTCGCATGTTCTTTCCATCGGGATCGAACGCCAGAATGTCCGCGCGATTTTTCTCCTCGGGCGTGGTGTCGGGATCGTCCACGTTCGAACGCGACCCTACGGCCACGAACAGCGTCTTGCCATCCGACGAGAACTCGATCGAGCGCGTCCAATGCCCATCCGTCGGCAAGTTGAGCAAATGCTCCGAGTGGCCGCGCGCCGCCATGTCCCCGTTCTTGTAGGGATAGCGGACAACTTCGTTCTCGCACCCGATGTACACCCACTGCGGGTCGGGGCCGGGAGGATAAAACGCGATCCCGTAAGGACGCTTCATCTTGGTCGCGAACACCTGCATCTGCTCCGGCTTGCCGTCGCTGCCCATGCCGCGAAACACGCGAATGCGTCCCGCGTCGCTTTCTGCGAGAAAAATGTCGCCGTTGGGCGCGGTGCGCAGCAGTCGCGGATTCTCCAGTCCGGCCGCATACAGATCGACCTTGAAGCCGGCCGGGGCCTTCGGCCACGCATCGCGCGGCCGAGCGACCACGTCGGGCCCGTTGTCATTCGACTTTGTCATAAATGGCTTGGGAAGATCGCCCACCGAGATTCTGCGATCCACTCCCGGTGCCTCGTAACGAAAGTCGGTAAACGGCGCGTTGGGCGAGCGTAGGTTCAACGCCGCCGATTGCACCGGCGAGGCCGCCGCGCTGGCGGGAGCGCCCTTTTGCAGGTAGTCGCTTTTCACGTAGCTGACAATCTTCCAGCGCTGGTCGGCCGGCAGTTTTCTCCACGAGGGCATTTCGCGCTTGGGATCGCCCTTGGTGACGAACCAGAACATCTCGCCCGGCGTGATCCTGCGGATATCGTCCGCGCGCAATGGCGGGATATTTCCCGACCCGCGCCCGTTTTCGCCGTGACAGCGCGCGCAGCGCAGGTGATAGAGCGGCTTGCCGGCTTCTGCACCAGCAGCGTCTCCGTCGTAGGGATTCTTCATTTCTTTTGCTGAGTCCGGCGCACCGCGAAAATTCTTCGTCTGCGACAAAACCACCGAACCGCTCAAAATGATTGCACCAGCTGCGACCAGCCACCCTGTTCGCATTTCGCTCTCCGCAAAAAAATCATTCTGGAATTGAGAAAACCATGCCCGCAACAAAAGACCTGCACCTACAAGCGGCCAGCGTCCGCTACACGGCGGAGCTTACGTAGTCCTTTGACAAAGAAAAGGGCCGACTGGATGCAAGAGAAACGAAGAATGCCATCCTGACTGTCCGAGGAAAAGAGGTTCGTATCAGGGCGCGCCTTCAGGCGCGCCGTAAAAGGCACGCAAAAGAAAGCGGCTTCAGCCGCGGTCCCACTCACTCAACGCTTCTTCGCAAACGCCAGCCCGCGCTTCAATTCGGCCGTCAGATCGCTCTCCGGCGTAACAATGTGCACCGGCTTCCTCGACACGCTGCCCAACCACTCATTGAGCCGCTCCGGCGTGCTGGTCACGGATCGGCCTTCCCGAACCACCGGCATGCCTTCTGACGCCCAGCGTTGTGCCACCGACACGGGCTCGCCCAGAAAGCCGGCGATGTCCCTCCAGCCTTTGAGCACCTCAGGCTGACTTTTTGTCGAACCGTTTGTATTCTTCGCCATATTCCGCTTGCGCGCCGCTCGCCACGGTCAGTTCCAGAAAATCAGAGACATTCATCAGCCCGAGCATCAACCGCACGACCCCAGGCATAGCTCGCCGCTTGTCATCACGGTAGAGATAAGGACTCGTCAGTTGTGCGCTTTTCCCCTGCGTTTCAAGAACGCACCCGTTCTGCGCGATCACATTGCGAACCCATTCCGACTCGCGTCCATAGGTCAACGCGATCACGAAGTGCTTACCTTGTCGAAAAATCAGGACCGGCGTGCGATGCACTCGCCGCGTCTTTCTCCCCACATGCACGATGACTCCCATCCCCGGCATGTAAAGCGCCAGCGGGCCGAGAATCCGGTTCGTTACGTGCAGATTGAATCGTGCGAGCCACCGGGGAGCAGGCATGTGAATCTCTGCCTATTGGGATGCAACGGGGCGCCGCATCGGTCCTCAAATCTTAAGGATTTCAGAGGGGCCGTCAGCCCCTACATGTAAAACAAGCTCAGCCGCGGCAAGCTGTATTTTTCCAGCAACCGCTTGTGGATGTACTGCTTAAGCAGTTGCTCGATCTGAGCACCCGGCATCTTGCTGCGATACGGCGCCAGTTCCCGATCAGCCTGCGCGCGCACGTTCACCAGGTCGGCATCTGGCGTGGCGGCAAGCAACGCGGCAAGCAACTTTTCCTCCACGACGGTCAGGCGGCGTTCCACATCCTCAAGTCGCGAGGTCGGCTTCGCGCTGATCTCTTCGGCCATGACGCGCAGTGTCACAGCCGTTTCCCTCGCCAGCGCCGCCGGAGAACTTGCTCCTTCGCCAGGCAACTTCGCCTGCTCCAAAAGGTCTGCGTTCTTGCGCAGGAAATTCACGATCTCTCCCGCATCGAATCCGCGGGCCGCGTCCGTTGGCGCACTCGTATCCCCACTGGCCCCCACCGCTGCTTCTTTCATGTCCTCGGCCGCGGTCAGAACTTCCTGCGAGCAGTAAGCGAGGCTGTTCACTTTCCGCGACTTCGACGGCCGCTGCTCGTAGCGATCGAAGGCCGCATCAATCCCGCGCAGAGCCGCTTCCAGTGGGATGCCCGCGTCCTTCCAAGTTTCAATCAGCGCCCAGTCGAGGGTCGAGAGCAGCAGAATTCCGCCGCGACGCCGCTGGAAATGCTCTTCGATTTCCGTGAAGTAGTTGAAGTAGTTTTCCACGCGCTAGTGAGAGGAAGTGCGCTTGGCGCTGTTGGAGCGTTGGCTGCCGTCGGTTGCCTGTTTCGCAGCTTTGCTCTTCGCGTCCGGCCGGCCCGACAGGTTGCGCTCGTAGATGATGCGCAAGCCCTCGAGCGTGAGGTGATCGTCCACGGTCTTGATGTACTTCGACGCCGTCCCAATCATCGACCCGAGGCCGCCGGTCGCAATTACCTTCGTTTCCTTGCCCATCTCAGCCAGCAGTTCTTCGAGAATGCCGTCGACCAGGCCGAGATATCCGTAATACAGCCCCGACTGCAGGCTGCCGACGGTGGTTGTGCCGACGACGCGCGAAGGCTTGCGGATATCGACGCGGGGCAGGCGCGCTGTGCGCTGAAACAAAGCATCCGCGGAAATTCCGATCCCGGGGCAGATCACGCCGCCCATGTATTCGCCCTTGGCCGAAACGCAATCGAACGTCGTCGCCGTGCCGAAGTCGACCACTACGCATGGGCCCCCGTACCTCTCGAATGCGGCCACGCCATTCACGATGCGATCCGCCCCAACTTCCGCAGGATTCTCGTACTGCACGGGCATTCCGGTCTTCACTCCCGGCTCTACGAACAACGGCTTTAGCTTGAAATATCGCTCGCATACCTGGCGCAACGTTGAGTCGAGCGTCGGAACCACCGACGAGATGATGATGCCGTGAATGCCCGAGGCGTCGAGATCGTCCATCGCAAACAGGCTGCGGAACAGCACGCCGTACTCGTCCACCGTGTGATTCCAGATGGTCGAAACGCGCCACTGCGCCACCAGGCGCTCGTAGGGCGCTGCGTTGGTTGGCTCTTCGCCCGCGTGCACTTTGGCCACGCGCGCAAACACGCCTAGCACGGTGTTGGTGTTGCCGACATCGATGACGAGCAGCATAAAATCAGAAGTTACAGCGCGCGCACCGTTCCGCTTAGAACTGTTCGGACGCCATGGGCAGTGCGAACCTGAAGGAATCCACGTGCGTCCAGGCCTTCGGTCACTCCTTCGAAGCCGCCGTTCTCTTCGATGCGCACTTTTCGTCCGCGCACATACGACGAGCCCTCGCTGAACCTGCGCAAAATCAAATCGTGGGCGCCCGGCTTGCTCAGCAGATCGCGATACTCGCGGTCGAGCGATTTTAGCAAAGCCGCCGTCAGTTCCACGCGAGACCACTCCGAGCCCGTGGCTAACAGGAGTGAGGTGGCTATGTCGCGCACGTCGTCGGGAAACTTCTGCTGATTCACGTTGATGCCGACTCCAATGACGACGTGACGCACGCGCGTCGCCTCGGCGTTCATCTCCGTGAGAATCCCGCAGAACTTCTTGTCTTCGATGAGCACATCGTTCGGCCACTTCAGGTCAGGATTCAGGCGCGAGTCGATCGAACGAATGGCCGAGCAAACGGCCAGTCCGGTGGCGAGAGAAAGCACGAGCGCGTCGGACGGCGGCAGGTTCGGCCTGAGGATCACCGAGCAGTAGATTCCCGACGAGCGGGCCGAATGCCACTGATTTCCTCCGCGCCCCTTGCCCGCCGTCTGCTCTTCGGCCAGGAACACGCTGCCTTCCGGCGCGCCCGCCGCGGCCGCTTCCATCGCGGCCTCGTTGGTCGAGCCGATCTTGTAGTAGTGATGGATCTGCGAAAACAGAGTTCTCTTCACCAACGACGCGATCACGTCGGCCAGCAGCAAATCCGGCACCGAACGCAACCGGTAACCAGTTGCAGGATGCCCCTCCACCTCCACGCCGAGCGAACGCAGTTGCTGGATGAGCCGCCACACCTCCGACCGGCCGGTGCCGATCTCTTCTCCAATCTTCGTGCCGCTGACCATCACCATGGCGTGATCCATGAGCACGCGCACGATGCGGCCCAGGCGCGCGTCGGTCTTTTCCGCAGTCTTCCCGGAAGCCGGCCGCCGGGATCGAGTTGGCGTCCGTTTGCTGATGGCGGGATTATAGCTAGTCGTCAGTCGCCAGTCTCTAGTCGGCAGCGAAACCAATTCGTTTGTGGCTCAGGAAGTTCGTTGGAACCGTATGGATCTGCGGGCGGCTAAAGGCCACGGATGGCTGCGGTCTGTTTCCCTTTGGGAGGCTCAGAAGGCGTCGGGGGGGAGGGCAGGCCTAAATTTCACCTAAGTCTTTCGCCTTCATAACATTAACTAAATGCTATTATACAATTCACCCCTTCGGCTGCCTCTGAGGTACAAAATCACCCAGGCGACGTTGCGTGGAATACCCATTGCTGGCCATTAGAAGGCCTACAGCCGCATTTCGAGCCTAAGATGATTAAAGGGGGGTTCATCCGGCGCCTCAGAGAGCGATCCTGGGGCTTGCTGACGCAGACCTAAGCTTTAAGAGAATGGCGCCGAGCTTGCAAATCATAGCCGATGGCACATGGCGGATAGCGTCTGAAGTCGCTCGTGAAGAAAGCCAACCCGAACCGGCGTTCGATTTTGACGTTGAGTGCGGGAGACTGACGACTAGCGACTGACGACTGGATCTACGTCGGTACGATCCTCAGATTCATATCCACCGCCGTTGCGAAGTGTGTGAGTGCGCCCACCGAGATGAAGTCGACGCCGGTCTCGGCGTAGGCGCGGACATTCTCCAGTTTGATACCGCCCGCGCACTCGACCGGAATTCTTTTCTCCAACTTCGCGCAATACTGCACGGCCGTGCGCACGTCTTCTACCGACATACCGTCTAGCAGCAATGCTTCCGCTCCGTGGGCCAGCGCCTGCTCCATTTCTGGGAGTGTGCGCACTTCAATTTCGATCGGTTGCGAGCCGCGACGATTGTGGTGCGCGCGCTCGAGCGCCGGCACGATACCGCCGGCCACAGCGATGTGGTTGTTCTTGATCAGCACGCCGTCGGAAAGATCGAGCCGGTGATTCTGCCCGCCGCCGCAGCGCACGCCATACTTGTCGATCAGGCGCAGGCCGGGCACGGTCTTGCGCGTATCGAGAATCCGGGCCTTGGTACCGCTGACCGCTTCCACAAACTGGCGCGTAAGCGTAGCCACGCCGCTCATACGTTGCAGGAAATTGAGAATCACGCGCTCGCAGGAAAGAATCACACGCGCGTTGTGCCGAATGACGGCAATCGACTGTCCCGGGTGCAGGCGCACGCCGTCGAAGATCTCCGGATGGCTGATGACCTCGTAGTGAGAGATGACGGCGCCATCCAGCGCAGCAAACACGTCGAGAATGGCCGGGATCACGCCTACACCCACCAGAATGCAGTCCTGCTTGGCCATGACGGTCGCTGTGGCTCGCTGGCTTGGTTCGACGCAGGCATAACTGGTCGCGTCGCGCGTGGCGCGGTCTTCGAGCAGGGCGTTCTCAAGAATGGCCGAGATGCGGCGACTGTTCCAGTCCACGGGTCAGGTCTCAGGTGTCAGGTCTTAGGGTTCGGCTTTCAGTTTAGTGCATATGCGAAGAAATCCGCGTCCGTCCCGTAGCGCAAAAGCTAGGGGCACCCAAGTTCCTTGCTTTTGCTCTGCGCCTTCTCGCGCAAGGCTTCGTTTTCGTGGACTTGCTTCCGAAGGCCCTCCACCACTTCGGCGGGAGCCTTCGAAAGAAACGATTCGTTGCCCAGTCGGCTCTGGCCGCTGGCGATGTCTTTTTCGAGCTTGTCCAGCTCCTTTTTCAAACGGGCGCATTCTGCCGCCACGTCGATCTTCTGTTCGTACACCAGGTGCACGTCGAACCGTGCTGTATGCCGCGCACCGGGCAGTTTCGCCAGCGAAGACTCGACGAATGCAATCGATTCCACATTCGCCTGCCGGTCACTCAGAATTGCTCCACGATTCTGCTCGATCAGCGAGCGTATTTCTGGCTCGTGCGCGTAGACCTGGATCGGTGCCTTCACCTTGGGCTCGATTTTCATCTCGGCGCGCAGGTTGCGCACGCTCACGATCAGATCCTGCAGCACGGCCATGTGCGTCTCGGACTTCAAGTCGATCTGCTTCGGATCCGACTGCGGGAACGCAGCCAGCGCAATCGACTTCAGCGGAGGCTTGCCGTCGTAGATTGCGTGCCAGATTTCTTCCGTGATGAACGGCATCACCGGATGCAGCAGCCGCAAGGAGGCTTCAAACAGAGCCACGAGATTGCTGCATGCGACCTGCGCTGCGCTATTGTCGGCGCCTTCTTCCAACATCAGCCGCGGCTTGATCAGCTCGATATACCAGTCGCAGAACTCGCCCCAGAAGAAGTCGTAGATGCGATTGGCTGCTTCGTGGAAGCGAAACTCCTCGAGCGCTTCGGTCACGTAGGCGGCGACGCCGTTGAAGCGCGAGAGAATCCAGCGGTCTTCGAGAGTTTCGGCTTTGCACCCTGCGACGCCCAGTCCCCCGGCTTCCGCGGGCGAGGGCGCCCGCGCCACACCTTCACCGATGCGATCCAGATTCATGAACATGAAGCGGGCGGCGTTCCATATCTTGTTGGCGAAGTTGCGATAGCCTTCGGTGCGGCTTGGGTTGAACGCGATGTCCGTTCCCGGCGCTGCCATTGCCGCGAGCGTGAAACGGGTCGCGTCCGTGCCGTACTGCTCGATCACTTCGATCGGATCGAGCACGTTGCCCTTGGTCTTCGACATCTTCTGGCGCTCGGCATCGCGCACCAGCGCGTGGATATAGACTTCGCGGAACGGAACACTGTTGCGCAGCGCTTCTTCGTAGCTGGCAGCTTTTTCTCCCGGGCGCGCGGGCTTCTCGGGCGGCCTCATGAACCAGCAGCCCATCATGATCATGCGGGCCACCCAAAAGAACAGGATGTCGAATCCCGTGATCAGCAGCGAAGTCGGATAGAACACATCGAGATCGCGCGTCGCCTCCGGCCAGCCCAGGGTCGTGAACGGCAGCAGCGCCGACGAGAACCAGGTATCGAGCACGTCGGTATCCTGCTCGAGCTGCGCACTGCCGCACTTCGTACACTTGGTGGGCGTGGCGCGGGCCACGATCATTTCGCCGCAGTCGCCGCAGCGCCACGCCGGAATGCGATGTCCCCACCACAGCTGTCGCGAGATGCACCAGTCGTGGATGTTGTACATCCAGTTCAGATAGATCGTTTTGTAGTTCTCGGGCGTGAAGCGGATGTAGCCCTTCTCCACCACCTCGATCGCGCGCTTGGCCAGCGGCTCGATCTTCACGAACCATTGTTCTGACAATCGCGGCTCAACCACCGTGCCCGAGCGATCGCACTTGCCGAGCGAAATCGTGTAGTCCTTGATGCCGACCAGGAAGCCCTGCGCTTCCAAGTCCGCAACCACGCGCTTACGCGCCTCGAATCGATCGAGTCCCGCATACGGCCCGGCGTTCTGGTTCATGTGCGCGCGCTCGTCCATCACGTCGATCTGCGGCAGATTGTGGCGCAGGCCCGCCTGGAAGTCGTTGGGATCGTGCGCCGGCGTCACTTTCACGGCACCCGTGCCGAACTCGGGATTCGCCAGTTCGTCGAGGATGATCGGGATCTCCCGATTCATCAGGGGCAGCATCACGCTGTTGCCGTGCAGATGGGTGTAGCGTTCGTCCTTGGCATTCACCGCGATCGCGCTGTCGCCCAGCATGGTCTCGGGCCGGGTGGTGGCCACGGTGATGAATTCTTTCGATCCAACCACCGGATAGCGGATCTCATAGAGTTTGCCGGCGACCTCCTCATGCTTGACCTCGAGGTCCGAGATCGCCGTGCCGCAGTCCGGACACCAGTTCACAATGTACTTGCCGCGATAGATCAGCCCCTGCTCGTGCAGGCGCACGAAGACCTCGCGCACAGCGCGCGACAGGTTTTCGTCCATCGTGAAGTATTCGCGTTCCCAGTCGACCGAAGCGCCGAGCCGCTTCATCTGGTCGAGAATGGCCCCGCCATACTGCTTTCGCCAGCACCATACGCGTTCGATGAACGCGTCGCGGCCCAGGTCGCGGCGCGACTTGCCCTCGGTGCGCAGCTGCCGCTCCACCATCATCTGTGTCGCGATGCCAGCGTGATCGGTCCCGGGCAGCCAAAGCGTGAGATCGCCGCGCATACGATGCCATCGGACAATGATGTCCATTTCCGTCTGGTTCAGCATGTGCCCCATGTGCAGGCGCCCGGTCACATTCGGCGGAGGCAGTAGCAGGCTGAACATGTTCCGCGCATGACCCTCGGGCGGCGTAGAAGCATGGAACAGCTTCTCGTTCTTCCAGTACTCTGCCCAGCGCGACTCAATCGCGCCCGGCTCGTACGCTTTAGGCAATTCGTGAGGCATGTTGTCCGTAGGCACAGGGTCCAGTGGCCCGAAAACGGTCAAGCCGCTGGATTGAAAGGTAATCCTTGATAGTACTAGGCGGCAGAAAAAGGGGTCAAACGAACGGAGGGGTGAGAACACAACGGGAGGGAGTTGCACCCCCCTCGTTGCACGAACCTCTTCGAGAAACGAATGCGGGCAGGACTCCCTCTTACCCGATCGCTTGACCGTGTGAGTGAGAAGTCCAGTGAGGGTTCGATTTATTGAGTGTCAGTTTTTAGCCATTAACGAATCATCGACCTTCACTGTTGCAGTCATAGAATCGACCACGATATCTCCGACAATTGCTCGAAGACGTCTATCTTGAAACGCATCGGTGACGGCTGCGGAAGGCGAGTCCTTTTGGATATGACTAGTCAGCGTGCCTTTCATCAAATATCGAATCGTGGCCGCGGGAATCTCAACGTTCACCACTGTTTGCTTTGCTGCTGTCCACTTTGCCGGAGAGATTTAGCAGTGACAGCAGAGTTGCGAGAACATTTATGCCTAAAGTCCGCTTTTGGCTGTCGTCTAGAGTGATAGAGCCGCCACGGCCTGGCTCGATGTAATTCGCGGCTTTCAACGTGGCTGTTTCGTTATCCGACAAGCCAAGGCATTTAGCGGTAGCGCAGAGCAGACTACCTGGGCCTTTTCCGTCGTACAAGGTTCCCAACCCGAAATTGTCAGTTGGATAAGCGACGGGCTTCCAATATTTCTGCTCGTCCTTGTCAATCACAGCTGAGATAATTGATTTCCCCAGAGAGTCCCCATAACTAGTGGCCCCAACCCCGCTCCCATTTGTTAGGAACACAAGACATTTTGACGAGAATGCCGGCCGCAGTTCTCTGCAGACCGTCGCGGGTAATGGGGTCAGCGTGTTCGATGTCGTCTACTCGATGATGAATTCCGATCCCCGCCCTTCCCGGCGAGTGGTCGTTATGTTTAGAGAACCGTGGGCTCATAGCCCTGGCTTTGGCCGCCGAGCCAATACGTTCGTGGAAGGTAGGATGGCGCGGGTAATCGCTGCCGGCCAAGAGGCTCATATCGCTACGTTTGTGGTCGGGCTGGAAGATCAGCAATTTAACGGTATCACCGACAACAACATCGGGAAGATCTACACCTCCCTGCACGCGGGCGACGATGGTGGGGCAGGCACTGCAAGTCGTTCGTTCGACCTGGAGATGGAGAAAGAACGCAAGCACGCCTATGATGCGGGCAAATCCAATGTAGAGCGTCTGGCTTCTGAAACGGGGGGAGCCACCTACTGGAGCACCAAAAAGAATTTTCCTGACGCGATTGCTTCCATTGCCAATCAGTTGAACGGACAGTACATTGTCACCTTCGTCCCTCGGGACCTGCCCAACGGTCTGCACCCGCTCAAAATCACAAGCAAAGATGGCGCTCGCGTGCTGTCGCAGAGTGCGTTCCTCGTTAGTGAGGGGAGGTAAGGAAGGCCCTTAAGGAGCTCGCTTCAGAACTACGGCGACGTTCTCGTCGGCGCCGATAATCCCTTGCATCTTGCGGAGTGCTTCCGTCTGGCCGGGCTTGAGGAGCACTTCGCGACGCACAAATTCCCGCGAATACTTGAGCTTTGTTCCTATGACTTCTATCTTGCTTTGATAAGTTGCAAACCCCATGTCAACTTTGACGGGCTCGGGCACATCGTCCACCGCATATTCTTTCGGAAGATCGAACTCGTACACGTCGGTCTCGCGGCTGGCATCCTCAAACTGAAATGGCAAGTGGCGGGGTTTGCGTTCGAGCGACAAGGCCTTTTCCCCCATCACTCGCGGGCGGACCAGCATCAGAGGGCCGCGGATCTGCGCATAGCCGGGATCGGTCAACTTGAAAACGATCTGAAGAATCTGCTGGGTTTGGTCGAGTTGCTGAATGTCAGCATTTTCCAGATTGAATCCTTTCAGGGAGCGGCTGAGCCGGCGCTCCAGGTGCTGGGTACGCTCCTGCTGACTGGCATGCATGAGTGAAGCCCGTTCGTGAAATGCGTGATCCCCGCTGCGGCTCTCCACAATCTCTCCTGCTAGAACGCCTTCTGCGCTCAGCGTGAAGTGGCCGGTACGAGAAAGCAGGTTCGCCTCCGGTGGCGCAAGCGGGGTATGAATGAGTTCTCCGCCGCTCCCGGCCATCAGGAGTGCATAACTGTCCTGCAAATCTCCCCGCAGGTCGCCCACGGGCGTGTAAGGGTCGGTCGGATCAAAGATCAAAAAGCGCGTTCCCGACGTACTGGTCACTATTGATCGATAGTGGCTCGCGTCGATCGCAGCCGGCAATTCGATGGCGAGAATGGCATGGTTAAAGTGCGGGGAGGACAGTCCGGGTGTAACGTTCCCCCGATGTGTATCGATAAGTACGTAGTCTGAAGCGATGCCGACTTCGTGAAGCATCGTGCTGAGCAAGGTAGCTTTGTCTTTGCAGTCGCCGTAGCGGGCACGAAAAATGTCGGTTGCCGGATGCGGCTGGTAGCCGCCAATCCCAATCTCGATCGCCACGTAGCGCACGTCGGATTGCATAAAGCTCGCCAGGGCCCGGACTCTCCCATCGAAGTCTGCCTTTCCAGAAACCAATTGCTGGGCCTTCTGCGAAAGTTCGGGCGTGGGGGTACGCCGGTCGGCAGTAAGCTGCGTGTACCAGCGTCCCAGCGCTTCCCATGATCCCGCGTTCGAGGGGCCGGACCCCGGGCGGAAAGTAAATCAGTCCAAGCCGACGGCACAGGGACCAAGGGGAAGGACTCATAGGCTCGTGCTCGATAGCCGGCAGATCGCGTAGAGTCCATTCCCACGCTCCATCGCCGGCCCGGGAAGGCTCGACTGGATCTCCGTTCGCCCCAAAGGGTCTTGAACTCCCACCCCGTTGGAAGCTGCACCACAACTCGGGCCTCGTGCACGGGAAGCGATTCCTGAAAACCCCACTCCAGTTCGTTCACCCACTCTCGGCGCTGGACTTCGTACTCGAAGGCGATCACGGCGCCAGGATCGGCTCCCGGGCAAGTGGCAGTCCTGAGACGAAGATCGTTGTACAGGTCGTATCCGAAAAAGGCGCCGCGCTCGGTGAAGTCCTTATCCTTAAGTTCGAACTCCTTGCCGAAGCGATCGATCGCCCAGCAATGAACCTGGTGAAGTTTCTCCTTGTCTCTCACGTACACGGCCAGGTCCGCTTCCTCGCGCCCCTCCGGACGAAGAATCTTGACGACGCGACGATAGTGCTCACGGTATTCGCCTGGACCTGAGATGGCGATTCTCACCTCATCAAGCAGGACTACTGCTTTCGTGTCGGGTTCGTAGGTGGGCAGGGTGGAGGACGCGGCTTGTCGAACCCAATCGGGAGCGGCACTGCTCGCATGTGCGATGCCCACAAGCACCGATGCAAGAACGAGCGAGAAGCAGGTCTTACTTCGCATCCGCATGGGCTGCCCCCCGGGCGATCATCTGCTGATCGTCTCCCGTCTTCACCTTGTCGAAGAAGCCTTTGAGATTCTTGTACTCCGCGACCGGGAAGGCCATGCCGCCCATAATCAGATCGCGGCGCGCCGAGATCGTGTTTGGTGTCTCCCGCTTTTGGTTCGTCGCGTACAGCGCGTAGTCCAGCTTCTGGGTATCGTCGGCCGGGAGGCTCTCGACTTCGAGCGTCGCCGGCAGGGCAATGTGGACCTCGTCAATCTCGCGCGTGAGGTTCCAGAAGTAAATGGGATTGACGCGCTCGGATGAGGAGAAAACCGGTTTGTTGTTGACCTGAAAAATGTGGACGGGAATCAGCAATCGCTTGCCCGCGCCGACCGCCATGGGCGCGGAAATCTTGAAATCAGCCGCGAGGTGGACTTCGGTATCGTCCCAGTTGGGAAAACTGACGAGAGTTACTTCGCTATCGGAGGGAAGCCAGCCACGTACTTCGTCTTCCAGGAGTTTCTTGCGGCCTTCCGCATCGGTCAGGCCCCCCTTCTGGCGGCGGTCCATCGCTTCCAGCCCGTAGAAGCCGACTTTGGCGGTTCCCTCGACCTTGCCATCTTCGCTTAACTGGACGCGTGCCAAGCGCTGGATCTGGGCCTGGTTGTAACCAGACAGCGGACTCTCTAAAAATTCGGTTTCCTTTTCCGACTTTTGACGCAGTCCCTGTGAGCCCGAATAACGCCAGTCCATCAGGCCGTAAGGGCAGTACTTGGTTCCCCGATCGAGGAATATATCCTTCCCGTTCAGTTGGACGATAGTGATCTCGTTACTCAACTGATGAGTGGACAGGAGTTCGTGCTGGAAGAAGGTATCGTCTCGAGTCGGCACCCACATCATCCAGGCCGGGAACCCGGCCGCCCGCGCCATGGCCGCAAACAAGCGATTCAGGTCGTCGTGGGTGCCGCTCCGCTGCCGAAGAACATCTTCGGCGCCTTCATTCGGCTTGAGGCTAATGGCTTTTTCTTCCTCTGCCTGCCGCTTGGGCATGAAGCTTTGGTTTTCGAGAGTAGTCACAAACGCGTAGAGCTTGCGTAGTTTTTGCTCCGGGGTATCTGAGGATGCTACCGACTTGGCCACGAGATCCTGGATTCCACCCCTTCGATCAAGAAACTTCTCGACGTCCTTGCTCCAGAACTTGCCTTCTTGTTTCCAGAACGCATCGGCGCTGGAATCGATGGTGTAGTAGAACTGCACCCGGTAACGCAGCATGTTCGCCGGAGGCATGTAAGGTTCTTCCTGGAGGGGTGGAACATTCGTAAGCGCAAGATCGACGTATTGGGTAGCTGTGCGGGAAGTCGCGACGCTGCTCGTCATCAAGCGATGCCACTGCGGTTTTGGTCCATTCGTCGGGAGGTACGACGTCCATGCGCTTCCCCGTCCAACCCGTTCGTGTGCCATGATAAGGTCGCCGGGGTAAGGAACGAACTTGAACGTGGCGCTCTTCTGAAAGAGTTCATTTTGAACAATCCATTCCGGCGGATAAAAGCTATGGTCGTCGTAGCGTAGCGAGTAGCGAAAATCCAGGATGCTGCCGACCTGTACGTCGGGTAGGGTGAATGACTTCACGTGCACCCGGATTTCATTGCCTCTTCCGCGCTTGCCCTTTACCACCACCTTATCGAAGACTTTCCCGTTAAAGGGGACGATGGACCCGTCGGCATGAACGGTGCGTCCGCTGACACTGTCTACTCTGAACCCGCGCCTGGAATATGGAATCTCCACGTCGGCGTAACGTTTGCCGGTTTCAGTGAGAACCTTGATTCTCATGTAAACCGCGTGATTGTTGTTCGGATCGTCGGCGACTTCCTCGCGGAGCAGAACGACCGCAGGCGCGCCTTTCTGCTCTGCGAGATCGGTCATCTTTAGATCTTCCGGATCAATGGCGGGCCAATCAGCGCGAGCTTGTGTTGCCAGAAAGATAGGAACCAAGAACACCAGGTAAAGAACAGAGATCCGGAAGTTACTAAGTTTCATGGGGCCTCGTGGCGCTAACACGACAACTTATTATCCGCAGTTGGATGGGAGTGAGCAAGAAAATCTTGAACCTATAGGGAAAGCGCTCCGCTGGGCCGCTACTCACCGATGCTGCGAAGGCACAACCTTCCCGTTTTCGGTGCTATTTTCCACTCTTGCACTGATTTGTCTGCAAAATCGGTTGGCAAGAACCCCACCAATTGTGCAAGTGCCCGCCAGTGCCGTGGATGTGGCCGATACCCGTCGCGAACACGCCCTGCATATCCTCGCGACACGCCGATCCGCGAACCGATCACCGACGTGGACAATTTGGCAAGCAGAGGCTGGCCTTGAACAACCGGCCAGATTCGGCGTAACTGTAATGTAGGTATTCGCTCTTTTCAAGATGCAAGTAATTGCGGCCCGTTGGCCTCACTAGGCCAAAGCAGTTTCAGTTCGAACCAACAATGAACGCGCTCTGCGAGAGAACGTGTGCGGCATCTTTACTTGTAACTTTAAGTGGGTGCAGACCGCTCGGCAGGTCCCGGGGGACGAAGGTGACAATGTACTGTCCGTTCAACTGATTGGCGATAGATGCAATCGCGTCGGGAAAATTCTTTTTGGTGCTCCAGTAGGTGGCTCCGCCCGTTTCCGAAGCCAGACGCTCAACATTGGATTTACCCGCATCGTAGGCGTGCTTCCGTTCTTTCTCCATCTCCAGGTCGAACGAACGACCGGCAGAGCCTGCCCCACCATCGTCTCCGGCGTGCAGGGAGGTATAGATCTTCCCGATGTTGTTGTCGGTGATACCGTTAAACTGCTGATCTTCCAGACCGACGACGAATGTTGCGATATGCGCGTCTTGGGCGGCGGCGATTACCCGCGCCATGCGACCTTCCACGAACGTATTGGCTCGACGGCCAAAGCCAGGGCTATGGGCCCACGGCTCTCTGAACATCACGACCACTCGCCGAGAAGGTCGAGGATCGGAACTCATCATCGAGTAGACGACGTCGAACACGCTGACCCCATTGCCCGCGACGGTCTGCAGAGAACTGCGGCCGGCATTCTCGTCAAACGAGGTCTCGGCCGTCTGCAAGTCGAAGTTGAAAGCATCCCAAAAACCCGCGTTCGGATCGAGGCCCTTGATCGTCGTCGTCAGCATCGCCGGATCCTGCTTCCATTCCAGGCGCTCACCGGGCCATGGGCGTTTCCCGCGCGCTGCGATGACAAAGGCTTCGTCTATGCCGGGGCGGAGCACCTTGGTGATCAGGTCGATGGCTGCGGCTTGCTGTTGGGCAAAGGTGCGAGGCGTGCACAGCAGAACGATACCCAGGTGCAGTGGGATATCTGTGCCCTTATAGATCTGCAGCGGGGAAACTGAGAGGTTTGCATCCAGCACCGTCACCTGATCTTTTGTGAGATTCAGGACCGGATTGCCATGGCTATCCGTGGCGGAGATCAGAACTGGAACGAAGTGCGGTGCTCGCGCAGGTGCCGGAGTGCTACTGGCGGCCGCCGCACCGGCGGTCGGAGATGGACTGCTTAAATTGGATTGCGGGACAGAATTTTCTTGTCCGCAAACAACGGTGGCCAGAGTTAGAACAGCAAACAGACTTGTGGCGGCGGTGATGAGCGTCTTCATGGGCCCTCGCGCCGAAGATATTAGCCCACAAATATTCGTACAGCAACGGTTCTTACTTGGAGTTCTAAATCGGGACGATGTGCACTTAGTTGCAGCATGGGACTAAGTGACCGCTTACACCCCGAACCTCTTCCGATACGCGCTTGGTGCCACTCCGGTGTGCCGTTCGAATAACTCGCGAAAAAAGGCTACGTCCTGGTAACCAACGGCATCACTGATTTCCTGGACGCTGCGGTGGTCGCCTTCGAGCAGGCGCTTGGCGGCTGCGATGCGGAGTTTTTGGAGATAAATCAGTGGGCTGTCTCCGGTGGCCTGCTTGAAGCGGCGCACGAAGTTGCGCACGCTCATCGCTACCTGTTGGGCAACAGACTCGAGCGGGAATTCGCGGTGGAAGTTCTGGTGCAGCCACTCCTGGGCGCGCGAGATGGAGTCGTCGGTGTGGTCAGTCTTCAACGGGACGATCGCGAAGCCCGACTGCCAGGCGCGCGGCGTGTCGATGAGCAGAGCCTTGGATGTCTGCACGGCGACTTCGTGCCCGCAGAACTTCTCCACTAAGTAAAGACTTAGGTCGAGCGCGGCATGTACGCCGCCGCCGCAGTAGAAGCCGCGATCTTCCGTCACCATCAACTCCGGCATCCACTTCACTTTTGGGTATTTGTTGCGGAATGTTTCCGCCAGTCCCCAGTGCGTGGTGGCGCGTTTGCCATCGAGCATTCCGGTCGCCGCCAGCAGGCCTACGCCCGAACAGACGGCTGCGATCGAGGCGCCTCGCTTGTGCCAGCGGCGTAGCCAGGGCAGGACGGGGGCATACAGTTCGCCGAGGTTGTCCAGGTTCAGTCCCGTCGTGGGGATGAAGATCAGGTCCGTGCGGCGGATACGGCTGATCGCCGCTGCGGGATGAATACGAATGCCGCCATCGCAACTGACTGCCCGACCGTCCGCCGACACGGTGGTCACGCGGAAGTTGGGCGATGGCTGCACCCCGGTCAAGTAATTCCACAGCGACCCGGCGTGCCGGAAAACTTCCATCGGCCCGATCGCGGTCGAGGAGAACGTGTCGTTCAAGAGCAGTACCGTGACATCAATCATTTCGGGACCTTCGACTACGAGAGGAGCGTTGGCTGGATCACCCATCTATAATGGCAAATCTGCCATCTTGTCCGCAAGCCCGCCTGCCGCTATTTTCAAAACGTCGAGAAACTTCCTGAAAAAGGATTGGAGGATGTCATGAAAAAATACGTCATTGAGCGCGAAATCCCCAAGGTGGGAGATCTGCAGGGGGAGCAGTTGCGGCAAGCGGCGGCCACATCGAACAAGGCGCTCGCGCAAGTCGGAAGTGGCGAGATCCAGTGGGTCGAGTCGTACGTCGCCGAAGACAAGACGTTTTGCGTTTACCTCGCGAAGGATGAAGCTGCGATTCGCAAGCACGCTGAACTCAGCGGCTTTCCCGCCAACAAGATTACCGAGATTGGAAAGGTGATCAGCCCAAGGACCGCCGACGAACTCTGCTAGCGGGCGATTTTCGGGTGTGAGGCTGCGCGGCGGCTGCTAACCCCGCCATGCCGTTCGAGTCTATGTACTCCGAAGGCGGAACCCCTTGCGGGGATCCGCCGACGGAGGCACGCATGCCGCGACTTCTGCCGGCCCTCTTGCTCCCAACCATCAGTCTCTGGTTGTTCGCGCAGGCGACTCCTCCCAAGCCTGCTTACGACATGTCGCTGCCACGAGCGGAGAAGATCACACTTGCCAAGAGTGCCGCTCCGCCGGAGATTTCCGACAAAGCGACCGTCTATGTGCTGGACTCGACCGGCTATGTGAAAGTGCAAGACGGCAGCAACGGCTTCTCTTGCTTTGTGGATCGTCAGACGTCGCTTAACCAGGAACCGACATGCTTCGACGCCGAAGGCAGCGCGACCACGCTTCCCACCCGCTTGTTCGCCGAAGAACAGCGCGCGAAGGGCAGGACCGAGGATCAGATCAAGGCCGACATCGACGCGGGATACAAGGGTGGAAGATTTCTGGCGCCGAGGAAGCCGGGGATTGTGTACATGCTCTCGGATTCCATCTATCTGTTCATGGCGCAGAATGATCAGCTCGTACACGCTCCGGCGCACTTGATGTTCTACGCACCATACGCGACCGAGAAGGATCTTGGATCGCCTCCGCCTGGAATGAATATGCCTCGGCTGATTCGCGCCGGACAGCCCGACGCCGTCATGATCGTGTTTCCGGCGCAAAAAACGAACGCCACTCATTGAGTGGCGTTGGTTGATCTGGTTGCAGTGGATCCGGTTTATTCCTTCTTCGAATCGGCAAGCTTGCGGGCGATTTCTTCCACGATCTTGGGGCGCAATTCGGCGAGCACGCTGTCGACGATATTGGCGATGGAGGTCGGGTCGCTGGCCTTGAACTGGCGGGTGCTCGGCTCAACGGGAGCAACCGCGTTGTGGTCGACCGGCGCTGGCTCGACGTCGCGAAATTCTTCCTTCGTCGGGGCAGGTTTTGCCGCTGCTCCGGCGATCGAGTCGCGTATGTTCTTCCAACTGGCAGCCATAACTTCTCCTTCGATGGTGTGAATCCCTTCCGGAACCGGCTCTGCTGTGGAGGATGCAGCCGCGCTGCTCACTTCGGAAGTCGAGGCCGTGATTTCAGCAGGCCGTTCGGTGGTCGAGAACTCTGGTGATGCCTGCGCGGTCACCGTTGCATAGGCGGACGCTCCTTCGCCCACAGCCGCCGCTGAGGCCAGTGCTTCGACTGCAGGCTGCTCGCTTGGATCGGGCTCGGGTGCCGGTGCGGTCACGGGCGGCTCGGCCTGGGCAACGCCGGATTCCAGCGTCGCAGTCTCGGCGGAACGCGCCGCTTGTCCTGAGAACGTGCTGTAAGCCGCCGCCATCTCCTGTTCGAGCGAGATGGTTGCTTCGTCCACTGCCAGGCCAACCTCCTCTGCGACCCATCGCGGGTGAGCAGGGTGGGCCGGATAGGTTGTGCCCGTTCCGTTGGGTGGATCGACTGGGGCAACCGCGGCACTCTCAGAGCTTGGAATCAACGTCTGCAACGCGGCCATCACTTCGTCGTCGGAGGTGCTCTCAGCTGCAGGCTGAGATGCGGCGAACTCAGGAGCGAGTTCGGGTGTCGAAGGTGCCGAGAGCACATCAGCCGGGGCGGCTTCGGGCGCCACAATGACGGGCGTAACGACGTGCGATTCTTCTGTCTCTGCAACCGGGGCTGGAGTAGTCTCTACCGCTGCCTCCACTGCGCTTTCTTCGGAGGGCTTGGCCGCGGAGATCGCTGCCTCTTCCACGACGGCTTCAACCGTCGGAACTGGAGCGCTCAAGATTTCAGCATTGGTCTCAATCGGTTCCGCGGCCACGGTCTCAGCGACAGCATCTGGCTGAGGCAAATCCATCGGGGACAAGGCGGCCGTCTGCACATCGCTTGCGTTCTCAACCGGTTCCGCGAGTGCGGGAGAGCTTGCGAAGGTTACCGGAGCGTTATCCTCCGCGACAGCTTCTTGAGCATTTTCGGCGACCGTGCTTTCGGGAATGTGGGTTTCGTGAGACTCGACAACGGGTGCCGTCGCGGCTCCGCTTAACTGAGCCGCCGCAGCCGTGATGGCGGCTATCTCTTCGGGCGTGATGTCGTGCGGAATCCCGCTGGGCAGCGGACGCTCCGGCATCGCGGCATCAACCGGAGGCGGCGGTGCATTTTTTTTCGTTGCCGTCTCGGGTAGATCGCGGAATCCTTTGCCCTGCGTAGACGCGTAGTCCGGATCAGGCTCCGAGTCTTTCTCTTTCGGCTTACCGGTTGGAATCCGTAAGCGCGCTTTCCATCCGCCCTCTGAGTCGCCGAATTTATCGCCTTCGGGTTCCTGGTCTACCGAGGCGATCGCCTTGGCAAATCTTCCCTGCTTGTAAGGCTCAGCGCCAGGGATAATCTTGTCTTCGAGTTTCGTGAGGGCCGAGAGCAACTCGCTCGCTTCGAACGGCTTCACGACAAACGCATCAGCGCGGGCGCGGCGCGCCTCTTCCGGCTTGAAGGGCTCAAGTTTTCCGACGGTCAGCAGGACCGGGATACGCGCGGTCTCGCGATTCTCTTTGATGCGCTGGCAAACTTCCAGACCGCTGTAGCCGGGCATGTAGACGTCGAGGACGATCAGGTCAGGCTTGCCCTCGGCGATCTTCTTGAGGGCTGCCGAGCCGTTGTTGACCGTAACTACTTCGTAACCAGCGTCGGTAAGGATCTTCCGGCCCATGTTTTGGGCGGTGACGCTGTCGTCGGCGAGCAGAATCTTGCGAGCCAAGGGTGTCCTTTGGTGAAGGGGGAGATACCGCGAAGTTAACCTGTGCCTCTTTTGAAGTCAATTGGGGAAGGCGGTTACGGGAGGTTACTAGGGGTCATGGCTGGTTGAGATTGGCACAAAAGGAGGCCGTGCGCGGCGAACGTCCACATTTCCAGGAGGATGAGTGCGGGTAGATTTCAGCCCGCACTCACACCAAGGTACCGATCTAGAAAGGATTCAGCTTGCCGAGCCCCTTTTTCTTCTTTTTCTTGCTGGTGGAGCCTTTGCCTGTGGGCGTGTCTGACGAACTGGAACTGCTGTCCGCGGAGGCCGCAGGCGCGGCGCCGTTCTGAATCTCGTTCACCTGGGCCGGGGGGGGCGCGGTTGGCGTAGCGGCTTCGGCGGGATCTACCTTGAGCTCGTT
Source organism: uncultured Acidobacteriota bacterium (assembly GCA_963698805.1). GTDB lineage: Bacteria > Acidobacteriota > Terriglobia > Terriglobales > Acidobacteriaceae > Gp1-AA133. The sequence goes on along the minus strand of CAVOSN010000010.1, from coordinate 482,618 downwards.
CGGATCAGGAGCAGCATTCGGTTGCAACTCGTTCGAACTGGGGGCAGGTGCCGGAGCACCACCTTCCGCGGGTGGGGGCGTAGGCGCTCCCTCGACTGCCGGGCTGTCAGAGCGGGGCGCGGGTTCGTTGGGCGGAGGAGGTGCCGAGCCGTCCGTGGGCACGACGGTAACGGATTTTTCGCCACCCGGCGGATGTGGCATCAAAGCAGCCGTGACTTCTTTGCTGAAGTCAGTCGCGCTCATACCCTTGGGATCGGTCAGAGGTGGCTCGCCGACCTTCGTGGCCTTCGCGACATCGGGATGCTTCTTAAAGCCCGCCATTACGTGACTGACCATGCCCGTGGTTCGACGGCTGTCTTCCTCTGCTTTGTTCTGCGCGATTGCTTCTTTGGTAGGGGTGGGGATTGTGCGGTGCAGAGCTTCCAGCCTTTTCTTGGCGTCCTCGGTCCGATCCGTCAGTGGATATCGCGTAAGAATCTTGTCGTAGGCACCGGCCGCTTTGTTCGTGAATTCCTCGATCACGCGCGCCTTCAATGCTTCGGGAATGGGTTTCGAACGCACTGTGGTGATTTCGCCTTCATAGCACTGACCCAGAAGGAAGAGGGTCTCGTCGGCGCCGCTGTAAAGTGGATAACGATCTACCAGGGAACTCAGGCGCGCAATGGCGGCGGGGTAGGACTGACGCAGATAGTAGAAACGTCCGATCTCGAATTCCCGCTCCCCCAGAACTTCCTGCACTTCGAGCAATCGCTGCTTGGCTTCCGGAAGAAGCTTCGAGTCGGGATACTGCAGAATCAAGTTGCGATATTCATCTTCGGCGCGCTTGGCATGCGTGTAGTCGCGATCCGGCTTCTCCATCTGCTGGTAGTGGATGTTCGCGATCTTCAGCTGCGCTTCGGCCGCTTCCGGCATGTTGGGGAAGAAAGTCTCGAAATCCTTGTACTCGATTTCGGCCTGCGAGAGTGCGGCTGTGCCGCCTTCCGCGTACCAGGAATCGCCCACGGCCAGCTTGGCGCGGGCAATGAATTCCGAATCCGGGTAGGTGTTGATCAGGGTCTGCAGGGTCATGCGGGCGACGTCGAAGCGGTTGTGCTTCATCGCGTCCATGGCGCGGTCGAAGAGAACCTTGTCAGGCTGCTTGGAGCCGACGTTGGCCAGCGGATTGTTGACCTTTTTGTTGGTGCAGCCAATGCTGAACGCGAGCGCGCCTAGCAGAACGATCGTGGGGAAACTACGTGACATAGGGACCTCTTTGTTTGGATCAGAGCCTGGATGCTTGCGGAATGCACCTCAGGCGCTAAAGCGCGAACACATTTTCAACCACTGATCGGCACGACTGAAGTCGTGCCCTTCCCAAAACCTGCCAGCGTCCAATCTAATTCGGGCAGCGGCTAAAGCCACTCTCATGTCTGCATTTTGCGGCGCGCCTGAAGGCGCGCCCTGATACGAACCTTGATACCTCTAAGCGTTGCTATACCTTCTGCAGCGTGGCTTCTGTGGCTGCCTTCAACAGCTTCTCGACATTTGTCTTTGGATCACCCTTACCGAACACCGCGTTGCCTGCCACAAGAATTTCTGCGCCCGCCCTCACCACGTCGGCCACGGTATCGAGGGCGACGCCTCCGTCGACTTCGATCCGGAAATTCAATCCGCGCCGGGCCCGTATCTCGCTGAGTTGTCGCATCTTGTGCAGGGAATTGGGAAGAAACTTCTGCCCTCCGAAGCCCGGGTTCACCGACATGACCAGCACATAATCCACGATATTGAGCACTTCCGACAGCATGTCGACCGGGGTCGCGGGATTGATCACCACGCCCGCCAGCGCGCCGTGATCCCTAATGTGGTGCAGGGTGCGATCCAGATGAATGCAGGCTTCCTGATGAACGGAAACCCAATTGGCTCCCGCTTCCACAAATGCGGGAATGAACTCATCGGGATTTTCGATCATCAGGTGGCAGTCAAGGGGCAGCTCGGTCGCCTTGCGCAGCGACTTCACGACCGGAGGCCCGATGGTCAGGTTCGGAACGAAATGGCCGTCCATGATGTCGACGTGAACCACGGTTGCACCGCCCTCGACGGCGCGGGCAACCTGCTCGCCGAGGTGGGCGAAATCCGCCGAGAGTATGGAAGGCGCTAGTTCGATCAAACCCGGGTCTCGCAAAAAGAATTCCTTCCGCAAATTCTAACACGCGATTTTGGGGCGGAAACCCCAAATCTGGCAGTAGTTTAGCGCTGAAGCCGCTCGGCTGTGACGCCTTGGTCAGAGACTCGCAAGTTAAGGCAGCGGCTGGCACGCCTGAAGGCGTGCCCTGATACAACCGTTTCGTCGAGCCTTATACAAACCGTATTGCGGAGTCTCCTGCAACCGTACCGCTCGAGCTTGTTGTAAGCACTGATTCTTCGATGGGCGTGGGCATCGTCGCGATCGGATCCAGACGAATTCTAGGATCCGGCCGCCTCCAGAAAGCGTGCCACGGTTTCGGGTTGCAGGGCGGGCGGCGTGAGCGCTTGTTCTTCGCCCGAGCGACGCAGCAGGCTGGCGTGGACTTCGTGAACACCGGTTGCCTGAATGATCTTGCGCACATTGGTTTCGCGGATCGCGCCACAGGCGAGAATGCGGACCCTTCCGGCCGCCTTCTTCACCAGTTCCGACAGAACCGGCGAGCCTGCTTCCGCGTTGCGTGCACCACCCGAGGTCAGGATGCGGTCAGCTCCGGTTCGAATGACCGTCTCCAGCGCGGCTGCCAAGTTCGGTGATTCGTCAAAGGCGCGATGGAACGTAACGGTGAGAGGGCGAGCCCGTTCCACCAAGTCACGCGTCCGTCGAATGTCGACCTCATTCGACGCATCGAGGATGCCGAGGACGACACCGTTGACTCTCATTTGCCGGAGGTGTGCGATCCCGCTTTTCATCAATTCGAATTCAGGAGGCGTAAAGCGGAAGTCACCCGCGCGCGGACGGATCAGGACATGGAGAGGAATCGAGATCTGGCGGCGTACCTGCTCGATGAGTTCCAGGCTCGGGGTGACGCCCTCGACGGCAAGATTGCTGCATAGCTCGACACGATGCGCGCCCCCTCGTTCGGCTGCGACTGCCGATGCGAGTGTTTCGACACACACTTCGAGCAGGATCGGGGGAGGCATACGGGGTTACTTCGCTCCGCTGGAGAACGGGTCTCGGGTGAGTCCGAACATGAGCGCGGTCGACATCAGAAATCTAAAAATCCGAGGCCACCCGGACCCGGAGCAGCGAGTCTACAACAGGGAGGAAGTTGGGAGTTGCGGGCCATGAGATTCGTGCCGAAAGCTACGAACAATCCACCGTAAAGTGGTGCCGGCGTCTCGCCCGCCGCCTCGTGCAACAAAGCCAACACGGAATCTCCGCATGCTAATCTCGTTGAACTCGCTGAACCCTGCGTGCTCATCCCCTACCAACTCGTGCCTGCCACCTCGGCGCTCGCCGCCACCTTCGCGTGGGGAATGAGCGATTTCGTTGGCGGCTACGCTTCGCGAAAAGCGAATGCGTTTCTGCTCACGACAATCACGCACCTGAGCGGCACGGCCGTGATGCTGGTACTTGCGTTGCTGTTTCATTCTTCATTTCCCGCCCGGGAAAATCTGCAATGGGCGGTGGCCGCAGGTCTGTTTGGTGGATTTGCGCTGGCGGTTTTTTATCGAGCACTCTCGCAAGGGAACATGGGACTGACTGCGCCGGTCTCGGCCGTGCTGGGGGCGGGCATTCCGACAGCTTTCGGATTTTTCACGCAAGGCTTCCCTGGCACCATGCAGATCGCCGGATTTCTGCTGGCAGGGATCGGGATCTGGCTGATCTCGCGTTCGGAAGGCGTGGTGGGCCGACCGAAAGGGATCGGCACGGCCATGGTGGCGGGGTTTGGCTTCGCGGGGTACTTCTTGTGTATTCACCAGGCGGGAGACGCGTCCGTCTTCTGGTTAGCGGGCACGTCGCGCTTCGTGTCGCTGCTTACGACCGGCGCAATTGTGCTGGCGACGCGGCAATTCGGTCCCATGGATTCGCGCGGGAGTGATGTGGGGGCTGGGAGCCGGTGTGCTCGACATCAGCGGCAGTGCGCTGTTCATCGTTGCCAGCCAGCGGGGACGGCTCGACGCTGCGGTTGTGATCAGTTCGCTGTATCCCGCGATCACAGTGTTGTTGGCGCGTATCTTTCTGCACGAGCATTTTTCGCGTTGGAGAATCGTCGGCATGATCGCGGCGTTAGTGGCGGTGCCGATGATTGCGGGATGAGGAGATTTGTAATTTTAAAGAATGGGATCCAGATGATTGTGATGGGTTTAAATTGCAAATTACCGATTACCAAATTACAAATGACTCAATCACCAAATTTCCCAATTACTCACTGCTTCCATGCCTCTGATTGAAGTCCGCAACCTGACCAAGATCTACCCGCTCGGCGAGTCGGTATTCGGCGGGCGAATCAAGGGTGAGGTGCGCGCAGTGGAAGACGTATCGCTGACGATTGAAGCGGGCGAGACTCTGGGGTTGGTCGGAGAGTCGGGTTCGGGCAAGAGCACGCTGGGGAGACTGATTTTGCGGCTCGTAGATCCGACGTCGGGCAGCATTCGCTTCGACGGACACGACGTACTGGCGGCTGGGCACGGCGAGCTGCGCCGCCTGCGCCGCGACATGCAGATCATCTTCCAGGACCCATTCGGATCGCTTGATCCGCGGCTGCGCGTCGAGGATGTCATCGCGGAGCCGCTTATCATCCACGAATCACTCAGCTCCGAAACGCGCCGGACGCGTGTTGCGCGAGTTGTTGCGCGCGGTCGGCATGGACGAGTCAGCCGGACGACGCTATCCGCACGAATTCAGCGGAGGACAGCGCCAACGCATTGGCATCGCGCGCGCCTTGGCCTTGCGGCCGAAGTTCATCGTTGCGGATGAGCCGGTTTCCGCTCTCGACGTGAGCGTGGGAGCGCAGATCGTGAATCTGCTCGCGCAACTACAGCGTGAATTTGGACTCACGTATCTTTTTATTTCCCACTCGATGCCGGTGGTGCGCTACCTCGCGACGCGAATCGCTGTCATGTATCACGGCCACATTGTCGAGACCGGGCCGACGGCGCAGATGACAGAAGACCCGCAGCATCCTTACACCAAGAGTCTACTCGAGGCGACCCCGGAAATTGCGATGTAGCCGGGTCGTGTCCGGCCCCGCATCGACTGGCGGATGCCCGCGCCTTCCGGTTATGCTTGCTGCGTTATCCCGGAGGCATTTCTATGAAACGCCACTTTTGGCTGCTGCTGCTGGTGTGCTCGCTTTGTCCCTCGTTATTCGCTCAAAAGAAAAACCCGGTCACGACCGTGATCAAAGAAATCCTGCCGCGGCAGGCCAAAAATCTGCAAGGCGCGGTTGAGACCATGCCGGCCGACAAGTTTTCTTTCAAACCGACGCCGCCGCAAATGACATTCGGCCATCTGGTGACGCACATGATCGACTCGAACTACTACCTGTGCGCCAAGGCGAGCGACACGCCGCAGCCGAAGGTCGATATGCCGAAAGAGACCGACAAGGAGGAGCTGGTCGCCGCGCTCAAGGCCTCCCTCGATTTTTGCACGACGAACCTGGCGAAGGTCGACGACAGCAAGCTGGGAGACACGATTCAGGCTTATGGAGGGCGGGAGGTGCCGCGCGCGTGGTCGCTGATCGCGTTGACGAACGACTGGGCCGATCATTATTCGGCGGCGGCTATGTATTTGCGGTTGAACGGATTGTTGCCGCCGACCGCGCAGCCGAAGAAGTAGACAGCCCGCGGCGCAAACATCGTGACCGTTTAGCGTAAAGGCCAGCGGCTAAAGCCGGCCAATTCCTGAGCACTTTACGGCGCGCCTGAAGGCGCGCCCTGATACGAACCTAACTCAATTCCCTTATCCGATCTGCACGAGGCCGTTTGTTCCCGCCGGTCCCGGTTGTTGCGGGGCGCGCCAGGAATCGAAGATTGAGACCTGATGCACGCAGGATACGGTGCAGTGGGGCGCGCAGCCTTTTTCCGTTACGTACTCACGACGAATGTCGGCCACGGTGTAGGTCGCTAGCGGAACGCCTGGGTGCCCGCGCTGTTGCGAGCAGTAGTGCACCAGTCCATCTTCACAAATGTAGAGGTAGCGTGCGCCCGCGCGGCAGCGCCACTGGTTCGGACGGCCCTGGGCGATGTTGTCCTGAAACGCGTTGATGCGCGTGAAGCTGCGCTTCTCCATCGATTTCATCTCGTGATAAACGGCGCGCTCATCGTCATTAAGAGGCTGGAGTTGTCCGCTGCCGTCGTGAATGATGCCGATGGTCGAGCTGAAGCCGAGCTCCATTGCGCGCCGGCCGATGGTTAGCGCGTCCTGCGGATTCTTCACGCCGCCGCCAACCACGGAATTGATGTTCACGTGAAAGTCGGCATGCTCGGCCAGCAGTTCAAGCTTCTTGTCGAGAACTTTCAGGCTCTTCTTTGAGACGTCATCAGGCGTGACGTTGTCGATGGAAATCTGCAGCCACTCCAGGCCGGCTTTGTTCAGCCGCTGAATTCGCTCGGCGACGAGCAAGTAGCCATTGGTGATCAGGCCCGCGACCATGCCGTTTTTGCGGATGCGGCGGATGATGTCATCGAGTTCCGGATGGAGCAGAGGCTCGCCGCCGCTGATGGTGATCACCGACGTGCCCAGTGCGCCCAGCTTGTCGACCCGCTGAAACATCGTCTCGGTCGGTACGGGCTTGGAGACATCGTCGAATTCGTTGCAGTACTCGCAAGCCAGGTTGCAGCGCCGGATCGGAATGATGTGGGCGAGCAGCGGATGGTCGGTGGACGCGAGACCCTTCACGATCATCTCCGCGCCGCGGATGTTTCGCTGAATCGCTTTGAAGCGGCGCTTCCATGTTGTGGCTGTGGATGGCATGCGTCTAGTCATTTATTAGACCATACCGCTCAAGCGGGCGTGCGGAGCCGGATCAGTATTTGGCGGAAATTCGCGTGTTGAATGGCAGGCAGGGAAGAATCGAGGCGACCGCGCTTGGTCCGTGTCGCGCTTCACCCGACTTCTTCGTGCCCGGAGTCACGCAGAACTCCAACCGCGCGCTCCAGCCATCCACTCTTCACGAGAACATAGTCGGTATCGAAGGTCGAGATCGCAAACAGCGGGATGGCGCGCTCGGAGAGGGGCTGCACGAACGACGTGAGAATACCGGTCTCAGAGAACGGGAACGGACCTTCCAGCTTCAGGCAAGCCCAGTCGCCTTCGTGCGGCACGTGGTGGGGGACTTGCGCTTCTTCGCATACAACCGACAGCTCGTCAGCCGTGGAGGTGACCGAAAAGAATGTACCGTGCGGCGCCCAGTCGGGAATCATGGCGCCCGGACTGAGACGGCAAATCGCGAACGACCCGGGAAGGCGGGAGAATTTCAATTTACGCAGCACGCGATCATCTTACCCTTCCACCGCTTTGCGCAGCGCCGCCCGGGCCAGCAAGCGCGTGGAATCGAGAGTGGGCAGCGGCGAGGACTCGGACGTGACGATCAACGGGATTTCGGTGCAACCCAACACGACCGCGTCGCAGCCCTCGCCCTTCAAGTCGTGAATCACCTCGGTGAAGTACTCCTGGGATCGCGGGAGGAACTGAGCGTTCACAAGTTCGTCGAAAATGATGTGATTGATCTTCTCGCGTTGTTGCGCATTCGGAATGCGGTAGTCGAAACCGGCCGACTGGAGGGCTTCGGGATAGACGCGTGATTCCATGAGCGAGCGCGTGCCCAGCACACCGATATTTTTGTGGCCGCGCCGTGTGGCTTCGCAGGCGACTTCGCGTGCAATATGCAGCCACGGCCGGGGCGAACGGTGCTCGATCAGGTCGAAGGCCTGGTGAATTGTATTGTCGGGGCAAATCAGGAAGTCCGCGCCAGCGCGCGCTAACTTCTCCGCGGACGACATCATCAACTCGGCTACACCAGCCCAATCATTCGCGTTGACAAACTTCATGTATGCGGCGAGCGGATGCGTATGCATCGATACTTCGGGATGATTGTGCGTACCGAGGAGCGCAGTACCCTCGAGGCAGATCGTGCGATAGCAGAGCGCCGCTCCTTCCGCGCTGCAGGCGACGATTCCGATGTGCTGGGCCATAGGGATTGGATGGCGGAAATGGGATTTTAGATTTCAGATTGTAGATTTTTGCGCCATGGCCGCAAATCCGCCTGAAGCTTCGCGAACAAGACTGGCGACGCTACGCCGTGGAGATCGCGGCATCGAACATGTTTAAAAACTCCAGCTTTTTCTCGGCAGGCAGGAATGCAGCCTCGAACGAATTGCGCGCCAGTTCTCGCAGGTGATCGTCGCTGAATGCGAAATTCTCCTGCAGCAGCTGATACTCCCTGGAGAGTGAAGTTTCGAACATGGCGGGATCGTCGGTGTTGATCGTGACCATCAACCCTTCATCAAAATAGCGCCTTACGGGATGGTCGGCGAGATTGGGACACACTCCGGTTTTGACATTGCTGGTTACACAGACTTCCACCGGGATTTGCCGCTGGGCGAGTTCCTGCATCAGGTCGGGGTCCTGGTACGCGGTCAGCCCATGGCCGATGCGCTCAGCGCGCAGATTCAATGCGCCCCAGATCGAGTCCGGGCCAGCGGTCTCTCCGGCGTGCGCGGTGAGGCGCAGGCCGTTCTCCGCACAGTACGCATAGACCTCACGAAATAGCTCAGGACCCGCGCGCTTCTCATCGCCGCCGATACCGAAGCCGACTACGTTCCGATCCCGGTAGCGAACGGCCAGTTCCGCTACCTTCTGGGCCTCGGCGGACCCAAAGTGGCGGACCGCATCGAAGATCCAGAGCAACGACACTCCGAAATCGCGCTGGCCTTGTGCACGCCCGCTCTCCAGTCCCTCGAAGATGGCCTCAAAGTCCTGCTTGCGAAACAGGCATACGCCCACGGATACGTACACTTCCGCGTGCAGAACGTTGTCAGCCTTCAGCCGCTGCATCAACCGATAGGTGATCAGTTCGTAGTCAGCGGGGGCTTTGAGGTGTTCGGTGATGTCGCGAAAGGAAATCAGGAAGCCCGCGAAGTCGGAATACTGGTAGAGCTTCTGCACGTCGGCCAGCGAGTTCGTGAGACCGTGACTTTGCTGAATTTCGAGTAGGGTTGCGGGCTCGATGGCGCCTTCGAGGTGCAGGTGCAGTTCCGCCTTCGGCAAGGAACGAACCAGGGCGCTGGGGTTCGGGTTGGCGAACAAACCCATGGCCAGCCATTGTAGATTCGAGCGCGCGTTTCGCGAAACTGCGTTCCGTGCGCGCACAATCCCCCACAGTCCTGCGTAACCTGAAATCCGCCAAAAGCCGCGCCAGTAAAGGTAATCAGACCACCCACTGGCCTTGTGCACGGCACGCATTGGCCAAGCGCAAATCCGCTATGCACGTCGGTGCGCAACACTTTCGTGAGCCTGTGCTAAGTTGAAACCAATCCCGGTCAGCAATGGCAAGTGGCCGGATGTCGGCCCGAAAATCGGCGTGGCGTGCCACGCAAGTTTTGATCTGAAGGAGAAGCCAGGCATGCCAGCCCTATTCAACCGGATTATCGAGAAGCTCTGCCCTCATCGTTTTTCCTGGCCGCACAGCGGAGCGCACGGGCAGGATTACCAGGTCTGCTTGATTTGCGGATCGATCTACGAATACGACCTGGTCATGATGCGCCGGACTGGCCGGATGATTGATCCCGAGCAGATTCACGGCGCGGTTTCAGCCCACAAGTAAAAGGCGCGCCATCGCAAGTCCGCGGCGCGCCCGTGTCTTCCCCAAGTTTTAACTGCTTAGCCTAGTCGGCTGCCGGCCAGCGGCGCTCGGTCGCGGCGTGTTCCCCTCGAAAGTGCTCTCCCAGATTCCGCACGACCGAACTCAAGCCGCCTGCCAACGTGGTCTGCAGGCGCTCAACCGACTCGCGCTCCAATTCCTCCATCGACTGCGCAAATACGCGAAGAGTATCGGCGACCTGCTTGTTCAAGGAAGCGAGTGCGGTTGCCTGGATTTCTGCTTGCGTAGCCCTCAGTTGTGAGGCGGCGGCTTCCACCTGTGAGCCGAGTTCGCGCGAGCTGCGGGTTTCGAGCTCGATCAGGATCTCGTCCGTGGCACTCTCCAACTGCTTGCGGACGTCGCCCAGCGTGTTGCTGGCCATCTGGCCCAACCGCTTGTCGAGACCGGACTCGAGTCCGCGCGCGGACTCATCGAGTTTCGCGATACGGCTGTCGAGTTGGGTGACCTCGCCCTCCAGTCGCTCGCGCTCCGTGGCCATTGCGGACTGCACCTGCTCGAATTCCTGGCGACGCACTTCGTGCTCTTCGCCCAGGTCGTGTTGCATGACCCGGAATAGATCTTCGCTGAGTTTCTTCAGGCGATTGCCGCCATCGACCACATGCTGATGGAACTCGCCCAGACCGCGGTTCAGATGCTCGCGCTGATTCTCCGCGATGTCGGCAGAGAGCTTGCGGGCGCGTTCTTCCACCATCTGCAGTTCGCGCGACACACGCTTGATAAAGTCGTCGTGCGTCTCGGCGGTTTTCTGCGTGATGGCGGCCTTGGCGTCTTCGAGGACTCGCATTGCCTGAGCGCCCGTCTGCTCGAGGACACGCGGCCCGAGGTTCTTCTGCAGGCGCTCTTCCATCTGGTCTTGCAATTCGGGCGGAATCTGCGTAAGGGAGACTTCGAATTTGCTGCGTCCGCGAGTTGTCTTCTCGCGCAGGTCCGCCAGTTCCGCCTGCAGCGGCCCCACCAGCTCCCGAATCATCGCCCGCAGATGGTCGTCGGAAACCTGCTTCTGAATGTTGTCGAACATCATCTTGAGCGACGGCGACAAGGGTGCGCCCTGATCGATGACCTGAACGCTTCTCGCCGAGAGCTGTTGCGGGACTTTCGATTTCGTGGGCGCAGCAGGAGCCGGAAGTTGTGCCCAATCGGCCGGGCAACTGGTGAGGCCCCAGAAATTTTCCGGACGGTCGAGCCGTGCAGCCAATCGGAAGGTGGTGCGGTCGGACTCGAGCGGCTGGCAGGCGATGACCTTCGCGGTGGTCTCTCGCCCTTCTTTGCTGTGGAAGTGCAAGAGCACGCCCGCGTCCAGTTTTACAGGCGACCGCATCGCGCAGCCGTGAGCGTTGACCACGAGCGTTTCGCAGACTTCCGAAAAGCGCGTGCCTGGTTCCAGGCTGGTGACGAGAACGGGAAGGTTGATCGGCACTCTCGAACTACGCCGAAGCGCGGCGGGGGAACTCGTATTGTGCATAATCACTGCCTTGACGCGAGGAGTAAGGGACCCAGCGCTGCGCGGCATCCCTGTAGCGACTAACTTACCTCCAACCGGGCTTCCTGCATCTGTCTCGGGAGTGCTGTGCGGTTTTGCCGAAAGGCCCATGGGGTCACGTTCTTTGGTAACCGAGTAACCTTGGCCAAATTCGTGTGCGATCGGGAAGGTTTCTGGTGAAGCGCGGGAGCTTATAATTTCGCTCACATGAAAGCCTTCCTCCGTCTCGCGTTCGTTGGGCTTGTGTTGCTGGTGGTCGCGATGGCGTCGGCGCTGCTGGCCATGCGGTTTGCCATTCACGGCAGCGAGGTCGCCGTGCCGAAAGTGATCGGGCTCGCCCCCGGGGAAGCGGAGAAGGCGATCGCGGGAGCCGGCCTTACGCTGGCGGTCGAGCGGCAGTACTACAGCGTGGACGTGCCGGAAGGAAAAATCATCTCACAGATCCCAGCGGCTGGAATGAAGGTACGGCGCGGTTGGCAGGTACGAGTCGCACAAAGTCTCGGGCCCCAGCGGGTCGCGATCCCTGATGTTCTCGGCGAGAGCGGGCGCGCAGCGGATTTGAACATTCGACGGCGCGGGCTCGACATCGGATCCGTTGCCTACCTGCAAATGCCGGGCATGAATGCCGACCAGGTGCTGGCACAGAATCCGCCACCGAATGCGAGTGGGGTTTCGGTGCCCCGTCTCAGCCTTCTGGTCACGAGTCCTTCGCAGACCCCCGCGTTTGTGATGCCCAGCTTTGTTGGTCAGACCTTGGGCACGGTAAACCTGGCCGTGCTGGATGCTGGTTTTCACCTGGGGAACGTCACGGTGGCGGCGACTCTGGCAGACAATCCCAGCATCACGCTGGTGACGCCGCCGCAGCCTTCCCCGGCCAGCATCATCGTGTCGCAGACACCACCGGCCGGGATGCGTGTGAATGCGGGCGCGACGATTAATTTCGAAGTGCGCTAAGTCGATTGTCTGTGCCCGGGCAGACGGCAACGGGTCAGGCCATCTTCTGCAGCCTGGCTACGAAGAATCCGTCGGTTGGTTGAATTCCGGGGATCGTGCGTAGGTGCGGTCCTTTGACAACCGAGTCCGAAGAAAAATCTGTGGCCAATTCGTTCCGAGCGTGAAGACGTTCCAATTCCGACTTCATATCCAGCAGCCGCAGCGAAGAATCAGCAGCCAAAACTTCCTCGACCACGCTTTCATCTTCTTCCCGTTCGAGCGAGCAGGTGGAGTACAGCAGCATTCCGCCGGGAGCGAGGTGTCTCGAGGCGGCGCGCAGAATCTCCGTCTGCCGCACGTGGAGATCAGAGAAATCTTCCGGCCGGAGACGCCATTTGATTTCCGGATTGCGCGCGATCGTGCCGGTCCCTGAACAGGGCACGTCGACAAGCACGCGATCGAACAAATCTCCAGCGCGCAACTCGCGAATGTCGCCGGTGATGACCTTGACATTGGCTGCGGACACCCGCTTCCGCAGGAGTTCAGCACGACGCGGGCGCAGTTCCACGGCCACGAGGATCGCGTCGGGATTGCGGTCCGCGATGGACCAGGTCTTCCCGCCCGGAGCGGCGCAGCAGTCGAGGATGCGCGAGCCCTTTCCCACAAGCGCCGCGACCAACTGCGACGCTTCATCCTGAATCGCGATTCGCGCGTCCGCGTACGGCTGCGTTTTAGTTACGTCCCCCGCGGTTACACGACGGGCGTTCGCAAGCAGAGATCCGGGAGTGAGTTCTATGCCCTCGGCTCGCAGGGCGGGCTCTGCCGAAGAATCTCGGAGCCGGATCGAGGTGACCGGCTGTTCCTGGTCGAAGGCAGAAATGCGCGCTGCGATCTCAACACCGAACTGCGTTGTCCAGCGCTCGACGAGCCAGAGTGGATGCGCCGAAGTTTTCGCGATCGATTGCGGATCAGCCGCCACCCGCAGAGTCCGCTCGGGACCGTGAATCTGCTCCGGATGATCCGCAAGCTTGCGCAGAATGGCATTTGCGAACGGCGCCGCCGACCGTTTCCTCGCGCGCTTCACAAGATCGACGCTTTCGTTGATCGCAGCGCGCGCCGGCACCCGGTCCAGCCATCTCAACTGGTACACACCGAGGCGGAGCGATATGAGGACCTCTACATCGAGCCTGGTCAGATTCTGCGCGGACACTTCAGCGATCGCATCATCTAGAGCGGAGCGCCAACGCAGCACGCCCATCACCAATTCAGTGGTCAGCGCCTGATCAAGCGGCCCCAGTTGATCGCAGCGCTCTGAATGGAGAAGCTCGGAGGCATATGCATCCTGCTCCTCGACCCGAAGAAGGATGTCAAAAGCGGCGGCGCGGGCTGGAGAGACAGGCATACGGTTCGCTGAAACTTACTTGTCGGAAGGAATGGAGCCGAGTAATTCGCCATCGAACGGACGGTAGCCGTTCACGAAATCCAGAGCGGACATTCTCTTCTTGCCTTCCACCTGGACCTCGGTGACTTCAAGAGCCGTGCCTGGGGAACATCCGACCATCGGCAGTTCGCCGGCCATCTGGATTGCTCCCATCGGAACTTTCGCTTCGACCGGCCGCGCCGACCATACGTGAAGGTTCTTTCCACGGAAGCGGGTGAACGCGCCGGGCCAGGGCTGAAATCCGCGAAGGCGGTTCCAGATTTCGGTGGCGCTGCGGTGGAAGTCGATCTCGCCGTCTCCCTTTTTCAAGATCGGCGCCAAGGTCGCTTGTTCGTGGTTCTGGTGGCGTGCTGAGATCGAGCCTGCCCGCAATCCGCGCAAAGTCTCCACCATGAGATCGGCGCCCAAGGCTGCCAATTTGGGCGCCATAGTTTCCGACGTATCCTCTGCCCCGATCGGCAGGTCCCCCTGCAACAGAATGTCACCTGTATCGAGGCCGGCATCGATGCGCATGGTGGTGACGCCCGTGACCGATTCGCCACGCGCAATCGCCCACTGGATGGGCGCGGCGCCGCGATACTTCGGGAGTAGAGACGCGTGTACGTTCAGATTGCCGAGCACCGGGAGTTCGATCATCCATTGCGGAATGATGCGGCCGTAACCAACGACAATGATCGCGTCGGGGCGGAGCTCGCTAAGTTCTCCACGGAATTCGGGATTCTCTTTGATCTTCTCCGGTTGCAGGACGCGAATATCGAGTTGGCGCGCGCTTTCCTTCACCGGTGATGCGGTCAACTCCATGCCGCGCCCGCGCGGGCGATCGGGTTGCGTGACCACCAGGGGGACATGGAATCCAGCTTCCACCAGCTTTTCCAGCGTGGGGACGGCAAAGCGCGGCGTTCCTGCGAAGACGAGATTCATGACAGATCGGCGGTCTGACGGAGTGGCGGGCGGTTGCTGGGTCGGTGTGCGGGGTACGTCCTACTGGGCTCACCACTCGCCGGCCTTCATCAGTTTGCGAATCTTGCGCTTCATCAAATCGCGCTTCAGCGCGCTCAAGTGGCTCATGTAGAGCTTACCGTTGAGATGATCGGTTTCGTGGAGAAAGGCGCGCGCCAGCAACTCTTCTCCCGTCTTCTCGTAGACCTTGCCATTCACATCCTGAGCGCGAATGGTGACTTTGCGCGGGCGCGAGACGTTCTCGCGGAAGTCGGGAATGCTCAGGCAGCCTTCGTTCTGCGAATGACGGCCTTCGGTGTGAATGATTTCGGGATTTGCCAGCACCAGCTTGGCTTCCGGATCTTCCTTGAAGGTCACGTCGATGACTGCCAGCCGCCAGGAGATGCCGATCTGCGGAGCAGCCAGGCCGACGCCATGCGCGGCGTACATGGACTCGAACATGTCGTCGACGAGTTTCTTCAATTCGTCGTCAAAGACGGTCACCGGCTCGGCTCGCTTTTCGAGCACCGGATCGCCATATTTCACGATTGTGTAGATCATCAGGTCCGCGGTTAGAACTTTTTCAGCTGATCGAGATAGCCTTCAAAATTGCGTTTGGTTTCGAGCATGGAGTCGCCGCCGAATTTCTCAAGGGCCGCGCGCGCCAGCGTGAGAGCGACCATCGATTCCGCGGCCACGCCCGCCGCCGGAACCACGCACACATCGGAACGCTCGTAGGCTGCTTTTACGGGTTCACGCGTCGAGAAATCCACTGATCCGAGAGGCCGTCGCAAAGTCGAAATCGGTTTCAGATAGCCGCGGACGCGGATTTCCTCGCCGTTGGAGACGCCCCCTTCAATCCCGCCCGCATTGTTGTGCGCGCGGCTGAACTTCGTGTATCGGTCCTCCGCCTGATAGCCGATTTCGTCGTGCACCTTGCGATCCGGGCGCCGCAGCCGCGCTGATCCCGGACCCGATCTCGACCGCCTTCACGGCCTGGAGCGACATCACTGCGGCTGCCAAGAGCGCGTCCAGACGCTCATCCCACTGCGCGTAAGTGCCGAGGCCGGGTGGGACGTTGTGCGCCACCACCTCAAAAACGCCTCCGACCGAATCGCCCGTCTTAAGGACCTTGTCGACTTCTTCCTTCATACGCTGTTCGGCGGCGCTGTCGGCGCAACTGAGAAGGATCTCTTTCTTTTCGCTAACGTTTTTGATCTCGGCCCAAGGAACTTCTTCGGACAACGAAACTGCTCCCACCGAAATCACGTGGCTCAGGACTTCAATATTCAGTTCGACTAAAAGAAGCTTGGCCAGGGCACCCACCGCGACTCGCGCAGCCGACTCCCTCGCCGAGGCCCGTTCGAGCACGTAGCGCGCTTCAGAGAAGTTGTATTTCAACGCGCCCGCCAGATCAGCGTGCCCTGGACGCGGAGACTTTACTGCCTTGTGCTTCGCCGGATCGCCCTCGGCCACCGGCAGCGATTCCTGCCAATTTTTCCAGTCTTTATTTTCCAGAAGGATAGCGATGGGCGAGCCGATCGTGATTCCGTGATGAACGCCCGACAAGATGTGTGCCTTGTCGGTCTCGATTTTCATACGGCCGCCGCGACCGTATCCTTGCTGCCTCCGCCAGAGATCGCGGTCAATGAATTCCTGGTCTACACTCATTCCGGCGGGCAAGCCCGAGAGAAACGCAACCAGAGCTTCGCCATGAGACTCCCCGGAAGTGAAGTAGCGCAACATAAGCAGTTGATTCTAACTGATGCAGGGTGGGGATACGGGGAAGGCAACTGAGGAATCAATGGTTTTCTGCCGTGACATAGTGGCGATCAAACGGTAAAATCCTTTCCAGCCACAGGGTCATCGCCACGCTGTGGTCCTGCCACGCTCGTTTCGGCTCCCTAGAATCTCTGGCCCAGGAGGAATGGTGTATCTCGACGAGACGACCACGCTGAAACCGAAAACAAAGATTCGATGTCTTATCGCGGACGATCACGTCTTGGTGCGCCAGGGAATTCGTCGACTACTTCAGGACGAGCGCGACGTAGAGATCGTTGGGGAGGCGGGCGACGCGGCCGAGGCTTTAAAAGGCGTGATTGAACTCCGCCCGGACATTGTGCTGATGGACATTGGTATGCCCGGGTTCTCTTCCTTCGACGCAACCCGCGTCATCCAGGCGGACTATCCACAAACTCGAGTGATTTTTCTAACCATGCACGAAAGTCAAGAGTACGTGATGCAGGGACTGCAGGCAGGCGCTGCCGGGTACCTGCTCAAAGACACGCCCGCCGACAAGCTCGCCAGCGTGCTTCGCGACGTGCATCGCGGGGGAAAATTCGTCAGCCCGGAAGTGTTAGGCGGGCTGTTGGACAACGGGAAATTCGGCCAGGAAAGACCCCGGCCATCTCGCACCTCATTGACGCCGCGCGAGACGGAAATCATGAAACTGCTGGCCGAAGGGAACACCGTCCGCAAGATCGCCGGCATGCTGGGCCTCAGCCTGAAGACCGTGGAAGCGCACAAATTCAATCTCATGCGCAAGCTCGATATTCATAACAAGGCGGAACTGGTGCACTGCGCGATCCGGAAAAAGATCGTGAAAATGCCGGTCGGATTCTAGTCTTCTACTCTCAGCAGCCCGCGCGCTCTGCCAGGGTTGCGACGTCGGGAACTTCAAGATCGGGCTTGCCGCTTGCAGGTCTCACTGCCCCAATTCCCGCCCGGGGCGAAGGACGATTCACCCACACCGTTGCCAGACCCAATGACTGCGCGGGAAGCACGTCGTGATAGATGCTCTGCCCAACGTGCACGATCTGATCCGGCATCACGGACGCCTTCTTCAAGGCTATGTGAAAGATCTCCTGCCCCGGTTTGTAGCAACGAGCCTGTTGCGCGGTGGTCACGCTTTCGAATTCAACCGGCAGCCACGCACGCGTGCGGGCAAAGATGTCGTCATCGATATTCGAAATAATCGAGAGCCGGAATTTCGTGGCGAGGCGCTTTAGCGCCGCAACTGTGTCTGGCCAGGGCTGCCATCGCGGCACGGAATTCGGCAGGGCGTCGATTTCGTCCTGTGTCGACACAAACCCTAGCCGGTCGCCGAAGGCGCGAACTACGGACCGGAGGACCTCGCGATATTGAAGGTAATTTCCGTTTTCTATTCCTGCTTCGAGTTCTCCATACAGGGCCAGGAGCTCAGCGTCCGATATGGATTTTCCATGCGCAGCCAACACGGGGCGGAGGGCGGAGAATATTCCGCTCTCCCAATCGATGAGAGTTCCGTAACAATCAAAGGTCAGGAGTTTTGCTTTCGAAAAGTCGAGCATGATCAATCCTGAAGAGTCAGCGTTCCAAGCTCAAAAAGAATCCCGGAGACTGCGGTCTCCGGGATGTTCTTGGTCAACCAATCACGCGAACTATGGTGCGACCTGCAACGAACTCTCCAGCTTGAAGCTGACGGCCGACTCAGCCGGCAGAGTAACGTCACGATTTCCGGTGTACGCGGATCCCGCTGTGCCCGCACCGCCGCCGACCAGCGCGCCGATGGCCGCCCCCTTACCGCCGCCTGCCAACGCACCGATCAGGGCACCAGCGCCGGCGCCTCCGCCAATCATCGCGGCGGTGCGTTTACCCTTGCCCTTTTCGGAACGTTGCGACTGAAGAAGTCTCAATCGACCGCTGGCGGCCGCCTATAGTGACGGAGTTCAGCTTGATCTGGAGCAGCGACGCTCCCTTAAACTTGCCCGCCGCGTGTGCCGCGACTACCGTTCCGCTGGCAGTTGCGCCGCTGGGGATCACCGTTTTGCCGTCGGCTTCGACTGGCTCCGCGAGCGTGGCAGAAAAGCTCTGACCGGCTTGGCTCTCCTTCGAGCTGAGCGTCTCTCCCAAGCGCACAGTAAGAACGGTGCCGGCGGGAATCACGATCGGCGTCGGTGCCGCTGCAGCCTCTTTGCCCGAGGCCATCGCCCCGCCCTTGCCACTGCCTTTCGCAGAACTGGTGGCAGAGCTATTGTCGGCGGTCGCCGCAGCACCGTTGGACGCAGGATTATTCGGGTTGTTCGAGTCAGTGGTGGTCGCCGAGTTGGCATCGTTCGCTGGCGGTTTCGAAGTACAGGCGGCAACTGCAAAGGTCAGATAGCAAGCCAGGGTGAGCAGTCCAAGACGTGATCGCATGAGAACCTCCAGTTGGAAAAATGTAATGAAACGCCGGTAGTACCGCAAGCGTGCGGAAGGCGAACTACGTCTTTACCGGTTCTTGACCAGCAGCCGGAGTGGGATCGCATTCCTCGAGCGTATCCAATTGCAGAGGGAGTATATCGCCCTCGGACGAAGTGGTGGGAGCCGGTGGCGCCGGCTTCGGAGCAAGGAATTTCTCGGTGTTCAGCAGGGGCCGGCCCAGTGATGGACTGTAACTGGTCCAGGGATTCTCCTGTTCCCCTTCCCGTTCGAAGAGCGCCCGCATGCTTTCCATTTTCGAGTCGAGATCGTCCATGTAGTGCAGGAGCAGGGCTTCGGGAAACATCGGGAGTTTCGGCGATCCAAACTCGTATTGGCCGTGATGGCTGATAATCAGGTGCTCAAGCAAGGTCTTCAGCTCCGGCGGGAAATCCGGAACCAGCGAGAGCTTGGCTTGCAACATCTCGAGCTCGATGATCATGTGCCCGAGCAATTGTCCCCGGGTGGTGTAGGAGAAAGACCGATTGTAGGTCAACTCGTGGATCTTGCCGATATCGTGCAGAAACACACCCGCGAGCACCAGATCGCGGTTCACTTGCGGGTAGTTGCGGCAGATCAGGTCACACGACCGGAAAAGCGATACGACGTGATCCAGCAGGCCACCGATATAAGCATGATGCAATGTTTTCGCGGCTGGCGCATTGCGGTAGGCTTGCGCAATTTCAGGATCGGCCATGAATCCCTGAATCAGCCGCTTCAGGTGCTGGTTCTGAAAGCCCGCTACAAAGTCGGTTAACGTCTGCCACAGTTCGTCAATGTTCTTCGTGGTCTTGGGCAGGTAGTCGGAGTAGTCGATTTCGGACTCGCCCAGCCGGCGCAGCTTGTGAATCGTCAGCTGGAAGCGATTCTTGTACTTGTTGATAAGGCCTTTGATCTTGAGGAAGTCATCCTGTTCAAAGGCGTCGAGAGCATCCTCGACGTTGTCCCACATCTTGGCTTCAATCTGGCCGGTCCGGTCGCCGAGGGTGAGCGCCAGGTAAGGGTCACCGGTTTTCTTGGGCTTGACCTGCTTCGACACCACGACGAAGCTCGAGGTGATGATCTTGTTTTCCTGAACGCTGCAGTCGCAGATGAAGAACTGTTTCATGAATGATGTCGATTCATTCCCGAGCGCCGGAAAATCTCCTCGCTGGTCTCGAGTCTATTTAAAAATGCCTAGCTTTTTCTTCTTCTTGAGATTTTTGGCGCCCGCTTCTTTGCCAGGCGTCTCGACCGGCTTAGTCTGATTCGGACTGGCACCCGTATCGACGTAACCCTGCCGCACGTCGATGAACGCTTCCTCGCGCAGCTTCTTCAGATAGGCACGAAGTGCGGGCTGGAGTTTCTGATAATAGAGGGCGTCCTGAATTCGCGGCTCCATCTGCTTCATGGTAGGGACCCCGGCCTGCTGGTGTTCGGTGACTTTCAGGATCACGAACCCTTGCTTGGTGCGGATCGGCTCGGTAATGTCTCCGGCCTTCATCGCGAACGTGCGGTCTTCCAGTTCCTTTGAAAGCGTACCGCGCTTAAACAATCCCAGGTCCCCGCCTTGTGCCGCGCTGGGACCGTCGGAACTCTTTTTCGCGACTTCGTCGAAGGCAGCACCTTTTTGGATCTGGTCATGAAGCGCGTTGGCTTTCGCCTCGGCGGCCGCGAGATCGTCAGCAGCGGGCGCCAGGGGCGGGGTCGGTTCCGCCGCCTTGGTATTCTCGGTCGCGCTGGGGGGCGCGGCTGGATCCTTGACCGGCGTGATGGAGGAAGGCTTCGAGGTCGCGACCAGAATCTCACTCAGCCGAATCTGCTCCGGCTGTTCCATCTCGCTCTTGTGTTCCTCGTAGAACTTCTGCTCTTCTTCCTTTGTGATGTTCAGGTGTCCGCCGACCTCGCGGCCAATGACCTGTTGCGTAATGATCTGGTTGCGCATGTTCTGCTTGAAATCTTCGTAGGAGATGCCTTGCGCCTGCGCTGCCTTCTCCAGATCGTCCAGCGATTCAAGGTTCATCTGCTTGCGCATTTCGTCGAGCTTCTTGATCAGTTCGGTGTCGGCCGACAGGCCCAGGTCCTTGCCTTTGTCGATCAAAAGCTGCTGGTCAATCAGATCGCGCAGAACATCTTTCTCTTTCTCCGAGAAATCCTTCTCCGTTGCGTTCGGTTCCTGCTGTTTCATTTCGTCTTTAATCTGCGACTTGCTGCGATCAAAGTCCGAGCGGGTGATGATTGAGTTATTGACGCGAGCGATAATCTCCTCGACCACCGTGTCCGCGTTCAGGAGGACAGGCAAGACGGCCAGGAATGCGCAAAGACACACAGATTTTTTCTTCGTCATACGGGATACCACCAAGGGAGCCTCCAGCCGTAGCCGGACTCAACAAGAACTTAGGAGCTTTGCAAGATTGTAAACCCAGCCCTTGTGGCTGATCCAGCACGTTTGGCCCTTAATGGCTAGGCGGAGGCGGCGCGCACCAGGGCGAGGGCGGTGATGTCGTTCTGAATGGGCGCCGAACAGGCAAACCGCTGAACATCGTCAAGGATGGAGTGACAGACCGCGCGGGCCCCGGTCAAGCTGGCGTTTTTGAGGGCGGACTCGACCCGCTGTAGGCCGAACTCCTGGCGCTTGCACTCGGTCTCCACCACCCCGCGGGATACGAGCGCGAGGGCTGAGCCGGGCTCCATAGCGATGAGGCGAGCTTCGGAGGTCGAAAGCGAGAACAATCCCAGCGGCAGGCCGGTGGCTCCCAGCTCTGAAATTTCGCTTGAATGACGGACCAGCGCAGGCGTGTGGCCGGAGTTGAAGTAGCAGAGGATGCCGGTGTCTTCGTTGTAACAACCGGCGAATGCAGGACTGGAGTGCACGCCGCCGGCAGCGTCCATGATGGCGCGGTTCAGAGCAAGGCAAAGCTCGGTCATCGCGTCAGCCTCGTTGGCATCAGGCGGGGAAAGAAGTTTGGTGCCAGTCTCGCGGAAGACGTTCTGCGCGATCGAGAGAATTTCCTGGTTTTGCTCCCGTCGTCCGGCGACATCCAGCAAGCCGAAAAGGATGCGCGACGGATTTACCCGGATCGAGTCATAAAAATCGCCCGCGCTGCGTTCGCCGGCAAAGGCAGCAGCGATTTCGGCGTTTTTTAAACTCGGAAAGGCGGAAGCGACCGGCTCGATCGCGACCGGAATCTTCTTATTGCGGCGAAGCAGCAAGCCCCTCATAGACAGACCCAGAATTGGCTGAAGTTAGCACACCAGGAAAGGCTTGGCTAGGTGGAACGGGGAGAAGATTTGATGCCCTTATTCCCCATATTTTGAGCCCAGGAAGTGTCCGACCTCCGACTCAAGCTGCCCGTAGTCGGAGTGGATCGTAGTGCGCAGTGCCGCTTCGGAGGAACTGCCTTGGCCAATGCGTTCCAGGATGCGTTCGACATCGCTCATTCCGTAAGTCTGGCCGATGTACTCGACGGCTGCGAGCGATTCGTCGTAGGCGACGACTGCTTCGACATTGGAGAAGCGCATGAAGCTGCCTTCGAGCATGTTGTAGGGAATCGCGTGTTGCGTACGGAAGAGTTGCCCGATGCGACGTCCGTCAGAGGCTAGCGACTTTCCCTCCATCGCCTGTGCGACTCCTTCGTTCAGCCAGGTTGGACAACGGCCGTTCGAAGCCTGGTTGACGAATGAGTGTGCAAGCTCATGTTTCAGAACACGCGCCAGGTCAGAGGTCATTGAGGCAACGCCACTGATCGGGATGCGCAGTTTGCCGTCGTTGACAGCGCCCGACCAGGATGGCGCTTGTGTTACGTCGAAGAACGCCTGCTCCGTATAGAGAATGACGGGGATGTTGGCTCGCGGAGCGACTCCCAATTGCCGTACGAGGTCGTCGTACTCCGATTCGAGAGTCGCCACCACTTCGCGACGAAGTTGCTCGGAACTCTGCTTGCCTTCATAACGCAGCGTGAAGTGGCTACTTTCTCGCTGCGCGAAGTCCGCCTCGGTGGTTGCCTCTCGCTGTGCCTTGGCGAGGTACTGCTCTACCACGGGATCGGGGCGCAACTCGAGTGACTTCTTCCAGGTACGGACCGCTTCTTTTGTGCGGTCGGCGGAGAACTGCACGTAGCCAAGCACCGTGAAAGCGTCGGCTGAGTTTGGGTTGGCCCGTGTGGAGCGTTCCGCATAGGACAGCGCGGCTGCCGCGTTGCCCGAGCGAGCCAGCGCCATCGCGTAGTAGTTGAGGATGGTCGAGTTGTCGGGCTGGAATCGGAGTGCGCTTTCAAAATGACGGCGCGCCTGGGGAAGGTTGCCGTGTTCAAACTCGTGTTTCCCGGCGAGGAAGTAGGCGGTCGCCGAGAGTTCGGGCTTACTTTCCTTTTCGATGGCCGTCAGAGCATCGAGGTCGACCTTGCCCTCGTGAACAATTTTGGTTGCGAGATCTTCGTGTCCGGCAAGACTGTCTTCCGGGACAAACGCCGGCAAGTCTTTGGTCGCCCCCTCTCCACTCGGTGCCGACGCGTAAGCAGGGGCTACCCCACCGGCTTCGATGCTTTCCACGGAGGCTTTGGAAATCTTGTACGAGTCTTCGCCGACTTCGTATTCGACGTGGTTGCCATTTTCGTGGACGTGGTCGGCCCATATTTTACGGCCGTTTTTCAAGTGGATCACGTCGGCACATGCGTAGGCGCTCATGCCGGTTGTCAGCAAGAGCAGGACCGCTAATGAGAAAATGAAACGTGTGCGCACTCAGGCAAATTCTAGCAACGGGTAGGGAGCCTCAGTAGGTGACGCAAGTAACCCGGGAAACACTAATCACCCGTATCGCAATCCTCAGCCTGGCATTGCTGACGGCCCGCGCCCATGCACAGTCTCCCGCTCCTGTATCCGAACCGGTAAAGATTCAGGCTCCCTCCGCAGGAAAGCCTACCGAAGAACTTTACCTGCAGTTGCAAAGCGTGGGACTCGATCCTGGGCGAGTCTTTCATATTCGCGGCGTCTCGATCGATCGCCCAGCGCTGCACGTTTTACTCGATGATGGCGAGATCGCTTTCACGGCCGATGTCGCCGGACGCGTTACGGGAGCGATGTTCGAAGGGGATGGCGAATTGTTGATGACGCCACCGGACCAGGTGGAACGTGCATCCATGACGCTCTTCACGGGCATGGCGATTCTGGAAGAACGTTTTGGTTCGGCTTACCTGCGATTCAACGATGACACCTTCGCCGAGCTCAAGCCCTATTTGCGACCAGCGACCAGCGGGCCGGAGTTTGTTTCGCACTTGCACGAAACGGCGCGCAATCTGGCCGATCAAGATGCGCTCCGCCTGGTTGGCACTTTCACTCGAGCTTTGCCCGCATCGGGAATTCCGAGCGGCGCGGGCCATTGGGTATCGGATCCATCCGACCGGATGTTGCATGCCCGAGTGCAGGGAAACAAACTGGGGACCTTTGATGCCTACTTCGACACCAAGGGGCTGGAAGAAGTATGGGCCGGGCAGACGAGAACGGTTGACGGGCAGACGTTCTATGATCTCTGGACGTCTTTCACAGCGCAAAGCGACAACGGTCAGCGCACTGGTCGAGCGGCCATGACTCGCGGGGAAGACGTCGTCGTCTCACGCTACAAAATTCGCGCGCAGGTCACGCCGCCTACCACGCTCTCCGCTGATGCCTCGCTGCAGATGGAAGCGCGCCGGAGCGGCGAACGTACTGTGTATTTCGAACTCTCCCGTTTCCTTCAGGTGAAGCAAGTCGAGGTGGATGGCCGCGCCGTTGAGTTCATCAACAATCCCGCGATCGACGGGAGCCAGCTCTCGAGAAGAGGGAACGACCTGGTAGCGGTCGTCTTTCCCGAACCGTTGCGAGAAGGGCAGATTGTGAATTTGCGATTCGTCTATAGCGGCGACGTTCTATCTGAAGCTGGTGGCGGGCTTCTGTATGTAGGTGCGCGGGGTACCTGGTATCCCAACCGCGGTTTAGCGATGGCGGATTTCGATCTCGAGTTCGGCTACCCGCCCGGCTGGACGTTGGTTGCAACAGGCAAACGAGTGTCGAGCAGCGAACACGGCGCTTCAGACAACTCTGCGAACTCCGAGGAGCAAACCTCGCACTGGATTACGGAACGCCCCATCGTCCTCGCTGGCTTCAATCTTGGACGATACGAAATGGCCAGCGCCAAGGCGGGAGACGTAACCGTCAAGGCGTACGCAGCTCGCGCCATGGAGAAGGCCTTTCCGAGGCCTTCGGCCACACTGGTGAATCCCCCCAGCCCACGGGATCCACGCATGAACGTCGATCCCATCCCGCATCAGGCGATCGTGCCATCGCCCGCGCGGAACGCACAGTCTGTTGCAGATAGCGGAGCGCGCGCAGTGGAGTTTTATTCCGCTCGCTTCGGACCGTACCCGTACAGTTCGCTCGAACTGACGCAGATGCCGGGACGAATGAGCCAGGGATGGCCGGGTCTGGTGTTTCTCTCCAGCTTCGCATTCCTCACCCACGACCAGGCCGAAGATTTGAGCGGCAGCCCTCTGGAAAGCGCGCTGGCGGGGTTAACCCTGCCGCATGAAACGGCACACCAGTGGTGGGGCGACCTAGTGGGCTGGCACAGTTATCGCGATCAATGGATCGTGGAGGCGTTGGCGAACTACTGCGCGTTGATGACTCTTGAACGCGACAGGCCGGCAGACGTGCGCGCCATCCTCGAACGTTATCGCGAGGAGCTTGCGCAGAAAAACAAGAACGATGAAGCGCTGCGCGACGCCGGACCTGTCACACTCGGATTGCGGCTCAGTTCATCTCACTTTCCGAACGGCTATGAAGCCATCAGCTACGGCCGTGGCACGTGGTTGTTTCACACGCTGCGCAACATGCTGCTCAACACCGAAACCGGTCGCACGGCTCCCGCCGAACGTGCCCCGTTTGATCCGGATGAGCCTTTTGTCCGTGCGCTTCGTAAGGTCCGCGAGCGCTATGCCGGCAAATCCATCAGCACCAGCGAATTGTTCGCTGTGTTCGAAGAGGATCTGCCCAAGCCTCTCTGGTACGAAGGGCACAAATCGCTGGACTGGTTTGTGCGCAGCTGGGTGGAAGGCACGTCTCTTCCGATTTTCAATCTGCACAATGTGAAGTATGAGAAACGAGCTAACGGAACCGAGGTGACTGGAACCATCCAACAAAAGGAGACACCGCAAGACTATGTATCGCCAGTGCCTGTTTACGCGCTCGCTGCCGACCAAAAAGTTCTGGTTGGGACTGTGCTGGCTGATGGCCCCGAGACAAAATTCAGGCTCACCGCTCCAGCGGGCACTCGGAAGCTCGTTCTCGACCCATACCAGACTTTGTTAAGCGCACCGCGAAATCAATAGGGAACGAGCGCAGCGGAGGCGAAGCCTCCGGAATGGCAGGCGACGGCTTAGGGAGTGTTAGTACAGTGGTCGGGTCCTTGGGACTCGCTTCGCTTTGCGCAACGCTGGCCGACGGCGCGGCCCTTTTCAGGAAGGTGTGCCCGAGAATCATAACGTCCACGCGCCGGTTCTGCGCGCGAGCTTCCGGATTATCGTTGCTGTTCACGGGATGATATTCAGCGTAGCCGGCCGCTGATAGTCGTTCCGGCGCAAATCCATACTTCACGATCAAGAGTCGAGCCAGTTCCGTCGCGCGGGACGTTGAGAGGTCCCAGTTGTCACTGAACTGCGCATTGTGAATGGGCTTGTTGTCAGTGTGGCCTTCGATCCGGACGCGATAAGGGCGCTCGGCCAGCAGCCAGGCGATTCGGCTGAACGCCGAGAGTGATGTCTCCCGTATCTTCGCAGAGCCACTATCAAAGAATCCGATTTCACGTAGACTTACCACCAGACCGTCTGGTCCCACGGTCACCGCGACCTCGTTCTTCTTGATCTCGGATCGCGAGTGCGTCCTCAAGTTCTTGTCGCAGACTGGACAGGTCGCCATTTTCAGAGGCGCCCGGTAGCGTCTTCGGCGACGCGAGGTGGCCCAGGGCTGCAGTGCGCTCCGCATCTTCGATCGCCTGAACCGTGTTGAAGGGGATTGCCTGCGAAGGATCCGCCACAATGATTTTCTCGGACCCTGGAAAAACACCCAACGGCTGAAAGGCGGTTTGCATCGCCGTCGCGAGTTTGCCGACCTTACGCTGATCGACCTGCGACGAGGAATAACCCGAGGTATTCAGGTTGGCAAGATTATTGGCGACAACTTCAAGGGCCTGGGTTCGAGCCCTCCGTCCCGCGCACGCTGCGTAGTATCCGCTGTCCACAGGGCAATGCTCCGGACATTGTCCAAGCACGCACCCGGCCAAACGCGCACTGGCCAATGTCGCGAAAACATTGGTTGCGCCGCCCGGTGAGAAGCACAAAAAATTAGAAAACTCTCAGGTAAGAAGACATGAGGAAGATTCTGCCGGACGGTTGCGCCTCCACCCGGCAAAATCTTCCGGCCTGCAGGAGTATCCGGCCAACCTCGTTCTCCGGCTACTTCATCGTGTGCAAGTCGCCTGCGCTTGCATTGGGCTTATCGGCGAGGCCTGGGCTGAACTTTACCGACCTTTTGCACAGGGGAGGCTTCCACTGGCGGCGGGAACTTGGACTGCAGTTTGGCGATTGCGGCGGCACACTGCGCTGCAATACTCAACCTTTTCCCATTCCCGTGCAGTTCTGCGATTAAACTCGATGGACTCGCCGCACACCTTGCACGCCTTCACGGCCAAACTTCGCCGTTTAAAAGCTACAACGCTGTTGCTCGATTCAGACCTAGGACGTTGACGGTTTTCGAAACCAGGCACCTTGGTTTTCAAGCGCACACTTATTTGATCCGCCAGGCCCCGGATTGGTGACGAGAAATTTCTCTTCCCTGTCCGGCGGACGGGCAATGCGGCCAGCCTGCAAAATCGGTTCAGTTCCAGCAAAAATCTCGAGAATTGAATATCATTAAAGGTTCCGCATTCTGTGTGGGGGAATTCATACGTGTCTCAGACGCAAACCGATGGTTTAGAAGTCCTGGAAACTCGAGAGTGGCTCGACTCTCTCGATTACGTGTTGGCGAAAGGCGGGCCGGACCGGGCAGGCCGTCTCCTGCAGCAACTGGCTCTGCACGCCCGCCGAGCCGCCGGGCTGAATCTTCCGTTTACGGCAACCACCCCGTACCAGAACACAATTCCCTCTAAGACGCAGGCCCCCTTCCCGGGAAGCCAGGAAATGGAACGGCGGATCAAGAGCCTGGTGCGCTGGAACGCGCTGGCCATGGTGATCCGCGCCAACAAGATTCAGGAAGGAATCGGCGGCCACATCTCGACCTTTGCCTCCGCCGCCACGCTGTACGAAGTTGCTTTCAATCATTTTCTGCACGCCAAAACCGAAGAAGGCGATCGCGATATCGTGTACTTTCAGGGGCACGCGGCCCCCGGGATTTACTCGCGCGCTTTTCTCGAAGGCCGCATCCCGAAAGAAAAGCTGGAAAACTTTCGTCGCGAATTGAAGCCCGGTGGCGGCCTGTCATCCTATCCGCATCCCTGGTTGATGCAGGACTTCTGGGAATTTCCCACGGTCTCCATGGGTCTCGGCCCGATCCAGGCGATCTATCACGCGCGCTTCATCAAGTACCTAGAGAATCGCGGCCTGAAGACGAATACGGGCGGAAAAGTCTGGGCCTTCCTGGGCGACGGTGAAATGGACGAGCCCGAGTCGCTCGGTTCGATCACGCTCGCGGCTCGCGAACGGCTTGACAACCTGATCTTCGTCGTCAACTGCAACCTGCAACGTCTCGACGGTCCAGTTCGCGGCAACGGCAAGATCATCCAGGAACTGGAAGCGATCTTCCGCGGCGCGGGCTGGAATGTGATCAAAGTCATCTGGGGCAGCGACTGGGACACCCTCATTCAAAACGATCGCGATGGGTTGCTCGTTCGCCGCATGGGCGAGATCAGCGATGGACAGTATCAGAAATACTTTGTCGAGAGCGGCGCTTACTTCCGCCAGAATTTCTTCGGTACCGACCCTCGCCTGCTCAAGATGGTCGAGCACCTCTCCGACGAGCAACTGGCTCGCATGCGACTCGGTGGCCACGACCCGATCAAGGTACACGCCGCCTACAAAGCGGCCGTCGAGCACACCGGGAGTCCGACGATCGTGTTAGCCAAGACCATCAAGGGTTATGGCTTGGGAGAGGCGGGCGAAGGCAAGAACATCACGCACCAGCAGAAGAAGCTTAACGAAGACGAGCTGAGCATGTTCCGCTCGCGTTTCGGCATCCCGATTCCAGACGACGAGCTGCATGGCGCCCCTTTCTATCGTCCCTCCGACGACAGCGCCGAGATCAAATACATGCAGGAACGCCGCAAGCAGCTGGGCGGTTACATGCCCGAGCGCAAAGTGCGCGCCACTCCGCTCGCTCACGTTCCCGAAACTCACTTCGAGGAGTTCTACAAGGGTACCGACGGGCGCGAAGTCTCGACGACGATGGTGTTCGTTCGCTTGCTCGCGAAACTGCTGCGCGATCCTGAGATCGGCAAGCTGATCGTGCCCATCATCCCTGACGAAGCCCGCACCTTCGGCATGGAAGCGCTCTTCCGCCAAGTGGGCATCTACTCCAGTGTGGGCCAGCTTTACGAGCCCGTCGACATGGACACGCTCCTCTACTACAAGGAAGCGAAGGACGGCCAGATTCTGGAAGAAGGCATCACCGAGGCCGGATCGATGTGCTCGTTCATCGCCGCCGGCACTGCGTACTCGAACCACGGCATCAACACGATCCCCTTCTTCATTTACTACTCAATGTTCGGCTTTCAGCGCATCGGTGACCTGATCTGGGCTGCCGCCGATATGCGCACACGCGGCTTCCTGGTTGGCGGTACTGCCGGACGCACCACGCTAGCGGGCGAAGGACTGCAGCACCAGGACGGCCACTCGCACGTGCTCGCCCTGAGCGTGCCCAATTGCTTGGCCTACGATCCTGCCTTCGCTTACGAGATCGCGGTCATCATTCAGGACGGCATCAAGCGCATGTACGTGGACGGTGAATCCATCTTCTATTACCTCACCGTCACCAACGAACCCCTGCCCATGCCCGGAATGCCTTCGGGAAAGGACGTGCGCGAAGGGATTCTGAAGGGCCTCTATCGGTTTAAGGCGAGCGAGAAAAAGGACGTCAAACTGCGCGCTCAACTCTTCGGCAGCGGCACCATCCTGTTCGAGGTACTGAAGGCGCAAAAGATTCTCGAGGAAAAATACGGCGTCGGCGCCGACGTGTGGAGCGTCACAAGCTATAAGGAGCTGTACCGGGAAGCCAACGATTGCGAGCGCTGGAACCTGCTCCATCCCGGACAGACGCCGCGCGTGCCGTTCATCACGCAAACGCTGAAAGACGCGCCGGGCCCGTTCGTAGCAGCATCCGACTACATGAAAGTTCTGCCGGAGAGCATTGCGCGCTGGGTGCCGGGCCGGCTGGTTTCGCTGGGCACCGATGGCTTCGGACGCAGCGAGAATCGCGTCGCCCTGCGGGACTTCTTTGAAGTCGATGCCAAGCACATCGTGCTCGCGACCCTGAGCGCTCTGGCTCGCGAAAACCAGATCAAAATCGACACCGTACAGCAAGCCGTGAAGGATCTCGGCATCAACCCCGAAAAGCCGAACCCGGCCATCAGCTAAGAAAGGTCTAGGACAGTGACGGAATTTAAACTGCCCGAGCTGGGCGAAAACATTGAACAGGGCGATCTGGTTCGCCTGATGATCGCGCCCGGCGCCGACGTCAAAGAAGGCCAGCCCGTGATGGAACTGGAAACGGACAAGGCTGTCATCGAAGTTCCGTCGTCGGTCAGCGGCGTCGTGAGCGAGATTCGCGTCAAGGAAGGCGACAAGCTCAAGGTCGGACAAGTCATCTTCACCGTTGAAAACGGAACTGGAGCAAAAGCGCCAACGCAGAAAGGCAAGGCTCCCGCAGAAGGTTCTGCACCGCCGAGTGCGACAGCAAAAGAGCCTGCCGATGGAGCGGCGGGCATCCCCGCCCGCCCGGACGGGCGAGACCCTTCGACTAGCTCAGGGCAGGCTGGCCGTCCCCCCGCGAGACAGTGGCGCCGGCTCTTGAACGGCGCGCCTCCACCACAAAGTCCGCAACCGAATTCAAGCTTCCCGAACTCGGCGAGAACATCGACCAAGGCGATCTGGTTCGCCTCATGATCGCACCTGGAGCGAAGGTCTCCGAAGGTCAGCCAGTAATGGAACTTGAGACCGACAAGGCCGTAGTCGAAGTTCCTTCCTCGGTCAGCGGAGTCGTGAAAGAAATCAAAGTCAAAGAGGGCGACAAAGTCAAAGTCGGCCAGGTTATCTTTACGCTCGAAGGTGGTGCGCAACCGCAGCCAGCCAAGCCGACCGCTGAACCGGTCGAACACGTCTCCGGACAGCAAGCCGCCCGTCTCGCCTTCCACCTGGCCATGAAGGCTGAGGGCAAGACGGAAGAACAGGCGCTGCCGCCGGATCGTCCACAACCCGCACCCCCTACTTTCACCATGCCCGTGCAACTCGGAAAAGTGGCGGGCACCGAGCATCGCGATCCCGTCCCGGCCGCGCCGCATGTGCGCCGCTTGGCTCGCGAACTGGGTCTAGACATCTACAACGTGACGGGCACAGGCCCCGGCGGACGCATCAGCGAAGATGATGTGAAAGCGTTTGCGAAGGCCACCTTGGTCGCGGCAGTCTCGGCTGCACAATCGCCGCAGACCTCGCGTCTCGCCGAACCCAAGCTCCCCGACTTCACCAAGTGGGGAAAAGTCGAGCGCGTCTCCATGCGCGGCGTGCGCCGCAAGACTGCCGAGCATCTCCGCGAAGCTTGGGTCACGATTCCGCACGTCACGCAGCACGACCGTGCCGACATCACTGAACTCGAACAGCTGCGCGCGAAGTTTGCCCCGCGCGCAGAGGAAGCCGGCGGCAAGATGACCGTCACCGCCATCGCGCTGAAAGTCTGCGCCTCCGCGCTCAAAGTCTTCCCGCAGTTCAACGCCTCCATCGACATGGAGAAGGAAGAAATCGTCTACAAGCAGTACATCAACATCGGGGTCGCCGCGGACACGGATCGAGGCTTGCTCGTTCCTGTGATCCGCGATGTCGACAAAAAGAACATCGTGGAGCTGGCCGCCGAACTTTCACAACTCTCCAAGAAGGCGCGCGACAAGAAGCTCACGCCGGATGAAATGGAAGGCGGCACGTTCACCATCACGAACCTGGGCGGCATTGGCGGCACAGCTTTTACGCCGATCGTCAATCACCCGGAAGTCGCTATTCTTGGCCTCTCGCGCGGCCGCATGGAGCCGGAGTGGATCAACGGCAAATTCGAGCCGAGACTGATCCTGCCGCTGTCGCTTTCCTACGATCATCGGTTGATCGATGGTGCCGATGCGGCCCGCTTCCTGCGCTGGATCGCCGAGGCGTTCGAACAACCATTCCTGCTGTCGGTTCAGGGCTAATTCTTAAGGACCACGAAATTCATGGTAGAAAATTCCAGCTTGCATCTCGCAGTTGTGGGCGGCGGACCGGGGGGTTACGCCGCCGCTTTTCTGGCGGCCGACCTCGGCCTCAAAGTTACGCTCATCGATCCCGAACTCAATCCCGGCGGCGTCTGCCTGTATCGCGGATGCATTCCGTCCAAGGCACTTCTGCACGTCGCCAAGCTCATTGAAGAATCTCACCAGGCGAAGAATTGGGGCATCGAGTTCGCCGATCCCAAGATCGACCTGGCTAAGCTGCGCGGTTGGAAGGAAAGCGTAGTCCAGCGCCTCACAAGCGGGTTAGGCCAGCTTTCCAAGCAGCGCAAAGTGCAGTACGTGCAAGGACGGGGCGGGTTCGAGAACTCAACCACGTTGCGCGTCACCCAAGCGGATGGCAGCACCGAGTCATTGCGCTTCGATCGCATTCTACTGGCCACCGGCTCACGCCCCGCGGTGATCCCCGCCCTCAAGATCGACAGCCCGCGCATGCTGGATTCAACCGGCGCGCTCGATCTGAAAGACATCCCAAAGACTTTGCTGGTAGTGGGCGGAGGTTACATCGGACTCGAACTCGGCTCCGTCTACGCGGCGCTGGGGACGCGCGTGACGGTGGTCGAAATGTTGTCGGGCCTTCTGCCGGGCGCGGACCGCGATCTCGTCCTGCCGCTGCACAAGCGCCTGGAGAAGATGTTCGATGGCATCCTGCTGAATACGACCGTGAAATCGCTGAAGGAAGAAAGCGGAGGCATTCGCGCCACCTTCGCTGGCGCCGATGTGAAAGAGCGAGAGAAGGTGTTCGACAAAGTTCTGGTATCAGTTGGACGCAAGCCGAATTCGGAAATTCCCGGCCTCGACAAGACGCAAGTGAAAGTTGGTCCGAAGGGATTCATTCAGGTTAACAAGCAATTGCAGACCGACGACCCTTCCATCTACGCGATTGGCGATGTGGTCGGTGAGCCAATGCTGGCCCACAAGGCGTCCCACGAAGGGCGCACCGCGGTCGAAGCCATCGCCGGACACAAGGTCGCCTTCGAACCCCATGCGATTCCTGCAGTCGTTTTCACCGATCCCGAAATTGCCTGGGCGGGACTGACCGAAACGCAAGCCAAAGAAGCGGGCCGCGAAATCGCCGTGGCAAAGTTTCCCTGGGGCGCTTCCGGTCGCGCCATCACGCTTGATCGCCCTGAGGGCATGACGAAACTGATTCTCGATCCCAAGTCCGAGCGAATCCTGGGCGTAGGAATTGTCGGATCCGGAGCAGGCGAACTGATTGCCGAAGGCGTTCTGGCCATTGAGATGGCGGCGCTGGCGGGAGATCTGGAACTCACGATTCATCCCCACCCGACGCTTTCGGAAACGCTCATGGAAGCCGCCGAGGTCTTCTTCGGCACCAGCACGGATGTCTATCGACCGAAAAAGTCATAGCGCCGAACACGGGACACCAAAATCGTAGCGCCCGGCATCTTGCCGGCAGTCTGAGGGCGTCTCGCCCTCGGCTTGATCGTACCGAGTTACCAAGGGAAGTCAGATGAATCGCGTTCTTAGAACAGTCTCGCTTCTCGCTCTGATCTTTTCGTTCACAATCTCGGCTTGGTCGCAGGGCTCCATCACCCAGATCCTGCAACCAAACGGCACAGACAAACCTCCTGCCGCTCCTGACCCTCTCGGTCGCGAAACTCCGAACGGCACTCTCTTCGGATTCCTGCAAGCCGTGCAGGCGGAAAACTACACGACCGCCGCGCAGTATCTGCAAATGAGTCCCGCACGCCGCTCCGTCCTGGGCGCGCAGGTAGCCACGGAACTCAAGGCCGTTCTCGATACCGCTTTCGTCGGAAGTTTGCGAACCATCAGCACGAACCCTGAGGGAACGCCGCAACCCGGCATCCCTCCCGATCACGAGCGGGTGGGCACGCTTTCTGTCTACGACAGCGAAGTCGACGTCATCCTCGTTCGTGTGACTGACTCGAACGCCGGCAGGATCTGGCTCTTCTCCGCCGACACGTTGTCACGCATACCCGAACTCTACGAACAAGTCGAAGCCCACCAGGTGGAGACCCACGTCCCGAAGGTGCTCGTGCAATCACATTTCCTCGGCATGTCGGTCTGGCTTTGGCTAGCTCTACTGATCGCCATCCCAGTCGCCGCCCTTCTAGCGTGGATGCTTATCGAACTCGTTGTCTTCCCGCTGATGTGGTGGCGCGGCATCCGCAAGCAGCCGCAACTCGCCGATTGGCGCAAAGTATCTGGCCCCGTCTGGCTCGTGCTGGGCGTGATGATTCACCGCATCCTGGTCAGCTTTCTGGGAATGCCGCTGCTGCACCGCCACTACTACTACATGACGGCGCGGGTGGTATTCATCACGGGCATCGGATGGTTGGCGCTGCGCGCTCTTTCCCGCGGCATGCAGCGGCTCCGCGATCGGGCTATTGCGCGGGGTCACACCGGCACTGGGTCGCTCGTGCTCCTCGGCCAGCGGGTCGCGAAGGCGTTGGTCGTGATCGCTGCCGCCCTGGCCGTGCTGGGAGTGCTGGGCTTCAACCTGACCACGGCGCTCGCCGGTCTTGGCATCGGGGGCCTGGCCATCGGTTTCGGCGCGCAGAAGACCATCGAAAATTTGTTCGGCGGAATCTCTCTGCTGGGCGATGAGGTGATTCGCGTGGGCGACACCTGCAATTTCAACGGGCGTGTGGGCACGATCGAAGACATCAGTCTGCGCTCCACCCGCATTCGCACCGTCGAACGGACGGAACTCTCCATTCCCAATGGCGCCCTGGCGACAATGAACATCGAGAATCTCTCGCGTCGCGACAAATTTCTCTTCAATCCCAATCTTGGACTACGGCCCGAGACCACGCCCGACCAGTTGCGTTACGTGCTCAGTGCGGCGCGCCGGATGCTGTATCAGCATCCCAAAGTCGAGACCGTCAGCGCCCGTATTCGCCTGTCAGGACTCGAACAAGGCTGGCCCGTGCTCGAAGTATTCAGCTACGTCCTGACACGCGACGGAAATGAGTTCCCCGCAATTCGCGAAGACATTCTGTTGCGGTTGATGAACATCGTCGAGGATGCAGGCACTGGGTTCACCTTCCCGTCACAGAACGTTTACCTCGGCCGCAATCCGAGCATTGACAAGACCAAGGCGGAACAGGTGGAGGTGCAGGTCCAAGAGTGGCGGGATCAGAGACGATTGCCGTTCCCGGACTTTACTCCTGCGGAAATTGCCGAAATCCGCGATTCACTCCCGTATCCGGCGCCAGAATCCGCGGTCAATCGCGATCACCGATAGGAGCCGCATGGGAACTCGCCGAAGTGACAATCTCCACTCGGGTGGAGTCCCCGGACGCCGTTTGCCGAACAAAGCAACGCTTCGCTATTTTTTCGCAGCCGCTCGTGTCGGGGCACTGTTCCTTGCCTGCGCGCCCTTGCATCAGGAGACCGTGATGGCCCAATCCTCCATAGCCACCCCCACAACCGCCGCAGTGCTGACCTCGGCACAACTCAACGACTCGATGAAGAAACTGCAGACCGAACTACTGGCGAAATACGGAGAAGCCCAAAAGCCCCGCCTCAGCACCGGCCTCCACCAGGTCATGGAGTTCTGGCGCCCGGAAGACGGCGACGCGGCCGCCTTCGAGTCCTTTGTGCGCACCAACTTCGCCGGCGACCAGGAATCCCTCGACACGATGTTCACGCGCTTCCAGCGCCTGCTCGAACAACTCGATGGTCACATGCACGAGATCTCCCGCGAGTTTGCGACCCAGCAAGACTTGGATTTTGGACCCATCCGTTCTTACGACGAAGTCTTCGGTGGTTACGATCCTTCGGCTCACGTCATCGACGACTTCTTTCAGAACAAGCTCGCCTTCATTATTCTTCTGAACTTCCCGCTAACTACGCTCGATGAGCGAATCAACGATGGTCCCAAGTGGACGCGCCGCCAGTGGGCTGAAACCCGGCTTGCCGAACGCTTTTCGAAGCGCATTCCCGCCGACGTTAACCTGGCCATCGCTCAGGCGGGGGCCGATGCGGGCAACTATATCGCGCGGTACAACGTCTGGATGTATCACCTGGTGGACGACAAAGGGCAGCGCCTCTTCCCACCCAAGATGCGCTTACTCAATCACTGGAATCTGCGCGACGAAATCAAGGCCGACTACGGCGACGCGCAGAACGGCCTGACGAAGCAGCGCATGATTCAGCAAGTAATGGAGCGCATCGTCACGCAATCCATTCCCCTGGTGGTCATCGACAATCCTCAAGTCGATTGGAATCCGTTTACCAACGAAGTGAAGCCAGCCGGCGCACAGGACTCTGATGGCCCTGCCAAGTCCGATGCCAAAATGACGAACGCAGCCGAACCAGATTTGCGTTACGCGACTCTGCTGAAAACGTTTCGCGCTTCGCGCATGGCCGACCCTTATTCGCCCACCGCACCCACACTGATCGATCGCCGCTTTAGTGAAGATCGCGAAATTCCCGAAGAACGGCTTAAGGCTATGCTCGAACAGGTGCTCACCTCGCCGCTCGTCCCGCAGGTTGCGAAACTGATCGAGTCTCGGCTGGGACGTCCGCTTGAACCCTTCGATGTCTGGTACGCAGGCTTCCGTCCGGGCAGCAAGTACAGCGAAGCCGAACTCGACGCGGCGGTCGCGAAGAAGTATCCGACGCCCGAGGCCTATCAGAAAGACATTCCGAATCTGCTGGTGAAGCTGGGGTTCGCCCCCGAGCGCGCGCGCTACGTTGCCGACCACATCATCGTCGACCCGGCACGCGGCTCCGGCCACGCCATGGGAGCCGAGATGCGCTCGGAAAAATCCCACCTACGCACCCGGGTCGAAAAGACCGGCATGAATTACAAGGGCTTCAACATCGCTGTGCACGAGATGGGGCACAACGTCGAACAGACGTTCTCGCTCAACGACGTCGACTACACACTGCTGCAGGGCGTCCCTAACACCGCATTTACGGAAGCGCTGGCCTTCGTGTTTCAGGCTCAGGATCTTTCGGTGCTCGGGCTGGCCTCTCCGGACCCTAAAAACGATGCGCTGAAGACGCTCAATGATTTCTGGGGAACCTACGAAATCGCGGGAGTCGCACTCGTCGACATGGCCGTGTGGCACTGGATGTACGACCATCCTGAAGCCACTCCCCCACAGTTACGCGACGCAGCTATCAAGATCGCAAAGGATGTTTGGAACCAGTACTACGCGCCGGTTTTCGGCAAGAAGGATGTCGTACTGCTGGCCATCTACTCGCACATGATTGACTCATTCCTTTATTTACCAGACTACCCGATCGGCCACCTCATCGCGTTTCAAATTGAGGAACAAATCAAGAAGTCCGGCAGCATCGGCCCCGAGCTCGAGCGCATGGCGAAGATGGGTCGCGTCACTCCCGACCTCTGGATGGAAAACGCCACCGGCAAACCCGTCTCCGCCGATGCGCTCTTGTCCGCGACCGCCGAGGCGCTTAAGCAACTAGGAACTCAATAGTCGAGAAGGCGGATGGTTTCGGCGGCCGTCGCTTGCTTTTCAGACGCCTAACTCCTTCCTCCCGCTGCGCCTGCAACAATCTTCAGATCCCAACTGGGTTACGCCGCCGCGTCCACCACATCAACCCCAGATGCGTGGGATAGTAAACGACTGCCGGCACAAGCACGAGATAGGCGATCAAATAAAACCAGCCAGGCACAACTCTTTGTTGAATGAAAAAAATCCCCCGCGCCCAATTCACGTTGTGTTCCGGCCGCCAGAAATAGTTGATCGGGACCAAAACCCAACAGCCTGAGGTCGCCACTTTCCACGCGCGCGAGTCATACCCGAGCCGCCACACCGCCCATACCAAAATCACCGGCGTGACCACGTGAAACAGACTCAAAGCCCTTACCAGCAGCGGCAAGTGCGGATCGAACATGAACTCCGTGCCGCCGATCCAATGGTGGTCACTCAACCATGCACTCGCGAGATCAATGGTGAAGAAAGTCTGGAAAACGAGCAGGCTGACCGCCTGCCAGGAAAACAGCAGGGCGCTTTCCGACCACAGCGCGAGCGTAATAAGCAGATTGCCGAGATCGCAAAAGAACAGAAAATTCTGCACGCCATACTGCTTCCAATAAATCGGCGCCCAGCAGATCACCCAGACCGTCCACGCGATCTTGAGCCAGAGCGGAAGGCGCATGCCGGACATTGTAGTCCGAGCTAAGAGCCACGAGTTCCGAGCGAGCAAAAGCCCACCAACCTGAAGACCAGCTAGCCTCTTCGGAAGCTTGCCGATTTTTACAGCGGGAAGCGGCTTGTCTGCTCACAGCTCGCAGATCAAAGCTCATCGGCCCTTACTCTCGTAACTTGCCGCCCCGGAAACTGCTCCGTAGCATCGACTTACTATGGCTACACGTGCGTTCCTGTTATGCGGTGACGAGAAAGCCGTCCAGGCCGTCACCCAGATCCTTGATGAATTAGAAGTCAGCTTTGAACACTCCAGCGAGCCGGCGTTCTCCTTGAAACGCCTGGCCACACAGCGTTTTGATTTGCTGATCGTGGACTGCGACAACGCTCAGAATGCGACGCAAGTGTTTAACAGCGCGCGCGCCTCGAACCTGAACAAGACTTCAATTGCGATCGCGATTGTCGAAGGCAAAGCCGGCGTTCCGAACGCGTTTCGCTTGGGTGCCAGCCTGGTCCTTACCAAGCCCGTATCCCTTGACCAAGCCCGCAACACGCTGCGTACCGGAATCGGGATGACGCGCAAGGATGCGCCGGAAGCGAAGCCAACTGTTTCCGCAGCTCTGCTCTCTGCAACCCCTGCTCAACCTACTCCCGCACCGACGACCGCAATTCCAGTGGCTACGCAGCCGCCCGTACCTCCAGTGGTCGCCCCTCGGCCACCGGCAACGCCAGCGGTGCTGACGCCTGTGGCGCCCCCGGCGCCGCCTGCACCCAAGCCCGTTGCCGAAGCGCCGAAATTGACAGTTGCACCGCCGCCTGCTGAAAAGCTCGCCCCGACGCGCCCAGCAATGGTACCGGTCGTCCCGACCCAGGAACACAAGCCTGCTCTTACGAATTTCACGGAGTCCTCGGCTGCCACGCTGTCGCCGGCTCCCGCCGCGGCCAAGAGCGCTGCAGCCTCGACGACTCCGAATTCCGAGCCAAAAAATTTCGATTCCGTTTTCAAAACACCCGTTGTGGATGAAAAGAAGTCGAAGGGCACCGGCTCTGATTTAAAGGCAGAGTCCAAAGCCAAAGCCGACTGCAAGACGGAAACTGAGAAGATTGGCCCCTCATTGAGCATCGTCGATCCTCTGGCTGAGGAAGATGCCCTCGATCCTGTGAGAGATCAGGGGGTGCCGTCGTTTGGCGCAATTGGCAAGGACTCGTTTGCTGGCCTGGATTCGGACGCACCGCGCAAAAGCAAGGGTTGGTTGATTGCAGCGATCGTTCTGCTGTTCGTGGGCGCTGGTGTCTATGGCGCGTGGGCCAGGCAACCGGAATTCAAGAAATTCGTCGCTTGGGAATATCTCAGCACGATGAGCAAGATTTCGGCCCTTCATGGAGGATCGCAGACCGTTGCGCAACAGCCCGCGTCGCCTG
Source organism: uncultured Acidobacteriota bacterium (assembly GCA_963698805.1). GTDB lineage: Bacteria > Acidobacteriota > Terriglobia > Terriglobales > Acidobacteriaceae > Gp1-AA133. Next base: position 442,723 of record CAVOSN010000010.1, on the reverse strand, counting down.
CGCCGGCTCCGGTGCCTGCAACACCTCAGCCGGCCTCAGCAACAGCTGATCCCGCGGCCGCAGCCACCACGCCGGATCCTGCTGCGCCACCTTCTGCTCCCACAACAACTTCACCGGGCGCGGGACCAAACGGTGAGCCCGGCGCCGAATCCAATACAACCGCGCCTTCTTCGGAAAGCGGACCTGCGAAAGGCGCTACCGTGCAACCTGCCAAGCAGGGCACGACCACAAATCACTCGCCAGCGACTGCGACTCTGGTGCCCACCAGCCTCCCGGCGACACCGGTGGCCAAAGCACCGAGCAGCGAACTGCTCGAAGTTCCTGAAGATTTTGCCGACGATCAAATCGTGCACCGCGTCCACCCGACGTATCCCAAGCAGGCGCGCGCGCGAAAACTGCACGGAACCGTCGTTCTCGAAGCGATCGTGAACAAGAAGGGTTCGGTGGATTCCCTGCAACTGGTATCCGGCGACTCGCTGCTCGCACAAGCGGCAGCCGATGCCGTGAAGCAATGGAAGTACAAGCCGTACCTGCACAATGGTGAAGCAACCGAGTTTCAGACGAAAATCACCATCGACTTTAAGCTGCCCTAAACAGGGCAGATGCAACGCCTCCCCTCACGTCCGTTCCTCTCCCCGGGCAACGCGCGCAAGTCCCATTACTGCCGTAACTTGCCGCACTTGGCACCTGTACCTAGGATGACGCTATGGGTTACCAGGCATTACTGTTCTGTCCTGACGAAAAGACCGCGCGCACAGTCACACAGGTCCTGAGCGAACTCGACTTTACGATTGAGCCCTGTAGCGAGCCGTTTGCCGCGGTCAAGAAGCTCACCACGCAGCATTTCGACGCGGTCGTCGTGGACTGTGACAATGAACAAAATGCCACCTTGCTGTTTAAGAGTGCGCGCAACTCAACCTCGAACCAGTCGTCGCTGGCCGTCGCGGTGGTCGAAGGGCAAGTTGGAGTCGCAAAGGCATTCCGCATTGGCGCCAACCTGGTTCTTACCAAACCCATCAACGTCGAACAGGCAAAAGGCACACTGCGGGTAGCGCGCGGCCTTCTGCGCAAAGGAACCGAGCCCCCGAAAGCAGCCACACCGGCAACTGCTACGGCTCAACCGTCTGCGCCCAAGCCGGCCGCTCCGCCTTCAAGACCGGCCGCTCCCTCAGCTACAGTGGCGCCAGTCGCGGCTCGCAAGCCTACTGCTCCAACGATGCCAGCGAGCAAACCGACGCCTTCGATTCCGGCCATCGCCGCCTCGACGCCGGTGCTCGATCTGGACGATCAGGATTCGGATTCGATTCTTGATGCCGATCTTGATGAGCCCGTGATCGCGCAGCCCGCGCTCGAAACGAAAGCTCCCGCAGCATCTGCACCGTCGGCCGCAAGTGGCACGAGCAAATTTCCCTGGCAACCGAGTCCGAAGATGGCTGAGCCGATGGCATCGGCACTGCGCCGCGCCGCCGAAGCCGCCGGCCAAGTGGAAGCGCCCGAAGAAGAACCGGCACTTCCGCCCGCTCCACCTGCACCGGAAAAGCGTCCCATGTCGGGCGCGATGTTCCAGGCACAAGGGCATGCCGCCGCTCCAGCGCGGGCTCCCGAAAAGCCTGCTGCGGTCGCACCGCCTCCTGTCATCGAGGAACCGGTTGCACCCAAGAAAGCTCCCGTAAAGGAAATCTCCGAACCGCCGGCTGAAAAATTCGCTGCCTTCGACACTACGCGCGACGACGTTCCACCGCCGACCTTTTTTCCGGGCGCGTATGCTGCGGACGAAGAAGAAGGCGGGGGCAAGACCAAGGCACTCATTATCATTGCTGCAGTCGTTCTGTTGGCTTCTTCGGCGGCCTATCTCAGCTGGAAGAACATGAGCGGCTCGAAGGCGTCGGCCTCGACTGCGCCGGCTGCATCGACCCCTATGACGAGCGCACCGGCTCCCGAAGCCGGCGCTCCGCGCGCATCGACTCCCACGCCACAACCCGAAGCAACCGACATCAATCTCAGTCCCACGACTTCGTCGAGCCATACTTCAACTTCTCCTTCGACGACATCGACCAAGCCCGGCGCTAAGCCCTCCGCAGGCGTGACGGAGTCCTCGGAGCCCGAGCCAGAAGTTACGCAGCGGCTCATCGTGAAGAACGACACACGTCACGTCGCTCCTCAGGCTTCTCAGCAAGACCCAGACCCAGTGCAGGCACCGAGCGCGATCGGCTTAGAGACGACCGCCGATACCAAATCACTGGCGAGTATCAGCAGCGCCGGCGTGAAGACCGCCAAGCCCGCTGCGCAATTGCTGCGGGTATCGCAGGGCGTGATGGAGGGGTTGGTCCTGAAGCGGGTGCAGCCACGGTATCCATCGCAAGCATTGCAGATGCGCATCCAGGGTTCGGTTCAATTGCAAGCGACCATCAGCAAGACCGGTGACATCGAAAATCTCAAGATCGTCAGTGGCGATGCAGTGCTGGGACGAGCGGCGGTTGAAGCTGTGCACCAGTGGAAGTACAAGCCGTACTACCTCAACGGCGACCCCGTGCCGATCGAAACTCAGATCCTGGTGAATTTCAAACTTCCCAACTAACCACCACATAAAGCTCTGGCGGGGACTGCGCGAGGCGAAGTTGCTCGCGCAGTTTTGTTTGTGTAGCGCTCTCCAAATCTTGCGCTGCATGCGCCGCCCCCGCAAGAATTCGGCTGGCGCCAACATGCGTGTCGGCATGGGGCAAATGCCCTAGTGGCATTCCTGAACCAACTTGAACCGTCGACCCGATTTGCATTGCCTTTTCCATCCCTCACAGTACTTCTGAATCAATAATTCTTAAAGGAGCCCTGCTAATGTCTGACCTAAAAGGAATTCGCGTGGCCATTCTCGCCACTGACGGAGTCGAGGAATCCGAACTCACGGAACCCAGAAAGTTTCTGGACCAATTGGGAGCAGAAACAACCCTGATCTCGCCCAAGAGCGGTGAGATTCAGGCCATGCAGCATCATGAAAAGGGGGAAATGATACGCGTCGACCGACCCTTGGGAGGAGCCAACGCAGGTGACTACGACGCCGTCCTTCTGCCGGGGGGTGCGATGAATGCTGACACGTTGCGCATGAGCGAAGAAGCCCGTCGGTTCGTCCGTGAGGCTGATCGCGCCGCAAAGCCAATGGCCGTGATCTGTCACGCCCCCTGGCTGCTGGCCTCTGCTGGTCTCGTCAAGGGACGCACGATGACGAGTTACCGAACGATTCAAGACGACTTGCGAAATGCAGGCGCGGACTGGAAGGACGAGGAGGTCGTGCGCGACAAGAATTGGGTAACCAGCCGACAGCCCTCCGATATTCCGGCCTTCAATCGGGCCTTCGCGGAACTGCTTACCAGCGTCCTGCAGAAAAAAGCGGCGTAGGGGTTCACCTGAAATAAAAAGGGCGGCCAGGGGCCGCCCATATTTTTGTTTCTAAAGAAAGATTTAGGCGCGGGCCGGGCTTTCTCCGCCCTTGGCCAGCCCCGGACGTCCCGGTTCCGGCTTCAGGACCTGCTGCACTCCATCATCCTTCGAAGGCAGTTTGACGGGAGGTAGCTCCTTGCCTTCTACGATCATCTTGATCTCGTTCGCGTCCAGTACTTCGCGTTCGAGGAGGGCCACCGCAATCCTGGTAAGCACCTCGCGGCTGTCGGAGAGCAGTATCTTCGCCCTGGCGTAACCTTCATCCACCAGCCGACGGACTTCCATGTCGATCTTGATGGCGGTGTCTTCGCTGTAATCACGATGTTGTGCGATTTCACGACCCAGGAAGATTTGCTCTTCTTTCTTGCCGAACGTCAGCGGACCCAGCGTGCTCATACCCCACTCGCAAACCATCTTGCGGGCGAGCTCAGTAGCGCGCTCGATGTCGTTTCCGGCACCCGTGCTCATCTGATTAAGGAACAGTTCTTCCGCCAGACGGCCACCCATCAGGATGGCAATCTCGGTTTCCAGATATTCCTTCGTGTAGTTGTGCTTGTCATCGATGGGCAACTGCATTGTGACACCCAGCGCCATGCCACGCGGAATAATCGTGACCTTGTGCACTGGATCGGCATGCGGCAGTTTCACCGCGAGCAGCGCGTGTCCCGCTTCGTGGAAGGCCGTGACCTTCTTCTCCTCGTCGGAGAGGATCATCGACTTGCGCTCCACGCCCATCAGCACTTTGTCCTTGGCCACTTCGAAGTCGAATTGCAACACGGCCTTGCGATTCTGACGGGCAGCGCTCAACGCGGCTTCATTCACCATGTTGGCCAGATCGGCGCCCGAAAATCCCGGCGTACCGCGAGCCAGGACGTTGAGTTCTACATCTTCGGCAAGAGGAATTTTGCGGGTATGCACGCGCAGAATCTCCTCTCGTCCACGTACGTCGGGACGGTTTACAACCACGCGGCGATCGAAGCGTCCGGGCCGCAGCAGCGCCGGATCCAGCACGTCGGGCCGGTTGGTCGCGGCCATCAAGATCACGCCTTCGTTTGATTCGAAGCCGTCCATCTCAACCAGCAACTGGTTTAGAGTCTGCTCACGCTCGTCGTGTCCGCCGCCCAGGCCTGCGCCACGGTGACGGCCTACCGCGTCGATTTCGTCGATGAAGATGATGCAGGGAGCATTCTTCTTGCCCTGCTCAAAAAGATCGCGCACGCGGCTCGCGCCCACGCCCACAAACATCTCGACGAAATCCGACCCGGAAATGGAGAAGAAGGGTACGTTTGCTTCCCCAGCGACCGCGCGGGCCAGCAAGGTTTTGCCGGTTCCCGGAGGCCCCACCAACAGGACGCCTTTGGGAATGCGTCCGCCTAGCTTCTGGAATTTCTGCGCCTCGCGCAGGAATTCGATGATCTCGCGTAACTCTTCTTTGGCCTCATCCACGCCCGCCACGTCTTTGAACGTGACTTTCTTCTGCTGCATGGAAAGCAATCGGGCCCGACTCTTGCCAAACGAGAGGGCCTTGTTTCCGCCCGTCTGCATCTGGCGGATCATGAAGAACCACAGAGCCGCCAAAAGAATAAGCGGAGCCCAGGTTCCGAGTAGCTGCAGCGGCCAGCTGCCGTTGGTGACATCGCGCACGTTAATGTTCACGCCCTTATCCCGCAGGGCTTTGATCATGTCGGGATAATTCACCGGCGCGGTGGTGCTGAATGCCTTCTGATCTTTGAACTTGCCGCGCAATTCCTGCGCGTTGATCGTAACTTCACTGACGTTTCCCTGATCGACATTGGTCAGGAACTCAGAGAAATTGATTGGCTGTTCCTTCTGGGCCGCGCTGCCGGACCGTACCACTTGCCACAGGAGAATGGCCGATACCACGATGACCAGCCAGAAGATAACCGTCTTTACTGTCGAATTCACTCAGGACTCCTCGATGAAACAACCATGACCACGCAAACCACCACCGGATCCTGGCTGCTCTAAACAGATTAGATGCCATTCGCCGGTTCTTTGATTGGGCAATTACCCGAGACCGCCATTTTACCCGTTCCGCAGGCAAAAAAGCGGCGCTTGTTCTTATGACTTAAGTCACAGGGCCAGTTTGGCTTGCAGCCGCCAGGTATGGAAGATTCCGGTTGGTCTGTTCCGGACTTCCCAAACCATACCCGACCAAAAAGGCTTCGTCGATCAGGAACCCGAAATAATCTGGCTGGAGCTGTACGCGCCGCGCCGATTGCCGGTCGAGCAGTGTCGCCAGCTTCACCGAAGCCGCCCCTCTCGCCCGCAAGTCACTCATAAGAAACTCGGTTGTTACTCCCGAATGCACCAACCCCTCAACCAGCAGAACGTCTTTCCCGCGAATATCGAGTTCGTGGCTAAACAGGATTTCCAGCATTTCTGACACACCGCTGGCGGCCTGCGTGCGGTAGCGCGGCTTCACGAACGTGCACGTAAGGGGAACGTCCATGGCGCGGATCAGGTCCGCCGTGAACATAAAGCTGTTTTCAAGGATAGCCAAAACGTGGACGGTTTTCCCCTGGTAATCGTCAGATATCTGACGGCCCATTTCCCGTACCCGCTTCTGAATCTGCTCAGCCGAAATGACAGACCGCAACGGCTCAACCCTCGAAGTTGTGCTCATGTCGTGGTGTGCGCCCTTTCCCCCTCAACTGGCCTGCTTATCAATCTTCTGCCAACGGCCTTTCGCGGATCAGGACCGCCATCCCCAGAACCTTCAAGCGGTGCGATTCCGGCACAGCGAATCCCGGTACCCACAAGATCTCGTTCGCCCGAAACTACGACCGGCCACGTTTTGCGGACCGTTCCTGTGACGTGATGTTCTTGCAGCAATTCCTTAATCTTTTTCGCGGATTTGGTATGCGCCGGCCAGAAGCGGTCACCCGGACGCCAGTTCCTTATTCGCAACTCTTTCGGCAACGACGATGGATCCAAAAGATGATCGGGATTATATCCCGCCATCTCGGCATCTACTTCCGTGCGCAACGCTTCTATCACAATGCCTGCTTCCGACACTGTGGCCCGCCCCGGTATTGGCAAGCTGTATTCGTAGTCGCTCGGAATCCGCTCCTGGCTGCGCAGGTCGGGCGTGAGGAACGTCAGCGCGGCCGGTTCCCATGTGACACTCCATCCCAGCGGGAGCGAAAGGCTCTTCGACGTACGATCCTGTTCGGAGGCGAACCGCAGAATCTCTTCCACGTGCTTGAATTCGAGCGGGAAGCCCGCTAGTTCCCCGACCGCTTTAATGGCCCGCCTTTGTACCGCCGTCGGCTCTGACAGGAGCCACATTCGATCAACCGTCGCATTCATCACCAAGGGCCCAGGCTGTTGCATGCGCTCCCGCAGCTCCGGGTCAAACGGTTGCAGCTGCACTAACCCGTGTTGGCCTGACGTCGCCCACTCCGGCTCGGTCCAGTGGATGGCCGTGCCCATCCATCCCGCTATTTCGTTTTGCCAGTAGTCTTCCTCGCCACGCGCAAGCTCGGCTAGGTCACTCAAGGCTTGCTGCACGACGGGATTGAACTGCCGCTCCAGCACCGGCATCACAGAATGCCGCATCCGGTTGCGAGTGAACTTCGCATCCAAATTGCTAGCATCTTCGCACCATTTCTGGCCAATCTCTTCCAGATACCGCGCGAGTTCCGCGTGTCGCACTCCGAGCAGTGGTCGAATGACCTCGCCGACGAACTCATCGTCCATTTCGAGGTCAAAGACCGGGTAGATGCCCGCCAGTCCGCGCATGCCGGATCCCCGCACCACTCGCATCAGCACGGTCTCTGCCTGGTCGTCGAGCGTGTGTCCGGTGGCAATCTTGTCGAGTCGGGGTGCTCCCTCGTCCGACTGGCTCATCAGTTGGCCAAAAAATGAATAGCGGAGTTCGCGAGCAGCCGCCTCTACGCTGCTTCCGGAAGAGGCCGCCTCAGCGCCAGCATCTCCGCTAGCAACGTGGAATTCGAGCTGCAGTTCTCGAACCAGCTCTGCCACGAAGCGTTCTTCCGAATCCGACTCGGCTCCCCTCAGCTTGTGATTGAAATGAACGACCGATGGGACGATTCCAATCTCGTCGCGAAGCTCGAGCAAGATTCGCAACAGCCCCACCGAGTCCGCTCCGCCGGAAACAGCCACACCAATCCGGGTTCCGGGCGCGAGTAGTTCCGTGCGCCGAATGTGCTCGAGCGCTTTCTGCGCCAGTTCATGCACGAAAACATAGTACAGCGTGCCACCTTCACAATCGCCTCGCGGGCTGGGATACACTCGGGGCTGTGGGAGCGACCGATCAACTGGGTTTCAGCTTCCGGCCCCCCGAACGCCGCATTTGGACGGTGCGCGATCTGGTCGCTTCCGTTCGCACGCACATTGAACGGGAGTATGGCGACGCGTGGGTCGAAGGCGAAATTTCGAACCTGCGCGCGCAAAATTCCGGGCACATCTACTTCACGCTGAAAGACGAGAACTCGCAGATCAGCGTGGTGATGTTCCGTTCCTCGGCGAGGCTCCTGCGTTTCCGTCCCGCCGACGGAATGCAGGTGGTGGTGCGCGGCCGCGTCACCATCTACGAAGACCGTGGTCAACTGCAAATCATCGCCGAATATGTTGAGGCGAAGGGCGCGGGGGCCCTGCAGATCGCCTTCGAGCAACTCAAAGCCAAACTGACCGGCGAAGGCCTGTTCGAAGCCAGCCGCAAGAAACCGATCCCGGCGTTGCCCCGAGTCATCGGGATCGTCACTTCGCCGCAAGCGGCCGCGTTGCGCGACATCTTGCATGTCCTGCAGCGGCGCCACGATCGCGCGAGCGTGCTGATTTTTCCTGCGCAGGTACAAGGCGAGGCAGCACCGGTCGAAGTCGCAGCCGGCATCCGTTATTTCAACCGTGCTCGTTCCGTGGAAGTGATCCTGGTAGCGCGGGGCGGAGGCTCGGCAGAAGATCTGGCTGCCTTCAATGACGAAGCATTGGCCCGGGTGATTGCGGCTTCCGAACTCCCGGTGATCTCGGCAGTCGGCCACGAAACCGACTTCACCATCGCAGATTTTGTAGCAGACCTACGCGCCGCAACTCCCTCGGCAGCAGCCGAACTGGTCATCCGCTCGCGCGCGGAAGTCGAGGAACAGATCGCGGGACTCGAGCACGAACTGGACCGCGGCATCCGCTATCGCCTGATGATGGGCCGCCAACACCTGACGGAGTTGGCGCAGCACGGCGCTTTCGGGCGCATGATGGACCTGATTCACCGTCGCCAACAGAAAGTCGACGACCTCGCCAATCGCCTAGTGCACGCCCAACGCAACCAACTGGAGATGCAACGCCGGAAGTTCGAGACGATGGCGGCGGCTGTACGGCACTACGACCTACGCCTTGTCTTGGGAGGCGTGCGCAAGGAATTGAACGCCCGTGTCGCGGCCATGGCAGCTGCAGCCCGCGATCTGCTTCTGCGGCGCCGCTCGCGTCTCGAAAGACTCACCAGCCAGATGGAAGCCTTGTCTCCAGTCGCGATTCTTGAACGGGGCTACGCGTTGGTCTTTGACGCCTCGGGAAAGCTAGTGAAAGACGCGACCCGCGTGAATGCAGGAGAAGAAATCAGGGCCCGCGTCGCCCAGGGCGAAATTATCGCCGATGTGAAGAAGGCCTCCCGCTGAGAGCCTCCGCTACCCAATGTCCCTTACAGACTTCCGCTTCCATCTGTTCTACAATCCTGCCGTGTTTTCGCTGACTTCCAGAAATATCGTGCTCGGCGCAATTGCCTGTCTTCTGAGTACCTTTAGCATTGCACAAACCGCAGCCCCCGCTCCGGAGAACACGCCGAAATCCAGCGATCCTGAACTGGTCACGTGCGGGGAAAAAGCACCGCTGGCTTCGCGAACAGCGCGGAGCGGCACGCTGGTGGCTCCTGACCAGAAGCACCGCGCGTATGCCGAAATCGAGGCGACAGCACTATATCCGCAGAGACCGACCGGCTATTCCGGCCCCCTTTGCGTGAACAACTCCAGACTGTTCGTCGCCGATAGTGGCGAATTCAAGCTGCGCTTTCTGCAGGAACCCGCGGATGTCGAGAACGGAAACTCGTTGCGCCTGGTCGACTGGTCCGCTGACGGCCGGCGTTTGCTCGCGGAAATCGCCGAATGGCAATACGAACAACCGGGAGTAAACCGAAGCGTCCTAGTATTTGATAGCCGCTTCGGTACCTTTCAACAGCCGGACCTGACCCGCTCCCTCGCCAAGGCCTATGGTCACGATTGCTCGATGAATCTGCGCGTGCTTGGATTCGGCACGCAGGGACAGATCGTCCTTGAAGCACAACCGCTCACGCCCGAAGAAGAGGAGGTTTCGGGCACCTCGAGTTGCGCAAAGAAGCGCACGTTCTTCGAACTGGAACGCTCCACCGAAAATCTGGTTTCCGTGGCTGACATGCCCAAGGTGCAACACAACGCCAAGGTTGAGAGCGGAAAGTAACTTCGGCGATGCTGGAAGTGGCAGGCCGAGCCAGTTGCATTTAAAGGCTCGAGGAAACCCCACCTTTACCCATCCAAGGCGCAAAGTTGGGGTTCCGGTTCGCATTCTTCCCAAGCCCGTTGCTCCTATTTTTTGGTCGGCGGGAAATTCTTAAACAGCTTGTCCATGGCCTTGTTGAACATCTTGACGTTCTTGTCAGAACTGTCGGCCAGAGTATCTTTGGCAACGCCGCGCCACACCATCTCCTTGTCTGAGTTGTCGACAAGATCGACGGTCAGGGTCGCTTCTTTTTCCTGGTAAGTCTGCGTAGTGATGGGACGAGGGCCGTACCACGGACGATAACCGTAGTACCACCCATACGGGCGATAGGTGTAGTCATAGTCTTCGACGACCGTGTGTTCTTTGACGCCGGCGTTGTAAACCACTTCGAGATCAGGCTTCGCGCTGGCGTCTACTTTTTTCAATCCAGCTTTGGCGAGCTTCGTGTCGACGCCATCCATGATCCGCTGGTTCCATAGTCCCTTTCCGGGGTGCTTGGATTCGATCCACGCGTAGGTCTTGAATTTCGAGAAATCTATGTTGCGATTCCAATCGACGTCCACTTTCTGGGCCCAGGCTGCGCTCGCGCCCAACAGCAAGAGGGCAGGAACAACGACACGCCATAATTTCATCGCACGCCTCCACGCTTCGTTCAGATATTTGGGGGTAGGTAAGGAAGCCGCGACAGTCTAAATGCTTAGTTCCAGCAACGACAAGGCTAGTACTCGCCGGTCAAAAAGTGGAGCCCCAAGCATCGCCGGGGCTCCGCCCTATCAGGAAGTCAGTTGCCCGCTGAGTGATCGTGCTTCCCACACTGATTTCCGCCGCAGCAGTCATGCGTCATCTCCTTGCCGTCTTGGTCGGAACAGCAGGTCATTCCCTGACCCTCGCCCTTTTTCATCCCCTCGCAACACGACGATGCTGCCTGGTCATTCTTGGCGCAGGATTTCCCGTCCTTTCCCGCGCAGCAACCAGCGTTGTCCTTGCCCGAGCAGCACGACATGGTTGTCTTGTCGTCCTTCCCGGCTGCGCTCTGATGCATACAGGCGTGGGCTTCTTTCTGATCAGTTGCTTTCGGATCAGTTGTCTTCTGATCGGAAGACGATATCTTGTCGCAACAGGAACAGGTCATTTTGGTTTCGGCGGGAGCGGATTTCTGTTCGGGCGTCGAAGTTGCGGTCTGCGCCCAGGATGTAAGAGTCAGGGCGAGGAAGAGTGCGATGAGCTTGAGCTTCATAAAATTTGTTCTCCATACGATTGTGTTCCGGTTCGATGAGTCTGCCCAGGGGATCACATGGGGCACCCGAGGGCGAAGAACGTTGCTCCGTGCCGGTGCAGGCGGTTAGGAGGAAGTCAGATACGAAGGACCGTGCTGAGTGCACCGTAAGGCAGCAAACTAATGCTGCGCAGAGCAGCGCTAATCGAGAGATTTGCGGCGCCATCGCAGTAGGGTGCTAGGACTTCACCCTGATCGGCATCGGGTCGTTGCTGGCCGTGAACCGAGGGCGCCTCAGCAAAATTCGCAGGGCCAGGGCGGACGCAGCACAAGTGCTCACTGCCGCAGGGCAAGTTCGCCGGCGGCAAGGACTTGGCTATCTCGAAATTTGGAGCTGAGCCGGAAGGGCAGCACCGGGGAGAAGAGGTGTGGTCATGAGCGCTCGGCGCCTGTGCGACAGTCGGTTTCTCGACGCCAATCAGTTGGGCAAACGCTCCCGCACCGCCCAACATGAGCATCAGCAAGCCCGCTACTAGTTGCCTGATCATGACTTCCGTCTGCAGTCAGGTTGGCAGGAAACGGGCGGGGCGTCTGTGACCCCAGTCACAGGGCTGGAGGTGGCTGCAGTTACCGCAGTCCAGTCAAGTCGTCATCGACGGTACGTTGTTTTCGCGAACTTGCTGATGGGCGGTCTAGTTGTAGTCTGCAGTCGAAGGCGGCAGGTTCTCGTTTTCGTCCTTGTGGATTTCCTGTTCCAGCCGGTCGAGCAGTTCCTTGCGCTCGCCCCCCTTTAGTTCGCGTTGCAACTGCTCGAGCGCCAAGGCCACCACGTGATAGTGATGCGCGCCCGCGAAGCGCGGGTCCTTCGTGACGTCGAGCCATACGTTGTGCATGAGCCCGATGTCCTGCGGCCGCATGCGTGGAGTGTGTGGCCCGAGCAGATACTCGTGGAATGCTCCGTCCGGCTCGTACACCATCAGCGTGAGGCGTGGCCGCGGCTCCGGCAGCCGCTCCCAGGCATCGCCGGTCAGCTTGCCTTGCTCGTCTGCGGTGAGCTTGTTGGAACGGCCGCACACGATGCGCCCCGACGCCAGCCTTTGTGCCGTGACCATGATGGCCTCAAACACATCGGTGCCGGGCACAACCAGCAGCGACACCGGCTTGCCTTCTTTTTCCGCGACCGACACGACAGCCGTAAACAACTCCTGCTCATAGTGGTCGAAGATCTGGCTCGCTTCAAACACTGTGCTGCCGCTGAAGGAATGTTCGCGATGGTAGAGCCGCGCGCTCATGACCACGACGTCCTGTTTGGTCGTGTCAGAACTCCTCAGCATAGCCTGCAGGTAGTGAAGGTTGCGCGGATCACGCACGGCCACCAGGATATTACCCGGCCGAACTCCCATGGCCCCGCTGCCTAATTCCTGATTACCGTATACCCGGAATTGCTCCAGTCCCTCCGGTCGCCCTTTCCGCGCCCGTGCTGCGTGGCGTTCCGAATAGGTAAAAACGACAAAGAAGACTGCGCTGAACATCACTCCCGCGATGGTGGCCTCATACTTCGTAAAGAAATTGACGATGGCCGTCATGAAAAGCACCATCGAGATCGCCACCAGGCCCACGGGAATTTCCTTGCCATACAAGTAGAAATTCCCCGGAACCTTCCACTGCCGTTGGCCAGGCTCCTTGTAGCGCAACACCAGCACGGCCAGCGACATCAACGAAAAGCTCCAAATGACGCCAAACGCATAAAGGCCGGCCAGCAGGAACACGTTGCCCCACGTGGCAAGGATGGTCAGCAACTGCATCGCGACGATCAGATTGACGATGCGATAAGTAGTGCCGTAGTGGTGATGGGGCTTCTGCAACGCAGGCGTAAGAACGCCGTCTTCCGCCAACCGGTTCAGCACGCCGTTCGCGCCGACAATCGATGTGTTCTGCGCGCCCGCCAGAATCAGCACACCGACAATTACAACAAAAGCCCGGAAAGCCAGTTTGAGCCATGTCGGTCCCACGACGAACATGGCGAGACCACCAATCAGGTTTCCGAAATACTCGGACCGAACGCCGTCGGGAATGATCATCACGGCGAAGAATGAAACCAGCGACGTGAAGAACAGGCTGTAAATGAAAATTACGAGCCCGGTTTTTTCCAGGTTCTTCGAGCTTGGGATGCTCGATCTCGCGGTTCACCTGGGCAAGTGTTTCTTCGCCGCTCATCGCCAGCACGGAATGCCCAAAGCCGACGAAGAAGATGACCAGGCTCAGCTTGCTGAACCAGGTGCCGTTGAGCCAGCCGAGAGACTCACGATTGAGCGGAATCACTCCCGCATGCAGCGGGTTCGGCGGCCATTGGATCCCGATCTTGAAGACAGTGATCGTGCACCAAAGCAGCAAAATCACCACCATCACCGTCGTGATGATCATGATCTGCACGGCTTTCTGGCTCGACTCGTGAATGCCCTGGATGTTCTTCCACCAGAAGTAGCCCGCGACCAGGATGCCGAACATTGCAGCGAAGCTGTTGATCGGGAAATCCGCTAACGGATATCCGAAATGCTTCCCGCCTTCGACGATCAGTCCTGCAAGGTAGTGTCCCGCCGAAACGGCGCTGATGGGGCCAGTGAGTACGTAGTCGAACAGCAACGCCGATACGGAAAACTTGGCCAAGGTCCCGCCCATGGCCTCTTTGACCACGCGATACACGCCACCGCGCACGAACATGGCGCTCGACTCGATATAAAGCGCGCGCACGCAGTAGCTGAACAGCATGACCGCCAAGATGAACCAGGGAGCGCTCTTGCCGATGACCTTCTCAGCGTCGCCTCCGGCGTAATAGGCTGACGAAGCCAAATCGGAGAGCACGATGGCGGCGGCCCGCCAAAACGATATGAAGGTCAGCATCACCGTGGTGGCGACGAAGACCTTTACGGCTGGTCGTTTGGAACTTTCCAAGGAAGTCGACATGAATAAAGCCGGCAGCGAAACCTTACGAAGATAGCATAGGGCAGGGCTGCCCACGGCGAGGTCCAACCCATTCCTCGTCAGCGCAACGCTAACCCCTTTTGCTCATTGCGTTTTGGGATTCATGGCGATGTGCGTTTTGGTCACCCGCTCGTGCCAGCACAAGCCGTCTTCGTCGAGGAAGTGCCAGGCATAGCCAAGACCCAGCGAGACGGCAGAAAGCAGGGAGCAAAGCAAACGGGCCCGACGCAGACTCCGGTTCGCGGGATTTCCGTCGAAGCGCCGCACCTGCAACCGCAATGCACGCAAGCCGAGCGTCGATCCCGAATACACCATCAGCAGGTATTGATAAGCGGCCCAGCAGAGCATCCACAGACCTGCGCCCATGATAGCCACCTGCATGGGCGGCGGCATGACACCGACAATTCGATAATAGATGGCCCCGAACACCGCGACTGCGGCGACAACGAGCGTTCCATCGATGAGGCTGGCCAGGACTCTTTGTCCGATCGGCGCCGACTGCAGCGGCATATCAATCCCCAGGCGCCGCTCCGGTTCCGGCTTTTCCACCTCCTCGATCGTCATGCCACCTAGTGCAGGAGGTGGTGGAACGATCTCGGGTGCTTCCAGAATTCGCGGACGATCCAGAATCGGCTCAGCCAGATCACTGGCCCAGACCTGGGGCGTGTAGATGGTGCGCGGGAATTCGATGAGCTTGGCAGTGTGCTCGCCAGGATTGCGTTTGGGAGCCGGGAACGAGGCCTCCTCGGGTCCAGGCTGGGGAACATCGTCGATTTCAGGTGCCGTGTCGACGTAGTTCACGGCCACGGCCTGGCGCATCACCGGGGCCGACTGCGCGGCCGCCTGAGACGAAGGGGGAGGTGGATTGGGCTCGCGCGGCGCAGCCGCCCATCTCGCCTCAGGTGTATCGAACTTCAAACGCAGAGACGGATATCGTGGGGGGCGCGGCCTGCGCTTTGCGTGATAGCGGTTCAATCGCTCCGAAACCTCTGCGCGCCACGAAGCGCCACCCTCTGCCGTGAGCAGGGCCTCTTGAGTCGGCGCAGCCTCGCGTACGCGGGAAGGAGACTCGTCGCGCTCCACCGAAGCACTTGCGTCTTCGGGCACACTTCCGGACACACAGCGGCAGGCTTCGCCGCAAAGCGAACAACTCATGGATGGTCTTCGGAGAAACGCCAGGGCCAGAGCGAGGCCACGTTTGCGGAACAAACGAACGGAACTTGTCTTTCTCCAGCGCTTTGCCTCTCGGGCCAGCGCCGTGCTAAGGTCACGAAGTCCCCGAACTTAACACCAGTGTTGGGGTCTCCGTGCGCTTCCGATGATCTCCCGCACACGATTCCTTATCACGGCGGCGTGCCTTTGTCATCTGCTTCTGACCCCGCACTTAGTTACCAGCCAGTTGCTTGCTGCCCAGAACCGGCCAGAAAATTCTCGCAGTGCAACACCGGTCCCCACGCCTCTTCCGCGGGAAGAGAATGTCACCATCTCCGCAACCGACAGCCAGGAGAAAGACGGCCCCATTTACAAGCTGCGCGGTCACGTCGAAATCCACTACGGCACGTACACCTTGTACGCGGATGAGGTCATTTTCAACTCCGATACCGGCGAAGCGGTGGGCGAAGGCCACATGGTGCTCGACGGCGGTCCTAACGATGAGCACATCGAGGCCAGCCACGGGACCTACAACGTCCGAAGTCAGAGCGGGAAATTTTACGACGTCGTGGGCACGATCGGGGTTCGCGTAAAAGGGACGGCCACCGTCCTTACCTCTTCCAGTCCGTTTGCGTTTGCCGGGAAAGTCGTCGAGAAGACGGGGCCCGATCATTTCGTCGTGAACGACGGTTCGGTCACCACCTGCGAGATGCCCCATCCCAATTGGACTTTCAACGCGCGCAAGGTGGTAGTCGATGTGGGCGCCAATGCCACGGTCTATCGCAGCAGCTTCCGCATACGCGGCGTGCCGGTATTCTATTTTCCGTTCGCGGCCTTCCCGGCTCACCCCTTGGGACGGAAATCGGGATTCCTGATCCCCAGCGTCGGGCGCTCTTCCACGAAGGGAACGATCGTCGGTGAGTCGGTCTACTGGGCCGTCAATCGCAGCATGGATGCGACTGCCGGCACCGAATACTACTCGCAGCGCGGTTGGGCTCAGCGGGGACAGTTTCGCGCGCGCCCCAGCGATACCTCGTATGTCGATCTCACCTACTTCGGAGTGGTGGATCGCAAAAATCAGGGCGGCCAGGACGTAACCCTGAACGCGGAAGGCCGCTTTCTGCAGAACTTCCGTTCGGTCGCCAACATCGACTATCTGAGTTCATTCGTTTTTCGGCTGGCGTTCAGCGAGACGTTTAGCCAGGCAGTCAACTCCGAAGTCAAGTCGCAGGCCTTCCTCTCGAACACCACACGTGGCTTTTCATACAACGCACTGGTGCAGCGTTACCAGGATTTCCAAGGGGTATGCAATAGCTCGACCGTATCCCCGGAGTGTTCACAGAGTGTGAACTCCCAGAGTGACGACGTGATCACAATCCTCCACGCGCCCAGCTTTCAATTTTCGAGCGTCGATCGCCGCATCGCGCACACACCGTTTTACTGGTCGCTGGATGCGGCTGCCGAGGGACTCTCGCGCAGTGAAAAAGGATTCAGCACGGCCGATCTCGTAGGTCGCTTCGACCTCGCTCCGTCAATCTCGATGCCCTGGTTGCTGCGCGGGTGGTCCCTCAGGCCCGAACTGACTCTCCGCAACACGGCCTACACGCAGCAACTTGAGCCCGGCGCCAACGTCGGAACCGCGCTCAGTGACGTGGTAAACCGCAAGGCCCTTGAAGGCACGGTGGAATTGCGTACGCCCGCACTCAACCGCATTTTTGACCGCCCGCTCGCCGGTCACAAACTGAAGCATGTGATCGAGCCGCACGTCACTTACCGCTACGTCACCGGCGTGAATAATTTCGCGAATATCCTTCGCTTCGATGCGCGCGACATCCTCAGCAATACCAACGAAGTCGAATATGGCGTGACCAACCGCCTCTATTCCAAGCGAACATCTGCCGACCCAGAAGACTGCAACCCGCAAGACATGCCGTCGCTCCGCATGGGTGCACCGGGTGAGCAGATTCAACCTTGGGAACGCACTTACACTCCGGAAGCCATTCCATGTTCCGCAGGTCCGCAAGTGCGCGAAATCGTTACCTGGGAAATCGCGCAGAAGTACTTCCTCGATCCCAATTTCGGCGGAGCGCTGGTGACTGGACGCCGTAACGTGCTCACGACCACTGCCGATTTCAGCGGCATCGCGTTTCTGACCGAACCCCAACACCTGTCGCCGTTGATCTCACGCTTGCGCGTGCAAACCAGCTCGCAAGCCGACGCCGAGTGGGATCTCGACTACGACTTCAAGAAAGGCCGCGTCAACGCCAGCACTGTTCTGGTGAACTATCACGTGGGCCCGTACACGTTTGGCGGAGGCGATGCCTTCGTACAATCTCTTCCCGGCCTGACCGGGACCAACGCGACGCAGCAAGACTTCAACCAGTTCCGTGTGCTTTTCGGATACGGCCACCCCAGTAAACCGGGGTTCAGCGGAGCGACCAACTTCGGCTTCGACGCGAACATCGGATTCCTTCAGTACGTGACAGCACAGACCACCTACAACTGGAACTGTTGCGGGGTCACGTTCGAGTACCGCAGATTCGCGCTCGGATCGGTTCGCAATGAAAACCAGTTTCGCTTCAGTTTCACACTCGCCAACATCGGCTCATTTGGGAACCTGCGCAAGCAAGAGCGCCTGTACTAGACCGCTCTGGTGCCCGCGACTGTAGCGCCGCCGTCCCGGCGGCAGTCCGGCGGGCGTCCCGCCCCCCGCTGAGCAGGATGCCCTCAGACTGCCGGCAAAATGCCGCGATACAGGCGGCGCGGGCCATCAAATCCCCACACCTCGCCCTGCCCGTATTACCATGTCCGTATGCCGCTGCCCGCCGAGCTTGAGGCTAAGCAATCGCGCCTGGAAGAGCGCCTTCGCTCGCTCGGGCGCACGCTGGTTGCTTACTCCGGCGGCGTCGACTCGGCTTACTTGGCCTGGGCCGCGCACCAGACACTCGGGTCCGGCATGCTGGCAGTCATCGCCGACTCGCCCAGCCTCGCGCGCACTCATCTCGTGGACGCCATGGCTTTCGCCAAAGAACACAGCATTCCTCTCGAAGTCATATCCACGACGGAGCTCGATCGTCCCGAGTACACGAAAAACGACGCGTCCCGATGTTTCCACTGCAAGGACGAACTCTTCACAGTCATGGAGTCCTTCCGGCTGGCCCACGGCTTCGACGCCATCGCCTACGGCGTAAACGTCGATGATCAGGGCGACTTTCGCCCGGGGCAACAGGCCGCCCGCCGGCACCATGTTGCGGCGCCACTGCTCGACGCCGACCTGACCAAGCAGAACATTCGCGCGCTGGCCCAGGCAGCAGAACTTCGCGTCTGGGATAAGCCCGCCTCAGCCTGCCTTGCCTCGCGTATCGAATACGGCCGCCCTGTGACCCGCGAAGCGTTGGCGGCGATCGAACAGGGCGAGGACGCCCTCCGTGCGCTCGGCTTTCGACAATTTCGCGTTCGCCATCATGGAGATATCGTCCGCCTCGAACTTGCCAAGGACGAACTTCCCCGGGCCCTTGACCCGGCCCTGGCTGCCGAATTTACCCGCATCTTCAAGGCGCTTGGTTTCAAGTTCGTTACCCTTGACCTGGAGGGCTTCCGTTCGGGCTCGATGAACACTCTGCTTCCGCCCGAAGACCTCCTCCGCGCTGTCTGATTTCGTGCGCCAATCGCTCTCGAGAGCCCCTGCAGACCGTCTAACCCCTTGTGAGATAATGGATTTTTAGCCCTGATGCTAAGGCGGTTTCTAGTGACGCTGCTCCAACGCTCATTTCTGGTACTCCTCCTCATCTGCCTAGGTTGTTCCGCGCAGTCGACTGCGCCGGACACCGCCAGGGCTATCGAGCGCCAGGTGCGTTCGTACTACAAGTTGCCCCCGGACGTTCAAGTCACGATCGGCCCGATTCATCCCAGTGAATTCAACAACTACGACGCCGTGAAACTGACCTTCACCAAAGGCACCCGCAAGGACGAATACGACTTCCTGCTCTCGAAAGACAACAAGACGCTCGTCAAGATGACGAAGCTGGACCTCACCAAGGATCCGAACGCCGAGATCATGAAGAAAATGGACGTGACCAACCGTCCAACGCGCGGCAATAAGCAAGCGAAGGTGGTGGTCGTCAACTACGACGATTTCCAGTGCCCGTTCTGCTCGCGTATGCACCAGACGCTGTTCCCGCAGATTTACAAGGAATACGGCGACAAGGTTTTGTTCATTTACAAAGACTACCCGCTGGCGGAAATTCATCCCTGGGCCATTCGCGCAGCGGTGAATGCCAATTGCCTGGCCGCGCAGAATAACGACGCTTACTGGGATTACGCCGACTATCTGCACGCCAATCAGCAGACGGTAAGCGGACAGCAGGGCCACGACGCGCAGAATGCTTTCCTGGACCGGGCCGCCGTATTACAGGGCGCACAACACAACGTGGATCCGGGAAAGCTCGCCGCCTGCATCAAGGGGCAGGACGCTAGCGCCGTGAAAGCATCGATTAAAGAAGGCGACATCGTCGGTGTGAACGCCACGCCTACCCTGTTCGTGAACGGCGAAGAGATGGACGGCGCGTTGCCTATCGCAGAAGTCCGCGCCGTGCTCGACCGGGCGCTGCTGCAGGCCGGGGTTCAGCCGCCGGCGCATTCCGACAATACGCAAGCATCGGGTACTGCCCCGACTGCGAAATGATGCCTGATTTTTCGAACCGCCGATCCGTACGAGGGGGATCTTCGCTTGAGACTCAACTCGATGCTGCTTCGCCTTCTGCTGGCGCTTGGCGCCGCGCTTGCACTGCTCTTCCTCATCGGTTGCCAACCTAAACAGGGTGGCGGCGACGTCATGGCTTCGGTCGATGGGCGTAAGATCCTACGCTCCGACGTCGAGAAGTATTATCTCAACCAAACCTCATCTTCCGACCAGCCCCAACCACCCATCGGAGAACAAGCGACCAGCCTCCGGCTCAGCATTCTGCGCGAGCTCATCGACAACGAGATCCTCATGCACCGCGCCGAGAAGCTCGGCTTGCTGGCGACCGACGAAGAAATCGATCGCAAGATGAACGAGATCAAGTCGCCCTACACGCAGGAGCAGTTTGATCAGAAACTGAAAGACAAGAAGATCACGCTCGATGATTTCCGCCGCGATCTGCGTCGCTCGCTTACGGTCGAAAAGGTGCTAAACAAGGAAGTCACGTCGAAGATCAACATCACTGATCAGGACGTCGCCGACTACTACAACGCTCACAAGGGCGAGTTCAACCTGATCGAAGCGCAATATCATCTGGCGCAGATTTACGTTTCGCCGATGCCCAATCCGCAGGTTCACAATCTGAAGAACGACAAGGCCCAGAACGAGGCGGACGCGCGCAAGAAGATCCAGATGCTTTCGAACCGGCTCGATAGCGGCGACGACTTCGCCACTCTCGCCATGAACTATTCGGAAGACAGCGAGACGTCGGGCAACGGCGGCGACCTAGGATTTACGCCGGAGTCGTCACTTCAGCGTACCGACCCATCGACGCGAGACATTGTTCTGAAGCTGAAACCCGGGCAATACGGCCCGGTAATCACGGTGCAGGACCCAGTCAGCAAGCGGATCATGGGATTCAGAATCGTGAAGCTGCTGGCGCGGGAACCCGCCGGCCAGCGCGAACTCGCTGATCCTCGCGTGCAGCAGGCAATCCGCTCCCAGTTGCGCGACCGCAGGGAACAACTGCTTAAGGCTGCCTACTATGAGGTCTTGCGCGACAACGCCAAGGTCGCCAACTACTTCGCCGACGACATCCTGAAGAACACCGGGCCGTCGAAATAGCGCCGTCGATTCGCGATCAAAGTCGGAGCGTTGGCAAGACCTGTGACCCGGGACCTGTCGCCTGTAAACCTGCGGCTCACTCCACTACCGCCAGCACATCACCGGCATTCACGGCCGCACCCTCTGTCGCGACGATCTTGCGCACGACGCCTTTCTTTGGCGACTTGATCTCGTTCTGCATCTTCATTGCTTCCACCACCACAACGCCCTGGCCAGCCTCCACCTCGGACTCTTCTTTCAACAAGACGCGGACGACCTTGCCGGGCATAGGAGCGAGCAGTTTTCGGGGACCCTTGCCATCGTCAGCGCTTGCGCGGCTGCGCAGAGAACGCGGATCGCGCAGTTGCACCGCGTAGCGCCGCGGCCCCACCCAGAGGTGCATGTCGGTGGCGGTTCGCTCGCGTTTAATCTCGTACGCTTTCCCGGCGATGATGATCGACAGCACATCGCGTCTCGCCAGCACGGCATCGATCGCTACCTCGCGCCCATTGAGGCGGGTTTCCCAGCGGCCGTCTACTCGACTCAACTCGAGGCGGTGGTCTCTCCCATCGACATTGATGTCGTAAATCATCCGCTGCGCCGCATCTTTTAGATCAGGGCTTCTTGACGGGCAGTACGCTTCCAGTTTGAAGCCCAATCCGCGCGCGTACCGTTTGCCAGCGTTTCTTCGCCGCGGACAGCCGAGTCCGGGTCCAGCACCGCAAACACTCCGGCCGCAATCGCTGCCACTTCCGTGCTTGGTGCGTCCGCGGGCGCCGTATCGCCAGGCTGAGCCAGCAATCGGTCCAGGTAGCCCGTATCAAGATTTCCCGCCTCGAAGTCCGGATCGCTGAGAATTCTTCGGAACAATGGAATGTTGGTCTTGATGCCGCCGACAAAGTACTCATGCAGAGCGCGCACCAACCGCGACGTGGCCTGCGCGCGATCGGTGCCGTAGCCGATCAGTTTGGCGAGCAGCGGATCGTAGTCAATCGGCACCGTCCAGCCTTCGTACATTCCGCTGTCGCGCCGGATGCCCGGCCCGGAAGGCGCGAGCAGCAACGTGATTTTTCCAGGGCTTGGAAAGAAATTGTTGTCGGGATCCTCGGCGTAAATCCTGCACTCGATGGCGTGCCCCCGCAGTTTCACATCCTCCTGTACGAAGGGCAGCTTCTCCCCGGCGGCAATGCGGATCTGCAGGTGCACCAGGTCAAGCCCAGTAGTAAGTTCCGTCACCGGATGCTCCACCTGCAGCCGCGTGTTCATTTCAAGGAAGTAGAAATTCTTCTGCTGGTCGACGAGGAACTCGATCGTCCCCGCGTTGGTATATCCCGCAGCCTGCGCTACGCGCACCGCCACTTCGCCCATTCGCCGCCGCATCTCGGGATCGACAACTGGAGAGGGCGCCTCTTCCAACACCTTCTGGTGTCGCCGCTGAATGGAGCACTCGCGCTCACCCAGGTAGACGGTATTCCCATGCTCATCGGCCAGAACCTGCATCTCGATATGTCGCGGGTTGATGATGGCCTTCTCGATGTAAACCTCGCCATCCCCGAACGCCCTCTGGGCTTCGCTTTGCGCACTCTCCAGCGCTGCCTTCAGTTGGCCGGAGCTATGCACCAATCGCATGCCCTTACCGCCCCCGCCCGCCGCTGCCTTCAACATCACGGGGTAGCCAATTTTCTCCGCAACCCCAGAGGCCTCTTCGGCAGACTCCACTCCGCGAGATGTCCCGGGCACGAACGGCACGCCCGCTTTGTCCATGTTTTGGCGAGCGCGGGTTTTCGAGCCCATCATCTCCATGGCGGCCGCGGTCGGACCGATAAACTTGAGTCCAGCCTCCGCGCAAGCGTGTGCGAAACGGGAATTCTCAGACAGAAACCCGTAACCGGGATGGATTGCGTCGGCGCCTGCACGCTTCGCGGCGGCAATGATTTTCTCGACGTTGAGGTAGGACTCCGAAGCCGCTGCCGGGCCAAGATGGTAGGCTTCATCCGCCTTGCGCACATGAAGTGCCGCCCGATCGACGTCCGAGTACACCGCCACCGACTGAATCCCCATCTCGCGGCAAGCGCGAATCACGCGCACCGCGATTTCTCCCCGATTGGCGATGAGAATCTTCTTGAACATGGAGGGAAGGCCTAACTCCGCAGCACAGCAGCGTCATTCTACTGGACAGCCACCACTGATGCACTTGACCGCAACATTAGCCAGTCAGATATCCGTGACGCAACTCTTAGCGTCCTTCGCGCTTGCTTGCAACCTTTGCGGTTAAAAAGCTTCAAGCCCCGACCGGCGAGCTAGCAAAGACAAAACCCCTTCCCGCAGGAAGGGGTTGTCGTTAGCGAGCAACTCTACTTGTTCTGATCCATTGTGATGCCAGTGGCACCGGGCTGCTTTTCAGCTTTTGCCTTCTTGACGGCCAGAGTCTTGTCAACCCAGTCGTCGGCCGTTTTCAAATCGGCCGCCCGGGCACTCGGATCTTCGCACTGCACATCCGCCCGCTCGCGGTACATCAGGTTCATGTAGGCCATGGCGTCGTCGTAGTCTGGGCGCAGCTGCAGCGCCTTGGTCAGATTGTCGATGCCCTCTTGAATGTTGGGCATGTTCTTCTCTTTGAGACCCGCGCAGACTTTTTTGTCCTTCAGCGGCTCCTCGGGCTTCAGGCCCAGCTTGGCGCGCTCTTCCATGCGAGGCTGGTAAGTCTGCGTCCAATCAATCACAGCCACCGAATAGTAGGGCTCCGGATCATTGGGATCCAGGTCGGTCGCTTTGCGGTAATAGTCTTTGGCGTCGTTGAACTTCTTCATCTGCAGGAACAGATAAGCGATGCCCTTCACGCTGTTCACGTTCTTGGGATCGCGCTGCAGCACTTCTTTGTACTGATCGATCGCTTGCTCGGCCATCTTGTTATTGTCGGGAGCATCGGCCCCCGGAATATATTGCTGAGCAAACGCCGTCGCCAAATAGAGACGTGCATTCAGGAGCGTCGGATCGAGTTCGACCGCCTGCTGGAAGTGATTGATCGCCTCTTCATACTTGGCGTTCTTGTACGCTAGAACTCCCTTGTTGAGCTGGTCGCGGGCGCGCAGCTTGCTGCAGCCCGTGGTGGAGAACAGCATCAGCCCCGCAGCGAGCAGTGCTAACACTCGTACGCTGGTTTTCATTGCGTTATAACTCTCCCTTGCCAGGAATCCTGGGACCTTACCACTGCGATTAGGATTGCGCAAATTCTGAACGAACCGATGCCCAGGCGTACCCGCCTGGGCGTACTGGATCAAGCTCGCAGCGCACGGACGGATTACTCCGAGCCGTGCACATTCCATGCCTGCAGATTCTACTGCCCAGCTTCGATCTTGGCTGTGATCAGGCCGACTTTATCTACGCCCGAAGCGTGTGCGATGTCGATCACGTTCGCCACATCAAAGAACGGGACGTTGTCGTCGCCTTTGACGAACATGACCTTTTCCGCACGCGTCTTGAAGATGTCGGTGAGGCGGCTCTGCAGGTCGTCCCAGCTGGCGTCTTCTTGGTTGATCTTGACTCCCGGCGTCGAGCTGGCACCGCGATCGATCAATTGAACAACGATTGTGCGATCCGGGGTGTTCTGCGGCTTCTGGTTCGGCGGCGGTGGCTGCGGAACCAGGGCATCCAGGCCCTTCGGTGTCAGGGGTGTGATCACCATAAAGATGATCAGAAGCACCAGCAGTACGTCAATGAGCGGCGTCACATTGATGTTTGCGCTCTGGCCCCCGCTGGGGCCGACTGCCATACCCATAGGAAATCTCCTCTATTGACCGCCGGATGGTGGTGCCGTTACTGGCGCTGCCGCGCCCTTGTCCTTCCGCTGGTCAGTCAGCAGGCCCAATTGATCCACGCCCGCCGCGCGAATGTTGTCCACGGCCTCGACCACTCGCCCAAACTTCGCCCGCGCGTCGGCGCGGATATAGACGCGCTTGTCCGACCGGTTCGCAAGCCGGTCTTTCACTTTGCCCGTCAACGCGTCTGGAGTGATCTTGTCGTTACCGAAAAATACATCCCCATTTCGCATCACCGCGACCACCAACGCGTCTTCCTTGTCAGCGTCGGGCATCTGCATGGGGTTATTCACTTTCGCCAGGTCCACGCTTACGCCCTTCTGCAACATGGGCGTGACCACCATGAAGATGATCAGCAGCACCAGCATCACGTCGACCATCGGGGTCACGTTGATGTCGGAATTGACCTTGGCGCCTTCGTTTCTTTTTGCCAGAGACATAGGCTCACCTTTCGCGTGCGCTTGCCGCGCGTTCCCGCATGATCGTGCAGCTACTGTGGCGATTGCCTGAGTGTCCGGCGCGGAAGCAAGTCCCGCGCCGGACCATGCAACTCACTACAGCCACTGCCGGATCTGACTAGGAACGGCGCAGGCTCCGCCGCTTCAGGAAGTAGTCGACCAGTTCGCTCGACGAGTTATCCATCTCGACGTCGAACGCTTCGACGCGTCCGGTCAGGTAGTTGAACATCATCACGGCCGGAATCGCGACCAGCAATCCCATAGCGGTGGTGACGAGCGCTTCGGCGATACCGCCGGCGACGGCCGCGAGACCAGTGGCCTTCTCCTGCGAAATGCCTTTAAACGCGTTCAGAATGCCGACCACCGTGCCGAACAGTCCCACGAAGGGAGCGGTCGAGCCGATTGTCGCCAGTCCGCCGAGTCCGCGCTTCAATTCTGCGTGCACGATCGCTTCGGTGCGCTCCAAAGCGCGCTTGGAAGCTTCGATGGTTTCGCCTGGGATTTCGCCCGGGCTGTCCTGGTGGGCCTTGAATTCCATCAAGCCAGCCGTGACGACTTTCGCCAGGTGGCTCTTCTTATTGCGCTCCGCAACCTTGATGGCTTCGTCGATCTTGCCATCGCGCAGGGCGCCTGCAACCGCCGGAGCAAACGCGCGCGACTGCTTGCGGGCCGCGCTGAATGCCATCCAACGGTCAATCATCACGCCGATTGACCAGCCAGACATGATGAACAGAATGATGACCACGATTTTCGCCAGAATGCCCATCGACTTCAGCAGCGAAACCAGGTCCCAACCCACCGCTCCTTCCTGGACTACCCAGGCGGCTAGCGCGGGCACATGATGAACAGCACTTGCTAGGTTGGCTACGAACATGAGTTGCATTTCCTCCTCAGGAACTCGTCAGAACAGCGTCGGTCGCTACTCTGCGTCTTGAAACCAGCGCTTGCGCGGAAGTGGTGCCCCCAAGCCCCTCTTCTCCCGGTCCCGCTTCAATATCCGCGGAACACTCTGGGGTTACTGGCGCTTTGGCACATGAGACGCGGCCGCATCTGGCGGGTTCGGAACACCCTGCCCGGGCCACGATAAGGTGGGAAACGGGGAGGGTAATCGCCTTCAACTGCGACCGCTTACGAAACGAAAACTCTGCCGGGGTTTAGCCGCCCGACAGAGTGAAGTTCACCTGAACCTGTGTTTCCACCGCGACCGGCTCGCCGTTCAGCATATAAGGCTTGTACCGCCACTGCTTCACAGCTTCGATCGCCGCGGGTGCCAGCATCGGATGTCCGCTGATCAGTCGCAGGTTTTCGATCGCACCATCCTTGCTGATTTCCGCCTGCAGCATCACCGTACCTTGGATGCGTGCTTGGCGTGCCAGGGGCGGATAGTTAGGCTGAACTTTCTTAATCAGAAGTCCGGTCGAAACGCCCAGCGAAACGCGCACGCGCTGCGGAGTCGCAACTTTGGGAACAGCCACCGGCGTAGAACTGATAATGCCGCCGATCACGCCGCCCATCTGGCCGCCCGGAATGCCGCCCGGGACGCCGCCCACCACACCACCCGTCGCCATTTCCGGCGGCGGCGCTTCCTCTTCCTTAATCATCTGCACTTTCTGAGGAATCTTGGTAGGGGTGCGGAGCTGACCATTGACCAGGTCGCTCTGAATTTGTTTGACCACTCGAACCGGGGCCGCTGCCGGAGGGGGTGGAGGTGGCGGAGGTGGCGGTGGAGCCACCAGGAAGGTCATGAGCTGCTGTTTGGGCAGCGCTTCTGTGAAGATCAGGGGTAGCAGGACCAAAACACCTACCAGCAGTGCCTGCAGGACGAACGAGATTGTCGTCGTCGCCCCCCGTTTCGTTTTCAGCCGTCCGCCGGACTCGATAAGGCTATCTTCGAACATAGGCTTCTCCGTACAAACCGACCCTACGTATCCTTAGACACCGTGCTCTTACTCTTTGCTCCCAAAACCTCCCCAACCCAGTGCAACGGGCCTGCCGCCCGGGCACTTCCGAACGAAACGGCCCTCGCTACCTTTAAATGAACTACTTACGGACCAGAAATCCCGGGAATCCTGGGAATCCTGTAGCTGGGTCGCAATGAGACTGCAATTCTTTTGCGCCTTCCAACAAATGTCTTTCCGATTCGATCCCACCCGCCGGAGGTTGCACCCTAAACGCTGGCTTTTGCCTTACTGCGTTTCCCCGGGTCGACGGGCATCGAGATCGGCGTCTTGCCCCGTCCAGAGCGCCACTCTTGATACGCCACCAGGATCGGCGCGGCAATCGCAATCGATGAATACGTGCCAATTAAGATTCCGATGACCAAGGCGAAGGAGAACCCGTGCAGCACCTCGCCGCCGAATAAGTACAGCGCCAGCACAGTAAGGAACGTCAGGCCGGCCGTCAAGATCGTTCTGCTTAACGTCTGATTAATGCTCCGATTGACGATATCGGCCAGCTTTTCCCGGCGCATCAGCTTAATGTTTTCCCGGATGCGGTCAAATACGACAATGGTGTCGTTATTGGAGTAGCCGACCAGGGTCAAAATGGCCGCCACCACCGTAAGGGAAATCGGCTTGTTGGTGAGCGAAAACGCGCCCACCGTGATCAACGTATCGTGGAAGACGGTCACCACTGCAGCCACGCCGTAGATCCATTCAAACCGGACACCCAGGTAAACCAGCATTCCAGCCAGGGAGTACAGAACGGCCAGTTTGGCCTGCGTCTGCAATTGCTTGCCGACCTGCGGCCCGACGATTTCCACGTTCCGCACGCCGAAATCGGAGAGGTAGAAGCCATCCTGTAACGAAGCCACCACGCGGGCATCGGTCGCGCTCTTCAACTCGTCCAGGGAACTCAGCACCCCGCCCTTGACCTTGTCGCGGTAGTTCACGATGGCCTGCGCCACCGCTTGATACTTCTGGTCGGCGTCGGTGCCAAGGTGCTGGGGATCCTTCTCCAGCAGGTAATTTTGAATTGTCAAAGAGCTGGCGTTATTCAGATCGACCTTGCCCGCGGGAGCATTGGTCTCCAGTGCCGCGATAATCTGAGCTTTGCCCTTATCGAGGGCTGCTTCGTTGGTTTCCTGCTCAGCCAGGTCGATCAGGACTTCATTGTTTTCTGGCCGGTCGTAACCTTGAATCTTCGCGTTGTGCAGGCCGATCTTGTCGAGCGCGGCGCGAATCGAGTCATTGTTGGGCGCGTGCGAGAACTTCACGTACACGAGAGTTCCGCCGCGGAAGTCTACGCCCAGCGGGATCCCGTGCCAGAACATCATCGACAGCAGGCCCGCCACGCTGAACACAAGTGAAAAGGCGAGAAAATACCACTTTTTGCCGAGAAAATCTATGTTTGGATTGCGAAAAAATTCCACGCTTTTCTAGACCCTTTCGTCTACATCTCAATGTAGCGCCGGCATCCCGCCTGCAGTCGCGAGGGCATCTGCCCTCGCCACTACCCAATGCTCAACGCTTCGCCACGCTGCTTACGCGACAACACGTAATCGAAAATCACTCGCGATACGAACACCGCGGTAAACAGGTTCGCCAACAAACCGAAGGTCAGCGTGACCGCGAATCCCTTCACCGGGCCGGTTCCGAAGATAAACAGGATGAACGCCGAGACGATCGTGGTCACGTGCGTGTCGACGATCGTCACCCACGCATGCGCGAATCCCTGATCCACAGCCGATGGCGGAGTCTTCCCGTTACGTAATTCTTCGCGGATACGCTCGAAGATCAGCACGTTCGAATCGACACCCATGCCAACCGTGAGAATCACGCCGGCGATTCCCGGCAGGGTCAGGGTGGCGCCGCTAAAGCCCAGAAAGCCAAGCAGAATAATCAGATTGAGAATCAGCGCGACATCCGCATTGATGCCGGCGCCGCGATAGTACACCAGCATGAAGATCAGCACAGCCAGCATACCGATCACCGCTGCGCGCACGCCCGACCGAATCGAGTCGGCGCCTAGCGACGGGCCTACGGTTCGCTCTTCGAGATATTTAATGCCTGCCGGCAACGCGCCCGAATTCAGAATCAACGCGAGATCCTTCGCCTTCTGATCGGTGAAGCCGCCTTCAATCACGCCCGAGTCGCCGATTTCGCTCTTGATCACGGCGACTTCCATCACTTTGTTGTCGAGCACCACGGCCAAGTAATCGCCCACGTGCTGGCTGGTGAAATTCGAGAACCGGCGTCCGCCCTCGGCCGTCAAGAAAAAGTTCACTTCCGGCTGAGAGGTCTGCGAATTCCTGCCGACGCGAGCTTCGCGCAAGTCGTGACCAGCTACGGCCGATACGCGCGAAATGATGTAGACCACGTCTTCGCCGGCCGCGCCCTGATTCTTGCCGTGCATCAGCACGCTGTTGTCGGGCAGCACGCCGTTCACCGCCGCCAAGGCTGCTGGCTCATCCTTGAAAAATGCGCCGTTGTTCATCGCCTGCCGGATTTCCAGCATGGCGGTCGACTGCATGATCTCTTTGACGCGACCCGAATCGTCAATGCCGGGCAGTTGTACGAGAATCTGGTAATCGCCCAGGCCGTGCTCCTGGATGACGGGCTCGCTCACACCCAGCTTGTCAACGCGGTTGCGAATCGTCTCGATGGCCTGCGAGACCGCCCGATTTTTCAGATCCGTCAACTGCTGCTGCTTCATGTTGAGGACCCAGGCACCCTCGGCCCCGGTGGTCGCATCGTATTCCGGCAAGCGGTCGCTGATGAGACCCCTCAGATCGCCGGTGGCATCTGGCGACACGCCCTTGATCACGATGCGGTCAGGATTATTTGTTGGGTCCGGCTGGCTGACGTCGGTGTAATTGATCTTGCGGGTCCGCAGTTCGTCTTTCAGGCGTTCAATCGCCCGGTCGGCGTCGGCTTTCACCGCGTCGTTCACCTGCACCTGCAGGATGAGGTGGGTGCCACCCTTCAGGTCCAGTCCAAGGTGAATGCGGTCGGTCATGGACGCAAGCAAGCCCGAGCCCGACCAGCTCTTCGGAATCCCGAAGATCCCAAACAAAAAGACCAACATCGTGGCGATAATGACGATAACTTTCCAGCGTAAGTTCTTGTTCATGACTGAGTAATGAGTCTTGCAACCTCGATTAAAATTTTCCCTGAAACAGCGCCGTGTTGCGTCCTTCGCGAACCCTTAGACCTACTTTGAGACAGTCTCCTCGGCGCTCGTAACGGTAACAATCGACCCGCGGCTCACTTCCATCTTCAAGTTGTCGGGCGGGACGCGCAGCGTGACCGAGTCTTCCTTGATCGAGAAGATGGTGCCTTTCAATCCGCCGCTGGTCACAACCTTATCCCCGGTCTTCAGTTCCGACAGCATCTGCTGCCACTTTTTCTGCCGACGCTGTTGGGGAAGGATTAGGAGAAAGTAAAACACGCCGAAGATCAGCAGCACCGGGGCAAACAATGCCAGCCCCGATCCGCCACCCGCCTGCGCCGCCAAGAAGTATAAATTGCTCATGAAGCTATGAAAGACGCACTCATCTCAAAACGTTACGCCGTATCGGTCAGCGCTGGCGCCCTCGATTGTCACCGCGGGGGTACTCGTGTGTTCCGGCCAGGATTCCTTCGCTTGAACCAGGGGATCAGGCACCTACGGCTTCGGTTGAGACGAGACACCAGAATGAAAGCGCGCCCCTTCCCCAAGTCGAATAGAATGCCGCACCCTCCGCATAGTGTCAAGGTAGAAACTAAGGTTGTGGATGGTATTTAAAACCTGTGCCAGCACTTCGTTAGCTGCATAAAGGTGCCGCAAATAGGCCCGCGAATAGCGCGTGCATACCCGGCAGGAACAGGCCGGGTCGAGAGGTCCCGAATCGCTCGCGTACCGGGCCTGCTTGATCGAAATCTTCCCCTCCGACGTGAACAGCAACCCATGCCGCGCCGCGCGTGTCGGCAGCACGCAATCCATCATGTCGACCCCCATATTGGCGTACAGGGCGATCTCTTCCGGCGTTCCCACCCCCATCAGGTACCGTGGCCGGTCGGCAGGAAGGTATGGGAGGGTCGCTTCGACGACTTCGCGGGTCAACTCCCGAGACTCGCCAACGCTCAGCCCGCCGATGGCATAGCCAGGAAAGCCAATCTCGACGGTGCGCTCGGCCGACTCCTTGCGGAGATCGAGTTCCATTCCGCCTTGCACGATGCCGAAGAGCGATTGTTGCTGATGGCTGATAGCTGATGGCTGATGGCTGCCCCAGGGCACGTCGTCCTTGTGCTCCTCAAAATACTTCTTGCTCCGCTCCGCCCAGCGCAGCGTCATCTCCATCGACGCCCGCGCCCGTTCCCGCTCAGCCGGAAATTCAGTGCATTCGTCGAACGCCATGATGATATCGGCGCCCAACCCGATTTCAGCCTCCATCGCGCTCTCCGGACTGAAGAAGTGCGACGACCCATCCAGATGGGAACGAAACGTCACGCCATCCTCGGTAACTTTGCGCAGTTCGCTGAGGCTGAATACCTGGAATCCGCCCGAATCGGTCAGAATGGCGCGGTCCCACGACATGAACCCGTGCAGCCCACCCATGCGTCGCACCGTCTCCACCCCAGGCCGCAAATAAAGGTGATAGGTATTCCCGAGAAGGATCTGAACCCCAAGATCCTCGAGCAAATCCTGCGGGATGCCTTTTACGGAAGCAAGGGTGCCGACCGGCATGAAGACCGGGGTCTCGATCGCGGCGTGCGGCGTGACCAACCTTCCGACGCGACCGGGACCGCTGGTGACTTCGATGTGAAAGTGGACAGACATTCTCAAGGATTGTAGAGGAACGGCATAGGCGCGGGCCGGTCGAGGCGCTATCCGCGGGAGTCAGTCACGGATCAGGGTAGCGAACCTTGAGGACTCTGCGGAGTTGCCAGCCACACCGTGATCTTCGCAGGAGTGTTCTTCACTGTGTCGAGTACGTTAGCCACGGTCTGAAAGGGAACACCTTCGTCAGCCAGGAGGCACAAAGAACGATGCACTTCCATGCCGTAAATCTTTGACAAACGACCTGCCAACCCGCCCGAGTCTTGCCGTTCACTATTGAGAAAGAGTTGGCCAGCGTCGGTCACATGCAAAACGACGAGCTGGTGATCACCAGAGTGTTCGGGGTAGGCCGAGGCCAGTTCAATGCGCAAGCCACTTGGGGGATGGAAGGCAGCAAACGTCATACATGCCGCGAGGAGAAGAGCCAGAGCGGGTGCCGCGATGAGCGCGAACGTTGGGACTTCCGAGAATTGTTTCGTTAGCAGAAACCTTTGGGAGATGAGCGCACCGCCAAACACTTCGCTCCTAAGCAACTCTATCCGCGTGCGCAAATAATTGTGGAAACATATTGCGGGAACAGCCACGAGTATGCCCGCAGCGGTTGGAACGAGTGAGACGGCTGCGATGGAGGTCTCTATTATCTGTACCCTATGCTTTTCCATCGCAAAGCCCCTGCACACACTCGAAATGCCGAAGCAGGTTCCCACAAGTCCGACATATGGAGCTGCAGCGGCAATGGACTTGATACTCCCGGCCTCAATGCTCAGTTCGCCGATCAACTCCCGATACTCTCGGCTGGGGGAATCGCTACCTTGTGCACGCGGAGCGAAGTGGTAGCGATAGAAGGCGCGGCTGAAAACGGCGATGACGTGAGTGAGCATGAGCGCCAGCACGAAGACATCGAGGCGCGCAATCCAGTTCAGCCAATACCAAAAGTAGCTGATACTCCACTCACCTTCCCCTCCGTACATCGGCCACATGCAAGAAAATCCCCGGCATCAAGAGACGATCTCCTTGTTGGGTTCCCGGCGAATGAAGAGACACCGAGCCCATGGCCGCGCTTCCGTTGGATGGCCTCAGTTTTGAGTCACAAGACTCGCGAACTTCTCTAGATCAATATTTCCGCCCGACACGATCGCCACGATTTTCCCCGACCCTGCACGCCCGGATCGAGCGGCGGCCACAGCACACGCGGCTGCCCCCTCGATGATCAAGCGATTCCGCTCCGCCACAAGCTTCATGGCCTCGGCCGCCTCATGGAGCGTCACCACCAGGGAGCCGTCGAGCAGTTCGCGAGCATGCTCGAACATATTCGGGAACACCATCTTGCTGCCGATACCGTCGACAAACGACGGCTGATATTCCACCGCGCATGGTTCGCCCGCCGCCAGTGACGCCGCCAGCGGTGCAGCCGTCTCGATCTCAGCGGCATAGATTCGCACCTTAGGAGCAAGGGCTCGCAACACCGATGCAATACCGCATGACAATCCTCCCCCGCCCCATGGGATCACCACCGCCTCCAGGTCCGGCAAGTCTTCCAAAAGTTCCAGCGCAATCGTTCCGTTTCCAGCCATGACGTGCGGATCGTCAAAGGCATGGATAAACGTGGCATCGACGCCAGGGTAGGAGCGCCTCTCAAACGTCTGCCACCATTCGGCGAAGGGTACTTTGATGACGCGCCCTCCCATCCGCTCCACCGCACGAGTCTTCGTAGCGGGAGCCGTATCAGGAGCAATCACCGTCGCTTGAATGTTCAGACGCCGCGCACAGAAGGCGACTCCCTGCGCCATGTTGCCCGCCGAAGCAGTCAAGACTCCGCGCTCAAGTTGCTCGGGTGGCGTGAGGGCCATCACGTTCGCCGCGCCTCGAATCTTGAACGACCCAATGGGCTGGAGATTCTCTAGCTTCAAGAACAATTCGGAATCCGCAGGGCCGCGCACGAGTGGAGTACGCAGAGCAACCGGCGCAATGTTTCGTCGAGCTTCTTCCGCTTGAGAAACCGAGACAGGCATCGCCGTATGTTAGACCATCCACCAACAGCGGATGGTGCCCCAGGTTCGCGCCCGCTCTTTGGGCGCTAACCTGGGAACCCCGAGGCGTCAGCCGAGAATGAGGTTCGTGATCTTGGAGCGACGATCAAACAATCTCCACGATCTCGCCACGCACCCTTCCAAACTCCACCACCAACTTCCCAACAGTCACCGGCAGCTTGAACCGCCGCGGCCCCGCACTTCCAGGATTGAAATACAGCACCCCATTCTTTACTTCCGACTTCGGCACATGGCTGTGCCCGTACACCACAACTGCAAATGCTGCCGCTTCGGGTTTCAAATCGAGCTCGGCGAGAATGTGCAGCATGTAAATCGACATGCCCTCGACCTCCACCACTTCGGTGGTCGGCAACCGCGTAGCCCACGATCCAACATCCACGTTGCCGCGCACCGCCGTCACGGGTGCAATCTCGTTCAACGCCGCAAGCACCTCCGGTGTACCCACGTCTCCAGCGTGAAGAATGCGCGACACACCGCGCAATCCCTCGACGGCCTCCAGCCGCAGGAGACCGTGGGTATCAGAAATGACGCCAAGGACAGTCATCCGACTTCAGCCGTCGGCTCTCTGTCAGTGTCAAATGGAATTGAATCCTCATTCATGAAGGATCAGTAGACCTAGCTGAGGGCTGAGAGCTGAAAGCTAGCTAAGCATTCGATTCACATCCGCGTACGGTATATCGCCTTCGAGTGACGTATACGTCCCAGCCGATTTTTAATTCTTCGGCAATGCGTTTCACCAACCCGAGCGTCGCGCGCATGGCGCTTGATCCGATACTCACTCGCGCCACGCCGAGATCCTGCAGCTCCGCAATTGTCAGGGATCCCGGCCCCACGAGAATATTGACGGGGCACTCCACATCGCGTGCAATTCTCGCAATCGTCTCGCGGTCGGCCACGCCCGGCAAAAAAACGCAGTCCGCACCCGCGTCACGGTAAGCCAGTAACCGCCGCGCCGACTCGTCGTAGCGCGCAGCAGCTTCTCCGACCTTCGCCAGGTACACATCTGTGCGCGCATTCAGCACGAGCAATATGCCGGTCTTGAGCGCGGCCGCCTTCACCGCTCGTATCCTCTCCAACTGCACCGGCAGATCCACCAGCGGATGCGCCGGATCTCCCGTGGCATCCTCCAAATTCATCCCAACCACGCCTGCCGCGATCACCTCGGTGGCAGTGCGTGAAGCATCCTCCGGCGCAAACCCATAGCCGGCTTCGACATCGGCGGTCACCGGCACTTTCACCGCGCGCGCAATCCGCCCGGCCCTCGCTAGCATCTCTTCCCGCGAGATCTTCTGTCCATCGGGATACCCCAGCGAAAACGCAACGCCGCCCGACGTGGTAGCGATCGCGCCGAATCCTGCTTCCTCAAACACACGCGCGCTCGCCACATCCCACGCATTGGGCAGAACAAGAACCTTGCCGGAACGGTGCATCGCCCGAAACGCCATTGCCTTCGACTTCTGCTCTTCAATATTCATGCAAACCCCGATCGTGGTCGGAAAGATTCTCTCAGCATCTTCTGCGGCCGCTCTCTGCGTTTTAAGATGTTGCGCAGCGTCACCCCGATGCAAACAGCTCCGCGATTCCAGCCCCACTACTCCTGCTTTTTTACGCGCTCCAAGAACGTTGACACGCTGACGATGGCGCGACCGACTGTTCCGCGGCCGATCTCCTGCGTTCCGTCCTTGGCAGAAACGCGCACGGTGTAGAACCGCCCGTCGAAGAATTCGACAACCGCTTCGGCCTTGATCACAGATCCAATCAAGATCATGGCCCGATACCTTCGATTCTTGGGTGCCAATGGCTTGCCAGAGCGGACGCGGTAGTAGGAATACACTCGCGACAAAGGCATCACCCCAAGCACCCAGAGAAGGTACGGAATGGTGATCGAGTCATAGATTGCCAAGCGAACTCCAGTGGTCACAATTCAGTGATCGAGTGTAGGAGGGCAGGCAATCAAGCACAATCGGATTCGCGTCTGAAGAAAAGGGCCACCGAGTTGTTCGAGTGGCCCAAGAAATTCCATTTCTGAAACAGTCAGGGTCGCGGCGTTACGCGGCAGTAGCCGTCCGCCTCGATTCGATGCCGTCGAGTGCGGTCCACAGTGCTTTGGCTGCATTGTCTGCTGCATCCAGAGCTTGCGTCGCGGCTTTCGGATCCTCTTCCACCCGTTTGGCAAGTTGCTCACGCCAGACATTAGAGTGATACACATCGGCAGTGGCGTGCAGCGTAAAATAGCGCGTGGTGCGCTCGCCAGCTCCGTAGCGCTCGCGCAGCCCGCGATCCTTCTCGGTGGACACGCGCGGCACCTGGGATTCATACGCGTAGAAAGCGGCCAGCGCCTCCGCCGGCGTGCCTTCTTCCGCAACCTGCGCGAAATGCTTTACCAACTGCTTTACTTCCGGAACGCTTTCATGCCCGAGCGCGTTGCGCGCGGCGCCCATGCCTTCCGCAAAATCCATCCAAAGGTCCGAGTGGGCCTCGGCGGCCTCGCCCTCCCCACCCTGCTCGTCGCGCATGTTCGCGAGCACGGCCCGGCGCAATTCGCCGTCATTCAACCGCAGGGCTAACGCCGCCAAATATGACGGGAAGGCGTTCACATGCTGGTAATAGTCGAGCGCATACCCGCGCAGATCTTCGTGCGACAATTCACCCGCACTCCAGGCTTTGTAAAACGGATGGCACAGCAAGTCGTACTTCGC
This sequence comes from uncultured Acidobacteriota bacterium, assembly GCA_963698805.1. Classification (GTDB taxonomy): domain Bacteria; phylum Acidobacteriota; class Terriglobia; order Terriglobales; family Acidobacteriaceae; genus Gp1-AA133. Next base: position 405,861 of record CAVOSN010000010.1, on the reverse strand, counting down.
GACCCGAGCATCGAGTTCACGGAAAAATTCCAGCTGATCCATGGATAAGCTCTCCTTGAAGCAGCCCACTATAAAAGGCGGGAAGGCTCCGTGACAAGCAAGCGTAACGAAGAGAGCAGCACGTCCGTTTGCATCTGCTTGTGGCTGCGATCGTTAGCGCAACTCCGCTTACAATCTTTTTGCCGAACGAAGACATCCTTCCCTTTGTCCCTTCACACCAGCGCGGCTCTGGCCCTGAGGTCAAACCGGGCGAGTTGCTAGAATAGTGACAAGCCCATCCGAGTGCCCCTTCGCTGGGAAGCCGCATCCATGCAGTTCAACGAACAATTCGACGTAGTCGTGGTCGGCGCCGGACACGCCGGGTGCGAGGCCGCGATGGCCGCCGCGCGCATGGGCCTGAAGACCGCGCTCTACACCCTGAACGTCGACTTGATCGCGCAGATGTCGTGCAACCCCGCCATCGGCGGCATCGCTAAAGGACATCTCGTCCGCGAAATCGACGCCCTCGGCGGAATCATGGGCGAAGTCACCGACGCCGTCGGTATCCAGTTCCGCCTGTTGAACACATCTCGCGGCCCGGCGGTCTGGTCCCCGCGCGCGCAATGCGACAAGCAGGCCTACCGCCTGAAAATGCGTGAGGTGCTCGAAGCGGAGCCGAACCTCAAAATCAAACAGGCAGAAGTTGCCGATCTGATTCTTGACCAGTTCTCAGTTCCCAGTTCTCAGTTCTCCGAGGGACCGGTCTCGACTGAGAACCGAGAACTGAGAACTGAGAACTGCATCCGCGGTATTCTCCTCCGCGACGGCCGTACCGTCCGCGCCCCGGCCGTCATCATCACCACCGGCACATTCCTTAACGGCCTCATCCACTGCGGCGAGCAGCAATACCCAGCTGGCCGTTCCGGCGAAGCCAATGCCGTTCTGCTCGGCGAGGCCCTGAAGAAACTCGGCCTGCGCGGCTGTCGCTTGAAGACCGGAACGCCGCCGCGTCTCGATGGCCGCACCATCGACTGGTCACGCTTTGAAGAACAACCCGGCGATGCCGATCCCACACCCTTCAGTTTCCGCACCGAGCGAGTGGCGCATCACGACACCCAGGTCCCCTGCTACATCGCATTCACCACTGAAGAAACGCACCGCATCATTCGCGAGAACGTTCATCGGTCACCGATGTACAGCGGCCAGATCCAATCGATCGGCCCGCGCTACTGCCCGTCGATCGAAGACAAGATCGTCAAGTTCCCCGACAAGTTGCAGCACCAGCTCTTTCTCGAGCCCGAGGGCCTGAATACGCACGAGATCTACGTGAACGGCATGAGCACATCGCTGCCCATCGATGTTCAGCTCGCCGTGCTTAAGTCGATCCCGGGCCTCGACACGGCCGAAATGATGCGCCCGGGCTACGCCATCGAGTACGACTCCATCGACCCCACCGAGCTCGAGCGCACGCTCGAAACCAAGATAGTCGCGGGACTTTTTCTCGCCGGACAAATCAACGGAACCAGCGGATACGAAGAAGCTGCCTGCCAAGGACTCATGGCCGGTATCAACGCCGCCCTCAAAGTAAAAAGGGAAGCCCCGCTGATCCTCGATCGCACCGAAGCGTACACCGCGATCCTGATCGACGACCTGATTTCAAAAGGCACGAACGAGCCGTATCGTATGTTCACCTCGCGCGCGGAGTTCCGGTTGCAGTTGCGAATCGACAATGCCGACCGCCGCCTCACCCCGCACGGCCGTCGCATCGGCCTGATTAATGATGAAGCATGGACGAAATATCTTGCCAAACAAGAACGCCTGAAAGGCATGAGGGACTTGTTGGATAAAACCAAGCTAACATCGCAGATGCTGAGCAAAATCGCCGCGCCCAGCTCGCAATCTGGGGAACCCCCGCTCCCACTCGGTGATGGTCATCCCGAGCGAAGCCAGGCGCAGCCGAGCGCAGTCGAGGGACCTTGCGTTTCCGACGGACGCCCAACACCTGCAGACTTCTCCTCGGCACTAGGCCAACCGTTGTCTCAACTTCTGAAGCGCCCCGAAGTTGCCATCGAGCAACTCGCGCCCGTACTGCGCGATCTTGTCCCAGATTTCTTTGCGTCCTCCGTGCCCTCTGTGGTCAATCTTTCGTCGCAACAACGCAACGAACTGAAATCCGTCGAGACCGAGATCAAGTACGCTGGCTACCTCACGCAACAGCAGCGCTCCATCGATCGCCTCAAGAAAGCCGAACAACGCTCCATCCCGGACTGGTTCGATTACCGCGCCGTCAGCGGACTCTCGCGTGAAATGCAGGAGAAACTCCTCAAGATCCGTCCGCGGACGCTAGGCCATGCCGCGCGCATTCCGGGCGTCACCCCCGCTGCGGTCTCGCTCGTGAATGTCTATATCGAGCTGCAAGCCCGTCGCCGCGAACAAGCCTCCGCCCTCTGACGAGCGAATCGTGCGGGAGAACGCGTGCGCACTCCTACCGTTGACATCTGACTGGCTCTCGGTAGACTCTCGGTCTTGGCATGTCGGGTCTTTCCCGCCACCGGATCTTGCTTCTCGGAATCCTCTCGCCCCTGTTGGCGCTGATCTGCCACGCACTGGTCTACACCACCCTCACCCTGCTGAGCCGTAATCACGAGAAGGACTGGATCTTCCGCCTGTCCGCCTCGACGATGGTGATGGCGGTGCCGCTGATCGTGGTTCTCGTTCTCCTGCGCAAGGAGCCGCGGCCACTTTCGACTTCGACCAAAGCAGGAGTTGCATTCGCAGTGCTCTCCGTCGGTCTGGCATGGCACCCGATCTCCGACGGCATCATTCGCTACAAGCAAATCCGCAATCTGAGCATGCACGATGTGCCCGCCCCGCTGTTCGATACCCCGGACATCTCCGGCCAGGCGCAACGTCTCGCTGATCAAAAGGGCAAAGTGGTGCTCGTCAGCCTGTGGGCAACGTGGTGTCCACCCTGCCGCACAGAGCTGCCGACGCTCGACCATCTCTATCAGGAGCGCAAGCAACAAGGGCTAGTGATTTTTGGATTGTCGGCGGAGGATGCCGACACACAGCAGAAATTCGTGCAGCAGATTCCCGTGAGTTATCCCCTGTTGACCATTGCCGGAAACGTTCCCGACTTCTATCGCGACATCGTTCGCTATCCGTCGTTCATCCTGATCGACCGCGCCGGCCGTCTGCAGGTTGCGCCCGCTGGTGATCAGCCGTTCGAGAAAGTGCAGGCGGCGGTCGACGCGGTGCTCGCGCGCACCGACCAATAGGAAAGAACTCTACTTCGCGGGACACACCTCGCTCTTCACCGCAGGCAGAATCCGCGCCACGAAATCCTGTGGCGACGCCGGATCTTTCAAGATCGACCAACCCGTAAACGTCGCAATCAAATTCTTCTCGGGAAAAATCATAAGCTGCTGCCCACCGAAACCTTGTCCCATCCATACAAAGCCCGCTCCGTCCGTACGCGGGAGAAGCCACCATTTGTAGCCGTATTTGAATGCTCCCTCGGCATCGATCGCAGGAGTCAGCGACTGCTTCACCCAGTCTTTTGACACGACCTGCTTTCCGTCCCACACTCCGTCGTGCAGGTAGAGGTAGCCGATCTTCGCCAGGTCCGTACCACTCAAGTACAAGCCGCCCTCGGTATCTGTGACGCCCCTGGGTGAATGCTTCCAGTAATGCTCAATGCCCAGCGGAGTGAAGACATACTGCTCGCCATATGCCTCGATGTCCTGCCCCGTCTCTTTCTGGAAGATGTAGGCGAGCAATTCCGACGTGCCGCTGCTGTAGTTGAAAACGGTGCCCGGCTCTTTCACTACCGGCCGATCGATCACGTACTGCCCCCAGTCGTCAGATGCCTCCATTAGATTCGCATCGTTCCTCGGATCGTCGTACGCGACCTCCTCGTTCCACTCGAGCCCGGTCGTCATGGTCAGCACGTGCTTCAGCGTGATGTGGTTTTTTCGCTCATCCACATTCTTCACTTTGGCGGCGTCGAAGTAATGCATGAGTGGCGTGTCGAGACTGGCCTTGAAGTCGCCGCGCGTGATGGCCGCGCCCACAATCACCGAGCTCACCGTCTTGGTGATCGATTGCATCGTGTGCATGTCGGTGCCGTGGTAGTAGGGATGCCACACCGGATCGAAGTAGTTATACGGACCGGTCAAGCGCCCGTTCAGCGGCCCTTTCACCTTGGCTTCCTTGCCATAAATCTGCCCGTAGTCGTGGGGATACTTGTTTTCGAAAACCTGCTTGCCGCAGCGAAATAGTGCGAAGCTGTCGACCAGCCCGTACTTCCCGCTCGCCAAGTTGCTGTCGAAGGCCGCGATCGTCTTTTCATCCAAGCCGACGGCGGCCGGATTGCCCTTCGTCCATCCGTGCGTAGGCCACGAAGCCGCCTGACCCGACCCTTGAAAGGCCTGCACCGCGGGGATCGCGATCGTCCGCCAGCACGCAATCATCACCACCAGGACAGCGGTCCGAGCACTCATCCTCATAAAGTTTGCCTTTGAGTGTGAAGTGAATGTCGGAGCGAATCGTAAGTTTGGCGGCGGAGTGTGTCAACCAAACTCCGCCGAGTGTCTGCGGGCAGAAGGAACTACACTGAGCCAGTGATCTTCCTCAGTTCGAGCAGCAGGCCTTCAATGTCAGGCAACTGGTCGATGGGATACACCTTCGCGAACTGAATCACGCCGCCCTTGTCGACAATGAATGCCGCGCGTTCGCTGATTCCCGGCACAGGCGGCTCATCCCGAAGAATGCCGAACTGGCGCGTAACTTCTCCATGAGGATAGAAGTCCGAACACAAAGGAAACCGCATCATGCCGATTTCTTTGCGCTGCCAGGCCAGATGGCTTTCGATGGAATCGACGCTGATGTCGAGCAACTGTCCGCCTGCTGCTTTGAAACGGGATTCGAGCGAATCCAGAATCGGCAGCTGCGACTCACACGTCGGCGTCCAGTCCAACGGATGGAAAGTCACCACCACGTGTTCTTTTCCCCGGAAGTCGTTGAGCCGGAATTCGCCGCGCTCCTCACCCTGCACCGACGGCAAAACGAAATCCGGCGCCCGATCGCCCACCTTCAATGCCACTACTGCCCCTTTGTCCTTCCACCTTGATTGTAATTGCCGCGAAGGGTTGCCGCCTGAATCCGGACCATGAAATCGGATTCAGAACGCCCTTCGCGCGCATCAAACCCCGCGTTGCCAGTTCTTGGCGGACTCTCAGAATTTACAGAGCTGTAACAATACCGCGCTCGCCCGACGCTAAGATTTCCAGATGGCACTCGCTTCGCAAGAGCCCCTGACCATTGAAGACCTCGACGGCTCACGGCCCGGCCAGCGCGTTCTCCGCCTGAAGGGGCCGGTCGTGCTGAGTACGCTGTTTCATTTCCAGTCGACCCTGCGGGCAAAAGATGCACCGGCGCTCATAATCGATTTCACGGGCGTCCCCTACATCGATTCTGCCGGCATCGGAGCCTTGGTCAGCGCCTACGTCACGCACAACAAAGACGGGCGCTCGCTTGCGCTGGTCGGGGTCAACGATCGTGTTCGCAACGCCTTGATCGTGACGCGAGTCGAATCGTTTTTCCGCTTCTTCCCCACTCTCGAAGAAGCAGAACACGCTTAGTCCGCCCGTAGAATTGGGAATTCAGCGCCCGTCGATCGATTTTATTCCACGCGTCCCTGCCTTGCCGGAACCCGTGTCCTTGACCTGACAAGGGCCACGCATTAGAGTGTCGGCCACTTTGCTTTGAGGGAGGGCTGACATGTTCGATGGCTTCAAGAAATTTATCCTCCGTGGCAATGTAGTCGACTTGGCGGTTGGCGTCGTCATCGGTGCGGCCTTCGGCGGCGTCGTTACCGCCTTCACGAAAGACTTGCTCACCCCCCTCATTGCCGCCCTGGTCGGCAAGCCTGACTTCAGTACGGTCGGCTTCAAGATTGGAGAAACAGCTTTCCCGGTCGGCGACTTCATTAATGCCATCGTGTCGTTCCTGCTGGTAGCCGGGGCCGTCTACTTCTTCGTGGTCCTCCCGCTGAATGCGCTCATGGCCCGCATCAATCCAGCGAAGGAGGCGGCTCCCACAACCAAGCCCTGCCCCGAGTGCCTGAGCGACATCCCTATCGAAGCCAAGCGCTGCGCGCATTGCTCCCAACCGGTTCCTGTCGGCCGGGCCGCGTAGCGAGACCCCGTTGCCGTGAGTAGTTGCCCCCTTCGTCGGATCTTCTTGATTACCATCCTGGGCCTGAGCACACTGCTACAGGCCCAGATTCGCCCACAGCGCGTCCGTGTTGGTGAAAATATCGCCGAGAGCCTGATCACCAAGATGGTACAACCCATTTATCCGGACGAGGCAAGAAGCCAGTCCATCAACGGCCCCGTTAGGATGCAGGTGAATATCTCCAAGAGCGGTGATGTCGAGAGCGTGAAAGTGCTGTCAGGCGACCCGATTCTTGCGCCGGCAGCCGTCGCCGCCGTGAAACAGTGGAAGTACACACCCTCTAGGTTGAAGGGAGAAATCATGGCCATGCAAACCTGGGTCACCGTGACCTTCACAGTCCCCAGCAGATAACAACCTCCGCGACCGCAAGACCAACGCCGTAACTCCTGTACGATAATTACATCCATGTTGCGCCGTTTCGCATTGCTCCTGACGTTAACGTTACCCACGCTACTCTTGGCCCAAACTTCCTCTTCCAAATCCAAACCCCACGGCAAATCGGGCCCGGCTCCCCGCGAAACCGCTGAAACCATCTACCGCAATCCCGACTTCGGCTTCACCTACAAAATCCCCTACGCCTGGATCGACCGCACCAAGCCAATGCAGGACGACTCTGCCGACCCATCCAAGTCCAAACTCCTGCTAGCCGTCTTCGAACGCCCGCCTGAAGTCACCGGAGATACGGTCAACTCCGCCGTCGTCATCACCGCCGAAAGCGCGGCCTCGTACCCAGGCCTGAGAACCGCCGCCGACTACATGGGCCCCCTCACCGAACTCACCACCAGCAAAGGCTTCAAAGCAGACGGCGGCCCCTATGAATTTCCCGTCGGCGCCGCGACCCTCGTGCGCGGCGATTTCACCCGTATCGCTGGCTCTGTTTCCATGCACCAGTCCTCGCTCCTGGTCCTTCGCAAAGGCTTCGTGATCTCGTTTACCTTCGTTGCAGGCAGCGATGACGAGATCGATGAACTCATCGAGAAGCTTTCCCTGACATCTTCCAAGCCCTAATTTCAAGCCCTCCTAACCCCCTTCGAAACCACGGGTTACCGACCCGGTTCGCCCTCGAAAACCACCCCCTTTTATGGTAGAATTAGATCAGCTTGGGAAGCCCCTAAGTCCACGTAATATCAATCATTTGAAGTCATTCCGGGGCGCCCGATACGTACCACCAGCCTGGGCCTGACACCAAGCGCGTTTCCACGGAGCTGAATGGCCACTAAAGAAACTCTGAACCCCGCTGCGATCGCCGACGCGAAAGCAAAAAATGAGAAGACTCCGGCCGCGAATGGCAACGGAGATTACACTGCCGATTCCATCAAAGTGCTCGGCGGCATGGAAGCCGTCCGCAAACGTCCGGCGATGTACATCGGCTCGACCGGAGAGATGGGACTGCACCACCTGGTGTATGAAGTCGTCGACAATTCGGTCGACGAGGCGCTCGCTGGACACGCCGACAAGATCGACGTCACCATTCACATCGATAACTCCGTCACCGTCATCGATAACGGCCGTGGCATTCCGGTCGACAACATGGACATCGATGGCGAGAAAGTTCCCGCTGCTCAGGTCGTGATGACCAAGCTGCACGCGGGCGGAAAATTCGATTCGTCTTCCTACAAAGTTTCCGGCGGTCTGCACGGAGTCGGAGTCTCTTGCGTGAACGCGCTGAGTGAAGACCTCGAGCTCGAAATCTGGCGCGACGGATTCACCTGGGAGCAGAGCTACTCGAAAGGCGAGCCCACCAGCAAGTTGAAGAAGACGGGCGCGGTGAAGGCCAAGACCGGAACCAAGGTTCACTTCCTGCCCGACAAGAGCATCTTTACCGCCACCGAGTACAACTACGACACCCTGGCGCAGCGCCTGCGCGAGCTCGCTTTCCTGAACAAAGGCCTCCTGATTACGTTGACCGACGAACGTAACATGGACGCGAAGACGGGCGAACCCAAGCACACCGACTTCAAGTACAACGGCGGCATCTCGGAGTTCATCAAGCACCTCAATCGAGGTAAGCAGGTTCTGCACGACAAGCCGATTTACATGGAAGCCGAGAAAGACAACGTCGTAATGGAAATCGGCCTGCAATACAACGACGCGTACTCAGAATCGGTCTTCAGCTTCGCCAACAACATCAACACGGTTGACGGCGGCACGCATCTGTCCGGTTTCCGAACGTCGCTAACCCGCACCATCAACTACGCGGGTCAGCAGATGGGCCTGTTCAAAGACGTCAAAGAAAATCTGACCGGCGATGATGTGCGCGAAGGCCTAGTGGCCGTCGTCAGCGTGAAGCTGCCGCAGCCCCAGTTCGAAGGTCAAACTAAGGGCAAGCTGAATTCCGACATCGCCGGAATCGTGCAGGCGTTCGTCAACGAAAAGCTGGGCGCATTCTTCGAACAGAACACTACCGTCGCCCGCAAAATCATCAACAAAGCGATCGACGCGGCCCGCGCGCGCGAAGCCGCCCGCAAAGCCCGCGATCTCACGCGCCGCAAAGGTGCGCTCGACGGCGGAGGCCTTCCGGGCAAGCTCGCCGATTGCTCTGAGCGTCAGCCCGAGCGCTGCGAGTTGTTCCTGGTCGAGGGCGAGTCAGCCGGCGGAACCGCCAAGCAGGGACGCGACCGCCGCTTCCAGGCCATCCTCCCGCTCAAAGGAAAAATCCTTAACGTCGAGAAAGCGCGGTACGACAAGATGCTGGCGCACGAAGAAATTCGCGCCATGATCACCGCGCTCGGCACTGGCATTGCCAAGGATGATTTCGACCCGACCAAGGTCCGCTACGGCAAAATCATCCTAATGACCGATGCCGACGTCGACGGAAGCCACATCCGCACGCTGCTGCTCACGTTCTTCTTCCGCCACATGCAGGAGCTGATCAAGCGCAACCACATTTTTATCGCGCAGCCCCCGCTCTACGGCTTGAAGAAGGGCCGCAGCCTGCAGTACGTGAAAGACGACGACGCGCTCGACAAGATCCTGCTCAAGCGCGCCGCTGACAGCATCGTGATTCGCTACGGCCAGGGTGCAGCCAAGCTTGACGGCGGCAGCCTCTCGCGCTTCATGGCCCAGCTCAAGGAATATCTCGGCTTCTTCGACAAGGTCGACAAGCGTCTCCGTGATGAGCAGGTTACTGAACTCATCCCCAAGCTCGACCTCGCCAAGCGCGTCGATTTCGAAGGTGACAAGAAGACCCCTTCTAAAAAAGTCGAGAAGCTCGAAAAAGAACTGAAGAAGATGCAGAAGGAGCGCGCCTTCAAAGACGTCGGCAGCCGCTTCGACGAGGAGCACAATCTCTGGGAAGTCTTCTTCATCAGCAATCAGGGCACCGAGCGCGTCATCAATTGGGAACTCGTCTCGACTCCCGAGTACCGCCAGTTGCTCGCCAAGTTCAAGCAGATCGAGCCCTACATGGAACCACCCTTCATGGTTGAGACCATCGCGAAGGACACTTCCAGCGCGGATGCGGCCGACGAGGCGGCGGAAGCGGAAAACGACACGGTCGAACAGAAAGCCGAGAAGGCCGAGAAGAAACAGGCCACCGGCAAGACTGCTGCCAAGCGCAAGTCCGAGCCCGAAGTGGTCGAAAAGCCCAACCTGCGCGAACTCTTCAAGTACGTGCAGGAAGCCGGCGGCCGCGGCTACGAAAAGACCCGCTACAAAGGTCTGGGCGAAATGACCGCCGAGCAACTCTGGCAAACCACGATGGACCCAGAGCGCCGCACGCTGCTCTCAGTGAAGCTCGAAGACATCGCCGAAACCGAAACCATCTTCACCACGCTGATGGGCGAAGACGTAGAAGCGCGCCGCAAGTTCATTGAAGACAACGCGCTCGACGTAAAGAACCTGGACATTTAGTAAATCGATGTAGCGCGGGCGCCCTCACCCGCGTTCTCGAAAATCAAAATGACGGGCGGCAAAAAGCCGCTCGTTTTTTGTTCGAGTCTGCAGACACGCCAACAGAACCTCTACCCTGACATGCCGCGCATCGCGCTAGCAACCGCGTCGAAGTACCCGGATCTGACGGACGACGACCGCCTCCTGCTCGCACCGCTAGCTCAACGCCCCATCCAAGCCGAACCAGCCATCTGGAACGACGCATCTCGCAACTGGTCTTCCTACGACGCCGTGGTCGTTCGCTCCTGCTGGGATTACCACCTGCAGCCGGAGAATTTTCTGCACTGGATCGCAAACCTCGAGGCACTCAACGTCCCGCTCTTCAACTCCGCCGACGTCCTTCGCTGGAACGCCAACAAGACGTATCTCCGCGACCTGGAAGCGAAGGGCATCGCAGTCGTCCCTACGCTCTGGCCCGAACCCGGCGAGCGAGTCTCACTCGACGACGCGCTCGGCGAGATGGCGTGGCCGAAGGCCGTAGTGAAGCCGCGCATCTCAGCTACCGCGTACCGTACACAACTTGTCACGTCCGAAAATGCGAGTTCCGCGCAAGCGCTCTTCGACGATCTCCGCCAAGGCCCCGGCGTGATGGTCCAGAAATTCATGGACGGCATCCCCACCGAAGGCGAATGGTCGCTGATGTTCTTCGCAGGAGCCTTCAGTCACGCCGTGATCAAGCGTCCGAAGCCCGGTGACTTCCGCGTGCAAAACGATTTCGGCGGCATCGCGCAACGAGCCGATCCGCCACCCCACGTGCTGGACGCAGCCAAACGTGCAGTCGAAGCTGTCGATTCCACGCTCTATGCGCGAGTCGACGGCGTTGTCGACGAAGGCCAGTTCCGCCTCATGGAACTCGAACTGATCGAGCCTGCCCTGTTCCTGTCGGAAAACCAAGCCGCCCCGGCCCGATTCGCCGAAGCCATCACCCAAGCCCTGAAATCGGACAAATAAGGTGCGTCTCAAACCGGCAGACACCTTAGCGGCCGCCCAGCACTCGACTGTAGCGCCGCCGTCTCGGCGGCAGTCGGGTCGGCGTCTCGTCCGCCCCACCCCCGCTCCCAGCAAAACAAATCTCCTGCAAGCCGCGCCGAGAAGCACGTTCTCGTCACAGGAGACAGCCCATGTCAGCTCTCACCGATTCTTTCAAGTCCGTCGAGAAGTACTGGGTACCGCTTGCGGTCGTAAGCGTGGGGATTCTTTTGGTAGCGGCAATCACGATCCCGAACCTGCTTCGAAGCCACCCATCCGCGTACGAATCAAAGCGCCCCTCGCTGCCGCTAGCTCAGGAGGAATCCGCTCGTCAATCAGCGGATCACATGTACGCCAATCTTCAGGCGACGACGGCCGTCAAGACCGGCCTGGGAACCAACCAGTTCGTCTCCGCTGCCCTGCATGCCGACCAAGCCCCTTCCCCACCCCCACCCCCGGCGGCCGCCATCGATCGCAAACTCGTGCGCACCGGCGCCCTTGAACTCACGGTAAAAAGTCCCGCACAGGCCGCCGAACAAATTCGCCTCATGGCTGAGTCCATGGGCGGCTACCTGGAGACCGCACAAATCGGCGGAACGAAAGACGCTCCCACCGCCGACATCACGATCCGTGTTCCAGCCGCACGTTTTAGCGACGCCACACTCGGCATCCGTAAACTTGCCGCACGCGTCGAGAGCGAGAAGACCGAGGCCCAGGACGTCACCCGCCAATACGTCGACACGGAAGCGCGCCTACACAACTTGCGCGCCGAAGAAGCGCAATACCTCGTCATCATGAAGAGCGCCTACAAGGTAGATGACCTGCTCGAGGTCAGTGAAAAGCTAAGCGAAGTCCGCGGGCAGATCGAGCAGCAACAGGCCGAGTTTCAAACGCTTTCAAAGCAGGTCGAGACCGTGGCCATCACCCTCTCCCTGCGTGCCCTCGCCGATGCTCAGGTCTTCGGTCTGAACTGGCGCCCGCTTTATCAACTCAAAGTCGCTGCACGCGACGGCCTCGACGCCATTGCGGACTATGCAGCCACCATGACCGCGGTCGTGTTCTACGTGCCGGTCACCCTGGCCTGGAGCCTGACCATCCTGTTCGCTATCGTCGTCGCATGGCGCCTGTTCCGCTGGACCAGCCGCCGCTTCTTCGGCGTCGCTGATCCTAAAGCTGCAAATTCTATCTAGCTGCCAGTAGTCGAGAAAAATTCCATGACTTGAGACGACGTTATCCAAATTGGCGACCGCACTGTGCGCAGGCTGACCCATCGGAGTGCGTGGCGCTTCGCATATTCTGCTTCGCATCACCATATTCTTACGCGAAGGTCCGGCTTCAGAAACAACTTGTCCGCCGGGATGACCTTGTACGCGTCGTACCATGCGTCGAGGTTGCGCACCGCATCGCTTCGATACTCTCCGGGAGGATGCGTGTCGGTGGCAATCTGTTTGCGCAGGGCCGCTTCGCTCTGAAGTCTGCGCCAACGTTGGGCGAATGCCAGGAAGAACCGCTGCTCGCCGGTCAAACCGCCGATGGTGACATCGGGCTTGCCTTTGAGCGAGAGCAGGTAGGCGTCGTGGGCTACCAGCAACCCGGCCAGGTCCGAGATGCTTTCATTCAATACTTGCTTACCCTTCACGCACGCATCCGGCATCGGGCAGTAAGAATCCATCTGCGCCGCCAGCTTTGCGCCGAGCGCATGGTAAGCATCACGATCTTTATCGGTCCACCAGGCTCCGAGACGACCCTGCGCGTCATAAATATTTCCCAGTTCGTCGAAGCTGTGGCTGATTTCGTGGGCCATGCCCGCGCCCGCCGAGCCGTAGTTGGAGGCGGCATCGCCCTGGAAGTCGAAGTAGGGCGGCTGCAGGATCCCCGCCGAGAAAAACTCCGCATTCGGGCTGAACATGATCACGGCACCGGGGGTCTGCGGGTTGAGTGGCCAATCGATCGGGGCGACCGGTTCCTTCAGCCGGGCAAGGTTGCGCGCACGATTGAAGGCTTCCGAGCGCCGCATATTTCCGAAGGCGTCGCCGCGTACGACGTCGAGCGTGGAGTAGTCGATCCACGAGTCAGGGTAGCCGACGAAGATCTTGAAGGCCGCAAGCTTGGCGAGCGCCTTCTGTTTCGTTGGTGCCGACATCCAGGTCAGATCGGAAATGCGACCTCGGAAGGCGCTCAGCAAGTCTGCGGCCATGGCTTCGGCTCGAGCCTTCGCTTCGGGCGGGAAATATTTTTGAGTGTAAAGCTGCCCTACCGCCTGGCCCAGCGCGCCATTGGTGGCGGCGATGGCCAGTGAATCCCGAGTCGGCATTTCCTGTGCACCTGAAAGAATCCCGCCGAAGAAGGCAAAATGCTCTGCGGCCACGGCTTTCGGCAAGACAAGAGCATAGTGTTCGATCAGGTGAAATTCGAGATAGTCCTTCCAAGCGTCGACGCTTTCGTGAGCCACCAAAGACGAGACGCCTGTCATGGCCGACGGCTGCCACACCAGGAAATCCGCCTGCCCGGCAAGCCCGGCCGACTTGAAGTACGCACCCCAATCCATGCCGGGCGCCTGTACGCCGAAATCATCGCGCTTCCAGGGATTGTTTTGTTTATTGACGTCCGCAGCTTCTTCGTCGGGAGCGAAGGCCCGAGCAATCTGTGTCTCAAGGGCTAAGACGCGCGCAGCCCGGTTCTCGGAATCCGCAACGCCCGCCAGCTTCAGCATTGCAGCGATGTGTGCCTGATACTGTTTGCGCACCTCCGACTTCTTCGGCGACGCGTCGATGTAGTCGTCGCGGTCCGGTAGTCCTATGCCGCCCTGCCACAAGTGGGGAACGTTGTGTTCGGAGTCTTGGAAGCCCTGGTTGATCCATACGCCGAAGACGTGATCTCCGTTGGCGGTCAGTCCATCAACCTCGCTGTTCAAGGTGCCTCCGAGATAAGCTGACAGCGACGCCTTATCCGTGATCGCCTCAATCGCCGCCGACTCGCTCGCGAGCGGTTTCATGCCTTTGGCTTCGATCGCGTCCTGGTCCATGAAGCTCGCGTAATAGTCGCCGGCTTTCTGTGCGGTGCTCCCCTGGGCCGATTGCGCCGAAGCCGCATCCTGAATCATGGAACGAACCTGCTGACTCGTCCTCGCAGCCAGGATAGCCCGCGTGTCGAAGGTCGCCTGGCCCGCCGGAATGCTTGCGGTCTTAAGCCATCCCCCGTTGGCGTAGCGGTAGAAGTCATCTCCCGGATTGACGGAGCGGTCCATGTCATCGGTGAACGGATTCTCCGGAGCCGGGCGGAAGGCGGAAGTTAGAAGAATGGTTGTAACAAGGAAGAGAGCAAGCGCTGCTGCGCGATAAGCGTTTCGTAGCATTCGAATTCCTGCAAGATGTTGGTTTGACGGCAATCGAAAGGCTGCCCAACTTGTGGGGCCACAAGCAGTGTCTCTTGACTTTAGAGGAATAAAGGCGCTTCGCTTGGACGGTTTCGGACGTGTGTCCCGCCTGCCTGCGTGCTCAAGGTGATTGTCTCAATTACGGCCGAGCTCGATATATTGAAGACCCCATGAGCGCCCCAACAAAGCTGATTTTCTTTTGCGGAAAGAGGGCGGCGGGCAAGTCGACTCTGGCAAGAGATTTAGCCCAACGGGAACAAGCTGTCCTCCTCGTGCAAGACGATTTCCTCGAGGCGTTGTATCCGGGCGAGATCACCGACATCCCTGCCTTCGTGACGCGATATTCCCGATTGAAGGACGCGCTCACGCCGCATGTTTGCACGCTCTTATCGATGGGGATCTCGGTCGTGCTCGACTTCGCAGCGAATACGAAGGCCCAGCGGACCTGGTTTCGTGAGCTGATCGATCGCGCGAACCTTAAGTATGAATTGCACTTTCTCGACGCACCTGCCGGGTCGCCTTGGACTACCGACGCGGACTTCGAGGCAATCAACGCGTATTTCGAAGTTCCCTCTGAGGATGAGAGATTCAATGTCATACGCCACCAACGCGCTTAAGCGGGCGTCAGGCAAGGAATAATAGCTAGTGCGCCGCTGGCTCCCTAGGGTGCCCCCTCCAAGCGCGCACTTTGTGCTAGGGTGTGGGTTTTGTTCGAGACTACTTCGCTGTGCTGAAACTGGTCCACGGGTACGCATCCATGTCCCGCTGCAGCGCTTTCTGCCAGTCGTAGTCGGGATGCGCCGCAAGATGTTCGGCGGCCTTGAAGTTTTTACCGCAGGCGTGCCCGGCTGCCGCCGTCAAGGTCATCGTCTTGATCATGGCCGCGTCGGCCGCCTTGTTCTGCACGGCGCCGGCCGTGCCATACGGGCCGACCCATCCGCTGGAGCCGCGCGGTGAGAGATCGATGTGACCATCCAGCGTGCGCTCGTTGGCGTCTTCTTTCCTTTCGATCGTGTCGTAGTGGTCGGCCAGGAAGCGTTGCGCTGCGGCCACGTCGATCTTGCCCTTGTTCTCAGACATCAGCTGCTCCCAGCGAACGTGCCGGGCCAGGCAGCTTTGCCCCGCATCCTTTGGATCGAAGTCAGTTTCTTCACGGATCAGCTTTTCGCTGATGGGGAAGTTCGAGCCGACGAAATATCCATCCTTGGTGCGCTCGAGCGTCACGTTTTTCAGGCCGAGTTCCAGTCGGCCGATCTCGTTCCTGTGACTGTCGGCGAGCAGCCAGCTATTAGCGTAGCCGCCGTTGTTGCCCTCTTTCATGATGCGAGCGAAGTCATCGATCGACGCCGAGTATTGCGCAGCCTTGCGTGCGCGCACGAACTCCGGAACTCCCGCCGTGTCGAATCCGTTGAAATGGCTGATTGTCGTTTCGGTGATCGCCATTCCTCCAGTGTTAATGACGAAGTCGTCGCCGCTATGGATGACGCCGGGCAGGCCGTCCATCAGCATGCGATAGCCCTTGGTGGGAGCTATGTCGAAGATGATCGTCCAGCGTTCGCCCTCGAGATAAGTTGACCAGTTGTTATGCGCGATCACGACCTTGCCGTCTTTGGTGAAGCTTCCGGTTGCGACGAAGGCACTGCAATGTTCTGGCACTGACAACTGCGCCGACTTGATGCCGTGCTGTTTGTCGTACTCCTTGTTGTAGTAGCCCCATTCCGTCGAGGCGTTGATGCCGACCACATCCCAGACATCAATCTTGACGCCGTGCGCGCTCGCGCCGTCCGCAATGCCCTGCAACTCTTGGCGATATTCCGGCTCGATATGCGGCCACATCATTTTCTCGGCGGCTTCGCGGAAGAAGGACCAGTCCTTCTTGTAGTCGTGCTGGCTCTCGAGCATGACGACGTTCAGGAAGTCCTGGATTTCCGGAGCCAGCAGGTAACCGTTCTGAAATCCAACTTCCCGCGGCGAGCCTTCGAGGTGAACGTAGGTCCATCCATTTTTCTGTGGCCGGCGGAAGGCGCCCTTCAGTTCAGACGGATTCGCAGCTCTGGCAGATGAAGCCAAGGTGATCAGCAGAATAATTGCAGCGGAAAAGACCAGACCATCTAGTAGTCGGCGCACGCAGCACCCTCCCGTGAACCAGTCCGAGATTTTAGCAGAGCAGTCGTGGAGACTGGATTGCGAGGCCCTGAGGGAGGAATGACTACGCTCAACCCACTTCGACTTTCTCGTTCCGAAACGCCTTGTCTGCTTCGTCGGTGCCGGTCAACTCGAACGAATTCGTGACATCGGCCTTCCCGGCCGCCACTCGCGTGATCACGTACGAACACCCGATCCAGTGCGCTTCCTCAAGGTCCGTCTTCGACCACTGCGCCGGATGATCCGGATGCGAATGATAGAAGCCGACGATATCCTCCTCGCGTCCGCGCGCCTCGCGCTGGATGCGGACCAGTTCCTTCGGATCGATGTGGTACCGGTTTTGCGGCGAGTCGGTACGTGTGTTGCCACAGCGCGCCGCCGAAGTCACGATGCGGACATCTCCGTCCATCTGGCCCAACAGAACGCCGCAGCATTCGTGCGGATAGGTCTCTTCGCCGTGCTTGCGAATCTCCGAGTAGTCCCTGGGGTTGATCTTCAGCATAAGAAATCAATTCACAACAGAGTCACGGAGAAACAGTGAAATCCAAAGTGCTTTGATGGGATTTCTCTGTGCCTCTGTGGTGAAAGAACAGTTAGGCCTCTGTCCAAAACCTTTCGCTCAGATACTTATCGCCCGAATCGCACAGGATAGTCACGATCACCGCATGCTGCGCTTTTTTCCGGGCCGCCGCGACCTGCAGGCATCCCACGACCGCCGCCGCCGCCGAGATACCGACCAGCAATCCTTCTTCGCGGGCCAGACGAATCGCCATCTTGTACGACTCTTCGGTACTGATGCCGATATCTTCGTCGGCGAGCGACGCATCATAAATCTTCGGCACAATCGCTGTGGCCATGTGCTTCGCGCCTTCAATTCCGTGGAAAGGCGAGTCGGGCTGCAGCGAGATGCAGCGAATATTCGGGTTTAATTCTTTCAGCCGCCGCGACGTGCCCACGAATGTTCCGCTGGTTCCGAGCATCGAGACAAAATGCGTGACCCGCCCCTCGGTTTGTTGCCAAATTTCGTTGGCCGTGCCATGGTAGTGCGCTTGCCAGTTGGCATCGTTCGAATATTGGTCGGCGTAGTAATAAAGATCCGGATGCTTGGCGTGCAGTTCCCGCGCCATGCGAATGGCCCCGTCGGATCCTTCGCCCGGATCGGTGTAAAGGATATTCGCGCCGTAAGCCTGTAGAATGCGTTTGCGTTCCGGCGAAACGTTTTCGGGCATGCACAGCGTGATGGGAATGCGTTGCGCTGCGCCGATCATCGCATAGGCGATTCCGGTATTGCCGCTGGTCGAGTCGAGCAAAATTTTCCCGGGCTCCAGTTTCCCGCTGCGCTGCGCTTCCAGTACGATGCGCGATGCGGCTCGATCCTTGACGGAGCCACCCGGGTTGTACCACTCGGCCTTCCCAAGAATTTCGACGTCGGCCACGCCGCGCGCTATGCGGTCCAAACGCAGCAAGGGCGTGTTGCCGATGCGGTCGAGCGCATTCAGGCCCAGCCGTTTCGGCGCCGCATTGTCCGCTGAGGCCGCTCCGTCTGCCGGCTTTTTGGTTGACACTTGTGCCATGAAGTCAGAACGCTGTGACTATCGTAATGTGCCGGATACGGCGAAAAGTTGGTATCAACTACAGTGATTCGATTATAGAAGAGGTGGCCTGGTTCCAAGGATCTTTTGGGGTAGGAACGGTTTTCATCGGCACTGCATCTAAGATTACGAGCGAAGAAGGGATTGAGTACACCAGATGGCCAGTAAAGTGGAACAAAAGACATTCGACGAGGCTCTCGCATGGTTGCGCGAACACGGCTTCGACGTGCTTGAGGCGCCCGGCACTTCGGGCCGCGTCTTCCTAAAGAAATACAACGTCTCGGCGGCGATACAGAAGGACGGCGAGAGCGGCATCAAGATCTTCGCATACCCAGGCTACCTGGTGGGAAGTGAGATCTCCAAGCTCGTCAACAAGGGCTACCAGCAGTTTCTGAAGACCTCAAAGACCGAGGTGCCCGCCACAGCCGACCATTTGAAGGCGCTGCACTCGTTTTCCGAAGAACTGAAAGAAGCCTTGGGCCTGCCCAGCCTGTACAACGAATCACTGGGCACGGTCAGCGAGTCGTACCAGTACGACCGCATCGTGGATCGCGACAAGCCTGAAGCCGAGCGCAAGAAGCGTCCGTGGCAGGTGAAAACGCTGGTCGCGAAGAAGAGCCCTGCTTAGCACTCGCGCGATGAATCGCGTCGAGGAACGATAAATAAATCCCGCACTCCGAAAGACAGTGGCCCGTGCGCCACTGTCTTTGTGTTGGTAGTCAGAAGCCCTTTGAACGCTCGGTACCGCTTCCTTTGCGCTCTCTGCGGCCCTTCTGGGCGGCCTCTTATGCGAGACTAGTGCGCCCACTGGAGAAACGAAATGCGCGCGCTCCTACTTGCCGCTTTGGTTCTTATCCCGTTGCTTTCCCAGACCTCACAGCCCGCTGATCCAGTAGCGGCAGTTCGGCGACTCCTCGAGGACCAGCAGCAAGCCTGGAATCGTTACGATCTCGAAGGCTTTATGTCAGGCTACTGGAACTCTCCTGACCTGACGTTCTTCTCCGGAGCTCAGCAAACCACTGGATGGCAGGGCGCCCTCGATCGCTATCGCAAGAACTACAAACAGCCCGGAAAAGAAATGGGGCGGCTGGAATTCAGTGATCTGAAAATCGAGCCTTTCAGCAATGACGCCGCTTTCGTACGCGGGGCTTGGCACCTGACCATGCGCGATGGGACAACTCCTCACGGACTATTCACGTTGATTTTTAGGAAGTTCCCCGACGGCTGGAAAATCGTTCACGACCATACCTCGGCGGCCGAGTAGCGGGCGGATATCTCACCTTCCATCGCGCACCCGGATCTGCACGCGCGTGCCTTCGGGCAGGTCCACTCCGTCCACCACAATCACTCCCCCGCGCACGACGCCGTCATACTCCTGCCCGCGCCCAGCGGCCGCCAGCACCGGCGCAGGAGAAGTTCTCCCCATCCCCTTGTCCATCGCCATGTTCGCCAGTCGGTCGGCCTCCTGATTCCCGCCGCGCAGCACATGCTGGATCGAGAACCATTCCAACTGTCCGATCATCTTTTTCGCGCGCTGGTAAAGTTCCAACAACGTGGGACTTTTCACTTTGTATTCGCCGCGAATCTGCTTCACCAGCAACTCGGAGTCGCCGACGACCTTCAACGCACGAGGCCCATGTTCAATCGCGTAATCCAACGCCGCCAGCAGTCCGTTGTACTCCGCGTAGTTATTGGTCTGGTGGCCGAGGTACTCGCTCAAGCTGGCGACCTTGCGCCCCATCTGGTCAGTAATCACAACTCCATAGCCTGCCGGACCAGGATTGCCGCGCGCACCGCCGTCCACATGCGCGATCAGGTAGGAATCGGGCGCACCCTGCGCGGGGAATAACCCTTCTGAGGAGCGGGAACTGGTTCTTGATCGAAACGAGGGAGACATCGGACAAGTCTACAACGCCAATCTTGCTCTTAGGGGGAAGCGCGCATCTTAACCACTGACGACACAGATGCGGTCGTAGTTCCTCTGTGAGCCTCAGTGTTGTCAGTGGTTATTGGAGTTGTATCTTACCGTCCGGCAGCCAAGCGGGTCGCCAGTCTTTGCGGCAGGTTCGCCGCGAAAATGCGGTCTTGCGCGCTCTTCAGATTGTAGGGAACGCGGTGGAAGGTGGCGCTCCACTTCTCGCTATCGAAAACGGCAAACGCCGCGCGCCAATCGCCATCCCGGGGCTGCCCGACTGATCCCGGATTAATCAGGTAGCGAAAATCCCGCTTCAGGGCGTACACGACTTCTTCGCTTTGCCCAATCGTTCGATACACAGGCCGGTACGCGTCTCCGGCCGCGATCTTGAATGAAAACGCGCCTTGCAGGTGAGTGTGCCCGAAGAATGTCACGAGCGCGGCCAAAGCCGACAACGGCGCGAGCGCATCGTGGAGCGTGACCAGGTACTCGTCTTCATCGATCGGCGAGCCATGAACGAATTGCACGTCCGGCAGTCCCGGAACCTGCACAGGTCCTTGCGGCAAGCTGCGGAGCCATTCCAGATTTTGCGGAGTGAGCTGATCGCGAGTCCACAGCGCCGCCAGTCCCGCAATAGGATTAAAGTCCTTCAAGTCCATCAGGCCGCTGGATGCCTTATCGTGATTGCCGCGCACGAAGTATTTGCCCACTTCTCGCGACCGCTCGATCACTTCATTCGGGCTGGCTCCATAGCCAACGATGTCCCCGAGATTGACCACGGCATCGTAGTCGCCCGCTGCGGCCAGGCAGGCCTCCAGCGCGTCCAGATTGCCGTGAATGTCGCTCAGAACAAGAATGCGCACGAACCCACCGACGAATTCGGGATTATACCTCCCGGCGCAAGCCCGCCGTCGGATTGACGACCGGGCAGCGCGCCCAGTGCCCCGAAGACACTTCCGCCAGTGGTGGCATTTGGAGAGAGCAATCGGGGATGCGATCCCCGCACCGCGGCTCGAATGGACAGCCGGGCAGAGGTGCATTTGCAGAAGGCACCGAGCCTTCGATGGTTCGTAGAGGTTGCGACCGATCCGTGGCGAGCGTGGGCACGGCGCGCAGCAGCCCTCGCGTATACGGATGCGCAGGCGATTCGAAAATATCGCGCTTGCCACCCAATTCGACCAGGCTCCCGGCATACATCACGGCCACCCGGTCGGCCACTTGCGACATCACCGCGAGGTCATGGGAAATGAAAAGCATCGCGAGTTTGAACCGCGTCCGCAGGTCGGACAGCAGCTCCAGAATCTGCGCCTGAATCGTGACATCGAGCGCGGTCGTTGGCTCGTCGGCGATCAGCAGACACGGACGGTTCACGATCGCCATGGCAATCATCACGCGCTGCCGCATGCCGCCAGACAGCTGGTGAGGGTAGTCTCGTGCGCGCCGTTCGGCATCGGGGATGGCGACGTCATTCATTCCTTCCACAGCGCGCTGCCAGGCTTCCGACTTCGAGACAGCCGCATGCGCCAACACAGCCTCGGCGATCTGGTCGCCGACGCGCATCACCGGATTCAGGGCGCTCATGGGCTCTTGAAAAATCATGGCCACGCTCGAGCCGCGCAGGTTGCGCATGTCGTCCGATGGCAGGTTCAGCAGGTCGTGCACCGCTCCATCGCCATTGCTGAATAAGATTTGTCCGGAGAGTTGAGCTTGCGGCGGTAACAGCCGCATGACTGCAAGTGATGTAACCGACTTCCCCGAGCCCGACTCTCCGACCAGCCCCAACACTTCGCCTGGAGCAATCGTGAAGGAAAGATCGCGCACGGCGCAGGGCGTCGACGAAGGCGCCCCTGCTCCCGCGCGCGGTGATGCGGCGCTTGGAAACGACACTTCCAGATTTCGGATGTCGAGCAATGCGGGCACAGACGCTATGTTAGCAGCCGCAAAGCGCGGTGGGATTGCGCCAACCAAGGCTGCTTACTGACCCAATATCAACGGCAGACCATTCTTCGGATTGCCGATGACGACCACCTTCGTATTCGGACTCTTCGAAAGCAGTTCGGTCGCCTCGATACCTTTCCATTCCAAAAGCTGCGGGCTGATGCCCTGCGCGACAATCTGCTGGAAGTCGCGAATACCGCCCGCCTCGATGCGCTTGCGCTCAGCCTCCTGCTTTTCTTTCTGCAGCCGGAAGTTCATGGCCAGCGCTTCCTGCTCGGCTTGCTGCTTCGACTCGATCGAAGCCTTCAGTGTCTGCGGCAACTGGATGTCGCGCAGTAGAACGTTCTCCACCACCAGGCCACGTTTGTTCAACTCTGTTGTGAGCTGGTCGCTGATCTGTTTGGCGACCATTTCGCGCTCGCCTGTGTACAGAGCATTGGCGGTGTGCGAGGCGGTCGCCTCGCGGATCGCGGCGCGCAAGGTCGGTTCCACGACCACCTGCTCGTAGTTGCCACCAATCTTCTGGAACACGTCGGCCGCCCGATCCGGATTCAGGTGATAAATGAGAGAAGTATCGAGATTCATCACCAGGCCTTCACTCGACGGCACACTGGCCGACTCCTTGATGGTCTGGGTCTGGATCGACATCTGGTTGTTGGTCTTCAGCGGATTGATCAGATGAATGCCTTCGGGCAAGACTTCCTGAGTTACACGGCCAAATAGTGTCAGCACCCCAACGTTTCCGGTGGGCACCCGCGTGACGCAACTGAATAAAAGGATGACTGCGATCAGTCCCAGAAAAGCAAATCCGATCAGTTTGAGCAGAGAGTTGCCGTTGACATCGATGACCTTGGCGCGAGGATCGTTGAAGATGGTCATGGGAGGGGAGCCTCTGCGGCGATTTTAGGTCGACGGGAGCGTCGCCGTAAGTAGCTTTGCGGAGCACCCTGGATTCATAAACACAATTTCAACCCCGCATGAACACTGCACGGCGACAGTATTTCCACACGACAAATGTCTTCGCAACGATGTAAGGACGAACATCGGAACAGTGTGAATGTGAGCCTGCCGCGAGGCCTCGCGGGAGTGCAACAAGAGGTGTTGCACCAAAAATCGTCACCCGCCTGTGAACGAGCTGCACTCGATTGATTTTGCGGGAGATAAATTCGCATTGTTTTCATTGACTCTAAAAATAGAAGGAGTAAAAACACACTCGTTCTTCGACACGTTCTTAAGTTTTGCCGGTTGGTGCCGCGTCCGGGACTCAAGCGAAGTCACCTCGTTGCGGAAGCGATAAGGAAGGCGAGCAAGGGTCTATAGCAAAGCGCTGGTCGAGGAGAACAAGAACGACCGTTGAAGGCAAGATAGAGTCCCGAGGCGTTGAACTGGTTTGTCCGGTTGGCGGTAAGCCCGGAGCCCGAGTTTTGATCGCGCGTTGCAACCCGCAAGGAAGCGACGAGAGCAGGTCAGCAAGGGTCTAACGCGAGCTACTGGCCGAGATGAATGAGATCAACATCACCTCGGGACTCTTATTTTCTAGTCGCTAGTCGTCAGCAAGTCTTTACTCCCACTTCCAACTGTCTTTTCTTCGCGACCTTCGTGGGTTTTCTTAGCGAACTTTGCGGTAAGGCTTTTCGCTGGCAAGCAAAGCCCTAACTAAATGCTCAGTGCAAAATGCTGCTCTGATCACTTCGCACTCCCCGGCCCTCCCACGGCATGCAATCGCGGAATCCGATCCGCCAAAGCCGGAAGCCGCGGAAACTCAGCATGCGGCTCCGCCTGATACCAATACGCCACCGAGAAAAAATCATCCGACCGATGATTCGCGTGCCCATGCTCAATCGTCGCCTTCAACGACTTCGTGAACGGGATGGGCGAATCCAGATGAAAGCGATAAACCGAACTACGGCTCCCGGCTTGTTCTTCGCCCTTCACCGGAGCGCCATAAAGCCCATATGCAAAGGCGCCGCCCGCAAATCCCCACGCGCCCAGAAAATAGTCTTCGGATCCAGTCCCGTTAATTGACGGCTTCGCTTCACCGTCGATGAAGAACATGTCATCCCCTTCGCCCCACCACTCGTCCTGATTCTGCAGTACAGACATGGTGACGCCGACCAAGTGCCCGCGCCCCGTAGCCTCCATCCACACGTAGTTACCCTCGCCGTTCAGATTCTTGCGATCGTTCATGTCGCCATTCGAATTCCAGTCCGAGGTCGTTCCCTTGGCCGGGTTCGCCTGCCTGTATTGCGCATGGAAGTAGAACTGGTCGGCGGGCAGCGGCTTCGCGTGGGCGCGGTAATCGATGTTGAAGTAATAGGCCTCGACCTTGGTCGAGCCATCATTCGTGACGGTAATGCGCGCATGCTTCTGAAACGGCATGGGAAAGAAACAGTTCAATGCCTTGTCGGAGCCGACGCTGAGTGGAATGGACTGGTAGCGGTAATACTCGCCCAGTCCCAGCCCGAAGAAATCGCCAACGGGCGTTTCGACGCTGGGAGTCGATTCGCCATCCCAGTAAGCGCGCAGTACCAGAGCCTTCAAGTGCTGGGGATCGGAGCTCGCGATCGTGAACCAGACGTGCGTGATGACGCCCGGCCCATCCACGTCGAGCAGCGTGATCGTCTCCCCGCCTTTGAATTGCTTGTAGTCAGCGTTGGCACCCGAGGTGTCGTAGCTGGAGACGCGCTTCTGAACGTAGTCCTTGGATTGGGGAAGATTGGCGATCCAGGTTTGAGGATCTTGGGCGAGCGAAGGAGTGCATGTCAGCGCCAGCAGGACGGCAAGCAATTTCACGGGCAGCCTCCGGGAAAAGCATTCTACTCGCAAGGGGACTGACGTCTAAAGGACTGCTGGCCTGGACGTAAAGCAAGCTTATGCCGGCGGCGCTTGCTACCATAGAGTCGTGAAGTGCCCCAATTGTGCACTTTCGATGGCCGAATTGACGCTCGAAAGCCGTCTGGGTATAGCGATCACTGCCGAAGTGTGCGCTCCTTGTCAGGCGTTCTGGTTTGATCAGAGCAAGGATTTTCAGCTCTCTTCCCGGTCGACGCTAACCCTGATGAAGTACATTGGCGAGCACACTTCATCACCCAAGCCGGATTTCCGGCAGAATCTGATCTGTCCGCTATGCGGAACCACGTTGAAACTGACGCACGATATCGCGCGCAGTGTGCGATTTACCTACTGGGATTGCCTGAACCAGCATGGGCACTTCATCGGATTCCTCGAGTTCCTCAAGGAAAAGAATTTCATTCATCCACTCTCCCCGAGAGAGGTCCAGCAGTTGCGCGAGAGTGTCCACACGGTGAACTGCTCAAGCTGTGGCGCCTCGATCGACCTGCAAAACAACTCTGCCTGCCCGTTTTGCAAATCGCCGATTACAATGCTCGACCTGAACGAGCAGAGGCAGATGCTGGAGCAGCTGAAACAGGCGGCGGAGCCAAAACCGGTAGACCCGACTCTGCCCTTGAAACTCGCGCTGGCTAAGGCTCAAACCGAACAACTGTTTCGGGAGCACGATGATGATTGGTGGCAGGATGCACGGTCCTCCGGTGATCTTGTGCAGGCGGGTCTGAACGCCGTCGCGCGATGGCTTGCGCACTCGTTAGTCAAGTGAACGATCAGTACCACGCAGATAACATGGGCGGATCGTTTCGTGAAGTCCGCTTTGGCGCTCCTTCTTCAATCGACTACTCAAGTCTACAGCGGAATATTCCCATGCTTCTTAGGCGGATTCTTATCCCGCTTAGTCTGCAGCATCTCCAGCGCCTGAATGAGTTTCTTGCGCGTCTCCCGCGGCTGAATCACCGCATCCACAAATCCCCGATCGGCAGCCACGTAAGGATTCGCGAAGCGGTCGCGGAACTCCTCGATCTTCGCCTGACGTACTTCGTCGCGGTTGGCCGCGCTCTCCAACTCTCGCTTGTAAACGATGTCCACCGCGCCCTCCGGCCCCATCACCGCAATCTCGGCCGTCGGCCACGCGTAATTCACATCCGTGCGGATATGTTTCGACGCCATCACGCAATACGCGCCGCCGTACGCTTTGCGGGTAATCACCGTGACCTTGGGGACGGTCGCCTCGGCGAACGCAAACAAGAGCTTCGCCCCGTGCTTGATGATCCCGCCGTACTCCTGCTGGGTGCCTGGCAAAAATCCAGGCACATCTTCAAACGTCACCAGCGGAATGTTGAAGCAATCGCAAAAGCGCACAAAGCGCGCACCCTTGATCGACGCATTGATATCGAGCGTGCCCGCCAGCATTGCCGGCTGGTTGGCGACAATCCCCACAGACCGGCCATTCAATCGCGCGAAGCCGACCACAATATTTTTCGCATAGTGTTCCTGCACTTCAAAGAAGTAGCCGTCATCGATCACCGCATGAATCACATCTTTGATGTCATACGGGCGATTCGATTCCGCCGGGACCATCGTATCGAGCGCAGGCTCCGCCCGGTCGATGGGATCGGTGCACGCTCGCCGCGGCGGATCTTCCAGATTGTTCGACGGAACAAAGCTCAGCAGCTCGCGCACCATCGACAGGCACTCGGCGTCGTCGTGCGATAAGAAATGCGCGACCCCGGAGGTTTCGTTGTGTGTAGTCGCGCCGCCCAACTGATCCTTGGTGACTTCCTCATGCGTCACGGTCTTGATCACGTCCGGACCGGTGATAAACATGTACGAGGTCTTATCGACCATCAGAATGAAGTCGGTAATCGCCGGCGAATAAACGGCACCACCCGCGCAGGGCCCCATAATTGCCGAGATCTGCGGCACCACGCCGCTATAGAGCGTGTTGCGTAAAAAAATGTCCGCGTAGCCCGCCAGCGACATCACGCCTTCCTGAATGCGAGCGCCGCCCGAGTCATTCAGGCCGATGACTGGCGCGCCCATCTTGGCCGCCAGATCCATGATCTTCACGATCTTTCCCGCGTTCGCTTCGGAAAGAGATCCACCGAACACCGTAAAGTCCTGTGCAAACAGAAATACCAGCCGGCTTTCGATGCGACCGTAACCTGTGATGAACCCATCGCCGTAAAACTTCTGCTCCGCCATACCGAAGTCACTGCAACGATGGGTCACCAGTTTGTCGGTTTCTTCAAAGGTACCTTCATCGAGCAGGAACTCAATGCGCTCGCGGGCCGACATCTTGCCTTCTTTATGCTGCTTCTCGCGGCGCTTCTCGCCCCCACCCGCTTCGGCCAGGTGGTCGCGCTTTTTCAGTTCTTCCAGCTTCTGTTCAAGGTTCATGGCGCACCGATTATAGGCGACTTGGACAAGGCCGTCGGTAATGTCCTGCTGAGTGATTCGCGCCTCCTGCCTCAGGAATACAATCGCCTCATGCGCGCAGGTCCATGTTTCTCGTCGACAATCCTGCTGGCCTGCCTTCTCATTTCCTGCGGAGGCAAATCGAGTTCGCCCCCGATCACCGGTGGACCGATTCCTGCGCTCGTGCTCACGCCGGTCGTCAGCAGTCTGTCCAATCCGGTCGACCTCCAATTTCCAAACGACGGCACCGGCCGCATGTTCGTCGTGCAGCAACCCGGATCCATCCGCATCGTAGCCAACAGCTCTCTCGCGGCCACGCCATTCCTCGACATCACCGCCAAGGTCAATTTCGGGGGTGAGATGGGATTGCTCGGGCTCGCCTTCCACCCGCAGTTCACCCAGAACCACCTCTTCTATGTTCATTACGACCGCTCCGGCGGAGGCCAGATTCAAAGCGTGATTTCGGAATATCACGTCTCCCCTGCGGACCCGAATCAAGCCGATCCCGTCACCGAACGAATCCTCCTAACCGTGAACCAGCCGTTCGGCAATCACAAGGGCGGACAGATCGCTTTCGGTCCCGACGGATTCCTCTACATCGGTCTCGGCGACGGCGGAAGTGAAAATGATCCGCAGCACAACGGGCAGAATCTGCAAACGCTTCTCGGCAAGATGCTGCGGATCGATGTCGATCACAGGAGTGGCGGATTGCAATACGCTATCCCATCCTCGAATCCCTTCGCCGGCGGCGGAGGCCTGCCCGAAATCTGGGCTTACGGATTGCGCAATCCCTGGCGCTTCTCGTTCGAGCGCGGCGGTAGCCGCTTCTTTGTCGGGGACGTCGGTCAGGACAGCTTCGAGGAAATCGATCTCCTCGAAAGCGCCAAGAATTATGGCTGGAGCGTGATGGAAGGCATGCACTGCTTCAATCCGTCGACCGGCTGCGACATGACGGGCCTAACCTTGCCGATCGCCGAGTATGCGCACACCGAAGGTGAGGCCGTGATGGGCGGCTACGTTTACAAGGGTACCGCGATTTCGGGATTGTCCGGAGCGTATGTGTTCGGCGACTACATCAGCGGCACCATCTGGACCTTGGTCGAGTCGCCTCCGGGAACCTGGACGCGCAACAAATTGTTATCCACCAGCCGCAACATCAGTTCCTTCGGTCAAGACCCGGCAGGAGAACTCTACGTCGTCGACTACAGCGGCAGCGTGCTGAAGCTCACCGCACAATAACTGGCCGACTCCGAATCATTGTAAGGCTTTCGGAAATTTGGCACACGCCAACTCCGGCTTGATATCGATCACCGGCGTCCCATCGATCGCCTCAATCGGTCCGATCCGCAGCCGATTCCCAGAGATTCTTCGGACCGTCACGGGATGCAGTCCGATGGGGTTCGGCCGGTCCGGAGACCTGGTCGCGAACACCCCTGTCAAAGCGCGGTTCGGATCCGAACGCGGATGCACCTTCAACACATCCCGGCGCGACTGATGGAACCAGGTCATCACGATGAGTTGATCCCCCGGCTGAATTCCGTCGAGCGCAGGCAAAGCAAACGGCGCGATTTCCAGCCACGCGTCGGGCGCTCCCTCCGAGCCTTGCTTGGGCGCAGAACTGCGAGTCTTCAACGTAGATCGAATCATTCCGACCGGTCGCAGCATTGCGCGCCGTGAAGGCGCCTTCGCCTGCCCTCCACTAACGGGGCGATTTGCTCTGTTCACTGTTTTTCGTGGCGCCATCGCTAACCCTCCCCATTTACCCATGATAGCGGCTGCGGAACTTCAACATTGACGGGTCAGTGAAGTCTCGGCTCGCCCTTTTCGGCTTCCTCCCCACTGAACAAAATCTCCCTCCCTGCCGTATCTATTCCTGGGGCCCTGCACGGCCATCCACGACTGAATCGGCGCTGCCGTCCGCCGCGGCGATTACGGCCGCTTGGCCCGCACGTCAAACAAAGCAATGGTTTTACGCGACCTCATCGGCGATGTTTTCCGGACCCTCTGGTCCCACAAGTTGCGCACGTTCTTGACGATGTTCGGGATCGCGTGGGGCATCGTGTCGATCGTCCTGATGGTCGCAGCCGGCGAAGGCCTGCGCGTCGGACAAGCCAAAGTCGCCGAGACTCTCGGCAAAGATGTCATGATCGTCTTCCACGCGAAAACCAGCCTGCAGGCCGGCGGCCAGCGAGCGGGACGCTCGGTTCGCTGGAGCGACGAAGATCTGCCCTATCTCCGGGAGAACGCCACTGAATGCCAATACATTCTGCCTGAACTCGAGCAGGACACGGTTCGCACTCACAGCGCCTACAACAACGCAGCCTTCCTTGTCACCGGATCCCAACCCGAGTTCGGTTATGTGCGTACGTTAAATCCTGGGGCGGGCCGCTTCTACAACGACAGTGACGAGAAGGAAGCCCGTCGAGTGGCGTTCCTTGGAACCGATGCCGCCAAGCAACTGTTCCCCGATGGCGGCGCCGTCGGACAAACCATCCATCTCAACGACTTCCCCTACACCGTCATCGGCGTCATGGAGAAAAAGAAACAGGATTCCAGTTATGACGGCTGGGACGTGAACAAAGTCTTCATACCTTTTTCCACCATGCAGCGCGACTTCCCCGCGAAGCCGCCATCCACAGCCCACGATGTCGATCAGTTGCTGGTAACCCCGCGTTCGGTCGATGTTCACGACATCTGCAAATACCAGATACGCCGCGGCCTCGGCCATCTGCACAATTTCGATCCTAATGACAAGGAAGCCTGTCCCATCTGGGACACGGTCCAGGAAGCCAAAGCTTTCGAGACGATGACCAATGGCATGAAGTACTTTCTGGGTGCCGTCGGCCTAGTCACACTTGTGCTCGGGGGCCTCGGAGTCATGAACGTGATGCTGGTCGCGGTGCGCGAACGCACACGCGAAATCGGCGTACGCAAAGCGCTGGGCGCACGGGGCAGCGAAATCCTGCGCCAGTTCTTCTTCGAGGCACTGTTGATCGCGGCGCTTAAGCGGCGGCGTCGGCCTGGGCATCGCGTATGGACTTTGTGCGCTGGTGAACATGCTCCCCATGCCCGATTTCTTTGCGGGCCTTCTGCCCACGTGGGGCACGGGTATGCTGGCCTGCACTTTGCTTGGCATGATTGCGGTGTTCTCCGCCCTCTATCCAGCGCGCCGCGCCGCCTCCATCGATCCGATCGAAGCGTTGCGGTATGAGGCGGGAGGATGACACCAGTCGCTCGTCCTCAGTCGCTAGTCGCCAGCGTTCCTCGGAGCGGCGATCGACGGGGATCGCACTGACAGCTGAAAGCTGATGGCTGAGAGCTTCAGCTATCAGCTAACGGGTAAGAACTAAAAGCTGATTCTCATGCTCCTCGAAATCATTTACGAAGCCTGGATCGCGCTGAAGCGCAACCGGACGCGCAGCGCACTCACCATGCTCGGCATTGTCTGGGGCATCGCGACCGTCACGTTGCTCATCGCATACGGCAATAGCTTCCGCTCCATCCTCGTGAACGGCTTCAACGCGTTCGGCAAAGGTGCCGTCGTCTGCTGGCCGCAGCAGACCAGCGAGCAACCCGGAGGCCAGCGTGCTGGAAAAAAGGTGGTCTTCGAGAAGGAAGACATCGACCTCATCAAAGAGACAGCCCCGCTGGTGAAGCACGCATGTTTGGAAACCGTGCACCGGCCCGGCATCACCTACGGCGACCGCATGTCAGGGACGGCGCCCGTGCGCGGAGTGTGCCCCGAGTATGGCGACATGCGCAACGAAGTCCCAGCCGAAGGCCGGTGGCTCAACTCGCTCGACGAACTTGAGCGCCGACGGGTCATTTTTCTAGGCGGACGTTTGCGCGAACAGCTTTTCAGCGGCCGCCCCGCGGTCGGCGAGACCGTGCTGGTGGCTGGAGTTCCGTTTCAGGTGGTCGGCGTCATGGCTCGCAAGATTCAACTCAGCAACTACTTTTCGAGCGACGACGAGTCCTCCTGGATTCCTTACTCCGCCGCCGGCGATCTCTGGAATACGCGCTACGGATCGGTAATCGTCTTCGAGCCGATCGCGCCCCAGTTCGAGAAGCGTGCCATGGCGCAGGTACTGGCCGCAATCGCCTCGCGCCAGCAGTTCTCGCCCACGGACCCGAAAGCGATCCAGATGTTCGGTCGCGAGGAATTCCGACCCGTCATCGATGGCCTCACCATTGGCCTGCAAGTGCTGCTAACTTTCATCGGCACACTTACGCTCGGCATCGGTGGCGTCGGCGTGATGAACATCATGCTGGTCTCGGTCGATGAGCGCATCCGCGAGATCGGCCTTCGCCGTGCTCTGGGAGCACGCAAACGTCATATCAAAATGCAGTTCCTAGCGGAAACGCTGCTGATCATGCTGCTGGGCGGCGCCATCGGCATTCTCGTGTCCTATCTGATTGCAATCAGTGTCGGAACGCTGCCGCTGATGGGCCC
The DNA here is from genome assembly GCA_963698805.1 of uncultured Acidobacteriota bacterium. GTDB lineage: Bacteria > Acidobacteriota > Terriglobia > Terriglobales > Acidobacteriaceae > Gp1-AA133. The sequence continues at coordinate 374,098 of CAVOSN010000010.1, read as the reverse complement.
CCTCTTCGAAGACGACTCCGGCAAAGCCGACATCCACCTGAAGATCTCGCTGATGACTGTGCTGCTTTCCACCGGAGTACTGCTACTGGTAGGCGTAGCCAGCGGAATGGTGCCAGCGCTGCGAGCCTCGAAGCTGGATCCGGTGGAGGCATTGAGGTACGAGTGATGATGGTTGGAATGATGATGGTTCGTCCAGCATTCTTTCGAACGCCTCTTTAGGGGCTGCATCTGCAAAAAGGCCCCCCTTTCGGTTCACCTCAGCTTCCTCGGTGTCCTCTGTGGTTAAGGGTTTGGCTTGCGAGCCTACTACACGCTCCTACTTCCCAATGCAGAAGGTGCTGAAGATAAGATTGAGGATGTCGTCGTTGGTGGTGGCGCCCGTAATCTCGTCGAGCGGCCGCAGAGCACTGTAGAGATCCATCAGGATCATCTCGTGCGGAATCTTGTTAGCAACAGCAGCTTCAGCCGCACCCAGCGCACTCAGCGAATCGCGCACCAACCCCTGGTGCCGTACGTTGGTCAGAAAGCCGGCTTCCCGCTGTCCGACAACTTCGCCGCCGACCTGCCGCAGGATTTCGGTTTTCAAATCATCGATGCCGTCGCCTGTAAGCGCTGAGGTCCGGACTACCCTGAGAGTCGACTGCCCATGCAGCGACGTCCCGGCGGCTGAAGCTTCCGGATTTTTCCCCAGATCGCACTTGTTTCCAACCGGAATCGCATTCCGCCCCTGCACCAGTGCAAGCAACTTTTCATCTTCGGCGGAAATTCCTTGCGACACATCCAGCACTACCAGCACCAGGTCTGCGTCGGCCAGAGCCTCCATCGATTTGCGAATGCCGATGCTTTCCGCCTCATCGAGTGCGTGGCGAATGCCGGCAGTGTCTACCAGCTTCACGGGGATTCCCCCGATCGCCACCGTCTCACTGACCAGATCACGGGTCGTACCCGGCGTTGCCGTCACAATCGCGCGTTCCCGCTCTACCAGCCGGTTGAACAAACTCGACTTCCCGACATTCGGCCGCCCGACGATCGCCAGAGTCAGGCCTTCGTGCACGATCTTGCCGTAAGCGAAGGTCGCTGCGAGTGATTCGAGCGGCGCGCGCACTGCGGCCATCTGCCCCAGAATGGTGGAGTCCGGCAGAATCGATACATCGTCTTCGGCGAAGTCGATCCCGGCTTCGAGTTGGGCAATCAACTGCACCAGCTCGGCCTTCATCGGCTTCAACCTATGCGAAAGTGCGCCCTCCAGTTGCTGCGCCGCGACCTTTGCCTGAAACAAAGTCTGCGAATCGATCAGATCGCGCACGGCCTCGGCCTGAGTCAGGTCGATTCGCCCATGCAGAAATGCCCGCATCGTGAATTCGCCCGGCTCCGCGAGCCGCGCCCCGCCCGCCAGGGCCATCTCGACGACGTGTCGCAGCACTACCGGAGACCCGTGCGCCGCAATCTCGATGATGTCGTCAGTGGTGTAAGAATGTGGCTTAGCGAAGAAGGTAACGACAACTTCATCGATGCGCCGCGAATGTGGCGCGGGCGCCACCGCCCGCGAAACCTGACCACGATTAACTGAAGTTGTATCGGGCTCCACCAGTTCTCCAAACGCTGCCCGCCCCGCTGCTAATGGACTCTTCAACCGAAGCATGGGTGCCACAATGGTCCTCGCCTCCGGCCCCGCCACCCGCACCACGCCAATGCCACCCCTGCCAGGCGGAGTCGCAATGGCGACGATGGTGTCGTCAAGGTTCACCGAGAGATTGTAGCGGAGGCAATTGACGATCCGATTGACCTCGCCGGATGCGCAATCTCAGGAGCTTTCCAGAGATTGATCCCGACGGTAAGCAAAGAAGTAGTAGATGACGGGACCCCGCGCCAATCCCAGGATCAGCACTGCAAACCAGCAAGCTTTCTTCGTCCAACACGATTGATCGAAAGAAAACCAGAAGTACCACATGGCGATGGCCAGGATGCCCGCGCCAACGACACCCGGCCAGAGCAATATCCTCACCAGCAACGCAGCGGAAGGATCTGCCAGAAATACGATCCCGCTAGCGGCCATTGCCGAGAACGTGCCGACCAGCACGGCGAACAAGTAAAGATTTGCGATTGCCCAGTAGAGGTACACGCGCTGGGCGCGCCGGGAAACGATCCAGGCGCGGGTGATGGGCAAGTACAGCATCGCGCGTCAGAATAAAGCAGGTTGTTATGAATCGCTAGCGGGCACTACGGCGCGCTCCACCGGCGCTTCTGTAATCCTTTGGATACACCACCAGGCAGCGACGCATCCCTTCGCCTTCGCTCTCAGTACGCAGGTCGCCTTGATCCCGCAGCGCCAGGTGCACAATGCGCCGCTCCCGCGAAGACATGGGCGCAAATTTGTACGGTGCTCCGGTCTTCCGGACCTTCTCCGCCGCCACGGTGGCTGCCATGCGCAATTCCTCAATCCGCAGGGAGCGGTGATTCATGCAATCGAACGAAATCTTTTCGTGTTCGTTACCGGGCAGGCGCAGCATCTCGATGGCCAGCAGCTCGATCGAGCGCAGCAATTCGCCACCCCGTTCCAGCACCAGCGCCGAATCTGGCCCGGCGAACTCCACCAGGATCTCCGGACGCTCCCAGTCACGCTCGTCGGGCAGCGGCGGATCCACCGTGATGCGGTATTTCAGCTTCAGCCCGGCGTTGGCCACAACTCCGCGCAGAAATTCATTGATCTTGTTAGCGGCAGCGATCTTGTCAGGAATTGGCATAGGGGTCCCGCTCGTAGCTCTTAGTCGTTAGCGATTGGCCAGGCAACATCCGCGATGACAGACTGCTGGAAGGATATATCCACAGCCACGGTTGCTTGCCTCAAGCCACCAGCCACCGACCATCACTATTTATCTTTCTTCCGTGCGCGCTTCTCCATCATCTCGCGCATATCTCGGCCCAGCTGTGTGCGGTTCATCACCAGCTGTTGCACGATGCCGATCAGGTTGCCGATCGACCAGTACAGGCACAAGCCCGCCGCCAGGTTCCAGCTGATGAAGCCCAGCATCACGGGCATGACCAGGTTCATCATCTTCTGCTGTTGCGGATCCATGCCCGCCTGCGGCGTCATGCGCTGCATAAACAGCATGCTGATGATCACCGCGATGGGCAGAATGTGATACGGATCGGGCGACGACAAGTCCGGCACCCACGCCCAGTGCGCCAGCCGCAGATCGAGCGCCACCCCCAGCATCCGGTAATACGCGAACAGGAACGGCATCTGGATGATCAGCGGCAAGCATCCACCGGCTGGATTTACGCCTTCCGTCTTATAGATGGCCGCGATCTCTTCGTTCATCGCCTGCTTGCGCGGATCGCGCATGCTGTATTTCTTATATTTTTCCTGGATCGCCTTGATCTGCGGCGCCACGCGCTGCATCTTCAGCATCGATTTCATCTGCGCGATGCGCAGTGGCAGCAACGCCAGGTTGATGATCAACGTCTGAATGACGATCGCCCATCCCCAATTGGGCACGATGTGGTTGTAGGTCCACTTCAGCCACAGAAAGAGCGGCCGCGCGATCAGGCCCAGCCATCCGAAATCCACCAGCTTGCGCAGGTCCGGCTCCGTGCCTGCTGGCAGACCCGCCACGGGCACCGCTTCCAGCACATCCAGCGCTTTCGGCCCGACGTACATCCGCTCCACGGTCGTACCGCCCAACTGCCCCACGCCCGCGCCCAGAACTTCCAGCGGATGCTTCGCGTCCTGAGGATTGTCGAGTGTGGAACGCTGCGTGACCAGCAGTGCGGCCGAAGGGTCCTCGGGAAGGAATACAGCCGCGAAATATTGATCGCTGACTCCCGCCCACTGGAACGGGCCTCGCACCGTATTTCCGCCGATCACCTTCTTCAGAGCGGTGCGCTCTACGTCGTTGCCGTTCTGATACTCGGCGCGCGCCGCCGCATAAGATGCCGGGTTGTTCTCGTCGCCGAAGCCTGCCGGCCACATCGGCAGGGCTGTTACGGAACTACCCTTCTGCACGACTGACGTTTCGACCGCAAGCACGTAGCTGTGATCAAACTTGAACGTCTTGCGTACCGCGAGGTCGCCGTCGGAGTACTCGAATGAAAGACTGGCAGGGGCCGAGAGGGAATCACCCTCATCCGGTGCGCGCACGAACAGCGCGGAGTTCACCTTGTTCCGCAGCGCCTCGTCGTAGATCCACAGCGAAAGCGGATAGCCGTACTTGGCCGCCGCGTTCGAATTCACTAGCTCCAGCGGTTGGCCCTTGTCGTCCTTGAACTTTTTCAGCACCCACGACTTCACCTGCGCGCCACGATTGGTGAAGCGGATCTTGTACAGGCCGTTCTCCACGACCGTGTCGGCTTCCGACGAAGCCTGCTTCGCTCCCGCAACCGGAGAGGGCACAGGCGCCGTCACCGCCGCCTGCGGTGTGGGATTCACAACCTGATTTTGCGCGGGCGGCGGAGCTTCGGGAGTCTTGGGACCGTACTTCTTCAGCAGGGGCTGCGAAGCGAGAATGATCAGGAACGTGATCGCGAAGACAAGAAGGAGCCGCCGCTCCATGCCGGGTTCTTGTTGAGGATTTTGAAAGTCAGCCAAAGTCTTACCGTCGAATCTTCGTAGCACCGGCATCGCGCCGGCCGTCGTTCGGGCATCTTGCCCGCATCAAATTCCAACCTGCTTCGCAACGTCGGTGGACTGCTCTGCCGATTGCACCGGATCGTACCCGCCCTTCGCGAACGGATGGCACCGCAGTACTCGCGTCATCGCCATCCAGCTTCCGCGCACGGCTCCGTAACGCTCCACCGCTTCCACCGCGTACTCCGAGCAGGTCGGTACGTACCGGCAACTCGGCGGCAGCCACGGAGACACCAGCCGCTTATAAACCCGCAATAACAACACCACCGCGCTGCGCGCAATCGCCACGGAACCCCTAACCACCGCTGCGCATCTTCTGCGCAATCACTTCGAAGGCTTTACTGACTTCACCCAGCAACACCGAAAACTCCACCGTCCGCAGCGACTTCTTCGGATTGATCACAACATCCACAGCCGGAGCCCCCTGGGGACGCGTCAGCCGCACCGACTCGCGCAACCGCCGCTTCATCCGATTCCGATCCACCGCGTCACCGAGCACCCGGCCGACAGTGAATCCCACTCGCATCCCTTCGCCTTCCAGTCGCCGCAGGTAGAACACGGTCATGTGCGTGGCGAAATGTCGGCGTCCCTGCTTGTAAACACGCTCAAAGTCTGCGTGCCGCAACAATCGTCCGCCTCGTGGATTCTTCCGGGACTCGCCCCCACGCGCATTGGATTCTTGTGGCCGGGCGCTGGCGGTCACAATTCACTCACGATCCGTCGGCGAATGCTTTGCACAGTCCGGAATCCAGTCGGAGAACTCGTTTAAACCCGGGAAGATAGCGAGGCGGTTATTCGCGGAAGCCGGGCTTCACCGACACCCGCTTGCGACCCTTGGCGCGCCGGCGCGACAACACTGCGGCTCCGCTCTTGGTCTTCATGCGCGTACGGAATCCGTGCTTCTTTGAGCGCTTACGCCGGTTTGGTTGGAAAGTGCGCTTGGGCATGAAAAATCGCTGCTCCTGATTCGATCAATGGCCTATAGGCAAACCATGAGTATAAATGACGCACCCCAAACGCGGCAATGCGGGGCCGCGTTCAATAGTGTGGGGCGGACACTCCTATCCGCCAAACCCTTGGATCGGGATGCCCCCGCCGAACGCGCATCTTGCGGAAGCTAGAGTTTCTGACTACCGTCGCTCGAATTTCGACTCCCTCCACACACCGAACCCCACCCCAAAGCTCCATCTGTCAAAAATCCCGTTCACCCTCGGCGACGGCGCGAGAATCTACGAGACGTAACTCGCCAAGAAAAACTTCCGACGCATCAGCAGAACTCTTTACGCGCGACCCTTCGCTCATTCCTTCCCGCCAGCGAGTGCAATCCGTTCATCACGCGGCGCGAAAAAACTTTCTGCGCTACGCACGCTGTCTTTCATTCCCGCACTGCGCCTCCGAACACCGCGTCCCACGCCAATTCTGCGGCAATGCAACACGAACCGCTCCCCATGCACCACTCGCGTTGCAGTTACACATTCGCCACTTGACAGGACAAAAACTTCGCGCTTGAAATCGCAGTGCGCGAAATTTTTCTTCGCGAAGTTTTCCCCGCGGCAAAAATATTTTGTGCTAGTATGCCGCCTGTTCTACTTTCTGAAATTTTCTTTTGATCAGGCACTCCGCTCCCGCAAAACGGGAGGCGCTCTGCACTAATTTAAGAGATCAGCAACCGCAATTATTAACAGTCGGGCCCTCCCAGCCGCCGGCCCCGAGATGAGCGTTTATGTCTGTTCCTAGCACAACCATTTCCCCGAACCCGTGGATCCGCATCCTCGATGCGCTCGAGAAGAAGATCAACCGCCATTCCTACGACACGTGGTTAAAACCGACTCGCTATAGTCACGCGACCGGCGGTGTCCTCTTCATACGCGTTCCGACCGTCGAATTCCGGCACGTCGGGGACAAGTACGCGGACCTGATCCAGGAAGCCATTGACAACCTCGGCCTCGAATACGCCGACGTCAAATTCGTCACACCCGATGATGACCCGGCTGCTACCCCGCTGCGCCACGACGGCGGACTCAGCCCGATGATCACTTCCAACGCCTCGGTTTCGATGGGTGCAGCAGCGGCTGCACAAGCCCGCTTCGATTGGGACGGCGCCGCCCAACTCAACCCGCGTTACACCTTCGACGCATTCGTCATCGGCAGCGGCAACCAATTTGCCCACGCCGCTTGCCAGGCCGTCGCCGAGCGGCCTTCCAAGGCTTACAACCCGCTCTTCCTCTATGGCGGCGTCGGTATGGGCAAGACCCACCTGATGCAGGCCATCGGCCACGAAATCAAGAAGCGCATGCCCCAAGCCGCCATCTGCTACGTTTCCAGCGAGAAGTTCACCAACGAGATGATCAACTCGCTGCGCTACGACAAGATGACCAGCTTTCGCGACAAGTTCCGCAATGTCGACGTCCTGCTGGTCGACGACATCCAGTTCCTCGCGCAGAAAGAACGTACCCAGGAAGAGTTCTTCCACACCTTCAACGCCCTGCACGAGTCGATGAAGCAGATCGTCATCGCCAGCGACCGGCCCCCAAAGGAACTTGCGGAAGTCGAAGATCGCTTGCGCAGCCGCTTCGAGTGGGGCCTGATCGCCGACATTCAGCCACCCGACCTTGAAACCAAGGTGGCGATTCTTCAAAAGAAGGCCGAGCAGGAGAAAGTCACCCTGCCCACTGACGTGGCTCTTTACGTCGCCTCCAACATCCGTTCCAACGTCCGCGAGCTCGAAGGCGCCCTGATCCGCCTGGTCGCTCACTCATCGCTCATCGGTGCCGAAATTACCCTCCCCTACGCGCAGCAGGTGCTCAAGAATTTCATCGATTCGCAAGCCCGCAAGGTCACCATCGAATCCATCCAGAAAGCGACCGCCGAACAGTTCGGACTTCGCCTGGCCGAGATCAAGCAGAAGAACAATTCGCGCGCCATCGTCTACCCGCGCCAGATTGCCATGTATCTCGCCAAGCATCTCACCGAAGCGTCGCTCCCTGAGATCGGCCGCCAGTTCGGCGGAAAGCACCACACGACCGTGCTGCACTCTGTCGAGAAAATCGACGAGGCCCGCAAGAACGATAAGGATTTGAACAGGCTGATCAACAAATTGACCGAGCAATTAGGCGGTTAATTGCGGATCACGCGCAGTTTTCCACGAAACGGCCCGGTCTTCCGAGCCAGCCTCTGTGGAGAGCATGTGGAAGCTGTGTAAGAGATCGCACAGTTCAGCAATCGGGCAAAGCGTTGCTGTGGTCTCCGCCACCGGCGAGTCCTATTATGGACATGAGGGGTGGCACGATAAGCGAGTGCAGAGGGACAAGTTGGATCGGTTTTCCACTTTTCCGAACCGCCTACTGTTACTGCTGGTTTTATAGCTTTTTAATTTGATATAAAAACAGTACTAGAAGTAGCCAAGTCCGACGGGGAGATTCGGTTATGCCGGTTGAAGAGGCCACCGCGACTGGAACTGGAACGATGGAGATCACGATCAGCAAGTTTGAACTTCTGCGTGAGCTCACGGCGACGCAAGGTGTCGTCGAACGCAAGACCACCATCCCCATCCTCTCCAACTACCTGTTCGAGGCCGGAGGCGACAAGCTCTCCCTCACCGCCACCGATCTCGATCTCAGCCTGCGCACTGCCTGCGCCGCCAAGGTCAAAAAAGAAGGCTCCTGCACCATCCCCGCGCGCAAACTTTACGACTACGTAAAGCTCCTGCCCGACGCGGAAATCACCATCAAGCTGCTTGAGAACCACTGGGTCAGCATCCGCTGCGGCCGCTCCAACACCAAGATGGTCGGCATGGCGAAGTCGAACTTCCCCAGCCTGCCCGTGTTCCCGACCGCGGGCGTAGTAAAAATTCCCGCGCAAGTGTTACGCGCGATGATCGCCAAGACCGGATTCGCAATTGCCAGTGAAGAGTCACGCTACACGCTGAACGGCGCCCTGATGGTGTTGAAGCCCGAATCCATCACCATGGTTGCCACCGACGGCCATCGTCTGGCCCACATCGAGCGCAGCGGCGAAAAATTCGAAGGCATCTCCGGCGAGCTGAAAACGCTCATCCCGAAAAAGTGCATGGACGAGCTGAAGTCGCTGGTCGACTCAACCGACGTTGAGACGATTGACTTCGCGAAAGACGAATCAACGCTCTTCTTCCGCATCGGCCCGCGCCTGTTGACCTCGCGCCAACTGACGGGCCAGTTCCCCAACTTCGAAGCCGTTCTTCCCAAAGACAACAACAAACTCGTCAGCCTGAATGGCGACGATTTCAATTCCGCCATCCAGCGCGTGGCCCAATTCTCCGACGAGCGTTCCCGCGCCGTCCGACTGCGACTGGAAAAAGGCGAGTTAAAGCTCTCCGCCTCGTCCACTGAAACCGGCGAATCCGAGGACTCGATTGAGACGCCCTACCAGGGCGACGGCCTCACCATCGGCTTCAATGCAACCTACATCCTCGATTTCCTGAAGGCAGTGGGCTCGGGCGACGTAAGCCTCGAACTAAAAGACCCTCAGTCCGCCGGCCAGCTTCGCCCCCTTGGCAGCGAAGACTACAAGTACCGCTACATCGTCATGCCCATGAGGATCTGACGGGTCGGATCTCCCCACAAACAGCAAGGCCGCCCCGCACCAGCGAGACGGCCTCCAAGGGTCTACCTACTTCAAACTCTACCCGCGCTCAAACGCGTGCTTCTTCTCCAACTCCTCAACCGCTGCACGCCGCGCGGCCTCAAACTCCTCGCCTCGCGCCATCAAAGCTGGCAGCGCCGTAGCATACCGCCGCGCTAACGTGATCAGCCCCGCGCCCGCTATCTGGTTGGCAACTTCCGCCAGGTGATCGGTAGTCGTCTGCAGATACTGTGCCTCGGTCGCATCCCCAAGCCACACCTCGCCGCCGTGCACCTTCGTCTGCCAATAGATCTTCCGTTCCAGAAACGTACGGATCGTCGCATCCTCCGCCTTTCCGAACGCCCACTGGTTGCGCTTGAAATCGTAATGCCGGCTGGAAAACTGCAACGGCACCAGCTTCCCCGACTTCACGAACTCCAACTGGCGCCGGTCCACTTCCTTCCGGATCGCGTTGATCATCGGAGCCTCGGTATCCTTCGGCTCAAGCGACGGAAACACTTCGCGTACGGTTGCCGACATATTGACTGCAACAGGCGCCGTCAGCCCCTCCGATCCTTCCAGCCGCACTTGTGCGTGCAGCACCCAGAAGTCCGCCCCCGACGTGGACCGATGAAAAGGCCAATCGAACTTCATCGCGAGCGGCAGGCCAGTCAGCGTCACGTAAACCGTTTCGGCCGACGCATCGTTCGAAGCATGCGTAGTCATATCTGCTCTTCTCCTGGAAGCCAGATATTCTACGTCGCCACGCTGCTCACAGAAAGCCGCATCGTTGCCGATCGGCTTCTCCGCCAGATCGATAGCCGTGTTTTCCCACTTGTCTTTGAGTTTTCCCCAAAGGACGGTCAATCCAACCTCATTCTGGGGATCATCAGCACACCGCGTTTCCACCTGTTGACGGCCTGGATGCGTATCAAGCGAGGTTCCCGCGAGCCTGCAGACTTGCTCATTTCTTTCCTCCTCACCCAACGAACATCCATTGCTCGTACAAGTATTGCAGCGTGTAAAAAGGAGTTTACAGTCCTTACCAAGCGCGCGCCAATTACGCCGGTTCGCGTTTCGCATTACGCGCAGCGCCCAAAATTGGTTACGATCACGCGCCCGCTTGATTACCTTCGTGCCTTTTTGGGGCAGCGCCAGAGCCGCATTCCAACGCATGAAAGCGGGAACTTTCCCCAGCGACGATGTGGGGGGCGGTCACAAGTGCTTTAGCGAACCGTGAGGCGTTCATCCAATGCAGGCTTCAAATGAAAAAGCCCACGGATGGAAATCCGTGGGCCCTTTCTCGGAAAGCTAGATGCCCTCGCCTGAGTGGCGGGGCAGATCTGTGGCGATGATCCGCTATTGAGTCTGGTGAACTTCGTAATACTTCCGCGTCGGCACCTGCTGTTGGTACAGCAACAGACAAGCACCCAGTATCCGGATTGCAGCCTCGGCCAGTCCGCTAGCCGTTGCGCCCGCCTCCCCGTTTCGGTTGCGCGCTCCCGGCGAATAGGTCATCAGGATGCCCTGCGCACCCGCCGTTCTCGATGGGTTCTGCATCACAAGCTCCCCTGCGGACGCTAGCTTCCTCGCCCCCGCTTTTATCTAGAATGTTTTGTGAGCTTATGAGTGAATGCGCCACCAATAAAAGTTACCAAGGGATTGGCACGTCGCGAATGTTCACTTCAAAGCGCAGCAATGTGCAGGCAGAGCCGTGCAAGAAACCTGCAAGCTCATGTAGTGCGGGCTCCCTCGCCCGCGTTCTCACTTCACAATCCCAACTCACTCAACCCGGCATGTTCATCCGGACGCCGTCCCAACTCCCATCGATACTTCCGCTCGGTCTCCGCAATCGGCAAGTCATTGATGCTTGCCAGCCGCAATCGCATTAGTCCGTTCTCGTCGAACTCCCAATTCTCATTTCCGTACGAGCGAAACCAGTTTCCGGAATCATCGTGCCACTCGTACGCGAAGCGCACCGCGATTCGATTCCTCGCGAACGCCCACAACTCCTTGATGAGCCGATAGTCGAGCTCGCGCGCCCACTTGCGCTTCAGAAACCCCACAATCTCCTCGCGCCCGTGAATGAACTCAGCGCGGTTGCGCCAACGCGAGTCCATCGTGTATGCCAGCGACACTTTCTCCGGATCGCGCGTGTTCCATGCATCCTCGGCTCGTCGAACCTTTTCGATTGCCGTCTCATGGGTAAACGGCGGCACGGGCGGTCGCGTCGACATGATGTCCTGCTCTCGGGGGACAGGCGGAAACCTGCGCCCACCTGGAATCATCTCATTAAGTAGGAATGCGTTTCTTGCACTTAGCCACCGTCTTCGGAGTTCCTCATGCGGCCCCTACTCAGAATTCTCATGATTTTCAATGCAGCGTTATTTTTCTTCGGTGCGATTCAGCATCTGGGCATAGCGATCGGGAGTTTCCAGGAGCCGGTCATTCATCCGGCTGCGATCGTCGAGTCGACCTGCGGGATAGCACTGACGATTGGCGTGATAGCACTTTTGCGTGGCACATCATCAGCGCGCCGTCTGGCCATCATCGCCAACTTCATCGCGATTGCCGGAGTTTCGCTCGGCATGGTCGCACTCGCAGCCGGACGGGGCCCCCGCACGTCCAGCAACGACACCTACCATCACATCATGCTGACTCTAGCCATTGCCAGCCTGATCGTTCTTTTCACCAGGCGCTCGGCCGCTGACTGACGGAGAAGAATCAATCTAAAGGTTCGCGAATGCTAATCCGGTTCAACCGGAGGCAGAGTTCGCCGCGCACCCTCTTGTGACTCGGGCGGCGCCGGCACCGGCAGCCGAATCTCCATCGTGCCGACATGGCTGTTGCTGACATCCTCCACTCCCAGACGCATTGCCGTGCCGCTCACCGGCACGTCGATTTCCTGATGTATCCGAACACCGCCCGCCATGATGTCTTTCATCACTTCTGGCTTAAGATCTGCGACCGACTGGCTTAACTGACTGGCGATCTGTTTCCCTTCGCTGTCGAACGCCGTCACCATGAAGTTCACCACGCCGTGATACTTGCCCTCGGCCGTCGGAGTGAAGCGCAGATCCGAAAACGCCACCGCGTGATCGATTCCATACCGCTGCATCTCGAGGGGACCAACCGCCTGCTTATGCTTCTTCACAGACTTCGTCGGCGCTGCGGCCTCGACTATCCGAGGCTTTCCAATCGGTACCACGCGCGCGCCAAATACGATCTGCCTCGATTGCGGCGATCCCTGCTGCATGGCCGCGCGCGCCAGGCTCGACGTCAGGTCCTTCGAAGGCTTCAGCGGCGCAAACGGATCAATCGCGTAGTATCCCGTCCGATGCGCCAGGTGATACTTCTTTCCCGCCAGCGTCACCTTCAATTTCCGGAACGAGCCGTTGTAATTCTTGTTGGTCGGCGTATACGACAGCGCGTAGTAGTTCGCCCCCTGCTCGGTTGCCGCTTTGACGGCGCCGCTTAGGTCATTCGTGTTGAAGAAGGCCTGTCCGCCCGTTTGAGTCGCCAGCTTGGTCATAGTCGCATGCTCGTCGTTCAGGCCGAGGCTGAACTCATCCATGCGATCCATCATGACCGCGTTGGCTACGGAACTCCCGGGTACGCGTTTTCCGAATCCAGGACCCGGCGGCGGCGCGGTCATCGTGACCGGCGCCAAATCATTATTCGAGGCCGCGAACAGTGGGTTCGTTTCCAGACCCTTCACGCTCACCGGATAGACCGCGACGTGCGCATCGCCCAGCAGGTTCGCAACTTTCTTGAGGTTTTCAGTGTAATAACCATTCTCGAGGAATGGATTCGCGCCGTTCGACTCCGGGACAATGCCCAGCAGGAAGGAACCTGACAGCCAGACGAGGTTCTTGCGACCAGGAATGCCGTCCAGATATCTGGCCATGTGCGCAAAAGCGTCAACGGTAACGAACATGCGCTTGTCCGCGTCAATCAAGCGCAGTTCGGACTGTTGCTGGGCGACTGCTTCCCCCAGGAGTTGTAATTGGCCGGCAAACCTTGAACTCTCGCGGCCCGCTCGGAGTCCGATATCAAACTGCGCGTCCAGGTTATCCAGCGGGCGCAACCGCTGGGAGGCCTTCTTTCCTTTTGCGGCTGCGACCAGCGCCCTCTCATCGTCGGTAAAACCCTGAATCATCTGCAACTCGTTCCCCAGCACGCAAATGCCGACCTTGGTGTCCTTCGGCTTCTTCTTTAGAAATGACACCAGCTCATCTTGCGCTCGCATCTGATCCTGGATCGACGTGTTCAGCAGATCCAGCATCACAACCGTGACCGACTCATTCTCAGGTGGCAAGGCATAGTTCGAAAACAGGTTGGGAGGAAGCGGATCTCTCGCAGGGAGCGCAGGCGCCGCCGCCTCCACCTGGCCCTGCGTAAACTCCTTGAAGAATTTCACCCGTTGCGGCTTCCCATCTTCCGTCACGCTGAAGTCGCTCTGCTGCAGGCCCTTCACCAGTTTGCCCGCGTTGTCGGTCACAACCACGTCCAGCGCCACCACTTGCGTGCCCGTCCGGATCGTCAGCGTCGGTGTGGCATCGAGAGTCGCATCCGCCTTCGTCGGCGTGGCCTCGGGCGCCGCCGTCGTCGCCTTGGCGTTTTCCGTCGGCGCTTCGCTCTGCGATGAATCGAACGTTCCCGATGACTCGAAAACCGGCTCATCGGCTTGGCCCGCTTGCGCCGGCGGAGCATTCAATCCCGGAGTCTCAGCCTTCACCGCGAGGAAGCGAGCGCGGTCCTCCGACGACATTTCCGGCAGCTCATACACATCCATCGTCGTGCCGTTCACCACGGCTAGTCGCGTGCCGTCCGGCGACAGCGAAAAATTCTCTCCATCCGGAACCGCCGGAGCCACTACTAACGACAGCAGCGATTTTCCCGTTGCCGTATCAATCACCTGAACGTGCTGATCCAGTCCTTCTTCCTGCGCGGCTTCCTCGGGCGGAGCTTGCTGTTGACTCATTGGCCGGATGGTCAACGTGCCTTCAGCGAAACGGCTGCCGTCTTCGCTGGTGCGCATCACCGGCCAATACCGGCAATCATCCCAATGTTGCCGCCACAGGAACGTCCCAGCTACTGTGAACGCGCTGACGTTGTACCCGTTGCGGGATACCGAGCAGCGCCCCACCAGCATGGTGTTGTTGCTGCTGTATTGAAGATTCGGCACCCGCCGCGCTTTCACCCGCGTGATATTCGTGTTCCCGAACTCCACCAGCCAGTTGCTCGCCTGCTTGCGGACGTCTGCGAATCCGGAACTTGTCGCCTCGAGTTTTGTCATGCCACGCACCTCAAGCGATCGCTGCACCGCCGAGGTTTTCACATCGAGGAACGAGATCTTGACGCGTTCCTTAGCCTTGACGTCGTTTTTGACGTCGCCCGCCTTGGTTCCGACGGCTGCTGGCGCCGGCGTCCCAGTCTCTACGATGATCTGCTTCCCGTCGGACGTCACCGAGACCCACAGCAACTCCTGGGGCGAATCAAAAATCAACTTCTCCTCGAGGTTCGAATTGACTTCGTACAACTTGTTCAAGCGCCGCAGCAGAACGCGCCCATCTCCCAGTCGCCACACGTAGCGCCGTGAGTCGTGCAGATACCAGTCAGCCTCTTTCACCACTCCCCCTCCGGGCACCGCGATTACCATCGCATGCACCTGGCGATCCGCATGGCTGGGCGGACACTCCGGCAAGCGCTGGAATAACTTTTTGGGATTGAATGTGACCAGTACGTGATCGGCGTCCAGAAAATCAACCGACAGGTTCGCGCCACCCGATTGCCGCGCCGCCGCCGATAGCCCTTTGAACCCCAATTTCGCCACATCGATCTGCGCCTTCAAAGGTCCGTTCTCCGGCGCCGCTACAGCCGACACTCGCTCGACACGACTACCCGCTGCGAAAATCCCAATCGCGCACACTCCGAGTGTCACCCGTAGCCAAAATGGACGCCACGATAGGGTGCGCAGCTTTGAAGGTGGCAAATTCACAGAAGGCAAATGGACATCCTCAACGAGGCTCTTAACCTGGAGATTCCGCTCCCCCCGCAGGTGCCCGACAGTGTAGCCCATGTTTTGTTATCCCGGATCAACGGGAGTACTCGTAGTCTGGCATACATCGGATAGATGTTATGTCTGGAAACCTAGCAACGTCTCCGTTCAGCCCCCGATCGGACCCACCCAATGCCCGCCGCTCGAAACTCCAGGCGCATCCCTGATACCCTTATTTCTGGCGCTTAGACGTTGATCTGAGGGGTTTTGCCAACGACGAACTACTGTCCTTTGTCCTACGAAGTCGCCATCGCCCGCATGTTTGCCCTCGGCCACGAGCTGGCCCAGACGCCCTCGCACAAGTTTGACCTCGCGCACATGCGCACCCTGCTCGAAGCCCTCGAGCATCCCGAGAAGAAATTCCCCGCCGTCCTGATCGCCGGCACCAACGGGAAAGGCTCCACTGCGGCCACGCTAGCCTCCATCGTCCAGGCTTCCGGATACAAAACCGGCTTGTACACGTCGCCGCACCTGGTGCGCATCAACGAGCGCATCCGCATCAACGGCGCTGCGATCGCTGACAATGAATTCGCCCTCATCCACGATCTGGTCGATCGCACTGCCGAGCGACTCGTCACTGAATCCGAACTTCCGTGGCATCCCAGCTTCTTCGAGATGCTCACCGCCATCGCTTTCGAATATTTCTCCCGCGAGCGCATCGACATCGCCGTGCTTGAAGTCGGCATGGGAGGCCGCCTCGACGCCACCAACGTGGTCAAGCCGCGTCTCAGCGTCATCACCGACATTGCGCTCGATCACCAGAAATTTCTCGGCGAGACCCTCACCGAAATTGCCCGCGAAAAGGCCGGCATCCTGCGCGCAAAGGTTCCCGTCATCACGCTCCCCCAGACGCCCGAAGCCAACAACGTCATCGGCAACGCGATCCTTGCTCTTGGCGCGCAAGCCGTGAGCGCTGTTCCCTACGTGCCGCCCGTCAGCCCAAACAGCGCGCAATACCTGGCGCCCAGTACTTACGAGAAAGCCGGTTACGTCTCTCGCTATCCGCTTCAGGTCCTGGGAAAAGAAATCACCGTCGAGACGCCGTTAGTCGGCCGTCATCAGCTGCGCAACATCGGGTTAGCGATTGCATCCGCGGAAGAACTTTCCCGCGCTGGATTCCCAGCAATCACCGCTACGACCATCGAGACGGGAATCCGCGAAACGCGCTGGCCCGGACGCTTCCAGGTCCTGCCCGCCACCCACGATCATCCCGAAATTGTCTTTGATGTGGCCCACAATCCGGCAGGCGCGTGGGCCTTGCGCTCAACCTTGTCGGCCGCCTATGAAGATCGTCCGCTGGTTTTCGTTTTCGGGGCTATGCGCGACAAAGCAGTTGGCGAAATTGCCGAAATTCTGTTTCCGCTCGCCGATCGTGTGATCGCCACCCACGTCGAGAACCCGCGGGCCGCAACCGCCACTGAAATTCGCGAAGCTGCTTCCCGCGTTGCCGTTGACATCGACGACGCCCCCAACGTGCCCTCCGCCCTTGCCCAGGCCCATGCCGCTGCTGGCACACGCGGCTTGGTGGTGGTCACCGGTTCGATTTACATTGTAGGAGAAGCTATGCGAACGCTCGGCGCTCGCATTGAATAGAGAAGGGTGCCCTTCAAGAATCCATCTACGGAAGTCGAAAGCGGCGAGGTCCCTGCCGCTTCTCCGACCCAGCCGGTCGAGCGTGTCATCTCTCCGCCCGCTGCTCGTCCGCGCAAGCATGGCCTGCTCAGTAGTCTGCGTTCGTACTTCATTCTCGATCCGCTGATCTGGGCCTACACCGTCTTCCTCGGACTGATCTCGATTCCCGTCTCCCTTTTCGGCGACCGCGAACGTATCCTGCACAACTTCGCCCGCGCCTGGTCCTGGATGATCATGAAGACGATCTTCTCTCCGGTAAGAGTCACGGGCCTCGACAAGATCGACACCACACGCACCTATGTCTACGCCGTCAACCATGCCTCCGCGCTCGACATTCCGGTGCTCTATGTCTACTTGCCATTCCAGTTCCGCATCGCCTTCAAAAAAGAATTGCTCGCCTACCCGATCGTAGGATGGCACCTGAAGCGCTCCGGGCAAATTTGCGTCGACCAGCAGAATCCCGCCGGTTCCATTGGCAGCATTCGTTCCGCGCTGAAAAGCCTGAAAGCCGGCATGCCGCTAGTGATCTTCCCTGAAGGCGGCCGCACGCCCGATGGCCTTATCAAGCCCTTTCTCGCGGGCGCCTTCTTCCTAGCCATCAAAGCGCAGGTCGATATCGTTCCCGTCGCGCTGATCGGAACCTATGAACTCCTTCCGATGAACACGTACCACGTCAAATGCCGCGCCCTCGAAATGCGAGTAGGCGACCCGATCTCCACCGCCGGCCTGACTGGTCACGACATGCAAGCGCTCTCCGAAAAAGTCCAGCAAGCCGTGACCAACCTCTACCTCGGCGCATAGATCAAGACTTTCACATCTGTAAATCCAACCAAATACCATCAACCTCTGACATCAAGCTAGCGTCCATGGGCAAGTCATCCAGCGCGGTATGAAATCGATCCGGAATAAGTCAAGTCCGAAATAAATCCAGTCGCGGAGCGGCGAAATAATTTAGCCCAGCGCGTAAGCGCTGGGTAAGCTCGAGGAAGGATCGCAAGCCCCGAAGGGGCGGCACCAAAAACGCAGCGGGCGTGAGCCCGCAAGGACAGCGTGCCTCGACGAAACCCAATAGTCGAATTACCCGCCACTCGAAAACCGATCCCCGATTGCTACCTGGCAGACACGACCCCGCTACTTGCGCTGAATCAAATCCCACAAATTTCCATACAGATCTCTAAACACGGCCACAGTCCCGTAAGGCTCCTCTTTCGGCTCGCGCACGAACTCCACCGCGTGCCCGCGCAGCGAGTTGTAGTCGCGCCAAAAATCATCCGTATGCAAAAACAAGAAAACCCTCCCTCCCGTCTGATTCCCAATGCGCGACGCCTGCTCTGCATTCGCAGCCTGCGCCAGCAGTACACAACACCCATCCACCGATCCCGGCGACACCAACACCCAGCGCTTGCCGCCGCCTAGATCGGTGTCCTCTACCAGCCGAAACCCCAGCACCTGCGTGTAGAAGGCAATCGCCTCGTCGTACTCCCGCACCACCACTGCCACATGCGCAAGCTTCCGATTCATGCCCCAATTATGTCATCCGCGAAAAGCATCTTCCTCTGTGTCCCACAGTGTCCGCTCTGCGGGGGAAAGGTTTTTTGACCCGAGCCCCACCCACTTGACCCATTTCGCGCCGGGCATTACGCTCCCTTGGAAAATTTGCGCCGTACAGGAGGCCACATGGTTCCTCTCTCCGCTCTCTGGCTCCCGATCATGCTCTCGGCGGTCATCATCTTCGTCGCCAGCTTCGTCATGCACATGGTGCTCACCTACCATCGCAGCAACTACCACCAGCTTCCCGACGAAGACAAAGTCTCTTCCACCCTTCGCGCCGCCAACCTGCAGCGCGGCACCTATGTCTTCCCCTTCTGCACGCCGAAAGAAATGAAGTCTCCGGCAGCCCAGGAAAAGTACAAGCAAGGACCGGTAGGCCTGCTCACCATCATGTCTCCGGGCCCACCCGCAATGCCCAAGTTCCTCGGACTCTGGTTCGCCTACACGGTCCTGGTAAGTTTCTTCGTCGCCTACCTCACCGCGCACACCGTCGCGCCCGGCAGTTCGTATCTGGCGGTCTTTCGGGTGGCCGGCACCGCCGCTTTCCTGGCGTACGGACTCGGCGCCCTCCCGAGCGGAATCTGGAAAGGCCAGACCGGCAACGTGACCGCGAAAGAAGTCATCGACGGCCTGATCTACGCCTTGTTAACCGCGGGGACTTTCGGATGGCTCTGGCCAAGAGCGGTCGGCATGTAGGAGGGAAGCTGGGCGGTAAAGTAATTTGATGGTGGGTGCCGTTGAGCGGGTGAGCACCAGCAAAACCGCCTGCCCGTTCGAAGCAAGGCGCCTAACTCGCCATTAGCCGCGCAGGTGCGCCTCCAGTGCCGCATTGCCAGTAACCGAACAAACGGCCCGTCATCCCACTGAATCGTCTCCAGGAAGAATTGCGACGATGGGAAGGGCCCGACTTCAGTCGGGCCGAACTGCTGCAGACAAAAGGCAGCTTCACCCACTGAGGTTTGCTTCACTTGAATTTCGTGAGCACTCTATTCCCAAGGTCGTTGCCCACTTTTTACTAAATTGATCCCCCGATCCCATCCGCGGCCGAAGCCTCCGATCTCCCACAAACTGGCTAACAGCTCCGGTGAACCCTGGCAACTGACCGCAAAACGAATCTGTTCTCCCACCAGTTAACCGCTCAGATACCCATCCAAACGAAACCGACTCGGTTGCTTTTCCGCGAAATCGGAAAATTACTACGGTTACCTTTACGTAAACTTTTGCTCGCTTAAGATGGAAGAGTGGTTGGGGACCTTATGCGCCTTCGGACGGGGGTTCTGTTCCTTGCAGCACTGGTAACGATCGGGTCTACACCCCTTGCCCACGCCCAGGAACCATCCGAGTCTCACCGCAAGATGCTCAACCGGGTCGTCCCAGCCTATCCCAGCCTCGCGCAGAAAATGGGAATCTCCGGCAGTGTGAAGATCGAAGCCGTGGTCGCGGCCAACGGCAGCGTTAAGTCAACCGGCATTCTCGGCGGCCATCCCGTGCTCGCGCAAGCAGGAGTCGACGCAGTGCGGCGCTGCAAGTGGGAAGCCGCTACGCGCGAGACCCATGAAATCGTCATCCTGAATTTTCATCCGGAATAATTAAGAAATCGAAGTCATAACGCGGAGAAATGCCGCCGCAGGAGTCCGCGATCGGACACACTTCTTCTGCCCAAAGCACTCTGTGGAATTCACACCCCGCGCCTGCCGGCTTAATTCGGCGCCGACTCTGACGGATCCGTCAACCCGATCAACTGCCCCACCGGATATTCTTCCGCCGTGAACGGAATCTCCGGCTCGGGATTAGTAATCGTCAAAACTTCCCCACTCACATTCCCTTGGATTGTCAGAGCTTGACTCTCCACCGCGATGACTCGATAGGTTTCATCAAAAATGGCCATAACAAATCACCCATCACGGTTGGATGCCGCCAATAGCGACAGAGTCGGCTGAAATCGAAATTCCTTTTCATACTAACTCATTAGGACATCAGCATTTTCCCGTATATACAAACTCCTCGACACGGCAGTGCAGCATCCAGAATTATCCCTTGATCGCCCACACATAGTTCCCGCATTACGCTCTTTTCGGGCCTAGCCGCCCTCCACTTTTCGCAGCAACCGCTTCTTCACCGCCGGCCACTCCGCGGCCACAATCGAAAACCGCGCCGAATCCCGCGGAATAAAATCCGCCGCCATGCGATGCGCCCGCAACACGCCTTCAAGTTTCCCCCCGATGCGTTCAATGGCCGCTCGCGATCGCTCATTCCGCACATCGGTGTGAAAACACACCCGAAATACTTTCCACGTTTCAAACGCATACGTGAGCATCAACAATTTGGATTCAGTATTTGCCGCCGTCCGGATCGCTGATCGTGCCAGCCACGTGTATCCAATCTCGCATCCATCCGGCGTCCGCCGCCCGTGCAAAACATGGCCCTCCGGCCAAGCCCACCGATCCAAGTTGAAAAACCGCGTTGACCCTAGCACCACCCCATCCGAGTTTCGCACCGTGGCAAACGGCATGCCGCTGCCCTCATCTCTCCACGCCATCGCAGTACTCACATACTGCGCGGCCTCAGCCTCATTTTGCGGAACCGGACTCCACCGGTACAACTCCGCGTCCCCAGCCGATGCCGCCGCCAGTCCCTTCACATGACGACTCTCCAGCGGCTCCAGCCGCACATGCTGCCCACGTAACTCAACCATATCCATTTTCATGACGTCCAAATATCCCACGCCGCTTGAAAAAGAAACAACCGGGCACTGCACGACTGGCGAACAAACAACCGGGGCGCACCACGCATCTTCCACGCGGTGTATCATCCCCTTAATGCCGGGACGGGCAAAACTCGCACTCTCGGTCCTCCTGCTGACCGCCGCCGTACTGTGTGCGAGTCACGCGTGGGCGCACCACTCCTTCGCCGGCACCTATTCTTCTGAGACGGTCACCATCAAAGGCACGATCGTCGAGTTCCTCTTCCGCAATCCGCACTCCGCGATTCTCTTGGAAACTCCGGGCGAGAAAAACAAGACCATCACGTGGGCAGCCGAATGGGGTACCGCCGGCCAACTGAGCCGTCAGGGGATTGAGAAGGACACGCTTCAACCAGGGGACCGCATCACCATCAGCGGCAATCCCAGCCGCAACTCCGCCGACCACCGCCTTCGCGTCGGCGCTATCAACCGCGCCTCCGACGGTTGGAACTGGAAGAGCGCCTACTAACTCAAGACGTGCAAGTCTCAGTGCGCCCACTTGGCCTTCCACTCACCGGCCAGTCGCTTCGCGTCGGCCAATTGCTCACCACTCATCCGCGCGCCCAGCGCATCGCGCGCGGCAGAATATTTCTCGCGGACTGATCCATTCGCGCGAAACACGGCCACATCCATCCACTCGTACGCCGCCACTGGATCCGCCGTCACGCCCGCGCCGCTCGAATATGCGCGGCTCAATTCATACTGTGCGGTCGCCAGTCCCAAGTCCGCCGCTTTGCGATACCAGCGCGCTGCCTCCGCTGGATCGCGTGCCACACCTTGACCGTTGGCATACAGTCGCCCGAGACTAAGCTGCGCAATGTGCATCCCCTGGTCCGCCGCCTTCCGGTACCAGCGCGCGGCTTCGCCATAATCCTGCCCCACACCTTGCGCTTTCTCGTACATCACTCCGAGATCGAAGGCCGCGTCGCCGTTCCCCTCCTCGGCCGCCTTGCGATACCACTTCGCGGCCTCCGCATGGTCAACCGGAAATCCCTGGCCGCTGTCGTAAAGCCAGCCCAGGTTCAGCGCCGCCTCTGCATGGCCTTGGGCAGCGGCTTTGCGATACCAATGCGCCGCTCCCTGGTGATCGATGGGCACTCCACCGCCGTAGTCGTAGAGAAATCCAAGATCATTCTCGGCCTCGGCGTTCCCCTGCACTGCCGCCAACCGGAACCACCGCAAGGCCTCTCCCAGATCCTGACGCACGCCCTCCCCATTGCGATAGATCGTGCCCAAGGTAGTCTGCGCCTCAGCGCTGCCCTTCTCGGCTCGCTGCCGAAGCGCATCAACCGACTCCTGCGCCTGCGCCCTGCGACCGAGAACGGCAACCACCACGAGCACGGTTAGTTTGAAAATTTTTGCCACTTACTACCCCTCGACAATCAATCAGCGATGTAACACATTCTTTACGAATCGAAGATAGCGTTGACACAAGACCAGCTGAGAGTAAGCTAATCCTAACTCAGGCGAAGAATTTTGCTTCCCTCCGTTTTCCCTGAGAGCGGCCCCTCGGCTCCCAACCTGTTTAGAGGAGTCCAAATGAAATCCAGGCCATGGCTGTGTATCGTCGCAATAACTTTATTCGCTGCGCTGGCCATCCGGGTTCGACTCGTCGCGCAAGGAGAGCGACAAGCTGCCCCTCAGGATGCTGTCGTCAACCTGGACATCCTCGGAGAACCAGGCAGCTCAACCCAGCAAAACGATCGTCTCGTCAGCGAAAACGCTACGGCCACCGGATTATTTGCGGATACCACGGCAGCCACCGCTGCGCCCAAGGCTACATTGTCGCCAACCAGTCTGACGTTCTCAGCTCAGACAATAGGGACCGTGAGCGCGGCCTAGACGGTGACATTGAAGAACACCGGCACAGCGACCTTGGCGATCACCGGTATCGGAATCACTGGCGCAAACCCAGCGAACTTCAGTCAAACCCACACCTGTTTGAGTTCCTTACCTGTGGCCGCGAGTTGCACGATAAGCGTCAAGTTCAAACCCAATGCAACCGGCATGCGTACGGGGGGAGTGAGTATCCACGACAATGCCACAGGTAGCCCCCAGAGAGTGGCGCTGAGCGGAATCGGCGTCGCACCCAGTTGCACTCCGATCGGGAAGAGCTGCAGTCCAACGTTGCCCCGTTGTTGTGCCGCCCCTTTTCCCCATCATTCGTTTTGCAGTAGTCAAACTGGCTTCGGAGTCTGCCTGATGAACTAGTCAGACTAGTCTGCAGAACAAGCCATATAACCGACTCAACGTCCGACCCCTACCGAACCAAGCAGCCTTGCGGCGGCACTCAATAGTCCAATGCGTACTGCAGAGGCTAGCGAATACCAGCCTCGTAGGCGCCAAACCAACCGCCCCTTGTAGGTCCCAAGCAAGCCGAACCCTTCCCTGACCCATTGCATCCATAACCAGACATGCCCTCTCCCACTGAAGCACCCGCGACCCGTTCTTCCTCGGCCGCCTGGATCCTCGCTGCCGCCATCCTGGGCAGCAGCATGGCGTTTATCGACAGCACCGTCGTCAACGTAGCCTTGCCCGCGCTCCAATCAACATTCAATGCCACCGTCATCGACGTCCAGTGGGTCGTCGAGTCCTATGGACTCTTTCTCGGCGCGCTGATTCTCGTCGGAGGCTCCGCCGGAGATCTTTTCGGCCGCCGCCGCATTTTCGTCGCTGGTGTCGCGATCTTCGCCATCGCCTCCGCAGCCTGCGGCCTCGCGCAAAATATCCATCAACTCATCTACGCTCGCGCGATTCAAGGGGTCGGCGCCGCGCTGCTCACACCAGGAAGCCTCGCCATCATCAGCGCTTCCTTCCCCGAGCAAGAACGCGGTCGCGCCATCGGCACCTGGTCCGGATTCACCGCCATCACCACGGCACTCGGCCCTGTGCTCGGCGGATGGCTCATCGAGCACGCCTCCTGGCGCTGGATCTTCTTCATCAACCTGCCGCTCGCGGTAGCGGTCATCGTGATCTCTCTCTGGCACGTGCCGGAAAGTCACGGCCCCGCCGCAAAGCGGCTCGATTTCCTCGGCGCACTGCTTGTCACCCTTGGCCTCGGCGGCCTTGTCTATGGTCTCGTCGAGTCACCACGCCTCGGCTGGACGAATCCCGGCGTCGCCGCAAGTTTGCTGGTCGCTCTGGTCTCTCTCTCAGCGTTCCCGATCGTTGAAGCGCGCGCCCCGAACCCGATGGTCCCGCTCAAACTTTTCCGATCGCGAACCTTCTCTGGCGCGAACCTGCTGACTCTCTTCCTTTACTCGGCCTTGGGAATTTTCTTCTTCGTGTTCCCGATGAACCTGATCCAGGTCCAGCACTACTCCGCCACCGCCGCGGGCGCGGCCGCCCTGCCGCTCATCCTGCTGATGTTCGTGCTCTCCCGCTGGTCCGGAGGACTGGTTACACGCTACGGCCCGAAGCTCCCGCTCATCGTCGGTCCAGTGATCGCCGCCGCGGGGTTTTTGATGTTCACGTTGCCCTCTGTCGGCGGATCCTATTGGACCACCTTCTTCCCCGCATTCGTCGTCCTCGGATTCGGCATGGCGGTCAGCGTTGCTCCCCTCACAACTACGGTGATGATGGCAGTCGATCGCGACCACTCGGGCACGGCGTCCGGCATTAACAACGCGGTCGCGCGTGTAGCCGGTTTGCTCGCGGTCGCAGTGTTCGGCATCGTCATGGTCAACGCCTTCGCCGCCCACCTCGACCACGAACTTGCGCGTCTCGACATCCCGCAACAAATCCGCGAACAACTGCACGCTGAACGCACCAAGCTGGCGGCTATCGAAGTCTCCACCGACGCGGACCCCAATTCTCCACCCGCGCAGAAATCTCCTGCCGCCAGCTCCTCCCTGCAGCTGAAAGCCGCCATCGCCAACTCGTTCGTCTACGCGTTCCGCATGATCGCTCTCTGCTGCGCCGCTCTATCTATCGCCAGCGCAGCCATCGCAGGCCTGTTCATAAAAGGCAAACATTCGAAGAACGATGGCCCTTGAAGACACGAAGGCGAGTTCGTATCAGGGCACGCTTTCAAGCGTGCTGCAAAGCGACCATAAAAACGCGCCTTCAGGCGCTCTGTCCCCACCCAATCGGGAGGCTGATCAGTAACCCCTCCTCCGCCCAAAACGCCCCAATTCGTGGTATAATTTCGCTTGATCCAAGGCCCATTAACATCCTGTAAATACAATGGTTTACGAAAGCCCCAACCCCTTCGAAGACGGTTCGAAGGCCAGGCCCAAATTGCGCGTCCAAATTCACAAAAGCTGGCAGCCAGAAGCTAGCAGTTAAGAGCAGATTTTCATGGCAGACGATCAAAATCCCGAACTCCCGTTACCTCCGCCGCCTCCGGGCGAAGGGGGCTCTCCGGGCGCCCTGAACATTCAACCCGTCAATATCGAAGACGAGATGCGCCGGTCGTATCTCGACTATTCGATGTCGGTCATCATCGGCCGCGCGCTCCCCGACGTGCGCGACGGATTGAAGCCGGTGCATCGCCGCATTCTTTACACGATGCAGCAGATGGGCCTCGCGCCCAACCGCGCCACCCGCAAGTGCGCCCGCATCGTCGGCGACGTGATGGGCAAATACCATCCGCACGGCAACCTCGCCGTCTACGACGCTCTCGTGCGCCTCGCTCAGACCTGGAGCATGCGCTACCCGCTGGTGTTCGGACAGGGCAACTTCGGCTCCGTTGATGGAGATCCTCCCGCAGCCGACCGTTACACCGAAGCCAAGCTCGCACAAGTCGCCACGTCGCTCCTCGAAGATCTCGACAAGGAAACGGTCGACTTCCGTCCTAACTACGACGACAGCGAAGTCGAACCCGAAGTTCTTCCCGCGCGCATTCCGAACCTCCTGGTGAACGGGTCAGATGGAATCGCCGTCGGCATGGCCACGAAAATTCCGCCGCACAATCTCACCGAGATCGTCGATGCCACCATCACGCTGGTGAACAATCCACACGCCCAGCTGGCGGAGATTCTCAAGTTCGTACAAGGCCCTGATTTCCCGACCGCCGGCATCATTCATGGTCGCGCGGGAATCGTCGACGCCTACAAGACCGGCCGCGGCCGCTTCATGATGCGCGCCCGCGCTGCCATTGAGAGCCTCACCAAAGACAAGCAGGCCATCATCGTCACCGAAATTCCATTCCAGGTGAACAAAGCCCGCCTGGTCGCGCGTATCGCCGAACTGGTGAACGACAAAGTCATCGACGACATCTCCGACATCCGCGACGAAAGCGATCGCGATGGCATGCGCATCGTCGTCGAACTCAAGCGAGGCGCCGAAGCCCAGATCGTCCTGAACCAGCTCTTCAAGCACACCGAGATGCAGCAGGGCTTCAGCATGATCCTGCTGGCTATCGCGCATGGGCAGCCTCGCGAGATGGGCATCATCCAGGCCCTCCAGTACTTCATCGACCACCGGGTCGAAGTTGTCCGCCGCCGCACTGCCTACCTGCTGGCCAAAGCGCAGGATCGCGAGCACATCCTCGAAGGCTACCTGACCGCGCTCGATCACCTCGACAACGTGATCACGATCATCCGCGCCAGCGCCAACCGCGCCGATGCCCGCGAAAACTTGGTCGCCTACTTCGGGGGTAAAAAGATCGACATCAACACCACCGGTCGCGCCCCCAAGCTTGATCCTGAAAAACCCTTCACTGCGAAACAAGCCGATGCCATCCTCGAATTGCAACTGCATCGCCTGACCAAGCTCTCCATCGACGAAATCTCTAACGAGCTGAAAGAAATTCGCGACCGCATCACCGAGTATCAATCCATTCTTGGCTCGGAAAAGAAATTGCGCGGCGTCATCATCAAGGAACTGGAAGAGGTCAAGAAGCAATACGGGGATGCCCGCAAGACCGTCATCGAAGACGAGGCCGCCGAGATCCACCTCGAAGACCTCATCGCCGACGAGCAAGTCGCGGTTACCGTCAGCCACTCCGGCTACCTGAAGCGCACGCCGATCTCCACCTACCGCATGCAACGCCGCGGTGGCACGGGTCGTACCGGCATGAAGACGCGCGACGAGGATTTCGTCGAGCAACTCTTCGTCGCCTCCACCCATGCCTACATCCTGATCTTCACCAGTGCTGGACGCGTCTACTGGCTGAAGGTCTATGAGATTCCCGACGTCGGCCCCGCCGGCAAGGGCAAGCACATGGGCAACCTGATCTCGCTGCAGGCCGGCGAGACCGTGCGCACCATGCTCGCCGTGCGCGATCTGGAGGAAGCAAACAAGTATGTCTTCTTCGTCACTCGCAACGGCACCGTGAAGAAGACCGAAC
Organism: uncultured Acidobacteriota bacterium; assembly: GCA_963698805.1. Lineage (GTDB taxonomy): Bacteria > Acidobacteriota > Terriglobia > Terriglobales > Acidobacteriaceae > Gp1-AA133. The sequence goes on along the minus strand of CAVOSN010000010.1, from coordinate 346,593 downwards.
TCAAGGACTTCTCGCACGTGATGTCCCGCGGCATTATCGCCATCAACATCGAGCAGGGCGACGAACTGGTCGCGGCCACGCTCACCGATGGCCTACAGATCATCTTCCTCGCTTCGCATGAAGGCCAGGCCGTCCGCTTCGAAGAAGATGACGTTCGCTCCATGGGGCGCAACGCCACCGGTGTTCGCGGCATGAACCTTGCCGACAAGGACTACATAGTCGGCATGGCGACTACCCCCAAGCCGGGTGTGAAGGTCGAGAAGAAGGAAGGTGACGAGGATCTGGTGCCCGAGAAAGGTTCGCTGATTCTCTCCGTCACCGAGAACGGCTACGGCAAGCGCACCCCTGCCGATGAGTACCGCCTGACCAACCGCGGCGGCAAGGGCGTGATCAATGTGAAGACGACGGAGCGTAACGGCAAGGTCTCCACCATCGCCCAGGTCTCCGAGGACTCGCAGGTCATGCTGATCAGCCAGTACGGCAAGATCATCCGCATGGACTCGAAGACCATCCGAGAATCCGGCCGCTCCGCACAAGGCGTCCGTCTTCTGAACCTCGAACCCGGCGACCGCGTGGCCGCCGCCGTAGTCATCCCACCCGACGAAGCGCCGGGCAATGGCAACGGTTCTCTGATCCAGTAGCTGTTATTCCTGAATGGGTGCCCCGTCCAAGCTCCGCTTGGGCGGGGTTTTTGACTTTCCTTCGGCTAGAAAAGCGTCGTACCGACGGTGCCCCAGGTTCGCGACGCTAACCTGGGCCTATCCGGACTCCCTACTGCAGCCCCGGATCCCCCGGCATCGGATGACGCGCCTCATTCGCGTGCGGCACCAATTGCTTGTACACCGCGCTCGGCACATCGGACGTCCAATACCTGGCTGTCTTCGCGAATCCCACAACTCCAACGAAGATCACTGCGACCCCAGCCGCAAACACCCACGTAGGCATTCTTCGCGCCGCCGAAGTCAATCGCGGCAACGCCATCTGCAACGCGCCGTCCGCCGGACACACCGCCACGCACTCCAAACACCCGGTGCACTCGGCCGACCTGATCGTCACCAACTTATCTACCGGCAATGCCGAAGGACAAGCCTTGGCACACTTCGCGCAATCAATGCACGTCGCTTCATCCCGCCGGATGCGGTACGGGCTGAACACCGACGATAATCCCAGCAGCGCCCCATATGGGCATGAGTACCGGCACCAGAAGTTCTGCACGAACACCGAGGCCACCGCGAGCACGCCCAGCACAAGCAACCCGGTCGTGCCAATGAACCGGAAGAAGTTCAGCATCTTCACATCGGCCACGATCCCATACGGACTCTGCATGAATCCTGCGATCGCGGTTGCGGACATGCTCGACACGGCCCACACGAAAAATCCCAGCAGCAGATACTTCAATCCGCGCAGCGGAATATCGACCCACCGCGGTAAATGAAAATTCCGCCGGAAGATTTTCTTTCCCAACTTCCCGAGATACTCCGAAACCGTCCCCACCGGACACAGCCAGCTGCAGAACGCTTTGCGGAACAAGAACGAGATTGAGACGAACGTCACCAACAAAAACATCGCCGCGGGATGCAGCTCGGGCACGCGCCCCGTCAGCAGAAAATATTTGAGATTCATCATGCCTGCGATGGGTAGCCAGCCCTCGACACCCGCTGGACGCGACACGTAAGCCGACGCACCCGCCGTCTCGTAATGCCGCACCCACAGGTAGAACTGGCCACCCAACCAGACATTCATCAGGAAAAATGCAAACTGGTATCCACGCCGCAACGCCTGCGAATAGTCGCGATCCGTTCGTCGGATCAATTTCTTCTTTGTCGTTGCCTGTGCCTTGCGCAGCGAGTCGCTCGCCGCCGCTTCGTTGTCTTCGCGTACTGCATACACGCTCGTGACTAATCCCGCTGCCACCGGATCGAAGATTTCACTATGAAGTTGGCTCGCCATTCGTCTTGTCTCGCCACAGTCCCAGACTAGCGGCCTTGTCACAGCAGGGCTGTGACGTATGTCACATCGGCAAAAGCCTCGCCCACAAACACGGATCGGGGGTTATCTCACGCGATCAGCAGGGGAAGAGGAGGGGACGGCGAGAGCCAAGAGCAGGAAAAGGGAAGGGCACGAGTCTACTCGTGCCGCCAGCGCTCCAAAAATGGCCGCGCTTCAGCGCCTGAGGTAAGCTTCCCAACACGGAAGCACCGAATGATCTTCGACCTCAGCCATAAACTCGCCCCCAACATGCCCGCATACCCTGGCCTCCCGATTCCAAAATTCCATGTCTTCCTAGCCCACGGCGACGCGAGCATGCACGCACACTACTCCCCAGGAACGTCCTTCCAAATCGCGTCCTACGAAATCGGCGGCAACACCGGCACCTACCTCGACGCACCGTTTCACCGTCATCCCCACGGGCACGATCTCGCCTCGGTGCCGCTCGAAAAGCTAGCTAACCTGCCGGGCCTCGTGATCCCCGCGCCCGAAGACGGCCCCATCGAGCCCGCCATCGTTTCCGGATTCGCCGTGCGCGGAAAGGCCGTCCTCCTCCAAACCAACTGGTCCCACCGCTGGAACTCAAGCGACTACTTCCGCTCCGGCCCGTTCCTCACCGCCGCCGCCTCCGAACACCTGGTCCATGCAGGCGCGACGCTGGTCGGCATCGACTGCGCTAATATCGACAACATGCAGGACCCAGCCCGCCCAGCCCACACCATCCTCCTCGCCGCCGACATTCCGATCGTCGAACATCTCCGCGGTCTCGATCAGCTCGAAGGAAAAAGCTTTCGCTTCTTCGCAGTCCCGCCGGCAATCGAAGGCGGCACATCCTTCCCAGTCCGCGCCTTGGCGATTTGCGAATAGATCGCGCAACTCAAGAAAGAGCACACTTGATAAAACCCCTTGTCATCCCGAGCGGAGCGAGGCGTAGCCGAGGGCAGTCGAGGGACCCTGCGTTTCCCCAATTCGCGCGAAAGCCAGAGCGTTCTAACCAACCCGCAACGGCTTCCTCCTATAGTGAATCGGCCACTGCACTTCCCAAGTCTTCCCGCCGTCCTTCGACGCCTCCCAGTTCCAATCAAATTCATTGCGCGAAATGTTTTTGAACACCATGCGCTGGATCACCTTCGTTCCATCCACCCGCACGGCATCTCGCGCCAAAATCATCTGCCCGTCTTTAAACTCGCCGACGAAGTCCAAACACGCGCCTTCGTTGTCGACCCATGTCTGTTTCCACTTGCCGGCCCGCGTATCGAAAAATCGACACGCTCATCCCGCGCAAATGCATCGCACTCTCACCCGAAAAATTCTCCTGCACGACGCACGTCTCCAAAACGCGCCGGATCGTGTTCGTGCAATGACCAACTTATCCTTGCTTCTCACCTGGCCAAGTCAGATCCCATTCGGCGACCCAGAACTCCAACTGCCTCTGTTCAGGCGCCGCGCAGGGATTCGGTGGCGCGACCGCAGGCCTGCTGAGCGGCGGTCCACGCGCTCGCCAGACAAAACACACTTACCCAGATCGCAGTACGCATCACGAAGACCCTCCGTTAGGGTGGGATTCCACGAATATCCCAGTCTGGGGATCTTTCCTCATGAACCTCAACTCTTTCCCAACAGTCGACCAGACCCCTGACATCCCCTCCTCGTTTCTGATACACCTACTCCCTTGCCCCTCCATACCGCCATCGTGCTATTCGTCGCGGGAATCCTGGGCGGCGCCCTGAACGCCGTAGCCGGCGGCGGCAGCTTCGTCGCGTTCCCAGCCCTGCTTTTCACGGGCGTGCCGCCGATCCCGTCGAACGCCACGAACTGCTTCGCCCTCTGGGTTGGCACCACGGCCAGCGGAGGCGCCTACCGCAACCGCCTCGACATCACCCGTCGTGTACTGATCCCGCTCCTCTTGATTAGCGTGATCGGCGGAGTCGCCGGCGCCATCCTGCTCCTGAAAACTCCTGCCCACACTTTTATGCGAGTCCTGCCTTGGCTCATGCTGGGCGCAACGCTGCTGTTTGCATTCGGCAAGCAGCTTTCCCGCGACCGCCCATCCAGCCTTGGCCACGACGCCACCACCGCCGCTCTCTTCTGGGCATGCGCATTCGAACTTCTTGTCTCAATCTACGGAGGCTATTTCGGAGGCGGCGTCGGCATCATCAATCTCGCCATGCTGGCCGCGCTAGGCATGACCGACATTCATGCCATGAACGCCCTGAAAGTCGTGTTGGGCGCGGTAATCAACGGAGTCGCAGTCGTGACCTTCATCGCGGCCCATGCCATCGCATGGCCGCAAGCCATCGTCATGACGGTGGGAGCAATTCTAGGAGGCTACTCCGCCGCCCACTACTCGCAAAAATTACCCCAGTCCTGGATCCGGGTATTCGTAATTCTGGTAGGCGCCGGAATGACGCTCTACTTCTTCGACAAAGCCTATCTCCACTAGGATGCGGCCACATGAGCACCCGCATCTCCCCAGATTCGCTCGCCATCGTTCACGACCTTTACAAGCGTTCTCGATCTCTACCGGTGAGATGACAAAACATTTTCGATTGCCTCCGAACCGTGACCCTTCCAGAACCGAGCCGCAAAGCGGCGGCATAAGATAGCCCAGCGCGTAAGCGCTGGGTAAAGCACGCTAATGACACGAACCCCGTAGGGTGGCACCACCCGCGAGGTGGGGGTGAGCCCACGAGCCGGATATCGTCACTCGAATTTTGCGCCCTCGCCATATTTTGCATTGTGAACACGTATCCCGGCGCCACTGCCACACCTGCGCATAAAAACAAAACCCACGGCGCAAACCGTGGGTTCCGCGAAAAATCAATTCTTCCCTACTGCGCGGGCACCGAAATATGCTCATGCACGATCAACCACTTCCCATTTTCTTTCTCAAACACAACCGTCCACCGGAAATTCCCCATCTCCCGCTTCCCCGATTTCAGAGTCGCATCTTCCTTTACCGTCGCGGTCCCCCAATAGATCGGTCCAGCGGAATGAATCTCCGCGTCATCGTTCACAGTCAGCTTCGCCGTCTTGAAATCGGCCAGCACCGCAACCACGCCCTTCTGATACTCCTCCCAACTCCCATACTTCAGCGGCGCGAGATCGTAGAACACGTGCGGCCCGGAAGCATAAAACTGTGCCGCATTCGCCGGATCGAGAGTGCTCCACGCATCCCAGATCTTCTGCAGATGCGCCTTGTCCGGCCCGCCCCCCGCCTTAGCCGGAGCCTTCTTGCCTTGCGCCAACGTCAGACTCGACAACAGCACCACCGCCAGAAATGCCCACCCGAAACTCTTCCCCATCCGAATCCCCATAGCAGTCCTCCCGCAAAGGAAATATCCGCGAAAACAAGCGCGGCATTGTCGCACAAAAGCCCAGCCCCCGCGAATGTCCGCCATCCGGAAGCCGCCGGGTGACTCCATACTGCGGGTGCCCCACCCTAACGTCGCGCCCTTGCGACGTTAGGGTGGGATTCCACGACCTCAACCCACTTGCGATTTGACGGGACGTTCCCTTCAGTCCGAAATACGGCCCAACACATCGAATGTTTGACCGATTTCCACACCCCACGCTAAAATAGTGTGGTTTGCCTGTACCTGCGGAACCGTTCTGGCCCGCCCGCCGTGGCTAACAGAAGCGCGGCATAACACAGCAAGCAAAGAGATTCCAGGCTCCCCGCGACAGCGCCCGTGTGCGCCGCGGACAGCAATTTTCGGAGGCATGAGTATGTACGCGGTCATCCGCGCCGGCGGTAAGCAGTACCGGGTGGCGCCCGGGGATGTGATCCGAGTCGAAAAGGTCGGCACCGGTACCGACGGCCACGTCGAGTTCAACGACGTGCTCGCCGTCTCGGCCTCCGCGGGCGAAATCGTTCGCCCCGCCAACGAAGCCCGCGTCGTCGGCGAAGTCGTCGAAGAAGGACGCGGCGCCAAAATCCTCGTCTTCCATTACAAGCGTAAGAAGCAATACAAGAAACTGCGCGGACATCGCCAGTCTTTCAGCGCCGTCCGCATCACCGAAATCGCCTACGACGGCCAATCCTTCAAAGCCCCCGACCTCCCGAAGAAGGAGCCCAAGGTGAGAAAGGCCGGCCCCGAATCCGAAACAAAATCAGCTACCCCGAAAGCCGCCAAAAAGAAAGCGACAAAGAAGGCCACAGCGAAGAAGTCGCCGGCAAAGAAGAAGTGATTCGGCACAGAGGGTAGTCAACGCCGCGAAGCGGCTAACTAAGAACTGACAACCGAGAACTGAGAACTGATTTTCTATGGCACATAAAAAAGGACAAGGCACATCCCGAAACGGCCGCGACTCTAACGCGCAGCGCCTCGGCTTCAAAGCATTCGGCGGACAAGTCGTCCCCGGCGGCACCATCATCGTGCGCCAGCGCGGCACCCGCGTGAAGCCCGGCCTCAATGTAGGCCGCGGCAAAGACGACACGCTCTTCGCCAAAATCACCGGCCGCATCGTCTTCAAAGACCGCGGCCAGATGGGCAAGTTCGTCATGGTCGAACCCGTAGAAGCGAAGAATTAACTAATGGAGCGACGGGCGTCCTCGCCCGCCGAAACACGTGGCCCCTTGCATCCGAGGGGCTATTGTTTTTGAACGCTGCAAAGGCAACCGGGTTGGCAATTGTGAGCAACGATTCACCGGTCTGCGCACGACCAAGGACCGACGACCAACGACGTTCTTCCTAAGACCTGATACTTAACACCTGAGACCTGCTCTTCCGTGTTCATCGACGAAGCCACAATCCGAGTCAAGGCCGGCGACGGCGGCAACGGATGTCTTGCCTTCCGCCGTGAAAAATTCGTCCCCCGCGGTGGCCCCTCCGGCGGCGACGGCGGCAAGGGTGGTGACGTCATTATGGAATCCAGCGAGCGCCACAACACGCTCGTCCACTTCCGATTCAATCCCGAATACAAGGCCGAACGCGGACGCCACGGCGAAGGCTCCAATAAGACAGGCCGCGAAGGCGTCGACGTCACCCTGAAGGTCCCGGTCGGCACCATCGTCTACGACGAGGAAACCGGCCAAAAGGTTTGGGACTTCTCCCGCCCCGACGAACGCATCGTCATCGCCCACGGCGGACGAGGTGGACGCGGCAATGCCCGCTTCGCTACCTCGACACACCAGGCTCCGCGCGAGCACGAGGACGGACGGCCCGGTGAAGAACGTGTTTTCCGTCTGGAACTCAAACTTCTCGCCGATGTCGGCCTGGTAGGATTTCCGAATGTCGGCAAGTCAACGCTGATCTCGCGCATCTCCGCCGCGCGACCGAAAATCGCCGACTACCCCTTCACCACGCTGCAGCCAAATCTAGGAGTGGTTGTCGTCGGCGACAAGAACGAAATCAGTTTCGTCGTAGCCGACATCCCGGGCCTGATCGAAGGTGCGCACGAAGGCGCAGGCCTGGGCATGCAGTTCCTCCGCCACATCGAGCGCACCCGCCTGCTCGTCCATCTGGTCGATGTCTCCGACGCCAGCGGCCGCCCCGACGTCGTCAAAGATGTCGAGGTCATCCTCGGCGAACTCGACAGCTTCGGCGCTCATCTCGCCGAAAAGCCCATGCTGATGGTCGCCTCCAAAATCGACGCCGCCAATGAAGACAAGCTGGCCAGACTTAAGCAATACTGCAAAAAGAAAAAACTCCAGCTGTTCCCGATCTCCGCCGTAACCGGCGAAGGCATCGAGAAGCTGAAGTTTGCTATGGCAGAGCAGGTGGAAGCGCTGCGGGGCCAAAATTTGCAGTCGTCTGTTGCAGAATCCACCCAAGAACCTTAGAGGCTGATCTCCTCCGTCTCGAACGAGGCTAAGCGCGAATTGTTTGCCGTCGGCGCTTGTATCATGTATTCCGCATGATTGATCGGCGCCGATTTCTAAACGCTTTGACCGCCTCCCCTCTGCTGTCAGTGGCCCCGGAGGCTCTGACGTGCCCAGCAGACCATTCGCCCTTGCTTTCACGCTCACGCGTTTCTCTGAACGGGGAATGGGAGTGTCGCGTTGAGGGCACGCCCTACGGCACAGTTGCGGTCCCGTCTTCTCGCCGGCCAAGCGGGTTCTACACTTTGACCCGCCGTTTCATTTTGCCTCGCTTGGGTGGTGCCAACCGTGTTTTTGTGCACTTTGAAGGCGTCACCTACTGGGCTCAGGTGTCCATCAACGGAGAGAAACAGGGAGTCATCGACCCCTATTTCCCCCATGAGTTCGAGTTCACGAAAACAGCACGCGAGGGTGAGAACGACATTGATGTTCTGATCGCCGACCTGGTGCCGTTTCCCGACGGTAGTGCCAAGACTCAGATTGATTTCGGAATCCATCCCGGATTCGAAGCCTATGGCGGAATCATTCGCGATGTGTGGGCCGAAGTGCGCTCATCCTCATTCGTTGAGAATGTGCGGCTCGCATACGAACTGAAGAACCACTACAGCACTTGCACGGTGCGTCCAAGACTCAAGATCTCGAGTGGAGAACATATCCGCGCGTCGGCTGAAGCGACGCTATTTCGCAACCGGGTGCAAGTGGGACAAGCCCGCGCAACAACGCAGCTGAGCCCGGGTCTGACCGACGTCGACCTTACGTTCGATGTCGACGACGTGGCCTTGTGGTCCCCTGAAACTCCTGCTCTGTATGAACTGACTACGCAACTGAGAACAGAACATTCTGACGATTTCTGGACCTGCCGGACGGGTTTTCGAGAAATTCGAGCCGAGGGATCCGAGTTCCTGCTGAACGGAAACCGGCTCGTACTCAATGCCGTTTGCCGTCATGACATGTGGCAGGACCAGGGCTTCACGCTCTCGCGCCGGCAACAAGAGCAGGACATGCGCATGATTAAAGCGCTGGGGTGTAATTTCGTTCGCCTGGTCCACTATCCACACGACCGGCGCGTGGTCGAACTGGCCGACGAACTCGGCCTCCTAGTGAGCGAGGAACCGGGCTTTTGGCAAACGAATTTTCAGACCGTGGACCGTGGCGAAATCGAACTGGGTTACCGGATTTTAGAGGCAACCATCCGGCGAGATTGGAATTCGCCTTCCGTGATGATCTGGTTTCTCTCCAATGAATGCACTCTGACAGCAGAGTTCTTGAAAGAAGGCAAGCGGCGCTGCAATTCCCTGGATCCGATACAGCGCCTCGTCTCGGCAGCGAACGACAAGCCCTCTGCCATTGTGAAGCCACTCTTTGTCGCCGCCGGCATGGACTTCTTCGACCAGCACGAATATACCTTCGAACTCGATGAGATGGATACTGAGGCAACCTTCGACGGCCCGAGCAAGCCACTGACATTTTCGGAGTGGGGTGGGAAGTCGGTGGGCCAGGCACAACCCATCATGGGCCAGAGCGTCGACCGTCTCACGCGCCTGGTCAAGTCCGGCGCGCTGTCTGGACACATGTTCTGGAGTTGGCAGGATGTCCGGCAATACTCCCGCATCGACGGAGAAATGCGCGATGGAGTACTGGAGTCTGGTGTAGTCACCGAAGCACGGGAGCCTAGAAAAGAAGTCTGGGCGGAGTTATCACGGCTCTTCGCAGGGCCGAAAGCAGGCCGATGGGAGCGACCGCTAGATCTCGACCCGGTAACCGTGCTTCCTCTACGCTGGATCCCCTTTCGTCCCGGAAACAACTTCCGCACGGTAGACCTGCAGCCCCTGGCCGATTCGAATATTGGAAGGCAAGCCTGGACGTCATTGGAGGCCATACTCGCAGCGTACTGGGCCAATAGCGCAGCCGATGATCAATGGAAAAGGTCGGGGATGCAGCTGGTTTTTTGGGAGAGCCCTGAACTCGATATTGCCGGCGTCCCGTTTCGCTCTCCCTTGGTTGACGGACGGGTCCGACCGGTAGTGTTGACGCCAGATTTCCCGAAGATAGTTGTCCCAATTCGCCAGACCTGTGCCCAGTTGCACATTCTGGGGCAAGTCTCCTTCCCGCTCGGCTACCCTCTGATCGGTCGAGCGCAGGAGCAAGTAGCCGTCTATCGGTTGCAGTATGCAAATGGGAAAACCCATGAACTTCAGGTCCGCAATGGCGTCGAGGTCGCACAGTCGAACCTCATCTACGGAGCCACGCGCATCGCGCCGACTGCTACCGTAGCGCAGCCTGCTGTTGAATACATCAATGACCCGGCTCGCGAAGATTATCAAATCTTGCTATGGTCCATTCCTGTGCTGTCCGAAGAACTGCAGAGCATGCAATGCGTTCTGCATTCGGCTAAGCCAGCGATTGCAATCTTTGCGGTTACCCTCGAGCAAACGTCGTCCTAAGCACGCCGATTCCCGGCGACTGTAGATTGACGTAAGACTTCATATGAGTCATTCCCGCGGTGAGTACGACCTACTCACCGCAGAACCTGGGAGATCCGACCGGGCAAGCGCCCGGCCCGACCGACCTTGCGTCGGCCGCTCGCATGCCTACGCTTCCGACACGCGCGAGCCGTGTTGAAAGTGATACTGCAGAATCTTTGCCGCCAGTGCCGGGGTCGTCGTCGCTCCCTCGCCTTCCACGGAGCGAACCACCTCACCGCGGCAAACGACTTCGGTCGGACTCAATCCAGCAATCTCTGCCGGCAACACCAGGTTGATTTCCAGTTGTGCGTTGGGCTGCAGGACTTCCTCCGCGTTAAAGAGAAGTCCGGACCGACTGATGTTCGACGTCGTTCCTTGCCGCCATCCTTGTTCTCCGACCTCCCGGTAACGCAACGGTAAATGCAGATTGAACCGTTGCGCGCGGAAGCGCGGAACTTTATCCCGGGGCACACGAGCCTCGGTATGGATTACTGCTCGAGCAGACATGGCAACCTCCAGGGGGAGCATGGATTTATCGAGCACCTCACGCACTTTTGCCTTGAGTGCATGCAGGGTAAAGGGCTTCTGGAGGAGCGTGATGCCCGCATCCAGTGTGCCGTTGTGGCCGATTGCGTTTTCCGTGTACCCCGACATGTACAGCACTTTCATGTTCGGTCGTATTTCAGAAACGCGCTGCGCAAGTTCTCGCCCGTTCATCCCCGGCATGATGACGTCCGTGAGCATCAGGTGAATCGTTCCCTGGTGCGCCACGCAGATCTGCACGGCTGCCGCTCCGTCCGCGGCTTCCACCACCGTGTAGCCCTGGTTCTCCAGGAATTGACGGGTCAGGCGGCGAAGATTGACCTCGTCTTCCACTACCAGAATCGTTTCTCGCGGAGTCTCCGCTGGTTCGGCCGCTTTCGCTGCCGCGGCCGCCGGTTGCTCCACCGCGGCCGCTTCATCCACCGTGACGTGCGGCATATAGATCTTGAACGATGTTCCTTTGCTGGGCTCGCTGTACACCCAGATGTAGCCCCCGCTCTGCTTCACAATCCCGTACACGGTCGAAAGCCCAAGCCCGGTACCCTTTGGTCCCTTCGTTGTAAAGAACGGTTCGAAGATGTGCGATTGCGTGTCGCTGTCCATGCCGACGCCGGTATCGGTAATCGCCAGCATCGTGTAATCACCGGGCTGCACCGGGGAGTGCACCCGTGCGTATGCCTCATCCAAAGTCACATTCGAAGTTTCAATCGTCAGCCGTCCCCCGTGCGGCATCGCGTCGCGCGCGTTCACCGCCAGGTTCAGGATGACCTGCTCGATCTGCCCGGGATCCGCTTTCACCGCTCCCAGGTCCGCTCCCGGGATCATCACTAGGTCGATGTCCTCGCCGATCAACCGCGTCAGCATCTTCAGATTCTCGGTGACGACCGCGTTCAGATCGAGCACCTTCGGCGCCAGCATCTGCTTCCGGCTGAACGCCAGCAGTTGCCGCGTTAGCGAAGTCGCGCGTTCCGCCGCCGTCGAGATCTCTTTGGCCGGTCCGCGCAGCGCCGGATCCGGACCCAGCCGCTCCAGCAGAAACTCCGAGTATCCTGAGATCACCATCAACAGATTATTGAAGTCGTGCGCGATACCACCCGCCAGCCGTCCGATCGCTTCCATCTTCTGCGACTGCCGCAGTTGCTGCTCGAGTGCGCGCCGCTCGGTCACGTCTTCCGTGAATATTTCGAAGCTGATATTTTTCTTTTCGTCGCTGATCGCGCGTCCCGACAACCGCACCGCCGTCGTCGATCCATCCTTCCGCGTCCACTCCCCATCCAGCCCCTTGAATTCCCTCCGGTTGGCGAGGTAGTCGGCCAGCACAAACCACTGCTGCCCATCGGCGTACAGCGTGTTCAAGTCCCGTCCCACCAGTTCATCGGCCGACGAGTATCCGAGCGACGCGACCATCGCGGGATTCACATCGACAATGTGGCCAAGCGAGTCGCAGCGGCAGATGCCATACGGCGCATTCGTCACCAGCGAACGGAAATTCATTTCCGAACGCCGCAATCCCTCCTGCGCGGCGCGCAGCGCGCCGTTGAACCAGCAGATAAGAATGGCCACACTGACAAACAGCGATAGCCGGATCACGGCCTGCCTGTATTCAGCAGGGGTGTGCGGACCCGCGAGCGAGTAATACGCGCTCACCGTAAGTGCGAAGGAAGTCGCCACCAACCCCGGCTTCCATCCTCCGTACCACGCACTCACCATCACTGCCACGGCAAAAACCGCGAGTCGGCTTTCGGCTACATCGGAAAACAACAAGGCAGGAATCAGCGCGAGGGTAGTGCTCAGCACCGCCACCCCATAGCGCAGGATTGGGTCCCGCGTGGGGGGAACGACACTGGTGCGAAGAAGGGGGAGGTTCTGTCGCATACAAGTAAATCTTAGAGCCGCAAAGAGAAAGCGGCGAGTTACAGCAGTCCAACAGGATGGGCCCGAACGGGCCGTGTACTAAGGGACAGGGGCCTGTCCGTCCAAATTCGTGTACTGTCAAGGAGCTCCGGACGACGTGGCGAGTTGTCCTGCGAGAGTCGTCAGCATACGCTCGTTCCCGCGCCTTCCGCAAATAAAGGAACAAAGACTTGCAACAGCCCCCCGAAATCATGAGACTAGCGGGCAATCTTCTCAAGGAATGGCATGAAACTAGGACTCTTCGGCGGCACGTTCGATCCCATCCACCGCGGACACATTGCCCTCGCCCACGCCGCCCGTGAAAAATTTGGGCTCAACCGCGTTCTCTTCGTCCCGGCAAACGTCCCGCCCCACAAGCAGAAGCAGCCGCTCTCGGCCTTCGCGCACCGCTACGCCATGGTCGTTCTTGCGACCAACACAGACAAGTCACTCATCCCTTCGTTGCTCGAAGCTCCTCCCGAAGAACTCGAGGAGATTTCAAAAAGCGTTCCGATCAGCAGAAAGTCCGCGCCTTCTTCGCCGGCCGCGAACTACACCATCGACACCATCCGCCGCGTCAAGCGATCTCTGAAGAAAATTGACGAACTCTTCTTTCTCATCGGGATCGACGCCTTTCGCGACATCGCCAAGTGGCGCGATGCCGAACAACTTTTCAACGAAGTCGAATTCATCGTCGCCTCCCGCCCCGGATACTCCCTCGCCGACGTAGCCAACTCGCTCCCCGAAAAACTCCGCCCTGCCGCCCACATCACCAAGCCCTTCGAAAAACAACCGGCCCGCGGCGACCTCGTCCTAAAAGGCGCCACCGTCCACGTCCTGGACGGCGTCCACCATGCGATCTCCGCGACCTCAATCCGCGAAGCCGCCGCCGTAGGCAAACCGCTAGGCAAATTCGTAGACCCCCACGTAGCCGACTACATCAAGAAATGCGACCTCTACAAAATCGCTACCGCAAAAATTGCGCAGTCGTCAGAGAGAAGCCGCGTGGTTAGCGATTGAAAAGCATTTCTCCGCGTCCTCTGCGGCTCTTCTCTGCGCCCTCTGCGTTTTAAGATTTCTGTTCTAGAGCTTTCTCCAAAGCCCGCTGAAAATAAAGGATGTTCCAATCAAACCCTGAGGAACCCCAAATCCCCACGCTCATTTACAATCATCAAGACCAACAACCGATTTCATGAAGACCAACGAAACCCGCCGCCAAGTCTCCGAAGCCATCGCCGCCTGTCAGGAAAAAAAGGCCGAAGAGATCACCGTCCTCGAGCTTGAAAAGAATTCCGGAGCTTTCACCGACTACTTCGTTGTCTGCAGCGGCACCAATCCTCGCCAGATCCAGGCCATCGCCGACGAAGTCGAACTCCGTCTGAAGCGCGCCGGCATCTACCCCGCACACACCGAAGGCTACCGCCAGGCCGAATGGGTCCTGCTCGACTACGTAGACTTCGTGGTGCACGTCTTCGCCGAAAAAGCCCGCCGCTACTACGAACTCGAGCGCCTCTGGAAATCCGCCAAGCGCCTCGAACCCGCCGACCTGAAAGCCGCCCCCAAACGGATGGCAAAAAAACGCTCTGCCGTGGCTGCGCCAAGAAAAAAGAGAGCCTAGCTTTTGGGCGCATTTCATTTAATCCTTGTCATCCCGAGCGGAGTGAGGCGCTAGCCGAACGCAGTCGAGGGACCCCGCGTCTCTCTACCCAATCTCGGACTCTTCTAACTCTTTGATCACGGAACAAATCGGCTCGGCGGGACCATTTAAGATTTCCCTGAAGCCTCACGGAACACCATGACCAACACCCCAGACTGGGGCACCTCCTTCCGCCTCACCGCCGCCGAAAAATGGAAAGCCAAATCCGCCACCATGGGACGCGACGTTACCGAAGCCCTGGTCGCTTACGCCGACCCGCAGCCCAACATGCGCGTCCTCGATCTAGCCAGCGGCACGGGCGAGCCAGCCATCACCATCGCCAAACGCATCGCGCCCACCGGACACGTGACCGCACTCGACTTGAGCTCCGACCTTCTCGCCATCGCCGCCGAACGCGCCTGCCAGCGCGGCCTCGCCAACCTCACAACCCAACAAGCCGACGCCCAGCAACTCCCGTTCCTCGACGAGCAATTCGATCTAGCCACCTCCCGCTTCGGCGTGATGTTCTTCCCCGACACGCAACGCGCGCTCACTGAACTGCGCCGCGTCCTCAAGCCCGGAGCCCGCGCCTGCTTCGCCGTCTGGGGATCGAAAGACCAACCCTACTTCGCTTCCACGATCGGCGTAGTGCACCGCCACGTCGGAGGCCCATTCCTCGAACCGAAGGGCCCCGATCCCTTCCGCTTCTCGCGCCCAGGCAGCCTCTCCGAAGCGCTGGCGCAAAGCGGATTCTCCAGCGTCCACGAAGAAGCGCGAACCGTCCCCTGGACATGGCCCGGCCCACCCGAAGAAGCCTGGGAACAACAACGTGCCATCGCGACGCCTTTCCTTCCGATGTTCAACCGCGTCCCCACAGACGCCTGGCCGAATATTAACGAAGAAATCCACGCCGCCATACGCCACCACGAAAAAAATGGCGCCATCGAGTTCGGCGCCACCGTGGTCCTCGCTTCCGGAAGGAAGTAGTTCCTCACAGGAAGTGCAATCCGCTCTGGGAGCAACCCCAAAAGAACCTCGGCCCTTCTTGGCGTCCTTAGCGGCAGTTCTTAGCGACCTTTACGATTTAAAAGGGTTGGGTTCCTCAGTGCCTCTCCTTGTCCTCTGTGGTTAAATCCCAATCGTGAAACTAAAACTAGCCTGGATCGGCAAAACTAAAAGCCCGGCCATCCAATCCCTGACCGACGACTACCTGAAACGCATCCAGCGCTACGCCGATGCAGAAGCTCTCCAACTTCCCGACGAATCCGCCCTCCTGAAACTCCGCGAAAAATCCGGCCCTCGCCCCGCCCACGCCATCATCCTGCTCGACTCCCGGGGCCGCCAACTCACCTCCGAAGAGTTCGCCCAATTCCTCCAGACTCACCAGGACCGCTCCCCCCAGCCCCTAGTCCTGGCCATCGGCCCCGCCGACGGCTTTTCCGACGCTGCCCGCAAATCCGCCATCGCCACCCTAGCCCTCGGCAAGATGACCCTAGCCCATGAACTCGCCCGTATCGTGCTGTTAGAGCAGGTCTACCGCGCCTTCACCATCCTCAAAGGCCATCCCTACCACACCGGCCACTAGGCCCATGTACTTCTCAGACGTACCACCGGCGAGACGGCTGGTTTAGATTCCTACCCTAGTGGCAATTCGTTTGCCTGAATCCAGCCATTGCAAGGATCTGTCATGAAGACCGTGGAAGAAGTTTTGCGTAGCAAAGAAGAAGAGATACAGCGCGTAAGAAAAGAAGTAGAAGCCCTCCGGATCGCCGCTGGCCTGTTATCCGACCAGGACTCCGAAGACCACAAATCGGAATACCGCCAACTGCTCCAAATGCCCTAAAGCGAAAAACTGCGGGCCCCACCCCGCAGCTTCAAAGGAACACATACCCCGCCCAAATGAGATTGGTTTTTGCGAAAGACGCGGCTTAAGCCGGGAAGAAAATTCCAACAAGTTATCGGGGCTTGAGCCCCTGAGGTTCGCTCTTGGCTGAAGACTGACGACTAGAGACTAGCGACTGATCTAACGAGTAACCGTAGCCTGATAACTCACCGTCTGCCACCGCCCCGACCGCCGCACCCACACGCGTGTGAACCGATACGGCCCGCTGAACTCCTCGCCCAACTCTTTCCCGCGGACATCCGCGCGCGCCGTCACCACCGCCGTGCTCCCGTACAAACGCACCACCATGTCAGTCACTTCGATCGAGTCATACCGCAACTGAGCGGTCCGCCGCGCCGCCACCGTCTCCGCTTTTCCAATCACCTGCCCCAGTGGACTGATCGCCACATAGTCCTCCGCCAGAGTCCTCTCCGAGAACGCCGCATCCCGATGCAGCGCCGCGTCCTTCGCCTGCCGCTCCAGGTCCACAATCTCCCGTACGGCTTCCTCGTCCCGTGGACCAGTAGCATTGGTTTGCGGACGCGTCGCCCGAGCATGCAGGCTCGAACACAACACCACCAGCGCAACAGACAGAGCAACCCTGTTGTGTTTCATGCGGAGAGACCTCAACAGCCAGAGTGGGGACCCGATCTTACGATGCATACGCACCGGCCAGCGTACCAGTTCCGCTTACAAAAGATGTAGACAACTCCGATTCGGGTGCACAACTTCCTAGGCCCCCAAATCTGACGAAACTAAGCCAAACCTTTGTCATCCTGAGCGGGGTGAGGCGCCCGCGGCTTAGAAATCTTTTTCACCACCGCCCAAAGATCTCATTGCCGCGAAATCTTTCCGTGCGTCCTCAGCTCTCGATCCGACTCGAAAAAGATTCGTATCAGGGCAAACCTTCAGGCGTGCCGCTCGCCCGGCTCGATGAGTCGGCTTCAGCCGCGGTCTCAACTGATTCCCCGGGGCCCAGCCGCCGAGCCACCACCCATCGGCCACCAGCTACCAGCCGCGTTACAATAAGAGATTCGCCTATGCCCGACATCCGCCGTGGCCTCATCATCGTGAATACCGGTCCCGGCAAGGGCAAAACCACCGCCGCCATGGGTACCGCGCTCCGTGCCGTCGGCCAAGGCATGCGCGTCCTGATGCTGCAATTCCTGAAAGGCTCGTGGCATTACGGAGAGCTCGACGCCGTCCAGTCCTTCGGCGACAAGTTCGTCATGAAGCAAATGGGACGCGGTTTCGTGAAGGTCGGCGCCGAAAAGCCCGACCCCGAAGACGTCCGCATGGTCGAGCAAGCGTGGGCAGAAGCCGAGCAGGCCATCCAGTCCAATCAGTGGGACCTAGTCGTCCTCGACGAGATCAACTACGCCATCAGCTACGGCATGCTCGATCCCGCCAAGGTAGCCGAATCTCTCCGGCGCAAGCCGGACATGGTTCATGTTATCTTGACGGGCCGGAACGCTCATCCGACAATTGTCGAGCTAGCCGACACCGTAACCGAAATGCGCCAGGTAAAACACGCCTACGAAAAAGGCGTGCAGGCACAAAAAGGAATCGAGTATTGAAATCAGCTGCTAGCTCGTAGTCGTTGGCTTGTAGCGTCGAGAAGATCGTCAGTAGCAACGAACGACTGATTAACGGAACGAAAAGGAAGAACGACCAAAGGTTTCCTGTCACCTGTGACTCGTGACCTGACACCTAAGACCTGACACCTGATCTCAAATGGCATGGTTCAAACGCCAATCCGGTGAACTCGACGCCTCCGGCGAGCGCAAGATGCGCACCGAAGGTCTCTGGGTGAAATGCGACAACTGTCGCCAGATCATCTGGAAGAAGGATCTCGAGGACAATCTCAACGTCTGCCCCAAGTGCGACAAGCACTTCCGCATCGACGCCCGCTCTCGCCTCGGCCTGCTCTTCGACGACAACCAGTTTGAAACTTTCGACGGCAACCTGGTCTCGACCGACCCGCTCAAGTTCGTCGACCTGAAAGCCTATTCGTCACGTCTCAAACAAGCCCGCACCGACACCGGCCTCACCGACGCCGTCATCAACGCGCAAGGCAAGCTGAACGGACGCCCCGTAGTCATCAGTGCGATGGAATATGCCTTCATCGGTGGATCGATGGGCGCGGTGGTCGGCGAAGTCATCACGCGCGCGATAGAGAAATCCGCCGATACGAAGCGCCCGCTCGTGATCGTCTCCGCCTCAGGCGGCGCCCGCATGATGGAAGGCGTAATCAGCCTGATGCAGCTGGCAAAAATCTCTGCCGCGCTCGCTCACCTCGACGAATTAAAAGTCCCCTACATCTCGGTCCTCACCGACCCGACCACCGGCGGCGTCACCGCCTCGTTCGCCATGCTAGGCGACCTGAACATCGCCGAACCCGGTGCCCTGATCGGCTTCGCAGGTCCACGCGTCATCGAACAAACCATCCGCCAAAAACTCCCGCAAGGCTTCCAGCGCAGCGAATTCCTCCTAGAGCACGGCATGCTGGACGCCGTAGTCCACCGCCGCGACCTGAAACCCTACATCTCGCGTGCCCTGGAATTCATGTCCAAAGCCGCCTGATCTCGAACTCGTCGGCCCGCATCCTTAAATGACTTTGTCATCCTGAGCGGAGTGAGGCGCCAGCCGAACGCAGTCGAAGGACCTATGCGTCTTGCCGGCGATACCAATACCGTCGGTGCCCCAAGTTCGCGTCCGCTCTCTGGACGCTAACCTGGGCTTCGTTAATACTCACCGCCCGCGATCCCCCACCACCGCCCGCCCGGGCGCCACTCCCTCCACCACCGCCCCGCCATCCACCACCACCGTCCCATTCACCACCAAATACCGTACGCCAACACTAGGCACATCCGGCTTCTCGAACGTCGACTGATCCCGAAACTTCTCCGCATCAAACACCACCACATCCGCGTCCACCCCCACCTGTACCCGCCCTTTCTTCCGCGCAGCCACCGTACTCCGTTCCAACCGCACCGCCGGCATATACGACATTTTCCGCACCGCCTCCATCAACGAAATCGTGCGCCGGTCATGCACATACTGCGAGAACGTTCTCGCAAACGTCCCCGGATTCCGCGGATGCCCGCCAAACCCATCGCTCGCCACTATAGTCAGCGGATTCGCCATCACCTCATCGACCACGGACTGCTTGTTGTTAAACATAATGATGATCTGCGGCTTGGGCGACGCATGCAGCTCTTCGAACCGCTCCTTGGTCAGCCTCTCCCCGGTGTTCGGAATCATCAGATCCGAATACTGCATTCCCGCCTTCTCCCGCCACCCCGGATTGAACAGCGCCGAATTGATCTGCGTCATCCCCGCAATATAAGGATAGGATTCGGTCGTCACATCTAGCCCCCGCGCGCGCGCCCCAGCTACCATCCGCAAACATTCCGGAGCATCCCCTAAGCAACTGCTGTTGATGTGGACGATATGCAATGACGCTCCGGTCACCGCGGCCGCCGCAATCACTTCTCCTACCGACTCCACCCGCTCACCGCGCATGTGCACAAACACTGGCACCGCACGCTCCGCTGCCAACCGAAATATCTCGATGATTTCCTGCCGGCTCGCCCCAGGCGTGTACTGAATGCCCATCCCGATCCCAAGCGCTCCGGCATCCAGTTCATCGCGCAACCGTTGTTGCATACGGGCGATCTGCTCCGGCGTAGCCGGATCATTCATCGCCGGCCCCGTGTGCGGAACAACTTCCCCCTCCGCAGCCTCGCCCTTGCCCAGCACGGCATTCCGCGCCCACGGATGACTCGCACTGGTTCCGAAATTAATCAACGAGTGATCCCGCCGCTGCTCCAGGAACTTCCGCACATCATTCGGACCAATCTCCAGTTCGAGCGCTGTCGTCACCCCATCCATCGCCTTCAACCGATACGCCGCCGGAGTCAGCTCATGCTGGTGCAGATCAATAAAGCCGGGCGCCACCACCAACCCAGTCGCGTCAATCACGCGCGGGCCAGTAAGCGCAGTCTCACTCACCGCCACAATCTGCCCCGCTCGAATCCCCACATCCCGCACCGCCTCCAGTGAAGTCTCCGGATCCACCACCCGCCCGCCATGAATCACCAGGTCATACCGCTCCTGCGCAAGACCACGACCAAGCAATAAACTCGCCAGTACAATTGGCAGCAAACTCATTCGCCAAGACAGCACCATGAACCCTCCGCAGTCACTAGAGAAGCGTTGCCATTGTAACCATCCCCCCGAAGGGCATGTAGCACGTGGGCAGATGAAATTGTGCGCTGAACGCGCATAAGACGATGGAAGCCGAAAGCGATCCGGTATCGTCGGCGGTTGGCTTGCATCAAGTCGGCGTCCGCACCCTCAGCGAGCTCACCGCTGTCGTCTCCGCCATCGCGTAGAGGTATGGGCTCGTGCGAGCCTGAGGAAGAACTAAAAAACCATCGGATGTTTAGGATCGAGGGGTTGGAAATCTGAGCGCTTGCGCACGGATGCCGCGGTCTGACAGTCTGCTGCAATGCCGATTGAACAACAGCCCCAACAGCCTGCCAATTTCGTTACTCTGGCATTGTGGTTTCCTACTGAACCGGGTCCGCCGTTCCATCCGACCACCAGCCCGCGGGAACCATGAATACGTCGATTGGTTCCGGAGCGCCACTGAACTGTGGATTCAGCATGACGGGAGACTTCGACAGATCTGCACCCCAAACTGCACCGTCCATGAGCGGAGTGTAAAACATCAGGTGCGCCATCCAGTTGTGGCGACCGTTATCCGTAAGGTACTGGTCCTTCGACATCATGTACGACATGGCTCCAGGCTCCAGGGGCGGCAGTCCTTGCTTGATGAATGTCTTGATGCCGTCTTTGATCTGAGCTTTCGATCGACCGGCCAATACCATTTCCGTTCTTTTATAGGTCATCGGCAGGATGGAGCGGGCAGCGGGCGGATTGAAGCAGACCGGACCTCGAAGTTTCGGGTTCCAAAAGTCAGCAGACAATGCACCCTCGAATGGCCCCATCCACCCTCGCTCCACCACGCATACGAAACCATTCTTGCCCTCGACGGCAGTTTCGTAGCCATGCGGCCCAAGAACCAGAACCTTTGCATCGTTGGATATCGAGTCTGGAGCCGCACTTCGTGCCAAGGCTATTTCGGCATTTCGATCCGGCATCAGGTACTCGCTTAGCGTGGCCATGCTGGAATAAGTGGTCTTGGATTGTGCGTGCATTTGCGAGCTCGCACCCAGCGCGAAACCCAGCACGAAGCTAGCGAATCCGACTATCTTGAATGTCCTTCGGCTCATGCATTTCCCCTTTCGCCGCGGATCGTGGGACGATCCGACTTCTATGATGCGACCATTCCACTTGCGAACAGTATTCACATGTCACTTGCGACTTGCAAGTAAGTTTTAACACTGTATGTAAAGATGGTCCGAAAGAAGGCAGGCCCAACCGGCGGTCAGGATGCCCGCTGAACGCTTCAGTGGAGATGCCGCGCGGCCGCAGGTCGCTGCTGATCATTCGCGACATGATGCTGCAGGGCGCCCGCGCCTACAAAACATTTCTGGAATGTTATGAGGGGATTGCAACGAACATCCTGGCCGACCGTCTTTCGGAAGCATGCCTGGTTGATTGGAATCCCACGAGCTTACGGTTCCAGAGTAAAGAACTGAATGAGGTTCCAGCGAGCCTCCAAAGTCTGAATCCGATGTATTCGTGAACGATTGACGAAAAGAGGCGATTTCACTCATTGACCTTGGCCCGCCTCTTTGGGAAGGGGTTTGAGTGTAATGGGGAGTTTACGGTGGCTTGATCGCTGCTGACCGTCGGGGGCTGGCGTCAGTTCAAGTTCTGAATCGACAATCCCAGGCTGACAAAATGTCTGCCCTCAAGAACCGCGTCCACAGCAGCTAGAAGGTCGCTTGCGACCCTTGTTTTTACAACGTAGCCCCAAGCGCCCACGTTGAGTGCCTCTTGCACCACCTCACTAGAAGACTCTTGGCTTACGAAGACTATCTTGGATTCCGGGGCAAGGGTGCGAATCTGTCGAGCGGCTTCGATTCCATTGAGCGTTGGGAGTCCGATGTCAAGGAGGACCAGATCTGGCTCCAGTACTTCCGCTTTATGCACCCCTTGCAGGCCGTCAGCCACTTCGCCGATAACCTGCACCTCCGGCCTTTCCGCTAGCGTCGAGCGGATAACCTGCAAAAAGGGCGCGAAATCCTCTACTACGAGAACGCGCATGGGCGACATGTGGAAGTTCCGCCTCTGGAATTGAGACTGCTCTCTTGGTGCGGTCTTTACTACTAGGACTTGTAGCAGACGAAACCTGCTTAACACTGCATGGGGGCACTGTTGATGTAACCAGGAGATTACACCAAAAACCCCAATCTGCCACCGAGAGAGGGTTGGTGAAAAGGCGATGTTATGCCTCTCACCAAGGCATTCGATCGAGCGAAGGCCCACTTACCCCTTGCCATGGTGTGAGATTCGAATCATCTCGGGCGGCAGCAACCTTTTCGGACGCGACGCTATGCATTGCACTCTTGGGAGCGAAAGTGCCCACACGTGAGACTTCTCCTTCAGCAGTTCGATGCGAAGAATTCCGACGAAGAGCTCCAACGGTCATTCGACTCAGATCAAACAGCGCGTAGATGCAATTGGCTCGCAACAAGTCACTGCGCGCGGTCAGTACCTCGCGCCGCAGGTAGCGAAACGCCCGGGAGCCGTGCTTGGACGATGGGGGAACAACGGCGCCGCTTCCGTTCGAATCGAACACACAGGGTTTCAGCTGAACCACGAGCAGCAGACCGTCTGTGTGAAAGAATTCTCCGGTTGCGTTTCGCAGGACATGATCCATCGCAGGCCGAGCGACCGACCCCACGCCTTCCACGCAACCTGCTACCGACAGGTCCCTTAAGACTGTTTGTTGTTCCTCGTCCAGGTCTTCTGACACGTGGTGGATAAAACCTTTGTGCCGAATCGAGAGCGTGGCACCCATCTCACGAACTGCCGCGCTGCCCCATAGGGGCATACCTTGCCACTTATCTTCCAGTTCCCAGATGCGGATGTGATTCCGCTTTTCGTTGCTGTTAAACGCCTTCTCCAGTGTCAGGTTGGGTTTGCGACCCTCCAGAAATTGTGAGGACATTGGAGCATTGTCATAGCTCGTCTTTGCCAGAAAGGCGTAGAACTGACGCATTACGGCGTGGTACGAAACCGCGTCACTTTGCTGCCAGCCCGCTGCTTGGAATGCATGCTCCAAATCTGTGAGCGAACCCGCGAATACCATGTTCACAACGTCGGCGGCACTTCCCCTCTTCGTGTAGGTGCGATCAGGTAGTTCCTTCAAACTGCTGATCAGTTCGTCGCTCTGCTCCAGGGCAGGAGTCTCGGCAACGGGAGGAAGATCCGTAGGGAGGGTCGCCGCCTGCGTGAGTTCCACTTCTATGTCGGATCCGGGTTTCAGATCGATTTCAGGTTCCGGAAAGACCGGAAAAAACAACTTGTAACCCAGCAGAAACGGGTCCGGATACAGATGGAAAGACGGCAGGTATTTAAGTCGGCTGCTGATGCGCCCTTCCGGCGTGTCAGTGCTGCGAATGCCTTGGATGACTCCGTGCTTGACGCTTTCTCGAGCATTATCAACGAGCTTCACTCGTCCGTTGATTTCGATTACATCACCGCCGGGCGGCAAGAGGCGAAAAAAAACAATCTCAAGTGCGGCTGTCTCGTGCCACACCCCAAGCCCGACTCGGTGCACGGACAAGACCCTACCCTCGATGGGGACTTTTGCGGAGAGTACTGGAGCCTTGTCGCACTCAGGCGATTTCAGCAGAAGGCCTCGCACGAGCGTGCCGGGTTTTGCATCGTAGGAGGAAAGGGGGGCGGTCAGGCGTACCCAGAACTGGGTGCCCGCAGCCAGTTGGTCGCAGGCTTCGGCTGGCACCGGCCAGTCGCACAGTATGACTAGAAGAAGGCCAGCAAAGAGCCAAGAACTCCGCAACCTCGTGGTCCTCTCCCCGGCCCTGCCGGTCTACTCCGACGGTGAAAGACCGAATATGAAATGCAAGTTCGCCAGCAGGCTGCTTGTGACCATTTTGAGCGAAGACAGCACAGACCAAAAGTAACCAAAGGGAATCACCCTGGCTTGGTCGGCGAGGCCCGGTGCCCTCCTTGTCGTTCCCGTTACGATCAACGAGAAACAGTTCTTCCCATCTGATTAGCCCACACTTCTGATATGGGAGGAACTGTAATAACGCACAGGGAAATGTCGGACGTTTCGGACCACTGCCGTAATTGACGTAAGACGTAAACAGAGCGAGCCCACTCACCAGCTACCCAGTCCCTGTAGCTATTGACAGTGGCCGGACGGCCAGCACGGGCCAATACTCACTCCCGAACACACCGTGCCCTCGCTAGGTGCGGCAGCCCGCAGTCTTGTGTCAAGGGCGAGCGATACGACCCGGACGGGTCGGACCATCCTGGGTCTACTCATACGTGCTGTGTGACGCAAACGGCGGTCCGAGAAGAGGTTCCCATGAAGCCTTGCAGAGAACGGATGATTGCGTGTGCCATCGCTCTGGCCTGGGTGTCGACTGGATTATCAGCAGGTGACGCTCATGCTCAAACAAATCAGGAATTACCCCAGTCCGCCACGATCACGAAGTCCGTCACGGCGATCGGATATGAAGTCGGAGGAGGCAGCACAAAGGTCGATCTGAAATCCACTGACTTGATGCCCGAGGCGAACGGCTGGGCAAAGGTTGAGATCAAGGCGAAGGCCGGAAGGAGCAGCGTTGAGGTGCAGATGAAGGGCCTGAAGCCTCCCTCGGCACTCGGCGCTGAGTTTCTGACATATGTGCTTTGGGTGGTCACTCCCGAGGGACGTACTGGCAACACCGGGGAAATTCTCCTAAACAAAAATGGAGACGGCAAACTGACGGCTACCACGCCCGCACAGACCTTTTCATTGCTGGTCACGGCCGAACCTTATTTCGCCATCCGCCTGCCCAGCGAGATGGTGGTCCTGCAAAGCGAACGCCGAAAAGACACAAAAGGAAAGATCTTCCCCGTCAATGAGTACAAGCTCCTGAAACGCGCCCAGTACGAGAAAATGGGGAACCCGCTGGCTCTGACCCTGGATCCCAATGTCCCCCTGGAGATGTACGAAGCTCGCAACGCGGTGGAGATCGCGAAGTCGCGCGCGGCCGACAAGTATGCACCCGAGATCTTTTCCAAGGCTGAAGGTAGCTTGAAGATGGCGGAGAAGTCTCTCGCCGGCAAGGCCGACAAGAACGTCACCCTCTCGACGGCGCGGCAGACGGTTCAATTCTCTGAGGACGCTCGAATTCTAGCGGTGCAGCGCCAGGAAGAGGAACGCATCGCGAAGGAGCGTGACGAGGCGGCGGCCAAGGCCAAGTCTGAAGCGGAAACGAAGGCCGCTGCCGAAGCCTCTGAGGCCCAGCGCAAAGCAGATGCCGAAGCCGCGGAAGCTAAGCGCAAAGCAGATGCTGAGATCGCGGCCAAGGAACAGGCCGTGCAGGCTGCGCAACGAGAAAAGCAACAATTGCGGGCGCGGTTACTCGAGCAGTTTAATCGCGTCCTGCCCACAACCGACACGGCGCGTGGCCTGGTCGTCAACATGGGCGATGTTTTATTTGATACGGGCAAGTCCGATCTTCGATTCGATGCCCGCGAGGCCTTGGCCAAGCTGAGCGGCATCGTACTCAACTATCCCAGTCTCAAATTGAACATCGAGGGCCACACCGACAGTACCGGCGGTCCCGAACTGAACCAGACCCTCTCCGAAGAGCGCGCAAACTCGGTCCGTGACTACCTCATCGGCCAGGGACTCGATGCCAGATCCTTATCAGCGCTTGGTTTCGGCATGAACAACCCTGTGGCGGACAACAGCACAGGCGAGGGGCGTCAGAAGAACCGCCGCGTCGAGATCATCGTCTCCGGGGAAGTGATTGGTGAGAAGGTCGGTGCGTAGAGAATCCGATGAACCTTGGGATCTGAAACTGGAGTTCGTAATCCAGTACCCGACGTCAGCACTCAAAGTGCTTAAGTGGTCAAAGCCGCTGGATGTCCTCGGCGGCTTTTGTTCTCCACTATGGAACAACTTGGGCGAGGCTTCATTCTTGCCATCAGGCGAATACACTCATTGACCGGGTGTTGAATGGTCTTTTCCCCGAACCGCATTTCTAGCCCGCCCTTTGTGCCTTCCGCCACTTGGCCCAGCGTGCTTTCTGGGCGGCGACAATGCGCTTGCGAGCAGCCGGCGACATCGCTCGCTTTCGGGAAGCGATTGACACGACCTTCCGTCCCCTGACCTTGGCCCAGCGAGCGCGTTGGGCGGCAGCTATCCGGGCGCGACCCGCAGCCGACATTCTGCCTCTTTGGGTTGATCCGCTACCGTTCAGTGCTGAGATTGCGTTGTTAAGGTTTGCAAGTTGAGATGCGATACGAGAGCGTTCCTGCTCCAGTTGTTGGAGTACTGAGCTGAGATTGGCCATGGAAGGCGATTGTACTAGAGGGTGGCTCACAATTTCGGGGTCAATGAGTTCTATAAAAAGGGATGTCAAGAAAAAAAGCTCCGCCTCGACCGGAGACGAGAGGATTTTCTCGAGATCCAGCCCACTTGTCTGTAAGAGTGCCTCTCGGTTCGCTCGAGAGGTTTTGGCTCTGACTTGTTGGCCATCCCTGTGGGGTTCATCTGCCGATGGTGACGACGCCAATCGAGTCTGGAAACTTGGCAAGCGAGTCCTGGTGTCTTCCGTGTCCACCATGGTTCTATCGGAGGCTCGAGGCCTATCGCTATTTCTGGTGAAACGAGGGGGCATAGCGTGTAATGGGTGACTCGGTGCCGAAGCACACGGGGCCGATCTCATTGACTGATACTCACCCTCGAACCGAGCGTCTCCAGAACCCGACCGACCACCACCAGAGAATCACCGGAGATGGGAAGGCCACACCAGAGAGCTCAAGCGGCTTGCCGATTTAATTGGTTGGCGTCGAAATCCGCTCCTTTCTTCCACATCGTTAAAGTGATGGTGACAATCTTTCGTGCCAGGGTGAGACGCGCCATGGTCGGTCGCATGCCTTTCTCCAGCAGCCCGACATAGAAATCGTACAGAGGACCAGGGCGAGTGCTGGCCGATATGGCAGCGCCTTTGAACAGATTCTTCAGATCGTGATTATGGTTGTGATTCAGACCGCGCACGGTGATGCGCTCCCGGTTGCGGCGTGGTTTTCCTCGCACCATGCGGTACTCGCCGCTGTCATGCGTCTCCAGTGCGAAACCACTGTAAGCCCACAGCTGTCGTTTGGTACGGAAACGGTGTGGCGTCTGCAGCAACGCCACCAGTAAGGCGGCACGAATCGGACCGATGGCAGGAATCTGGCGAAGCAACTGGACGGCCGGATGCTTGTGACTTTCCTGCAATAGTTCCTGGCGTGCTTGTTGCCGCACGGGCTGCAGCAGATCCAGTTGCTGGTAGAGCCGTTGGGCCCGCAGACGAACTCCAGGTTCTACAATCTTGGTCAACCATTCGCTGCGATGACGCGGGGCGTAGACGGTGGTACCGCTACAGGGAATGGCCCAGCTGCGGTACAGCGCTTTGATCCGACTCATGACTCGGGTGAGATCCTGGGTGATGGTCAGATAGCTGCGACCCAACTCCTTTAAGGTGCGCACTCCGTGTTCTCCGTGGTACACGGGGTTGAGCTTGTTCAGGCGTAACAGCTCCGCCAGCTTTCGGGCATCGATGCGGTCGCTCTTGCTGCCGTCTTTCAACAGAGCGTTCTTTCGTGGATCGCAAACTATGAGCTGAGCGACGTGAGGTTTCAGCAGATCATGTAACCAGGCGGCCGAGGTTCCTTCTTCGAAGGTCACCGATAAACTTCCCTGTAGCCCTTGGATAAACTCGAGGATCGTGCTCGCTTTGGTCTCCAGAATGCATTCCATGATCAGCTTGCCTCTGCCATCCATGACGGCAACCGAGATCGTTGCCTGGTGAACGTCCATGCCGATATACTTTTCTTGGTTCATAACGGCGCTCCTTTCGGTAAGTGGTGAAGTCGAGAATCACAACCTACCGCAAGTGGGCGCCTTTTTATATTGCGTGTAATCGCGATTTTTCGCCAATCAATCGTAAACTGATTTGATGAACCTTCTCAAAATGTTGAGCAAGCCTGGTGCGTTGGTGAGCGGATGGACAAGTGCAATTCTCTGTTTCAGTGCAGCGAGCGGCTTCTGGCTGGCTGGGGAACGCGGGAGAGCGATTTGCTGGACTGTGATCGGGGCAGTGGAGGTGTGCGCTATCGTCTTATAGGCAAAGCAGCAAGCGACGTTTATCACAAACTTGCCCGTACGGACAAAGCCGTGACACCACACTATTGAATTGAGCTGGCCGCCTGTGAGAAGACCGTGTTAGCGTTTGAGCCGATGAGCCGTATTGTGCCCACAACAATGACGAGGATCACGGCCAGCATCACGGCGTACTCAGCGATGTCCTGACCTTGGTCGTTCGCCCAAAGTTGGGCAAGGATCGAAGTCATAATGATTACCTTCCCGGCTCGATTCTGCGTCCCTTGTCCGTGGGTTGTCAAGCAGCGCAGAACCCTGCCCCGCCCCAATTCCTGAGCCAACGCGTCAGCGGCTCGTCGGGGCCTTCCTTCGGGGTGAGCGCGTTTGAAAGAGACGCTCAATGTGGTCGCGAACTGCGCCGAGATTCTTTGCCACGGCTCTCGACAGACCGTTTTGCCTAATCTCGGCATCGCTGTAACCCGCGTCTTGCATTCGCTCTATGGCAGCGCGCAATCGCCTGGTACAGAAATCCTCCATGCCCAGAAACCGAAATGCCTGAGCGGACTTATTCCCGTCCGCCCCAACCTGCAGAAATTCGATTTGGGCGGTTACTTTTCCGAATATGGTTTTCAGATCCAAACTCGCTAACGTTCCCGGTGGAAGTGGGTCTTCGGTATGGATGACCGATCCCCCTGTAAGGGACAGGCGCTGAAGGACGCCAACAAAACGATGGTCACGGATCGTGAACAATACCCGTTCGCGATCGGGAACGCGGATACGCGCAGGACGCTCGGCGTTGATGGATGCTGGTGACCTTAGCGCCATTCTCTAGAGAGCATGAATATAACTCAGCGGGCAGTCAAATTACCCAGGCTTTGAAGATGCGTTACTGTTGTAACCAGGCCATTACACCAACTACGGGCGGGGGACTACCCCTGGTCGGATACCGAATGTAACGGCGATGGCACGGCAGTCCGCGAAAAGCAGCTCTCCACCAGCCGGGTGACCTTCGTCGTCAAACCACGCCGTAATGCATTCCGTAGCGATTGCTCCTGGTCAGCCGAAAGTAGTGCCGGAACTTTCTCGTACTTTGCGGAAATTGTGGCCAATCCAATGGCAAACTGCACCGACTCCGATCGAATCCGCTTATTGGGATTCGCTGAAAGCTCGACAAACTTTTAAAGAACTTCGCGGCTCGATGAGAACGCGATGCTCCAGCAACTGATCCCGACCAGCAGCGCGAACTGGCACGCGTCCGAGTTTGACAACGCCAGACCCCAGCGTTTTGCTGAATAATTCCCGCGAAACGAAAACCCGGCGCTAAAAATCCCACTCTTTCACACAGGCCTAGCCTGCTAATTTAGGTCAAACGAGACCCACGTAAAATTGTGATCCGACGGCCGGACACCTTTGTCGTCGGCCGTACCAATCTTGACTGTCACGAGTGCCCCAGTACCGGCGGCTCTCTGATCCGGGGTACCTCCCGCCGTGACTGAAACACCGGTGGCGCCCTTGGAATATAAGACGTGGTCAATCCGACTTCGTCGAGTTCTCGTGTTCAGGCTGACCGGGTTGTCTGCATATGCCGTCGCCGTACCGTCGCTCACCGCTTTGTCCCATCCACCAGAATACTGCTGGAAAAGGATGGCCATTTCTGGAGTGCCAAGCTGAGCATTGAAATCACCCGCGACAATTCTCGGCTCCGCAAAGCTTGAGGCGAAGCTGACCAGTTCATGCGCCTCTACTTGCCGTTGCGCACTGGCGGTGGCAGTGTTCGGCCATTGAAAATGTGTGGCGAAGAAGCTGATCAGCTTCCCGTTGACGTTCAGAGTCGACTCGACGATCGGCATTTGGTAGCTCATGAAATACTGCGCCGTACTAACGATAGGCCATTTCGAGAGGACCATAACCCCTTCGACACAGCCGGCGTACTTTGGAGCGTAGGCGCTGTACCACGTGAGGCCGGTTTTTTGCTCCATCAGAGATGTAATCAGTGCTGGATCGTTCCAGCCGCCAATGACCTCAGTGAGAGAAGCCACATCGGGATCCATTTGTACGAGCCAACTCGTGGTTCGGTTCAGATCCAGGATGTTATCCGTTCCATGCCCGCCGTATGAAATATTGGCTTGTACTACCCGTAATTTAGTGGTCGAGGCAGTCCCGGTCACACTGACAACCGTCGCGGCACTGGCCAACGTTCCCGCGCTATCCATGATCGCGAGTTTGGGGTTGTAATTACCTGAACTTTGATAAACGTGAGTTGGTTGTTGTTCCGTTGAGCCTTGGCCGTCTCCGAAGCTCCAGTTATACGAGCTAACGGAACCGCTGGCTAACGTGACCTTCGGAGTGAAGGCGACTGCCAGAGGGGCCGCGCCGCTGGTGGAACTCACCTGAATGCCGACTTGCGCCGACGAGAGCACCGGAAGATTGGCAGCCAGCACGGTCGCATCCGTTACTCGTTTGCCCGGAGCGTTCGAGAGAAAAGTCTGTGGAGAGAGCACAATCTGATCGATGGATAGGCCGTCTTCCCGCACCTGAACTCGAAGTGTATGAGTGCCGGTAGTTTGAAAGTACAGCGGTTTGCCCGACTTGCACCAACCGTTATCAGACCAGCCCCATCCCGACTCCGGAGCTCCCGTGCACGCTTGCAGGACGACCGCCTCGGCAGAGGTGGTTCCAATCCGATCGATGGCCGAACCTGCATCGTTCACGCTATCGGAAAACTGCACATAAACGGAATCGTTACTTGTGGAATTATTGAGTGACCGGGATCGAATCCAAAGGTGATATTGCAGACCAGCGTAGGCAGGAAAGGTGATTTCAAAATAGTTTAGCGGTTTCGCAAGAGGGACCAAAAGCTTGGCGGCGCCCACATCTGGATTTTGAATGAGGTACCCTCCAGCCGCGGTAGAATCTGCCATGACGGCCCAGGTTCCTGCCCGAACCGGCGCTTTCGAGGCGTATAAAACGACGTCGTTGCTGTTCGCTTGGGCGGCCGCCGCCAATGCACAACTCAGCAAGATCGCGAACGAGTACGACATAAATTTGGCCAACTGTGCCATCTTTTTGGGCCTCCATCAGAGATTGGCTGGACGCACCGACGTGATTCCCACGAAGGCGTAAAAGTGTCCCTTTTCTGTGCTTTAGTGTTCCAACGCATAGTTTCTGACTACTCGTGCCGTCGGTCGAGATCACGAAGGTCTAGGCGGTCGCTCTCCATCAGCGTGGCGTTACCCTGATCCTTAGTGGTGGTACCGCAGTGGTGGTACCGCCAGACGAACGGTCC
This sequence comes from uncultured Acidobacteriota bacterium, assembly GCA_963698805.1. Classification (GTDB taxonomy): domain Bacteria; phylum Acidobacteriota; class Terriglobia; order Terriglobales; family Acidobacteriaceae; genus Gp1-AA133. Next base: position 314,765 of record CAVOSN010000010.1, on the reverse strand, counting down.
AGCGCAACTGGGCGGGCCTGGATTTGAATTCATGAAGCGAGGTAGAGCGTGAGAGGACGTGGCAGGGGCGTAGTGGTCAACTTCCGCGCTGGATAAGATCGGCCCTGATCTTTGGCAGGATTTCCAGACGCATAACGCTAAGAGCGCGACTGTTGAAGCTGAGCCTCTTCATCAAAACGATAACTGTTGACCCTCCAGCGTCGCCCGAACAGTTTCCTGAATCCACGGGAATAATTGTCTTTTCGCGTGTGGGTTTTGATCTCAACAACAAGCCGACGCTAGTCTAGGTTGGTCGAATCTGTGGACCGCTCGGATACCTAATTCTGCTCACTGAGTCCCAAGGGGCGTGGAAGGGAGACGACAAGTATTTGCGTGGCTCTCCCAGTGAGGTGGAACGCCTCGGATGATGCTGTTGGTTCAAGTCCGGTGAGATCATTGTCTCGTCACGAGGGGTTTTGAGCGTAATGGCGACGTTTCGCCAGTGGGTAGAGTCCTCGTGCATGGCTTTCTGCTTCAACGACCAGGGCGGTGTGATCCCAGCAACATCGAAGGGTGGGCCAGGTCACTTACGGGACGCACTTCCGGGTGTGGCATGGAGGTGTGAAACGCTGGATCTGCTACGTGTTGTCCCTGCTGAGAATCCACCGCCCAAATTGTGAGCGTTGCGCTGCTCGCGACATGTGCTGGGTTGAGGTCATAAAACGACTAAGGGAATTGCGGTAAAGACAGGCCATCACGCCCAGAGTTTCGCCAGTCGCGGCGTGATTGAGTCTTGTGCAATTTGGGAGCCGGGAGCAAATGCTGGTGAAAATCCAGCCGCCAACCTGAACGACTTGGTTGGGTCGTCGTCTAACCTTTAAGACATCCCGCCCCGATTCCTCAATGCGTGTAATGATTCCATAGCAATGTCGGTTCCCAGGCTCGAGTAGGCTTTGGAAGCCAGTGCGCTGAGTGAACAGAATCCCAGAATGCGGTTGTAAAGCTACATACCTGACTTCGCTTTGTCCCGCGACTGGTTGACTGATTTTGTCGCGTTATCTCGAACCTCTTTGATCAATTCGTCGAGCGTGAAGGAGACCGTACTTGTATTAAACGTCGGATCAGTGGCGTCATATTCAGAGAGGCTGATGGTGGAAATTCCATTCGCCCACTCTTTAGTCTGCGCGCTGCGTGGAACATGCTTACGTTGCTCTTGAGTCATTTCTTTGCTACCCATGACTTCCGCAATGGTAATAAGCACAGCTTGATCAGTACTCCGTGCTTTGACTGGCTGTCCGAATTTCTCGGACAAAGCGAGCGATACCGCATTGAAGTCAGCATGAGAGAAAGTCATCGTCACCAAATAAAGACGCCCACGTAGAAAACCCACACGTTTTTCGAGAACCTTGGCCGTTCCAAAGGTCAAGGTGCTCGGTTTAACTTGGCAAAATTGCACCCTCCTGACAGCATCAGTTTTGAGCTTCGCAGTCGGGCATTCGCTATTGTTCTGTTGGTAGCTTGCTAAAGATTCGCCGAGTACATCTTGCTCGAAGTGGTACGGGTCTTGAGCGAAAGCGGCCACCGTCATCATGGCAATGATCAGTACTCGATTCATTGATCCTCCGAATGATCGAACTTAGCGTCACTCCCCTCCGACTAGCCAGCAAAACTCCGGCCAAGGCTAAACCGAGGTAACGTACGATCGCGTTGGTCAGTGTGCCGAACGGCTGGTCACTGGCATTGGTCACGGCTGCCCCGGCCCCATCTCAAACCAACGGAGCGCGGACAGGAGTTGGGTGGGTAATCCGGGGACGGAACGTTCCCCAAACTTCGCCGTGACAAGCTGCAAAGACTGGCGATTGGTGAACGTTCCGTCTTGTCCCCAGGTCTCTCTTGCCCCGCAACGATTAGAAGCGAGCTCAAGGTTGGTTTTGGCAAATCTCAACCCGAGCGAAATGGCGCTCTTCTCTTGAGTGCAGGCCGGAGTGTGCTTAAACCTGGCGTGACACTGCCAACATTGCTAGAGACGGGGATTTCTAACCAATTGGCGAACGGCTTCGTGGTTTTCGAGTAGCCGACCATTCAAGGGTCATCGTGTGGCAGCTCACCTTGACATTCTACTGGAAGCGCTTTATCTTCACCTAGAATGTCTACCAAAGAACAACGCACATCGAACTGCTGCAAGGAACCCTGGACTTGCTGATACTCCGCACACTACTGCTGGGCCCAGTGCACGGCCACGCCATCGCCAAGGCGATTGAATTCAACTCCGACGAGGTGTTGCAGGTCGAGCAGGGGTCGCTGTATCCAGCCCTGCACCGGCTCATCAGGCGTGGATGGATCTCGGCCGAAGAAGGGACTTCGGAGAACAATCGCCGCGCCAAGTTCTACGCGCTGACAGCCAAGGGTCGGAGGCAACTGGTAATTGAGACCAGTAAGTGGGACAAACTGGCGGGAGCAATCGCGCGGATTCTCCGGCCAGCGGAACAGGAAGGCGAATCATGAGCCTCCGCAAGCGTATGCTCGAAAATCTGGACCAGGACATTCGCGATCACATCGAAATGGAAACGCAGGACAACATTGAGCGTGGGATGTCGCCGGAGGAGGCCCGCTATGCAGCCTTGCGCAAGTTCGGCAACGTAACGCGAGTCGAAGAAGAGACACGCGCGGTGTGGAGTTTCATTTGCATCGAAGAGCTAGTCGCAGACATACGTTTTGGCCTGCGCCTGTTATCTAAATCTCCCGGTTTCACGACCGTCGCGGTCCTCACTCTCGCTCTCGGCATCGGCGCAAACACCGCGATATTCAGCGTGATCAATGGAGTGCTGCTCAGTCCGCTTCCCTACAAGAATCCGAAGCAACTCGTAGTCATCAAGGAACACGATTCGCTCCCGAACGTGATCGATATCCAGAGACAGACGCGCTCATTCTCACAGGGGGGCGGAATCAACGTCGAGAAGATGGACTACATAGGCGCAACCGAACCTGTGCAAGTCCGTGTCGGGCTCATCAATGCCGGGTTTCTGGAAACGCTAGGCGTGCAGCCGACACTGGGCCGGATCATTTCGCCTGGGGAAGATGTACAAGGCGGGCCGCGTCTCGCCATGGTAAGCCACCATTTCTGGCAAAACTACCTTGGCAGCGATCCACATGCTGTAGGCAAGACGCTTCAACTGGGCGGAAACTCTTATACGGTGATCGGCGTAATGCCCGCGAGTTTTGCTCCGCCAGCGGAGTATGCCGACGTTTTCGTTTCACTCATCGTCCGCGACCCGGGAGCGGGCGCTGAGCGCGATTTGCACTTCATGCATACCTACTGGCGATTGAAGGAGGGCGTCACGCTCGCGCACGCGCAGGCCGATATGGCCGCGATCGACCGCCGGCTCGCGGAGCAGTATCCGGCCGAAGAAAAAGAACGGAAGAGCCAATTAGTTCCGCTGCATGAATGGCTGGTAGGAGACGTGCGGCCGGCACTGCTGGTGCTCTTCGGAGCTGTAGGCCTGGTTCTGCTGATTGCGTGCGCGAATTTCGCGAGCTTGCTGATGATGCGGGCGGTTGCGGAGCGTCAGGAATTTGTGATCCGGGCAGCGCTGGGCGCGGGCCGCAGCCGGCTCATCCGGAAAACGCTGACCGAGAGCGTGCTGTTGTCGGTCCTCGGCGGTGCGGCCGGACTACTGTTCGCGAAGTTAGGCACGAGCATGCTCCTGGCCTTGAGGCCGGAGGAGCTGGCGCGGCTGAGCGGGATTCACATGGATACAAGGGTGCTGCTTTTCTCCTCGCGGTATCGGTGCTGACCGGCATCGTGTTCGGAATGGCGCCGGCATGGATCGCGGCTCGCGCAGACATTGCCGAAGCTCTGAAAAAGAGCGGGCGGAGCACAACCGCGAGCACGGTGGGGCATAGCATACGGAAAATTCTGGTCACATCGGAACTGGCGGTTGCCTTGGTGCTGCTGGTGGGAGCCGGTTTGTTGATCAAAGGATTCTCACGGTTGCGCTCGATGAACCCCGGTTTCAATGCCGCGAACGTAATGACGATGTATCTCCAATTGCCCAAGACGCGATACGGCGAAATCCCCAAACAAACCCAGTTCCGCCGCGAGTTGCTCACCCGCTTGAACTCCCTACCGGGCGTGCAGGCAGCGATGGTGACTGATATACCGCTCGGCGGGAATTATGTAGGCCACCGTTTCGTCATCGCCGGACGCCCTCCTGTGGCCGTGGGGGGTGAGCCCAAGGTGCAAACCCTTTCTGTGATGGGCGATTACTTCCACGTGATGCAGATTCCCCTGCGTGCGGGGCGCGACTTCACCCCCTTGGACCGCGAAGGGCAACCGCTGGTGGCAGTTGTAAACGAGGAAATGGTGCGGGAATTTCTCCCGCACGAAAACCCAATCGGCATGCGCATCCGCTGGGCGGGCGACACCGGGCCACCACAATGGATGACCGTCATCGGCGTGGTGGGCGACGTGAAACATTCAGGATTGAATCAACCGACGGATCCCGCCGTGTATACCCCTTTTTCGCAGTCCGATGAAGGCTGGAGACGATTTATGACACTCGCCATCCGGGCTCGGGATGCGGCTCCTGGGCTGGTTGAAGAAGTGAAGAAGCAGATCTGGAGCGTGGACGGCCAGATTCCGGTGAGCGACGTGCACGCCATTGACGAGCTCATAGCTGTGTCGCTTGCGCAGCAGCGCTTCAACATGCTGCTCCTCGGACTCTTTGCCGTGCTCGCCTTGATCTTGGCGGCGGTGGGAATTTACGGCGCGATGGCCTATGCCGTAAGCCAGCGAACACATGAGATCGGCATACGGACAGCACTGGGAGCGCAGCGACGCGATGTATTGCGGCTCGTTATGAGAGATGGAACGAAAATCGCGTTCTTCGGCATCGCCTCCGGGATTGCAGGAGCGCTTGCGCTAACTCGCCTGATGGCCAGCCTGCTTTTCGAGGTGAAACCGACGGACCCTGCGACCTTCGCGGGTGTCGCAATCTTGCTCGCACTGGTTGCGCTCGTGGCTTGCTACATCCCGGCGCGCCGCGCAATGCGCGTGGATCCTATGGTCGCCCTGAGATACGAGTAGTCCTTCGCGCAAGCGACTGGCAACCCTTCCTTTCCTTAGAACAAGCTGGGATAAACGCGTGGAGACTTCTGAAGCCCTCCCCCGCACGTATGTAGACGAGCACTCCGCAAGTCTGATTTGTGGACATTACCGGCGACTGTTCCCGAGTGAGTCGAGTACTGCCCTCGCAGACGACCGGATTCGTTGACCCAGCTGCGGGTTGGCGGTACGATGCCGCTCCAGTGCCAAAGCCACCCAAATCGAAACCAAGACAGGACCCGAAAGGGCAACTGCTGAAACGCGCGATGCCGCACTCGAGCTTCGCGTCAGTTTCCCAACTATCAAGCAATGGATCTACAAGAAAAAACCCGAATCGTCCCGACGGCCGGCGGACATCCTCGCATTCCCTAGAGTGAAGTGGATCGCCTTCTCTTCCGCACGACCGCCCATGCCATCCCTGAGCGCAACACCGTAATGCGCTGTGTGAGCGGTCGGAATCAACTGGTGGGCCGAATCGCCAGCGTCCGCATCAGTGGCCTCATGGCTGAGGTCGTTCTCTCCATCGGCGAACAGCGCATCACGTCGATCATCACCGCCAGTTCCGCGCGCGACATGAATCTGAAGGCCGGCCAAACCGCTGCCGCCCTGATCCAAGCCACCGAAGCTATGATCCTCCGGGTGTGAACATGAAGAACCTTTACGTTGGTTGGGAAGGGCACGGCTTCAGCCGCTGAGGAAGGCTTTCAACCACACATGCATGGCATTTTCTTTGCGCCCTTCGCGGGTTAAAGCCTTCCCCCTATCGCGAGATATTCCCGCTCTTTTCGCCCTCCGCGGTTTCCCGCTCTTTGCGTCCTCTGCGTTTTAAGATTCCTGCGCACTAGCATCCGATCAGAAACGAGGTCTGATCCGACAGGTCAAAATCTAGGGCCTCGCCGACAACCAACGACCCGGGATCAACGAGCCAGCAACCGATCTTCTACAATCACTCCTTCATGGAAACATCCCGCATCGCCGCTCTGCTGGGCCCCTTTCTTGACGACGCGTCCCTCAGCCCGGACCAGCTGGATCAAATATCGACATACATCGATCTTGTACTCCGTTGGAATTCCCGCGTGAACCTGACGGCCATCCGCACGCCTGACGAGATCGTCACCCGCCACTTCGGAGAATCGTTCTTCGCTGCCCGTCACCTCTTCCCGTGTGGGGCGGACAGTCCTGTCCGCCTGTCGGCATCGCAACCGTTAAACCCGCTGGCCTCCCGAAATTCACCCACAACTACGGTTCCAGTGCCACCAGGTCGTCCGCTCCTGCTCGACTTAGGATCCGGCGCGGGGTTCCCCGGCCTCCCAGTTAAGATCTGGTCGCCCGACACGCCCGTGACCCTCATCGAGTCGAACAATAAGAAGGTAGCGTTCCTCCGCGAAGCGATCCGTACCCTTGGATTGACCGATATCAATGTATCCGCCGCTCGGGCCGAAGACCTCCCCGACTCCCTCGCGGCCACGGTTACCCTGCGAGCCGTCGAGCGCTTCAACCAGATCCTCCCAACCGCAATCCGCCTCCTAGCCCCAGCCGGCCGTCTGGCCCTCCTGATTAGCCATTCCCAACTCCAAGAGGCCACTCACCTCAGCCCCACCCTCACCTGGTCCAACCCAAGCCTAATCCCATCCTCCAAATCTCGAATCTTGGCAGTTGGAATAATGGCTAGAAAATGATAACAAGTGGGAATATTGGTAATTATTTAACCCATGGATATTAATCCAGCGGCTATGTTTGTACATAAAGTGGAAATATATAGCGTTATTCCGGCCCAAAACGCCTTTTGCAGCCACTTCGGCTGCGAGGAATGCGTTCAAAGGATCGCGATGGAATCAAGGTGATAACAAGTGGGAGACAATTGCCAGTTTCATAGCCTGAGCTTTTAGAACCCAAGGCAGTTGTTCCCTTATTACGGGTGTCAAGTGGGAAGATCGACGATAATCACCGAAGTATCTCATTATGAGACATAAAAATTAGTGACAACTGTAAAGTGTTCCACGTGGAACACATCTCACATTCGCACAACGGCAAGCCGCGTAAGCGCAAAACGTTCCACGTGGAACATTGCGTCCGGCAATGGCTGCCGCGCTGGGAATCCCGCCGCCACTTGTAGAGGACGGAGGGTGGCATTCAGAAATTTCAATGACAGTGTCTCCCGTCGATTTAGTTAAACGTTCCACATGGAACGTTTTGAAAGTATCGTCACACTAGCCAAGTCCTCAAGACTTTCATTGTGTTCCACGTGGAACGTTGTTGAAATGTGGTTCAAATCTCTGGCAATCGGTTTGGATTGAATCATCCGGCACGCCTTGCGAATTGCACTGAATTCCGTCGTTGCAATCACAGATCACTTCGACATATTCTGCGACTAGCTCTCAGGCTTCTCCAAAAATCTAATGGGACGTGTCATCGCGGTTGCCAACCAGAAGGGCGGCGTGGGCAAGACCACGACCGCAATCAACCTGGCCGCGTCGTTTGCTGCGGCTGAGGTCAACACTCTTCTCATTGATTGCGACCCGCAATCGAATGCTTCGAGCGGGCTGGGCCTCGTCAAGGATCCCGAGCGCATCAGCACGTATCATCTTCTTATGGGTGCTGCCTCGGCCGAGGAAGCGGTGCAGCCCACCGAGCTCGAGCAGCTCTGGATTATTCCTGCGCACAAGAATCTGATTGGCGCGAACCTCGAACTTGTTGAGGGAGAGCGGCGAGAGTATCGCTTGCGCGATGCGATCGCTCCGCTGCGCGATCGCTTCCAGTTCGTTGTGCTCGACTGTCCCCCTGCGCTCGACCTGTTGACGTTGAACTCTCTCGTTGCGGCCGATTCGGTTCTGATTCCGATGCAAGCGGAATACTTTGCCCTTGAAGGCATCAGCGAGCTGCTCGATACGGTCGAGCGGATCCGCGCCGGGTTGAACCCGGAGCTGTCGATTGAAGGCGTCGTGCTGACGATGCTCGACGATCGGACCAGCCTCGCGAAGCAAGTGATGGCTGAGCTTCGAAAATATTTTGGAGATAAGTTGTGCGCGACTTCGATCCCGCGCAACATTCGGCTGGCTGAAGCGCCCAGTCATGGGAAGCCCGCTCTTCTTTATGATGTGCGGTCGCGTGGGGCGGAGAGCTACATCCGGCTGGCTAAGGAGATCATCGCGCATTACTTTGCCCAGGCAGAGAGTGCGCCGGCGGAGGTTGCGGAGGCGCAGGCAGAGAGCGCCGAGCCGGTGGCCGCGCAGAGCGATGTGGCTGAGTCGCAAGCAACTGCCGACGAACCGCAGGCGTCGGTTGCACCCGCTGCGGAGGAGTCTGCGGCGGTCGAGGTTTCGGCCAGCGTTGAGAACCAGGAGTCTCCGGTGGAGGAAGGCGCTGGGGAGGCCTCGGTCGATGACATGGGGAAGATTGCTTAGATTGATAGATATCTATATTTATTGTTATCAATCTTTGTTGCGATGAGCTTTGCGGTGTGAGCGTGGTGGGACGCGGACAGAAGCTCTTGCGCCACGCGCTCCGTGGTGAAAATGGTGTGGAGGCCCGAGGTGCTGCATGGAAACGCGGGGTCCTTCGACTGCGTTCGCCTGGCGCCTCACTCCGCTCAGGATGACATTCAGTAGAAGCGACATTTACTAGAGGGGACTTGAAAGCAAAATGACACTTGCGACGGATAAGACTGGGGCTCAGCAGGGAACGGGGAGCACACCATCGGCGACTCCTGCGGCGGGCACGCATCCGGCTCAGGAAGCTTCGGGAGCGGCGCGGCCTCTGCTCGCGCATGACAAGCGGCGGGCTCTGGGGCGCGGGCTGGAGTCGCTCTTGCCTGGACCGCGGCCTGGCGGCGGCTTGGGGTCGGGTGCGCCGGGGTCTCCGGGTTCTGGACTCGCGGGTGGCGGAGGCAGCGCCGCGGCGGCTGCGGGTTCCGGGGACGTGGGCCCTTCTTCTGGCGCGCCCGTACCGGGCGTGATCGCTGAGTTGCAGGCGCAGGCTGCTCGCAAGCTCGATGGCCACGAGGTGCTCGATCTGTTGATTACATCGATCGACGTCAATCCTCATCAGACGCGCAGCTGGACGCGATTTGAAGTCGCTTCGCTGGAGGAACTGTCCGACTCGATTCGCGCGCAGGGCGTACTGCAGCCGGTGACGGTGCGCCCGGGGAAAGACGGGCGCTATTTCCTGATTACCGGTGAGCGACGCTTGCGGGCCTCGACCATGGCCGGCAAGACGACGATCCCGACGATCGTGCGTGTGGTCTCGGAGCAGCAGGCGGCCGAGATGACGGTCATCGAAAACCTGCAGCGGCGCGACCTGAACTGCATTGACCTGGCGCGCGCCTACATCATGCTGAGCCAGGATTTTGGCATGACGCAGGAGCAGATTGGTCAGCGCGTTGGAATTGCGCGCGAGACGGTGTCGAATTACATGCGGCTGGCGAAGTTGCCGCACGAAGTGCAGGTGTTTCTGAACGATGGCGAGCTCGAGTACAGCCATGCGCGCGTGTTGCTGAACCTGGAAGATCCGGATGTGCTGCTGAAAGTGGCGCGCCGGGCGGTGGCTGAGGATTGGTCGGTCGACAAGCTCGAAAAGTTTGTGCTGTTCGATCCGAGCATGTTCGGAGCGCGGAAGAAAGAGACGAAGGGCGGTGGCGGCGGAGCGCGCTGGGTGGATCCGAATGTCCGCGCGGCGCAGCGTGACCTGGAGCGGATTCTGGCGGTGAAGGTCCGGATCCGCGATCACAAGGGGAAAGGGAAGATCACGCTGGAGTACGCGACACTGGAGGATTTTGACCGGGTGCTCGGGATGCTGAAGGGGAAGAGCTAGTCGTTAGTCGCTCGTCGTCAGTCTTCAGCCGGGCGTCGGTGGTTGTCCAGGCCGACGAAAATCCCAAGAGGGATAGAGTCGTGGAATCCCACCCTAGCGCAAAATGCGACGTTAGGATGGGGCACCCGGCGTTCTAGGATGGCACCCGCATGGGTAGGTGAGATGGAATATCTGATTGGTTTAATACTTGCCCTGGCGGTAGCCGGATTCGCTATGGCGGTCGGGTTTGACCGCGAGCGTGCTTTTTATCCCACCGTGCTGATTGTGACTGCCTCCTATTATGTATTGTTCGCCGCGGAAGGTGCTTCCGCCCACACACTGGTGATTGAAATTGCGATCGCGAGTTGTTTCTTGATTGCGGCTGTGCTCGGGTTTAAGAGAAGTTTCTGGATATTGCCCGTAGCTTTGGCAGGGCACGGAGTGTTCGACTATTTTCGTCGCTTCTTCATCGTCAATCCGGGCGTGCCGCGTTGGTGGCCAGGTTTTTGCCTAGCGATTGATGTGGTGCTTGCCGTCTGGCTTACCGTGCGGCTCAGGAAACATTCGATTGCGAACTAGTCGCCAGTCGTCAGTCGCTAGTCTTCAGCAGGATCCCCCGGTCGTTGGCGGGCGACGAGTGGATTCGAAAATCCCAAGAGGGGTAGAGTCGTGGAATCCCACCCTAACGTCGCATGGGGCGCGACGGTAGGATGGGGCACCCGGCGCGCTGGGAAAGGGACCCGGCCACGCACTCCCGCCCACGTCCCATCCGCCCCCGCGTCTTTTAAGTCTTTCCGGGCTTTCTCGTGTATGCTTAGCGGGAAGATAAATCCCAATCAGTGAGCGGTTCTGAATATCCACGACGTCTTCCCAGGACGCACGACGCTCGCTGAAACAAGCACTTAACTCAAAAGGAGCTCCCCGAATGAAGCGAATTCTCGCGATTGCGTTGTTGTGTGTACCGATGGTGCTGGTGATCGGCAGCCAAGCCAAAGAAGTCCCGAACGATGTTCAACAGGCTCTGATTGCGATCGACAAAGAGTGGGGCCAGACCGCAGGCGATACCACCAAGCTCGACCAGATTATTGGCGACCATGTGCTGGCCATCGGGCCCAAGGGCGAAGCGCAAGACAAGAAGGAATTGGTCGCGGCGAACTCCACCGCTGCTGCGGGCGTGACAAATTCTACGTACACGCCCGATGAATACAAGTTCGAAATGGTGAGCTCCGACGTGGTGGTGATGACCCATCGCGGGACCACCAAGGGCATGAAGGATGGCAAGGAAGTTACCGAGTCGCACCGCAGCCTGCATGTCTTCCAGAAGAATGGTGGCAAGTGGCAGGTGGTGGCGAACGCGCAGTTGCCGATCGGTTAGGGAATCGTCGTCTGGGTGAGGAGTTCGTTGAAAATCCCAAGAGGGATGAATTCGTGGAATCCCACCCTAAACGTTGCAAAGAGCGCGACGTCTAGGATGGGGCACCCGCGGTGTTGGACTAGTTGCGCAAAGGGTCGGGCCGCACTAGAATGCGCGCGCCTCCCAAACAGTTTGTGAATTGTGTTATGTATTCCCCACTTAGGAGAGAAACTATGAAAACAAGAATGGTTTTAATGGCAGTGCTGGCGTTCCTGGTATGCGTGACGATGGGGTTTGCACAGAGCCCCGCAATGGGCACCTGGAAACTGAATGAAACGAAGTCGAAGATCCCGGCCGGCGCCCCCAAGAACACGACAGTGGTGTACGAGGCGGCCGGCGACAGCGTGAAAGTTACCGTGGACGGAGTCGATGGGCAAGGCAAACCCGCGCATAACGAGTGGACGGGAAAGTTCGATGGCAAAGATTATCCGGTCACGGGGGATACTGCGTCGGATGTGCGCTCGTACAAACAGATCGACGACCATACGCTGGAGTTGACCGCCAAGAAAGGCGGGAAGGTCACCATCGAGGGGAAAGTCACCGTCTCTGCGGATGGTAAAACCCGAACTGTCCAGGCCACTGGGACCGATCCATCGGGCAAGAAGGTTAAGACTGAGGGTGTTTACGACAAGCAGTAGTCTGGTTGTCAGTCCTCAGTTGTCGGTCTTCAGCTAGTCGACTATGACTGCGCTGATGGGAGCCCTGCTCGTTAGAGTGGGGCTTTTTCCTTTTACGCTCTGGTTTCTCACGGAGAAAATCCCAAGAGAGATGGTGCTGTGGAATCCCACCCTAGCGCAAAGGGCGCGCTAGGATGGGGCACCCGCGCACCTGTTGTGATCGAAGACTGCGCCTGAAGGCGCTTCGAATTGCAGTGGGGGCGGCGCCCCTGAGGGCGCGCCCTGATACGAACCCATTCTCTCTGAAACGAACCGTTTTCACTGATACGAACCGTTTTTCGAGGCGGGCGGTATAGCATTGGATTATGAATTTGCCTGTGAACCCGCCTGTGTTGCCGATGCTTTCGAAGCGCATTGAAGAACTGCCACAAGGGCTGGACTGGATCTTCGAGCCGAAGTGGGATGGGTTTCGTGCTTTGATTTTTCGGGATGGGGATGAAGTTTTGCTGCAGAGCCGGGATGAGAAATCGCTGAACCGGTATTTTCCGGAGTTGATCGATCCGCTGCGGGCGCAGTTGCCGGATCGGTGCGTGCTCGATGGGGAGATTGTGATCGCCAAGGATGGCGGGTTGGACTTTGAGGCTTTGCAGCTGCGGATTCATCCTGCGGCTTCGCGGGTGAAGCTTTTGTCGCAGCAGATTGCGGCGTCGGTTGTGTTCTTCGATTTGCTTTGTGTGGGTGATCGGGATCTGCGCGGTGGTCCGTTTGAGAGCCGGCGGCGGGAATTGGAGACGCTGCTTTCGTCGGCCGCGCCGCCGCTTCACCTGACTCCGGCTACGCGGGATACGAGTGTGGCTGCGGATTGGTTTCGGCGGTTTGAGGGCGCGGGGCTGGACGGAGTGATGGCCAAGCCGGTGGCCGGGGCCTACGAGTCAGACAAGCGGGTGATGTTGAAGGTGAAACACGAGCGCGACTGCGATTGCGTGGTCGCCGGATTTCGGTGGCACAAGAAAGGTGAAGGAGAGGCGATCGGGTCGCTGCTGCTTGGGTTATTCGATGATGCGGGTGTGCTGCAGCATGTGGGTGTGTGCGCGAGCTTTACTAACGCGAAGCGGCGCGAGTTGGTCGAGTTCCTTGCGCCGTACCGGAAGAATGCGTTGGAGAATCATCCGTGGAAAAGCTGGGCCGAGGCGGGAGCGGGGGATGGGGCGGGACATCGAATGCCCGGGGGGCAAAGTCGCTGGAGCCAGGGGAAGGATTTGTCGTGGGAGCCGCTGCGTCCGGAGCTGGTGGTTGAGGTGGCGTATGAGCACATGCAGGGGATGCGCTTCCGGCATATGTCGCAGTTCCGGCGCTGGCGGACGGATAAGAAGCCGAGCGACTGTACGTATGCGCAGTTGGAGGTTGTGCCGGCGCAGGAGTTGATGGAGGTTTTTGCTGGGGGACGGTGAGATTGATGAAGCAAAGTTCTTCATTCGTACTGCTGGCTGTCGAGGGGGTTGGTAAGTGTAATCGGGATTCTCAACAGCGAGAGGCGAATGCTCATGGCCATGTTTGGTGCGGGAGGCGGAACATGGCAATAGCGCGCGCCACTGCTATTCATGTATTGCGCCGTTCGAGTAGTACGTTTGCGACCGCCACTGCCGACCAATGCGAAGACGCAACCGGTGATGCCGTTCTTCGCGACCTCGAATCGAAAAGGGTCTATGCCGAACATCAGTATCAGTCCTACCACGACGAAGAAGGCAACGCGAGCGGCGAGCAGTGGCATGGGGAACCCCTCAGGAAACCTCACCATCACATTGCACCGTTCGCCTGCGAACGGCTTTTCCTGTCCGCGCATAACGACGAATCACAAGCGAGTACGTGAACACGTAAGCAACATATAACGCAAGGGTCGGGACGGCGCTACGCCAGTTCTCAAACCCAAAAGAAACCACAGAGATGATTAACAAGATTGCGAACGCAATTGCGATGAACGTCAGGGAAAATGGCCTCCCATGCGGAAAATCGTGCGTTTTGCGACCGCCAAAAGGCATGGCGCGAGTCTAGCCCATCCTGTGATTGCTGTTAACGGGCAATTGCACTAATTGACGAGCTCTAAAATCCGTTGGGGTAGTTTAGCCTGCCGCCCCAGCGGGCTGAAGACGCGCTCTTTCGGAGCGAACCGCACTATTTTCCGAATCGCGGTCGTTCTGCAATAGCCCAAGATATCCAGACCAGTGGAATCCCACCCTAACGTCGCAAAGGGCGCGACGTTAGGATCGGGCACCCTCGCATTTGGATGGGACACGCGGGGCATGGTGGCATGAAGGATCCAGCCGCGGTCAGCCTCGCTTTGCTGCTTCGATGGCTGCCACGTCGATCTTCTTCATCGGCATCATCGCCTCGAAGGCGCGTTTGGCCACTTCGCCACCGGTGGCCAGGGCTTCGGTCAAAACCCGTGGCGTGATCTGCCACGAGATGCCCCATTTGTCCTTGCACCAGCCGCACTGGCTTTCCTGCCCGCCGTTGCCGACGATGGCGTTCCAGTAGCGGTCCGTTTCTTCCTGATTGTCGGTCGCGATCTGGAACGAGAAGGCCTCGTTGTGCTTGAAAGTGGGACCGCCATTGAGACCGAGGCACGGAACGCCCGCCACGATGAAGTCGACGGTCAGTACGTCCCCCGCCTTGCCGCCGGGATAGTCGGAAGGGGCGCGGTGCACAGCCACCACGCTGCTGTCGGGGAAGGTTGCGGCGTAGAAGCGGGCCGCAGCCTCGGCGTCGTGGTCATACCAGAGACAGATCGTGTTCTTCGCCACTTTCTTGGCCATTTCTTATCCTTCTCGCACAGCGGCGCGACGTTGTGCCGGGTGCGTTTATTGTGTTATGATGTTGCCGTTCGAATTTCGATGGTATTTGGGTGCGGGTGGTTGGTCGTATTTGCAGTTTCGGAAACAGTCAGCACTGTTCTGAAAAGCCCAAGATGTCGAGAGTAGGGGAATCCCACCCTAAACGTCGCAAAGGGCGCGCGCCGTTTAGGATGGGGCACCCGCTAATAGTATGCCCTTCCGGATTTTTACACCCATCGCTGCTCACGATTTCTTTTTTGCTGCCCGCAACTCGCGCCATTCGCGGGTGGGGTCGTCGTCGGGGTCGGGCGTTTCCTGCTTCGGTCTGAGGTCTTCGGGGACGTGGCGGAGATTGACTCGGACACGCGTCCAGGTGGAGGAGCGGCCGCGCATTGAGTCGACCAGGATGTCGTCGACGGCGAGAAGGTTTGCGACATCGGCGTGTTTTGATTTCCATCGCTCCAGGCCTGCCAGGGCTGCTTGTTTGTCGGGAGAGTTGGCGACCACGATCAGCGGCATCTTCTCGCGTGGCTTCTTTGCGGCGGATTTTTTGGTGGTGGATCGGGCGCGCGAAGGGGCGACTCGCGGCAGCTTCGCCTTCCATCTTGCGAAAGTGCGGAGGCCAGGGGGCGTCGCCGAGTCCGGCGGCTTCGTCCTGGGCGGCGAGTTCCAGCAATTTTTCCAGAGAGCCCGGGTCGGCGTTCATGTCGGCGTGCGGGTCGCCATGCTCGGCGAAGCGCTTCGGGAACGGTGAGCACGGTGAAGTCGGCGGGATCGCAGTCGGGGACCTCGTGCCAGTCGAGCGGAGTGGAGACGCGCGCGTCGGGAAGCGGGCGCACGGAATAGGCGGAGCACGTCGTGCGATCTTTCGCGTTCTGGTTGTAGTCGAGGAAGACGCCGTGGCGTTCTTCTTTCCACCACTTGGAACTGGCTAGGGCTGGCACCCGTTTCTCGATGGCGCGCGAGAGGGCTAGCGCGGCGCGGCGGACTTCGGTGAACGTCCAACGCGGTTGGATGCGGACGTTCACGTGCATGCCGCGGGAGCCGCTGGTCTTGGGCCATCCGCGGAGGGACATTTCTTCGAGGAAAGATTTCACCTCGAGGGCGACGGTGCGAACGTCGGACCAGCTGACGCCGGGGCCGGGGTCGAGATCTATGCGTAACTCGTCGGGATGATTGAGATCGGCGGAGCGCACGGGGTGCGGATGGAGTTCGATGCAGCCCAGGTTGACGATCCAGGCGAGGCCGGGCGTGTCGTCGATGACTAGCTCCTCGGCGGTGCGGCCTGAGGGAAATGAGAGTGTGATGGTTCGAAGCCAGTCTGGATGATCGGCGGGGGCGCGCTTCTGATAGAAGGCTTCGCTTTCGGCTCCGTTGACGAAGCGCTTGAGGACGATGGGGCGATCCTGAATGCCGGCGAGGGCTCCGGGGGCTACGGAGAGGTAGTAGCGGACGAGGTCGAGTTTCGAGAGCTTGGTCTCGCGGGTGAAGTAGGGCTTGTCGGGATTCGTGATGCGGACTTCGCGTCCGTCGATGGTGAGGAGCTCGGCGGGGGATTCTTTTGGCACGTTGGTAGGCTAGCTGGGAGCGGGAGGGGGGAGCAAGTGGGGATAGTTGGAAAAGGCGTCGGCCCTTCGGGATTAGTCAAGCCTGATCCCAGGTTAGCGCCCAAAAAGTCGGGCGCGAACCTGGGGCACCATCGCACTTTGCACCGTCGCTTCTCCAGGGAACGGGCGGGTAGCGCGTTTTTTCCCTTGCCCATACAATCGCGGTGCTCGGGCAGGCTGCGGGCTACTCTGCTTTACTTTCTCTGGAGAACGTCATGAGATTTCGATTGATGATGGCTCGGTTCGTGGTGGTGGCGGTCGTGGTTGCTTGTGCGCTTCCTTTATTGGCGCAGTACACGGATTCGGCGGCGGTGAATGAACTGGGCGGGCCGCAAGAGTTTGCGCGGCGGCGGAGTGAGTTGGGCAAGCAGCTGAAAACTGGGTATCTGATTTTGTTTGCGCGGAAGACTTTGCCCGAGGCCGTGCACTATCGCGAGGACAATGACTTCTTTTATTACACGGGGTTGTCGGATCCGGGCGCGGTGATGGTGATGGATTGCGCCAAGGGCAGCGTCATCATTTTCGAGCCGCAGCAGGCGCCGCGCACGAAGCAGGTGTATGGAGCGAATTTGCTCTCGCTCGCGGAAGACGAGCGCAAGAAACTGGGGTTTGAAAATGTGCTGCCGCTCGATGTGCTGGATCGCGGACTAGCGTATGGGCTGATGCGGAGTGAGTCGCCGGAATTGTGGGCGCGGCTGACGTTTGCGGATAAGGCGGACGGAGCGCGTCCGGAGACTGGGGGAGATTATGCCGAGGAGTACACGCATCCTTATGGCGACCCGTTGCCGGGAGACCGCGTGGCCATCAAGAAATTGGCGGAGCGCTATCCGGCGGCGCATTTGAAGGATGTCACGCCGTTTATCGATGCGATGCGGAATATCAAAACGCCGCAGGAGATTGCCGTGCTGCGGAAGAATGGGGCGCTGAGCGCGGAGGGGATCAAGCAGGGGATCGCGCACGCGAAGGCGGGGATGTACGAGTACCAGATTGAGGCGCAGGCGGATTTCGTGTTCCGCAATGGCGGGGCGTCGGGGTGGGCGTATCCGGCGATTGTGGGGACGGGGGAGAACATCAATACGTGGCATTACTTCAGCGATCGGCGGCAGATTCAGGCCGGAGACTTAGTGGTGTTTGATTTTGCGGCCGACCTTGATCACATGGCGATGGATATTACTAGGACGTTCAATGTCGGGGGGAAGTTTACCGAGGAGCAGGCGAAGTGGTATGCGGTCGATCTGGAGTGTCAGAAGGCCGTGATCGCCATGCTGAGGCCGGGGAACACCTACGAGCAAGCTGCAGATGCGGGGAAGGCGATATTTGCGAAGGCCGGGATCGAGAAGCAGTGGATGGGATTTCCGGGGCACTTTGTCGGGCTTGCTACGCACGACGTGTTGATGGCGCGGGGTCCGATCAAAGCGGGGCAAGTGGTGACGGTGGAGCCGATCGTAGAGTTTCCGGAGAAGAAGATGCACTTCCGAGTGGAGGACACCATACTAGTTACTGATGCGGGTCCAGAGAATTTGTCTTCTGGTGTGGTGAAAGAGATGGCGGACGTGGAGAAGTTGGTGGGGAGTGCTAAGTAGGAGTTTTGCCGAGTTACGACGAGAAATCCCCATTCTAAACGTCGCGAAAAGCGCGACGTTTAGAATGGGGCACCCGGCTACATGAGCGATTTGCAGTAACTGCTTTGAGTTGGAATTTGTCGGGCGGACGACTGCCCTACTGATACTGTACCGGTGGGACCGTACTTTTCAGACCTGTTTCAAAACTGCTTTCCCTGATGGAATGCCTGTATACCGATCGCGGAAATTGCGAGCTTACAAAGCTGGTGTTCTGAAGCGCTGGTAGAAAGGGGGATTTCTCTTGCGCAGCAGGCGCGGTCTATTCCGAACCCGGGGATTGAGTTTTGTTGCGACGAGTCCTATTCACGGCGCTGGTGGTGAT
Organism: uncultured Acidobacteriota bacterium; assembly: GCA_963698805.1. Taxonomy (GTDB): domain Bacteria; phylum Acidobacteriota; class Terriglobia; order Terriglobales; family Acidobacteriaceae; genus Gp1-AA133. The sequence goes on along the minus strand of CAVOSN010000010.1, from coordinate 296,481 downwards.
TCTTCATCTGGGAGTGTTCGCGTTCGATGGCGGACAGCCCGGGCCGCAGGAGAAGACCCACAGCCCACACGGAAAGCTGGACATCCCTTGCGAGAATTGCCACACGCCGCAGGGATGGACGCCGATTCGAGCGGTTCCCGAGTTTAATCACAGCAAGACAGGCTTTCCGCTGCGCGGACTGCACTCGAAAGTCGGCTGCGCGGATTGTCATACCGACCTGGTTTTCGCCAAGGCGCACAACCAGTGCCAGGACTGCCACGCCGATATCCACCGGCGTCGGAATACCGCGCAGTGTGACGCGTGCCACCGCGACACCGGGTGGCAGGTCTCCATCCACAACATCAATGAGCATCAGGATCGCTTCCCGCTGATCGGGGCGCACGCCATGGTGGATTGCTATTCGTGCCACAAGGTCGGGACGGTGGGCCCGTCCAACCGGCAGGGGTTGTCGACAGAGTGCTCGAGCTGCCACATGGACGATTTCAAGAAGGCGAAGAATCCGAATCACATTGCGCAGGGATTTTCGACGCAGTGTCTGGAGTGCCACAGCTTGATGGATAACTGGATGACTACGATTTCTCCGATGATGCTGAAGAGAAATAAGGGTGGGAAGGCCTTTTAGGTTGGTGCCGCGTCCCGAGAAAAATCTTGAAACGCAGAGTTCGCAGAGAAAAGCTTTCACCACAGAGGACATAGAGCGGCACAGATTTTGGTTGGACTGCAGGGGCGCTTCTTAAAGGTCCCGCAGATTTTGAGACAAAGCGACCCTAGGAATCTCACCCTGCCGCAGATTGCGCGGGAAGGATGGGCTGATCCATTGGGCATGCGAGAGAGATTCATGAACAGATGGAAACAACTCCCCCTGGCATTGGTGTGCGTGTTGCCGTTTTTGATGATGGTGTCGCAGGGCATGGCGAAGGATTTGGGTTCGCACGCGCCTTCGGCATCCATTGAGAAGGTGCGCGTGGTGCCCAATGGCGACAAGCTGAAGATCGAGGTGCAGTTGACGGGAACGGTGAGTCCGCGGGTGTTGATTGCGAACAATCCGGACCGGCTGGTGCTCGAGCTTCCCAACACGAACGCGAAGGCGCGGCAGCAGCACATCGAGGTGAACCAGCAGGGCGTGAAAGATCTGCGGATCGGGCTGACCAGCTCGAGTCCGATGATCACTCGGCTGGTGGTGGATCTGGATTGCGCGCACCCGTATGGTCTGTCGACCGAGGGAAACACGATCGCGCTCACCGTGCTGCCGCCGGTGCCAGGGGAGGATCCGGCGACGATTCCGGGGGGAATGATCGGTACTGCGATGGCAGGATCGCTGACGACTGTGCCGGCCGTGACGCGTACAGCGGTGAAGCATGTGCAGATGGGATTCAAGGTGAAGTATGTGGCGGAGGGCGTCGCGTACCTGACGGGGGGCCGAGCGGCGGGGTTGGAAGAAGGCATGATTCTGATCGTGCCGGAATCGAAGAAGGGCGGCCGCATGATCGCGGCGGGCGACGCGACCGGAGAAGTGGCGGAGTTGCAGGTGCTGTCGGTGGCGGAGACGTCGGCCGTGACGGAAGTGCACGATGCGAAACGTGTGCTCAAGCCGGGAGATTGGGCGTATCTGTCGGTGTCGGAGACAGCGGCGCTGTTGGAACATCGCTCCTCGGGAAGAAAGGGGCCGCTGTCCGGGGACTGGATCTCGGTCGAACAGGGGGAGGGATTTGTGGCGCGCGCTCCGCGCGTGGAGCCGCGCCCGGAGCAGAGAGCCCGCGGACGAATCGGATTCGACTACAGCGGGATCAGCGGCACGGCGGGCAACAGCTCTGCGGTCGGGCTGGTGGCGCGCAGCGACATCACGAATATCGGCGGCACGCACTGGAACTTGCAAGGCTACTGGCGCGGGAGAATCACGAAGCAGTCGCGCAGCGACGAAGCCACCCTGCAAAGCGCTCTCAACAAGACGTACACGATGCAGTTGTATTACGACAATCCGGATTCGAAGTGGGTGGCGGGCTTCGGCAGATTGTGGCTCCCGTGGGCGAACAGCCTCGATGTGCTCGATGGCGGATATGTTGGGCGCAAGGTGCATCCGGGAATCATCGTGGGCGCGTTCGCGGGCTCGAACCCGGACCTCGCATCGTTTCGTTACAGCCCGAACCAGCGGACGGCGGGCGGCTTTGTGAACTTTGAAGGAGATGCCGGCGGTTCGATTCATTACACGAGCACGGCGGGCATCGCGCTCACTTCGATCAAGTGGCGGCTGGACCGTCCGTTCATCTTTCTTGAGAACGGTGTGTATTACAAGAACACGTTTTCGGTGTATCACGATCTGATTGCTGATTCACCGCAGGGGTTGACGACGAACGGGATCACGCCGGGGGCGGGCATCAGCCGGAGCTATCTGACGGTTCACTATCAGCCGGTGAAGCGCGTGGGCTTCGACTTCTATCACAACTATTTCCGAGACGTACCGACAGCCTCGACGGCCCTGATCGGGACGGGACTGGTGGACAAGCTGCTGTATCAGGGCGTGAGCTTCGGCGTGCGCGTGCAGCCGATGAAGCACGTGTGGCTGTATACGACGCTCGGACGCAGTGACCGGACGGGCGACGAGCGGCAAACGCTAAACCAGATGTACGGTTTGACGATTGATGAGTTCGGGCACACTGGACTGCGAGCCGATATGCGGTACTCGAAGTTCGACAGTTCGTTTGGCAGCGGCGACTACAAGTTGCTGACGCTGTCGCGGCATTTGGGCGACCGGATGATGTGGGATATGCAGTTTGGAAACCAGACACTGATGTCTCCGTACTCGAAGAACCAGATGTCGAATTTCATAGATTCGTCATTCGATGTGAATTTGTGGGGGAAGTCGTTCTTGCAGAGTGGGTATACGTATGTTCACGGGGATCAGTTGAGTTACAAGCAGTGGTATATGAGTTTGGGGTGGAGATTTGATGCCCAGCCGCAGATGAACCGGGAAAAGCCTTGAGGGCCTCCGCATCTTTTCCGGCCTGTTTGGTCCGGCCCTGTTGTTCGGTTGGGCCCATTGGTTCGTGGTGGAAAAATTTGAAGGGGCCAGCGTTGTAGACGCACGCGAGGTTCCCCTCGGCTTCGCTTAGAGCAGGCTTTCGACTACGTTCGGCTGGCGCCCCACTCCGCTGAGGATGACAGGGTTATTGGAGAATCGGATTTTCGCAGCGCTTGCGCGCTGGGCGTTTGAAGGTCGCAACCTCGCAAGTTGAATTCAAAACGAAGGTCAGTTTTCGGGCGGGAGGCCGATCTTTTTGATGAGGGCGCGGTAGCGGGGATCGGAATGGAGAAAGTCGAAGACTGGTTCATTCTGGAGGAACACGATCCAGGGAGAGCGTTCTTGATAAGCGGCTTCCAGGAATTTCAGGGTTTCTTCTTTGCCGTTGTCTCCGAGGAGTGCAGATTCAAAGGCTATCTCCCAGGGCGAAAGATATTTCTTGCGGGCCCTGGCTTTTAGCTCGTTTACTCCAACGAGTGCGGCGGCTTTTTCGCCGCCGCGCGCAAACGCACGGTGGTACACATCGGCCATTTCCGGATGGCGACCCACGCGGAGAGCTGACTCCAGTTCCTGCTCCGATTCCTTATACATCCCTTTCAGCCAATAAGCTTGCGACAGCTGGTAACGAACCCAGCTGTTGTTCGACTGGCTCTCGGCGAGCAGTCGAAGTTCTTTGATCGCGTCATCAAATCGCCGCAGGTGAATGTAACACCGTCCCAGGGCCCACGGCCTTAGGGAGTAATCCAGGCTGGTGGCCCGCTTTTGTTCTTGTAAAGCTTCTTCGGGGCGCTGCGTGACAAACAGGACGTATGAGTACAGATGGTGAGCCTCGGCGTTGTTGGGGTCCAGTTCCAGTGCACGCCGCGACTCGGCCTCGGCACTCTGCCACTCCCAGGTGTTAAAGAGATACAACGCGGCCCGGGCTTTGTGCGCGTCGGAAAATGAGCCGTCGAGGTCGATCGCTTTCCGAGCCGCCTCCTCCGCTTTCCCCATGACTGTTTGGGGAGGCACCTCGCCGTCTACCGCACGCAGGGTATAGGAGTCCGCAAGGCCGCTCCAGGCGGCTGCATAGTCAGGCTGCAACTGGATGGCTTGTTGGAAAAAGTCCTGGCTGCGTTCGGTGCTGCCGTTGAACCAGAAGTAGCGGCCGCGCATATAGGCATCGTGGGCTTCGGGACTGACGCGGAGCTGCGGTTTGGCCGGAGAAATAGCGGTATTCACTTCCTTTGCGATGGTCCGGGACAGATCAGAAGGCAAGGAGAAAGCTTCGCTCAGGTTGCGATCATAACTCTCGGCCCAGAGGTGCGTGTCGCTGGGCGCGTGGATCAACTGCACCGTCATGTGCACTCGATTTCCCGAACGCTCGACGGAACCCTCGAGGATGCCGTCCACTCCTAGTTCGCGCGCAATGTCCTTCACTGGCCGCTGGACTCCCTTGAAGCGCAGGGCGGACGTCCGCGAAACCAGGCGTAGGGAAGTGTTCTTCGCGAGCATGGTGATGAGTTCGTCGGTCATGCCGTCAGCGAAGTAATCCTGTTCGGGATCGCCGGAGAGGTTGGCCAAGGGCAGCACGGCGAGCGAGTGAATCGCGTGCGCGCGGTGCGGCGCGAAGACTTTGTCACGCAGGCCGGCAACGTTGAATCCGAGAAGCAGAGTAGCGATCAGCAATAACGGGAGCGCGACGATGGTCGCAATCCGCCAAGGGCCCTTTTGGACCTGGGAGTGAGGCGCGGGGGCAGTTCGGGTTTCGGCTGGAGGCAAGTTCTCGATGGCTGCAACCGTGGAATTGCCATTTCCGTTTACGGGGTCGCCGATGAACCGATAGCCCTTCCCCGAGATGGTCTGGATGAAACGAGGGCGGTCGATGTCGTCGCGCAGGGCGGCGCGAATCTTGCGGACGGCAGTATTGATGCCGTGCTCGGTGTCGACGAAGACGTCTTTGCCCCACAGGCGCTCGACGATCTCCTGGCGAGTGACGATCTCTCCATTTTTTTCGAGCAGGAGTTGGAGCAACTCCATGGGGATGCGCTCGAGCTTCAGCAGTTCGCCGTTGCGCCGCAACTCGAAGCGCGCACGATCTAACTCGAAATCGCCAAACTTGTGGAGAGAGGCTGGCATGACAGGGCGCCGATTTGGGGGAGAACTATATCATCCAGTTCGCTGAAGTGAAAGGGAAGTCCTTATGATGCAATAAGTTGCAGCTTCACCCTTTCTTTACCTTTATTCATCCCGGCTTCATTGCGTTGTTCCCGCTGGGTCGGGCAGGATGCGCTCCCAACAGCCGGACGCGCTCTTGCAGCTTCCCGCTGACAAAGGAGAATGACATGAAACCAGCGCGAATCAAGCTCTCGATGGTAATGGGAATCGCTCTGTTAGGAGCGCTTCTGACTGGCACGGCGTTTGCGGGTTGCGGCGACGCGGCCAAACTTCAACCTGGCGCCCTTGTGCCGCGGTCGTGGAACGGCGACAGCGGATCGTTATTGCCGATTTCCGACGATTCGTCCAATGACCCGATCACGGGGATGTGGCATGCGACGTTCACCGCCATGGGCAACGAGGTGGGGCCTCCGGACAACACGCCGATCGACAATGCCCTGGTCGTGTTTCACAGCGATGGGACGGAAATCATGAATTCCGCCCGGCCTGCGCAAGATGGCGATTTCTGCCTGGGCGTTTGGAAGAAGGTGGATAAGTCCAGATACAAGGTCAATCACATCCCGTGGTTTAGTAACGACACCAGCAACGCGCCGAGCGGGATCGGGAACCCTTCGGGGCCGACGCGAATTTTCCAGAACATCGTTTTGAGTCCGGATGGAAAGCATTACACGGGGACGTTTACGCTGGATGCGTATGACACGGCCGGGAACCAGGTGGCGCATATTGTAGGGGTGATCAGTGCTACGCGCGTGAACATCAATACTACTGTGCCCGATCTGCTGTGAAGTGGTTCGACCGAACATAAAGCACAAAAGCTTTTAACCGCGAAGGTCGCTAAGGACGCGCTAAGGACGCGGAGAAGTGCCTGATGTGCTCTTCGCGTTAACTGGCGAGTTTTGCAGAGTAACGCATGCTCGCTAAGGGAAATGCAATTGGGGGGAATGGGTGGACCCATCGTGACCCGCGGTTGTGGCCACCCGCCTTTTTCTTTCACCGAGGATGCTGGAGTCAGCAAACACGGCATTACCAATGCGGGTGCTATCGGTGTCGCTGGAGCTACGGGCGGGTGATTATTTCGTTGGGGGCTCTTGGGACGCGGAACGTTATGCCTTGATCTTGATTCGCTTTGACTGTGGCGGGTACGTCGAGGTCGGACAGACAGATTTGTTTGGACCATTGGCCGGTTGTCCAGTAGTCGAGGCGTGCGTAGATGATCCCGGAGATGATCGAGTAGTCGCTGGACTGTTCGTGATGGCCGTCGCGGAAGATGAAGGTGGTTGGTGGCGTGTCGGATTTTTTGCCGGGGTTATTCGCGACTAGAGCCCTGGTTGTGGCTGCGGCTGCGGGTTTTGCGTCGGCGACGTAGTCGGGTTGGCTGGCGCGCGAGTTCGCATCTGCTGATGTTCGGCGAACGTAGCGATCGCCTTGCCATTCGATCAGCAGGGGTGCTGCGGATTTTAGTTCGTCGGGCTCGGTGGCTGGCCGCTCGGCCGGAGCTGCCGGTGCTTGGACAACGATCACCGATGGTGCCGTTTCGTTCGACGGCAGATAATCAGGCCAGAACGGAAATCCTGGGTTGAGCGTGCGTGCGAAGTGGTGGTGCGAAGAATGTCCGGAAGCGCCTGTGAAACGGATGCCGGCGGGTGCCGTCTGTGAAAGCGAGCTTCCCGCGCATATCCACACTGTGAGAGATACGCCTATCGCTCGCTTCCACATGAGGTCAGTTCCCGTCGGGCAGTTGCGGCAGACGGAAGTCGTTGCCTTCGTCGTCGTTCGCTTTTTGCGTCGCGACGAGGTCAAGGTCGGCGAGCGCGACTTTCTGGCGTCGTCCAGGCGTCAGGTCGTAGAGGTTCGAGCCGACGATCGCGTAGTTGCTGATCTGCTGCTTGTGGCCGTCCTTAAAAATCAGGATGGTCGGCTGCAACGCGATCAGCGGCTGTTGTGCTGCGGGTGGATCGACTTGCGCTGCTGGTGGTGGATCGTCGGATGCGGTTGCTACCGGAGCTGGCGGCCGCGGAACGGTGGATTTCGGTCTTTCGGCTACGTAGTCGTTGGCGGCGCGAGCGCCCGAGCCTCGTCGATCGAAGATCGTCGGACCACCTTCGTAAGTGTCGGGCGGATCTTGTGCAGCGGAGGAGTCCTCAGCCGTTGGGCCTTCATAGTCCATCGCCGGATAGTACGGGATGTAGTAGGGCACGTAATAAGGATAGGAATTCTGGTTATTCCCGTCGTGATGATGATGGTGGCCCGGCTGTCCCCCAGCCTGCGGCGGGATCGGATGCGGGTGCACCGGGTGCTGAGGAGTCGCGCCGTGCGGGCCGACAGAAGTCACGCTGGGTGGAGTTCCGTGAAAGCCGGGCTGTCCGCCAAAACCGTATGAGGTGACGGAGGGGGGTACGCCATTCGCCTGCGCTGAGGCCGAGAGGGAAAACAAGGCAACGAACAAAACCGCGAGAACCAGCGTCCCGTACCGCATTTGGGGATGATACTCCAGGTGGAGCGGCATGGCACTCTCCTCGTTAGTTAGATGCGGCGGGAGGAAATTCGTTCCCTCTGGCGAGTGGGAAAGGGTAATCGGGGGTAATCTCTCGAGCCTTGCATCGTGAGCCCATCCGCATAACCCCATCAGTTTTTTGATGTTAGATCGGAGTGCATAGGTCCTTCGCTTCGCTCAGGATGACAACTCGGAGTGAAACAGGACCCGGTTGGCCGCTGCTGCTTTGGGGAGTATCGCTTAGTGAGCGTACGCGGCTCGGGCCAGCTCGACCACGCTCCAGAAGGCGTATGCGAGAAGGAGTCCGAAGGTGCAAGCCATCACCAGGGTTCGCTGTTTCGTTTCCAGCAGGTCGGCGCAGATGCCGGCGACGAAGACGAACAAGAAGGGGATGGCGATCAGTTGAAATCCCAGGCCTTGGTAGTGCGGGGTTGCGAAGCCGAGGATCAGGCAGAAGACCGCGACCAGTAGTGGGGCGGTGTTTCCGAAGTAACGGGTGCGCGGCCAGAGGATATACGCCGCCAGGGCAATGGGCAGGGCGAAGACGAGGGCGGGACTGTTTTGTCCCATGACTGCGAACACTTCGCGGTAGGCAGCGGACATGGAAAAGACCTGGGGCGTGAAACCCAGCCAAGTGGCGTGGCGCAGGCCATCAAAGAAGGCTGCCGGGCGGAAGAAATAGGCTGCGCAGAGGAGAGCGAGGGCAATGGCGCAGGCCGCGCTCCAGATGGTGAGGGCGGCACCACGCCGCGTGGGGGCGAGATAGAGCATGAGGAGCAGGGCGACGGGCGCCAACACGATTAGCGAGAATTGCGAGCCGACCGCGAGCGCAACGGACACGCCCAGTAATAGTGTGCGACGCCAGTTCCACAAAACGACTTCACGGGGTGCGTACAGCGTGTGGGCAACTGCGATGGCGGTGAAGATGGTTCCAAAAGCGCCCCAGGCCGCGCCCGTTTCCGGTTCCGCAAACCAGACCGACGCGGCGCGAATCATGCCGGGAGAAAAGCAGTAGAGAGTGAGTGCGACGAATCCGCCTTCGTTGCCGTAGAGGCGGCGGGCGACGTACCAGAGAGACGCGCCGAGCAAGAGCCCGAAGGCAAGATGCGGGACGCGGGCGAGCCATCCCCAGTAGAAAAGCGAGTTGGACTGGAAGCGTCCCGGCCAGAGGAGCAGGGGCGCGGACGATATCAGATACCAGAGGGCGGAGTGATCGGGATCGAAGCCGTCGTTGTCGCGAATGCGAGGCGGCGGGCCAGGACCAAGAGCGGAGTGGGGATCAGCCGCCTCGGCGGGTGGAGACCGATGCCACATGCGCAAGCCGGTGTCGAGGCGATACCACTCGCGGAGGTCTATGTCGCCGGAACGCAGGTTGTGGCTGATGAGCCACGTGCACTGCGCGAGAAAAATCAGCAGCATGGTTCCGGCGATCCATTGTGGCTTGCCAACAGGTCCCAGCATAAAAAAATGGGGCGAAGAATAAGGAGCGAGTGTTTTACCATGACGGAGGCCGATTCCGCAGTACTTCGTGATGAGCGAGCCGCAGACGCCAGCCTCGATCCCGCCGGAGCAGCATGTTGACACGACGGATCCTTCCCCAAAATTTTTGAGTGCGCCCGCGCCCAAGTTTCCAGGCGAGCGCATTTTCTTTGATGGCGAGAGTGTGCGCGTGGAGTGGAAAGTCCTGGGCTATTTCGGCTTCTGGTGGATCACCATGTACTGGTTGATGTGGCTCGGCGTATCGCTTTTTCACGAGCCCCTGCATGGACCGGCGCTTTTGTGGCGCGAGATGTACCAGGAATTCGCGATGGCCTTGGGCGCGCTGCTGCCAGCGATCGTGATGGGACGTTTTGAGGGGCGCAGCATTGGCGATTTTGGACTGCCAGTGCGCCAGGCGTTCGGCAAATTGTTCTGGCAGGGCGCGGTTTGGGGGCTGGCGGCGATAACTTTGTTGCTCGTCGCGCTGCGCATTGCGCACGCATTTTATTTTGGGCAAGTGGTGTTGCACGGCGTAAAAGTTTTGCGCTTCGCGGCTTTCTGGGCCGTGTATTTCGTGGTGGTTGGAATTTTCGAAGAGTCGTTGGTACGTGGATACGCCTTGTTCACACTGGCTCGCGCGTGGGGATTCTGGCCGGCTGCCGTGGCGTTGTCGCTGGTGTTTGGAGCGATCCACATGCGGAATCCGGGCGAGACTTGGGTGGGGTTGGTGGGCGTAGTTGCGATTGGAATGTTCTTTTGCCTGACGCTGTACCGGACGGGAAGCTTGTGGTTCGCGGTGGGATTCCATGCCTTCTGGGATTGGGGGCAGACGTTTCTCTATTCTGTGCCCGATAGTGGGACGGTGGAGCCGGGGCACCTGATGCGTCCGGTATTTCACGGGAATGATTGGTTGACCGGAGGGAGTGTTGGGCCGGAAGCCAGCGTGGTTTGCTTTTTGGTCATCGCGGTGGTGGGGGTTGTGTTTGCACGGCGGTATCGGGTTGCTGTTTGCTCGGCGGTTCAGCCACCGACAGAAGACAAAAGCATCTAAACGCAGAGATCGCAGAGAACGGCCGCAGAGTTCGCAGAGAGAGTTTTTGGAGTTGAAATGCCGCCGTGGCTTTTTAAGCCGCGGCGGCTTTGTTTAGGGCGAGCGCAAGATGCGCTCGCGACTGCCGGCAGGATGCCGGCGCCACTCTTACCTCGGCGCGATACTTCTTACCAGGAATAGTGAACTGTGTAGGTGACTACTGTTTCTCCGTCGGGCTTTACGGTTACCGGGAACTCGATCGTCTGCGCGTCGATTTTGCGGGACGCGGTCGATTGCTCGGCCAGCTTCCAGTTGTTGCAGCGATAGAGGTGCTCGACTACGCGGATGTTTGCTGCTTCTTTTTTATGGTTGCGGACGCGAATCTCGAAGGACTCGTCCATCCAGTGCTGGCTGTTTTCCACGTGGTAATTGGTGCGCTTGCGCTCGCCCACGATGTCGAAGGCGTTGCCGGTATACAGGCGCAGGGTCTCGTCTTTGGGCGTGTGCTCGATGGAATTTTCGCCGATGAATTCCAGATGGCCGTCGGTATCGCGGCGGTAGAAGCGCAGGCGGCCCTTGGGCAGGGCGATGCCGAGGTGATTCGCTTCGGAGTTTTTGAATTCCTGCATGACGAAGACTTTCGGATTTGATTGCGTACCGTAGCTCGGGTCCTGTCGGATCTGCTCGGGGTTGTAGTAGGTGTACTGTGCGACCTGCGCACCGTCGTAGACATAAAGGCGTTGCGAATGGATGCCGGTTGCGCTGACGAATTCAACCTGCTTGGTCTCCTGGTCGTGAATGGTCGTGGCGCGCTGCAAGGTATAGAGGTGGAATTCGTCGAAGGACTTTTCCTGCACGACCTTCTCTGCCCGCTCGTCGGCCATACGCATGGCGGCTCCGGCGGCCATGTTCATGGTTACTGGCGCGGGCACGAGCTTGTTTACATCGCCCGCCATCAGCTTGATCTGTGCGTTCTCGAACGTCTTACCGCTCTGATTCTGCATGGTGATCCATCCGACCAGATCGACGAGGTTGGTCTGGTTCGCGCCATCGGCGACGACCAGGTTGTAGTCTGCGTGCCAATTCATACCGCCACTCACGTAGGAAAGTTCGGCGTCGAAGGCGCCGGGCTTGTCGGTCTCGAGCAGCCAGCTTAGGGTGGGCTTGAGGATGGAGTCGCCGCTCAGTGCGGGGAACAGTGGCTGCCCGGGCAATCCGAAGCGCAGCACGCCGTCGACTTCAATGATGGGCTGACTGTAGGCGGGCTGTTGCTGATATCCATTGGCATAGCTGTAACTGGGCACATAGCCGCTGCGGATGACTTTGCCCTTGATGATCTGTTCGGGCTGCAACTGGAATTCGATGGTCTTGCCTTCGTAGAACGAGAGCAGCAGTTCCTGCGAGACGGGATCGTTGCGGTAGTTCTGTTCGAGTATCTGCAGAGTGCGTCCGGCGGGATCGCGGAGGATGACGGAGTCGGGCTCGATGTGCGCGGCGACGCCAGTGTGTTCGATGTGATTGGCGCCGGATTTCAGGTCGAGCGGCAAGTGCTCGCGCGCGACGAAGAAGTTCTGGTTGTAGATGGTGAGGGCCGGTCGAGATTCCGGCGTGATCGATTTCTCCTGTGCGGTTGCTGCGAAACAAAGCGCCAGGGTGAGCAAAAGTGTTTTCACGTTGAGTTTCCTCGTTTCCGCTGCGACGCGTAGATCGCGTCTGTTGGGAGAACGCCGGGTGGGAGGAAACTTGCGGTTTCCGTATGCGCGGATGCACGGACTGAGGAGCACGTTGGTAATCGCGAGTAATCGAGGTGTGAAGCGCGGGTAACTCGACAACAGGACGCTGAAAATCCCCATCCTAAAGTCGCACGAGGCGCGACGTTAGGATGGGACCCCGCGGATCCTCATTTCCGTGCGCTGAGTCTGGCAAGATGGCTTGCCCCGTGCCTTCTTTGCCCTCCAGTGAATCTTCCTCCCTGCCTGTGGCATCATAGATCCATGGCTAAGATCCACATTCCAACTCCTTTACGGCAATATGCCGGGAAGCAGGCAGCGGTGGAGGTCAAAGCGGGGTCGATTGCAGACGCCCTTTCGGGCCTCATCACGCAGCATCCCGATTTGCGCCGGCACCTTTACACGGATGACGGCAAGCTGAGAGCATTTGTTAACGTCTACCTGAACGATGAGGACGTCCGCTACCTGCAGAAAGAAGCGACCGCGGTCAAAGACGGTGATACCATTTCCATTGTGCCTTCGATCGCCGGAGGCCGGTAACCGATGTTTTCTGAGCTGACAACGCGAATGCCACTCCGCAGCGCCTGCTGCTGTTGTTGTCTGCCCTGTTGTTGTCGCTAGCCGACGGTTCAGCCGTTTCCAAGCATTGAAATTTCCACAAAGAGGTTGTGATGGCTACCACATTTGAAGTCAAACCCGAGACCGCAACGCTCAACAATGAAGAGATTCTGCGCTATTCACGCCACCTGATCATGCCCGAGGTCGGCATGGCAGGTCAGCAGAAGCTGAAGGCCGCGCGTGTGCTGTGTATCGGGGCAGGCGGGTTGGGATCTCCGTTGGCGCTTTATCTGGCGGCGGCCGGTGTCGGAACGCTGGGCATTGTCGATTTCGACGTAGTGGACTTCACGAACTTGCAGCGGCAGATCATCCACTCGACCGCCGATGTGGGGCGGAAGAAACTCGACTCGGCGGCGGAGAAATTGAAAGCTATCAATCCGTTCGTCAATGTAAAGAAGTTTGAGACGCGGCTGTCGAGCGAAAACGCATTGGATTTATTCCGCGAGTTCGACATCGTTGCCGATGGGACGGACAATTTCCCGACTCGCTATCTGGTGAATGACGCCTGCGTGCTTACGGGCAAGCCGAACGTCTACGGGTCGATCTTTCGCTTTGAAGGGCAGGCCAGCGTGTTCGCGACAGAAGAAGGGCCGTGCTACCGCTGTTTATATCCGGAGCCGCCACCGCCGGGACTGGTACCGTCTTGCGCGGAGGGTGGAGTGCTCGGCATTTTGCCCGGCCTCGTGGGCGTGATGCAGGCGACGGAAGTCATCAAGCTGATCCTGGGTGCGGGCGAGCCGCTGATCGGCCGGTTGTTGCTGATCGATGCGTTGGCGATGAAGTTCCGCGAACTCAAACTGCGCAAAAATCCCGATTGCCCCGCGTGCGGCAAGCACCCCACGATCACCAAGCTGATCGACTACAATGAATTCTGCGGAATCCGCGGAGAGGAAAAGCCAGTGGAGACGGGAATTCCCGAGATGCAAGTCGAAGAACTGAAACGCCGGCTGGATGCGGGCGATGATCTTTTTGTGCTGGACGTGCGCGAGCCGCACGAATACCAGATCTGCAATATCGGCGGACATCTCATTCCGCTGGGCGATTTGCCGAAGCGTGTGAACGAACTGGATTCGAGCCGCGAGATCGTGGCGCACTGTCGCTCCGGCGTGCGCAGCGCCAAGGCGGTGGGCTTCCTGCAGCAGGCCGGATTCAAGAAAGTGCACAACCTGGCGGGTGGGATCCTGGCCTGGGCCGATCGGGTGGATCCGAAGATGCCGAAGTACTGAAGCCGCGCTGTACTTACCGACAATTCGATTTGTTTCAGGGAAGCGACTCTCGCTTCCCTGATTTGTTTGTTGCCTGAGAATAACCCTTCGGCAGTGATCAAGGCACTTGAATTTCGCTGCAATCTAGGCATAATGCCGCTTCATTGATGTATCGCCATGCCACGCGCTACTTCGGAGCGTCCTATGTCTAAGTTAGCCCGCTTGTTGGGTTTCTGCCTTCTTTGCCCATGTTTACTTACCCCGTGTTCCGCCAATGCTCAGCAGACTTCGGCGCCGAACTCTGACACGACTTATCAACAGTTGAAGAACATAACTCTGAGTGAGGCAGTCGAGGTCAAGGATCTAACCTTGAAGCGTGACGCCGGGTCGTTTCATCTGCTCTCGGGAACGGTTTGTTTTCTGTCTCCGGTGGCAGGGAAAATAACGGGTGCGGTGTTCGTCGGGGATGGGAGATTCACCCTCGAGCCACCACTCGCGACGGAGCGTGCCAGCCTGAAACTTCTCACCAAGGACTCCGAATTTGTGGAGAACTTCCAGCAGATGGTCGTGCGCTTCAGCGACGGCACCTATGATGAAATCAAGAAGAACTCCGGCTCCTCGACTCATCCGTGCGATGGCGGATTGCTGCAGGACAACCTGCAGGCGGTGCGGAAGCGGTTGCGCTACAACCTGAGCGCTCGCATTCTGCAGGATGTGCTCAGTCCACCGGAGGCCGGACTCTTTGTAGCCTTCGTTCATGGCAAGCACTACAGCGACAAAATGGTCTTCGCCATCGATCCGCACGGAGCGCCTCCGTTTGCCGAGGAAATTTACCGGGAATTTGCTTATGCGCTGCCCCTGGCTCCTGAAGAAGTCGAATTGATGACGTATGAGGACAACAAGCACGGCTACTGGTCCGCATTTCATTTGGGCCCCGAATACAAGTCGGGCTTGGCAACTGGAGCGCAGAAGAACGGCTTTTATCAGATTCAGCATCAGGAACTGGACGCCACCATCGAGAAGGGGGGATTCCTGAACGGAAAGGCAACTACCTCACTGATTTCAAATGTCGATGGGTTGCGCGTGATTCCGTTCGACCTGTTTCAGAAACTGAGAGTGCAAAGCGTGACGGCCGCGGATGGCTCTCCCCTCTCTTTCATCCAGGAAGACAAGAACGAGGACTACCAGTTTTCGGTGATCCTGCCCAAGCCGCTGGCGCTGGGCGAGAAGTTCACCGTCGTCACGAAGTATGGCGGAAAAGAAGCGGTAATTCGTACCGGCGGAGACAATTACTTTCCCATCGCCCGCGACAACTGGTATCCGAATAACTCGACGGGCGGACTCGGCGAGTACACAAACTACGACATGACGTTCCATATCCCCAAGGGATTGAAGATGGCAGCCACCGGCAACTTAGTTCGGGAGAGCAACGAAGGCGGCGAGAATGTGAGCGTGTGGAAGAGCGAAGGGCCGCAAACCGTGGCCGGGTTCAACTTCGGGCGCTTCCGAGTGCAGGAGGCGAAGCTCACGAAGCCGGAATATCTGGTGCAGTCTTTGGCCAACGAAGAGCCGCCCGACTGGGTGCAGAGCCTGCAGCATGTAGCCAACGATGACATGCCATCCCAGGGATCGCATATGTCGGGTTTCGCGTTGGGGACGATGGGCACGACGGGCCTTATCAAGAAGGCCCTGGCTGAGGGGCAGGTGGCCGTCGAAGTCTACAGCGACTATTTCGGACCCTCATCCTTCAAAGGCGTGGCCATCACGCAGCAGACCAGTTGCAACTACGGACAGTCGTGGCCGCAGCTGGTGTGGATTCCGATGTGCTACTTCTTCGACACCACCGTGCGCCACCAGTTAGGTATGGATTTCGGCGACCGGGGCTACTGGAAGATTGTCACGCCGCATGAAGTCGCGCACCAGTGGTGGGGACACACCGTCGGCTTCAGTTCGTACCGCGATCAATGGATGAGCGAAGGGTTCGCCGAAATGTCTGCGTCCATCTACCTGCAGACGATCGAACACAACCAGGGGAAATTCCTGAGTTTCTGGAAGGATGAGCACGAGCTGCTGACCGACCGCGACGAATACGGCTTTCGCGGCATTGATGCTGGTCCCGTAACCATGGGCTACCGGATGAACAACACGCGCACAGGCGACCTCGCGCGGCGCCTGATTTATCCCAAGGGCGCTTACATCCTTCATATGTTGCGCATGATGATGGCCGACAATCGTAATGGAGACCAGAACTTCAAAGACATGATGCGCGACTTCGTGAAGACATACTCCGGGCAGCCAGCGACCACGGAAGAGTTCGAGGCGATGGTCGAAAAGCACATGACACCGGACATGAAGCAAGCGGGCGATGGCACGATGGGCTGGTTCTTCGATGAGTACGTCTACGGTACTGCTTTGCCGAGTTACAAGCTGGACTCTTCCTTCGACACGGATGCTCAAGGCGACGTGGTGATGAGCATGAAGCTCACGCAGTCCAATGTCGATGACCGTTTCCGCATGCTCGTGCCCATATATCTGGAGTTCGCTGACAACCGCGTGATGAGGCTTGGCAGAGTTCGGATCGCGGGCAACAGCACGCTCGAACAGAAGGTGCCGATCAAAGGATTAAAAGAAAAACCTCGCAGACTCCTGATCAACTATATGGCTGACGTGCTTGCGGCGAACTAAGGGCGTTTCGATTGTCGGAGCAGAAGAGTGACGAATGAACGGAAGAAGGGAGCGATCAACAGCATCGCCACCCCACTCAATCGCACAGAACGCGATTGAGTCGGGTGCGATACAGCCGACACCTTTACCATCCCTTCCATAGAAAAGGCAAGACTCAGCCAATCATCTCCGCAACATGTCTCGTTTCCTCGCTGTGATCTTTCAATTGGTAGTCAGCTGTTCTGGACGTACCTAACACAGCGATGAGATGCAATCGTCTGAGCAGCAGGATAACGCTTTAGATCAGATGCGGAGTCGGCAAGATCGAGAAACCCGAGAACGACTTGGATCTCATGACGTTATTGTATGGCCCTAGACGTCATGACGATGGGTTCCTTGTGGAGCACTCTGCGAGCCAACGAGACTGGAGAAGATACCGGATGCGGCAGGCAGTCAGCTACTGGCCCGAGGTATTGACCACGACTTGATCGGGACTCTGGACAAAAAGAATGGGGGAGCGCTCGCTCCCCCAGATCTCTCACGACGCAACATCTACCGCGTTGCTTCCGCCTTTGCCGCTTCCTCTCCCACAGCGATCGCGAACTTCTTTCCGCTCAGGCGCACTTCGCTCAGCGACTTGGAGCCGTCTCCGTTCTTCTTTACAACGGCCGCGTCACTGGAAGATGGTGCCTCGAGGTTCACGATCTGGGCCGGAACTTTCGCGATCACCTTCTTGCCTTGGGTGATGCTGAGTTCAACGCTGGGACCGGTGCCTTCCCACTGCACCTTATAGTCGCCTGCGGGCAACTTGGTGCCGTTGACCATTACCGGCTCCTGTACGCTGAGAGATCCCTTGTTCGCCGCGAATGCACTGGTCGCCAGCAGCAAGGCCAGCCCCAGAAATAAACTCTTCGAAGTCTTCATACGAATTCCCTTTCTCTTTCCCGACTCTTCATCGGGGATCGGTTCTGGGCGGCCTGACTGGATTCCAGGCGCAGGAAGACTCTTGTGTTTTCCCATCGCTGGCATACAATGCTGCCGTCGGGGTTCACGACAAAGCGCGCGATCGCGAGACCGTGTGCTCTTGCTGCGGGGGATTGTTCTCATCTGGCCGCCAAACCTTGTTGAGACAGTCCCCTGAACCCCGTAGCTGTTTCTTACCTGGAGAACGCGACTGGTTTCCTCACCCGTTCCCAAGCCTTGTCTCAGATACGTCCGATCCCCACTGAAAGTTCATTTTCGATTTCAATCAGGATCACAACGTTGGACGACTTGGCGCGCGCGTGGTTAGCATGGGAAATCCGTTCCACACGGAGTGAGTGTTTATGTCTAGATATTTGAAGAGAAAGAGATTGACACTGACAAAGTAACGGTTACTTACGCGCGCGTTATGGTTCGCGGTGCTCGTTAATCAGGCTGAGTTAGTTGCGGCCCTGCACTAGCGCACGCCGCGTAACGTCAATGGAGCTGCGGGGAGTCCTCGTCCGCAGACGACGGGCGGGGATGCCCGTCGCTCCATTAACCGAAGAAGGAATGTGCGAACAGGCGAGACCACAAAGGGATTGTGCGAGCACGCGACGCCACTATGCGATCTTTAGCACAACCTTGCCGAAGTTCTTGCGCGCCATCAGAAGCTCATAGCCCTTCGCTGCCTCATTGGCGGCGACGACGTGGCCGATGACTGGTTGCAACTGGTCTTCGGCAATCCACTGCGACAGCTGCTTCCAAGCCTGGTCCATCAAGTCGTGCTTGCTCGACAAATAGGTCAGCCATAGACCCTGCACGCTGGCGGCTTTTGCATAGAGCGCGCGCAGGTCGAGTTGCGGTTGCTTGCCAGTCGCGGTCCCATACTGAATGACCTTGCCGAAATCACGCAGGCAGCGAATGCTCTTCGCGGTGTGCTCGCCGCCGAGCATTTCAAAAACGGCGTCGACCCCTTCGCCTCCGGTCATTTCTTTGATGGCGTCTTCGTAGTCGCGCTCTTTGTAGTTGATCGCGTTCTGCAGTCCAAGCTTCTTCACCCTCGCCAGCTTGTCCTCCGACGAAGAGGTTCCGTACATCTCGGCGCCAAGAATTTCTCCAATCTGGACTGCGGCCGTACCGACGCCACCGGCCACCGCGTGAATCAGCACACGTTTGCCGCGGCCTCCCTCTGCCAGAAAGCCTGCCTCCCAGTATGCGAAATAGGCGGTGAAGTAGTTCACCGGAAAGGCGGCCGCCTGCTCCGGAGTCCATCCCTCCGGCACGGGCCACAACAGTTCGGGACGTGCGCTTGTCTTCTCGGCGAAGGCTGCCCACTGCGTGTATCCCATGACGCGACGCCCGGTCGATTCCTCGATTCCCGTAAACTCGCGGCCGGCGACCAGCGGAGGCTTTGGCGTACCGGGATACCCGCCTTGCGTGGTCATGAGGTCGGCGAAGTTCAGGCCTCCCGCCTGCACGCGAACCAGTGCCTGTCCGGGACTCGCCACCGGTTCCGGAACCTCGCGGAGTTCCAGCACTTCGGGACCACCTAAACGTGTGATGACAATGGCCTTCATGCTTAAAAGTGTAACAGGACGCGCGTGCTGCCCGATCATTCCTGTTACCGGCGCGCCAAGTCCTGAAAACGGCCCATTCATGGGCTTTTGGCACTGTTTCGAGTTTTGAGAAAGGTATATACTGCGTTCGGTTATAGCTGTTGGCCCAGCTGTTATTCGACAGCGGGTCTGCGGAGCGCCGATTATCCCTCATTCATAGCTCCGCTTTTAAGATCGTTGGCCTCGGGGCGTTAAGGGGCTGACGCGGGATTGGTTTCTTCGCCGGAGATGGGCGGGATGCTATCCCGAGGAGGTCCATACTCGTGGACTTGGTACTGGTACGTGTTTTATTTGTTCTTATTGTTGCAGTTGCCTGTTATTTCATTCAGCCCTTCGGTCGAAGCGCCAGTTTTGATGCGGGGCTAGGCGCACTTATCGGGGTTGCGGTCATTGTGTTCGAGTGGCGGTTGCGGCTGGTCAGTCTCAAGCGGCTGATCGGGGCAGCAATCGGCAGCATTCTCGGAATCATTGGCGCCTACCTGTTTGCGCTGGTCATTCGCACCAGCATTCCAGAAGGTCACACGCAGAGCTTCCTGCAGATCATGGTCATGCTGCTGATGGCCTACGTCGGCCTGATCGTCGGCGCCAACAAGGGCGATCTGCTGAACCTGGCGGCGCTGGGCGGCATCTTCGGCGGCGAGAAACAATCGAAGAAGAGCTACAAGATTCTGGATACCAGCGTCATCATCGACGGCCGCATCGCCGACATTGCCGAAACCGGCTTTCTCGACGGCGTCATCGTGATCCCGCAGTTTGTGCTGCGTGAGCTGCAGTTGGTCGCCGACTCGGCAGACTCGCTCAAGCGGAATCGGGGGCGGCGTGGCTTGGACATCCTGGCGAGACTGCAGAAGGTTGCCTCGCTGAACATCCAGATCGTGGAAGATGACTTCCCCAGCGTTCGGGAAGTCGACCTCAAGCTGATCGAGCTAGCCAAGCTGTATGAGGGCAAGATCATCACCAACGACTTCAACCTGAACAAGGTCGCCCAGTTGCAGGGAGTGGCCGTGCTCAACATTAACGAGCTGGCGAATTCATTGAAGCCGATCGTGTTGCCCGGCGAAACCATGCGTGTATTCATCCTTAAAGAAGGAAAAGAATACAACCAGGGTGTCGCCTACCTTGATGATGGCACGATGGTGGTCGTAGACAACGCTCGCAAGATGATCGGCAAGACCATCGACATTTCCGTTACGTCGGTGTTGCAGACCACGGCGGGAAAGATGATCTTCGGCAAGTGGGACGAGCGTGCGGCTGCAGTCCGGCAGGAGCCGCCGCGTCCGGTCAACTTGGGATCGTCGCCCTCCAATCCTGCGCCCAATGGGGTCGAAGTGAAGAAGCCGACGGCGATGATGGTGGATCGTCCGGTCGAATGATGTTGTAACAATGGAGCGTCGGGCATCCACGCCCGACGATGCGGGCGGAAGCCCGTTCCTCCGCTGCCGGACCTTTGAGTAACCACGGCCCCGTTGTGCCTAAGCTCCGGATGTTTGAAATCTTCCTGCGAGGAACTCATGCATCATTTGAAAGTTGCTGCGATTGCGCTCGTGCTGGGCGCATCTACGTTAGCTCCTGCCCAATCCACACCTTCCGGTTCCATTGCGAATGTTCGGTTCAGCCCCGACTTACTCGACAAGAACGTTGATCCCTGTACCGACTTCTACGCATACGCATGCAGTAAGTGGCAGGCACAGAATCCAATCCCGAGTGACCGGCCGTCGTGGGGACGGTTCAATGAGCTGCAGGATCGGGGCGAGACCCTGGTGCGCGGCATTCTGGAGAAAAACTCGAAGGACGATCCGAAGCGCAGCGCGCTTGAGCAAAAGATCGGGGATTATTACTCCTCGTGCATGGATGAGGGAGCGATCGAGAAGGTAGGGACCAAGCCTTTGCAGGCGACCCTCGACCAAGTGGCCTCTCTCAAGTCGAAAGATGAATTCGCGAAGGAAGCCATCGCACTGCACCGCGACGGCATCAGCGCTTTCTTTGAGTTCGGGTCACAGCCCGACTTCAAGGACGCGCAGCAGGTGATCTCGGCGGCCGAGCAGGGCGGCCTCGGGCTGCCGGATCGGGACTACTACTTCAAAGACGACGAGAAGTCGGTGGAGATCCGCAAGCAGTACCTGGCGCACGTGCAGAAGATGTTTGAGCTGCTGGGCGATCCGGCCGAGAAGGCCGCAGCGGAAGCCAAAGTGGTGATGGATGTGGAGACGGCGCTGGCTAAAGGATCGCTCGACCGCACCAGCCAGCGCGAGCCCGAGAAGATCTATCACAAGATGTCGACCAAGGAATTGGCGGAACTGAATCCGTCGTTCGGATGGACGCAGTATCTGGAGGGAATTGGGGCTCCTCCTGTGCAGTCGCTGAATGTGGCGGAGCCGGATTTCTTCAAGCAGTTTGATGCGGCGCTGAAGTCCACATCATTGGACGACTGGAAGACCTACCTGCGGTGGCATGTGGTGCATAGCAACGCGGCCATCTTGCCGTCTGCTTTCGTGAACGAAAACTTCGAGTTCTACGGCAAGACTCTGCAGGGTACCAAGGAGTTGAGCCCACGTTGGAAGCGTTGCGTGCGCGCAGCGACCAGCGATCTGGGGGAGGCGATCGGCCAGATCTATGTTGCGGAGACCTTCGGCCCGGAAGGCAAGGCCCGTACCCTGAAGATGGTGAATGCGCTGGAGAAAGCGCTGGGCAGCGACATCCAAACCCTGTCATGGATGGGCGACGACACCAAGAAGCAAGCGCTCGTTAAATTGCAGGCCATCACCAATCGCATCGGCTATCCCGACAAGTGGCGCGATTACTCCAGCCTGAAGATCGTGCGCGGAGATGCGCTGGGCAATTCGCAGCGCTCGAACACGTTCGCCTTTCAGCGCGACTTGAACAAAGTCGGCAAGCCAGTGGATAAGGGCGATTGGCCGTATCCTCCGATGACCGTGAACGCCAGCTACAACCCGCTGCTGAATAACATCACGTTTCCGGCGGGAATCCTGCAGCCGCCGTTTCTTCGACAACCAGGCCGATGACGCGCTGAACTATGGCGCGATTGGTGCGGCAATTGGACACGAGCTCACGCATGGCTTCGATGATGAAGGCGCCAAGTTCGATCCGGTGGGCAACCTGAAAGATTGGTGGACCGCCACAGACAAGGAAGAGTTCGAGAAGCGTACGAGCTGCGTCAAGGATCAATACGCGAGCTACAACGCGCTGCCTGATGTGAAATTGAACGGCAAACTCACGCTGGGTGAGAACACGGCCGACAACGGCGGCTTGCGGATCGCCTACATGGCGCTGCTCGATTCTTTCGCAGGAAAAGATCCCGCTCCTATCGACGGCCTGACAGCGCAACAGCGATTCTTTTTAGGTTTCGCGAACGTGTGGTGCCAGAACCGCACCGACCAGATCTCGCGCTACCTGGCGAATATCGATCCGCATTCGCCCGGCAAGTGGCGCGTGAATGGGACGGTGTCAAACATGCCGGAGTTCCGCGAGGCCTATCACTGCAAGGCGGACGCAGCGATGGTGCGGGAGAATGCCTGCCGGGTGTGGTAGGTCGAACTCGGCAGAAAGCAAGCGGACCGTAGACACCGCTACAGCCTACATCTCACCAGCGGCCACCTGTGCAGAAACTGAAAGGACTCCGTCGCTATTGAGGAGGAAGCATGGGTGATTCGGTGGCTCTCAGTTACTCAAACGTTGAGGGCTGCGAAACAGTGGTGGATCGAAACGTTCGGTTGCAAGGTCGTCAAGGTGCCACAGGACTGGGACAATCCGCTGCCGTCAGATGTTGCCCTGACGCTTCCCGGTGACAGTGACCCGACCATCCTGCTGAGTGCTCAATCGGAAGTATTCTCCACACAGAAATTTCCTGATGTGAGAAAGAGACTTTAGGACAAAGGGAAAGCAGACTTCGGCTTCCCCAAATGTACATAACATTCCCGTTCACGCAATTAAGGGACGAACAACGCAATGACAGCAACGAAGGTCAGCATAGTTCGGTACGTCAGCGATGATCCCCAGCCAGGTATCGTCGAGTGCCAATTCCAAGATGCATACGGCCGTCGATGGTCGTTCATAGAAAGGACCTTGGTAGTCAGCGTAGAACAGTTGGACGCTCACAGTGTCTACCCGCAACGAGGGTCGACACCTTGCAGGATTGTCTAGCGGTTCCCTGATGTCTCCGGGCAGGAAGTGATCCGTATCGACTGCGTCGAATCGGTGGAGGGCGTCACTCAGGTCGACATATTGCCGGAGTCACTTGTCGAGTAGCAGCCTGTCCCAGTTGGCGAACAATCGCGATTCCACTCATTTGACCAGATGGGTCTTCGGCTTCATTCAGAGATAAGACGATTCTTGTTCCTGGATGCTCGCAGTCGTACCATAGCGCGTTCCCTGTCTGTGGTCCGGAGGCATGCATGCTCGACCGCCGTCATTTCCTCTCCAGCGCCGCCACCGGAGTTGCCGCGTCGCTCGCCTTCCGCGGCAGCCTGTTCGCGCAGCTCGAAAAGACTCCGCCACTGCCCGACCATTCCCTGCTCGACAAGAATGAAGACGCTTACTGGGCGGAAATACGACGTCAGTTCCTGATCCCCGAAGACGAAGTCTACCTGAACAACGGCACGGTCGGTTCCAGCCCTGCGCCCGTGCTGCGCGCCATCTTCGATGGCTACACCTCGACGGAGAAACTCGACCAGCAGGATCCCGAAGACTATCCGATCTGGGGATACGCTGCGTGGAACGAGTTCCGCGATCCGCTCGCCGGGTTCGTGGGCTGCACGCGCGACGAGATTGCCCTGCTGCGCAACGCCACCGAAGCGAACAGCTACATCGCCAACGGCATCGACATGAAGCCGGGGGATGAAGTACTCATGACGGACCAGGAGCATCCTGGAGGGGAGCATCCGTGGGATCTCAAGGCCAAGCGCTACGGAGTGGTCGTGAAGAAAGTCACGCTGCCCCGCCCGGTGAAAGACGCGGCGCAGGTTCTGAATCTGTTCAATGACGCCATCACGCCGCGCACGCGCGTGGTCTTCTTCAGCCATATCACGACGTTTTCAGGAGTAGTCCTGCCCGCAAAGGAACTCGTGGCTCTGGCGCGCACGAAGGGAATTCTCTCTGCGGTGGACGGAGCCCATGTTCCGGGCATGATGCGCCTCAACATCAAGGAACTCGGGTGCGACATGTACTCCTCGAGCCCGCACAAGTGGCTGCAGGCGCCCAAAGGCTCGGGATTTCTCTACGTGCGCGACGAGGTCATCGATCGACTCTGGAACACGATCGCGACCGAAGGCTGGGATGACACCAAGCTGCGCGCCGAACGTTTCCAGCGCATCGGCAGTTCGAACGTGCCGGCGCTGTGGGGCCTGCGTGCCTCCATCAAGCTCGCCAACGACATCGGCATGGAACGCATCGAGCGCCGGCACCGCCATCTCGCCGACTACATCCTCGACGAGATGAAGAAGCGCGGCGCCGAGTCGTGGACCTCGCCGGACCCTGCCCTACGCTGTGCGATTGTCAGCGTAAACGTGCCGCCAGTTCCGCGCATGGATCTGGAGAACTGGTTATGGAAGACGCACAAGATTCGCATCCGCGGCGGTGACCCGAACAAGTTGCGACTCTCGACGCCCTACTATTTGCAGAAGAAAGACATTGACCGATTTCTCGACAAGTTCGACGAGTACAAGAAAGCCAAGGGGATTGCGTAAAGGATCGTGCTCGACTCACGCTTTAAGCATGAGTTTGAGCGACCGACGCCTTTTCGGGTAAACACAAATGGGATCCGGGTCTGCGAGAATTTCTGGGGTGCTCAAGTTTGGAGACGGTTTCGAGCTGGATTCGCGTGCGTATGAGCTGCGCTGTGATGGCCACTCGCTCAAGATGGAACGAATTCCTATGGAGATTCTGTTCCTGCTGGTGGAGCAGAGAGGTCAGCTTGTATCGAGGGAACAAATTGTCGAGAGAGTTTGGAGCAGAGATGTTTTCGTCGACACCGACAACGGCATTAACGCTGCAATTCGTAAAATCCGCCACGCCTTAAAGGACGATTTCGAGCAGCCTCGATTCGTACAGACCGTCACTGGCAAGGGATACCGTTTTATAGCGCCCGTGATCGAGCCACCAGTCGCCGAGACTCAGCCGCCGGCGCAAACGGTGATCGAAGAACGTCTTCCAGTCGTTGCTCGACCAATCCGTAGGTGGACGTTCGTGGGTGCGACCATTCTGCTGGTCGCAATTGGACTTTACGCGGCGCGCATCTGGTATCGTGCTTCCCTTCCCAAGTTAAGCGAAAAAGACACGCTTGTGCTGGCGGACTTCGTGAATACGACCGGTGATCCGGTATTTGACGATGCGCTGAAGCAGGCGCTTTCTGTGGTGCTGACCCAATCCCCGTTTCTCAACGTCGCGTCAGACGTGCAGGTCAGCGAGATGCTCCAACGGATGGGCCGCGCTCCCAATGATCCGCTAAGCCGCGAAGTCGCGAGGGAAGTTTGTTTGCGCCTGGGCGGAAAAGCCGTCTTGATCGGCTCGATTTCCAATCTGGGCAGTCACTACGTGGTCGGCCTGCAGGCGCTCGGTTGCGCCGGCGGCGACATGCTGGGCAACAGTCAAGCTGAGGCGGTAAATAAAGAGGGGGTCCTCAAGGCCTTGGATGGCGCGGCTTCACAGCTGCGCGGCAGGATAGGAGAGTCTTTGTCATCCCTGGAAAAGTACGACTTTCCAGCGGATACCACAACGAAATCGTTAGAAGCACTCAAGGCATTCAGCATGGGGCAAAGAACTCTTCGCGAGAGCGGGGAGGTTCGGGCGATTCCGTTTTTCCGGCAGGCCATTCAGCTCGATCCTGATTTTGCGCTTGCCTACACAACTCTCGGTCGTGCTTATGAGGACTTGGGTGAAGACGGCGAAGCGATAGAAGATTTTACGAAGGCCTACCAGCTTCGTGACCGGCTGAGCGAGCGCGAGAGATACTACATCACAACTTTGTATTCTGAGACCGTTACAGGTGATCTGCAACAAGCAAGACAGGCAGGCGAAGTGTGGATCCAAGCCTACCCGCGGGATGGGGTGGCGCGGGAAAAGCTGGGGACCGTGTATGGCGATCTCGGACAGTGGGAGGACGCCAATGTACAAGCCAGCGAGGCACTGCGGCTGGATCCAGAGTCCACCATCAACGTCTCCAACTCAGTAACGACCGCCGTGGCGCTCAACCGCCCGGACGAAGCGCAACGCATTCTGGAACGGGCTCAAGCGGTCGGGTTGGATGGACCCATCATTCACGAAATCATTTATCCTCTTGCGTTTCTCCGCGGCGACCGTCCGGAAATGGAACAGCAGGTGGCCTGGGCAGCCGCCAAGGGCGACATGGAATATGTCCTTCTCTCAGAACACTCAGACACTGAGGCCTATTATGGGCGGCTGCGCAAAGCGCGGGATTTCTCAAGACGCGCAGTGGAATCGGCAACTCGGCAGGACGCTAAAGAAACGGCGGCCCTGTTCGAGATCTCAGCTGCCTTGCGTGAAATGGAAACGGGAAATGTGTCATTGGCACGCAAAGGCGCACGCGCAGCTCTCGCCTTGGCACCCAGCAGGGACGTCACCGTGCTGGCCGCACTCGTGCTGGCGAGAACCGGAGATACCGCGCATGTGAAGGCACTTGCTCGGGATCTGGAAAGCAAGAATCCACTCAACACCCTCATGAAGTTCTATTGGCTGCCGACTCTGAAGGCAGCCGAGAAATTCACGCCGGAAACCCACAAACCGCACTGTCGGCTCTGCAAGAGACCGCTCCCTATGAGCTCAGTCAGGCCTCCATCTCGATAGCTCCGATGTACCCCGTCTACATGCGGGGCCAAGCCCACCTCCTCGAACACAATGGCGTTGCGGCGGCGGCAGAATTCAAGAAACTGCTAGACCATCGGGGCGTTGTGCAGAACAGTATCCTCGGCACGCTGTCGTTATTACAGCTCGCCCGAGCCGAGGTCATGATGGGAGACTTGGGCGACGCTCGCAAGCAGTACCGCGAGTTCCTTTCTTTGTGGAAAGATGCGGATCCGGATATCCCCATCCTGAAGCAAGCGAAGGCGGAATACGCAAGGCTATAGTGGCTTACGTTTCTGAAACTCAATCCCGGAGGAAATCCTTAGAGGAGGGCAGCAGTGGTCGAGGCCGCCTGCTCGTGCGCATGATAGCTCGACCGCACCAGCGGGCCCGACTCTACGTGTTGAAACCCGAAGCGGAGGGCTTCGTCTTTCATGTACTGGAACTCGGCGGGTGTGTAGAAGCGGGCGATCGGGAGATGGTCTTTGGAAGGCCGCAAGTACTGGCCGACGGTCAGGATGTCGACTTCACGCTCGCCCAGATCGTGGAAGACTCCCACCAGTTCTTCCATGGACTCGCCCAGGCCAACCATGACGCCGCTCTTGGTGACCATGCCTGGGGAAAACTTCTTCGCGTTTTCGAGTAACTCGAGCGTGCGTTCGTAGCGGGCGCCGGAGCGGACTGCGCGGTAGAGGCGTGGGACAGTTTCGGTGTTGTGGTTCAACACATCGGGACGCGCATCCAGCACGATGCGCAAGGGCTCTTCCAGTCCCTGAAAATCGGGAATCAAGACCTCGATCCGGCAATCCGGCGTGACGGCACGGATCTGGCGGATGGTTTCCGCGAAAATCTTTGCTCCGCCAACGTTGTCATCATCGCGATTTACGCTGGTCACCACTGCGTGTTTCAAGCCAAGGGTTGCAACCGCTTCGGCGACGCGTTGGGGTTCGTCCCAGTCAATCGCTTCCGGTCTGCCTTTGGGCACAGCGCAGAATCCACAACGGCGGGTACAAATGTCTCCCAGCAACATGAAGGTCGCGGTGCGGTGGTTCCAGCATTCCCCGATGTTCGGGCATTGCGCCGATTCGCACACGGTGTGCAGTCCAAGGCCGCGCGCTAATTTCTTCAGATTGTGGAAGTTGTCGCCGACCGGAGCCTTGGCGCGCAGCCACTCCGGCTTGGGTTGCCGGACGGGAGGGGCCAGGTCGATCTGAATCAGTTGAGACGCGCCTGCCATACCCTTCAATTTTACATGGCGACGGCGGAATCGTCGAAAGCGACGGCCTCAGACAGCTCAGCGTTTGGGTGGCACGCACACCGAATCGAACCAACGGCTGATGAAGACCTGAGCGTGGCGTTCGCCACAGAAATGGCGGGCCGAGGGAGCGCTCGCGATCTCAAGATCCCACTTATGCACGGAGAGCTTCAGGTCCCCGCACTCGATTACGAACCAGTGGATCGGATTGGCCGACACGATTCCGCAGATTTCGCACTTGAACTCTTTCAACGTCGACATAGCGAGCAATGTTCTCCAGCACTCAGTGATTTTGTAGCTCTCCACCTTCTCAAAAGATTGGCTCACAGGGCAAATCGGGTCGTCGCCAGGAGTTACCCGGGCAATCTTTGGTTACCTGTAGACCATGAGGGTTTTCTGCTATTCTCGCCGTCAACCGACCCAGCTGTTCGATCGTGCTTGGGGGTCGAACAGAGATATGGCCACAGCGAAAAAAGATGCTGCCCACGAGGCACTGCTGTCGGTATTGCAAACCGCGAAGAACCGCCTCGAGTTCCTGACGCCGAACGACTGGGTACTGATCATCGATCGCGCGAAACGAACCACCTTCCAGAAGGGCGAAATCCTGATCCACGCCGGCAAGCAGAACAAGACCGTGTACCTGCTGGTGAAGGGACACGCGCGGGTTGAGACGGGAGCCTCTAAGGCTTTTATCGCGCAACTGGAGCCCGGCGAAGTGTGTGGCGAAATGGCATTCCTGGAAAACGGCGTGGCCAGCGCTAGCGTCAGCGCGTCTGATGCTCTGGAAGTCTGCGCCATTGAATGGACGGCCCTCACGGATCTTTTCGAACTCTACCCTCACATGGGTTCGCGCTTCTACCGCTCGCTCGCTGTAAACCTCTCGCGACGCATGCGCGAATTGCTCGGAGCACGGCAGGGTGCAAAGGCGTCGAGCTGAGCGCACCCGGGGCCCGCTGACTACCCAGATTTGACCATGCTCCCGGCCCTCTCTAGACTTAAAGCAGGGCAACTTCTTTCTTTATGTATTCCCGAATCGTGAAAATGCAAAGGACCGTGCGTTTGTGCGCGGTTCTTGCCTTGGTCCATTTTGCGTTCCTGGCGTTTGCCGCCGATTCTCCGTGGCAGCAGGCCCGGATCGTAGAAGTGAAAACTAGCGTCGATACCCGCACGTCTGTGTGGATTGTGAATACGCCGATTCAGGATGAGGAGACGGTCTGCGTAATCCGAATTCACCTGAAGGACAAGATCTTGCAGGGCATTTATACCCTCGACAAATCGCAGCCGGCGCCCCCCACCGAATGGGTAAAGCATGCGCCGGTGCGCGCTCAAATCGTTGGCGACCGGATGTTTTTGAAGGGGCCGAACGGCCATGACTACAAACTGCGCGTTGTGGGGACAAAGTCCGCGGTCCTGCTCGATCCCTGGACGCAAAAAGAGGTCACCGCCGAGAAAGCGGCCGCCATGACGGAAGAGGCCAATCACTCAATGATCGGCTTCGACGAAAAAGCGGATGCACCGGAGAAGCCGGCAGCTGCGGCCGCACCGGCACCCGCTCCCGCCGAACCTGCACCGCCTCCCGCTCCCGAGCCGCCCACCGGGGTGGTGAGTATCAGTTCCGTTCCATATCTCGCGGAAGTGTTTGTTGACGGCGAGAGCATGGGTTACACGCCTGCCAAGTTGAAGCTGGCGCCCGGCAAGCATTCCTTTCGTTGTGAGAAGGCGGGGTACAAGCCCTGGACGAAGGACATCACGGTTACCCAGGGTTCCGAACTCACGCTCGACGCTACGCTCAACCGATAGATTCAGCGCTGAGGTGACGCGTGCGTAGGCGCGCCTGAGTCGACGGACGGGACAGGTTCGTTCATTGTGTCGAGAGCGTAGCGAAACGCCTCGGGGCTGACGTGAACGTCGCCCTGATACGGCCGGTTGATCGACGCAATCGCAACCAGCATCAACGACAGGAGAAAGCTGATCTCAAACACCTGCACCAGGTGCAACTTGAAGTTTTCCACGCCGAACAGGCAAGTCGATCCCACCGTTACGATTCCACCCACAATCAAAACAGACCAGAGCATCGCTGGCAGACGCTGGCGGCTCTGCAACAGGCGAACGCGACGATGCTCCGTCATGCCGGTCAGCTCCGAAAGCGAGTGGTCCATGACCGTCTGCTCCCCGGAGGTGCGAGGCTGCACGGTGGTCAACGCATGCCAAAGCTGCTGGATGAGCCGGTGCGCCGTGGCACTCTGGGTCTGCCGGGCCATGGCTGGCCACTCGTCAGAAATCATCGCCTCGCAATACTCGTGAGCCAGCGTTTGGATCTGCGCCCGTGATTCTGGCGGCAGTTGATTGGCGAAGCGGAAGATATTGACGAGGTTATTGGCTTCCTGCTCAGCGTTGAGCCGCGCGGCTTGCAGATTTGTCCAGACGCCCGACAGCATGAAAGCAATCAGGACAGCGTACGTCGTGCCGATCACGCTTACGTTTGGGCCGACGACATCGTTGTGTGCAATCCGGGTGCTGGGCGGCCAGTAGTGGCGTAATACTCCGAGCGTGAACAGCGCGCCCACGATGCACGAGATGATGATCAGTATGCTGCCGATTGCTGTTTCAGCCATGGGAGCTTGGCCTTCGAGCTGCGACCTACGAGGCACGAGCGATCGTTGAGGACCACATCATGGTCGTACGCACCGCATTCTCAAAGACATTGTGACGCCGCCCAATGTTCTGTCATGAGAAAGCGTACGGGCAAGTAAAAAGTGCGGGCGATCGTCTCAGCCCACTTCCACCAGTCCGAATGTGTTCTGCCAGCGCGCGCGCATGTGGCGGACGGCACGGTCGATTTCCTGCTTGGAAATGTCCGAGCCCGGATCGGAGAGGACCGCTGCGGCTTCGCGCTTCGCGGCCTCCAGAATCTGCCGGTCGCGAATGAGGTTGGCGACGTTGAAATTGGGCATGCCGGCCTGGCGCGTGCCGAAGAATTCTCCGGGACCACGCAGTTCGAGATCGAGTTCTGCGATCTGGAAACCGTCGTTGGTGCGTACCATCGCATCGAGACGGCGATCGCCTTCTTCGGAGACCTTGCCGCCCGTCATCAGGATGCAGAACGACTTGCCCGAGCCGCGCCCGATTCGCCCGCGCAGTTGGTGCAGCTGGGAAAGGCCGAAGCGCTCGGCGTGTTCGATCACCATGACGGTGGCGTTCGGAACGTCGACGCCGACCTCGATCACGGTGGTCGCGACCAGAATGTTCAGCTCCCCCGAGGCGAAGCGCCGCATGACCTGCTCTTTCAAGTCATTGTCGAGGCGGCCGTGGAGCAGGCCGACTTTCAGGTCGGCGAAAATCTTGTTGCTGAGCTCTTTGTACATCTTGAGCGCGGCCTTCAATTCGCGCTCCTCGTTCTCTTCGATGACCGGATAGACGACGTAGGCTTGGTGTCCGGCGGCGACCTGTTTGCGAACAAAGTCCCACACTTCCGAAGAACGCTCGTCCGATACGCGGCGGGTAACGATGGGCGTGCGGCCGGGCGGGAGTTCGTCGAGAACGCTCAGATCAAGATCGCCATACAACGTAAGCGCAAGCGTTCGCGGGATGGGAGTGGCCGTCATCACGAGGACGTCGGGCTCAGGAGGTTCGGCCGAGGCCGGTGCGCCTAAGGGATCCGGTTTAGCGGCAGCCTTGCGAACGCCATCGCCTTTCGGTTCCTCACTAGTCTTCCGCATCAGCTTCAGGCGCTGCATCACGCCGAAGCGATGCTGCTCGTCGACAATCACGAGACCCAGTTTGGCGAACTCAACGCTTTCTTCCAGCAAAGCGTGTGTGCCAATGACCAGGTGCGCGTTGCCCTGCGCGATGTGGCGGCGAATATCGCGCTTGCGATCCTGTTCGACCGAGCCGGTCAAAAGCACGATGCGGTACCCAGCGCTTTCGAGAATTCGCCGCGCCGAAAAGTAATGTTGCTGCGCCAGGATTTCCGTGGGCGCCATCAGGGCGACCTGGCAGCCGTTTTCGATGGCGATGATGGCCGCTTCGAACGCCACGATTGTTTTGCCCGATCCAACGTCCCCTTGCAGAAGGCGCCGCATGGGGTAAGGCTTCTCCATATCGACAGCAATTTCTTTCAGGACCCGCTTCTGTGCGGCCGTCGGGTGAAAAGGCAGGATCTTCTTGATGGCCTCGCGTGCCCGGTCGTCAAGCCGGAAGGCAATGCCGGTCTGCGCCTTCATCTGCCTGCGGCGAAATTCGAGTCCCAGTTCCAGGAAGAAGAGTTCTTCAAAAATCAGCCGGAGATGCGCGGGAGTGCGCGATGACTGTAGATCAGCAAGACTCTCCCCCGCGTCGGGCCAGTGCACTTTCCACATCGCTTCGATGGGGGAAATCAGGCTCATCCGTGCACGAACGGCTGCCGGAATTGGATCGGGCAGAGTCTGCGGGATATTTTCGAGAGCCTGACGAATGATGGGCCGGAACCAGCGGGCCGTTAGCCGCCCTTGGCCGGCGGACTCGTAGATGGGAACGATGCGGCCGACTTCCAGCGAGGCAGCCTGTTTTTGATCGACCGCGTCGCTCGATCCATCTTCGGCGGGCTCGCCCAGGATCTCGAACTGCGGCTGCATGATCTGCAACTCGCCGGTGCGGTCGTCGGCTTCGACTTTCCCGTAGAGCGCAACCATCTGGCCAGGCTTGAAGCGATCACGCAGGTAGGTGCCGTTGAACCACAAACATTTTAGGCGTGCGCGACCCTGCCCGGCCGTCATCTGAAAGATAGGCATGCGGCGGGTGCGAAACAGTCCCGAGTTGCGGACCTCGGCGATCACCGTAGCCATCTCGCCGGGGCGCAACTCGGCGATGCCGCGAGGGTTTAGCCGGTCTTCGTACCGGAAGGGAAGATAGAAAAGGAGATCGGCGACGG
This sequence comes from uncultured Acidobacteriota bacterium, assembly GCA_963698805.1. Lineage (GTDB taxonomy): Bacteria > Acidobacteriota > Terriglobia > Terriglobales > Acidobacteriaceae > Gp1-AA133. Next base: position 263,527 of record CAVOSN010000010.1, on the reverse strand, counting down.
TCGCGATGCCCTTGGCGCTGAGCACCTCCGCGAGGCGAGGTCCGATGCCCTTGATGTACTGAACCGGCGTCGAGAGTTCCAGCATGGGGTGAGGTCGATCAGAATGGTAACAGGGAGTTCGACGCGCTCGCAGGGGCCAGTTCAAGTGCGGTCGGGGCTCCATTCAGAGGTTCGCGGTGTCTAAACTGTCGGTGACAACCAACTTTGTGCAATCGCTGCTGGCGGTGTTGTTGGGGAACGCGGCGTACTACATTCTTATGCCCTCCCTACCGCCGGCCGCCCGACACCGGCTGTTCCAAGTGGATCTCGGACTGGTTGTCGACTTCTGGTTCTGCGTCGTGGCCTTCGGTTTGATTCGCACGGCGCAGTGGTGGCGGCATCGAAGGCCCTGAGATCCCCTGCCGCTAGAGGAATTATTTCGAAAATCCTGCATGAGATGCGCCACCAAAGCTATGCTCCTCGTGGTTACTTTAGGCACGTCGGTAACGCATCCCGGAAACGCTAAAATCCATCCAGCGAATGCACAAGATCGCCATCCTATACGACGCGAGCCAGGCTGTTCTGTCTACCTTCGACCTCGACGAGGTGCTACGGCAGATCCTGGCGATTGCCCGCGACTATTTCCACCTGCAAAACGTGGCGATCCTGCTGCTGGACAAAGAGAAACAGGAATTGCATCCGCGCTGCCAGATCGGCTGGGATCCCGGTCACGAAACGATGCGCCTGCCCATTGGTCAGGGCCTGACCGGGGCCGCCGCCACTCAGAAACGTCCGATCTATGCCGCGGATGTGTCCGAGCATCCTCAGTACGTTTCGTCGGCCCGCAATACGAAGTCTGAGTTGGCGGTGCCGCTGATGGTGCGAGACGAGGTCGTGGGCGTTCTCGACTGCCAGAGCGAGAATCTCGATCACTTCGATAAAGAGACTATCGACCTGCTGACTTTGTTCTCCACCCAAGCCTCAATGGCCTTGCAAAACGCGCAGCTTTATTCCCTTGAGCGCCAACGAGCACGACACCTTGAGGTCATCAATGCCATCGCGCGAGAGACGACAGCTGTCCTCGATCAGGAAGAATTGCTGATCAAGGTCTGTTCGGTCATTCAGCACCGCTTCCAGATCGGCCACGTCTCGGTTCTGCTGCGGGATGGCGATGATTTGCTGCTGCGAGCCAGCGAGGGACGATTCACCGCCTGTGCGGGCGGGGGCGGCAGAATGCCAGCCGGGGCTGGACTCTGGGGGGCGGCACTTTCGTCCGGGAAAACCTTGATTGAGGATGACGTCCACGCTTCACCCGAGTACGTCGGCTTCTATCAGGAAACACGCTCGCGCATGTGCATTCCGCTGGTTTCATTCGGTCAGACGCTCGGAGTGCTTATGCTGGAGAGCGAAGAACTGGCAAGCTTTCATCAGGACGACGTGGAGTCGCTGGAAGCGGTCGCCGACATTTGCGCCACCGCCATTCAGAACGCGCACTACGTGGAACGAGTGAAGCAACTCGCCTATCTGGATGGGCTCACCGGAATCTTTAACCGGCGCTACTTCGAGATGCGCGTGGTGGAGGAAATCGATCGTGCGCGCCGCTTCAACAGCGGCATGGCCGTGTTGATGATCGATATCGACCAGTTCAAGCGCCTGAACGACGAATTCGGACACTTGCTGGGCGATGAAGTGCTCCGCCAGGTCTCGTCGATGTTCCACCAGCAACTGCGCAAGATCGATGTGGTCTGCCGCTATGGCGGAGAAGAATTCGCAATCCTGCTCTCGCAAACCAATCAACAGCACTCACTAGCGGTCGCGGAAAAGCTGCGCCGCCTGGTGGAGAGCTGGCAGTTCCCCGGAGTTCCGCAAAGCGTAACGATTAGCGCGGGCGTAGCGACGTTTCCGGATCACGGGACGACGCGGGATGAGCTCGTGAAATCAGCCGACGCCGGGCTGTATGCCGCGAAGCAGGGCGGACGGAACCGGGTGCTGCTGGGACCCATGTGCTACAAGAGCGCGGCCGTCGGCGCGGAGTAGGCTGAGAGACTCCGTACCCAGCCGTTCCACGCCTCTCCTGTCTAGATCTGCATCCACTCGCCGTGCATTTCATGGCGCAACCGATCCATCTGGCGGCGGTTTTCCCGCAGACTTTCCCGGCGTTGCTTCTGAAGTTCCTTTTGTAGCCTCTGCGTCTGCTGGCGGAGTTCTCTTTCCTGGGTGCAAAGTTCGCTGCGCATATGCTCGGTTGCGGCCTGTGCCTCGCGCAGGGCCTTCTCGATCTCGGGCTTGGCTCGATCGACTTCTTCCCTCGCTTCCCGTTGCGCTTTCTCAATCTCCGGCCGCACGCGTTCCATTTCTTCGCGAACCTCGCGTTGCGCTTTCTCGATTTCCGGCCTTACCTGTTCCATCGCCTTGCGTGATTCCTGAATGGCGAACTGCATCTGCGGTTGAAGTTGCGCCATCTCGTCATGCAGCTTGGTCAGATCGACGCGGGCTTCGGCGTCGAATTCAGGAGCTTCGAAGCTTTCTTCCAGCAGGCCGCCTGAGTCTTTCCGATCAGGCAGCGGCAAGGTCAGATTCTGCTCGCGTTTCTCGCGAATCACTCCCACGGTCACACTCCCGCTCGTAACGGAACGGATGGCGTGGCTGAAGTCGCTGGTATCGCTGACGGGCTGATTATTGACGCGCACGATCACGTCGCCGGCGCGGAACCCGGACTTCTCGGCGCGGCTGCCTTTCTCTACGGAGCGAATCAGAACACCCTTCCCGCTCTTTACGCCGAAGAAATCACCCAGTTGCGGCGTGATGTTCTCCACCATGAGGCCGCTGCGCATGGAGGAATGGGCCACGACCACCGAAACCGGCATGTCAAAATCTGGCATCGGGGGCATGGGAGGCATCTCGAATTTGAAGTCTTTTGACTTCGGGCCCCACGCTACCTTCTTGCCCCGGTCGGCAAGCTGAACTTTGAGCGTGAGCGGTTGACCGTCGCGGCTGACGCCGAGCGTTACGATTCGGCCCGCGGGAGTTTCGCGAATCATCCGGCGCAGTTGGGCGCCGCTTTCCACACTGGTGCCGTTCATGCTGAGGATGACGTCATGCTCCTTCAGCCCGGCCTTGCCGGCAGGGGCGTCCTGGTCAACCATCGTGACCTCGACGCCGCGCTCGTCCTTCAGCTTGAGGGTGGAAAGGCGTTCCGGAGTGACGTCGGCAATATCTACACCCATGTAGGCGCCGGTGCTTTCTTCGTCGGCCGGAAAGCCGGTGTCTGACATGACTACGCTGAACGCGTAAGGGCCACCCAAACGGTCTACCACAGGACATTCCGCGGCGAACATTGGCAGAGTCAAAGATGCGAGGAGTGCGGAGAACAGGATGGGCGAGCGCATAGGGCAACCTCCAGCAATTTTTCCGCTGCTTGCTGAATCAAAAAACTCGCGGCGCGGATAGCTCCACGCCGCGGAATCCGTTAGCGGCTGGCACGCAGGAACTTGATATCGCCAGTGGTGGTCCGCACCTTGAGGGTGGGACCGCCGCCGTTCAGCTTGCCTTCCGCTGTGAAACTCTTTGGTCCGGGCCAGTCGCCGCCTTCGCTGGTCACGCGAATGTCGTTGAAGTCCGACTTGATCGTGTGGCCGTTGGCGAGATCGATGCTGGCGCGGATCGTCATCGCAACGTCAGGCGCGATGTAGACGACGATATCGCCGGCAGACGTCTCAAGAACAGAGTCGGTACGCTCTCCAGTGGATGAGATGAACTTGGCGAGGATCGCGCCGGCGCCTGTTTCGGCCCGGGCCGACGAGACTCCGTTCAACTCGATCCGGCCGGCGCTGGTTTCCGCGCGCACTACCCCCTTGGCCCAGCCTAAGCGGATGCTGCCGCCGCCAGTTTCGATCTCTACGGGACCGGAGATGTCGCCCAGTTCAATGTTTCCACCGCCGGTAGACACGGAAAGCTTGCCGCCGCACTTACGGACCTCGATGTTGCCGCCGCCTGCTTCAAGCGTGGCGCCTTGCGCTCCGGAAACGAGCAGGATGTTGCCGCCGCCCGTGGTGGCGTTCACCTTGCCCTTGGCGTTATCGATGTTGATCCGTCCTCCACCGGTTTCCAGGTGCAGATCTCCATTGACGGTACCAATTTCAATGCTGTCGCCGCCGGTTTGCGCGGTGACGGCGCCGCCGATGTCGTCGATGCGCAGCTTGCCGCCGCCACTCTCGGCTTCCACGCGGCCCACGATGCCGTTGACAGTCATGTCGCCGCCGGCTGTTTCCAGCTTGGCGGTTTCGAGGTTGCGGGGCACGTTGATGACGAACTCACCGGAGCAGAGGTGATGGCGTCCACCCTGCCAGTCGCCGTCGATCACAGCGCTATTGCCTTGCGTGGATGCATTGATTTTGTAGGATTCGAATTCGCGCCGGGCTTGCTTCTCATTCGATGTATAGGAACGAGTGCGGATCACGTAAGTAATGTCTTGCTGAGAGCCGCCCTGCACACGAACAGAACCGAAATCCACGTGCACACGGAGCATCTTGCTCGCGGAAAGGGAGCCGGTGACTTCCTCGGTCCAGGAATCACCGTCGCGGAATACCCGCACCTGCTGCGCAGCTGCGATCGAAACGAGGAAGGTGGCCGCGACCAGCACTCCCGCGATTTGTGTGAACTTCTTGACCATAATCAGTTGGCCGATCCTCAGGGTCTTACGGGTCCCGTGAAGTGGGGGCGTATCTCCTTTGATGAGGAGCCGAAGCTCCGAGTATTTACTGCAGTCGCCAAGCGAAGTCCAGAGGGAAGCGATGCCCTGATACGAATCTCTTAGTCAATCTCCGGCAGTTGCGCCAGAATCGTGCGCGCCTGCGACCGGATGTACTGGTTCTTATCCGTCCCAGCCAGTTGCTGCAAGGCTGCGCGGACACTGCTGTCTGCCTTCACTGGTGCCAGCAGTATCAGGGCCTGTGTGCGTACGCCTTGATTGTCGTCGCCCATCAACGCGTTCAATACAGCGTCCCGTACCCGCGTGTCGTCCTTCACATACGAGCCCAAGCCCTCGATCGCCTTCAGGCGAACACCGGGATTGGTATCGCGGCTCAACGAATAGATCAGAGCTTCCCGAACGCGCGTATCGTTCGGCTTCTGCGTCAGTAGATCGACTGAATCCATGCGAACGCCGGAACTGTAGTTGCTGCGGGCTGCGAAGAGGAGGAGTTGCTGGATGCGCTGGTCGTTGAGATTGCCGGTGGCTTCTTGCGTCTGGACTGTGTCGAACTTGATGTTGACTTGATCAGAGCCGGGCTGCTGAACCACGGAGCGGATACCGGTAATGGAGGCTTCCTGGGGAACGGGAACTGGGTCGTGAATAACTCCAATTGGGCCGCGATCAGTGGGCGTCATCTTGTACATCGCACCAATACCGCCGCCAAACCCGATCATGAAAATCACCGCAGCCAGCGCGGGAGAGAAGCGTACCTGCCGCAGCCAGCTCGCGGGATCGAACGTAAGTCGCTGCCACCATCCGCCCTGCGGCGCCGTCTCGAGGGCTTCCTGCAGACGCATGCGCGCCGCGGCCAAAAGGTTCGGAGTCGGTTCCGCAACCGGAAGCCTCGACAATGATCCGTGGAACGCGCGCGCAGACTTTAGTTCCGCGGCGCACTCCGGGCAACGGCCCAGGTGTTGCTCCAGTTCATAGCGAGCATCGTCAGCCAGCTCGCTATAGATGTAGAGCAGAATATTTTCTTGTACCCATTCACACTTCATAAGTGCCACCCCCTTCGGGGTTCCTCCAAATAAAGTCTTGCGGCCTTAACGCAGGTCCGCCAGCGCGCCGCGCAGTTTCTGCGTGGCCCGGAAGAGCGTGTTCTTCGCGGTCTCTTCCGTGGTATGCAAAATCTCGCCCACGGTTCGCAGTTTCAGACCGTGGTAGTGCTTCAACTCAAAGACCATTCTTTCGCGGGGCGTCAGCTTGTCGAGCGCGCAATTGATTCTTGCGCCCAACTGCCGCCGCATCAGGTCGCGTTCCGGATTCGCGCCGGCGCGTGCATCTGGCACCTGATCGAGCAGGCTGTACTCCTCACCCGACGCGTCGGTAGAAACCGGAGCGTCTTCCTTGCGAACTTGCCGTTTGCGCAGATGATCGAGGCAGAGGTTGGTGACGATGCGGTAGATCCAGGTGTAGAACGAGCATTCGAAGCGGAAGCTGCCTACGTTCTTGTAGGCCTTCAGGAACGCATCCTGGAAGATGTCCTGGGCGTCGTGCTCCGATCCAGTGAGGTGCAGAGCAAGTCGCAGCACTGCCTGGTCGTAGTGGCGAACGAGTTCCTCGAAGGCTGCGCGGTTGCCGCGCTGCGCCTCGCGGATCAACATCGTATCGTCGATGCGGCTTCCTTGCCCAGCCATGGGGGTTCGTGCGGCGGGGTCCTGGGTTCCGCTACCCTTGTTCACGCCCGCGCCCCTTACGCCCGGGTAGGAACGTTCGCCAACCGTAATTGGTACCGCCCACGCATCGGCCGGCATGTCAGTTCGTCTATCCTCGAGCAAGCCCGTGCTAAAAGCGTTTCGGCCTGCATAGTAATGGACGAAACAGCACCCGAAGCGTGAGCAGTGGCGGAAGGCGTTTGGCAAGGTTCTTGCCTTACCAAGGAGTGTCCCGCCAACCGGCTCATTCAAAACCGCTTAGCTTTGCCTCAAATCAGGTGCAAAACAGCAAAAACAGCGCTGAAGTGTTAACTGGAGAGGCAATTCTCTGAATATTCAAATCCGACCCGTAAATTTTCCTGCGGACAAACAAAGCGCCCCCAGCCTGTTACGAGACCGGGGGCGGCGAGGTTCCTCGGGAAACTACTCGGCCGCTTCTTTTTCGATGACCACCTTCACGTGCGTGGTGACATCTTTGTGCAGTTTCACCGGCACGTCGAACTCGCCTACAGCTTTCAGCGGCTCATGCAGCTGGATCTTGCGGCGATCGATGTGAAAGCTCTTCCTCTCCAAAGCTTCCGCGATGTCGCTCGAAGTGACTGAGCCGAAAAGCTGATCGTTCTCGCCCGAGCGGCGCTGGAACGAAACCGAAAGTCCCTCGAACTGCTTGGCGAGCGATTCGGCTTCGCCTTTCTCCTTGGCGGAGCGGCGCACCGAGGCGGCCTTCATCTGTTCGATGACCGCTTTGTTGGCGGAGTTCGCTTCGATCGCTAGCTTGCGGGGCAGAAGGAAGTTGCGGCCGTAGCCCTCAGCAACTTTCACGACGTCGCCGCGCGATCCAAGCTTTGGTACGTCTTCTTTCAGAATGACTTCCATAGATGACTCCTGAAAATTGAGTAATTTTGTAATTTAGTAATGGGTAATTTGAAGAGCCACCGTCTTCGACAGTGGGAAGGCAATCGAGTGCGAGACTCACTCACTCAATTACCAAATCCCCAATTACTCAATCCAACTACATGGCCCGTCCCGCGAAGGGCAGAAGGGCGATGTTGCGCGCAATCTTGATCGCGCTTGAAAGCCGACGCTGATGAGGAGTGCAGACTCCGGTCAGGCGGCGCGGCACGATCTTGCCGCTCTCGGCAACGAATTGCGCGAGCAGGCGTACGTCCTTGTAGTTGATGTTTTCGATTTTCTCGACGCAGAATTTGCAGACCTTCTTGCGGCGAAAATACTTGCGCCCGCCTTCGCGGGGGCCGCCAGGACCGCCTCCGGGACGAGGTCCGCGGGAGGGTGGACGCTGGCTGTGTCCTTCCGATGCTGCCGGTGCTTCGGGTGCTTTCGTTTCGTCAGCCATGATGCTCCTTCATGTTCGTGTAGAGCGGACACTCTTGTCCGCTGCCCTAGATTTCGATTGCGTAGCGCGGGCGCCCTCGCCCGGGGCTCTAAGCGGTAACAGGCGTGGTCTCGCCACCCTCGGCTGCCGGTGCCGGCGCCGCCGGCGCCGCGGAAACCTTTTTGCGCGCATCGCGAATCGCTTTGATCTTGTCGAGGCGCTTCTGTTCCTCGTCAATGCGCACGCTGATGAACTTGAGTACCGGTTCGGTCACGCGCAACCTGCGCTCGAGCTCATGGATCAGGCCGCCCGATCCCTCAACGGTGAGCAGGATGTACATTCCGTCGTGAAAGCGGCGAACGGTGTAAGCGAGCCGCCGCTTGCCCATCTTCTCGACGTTCTTCATGGTGCCGCCCGAGCTGGAGACAGCCGTTTCCAAGGTCGAGATCAGCTTATCGAGATCTTCTTCCGCCATATCAGGGCGAACGATAAACATCAGTTCGTAAGTACGATTCATTCGTTTTCTCTCCAAAAATCTATGTTGCGTCCGGCTCCGCCGCGTCGTCGTCCTTCTTGCGGTTGAAGCGGTTCATGGCCGCTCCCGGACCTTCCGTCAAAATCACCTGCACGGCTTCGGCGGCGGTATCGAGAACTTCATCGACCACCTTCAGTTGCCGCTTGCTGAACGGCTTCAGAATCTTCTTCTCGGGCGCGATTCCCAACCGGATGCGCAGAAACTCCTGCGTCTCCAGCGCGCCGATGATCGATTCCATGCCGTTGTGTCCCGCCGAACTACCTCGCTGCCGGACGCGAATCGTTCCCAGCGGCAAATCCAGTTCGTCGTAAATCACGATCAGGTCTGACTCCGGTTTGAGCTGGTATTCAGCTAACAGCTCCCGCACCGAAAGACCGCTTAAGTTCATGAACGTTTCCGGCTTGGCCAGCAAAACCGGTTCTTCACCGATCTGCGTCCGCCCGGTTAACGCCCGGCATTGCCTGTTTCTCACGTCGACGTTGCGATCGTTAGCTATGCGGTCGATCGTGAGGAAGCCGAGGTTATGCGGCGTGAGCTCGTACTCCGGTCCAGGATTGCCCAGCCCGACGATGAGTTTCACGCCATTTCGCTCGTAGCTCGTAGCTCGTGGCTCGTAGCTTATTTTTTCTCTTTCTTCTCGCCCTTTTCTGCCTTCTCGGGAGCAGCAGCACCTTCTTCCTCGGTCTCCTGCTTGCCCTTCTTGATGACTTCGGGCTCGGCCGGGGTCGCAGCATCCGCCGCCACCGCTTCCGGAGTCGCCACCACTTCTTCCTTCACCACTGTTACGTGAGCGACGGGCTGGTTCTCATCGGTAAGGAATTTGAACTTGTCGCTGTGCGGCAGATCGGCCACGCGCAACACCTTGCCGAAAACCAGTTCGCTGACGTCGACGTCGATGTGGCTTGGAATGTCTCCGGGCAAGCACTCGATTTCGACTTCGCGCAGCATCTGCTCCAGAATGCCGCCCTGTTGCTTGACGCCGGCAGGCTCGCCAACCAGTTCGACGGGCACCATGACCGCCAGTTTCTTATCCATGGCGATCCGCTTCACGTCGATGTGCAGCAGCTTGCCCTTGATGGGCTCGTACTGCCAGTCGACGATCATGGCCTTGGTCTTGGCGCCATCTAGCGTCAGATCGAAAATCGTGTTGTGCCCGGTTTCCGAATTGAGGATGCGTGTGACCTGGCGGGGATCCACTGCGACCGAAAGAGAGTCCTGCCCGGCGCCGTAGACGACGGCCGGAATTTTTCCCTCAACGCGAACCCGCCGGGCGGCGTTCTTGTTACCCGCAGTTCGCGGCTGTGCTTCGAGTGTGTTGTTATCCGTGACGGTTGCCATATTTTATTTTTCCTAACTGAATAATTTGCTGACCGAAGTCTCCTCGTGGATGGACTGAATGGCGCGGCCAATCAGTCCCGCGATCGAGAGCTTGTGGATCTTGGGCTCGCGCAACGCGGCTTCGCTCAGGGGAATCGTGTTGGTGACCACCACTTGAGTGATGGCGGATTTCGAAATGTTTTCAATCGCCGGATCGGAGAACACCGGATGCGAACAGCACGCATAGACTGCGGTCGCGCCGCTCTCGAGCAGCGCTGAAGCCGTTTTCACCAGCGTCCCGGCCGTGTCGATCAGGTCGTCGATCACCAGGCAAGTGCGCCCGTGGACGTCGCCGATCACGTGCATGACTTCAGCCACGTTCATTTCCACGCGGCGCTTGTCGACAATGGCCAGGGCGGCATCCATCTTCTTGGCGAAAAACCGCGCCCGTTCCACGCCACCTGCGTCGGGCGAGACCACGGTCAGGTTTGGAAGGTTCAGCTGTTTGAAATAACTGACCAGAACGGGCGACCCGAACAAGTGGTCGACTGGAATGTTGAAGAAGCCCTGCAATTGCGGCGCGTGCAGATCGACGACCAGCGCGCGATCCGCTCCCGCGGTGGTCAGCAGATCGGCCACCAGCTTTGAGGAGATCGGAACGCGGGGCTTGTCTTTGCGATCCTGCCGGGCGTAGCCGTAGTAGGGAATCACGGCTGTGATTCGTCTCGCCGAAGCCCGCTTGAGCGCGTCGATCATCAAAAGCAATTCCATCAAGTGCTCGTCCACGGGACGGCAGGTCGACTGCATGACGAATACATCCGCCCCGCGCACGTTCTCCTGGATCTGCAAATAACATTCTCCGTCCCGGAAGCGCGTGATCATGGCTTGCCCGCGCGTCAATTCCAGGAAGGCACAGACTTCATCAGCGAGAGCTTCATTCGCGGTCCCGCTGAAGATCTTGAATTTTTCGTCCACGCGCGGGCGCGCTGGTCGACTGCGCTCGCTCTTCTCTTCAGGCACCTGCTGGCCTTTTTTTTCCGCCGGCGTCGCTAAAGTTGCCATGTGGGCTCTCTCGTAGACTGTGTAAAGGTTCCGGTTTCGAGTTTGGCGAGGGCAACGTGGGTATCCGCCGGCCTCACCACCCGCAACGAAATCTGACCCGTGCACGAATCGAACAGAACTTTGGCTGGGCCGCTAGGATTCGAACCTAGACAAAGTGCTCCAAAGGCACTTGACCTACCATTAGTCGACGGCCCAGTGACTACAATTTCTGTACCTACAGTTTCAAGTTTCCAGTTTCGAGTTGCAAGAGGAACTTGTGTAGCGCGGGCGCCCTCGCCCGCGGATCTTGATCCCCTGAAAACTAAGGACCCGAAACTCGAAACCTCTTCCAGTACTGCGGGCGCGTCAGCGTAATCGTCGCCTCGGCCGAAATCCCATCTTTCCGCAGTCGCCGGGCAGCTTTCTCCGCGGCCGCCTCGGTCTTGAACAGCCCGTACAGCGCCGACCCTGACCCGGACAGCGACGCGTAAAACGCGCCCGCTCGCTCCAGTGCACACTTCACGTCACGTATTGCGGGATATTGAGGGAAGACGACTTTTTCGAAGTCGTTTTCAATCCCGGTACGGACGAGGTCGAGAAGCAGGGTCTCGGCTCGGCCCCTGCCTCGGGCAGGGACACCGGCGAAGCGTCCCTTCGAAGTGTTTCCCGAAGGACCGCTGCTCAGCCAAGCGGAAATCTCACGGCCGAACTCAATGATTCTATCGGAGGGGTTCGATTCGGTCAATTTTGCGGCGTTTGCATCCCAATCTGCAAACGCCTTGGGCGTCGACACCGCGATCGCCGGCGTTGCGATCACGCAGGGAGTTGCAGGGAGATCGGGAAGAGGGTAGACCTCTTCACCGTGGCTTACCCCCAGAACGGTACCGGCGACGAGAAAGAGGGGAACGTCGGAGCCGACTGCCGCCGCGAGTCGCAGCCGCGTCGGAGCAGGAAGGTGTTTATTGACAGCGAGTTCCAGTCCAAGCAATGCCGCGACGGCATTGCCTGAAGCGCCACCCAAGCCGCCTTGCACGGGTAGGCGCTTTTCGATTTCGAGCAGCACCTTTACCTTCGCCCCAAGCTCTGCCGTCGCGCACTCCAGCATGCGATAGCAGGTATTCGTTTGGTCGGTGGGAACGCGCGGATCAGCACAACGAATCTCAATGCCCGATCCGCGCTGCACGCTCACTCGCAGTATGTCATGCAGCCCGATTGTCTGGTAAACGGTGCGCAGTTCGTGAAATCCGTCAGAGCGGCGCGGTCCGATGTAGAGGCCGAGATTGACCTTCGCAAACGAGCGGACGGTGACGGGCATGGTCAGCAGCATTTAATCACAGGATCCCGCACGGCTTCGGTCGGGTCGCTTTGCGGAGCACAGGTGAAGGGGCTTGTTTATGGTCTTAGGGCCGGACGATTAGCTGTCAGATAATAAAACGCGATTAGTAGCCCTGGGGCGCGTTGTCGGCGCCCGGGTGACCTTCAGGACCCTTCGGGCTGCAAAGTGTGATCTAACGGCCCATAAAGGGCCCTAGCGTGTACTTAATGCGATGTCCGGACCGGTCTTTTTGGGGCAAAACCCTCTGGAGCGTGTTTCCAACAACTTAGCTAATAGTGAACGAGATGATAGTCGTTGGCCGGTTGGCCTCAGGTAAGGAAACTGGATTTCCATTCGGCCCCGCCAACTTTCTCTTATACTCCCGGGCATGTTGCGAAAGAACGCTGCGCTGACGCTGATGACACTGACTGCCACCGTCGCCCTGGTGGCGATTGTCTCTCCGAGAACTGCGCAGCCGTTGAGTTACCACGACTTCGCAGACCGCAGGGCATGGCTGGGAATTCCTAACTTCGGCGACGTCGCCTCCAACCTCGCGTTCGCGGTCTTCGGAGTGTGGGGACTTTGGTTTCTAGCACGGCTGTCTCGTGAGGAAACGAGTACACGATTTATTGACGTCCGCGAGCGCTGGTTCTACCTGGTCGTGTTCTTCGGCATCATTCTGACGGCGGTGGGCTCGTCGTACTACCACTGGGCTCCGGACAACGAGCGGTTGGTCTGGGACCGGTTGCCGATGTCGGTGGTCTTCATGTCGCTGGTGACGGCCATGATCGCCGAGCGCATCAGCGTTCGTTCCGCTCTATTGCTTTGGCCTGCGCTTCTGACGATTGGCGCACTCAGCGTTTTTCAATGGCACTGGAGCGAGCAGGCCGGCCGCGGAGACTTGCGCTTTTACGCCGCGGTGCAGGCATACGCCGTGCTCGTTCTCCTGCTGATGCTGTTTCTACCCCCGCGGTACACGCGTTCTTCGGATTTGGGAGTGGTGGTTGCTCTCTATGTTTTGGCCAAATTGCTCGAGATATTTGACAAGCGGGTGTTCGGGCTTGGTCATATTGTCAGCGGACACACGCTGAAGCATATTGCTGCGGGATTCGCGGGGTTCTGGATTCTGAGGATGCTGGAGAGAAGGCATCCGCTGGAGCGATCAGGTGACGCGCCAAGTACGGCGGGCGGGGACGCCCGCCGCTCCATCGTATTAAATCTTGATCGGGAGAATCAGTCCTGAATCCGATCTACGTGCGCCGTTTGTGGTAGATCGCGAACTCGAAGCCTGAGTTTGGCGGGAACAGTTCGGCGACTTTCCTCAGCCGCTCCGCCATCGCGGAAGGCGCCAGCAATGGGTAGTCCCGTTCGCGCAGGTCGTAGTAGTCCACATCAAGATAGAGCGAGAGCAGGTAGATCGAGATCGCATCCGAGAAGGCAGAAGCGAAGAATTCATTCTTGGCCTTCTCCGTGTCGGGACCGGTGCCGGTCGCGATTTTGCGGGCTTCCCACGCGTCCATGGAAGTCTCGCCGCGGACATTCGCTTCGACTTGTTTCCATGCCAGGTCGGCGAACGCCTGTGACACGCCGATCCGTTCCACGATGGCGTGGCCGACATTGATGTAGAACTCGAACGCCACGGAGAATTTATCGTCCATCAGGCGGGTCGAAATGAACACGCACTGCGCGTCGCCGAGATTGAGGTTGCGGTGGCAGACGGCGTTGTCGCTGAGCACGACGTCGTAGCGGTCGGCAATCACCGTGTCGTCGCCCTGGCTGACCGTGAGCGGCACGAAATAGTAGGCCTTGCGCTCAAGCGCCGCGGCGGCGTTGCCGGGAACGGCTGCAATCATCCGGTCCAGATCGCCATCGGAAATCGAGACTTCGCCCGACCGCGCATAGCAGACGCCGTTGGACGCCTGCGACACGGGGGTCTGGCGGACAACCTCCGCGGGGGTCCGCGTAAATGCTGGCGCAGCCTGCGACATAGTCAGCATTGTAACGCACCCCTCGCGGTGCACCGGCAGATACCCTCAAAACGATGTAATCTAAGGGGTTATGGCTCACGATGGAGTCCGCAGACCGCGTTGGTACGCGGTTCCGGCACGAGCTTTGTTTGTGACGTCCCTCGTGACCCTGCTCACCTTTGCCGTCACGCTGTTCGGATCGATCTTGACGGTTGTGATCGCAGCGGCCATCCGGGGACACAATCCCGATCTACGCTTCGCCTACCGGCATATTGCTTTGCCGGTCGCGGTGGGCGTGGGCGCGATTGGACTTCTGGTGGCGCTCGTTGTCGAAATTCGGCATTACCGCCAAATGAAGACCCTGGACGGAATCGCGCGCCTCAGCCGGTAGCAGTTGCGCGAAGCTGCCGAGGCGACGGACCTAGGCAGCAGGTCACCGGCCGTAGGTGACAGGTCACGGGAACTTTCCTAGCTGCGCTCCGTCGAGACGGTTGTTACCTTCGCTTTTCGCTCGATTGCTTTTCCCTCGATACAATTAACCTGGAATTCCTTCTACGATGCGCCCTCGTATCGCCATTCCCGTGCCTCATTCCGGAGACGCTGAATATGCCGGCCGCGCTCTGCCGCAGTACGTGCGCGCCGTGGAGTTGGCGGGAGGGGAGGCGGTCGCGGTTCCGCTAGACTGCGCGGCTTCGAAGATTGAAGAGTTGATGGTTGGCTGCGAGGGCGTTTTACTGCCGGGCAGTCGAGCCGATGTGTTGCCCGAGAAGTATGGCGCTGCACGCGACCCGAAGACGGCCGAGGCGGATTTGCCGCGGGACACGGTGGATGAACTGCTGCTGGAGAATGCCTACGCACATCGCAAACCAATTCTCGGAATCTGTTACGGTCTGCAGATTTTGAATGTTCATCGCGCCGGATCGCTGGTGCAGCACATTGAATCGCCCGTGAATCACGAGGCTGGACGAAAAGTGGCGATTGCTCACGATGTCGTGATCGATGCGGGATCTGTCCTAGCGCGGATCGTGACGAAAAATCGTAGGAAGTTGCCCGTGAACTCGAGTCATCACCAGTCTGCTGACGGCGTCGGGAAGGGGCTGCGGGTATCGGCGCGCTGCCCTGAGGACGGAATCATTGAAGCTCTGGAAGGAACGGACCCAGATCATTTTGTGCTGGCGGTGCAGTGGCATCCGGAGCGCTCGGTGGATGAGGACGGGGCGTCGAGGGCAATTTTCGAGGCCTTCGTCCGGGCAGCAGTGCCACGCCAACACAAATAGCCCGCCACTCAAAACTAGCTTTTCGGGGTCTCTCGACAGTGCACCTTTGTGATTGGCTTGAGTAGCGCAGTTTCGGGCGGCCCTTTCCCGAACGTAGTTGTCACTCTCGCGCCTTTGTAGTCCCCAGCGTTCCTGTGAGTCTGACAACGCCATAGTATTCATTCACAGCGTGCAGTTTCAGCCGTTCATCATCGAGCGTGCCGGTAACCAGGGTGGGGTTTCCACAAGCACCCTCGTAGTTTCTAAGCTCGCCAGAAATCTTCTTACCCTCAAACATCAATTCAAGTTCCAATCCGATCAGGTCGCCAGCCTGCTCGATGAATTGAACATTTGAATAAACTCGGTGAAGAGGTTTGCCTTGTGCATCAGCGGGCAGATGCACAAGTGTCAACAGAACACCTAGCAAAGACGGATAGCGAAGTGCAGTCATTTCCGTTTCGTCGAGGGTGACGACAGTTGTGATTGGGGTTTCGGCTTGGTGGCCGCTTTCTCTAGCAGAACAACCACGTTCGCAATCGCTGCGTTGTCCGTTCCGATGCCTTCTGGCGTCTTCGCCTTCAGGCCTACACAATCCGCTGGAATGCCGAGGAGTTTTGCTACGTGTCCGCGAATCGCACCCGCATGCGGGCCGATCTTCGGAGCCAGCATGATCAAGGACGAGTCCACATTCCCGATCGTGTAGCCGGCGTCTCGCGTGCGCTTCAGGGCTTCGTTTAGGAAGACGCCCGAGTCGGCGCCTTTCCACTGCGGGTCAGTCGGCGGAAACAATGTGCCGATATCGGGCGCACCGATCGCTCCAAGGAGCGCGTCGGTGATGGCGTGCAGCAGCACGTCGCCATCGGAGTGCCCGCCCAGCCCCTTCGGGTGGTGGATGGCGACTCCGCCAATCTTGAGCGGAACGCCTGAGACGAACTCATGGGAGTCCCAACCGAATCCGATGCGCGTTGCGGGTTTCATAGTCTTGGCTGATGGCGGATTGCCCATCACGCGCTGACCTTGTATTTTTGCAGATAAAACTCGGCTAGTTCCATATCGCCGGGAGTCGTGATCTTGATGTTGCGGGGCGATCCCATCACCACGGCGACCTCGTGGCCGGAGCGTTCTACGAGTGAAGCCTCGTCCGTTCCCAGAAAACCATCGGCGGCTGCCTCGTCGAAAGCTTTCTTCAAGACATCGTAACGGAAGCCCTGAGGCGTTTGCGCCATCACCACGTGTTCGCGAGGGATCGTCGCCGTGATGAGAGCGCCATCGGCGGTGCGCTCCACTTTCTTGACCGTGTCGACCGCGGGCACGCCCGCAATCGCGGCGCCGAATTTTTCCGCGCCCTGGATCACTTCGTCGACGATCTCGTCGGTGACAAAAGGACGAACCGCATCATGCACGAGGACGACGTCGTCGGCTGAAGCTGAGACCGTGGCGAGCGCGTTGGCGACGGAGTGCTGGCGGTGTTGTCCCCCTTCCACCAGTCTCGTCTTTGCCGACACTCCGCTGGTGCTGTCGCTGCGCAGCCGCTCCTGAAACCCTGACATTTCGTCCTTCCGAAGCGCGACCACGATCTCATTGACGCGTGGGCTGGCGGCGAACTTGCGAATCGTGTGAATCAAAATCGGAGTGCCGCCCAGTTCCGTGAATTGCTTGGATGGACTTTTCCCTTTGCTGGTGACGGGAGCCATGCGCGTGCCAAGCCCTGCGGCCGGGATGATAACGACGACCTTCATGGCGGGCGACAAGTATACGGGTACCCGGAGGGCAGTTCAAACCGCTGTGTCGAAGCCCGGGTTAGAGTCCCAGGTTAGCGTCCAAAGAGCGGACGCGAACCTGGGGCACCGAAGGGCTTAGAAGATTTTGACCTTGAAGGTCAGATACTTTTTGGGATCTTCGCGGATGGACTTCACCAGCTGGCGCGTTTCGATCAGCATCTGGTCGGTGTTGTTGTAGAGAGAGGGATCTTTGAGCAATTTGCCGGCGGAGCCTTCGCCCGCCTCCAGACGGTCGGTTATCGCACTCAACTTCGTAAGGGTATCGTCGAGCTTCTTTGCGAGTGCCTCGTCCTTCGTCAGCTTGCCAAGCGTGCCTTTGCCGGCATTGATGTCGTCGGTCAGCTTCTTGACGTTGGCGATGGTGTCGTTGGCATTGTTGTACAGGGCGGGATCCTTCAAAAACTTGCCGGCGGTTCCTTTGCCCTGCTGCAACTCATCGATCATCGCGTTTAACTTGTCGACCGCAGCCATGGCCTTGTTGTAGGCCTCGTCATTCGAAACCAGTTTCCCGAGGCTGCCTTCTCCGTTGCGGATCTGATCGACGATTCCCTTGAACTCGTTCACCGTTTCCGCAAAGCGGTTGTAGAGCTGGGGGTCGTAGATCAGTTTGCCGATTGAGCCTTGCCCGCTCTCGATGAATGCCAAGATGCGATCGGTACGCTTCAGCAAGGCATCGAGGTTTTGCAGAGTCCCCTGGCTGGCGCGCACCACGTCTTGAATGTCGGGCGTTTCGCGGGTGGCCAGGGTGTCGCCGTCGCTGACTTCTTGTGCTTTCGAATGCGAGCTGTCGATATCGATGTAGGTCTCGCCCAAAACGCCGGCGGTGCTGAGCGACGTTACGGAATCCTTCCTCAAGGCGGACCGGTACTTGGTAGTGACCTTCATCATGATCTCGACCGGCGTCAGTGGCTTGTCGGAAACGATCTTCACGCCGGTAACGTTGCCGACATCGACGCCGGCCAGCCGGACGGGAGCGCCGACGCGCAGCCCTCCGGCATTGTCGAAATACGATTTGAGGTTAATTTTGGGAGTGAACAACCCCGTGGTCCCGCTCATCAGGAAAGTGAGCACGCCCAGCGTGATGCTGGCGGCCAGCACTGTGAGGCCGACCCGCAGTTGTGACCACTTCAGCTGCTTCTGGCTAGGCACGCGTCCCTCGCCCGGACGGAATCGGCGCCCGGCCCAAGCATCCAACCAATGCCATCAGCACCTCATGAAGCACGGCGTGGAATTCCGCTGATCATAACAGACCATAACTCGGCATTCACTCCCGCTGAAAGCGGGGTGTCAGCGCGGGAAACAGCAGCAATGCCAATCCATATGCGACTGCGCCACTGGCCAATGTGACATTCAAGCCGAAGCGGATCGCGATCACCATGGCGAGCACTGAGCCCAGGACGCTGGAGGCGGCATTCATGGCCCACGCCCATTCCACTCCGTGGTCTCGATGGGTGGCGGGCTCGCCGAATTCTGAGACGGGCAGTTCGAGATCGCTGCTGTTCGTTATCGCGCGCAAGCCCGTAGGGAAGGGCATCCCCATCGCCAGACCCAGGGGTCCGAGCACGATCGCACATACTCCCAGTTTGATGGCGAACGGCAGTCCGATCAGTGCTGAAAGAAGCCCAGGCAGTACCCAGGTGGTCACCGCGAGAGCAACGATTAACACGGCAAGAGGTATCCAGCCGCGAGCGATGTTTGATAACCATCGCCGTGAGAGCAAGCTACCCGCTCCGCTCGCCAAGAGCAGAAGAAAAATAACCACGGTCAGCGCGTACGTGGGATGTCCGAGAAATAAGACAAATCGCTGAATGCAACTGATCTCCACCAGGATGTACCCGAGTCCCACCGCAACGAAGTAGAGCAGGGGCAGTGAGCGCTGGGCGCCGCCCCCACGCAGCGCCATCGGTAAAATTAGAAACGCCACAACGGCGAGCGCTGAGATTACGAAAACGCCTCCCAGCACCACCACGCCGAGGTTGACTTTCCAGTCAATGCCTTTCTGCAAGCCGCCATCGTGCAAGATCTGATCTGTTTTCAGGGTGAAGAAAAAGAAGGGAGCGTTGTCGTCCACGGGCGCAACGTTGTAGGGATAGTCGTGAGCAAACGCTCTGGGGTCATTACGGGCGATGAGCGCGGAAAAGGCATTCTGCTTGGGAGTGGAAGGCGCGTACAAGACGGCGAGGTTCTCGTGCTCCTCGAGATGCGCCTGCACCTTCGCCTCCTCGCCTGCGGTGAAAGGCGACTTCTTCGCCAGCACAACCACGGGGATTCCGTCTTCATCGAGTTCGCCGTCAGACACGATGATGAAGTGCTTCGCCGGATCTGCGATGCCCATCTGATGAAGCGCTTCAGTGGCGACGGAAACAACGCGCAAGGCCTCACGCGGTTGCTGGAATTCCCAACGGGTGATCGCGATCATGCCGTCGGGTTTGAGATGTTCGAAATACTCGCGAAAGGCGTCGACGGTGTAGAGGCTGTTTTCGCTGAGTGCGAAGGCGCCCGCGGCGGTGGAAGCCCACGTGTCGACCAGAGTCATCTGCACCACGTCGAAATTCTGCTTGGCGTTGCGGACGAACGAACGCCCATCCGTGACGTGAATGTCGACTCCCGGCCGCTGGTAGAGATGGTAGGAGTAGTCGGCGTACCGCCCGCGCATGATCGAGTTGGCGATGATGGGATTGATTTCGATGGCCGTAACGCTCGGACTCCCATTCGCGACGGCGCGCAGCACGTCTACGCCGCCGCCCGGCCCGATGATCGCGTAGTCGCCGTGAGGGCGCAGCACGTTGGCGAGTGCGGGAGGAGCCGACATCAGATTCTTCTGCCAGTCCGTGCCCTGCCAGGCGTGCGGATCGACGTTCATGATGTAGGTGGAGGCGTCGGCGTCAATGACGATCGCTTTTCCGCTCGAGCCCTGGCTATCGACTTCCACGCGCGAGATGGCATTCCAACGGGCGTATTCCACCCATGACTTGTCGCGGAGCATGCCCTTGGCGTAGACCACGTCGATCAGGCGGCCGGAGTAATTGACAGCAATCGCCAGCAGCAAAACGCCTGCCAGGATCGCGGCTCGCTTCCGCGTTTGAGGCGCGGCTGCCCAGATCGCGCCGGCTGCCGCCATTGCAATGCCCGAGAACAAGATGGTGTTCGGCCCCCCCATGCCGTTGAGCAAGGGCACAATGCTCAGGCACGCTAGCGCGCCGCCGAGGAGATCGGCTCCGTATAAGCGCGTGATGGTGCGGGACTCGCGCGCGAACACCACCGAGAAAAGCACGCCGGTGAGAAAAAATGGAACCGCTGCAGCCAGATAGAGGGCGGTTAAACGGCCGAGATTTCCCCACGAGAGTTCCAACGACACCGGCACATGAAGCACGATCTCGAGAACGATTGGGATTGCGATGGCATTCATGCAGCAAAGCCGCGCTGCCAGCGGTCGGGTTTCGATGCGATTCAGCCGGCCCTTGCGCAAATAGGCGAAGACTCCGCCGGCCCCCAATCCCAGAAGCGCAATCGAAATCGCCAAAAACGCAAAGTGGTAGAAGAGCACCACCGAAAACAGGCGAGTGAGGGCTAGTTCCAGCAGCAATGCGGCATAGCTGCTGAGTCCGATGCCGATCAGCAAAGTTTGCGACGAGGGGCCCGCAGAAACGGAAGGCTGGGATGGGGAGACGGTGGATGCCATGTTCTGATTGGAGCGTCAGTCTAGCAGAACGAATCAGTTTTCCAGGATGACCTGCGCCATGGCCTGCTCGGCTGTGTGTGTCAGCGAGAGCGCTATGTTGGTCGCACCCAGGCGAGCGGCAAATTCGGCGGCCTTACCGTGTAGCAACAAGGTGGGCCGGCCGCCGGGCTTGCGAGCGACCTCGATGTCACGCCAGCGCACGCCGTGGTTCCAGCCGGTTCCGATCGCTTTCATGCCGGCTTCCTTGGCGGCGAAGCGCGCGGCATAGCGCTCGATGCGATTGGCTTTCGACTCGCAGTACTGGATCTCGCCCTCGGTGAAAATGCGATGGAGAAAGCGCTGACCGTGCCGTTCGATGGCCTCGCGAATGCGGGGCACCTCGGCGATGTCGATCCCCGTGCCCACGATCATGGAGGAACGGTAACACAGGTCAGTCGGTGGCTGATGGCTGATGGCTGATGGCTGATGGCTGATTCAGTTTGAAAGCCTCTAGTCGAGAAGGTTGCCTTCACGGGAAAAGGGTTTCGGGACTGTAGACAACCTGATTTCCGATCAGTCTGGCATCAGCGGTCAAGCGGTGTGGCTTGGGCGGGCCTTCCGCGTCGATGTGCAAGACGGTATGACCGTGCGCGACCAGCCAGTCCGACACCAGCCTGCGGTGACACTGAAACCAGACGCGCTCCGCGCACATGTAAACGGTAGGTGAGTTCTCCGCCAAGTGGAGGAGAGTCTCTATCGACTCCTCGAACTCGGGTGTGAGCATGTAGTCGGCATAGTTCCGGAAGCTGGCGTTACGCAGTCCAGTATTTGGAGAATCCTCGCGCGACTTCCTTCTATATCCGCCAAGACCTTTCATCCAGACGTAGCGAACGCCGGCGGCCGGGATGGACCGCTCTAACGCCTCGCGGTTGAAATGAGGCAAGCGCCTGGATGCGGGAAAGGCGCGGATATCGACGAGCGTCTGGATTCCATGTGCGCGGAGGGCGCGGATGAGGTCTTCCATCGTGCGGGTAGAGTGTCCGATGGTGTAGAGGGTCGCCATGGCGTCCGGGTTGGGCGGAAAATCGATGAGTCAGCCGCGGCCCAGTGATCGCAGAGCGGCGATGATCAGGGCCTCCTGCTCGGGAAAGACGGTGCGCAAATCAATCAAGACAAGGCCGTCTTGCACGCGGGCGATGATGGGTGGATCTTGCGAGCGCAAGTGTCCCATCAGACGGTCGGCACTTTTACTACCGGCCGTTAGCGCAAGAAGGCGCGTCGGCAAGGTGGAAGACGGTGCTGCTCCCCCGCCGATCACGGATTGGCCATCGATGACTTCCGCGGTCAGCTCTGTATTTTGCACCTGCTTCGCCATCGTCTCTGCCCGCGCGCCGATCTGCTCGCGAGTCATTCGCATCATTCGCAGTGCGGGGATCGCATCAGAATCGCCCTTCACGTAGGCGAGCAGGGTTGACTCCAGGGACGCGTACGTTAACTTGTCCACACGCAGTGCACGGAAGAGGGAGTTCTTTCGCATCCGCTCAATCCGTGCGGCCGTCCCCGTCAGCATGCCGGCTTGTGGCCCGCCGAGAAGCTTGTCGCCGCTGTACGTCACGACATCGACGCCGGCGTGCAGGCTGGCGGCTACTGTGCTTTCTTCCGCAAGGCCCACGGTCCGAAGATCGAAGAGGGCGCCGCTTCCCAGGTCCTCGATCACAGTCAGGTTGCGCGCCCGCGCCAGCGCAACCAGTTCTTCAAGACCCGGCTGTTCCGTGAATCCAGTGATCTGGAAGTTGGACCGATGAACTCGCAGCAGCACGCGCGTGTTGTCATTGATTGCGTTTTCGTAGTCCATGATGCGGGTGCGGTTGGTGGTGCCCACCTCGCGCAAGATTCCGTTCGACTGCGCCATCACGTCGGGAATGCGGAACGATCCGCCAATCTCAACCAGTTCACCGCGCGATACAATGACTTCGCCGCGGGCGGCCAGCGTATTCAGAGCCAGCCACACGGCGGCAGCATTGTTGTTGACGACGATGGTTGAAAGTTGACGATCACCCTTGGCGTCGCCCGCTGTGGCTGTGCTAAAAAGTTTTTGGAACAGCCGAGCCACGTGGACGTCGCGCTTGCCGCGTTCGCCTGAAGTCAGATCCAACTCAAGATTGGAATAGCCTTCGCTGGTCCTGCGAATGTTCTCGACCGCGATGCTCGCCAACGGCGCGCGGCCCAGATTTGTGTGCAGGATGACGCCCGTGGCGTTGATCACAGGGCGCAAGGAGAACTCGAGGTTTTTTTGCAGCTCGTTGTGAACCGCGTCTTCCATCGCGGAGATCGCCGTCTCGACTTGCTGGGAATCCATTTCCCCGCGGCTGATTTCTGAGCGTAACCGCTCCACGACGGCGCGCGCGGCGTCAATGACGGCAGAGTGCCCGGCTTGCGCCGCGGCTTCCACGAGCGCAGGAGCCTTCAATAGCTCGTCAATCGAGGGGAGTTGACGATAAAGGTCGGCCTTGGAGGCAGCTTTCACCGGGAAGATTATCCCATGCGGGTGGGACGAACGGACTTGCTACCGACTCGGGATCAAGAGCGGCGGGCCAGAGGGCCCGCCCCACACATTCCGCCTAGAGAGTGTGCATGTAGGCCAGCAGATCCTGGATCTGCTGCTGGTCGAGGGTCTGTCCGAAGCCGGGCATCTTGCTGCGGCCGAACTTGATGATTTCGCCTACGCGCTCGTCGTTGGCGGGCAGGCCGCTCTCGGACAGGTATTGCTTTTTAAAAATACCTTTGAAGCCCGGACCTTTCTTGCCGCTGGTCGAGTAGGGCTCGTGACATTGATCGCAGTGCCGGTCGTAGATACGCCGGCCCGCACTCTGCTGCTCAGTGAGCCCCAACTCGGCGTCGGACTTGCGGATTTCGGCATTGCAGCCTGCGAGCAGGAGAATCCCGGCCAGCGCGCTGCATCGCCAGACAGCCAGCCGCAACTTTTGACTTCGTGGATTTAATGCTTCCATCTGCTGCCTTCCAACGCGGAGCATGGGCTCCCACCTTCGTCGTTACGGACGTACAATAATAGAGCAAAGGCCATGGCTGTCGTCGTCAAGCGTATCTACGACAAAGTTTCCGCCAACGATGGCGCACGTGTGCTGGTCGATCGGCTCTGGCCACGCGGAATCAGCAAGAAGGAAGCTGCTCTGGACGCGTGGCTGAAAGAACTTGCCCCGTCTGACGAGCTTCGGCAATGGTCGCACGCGCATCGCGAAGCCTGGGAGATGTTTCGCAAGCGCTACTTGCGCGAACTGACCCGGCCGGAAGCAGCCGAGCAGCTGCAGGAGCTCTATCACCTTGCCAGAGGACGTAAGCGATTGACGCTGCTTTATGCTTTCAAGGACGAAGAGCACAACAACGCAGTGGTTCTGAAAGACCTGCTCGACGGTATGAAGAAGCCTCCGACCGGAACGGGGCCGGCCGCGGCGGGTGCAAGCCGGCTGCGGAAGGCTGCGCGGCGCCCTGCATAACAACTTTTCCTGATCCGATGCGAGAGCTTTACTTGTGGAGCGGCTTGTCATCGACGATCGCCTCAATGATCTCGTCGATGGCATCGGTCACTTTCTTGGCAGGAACGTTGAGGTTATTGGTGAGAATCGAGAAGGCCACCGGCTCGCCATGATTGGTGATCGCGTAGCCCGATAGAGTTTTTACTCCGCCTAGAGATCCGGTCTTTCCAAACACCTTGCCTTGTGCCATCGTGCCTCTCATTCGATCGGCGAGCGAGCCGTCAATCCCCGCCACCGGCAGCGTTTCGCGGAAAGCTTTGCCCCAGGGTTGCTGCCACGCGTATTCGAGCAGCACCACGACCGCATGGGGAGTGACCAGATTCTGGCGCGACAGTCCTGAGCCGTCGTAAAAAACGTACTGCTCGCCCGGCACGCTGGCCTTCGTAAGGAATCCGCGAACAACCTCGAGACCGCTTTCGACCGTCGCGGCGGTTCCTTTCTCGCGGCCGAGAAGACGCAAGAGGATTTCCGCGTGCAGGTTCTGGCTGACCTTATTGATCACGCGGATGTCTTCAATCAACGGGCGCGACTCGAAGCTCGCCAGCACAAGTTTGCCAGGCACCCCTGGGGCAGGTCGGGGAGATTCGTCGCCGCCGCCCCGGGAATCCGCAGTAGCGGTCACGCTGAAGGTGGAAAGACCTGCCAGTTCCGTGTGGTGCGTCCGCTCGCGCCCGTAAACCGTAATGCCACGTTTTTCCAGCAGACTCCGGAAGAGCGCTGAAGAAAACGCCGCGGGGTCTTCGATGGCCAGGGCCTCGTTGGCGCCCTTGTCATCGATGGGCATCTCTCCCCAAAGCGTGAGCGCCGTCGAGCCCGGTTCGCGATTGAAGAAAATGCGACGCGCCGTCCCAGCGGGCGTCGTCATAATGCGGTTGTCGACGTGGTAATAGTCTGCAAACGGCACGATCGTCACGAAGGCCCGTTCACCTGCGCGATCGGCGGGCAGAATGTTCACGAAAACGACGTTGTCGTTGATGGTGAGAGCCGACACTGGAGCGCCGTCGCCCCATACCAGATCGTCCTGACTCCAGCCCTCGCCGTAGCGTTCAAAGGCGAAGTAGGAGTCGTCAGCGACCAGGTCCCCGTCGACGTACTTCACGCCTTTTTGGACGAGGCTGTCCGCCAGATCCTCCAAGACTTTGATGGGATGATCGTTACGTTGCGTCTTGAGGTCGTAGGGCAGTTCGCGGCCCGAGAGGTTTGGATCGCCGCGACCGATCAGCACCAGGTCGCCGTTCAACCGGCCGTGAGTGTCGAGCATCCCGTTTGTCTCGACCGAAGTCTTGAATTTGTAAGCAGGCCCGATCAATGCCAGGGACGCGGCCGTGGTAAACAGCTTGGTATTTGAAGCCGGCGTAAATAGCTTGTCGGCGTTCTGCGAATAGAGAACGACTCCAGTGTCCAGGGATCGAATTTCGATTCCCCAGAAGCCGCGAGCCAGATCGGGTTCCGAGAGAATCTCGGCGACGCGGGCGGGTAGCTTTTTCTTCCTTGCCGCCTGCGAAGGGAGAGACAGCGCCAGACATACGGCGAGCAGCAGTACGGAGCAGGACCGAAACCGGCGCATGTTGTTTCTCAAGGCAGATTTTAGCACTGAAAGGGATGCAGGACGGCAACGGCATTTGGCTGCCAAAGTCCACGGCCGATAGCGTCTTTAGCGGGACTTCTGCCGATTCATGATCTCGAGAACTGGTCTGCGGCTGGGCCCATTTTCACCGTCATTTAGAATTTCGTCCGCATGCGTCCCGTTTTTGACTGGAATATCGGGTCACGTTCCTTGCCGCTGGGCAAGCGGACGCTAGTCATGGGGATAGTGAACGTCACCCCTGACTCGTTTTCGGACGGCAGCCAGTTCCTTGATCCGGTAAAAGCAGTTGGACACGCCCTCCAGCTGTTAGACGACGGGGCCGACATCATTGACGTCGGCGGTGAGTCCACGAGGCCGGGAGCAAGGGTTGCCGGAACAATCGCGGGCAAGAAGCCCGACGCGGCGAGGGTGGTGTCAGAGAAGCAAGAACTTGAGCGCGTGCTTCCGGTGATTCAGGAACTGAAGCGACGGCGTCCGGATGCGGTCATCTCCATCGATACGTACAAGGCGAATGTTGCCCGCGCTGCGGTCACGGCGGGCGCCGAGATCGTGAACGATGTGAGCGCTTTCCGTTGGGACCCGGCTATGGCGAGTACCGTCGCCGAACTCAAGTGCGGGGCTGTTCTGATGCACATGCGCGGGCGGCCGGAAGAGTGGCGCACGCTCGAGCCCGTGTCGGACATCGTTGTGCTTGTGAAACGTGAGTTGCGGGAGTGGTCCGATAAGACGCTCCTTGCCGGAGTCAAGCGCGAACGGATGGTGCTCGATCCCGGCTTCGGCTTTGGCAAGAATTTCGAACAGAACTATCCGATGCTTCGTCGTTTCGACGAATTCCACCAGCTTCGCTACCCCTTGCTCGCCGGTGTTTCACGGAAATCTTTCGTCGGGAGAATGCTGAACCGCGATGGCCAGGATGCTCCAGTGGACCAGCGCTTGTTTGCCACCCTGGCAACCGAAGCCGTCGTCATTCTCAAAGGAGCGCACATCGTGCGCACGCACGACGTTCGCGCCAGCGTGGAAGCCGCGCGCGCTGCGGATGTAGTTGCCTGAGGAGCAAGCTGCCCAAGAAGACATGCATCATTCGCAGCGCGGGAAGCATCTGTCTCTGCGGTTCGACCGCCGAGGATTTTCCTTACATGCCAACATGAACCAGGTGATTGAACTCACGAGAAATCCGCGCGTCACGGTGCGGCGCGACGGCACCCCAGACTCGGAAGGCTCCTGCGTCGTCTACTGGATGCAGCGTGCCCAGCGTGGTGTCGACAATCCGGCGTTAGATGTGGCGGTGGAAGCGGCGAACGATTTGCGCAAGCCGGTCGTCGTATTTTTCGCACCGCGCCCATTTCCTCCCGCGAACCTTCGGCACTACGCGTTCCTGGTACAGGGGATTCCGGATATCGCCGAAGCGCTTGAGAAACGCAACGTCGGCTTTATTCTGCGTCGCTTCCCCGACCATAGCCTGTTGAAATTCTGTGAGGAAGTTCGTCCCGCGCTCGTGGTCGGCGACGAGAATCCGATTCGCCAGGCCCGCGGTTGGCGCGAGACGGTCGCCAAGAAACTCAGGGTTCCGTTCTGGACGGTCGACGCCGACGTCATTGTCCCGTCGAAACTGCTCGAAAAGGAGCAGTACGCGGCATTCATCATTCGGCCCAGATTGCAGGTGCACCTCAAGCAATTCCTGGTTCCTTCCGCGAATCCAAAGGCGAAGGTCCCATGGACCAGACCGCGCAACCTGAACGTCGTCGCGCCAAGCATAAACGTGGCTGACCTGACTGAGGGCTGGGACCTCGACCGTTCAGTCGAAGCTGTGGCGCAGTGGAAAGGCGGCTCGCGCGAGGCCATTCGGCTGCTGAAAGGATTAGTGCAGGGCAAGCTGGCGAACTACATACAGGATCGCAACCATCCGGAGCGCGACGGCACTAGTCGCCTTTCCCCTTACCTGCACTTCGGCCATATCAGCCCGATCACGGTTGCGCTGGCTGTCGAAAAAGCCGACGTGCTGCGTCCGGTCAAAGACGCTTTCTTGAATCAGGTCATCGCGTGGCGGGAGCTTTCCGTGAACCTGGTGCACTTCAATCCCAACTATGACAGCTTTGAATGCGGAGAGAATTGGGCGCACCGTACTCTCGCCGCGCATGCTGCTGATCCACGACCGGTTCTCTATACCGAGGCGCAGCTTGAAGACGCCGAGACGCACGACCCGCTGTGGAACGCGGCTCAGATGCAGATGGTCGCAACCGGCTGGATGCACAACTATGTACGCATGTACTGGGGGAAGAAAATTCTGGAGTGGACGAAGTCGCCTGCGCAGGCCCATCAGATCGCCGTTCGTCTCAACGACAAATATGAGATCGACGGCCGCGACCCTAATGGCTACGCTGGGATCGCGTGGTCGATTGTCGGCAAGTTCGATCGACCCTGGTTCGAGCGACCGATCTTCGGGCAGATTCGGTACATGTCGGGGGCGAGCACGGGGAAGAAGTTCGATAGCAAGACGTACATTTCCCAAAATACGCAGGAAAAGGTGTTTGGCGACTAGCCTCGTCCGCGACCGTCCCGCGGAAGCGGCGTGCGGAAACAAGGTTACGTTTTCCCGTCCTTGCCTTAAGATTACGGTGTCCCCTGTATCGCGTTGTCCCGATCGAAAAGTCCAGATAACTCAGAACGGATACTGTCATCATGCTGATTAAAGAAATCTCTACACAAGAATGTCTCGATACCGTTGCGCATGCCTTAGTCGGAAGGCTGGGCTGCTCCTTTCAGGACCAACCGTACGTGGTGCCCGTCTATTTCGTTTATGAGGGTGAGTGGATCTACGTGTTCTCCACGTTTGGCAAGAAAATCGAATGGATGCGTGCCAATCCCAAGGTGTGTGTGGAGATCGAGGAGAAGGTTGGCGAATCGGAATGGATCAGTGTGCTGGTCAACGGACTCTACGAAGAGTTGGCCGAGCCGCAGTTCACCCAGGAGCGCGCTCACGCCCGGCAGTTGCTTGCGAAAAAGCATCATTGGTGGCTGAATGCCATGGCGGAGCGGAGGATCGGCTCCGAGGACCAGCAAGTGGAACCGCTGTTCTTTCGCATTCACGTGGATTCGGCGACTGGGCTGCGTTGGGGAAGCTGAGTCCCGAGATTGCCCCTAGAAGATTTTGGTCGAATCGAGCAGTATCGTCACAGGGCCCTCGTTTACCAGTTCCACCGCCATCATTTCCTGAAATCTCCCGGTCTCGCAGCGAAGGCCGGCCGCGCGGATTTTTTCCACGAAATATTCGTATAGCTCCCGCGCCCTTTGCGGCGGGGCGGCGTCATCAAACGATGGCCGCTTGCCCTTGCGCGCGTCGCCATACAATGTGAACTGGGAAACGACCAGCACAGCGCCGCCCACATCTAGCACCGACCGGTTCATCTTGCCGGCGTCGTCTTCGAAAATGCGGAGCCCGACGATCTTTTCGGCAAGGTAGTCGGCATTCGCTTCCGAGTCCTCGCGCCCAACTCCGAGTAACACGAGCAGCCCCAGGCCAATCTCACCGGCGATCTCTCCTGCCACCGTGACCTTCGCCCGGCTGACTCTTTGAACGACAGCGCGCATAACAGAATGTCCTGAGTGTTGTGTCTAAGATCCCGAACGGTCGGCCCCGGGCGCCGCTCGAGTCGTCGAGGCCCGGGTCAATTGGGGCATGTTCCGCGCATTGACCCTAGTCCCCCACCCGCCTACAATCGCACGTCATTCTCCACCATAAGGAGCGCAAATGCGTCGTAACGCGATCATGCTGCGGGCCTTGCCGATGTTCCTCCTGGGGGTCACGCATGTGGCGTCAGGTCAGCAGCCCCCCGACGCAACTCACAACGAGGTGGTCATCAAGAACGCCGTCGTCATGACCGTCACTCACGGCAACGTGAAAAACGGCAGCGTGTACATTAAGGACGGCAAGATCGCGGCTGTGGGCGAGTCCGTTAACGCGCCCGCTTCGGCCACCGTGATCGACGCGGGCGGAAAGTATCTCACGCCCGGCATTGTTGATTCCCATTCCCACCTCGCGCTCGATGATGACGTGAACGAAGCGACCAGCCCCGTCACGCCTCAAATGATGATGATCGATGCCTTCGACTACCAGGATAAGGCCATCTATCGGGCCCTGGCGGGCGGGGTCACGACGTCCCTGTTGCTGCACGGGTCCGCGAACATGATCGGCGGCCAGGCTGTGGTCATCAAGCACAAGTACGGCGCCAGCCGTGATGCCATGCTCTTCCCGGGCGCTCCCCGCTCGATCAAATTCGCGAGCGGCGAGAATCCGAAACGTGTATACGGCAGCCGCAATGAACTGCCGTCCACTCGCATGGGCAACTTTGCCGTGCAGCGCGACGCGCTCGTGCAAGCGCAGGATTACATGCGCTCCTGGGATGACTACAATGCGAAGGTGAAGCGCGGCGACAAAGACGCGACTGCGCCCAAGCACGACCTGAAACTCGAAGCCCTGGCCGACGTGCTCCGGGGCAAACTGATGGTTCAGATTCACTGCTACCGCGCCGACGAGTTCCTTAACGAGATCGCCATGGCGAAGGAATTCGGCTATCACATTCGCGCGTTCCATCACGCGCTCGAGGCATACAAGGTCCCGGAAAAACTGGCGGCGGAAAACATCGGCATCGCAACCTTCGCCGACTGGTGGGGCTACAAGCAGGAAGCCTGGGATGCGATTCCCTGGAACGCCGTGATGTCGATGCGCAAAGGAGTGCGGGTCGCTATCAAAAGCGACTCCGATGACTTTGCCCGCCGACTCAATCAGGAAGCCGCCAAGACAATGCGCTACGGCGGTGCTACAGAAGAAGAAGCTCTGAAGATGATCACTCTAAACGCGGCCTGGATCGTGGGTGTCGACGACAAAGTAGGCTCCATCGAGATAGGGAAAGACGCCGATCTGGTGCTGTGGGACGGATACCCCTTGTCCAGTTCTGCAGTCCCGAACAAAGTCTGGATTGACGGCGATGTCTACTTCAACCGCTCCCTTCCGGGGTACGGCATGCCGCACTACACGGAGGGACAATGAAGAAGCAGGTCACAGGGAACAGGTCACAGGTCTCAGGAAAGTCTTCCGCTGCGACCGTTGCTGTTGTGGTCACGCTGGTTCTTTGCACAAGCGCTCTCGGCGCTGCCCAACAGCCTATCGTTCTCAAAGGCGGGAAACTGCTCACGATTTCCCACGGCACGATCGACAACGGTGTGCTCGTGATGCAAGGCGGCAAGATCAGTGCGCTGGGAGACGTTTCGTCGGTGAAAATCCCGAAGGACGCCAAGGTTATCGATGTGACCGGCATGACCGTCTATCCTGGCCTCATCGATTCAGAAACATCGCTCGGTCTTACCGAAATCTCCGCCGAGAACATGACCAACGACCGCATCGAACTCAGCGACGAGATCATGCCGCACATGCACGTCTACGATGCGTTCCATGCAGAGTCGGAGCTCATCCCGGTCACTCGCATCAACGGCATCACCAACGCGATCGTCGCGCCTGACAGTGAAGATACGTTGCCCGGGCAGGATGCCTTCGTGCAACTTGCTGGATCGTCTGCCGCCGACATGCTCCTGGTGCGTGACATTGCCATGCCTTTGAATTTCACGGGCGCTCAAAGACGCAACGAGTCGTGGGAGAAGCGCAAGTTCCCGGAGACGCGCATGGGCATGGCTGCGCAACTGCGCCAGGCTTTTCTGGATGCACAGGATTACCAGCAGAAGGCCGCTGGCTACGAAAAGAAAAAAGCCGACGCCGAGCGCGACAAGAAGCCGCTTCCGACAACGCCCAAGCGCGATCTAAAGTTGGAGGCGCTCTTGCCCTATCTTCAGGGCAAGAAGCCCGTGATCCTCGCCGCCGAAGGCCCCAGCGATCTGCAGACCGCGGTTCGCCTCGCGCAGGAATTCAATCTCAAGATCGTGCTCAACCACGTGAGCCACTCGCGGCCGATGCTGGACTACATTGCCAGCCTCAAGGTGCCGGTGATCGTGGGGCCGATTTACGAGACGCCGAAAGAGTACGAGCGCTTCGACGTCGTTTACAGCCTTCCGGCTGAGTTGCAAAAGCGTGGCGTGAAAATCGCGTTTGCCAGTTTCGACGCGCACAACACGCGCAATCTCCCGTACCAGGCGGGATTTGCGGTCGGTTTCGGACTACCCCCTGAAGAGGCGCTCAAGGCCATTACTCTGAACGCGGCTGAGATCTGGGGAGTCGCCGATCAACTGGGCTCGCTCGATCCGGGAAAAACCGCAAATGTGGTCGTCGCCAACGGCGATCCACTCGACGTGAAAACCGACGTGAAGCATGTGTTCATTGCTGGAGAGGAGATTCCGCTGGTGAGCCGCCAGACACGCTTGCGCGACGAGTATTCAACGAAGTAATCGGAAAAATCGAGGGGCCGCAGCATCACCCCGAGGCGGTCAACGCGGAGGCCGTTCGCGTTGACCCCTTGGCGCATAACAGTTAGGATGCTTTTGGTTTCCCGGATCAATGTCTGTGCGTATCGCGAACGAAACAATCCGCGTTCCCTTTACATAAATTTATCGACGCCATTAGACTGAAAGTTTCCATCCAATGAATTTGCAGTCGGAGGAATTCCTATGGCAACAGGCGAAAAACAAAAAGAAATCGTAGAGAAAGTAAAACAGATCATTTCCGAGCAGCTCGGCGTGGAAGAAGCCGAGGTCACACCTAGCGCATCCTTTACGGACGATCTGGGTGCCGACTCGCTCGATCAGGTGGAGTTGGTGATGGCGCTGGAAGAGAACTTCGACATCGAGATTCCTGACGATGCCGCGGAAAAGATCCGCACTGTGCAGGACGCCATCGACTATATCGACAAGCATTCCAAGGTAAGCAAGTAGCCATCATGAACCGGGTTCGCTCGGTCGCAGCCGGATAGGAGAAACAATGGCAGCCGTTGACGAAAAAGTAAAACAGATCATCGTCGAGCAACTCGGCGTAGACGAAGGCGAAGTCACCACCAACGCGTCTTTTGTGGACGACCTGGGCGCGGACTCGCTCGACACTGTCGAGCTGGTCATGGCCTTTGAAGAAGCCTTCGACATCGAGATTCCCGACGAAGACGCGGAGAAGATCCGCACCGTGCAGGATGCCATCGACTACATCGGTAAGCACTCGAAAGGCGGAAAGTAAGTTTGACGAGGCGGGTCGTAGTTACCGGTATTGGCCTGATCTGTGGAGTCGGAAATACCACGGAGGAAGTCTGGAAGAACCTGCTCGCTGGCAAGAGCGGCGTCGGAAGGATCACCCAGTTCGACGCCTCCGCTCACGCGTGCCAGATTGCCGCCGAGGTCAAGAACTTTGATCCGCTGAATTTCGTCGAGAAAAAAGAAATCAAGAAAATGGGCCGCTTCATCTACTTCGCCCTCGCCGCGGCGGATGAAGCGATGAAGTCCAGCAACCTGCAGGTGACGCCCGAGAACGCCGAATGTGTCGGCGTGCACATCGGCTCCGGCATCGGCGGATTCGATGTGATCGAGCGTGAGCACCGGGCGCTGCTCGAGGGTGGCCCGCGAAAAATCTCGCCGTTCTTCATTCCTGCCGCCATCGTGAACCTCGCTGCCGGCCACGTCTCCATGCGATTCGGGGCCAAGGGTCCGAACGAAGCCACGGCTACGGCCTGCACCACCAGCGCGCACTCCATCGGAGATTCCTTCCGCATCATTCAACACGGCGACGCCGACGTCATGATCGCAGGCGGCGCCGAAGCGGCGATCACCCCCATGGGAGTCGGCGGATTTGCCGCCATGCGCGCACTTTCCACACGCAACAACGATCCGGGAAAGGCGAGCCGCCCCTGGGACACGGAACGCGACGGATTCGTTATTGGCGAAGGGGCTGGCATTCTCATCCTCGAAGAGTTGGAATTTGCGCAACGCCGCAACGCGCCCATTCTCGCGGAACTGGTTGGTTACGGCATGAGTGGGGACGCCTACCACATCACCCAACCCGCCCCGGAACACGAGGGCGGCTACCGAGTCATGAAGAACGCCCTGCGCGATGCCAAGTTGCGGCCTGACGATATCGGCTACGTCAACGCGCATGGGACATCCACGCCGATTGGGGATGTGCTCGAGGCTCATGCGATCCGCAACTTTTTCGGAGAGCGCAGAGTGCCCGTGAGTTCCACGAAGTCGATGACCGGACATCTTCTGGGCGGCGCCGGCGGATTGGAAGCCGGAGTGTCAGTGATGGCGCTGCGCGAGCAAATATTGCCGCCCACGGTCAATCTCGAGAATCAGGACCCCGATACCAACGGAATGGACTTCGTTCCTAATCAGGCCCGAAAGGCAACGCTCGACTACGCCCTGTCGAATTCCTTCGGCTTCGGCGGCACCAACGGCGCGTTGGTCTTCAAGCGCTGGTCGTAACGTTTTGTGTCCACGGCATTGCTCTTTTTGCCTTCTTTCTCCGACGACAATCCGAAGTAACCCGTCAGTGCATGACTTTGAATGACACTTTTGTACCGTGTTGTTGGCCGAAGGAATCTTTGCCAAACCATGTTTCGCACGCCAGAATAGGGTTGCAAGCGGGGATTCGCCCACTCGTTTATGGACAACGCCCTCGGCAGCACTCTGGCCCCCATCGCCCAGCCCAAGAAAGTCGTGGCTCGCATCGCCATGGTTGATCTCAAAGACGGCAGCCAAGCGATCCTGTCCGAATGTTTCCGGCAGTTTGGAATTGAGGCGGTGATGGTGAACGAGAATGCCGCCGATCGCCTGCGCAAGGAGAAATTCGAAGCTTGTGTCGTGAAACTGGGACCTGCGGCGCAAGCTGTGATGGAAGCGGCCCGCACCTCGCCATCGAATAGCCGCATGGTGATTTATGGCGTTGGCGGCAGCGCGCAGGAAGCCATGCGCTACTCCAAGTACGGCATCAACGCTATGTTTCAGGAACCGGTGGAGCGTTCGGCCGCGTTGAAACTGGTGCGCGCCACCAATACTCTTGTGCTGCACGAATTCCGTCGCTACGTACGTATTCCTGTGATCACCGAGGTGACGGTACAGGTCAGTGAAGGTAAGAAGTTTGCAGCGACGAGCATCGAGGTGAGCTCCGGCGGGATGTCGCTCAGGAGCATCGAAGCCGTCAGCGCCGGACAGCCCGTCGAAGTATCGTTTGCTTTGCTAACGTTACCGCGACTCTGGATTCGCTCAGCCGTCACCTGGAAGAAACCCAAGCACTCTTTTGGCGTGCGCTTCGACACCACAGACGAGCGTCGCCGCAAATTGAAAGAGTGGATCGACGCCTATCTGGAAAACTAGCTGGCAGTTAGTGGCTCATGGCTGGTAGCCCACTTCTCGAGGGTGAGCCGGTCCCGGCTACTTTTGACTTCTTACCTGCGGGACCTATTTTTCCAGCGCATTTACAATAACCGCGTGAGTGCAGCCCCCCCGCCCATTGAAGACGAGGCCATCGACCCGCTGACCGGGCGAGTGCCGTTCACACGCTGGCAGAGAGTGCTGCTCACGCTGATCTCCTGGGTCACGACCATCGCCGTGCGTCTGATCGGGCCGACCATGAAGTTCGCCGTCTCGTGTGAAGAAAATTCCCCAATCAGCCTCGAGCAGCGGCCCTTCGTCTACTCCTTCTGGCACCAGTGCACGTTTGCCGCGACCTACTTGTGGCGGGATCTCGATATCCGCGTGATGAGCAGTACCAGCTTCGACGGCGAGTTCACTGCGCGCATGATCCGCCGCTTCGGCTTTGTTCCGGTGCGGGGATCGAGCAGCCGAGGCGCAGTGCGCGGGTTGCTGGGTATGCGCAAGGAAATCGAAGCCGGCTATACCGTGGCCTTCACCATTGACGGACCTCGTGGTCCACGTTTCGTCACGAAGCCCGGCCCGGTGCTGTTGGCTCGATCGTCGAGAGTACCAATGGCGGTATTCCACATCGCCATCGATCGAGCCTGGACTCTGAGAACCTGGGATCGCCTGCTGGTGCCAAAGCCATTCTCGCGAGCGCTGATGCGCGTCGGCAGCCTGATTCCGGTGCCGGAAGACATGCCGTCAGAACAGTTGGAGCAATACAACGGGCGGTTGCAGTCTTCGCTCGATCGGGTAAAAGCTTTCGCCGAGGCGAATGTGGAAAAGGCCGGCAGCGCGGAATTCCCTTTCTTTCGCCGCCACAAACTGGGCGGTACGTTCTAGATCGTGTGGGGCGGACACTCTTGTCCGCCGACCCTGGATATGCGGAACAGTCGGACAGGAGTGTCCGACCCCGACCCACAAAAATCCCAATCCCCTGGCGTTGACATCCCCGCGTATCCCAATTAAATTTCCTGAACACATTTTTTCCGCTCTTTCAAATCTGGGTTCGCGCATTTCTGTCCGCTTGGGCAGGAATTGGGAAGCGGGTGTGAATCCCGCGCTGCCGCGCAACTGTTAGCGAGGAAATCCGCCGCCGGTCACTAGGAGAGTTCCTGGGAAGGCCGGCCGCAGAAGTCTGAACGTTTGACGTTCTTACTCGCAAGCCAGGAGACCGGTGCGAACCGCCACCACTAACAATCCCTTTCGCGTGTCAAGGAGGATTGCATGCGGTTTGTTCGCACGGTTGTCGTCGTTGCACTTCTTTCAGCGTCAGTCTTCGGCGCCGATTTCAAAGTCAAAGTCGTGGATCCGAATTCCTCGGCCATTGGCTCCGCGCAAGTTTCCCTCTCGCCCGTAGAACAGTCGACGCTCGTCGGTGTGCTTCTCACTTCCGCGGAAGGCTTGGCGTCTTTCACGGGAATTCCCGATGGTCCGTACCGGCTGCAGGTGCTCGCCCCCGGCTTTGCGCCGCAAACCGTGAACGTGACAATCCCGCAAGCATCGGTGTTCTTGGTAAAGCTGAGCGTAGCCGGCGCAACGGAGATCGTGGTCGTGACCGCCACCCGCACGCCTGTGTCAGAGCAGGACTCGGGCGCCAGCGTGTCGACACTCGAGGCCGGGCAGTTGCAGGTGATGCAGCCGGTGGCGGCGGCCGACGCCATCCGCTTCCTGCCCGGTGCCGTCGTCAATACGGTGGGGCAGCGCGGAGGGCAGGCGTCATTGTTCGTACGCGGAGGCGACTCCCGGTACAACAAGGTCATCATCGACGGCGTGCCCGTGAATGATCCGGGCGGAATCTTCGATTTTGGGGTTGTACCGCTGGCGGGAGCCGAGCGTCTCGAGTTCCTGCGCGGGGCGCAGAGTACGCTCTACGGTTCCGACGCGATGACCAGCGTCGTGCAGGTCTTCTCGCAGTCCGGGTCGACCCAGTCGCCCGAGGTGCGCTTCGGCGCGGACGGAGGTAATTTTTCGACCGCGAATGGATTCGCTTCGATTGCAGGGGCGCTGGACCGCTTCGATTACAACGTCTTCGGCGATCAGTTCAACACGCAAGGCTCCGGCATCAACGACAACTATTCCAACTCGCTGCAAGGAATGAACGTGGGCGCGAAACTGAGTGACCGCACCGTGCTCCGGCTTCGGGCTCGCCATTCCAACAGTCGAACCGGCGTGCAGGGGGAATGGAAATTCAACGGCCAGCCGCTTTTGCCGCCTGACGCTGATGCGCGGGCGCGCCAGAACAACCTGATGGTCAGCGCGGAACTAGCATACGTTAGCTCGGCCCACTGGCAGCATCGCGCGACGGCTTTCGAGTACAACCATCGAACGCTGAACGAAGACACACTCGCCGATCGGGGCTGCGATGTCAGCGTCTTTGATTTCACGGACTGTTACTTCCGCGATGTAGCGCACATCAACCGCGCCGGCCTCAATTATCAGGGCGATTACATTCCGCGCGATTGGGCGCAGACGACCGTGGGTTACGAGTTCGAAGACGAAAACGGATTCTTCGACACGGCCTTCACGAACGTCGATCCCAGTGATCCGGCGAATCCGAAAGGTGTGATCGCCAAGCAGTTTACGCACGGCCTGCGCCTGAATCACGCCCTTTTCGCCCAGCAGCGCATCACGCGCGGGCGGGTTTCGGTGGTCGGTGGAGTGCGCTATGTCCACAACGACAGCTTCGGCGACCGCGCCGTACCGCGCATTGCGCTGACGTTTCTTGCGTTGCGCGGCGGTTCGCGTCTTTCGGGGACACGCCTGCGCTTCAGCTACTCGCAGGGCATCAAAGAGCCGCGCTTCGAAGAGTCCTTCGGGATCTCGGGAGTATTTCCCTCTGATCCCAACCCGAATCTGAAGCCCGAAGAAAACCGCGCCTTCGAAACGGGGTTCGATCAGAGTTTCTTCGGCGGCAAGGTCGCGTTCTCCGCGCTCTACTTCAACAATCACTTCCGCAATCAGATTGAGTTCACGACGAACCCAGCGGATTTCAACGGCCAGTATGTCAACGTCAACCGCAGCATGGCGCATGGAGCCGAGGTCCAGTTGCAGGGACGCATTACAAACCGCGTATCCCTCAACACCGCCTACAACTACACCTCGACGCAGATTCTCGAAGCTCCCCTGTGCACGCCGCAGAATTTCTGTGACCCGTTGCTGGCTGCCGGATCGCCTCTCATCCGCAGGCCTCGCCACTCGGGTAGCCTGTTGCTCAATTATCTCGGCAGTCGCTGGGGGGCGAATTTGGGAGGAAGCTTTGTCGGACGGCGCGCTGACTCCGATTTTCTAGGTCTCGGCATCACGCACGCTGCGGGCTACGCGCGCGTCGATCTCGGCGGATGGTACGCGATCCAGTCGCACCTGACCGTGTACGCAAACATCGAGAACGCGCTGAACAAGCACTATGAAGAAGTCGTGGGCTATCCCGCCCTCGGAATCAATTTCCGCGCTGGGTTGCGCTTTCGATTTGGCGGAAGCTAGGTGTGGCTGGCGCGGACACTCTTGCTTAGCGAAATGTAGCGCGGGCGCCCTCGCCGCGTGGCGGCCACATCGAAACGGATCCCGCGCCATATGAGTTGGCTGCGTAGGGATGAATACTACTGAGATACGCGCCGGCGGGAAACCGCTTCCAGGCCGGGGGCCGATTCAGCCGGCGCTTTCTTGCGCCCGTTCCCGTTTGATCCCGGTCCATTCCCGGTCCCATTGGCGCCGCCCATATATTTGGCTCGTGCGACGACCAATTTTTCCAGATCAGCACTGCCTAGAGGCTTTTGCTGCCCTAGCTGGTGAGTCACCAGAGCGATCCGGGCGAAGTGCTCGACCGTTTCCATCTTCATGTAAGCCTGGTCAAGGTCAGTTCCGTACACTACGACGCCGTGATTCGACATCAGGATGGCATCGAATCCCGGCACCAACGGTTCCAATGCGTCGGTCAACTCGGGCGTTCCCGGAGTGCCGTACTTGGCGAGAGGGATCGATCCCAGGCCAATGACGACCTCGCACACCAGCGGTTGATTCAGCGGCATGCCGGCTGCGGCGAACCCCGTGGCCGTCGGCGGATGCGCATGCACGATGCCCTTCACGTCGGGCCGCAGGCGGTAAATCAGCAAGTGCATCCCGATCTCGCTCGAAACATTCCGCTTGCCCGAGACCACGCGCCCCTCCATGTCCACAATCACCAAATCTGAGGTCCGCATGGCACCTTTGCTCATGCAGGTGGGCGTGGAGAGAATGCGGTTCTCGTTCAAGCGGACGGAAAGATTGCCGTCGGTGGCGGCCACGAACCCGCACTCGTGCAGCATGCGGCCGTAGCGCACAATCTTGTCCCGGTATTGGCGCTCTGTGGCCATGGGGATGGACAGGACAGAAGGGGGGCCTGACTCGCTCATGGTACCGCACCTTTTCGCGTTCCGACAATCGGATTCGTTGATTTTCTGTCACATTTTGGCGGAGATTTGCGGTGCTATCAATGTTGAGTGTGCTCGGCAGCCGCGATTGTCCCCATAAGGCAGCGCCTATAATTCTGCCCAGTGCTCGTCTCCGACTTTCACTACGATCTTCCTGAAGAGCAAATTGCACAGGAGCCGCTGTCGGATCGCGCCGGCTCGCGCATGCTAAGACTGGACCGGGGAACTGGGCAGGTTGCAGACACGGCATTCCGGGACTTTCCCGAGTTTCTTCGCCCTGACGATCTTCTCGTTCTCAACAACACTCGAGTATTTCCCGCGCGACTCTATGGGCGGCGCGGGGGGAGCCGAGCCCAGCCTCTTAGTCCGAACAATCCGGCAGCCCGCGATTTCTTGCAGGGGAGGGTGGAGGTTCTTCTTACCCGGCAGATCAGCGCCGAGCCGAACGAGTGGGATTGCCTGGTGCGTCCGGGCCGCAAAATCGGCGTGGGAGAACACCTGTATTTCGGGGAAGATTCGGAACTGCAGGCGGTGGTCCTGACCCGCAGCGCCTTTGGCGAAAGACGCATTCGATTCGCGCCGGTGCAGGACTTTTTTCAGATACTCGAGACACTTGGACACGTACCGCTGCCGCCTTACATCTCCCGCGACGACGGGCCTGCTGACCAGGAGCGCTACCAGACGGTCTATGCCCGCGAGCGCGGTTCGGTCGCTGCCCCGACCGCCGGACTGCACTTCACGCCCGACATTCTTTCTCGTCTCCGCGAGCGGGGGATCCAGATTGCTGAACTCACCTTGCACGTCGGATTGGCGACGTTCCAGCCGATCCGCGTCCAGTCGGTCGAGGAACATCGCCTCCATCAGGAGGCGTATACCATTTCGCCGGAAAACGCAGAAGCGGTGAATCGCGCCCGGGCTGAGCATCGCCGGGTCGTGGCGGTCGGCACCACGACGGTTCGAACGCTTGAGTACGCGGCGACTAAGTCTGCGGGCGGCCGCATCGAGCCCGGTAGCGGAGAAGCCGACCTGTTTATCTATCCGGGCTACCGCTTTCAGGTAGTCGACGCCATGCTTACAAACTTCCACCTGCCGGAGTCCACGCTCCTGATGCTGGTATGCGCTTTCGCAGGGCGCGAGCCTGTGCTCGATGCATACCGCCATGCGGTCCAGCAGGGATATCGCTTTTATTCTTACGGAGATTGCATGTTCTTGGAGTAAGTGATCTTCGCGAGGTCCTTATTCATATATCCCTGCGCCGCGCTTCCACGCAGAACGCATATATACTTCGTTTGGAGTCCACTATGAGTGTTCAAACCAAGCAGAAGCTTGTATCAGTCCAGGACTTCGTCCAACGGTTGCGCGCGTTTCCCGCATCTGCGTTCGATCAAACTACCGATCTCGTCGCCTTTCTAACAAACACCGGTGTTGATCCGGCTACACTGACTCCGTACCTCAACTGGGATCGCCAGCACTACACCCGCAATCTGATCGACAAGACGCCGCTCTACGAACTGATTGCAATCTGTTGGGAAGTGGGTCAGGCCAGTTCCATCCATAATCATCGCGACCAGAACTGCTGGATGGCTGTTCCGATCGGCCGACTGCTCGTCGAAAACTACCGCGTCATTTTTCAGCAGATCGAAGAAGGCCGTTGCGAATTGGAGACCGCCGATACCGTGGAGATGAATCCCGGGCATCCTTGCGCTGTCGATCCGCTGGAGCCGGTGCATCGCGTCGTCAACCCGCGGGAGTTCAATGAGCGAGCCGTGAGCCTGCACGTCTATTCTCGGCCCTTTGACACCTGCGTCGTGTACTCTCCCGACCAGGGCACCTGCGGAGAAATCAAGCTGCACTACACCACGGAGTTCGGCCAACCCCGCGACAAAGCATAGAGGTTTGAGTCCTGCCGGTGAGGCTACGTCCACGCGAAGACCATCGGCCAAGCGAGAATCGAATGCGCCGCTGCCCGACTATTATCTTGATTGCCGGATTGCTAGCTGCTCTGTCTGCCTGCAAGCAGAAAGAACCGGCCGCCCCCACCGTTTCGCCGGACAACCTTCCCCCTCTCAGCAAGCCAAACGACGCCCAAGGCAAGCCAATCAATTTCCTTCACAAGACTTTCACCGTGAAGAAGTCAGCTCAATTCTCGATCGAAGTGCCGCCGCATTCGGTGATTCCGCGGATTCACGGCACGTTCGAGTCCTTCGTCCCGCGTCCCGGCGACGACAATCTCAGCGACGACTCTACGGATGTGACCTTCCTTCTGATGAATTCCGAGCAATTCGCCGACTACCCGCGCAATCCTGCGGGAAGCACCTCGTTGTACAGCGTGGAAGCCACTCACAATCACGAAGTCGATTTCGTGTTGCCGCCCACCAACGACTCGGCGGCAAAATACTACGTTCTGTTCGTCAACGCTCCCGGCGGAGCTCCCGTGAAATCAGTCACTGCGGATTTCGGCCTGTTCTTCGGATATCAGTGATCGAAGTCATCCCGCCAGATGAACGGTGCCAACTCACCGTCATTACTTTTTGGATTTGTCATCATGAGCGCAGTGA
This sequence comes from uncultured Acidobacteriota bacterium, assembly GCA_963698805.1. Taxonomy (GTDB): domain Bacteria; phylum Acidobacteriota; class Terriglobia; order Terriglobales; family Acidobacteriaceae; genus Gp1-AA133. The sequence goes on along the minus strand of CAVOSN010000010.1, from coordinate 221,486 downwards.
GGCGCCAGCCGAACGAAGTCGAAGGACCTCTGTATTTCGCCGACGCCACGGACCGCGGCCCGCATTTCCACTACGGTCCCAGTCTCAAATTCCTAGGCTCTCAAGCTGCTAAAATTAAATCTTGCCCTCTCGTAAAACATCCTCGCTGAAGCAGTCCGAAGCGCCGAAACCCGGTCCTGTGCCAGTGTCCGAGCCCGCAGAGGTAAAGAATCGCGTGTTCCTGATCGACACGATGTCGTTCATCTTCCGGGCCTATCACGCAATGGCGCGCCAGCGGCCCATGTCCACCAAGACCGGTCTGCCCACCGCCGCGATCTACGTCTTCGTCAACATGCTGCGCAAGCTGCGCGACGATTTTGCGCCCCAGTACTTGGCCGCTGTGTTCGACGTGGGCGGCAAGACCTTCCGCGATGAGGAAGCCGCGGCCATCACCACAGTCAAGAAGTTCGATCTGAAGACGCAGACCTTTCAGGAGATTCAGTATCACGGCTACAAAGCCAATCGCTCTGAAATGCCTGAGGACCTCGTTCAGCAGGTCCCTTATATCCGCCAGGCACTCGAAGCGTATCGAATCCCGATCCTTGAACACAGGGGCTTCGAGGCCGACGATCTCATCGGCACGCTCGCCCGAAAAGCGGCGGCGGAGAACTATCTCGTCTACGTCGTCTCCAGCGACAAGGACATGCTGCAACTCGTCACCGACAAGGTCCTTGTGCTGAATCCGCCGAAAGACAACCTGATCGCTGACGCTGCAAAAGTTGAAGAGATCCTCGGTGTGCCGCCCGAGCGCGTGGTGGACGTGATGGCGCTGCGCGGCGATTCGATCGACAACATCCCCGGCGCTCCTGGCATCGGCGACAAGGGGTCGGTCGAACTGATCAAGCGCTTCGGTACCGTTGAGCAGGCGCTCGATCGCGCTGCGGAGGTCGAAAAGAAGACGTACCGCGAGTCGCTGCTCAACAATCGCGAGATCGTACTCTTTAGCAAGCGCATGGCCACCATCGACTGCAACGTCCCGGTCGAACTCGATCTCAATGCCATGAAGGTCGGCGAGCCTGACATCGCCACACTGCGACAGCTTTTCGCCGACCTGGAGTTCACGTCGCTGCTAAAGGAACTGCTTCCGGTTGTAGAAGTCACCGAGTCGCAGTACGGAGAAGCGAAATCGGCCGAGGACGTGGAAGCTGTCTTAAAGCGCCTGCCCGCAGGAAGCGCGCTGACGATCGCGATCGAGGCTGCGGACGCGCCAACAGCAACCGACCAAGAGGAAGAGCAGGAACCTGAAGAGGGCATGCTTCCGCTATCGCTCGGGGTGCCGCTGGAAACTGCAACGCCGGTAACTTGCAACGTCGCCATTTCCACGACTCCTGGAACCGCAGCCGTCGTAAGTCTCAATTCCGAGGCAGGAGCGAAACTGAAGTCAGTACTCGCCAACGAGCGTCTGCCGAAGTCCGTGCACGATTACAAGTCTGCGTTGCATGCGCTGAATGCTGCGGCCATCGAACTCGCCGGCGTGCGACACGACTCGCGCCTGTACTCTTATCTGCTCGATCCGACGTACTCCGGGCACGGACTCGCGGAGGTCGCGCTACGGCGCCTCAACCTGAAAATTTCCGGGAACCTCGCTGAGGCCGCGGACGTCGCTGGGCGTCTGGCGACCACGCTCGCACAGGAAGTCGAGCAATCAGGGCTGAAGAAGACGTACCAAGAAATTGATCTTCCGCTGGTGCCCGTGCTCTGCCGCATGGAAGAAGCAGGTGTGAAGATCGACAAAGATGCACTGGCCCGCATGTCGACCCGGCTCGAAGGCGAGATCGACGCAAAAGCTCGCGAGATCTACGGCCACTGCGGCTTTGAGTTCAACATTGGATCGCCCAAACAGCTCGGCGATGTTCTCTTCAATCGGCTGAATCTGCCCAAGCCCGTGAAGTACGGTAAAGGCAAGACGATTTCGACCGCGGTCGATGTCCTCGAGGGCCTGGCAGCGAGCCACGAAGTCCCGCGCCTCGTTCTCGAATATCGCCAGCTCTCGAAACTCAAGTCAACGTACGTCGATACTCTGCCCGCTCTTCTCAGCTCGACGACGGGGCGCCTGCACACGACCTTCGACCAGACGGGCACGGCCACCGGCCGTCTTTCGTCCGCAAATCCCAACTTGCAGAACATCCCCATCCGCACCGAGCTGGGTCGCGAAATCCGCGCCGCGTTCACGGTCGAACCTGGGCACGTTCTGCTCGCCGCCGACTACTCGCAGATCGAACTTCGCCTGCTTGCTCATTTCTCGGGCGATGGGCTGCTGGTGGAAGCCTTCAATCGTGGCGACGACGTTCACACGCTCACGGCGTCACAAGTTTTCGGTGTGCCTCCGCTCATGGTCACCGCTGAGCATCGCCGTGCGGCCAAAGTTGTGAATTTTGGTATCGTCTACGGATTGTCACCGTTCGGCCTTTCACAAAACCTCGGCATCGAGCCCGGCGAGGCTAAGCAGTTCATCAACGCGTACTTTGAGAAGTACAGCGGCGTGCGTGCGTTTATCGATAAGACTCTCGAAGAGGCGCGCCGCGATCAGAAAGTCACAACGCTGTTCGGCCGCATCCGCCCGATTCCTGACATCCATGGGAAAAACGTTCAGCAGCGAGGCTTTGCCGAACGCACAGCCGTCAACACTCCGCTGCAAGGCACGGCCGCTGATCTGATCAAGATCGCCATGATTCGCATCGACGAAGCCATTCGCGACCGCAACCTGAAATCGCGAATGACCCTTCAGGTTCACGACGAACTCGTATTCGAAGTCCCCGAAGAGGAACTCGAAGTCATGCGCTCGCTGGTTCGCGAGTACATGGAAAAGGTCCACCCGCTTGCCGTTCCGCTGGTCGTCGAAATCGGCGTGGGAAAGAACTGGCGCGATTTGGAATATCTCTAGAAAATCGAACGGGCTACGCGGCTCAGTTACCAGCGCTGGGACCAAGGGCCGGCCTACTTCTTCCCCGACTCCTTCACATACCCGGCGCTTAGCGTGCCTTTCTCCTTCGCGACGCTTAACAGCGTCGGATAGAACTGTACAAACGTCGTGTCGACGGCTCCATGTTCGGAATGGCAGGAGTAGCAATCCGCCGTCGTGGGTACGAGCGTGCCAGTCTGTTCGTCGCCGAAGGCAAAGAACGCCCATTTCCCGGGGAATCGCGCTTCGTCCTTCACGTGCACTTCGCGCGCCATGACCTCGCCCTGATAATTTCCTTTTTGATTGATCGATCCCTTGCCCTCGGCCATGCGCGCCTCAAGCACCATCACCGTCTTGTCGGGCCACGTGCCTGTTTCCAGAAACTTCTGGTAGGCCTCGGGATTCACGAACACGTTGTCGAACATGTGGTGGTCCGCCGAGGACAGGGTCGGGTTGTAGCTCATGTCGAAGCCCGTGGTCAAATAGACCCACTGGCGATAGTTTTTGGGAAGTTCCATCTGACCTTTGCCGTTGTAGTCAGCGTTGGCTTTCGGTTTGGAATAGTCCTGCCCGAACAGCAGCAGGCCGGCAAACACGGTCATCCCCACAAATGCAGCGGCTTTGGTTTGTTTGTTCATGCGCGCTAGTATCTCCCTGTGGCGGCGGGGATGGGAGTCCCCTGCCTGCAATTTTGCGTGGTTTCGCTGCATTGTTCTCCGAAATGCCACGCGAGGCCCGATACTAATCAAGATGGACGCACAGCCATCAACCCGGCCGGCGTACTCCTGGCGTTGGATCGCCTTGCTCTGGCTGGGCTTCGCGCTGGAGAATGCGACCCAGATCGTCGCCGGCATGCGAGCCGTCGGCATGCAGCATGCCTGGTCGCGCCTGTTCTTTACGGTACTGGCTTCGTGGATTGTGTGGCCACTCGCCACTCCCCTCGTCCTGCGACTCGGTCGGCGCTATCCATTCGCGCACTGGCGCAGCATTCCTGCCTGGGTAGTCCATCTCTCCGCCTGCTTCGCGATTGGAGCGCTCTATTCTCTTTGGGCTGCGGGATTGCAAATACTTCTGCAGCCCTGGGGATACGTGCAGGTCACGCAGTTCGGCAACACCGCGTTCTCGGTCTTCTATGGGGAATTCCATCTATTCCTGATTCTTTACGCCGGGATTCTAGCGATCGATTACACGCTCGAATCGAGGCGACGGCTTGCGCAGCGCGAGACCGAAGCCGCACGATTGAGCGAGCAGCTTTCGCGCACCCAACTCGCCGCGCTGCGGCGCCAGCTGGAACCGCATTTCTTCTTCAACACGCTCCATGCGCTTGCCGGACTGGTGCGCGAGAATCGTAACGACGACGCGGTCAGCATGATCGCCGGCCTCAGCGACCTGCTCCGCCGTGTCCTCGACGATTCCGGTAAGCAGGAAGTTTCGCTGGGCGAAGAAATGGAATTCCTCGAAACCTATCTCGAGATTCAGAAAACTCGCTTCGCCGAGCGCCTGCGGCTGAGCGTGAACGTCCCGAAGGAATTGCTCTCGGCTTGCGTGCCGAGTCTCATCCTCCAACCCATGGTGGAAAACGCAATCGAACATGGCATCGAGAAGCGCGCATCGGGAGGCCTGCTGCGGATAGGCGTCGTCCGCGACAACGGTTTTCTTACCCTGAGCGTCTACAACGAAGGCCCGCGCTTTCCCGAGGACTGGGAGCAGCGCCGCGCCGGCGTAGGCATCGCCAATGTTCGTTCCCGCTTGCGCACGCTCTACGGAGAAGCCAGCCAACTGAAAATCGAGAATCGCGAGCAAGGCGTCGAAGTTCAACTCTCGGTACCGTACAAACCCAAATGAGCTCCGAGGCCGCTCCCGTCGGAATTCGCGTCCTGGTTGTCGACGATGAGCCCCTCGCCCGCTCCAACATCCTGCACCTGCTGCGCGCGAATCCGGAAGTAGAGATTCTCGGGGAGTGCGATTCCGCGGCTAGAGCCCTCGATGCGATCCGCACGCAAAAGCCTGACCTTGTTTTTCTCGACGTCCGCATGCCGGAGTATGACGGCTTCGACATTTTAGAAATGCTCGGTGCCGAGGCGCCTCCCGCGGTCATCTTTGTCACCGCCTACGATCAATACGCGCTCAAAGCATTCGATACCGGCGCACTCGACTACTTGCTGAAACCTTTCAACAACGCCCGCTTCGATCGCGCCCTCGAGCGCGCCAGGGAACGGATCGCGCTTCGCCGTGCAGTCCCGGTGAAGATGGACCGCGTGACCATCAAGAATGCCGGTTCCGTTATCTTTCTTCCAACCACCGGTATCGACTGGATCGAGGCCGCTGACTATTACGCCTCCCTGCACGTCGGCGAGAAAACGCACCTCCTGCGTCGCAGCATGAACGATCTCGAATCCGATCTCGATCCCGCGCAATTCTGCCGCATTCACCGCTCCACGATTGTGAATCTTGATCGGGTCCGCGAATTGCGTTTCGACAGTGACGCCGAATACGAACTCGTCCTCGCCGACGGAACGAAACTCCGGCTCAGCCGGCGGTACCGGAAGGACCTGCAAGCCCGCCTCAGGCAAGCGGTGGATGTGAAAGTCCCGCTCTGAGAAGTTTGCATCTTCAAATTTATCCGGTTCCGAGGAGAGCGCAAATCTTCTCCACTCCACGATCACCCAGCCCCTCTATTGATAGTTAAGCAACCACTTGACGATGCCAGTGCACTCTTGTAATACTAAAGCAGGGACTAAAGTGTAGGGTTCGAACCAAGGCATGCCTTCCGGCGTGTCTCGAAAACGAATGAGGAGTGTTATGGCAAAACTAAGCGCTTTCAACAATATTTCCCTGGACGGTTATTTCAGCGGCAAGAATGGAGAATTCGCCTGGGCCAAGAGCCACATGGATCCCGAGTTCAACGCCTTCGTCGCGGGTAACGCGCAGGGCGGCGGCACGCTCATCTTCGGCCGCATCACCTACCAACTGATGGCCAGCTACTGGCCCACGGCGCAGGCCATGAAGTCCGATCCGGCCGTGGCCGACGGCATGAACAAGTCGCCCAAGATCGTCTTTTCGCGAACGCTTGATTCCGTGGAGTGGAACAACACGAAACTGGTCAAAGCCGAGCCCGTGTCTGAAATCCGTAAGCTCAAGAACGAGTCTTCCGGCGACATGGTCATCCTGGGCAGCGGCAGCATTGTCTCGCAACTGGCGCAGGCCGGCTTGATCGACGAATTTCAAATGGTGGTGAATCCCGTGATCCTCGGCGAAGGCCGAACCATGTTCGACGGACTCAAACAGTCCGTCGGACTTAAGATGACCAGGAACCGAATCTTCTCAAGCGGCAACGCCTTTCTCTGTTACGAACCGGCCGCGTAAGGAGCGCTCATGTCAGAACGGTCCGTGACCCACAGCACCTTCGTGATTGAACGCAATTATCCCGCGGCGCCCGAGCGGGTCTTCGCCGCGTTCTCCGACCCTGCGAAAAAACGCCGCTGGTTTGCCGAAGGCGACGAATTCGAGATCGAGCACTACGCCCTCGACTTCCAGGTTGGCGGCCGCGAGGAGGCTCGGTTTCGAGGTAAGAATGGGTTTACGTTTACCAACCGCACCGTCTTCCAAGACATTCTGCCCGGGCGCCACATCGTGTTCGCCTACACCATGAGCATGGGCGACAAGCGCATCTCCGCATCCCAAGCCACGGTGGAATTCCTGGGCAAAGACCAAGGCACCCTCCTGGTGTTTACCGAGCAGGCGGCATTCTTCGAAGGCGCCGACGGCCCAAAGATGCGCCAAGACGGCTGGACCCTGCTGCTGGAAGCGCTGGGCAAGGAGCTGTCTCGAACGTAGCTCGGGTCTCCCGCACAGGTGAACGAGCCGAAACGGAGAGATCTTCCACGGGTGAACGGCTTCTATCCGGGATCGGCTTCAGCCGTGCGGCAACGTGCGGTGAACGGCCTTAGCCGCTCTCCTGCACGAGTGAGAAATTCATGCAGACACAAAGAGCCCAAGTCGACCGCGTCTTCCACGCTCTCGGTGATCCCACGCGTCGTGCCATGGTCGAAAAGCTCAGCCACGGCGCCGTCTCTGTTTCGAGCCTCGCCAAGCCTCTCGACATCACGTTAGCCGCAGTCGTGCAACATATGCAAGTCCTCGAACGTAGCGGTTTGATTCGGACTACCAAGGTCGGTCGCGTACGCACTTGCCGGATCGAGCCCAAAGGCTTCACCGTCGTTGAGCGCTGGATCGAAGAGCGCCGCTCGCTGTGGGAACGCCGCCTCGATCGTCTGGGCGCGTTGTTGGAGAGCGACGAAACATAAGCGCCAATTCTGCCAGTCAAGACAAGCAGAATCTTCTCCGTGCTCGGAATGACATTCCGATGGCGGCAAGGTGATCTCAAAGAGTCGGGCCGAAGCTCCCGCAAATTGACTTACTCTGCCCACAGCCCTACGATCACACTCCAGTGATCGGGCAAACTGTTTCGCACTATCGCATCCTCGAAAAAATCGGCGGCGGCGGCATGGGCGTGGTCTACAAGGCCGAAGACACGACTCTCGGCCGCTTCGTCGCCCTCAAATTCCTCCCCGAAAACGTCGCGCAGGATGCCCAGACGCTCGAACGCTTCAACCGCGAAGCCCGGGCTGCGTCCGCTCTGAACCATCCGAGCATCTGCACGATTTACGAGATCGGCGAGCAGGATGGCAAGCGATTCATCGCCATGGAATACCTCGAGGGCATGACCTTGAAGCACGTCATCGCCGGTCGCCCCATGGAGGTCGAGACTCTGATCTCGCTGGCCATTGAAATCGCGGACGCGCTCGATGCCGCTCACGCCGAAGGTATCGTGCATCGCGACATCAAGCCCGCCAACATCTTCGTCACCAAGCGTGGCCACGCGAAAATTCTCGACTTCGGCCTCGCCAAGGTGAATGTTCCAGCTGGTTCATCCACGCAGGTCCAGGCGGCGAACACCGCCACGCTCGACGAAGCGCACCTCACCAGCCCCGGAACGATGCTCGGGACCGTCGCCTACATGTCACCCGAGCAGGTTCGTGCCCGCGAACTCGATAACCGCACCGACCTTTTCTCCTTCGGTGCCGTGCTCTACGAAATGGCGACCGGCGACGTGCCCTTCCATGGAGAAAGTTCCGCCGTCATTTGTGAAGCGATCATGAATCGTGCGCCCGTGCCCGCCGTGCGCCTGAATCACAATGTGCCCGAGCGGCTCGAAGACATCGTTAACAAGGCGCTGGAGAAAGACCGCAACCTGCGTTACCAGCATGCCTCCGAGATGCGCAGCGACTTGCAGCGCCTCAAGCGCGACACGGAAAGCGGCCGATCTCCGAGCCAGGTCGCTGGCGGTCCTGGCGACCAAACGTGGTCGGCGCAGATTTCCGCTTTGTCTTCGTCAGCGCGAACCTCAAGCCTGACCGCAGCACCTGCTCCGCGCCCCTACGGCAAAAGCATCGCGGCGGTCGCGGCCGTAGCCGTCGTGGCTGCCGGCATCCTGTTCTGGCAATTCCGACGAACTTCCGCGCCCGGATCCAACGCCTCCAAGCCCACTACCGTTGCCGTGCTTCCCTTCCAGAACATGGGCGGTGACAAAGATACCGACTTCCTTCGTCTTGCGTTGCCCGACGAAATAGCCACCGCGCTGAGCTACGTTCGCTCCCTGTCCATCCGTCCCTTTGCCACCACCAGCAAGTACACGGCGGCGGGACTCGATCTGCAGCAAGTCGGCCGGGAGATGCGCGTCACCGACGTCGTGACGGGCCATTATCTGAAAGAGGGGAACCAGCTGGAGATCACGCTCGAAGCGGTTGACGTGGAGAACAACCGCACCCTCTGGCGCGACACGCTCAACGTTGCCGCCCCAGACATGATCTCCATGCGGGGACAAATCACCTCTCGCGTTCGCCAGGGATTGCTCCCCGCACTCGGCGCCGCCGGAGATGCGGGGGAGACCGCCACGCGTCCCGCCAACGAAGAAGCTTACGACCTTTACCTGCGCAGTCTTTCGCTGGCCACCGACCCCGCGCCCAACAAGGAAGCGATTCCCATGCTCGAGCGTGCCGTCGGGCTTGATCCGAACTATGCACCCGCTTGGGCCGCCCTGGGCCGCCGCTATTACATCGATTCTCAGTATTCAGATGGCGGCGAAGCGATGTTTCAAAAATCCAACACTGCTCTCGAACGGGCGCTCGTACTTGACCCCAACCTGGCCCTCGCAGCCACTCAGAGGATCGCGAATCGAGTGGAGCGTGGCGATTTGGCCCGCGCGTACAAGGAGACGGAAGATCTTATTCGGCGACAACCCCGGAATGCTTTGGTGCACATGGTTGCCGGATATGTACTCCGTTATGGCGGCTTGCTCGATGAATCAGCCCGCGAATGTGAAACGGCGATCTCTCTGGACGCAGGGGATAGCCGGATCAGAAGCTGCGCGTTTACTTTTTCCGAGTTGGGCAATCCACAACGTGCGATGGATTTCCTGCATGTCGAGCCAGGCTCGGAGTGGTCGAATCGCAATGCCATTCGCGTTCTGCTGAGTGAAAACAAACTCGCTGAAGCCCGAGAACTCGGCGCGAAGCTGCCGCCTGACGTTGGCCCCAACACGTTCTATAAGGTTTGCATGAGTCGGAGTTCGTTGGCGGAGCCGCCCTCCGCGGAATTGAACCGCGCTACTCAGGAGATTGAGCCGCACATGATGGCGAACCCGGATCCGGAAAACCGCTACCTCGCCGCGACTTTTCTGGCAGCCTGCGGCCAGAAAGACGCAGCTCTTCGCCTCCTCAAGTCCGCCATCGATGGAAAGTACTGCGTTTATCAGGCACTGCAGAAAGACCCGATGCTGGCCACCCTCCGCTCGAGTTCCGAGTACACCCAATTGCTCTACACCGCCAAGCAGTGCCAGGAAAACTTCCAGACGGAAAGCGCGCAACTCGCGCACTGAACAAGCTGTGGGCTCGCCGGCCTCGCCCCTTGGCGCGAACGCGAGTTTCACCGCTGGGTGAACGTCCGATCTCAGTCCGATCGGGATAGGTGACCACGGTGGGATTTCACGGCTCGAGACAATTCTTGAGGACTAAGCCTGCAACATCACAACCCGAGCTCACTCTGAATAGCCGCAGCGATCCGATTCGCAATTGCCTTCATCCGCTCTTCCGATTCCGCCTCCACCATCACCCGCGCCAGCGCTTCGGTTCCGGAATAGCGCACCACAACGCGGCCGTTCCCGTCTAATTCTTTCTCGGCGCCGTCGATTGCCCTCTGTACCGGGGGCACCTTAGAGAAAGGAACCTTTTCGCGTACGCGCACGTTCTGAATCGTCTGCGGATACACCTTCAAATCGCTGACGAGAGAAGCTAGGCTCTGTCCGCTGCGGGCCATGATCTCCATCAGGCGAAGCGCCGTCATCAGTCCATCGCCCGTCGTGGCATCCCCGTCGCGGAACAAAATGTGACCGGACTGTTCGCCCCCCAACGTCGCGCCCGTCTTCAGCATTTCCTCCAGCACATACTTGTCGCCGACATTCGCGCGCAGCATGTGGATGCCATTCCGTTTCAGTGCGACTTCGAGTCCCATGTTCGACATCGTGGTCGCCACAACAGTGTTTCCCATCAGCGCGCCTCGGGCCTGCATATCTCGGCCCGCAATCAACAGCACGGCATCGCCATTCACTACGTTGCCTTCGGCATCGCAGAACAAGGCGCGGTCGGCATCGCCATCAAATGTGATACCCAAATCGAGTTCACCTCTGCGTTCAGCCACGAGCTTTGCCACCGTCGCAGGATGCAGTGCTCCGCACTTCTCGTTGATGTTCTTCCCATCCGGACCGCAGTGCACAAACTCTGCTTGCACGCGGCATGCGCGAAATAGTTCGGGAGCCTCCGCGGTGGCTGCGCCATTGGCACAGTCAACCAACACCCGCATCCGGCTCAGGTCGGTCGCAACGTTCTGCGCGAGCCAGTGCACGTACGCCTCGCGTAACTCTGCAGAGCCCGGCAAGCTTGGCGCCGGCAGTGCGGCCGGCTCGAGATCTGTCGAGGGATTCTGCAGCAGAGCAAAGATTTCCTGCTCGATTGCCAACTCGTGCGCGTCGGGGAGTTTGTAGCCGTCCCCAGAAAACACTTTGATCCCGTTGTCCGTCCACGGATTGTGCGACGCTGAAATCACCACGCCCGCGGCCATTCCGCGCGAGCGCGCCAGGTACGCAACACCCGGTGTCGTGATGACGCCTGCGCTCTCGACCTTCACTCCCAGCGATGCGAGGCCCAGCGTCACGCGGTCGGCGATCCAGCCACTCGACTCGCGCGTATCCAAACCCACGACTACCCGTGGGTTTGCGCTGGTGCGCAGCAAGTCGTGTCCCAACGCGCGTCCAATGGCATATGTGCTATCAGGCGTCAGCGGGAACTCCCCCGCCACGCCGCGAATTCCGTCGGTTCCAAACAGTTGTCTTGTGGGTTGGCTCATTCGGATGGCTTGTTCACCGGGGGTTGGGCCTCAGTCTTTCCCATGATCACCGTCACCCGGATGGGCGCGGGTCGTACTACTTGCACGAGCGGATCCGACACAAAAGTGTTGGTCATAAAGCTTCCGCGCACCATGGTGCCGGACGCGTCCACCGGGTCCGTCGTAGCCACCTCGACCGCCTGCACCCGCTGCTTCGGACCGCTGATCGAGATCGTGCGCGGCTCCGCGTGCACGTCGGCGATCCGGTATCCGGGGGCGAATGTCCCGATTACGCGCGGGCGCACCTCGATTTCTCGCGTCAGGCTCACATCAAAACTTAGCCGCACCTGGCCGGGCACCACCTGCATGACTTCCAGTTCGAACGGCAAATGCACCTGTTGCGCGGTCAGGTCGAACGTTCTGTCCCCGGGCTTCACATCGGAAAGGTCGAGTTCCACGTGCACATCCTGCCTTCGCATGTCGTGAATGATGCGCTCGGGGCCGCGCACGCGCACCTGCGCCTCGGGAATATTCACTGAGCTGATTTCCAGATTTGCGGGAATGCGATGAAACTCGATCGGAATGCTGACCTCGACCTCCGCCACAGGATCGTGCGAGACCGCCCACCACAGCCCAATGGCAAGCGCGAGCGAAACCACTTTGTAGCCGAAATGTGCAAAGACGTAACGCTGCAGAATGTCGATCATCTCAATGTCGTATAGCGCGGGTGCTCCCGCACGCGTGCCGGCCTATCAACCTGAAATCGAAGCTCTTTGAGATTCGTTCACCGGTCCACCTCCGGCGAATAGCTTTGGTCTGGATTGCGAACGCTGGCTGGACGCTCGCCTTCCTCCTTCTCTTCTTCGGTCACGATCGGCGTGGGCAAGGTTGAAGGCGGAACGTAGCGCCGTAGCAACGTGCTCAGACGCTCGCGCAACTGCTCCACCGTAAGGTCGCGCTCGAAATTGCCAGACACCGCCAGACTGATCGCGCCCGACTCCTCCGATACGATGACCGCGATCGCATCCGTTTCCTCCGTGATTCCAATGCCCGCGCGATGGCGTGTCCCCATCTGGGTCGAGAGCACCGGATTCATTGACAGCGGCAGGAAGCAGGCAGCCGCCGCAATCCGGTCTTTCTGCACGATCACTGCGCCATCATGGAGGGGAGCGCTCGGCCGGAAAATTGTCGCCAGCAAGTCGTAGGAAAGGCGCGCATCCATAGGCACGCCGCTTTCGATGTAAGTCCGCAGCCCGATCTCGCGCTCGATCACTATCAGCGCGCCCGTCTGGTTCTGCGAGAACAGGTTTGCCGCCAGCACGATATCGTCGTACGCATCCGACTCGGAACTCGGCGCCCGACTCAGCGTTAATCGGCTGCCCAGATTTGCGAGCGCGTGCCGCAACTCCGACTGGAAGACCACGATCAATGCGAACACCACATAGGGAAGCAGTGTGCTGACCAGCCAGCTGAGCGTCGTCAGCCGCCCCACTCGCGCGATGTAGAAGCCGAGCGCCACCGCAGCCACACCCACCAGCATGGGAGCCGCGCGCGTACCACGCACCAGCATCAGAAACTGGTAAATGACGAACGCGACCAGCAGAATGTCGATGACATTCGTCATCGTCAAGTGCGGGAAGGATGCGATCACGCGCGTCAAAGGAAAACCCCGTTCTCCTGGCTCAAAAATCCGGCGCCAAACCCTTTATTGTAATGCAGTGAGTGGACCGCCTCCACACGTCTCATCCCAGCGGACGCAAAGCCAGAATGTACCCACGTCTACTCTGGTACTCCACTTCCGGTGAATAAGGGTCACGTTCCAGAACCTGCTCGACAGAAAAATCCGCCGTCTTCAAGTACCCGCACATTTCGTCCGTGGTAAACAGCGCGATATCGAGACTGACGGGACGCCCGAACAATTCCTCGTGATGGCTATCTTCGCTGCCCAGATGAAAAGTGAACAGAAACAGGCCGCCCGGCTGCAGTACTCTGCGAACTTCGGCCAGTGCTTCAACAGCTTTTGATCGCGGGATATGAATGATCGAGTAGAACGCGGCCACGCCGCCGAATTTGCCCGAACGCAATCCGAGCGTAAGCATCGAAGTCTGCACAAACTGTAAATCGGGATTCAGGCGCCGCGCTTGCGCCAGCATACCTGCTGACAGGTCGACCCCGAATGCATCCACCCCTCGATCGCGCAGATACCGGGCAATCTGTGCGGGACCGCACCCGAGGTCACACACCCACCCGCGCCCGCGAACCCGCTCGGCGAATCGGTCCAGAAGGTGGCGGTCGAACGGCTTCCCCGCCAGTTCACCATAAATTTCGTCGGCGTACTCCCGCGCAACCGCGTCGTAACTCTTTCGGATTCCGCTCCACATCGCAGACTCGTTCTTAGCTACTCTCCCGCCACCGTCATCACCACGTCATACAGAATGCGCGGTCCGCGCCGGACTTCCTCCACCCGAATGCGCTCATCGTTGCCATGCTCGGAACTGCCTTCGCCGTCGGTGGCGGTATACGGGGTGAAGCCGTACGCATCAATGCCCAGCGGGCGGTAGCGCTGGTTCTCCGTATAACCACTCGTCAAACGTGGCACCACCGGAACGTCGGGGAAATATTCAGCCGATGCTTGCCGGATCGCGTTGTACAGCGCCGTGTCCGTCGGGGAAGCATTCGACGTTCGGAAGTTTCCGGGCACAGGCTCCAGGGTTACGTCAGAGTCATTCACGACTTTCCGAATCGTATCCAAAAACTTCTTCGGATCTTCTCCTGGCAGAAGTCTCACGTCCAGGTTGGCCCAAGCTTCCGACGGAATGACGTTCGTCTGTTCCGACCCACCCATCATGGTGAGGGAAATCGTGTTGCGGACCAGAAAGTTGAGCGACTCGTCGTGGTCCACCTGCTCCTCGAAGTGGGGATCCTGCAACGCCTGCCGCACGTTCCGAAACCGCTTTGCCCGCTCGGGCGGCTCGTAAGGAGCCATCTCCCTCAGAAATTCCTCTACGACTGGCAGGACTTTGTATGGAGTGCGGTAAGCCAGAACGCGGTCGAGCGCCCGGACCAGCCGGTTGGGAGCCGAGTCGGCAATCGGACGAGATCCGTGCCCCGGCCGCCCGTGCGCGACCATGTGCAGCCAGAAGGGCGTCTTCTCTCCAACGTCCACTCCAATGAAGCGCACCCGTCCGTTCTCCACCAGGTTCTCGCCGCCTTCGTTGATCAGGAATTCGGCATTCCCCAGCAGGTCGCGATGATGGGCGATCATCCAGTCCGTGCCGGTGCCTTCCGCTTCCTCGTCGCTCACGGCCAGGAAAATGATGTCCCGGCTCAGTGCGACGTGTTCACGCTTTGCCATGACCATCGCCATCAACTGGGCGATGCCTTCGTTCTTCATGTCCTGCGCGCCCCGGCCGTAAATCGACCCATCGAGCATCTGCCCGCTGAAGGGAGGCACACGCCAGTGAGCGGCGTCGCTGGTGACCACATCCATATGGTTGAGCAGAATCAAGGGCCGCTTAGCCTGGGCCGAAGTGTGCGGCAGCCGCGCCCAGACGTCCGCGCGGCCCGGCTGATACTCGAAAATCTGGTTCTCGATGCCCTCGTCGTCGAGAATTCTTTTGATGAACTTCGCAGCTTGGATTTCGTTGCCCGGGGGATTTGTGGTGTCGATGCGCAAATATTGTTCGAGCCAATCCACCGCCTGATCCGCGTAGCTCGCCAGGCGATCAGCAGAGACGCGGCTCGAAGCCATCCGCACGGGCAAAGAGTCTGGCTGCGCCGCAAGCGCCAGAATCGCGCTTTCCAGCATCGCAACCGTCACCGCCGTGATGAAGAAGAGTGCTGCACGAGTAGTGCAAGTTTGTTGCACATCGGCTCGAAGCATCCTTCGTTTCTCCCTCAATTTCCGCGAGTTACCTGAGGTCAGCCCAACGTAGTTTTTATAGCAGGTTCTGCCAAAATTACTCTGCCATCGTGTCCGTCTCATACTGCTGTTCCAAACGGTTGTACAATGTCCTTCCGACTCAAGGATTTAGCGTAGTCGTTGGGAATGCGGGGTTTGGCAAGCAACCTGTAATTAACTAGCACAGGTGCCGCGGCAGTCGGCGGCGCGCTTCAGTAACGGTTTCAGTGCATACGTTGCGTCAGCGTATGCCGGCAAAGCAACATCTTGCTCTTGTTCACCCGTTAGGGGACGCAATTAAAAAATCACGCAACACGCCCTCAGGCGTGCTGGAGTGGAGCCCCAAACGCTCCCCCAATCGGAGGAAGTTCAAAATGAAAAAAAGCCTCATTGCATTGCTTGTGGCCGGCGCACTTGCGATTCCGGCTTTCGCCCAGCAGACCACGTCCACCACTCCCGCCCAGGGAACGACCCAGGCCGCGCCTGCGCCTACCAAGGCGGACGCCGCCACCGGCAAAGATCCATTGCAGCCGGATACCCACGAAGGATTCTGGGGCAAGTTGAATCCGTTTGCCCGCAAGAAGTACGTTCAGCGCCAGACCGCGCCCATCCGTGATCGCGTCAACGAACTCGACGAACTCACGGCCGCGAACGGCAAGATGATTAAGGATGTTGATTCGCGCGCGCAGCAGGGCATCACGCTGGCCTCGAACAAGGCCAACGAAGCCGACCAGCACGCTGTCGACGCGGGCAACCGCGCCAATGCCGCCCAGCAGACCGCGACCCAGGCCACCACGCGCCTGACCACGGTCGAGCAGGTAGTTGGCAACATCGACCAGTACACGCCCTCCACGCAGACCGAAATCCGCTTTAAGCCCGGCCAGACCGTGCTGAGCAAGGCTGCGAAGGACGCGCTCGACGAAATGGCCACCCCGTTGAAGAGTCAGCGTGGCTACATCGTCGAAGTGCAGGGCTTCTCGTCCGGCAAGGGACAGACCGCGATCTCCAACTCGCAGAAGATGGCCGAGTCGGTGGTTCGTTACCTGGTCCTCAACCATGACATCCCGGTCTACCGCATCTACCTCGTCGGCATGGGCAACGCGCCCCAGCAGGCGTCGACGGGTGACGGCAAGACCAAGCGCACGTCTGGCGGAAAAGTGGAAATCAGCCTCCTGAAGAACAATCTGGATCAGCTGGCTTCCGGCTCGACCGCGGCTGCTCCGGCGGCTCAGGATCAGCAGCAGGCGCCCGCGAAATAACTTTGCAACCACGGCGGCGGGACCAGTTCCCGCTATCTCCCCCAAAAGCCCCTCGCGCAAGCGAGGGGCTTTCTTTTGGTGAGCGAAGGAACGCTCCACCCCTCAGCACCCAAGCTCGGGTGCCCCATCTTTGCGCGTGTGCGCAAAGGTGGGATTCCAAGAATGTATGGTTCCTGGGACTTCCATGGCCACCCGGACGCTTTCGGCCGTCGTCCCAAACCCAACTTGCATATTCCTTGAGGGAGATGGAATCTAATCTTCCGGGAGACCTCAAATGGAAACTCTTTACTACGCAAAAATTGATGCCCCGATTGGCCCCCTGAATCTCGCCATATCGCAAAAAGGACTGGTCGCCCTCGAATTCGATCGCGGACACTTTCCACCAACAAAAGACAAAAAGATCTCCTGGGTAAATTCGCTCGACAAAGCCGAGCCTTACGCACGCGAACTCAACGAGTACTTCGCGGGCAAGCGTCGGGACTTTACATTCCCGCTCGATCTCCGAGGAACACCGTTCCAACTGCAATGCTGGCGAGCTCTGCTCGCCATCCCCTATGGTGAGACGCGCACTTACGCGGACATCGCCCGCGCCGTCCGCAAGCCACAAGCTTTCCGAGCCGTCGGGATGGCCAACAACCGCAATCCGATCGCGGTCGTCGTCCCCTGCCACCGCGTGATCGCTTCCGACGGGACCCTTTGCGGCTACGGGGGTGGGCTCGACATCAAGCGCCGGCTGCTTGAGCTGGAAGGCTCTCTCTCCGGCATCCTCGCTGCTTGACGAATCAGCGCTTGAATTTCATCGACTGCAGGCCTAGATTTGTCGCAATTTCCTGGGGACGCGAATCCGCCCGGATTCGCGAAGCGCCAATATGCTGCCCCGTATTGAATACGCGGTCACCGCACCAGCCACGCCTGAGGAATTATGCGCGGCTTTCTGCGATCTCAACCGCTTGCTCGGACGGGGAATCTACTCCGAGGCAGCTTGGACCGGGGGTCCACCTTGGCAAGTCGGCAGCCGACTGCGATATGTGATTGCGAAGCCGGTCGCCACCACGGTGTCTGCCGTGGTCACGGCTTTTGAACCACCATCCAAAATCGGCTTATTGAATCACGCTTTAGGCATCACCGTGCAACAGCAGGTCACATTCATTCGCCTCAACAGCAGCACGACCCGCGTTGCTATTGTGATGGATTCCGTCGGCGAATCCACCGCCGGTCCGTCGTTTGACGCGCACGACGCTCTGGAGTTCTTTGCGAGAGATGCCCTCGACACAATGCTCGCCCGCTGGGAACGTCAAAAATCCAGCTAAGCGTCTCCGCTCGTTGTCTTAAGCCTGCGCCGCGAATTGTGTCCGCGTTGCACGAGCCGCTTTCCATCGCAGCCGCGCACGACCCCACGTATAATCGCCGCGCATCGCCCCGACCCGTGGCCACCGATAACCGCGCTAAATCCGCCATCCGTAAAGCTGGTCTCTTCTATTTCGTCTGGGTCATGTTCTCGTATTGCACCGGCGGCCCGTTCGGCCTCGAGGACATGGTCACGACCTCCGGTCCCGGCCTTACTCTGATCTACCTTCTGATGATTCCGTTCTTCTGGTCGATCCCCGTCTCGCTCGTCTCCGCGGAACTCACGACGGCCATGCCGGTCGAGGGCGGCTTCTACCGCTGGTCGCGCGCGGCCTTCGGCGATTTCTGGGGATTCCTCGCTGGGTGGTGGAACTGGTGCGCGTCGTTCCTGCTGGGTGCGGTGTATGCTGTGCAATTCTCCGACTACCTTGGTTTCTACCTGCCCTGGCTCACGGGATGGAAGCACTACGCGATCTCGTTACTGGTGGTGGCCCTCATCACTTGGATCAACGTTCGCGGCATTGACGCCGTCGGAAAATTCGCGACCGCACTGGAGATCTTTATCTTGCTGCCGGTGCTGGTGATGGTCGTCATGGGGCTGGCCAAGTGGAAACACAACCCCTTCGTGCCAGTCGTGCCGCCGCATCAGCCGTTCTACAACGTCTTCGGCGTCGGCCTTGCCTTGGGATTGTGGCTGTACTCCGGCTACGAGCAAAGCTCCAGCGTGGCGGAAGAAGTGGAAAATCCGCGCCGTACCTATCCACTGGCGCTCGCCATCGTGGTCCCGCTATCGATCGCGGTCTACTTCCTGCCGACGCTGGCCTCACTGGCTGCTCTAGGCAACTGGCAGCAATGGCACACCCGCTACTTCTCGGACGCCGCCCAATTAATCGGAGGCCCATGGCTGGGCTCCTGGATGACGATCGCCGCCATGGTGACGAATCTCTCCTTGCTCAACGCGACCGTGCTGACTTCCACGCGCATGCCCTCAACCATGGCGGAAGACGGATATCTCCCCGCTTTCTTCACCGGCAAGCACGCTCGCTTCGGCACACCCTGGATCGCGATCGTCGTCTCAGGCCTGGTTTACGGATTGCTGGCCATTCACTCCCTAACGCAACTCATCACGGTCTACAACTGGCTGCGTGTCGGCACCACAATCCTGACTGTGCTCGCGGCCTGGCAACTGCGCCGTAAAATGCCCGAGTTGCCGCGGTCGTTTGTAGTCCCAGGTGGTTCGCTCGGATTGATCGCGGCGGTGGTAGCCGTCGTCCTAATGAGTCTGGTCGCGTTGCTGGGAAGCGATCGCTACGGGCTGCGCTGGGGACCGGTGGCGCTGGCAGCAGGGCCGATTGTGTACTTAATCTTGCACCGAGCCATGCGGTTCAAAACAGACGCGGGACAATGAGAGAGGGTTAGCTTGAATCCGCTTGATCCCATGTCTAAAAAGTCCCGAAGGCCGTGTCTGTGGGCTGGCGTATCGCGGTTTGTCGCATGTCAATAAATTCATCCGGATAGTCGTCCGTTTGCATTCTGACTTCCAGCAATTCTACTTTTTCAAGTTCAACGAGAATGCAGTCGAGGCTCTCTGATTGCCGCCTGACTTGTTCTTCGAACGCCTGTGGCAACTCAGCCCAAGCAACAACATTGACATACGCCCCTCTGCCATTTCCGAACCTCCGAAACCCTTTCACTCTCGGATCAGGCTTCCAACAAACGACACCAACCCAGATATCCATAAATTGCCTGCTCAACTCACCCAATCCAGAAGCTTGTAATAAGCGCCAGCGAACGGCAGGAACCAGGGTTTGCCGTTGTACAAACCCAGTGGCGCACCGGGAAACGGAATCCCGTCGAACGGATTATCCGGACGTTCCCCCGCGAGTCGTCTTCCCATCAACTCTCCCTGGTAAGTCGCCATCGCGACGCCATGTCCCGCATACCCGAGAGCGTAGTAAATGCCGTCGATTTGTCCGGCGTGCGGCATGATGTCGAATGCGAAATCCAGCGTCCCGCCCCAGACGTAATCGACTTTGGTCGCGCGCAGCTGCGGGTAGACTTCAATCATTCCCCGGCGCAGAATCTCTGCGCTCTTGCGAATGGTGTCGCCGCTCTCCGGAAAGAACGCCGCCCGTCCGCCGAACAACATGCGCTTGTCGGGCGTGAGCCGATAGTAGTAGATGTAGTTCTTCGAGTCGTAGATCATGCGGTTGCGCGGGCTCAGTTCGCGGGCCAGCGTATCCGGCAAGACTTCCGTCGCAATGATGTACGACCCGATCGGAATGATCTTCTTTTGCAACGCGGGTGTAGTCCTGCTCGTGTATCCGCTGGTCGCGACGAACACGTCCCGCGCCCACAGCGGGCCGCGAGAAGTTTCGAGACGCCATCCCGACGCTCCCTGCCGGCTGTCGCGTGTGATCTGTTCGACCCTCGTTTTCTCGCGCACGCACGCGCCGGCGCGGAGCGCGGCCAAACCAAGCCCCGCTACATAGCGCGCCGGGTTCAATCCGACGCTGGCTTCATCGACCATGCCGCCGAAGTAAATATTGGAGCCGATCTCCGATCGCAACTCGCTACTCGGGACGATCTTCAATTCATGATGAAACTCGCGCCCGATGACTTCCACCTGCCGGGCGTAGTCATCAAAATGTGCTTGCTTGCAGGCCACCTCAAGATGGCCGCAGCGCCCGAAATCGCACGAAATGCTTTCGTCGCGAACGATTTTTCCGACGCAGTCAATGGACGCCAGCGAAGCCGCATACATTCTTTGGGTTCGCTCGCGGCCGTACATCGAGATGAGCTTGTTAACGCCGAGCTTCATACCGGTCAGCACCATGCCGCCGTTACGCGAACTCGCGCCCCAGCCGATGGTCTCGCTCTCGAGCACGACAACGTTCGCGCCCTTGCTGGCCAGAGTGCGCGCGGCCGATAGTCCCGTAAAGCCGGCCCCGATGACCGCTACGTCGGCAGCCTCAGGCAGAGCGCGCGCCGGATCTGTGCGTGGCATCTCGACCGTGGTCAGCCAAT
Source organism: uncultured Acidobacteriota bacterium (assembly GCA_963698805.1). GTDB lineage: Bacteria > Acidobacteriota > Terriglobia > Terriglobales > Acidobacteriaceae > Gp1-AA133. The sequence goes on along the minus strand of CAVOSN010000010.1, from coordinate 200,569 downwards.
AGTTCTGTTCTTGGGTCACCCGCGGATTCGCTCCTTCGGAAGATTGCAAGTTGGTTGCGCCCAGCGGTTTCATTGACTTCGCGCGCCCGCCAGCCTACCATGCCCGGCAGACTCGTGGAGCGAGGATGATCGGCAAAACCGTCGGCCACTACCGCATCCTGGAAAAACTCGGCGGCGGTGGGATGGGTGTGGTCTACGAAGCCGAGGACCTCCGCCTCGGCCGCCACGTCGCTCTCAAATTCCTGCCCGACGAGCTTGCCCGCGATCCCCAGGCGCTCGAACGCTTCCGTCGCGAAGCTCGTGCCGCCTCCGCGCTGAACCATCCCAACATCTGCACGATCCACGACATCGGCGAAGAAGAAGGCCAGAACTTCATCGCCATGGAGTTCCTGGCCGGGCATACACTCAAGCAACGGCTGCAGGCGGGCGCGATTCCCTTTGAGCAGCTTCTCGAGTTCGCTATTCAGATCGCCGATGCCCTCGATGCCGCGCACAGCGAAGGTATTGTCCACCGCGACATCAAGCCCGCGAATATTTTCATCACCAAGCGCGGCACCGCCAAAGTTCTCGATTTCGGACTGGCCAAGCTCACCGGAGATCAGCCCGCCTCCTCCGCCAGCGCGAGCAGGGCAACGCTCGAAGGCAATCTCACCAGCCCGGGCACCGCCCTCGGTACGGTCTCCTACATGTCTCCGGAACAGGCACGCGGTGAGGAACTCGACCGCCGCTCCGACCTGTTCTCGTTCGGCGCGGTGCTCTACGAGATGGCCGCCGGACGGATGGCCTTCAGCGGCAACACTTCCGCAGTCATCTTCGACTCCATACTGCACAAGTCCCCTGCCTCGGCCACCCGCCTTAATCCCGAGCTCTCGCCGGAACTCGATCGCATCATCAACAAGGCGATCGAAAAAGATCCCTCCTTGCGCTACCAGAGTGCGGCCGAGATGCTCGCGGACCTGAAGCGCCTGCGCCGGGATACGAGCTCTGCACAGATTCCAGCGGCCACGGAGACTTCCAAACCGCGTCCGAAGAAATGGCTCATGCCTGCCATTGCAGGGCTGGTTGGGCTCGTCGTGCTGGGAGCGGCTACTTTCTTCTGGAAGAGTGCTGGCGGCTCCAAGGAAATCTCCTCGATTGCTGTGCTCCCTTTCGTCAACTCGAGCAACGACCCCAACAGCGAGTACCTGAGCGACGGTCTCACCGAGAGCCTGATCAACAACCTTTCTCAGGTGAAGAATCTCTCGGTGATGTCGCGGGCTTCGGTCTTTCATTACAAGGGCAAAGACGTCGATCCCCAGACGATTGCCCATGATTTGAAAGTGGAAGCTGTGGTCACTGGCCGCATCGTGCAGCACGGCGACCAGCTCATCATCAGTTCGGAACTGATTGATGCCCGCAACAACCGCAACCTGTGGGGGGACCAATACGACCGCAAGGTTTCCGACGCGCTGGCCGTGCAGCAGGACATCACCGTCGCCATTGCGGCGAAATTACGAGAGCATCTCGCAGGCGAAGACTCGAAGAAGCAAATTGTGAAAGGCGGCACCGCGGATCCGGAGGCCTATCAGCTCTACCTCAAAGGCAGGTACAACCTGCAAAAGCGGATCGAAGATTCTTTGGAAAAATCCAAGACCTATTTCGAGCAGGCCATCGCTCGCGACCCGAACTACGCGGATGCCTATCTCGGAATGGGCGACTATTACATCATCGCGCCCGACTACGCTCCGCTTTCCGCCGTGGAAGCTGCCCCGAAAGCCCAGGCTGCCGCTCAAAAAGCACTGGCCATCGACCCCACGTCTTCAGAGGCGCACGCCGTATTAGGGGGCGCATATCAAAATCTCTGGCAATGGAATGATGCCGAGCGCGAATACCGCCGCGCAATCGAACTCGATCCCAACAATGGCACCGCGCTGCAATGGTATGGGCTCTTCCGCGGGATGATGGGCGACCATGATCAGGAGATCGCCATCTTCAAACGTGCTCTGGCTGTCGATCCGCTGAATCTCGTATTCAACGGCAATCTTGCGACGGCCTATGGGAATGCCCGGCAGTACGATCTCGCCGTGGAACAATTCAAGAAAACTATCGAACTCGCTCCCGATGCCCCCGTCCGTGGGAATTTCGCCATCGTCGCACAGAACATGGGCAACTACGATCTGTGGATCCAGGAATACGTAAAGTCGTCCGAGATTAACAAAGACCCGGAAGACCTCGCCGTCGCCCAGGAGGTCGCCGCGGTCTATGCGAAATCAGGCTACCGCCCCGCGATGACGCGCTTGATCCAACTGGAAATCCTCCAGTCGAAACACCGCTATCTGGATCCGGCCGTGATTGCGTACAACTATTCAGAACTGGATGAAAAAGAGAAGACCTTCGAATGGCTGGAAAAGGCGTACAACGTCAAGGCCGAAAGCCTGCAGTTCATCAGAGTCGTCAAGGGTCTCGACAAATATCACTCCGACCCGCGCTATGCGGATTTGATCAAGCGCATGGCACTGCCACCGGACTAGAGCGATCAGAAAACCAGGGCGAGGAACAGCCTTTACCCGGGAAGATCGCGAAGTTGTCGCCGCGGAGGCCGCAAAGAATAGCGGCCCTTCTCGGCGTCCTTTGCGGCATTTCTTTGCGCCCTTAGCGGTTGAGTGCTTTTCCTGCCTACAACACCGCCGTCTCATGAATCATCCGCCCTTCAGCGAAGCGGGAAAAATTCAGTAATGACGGGTCGATCAGTTCCGTCTTCCCCGTCAAAATCAAATCACTCAGAATCTTCCCGGTAGCGGGAGCGTGCATTACCCCATGCCCGCTAAACCCATTCGCGAGAAAAAATCCCGGCACTTCAGGCACCGCGCCCAAAATCGGATGATGGTCGGGCGTCATCTCGTACAACCCCGCCCAAGCCCGCTTCGGATTCACCGCCACATTCTCAAAGCATGGCACGCGATCCGCGGCGCGGGTCAGAATCTTTTCGATGAATGAAGGCTCAAACTCCGACTTGAACCCTGGCGTTTCCTCAGGATCATTCCAGGCCAGCAGAAATCCCAGCGACTCCGGCCGGAAGTGAAACCCATTCGACATATCGATGATCATCGGTGCAGTATGCGGAAACTGATCAAACGGCTCCGTCGGCACCAGCATCCGCCGCAGCGGCTCGACGGGCAGATCGATATCCACCATCTTCGCGATCGATGCCGCCCACGCACCCGCGCAGTTCACGAGCACGCGCGTCGAAACCGTACCCCGTGAAGTCTCCACCTCACAAATCCCGCGCGCATCCCGCCGGATCGCCGTCACCCCGGTGTTCTTCCAGAGCTTCGCCCCATGCTCAGCCGCCCAGGTCATGAACCCGATCATCGCGCTGTACGGATCGACAAACCCATCCGTCGCGCAAAAACTTCCACCGATAAGGTCATCGCCACGCAGCAGCGGAAATAGGCCACGGATCTCGTCACCCGAAACGATTCGCACATCCTTCAATCCGAGGGCGACCTGCTTCTGGTAGTTCGTCCGCAGGTACGCCATGTGCTTGTCCGAAGTCGCGCAGAACAGATATCCCTGCGGCCGGTACCCAGCCGGATGTCCCAGCCGCTCATCGAAACTCGCGTAGAAGGGAATCGCGTACAGCGACATCTGGATGTTGACGGGCGTCGAAAACTGCGCACGCACCCCGCCCATGCTCTTACCGGTTGAACCCTTGCCCTGCTGCGTCTCGCGCTCAATTACAAGCACGTTCTTACAGCCAGCAGCCGTCAAGTGATAAGCGATACTCGACCCAACAATCCCGCCTCCAACCAGAACGACATCAGCCGTTTCCATGAGCCCGCCCATTCAATGTAACGGAGCATTGTATTCGCAAACTCCCGGATCGATTTGCGCCCGCGAGAGACAAACTTCGGTTACTGCTGCCGCGATCAGGCGCAATACAATCATGATTGGAGTCGCTGTGACCGTAAATCGTCACAAAATCGCGCGCCTGGCGCTGTTGGCGACGGTGTTCTGGATCACTCTTGCCGTCGCTCAAAACCCTTCGAAACCAGACTCGTCATCGCCTTCCGGAAACACCCAAGCTCAGTCCAGCCCGCTCGCAGCTGCCGCTCAGGAAGCTAAGGCTCGCAAGGGCAAGGCCGCCAAGGTTTTCACCGATGAAGACATGGACGTGCATAAGAGCCCGATTCCAATCATGAATCTCGAGGGGGATGACAACACCGACGCCGTCGTCGAGGCCATCCAGAAGTACAAGGAAAAGCACAAGCCTGAAGAGACGAATCGGCCGTCCATGATTGGTACGAGGAGTACGACGCGATGTTAGCCTCCAATGCTCGTGAAGCTGGCCAGTATCGCTCCTTGCGCGAGACCAACACCCTGAATGGATACGATCTCTGCCAGCACAGCACGGACTACGAGCATTGCGAGAAGCGCCGGCAGTCAGAACTCCGAGGCCAGCGCATGGACGCAGCCAAAATTCGCCAGGACATGGAAAAAGTCGGCCGCATTCAACAAGGTCTGATGAAGGTTCAGCGCGGGCTCACCACCCTCCACCTGAAATATTCGTGGTTCAAAGTCAGAAACGGCAACGGCGTCGGCTACCTCTTTCAATAGCCCTTATTGCGGCTGCAAAACCAGCGGCCGTTCCAGCCGGAAGTGCAACACGGTCTCCGCCGGAACTTTTACCTCTTTCCCGCGCGTGAAGAGCTGTCCGAAGAATCCTCCGCCGGCACCCGATGCCGCCCCGATTGCCGCTCCCTGCCCGCCGCCCAGAATCGCGCCGAACAACCCGCCCAACGCCGCCCCGCCGCCTAGAAATTCCGCCGTGCGCTTGTTCTTGCCGAAACCTTTGTCGTTCGATTCCTTCAGCTCCGACGTAAACACGCGATGCATCTTGCCGCTGATGTTCACAGTGTCCAGATCCAGGTACATGTAGGGAGACCCGGCGCCTCCGCCCGACTCCGACACGATCAACAGCTTTGCCTTCGAATGTGCCGGAATGGCAACGCCCCCGGCCAGGTCGTCGACCGCATCCACCACTTCCGCCGAGAACCTCTGCCCGGAGGATGCGTTATCTGAATCAATCTTCTCTTCGGTGCGAATCACAATTGCGGTTCCGGTCGGGATCACCTTGGACCCCTGCGGCGGCGGGGGCGCAACACCTGCAGTGCTCAGCACCAGCGACTCCACATCCTTCCGCGGAAACTCGTAGAGAATTCCCATATTGTCTTTAAACGCCAGCGGATCTGCGCCCGTGAATTTCCCCGAATAAACCTTCCCGTTGCGTAGGGTCACGGTGTCGTTCGCCGAGGTGAACACCAGCGACTGCACGTCGCGGATCGGGAAGGTATACCCGATCCCACTCGTGTCGGTGAAGCCGATCGCCGCGTCCTTCGCACCCAAGAAACTTCCGGAATAGCTCGCGCCCTCGCGCGTGATGATCGTGTCGGCCGAGCAAACGGCTGCCACTAGCAACACGAAGGCCAAGGCAACCCTGTCCCGTCTTCTCATCTTCCTCTCCGCCTGGAGTGCGCTCATCAATCCGCGCTTGTAGGTTCCCAGGAGCCCAGCATTCTACTCTTGTTGCAAAACTTCAACGCGGCCGGACAAGCCCACCCGTACCCGCCTTCGCGCCTTGAAGGCCTTCCGCTGCATCGATAGACTTAGAGAGATGCACATGCACGTGCATGCCGGGTCCGGAGCAGCCACCTCAAAGGTGCTGCGGATTTCTCTGTTCGTCACCCTCGCCTACATCGCCCTGCTGGTCTTCGCTGGATTGCGCGCTCATTCCCTGGCACTGCTTTCCGAGGCTGGCCACAATCTTTCCGACTTCCTCGCGTTGCTGCTGTCGCTGGTGGCGGTCTATTTGCAGTCCCGTCCGCCTAGCGCTACCAAGACTTACGGTTACCACCGCGCCGGAGTGCTGGCCGCCCTGATCAACGCCGCTTCCCTGGTCGTGATCTCGTTCTTCATTTTCTATGAAGCCTTCCGCCGTGTGCAGAACCCGCAACCGGTGCACGCTCCCCTGATGATGTGGGTCGCGGGCGCGGGCGTCGTGATGAACGGCGTGATCGCGCTCCTGCTCTATCGTTCGGGCGGCGACATCAACATCCGCAGCGCCCTGCTGCACGAAGTCGGCGACACGCTTTCCACCGCCGCCGTCATCGTGGGCGGCTGGGCCATCATGGTCACGAACCAATACTGGATCGATTCCGCGCTCTCCTTCGGAATCGGCGCCCTGATCTTGTGGTCTTCCGTCGGTATCTTGCGCGAGACCATGAACATCCTGCTCGAAGGCACGCCCCGCGGCATGAAACTCGACCGTCTGGAAGCTGCCATCCGCAAAGTCGAGGGCGTCAACGACGTCCACGACCTGCACGTCTGGAGCATCGGATCAGAAAGCCACGCGCTCTCCTGCCACATCGCCATCGCCGACATCCCGCCGTCCGTCAGCGAGCGCATCCTGCGCGACGTGAAGGAAGTCCTTCATCACGACTTCCGGGTGATTCACACCACCATCCAGTTTGAGCACGTGGAGTGCGAAGTCGCCCACGGGTGCGTCATCCCGGTTGGCGAAGGCGAGCATCATCACCATCACTAGGCCTGTTCACCGCGATCCGGTCCTTTTTCAGCCTTGTCATCCTGAGCGAAGCGAAGGACCCGTGCACTTCGCGAGCATCGCTCCCGCATGCGCAGCTTGCGGCGCCGCCAGAGGCAATTCGCATGTAAACGTGTGGATGCCCTGAAGGGAACGGCGGCTCGGGCCAAACCTCACACTCTGCCGTGATCACTATCACGCGTTCCCACCACCATGAGGCGATAGGCTTTCCTTGTCATCCGAATTCTGAGGAGGCACCCATGCCTTCCGCCAATAACCGCTCCGCATGGCTCGAAGGCCCCTCCGCTACTTGCCCCACTGCGCCCGATGTTGCCCGTCCCTGGCGGCTCATTCTCCTCGGCGCCCCCGGCGTCGGCAAAGGAACCCAGGCCAACCTGCTGCGCGAACGTTTGGGCGCTTGTCATCTTTCCACCGGAGACGTTTTCCGTGCGGCTGGCAAGCGCGACGGATGCGCGCCATCTCCGGCCATGGCTGCCGCGCTGAGTTTCATGCGTCGTGGAGAACTTGTCCCCGATGCCACTGTGTGGGAAATGGTGCGTGAACGCAGTCAGTGCCTGCACTGCCGAAACGGTTTCATTCTCGACGGCTTCCCGCGCACGCTCATGCAGGCCGAAGCGTTGAAGGGCCTGATGGAAGAGGAAAGCCTATCGCTCGACGCGGTCCTGAACTACGAGCTGCCTCTGGAAGAAATCGTCGAGCGCCTCAGCGGCCGCCGTACCTGCGAGAACTGCAAGGCGGTCTACCACGTTACGCGCCAGCCGTCGCAAACTGCCGGTGTTTGCGATCATTGCGCGGGACGCCTCGTCCAGCGTGAAGACGATCGCCCCGAGTCAGTCGCCGTGCGCATGGAGACTTATGAACGCAGCACGGCGCCGCTGATCAACTTCTACCGGAATCTTGGTCTGCTGCTGCCGGTCCCAGCCACAGGATCGCCCGACGAAATCTACGCCCGCACCTCAGCGGCCCTGCAAACGAGCGCGCGCTGAAATACGCACAAAGGCCGACTATCTTCGCGCCCTTTGCGCGATCTTTGCGACTTTAGCGGTTAAAAGCTTTTCCAGCTGGGGCTATTTCCCGCTTGCATGGCTGACAAGAAACGTCTTTAACGCTTCGGGCATGAAGTCCGCCGTACTGAAGGCATTCGGCAACGAGGTCTCGAACGTGGTCACCCGAAACTGCCCTCGTCCATTCGACAGGATCAGCACAATAGGGGCCTTTCCAGCCGCGTGATTAAAACTGCTCGCTTCGTACCCATACTGCCGGTCTCGATAATTCACGACCGGCCATTCTCCGTTCTCGCCGCTCACCACCATTGCGCGCAGAAAATAGTCGCGTTCGGTCATCGCTGCTTGTAATACTCCGCCAATCGGGTAGCGGTAGTGAAAAGCCGCATCATCGGCGCCGGCAGAGCGATACGTCTTGCCTGTGAATGAAAGTGCGGCCGCGCCCGTGTGCCTACCCTTTGTAAACAGGGTCACCCCGCCTCGCCGCGCCTCCTCCGCCGACTGCACCAACTGCCGTAATTCTTCCGGCGCCAACGGAATTTTCGCGGCTTGCACCTCGGGGAAGTTGCTTTCGCAAACGAGTTGATCCGCGAAGCGGGTCACTTTCACGGTCCGATCGCTCGCTTGCCCGCAGACAAACAGCAGGTGCTCGTAATCAGTTGTCGCCAGTTGGTAATCGCGGCAATCCCCGCAGCTGCTGGCCCCGCATTGATTGGCAAAGAACGCAAGGAAGCGAAGGTTGTGCCGCGTTGTCTCCGGACCGTAAAGCGCAATCACGTGATTCAAAACCGAAGTTTCCCCGTGGATTCCCTCCGGAATTTCATACTCGCTGTTCCCGCCCACCACCACGCGCTCTTTCCCATCCTTCTCGAAAGCGGTGGCCACTCGCACATTGAAATGTGAAATTCCCGGATCCGTACCCGCCTTCTCCGCGGCTGCAAGGGCGTCGAAAATCTCATCGCGCAGCTTCGCATCCGTCACCAACGCTTCCGACTCCTTGGTGAACGTCCACTTGGAAGTCGAATCCGCGCGCAATTTCCACACTGCCGCGAGCACAACCACTACGGCAAGCAGCACAGCTATGGTGCTCACTTTTCCAAACTTGTTCATGGGACCCGTCCTCAGGTTTCCGTCGATTGCGGTCCTGCTTAACGGTTGCGATATTACGTCTTGCGGCCATCCTGCTGCTGGAAAATCTCGTCTGCTCTCTCGATCGTGTCCGCATCCTCTGGCGACTTGTCTGGCCGCAGCCTCACAATCCTTGGAAACCGCAGCGCGTACCCGCTCTCGTGCCGGTCAGATTTCATCACGTTGTTGAACGCGACCTCGAGCACGATCTTCGGCTCTACCTCACGCCGGAATCCCTGGTCATCGATGGTGTGCTGCAGAAACCACTTCGTCATCTCGGCGATCTCGACATCGGTCAGCCCCGAATACGCTTTGCCGATATTCACCAACCGTTCGCCATCGAGCACCGCGAAGGTGTAATCGCTGAGCACATTGATGCGCTTGCCATGTCCCCATTCCACAGCTGTTACCACGACGTCGAGGGTCGCGAGTTCGCGCTTCATCTTCAGCCACGATTTCCCACGCCTTCCAGGCGTGTAAGCGGAGGCGAGATCTTTGATCATCAGCCCTTCATTCCCGCGTGCCTGCGCCGCTGTAAACAGTCCTTCCAGTTCCTCCGGTGTGGAAGCCAGCCTGGAAGGCGTGCGAATCAAGCGTTCGACCATGGTCCCCTCGTCCTCTCCAAAAATCAAAGAGCTCTGCGCCTTCTCCTGTGTCCCTGAGACTCTGTGGTGAATGATCCTCTGCTCTGCCAGCAACTCATCAAGAATCCGCATCCGCTCCCGAAGAGGTTTTGCTAGCACGAGCTCATCTTCGGCGTAGAGAACGTCGAACACCATGTACACCACCGGGACCCGCCGCATCAGTTCAGCACTGACCTTCTTCCGCCCGAGCCGTTGCTGCAGTGCGCTGAAAGGCAAGGCCCGGCCTGCGCTGTCCTCGCTGTAACTCCAGGCCAGAATCTCTCCATCGAGAATGGCGTCCTTGGGCAGCCCCGCCAATGCATCGGGTAACTCAGGGAATGACTCCGTGATCTCGTCGCGAGTCCGCGAGAAGAATCGCACCTCGCCTCCCGACACATGTGCCTGCGCCCGGATCCCGTCGTACTTGTCCTCGATGGAAGCCTCCTCGAAGTAACTGAGCGCTTCCTCCGCCGACTCCACCGGGCTTGCCAGCATGAATCCCAGCGGATGAAACATCCGCATGTGGGCTTCGCCCAGCGCACCCCGCGCCGCCAGTCGCAAGGTTTCTCCAATGTCACCGACCAGCATGTTCGCGCGCTGCACCTCCGCGAGGGTTCCGCCATAAGCACGTGCGATTGCTTCCTCCACCAGGCTCTCTTTCAACCCGATCCGCAAATCGCCCGTCATGATCTTGACGAGATACTTGGCCTCGAGCCCGGTCGCGCGCGAGAGCAACTCCCGCACAAATACGGTCTTCGCCGCAGGACCGCGAGCAGCTGCAATCTTCCGGAAGAAATTCTCGGCCTCGACGACGCCCAACTGATCCCAGACCGCGACAGGCGCCCCGGGTTGTCCGATGGAGGGACGGGCGTCCTCGCCCGTCGGCTGAGCGAAGCTAGGCTCCGTTCCTGAATTCAAGGTTCGCCTCGCTGCCAGCGCCTCCCCAGAAACCGCGCCCACATCTCCCAACTTCCTGTACTCCGCGGTCAACTCCGCATCGCTCCATCCCGAAAGCTCGGAAATGACTCGCCACAACAATCGCCCTCCGACCTGCAGCGTGGTCTCCTCCCAGGCCGGAAACGGCTTGCCCGAAAGAAACACCGCCGAGACAGACGCCTCCTCCACCGCGCGCGAAGTCAGATACTCCGCCACGATCCCAACCTTCAGAAGTTTCTTCGTAGTCTCTGCGATCGCGTCGCAGGCCTCGGCAAATTTCCGCATATGGTGGCGCGGACACTCCTGTCCGCGAAAGTTTCAGCATGACGGCCGGCCCGGTCGGTGTCCGCCAGAGCCCGGCTAGGCTGCACATCCTAAACAAAAACAAAGACTTACGACAACCACGATCCTGAAATCACCATGCCCTGTGATACCCTTAACTCCTGCTACTTCCCACCTGGAAGTATCATCTAACGAATGATGCATTACTTGCGCAACCTGTGGCGATTTCTCGTGGCCCTGCAGCTTCTGCCGGCGCTCGAAAGTGGTGAAGAGACACTGGTCGGCGGCCAGGCTGTCCTCGAAGGCGTCATGATGCGGTCGCCGCACGCCTGGGCGATTGCCGTGCGCAGACCTTCGGGCGAAGTTGCCACCATGAGCGAACCGCTCGAGAGGCCCTCCGAAAAACATAAATGGATGGGCTGGCCCGTTGTCCGCGGCGTCATGACGCTGGGTTACGCGATGACGCTCGGCTTCCGAGCGCTACGCTTCTCGGCCGACGTCGCACTCGAACAGCTCATGCCGGAGGAAAAGCAAAAAGAGAAGAAAGCCGAAATCAGCGGCTGGGTGGCTGGCATCAACATCGCCATCTCGCTCGCCTTCTTCATCTTCATGTACAAGTTCCTGCCGCTGGCGGCGGCCACGGAACTCAAGCGCGTCAATCCGATCTTCGCCAACCCGATTATGTTCAACGTGGTCGACGGCGTCATCCGCATCGCCTTGTTCCTGCTGTTCATCTGGGGCGTGTCGTTGATGAAAGACATCCGCCGCGTCTACCAATACCACGGCGCCGAACACAAAACGGTTTTCGCCTTCGAAAACGGTGATCCGCTCAGCGAAAGCAACGTCCAGAAATACTCGACGTTTCACCCGCGCTGCGGCACCAGCTTTCTGATGACCGTGATGATTTTCTCGATTCTGGTTTACATCGTGGCCAACGCAATCTTCCCGGTCACAACGTTCTGGTCCCGCTTTGCGACGCGCATCGTGCTTCTGCCGGTGATCGCCGGCCTGTCATACGAAATCATCCGCTTCGCCGCCAAGCATCGCGGATCGCTCTTCGCCCTCATGACCGCCCCCGGCTTGTGGCTGCAACGCATCACCACGCAGCCTCCGTCCGACGACCAAGTCCACTGCGCGATAGTCGCGCTCGATCAGGCCATGGAACTTGAAAAGCAAAACGGCGGCGAACTAGTGATTGCCTAGGGGGGCTTCCCCCAAAATTAAGTTCTCAGTTCTCGGTTCTCAGTTCCCAGTAAAATCCAGAATTACGCTGTGCGACGTTTGTTGCTCGCACTCGTCGTGCGGAACGGGAACTGAGCAGCCCTTGGGGCATTAGACTGAGAACCGAGAACTGAGAACCGAGAACTGCCTTTATGTTTGAACGCCTCGACCAAATCGAAGCCCGCTACGAGGAACTGACCCAGGCCCTCGCCTCGCCGGAGATCGTCACCGATTCGTCCCGATACCAGAAGACCGCCAAGGCGCATAGCGAAGTCGCGCCCATCGTCGAAAAGTACCGCGAGTACAAGGACCTCACCCGCGGCATCGCCGAGAGCAAGGCCGTCATCGCCGAAGAAAAAGATCCCGACATGCGCGCCTACGCGCAGGAAGAACTCACTCAACTCGAGGCCCTTGTCGGCCAGGTGGAAGCCGACCTGAAAGTCCTCCTCATTCCCAAGGATCCCAACGACGAAAAAGACATCATCCTCGAAATCCGCGCCGGCACCGGCGGCGACGAGGCCACGCTCTTCGCCGACGAAATGTTCCGCATGTATTCCCGCTACGCCGAAACGCAAGGCTGGAAGGTGGAAGTCCTCTCGACCTCGGAATCAGCAGTCGGCGGCCTGAAAGAAGTAATCGCGATCATTGAAGGCAAGCGAGTTTTCTCGCAGTTGAAGTACGAAAGCGGCGTCCACCGCGTGCAGCGCGTGCCCGCCACTGAGCAGCAAGGCCGCGTGCACACATCCGCGGTCACGGTGGCGGTACTCCCGGAAGCCGAAGACGTCGACATCAAGATCGAAGCGAAAGATCTGCGCATCGATACTTTCTGCTCGTCCGGCCCAGGCGGCCAGTCCGTCAACACGACGTACTCCGCGGTTCGCATCACTCACATCCCGACGAATACCGTGGTCAGTTGCCAGGACGAGAAATCCCAGATCAAGAATCGCGAAAAGGGCATGCGCGTCCTGCGTTCGCGCCTCTACGAAATCGAAATGCAGAAGCAGCAGGATGCTTTGGCCAAAGAACGCAAAGCGATGGTCGGCTCTGGAGACCGCAGCGAAAAAATCCGCACCTACAACTTCCCCCAAAACCGCGTCACCGACCACCGCATCGGATTGACCATTCATCAGCTCACCGAAGTGATGGATGGCAAACTGCAGCCCATCGTCGACGCGCTGATCACGCACTACCAGGCTGAGAAGCTGAAGAGCGAAGCCGCACCGGTCGCGTAGATCGAAGGTCCGGAGATTGCTCGGTCAGAATTCGGGTTGTCGTGGAACGAACTGGCCTGAAGGCAGGCGCGCTTCCGCGTTGACCATCTTGCACATTGTCATCCTGAGCGAAGCGAAGGAACCATGTATTCTGCCGTCGCCAACCAGCTCTACGAATTCTTCCTTGCGCTCAGAACGACAACTTTGTGATGCAATAGGGCTGTGCTCCTCCGCGAAGCTCTGCAAGCCGCGATCGCCCGCCTAACCGACGAGCACGTCCCATCTCCGCGCCTCAATGCCGAAACGCTGCTGCTGTTCACTCTGAACTGCGACCGCGCCCATCTCTACGCGCATCCCGAGCGCAAACTCACCGAAGAAGAACAAGCCCGCTATGACGAGGCTTTGACTCAACGCGCCAAGGGTGTCCCCGCTCAATACATCACGGGACACCAGGAATTCTGGGGACTCGACCTCATCGTCTCCCCGGCGGTCCTCATCCCGCGCCCCGAAACGGAGCACCTGATCGAAACCGTCCTGCCGCTCGCACGCAAAATGAAAGCTCCCCGCATCGCCGACGTAGGCACCGGCTCTGGAGCGATTGCACTTGCGCTGGCCAAGGAACTTCCTGAGGCGGAAATTCACGCCACCGACAATTCCCCCGCCGCCCTTGAGATCGCCGAAGCCAACGTCGCCCGCCTTCAACTTGAGTTAACGTCGAAAAATCACTATCCGCCCAAGCGTCGCCTCTTCTTCCACGACACCAATCTGCTCGACGGTCTCGAGGGAGCTTTCGACTTCGTCGTCTCGAACCCGCCCTACGTAGGCCTGTCAGAGGAAGATGAAGTCCAGCTCGAAGTCCGAAAATTCGAGCCGCGCAGCGCGGTTTTCGCCGGAGCCTCTGGCCTCGAAGTCATCGAACAGCTGATTCCCGCCGCGTACGTCATACTGAAGCCGGGTGGTCATCTCATCATGGAAATCAGCGGTACGATCGCAGAGGCAGTGCAAGCCCTTCTGGACGGATGGGAAGACATAACAATCGCGAATGATTTGCAGGGCATCGCCAGAATCGCGTCTGCTCGCAAGCCCCGAAACTAAATTCATCTCCGCGCAGGGTTGTCGAATCTGGTAATGAGTACACGATCCTCCGAGGTGTGCCGATGCAATTCAAGCCTTTTCTCCTTGATGTCTGGCTCGACCAATACGAACACGGTATCGAATTCAATCTTGCTGCCAGCACCGGACCTACCTGGACCGTGAACGACATCCTCGCCCTTGCCGGCGACGAAACGCGCCATGATTTCCTGAATCACAAACTCGTCTACGGCCATCCCGCCGGCAACGATAGCTTGCGCGAAGCGATTGCCGAAATGGAAGGTGTGAGCGCCGATGCCGTGCAAATCGTGACTGGCGCTTCCGAAGCGCTGGTAGCGCTGATGTGGCTTGCCGCCGAGCCGGGCGCCAACGTCGTTCTTCCACTACCTGGCTTCACGACGTTCTCGGCGCTTCCGGAATCGCTCGGCCTCGAAATCCGCTATTACCGGGTCAATCGCGAAAATGGTTTCCGCATTGACGTCGACGAAATCAAGCGCCTTGTCGATTCGAAGACCAAGCTCATCCTGGTCAACAACCCGCACAATCCCACGGGCGCGACCGTCAGCGACTCCGACATGGAAGCCCTACATGCCTTCACGGCCGCGCGCGGCGTCCAACTGATCAGCGATCAGGTCTATCACCCGATCTATCACGGGGAGCGAACGAAGTCCGCTGCGCGCCTGCCGCACGCCACCGTGATCAGCGACCTCTCGAAGGCCTTCTCGATTCCCGGGGTCCGCACCGGCTGGATGATCGAGCACGACGCCCAGCGCCGCCAGCAATACTGGACCGCGCGCGCCTACTTCTCGGTGTGCAACTCGACTACGGGTGAGATCCTCTCCGAAATCGCCATCCGGAAACGCGACATCGTCCTCGGACGAACGCAGGAAGTCGCCTCGCGCAACCTCAAGGTTCTGGATCGTTTCATGAAGGAACATGCCGACGTTCTCGGGTGGATCCCGCCACAGGGCGGCATGACTGCGTTCCCCTGGATGGCTAGTGGCGAAAACGCTCGTCCGTTCTGCCAGGCCGCTACGGAGCGCGGCATCCTCCTCGCCCCGGGCGACTGCTTTGACTCACCATCACATTTCCGCATGGGCTTCGCGGCCGCTGGAGAGGGATTCTCCCTTGCGCTCGATCGCTTCGGGCAGTTTGTGAAAAGCTGGTCCGCGAAGATGGTGACGGCCTGAGTACCGCAGCGCTCGAAGGCGCATTCATTCATAGAGGACGGAAATTCAAGGTTTCGTATGAGGGCATCGCCTCAGCGATGCCGCAGGCAGCTTCATAGCGTGGCCTCTTGAGGGGATGTTCCGGGAAGGGCACGGCTTCAGCCGTGCCGAGAGAAACTGCAACGGAGCGGGCTTCAGCCCCTGAGGTGAGTTCTCCTAGAACGTCACCCTCACGCCAATCTGCGCCGCAAACGGAATCCCCACCGTAGTCCCCGGACCAAAAAAATCTCCCAGCGCTCCAGCGGGCTTGCGCAATTGATTCAGACTGGTAATCGGGATGAAATTCGCCGGCGTGCAGTCCGCGTCTCCACACAGATCGGTCACATTCCCGCCCGCCACTTGATCCGGAGGCACCGGCAACGCCGCGACGTCAGCCACGAAATTATTCGCCGGATTGCTTCGATTGAACAAATTGAAGAACTCGACAAACGGATTAACTTGTGCCCGTTCGGCGATCCGGAATGGCCGTGCCACCCGCACATCGACCTGCATGTAGGGCGTGCCTCGGAACTGGTCCATCGTGGTTTTTACGCCGTTGATCACGGCGCGCTGGTCTCCGTTGGCCAGCGTAAACGGCCGCGCGCTCTCCAACTGTGTCAGCGTGCTCAGTTCGATGCCCAGAGGCAGATGCGCCGTCCCCGCGAGCACAAAGCGATGCCGCACGTCTTCGCCCGACGGTCCGTAGTCTCCCGGCGCGAACGCGTTCAGTGGATCGCACACGCCATTCACATAGTCGAAAAGTTCGCCAACCGTGCAACCCCACGTCTTCGCTCTGCCTAGTGTGTAATGAGCAACCAGGTTCAGCCGCTGCATGTTGCCCTGAAGTTTGAAGGTCACTGCATCGTAGCTGGAACGATTGTCGGTCTTGTAGACGTCGACGTTCGGAACCACATCCGCCTGCGCCGGATCGTCCGGTGCGAGCTTCGGTGTGAGCAAGCTGTCTCCGCCTGCAAACGGATAGGCGCGATACGCATGCGTTCCATTTTCATGCGTCCAGTCAGCGCTGAACGTCCAATGCTCATTGAACGCATGTTGCATCCCAGCGCCGGCATGCAGCGCGTACGGTGTCTTGTAGTTTGGATCGATGATCGCGCCTTGCCCACCAAAGGTTGCTCCGGGCAGACAACCTGCGTTCGCGGGGTCGAACAAGCCAGGATCGTTCGCAGGATCGGTACAGGGGCCCGGCGCGGCGTTCACCGCCTGGAATGCTCCCACCCATCCATTCTGCGCGAGATCGTTGTAATAGATTCCAAAGCTCGCGCGGAACACCGTGTTCTCCATGTGCCCCGGCGAGTACGCGAGTCCGAGCCGCGGGCCGAATTGCTTTCGGTAGTCGTGCGGCGCCGCCGGAATCAGATTGATGCCCAGCGCTTTCAGAGTGATGAACGCCCGATTCTCGAGCTGACTCCGTCCGGACCCCTCGAACAATCCAAACGTCGTATCCCAACGCAGACCGTAGTTCACCGTGAGGTGCGAGTTCACGCGCCACGAGTCCTGCGCATAGAGTCCCAGCCGACGGATACTCTGCGTGAATCCACCGTCTCCGGCCGGGGTCGCGGTGCAAGTTACATCATCCGGCGCAGGCGTAAGGCAGCTCGGATCGAAATAAAACTGTCCGGGATTCGCCGCGTAAAAGCTCGGATTGTTCGCGTACTGCAGGAATCCTTCCTCCGTCCCCGACAGCGCCCCGCTCAACACCGGCTCGTGAATGAAGTTGATGCCGAACTTCGGGGAGTGCTTCCCCGACGAGTGGCTCAGGTCGTAGCGGAACTGGTATTTCTGCTGTTTGCGCAGCACGGGGAACGCCGTGATCGGGGTCTGGAACTGGTTGTCGCCGAACGTCTCGAATCCCGAAATCGTCGAGAAGGTCGAGCTGAACGGAAACGCCAGCGCAAATCCCAGATACTGATTGCGCCCTTCAGTGTGATGCAGAAAGCTGGCATCGAATGTGAAGGAACCCAGCCAGGTCGGGCTGAACGTCACCTGGTTGTTCAGGACGAGGTTGGTGTATTTCGATCCTGAAGTCGCACCCGTGGAAGGCAAAGTCGCCTGCTGCACCAGGTCGTTGTTGGTCGTGTAGTTGTCGAGCGATCCGCGAATGAACCACTGCGACCGCTCCGACTGCGCCCAGTCCAGCCGCAGCGAACCCATGTAATCGCGGAACGGAACCTTCACTGAATTCGGCACCGCGATCGAATTCACTCCCACGGGTTGCCCCTCGAGATTGAATCCCTGGATCAGTCCCGCCGAAGCCAGCGTTGACAGAGCATTGAACTCCGCCAGGTTGTCAGGGCTGTAGTTGATGCTCGCGTTTTCGTGCACGCCTTCAAAGGATCCGAAAATCCAGACTTTGTCTTTCTTCACTGGGCCGCCCAGCGTGGCTACGTAGTTCTGTCGCGAAAAGGGCTGCTTGGGCTGCGGTGCCGGATTGTCGATCGGAAAGCGCGCGTTCAGCGCCGATGCGCGCTCGTAGAACGCTCCGCTGCCATGCCACAGATTCGTACCGTGCTTGGTCGTGATGACCACTGACCCGCCCACCGTCCGACCCGTATCCGCTTCTTCATTCGACGTGCGCACCGCGAATTCCTGGATCCCATCGGGTGAGAAGTTCTGCAAAAAGCCGCCGATGTAGTCGTCGGAGTTGTCGCCTCCGTCCACCGATAAATCCACGTTCAGGCCGGAGCTTCCTCCGAACGAAACCGCCGTGATGCGTGCCTTGGTTGGATCCGACGGCTCGACCGGCTCGGTTCCTGGGACCAGGTAGGCAATGTTGGCGAAGCTGCGATGCGCCAGTGGAATGGTCTCGAGGTCACGAGAACTTACCGCGCCTTGGTGTACCGCGCTAGCCGTGTCGATGGGTTCGCTGGTAATCGAAGACGCCTTACCTTCCACATTTACTGATTCCGGTGCGCCGGCCGGCTTCAGCGTCACGTTCACGTCGCGCACCATGCTGACGACGACGTCGACGTCGGCGCTGGCTTCCGCAAATCCGCTGGCCGTCACTGTTACGTGATAGGCGCCCGGCAGCAATCCCTCAATGCGGAATTCCCCGCTCCCGTTGCTCTCGCCCTCACTCTTAAGTGCGGACCCCTTGGATTCGGCAACAACTTTCGCCGAAGCCACACGCGCCCCGGTGGCATCTTGCACCTCACCGCGCAAGGCTCCGCGTGGGTTCTGGCCTTGGAGACTGGGTAAGCCCAGCCCCAGCACTCCGACGACGGCCAAGGCGAAACAACGCTGACGATGGCGCAGAAAGAAATTCGAGAATTTCATGGTTGGTGGTACTCCGGATGGGTCTGTTTTCACCGCGCCATCGGGGGATGCGGGCTTGCCCCAAGCTCGCGGCGCACACAGAACCGAATGAGACTAGCCGGAACAACTCGCTACTACCAGTCATCGTAGCTTCGCGTGAACGTAGCCATAAAGTAAGAAGAAATGCCCGTGTAGCGTGGGAGCCCTCGCCCGAGTCTGCAAAACAAAAAAGGCTCCTGCGATCTGCAGGAGCCCTCGAGCAAGATAAAACTTACCAGGTAACGGCCTGTGTATAAATTTGCATACTCGCCCCATCCCGCGTATCCGCCCATGCGGCATGCACCACACCGTCCGGACCTGCGACGATCTGCGTGTAGTCCCCGAAGAATCCGCAGCCCGGAAAGCCCACGCACGGATTGAACGACTTCGTGCTGACCGCCTGCTGGACCGGAAAAGTGTTGCCGCCATCGGTCGACTTGCCGACGAAGTACTCGACCTTGGTCAATGCAGGATCGTTGCGGTCGTCGTACCAGCCAACGTAAACGGAGCCGTCAGCTTTTGCGGTCGCCCACGGGAAGAAGTGATGCCGGCCATTGCCGAACGGGTCATTATTCACCCGGTGAATTGTGGAGGAGCCCGTCTGCGTGTTGACGACCGCCACGTACACGCTCGGCGTTCCCTCGAGCGAACCACCCGCAATCTGGCTGGCCGAGAATGCACAATACGCAGTGTCTCCCGAGATTCCACAACCCGGCGCCACCGTGCCCAAGTCCCGGAATCCCCAGTTCAGGCTGTTCAACCCGTTGTAGAAGAAGCTGGCCACCGGAGTTGCGGTCACCTGCCACGCGCCATTCTTCAGCGTCGACATGCGCATGCGGATCACGCCGCTTGGCGCCGTGAAGTCGTCGAAGAAAATGTGCGGCGTGCCGTGGCTGTCGATCACCATGTCCGAGAACTGGTCCTGCACGTAAGCGCCGCTCACTCTGGCAGGCGCCGAGAACGGCAAGTTTGCCCCAGCCGCGTGCGATTCCAGAATGGCTGACGAAAACGCCGGCACGTGCGCCTTGCCGTCGACGCATGGCTGATCGTTGCAGAACAGCGTGTAGTACACGTAGATGGTTCCGTTATTGGGGCTGCCGGGCACCGCATCCACGGTGATCAGCGGCTTGTCGAGCTGTGCCGGACACAGGAAGTTAGTCGCGCCGCTGCATTGCTGGTTGTCGACGATCGTGGGTACTAGGGAAGCGTAGGTGCCGTTCGAGAAGCCTTGCACTTCTTCCACCTGCGTATCGAAGTTTTCGTAAATCCCGTCCACATTGAAGTCGAGAATCGTATTGCCGGAGATAGTCGAAAGGTAGCTTTGGCCTTTGTCATCGAAGGCCACGCCCGGGTCGCTCTGGAAGTTGTAGGGTGCAAAGCTGGTCACGGGATCTACTCCAATCACCATCGAATCGTCGGTCCAGGCCACGCCGCCATTGGTCGACACGTGAAAGAACTGGTGATCGTAGTTCTCGCGGAAGTCATTCGACATCACGACGAAGTTCTTGCCGTTCACGGGATCCACGGCCATCCCGATCTCCGCTTTCGGCCATGAATTCCGGTCGCGGTTCACTTTCACATTCGTACCCGCTGTTGTAGCGGCGGCGGTCGCCATGGAAGCCAACTTAGCCGCTCCCAACTTTTGCATGCGCTGCACCAGTTGTTGTCGGCCTCCAGGCGGGATCTCCGCACCCTCGCGATCGAATGGCGCCTTGTGATGTGCCTGCATGTAGGTGACGAAGTCTTCGAGGCTCTGCGGTTTTGGAACCTGCGCCTGGGCGCACAGTCCGCCGGCCAGCAAGCTCAGGAACAGTACTAGGGGTTGTGTAGCTCTGAACGAGGGAGTGGACACGACTGAATCCTCCTTGGTTAGGGACACTGATGTTGAAGCGGTGCGCTGCCGCCCGAGAGTGGTCTGCCGGGAGAATGAGACGCTGCTCGCCCGGGGAGTTCTTTAGTGCAGTAGGTCTGGGGAAGTGCTGTTCCGCGGGATGGCTGCCCTGGAGACCAATCCGTAGCGCCCCAAGTGGCGGTTGCCTCCAAACCCGGCGCTCCTCGCGGAATTCGAGTCAGGGCATCAGGTTTTAGTGCATGGGACTACCGGAGTCAAGTCGAATCTGCACGGTGTTGAATTCGCCAACCCGATTTGGGCGAGGTCATGAGTCCGGCGTCAGGCGAATGGTACAACACGGGAAGGGCACGGCCTCAGCCGCGCCACTGCGCCTTGGCAAAATGCGAGGGCTTTAGCCCCTGAGGGAGCATTCCCTTAAAATTCAATTGTCAGGAAAATTCTTTGCTACCGCTTCGCGACGGCTGGCTGGATCTCCTCCACATCGACCCAGTTCGTCGGATAGTTGCCCGTGTAACAGGCCGTGCAGTAGTCGGTCTTCTCACCTTCGCCGCAGGCCGCTTTCAATCCCTCGAGCGAGAGATATGCCAGCGAATCCGCGCCGATATATTCGCGAATCTCGTCGATCGTCTTGTTCGCGCCGATGAGTTGGCTCTTCGAAGGTGTATCCACTCCGTAGAAACAGGGCGAAATGGTCGGTGGACACGAAATCCGCATGTGGACTTCCTTCGCCCCCGCATTCCGCACCATGCGCACGATCTTCTTGCTGGTCGTGCCGCGCACGATCGAGTCGTCGATCAGCACCACGCGCCTGCCTTCGAGCAACGACCGCACCGGATTCAACTTCAGGCGCACGCCGAAGTCGCGCACCGTCTGTTTCGGCTCGATGAAGGTGCGTCCCACATAGTGATTGCGGATCAAGCCGAAGCGAAAAGGAATGCCGCTTTCCGCTGCGTAGCCCACGGCTGCGGTCACGCCGGAGTCGGGCACCGGGACAACCACATCGGCGCCGACTCCCGCTTCCCGAGCCAGCTGGCGCCCCAGTTCCTCGCGGCTGACCTGCACCGACCGTCCAAACACCTGGCTGTCGGGACGCGAAAAGTACACATGCTCGAAAATGCAGCTCGATTGCGGTCCGGTCGGCGAATAGAACCGCGAGGTCACGCCCTCGGGCCCCACGATCACGAGTTCGCCGGGCTTCACGTCGCGCTCGTAGACCGCGCCAATCAAATCAAACGCGCAGGTTTCGGATGCAAAGACAATTGTGTCCTTGCGAACGCCTTCCGCCGCCGGAATTCGTCCCATAGCCAGCGGCCGGAAACCGCGTGGATCGCGCGCCGCAAACACGCGATCGGCCGAAACCATCACCAGCGAAAACGCGCCTTCCACCCGACGCAGCGCATCTGCCATTGCCTCGGGCAACGTGTGCTCGCGCGACATCGCAATCAGGTGCACGATCACTTCGGTATCGCTGGTCGTCTGAAAAATCGATCCCTGCGCTTCCAGACGCGAACGAATCTCCTGCGCATTCACCAGGTTGCCGTTATGCGCCACCGCGATCGAGCCCTTATTGGATTGCACGAGAATCGGCTGTGCATTGAGCAAAGCCGAGTCCCCGGCGGTGGAGTAGCGCGTGTGCCCGATGGCCAGCGTGCCGCGTAGCTTGACCAGCACGTCCTCGACGAAAATATCCGCGACCAGCCCCATGGCCTTGTGCGCGTGCAGGGTCATCCCGTCTGAGCTGACAATCCCGGCCGACTCCTGGCCGCGATGCTGCAAAGCATGCAGCCCGAGATAAGCGAGTTTCTCCGCCTCCGGGTGTGCATAGATCGCCACCACTCCGCACTCTTCGCGAAATTTATCAAAAGCAGCCATTAGCTATTAGCCCTTAGCTCGATCTTCTCTGCGGCCGTTCTCCGCGCGCTCTGTGTTTCAAGCTTGTTCAGATTCTCTTTGCGAACTTTGCGGTTAAAGGCTTTTCCAATCTGCAATCTGAAATCAAAAATCTGAAATCAGACCGCCACCACCTCAGGCTCAGTTCGCAACGCCTTTTCCAGCGCCGACTCGTACGCCTCGCTCAGCTCATCCACCGAAGCCGAGATAGCGAGCTGCCCATCAACTTTGATCTCAACCTGCCCAGGCACGGTTTCCCCGAGCAAATCCACCGCCAGCCCGTGCTTGGCTGCTATCTGTTGGATTCCCGCCAACCTCGTGGGGTCGCAAGCCAAAACCACCCGGCTCGCATCCTCCCCGAAAAGCACAAATTCCGCCGGCAGCCCATTCGACGCGACATCCACGCTCAGCCCGATCCCCTTGGGAAACGCGGACTCCGCCAGAGCAACTGCCACTCCGCCCGAAGAACAATCGTGAGCCGACTCCACCAGCCCTGCCTGGATCATCTCGACCAAGCCTCTCTGTAACGCCGCTTCCTTCTCCAGATCCAGCTCCGGCGGATATCCCCACACCACACCCAGGACTTCTTTCGCGTACTCCGATGACCCAAATTCTGATTCTGCATCGGTGATATCGCCCGGCTCACTCCCGCGCAATAGCACAATCGTGCGTCCCGCCTCGCGGAACTCCATCTTCGCAGTTTTGTGCACGTCTTCGAGAATGCCGACAATGCCCAGCACCGGCGTCGGGTAAATGCCCTCGCCCAGCGTCTCGTTGTAGAAGCTGACATTGCCGCCAGTGATTGGCACTTCCAGTTCCTCGCAGGCCTTGGTGATGCCGTCAATCACCTGCGAGAACTGCCACATGATGTGCGGCTTCTCGGGATTTCCGAAGTTGAGGCAGTTGGTAGCCCCGATCGGCGTCGCGCCCGAGCAGGCAACGTTGCGGCAGGCTTCCGCAACCGCATGCATCGCGCCCAGCCGCGGATCGAGGTAGCACCAGCGCCCGTTGCCGTCGAGCGCCATCGCCAGTCCACGTTGCGAGCCTTTGATGCGGATCACGCCCGCGTCGGCCGCACCCGGCCCTTCGACCGTATTGGTCTGCACCATCGAGTCGTATTGCTGCCAAACCCAGCGCTTACCGCAAATGTTCGGACTCGCCAGCAACTGCTTGAACGCTCCCGTCAGATCTCGACCACTCGCCATCGCGCCGCTCGCAGGAGAGTTGGCACTTGGGAAGGGCACGGCTTCAGCCGTGCCAATAGATCCGTTCGAAGAAGAGGGCTTCAGCCCCTGAGGTTTGCTGTTGCCGTCAAACAACTGCCGAACGTTCTCCGGCATCTCGCGCTCCACCGGTGGCTCCCAGCGTTCCAGAGGCCGCTTGTAGACGGGTGCATCATCGGTCAGCGCCTCG
The DNA here is from genome assembly GCA_963698805.1 of uncultured Acidobacteriota bacterium. Classification (GTDB taxonomy): domain Bacteria; phylum Acidobacteriota; class Terriglobia; order Terriglobales; family Acidobacteriaceae; genus Gp1-AA133. The sequence goes on along the minus strand of CAVOSN010000010.1, from coordinate 176,796 downwards.
TTGGGAATCTCGGCCACCAGTTCACCATGCTGGCGCACACGCATCACGTTGTCGCGCGTTACATGCCCGACTTCGACTGCATCGAGCCCCCACTTCTCAAATACCCGAAAGACTTCCGCCTCGCGACCCTTCTCCGCCACCAGCAGCATGCGCTCCTGCGATTCCGAGAGCATGATCTCGTAAGCAGACATGCCGGTCTCGCGCTGAGGGACACGATCCAATTCAATCTCGAGCCCAACCTTCCCGCGCGCGCCCATCTCGCAGGTCGAGCACGTGAGTCCTGCCGCGCCCATATCCTGAATCCCAACCACCGCCCCGGTTTGCATCGCTTCGAGACAGGCCTCGAGCAAAAGTTTCTCAAGAAACGGATCCCCCACCTGCACGTTGGGTCGCTTGGCTTCGGAAGCTTCACTGAATTCTTCCGATGCCATGGTCGCGCCGTGAATCCCATCGCGCCCGGTCTTTGCGCCGACGTAAATCACGGGATTGCCTTCGCCCGCTGCCTTCGCATAAAAAATCTGATCGCGTCGAACCAGTCCCAGAGCGAATGCATTCACCAGCGGGTTCCCGGAGTAGCAAGCCTCGAATTGCGTCTCGCCGCCAAGGTTGGGCACCCCAAAACAATTTCCGTAAGAAGCAACGCCGCTGACCACACCTTCCATGATGGAGTGGTTCTTATGAATCTCAGCCTGTGTGGAGCGGGCACTCCTGTCCGCTGCCTTTGCCTTTGATTCTTCAATCGGCCCAAAGCGCAGCGAATCCATGACTGCAACCGGCCGCGCGCCCATCGTGAAAATGTCGCGCAGAATTCCGCCCACGCCAGTAGTCGCCCCCTGAAACGGCTCAATAAACGACGGATGATTGTGCGACTCGATCTTGAACGCACAAGTCCAGCCATCGCCGATGTCGATGATGCCGGCGTTCTCCCCCGGCCCCTGCACCACCAGCTTGCTTCGGGTGGGCAACCGCTTCAAATGCACGCGCGAAGACTTGTAAGAGCAGTGCTCGCTCCACATCACGCTGAAGATGCCGAGCTCAGTCAGCGTAGGCGCGCGCCCGCCGAGCAACTGCTCGATCTTGAGGTACTCCTCCGGCGTCAAGCCGTGTTCCCGGATGACTTCCGGAGTGATGGCAGGGTTCTGGGGCTGGGTCATGGGTGGAACAGATATTGTAGAACAGTCGCTGGTCAGCGGTCGCCACCAAATCGTAGAGATCCAGGCGCCTTTGCCGATGGAGCGACGGGCGTCCCCGCCCGTCCGTGAGCGAAGGGTTCGCCAACGACCAACGACCAATCCAACTCGACAGACGACTGATAACTGCTTTCCCTATACTAATCTCCGGATGAAATCCGTCATCGTCGGTACCGCCGGACACATCGATCATGGCAAGACGGCGCTGGTCAAGGCGCTGACCGGCATCGATACTGATCGCCTCGAAGAAGAAAAACGGCGCGGCATCACGATCGACATCGGCTTCGCGCATCTCGAACTTCCCGCGCTCGGCGGAGAGACGCTGCGGTTGGGCTTCGTCGATGTGCCCGGGCACGAGCGTTTTGTGCGCAATATGCTGGCCGGCGTAGGCGGGATCGACCTGGTGCTGCTGGTGATTGCCGCCGACGAGGGCATCAAGCCGCAGACGCGCGAACATTTCGACATCTGCCGCCTGCTGGCCGTGCGCCGCGGCATCACGGTGCTTACGAAAGCCGACGCAGTCGATGCCGAGACGCTCGATGTCGTGCGTCTGGAAGTCGAAGAATTCCTGCGCGGATCGTTTTTGGACCCGGCAAGCTCCCCGATCGTCGCGGTCAGCTCACTCACCGGCAAGGGCCTGCCCGAACTAAAGCTCGCAATGTCGAAGGTTGCCCGGGAAGTGCCCGCGAAGGATTCGAACGCGCTGGCGCGCTTGCCCATCGATCGCGTGTTCACGATGAAAGGTTTTGGTACGGTCGTCACCGGCACGCTCGTCGCAGGCACGATCCGAAAAGAAGACGAGCTGGAAGTTTTTCCCACGGGCAAACGCGTGCGCGTGCGCGGCGTGCAAGTGCATGGCGAAGTGGCGGACGAAGCCGTCGCCGGCCAGCGTACTGCGCTGAATCTGGCCGGAGCAACGGTCGGGGACCTGTCTCGCGGCATGATGCTCGCGTTCCCGGACACCTTTCGCACAACCCGGCGCATCGACGTGTCGCTTTCGCTCTTGCCTTCCGCCAAGCCGCTCAAGGATCGCGCCCGCGTCCACCTGCATGCTCACACCTCCGAGACGATTGCCGAAGTCGTGCTGCATGAAGGCGATGCTGTAAAACCCGGGGAGAGTGCATACACGCAACTGCGACTGAGTGAGCCAGCCTTCTTAGTTCCTGGGGATCGCTTCATCGTCCGTCAGTTTTCGCCCGTAGTCACGATTGGTGGAGGCGCCGTACTGGACGCAACGCCGTTGCCACGCAGCTGTAAAGATACGGTCTTGCCGTTCCTGAAGATACTGGACAGCGGTCAGCGGGAAAGCGCCGTACGAATGCGGATCGCGCGCCGTGGACACGATGGTCTGTCCCTTGCGGAGCTTACTGCCGAAACCGGACGGCGCGGCGATTTTCTCAGGACTCTCCTGGCCGAGCCTCTTCGACAACAGCGCATTCTGCAGCTTGGAGAGCGTTACGTTGGCGCACCCGCCCTGGATGCGCTGAAGCTCTTTCTGCTGACCACGGTCGAAGCCTTCCACAAGAAAAATCCTCTCGTTCCCGGGATGGGCAAGGAGGAATTGAGGGAGACGGTGCGAGCCACTCCGGAAGTTCTGGGCGCGACGATCGATCTGCTGGTGAGTGAAAAGAAACTCGAAGTCGCCAGTGACTTTGTCCGCCTCCCCGGCCGCGGCGTCGTAATGAAGGATGAAGAAGCCGAGTCGAAGAAGACCATCGAGCAGGCCTTTGCGTCGGCCGGACTGCAGGTCCCCGCGCTCTACACGGTGATCGCGGGCCTTAAAGTCGACAAAGCGCGCGCCCAGAAGATCGTGACGCTGCTCTTACGCGACAAGGTGCTGGTCAAGATTTCTGAGGATCTGGTGTTTCACCAATCGGCGCTAGCGAACCTGCGCGAGCAGATCGCGGCATTGAAGTCGAAGTCCGCCACCGGAGCGGCCAAGATCGACGTTGGCAAATTCAAGGAAATGACCGGCGTTAGCCGAAAGTACGCGATTCCGTTGCTGGAGTATCTGGACCGAGAGCGGGTGACGCGACGCGTCGGGGATGAGCGAGTGATTCTGTAGTTGCGCGGAATCACTTTCAGGAGGAGGAACCTTGGAAGTAAGATTGGTCCACCCTTACCAAGATTACTTGGATAGCAGCCACGCGACGTCCCAACCGTTGTGGGCAAGAGTTGCATTGGCCATGTTGCTTCTCATCATGTTTGTGGTGGGTGTGTTCCTGATTCGCCACGATCTTTCTGAAGTGGGATGGCCCTGGGTTATTTTCACGATCGGAATAGGTCTCAGTGTGTACACAATTCCGCGCTACGTCGCCCCGCGCAGGTCCAAGTGTATGGATGGCTCGGAGGTGGTTTGGAACTTTGAGGACACAGGTACAACGACAACCTCTTCGAAGGGGAAAGCAGAACTCCGCTGGACCGCATATTCAAAGTACAAAGAGACATCGGAGCTATTCGTCTTGTTTTTCGAATCAGGTAATTGCGCCTTCATTCCCAAGAGAGTCTTGTCGCAGGATCGGATTTGTTGAACTGCGGCAAGTATTGCAGGGGCATATTCGAAAGGGTGAACAGCATGACTCGGTGTGACAGCTCAATGATGCGACTCCTTCCCGTTGTGCTCGGCTCGCTCTTGCTGGCGTCTGGGGTTGCTGCTCAGGGTTCTACGGACTCGACTGCCAAACCATTGCGCGTCATTGTCGCCGGTCTTGTCCACGGCCACGCCTCGGGATTTTTTGAGCGCAATCAGAAGCGGCCGGATCTGGAGATCGTTGGCGTTGCCGAGCCGAGCCGCGAACTTTTCGATCAGTACGCGAAGAAGTTCAACCTGGATAGCAAGCTCTATTACCCTGATCTCGACGAAGCAATTCAGAGAACGCATCCGGATGCGGTGCTCGGGTACACCACTACGTACGACCATCGGCGGGTCGTAGAGATCGCAGCGCGTCACCACGTGGCTGTGATGGTGGAAAAACCACTGGCGGTGAGCGTCGAGGATGCGCGCGCGATTCAAGAGGCGGCGCGGGCGGCGAAAATTCCGGTGCTGGTGAATTACGAGACCACCTGGTATCGCAGCAATCATGCCGCCTATGACCTGGTGCACGACGGGTCGCTCGGAGAGGTGCGCCGAGTCGTGGTGCACGATGGCCACGCGGGGCCAAAGGAGATCGGCGTGCCACCCGAGTTCTTTGTCTGGCTCACCGATCCGAAACTGGACGGCGCCGGCGCACTGTTTGATTTTGGCTGCTATGGCGCGGACCTCGCGACCTGGCTGATGGAAGGGCGTCGGCCCGATAGCGTCACCGCGGTGACGCAGCAAATCAAGCCGGAGATCTATCCCCATGTCGACGATGAAGCCACCCTGGTTCTGACGTATCCCAAGGCAGTGGCGATCATTCAGGCCTCCTGGAATTGGCCGTTCGACCGTAAAGACATGGAAGTTTATGGACAGCGCGGTCAGGTATTCACCGTGAAGAGCGAAGATCTGCGGGTGCGGATCGCCGGAGAAGAAAAAGCCGTGCCCGGGAACCCGATCGCCGCGCCATATGACGACTCGATCTCCGAACTGCGTGCTGTGGTATTGGAAGGCGCATTGCCCGACGCGCCGACGTCGCTGGAGACCAATGTGATTGTGGTCGAGATTCTGGATGCTGCGCGGCGGTCGGCACTGAGCGGCAGCACGCTGCGATTGCAGAAGTGATCCAGCGCAAACGTGCTTTCTGTGACTTCTTCACGAACAGAACCTCATCCAAAAATGACAGGAGGAGAGCATGGCACGCATCTCGGGCGCTGATCCGGCGCGACAGAGTTTTCTCAGCTGGCTATTTACCCGCATCGTCTACTCGCTCACAAAGCGCAAGCTTGGGCGCGTCGTCATGCCTGTGCGGGTGACGGCGCATCATCCGGCAATTCTCTGGGGATACGGGCAGATGGAGCAGTCACTGCTCTCCAGCCATCGCTTGGAGGCCGCGCTCAAGGAACTGGCGACTTTGCGGGTGGCCACGCTGGTGGGCTGTCCGTTTTGAATTGACATCGGGTCTGCCGTGGGCAGACAGAGCGGCATCTCGCAGGGAAAAATGGAGAACCTGTCCGATTATCGCAACAGCACGCTGTTCTCGGAGACGGAAAGACTCGTCCTGGCCTATGCGGATGCCATGACGCAAACGCCGGTGGAAGTTCCTGAGACTCTCTTCCGCGAGCTGCAGGCGAAATTCGATGAGCCGCAACTCGTGGAACTCAGCGCCAATATAGCCTGGGAAAACTACCGGGCTCGCTTCAATCACGCTTTCGGGCTCGAGGCCGAGGGATTCAGCGAAGGGGTGTTCTGCGCAATGCCAGTGGGAGCGGATAAAACCGTTGACCACAGAGGACACTGAGGAACACAGAGTCTTCGGCAGGCCGCACCGGATATGTCCGTGACACCCAGTACCAAGTGGTTGTGTTTAAATTTCTCCTCCCATGAGACCTCTCGAACTTTCTGAAGGCGAATTCCGCTGGCTGGCCGATGAAGTAGTGAATCTCTCCGCCGAGTACTTCGCCACGCTCGACGCGCGATCCACGTTTCCTGAGACGAGCGGCGCGGAATCGGAACGACTGTTCGCGCTGCCACTGCCGGAACGCGGCCTGGGCGCGCAAGCTCTGACCGCCTTGCGCGACGTGATGGAACACGGGCGCGTCCAGAACGGCCGCTTCTTCGGATACGTGCAAGGCCCGGGCGAGCCCGTTGCGGCGCTCGGAGATCTGTTCGCCTCGGTGTTGAACCAGAACATGACGGCGTGGCGCTCCTCCCCCTCAGGGATCACGATCGAGCGCACCGTGGTGCGATGGCTCGCTGAAGCGGTCGGGTGCAAAGGCTTCTATGGAACGCTGACTGGCGGAGGATCTCCTGCGAATTTGATGGGACTCGCAATGGCTCGGGAAGCTAAGACGCCGGGAAACGAACACGGTTTATGGGGCGCAAACGCTGGCGTGATCTACGCGTCCGAGCAGGTGCACATGGCCGTGCCGAAGGGAGTCGCCATGCTCGGCATCGGCCGCGATCACCTGCGCTACATTGCCTGCGACGACTCGTACCGCATGATCCCTGCCGAGCTGGAACGGGCCATCCGCGAGGACGAAGCCAACGGGCGAACTCCAATCGCCGTGGTTGCTTCGGCCGGGACCGTGAACACGGGCGCGATCGATCCGCTGCGCGAGATTGCCGCGATTGCCCGCGCACACAAAATCTGGCTGCACGTCGACGGAGCCTACGGAGCATTGGCCGCCATCGCCGCTCCGGAGAAGTTCGACGGCATCGAACTCGTGGACTCGCTCTCGCTCGATCCGCACAAGTGGCTCTACCAGCCGCTCGACTGCGGATGCCTGCTGTATCGCGACATCGACAACGCGCGCAAGACGTTCATGTACACGGGATCGTATGCGAAGCAGCTCAGCAGCCATCCGATTGAAGGTTTCGCGTTTTTTGAAGAATCGATGGAGCTATCGCGGCGCTGCCGCGCTCTGAAGCTCTGGCTTTCGTTGCGTTATCACGGGCTCGAGAGCTTTCGGACAGCGATTCAGGAGGACCTCGAGCACGCACAGCGTCTGGCGTTGTCCGTCGACGCTGCACCCGAATTAGAACGCCTTGCTGACGTTGCCTTGAGCGCAGTATGTTTCCGGCATACCGTTCGCCCGGATGCGTCCGAAGAAGAGCGCAACGCCTTCAACCTGGCCCTCCTAAAGCGCATGATCCGCCGCGGCAGAGTCTACCTGTCGAACGCCGAACTAAAAGGCAAGTTCTGCCTGCGCGCCTGCATCGTGAATCATCTGACGAAGGATTCCGACATCGACGCCGTGGTGAGCGAGGTGTTGGAGACGGCGCGGGAAATATAAAGCTAACTCAGCGCTTAGACTCTCTCCTCTGCAAACTCCACCTCCAACCCCAGCGGATCCGTAAACCGATTAGTCAAATTTGCCAGCCCTGTCAGCAAATGCAAATCAACAATCTCGGCGTCGTTGAAGTATTTCTTCATCTCAACGAAATCGTCATCATTCACCGAGTGCGGGTCCCGCGTCAGCTTCTCGGCATAACGCAACGCGGTTTGCTCTTTCTCCGTAAAGGGTGAGAAGTTTCCGGCCTGCAGCGCTTTCCAATCCTCCGGAGTCACGCCTGTCCGCTTCGACGAGGCCAGGTGATGCTGCAGGCAATAGTGGCATTGGTTAATCATCGAAACGCGAATGTAAATCAGTTCGTAGAGCTTGCGGTCAAGTGAGCGGCCCACGCTGGCGTAAAAGCCCAAAAAGTTCTTCAGCATGTCGGGACGGTGTGCAATCGCCTTCTGCGCATTGCCGGGCTTGCCTTTGAGCTTCTGTTCGTAGATTTCTTTCACTTCCGGGGGAGCCTGATCGGGCTCAATGAGTGCGATGCGTGCCATGAATTGGCCTCCGTTCGTTCGTTATAATACGCGGACGGGTTCTTTTCCTTGCGATCTGACAGGACTTTCCCGCTGACATGCTCCACATACGCGCTGCCGCCGTCGAAGATGTGCCCGCCATCCGACAGATGATCGTCGAGTTCGCGACCTTCGAGCGTCTGGCCCAGTACGTCACAGTCACCGAGGAATCGCTGCGCCGCGACGGCTTCGGCCCAGCGCCGCGCTTCCACACCTTGCTGCCCCAGTGGGACGGCAAACTCGCCGGCTACGTCATCTACTTTCCGTTCTACAGCAGCTTCCAAGGCCCGGGCTTGTTTCTGGAAGACATCTACGTGCGCGAGGAATTTCGCGGCAAAGGGATCGGCAAGCTTCTGATGGCGGAGATCGCGGCGATTGCGCTACGGGAAGGCCTCGGCGCGATGCGCTGGGAGGTGCTCGACTGGAACCAGCCGGCAATCGGTTTTTACCAAAAACTGGGCGCAGAACTGTTTGATGACTGGAGAGAAATGATTCTCGAGGGAGACGCGTTGCGCAGACTCGCGGCAGGTGCGGCGCGATGACGACAGTGCGCATCATCGGTGCGGGATTAGCCGGCTCGGAAGCAGCGTGGCAGTGCGCGCGCCGCGGAATTGCGGTCGAATTGTGCGAGATGCGTCCGGTGCGCTCGACGCCGGCTCATCAAACCGGAGACTTCGCTGAACTCGTGTGCTCCAACTCCCTGAAGTCCGACAGCGAGAACACGGCGCCCTGGCTGCTGAAAGAAGAAATGCGGTGCGCGGGGTCGTTGCTGCTCGAGATCGCTCGCGCCAGCGCTGTGCCAGCCGGTCACGCGCTGGCGGTGGATCGCACGGTGTTTTCCGCGAAGGTGACGGAAGCGGTGTCGCGGGAGCCTCTCATCACCGTTCGTCGCGAGGAGATCGCGGCCATCGACCCGAACCAGATCACCGTGATTGCCACCGGACCTTTGACCTCCGATTCTCTGGCTGCCGAGATCGGGCGGCTGGGCGAGAGTGCCAACGATGCTGACGCTTCGCGGACAGGCGTGTCCGCGCCACACCGGCTCTTCTTCTACGATTCGATCAGTCCCATCGTTGAGGGCGACTCGATCGACATGGAAAAGGTCTACCTGGCCGCGCGCTACGACAAAGGGACGGCGGACTACATCAACTGCCCGATGTCGAAGGAAGAATACGACCGCTTCTACGACGCGCTCGTGTCGGCTGAGTCCGTCGAAGAACGCGAGTGGGAGAAGCTGAACTACTTTGAAAGCTGCTTACCAATTGAAGAAATCGCGCGCCGGGGCCGCGATACACTGCGCTTCGGACCGATGAAGCCCGTGGGCCTCCGGGATCCGCGCACTGGCAAGCAACCGCACGCGGTGGTGCAGCTGCGCCAGGAAAACTTGCGTGCCGATTCCTACAACCTGGTCGGCTTTCAGAATCACCTGAAGTTCGGCGATCAGACGCGTGTGCTGCGCTTGATCCCCGGGCTCGAGAATGCCCGCTTTCTGCGCTACGGGCAGATTCATCGCAATACCTACATCAACGGGCCTACCTTGCTCAGCGATACGCTGCAGATGAAGGCGCATCCGCGCGTTCTGTTTGCCGGACAGATTTGCGGGGTCGAGGGCTACGTCGAATCGATTGCAACCGGATTGATGGCGGGCGTTCACGCCGCGTCGCTCGCATCGGGAACCGTTCCGGTTGCTCCGCCGCGCGCGTCGGCGTTCGGATCGTTGATGCATTATGTCACCCAGGCCGATCCGCGCAACTTCCAGCCGGCCAACATTACTTTTGATTTGCTGCCTGCGCTTGAGAAACGCGTACGGGATCGGAAGGACCGACATCGCTTGCAGTGTGAGGCGGCTTTGGGAGCGTTTGCTGGCTGGGCTGAGAAGATTGGGGCCGTGGCTGCTTAGTTGCGGTGGAAGTCTGCTCACAGAAGACACAGCGAAAGTCAAAAACCCCGCCCAAGCGGAGCTTGGACGGGGCACTCTCCTAATTTTCCAACACAGCGAGGTCGAGTTCTTGCAGGCGGACTGGGTCGCCGATGATGTCGACCTGCGCGATCTTTCCTCCCTTGATCGTTAAGCGCAACACGCGCGACAGGTGTCCCTGGGGCGCGAGCATGGCGCCCACGGTTCCGTCGACCAGCACCGGACGCACGAAGCGCGCGCCGCGCGAGAACGCGATTGCGTTCTTTGCCCAGGTGGCTGCGCCGCGGACTTCGCGTGCAGCGCCGGGAGCTGCCGCAACTTCGTCGATGTGGACGACAACATCGGGATCGAGCACCGCTACCAATCCTTCAAAGTCGCCTGCGCGCAAAACGGTCAAAAATTTGTCGACGACATCTCTTTGTTGGTGCAGCTCTGCGTCCGGCACGCGCCCCCCGCCTTGCACGCGCCGCCGGGCTCGGCTGGCGAGCTGGCGGGTGGCTTCCTCGGTGCGACCGACGATGCGAGCGATTTCGTCGAATGGCACCGCGAACAGGTCGTGCAGAACAAAGGTGAGTCGTTCGGCAGGCGAGAGACGATCGAGGACGACGAGAAGTGCGAGGCCGACTGAGTCGGCGAGCACGGCTTCCTGTTCCGGATCAAGCGGCGCGGTGCTTTTCGCGGGAAGCTCGGCGACCTCGGTGTCCAGAGATTCTTCGCGCCGCGAGGTGCGCGAGCGCAGCATGTCGAGGCACACGCGAGCGACAACCGTTGTCAGCCACCCGCCGAGATTGTCGATCGCACTCGCGTCCGAACGTCCAAGGCGCAGCCAGGTTTCCTGGATGGCGTCGTCCGCTTCGCTGAGCGACCCAAGCATCCGGTACGCAAGCGCACGCAAGTGTCCCCGGTTTTGTTCGAAACGTTCTGCCAGCCAGTCCTGATCGTTCATCTCGGGTCGTGCCTCACTTCTCACAAGTATGACGAGTGGGATGAGGCTCGTGTGACGGGATGCCTCGACTATTTTTGATGACGGAACTGCGTACCGGGCAGCATTGATCCGGCGGACGCAGCAACCAACGATGCCATCCGCATGTCATTGCAGATTTTGGTTTTACGTCGGGTCGGCAATTTTCTTCGGAGAGTTTGTCTCGACTCTGTCACACGCAGCCGCCCTCGCTCGTCATGGTAGTGACGGATAAAACCAAATCACTAAGGAGATTCCTTATGCAATCCAGACTAAAGAATCCTGCCCTCCTGAATCCTGAAGCGATGCAGGCTCTATATGCGCTGGCCAAATCGGCAGAGAACAAAGGTGTGCCCGAGAAAACCATCGGCCTGGTGCATCTGCGCGCGAGCCAGATCAACGGGTGCGGCGTGTGCGTTGACATGCACTGGCGGCTAATTCGCAAGCTGGGCGAAACGGATGAGCGCCTGTTTGCCGTCTCCGCGTGGCGAGAGACTCCGTATTTCACCGACGCAGAACGAGCTGCGCTGGCACTGACAGAAGCCGTAACGCGGATGAGCGATCGGCCGGATCCGGTGCCCGACGACGTGTGGCAAGAAGCGGCACGCCAATATGACGAGCGGGCGCTGGCGGCGCTGGTGATTGCGATCGCGACCATCAACGTTTGGAATCGTGTCAACGTCAGCACGCGCCAGATTGCCGGCGAATGGATCAAGTCGGCGGAAGGGAAAGCATCGCTGGAGAAGAGAAAAGAGGAAAGAGAACTGGTCGCGCGGTGATGACTAAGGCAGACAAGTGGGCGGCGCGTCGCGCGCGTCGCTCGCATGTTTCTCCGCTGCTTGCGGCAACGACTGAAGTCGTGCCCTTCCCGTCCTGCCTACTCCACGCTATTGGTCCCGATGGGCTGGTACCTGTACTGCTTGCCGTCCCAGAAAACCACCGAGTCCCCCGCGCTCGCGTCAGCTTCGACGGCGAAAATCGCGTTCACCTGGCGCTTGCGCAGTTGCAGTTTCTTCACCGCAATCCGTTTCAGCGGCAAGTTGATGATGACGTACTTTGCCTTCGGAGTGTCTGAGCGCCAGGCCTCCGTGCCGGCCCCATGAATTACCAGGATCACGAGATTTCTTTCCACGGGGTCTTCCGATCCAAAAGTCGCCGTGAGTTTCGGATCGCCGTAGCCATAAAAGCTGTAGTAAGGATCGACCACCCGGTAACCGTGTTCGGCTGCATCCAGCATCGGTTTCTTGCTGCGCGCCACCATGACCATGTCATCCACGCCATCGCCATCGATGTCCCGGATATAAGGCTGCGAGATATCCGCCAGCGAGAACTCTTCCCCGAACTGCTTGTGGACGAAGGCCAGGTCAACCGTGGGGGCGGGAGTGCCAACCGCCGGAGCCGCAGCCACAGGCGAAGCGGAATTTTGCGCCGGCAGCGAGACCACCGTGAAGCTGAGAGTTACAACCGCGAAACAAGCGAGCTTCTGAAAAGACGACATACCTTAACTTTAGATGCGCGCCGCCGCCGGAACTAGATCACGGCTAGGTACGTCAGGACGTGTCCCACCGCGTTACCCGCGAAAATGCTCCCAACCTTGCGGCTTCAAAGCCTGGGTGACTCCGGTACTTCCCCGCAAGATGACTCGTTTTGCGCGCGTGATGCGGCCGATGGCCGTCATGGGAACGCCGGCGATGCTCGCGGGAACGCGCTTACGGGCCGGCGCCGTGAAAAGCAACTCGTAATCCTCGCCACCGTGGAGCGCGAGCGTCAGATCGACGCGTTCCCGCTCGCGTCCGACGCGTGCCCGGGGAATATCGTCGGGCATGATCTCGGCCCCCACGTCCGACTCCTCGCAGATATGGCCGAGATCGGTCGACATTCCGTCGCTCAAATCGATCATGGCAGTCGCAATTTCACGCGAGCGCAGAAACTCGCCCACGGCGAGCCGGGGCACGGGATGAAAATGCCGCGGAAAATCCTGAGCACGCGGTTTCCGGCCAGCAAAGAATTCCTTGAGCGCCGCGGAGCCTCCGCCCAACTCGCCCGTGACATAAACGCGGTCACCCGGCCTGGCGCCCGAGCGCAAGACCGCCGTTCCCTTCGGAACCGTTCCCAGCACCAAGATGTCCGCCAGAATGGACTGCGGCGATTGGGCGGTATCGCCTCCAGCGAGCGTGGAATCGTGCTCCCGCGCCAGGGCCAGCAGGCCTCGCATGAAACCATCCACCCACTTTTGCGGAAGCTTGCCGGGCAATGCGAGGGAAAGAAATACGGCGAGAGGCTTCCCTCCCATGGCGGCGATGTCGCTCAACCCGCGTGTCAGGCAGCGCCGGCCGACCACCTCAGGCGAGTGCCACTCCCGCCGAAAGTGAATGCCCTCCAACGTGAAGTCAGTGGTGACCAGGATTTCATGGCCCGCCGGCGGCCTGAGGACGGCGCAATCCTCGCCGATCCCGACCCGAATCGACTTTCCCGAGGGCCGTACAGCACGACGAATGCCCTGAATCAAGCTTTTTTCTGGAAGAGGCATCGGGATCAATATATCCATTTCGCCGGAAAGCCGAAAAACGCTTACACAGGTCCTTCTCGGAACGCTCACAAACCGGTTCCTGCGAAAGCCGGGCCAAACGGCCCGTTCCGACCAGTCCCGCACAAAACTAGTAACCCGTACCTCAGGCCATGCGGCCTACCCGGCCTTGGTAACCACTTCTAACGGGTTTCCGCGTTGACACCGAGGAACCCAGTTTGTTAACGTTTGGAAGCTGTTTCCAACACCTTTGGCCGACCTAAGTGCTGTATCCGGTTTGGATTGCAGACACTGAAAGTCTAAGGCCTTACCCGGTTCCGGTAGGTAGCGAGCACGAATCAGCAACCCCGCATGAGGGCGTAGCTCGGGAATCGGGATGCTGCGCGGGCTCCTGTAACCGCAGGCCGCCCGAGCATGGTTCTTAGGTTTCATCGACGGAAAGGAATTCTTGCGCAAACGCTTCTACATTCTGTTCGTGGCGCGTGACGACGACGGACAACTGCGCAAGATCCCTATCCCTGTCCACTATCTGTACATTTTCGTAGTAGGCGCCGCGATCGGCTTCCTGAGCTTGACCGGAATTGCCAGTTCCTACGCGCGGATGTTGCTGAAAGTTTCGAGCTACAACCAACTGCGCACCGAAAAGGAAGACCTGAAGACCCGCTACTCGCGCCTGGAGCAGGTCGCGAAAGAACGCGATGTGCAGGTCGCCTCACTGGGATCACTGGCGAGCGAAGTTTCCTCGCTCTACGGGTTGAAGTCTGACCCGACGCTGGTCACCGGCGCCGATGAGCAACTGCGCACTTCCGAGGTGAATTCGTCCCTCGATCAACTTTACGCTTTGAAGAATTCGGCTCTCTCGGGAGCGACCACCACCGGCCTGTCGCTGGGCCTTACACGTAACGCGACGACGGCTGATTGGCTGCGCGCCAACCAGGCGCCCAATCTGTGGCCGGTCGAAGGCCCGGTTACCGGATCGTTTGGCGAACGCATCGACCCGTTCAACGGGGAGGGCGCGTTCCATACCGGCGTAGACATCGCTGCCATCGTAGGCCAGCCAGTAGTAGCCCCGGCTGACGGCCAGGTGAACTTCGCCGACTTCATGGGCGGCTACGGCCGCGCCGTGATGATCGATCACGGACACGGCATCATCACGCGTTACGGACACTTGTCGGGCTTTGCAGTGAGTTCCGGACAGCACGTTCGCCGCGGGGACATCATCGGCTACGTCGGCTTGAGCGGACGCAGCACCGGCCCCCACCTCCACTACGAAGTCCGAATCAACGACACCCCAGTCAATCCGTACAAGTATCTGCGCATCACCGTGGCCCACACGGGTGGATGGGCCGCAGGGTCGTAGTCGCCAGTCTCTAGTCGTCAGTCTTCAGCCAATCTCTAGTCGCAGCTCTCTCTTTGCCGTACGCGGCGCACTCCCAACAAAACCAGTTGCAGCCTTCCAGGGCGGGAAATGCCATCCGCTGCGTGAGCCTCGGGTGCGCGAGTGGAACAGCGCCGTAGAACTGAGAACTGATAGCGCCTAGCTGAAGACTGCCGACTGCCCTACTGCCGTAGTCCCATCCAGCGCTCAGAAACGACCAGGGAATTCCCGGGATTCTGCGGATCGTACTTCACCGATGTGGGCAGGCCCAGCCGGCAGGAGTGCAGGTTGACCCACTGGCGCAGGTAGGTGATGTCCTGCGAGGCCTCATATGAGACGCCCGCGACATCGTACTGGAAAATCAGCATGGTGGAGGTGTGGCGGCCGTCGAAGGGAAGTTCCTGCACGTCGATGACGGTGCCGTCCGTGATGCGGCCCACGGTATCAAGCCACTCGCGGCGCTTGCGCTCGAGCTCTTCCGGGGTCTTCGGCTTGCGGCGCAACAAAAAATACATGCTGGACGCGATGGCCGCGCCGCCCAGAACCAGACTATAAATGCGAAAAGGATTCATGACTGAACGGAAGGGACTGCCGAACTTCCCGATCACAACAGGATAAGCCCGAAACGTTAATCGCGGAAGAGCCGCGCAGGTTACGAACGGGCAAGCCCGCAGGAAACCAAGTCGTCGGTCGCTAGTCTTCAGTCAAAACACGACCATTCATCACCGCGAGCACAGAGGAGCACAGGCCAAGAACCTCTGTGCTCCTCTGTGTTCTCTGTGGTTAAAGGTTTTGTTTTTTGCGTCCAGAGAACCGCTTACTCATCCGCGATTGGGTTCCGCAGCGTGCCGATGCCTTCCACAGACACCTCCACCACGTCCCCCGCCAAGACCGGCCCCACGCCCTTTGGCGTTCCCGTCGCGATCAAGTCTCCAGGCAGCAGCGTCATCACCTGCGAGATGTAGCGCATCACGACGTCGAGCGGAAAAATGAAGTCGCGCGTATTGCCGTCCTGGCGAACGTCGCCGCCCACGCTGGTTTTCACTCCTACCCCCGCCCACGGATCCACCTCGTTGGTGACCACCGGGCCCACCGGGCAGAAGGTGTCGAAGCCCTTGGCTCGTGTCCACTGGCCGTCTTTGTCCTGCAAGTCGCGCGCGGTGAAGTCGTTCACGCAGGTGTAGCCGAGGATGTACGGGCGTACGTCGTCGTTCTCGCCCAGCTTGTAGCACGGCTTGCTGATCACGACACCGAGTTCGCCTTCGTAGTCAGTGCGTTCGGAAATCCGCGGCCGCCGGATCGTGCCTCCCGGCGAGTTCAGCGCGGTCGTCGGTTTGAAGAAGATCAAAGGCTCAGTCGGAATGGCGTGCCCGAGCTCAGCGGCGTGCTCGCGATAGTTCCTTCCCACGCACACGATTTTCGACGGACGAACCGGAACCGTCAGATCTGCCTCGGCGAGCGGAATGTGTTCCGTACGCTTGGTGCGCAGATCGTCCATGTCGCCGCCGACCTCCTCCGGAGGAGTCACGAGTAGGCGAGTGATTTCTTCGCGCCCGGCGACCGATTCAACCAGGCCGTAATGAGCGTCACCGTTCCACTGAAAGCGGCAATATTTCATAAGACATTTATCTAAACACAATCCGGGCGCAGGAAGTGCGAGGGAATTCGCGATCTGCGCAGAAATATTGCGTAGAAATATTAAGACTCAGGGCTGCGGAACGCTCTCGCTGGCCTCTTCCGAATGTGCACTCTCGTTCCCCCGCTCATCCGCGGCCGATACGGAATACTTGTAAGTCTTGCCGGCAGCCACGTTCGAGTCGCGGAACGCCGGCGTCTTCACAAGCTCGGTGTTGATTCGGGTGGGGTTGCCATCGTCTTCCCAGCGGTAGACGTTATAGCCGGCCAGGTCGGCGTCGCTGTCGGGCGCCCAAAGCAGGTCAATGAACGGCGGCTGGCCCGGTCCGGAGAATACAGCCTGCAAGCCAGTGGGAACGGCGGGTGGGTAAACATCTTTGGTGAAGACTTTCTGTGCGGGAGAATCGTCGCCTTCGGCGCTGGCGACGTCGACGCATTCGATGCCTTTCGCGCTGTCGCTGCCGGCCGGCGGTTGGGGACAGGGATGCACCTTCGGCTGAAGGTCGACCTGACTGACAACCGACACGCGGTATTCGTACAGCTTCTGCCACTCCACTGGCTGGTCCACGTAGCGATTGTCGGGACAGCTTACGTCTGCCACTTTCACTTCAGCATTCGTGTCGCCCGACTTGCGATAAATCCGGTACACGTAGCGCGCTCCATAAGAATTGGCCGGAGGCGTTGCGCAATCCCAGCTGAGAACGACTCCCTTGGCAGTGACTTCCGCACGAAAATTCGCCGGCGCTGGCAACGTGGGCACTAGAGCGACTTGCACCTGGTTCGATAGCCCCGCGCTGCGTCCGTGGAGATTCATCGCTTCGATCGTGTAGCTGGCCAGCCGGGTGGGATTCTGTTGCTCCAGTTCCTGCGGCAATGTATCGACGAAGGTCGCTTCCTGGTTCGACGCCGAATTACTCTTCGGCAGCGCTGCAACGTTCCCGACCGGCGTTCCGCAGGACTTCATTGGTGATTCAAGACTACGGCAGACGCGAGTGGGACCGGGCTTGCGTACATTTTGCCGATCTACCGTCTGGGCGGGCACCGACCAGTAGAGATAAACGCGATCGCCCTTCCGCACAGCCCGCAAATCATTGGGCGGTTTGGGCAACTCAAGCGAAGGGGGCAGAGGCGCCTGCATGGATGCGCAGCCCGCCAGCAGAGCGGCCAGCGCCACAGCAACACTCGTACCAGCCAGATTGCGGGGGAATCTCATGCAGCGAACGATCAGCGTAACACGGGGGCGGTCGTTGCTAGTCGCTGGTCGTCAGTCGCCAGCTAAACGACGCCAACGCCGGAATCGTTTGCACCGTAGATATTGTTTTCAGTTTTCCTCTGTGTCTCTGTGGTGAAAGGTTTTCGCCTCTCATCCCACCAACTCCTTGGCCGCATCCCGGAAAACTTTCGTGTGCTGGTCGATGTCCTCCTTCGCCGTCATCGGCGACATCAGGGCCATGTTGTGAAACGGAGTGAGCAGGATGCCGCGATTCATGGCGTAGAGATGCATAAAGCGCTCCAGTTCGAAATCCATCGCGTCGTGCGCTTCGGTGCCGTTGCGGGGTGTCTTCGACGCAAACAGATACTCGGCGCGGCAGCCGAGGCGCGTCACGTTCCAGGGCAGTTCGAATTCCGAGATCGCCTTGGCCACGCCGTCGGTCCAGCGCTCGGCCATGGGGATCATGCGATCGAAGGCGTCTTTGGTGAGAACTTTCTGCAGCGTTGCCTTCATCGCCGCTAGCGAGAGCGCGTTGCCCGCCAGCGTGCCGCCAATGCCGCCAGTGTCGCAGTCTTCCAGGTTCTGGCGATCGGCAATACACTGCGCGACCTCGGCCGTGAACCCGTACGCCGCGCCGGGCACGCCGCCCGCGATCGGCTTGCCGAAGACGAGGAAATCCGGCTCGAGGTTTTCGGCGCGAGTGTAGCCGCCCGGCCCGGCGCAGATGGTATGAGTCTCGTCGATGATCAGTAGCGTGCCGTGCCTGCGCGTGATCTCGCGCAGGGCGGCGTGGTATCCGGGATCGGGCAACACGATGCCGACGTTCGTCAACGCAGGCTCGGCCAGCACGCAGGCGATGTCTTCATTCTTGAGCGCAGCCTCAAGCGCGCTGAGATCGTTGAATTCCACCACCGCAGTCGTCACGGCCGGATCGACGGGAGGCCCGACATTTCCCCTGCGCGCTTTGGCTACGCCGTCCTGCAGCGTGATGAAGCTTTCGTCCACCGTGCCGTGATAGCACCAGTTAAATACGAGAATCTTCGGGCGCCCGGTGATGTGCCGCGCCAGACGAATCGAGAACCGGTTCGCGTCGGTGGCGGTCAGCGCGAATTGCCAGAAGGGCAGTGCAAAGCGCTGCTGCAGTTCCTCTCCCACGACGATCGCGTCTTCGCTGGGCAGCATGAGCGTAATGCCGCGCCGGGCCTGCTGCTCCAGGGCCATCACCGTGGCCGAGGGCGAGTGTCCCGTCATGGCGCCGGTATCGCCGAGGCACAGGTCGATGTAGCGATGGCCGTCGACGTCGAAGAACTCGGCGCCGCGCGCTTCGCGCACGAACGGCGGGAAAGCGCCCGCCCATTTCGCCATCCAGTTCATGGGCACGCCCCCGAGCAGCGACTTGCGCGCGCGCTCAAACAGCGCAGCCGACTTCGGCCGGTCAGCGATGAATTTTTTCTGTTCTCGCTCCATCAGGGACTGCAGGCGGGTGCGCTCGAGAGTTCGCATGGGGCCTCGGGGTGTGGACCTGCAGTGTAGAGAGACGGAGGCCCAAATGTCTATCTCAAGAGGCAAGTTCGCTTCGCATCAGAACGCAATTTCAGGCGCGTGGCGTTAGAAGAGTCGTATCAGCTAAGAGGTTCGTGTCAGGGCGCGCCTTCAGGCGCGCCGCACGAGAATCGTATCCACGGCCCCCTTCAGGAGCTGTTTTGCTCAACAAAGGAGCGAATTTTATTTGTATTGCGACAGAGACCGAGGGAGTCGGCCCTGCATCTGCGCTTACGAATTCAGCGCTTCCTTGCGAAGCTTCCGGCTTTCGGCCAGCAGCGACATGGAGTGCATCAGGTTCTGCAGTGTGATGATGCCGACCAGACGCTGATCTTCAACCACCGGAATGATGCTCAGATTCCGTGAATTCAGCTTGCGGAAGGCCGACGCCAGCGACTCCTGCTTCGACGACACTTCGAAGATCCGGTTCATCACTGACTGCACGTAGCCATTGCCTTCCATGCGCAGAGCTTCGAGGATGTTGGCCTTTGAAATCACGCCGACCATGTCCCCACCGCGCACCACGGGGAAATCGTCCTGCAGGGTGTGCACGGCCTTGTCGAGCGCATCCTCCAGCGTGTCGGCCGGAGACAGCGTCGCGAAATCGGTGAGCATGACGTCTTCGAGGTGAACGGTCTCCAGAACTTTCTGGAACACAGCGGAACGTTCCTCCACTTGCGCGCCGATCAGCAGGAAGAATCCCAGCGTGACGATCAGGTAGCTGTCCGGATAGCCGCCCTGAAACAGGAGCAGCATGCCCAGCACGATCACGAGCATGGCTAGGGCGTGCGCAATCGAGACCGCTCGCCGCGTGGCGCTTGCCAGATCCGTCGTCCGCGAGAACAGCGCGCGCAGTACGTGGCCACCGTCCATGGGGTAGGCGGGAAGCAGGTTGAAGAGCCCGAGGTACAGGTTGGCCCAGACCAGACTGCGCAACAGATGATTCGAGTGTACGTGTGGGATGGCCCAAAGCTGTGCTTCCGGAAATTTGCTGAGGGCGATGGCGGCGCCCGCGAGGGCGATCACGATGTTGACCAGCGGTCCGGCGAGAGCAATGCGAATGTCGCGCTTCCACGTGGCCTGCCCGGTCGGCGCGGCCGGCTGCGAATCTTCCAGAAGAGTAATGCCGCCGATCGGCAGCAGGATGATTGCCTTGGCATGCAGGCCTTCACGCATCGCGACCAGCGCATGCCCGAGTTCGTGTAATACGACGGCGCCGAAGATGATGCCCACCAGTGCCAGCACGCGACCGGGCGTACTGCTCGGCGTGCCGGCGGGCTTCGGCATCGACGACTCGGCCATCCAGATGAACGCCAGCAGAAACACGAACGTGAAGTGCAGGCGCACTTCGACGCCAAACAGCTTTCCAATCGGGATGGACCAATTTCTCATGAAACAGCCGCTAGTCTCCAGTCGCTAGCTAGAGTGTGATCGCGCTAACGAGTAACGACTACCTCTATTCTATATAGTTAGATTCGTTTGGTGCGGATTGCGTCGCGAATTTGCCGTAACGGAAGGGCACAGACTCTGAGAGTGATCGCCGGCCAGTACCGCAGCCGCCCGCTCCGCTCGCTGCCGGGGCTGGACATCCGTCCCACCGCCGACCGCCTGCGCGAAACGCTCTTCAACGTGCTGATCGCGGGTAATCCCTCGGCGTTGGAAGGCTCGGCCTGGGCCGACCTTTACGCCGGAACCGGCGCTGTAGGAATCGAAGCGCTGAGCCGTGGGGCCGCGAGCGTCTTGTTCGTCGAGTCGGCGCGTCCGTCCGTTAGCCTGATCAAGGAGAACTTGCGGTCGCTGAAGATCGACGCCGGCTTTGAGGTCGTTCAAGGGGACGTGGGGCAAGTATTGCGGAGATGGCAGGAGCAGCCCGCGATGTTCGACTACATCTTCCTCGACCCACCCTACCGAATGGAGAGCCAGTACCGCGACACGCTGGAATTCCTGGGACAATCCAGGCTGCTGAAGTCCACAACGACGGTGATCGCGGAACACGCCAAGCAGTTTGATCCGATGGAAGAGGCAGGAGAGTTAAGAAGGTTCCGCAAGCTGAAACGGGGAGACGCGGCCCTAAGTTTCTATCGTAAGTAGTGAACGAGCAAGCGAGCGGCGTCGTCCAATTCCTGAGACCTGAGACCTGAGACCTGAGACCTGAGACCTGAGACCTGAGACCTGAGACCTGAGTAGAGAGACCTGCTACATCAAAAATTCCTGCGCCCGCGCCACGATCGGGTGCTGCAATTCCTGCAACTCATTCTTGACGCGATTCAGTCCGTAAACGCACTCCTCGAAATTGCGCGACAGGTTGGCGAACAGCGGAGCCACCTTTGCATATTCGAAGTGCTCGAACTTTGAAACGATGTAGTAGCTTTCCTTACCGGCCTTCATCCAGTCGACCAGGCTCTCGAGCCGCTGGCGGCGCAGGCGATACTGGTTCACGCTCTCGGGGAACATCCCGGCAAAAAACAAAGTGAAGTCGCCGATGTGCTTGCGCACCTGGCGTTCGCGATCGAACGAAGGCGCCGGCCCGTAAATCGGATCCGATTCCAGCAACATTTCGCCCACATCGTTGAGCGGACGATTCGCGCCATTGCGGATCTTGAACAACTGCTCCGCGTCGCAGAACTCCGTGAGCAGCTGCGAGACGTACGCAACCAGCTGCGGATCGCGGATGCCGATCTCTTCCGCGTAGTGCCGTCCGACAAGGTCCGTGAAAAACTGCCGTAACGGATGCGATTCCGGTATCACGCTCATTGGGCCCCCACCATTCGCGACTTGCGCGAAGGTCCTGCGGTTGTGACTGACTAATTAACCGACTTCATTGTGACGCGCAAGTAACTTTTGTAAGCCACTCAAAATTACGATCGCTGTTATTAGAAACACGAAGCCTAAATCAGAGTTGTACTGCCTTTTTCTGGCACTCGCGCCACGCGACTGCTAGTAACCATCGCCAGCAACATCAAGCGCTGCATTAGAATCATCGGCACGGAGGAATTTCGCCTTGCCTAGCGGACGCAAAAACATTTCCAGCGGTACTCCCTGGGAACCGGTGGTTGGTTACTGTAGGGCAGTCCGGGTTGGACCTTACGTGCACGTCGCCGGCACCACGGCGACCGCCGCCGACGGCAGCATCGTCGGCCCGGGCGACGCCTACGCCCAGGCAATCCAGGTGTTGAAGAATATTCAATCGGCTCTCGAAAAGGCGGGATCCAGCATGAAAGACGTAGTCCGCACGCGCATGTTCGTGACCAACATTGCGGACTGGGAAAAGATCGGCCGTGCGCACGGAGAATTTTTTCGTGACGTCCGTCCCGCGGCGACGATGGTCCAAGTCACAGCGCTCATTGATCCCAAGATGCTCATCGAAATCGAAGCCGATGCATACGTCGGCGATTGAACCGAAGCGGGCCGTGTAGAATCCCGGCCATGACAGACGTAGCCCTCCGCTACCGATTGTTGACAACCGCGCTACCGAATGAGGAGAAGCGCATTCAGACTTCTTACGTGCCCACACTGGCTTTGGTCGTGGCGGCGTCGACTGTACTCTTTGTGGCTCTAGGAATCAGCAAAGGGGCTACGGCGAAGTTGATGATTACTTATGGCCTGGTGATGGCCGTATACATCGCGTACCTGGTGATTTGGTATCCGCGCAGAATGAAACGAAAGTTGACCAGGTGTTGGGAGACATATGAGTTGGAAATCGGGAAAGACTATCTTTTGAGACGACAGGCGGACGTACCGGACCTCCGCCTGCAATTCGCGGAAGTGCAAGCGGCAGAGCATGTCGAGGGGCGATACCTGCGTGTAATTGGCACAACAAAGGGTCGTGTCATCTCCACACCAGAAGGTGTAGAACAATTTGACACTGTCCTGAAAACCGTTTCCTCTCTTTGCCCGGTCCGCGTACGGACGATCGAGCAATGGCAGAAGTACCGTGCCTTCATGGCGGCGGGACTGATCCTCTTCGTGATCCTGCTTTGGGCAACCTCACCCGTCGTCGTCATTCCCACGTCGCTGGCAATAGGTTTGGTCATCGTGTGGGTCTTCTTTTGGATTCGACGTAATCCGAACATCCCGGAAAGCACAAAAAGGGTGGCATGGACTTACGGTCTGTTCCTTGTAGTCTGCGTCGTAAAGCTACTTGTAGCAGTAGCAGGGGTTGAGAAGGCGTCCGTGACATTAGGAAAGATGATCGCGACCATGTTCGTCTTCTCTCCCTGCGTGCTTCTTACTTTTGGTTGGGGGCGGTAGTACGCATCCGCCATCCCTCGGTATTGGCGAAACTATGCGGTGGCGTCGGGCTTGGCAGCGGCTTCGATTTCAGCCCTGTGTCTATATGGTGTGCTGTCTTACGTACAGCTTGCGCACATCGGCTCTTCGAATGAGCACCGCCTAGCAATTGCGGGGGCTTACTCCGGTTGGCCGCTGTCAGTCGTATCTTTGATTGCGGCGGCAGTAGGCAAAGGGCGTGCTCGTGTAATTGTCGGGGTAGCGGGTGGCTCACTTGCATTGGTTTGGAGTATGGCGTTTTTTTACGCGTAGATTCGGATAGATCGTCGAACTCTCTCCCACGTCGAATTTTTCCCGCGCTCTCCAACTCTCGTCGTACAATCCCCCTCCCAGAGACCCAAGCATGAAAACTCGACTTCTCTGCATCCTCGTTCTCTCCCTTTGTGTCCTCGCGCAGGAAAAGAAATCCCCCGACACCGTGACCGTGATCCGCGCCGGCACACTCCTCGACGGCAAATCCGACACGCCGCGCCACAACCAGGTAATCATCATCAGGGGCAACCGCATCGAGAGCATCGGCGACGCCTCCGCGCAAATTCCCGCCGGCGCCACCGTCATCGATCTTTCCAAGGCCAGCGTGCTTCCCGGCCTCATCGATTCGCACACGCACATCTTCCTGCAGGGCGAAGACCCCGCCGAGGGCGGATACGATGCGAACATTCTGAAATATCCCGCCTCGCTCCGCGCCGCGCGCGCCACCGTTTCCGTGCGCCGCGCTCTGGAACAAGGCTTCACCACGTTGCGCGACGTGGAAACCGAAGGCGCCGGCTACGGCGATGTCGGCATCAAGCAGGCCATCGAAGACGGATACATCCCCGGGCCGCGCCTGTTTGTCGCGACGCGCGCCATTTCGACCACCGGCGGATACAACCTCGAGGGCTATGCGCCGGAGTTGATCATGCCGAAAGGAGCCCAGATCGTCGACGGCCCGGTCGAGGCGCGCAAGGCGGCACGCGAGCAACTCGACCACGGTGCCGACTGGATCAAGGTCTACATGACGCACCGCTCCTGGGTTGGCAAGAACGGAGAGCTCGTCTCGCAACCCACGCTCACGGTCGACGAACTCAAGGCCATCGTCGACGAAGCGCACGGCTGGGGCAAGAAAGTCGCGTGTCACGCCTACAGCGGCATCGGCCTGCAGCGCGCGCTCGACGGCGGCTGCGATTCGATCGAGCACGGCCTGCAAATCTCCGACGCTCAGATCGCGCAAATGGTGAAGCAGGGCACGTGGTACTGCCCCACCATCGCGGTCTACTACACCGACTGGGCCGCGCCCGACACCGACGCGGGCAAGCGCGATCGCCTGCGCGCTTCCGTGCACGAAGAGAGCTTCCGTAAAGCGATGAAGGCGGGCGTGAAAATCGTGTTCGGCACCGACATCGGCGGCATTCCGTGGAGCCAACCCATCGCGCAGGAATTTCCGCAGATGACAAAACTCGGCATGACTCCGGCCGACGCGCTGCGCAGCGCCACGTCGCGCGCCGCTGAGATGCTCGACATGACCGGCCAGATCGGCGTGGTCGCGCCCGGAGCCTACGCCGACGTAATCGCGGTCGCGGGCGACCCGCTGCAAAACATCGAAGAACTCGGACGGGTGAAGTTCGTGATGAAGGACGGCCAGGTGTTCAAGAACGAGGGCAAGTAGCGGCTGGTAGCTGATGACGGGTGGCTAATGGCTGATGGCGGCAAGCTCGGGAAGGGCACGGCTTCAGCCGTGCCGAAGGGGTGACGAGAGCGGCGCGGCTTTAGCCGCTGAGGTTTGCTCTCAGCCAGCGACCAGTACGGCCCGTCCCCACCACCACCGACCAAGAACACGTCCCATCAGAATCTTCCCGTAGTCACGCCAATTTCCTTGACTTCACCATCCCGAGGTTCATAATTTCCCAATCTTTCTGCGCCAGTTCGGTCGGAGGTCTTTATGAATCTTTTGCAACTCTGCGATCCCGAAGTCGCCGCCATCCCGGCGGAAGCGACCGTGGCCGACGCCATCCACAAAATGCTCGACTACCACGTGGGCGCCGTGGGCGTCGTCGATCAGGAAGGCCGCGTGGCCGGCATCTTCACCGAGCGCGACGTGCTCCGGAAATTTTCCCTGACCGGACGCGCTCCCGAGGCCACTCCAGTACGCGAACTCATGACCACGCCGGTCGAAATGGCAACCGAGCAAACCGGCCCAGGCGAGGCCATGGCCACCATGATCGAACGCCATTTCCGCCATTTGCCCGTGGTCGACAAGAACGGCAAACTCTTAGGGATGCTTTCCATCCGCAACCTGCTCGAGTGGCGCATCGATGCGCTTACGCAGGAACTGGACTCGCTCGAGCAATACGTCAGCAACGACGGCCCGGGCGGCTAACCCGCGGAGCGACAGCGAATTTGCAGCACACCGAATTTGTAGCGCCGGCGTCCCGCCGGCAGTCGGGAGGGCGTCTCGCCCTCCCAGTTTTAACTCCCACCAATGCCCGATCAATCCGCAGCGAACAAGACGATTGCCATCACGCGCATCGCAACCGGATTTCTCTTCCTCCTCTTCGGCGAATACAAAATCGCCGGCCCGGCATTCGCGCACGGCGACTTCCAGAAATATCTCGACGGATTCATCCAGACCGAAGCCGTCTCCTTCTATCGCCCACTGCTTGTCCACATCGTCGCACCGCACGTCGTGTTCTGGGGATACTTCATCGGAATTCTCGAGCTCTGGATCGCCGCCTCCCTCATCCTCGGCATCTTCGTGCGCCCCACTTCCATCGTCGGCGCGCTCTTCATGCTGAACATCACCCTCTCGACCTGGTGGGGCGCCGGGCACGGCGTCGCGTTGTGGCGCTACTTCGGTGCTGAACTCGACACCATTCCGCTGATCCTCCTGTTCCTGATCTTCTTTGCCAGCGACGCAGGCCAAGCCTGGGGAATCGACGGCGCGCTGCGCAAGCGCCTTTGAAACTCGCATTGCTCTGACATTTCCGTTATTCTTGCGCCCGCGTTTTCTCAGGAAAATAAAAAACATGCTGCTCATGCCCAAGCCCGTTCTGTCCCTGACGTTTGCTTCCCTGCTGCTGATCACATCGGCTTTCCTGCCATCGTTGAGTGCCGCGCAGGCAAGTCCAGTCGCGCCGCCGCACCGCATGTTCATCCGCGCCAGCCGCGTGCTCGATGTGAAGTCGGGAAACCTCCTGACCAACCAGACGATTGTGATCGAAGGCGACAAGATCGTAAGTGTCGGCCTACTGATCGACACCAAAATCCCAGCGAACACGGAAATTATCGACCTCCCGAACGCCACGGTTCTTCCCGGCCTCATCGATTCACACACGCACCTCACCTTCGACCCCAAGGACCTGGGCTACGAAAGCCTTGGCATTTCAATACCCCGAGAAGCCCTCATCGGTGCCCGCAATGCCCGCGTAACCCTGGAAGCAGGGTTCACCACCGTGCGCAACGTCGGCGCCGGAGGCTACAGTGACATCGCGTTGCGCGACGCCATCAACGACGGCGATGTCCCCGGCCCACGCATTCTGGCCAGCGGTCCGGCCCTCGGAATCACGGGCGGGCACTGCGATGACAACCGGCTGGCCCCGGAATACCACGCCAGCGAACTCGGCGTTGCCGACGGTGTGGACGCCGTGCGCCACAAAGTGCGCGAGAACATCAAGTACGGCGCCGACGTGATCAAGATATGCGCCACTGGCGGAGTCATGTCGAAAGGCGACGATCCGAACGCCTCGCAATACACGCGCGAAGAAATGAAAGCCATCGTCGAAGAAGCACACCGCCTCGGCCGCAAGGTTGCCGCCCATGCGCATGGGGCCGAAGGCGTCACCTGGGCTTCGGACGCCGGCGTCGACTCGATCGAGCACGGCCACCTGATGGACGACAACTCTGTCGCCACCCTGAAGAAGAACGGTACCTACCTCGTCCCAACGTTGTACCTGATGGACTGGAACCGCGAGAACCTCAGCAAGCGCAACGCACCCGACTACATCGTAAAAAAGATGCAATCGGTCTCTGCCGTTGGGCAGGCCAACGTCAAGAAAGCCTTCGCAGCCGGAGTCAAGATCGCCTTCGGTACCGACGCGGCCGTCTATCCGCACGGCCTCAATGCCCACGAGTTCGCTGTCTATGTACGCCTGGGCATGACGCCGCTGCAGGCCATCCAGACAGCTACCCTCAACGCATCCGACCTGCTGGGATGGTCCGCCAAGGTCGGCACGATCGAGCCCGGCAAGTGGGCCGACATCATCGCCGTCGATGGCGATCCGTTGAAAGACGTGACGACTCTGGAGCAAGTGAAGTTCGTGATGAAGGGCGGCACGGTGGTCAAGAACGCCTACGCGAAGTAAGAGAGTCTGACGCCGTCAATGAACGAACAAACGATGGAGGGACGGGCGTCTCGCCCGTCCGGCGGGCGAGGACGCCCGCCGCTCCATCGAATCATTCTTCCGATCCAAGATTGGCTTGGGATGGTGCGTGGGGCGGACACTCCTGTCCGCCTAACGCGGCCCGTGCTGGAAGCCACAGTCCTTCCAGAGTTTTTCCCACCACCACATCCCGGCTCTAGCCTTAACGGGCAGCGGGAAACCCAATTGATGCGCCAGCATGCATATCTGCCCACGATGATGCGAGTCGTGCGCGATCATGAACGCAAACATCGCGGCCCCGGCAGGCCAGGGCTTGGCCCAACCGTCGCGCAGGAATTCCGGCACGCGATTCTCCGCCCCGCTCAAAGCTTCCGCCAGCATCTCTGAGCATCGCAGAGCGCTCTCGGTGAGGGCCGCCGCTGCCTGGCGCTGCGTGCAGCGCGTGCGGTCGAGTTGCGCCGGCAACTTAATGTGCGGAGCGGAAAGTCTCAGCCATTTGCGCCGCATGTTGTGCATGTGGGAAAAGACCGCCGCGATCGTGCGCGCGTTCCTGCCGTCGGGCTTCGCTCGCCAGGCACGCGGATCCAGGTGCTCGAGGATGAGCTGGTTCATCCGATCGTTGACGGCATAGCTTTCGAGCAGGCTCTCGCGAATCTCGGCAATTCCATCATTGGATCGCTTCCGCATCGCAACTCCGCGAAGCCGCGGGCTCTCACTAAGGCAGTGAAGCGGCTTTTTGCTCCGGAGTGATTGTCGGGTGCGCAGCTTGGAACGTCAATCGCGGAGAAAATTCGTCGGACAGGAGTGTCCGACTCCCATGGGTGTGCAGCTCCGACGACAAAGGCCGGCTGCGAAGCCGGCCTTCTCTAACAAATCTTGCACGCGAACAAAAACTACTTCTTGGGAGCGATTGCGTCCTTGGCAGCCTTGGCCAGGTAGAACTTCGCAGTGGTCTTGGCCTTGATCTGGATCGGTTCGCCCGTCTGCGGATTGCGTCCCACGCGAGCCTTGCGATGCACCTTCTTCAGGCGGCCCAGGCCGGGTACTACGAACAGCCCGTTCTTCTTGGTTTCCTTGATTGCGGTGTCAGCAAGATGCTCCAAAAACGCCGCGGCGGTCTTGTTGGGCGTCTCGAGCTTTTCCGCAAGGTGACGCACCAATTGTGTCTTGGTCATACCTGAAGCCATGAATCCTCCTCAATGGAACTACTTGGTTTGTTGCGATGAGCGCCATCTTATACCACTCGTCCTGTGGAAAAATAGCGTTTCACCCGCATTTTACGCGGTTTTTATTGGGGGAGGGGCCCAGAAAGGCACGGAAATCGCCTATTTCGCGAATCTGGCCCTCCGAACCCCACCAGCCAAGCAGGTTTGCCGTCTCTGCAGACGGGTCCGGCGGGTGCCGCCCCGCCGTCGCCGAAATGCCATAATGGTGACGTGAGCTGCGCCATCTGCGAAACCCGGAAAGAAAAGCGTTTCTGTCCAGCCATTCACGGGCGTATTTGCCCTCAATGCTGCGGCGAGCAGCGCGAAGTCACGCTTGATTGCCCGAGCGACTGTCCGTACCTGCTGCAGGCGCGCGAGCACGAGCGAGCACACTACGGCGAGAACCTCGATCCTGCTGCCCTGTTTTTGAAAGTAGAAATCGGAGATCAGTTTCTCTACGAGCACGAGCACCTGGTCATGGGCCTGAGCTTTGCGCTGGCCCGCGCCGCCGACAAGGATCGCTTGCTCACCGACCGCGACGTGCTCGCCGGCATATCGACGATGGCGCGCAGCTACGAGCGGCTCGTCAATTCGGGACTGCACTATGACGAGCCCACGCGGAGCATCGCACAACAAGCCGTCGCCGGTGAATTGCAGACCATGATCAAGGAATACCGCGAAGCGGAACTGAAGCACACGGGCTACTCGCGGCTGCGCGATTCGGAAGTTTTGAAGGCGCTGGTCTTTCTGGTCCGCATGGGTTACGGCCGCACCCCGGGCCGGCCAAAGTCACGCGCGTTCATCGATTTCCTGAAAGCGCAATTCCCCGAGCGAGAATCGGCGCTCAGCGCTGCGGGCCAACCGGCCAGCCGGATCATCACTCCTTAGTTTTCTCAGAACGCTCGAGTTTGCGAACAGCTTGTCCGGCGGGCAGCGCGGCGAGCAGTTCGAGCACCGTCTTCTTAAGCGCAGGATGCCTCGCTTCGGCCGCGATCTCCGCCAGAGGTTCGAGGACGAACCGCCGTGAGGTCAGGCCGGGGTGGGGAACCTTCAGGCCTTTCTCGTCCACCACCTCGTCCTCGAAGAGCAGGATGTCGATGTCGATGTTTCGAGGCCCTTTTTCCTGCGTGCGCTTTCTTCCCATCGCCTGCTCGATGGCGAGCGCGGCCTGAAGAAGTTCGTTCGGCGTCTTGTCAGTGTCGATCCCAACAGCGCAGTTCAGGAACCAGGGCTGGCTGGTGAATTCCACGGGCTCGGTCTCGTAAAAGGAGGAAACGGCGACGACCTTCCCGACTTGGGACAGCCGGGTGATGGCCTCATGCAGGTTTGTTGCACGGTCCCCCGTGTTTGATCCCAGGGATAAGTACGCCCGTTTCTTCATAGGGCCAACAGTTTCGAGCTTACTCCACCAGTCTCGCCACAAAAATCGGAAGGTTACGGCGTGGCCGGTCGGACATCTCCTAACGGCAGGATGGACAAGAGCGGAACAATTACCTTCGTGCCTTTAAGAGCGCGCTCGCGGCGTCTAAAGTAGAGAGCATGAACCTGGAGTCATTGTTGGTCTGTCGCGACGCGGAGGTTGTGCGAGTGCTCCGGCCTACGCTCGAAAAGCTGTCGATCGAGGTGGAAGTTTCCGCGGCAGCCCGCTCCGGTGCTGAGATCCTTTCTACGGCAAAGTTCGACGCAGTCATCATCGATTGCGACGACCTGCAGGGCGGCGTCGATGTACTGCGCACCTTGCGAGCCAACGCCAGCAATAAGACATCAGTCTCGTTTGCCATTCTGAATGGCAAGACCACGACCCAGCAGGCGTTTGAGTTGGGCGCGAACTTCGTTCTGCAGAAGCCCATCACGACCGCGGGAACGTTGCGCTGTTTCAATACCGCCATGAGTTTCATGGTGCGCGAGAAGCGCCGCTATTTCCGCTGTCCGCTTGAAATGCCAGTTAAGCTTGTGTTCAAGCAGGGTGAAGAGCTGAAGGCCACCGCCACCAATCTGAGCGAAGGCGGAATGGCGATCCATTTCGACGGAACGTTGACCAAGAACGCGGCCGCGAAGGTGCAATTCATGCTGCCCGGCACGAACTACACCATGGAGCCCAAAGTCGAAGTCGCCTGGGCGGACGGTCTGGGCCGCGCCGGCATCAAGTTTCAGGACGTCCCTGACAGCTCGCGCGAGCAGCTCGAGAAATGGATCATGAAGCGCCTCGAGTCGATCAGCCATCCCGGCCTCTAGAACTAAAACCGCTTCAACCACAGAGGACACTGAGGGACACAGAGGAAACTCCATCCTTTCGGACACCGCCTTCCTGTTGATCCTCGTTCGGCGCATCAAACTGTGGACTTGTCCGCGTCCTTACTTGCCCGGCAAGCTTTATTGGAAACCCCCCGAGGAGTGAGCCTGTGGCTACGTTCACCTATGACGTGAAAATTGCCCGCGTGCAGCGCACTTTGCGCTGGCTGGAAGAAGATGCGTCCCTGTTGTCGCTGCGGGTGCGCGACCTGTCGCCCGAGCGCCAGAAAGTCGCGAAGAGTTTCGCCGCCAGCATGATTGACCAGACGCGCGCGGAGCTGGACCGGCTGATCGAGGAACGAACGCAGGAGAGCGAAGAGGAAGATCTTCCTTGCGAACCGGCTGACTAGAGATTGCGTTCGCAGGTCGAGAAGTCGGCGTTTGTTGTGAAACGACTGAACAGTCCGCAGCAAGTCGCTAAACCGGGTGCTCCACTAGGTCTGCGGCGGCCTGGCCCGCGCGCTCCACGGATTCTTCGACGGAAGTTTCTTCCCAAAGAGTTTTGTCGCGAAGCAGTCGCGATACCAGGGCTGTATGCATGGCATGGCCCGCGCGGTCGGCGACGATGCTGCCCAGAATCTGCTTCCCTGCCAGCGCCAGGTCCCCGATCAAATCTAGAACTTTGTGCCGTACGAATTCGTCCGGGTAGCGCAACGGCGGATTCATCAACCCTTCGGGCGTCAGCACGATGGCATTCTCTGGCGAAGCCCCGCGAATCAGTCCCTGCTGGCGCATGGCGTCGGCTTCGTGCAGAAATCCGAAGGTGCGGGCGGGCGCGATCTCGCGCAGGTAGTTGCCGTCGGAAAGATCCACGCGGAAAGTCTCGCGGCCAATCAGCGCGTGCGGGAAGTCGATGGTGTACGAGACCGAATAGGTCTCCGCCGGATAGATGGCGATGAACTTGTTGCCCTCGCGCAATTCCAGTTCGCGCCGAATGCGCATGTAGGAACGCGGCCGCCGTTGTTTTCGGATGCCGGCTTTCAGGATCATGTCGACAAACGGCCGGGCGCTGCCATCGAGGATGGGCAGCTCCAGGTTATCGAGTTCCACGATGGCGTTATCGATGCCTGTTCCGATGAAGGCGGAAAGCAGGTGCTCGGTGGTGGAGATCAGCACGCCCTTTTTCATCAAGCTGGTGGCGTAGCTGACGCGGGCCACGTTGCGGCCCGTAGCCTCGACTTCGAAGTCATCGAGGTCAGTGCGCCGGAAGGCGATTCCTGAACCGGAGGCGGCGGGAACAATCCTGAGATGAACGGGTGCGCCGCTGTGAAGGCCTATCCCAGTACAATCAACAGCTGCGCGAATTGTCTGTTCCTGTCTCAATCGGGAGGGCTGAATGTAATTGATCCAGTTCAGCTTACAGTCACGGGCAGATTTTTCGATGTGGTAAATCAGCCACACTCCGTGGCCGGGAAAGGTCCGTTTTTGGGTCGACCCTCGGCTATGTGATTGATGGGTGGGTGGATAGCCGGGAGCGCAACGTGGGCGCGCGCTGGAAGCGGAGTAGTACATGGCCTGACGAACGGCCGGGCAGTTTGACCCAGGGGGCCGGACTCATTTCTTTCTGGGCGGCAGCGTGTTCGGGTCGTAGGTCGTCTTTGCATCGAACATCGAATCGTTCAACGCATCGTTGTAGGTCACATTATTGAGGAAGCGCTGGTTCGACATTTCGCCGTTATAGAAGCGAGTGATGCTGTAGGGCGTCATGATGCCCTGCGTTGACCGGTAGGCATCGTACAGTTCTTCCTCCGTGTTGCGGAGGTTGTCGGTGGGGTCGCGCCAGGTGAAGCTTTTCTTGAGCGGCAGGTGCGTGGTGCTGTCGAAGTAGAGGGTCACGCTATCGTTCTTGGCATTCATGACGCTCACCTGGTCGGCAGGCTTGTTGGCCGCGACGGCGGGGCCGTCGTAGAAGAAGGCGACGCCCGGTTCGTTGATCCATTTGCGAAGAACCAATTCAAGCGAGTGATCGCGGCGGCGCAGAAATTCGTTGAGCGCCTTGTCGTCGAGCGCGGCCGTGCCTTTAAACGTGACTTCGAATCCTTTGTCGCCGCTGTAGACGTAGGCCACATCGCGCTGCTTGGTGAGCTCAATGCGCTCGCGATCCGGAAATTTCACGAAGCGCCAGAAAAGCGTGCCGGCACTAGTCGCCTCGCCGCGATGGAAGCTATAGGTGCGGCCCTGCTGGCTTATGTTCTGCGTGGTTAGATACGTCTGCCCGCCGAGGGCCTGGATCGCTTGATCGATCAGCGCCTTGGCCTTGGCGGAATTGTCCTGCGGGGCGGCCGCGCTCTGCGCAGTGGAACCGCCGGCGCTGTCCTGGGCGGCGGCTGAAGTGATCGCGCAAAGGGTAAGAATCAATAGCGAAAGTAAGAGGCGCATGCTTTCCTTTGGTTAGACGCGAAAACGGGCGCGAATGCTGTACGGCGCGGGGCTGCGGCGTTCATCCTGCCAAAACCGCGCCTCCGTTGACGTTAAAGACTTCGCCGGTAATGAATGCGGCGTGTTCGGTGCACAAGAACAGGATGGGCGCTGCGATCTGCTCGGGCGTGGCCACGCGGCCCACCGGAATCGTCGCGAAAATCTTGTCGCGCGTTATCGGATCGTTCAACGCGGGTTCCGACATCTCGGTGCCCACCCATCCCGGGGCAACACAGTTGACCAGGATTCCATCCTTCGCAAGTTCCGTCGAGAGTCCTTTGACCATACTGATGAGAGCGCCCTTCGTGGCGGCGTAGTCCACGTGGTACGCCTCTCCGCGCTGGGCGGCGGTTGAGCTTACCAGCACGATGTGTCCGCCGTCGCCGGTGCTGAGCTTAGGCTGCTTTTTCATTTGGGCGACGGAATGACGGATCAGCGAAAACACGCTATCGAGATTGACGGAGACTGTGCCGCGCCACTGCGCGTCGCTCATCTCATCGACAGGGGCGTCCTTGGGCGGCCAGATGCCGTGGTTGGCGACCAAGATGTCGAGACGCCCGAAGCGCTTGACGGTTTCGGCCACCAGATCTTTAGCGGAATCGAGGCCGCTGAGGTCGCAGGCCACGGCGGCAGTGCGGGCTTCGCCGCACCCCGCGACCAGCGCATCGGCTTGCACTTTGGCGCTTTGATAGTTGAATAGGACCTTGGCACCCGCGGCGGAGAACATGCGCACTGCGGCCGCGCCGATCCCGCGCGAGCCACCGGTGATGAGAGCGACCTTTCCTTCCAGGGAGAGAGAAACCGGCATGTGTCTAGTGTCAGGGCTGGCGGCAAAAATTGGCAAGTCGGGGCGTGCTGCTTGCTGCGTGTTGGCAGTCGGACAAGAGTGTCCGACCCACACGTTTTCATTTTGTAGCAGGGCGCGGCTTCAGCCGAGCCGAGGACTCTTCTTCCTTCCGCCCCTTCAGGGGCTGGGTTTTCAGCGCTCTATAAAGCGATGAGGAGTGATCACTCCCGCTGCGGGTACGGTTCACGCATGCGATGAGCCCTGTATGACTCAGTAGCGGGTGAGTCGGCCTGCGCCGCATCAGATGTTCGCCCGCGCTCCACAGGGGTGCACGCCCGCGATAAGGGTCCGCGCGGTTCTGCCTAGGACACGCGGAACGACGCCATCTCTGGCCTGATCCCGCGAGCAAGGACCCTGTCACCTGCAACCCGTCGCCTGCAACCCGTGACCTGTCACCTGATTTCCTAGTCTCCGAGGCTTGGCGTTTTGCCTGTCTTTAGCTGGCGCAACAGGACCCGGACTAGCATGCCGTCGTAGCGGGTGCCGCTTAGCTTTTCGATTTCGGCCAAGGCTTGCTCGGTGGTCTTGGCTGCGGCGAAGCCGCGTTCGGTGGTCATGTTCACGAAGGCGTCGGCCAAGGCGACGATGCGGCCCCATAGCGGAATTTCTTCGCCGCGCAGACCGTTTGGATAGCCGCTGCCGTCGAAAGCTTCGTGGTGGTGCTCGACGGCTTTCTGGAGCATGACGCTGCCCGGGATGGTGGCGACGATTTCGGCGCCGATGCGCGCGTGTTCCTTCATCTGCGCGAATTCCTCCTCGTTCAGCGGGCCCTGCTTGGTGATGATGTGTTCGGGCACGAAGATCTTGCCCACGTCGTGCACCTTTGCAGCATAGACCAGTTCGACCAGTTCGTCGGGAGGAAGGGCGAGTGCGCGGCCGATCAGTTCGGTGTAGCGTCCGACCATTTCGCCATGGCCGGCGGCGTGGAATTCGCGCGATTCGCCAGCGCGCGCCAGCGCTTCGATCGATTCCTTCAACACCTGCACGTTGCAGTCTTCGCCGCAAAGCCGGTGCAGGGTTGAGGTCAGGTCTTCGAGATCCTTGGGGCGGGTGCGGTCTTTCTGCAGGAAGCCTTCAATGTAGGTGGAGAGTTGCTGGCGCTGCGCGGCGACGTTTTCTCCGTCGCTGAATTCCTCGACCATCGAGACCCGGTTGCCGCCGCTATGTTTGGCGGAGTACATGCCGGCGTCGGCGACGCGAATGATGTCCTCGGCAGAGAAGCCATGCGCGGGGAAACTGGCCACGCCGAAGCTTCCGGAGATGTGATGCTCGGCCAGCATGGCGTCCTGCGCCAGCCACAGCCGCAGACGTTCGGCGAGCGCGTGGGCCTGATCGATACTGGTCTCAGGCATCAGGATGACGAATTCGTCGCCGCCGTAGCGCGCGACCACGTTCGACTGACGGCAGCGCTGCTCGAGCAGGCGGCCGACCCGCGCCAGCACCAGATCACCTTCGAGGTGGCCGAAGGTGTCGTTGACGTCCTTGAACTTGTCGAGGTCGATGAGCACGACCGAGAACGGCCTGCCGGAGCGCGATGCGCGCTTCCATTCCGACGACAGGGCTTCCCAGAAGAAGCGCCGCGTCTTGATGCCGGTCAGCCCGTCGGTGATGGATTGCTGCTGCAGTTTCTGGAAAACGAAAGTGTTGTGCAGAGCGGTGGCAAGCAAGTCGGCTAGCGTGCTCATGATGAGGACGTCCTGCGACGAGAAGGCGTTTTCTTCGCGGCTCTCGACGTTCAGCACGCCCAGTAACGACTCGCCGTAGGTGATGGGGATGCAGAGCACGGCGCGCGAGTCGGGCAGAACGCCGACCAGATGGCCGTCGCCTGCATTCTGCACAAGGGCGCGTTCATTCGAACGTGCCACGCGGCCTACGATTCCGGTGCCGAGGGGGATGCGCTTGCCCCGCGAATGGGCAGTTGCGCCAGCCTCTGCCCGGATTTCGATTTCCTTGGTGACGTAGTCGAGAATGCCGATGCCGATGTGGTCAAACTGAAAAGTTTTCTGGATCTCGGCCACGATATCGGCCAACATCTGCTCGGCATCTTCGCTCGAGATGGCCATTTTCGAAATACTGTTGAGGAAGCTGAGCTGCTTGGAGCGGCGCAGTTCCTCCGCGAACAGACGCGCGTTTTCCACGGCTACCGAGAGCTGGCCGGCAGCGGTCTGCATGACTTCGAGGTCGCGCTGCTGGAACACGTATTCGTGCTCGGTGTTCATGGCCACGATGGCACCGGCGGGCCGTCCGCCCAGCATGATGGGTGCGCCGCAGAAGCACTTCGCTGCGCGACCGCCAACTTGTACGACACCCAGGCGCTCGCGGGTCTTCTCAAGGTCGGAACGGATGAGCAGAGCCTGACCGGTCCGGATGATCAGCTCAGTGAGGCCGTTGCTTACCCTGCGCGATCGCTTTGGCAACACCTCATTGTTCTCGGTTTCCAGCTCGAAGCAGATTTGATCGCCTTCCTGAAACGCAATGTAGAACTCGCTGGTATCGAAGATCTGGCCGAGCTCTTTCTGAATGGTGCGCAGAATTTCGTCCTGATCAAGCCGTGAGCTGATGGCCTGCCCGATCTCGGTGAGGAGTTCGTACTCCTTGGTGCGGCGCTGCGCGTCGTGCATGACCACGTAGTTTTCGAGCGTCAAACCGATTTGCAGGGCGAGGCCGATCAGCAGGCGCAGGTTCGAGGAGCCGAATACGCGCAACTCGGCATGCGGAAAAAGGATTACGCCGAAGTTGTGTTCGCGCGTTTGCAGGCTGACTGCGGTCAGGTGCCGGATGTGTTCTTCCGCTACGACACGTTTGAAGTCTTCGAACTTGCCGCCCGGCAGTGCCGGCAGAGGCTCGGTCATCTCTGGCATGTTGCGGAAAGTGAAGAAGCCGCCGCGGCGGTAGGCGAGCTCCACGATGTACTCGCCCGCACCCGTCTTCTCGAGCTTCTGGATGATTTCAGGGGAGAATCCGCGCTGCACCGAAGGAAGAACTCCACGCCATTGCTCGGCGATGCAGATGACAGCCTTGCGAGTGGGCAGCGGATTGATCAGGCGGTCGAGTACAGCCGTCATGCTGGGGACAAGGTCTTCGGCGGAGAGAAGCCGGCGGGGATCGACGCCCAGGGTGGAGAAGGCAAGCGCATTTTCCTGCACGGCATTGCGCTCGTTCTCGAACAACACCATGACCATGGCGATGCCGAGCAGCATCTGCGGCAGCGGACCGAGCATGTGCCCGGCGTTTCCGAGAACCTCGGAGTAGGGACTGACCAGTTGTCCGACAGCCATCAGGCCGCCCCAGAGTGCCAGGGCGAGAGCCAGCATACGGAACGCGAGCGAATTGCGGCGGTGCGCGAAGAGGTAAAAGCGCATCGAGCAGTACAGCAGCAGCGCGGCGATACCGATTTCCAGGCGCACATGCGGAAGGGTTTCAAGATCATCGTGAAAGGCGCCATTCACCATAGTGGGAGCGCAGGCTCCAGATCGGTGAGACCGATGCCGCTCAGGGCGAGCGCGACATCGTACCAGCGCAGCCGGAAGCGCTCGCGCATCAGGCGGGTCGACACGAAAAGACAAAGCGCCATTACGACGATGAGTAAGGAACTCGCAAGATAGACCCAAGCCGACGCCGGCTGGCGGGCGTTCCATGCGTCCAAGCCAAAGTGCAGTGAGTAAGCTCCCCAACCCAATTGCCACGCGCGGAAGTAGGGCTGACGGCTCTGCTCGTAGAGGTACGTGAAGACGAGGAACAGCAGCAGGGCCACGATCCCTGGAAGGATCACCATATTGGCGGCTAGGCTGTTCATGGCGCGCAAAGCCGCTCCAGCGGCTGGTAGACCACAAAGAACATGGGGAACTTCGGCAAAAACATCGTTTCACAGCGCGACCAGCAACTCAATACGATTTCAGTACAGGGGTGTGGAAAGCTGAGTCGTCCTAGCGACCGTCGGGTGCGGGCGCTTGACGCTCGTTTTGGCCAGCCCGTAACATGAGTCCTTCATGCCTGATCCCTCTAGCTCTCTCAAAAAAGACGACTTAACCACGTCCGGACCGCGAGTCCGGTTCGCCCCTTCGCCCACGGGCTTCCTGCACGTCGGCAGCGCGCGCACGTTTATCTTCAATTGGCTTTACGCGCGCCGGAACGAAGGGACGATGGTGCTGCGGCTCGACGACACCGACGTCGAGCGAAATACGGATGCGTCGGTCAACTCGATCTTCGAGGGTTTGAAGTGGCTTGGTCTCGGGTGGGACGAGGAATACAAGCAGTCGGAACGTCTGTCGCTCCACCAGAAAACGGCTTGGGCGATTTTTGAGAAGGGCCTGGCGTACCGCGACTTCACGCCGGCGCATACCGGAGACGCCGAGAAGTCGGGGGCGCAGGGCACATGGCTGTTCAATCCGGGGATGCGCGAGCTTTCGCGCGAGGAGAGTGACCGGCGGGCTGCGGCCGGAGAGCCGTTTGCGCTGCGTTTTCGCGTGCCTCGCGAGACGGGCGAGGAAGTGCGCTTTGGCGACGCGGTGTATGGGGAGCAGCGCAAGGCGGCGGCCGACATCGAGGACTTTGCTTTGCTGCGTTCCGACGGAATGCCGACCTATCACCTGGCGTCGTGTGCGGACGATGCTGATTTGCGAATTACGCACATCATTCGCGGGCAGGATCACCTGACGAACACCTTTAAGCACGTGCTGATTTTTGAGGCGGCCGGGGCGGCTTCGCCGAAGTTTGCGCATCTGCCGCTGCTGGTGGCGCCCGATGGGACGAAGCTTTCAAAACGTCGGCATGGGCCGGTGGTGAGTGTGACGACGTATCGCGATGCCGGCTTTCTGCCGGAGGCGTTCATCAATTTTCTGTGCCTGTTGGGTTGGTCGCCGAAGAATGATCGGGAACAGCTGTCGCTGGCGGAGTTGCAGGAGCTGTTTTCGCTGGAGGGCATTAACCGGGCGAACGCGGTGGTGAATTTCAAAGAGCCAGCGACGACGCCGGAAGAGACGTTCGATCCAAAAGCAGTGTGGCTGAATGCGGAGCACATCCGGGCTTTGCCGGTTGAAGAGCTGAGTGCGCGCCTGTTGCCCATCGTGCACGAGGCGGGATTCCCGGTAAATGCTGGGCAGATGTTGCGCATCACGCCGCTGATTCGCGAGCGCATCAAGTTGTTACGCGATGTGTTGACAGCGGCGGATTTCTTTTTCGTGGATCAGTTAGGGCCGTATGATCCGGCGGAATTGATTCCGCAAAAGGGCGATGCGGCGATGGCTAAGAAGGTGTTGGAGAAGGCACGCGTCGTTTTGGCCGGGATTGAATTTAAGCATGATCCGCTGGATCAGGCTCTGCGCGGGGCGGCGGTGGAACTCGGGATCAAGGCTGGACAGATGTTTCAGCCGATCCGCGTGGCGGTTTGTGGGCGCAAGAATGCGCCTCCGTTGTTTGAGACATTGGAAGTGTTAGGGCGGGAGAAGACTCTGGCCCGCGTCGAGCAGGCCGTTGGGAAGGTTGCGTAGTTTTTCGTGAGTGCTCGCGGGCTCACGCCCGCACCGTCCTAGGACAATCTCCCGTAAACAGAATTTCTTCCGGGTAGGCTTCCTGGAGCACACGATCAGTGTGCTGCTTCTAGAAGGATCTTTTGCACACGCCAGTTTAAGAGTTCTGCGACATACAGTTCATTCTCCGAAGGACAAGCCATCTCGTGAATCCATCCGAACTGGCCTAACTGCTTTCCTGTCTTGCCGAACGTGCCAAGCACCTTTCCCTCTAGGCTGAGCTTGTAGATTCGCCCGGGAAACGCGTCCGAGCTAAACAGCACTTGATGTGGCGGCGGGGTAATGCAAATGGCCCAAGGAGAACCGGGTGTTCTCGAACCGGATGGATGGTCTGTTTTATTGCCAATCGCGGGCCGTGCATCTGGGGGGACTGGGACATCGATAACGATCTGGCGGAGGAATTTACCGTCGCGGTCAAATACCTGAATTCGATGATTTCCTCGGTCGGCGACATAAACATTGTCCTGCGCGTCAACCGCAATGCTGTGCGGGGTGTCGAATTGACCAGGCTTGTTCCCTGGTTCACCCCATGACTTCAGCCAATTGCCGTCTTTATCGACTTTGGCAATTCTCGAATTGACGTAGCCGTCACTGATGTAAGTATTGCCGGCAGAATCCCAAGCGACATCCGTCACTTGTCTGAATAATCCATCTTCGGGCGGCAAAGGAGGTTGGACTTCTTTAAGCGGTCCAGTGCCTTCGTCCGATGCTTCCTGCTTGCGCCCGAAAACCATGGAGACTCGTCCCTCGGGAGTGAACTTGACGATGACATCCGAACCCTTGTCGGTGACCCAGATGTTGTCCTGCGGATCAATCTTGACCGTGTGGGCATAGGACCATGCATACAGGTTGTGGCCAATCTCACGCAGAAATTTCCCGTCCGAGCCGAATTCCAGCAGCTGCGCCGCGGCCGCACCATACGCGGGACCAGTTGTATTGCCGCGAGAGAATACGAAGACGTGACCTTTCGAATTCACCGCGACGCCCGTAACTTCGCCAAAATAGAGGTCGGCTGGCAGGTGCAAAAAATCGGGCACCGAGCGATATTGAATTTCGGGCCCGGCCGATGTTTGAGCAGAGAGTGAACACGCCGCCACAAGGAAAACAAAACCGAGCCACCTCATAGAGACCCTCCGATGCAGCACCTTTTCAAACTATGATCGAGAAGCGTGCCCGCGTAGTTTCTGGGTGCCCGAATCTCAAACTGAAGAGCAAAAGGATACACAACTGTCCGACAATTGCGTACCCAGTTGTCGGTCGGTCGTCTGCCCGGGAGTAGTTGCGCGCCCTCAACCTCTCCGCTTCGTCACGGAAGAATCCAAGCCGGCAACCGAGGAACTGAGAGTTCGGCTTTGCAACGATTGACACAGAGAACTTTGTGATGCAAAGTATTTCCCCATGAAAGCCGCCGACCCGTGGCAAGAACCGCTTCGGACGCGT
The DNA here is from genome assembly GCA_963698805.1 of uncultured Acidobacteriota bacterium. GTDB lineage: Bacteria > Acidobacteriota > Terriglobia > Terriglobales > Acidobacteriaceae > Gp1-AA133. The sequence continues at coordinate 135,626 of CAVOSN010000010.1, read as the reverse complement.
TGGATGCCTTCAGAGATGCTGCAGGCGCCACGTCTTGACGCGGATGCTGCCGCTGCTGGGCCGGTTGAGCCGCACTACTGCCTCATGATCAATCCTTTCTATGCCAAGGATGCCAACGCGAGCTTTGGCAAGCATGTTCTGACGCCGTCGTTGGCGCTGACCAGTTTTGCGGCGACAAGTCCTGCGCACTGGCGTTTGCAATATTGGGATGAGAACCTGCTGGCGGGGCCACCGCCCTGCAAGCCCATACCGGAAGTTGTGGCTATCACGGTGCATCTCACGTTTGCGAAGCGGGCATTTGAATTGGCCGAGTGGTATGGGGCGCGTGGGGCTAAGGTGGTGCTGGGTGGATTGCACGTACTGTCTTGTCCGGAGGAGTGTGCGCCGCATGCCGATGCGCTGGCGCTCGGGGATGGCGTGCAACTCTGGCCACGCATCTTGCGCGACATTGAAGCCCGGCGGTTGCAAGCGCGCTACGTTGCTACTTACGAGAACGACTATTCGGAGGATCCTGCCCCGCGCCGGTCGATTCTGCCGCGGCATGGGTTCCTCACGACCAGCAGCCTGATCGCGACGCGGGGGTGCCACAATCGCTGCGGCTTCTGCTATCTGGCCACTGATGGATTGCGGATGCCGTACCGCATGCGACATCCGCAACAAGTTGCGGACGAATTTGCTGCGAACGGTGAGCCTTACGCCGTATTCATCGACAACAATCTTGGATCGCGACGCGACTACCTCCATGCCTTATGTGCCGCGCTGCGGCCACTGAACAAGATCTGGAGCGCGGCTGTCACGATTGATGTCACTGACGATCCGTCGCTCATCCGCAACATGGCGCTCGCGGGATGCACGGGAGTATTCATCGGGTTTGAGTCCCTCAGCGATGACAACCTTTCCGACGCGCATAAGAAAACTCCGAAGACGGCCGACTACGCTCGCCGCGTTCGGATGCTGCATGATGTGGGGATTCAGGTGAATGCATCGTTTGTCCTGGGATTTGATCATGATCGCAAAGACGTATTCGCGCGCACGGCGGATTGGGTCGAGGAGAATCGTCTGGAGTGCGCTACCTTTCACATCCTGACGCCGTATCCGGCGACGCCTTTGTTTCGCCAGATGGAGTCAGAGGGGCGGATTCTGCATCGAGATTGGTCGCAGTACGATACGTCGCACGCCGTGTTTCAGCCCCGGCACATGGCGCCCGAGGAACTGGAACACGGATACGGATGGATTTATCAGCGGCTGTTTTCACATGCTTCGATCTGGCGGCGCAGGCCGGAAGATTGGCGCGCTGTGCCGCTGTATCTGGCGATGTCGTATCTGTATAAGAGGTCGAATCGCTTCTGGCATTTGTTGATCAAACACAATTCGGTGCACGCGGTGTGGAGTCCGCTAGTGGAATTGACGCGGTTGCGACATCTTCGCTTCCGGGCGCGGTTAGCTGAGAGGCTGGAGCCGATGCGTCGCCCGGACAGGTAGTTTCGGCTGGGGTTTGAGTGGCGCGTTCACCATTCGACCGTAGCGCCGCCGTCCCGGCGGCAGTCGGGCGGGCGTCCCGCCCGCGCCGCGAGGGCGAGACGCCCTCGCGACTGCTGGCAGGATGCCGGCGCTACAAACATGCAGAGTGCCACGAGTCTTGCTGGTCACCCTTTGTGCCCCATCACTCCTGTCTATTGCGGAGGCGGTGTGTTGTTTGGATTCGCGGCGCGGCCTTCGGCTTTGTCTGCCGGATACTCGGGCGCGGCGGTACTGCGTGGGCTTGTCGACGGACTTGTACGCCGTGTTCTCGGTTGCGTTTTCGCCGGCGTTCAGAGGCTTCATGGCTACGACCTGGTAGGTGCGCCGCTTTTTATCTCCGTCCGGAATTTTCAGGTACATGTAGTTCTTCTTGATCTTGAATTCGCCTTCCTGGCCAACCGGTAGGATCACGGGGTGCTTTTTGTCAGTCGGACGGATGTGGTACTCCATGTCGTCGGTGCGCAGCAGATATTGCGGGCACAGCTTTTCTTCTGAGTTCACCGCCTCAATGCCCGCCGAGGCGAAGATGCTGCCCACCCCGGTAAAGCCTCTTTGTTTCGCCCCGCAGGGCACGGCTTCCATTCTTTCGAGCATGCCTCGTTCGGCGCCCTTCTTCTTGTGCTTGTCGGCGGCTCCGGAAGGAATGGCCGCTGCGAGAATTAGAGCGGGTATAAGAACTTTGCTGATCTTCATGACACCTCCGTTAACGATCGAAGAATGCTGACAACGCAGAAACAGGAGGGCCGGTCACCCGACCCTCCTCGTACCAGCGCAAAGTGCATTACTGTTTTTGCGCGGGTCGTTCTACGGTTGGAGCCTTGGGCATCGGTTTGCCGGCCTGCGGCACCGATTGCAGGAAGGCTTGCGGATTCTGTTTCAGCTCGGCCTGCGCTGCGGGATGGGCCTTGAGATACTCCTGCAGTTCCGGATGGCTTTCCATGTACTCCTTGTTGTTGAGGAGCGATGGATCCTTCGAGATCTGCTGCGCGATGTTCGTGTGGCCACCGAGGAATTGTCCGAAGCTGGCTGCCTCGCGGTGTTCTGGATCGCGATCGAAGCCACCGTTGTTTCGGCCGTAGTCCTCCTGGCGGTCGTAGCGCTGTTCCTGGCGCATGAAGGCGTTCGGATTCTCGCTGATCTCCTCGCGGATGCCCGGATGCTGCTGCAGGTACGCTTGCAATTCCGGATGCTTGGCTACGAATTCCTTGTTGTTCACGAGCGACGGATCCTTGCGGAGCTGCTCGGCCGTCTCGGGATGACGGTCGAGGAACCGGTCCATATTGGCTACCGCGTAGCGGTCATTGGCGCGATCCCGATCGCGGTAGTCCTCCTGGCGGTCGAAGCCTCGTTCCTGCTGCATGAACATGTTCGGATTCTGCCGCCACTGCTGTGCGACTCCGGCATGCGAATCGAGATACTCCTTCAGCGCGGGATGCTTCTCGACGAATTCCTTGTTATTCACGAGCGCGGGATCTTTGCGCACCTGCTCGGAGATCTCAGGATGGCTGGCGAGGAACTGATCGAGGCTCGCCAGCTCGCGGCTATCGCCTCGCTGTTCGAAGCGCTGTTCCCGGTGCATGAAGGCGCTGGGATTCTCCCGAATTTCTTCGCTCACTCCGGGATGGGCCTGCATGTATTCCTGCAAGGCCGGATGGCTCTTCACGAATTCCTGGTTGCGAACCAGCGAAGGATCCTTGCGCACTTGTTCCGCGATCTCGGAGTGGGCGTCCAGGAACATGTCGAAGCTTGCCACGTCGCGAATGGTGGTGTCGTTGTCCCGAGTCGATTGTGCGCTGGCAGGGATGCCTATCCAGAACAGAGCTGCCAAGCTCAACAGCGCGAGCAAATGCTTGTGATGCGGACATCTCGTTCGTCTCATGATGTGCAGGTTCCTCCTCATGGGGATCTGCCTACTGAACGTGCACGACCCGTGCCAACTACGAGAGCGATCGTCGGCGGACCGACGCTTCAAGCAGTTAGGCGCGCCTACAGGATCGTGCCCACGGGAAAATCGACATGGCGAAAGGAAATTCGTCGTACGGGATCGACTGGAAGAAAATCTTTCCTCTTGGAATCACACAACTTGCACACTCGATGCGTCGTGCAGGCGAGGCGGGAGTTGGACAGACGGCAAGCAGGAACGATGGTAGTTGTGACCGAGGACGCGTCGCGAGCGCCCCACATCGGAAGGTAGTGGCGAGTTGCTCTCCATCTCCGCGAGACGTCCTGGGGACAAGCGCCGGAGGGCTAGTTCGGGACTAACCAGGCTCGGGTTTTCGAAAAAAACCTCCAAAAAGCCTTGACACCCTATACTGTGTGCACTACAGTATGTGTCGTACACTATATGACGAACGGTAAGCAATCCGGCCCTGACCGCTTCGAAAACCTGAAGTTGGAGCTTCGGCGGGGCTGCCTGGTCGTGGCTGTCCTCGCTCAATTGCGGAAGGAGCAATACGGATACACCTTGCGCAAGGCGCTGGCGGACGATGGGCTTGAGATCGACGAAAGCACGCTATACCCGTTGTTGCGCCGACTGGAATCGCAGGGTTTGCTGATCAGCGAATGGCGGGAAGAGGACAAGCGCAACAAGCGGTTCTACCGGCTGTCGCCCGTCGGCGAAGGGATCCTGGCCCAATTGCTCGAGGAGTGGCAACGCATCAACGCATCGCTCGGAAAAATTCTTCAAGAGGCATAGTTATGACGAACACTTCCAGCCGCAATCCCATGGAACTCATCGACCGCTACCTGCAGGCCGTGCGCGTTTGGCTGCCCAAGTCGCAGCACGATCTTGCCCTGGAACTTGCCGAGGACTTGCATTCGCAAGTGGAAGCGAAAGAAGCGGAGCTTGGACGCCCGCTCGATGAAGGCGAGGTGTCGGCGATTCTGAAAGAGTGCGGAAGGCCGGTTGTCGTGGCGGGGCGGTTGCGGCCGCAAGACTATCTGATCGGGCCGACGATCTTTCCGGCGTACCGCTTCATTTTGAAGATGACGTTGCTCTGGATGATGCTGCCGATCTTCGTGTTCATCGTGGGGCCGGTGCAGCTGGTGAAAACAGGCAGCCTGGGCGCAGCTATCGGGAGCACGATTGGCGCGATGTGGACCGGCGGCTTCATTGCGGCCGGCATCATCACGCTGGTATTCGTGATGATTGAGCGCACGCAGAGTAAGTTAAGGGGCGCGGACAAGTGGGATCCGCGTTCGTTGCCGCCGCTGGAGAAACCTGAGCGCAAAGCGTCGGGTGGAAAGGCCGCGTGCGAGCTGATTTTCAATCTGATGGCGTTAGCGTGGCTGTTGCTGGTGCCTTACAAACCCTTCTTGATCCTTGGCCCGGCAGCGAGCTTTCTGAACGCGGGACCCATGTGGCATACGTTCTACGCTCCCGTACTGTTGCTGACGGTGGCTTCCATTCTGCGGCTGGTCGTGATCCTGGTGCGGCCGGATTGGGTGCGCTTTCCCGTGTGGAGCAAGCTGCTGCAGACGGTGCTCAGTCTCGTGGTTGTGAATTACATGATCAATGCTGCGGGACAGACGGCTGGTGCGGCGTGGCATCCGTTCGTGCTGGCTGCGCAGGGGGACGAGCAAGCTGTGAAGATCGCCGCAGTGGTGAATGTGTCGATCCTGGTGAGCCTGGTTTGCACCTGGATCGGGCTTTGTATTGCGGCGGTTGTTCAGACTTGGCAGTCGGTGCGGAGCTTCACTCGCAAGGAGAGCTTCACGCCGGGCTCGGCTTCGCTGCATGTGTTTTAGGATCCATCGTCCATGGAGCGAAAGACCGCGGGCGGGGGCGCCCACGCTACACGTTATAAAATAAAAAGCTCATGACTCTGACTGACTCTTCGCCTGAAGGCGCCGCGCCTGCGCCGGCGGAACCGCGGCCGTCCAACTTCATCCGCGACATTATTCTTGAGGACCTCAAGACCAATAAATATCAGGGGCGCGTGCAGACCCGCTTCCCGCCTGAGCCGAACGGCTACCTGCACATCGGGCACGCGAAAGCCATCTGTCTCGACTTCGGACTGGCGGATGAGTTCCACGGCCACACCAATCTGCGTTTCGACGACACGAACCCGGAGAAGGAAGAGACCGAGTACGTCGACTCGATCATGGAGGACGTGAAGTGGCTGGGATTTCAATGGGACGGTCTTTTCTACGCGTCCGACTATTTCGACCAGATCCACGAATGGGCGATCCAGCTAATCAAAGACGGAAAAGCTTACGTCGACGACCTCACCGCCGACGAGATCCGGAAATATCGCGGCACGCTGACCGAGCCTGGGAAGAACAGTCCGTATCGCGATCGCAGTGTCGAAGAGAATCTTGCGCTGTTTGAGCGCATGAAGGCCGGAGAGTTTCCCGACGGATCGCGCGTGCTGCGGGCGAAGATCGACATGTCGTCACCGAACGTCAACATGCGCGATCCGGTGATGTACCGGATCCTGCATGCCGAGCATCACCGCACGGGAAACAAGTGGTGCATCTACCCGATGTACGACTTCGCGCACGGGCAGTCGGACTCGATCGAGAAGATCACCTACTCGATGTGCTCGCTGGAGTTCGCCGATCACCAGCCGCTCTACAACTGGTTCATCAAGCAACTGGGCATCTTCCCCTCCCAGCAAATTGAATTCGATCGCCTTAGCCTGACCTACACCATCATGAGTAAGCGCAAGCTGCGCCGGCTGGTGGAAGAAGGCCACGTGAAGGGCTGGGATGATCCGCGCATGCCGACCTTGAGCGGCATGCGGCGACGGGGATACACGCCAGAAGCGATTCGAAACTTTGTTAGCGCGGCGGGAGTTTCGCGGACTAATGGCGTGGTTGAGCTCGCGATGCTCGAGCACTTTGTGCGCGAGGACCTGAACAAGCGTTCGCCGCGCGTGATGGCGGTGCTGCGGCCCTTGAAGGTGGTTATCGACAACTATCCCGAGGGGCAGGTCGAGGAGATGGACGCGGTCAACAATCCCGAGGACGCAAGTGCGGGCACGCGGAAAGTTCCTTTCTCGAAGGTCCTGTATATCGAGCAGGATGACTTCCGAGAGAATCCGCCGAAGCAGTATTACCGGCTGTCGCCTGGGCGCGAAGTTAGGCTGCGATATGGCTACCTGATTACTTGCACGAGCGTTGTGAAGAACGACGCGGGCGAAGCGGTCGAAGTGCACTGCACCTACGATCCCGCGACACGGGGAGGCAACACGCCGGACGGACGCAAGGTGAAGTCGACGATCCACTGGGTGTCGGCCGCGAATGCCGTCGACGCCGAGGTGCGCATCTACGAGAACCTGTTCACTAAAGAAAATCCAGACGAAGCGGAGGAAGGGGACGATTTCATTTCGAATCTGAACCGGAATTCGCTCGAGGTGGTGGCGGCCGCTAAGGTTGAGCCTTCGCTCGCGAACGTTTCAGCCGGGACTCGCTATCAGTTCGAACGGCTGGGGTATTTCTGCGTGGATCCGGATTCGAAACCGGGCAAGCCGGTGTTCAACCGGACGGTGGCGTTGAAAGATACCTGGGCTAAAGTCGAGAAGAAGCAGGGAAAATGAGGGCAACATGCGGACCTTGATTGCAGTCCTTCTGGGCATGACTTTGTTCAGCGCGGAAGCGAGCGCGCAGAAAGGCGGGTCGCGGCCACCGTCTCCCTGCAAGCACTGGAAGGCATGGCAAGATTTGCAGCCGGGAACAGCGCATCTGATGTTGCACGTGACCGCAAGCTGCGAGTTTCCGACGGCCGGTTACACGGTCGAACTGGTGCCGGTGCAGAGCAAGAATGCCGAGACGCATCCGGAGATTCATGTGTTGAAGCGCGTTGTACACAATCCCGAGGGGATGGTGGCGCAGGTGATTACCGAAGTGCCGGTCGATTACAGTGTGGAGACGCCGGCGGACTATAAGGAAGTGAGAATACGTCCCGATCGCGTGAGGGTGGGGGTGAAGAAGGCGCACCACCCTTAATTGGCTGTTCCTGATGAGCAGCAGGGATGGTTGGTGCGAGGTGCCTCGCATCAGAGTTCGCCCAGGCGTGCGGTAACATTGATTTCTTCACAAGTGCCCTTCAGGCACTGGGCTAACGGCTCCCGATATTGTCGAAAGGCAGCGGCTGAAGCCGGCACTATTCGACGTGCTCTTCGGCGCGCCTGAAGGCACGCCCTGATACAAGCCTACCCGAACCGTAATCTCTTTGAATCCTGTTGATCCGCAAGAATGTGGCTTCGCCGCATGACGGGCGAGGACGCTCGTCGCTCCATTGAGCGTTGATGGTTATTCATGCGGCTATCTACCGATGCGCGTGCGGGCTTTGGGCTGGGTTCTTTCCGCCGACTACGGCGTTTTTCAGGACTTTTACTTCGAAATCAACCGGCAGATGTTTTGGCGGGTAGCAGGCGGCGTTGTCGCAGGCCTGATATTTCAGATCTCCGTGGATGGCGTACTTGCCAGGTTGCACCGTGTGCAGCGGGCGAATCGTCATGGAGACCGCGAAGTCTCCGGTGTAGACGTTCAGAGGCTCATCGGGCGAGAACGGGAACGTCATTTCCTTGCCCGCGGGATAAGTCATCTTCGTAATCGCAATGTCGGTGGGCGCGTCCAGCTTCAGGGCCGTGGGGATCAGGAACTCTGATTTCGGCGTGTTTGAGTTGATGTGATAGCCCGGGGGCACGCGGAAGTGAATGGTCACCGGGCCGCCTTGTCCACGGGTGACGCTGACCGTATCGACGGGCGCAACGGCTACCGCCGGCGTTTTTTTGCCGGAGCCCTGCGCGTAAGCCAGCGCTGTGAACAACGGGACTAAGACGAGCAGCGTTTTAAAGGTTCGCATGTGGTCAGTTCACGGAAGCCGCTTCAGAGCCGGCCCTTTGCAAAAGCAATCGATCGGCACGTTCGCTAACAGGACGCGAAAATGGTAGACCGAATGGCCTCCCGCGCCTACGTTACTTTTGCGCCTGTACCGGGGTCCCCTGGGACAGTGATTTCTTGATGTTATCGACGAACAGGCTTCGGCTTTGTAAGCCAAACTCCCGGGCCACGATCTTGCCGTCGCGGTCGATGAAGAAAGTCGTGGGCAGCACATTCACGCCGCCATACTGGTTACCGACATCTTCTTTGCCAATCAGGATCGGGTAGTTCACGCCCATTTCCTTCACGAACTTTGCGATGTCTTCTTTGCTGGCGTCGTCCATGGCCACGCCGACAATCTGCAGACCTTGCGGTCCATACTCTTTCTGCAGCTCGACGAACCACGGCATCTCGATCTTGCAGGGCCCACACCAGGTCGCCCAGAAGTTCAGCAATACGGCCTGGCCCTTGTAGCCGCTGAGGTGGATGTTTTTGCCCTCGAGCGATTCGAGCGTGAAGTCGGGAGCGGGCTTACCGGCTACGTCAAGGCTGGCGTCGTTGTTGCCGCCGGCTCCGCGAATGCCGTGCGATGCGACATAGAGCATGGCCGCGACCAGGACGGCCACAAAGAATAGTGCTGCAAAATTTCGTTTCACAGGTTCAACCTCACTAAAGCGCGAAGCGGTTCAGGAACGAGAAGTAACGCGCGATTACGGTAAAGCGGCCCAACACCAACAGGCCGCCCAGCACGATCAACAGCGCACCGCTTGCGACTTCGAGCGCATGCATGTGCGAGCGGAAACGGCTGTAAAACTTTAGAAAGCGTCCGATGCCGAGCGATGTCAGCAGGAACGGGACGGCGAGTCCCAGCGAGTAGATGGCCAGCAGAAAGATTCCCTTGGTGACGGAATTCTGGGTCGCAGCCAGCCCAAGGATGACGGCCAGGATCGGGCCGACGCACGGTGTCCAGCCAAAAGCGAACGCGAAGCCGATGACGAACGATCCCCAGGCGGTGCTGCCGCCTTTCACGCTGTGCAGGCGCGCATCCGTGTATAGAGCTTTGATCTTGAAGACACCGGTCAGGTGCAGTCCAAACAGAATAATGATGACGCCCGCCACTTGTGCGAGAACCGACTTGTAGCGCGCCAGCACCTGGCCGACTTCGGTGGAGATCGCCCCCAGTGTCACGAAAACAATGCTGAAGCCGAGGATGAACGCCGCGGAATTCAGCATGACCTTGCGCAAGAGCTGGCCGTCGCTCGACTTGAGTTCCTCGACCCCGGCGCCGGAGATCAGCGACACATAGCCGGGCACAAGCGGTAGAACGCAGGGGGACAGAAAAGAAATTAATCCGGCTACGAAGGCCGCGATGGGTAGTGGGAGTGTCGACATTCGAGGTTATTTTACCTGTCCGAACGAAAAATCATGTCTCTTGCGTGCATCCTGCATGGCCCAAGTCATTCTTCGCGCCCAGCCGATAACACATAGATGGATGTTCACGAGCACCTAAATGTTACAGGAATCCAGGGGCAATTTCGGATGTTAGAGACCTACTAGCTTAAGGAGACCAAGGGCACCATGCCCTCGGCCTGTCGCCGAAGCGGGGCAAGGCGATCCGCCTCGAGTCGATCGCGATAAAACAAGTTATAGGTATCGAAGGGGATTAGCCGGCCGTCGGGGTGGACGATGTGCACGCAGGTTTTTTTAACGCTGCGGACGTCGAACGAGTGAGCGTCAATGAACTGCATGATGATCACGCGAAAGACATTTTCATATGTTATGTGGTCCGGCATGAACACCTTTGGCAAGCAGCAAAGCAGCTCGCGCAAGCTCCCTGCACCCGAGCGGGGGGAGTGGTTGGTAGCAAAGAGCTTGAAAAGGCCATCACGTACCGCCGCTTCTTGCTCATACAGGATCGTATTCCCCGCCGCATTGATGAGGATCTCGGGAGGAATCATCGACGTGAGAGGAGTGACCTTTCCCCCTAGTTTGAGTGCGTAGGCCATGGCGAGCGAGTCAGGATGGCAGGGGACCGGAATGATGTCTTCCGGCTTGAATACGCTGTTTTGTTCGAGAATCTTTCGGCGAACCTCGGTCAGCGTGAGACGATCGGACGCCGGATCAAACATTTCGAGACGGCCTGCATCCTGGATTGGCTGGAACGTAACCCCGCGAACGCAGCGTTGAGCCAACGCGAAGTAGATGACCTTGCCGACTTCGTGATCGTTCAGCCCTTTCTTGAGCGTGACCACCAGGTTGGTGGAGATGTTGTAGCGGTTGAGTTTTTCTATCGCGTCCTCGCGAGTGCGGCGCAAGTCGGCCCCGCGCAATTCCTTCAGAACCTCCGGCTCGAAGGAATCGAACTGCAGGTACACTTCGAAGTCTTCCGCGCAATCGGCGAGTCGCTTTACGAATTCTTCGTCCTGGGCGATTCGAACCCCGTTCGTGTTCACCATCAGATGCTTGATGGGGCGAGCTTTCGCCATCTTCACGATCGTGAAGAACTCCGGATGCATCGTGGGCTCGCCTCCGGAAAGCTGGACCACGTCGGGCTGCCCTTCGTTTCGCACCACGGCATCGAGCATGTTCTCGATGAGGGCCAAACTGCGGAACTCCTGCCGTTCCGGGCCGCTTGAGGCGTAGCAGACCGGGCAGCGCAGATTGCAGAAATCGCAGATTTCCACCAGTGTAAGGCAGGAATGTTGTTCGTGATCGGTGCAGAGACCGCAATCGTATGGGCATCCCCACTTGACCGGAGTGTTGTAGACGAGGGGCATCTCCGGCGGCTTGAGGAACACTTCCCGGCACCGGCGATAGTAGTCGATGTCGTCAGCGATTAAGACGCGTTCTGCGCCATGCTCCGGACACCGTTTCAGCAGAAAGACGTTTCCTTCCTGAAAGACGGTCTTCGCCTCTATCTTTCGGTAGCAGGTCGAGCAGATAGAGATGGCTACGTCGTAAAAAAGGTACGGGCGTTTCTTCTCACCCATGCGACAATCCTTCGGCAAACATCGACTTCGACCGCCTCTCTCATTTGCGGTGGAGACGGGCAATTGCCCAGATCGCGGCCGTGGTTCCCGCCGCGGCTATTAAGGCATAGACCGCGTATTCGGGGCGGTAGCCATTTGCGTAGCGACTCAAAGCGCAGGATGACAACAGAACGAAAAGCAGCGCACCGAGGATGGCCCCAACCGAAAGCACGATCGTGCCCAGGATTTTCATCTGCACCTGCCTGGATTCTTCAGTGAGTTGACGCAGCCACGCTGCTCGGTCCACGCGACCACCGCAACACGTCCGGCGAATAATACAGCAGGCCCATCAAGCAAACCCATTGAATGCTCTCGATTCCCAGGAGTAGAGCCGGATACGGCTTAAGGAAATCGCAGAAGAAACGAAAGCTCAGATAACTCACCATGAAAAACTTAAAGGCATCTCCCGTCTGAAATCGGGTCTGTGCAGCAGGATGGTTCGGAGCTCCTGACGAGATCGACCGCAGAATCCAATACAGAACCGGAACGATTGCGAGAAGAAAAACGATTTCATAAACCTGCGTTGGATGCCGGTGCACTCCGTCTCCGAAATCCACGCTCCAGGGGAGGTGGGTTACGACGCCGTATGTGTTATCTGAGAGTCCGGTCAGGAAGCAACCCACTCGGCCGATCGCGATACCCAGCGCCAGCGGGATCGCATACAAATCCCCGGTCGATTGGTTCACTCCGATATACCGCTTCATGATTTCGACGCCTGCAATTCCGAAGATCAGCGCGCCTACGACCGTCTTGCCTCCCAGGAGATAGGCGGAATTATGCAGGTTACGAAGAGTGAGCCCCGGATCTTCGAGCCAATACAGGACCTTCGATCCCCATGCCGCCGCCGCTATGGCGACGGCAACAACAGCCCAGCGAATCTGTGGGGCCAGAGGATCCTCGAGGCGGCGGCGAAGATAAAAGAAAACACAAAAGGCAATCGCGTATGCAAGCACTTCGCAAGCTACGTGAGGATGAACACGCCAATTACCCAGAGTCAAGTCGTAAGGAAATACGCAGGCGACCGTGGATGAAGAAGCGATAGGCGCCATTATAAGAAAAAGCGCCGGCAGTCAGAACCTGAACAAATAGGACGCCTTTACGAAGAACTGGCGGCTGTCATTCATGAAATCATTCTGGGTAGTCAGCAAGCCGGTTGGAGTCGGGATCAGGCGGCGGTCGAGGTTCTGGAGATTGCTGTTGTATCCCACGTAAATGGCTGTGCCCGGGCGGACCAAATACGTCACGAGAAAGTCGGTGTTGAAATTCCGGGTTGGCGAAAGCGAGCTGATGAGCGGGTTCGAGAGCACACCCGTGTACTGGAAGATGACGCGCGCTGAGAGTTCCCGGGTGAACTGCCAGTTCCACTTGCTGCGAAAGATGTGATTGGTGACCGCGGTAAGGTGCGCTTCCCGCTCGCGGATGTGTTCGAGGAGGTACGAGTTGTCGACGCGCAGGCGGCCCGATGCGTGGATGGTTAGTGTTGCGTTGGCCTGGTCTTCATGCGCGATTAAGGGTATTCGTCCTGCCGACGGGTTGTAATTCACACCGGCTCCAGAAACGTAGAACCAGCTGAAGTCGATCTGCTTCAGCCAGCTGGTCGCGCCTTCCACGCCCCAGAATGGCTGCGGATAACTCTTGATGCTGGTCAGGCCGGTGAAATCCTGCGGCCGTAAGAAGACGCCGTCATAGGCGATCGGATGGAAGTTGATCCACGTGGCGCGGGCCATGTCGAAACGCAGGCCGGGATACGCGAAGTATTCAAGCGCCGTGCCACTGTGGTCGAAGATGCTGAACTGCCGCAGCGTCGGCCCCCAGGAATTCAAAAACTTTCCTTCCGGCCGGAAGAAGTAGCTCGCATTCACATTCTGCTGACGCACGTCCACGCGGTTGACGAAGCCAGTCTCGGTGACGAAGCCCGGGCTGTAGTCGAGGTAGAGCGACTGCAGATTAAATTTGCGTCCTGAGCGCTCCAGGTCGAGCTTGTATCCCGGGCCTGCGGAGTGGGTGCCGTCCACGTTCAGCGTGGAACTGGTCACGGCCGCGCCCTGGAGCCGCCAGTTCTGATCGAGCTTGATGTTGGCGTCGATGCCGCCGACTCGGTTGTAGCCGCCTGCGAACTCGCGGTCCGTGAAAATCGCGCCGATGGTGGATTGGTCGAGAATGTCGCGACTGACGCGCGCGATCGCAAACGTGGCGTGCCTGCCGCTGTTGGGATCGGTCGGAGGCAATATCTCACCGGGAGCGCGATCGTCACTGGCCATTACCCCGACCGCCCAGGGTCCTGACTTTCCAGTGAGCCGGAGTCCGTATTCCGGATGACCTATCCGACGTGTGAAGACCAGATTGATCGGCGTTGTGAAGAAGTTGCTGTTCTCGAGAAAGAACGGGCGTTTCTCCGGGAAGAAAACTTCGAAGCGCTGATTCACCGTGATCTGGGGCTGGTCGGATTCGATCTGACTGAAATCGGGATTGACGGTCGCGTCGAGCACGAAGCGGCCGTGCAGAATGAACTTTCCGTCCAGCCCGATGTCGGGTTTGAAAGTGCGGCTCTCGAAAGCAGGATGGTCAGGGTCGCGTTGGTCGATATCGCGGAAGCTGCGAAAGAGTCCGTAGGGAATCAGCTGAATATTCCGGCCGGGAGACACGTGCTCCATCCCGCTCGCATTGGCAGCCTGGTTGAAGCGGCCCTGAATTCGGTTGGAAATTCTCGGCCAGAAAATGTTTTCGTTGGTGCGCGGGATACTGCGATTCAGGATGATGCCCCACTCCTGCTGGTCCGCTTCGGGGAAGCGCAGACTCTTGAATGGGATGGCAATCAAGGCAAGGTAGCCGCGCCCGGTCAGGTGTCCTTCGGAGCGCCACACCGTATCGAAAGAAGAATCGAAACCGCTGAAGTCGCCGGCGGTCCCTGTGCCGATTGAGCCCTCGGTCCAGAGCGCGTCCCATTGGATTCCGAACGGATTCACCGCGAAGGCATAGGCGCGGCGCGCGTCGTGGAAGGTGTCGATCATGATCTCGGCCGAGTCGTCGGAGAAGATGTCTTCGCGGCGCGTCATGCGGGCGCGGATCTTGTCGGGCTCGGTATCCCAGCAAACGAAAACGGCGTAGAGGTTGTGCGCGTCGTAGGCGAGATAGACGTCGGTGTTCTGCGAGGGTTGGGTTCCATCGGCCGGTTCGCGCACGATGAAGCCGGTTACTTTCAACATGCTGCTAGCAACCCCGGAATTCGGCTCCATGTCGCTGAAGTCGGCGAGTGTGGGTGGCGTGTCGATGCGCGGGATCTGGATGGAGGGCCCGGCCGCTGCGAATAGATAGGGCGTCAAGAATAGCGCCAGCCCGAGGGCTGGTGCGATGTTCACGCGCAGCTTTGCCTTGAGGATGCGCCCAAGCAGCATAAGTAGTCGGGGCGACTGCGGGGAAAACGCCCTGCGTGCCAATTCTCGAACATGCTCCCGAGATTGCCCGACGGTTAGACGTGCGAAACGGCTTCCGGAAACCGGGGCGGCGCCATTTTATGCAAGAGCAAGAGATGGGTGGATTCTAGTCAGGCGTCTTTTGACTGGCAGGCGTTTTCCCGGAGCGCGCCGGCTTGGGGTCGTTTGGCGGAGCGGGTCCAGCTTCGGTGGCGGGGCTTTCCACTTGCGAGGCACCCACAACTTTCCGAAGGAAGCCGGGGGGGATGGCGGCAGTCAAGACGGAACGCTCGCCGTGCCTTTCAACCTGCAGGCTATCGAAGAAAGCTTTCACGTCGGGATCGCTTCCCCCGGTCGCTACGGAGTTTTCAGCCGCGTGAAACAGGTTCACGAAGGTGGAAACCTTGTCGCTGAGCGTCTGCGCATCATCTTCGGTTCCGGAGATGGCTTCCACCCGCAGGTGCAAAGTCGGCGAGTACACGGCGTAGTATGCGGAAACGACTAAGGATGCAGGTTTAGGGAACAGCATCGCCCATGGCCCGAGGTTCGCGGCCACGGCGGGATCGATCCTGCCAATGAACCAGGCGAGCTTGAGTACTGGTAGCGTCTTGCTTACCACCGGCAATGTCCTGTAGTACTGGCGCAGCAACGCTGGTCCGCCGAAGGGCGAGGCGAGCTTTCGCGATCGATCGACCATTCCGCGGATCACAGCGGGATCGTCGTGGTTGGAGATCGCTACTGTATCGACGCTCAGAATTGCGACGCGTAGCGTGCGCGCGTCGAGCGGAATGCTGTAAATGTCGGTCGAGTGATAGCTCTCCACGCCGGCAGAAACCTTGTGCAGGTAACTAATGATGCGCTCGCCCTGCAGCTTGCCGACGAAGACTTCCGAGAAGCGTGGTTCCGGGGCAGCGCCGCCGGTGCCGCCATGGCCCCACTTTGCTGGGTAGTGGACGGCGAAGGCTGCCTCGTCGAGATCGCGCTCGAACTGAAAGCCCGTTTCCTGAAGGAAGCGCTCGTAGTCGGCGTCGTGTGGGACGGGCGGCAGTTGGCCAATGGCTTTCAGCGTCCGCAACCACTTGAGGTTGACGTAAAAGAATCCATCGGCTCCAGGAAGGAGACGAGCCGCTTCGGGAGGGGCCCGCCGTCGGAGCTGGACTACCGCAACCAGGGCCGCGGCCACCAGCAGAACGGCGAGCAAGACAGGGATTCTGCGTTTCAGGCGCACAGGAAGCGCATATGATAGCACTGAGACTGGCGGAAGGCGGCCGACCGGCATCCATCCGAAGAGATTTTGGCTGGGATTTTCGGGGCAGCTATCCCGGACTCCCCCACGCTAGGTGGAAGGTAAACAGATTGTTTGCCAGCAATTTGGCGTTTATGGTACCTTTTAAAATTGTCCCGGTCATCTGAAAGGGATCCGTAGGAGATTTGCGCCTGAGAGGGCGCATTCCTCAGTTGCTGGCGTAGCTCAGTCGGTAGAGCATCTGATTTGTAATCAGAGGGTCAGGGGTTCAAATCCCTTCGCCAGCTCCAAGAACGAAATTTCCGGCAGGGCGGCGGAAGCGGTTTAGCGGCGCAACAGGTTTTCCAAACGCACTTCATTTAGGATTTTTTCCGACGTGTAGTGGTTTCCGTGCGCGAGTGTGTTCGCGCGCTTCCTGTTTTTCTGTGTAGTTGCGAAGCCTGCAGATTTACTCCGCGTGTGTGATTCCCGTTGAGGGCTGTCGGAAAACAGAGCTTCCGGAAGGAAGCGAAAGCTTGGCGGTTTTGCACAGGTGGGTGAGTGGTTAAAGCCAACAGACTGTAAATCTGTCCCTCCTAGCGAGGTACGAAGGTTCGAATCCTTCCCTGTGCACCAGAGTTGAGCCCCTTCGGCGCTTCGCCTGGCGAAGTTGCGAGGGATTGATGAATCGATTGTTTCTGGCATTCGCGGCGTTTGCAGTTCTGGGAGTTCTGGCATACGTGACGCTGCCCGATCCGCGAATTCGCCTGATGACGTTTGCGATCCTGGGGCTGTTCGCCGTGAAGACGTGGCTGCGTCGCGGAGATTTGTTGCATCGCGGCGACAAGGGCGATGGTCCTGAGCGGTAGCGGGAGTGATGGATCCGCCAAGTCGAAGTCAGGTTGTGCTGAAGACTAGCGACTGACGACTGGTTTTTCGAGCCGATGTAGCTCAGTTGGTAGAGCACTCCCTTGGTAAGGGAGAGGTCACCAGTTCAATCCTGGTCATCGGCTCCAGAGTTTCGCCAATGGCTGATGGTCGCTGGCTGATGGCAAGGAAATCAGGGAGGGCACGGCTTTAGCCGTGCCACTGAGTCAAGTTCGAGAGCGGCTTTAGCCGCTGAGGTTCGCTGAAAGCTGACGACTGATAGCCGACGGCCGGGTTTTGCGGGAGTAACTCAGTGGTAGAGTCACAGCCTTCCAAGCTGTTGGTCGCGGGTTCGATTCCCGTCTCCCGCTCCAGATCTGAGTGAAGGTGCAAGCGATTTGAGTTACGAGCAGGCAACGATCAAGGTCGAGAAGGAAGCGCAGTTTGCGGAATTGAAGGCTTCCATCGAGCGCGCGTTTTCGGCGAGTGCTGTCGAAAAGATGCTGAAGCGGCTCGACAGTAAGAACACGCGAATTCGCGATTTTGACAGCGTGCTCGAGAAGCAGGTGATCGAGCATGTGGATGCGACCCTGCGCGAGGCTCGCAAGACCGCGAAGGGCCTGTATCAGGAACTGACGGTCACTGATCAGGGCCAGATGCGAGAGTTTTACTTGTCGAAGCTCGAGCAAGTGGAAGAGCCGTTGCGGCACAAGTTCCGCAAGATTTTTCAGTATTACTGAGGCACGCGGGCGAGGGCGCCCGCGCGACGACGATAACCAAGCAAAACAAAGCTAGAGGCTGAGGGAAATGGCGAAGGAAAAATTTGAGCGTAATAAGCCGCACTGCAACGTAGGCACGATTGGTCACATTGACCACGGCAAGACGACGTTGACGGCGGCGATCACGAAGGTGTTGCAGAAGCACAACCCCAAGATTGTGTTCCGCTCGTTCGATTCGATCGACAATGCGCCGGAAGAGAAGGCGCGCGGCATCACGATTGCGACGGCGCACGTGGAGTACGAGACTGCGAACCGGCACTACGCGCACGTCGACTGCCCGGGTCACGCCGACTACATCAAGAACATGATCACGGGCGCGGCGCAGATGGATGGCGCGATCCTGGTTGTGGCGGCGACCGACGGTCCGATGCCGCAGACGCGCGAGCACGTGCTCTTGGCGCGCCAGGTGGGTGTGCCCTACATCGTGGTGGCGCTGAACAAGTGCGACGCGGTGGATGATCCTGAGTTGCTGGATCTGGTTGAACTCGAAGTGCGTGAGCTGCTGAAGTCGTACCAGTTCCCGGGCGACGACGTGCCGGTAATCCGGCTGTCGGCGCTGGGCGCACTGAACGGGGAAGCGAAGTGGGAGAAGCAGATTGACGCGTTGATGGAGGCGGTGGACAAGAGCGTGCCGCAGCCGGCGCGTGAACTGGACAAGCCCTTCCTGATGCCGATCGAAGACATCTTTTCGATCTCGGGCCGCGGCACTGTCGTTACCGGCCGTATTGAGCGCGGCAAGGTGAAGGTGGGCGAGGAAGTAGAAATCGTCGGCTTCCGCGACACGCGCAAGACGGTGGTGACGGGCGTGGAAATGTTCAAGAAGCAGCTGGACGAAGGTATGGCGGGCGACAACGCCGGGCTGCTCTTGCGCGGTATAGGCAAGGACGACGTGGAGCGCGGGATGGTGCTGGCGAAGCCGGGATCGATCACGCCGCACACGAAGTTCAAGGCTGAGGTGTACATCCTGACGAAGGAAGAGGGCGGAAGACATACGCCGTTCTTCAAGGGATACCGTCCGCAGTTCTACTTGCGTACGACGGACGTGACGGGCGTGGCGGAGTTGCCGGCGGGCACGGAAATGGTGATGCCTGGGGACAACGTGAGCCTGGTGATCGAACTGATCACGCCGGTCGCGATGGAGAAGGGTTTGCGGTTCGCGATTCGTGAAGGCGGCCACACGGTCGGCGCAGGCACGATTGCGGAAATAGTGCAGTAAAGCAGTCGCTAGTCGCTGGTCGTTAGCAAAAGCGGCGACTTTCGCGGGAAGCGAGTGACGGCACAAGCAACGGCCGCGGGCGAGGGCGCCCGCGCTACATAAAATTGGAGGTTGCTAGTAGCTAGCAGCCAGAAGCTAGGAGCGGTATTGGAATGCCCCGAGAAATTATTACGATGCAGTGCGGTGATTGCAAAGAACGCAACTACTCGACCACCAAGAACCGGAAGACGACTCCGGACCGGATCGAGATGAAGAAGTTTTGCAAGCGTTGCCGGAAGCACACGCCGCATAAGGAAGTTAAGTAAGCAAGCGCGCCGAACGCGCGGTTTAATCGTCCGCAAAAAAGCGGACGCATCGCGCGGCGCGCCCAGATCCTTCGCGTGGCAGAAAACGCCTCGCTCAGGATGACAACGAGTCTAGGGGCGTAAGCTCAACGGTTAAACTGCCGGTCTCCAAAACCGGACTTGGGGGTTCGAATCCCTCCGCCCCTGCCAGTTTGGAGAGTTGACGGAAATCTGGTGTGGGCATGGGAATCGAGACGAAGAAGATGACAAAGTCGATGGCAGCAGCCAGCCCTGACGATAGTTTCGGGGCGAGAGTGGCGTCTTGGCCGGAGAAGATCAAGACGTTCTACAACGACGTCCGCATGGAGATGAAGAAGGTCACCACGCCTTCCCTGAAGGAAGTGCAGGCGACGACCGTTGTGGTAGTCATCACGGTCTTCATCTTCGGCGTGTATTTCTGGTTGGTGGATTTCCTGATTGGACGCGGCATCGACTACCTATTCCGCATTTTGGGCCACAGCTGATCGAACCGGGAAAGTCTGGGAAATGAAGCAACTTATGCAGGACGAAGAAAAAAACGCGAGCGCAACTCCCCCGGCGGGAACCGAAGGGGCGGCCGGCGAGGCAGTGTCCACCGAAGCGCCTCGCAATCCGAACATGAAGTGGTACATCATCCACTCCTACTCGGGCTTTGAGCGCAAGGTGCGCGAGTCGCTCGAATCGCGGGTGCAGGCTTTCGGTCTGCAGGAAAAGATCGGCCGCGTGCTGATTCCGACTGAGTCCGTCACCGAAGTTCGCGGCGGCAAGAAGTACACCAGCGAGCGCATGTTCTATCCCGGCTACGTGCTGGTTGAAATGGACATGGACGACCACGTGTGGCACGTGGTGAAGTCGACGCCGCGCGTGACCGGATTCGTCGGCACGGGCCAGCAACCGACGCCGCTCTCGGAAGAAGAAGTGCAGAACATCGTCTACCGCGTAGGCGAGTCGAAGGATAAGCCGAAGCTCAAGGTCAAGTTTGAGAAGAACGAGACGGTACGCATCACCGAAGGTCCGTTTGCCAGCTTTACGGGCGTGGTGGATGAAGTGAACGAAGACCGCGAGACCTTGAAAGTGATGGTCACGATTTTCGGGCGCTCGACTCCGGTGGAATTGGAGTTTGGGCAGGTGGAGAAAGTCGTTACGTAGCTTTGCTGGTGGAGCAGAGGTCCTTCGCTTCGCTCAGGATGACAACGATTTTGTGAAAGGCGAGTTCCAGGTTGCCGGGCCGAAAATCCTAGACCCGGGGTTGGGACGGAAAAGAGAGTATGGCGAAAAAGGTTACAGGTTCAGTAAAGCTGCAGATCGCGGCGGGCAAGGCGACTCCGGCTCCTCCGGTCGGCCCGGCCCTGGGCCAGGCGCAGATCAACATCATGGAGTTCTGCAAGCAGTTCAACGCGCGTACCAGCGCGAAGGAACTGGAAGGCCTCATTATCCCGGTCGTGATCAGCGTCTACAACGACCGATCGTTCACCTTTATTACGAAGACGCCGCCGGCGTCGATTCTGCTGAAGCGGGCCGCGGGCATCGCGAAGGGTTCGGGCTCGCCCAACAAAGATAAAGTCGGCAAGGTGACGCTGAAGCAGGTGGAAGACATCGCGAAGCAGAAGATGCCCGATCTGAACGCGGCATCGCTGGAAGCGGCCGTGAACAGCGTGAAGGGCACGGCGCGGTCGATGGGAATTGATGTTGTTTAGCTGATAGTCCATGGCTAGTAGCTGTTGGCCGTGCGCGGCGCAGCGAAGAAAAAGCAGGTCCTTCGCTTCGCTCAGGATGGCAGAGTTTTGTAAGAAGCTAGCGCTTGCTCGTAGCTCAAAGCTCGTGGCTCGCAGCTAGTTGTCGAATACACTACGGCCCCGCAGTTCACCGCTGGGCGGTGGGAGACGGAGAAAACGGATGAAGAAGTCAGGCAAGAACATCACCAAGGCTCGCGCCGCGGTGGGTGAAAAGTCATACGCCCTGCAGGATGCGGTTCCTCTTCTGCAGAAAGTGAAATACGCCAAGTTCGACGAGACCGTGGAAGTCACCATGCGTCTCGGCGTAGACCCCAAGCACGCGGACCAGATGGTGCGCGGAACCGTGGTTCTGCCGCACGGACTCGGGAAGTCGAAGAAAGTTCTTGTCATCGCCACCGGCGACAAGGTGAAGGAAGCCGAAGCGGCGGGCGCGGATTTCGTGGGCGGCGAAGACATGGTCGAAAAGATCCAGAAAGAAAACTGGACCGACTTCGACGCGCTGATCGCGACGCCCGACGTGATGAAGTCGGTGGGCCGCCTCGGCAAAGTGCTCGGTCCCAAGGGACTCATGCCGAACCCGAAGACTGGCACCGTGACTTTCGACGTTGCCAAGGCCGTGCAGGAAGTGAAGGCCGGCAAGGTCGAATTTCGCACTGACAAGACTGCTCTGGTCCACGTGCCGGTGGGGAAGATTTCTTTCTCGCCCGACAAGCTGGTCGAGAACGCCACTGTGGTGATCTCGAGCGTGATCAAGGCGAAGCCGTCGGTCGCGAAGGGCAAGTACATCAAGGGCTGCTTTTTGAGCTCGACGATGGGGCCTGGGATTTCGATTGATACGACCGCGGTTGAGGCGGCGGCCAAGGCGTAGCGGCGAGCGTTCGCGGGCGAGGGCGCCCGCGCTGCACATCAAAAGTTCTGAAGGGATACGAACATGGCAGTCAGCAAAGCGAAGAAGATGGAGCAGGTCGAAGAGCTGAGTGGCGAGCTGAAGAATGTTTCCAGCGTCATTGTGGCCACGTACAGCAAGCTTACCGTCGAAAAAGATTACGAACTCCGCAAAGCGCTGCGCACGACGGGCGCGAAGTATCGCGTGGTGAAAAACACGCTGGCTGAGCGGGCGTCGAAGGGCACCAAGGTCGAAGAAGCGCTGCAGAACCTGAGCGGCGTGACCTCGATCGCGTACACCGAGGGCGATCCAGTGGCGCTGGCCAAGGCTCTGGCGAAGTACGCCAAGGACAATCCGGAATTCAGCTTCAAGGCGGGCGTGGTCGAAGGACGCGTGGTCTCGATCAAAGAGATCGAGGCGCTGGCCACCATGCCGTCGAAGGAAGAGATTTATTCGAAGCTTCTTTACCTCTTGAACGCTCCGGCGCAGCGCCTGGTGACGGCGATGAACGCGGTTGGCCGGAACCTGGCGGTTGTGATCGACCAGGGCGTGAAGGAAAACAAGTTTAAGGAAGCCTAAAGGGATTGGGTAATTGGGAAATTTTGTAATTGGGAAATTGAAACGCCCACCGACATCCGGCAACGTTTTGAAAATTACTCAATTACTCAATTTCACAATTACCAAATAAAGAGATTGCGTTATCGCTCGCGGGGGTTGCGCGGTTCGAGTCTGAGCGTTGTCTGGCGCGGAGACTGGGGCCTGGTCGCACTGGAAACCTGGCGAGTGGTGGCGAAATCGAACGACCGATACATCAAGAATTGGAGAACAACATGGCAGACCTGCAACAACTCGAAGAATCAATCGTAGGCTTGTCGCTGCTGGACGCGGCGGCGTTGGTGAAGAAGCTCGAAGAGCGTCTTGGCGTTTCGGCTGCGGCTGCGGCCCCGGTGATGGTTGCCGGTGGCGGCGGAGCGGCGGCTGCAGCACCTGCGGAAGAGAAGACGGAATTCACCGTGGTTCTCAAGGACGTGGGCGCGAACAAGATCAACGTCATTAAGGCGGTTCGTGAAGTCACCAGCCTCGGCCTGAAAGAAGCCAAGGATCTGGTCGACGGCGCGCCGAAGAGCATCAAGGAAGGCGTCTCGAAGGACGAAGCCGAGACGATCAAGAAGAAGTTCACCGAGGCCGGTGCGACTGTCGAAGTGAAGTAGCGGCACTCGCGAGGTTCTCCCGCAATTTGCTGTTCAGTTTCTAGGGACAGCACGGAGGCAAGCCTCGCACTGCAGCGGCTTTTTCGATTACTTCTGGCGCAATGCTTTGTTGGCAGGTCTGGGCCGACAGGCGGTTGTATCGGGCGACAACTTCGATCTTCAATCGGCTCAATAACTTGCGGACCTCCTGCAAGTTTTGGGCCAGCGAACGATCTACTAGCTGAATCGGGGGGAGTGATGTTATCATCTAAAACAACATCGCTACCCCTGCTTCACGCAAGGTGATTACGGTTTGTGCTCCAGCAACCCAGGAGGGAGCGCACACCGTTGGCAGAGTTGGCAGGCTGTTCCGCATGCAGGCGGAACGGAAACAGGCCTTTAGAACTGGCGCGGAAAGAAACAAATCAGAATGGCAACGCGCAGCCCATGGCGCCTTCGGGGAATCCTGTCCCTGTGGGTGCCCTATTGTCTTTCTAGGTTCATCGATCGGTAATTTCCCGGCGCGCGCAACGCGCTCCAACATTCCGCGGTTTCTTTAGCGCAGTCAACGGCTGCGCTGACTTTGGGAGTTTCTTGAATGAAGAAGAATGCCTTCCGTAAACGTTTTGATTTTTCCAAAATTCCAGCCACCATCCAGATCCCGAACCTGATCGAGGTGCAGAAGCGCTCCTACGAGCGGTTCCTGCAGATGGACCGGTTGCCCAGCGAGCGCGATGACGCCGGACTTCAGGCCGTCTTCCAGTCGGTGTTTCCGATCACCGATTTCCGCAACGTATCACAACTTGAGTTTGTGGATTACGCGATTGGCAACTGGGAGTGCAAATGTGGTCACCTCAAGGGACTGCATCACTTGCGCACCACTTGTAAGAATTGCGGCTCGACGGTCATCACCGATCCGTTTCATCCCGGCGACGTGCTTTGCCAAAAGTGCGGCACGTATAACGCGAACACTCCTGATTTCTGCAACAAGTGCGGCGACCCCGTCGGCCTGCAGTTGAAGTACGACGTGAACGAGTGCGAGGAGCGCGGCATGACGTATTCCGCTCCGCTCAAGGTCACGATGCGCCTAACGATTTACGAGAAGGACGCTGAGACCGGCAACCGTTCGATCCGCGACATCAAGGAGCAGGAAGTTTTCTTCGGCGACGTTCCCCTGATGACGCAGAACGGCACGTTCATCATCAACGGAACCGAGCGCGTGATCGTCAGCCAGTTGCACCGTTCGCCGGGTGTGTTTTTTGAGACGGCCAACAACCGCACCTACTTCCTCGGCAAGATCATTCCCTACCGTGGATCGTGGGTTGAGTTCGAGTACGACCAGAAGAATGTGCTGTACGTCCGCATCGACCGCAAGCGCAAATTCCTGGGCACGATCTTCCTGCGCGCCTTGGGGCTACGTGCCGGCGACGACATTTTGAAGACGTTCTACACGGTCGATCGGCTCGCGATTAAGGACAAGAAGCTGTTTTGGACGCTGGATCCGGCCAGCGAGAAGCCCACGAATCTGCTGGGCATGAAGCTGGCGCACAGCATCAAGAACAAGTCGGGCGACGAGATCGCGCACTCCGGCCGCAAGATCAACGCGGCGGTTCTGAAGGAGATTCAGAAGGCGAAGATCAGTGAGATCGAAATCGACATTACCGATCTCGAAGGCGCGTGGGTCGCCAGCGACGTGGTCGACACGACCACGGGCGAAGTGCTGCTCGAGGCGAATTCGGAACTGACGGCCGACAAGTTGCCCAAGATTCTCGACGCCGCGGGCGTGGTTGAGATCAACGTGTTCTTCCCCGAGCGCGATGACGTGGGCACGGTGATCTGCCAGACGCTGAAGCGCGATTCGGTGAAGACGCCGCAAGAAGCGCTGATCGAGATTTACCGCAAGCTGCGTCCGGGCGACCCGCCGACGCTCGATACGGCGACCGCGTTGTTCCAGGGCATGTTCTTCGACCCGCGCAAGTATGACTTCTCTCGCGTGGGCCGTTTGAAGTTCAACATCAAGCTGTTTGAGAACCAGGACGCCACCAGTCTTGAGCAGCGCACGCTGGATCCGGACGATTTCTATGCCACGATCCGCTACCTGCTGAAGCTGCGCAAGAACATCGGCACGGTGGACGACATCGATCACCTTGGCAACCGCCGCGTACGCGCGGTCGGCGAGTTGATGGAAAACCAGTTCCGCATCGGCCTGGTCCGCATGGAACGCGCCATCAAGGAAAAGATGAGCGTGTACCAGGAAATGTCGACGGCCATGCCGCACGACCTGGTCAACGCCAAGCCGGTGATGGCGGCGATCCGCGAGTTCTTCGGCTCTTCGCAGCTGTCGCAGTTCATGGATCAGACCAACCCGCTGTCGGAGATCACGCACAAGCGCCGTCTGTCGGCCCTTGGGCCGGGCGGTTTGTCGCGTGAGCGCGCCGGATTCGAAGTCCGCGACGTTCACCCGACGCACTACGGCCGTATCTGCCCGATTGAAACGCCGGAAGGTCCGAACATCGGACTGATCTCGTCGTTGAGCTGCTACGCGCGAATCAACGACTATGGCTTCATCGAGTCGCCGTATCGCAAGGTGAAGGGCGCGCGCGTGATCGACTACGTCACGGTGGTCAACGCCGGCGACAGCGACCACAAGGTGGGCGACCACATCGAGAAGAGCGAGGCCGAGAAGCTCAACTCTGATCTCAGGGACCGCAAGAAGCGTGCGATTGAGCTCGAGCCCTTCTCGTTCTATCTCTCCGCGTGGGAAGAAGACCGGCACGTGATCGCGCAGGCGAACATCGAACTCGACGACAAGGGACGCATCGTCGGCGAGCTGGTAAACGCCCGCAAGGCCGGCAACTTCGTCCTCGTCAATCGCGAGGAAGTTGATTACGTCGACGTGAGCCCGAAACAGCTGGTATCGGTGGCAGCATCGTTGGTTCCGTTCCTGGAGCACGACGACGCCAACCGAGCCCTGATGGGCGCCAACATGCAACGCCAGTCGGTGCCTTTGCTTCGCGCACAGGCTCCGGTTGTCGGTACGGGCATGGAAGGCGTGACGGCGCGCGATTCGGGCGCTGTCATCCTGGCTCGCCGCAACGGCATCGTCGATTCGGTCGACTCCGAGCGCATCATCGTGCGCGTCGAGGGCGAGCACCACCCCGGACAGCTGTCGCGCGAAGTGGGCAGCGACATTTACCAGCTGACCAAGTTCAAACGCTCGAACCAGAACACCTGCATCAACCAGAAACCGATCGTGGAGAAGGGGCAGCGGGTCATGAAGGGGCAGGTGATCGGCGACGGTCCCTGCACCGAGTTCGGCGAGCTGGCCCTGGGACGCAACGTCCTGGTCGCCTTCATGCCGTGGCGCGGCTACAACTTCGAAGACGCGATCCTGGTCTCGGAAAAGATGGTAAAGGAGGATTACTACACCTCCGTTCACATCGAGGAATTCGAGATCGAGGCGCGCGACACGAAGCTGGGGCCGGAAGAAGTCACCCGCGATATTCCGAACGTCAGCGAGACCATGCTGCGCAACCTGGACGAAGCAGGCGTGATTCGCATCGGCGCCGGCATCAAGCAGGGCGACATCCTGGTGGGCAAAGTGACGCCCAAGGGTGAAACCCAGCTCACTCCAGAAGAGAAACTGCTGCGCGCGATCTTCGGCGAAAAGGCCGGTGACGTCCGCGACGCTTCGCTCTACTGCCCGCCCGGAATCGAAGGCGTGGTGGTCGATGTGAAGATCTTCTCGCGCAAGGGTCAGGAAAAGGACGAGCGCGCGAAGGCGATTGAAGAACAGCAGATTGCGAAGCTCGAGAAGAACCTGTCGGATGAGATCCGAATTCTTACCGACGAGCGCTTGAAGCGTCTGGAAGGCTTGCTTGGCGGCAAGGAAGTGCAGGCTGATCTGCACGACGAGCGCACCAACAAGCGGCTTCTGACCAAGGGCGCGTTCCTCGATCGCGACACGATCGAGCGCATCTCGACTCGCAACCTGAAGCGCATCAAGTACAACGACAAGGATCCTCGCGTCAACGAGCAGATCGACGAGATCGAGGAAATGACCTCGCGCCAGATCGATGTGCTCAAGAAGATCGTCAACGAGAAGAAGGACAAGCTCACCAAGGGCGACGAACTGCCGCCAGGCGTGATCAAGCTGGTCAAGGTCTACGTCGCGATGAAGCGCAAGCTGAGCGTCGGCGACAAGATGGCCGGCCGTCACGGGAACAAGGGCGTCATTGCTCGCATCCTGCCGGAAGAGGATATGCCGTACCTCCAGGATGGGACGCCGGTGGAGATCGTTCTGAACCCCCTGGGCGTGCCAAGCCGTATGAACGTCGGCCAGATTCTGGAGACGCATCTCGGTTGGGCGGGCTTTGAGCTGGGCAAGAAGGTCAGCCGAATCCTCGCGGAGAACACCCGCACGGAAGCCATCCGGCGCGAACTGAAGGCCCTGTTCAAAGACACTGCCCTTGCCGACACGGTCGCGGCGTTCACCGACGAGGAAGTTGAAACGATCGCTCCGACGCTCGTGCATGGCGTGTTCTCGGGATCTCCGGTGTTTGACGGCGCGCGCGAACATGAAATCAAGACGCTGCTTGAGCGGGCGGGCCTGCCGACCTCCGGGAAGACCACGCTGCACGATGGCATGACTGGCGACAAGTTCGAACAGCCGGTCACGGTCGGTTACATCTACATGTTGAAACTGTCGCACTTGGTGGACGACAAGATTCACGCTCGCTCCATCGGACCGTACTCGCTGATCACGCAGCAACCGCTAGGTGGCAAGGCGCAGTTCGGCGGCCAGCGCTTCGGAGAAATGGAAGTGTGGGCTCTCGAGGCGTACGGCGCGGCGTTCATCCTGCAGGAACTGCTTACCGCGAAGTCGGACGACGTGTATGGCCGCACCAAGATTTACGAGGCCATCGTGAAGGGCGAGGCCGCCATGGAACCGGGCGTCCCCGAATCCTTCAACGTGTTGATTCGCGAATTGCAGTCGCTCTGCCTGGATGTGGAACTGATCAAGGCGGCGTTGGGAGAGAAGAAGCCCGTGGCGCCGACGCCGGTAGCAGCAGACTGAAAAGCGCTGGTGGCTGGTGGTCGTTGGCGGATAGCGCCACCAGTCGGTCCAGCCCGGATATTTGATTGAAATGAGGACGGGCGGCTTTGCTCTTGAGCCGTTCGATCCAGAAGAGTTTCGCTAGCGACTGACGACTAGAGACTAGCGACTGGTTCCAAGGGCCGTGAGCGGGCGCGTGAGAACCCGCAGGAAGCGGAGGAACACCTTGTATCGTTCGAGCCCCTTTGACATGGCGAACCCCATTGCCGATTTCGATGCGATCCGCATCAGCCTGGCATCTCCGGAAAAAATTCGGAGCTGGTCGCATGGTGAAGTCACTAAGCCCGAAACCATTAACTACCGCACCTTCAAGCCCGAGCGCGACGGCCTGTTTTGCGCGCGCATTTTTGGACCGGTAACCGACTGGGAATGCTTGTGCGGCAAGTACAAGCGCATGAAGCACCGGGGCGTGATCTGCGACAAGTGCGGCGTGGAAGTTACGCTGTCGAAGGTTCGCCGTGAGCGCCTGGGCCACATCGAGCTGGCATCACCCTGCTCGCACGTGTGGTTCTTCAAGGGCCTGCCCAGCCGCATCGGACACCTGCTCGACATCTCGCTGCGCGACCTTGAGTCTGTTCTCTACTTCGAGGCGTACGTGGTGGTTGAGCCGGGCGACGCTCCAGTAAAAGAGCGCGAGATCATCAAGGACGAAGCCAAGTACCGCGAGCTCGACCAGCAGTATCGCGCGGCCGGCTTCAAGGCCATGATGGGCGCAGAAGCCATCAAAGAATTGCTGAAGCGCGTTGAGATCGAAACGCTCTCCACCGAACTGCGCGAGAAGAT
Organism: uncultured Acidobacteriota bacterium; assembly: GCA_963698805.1. GTDB lineage: Bacteria > Acidobacteriota > Terriglobia > Terriglobales > Acidobacteriaceae > Gp1-AA133. The sequence goes on along the minus strand of CAVOSN010000010.1, from coordinate 106,714 downwards.
GAAGAACGAGGCGTCGCTGCAGAAGCGCCTCAAGTACGCCAAGCGGCTGAAAGTCGTTGAGGCGTTCCGTCGCAGCGGCAACAAGCCGAACTGGATGATTCTCGATGTGATCCCGGTGATTCCGCCGGAGTTGCGTCCTCTCGTTCCACTCGACGGTGGCCGTTTTGCGACCTCCGATCTGAACGACCTGTATCGCCGCGTGATCAACCGCAACAACCGGTTGAAGAAGCTGATGGACCTGCACGCTCCCGAAGTCATCGTGCGCAACGAAAAGCGCATGCTGCAGGAAGCCGTGGACGCGCTGTTCGATAACGGACGCCGTGGCCGCGTGCTGCGGGGAGCGAACAACCGCCCGCTGAAGTCGCTGTCTGACACGCTAAAGGGCAAGCAGGGCCGTTTCCGTCAGAACCTGCTGGGCAAGCGCGTCGACTACTCTGGCCGTTCGGTCATCGTGGTCGGTCCCGAGCTGAAGTTGCACCAGTGCGGCCTTCCCAAGAAGATGGCACTTGAGCTCTTCAAGCCGTTCATCTATCACCGCCTTGAGCAGACGGGCCACTGCACCACCATCAAGCAGGCTAAAGAAATGGTGGAGCAGCAGGAGCCAATCGTATGGGACATCCTGGAAGAGGTCATTAAAGACCATCCGGTGCTCTTGAACCGCGCCCCCACCCTTCACCGCCTCGGTATCCAGGCGTTCGAGCCGGTGTTGGTGGAAGGCAAGGCCATCAAGATTCACCCGCTGGTCTGCACGGCGTTCAACGCCGACTTCGACGGCGACCAGATGGCGGTCCACATCCCGCTGTCTCCGGAAGCGCAGGTTGAGGCGAGCGTGCTGATGCTAGCCTCGCACAACATCCTGTCGCCCGCCTCGGGCCAGCCGATCACCGTGCCCACGCAAGACATGGTTCTCGGCTTGTACTACCTGACCAAGGCGAAGCCGGGGGCGAAAGGCGAAGGCCGTTCGTTCGCGAACATTGACGAAGTGCTGCTCGCGCTGGAAGCAGGGGAACTGGAGACTCTGTCTCCGATCCGGTTGCGCTACACCGGAGAAGTGATCGACCTGACGACCGCGTACGACGATCAGGACATCACCCACACCGATGAAGTTCACTATGAGCGCAGCTTCCTCAACACGACGGTAGGCCGTGCCATCCTGAACGATCACCTGCCCGAGAGCATGCCGTACATCAACGGCTTGCTCAAGAAGAAGGGCATCGGGCAGTTGGTCAACTACACCTACCTGCGTTTTGGGTTGGAAGTCACAGTCAAGATGCTGGACGAGATCAAGTCGCTTGGGTTCAACTACGCGACCAAAGCGGGCCTCTCGATCGGTATCGACGACATGGTCGTGCCCGACAACAAGAAGACGCTGGTGAAGGACGCCGAGAAGCAGGGTGTGAGCGTTCAGCAGCAGTACCTGGACGGCGCCATCACCAACGGCGAGCGCTACAACAAAGTCATCGAAATCTGGTCGGCGATTACCGAAAAGGTCGCAGACGAGATGTTCGGACAAATGCAGCAGCGCGACAAGGAAGGGTTGATCAACCCCATCTACGTCATGGCCGACTCCGGCGCCCGCGGATCGAAACAGCAGATCCGCCAGCTCTCCGGAATGCGCGGACTGATGGCGAAACCGTCGGGTGAAATCATCGAGACGCCGATCACGGCGAACTTCCGTGAAGGGCTGACGGTGTTGGAATACTTCATCTCGACCCACGGCGCCCGCAAAGGCTTGGCCGATACCGCTCTGAAGACGGCGGACTCGGGCTACCTGACGCGCCGCCTGGTCGACGTGGCCCAGGACGTGATCATCAGCGAATACGACTGCGGCACCGTGGACGGCATCTACGTCTCCGGTATCGTGGAAGCGGGCGAGATCATCGAGCCGTTGCGCGACCGCATTGTCGGCCGCGTTTCGCTCGAGAAGATCAAGGACTACGACGGCAACGTGATCGTCGACATCAACCAGGAAATCACCGAAGAGCTGGCTGGTTCGATTCAGGCTGCTGGCATCGAGCGGGTGAAGATCCGCTCCGTGCTGACCTGCGAGTCGAAGCGCGGCGTCTGCGTCATGTGCTACGGCCGCAACCTGGCCTCCGGCCGATTGGTCGAGCTGGGTGAGGCGACCGGGGTCATTGCAGCGCAGTCCATCGGCGAACCTGGAACGCAGCTCACGATGCGTACCTTCCACATCGGTGGAACGGCATCGCGAGTCTCCGAACAATCGCGCCTGGAAGCCAAGAACACCGGCATGGTGCGCTTCATCAACCTCCAGACCGTCAAGGCAAAGTCCGGCGACCTGGTTGTCATGAACCGGCAGGGCTCGATCGCGGTGGTCGACGAAAAGGGCCGCGAACGCGAGCGCTACTCGGTCGTGTACGGCGCCAAGGTGAAGGTCAACGAAGGCGATCCGACCCAGTTGGGCCAGGTCCTGGTCGAGTGGGATCCGTATACCTTCGCGATCCTGACCGAAATCGGCGGCACCGTCCAGTTCAAAGACTTGCAGGAAGGCATCACCCTGCACGAAGAAGTGGACGAAGTCACCGGTCTCTCGCGTCACGTCGTGGCCGACTCACCCGACGAGAAGCGCCAGCCGGCCATCGTGATCAAGGGCAAGTCGAGCAAGCGCTACCTGATGCCGTCACGCGCCCACCTGATGGTGGCCGATGGCGATACGGTATCGCCGGGCGATGTGCTTGCGAAGATCCCGCGCGAAACCACCAAGACCAAAGACATCACCGGTGGTCTGCCGCGCGTGGTCGAGCTGTTCGAAGCCCGCAAGCCGCACGAAACCGCGGTCATCAGCGAAATCGATGGCACGGTCAAGTTCGGCGAGGTCTCGAAAGGCCAGCGCAAAATCTACGTGGTCGCCGATAACGGCACCGAGAAGGAATACTCGGTTCCGCGTGGCGTTCACATCAACGTGCAGGAAGGCGAGCGCGTCAAGGCGGGCGAACCGCTCATGGACGGGCCGCTCAACCCGCATGACATTCTGGCGGTGCTCGGCGAGAAGGAACTGCAGTCTTACCTGGTGAACGAAATCCAGGAAGTCTACCGGCTTCAGGGCGTCAACATCAGCGACAAGCACATCGAGGTGATCGTTCGCCAGATGATGCGTTGGCGCAAGGTGGAAGATGTCGGAGACACGGCCTTCCTGCTCGAACAGCAGGTCGACAAGTTCCGCTTCGCCGAAGAGAACGACCGCGTGATCAAGGAAGGTGGACGTCCGGCGACCGGCCGCCCGCTGCTCCTCGGCATCACGAAAGCGTCGCTTTCCACCGATTCGTTCATCTCGGCGGCGTCGTTCCAGGAGACCACGCGCGTGCTCACCGAAGCTTCCATCCAGGGAGCGGTCGATCACCTGCGCGGCCTCAAGGAGAACGTCATCGTCGGACGTCTCATCCCTGCCGGCACCGGCATGGAGTACTACCGCAACGTGCGGCTCTCGCCCGAGATGGAAGAGGCCGCCGCCAAGGTGCAAGAGGAAGTCTCCGCAGCCTACGAGGAGGCGGAGCGTGCCCTCGAAATGATGCGGCACGAAGGCGAGACGGAAGAACTGGCGGCCGAGTAAAAGCCAGGGAACTCAGGGAGGGGCGGTGCCCACCGCCCCTTCACTTCTTATCTCCCCTATGAATGCCAGTCCCCAACGATTTGAACCGCGGGAAGTCCGGCGCCGCATTTCTGAGTTGCGCCCGAAGGGCCCGCCCCCTACTCTAGGTCGTAGAATGCTGCGCTTTTTCCGGTTGCTGCGCCTGGCGACCTGGCGGGCTTTTGAGCACGACCAGTTTGCCGTCGCTAAGGCTTCGGCATACTCATCGATTCTGACGTTTTTCCCCGCGCTGCTGGTCGTGGGGTCGGTGCTGGCCACCTTGAGCCGCGGGGACACCTATCTGCGCGAAGTCTCGTACGCGCTAGGGCGCATTCTCCCTGCCGGATCCGCCACCGCCATCGCCTACCTGCGCGGCACCAATCAGCGTCCGGTCGGACTTCTGATCAGCACCTCGCTCCTGACGCTTTGGACCGCCTCCGGAACCATGATTTCCTGGATGGAAGGCTTCCGCAACGCCTATCAGCTGCCCAAAGTCTGGGGACTACTGAAGGAGCGCCTGATCGCGTTTTCGCTGGTGATCATGGCGGGTATCCCCCTTACCTTCGCCACGGTGATGGTCGCGTTTGGCTCGGGCATCGAGACCCGCATCCTGTTCCATAGCGGACACGAATTCAGCCTCTATATCAGCTTGCTGTGGACGGTAACGCGCTGGATCATCGCAACGCTCACCAGCATCGCCGTGATTGCGCTCATCTATCACAACGCCGTGCCCCGTACGCAACCCTGGCACAGCGTCTTGCCCGGGGCCACGCTCGCCACCGCGCTCTGGTTCCTGGCCACAACGCTCTTCAGCATGTACCTGCATGGCTACGCTGACTACAGCATCATCTACGGGTCGCTGGGAGTGGGCATCGCGCTGCTGGTGTGGATGTACATGATCTCGCTCATCGTGCTGATTGGCGCCGAATTCAATGCCATGCTGTTCCCGCGCGCGTTCCTGGGGAAGGAACTGCTGGAGTCGACCGCGACCTTGCGTGTACCCGCGCGTTAGACCGCGCACTGACGAAACCCAATCTTCTTACGTTCGGCTTCCATATGGAGCACTAAGCTTTGAAGCCTGTAAAGTTCGATCTGGTGTCTGGCGAGATTTCCAATCTGCAGCGCGATGCGGAAGGCAGCGCTACGCTCGATTTGCGCTCTGAAGGCGGGTCGGCAGACATCCGGCGCGCGAAAATCATTGCCACCATCGGTCCGTCATCGAACACTGAAGTTGTCCTGCGCGATTTGCTTAGGCTGGGCATGGATGTGGCCCGACTGAATTTCTCTCACGGCTCGCACGAAGATCACGCCCACAATATCGAGCGCATTCGCCGTGCGGCGCGCAAAGAAGGACGAACGGTCTGCATCCTGCAGGACCTGCAGGGGCCGAAAATCCGCACTGGGCGCCTGAAGGGGCACGAACCGGTTCTGCTCGAGACGGGCTCCCGCGTCACGATCACTCCCCGGGATGTGCCGGGCACGACCACAATGATTGCGACAACCTTCAGCGGCCTCGCCCGCGAGGTGGGGCCGGGCGCGCGTATTCTTCTTTCTGATGGCTTGATCGAGCTGCGAGTGCGCAGCCGGCGCGGCCAGGACGTGGAATGCGATGTGGTCAACGGCGGCCTGCTGGCCGAGCATCAAGGCATCAACCTGCCCGGCGCCGCGCTCACCATTCCCGCCCTGACGGAAAAAGACCGTAAGGATCTCGAGTTCGGGTTGAAGCATGACGTCGACCTGGTGGCGATTTCGTTCGTGCGCTCCGCTTCGGACGTACGCGAGGTCAAGCAATTGATTCTCGATTACGGCGGCAATGTTCCCGTGATCGCCAAGCTCGAAAAGCCGCAAGCCCTTGAACAATTGGAAGAAATCTTTGAAGCGGCCGATGGCGTGATGGTGGCACGCGGCGACCTGGGCGTTGAGATGCTCCCCGAGCAGGTGCCGGTGATTCAGAAGCATGTGATCCGCAGGGCGGCGGAGTGGCGCAAGCCAGTGATCATCGCGACACAGATGCTGGAGTCGATGATCGAAAACCCGCGCCCGACGCGCGCGGAAGCCAGCGATGTGGCCAACGCGGTGTTCGACGGTACGGACGCGGTCATGCTCTCGGGAGAAACGGCCAACGGTCAATATCCGCGAGAGGCCGTGGCTATGATGAGCCGCATCGTCATCGAGGCCGAGCACAACATGGCGTCGTTCAGTGAACCGCGCCGGCGCCGCAGCCGCCATCAGCTCTCCGTGGCTGAGGCGATTTGTGAATCGATCTCCTACGCTGCCGAAGACCTGCCGATGGGCGCGATTGCGATCTTCACCGAGAGCGGCAACACGGCCCGTATGATTTCGAAGTTTCGTCCGCGAGTGAAGATATATGCTTTCAGCCACACCGGTCCGGTATGTAACCGGCTGAACCTGTTCTGGGGCGTGCATCCGGTGCAGCGCCGTGAGCTGTCGCGCACGGCCGAAGACATGGTGAACACGGCGGAGCGCGAGCTGCTACATCGCGGGCAGTTAAAGCCGGGAGACGTGCTGGGAGTCGTCGCCGGCACGCAGATGGCCTCAGGGTCAACGAATTTTATGCGGCTGCACACGGTGTTGACTCCCGGAGGGCAAGAGTCTGGGAAGCGCGCACGGAAACGATCGAAGAAAGCTGCCCGGAAATAAGCAGGAGAGGCACAGCACGTGTCGAGCGAAATTTTATCGGTTGCTGTCTTCGAGCCGCTGCCCGGCCACGAAGAGCAGGCTCTTTCCACTGTCAGAGAACTGTCGGGCGTGATGACCGCCGGAGGCTATAGCCGCGACGTGCTCTATCGCGGTCCAGACGGTGAGTATGTGCTGGTGCGTTTCTGGAAATCAGACGATTCCCGCCGGGCAGCATTGGAAGATCCGAACGCCCAGAAATGCTGGGCGAAGCTTGCTCATGAGATACGGATTCTAAAGGTGCATGAGAGTTTGGAAGAAGTGAGTCTGTGAAGAGCGGCTATTAGCTGATGGCTGGTAGCTGAGGGCCGCTCGCCACTGAGTCTGCCACTGGAGCGCTGGGAAAGGCCGAGACCAGGAGACGAAGCCGCTTCAGCGGGGCGACAGCGACGATGCGCGATCCTGAGCACTACTCCGACGCAACCGCCGATCCCCCGATACGCGGTTACCTGCACCGTCCGCAGAACGCCAATGGCGACGCCCTTGTGCTCTCACACGGTGCGGGATCGAACGCCCAAGCTCCCCTGCTCGTCGCTCTCGCGAACGAATTCGCTTCTGCGGGTCTCGTCGTCCTGCGCTGCGACCTCCCCTATCGGCAAACCCGTCCCCATGGGCCGCCCGGACCGGGTGACGCGGCCTGCGACCGCAAGGGCCTGAAGAACGCGGTCGCGGCGGTGCGAAAGATCGCCACGCGCCATGTCTTCCTGGGAGGTCACTCCTACGGAGGCCGTCAGTCGACGATGCTCTGCGCCGAGGAGCCGAACCTCGTGGAAGGACTGCTCTTGCTCTCCTATCCACTCCACCCTCCACGCAAGCCGGATCAACTGCGGACGCAACATTTGCCCAACCTGCGCACGCCCAGCCTGTTTGTGGAGGGCGACCGCGATCCCTTTGGATCGATCGAGGAGATGGAAGCGGCTCTTAAACTTATTCGGGCAAAGACGCAGCTATTGAAGGTAGAGGGCGCAGGACATGACCTGGGCTTCAAAGGCAAAAGGGGCGGCGAGGAATTAGCCAGGACTGTGCAAGAAGCTTTTCAGAATTTCTTTCTGTAGCCGAAAAGCGTCGGGGGAATTTTCGTAAGCTTGGTACACCGCGAAACCAGATTCGCTAATTCACCCAGCCCGACTTCGATCCGCCGTTCTTCTTCTCGTTGTCTTCCGGGGGTACGTAGTTTCCAAGTTCGTCGAACTTCACGTCGCGGTCATGCTTGCGCATGTAGACCTCGAACTTGCGCGCGGCGCGGCGGCGCTTCCAGCGGTAGTAGTTGTTGCGGATGCCGAAAAACTGCTCCGAAAAGACGAAGGTGAGGCCGCGTTTTGGCACCAGCTTGACGTAGAGAAAGCCAAAGAACAGGCCCCCCAGGTGCGCAAAATTGGCGACGCCGCCTTGCGAAGGCTGAAACGTGGCTATGATTACCAGAAAAATGAGAATCGCAACCAGATACTTTGCTTTGAGAGAAATTGGAATGGGAAACAGGAACACAGTCTGTTCGCCATACAGAATGCCGAAAGCGATCAGCAAGCCATAAATTCCTCCTGACGCCCCAATCGTCAGAGTGCGAGGAGTCAGTCCAGGAAGGCTCGTGTAGGCTACGAAGATGGTAACCAATGCCGCGCCCACCACGCAGAAAAGATAGAACTCGAGAAACCGACGCGATCCCCAATCCATTTCTTCTTGGGATCCGAACATCCAGAGCATGAACATATTCACCAGCAGATGGCCTACGCTGGCGTGCAAGAAGGAATAGGTGACCACCTGCCATAGGTAGCCGTGTACGGTCAGGGTTGGGACAAGGCCGAGATAGATCTCTCCGTAGGCCTCGACTTGAGGGAACATGGCTCTTCCGGCCACCTGCAGCAGGTAGACTCCTGCACAAATTAAGACTAGCCGTTTTACCCAGCCGCTAAACGGCGGCAAACTGAGGGTCAACTCCCGACCGCGAGCCAAAAGATTCTCCTTTCAACGCTCATGCCAAGCCCCGGTCTGACTCTATCTCTCCGGGACTGGCACCACCACCAAACTCCGGTGTCCTTCATTATCAACTGCCCGAACCCCGAAAATCACATTATCTTTCGACAGCTTTATCGTCGTTTGGGTCGGGTTGTCGACAGCCTGGACGTGCTCCCAGTCTGGCGCGCTGGTGGCGCGCCAGACAACCTCGTAGCCCGTTGCTCCTGCAGCGGCGGTCCACTTGAGCGTGGAATCGTTCACGAGTTCCTTGGTCACGATTTTCACGTTTCCAGGCGGCGCGGGAGCTGACGCTAACGCCGCCAGCGTGGCTGCGTTCAGCCGTGCCACTTTCGAAACGTAGTCGAAGTCTACGAACTTCGGCAGGTCTCCGTACTCGATGCCATTTTCGGTGCGAACGTTCTGGTGCTGGCGCGTGTAGTTTTCGCGGAACTCGGTAAAGCGCACCGCAGCGAATCCCTGCTGGTTGAAGGAGTAGTGATCTCCGCCGCGCAGGTAACGGTCGAGGCGAAACACCAGGTGCGGCTTGATTCCGGCATCGTAAGTGCGTCCAACCTCGGCGATGTAGCGTGCCAGTTCGCGGGAAGGCGAGTCACTCTCCCCGCCCAGATTGCGGATCAGACGCAACTGCTTCTCATCGGCAGCCGCCGGAACGCCCTCGGAAAACACCCGCACAGTAGAAGCGTCCTGCTCGGGATCTTTGTTCCCACCGACGATGTCGTTGTTAAGAACAGCTTCGAGTTGCCAGCCTTGCTCCTTCGCCATCTTGGCGAAATGCGCACTGCCGTTGAGTCCCTGCTCCTCGCCGGCTACCGTCAGAAAAATAATCGTCGCGGGAAACTTCAGCTTGCTCAGGACGCGCGCGCACTCCAGGCTGACGGCAGTGCCGCTGGCGTCGTCGTTGGCGCCCGGCGCGTCACCCTTCGCGTCGAAGGTGTCGCTGTTGCGTGAGTCGTAGTGCCCGGTCACCAGCACGATGCGTTTGGAGCCTTCGGGGTCGGTTCCCTTCAACACCGCATAAACATTGGTGATTTGCGTCGCCTGCGGAATCCGGTCGGCTTGGCCTTCGATGAATGCGTCGGTCTTCACTTCCAGGCAGCCGCCGCATTCCTTGGAGTAGCGCTCGAATTCCGAGCGAATCCATTCACGCGCCGCGCCAATACCGCGGCCGGAAGCGATCGACGCCGGATCCTGTGCCGAGAGCGTAAGTCGCGTTCCGAAGCTCACGAGTTTCTCGATGTTCGCGCGCACGTGCTCGGCGGAGACCTGCTGCAGGGCAGCAGCGATTTTCGGATCGGCTGAGTACCGGAGCGAGTCTTCGGCCCGCAGGTGCACCGCAAAAGCGGCAATCCACAGGGTCAGCGCGAGCGTCCGAGGTGTGATAGAAAATTTCGACGCAATTCTCTGGCTGGGCATCTTGGTCCAGGGGAGGCCTGCTGGACGCGCAGGCGGTTCCGGGTTCCCGGTACGGCGCGGTCCCGAACCTAAGAACGGGAGGACTTGACCGTTGGCCCGGGAGAATTAAATATTATCAGGGTACGATCCTGGCACGGAGGCATTCATGGTTTATTGTCCGGAGTGTGAAAGCGATCTCGACATCGAAGAAGATGAGGTCGACGAAGGCGAAGTTGTTTCTTGCCCGGAGTGTGGCACCGACTTCGAGATCGTAACGGTCAACCCGCTCGAACTGAAGGCGGTCGAAGAACTGGATGAGGACGAAGACGAAGAGGAAGATGAGGAAGCTGAAGACGGTGACATGTGACCGGCGCGTCCCTGCTTCGCTGATACATTCCTGCCTCAGATCCCTCATCCTGCTCGGAGCCGTCGCGCTCCTCCTTCCCGGTTCCGCCCCAGCCCAAGCTGACGATCAGCATAAAGATCCACGCAAATCCTATGCGCTGATCGTGGGCACCGTGTGGGGGCCGGACGACCGCCCGGTTTACGGAGTGAAGGTCAAGATCCGTCGTGCAGACCAAAAGCGAGCGAAATGGGAGCTATACTCCAATCACACCGGCGAGTTCGCCCAGCGGTTGCCTGCGGGCAAAGCTACCTACATTGTCTGGGCTGATACGAAGGGCCTCAAGTCATTGAATGGAAAGAAGATAGATCCTGGAACGGACGTAACCGTCCAGATTGAATCGGAAGAGCGCATGGATATCGGTTTGCATCTAAAGGAAGTGAAGGAGTAGTGCGAGGCAGAATGAAGAAGGGGAGAAGCCCGATGAAGAAGGCCTTGATCATTGCTCTGACGTTCCTGATCGTTTCGGCGGCTGCATTCGGCGAGCCGTCTGAGAAGAAATCCGACAACAGCCGCACGCTGAGCGGACGCGTTGCCGACAAGCAAGATGGCGCCTTGGCGAATGCCGTGGTCTACCTGACCAATACGCGCACACGCGCGGTCAAGACCTATATCGTCGGCGACGACGGCGTCTACCGCTTCCCGTCGCTCGCGCCCAATATCGACTACGAGGTTTACGCCCAGTTCAACGGGCACAAGAGTGACACCAAAACGGTGAGCCAGTTCGACAATCGCCAGCAGCTCAATATCAACCTAAAGATCGATACCAAATAACCGTTTAATCCTGGTCCTTGTACTCCTCGGGCACATCGTCCTCGGGACGTTCGTGCACGTGTACTTCGCGAGTGTCCGCGTCGGGAGCATCCTCCACGCCGGCGATGGCGTCGGCTTCTAGGGCCTGACCCTCTTCGAGCAATTCTTCGACGCTTTCTGAGTCGGCACCCGGGATGTCGGACAGTCCCTGCAGATCGCCGGATTGCCCGGCGGACTCGGGTCCCAGACCGCGAGGCGTTGAAACCGGGTCCTCGACGAACTCTTCGTTGTATACCTTCTTCGCCGTATTCGCTTTTTTCGCCATAGGATGATCCTTTCGATGGTCCTTCCTTTGAGTCTCAAAAAGCAGCGTCGGTTGCGGGGAATTGCACGCAGAACGACACTTTTTGGCGATGCATGCCTGTGCATCACCCGAAGACGTTACCGACGTTACGGACACGTACGTCCGAAATCACTGACGGCGCAGCGGCCAATGCTACAAATTGAACTGGTCGGAGGTCGATCGGACTTGGTGCGGCTTGATTACTTATCCTGCATTTTAACCATTGTTTCAACCATCCTGGTGGGAAAACGATGCTGGGAAGGCTGGGCGCTGGCAGCGGTAAACAGCGTCATCATCTGCGTAATTGGTGTAAAGACGGCTCAATTCGGCTTCGTACCGGCGAACCTGTTCTGCCTGGTGCTCTGCGGTGTCAACGTGCGCACCTGGCGCAAAGCGGAATCTAGAGTATTGAGCGGACAACCCCTCCGTCTGCCCTGACGGCAGCGCCATTGGTTGCGGAAGACAGCGGGCTGCACAGAAACGCGACCATCGCGGCTACTTCCTCGGGCTTTGCAAAGCGCTTGAGCAGTGACGTAGGGCGCATGCTGCGGAAGAATTCCTCCTCGAATTCCTGCGTACTTTTGTTCATGCTCGCGGCCACGCGGTTTACGAACTCTGTCGCGCCTTCCGATGCGGTCGGCCCGGCGAGGACGGAATTTACGGTAACTCCGGTGCCGGCCGTCGTTTCTGCCAGCCCGCGCGACACGGCGAGCTGGGCCGTCTTCGTCATGCCGTAGTGAATCATCTCTGCGGGAATCTGCACCGCCGATTCGCTAGAGATGAAGACGATGCGTCCCCAGTTTCGCTTCAGCATGCCCGGGAGGTAGTGCCGGCTCAGTCGCACTCCACTCAGCACGTTTACTTCGAAGAATTTCATCCACTCTTCGTCGGGGATGTTCTCGAAAGGCTTGGGGTCGAAGATGCCGAGATTGTTGACGAGGATGTCGACGTCAGGGAATTGCTGGGTCGTGCTCTTGACCCCTGCAGCAGTGCCGAGATCAGCCGGAGCAGCCTCCAGCTTCCCGCGCAGGCCCGCTTTGCCGAGAGACTGGATGGCGCTTTCCACGCGGGGGCTGGTGCGCCCGTTGATGATGACGTTGGCGCCTTCCTTAGCGAGCGCCTCTGCGATGGCATAGCCGATGCCGGCAGTCGATCCGGTGACAAGAGCTCGCTTTCCTTCGAGTTGAAGATCCATGGCACTTGGATGCGGGGCGCGGGAGGCGGGATTCGCGCGCCTGAGTTCTGCAAGAATCTCCGCAAAAATCAAAGGCCACCTTTTGCAGGGCGGCCTTTTCAGATTTCGCGCGCAGGACTGCCCGCGCTACACGAGCTAGTTGCTGTCCCCGCCGGCACGCTTCCAAGAAATCAATTCGCCGATGGTGGAGCTGGTGCTTGAGCTCGAAACCGGATGCTTGTAGGCTTCGACTTCCGAGCGCGAGGCTTCTTCGCCAACGGCGCGGATGCTGAGGCCCACTTTCTTCTCTTCCGGATTCATCTTGATAATCTTGAAGTCGTGCTCGGTCCCAGGTTCCATGTGAACGGGCTGGCCGTTGCCGTCGATTGCTTCGGAGTTGTGGCAGAGGCCCTCAACCCCTTCGGCAATCTCGACGAACGCGCCGAACGTCGCCACGCGCAGCACTTTGCCGTGCACCACATCGCCGATGTGATGTTGCTGGAAGAAGGTCTCCCAGACATCCGGCTGAAGCTGCTTCACGCCCAGTGACAGGCGGCGCTTATCAGGCTCGATCGCCAGAACAACCGCTTTCACGCGGTCGCCCTTCTTCAGAACTTCCGAAGGATGTTTCACGCGTTTGGTCCAGCTCAGATTGCTCACGTGGACCAGCCCGTCGATGCCGTCTTCGATCTCGATGAAGGCGCCAAAGTCGGTGAGGTTGCGGACGCGACCTTCGACTTGCGTGCCCACCGGGAATTTCTCATGCAGGCTGTCCCAGGGGTTCGAAGCCAGCTGGCGCATGCCCAGCGAAATGCGGCGCTCGGTCGGGTTGACGTTCAACACGACGCATTCCACCTGGTCGCCCACGTTGACCAGCTTTGACGGATGCTTCATCCGCTTCGACCAAGTCATCTCGCTGACGTGCACCAATCCCTCGATGCCCTGCTCGAGTTCCACGAATGCGCCGTAGTCGGTCACGCTGATGACGCGCCCGGAAACATGCGCGCCTACCGGATAGCGATGCTCCGCGTCCAGCCACGGATCGGGCGTCAACTGCTTGAAGCCCAGAGAAACGCGCTGCTTGTCTTTGTCGAACTTGAGAACCTTGACCTGGATCTGGTCACCGACGTTCACCAGATCGCGCGGATGTGTGAGCCGTCCCCACGACATGTCCGTGATGTGCAGCAGGCCATCGATGCCGCCCATGTCGACAAACGCGCCGTACTCGGTCAGGTTCTTCACCACGCCGGTCAGGACCGCGCCTTCTTCCAGGTGCTCCAGGGTCTTAGACTTCTTCTCGTTGACCTCTTCTTCGAGCAGCTGCTTGCGCGAGACCACGATGTTGCCGCGCTTCTTGTTCAGCTTGATGACCGCGACTTCGATGGTGGTGCCCTTCATGCCGTCAAGGTTCCGAACCGGGCGCAGATCCACTTGCGAGCCGGGCAGGAACGCGCGCGCGCCTGCGATGTCGACGGTGAGTCCTCCCTTGATGCGGTCGATGACCACAGCCTTGATCGGCTTCTTCTCGTTGTACGCCGCTTCGATGTCGTCCCATGCACGGAGCCGCTGAGCCTTCTGATGCGAGAGGTTGATGTAGCCCTCTTCGGCCTCGCCTTTTTCGCGCATGACGTCGATTTCGTCGCCTGGCTTGAAGCGAGACTTGCCCTCGTGATCGAGGACTTCGGACAGAGGCAGCATGCCTTCCGACTTTGCGCCGATGTCGACAACCACGTGCTTGTCGGTGAGCTTCAGCACCGTGCCCTTGATGACACGGTCTTCGCTGACGGCTTCTTGGGCTTCGGTCGTGAAGGTTTCTAGCGCTGACGCAAAATCATCAGCGGCTGGGGCGGCCGGTTTCTCTTCGGCAGCGGGTGTGGAGACGTTGAGGTTCTCTTCGGTAGCGGTCGTGGACATGGCTGGTTTTTGATCCGGAGTTGCGTGAGTTTCAGCTTGCGGCTGTTTTTCAGAATCGTCGGGGGACTGGCCCTCACTCGAATTCGCGCTCGGTTCGCTGACAGCCGATACGGAGTCGAATTCGTGGGCGCTGCTATCGTCGAACAAGGTCATATCCTCTTCGATGCCTCGCACTGCTCAGGGTGCGGGGAGGATGCGGGTGTTTCACGGACTGCCGGAACGGGTCTAAGGTTGTGGTGGGTTCAACCTGGCGGTTGAACTTGAACAATCCCAGCGTTCGGACGACAAAGAACCCCGCGTCCAATCGGGAACCCTTCGAGTGTAGCAACCGGTTCCGAACAGTGTCAAACACCAATGACGCTTATTTGCTGCATCCAACCCGGCTTCTGCGCGGTTTAGATTGAGCGCCACAGAATTCGGTTACAACTTTCTTCAGAGCTGCAAAAAGCAGCACAAAAACAGGACAAAATCGCCCTTATCTCCGGTTCCAGAAAGCGTTCTTCATCTGCTACTCTGCCGTGCAATGGACTATCTTTGGACTCCGTGGCGCTACGCCTACGTCACCACCGCCGAAAAAGCCACCGGATGCATCTTCTGCGATCTGCCGAAAGCCGGAGACGACGAAAAAGTCCGCGTTACGTATCGCGGCCAGCATTGTTACATCATTTTGAATGCCTTTCCGTACACTCCGGGCCACGTAATGATCGTTCCCTACGCGCACCTGGATGAGTTGCGCAAGCTTCCGGCCGACGCAGCACAGGAAATGATGGCACTTTCTCAAAGAATTGAGGGTGTTTTACGAGATCTTTACAAACCTGACGGGGTGAATCTCGGCATGAACATCGGGAAGGCCGCCGGTGCCGGGGTTGCGGGCCATATTCACATGCATGCCCTGCCGCGTTGGGTGGCCGACGCAAACTTCGTCAGCGTCATCGGGGAGACCCGCATGCTGCCAGAGACGCTGGAGGTCACCTGGAAGCGGGTTAAAGAGGCCTTAGGCGGATAACCTTCGCACGGTAGGACTTGTTGGTCGGCCTGTCTGCGGCAAGCCTCCCATCCATTTGAAGGTACTTCAGGATATCGAGATGATCTCGCAAGGTTATCCGGCCAACCTCTCCATCTCGTCTTCTTCGATCACTGGCACGTTCAACTCTTTCGCTTTGTCGAGTTTGGATCCGGCGTCAGTGCCGGCGACCACGTAGTCGGTTTTCTTGCTTACCGATCCGGAGACCCGGCCCCCGGCATCTTCGATTAGCTTCTTGGCTTCGTCGCGCGAATATTTAGTCAGGGTGCCGGTCAGGACGAACGTCTTGCCTGCTAGCTTCGTGCCCCGCTCGCGCTTTTTGCCGCTGAACGTAAGACCTGCCTTTCGCAGACGGTCGACCAGGTCGCGATTGCGGGGCTCCTCGAAAAATTCATGAATGCTCTCGGCGATCCGGGGGCCGACCTCATTCACTTCTTCGAGCTCTTCCTGGCCCGCCTTCATCAAGTCGTCGAGTGATCCGAAGTGTTCGGCAAGAAACTGCGCTGTACGTTCTCCGACAAAACGAATGCCAAGACCCAGAATCAGTCGCTCCAATGGAAGCTTCTTTGAGTTCTCGATCTCGGTGAGGACGTTCTGCGCCGACTTCTCGCCCATGCGCTCCAGGCCGAGCAGGTCGGCTTTCGTCAGCGAATAAATATCCGCGACATTCTTGATCAGTCCGCGGTCCGTAAGCTGGGTCACCAGCGCATCGCCCATCCCATCGATATTCATGACGCCGCGCGATGCAAAATGAAGGATGGTCTCGCGCAGCTTGGCAGGACAGTTCGCATTGACGCAGCGATAGTCGACCTCGCCCTCTGTCTTCACTACCTTCGTTCCGCAGACCGGGCAATTTTCCGGCATCTGGAAAGTCTCGCTGCCTCGCGGGTGATCCTTGTCCTCGATCACCTTCGCGACTTTGGGGATTACGTCGCCGCCCCGCTCCACCTGCACCCAGTCACCAATCTTCACGCCCAGGCGCTCGATTTCATCCATGTTGTGCAGCGTGGCGTTGCGGACCGTCGTGCCGCCGATCGGGACCGGAGACAATTCAGCCACCGGCGTGAGCTTGCCCGTCCGGCCCACTTGAACGCGGATGCCTTCGATCTTCGTGATGCCGGCGCGCGCCGCGTATTTGTACGCGATGGCCCAGCGAGGAGCCTTGCCCGTGAAGCCGAGCTCAGTCTGCAGAGCGGTGCGATCGACCTTGATGACTACGCCGTCGATTTCGTAGGGCAGACTCTCGCGCTTACCCTCCCATGGGGAGATGAATTTCCAAACCTCTTCCATGCTCTTCGCGAGGGCATGGTGCGGATTGACCTTGAAGCCAGCAATTTCGAGCGCCTTCAGAGTCGAGGAGTGGCGGTCGAGAAGGGTGCGGCCGTTCTGGAGCAGGATGTATGGGAAGTAGTCGAGCCGACGCTGTGCCGTGATGCTGGCGTCAAGTTGGCGAACGGTTCCGGCCGTGGCGTTGCGGGGATTCGCGAAAAGCGACAGGCCCTTGGCTTCGCGCTCCTCGTTCATCTTCTTAAAAGACGCGATCGGCATCAGCAACTCGCCGCGCACCTCGAAGTTTGCTGGGATGCCTGCCTTCTTCAACTTGTCCTTCGGAATCGTCAGCGGGATCGAGCGCACCGTACGCACGTTCAGGGTCACGTCTTCGCCCACGGAGCCGTCGCCCCGGGTCACGCCGCGCGCCAGTTTGCCGTCCTCGTAGACCAAGGCCAGCGACATGCCATCGAGTTTCAACTCGCACACGTAGTCGACTTCGTTGCGGCCGCTCAGTTCATGAACGCGGCGTTCCCAACTACGGAGATCGTCTTCGTTGTAGGTGTTGTCGAGCGAGAGCATGGGCGACGAATGCGCCACCTTGACCACTCCCTCCCTCGGTTTGCCGCCTACGCGTTGCGTGGGAGAATCAGGCGTGATCAGTTCGGGATGTTCAGCTTCGAGCTTCTTAAGCCGTTCGACCAGTTTGTCGAAGTCGAAGTCGCTGATTTCCGGGTCATCCAGCACGAAATAGCGGTACTCGTGATGGCGAATCTTGTCGCGGAGGTCTTCAATCTTGGTCTCGAGATCGCGAGTCGTGGCGCTCATACCGGGGTCCATTATATCGAAGGGGCAGTAAGTCCCTGCCTTTCCTGAGCCTGTAACTCATTGAACTTAAATATGGTTATCTTGTATGGCTGAGTCGAGGACCATAATCGAGACCGGTCGCTTGTTCCTGCGAGAATTCGCTCCTGAAGACCTTGCCGCCCTCGCGAGCGTGCTCTGCGACCGCGAGACCATGCGCTTTTACCCGATGACTTTCGACGAGGCGGCAGCCAAAGAGTGGATCGCCCGCAATCAGCGACGCTATGCCACGTACGGCCACGGCTTGTGGGCAATGGATTTGAAATCCACGGGCGAGATGATCGGAGATTGCGGGATCACTCTGCAGGATGTCGATGGCGAGTCCTTGCTGGAAATCGGTTATCACTTGCGCCGTGACATGTGGGGTCAGGGATTCGCGACCGAAGCCGCGCGCGCCTGCCGGGACTATGGGTTTACTCAATTGCCCGCCGAGTTTCTGATATCGCTAGTGCGCCCCGAAAATCTGCCTTCGTGTCGCGTCGCTGAACGAAATGGAATGACGGTCTGGAAGGAAACGACGCACGCCGGACTGCCGCACCTAATCTATCGTGTGCGCAGGAGCGAGTGGGACGCCGTTCGGTGCGGTTAGCTTGTTCTCTCGCCCTCGATCACAACGTTGTCGATAAGGCGAGTGCTCCCGACATAGGCTGCGACGGCAACCAAGGCGCGCGATGCGACGTTGGTTATCGGCTCGAGCGATTCGGGATCTACGACGGAAAGATAGTCCAGTCGAGCGGCCGGCTCTTGTTGAAGGATCTCGAGGCCAGCGGCGATGAGTCGCTCGGCGGATCGTTCACCTTTCTCGAATTGCTCCTCCACCGCGCGTAGGGTTCGCGACAGCACGAGCGCTTGCTGGCGTTGCTGTGGGTCTAGATACGCATTGCGCGAACTCATGGCCAGACTGTCAGGTTCGCGGATGATCGGGGCGACTACGATCTCGACCGGCATGTTCAGGTCCAGCACCATGCGCTTGATGATGGCGACCTGGGCGGCGTCTTTCTGTCCGAAGACGGCGATATCGGGTTCGGCGATATGAAAGAGCTTCGCGACCACCGTGGTTACTCCGCGAAAATGCCCGGGGCGCGACTGGCCGTCGAGGCGCTCGCTCAAGCCCTCTACGTTTACGTAGGTGACGGCCGGTGTGGGATACATCTCGGCGACCGTGGGAGCGAATAGCAGGTCTGTGCCTTCGCGCTGAAGCATCTCGCAATCGCGCTCGAACGAACGTGGGTACTTGGCGAGGTCTTCTTTGGGCCCGAATTGCAGGGGATTGACGAACAGGCTGACTACCACGAAATCGCTTTGTGCCTTGGCAATCCGGACGAGCGAGAGGTGGCCTTCGTGAAGAGCTCCCATGGTAGGGACCAGACCGATGCGCTTGCCGGCCTTGCCCACGGCGCGAACGGCCGCGCGGGTGGCATTGATAGTCGTGCAAATGTCCATGTGCCCGGGTATGAGCGATCGTACGGCGGGCGAGGACGCCCGCCGCTCCATAGTTTAAAGTCTAACGTCGCATGGCTCGCTTGCGATCCAGAACCGTTTCCAGCGCGGCCTTCGTCTCTTTCGGCAAGTGATAGGACTCGGCGTCGGAAGGATACTGCCGCGAGATCACGTCGGCGCGGAAGGCCTGCACGGCGTGCGTGATTTCGGCAGCGGCATCTCCGTAGCGGCGCACGAATTTCGCCGGCTGCTGGAATGTGAGATTCAGGATGTCGTGGAAGACCAGAACCTGGCCGTCGCAATCGGGCCCAGCGCCGATGCCGATGGTAGGCGCGTTCACTTCGGCCGTGATCATGGCCGCGACTTCGCGTGGAATGCCCTCGAGGTAGATGCAGGCCACGCCCGCGCGGTCGAGAGCGACCGCATCGCGCATGAGGTGCTCGATGGCCGTCAGATCTTTGCCCTGCACGCGGTAGCCGCCCATTACGTTGACCGACTGCGGCGTAAGCCCAATGTGTCCAGCCACGGGAATCTCGGCATCGATGATGCGGCGAATCAGGTCGGCGCGCTTCTCGCCGCCTTCAATCTTTACGGCTTCGGCGCCCGCTTCCTTCACATAGCGTGCAGCATTCCGCACGGCTTCGTCCGGGCTGACATGATAAGAGCCGTACGGCATGTCGACGACGAGCAGCGCGTGCTTCACGCCGCGGCGCACGGCCTTCGCGTGATGCAGCATCTCGTCGATGGTGATCGAGAGCGTGTTCTCGTAGCCGAGCATCGTCATGGCCAGCGAGTCGCCGACCAGCACGATGTCGATGCCTGCCTCGTCGACCAGACGCGCGCTCGCGTAATCGTATGCAGTCAGGCAGGTGATGCGCTGCTGTTGAAGCTTCTTTTCGCGAAGGGTGGAGACGGTGATCTTCTGGCGAGGTTCGCCGATCGGGGTGAGACTCACGATGTCCTCCAGTGCCCCTCCGGCTTGGCCGGATAGAGCCTGTCACATCTTGGATTCAACCAAGGATAGTTTAGATCGAAACGGGAGAGCTGGCTAGTGGCTGGTGGCCCGTGGCTGATAGCCCACCCCTAACCCCCTCATTTTCAGTCAGATCATGGCGCACAGGCGGTGCGAATTCTTGGAGAAGGGGCTGTGGCCACGGATCACTAGCTATGAGCCATCAGTCATCAGCCACCTGCTATCAGCCACCAGCCACTCAAGCACTGGCCGCTTCCTGGCCGCCCAGAGGGAGGAAGTACTGCGTGCCTTTGATGGGCTCGGTGACTTTGCGCAGGAGTTCTTTCAGGTCCTGGTTGTGATCCACGAAATCGATTTCCGATGTGTTCACGATCAGCAGGTCGGACGAGGTGTAGTGAAAGAAGAAGTGTTCGTAGGCCTTGATGACTTCTTCGAGGTAGTCCTCGTTGATGGCCTTCTCTCCCGGAGCGTTTTTCTTTTTAAGGCGCTTCTTCAAGACGTCGGGCGTGGCCTGCAGGTAGATCACGAGGTCGGGCGTGGGGAGTTGCTCACGAAAAAAATTGTAGTAGCGGTTGTAAGTTTCGAGTTCAAGGTCGTTCAGATTGAGGCAGGCGAAAAGCTTGTCCTTCTCGAAAATGAAATCGGCGACCACGGTCCGATTCGAGCGAGCCCCGGTATCGAGGGAGCGCAATTGTTCGAAGCGGCGCACCATGAACGCAAACTGCGCCTGGAAAGCAGCTCCAGGCTCGCCCGCATAAAAAGATTTCAGGAACGGATTGTCTTCGGGCTCAATCACCCGCTGCGCGTTCAGGCGCTCGCCCAGAATGCGGGCCAGAGTGCTCTTGCCGACTCGGATCGGGCCTTCCACTGCAATGTAGCGGGGACTCTCGAAAAGATTTGCCATGGGCTCGCGGGAAATTCGTCGCACTGCAGAATATCTTGAGTGCGCCGCGATGACAATTGCGGGAAGAGTTAACAGAGCAGTCGCTAGTCGTCAGTCGCTAGCTTACCGTTTTGCCACAGCCAACGACGATCGATCAACGACGGGGCTTATGGCCACACGGACTGCCTACGCTCGGCGGGGTGGACGCCCATCATTTCGTATCGCCACTCGGTGTTTCGCAGACAACTACGACTAACGACTGACGACTGCCGACTAGATTTACAATGCCTTGATGCTTGGACCCCTGATTGGCGCGGGAGCGGTTGTGGCTGCGGCGGCCGCGGCCGCTTACCACGCGATGGCGCCATGGGCGCAAGGGTTCGGCGCGACCTTTGTCGGCGGCTCGCCCAGTTCAAAACAGATTGCGCTTACGTATGACGACGGCCCGAACGACCCGCATACTTTTAAATTGCTAGACGTGCTCGCCAAAGATGACGTGCGCGCTACGTTTTTTCTGATCGGCCGTTACGTCGAGCGACGTCCTGACATTGTGCGTGATCTTCTGAAAGCAGGACACGCCATCGGCAATCACACGCTCACGCATCCGTCTCTGGCGTTGACGGGTGAAGTGCAGACACGGATTCAACTGGAGGAATGCCAGCGCGCCGTGCAGGACGCAACCGGAGAATCACCCCGCCTGTTTCGTCCGCCGTTTGGAGCGCGGCAGCCGCATACGCTGCGAATTACACGATCGCTGGGACTCGCGCCGGTCATGTGGAATGTGACGAGTTGGGACTGGAAAGTTCCGCCCGCGGCCAAGATTGTGGAGACGTGCAACCGCCGTATCAGTGGCGGCGCCGTTGTTCTCATGCATGATGGCAGCCATCTCGGCTTCGGTGCGGATCGCTGGCAGACGGTCGTCGCCACGCATCTCTTGATCGAAGCTTGGCGGGCAAAGGGGTATGAGTTCGTGACCATTCCAGAGATGATGAGTAAAGTCTTCAGTCAGCAGCCCCACGCAGTTGCCGGGGGGCGGTGATTGGTCCTAGGGCGCCAACACGGAAGCTTCCTCGGCTTGTTGCAGACAGCGTGTAGCGACTTCGTCGTGGATAGTTCCGAAATGTTCCGCAACTCTCGTGAAGCGCACCGAATCGACACTGAAGTTCTCTTCCCCGGCTGACCTGCAGATACTTCGTTGGTTCTCGACGGAAAGTGTTCGCAATACTTCCAATGCGACTGAGGGCCGCCGGTCGAGCAGTTCAGCATAGAAATTGCCGAGTTGCGAAAGCGACTCTTGCCGTGACGCAGCCCCTTGGGTCATGGGATGCAGTATGTCGTTATCGCCCCGCCAGTACAAATTCGACAGGAAGTCGACCAGCGAACCATTGCAGATATCGTCCTCGGGTGAATCCTTCGAGCGAGCCAGACATTTGTCGAGCGATGTCAGGAGGTAGTCGCGATTGCGCTCGTATTCGACATGAAAGACAGCCAGTGCATAGGCGATGTCTCGCGCCCTTTTCCCGACGGCGCCAGCTTGCTCGTTGCGCAGCCGGTCGACGACCGACGTAGGCGGCTTCGCCTGGGTGACTGTTATTACGACGCCCGGGTCGCAGCCCTTGCAAGCGAACACAAGATAAGTCATCCACGTCCCATGTTCCAGGTCGGGATCTTCCCTGAATCTTTCGATCCAGTACGTTGGATAGGCGATACCTACTTCCCATGTCCCAGCACTGATCCAGGTGGGGGACAACCCCGAGAACTTCACTGCGTTCTGTCCGCAGCGGATCGCTGCATCGACCTTCTCATCGGCTGGCCATGCAGAAGCCTTCCTGTTGAACAACGCTGGGACCAGAAAGCCGTCCACCGTCTGCTTTGGAACAACAGGGTGGCCAGCAAGACTCAGATCGACGGCCAGGTCGGGACATGTCAGTTGCTCACCATCGATCGAAAATGTCACCGAAACGACATTCTGGTCAGCCTTCTGCGCAGCTGCACTAGCAGCTGTGAGTACTAAATAGCACGTGGCCAGAAACAGAGTCTTCATCGGACCGCACCCATGTTCGCCTAGGCGGCCACCATCGCAAATGCCTGCTTCGCTGCAGCGATGGTCTGCTTAACATCTTCCTCGGTGTGAGCGGCTCCCAGGAATGCCGCTTCATACTGCGACGGCGGCAGATAGATTCCTGCGTCGAGCATGTTGCGGAAGAATCGGCCAAAGGCCTTGGTATCGGATTTTGAGGCCGAATCCCAATCCGTTACCGGGCCGGGCGTGAAGAACCAGGTAAACATCGAGCCCACACGATTGTGCGTCATGGGAACACCTGCGGATTTGGCGGCCGCGGCGACGCCTGCGACCAACTCAGAGCTCAGTCGATCAAGCTTTGCGTAAACGTCGCGATGCTCTTTCAGATAACGCAGCTGTGCGTATCCGGCAGCCATCGCGAGAGGATTTCCCGAGAGCGTTCCGGCCTGATACATCGGGCCGAGCGGCGCCACAAGGTCCATGATTTCTGAAGCGCCGCCATAAGCGCCCACGGGAAGGCCGCCACCAATGATTTTGCCCATGGTCGTGAGGTCGGGCGAGATCGTATACAGTTCCTGCGCACCGCCGAACGCGAGGCGGAACCCGGTCATCACTTCGTCGAAGATAAGGACGGCGCCATCATTCGACGTAACTGCTCGCACCGCTTCGAGGTAGCCGCGGGCGGGTGGAACGCATCCCATGTTGCCCACTACGGGCTCAATGATCACGCATGCAATTTGACCTTTGAACTTCTTGAACGCTTCTTCGAGCGCATCAGTGTCGTTGTAGGGCAGGGCCAGCGTGAATTGCGTAAACTCCTCCGGCACGCCCGCCGATCCCGGAATCCCAAGGGTAGCCACGCCCGATCCGGCCTTTACCAGCAGTGCATCAGCGTGCCCGTGGTAGCAGCCTTCAAATTTCACGATGAACTTGCGCTTCGTGTAGGCGCGCGCCAGCCGGATGGCCGACATGGTTGCTTCGGTACCCGAACTCACGAAGCGGACTTTCTGCATGTGCGGGAAAGCAGAGATGACCAGTTCGGCAAGATCGGCTTCGGCGGGCGTGGATGCTCCGAAACTGGTTCCATTGCGCATGGCCGCGGTCAGAGCATCGATCACGACCGGCGCGGCGTGGCCGAGAATCAGCGGCCCCCAGGAGCCGATGTAGTCTATGTATTCATTGCTATCCGCGTCCCAGATATGCGAGCCCTGCCCGCGCACAACGAAGAGAGGATCCCCACCCACCGCACGAAAAGCGCGCACCGGGGAGTTCACTCCGCCGGGAATAAGCATTTCGGCGCGCTTCTGCAGCTTGCGCGACTGGTCGAGTTTTCGAGCCATGGGCACTCCTCCGCCAAAGTCTTAAGAAAGATAACTATAGCAGCGGGATAGAGCGCGCAACGGAGGCGGTCACCGGCGCTTGTGACGTCCCGCACGAAGGCTCCCGAGTGATTTTCACGAGATTTTCACAAAGTGGAAACACTCCCGCAACATGGGGGGCATAGGGTGACCGCATACGTTGCCCTTCTAACCGGGAGGGTTTGCAGGACAGCTTCGGGGGCTCCGAGCTGTCCTAATTTCTTGCCGCGAAAAAAACCTGTCATTCCAGCTGTGGGGCAACACGCATGTTAGGGGTGTGTCATTTTTCGATAAGATTGCGACACCCGCTGCGAAAAACGCTCTCACGTGAAAACGAATTTCCTTCAGATCGGCAAGCGATTTTTTGTTCGGATACCGCGCGCTGTGGTTGTGCGGCTGCTGATGACGTTCTGCTTAGTAGTCACCTGCGGCGCACAAAGTTCTGAAGCGCCCGCACCTGCTGACGTTGTGCCCGACGATCCGGCCGTCACGATGTTTCCGCATTCGAAGACCGCCCGCTGGTGGGTGTCGGGGCAGGACAACATCATCTCGCAATGGCATCCGTCGTTCGCTGCAAAATACAGCGGACCCAATAGCTTCCGCTCGCAGGCAGAACACGCCACGTCGAACGTTGCCACCTTGTTCACAGGTTTGCAACTCACGCACACGACCGAAATCTTCATGCACTTTGAGGCTGCGGCTGGCGGCGGATTGAGCGACGCGCTCGGGCTCGCTGGCTTCACCGATCTTGACGTCGTACGCAATCCCACGCTTGGAACAACGCCCTACATTGCTCGCGGCATGATTCGCCAGATCATATCGTTGAGCAGCGAGATGATCGAGGAAGAACGAACGCCGTGGTATCTGGCGACCGAGGTCCCGGTGCGCAGGATTGAATTGCGTTTCGGAAAGATGGGCGTGAACGATTTCTTCGACATCAATGATATCGGCACCGATAGTCACGCGCAGTTCATGAACTGGACCGTCGACAACAGCGGCGCTTTCGACTACGCGGCCGACACACGGGGCTACACGGTCGGGTTACTGGCGGAGTACCACGAGCGCGACTGGACGTTCCGTTTCGAAGAAGCGCTGATGCCGAAGGTCGCGAATGGCATCGAGCTGGATTGGAATCTGCGGCGAGCGCGTGCCGAGAACTACGAATTTGAGCTGCGGCCGAAGTTTTTGGGCACGCGAAGCAGTGTGATTCGCCTGCTGTCGTTCGTGAATCACGCCAACATGGGCCTCTATCGCGATGCGATCAATAATTATCTTGCGGGCAAGACTTCCCGCCCGGAGATCACCAACCATCCAGAGCAAACGACCGTGAAGTACGGGTTCGGCGTAAATGTGCAGCAGGAGATCACGCATGCCCTGCGGTTATACGGTCGGTTCGGATGGAACGAAGGGCAGCACGAATCGTACGCGTACACCGAAGTTGATCAAACCGTGCAGATCGGCGGTGACTATGCGGGGGATCGCTGGAAACGCAAACTCGACAAGACGGGCGCAGTGTTCGTATCGAACGCGATCAAGGCCGATCATCAGCGCTACCTCGCACTGGGCGGGCGCGGATTCCTGCTGGGCGATGGCGCATTGACGTACGGGCGCGAGAATATCTTCGAGTACTACTACAACGCTCACGTCTGGCGTGGGCTGTTTGCGGCGTTCGATTTGCAGCACATCAACGACCCCGGGTACAACCGCGATCGCGGGCCCGTGCTGGTGCCGGGCCTTCGCGTGCACCTTGAGTTCTAGATCCAGCGCGATCTAGCGTTCGACGAAGATGGCCCAATCTTCGCGTGCTGCTTCTGAGAGGCTCCAGGAATTTTTCGGGCCTCTACTTTTCCACCTTCACGCCCTTCCAGAACGCGACATAGTCTTTAATCTGCTTCGCAGCGGGCTTGGGCTCGGGGTAGTACCAGGCGGCGTTGGGATTGCGTTTGCCGCTTACCTCTACGTTGTAGTAACTGGCCAAGCCCTTCCAAGGGCAGGTCGTATGCTGATCGCTGGCGTGGAAGAATTCCGTCTTGATGGCCTCGGGAGGGAAGTACTGGTTTCCCTCTACCTCGACGGTGCGATCGCTTTCCGCAAGCACTGTGTTTTCCCAGATTGCTTTTGCCATAACAGCCATTTAGATTCCTAAGGCTGGGGAACGGTTTCAGAGATGACCACTACTTTTAAAACGGAGAAGTGCAACGGCCACTCGATGGTCGGCACGCTGCGCAAGGTGATGGTCTGCACCCCCCAGGCTGCCGGATGGAATGTTGCGGAACGCGTTGCACAATCGGCGACGCTGGGCTTCTCGCGACCGCCGGTCTTTGATTTGGCGATGGCGCAACATGGCAAACTGCTCGAGATTCTGCAGGACGCGGAGGTGGAGGTCTTCGAGCTGCCGGCATCTCCCGATCTGAGCCTGGACGCCGCTTATGCGCACGACGCCTCACTGCCCACCGACTTCGGATTGATCCTGATGAACCCCGGCAAACCGAATCGCGTGCCGGAAGCCGCGCGTCAACGCGAATTCTGCGAGAGCCTTGGCATTCCTGTATGGGGTGAAATTCGACCGCCCGGCACGACGGAGGCAGGCGATATGGTGTGGATCGACGCTCATACCTTGCTGATCGGCCACGGCTATCGCACGAATCCTGCGGGAATCGCTCAAATGCGGCACCTGCTGAAGCCCCGTGGTGTGGAAGTCCCCACGGCGCCCTTGCCTTACGGGCCGGGACCGTCCGCTTGCCTGCACCTGATGTCGCTGATCAGCCTGCTCGATGAGAAGACTGCGCTCGTGGATTTGCCATGGCTTACGGTCGAAACCGTGGAACTGCTGAAGTCTCACGGCTACACATTCATCGAGATTGACGCTTCCGAACGAGAGACACTGGCGTGCAACGTGATGTCTCTGGGGAACAGGCGCCTGGTGGCGATTGAAGAAAACCGCAAGACCAACCGACGTCTGCGGGATGCCGGGTTTGAGGTGCACACCTTCCCAGGGTCAGAAATCTGCGTCAACGGAGCCGGAGGGCCCACCTGCCTGACGCGTCCGCTACTGCGCGGCTGAAGTAGACGTCTTCGAACTTTTGGAGATCTATAAGGTGCTTGCGGCGGTCTTCGTACTGCTGAGCTTCGTCAGGTCGATTGATTCTCCGCATCAGGTCCGATAGCGTTGCTACATAGTTAGTTAAGCGGGAAGCCGAAATCGAATCGGAACGAGCTTCCATAATTTTCACGGAGCGAACGTAATACGGAACTGCCTGATCGTACTTGCCCCAGTTCTTGTAAAAGAGGCCCAACCGCTCTACTGCCCCGTCGACCAACCCGTCATTCGGGCGTCGTGATGCTTCGGCAGTCTGCAGAGAATGAATGTACTCCGATTCGGCATCGGCATATTGCTTGTGCGCACTGTATAGGTCGGCGAGATGCTGCTCGGCGAGACACAAAAAAAATCTCTTCTCCGGGAGACTTTCGCAGGATGACGACCGCGTGCCGAAGTGCTTGCGTGGCCTCTGCATTTTTCTTTAGCAGGATCAGTGACAGTCTCGAGAGACTTCCGGCCGTATCTCTCCGATTCCGCATAGTTCTGATTGTTGAAAGCTTCGGCCCACAGAGCAATTTGATGGTCCCATTCAAAGCTCTCCGGTCGTGAAGGCGAGGCTGTTTGTCCAAGAAGGAGGCCGCTGCCAAAGAGGGCTGTCAGGAATATGCAGTGCAGAACTGGCGCTTGCTTCACAAATCACCTGCAGGGCGTGGCGCCCTTCTCTCCTTCATAGCGGCGGACGTGATCTTATGAACCGGTAGCGAAGGACGTGGCCGATCGAATATGAATCTGTCGGGGACGGTGTCTCGCACCAGCCTCCCGCGACGCTGCTAAAATAAGAAGGCAATGGCCCTACCATTCGTCCGCGAACTCTTCGCGGACGTGGAAAAACTTCCCGCTTTTGCGCGTGTTGCCTCCCGTCTGAAGGAGGGCACGGGGCGGATCAGTGTTTCTGGACTAACCCCCACTGCCAAAGCTCTACTGCTGGTTCTTGCGCAACGCACCATCGGACGGCCTCTGATCTTCGTGGTCAGCGACAACCGAGCGGCCGAGGAACTTCTACCCGTGGTGCAGGGCTTCGCCGAACTTCTGGATTCGGCCGAGCCGGGGTCCATTGTCACGTTGCCCACGCGCGACGTGCTTCCCTTCCAGAATCTCTCGCCGCATCCGGAAATCCAGGAAGAACGAGCGGCCGCCTTGTGGAAGATCGCCAGCGGCGCCGTGTCGATCCTGATTGCGCCCATCGCGGCCACGACCATCCGCCTTGCCTCCACCGAGTACTACATCGACCTGGCCCGCACGATCCGGCGGGGAGAGACGATCGATACGGAACCGTTGCTCGAACACCTCAACACGGTGGGTTACGCGTCGAGTGATGTGGTTGAAATGCCTGGGCAGTACGCCTTGCGCGGCGGCATTCTGGATGTTTATTCGCCCGAAGCAGATCGCCCGGTGCGCATCGAGTTCTTCGGCGACGAAGTTGAGTCGATTCGCAAGTTCGATCCCGCGACGCAGCGCTCGTCGAGTCCTGTAGACGAGGCTTTACTCCTGCCGCTCACCGAGACTCCGGTCCGGGAGGATCTGCTCGGTGCGATTCACGTACGGCTCTCAGGCAAGCGCATTACGGGCAACGAAGAAGTGATCGAGCAGGCCGTCCGCTCGGGCGGAGTTACCGTGTTTCCCGGCTGGGAGTTTTATGCGCCGGTCGCGCGTGAGAGCCGGAGCCTGTTTGATCTGCTGCCCCACGCGGCCGTGCTGGCCGATGAGCCGGAAGCCCTAAAGCAGGAGCTCGACCGAACGTGGACGAGGATCGAAGAAGCACACGAGCGCAGCCTGATCGGAAATCTGGTGCGGCCCACCGATCTCTACTTCCCGCCGGAGCAATGGTGGCAGATGCTAAGTTCACTGCCGGGCGCGGACGTCGAACATCTAGGCATCACCCGTCCCGACCAGGCAGAAGCAGTGCAGTTCCCTTCGCAGCCCGCACCGCGATTCCACGGTTCCGTTCCCGCCATGCTCGAGGAAATGCAGAAGCTGACGGGAGAGAACAAGAACGTCGTCTTTGCCGCGCCCAACACCGGCGAGGTCGAGCGCCTGGCCGATATCTTCACCGAGTACAACGTGTCGTTCCGGCTGGGCAGCCGCACACGCGGTGGCGAGAGCTACGCAGATGAAACCGCGTATTTCTCGTCCGACGTGCTGACGACGACGCTCGTAAAAGCCTACGTGCCGGATGGCGTGATTTTTCCCGACGCGAATCTTGCCATCTTCGGCGCGCGCGATCTCTTCGACGAATCGGAGTTGGTGGCATCGCGTCCACAGCGGCAGAAGTCAAAAGTCTCGGCATTCCTTTCGGACTTCCGGGACCTGCAAGTCGGCGACTACGTAGTCCACGTGGAGCACGGCATTGCGCAATATCAGGGATTGAAAGAACTGAACCAGGGCGACGGGCCGGCGGAGTTTATGCTGCTCGAATTTGCCGAGGCGGCTCGGCTGTACGTACCGCTCACCCGTCTTGACTTGATCCAGAAGTATCGCTCTTCGGAAGGGGCGAAGCCGCCGCTGAGCCACCTGGGTACTCAAGCCTGGGCCAAGACGAAAGCACGCGTGCGCAAGGCCATGAAAGACATGGCCGACGAACTTCTCAAACTCTATGCGCAGCGCCAGATGGCGCAGGGGCACGCTTTCCCGGCCGACACGGAGTGGATGAAGGAATTTGAAGACGCCTTTGAGTTCACCGAGACGGAAGATCAGGGGCAGGCCATTATCGATGTGAAGAACGATATGGAGTCGGGCCGCCCAATGGACCGCTTGCTGTGTGGGGATGTGGGATACGGTAAGACAGAAGTCGCGATGCGCGCCGCGTTCAAAGCAATCAGCGACAACAAGCAGGTCGCGGTGCTTGCGCCCACCACCGTGCTCGCGTTCCAGCACTTCGAGACTTTTAAGCAGCGCTTCGCGGCGTTTCCCGTGACAATCGAAATGATTAGCCGCTTCCGCTCGCCCAAGCAGCAGAAAGAGATCCTGCAGAAAGCGGAAACTGGCAAGATCGATATCCTCATCGGCACGCATCGAATCCTGTCGAAGGATCTGAAATTTTCCGATCTCGGATTGCTCATCGTCGATGAAGAGCAGCGCTTCGGCGTGCGCCACAAAGAACGCCTCAAGCAGATGCGCAAGCAGGTGGACGTGCTCACCATGTCGGCGACGCCGATTCCGAGGACGTTGCATATGTCCCTGGTCGGCTTGCGCGACATGAGCGTGATCGAAACGCCACCCAAGGATCGCATGGCGATTCAGACGGTGGTGGCAAGTTGGGACGAGAAGCTGATTCAATCGGCGATGGAGCAGGAACTGGAACGTGGCGGGCAGGTCTACTTCGTGCACAACCGCGTCGAGAGCATCTGGGAAATTGCGGCCAAGCTGCAAACGCTCGTGCCTAATGCGCGGATTCAGGTTGGGCATGGCCAGATGTCGGAAGGCGAGCTTGAAAAAGTGATGCTGAAGTTCATGCATCACGAGGCCGACGTCCTGGTGGCGACGACGATCATCGAAAACGGCCTCGACATTCCGCTCTGCAACACGATCCTGATCAATCGCGCCGAGCGGCTGGGCCTGTCGGAGCTTTACCAGCTTCGCGGACGCGTCGGCCGATCCGATCGCCGCGCCTACGCATATTTACTACTGCCCTCTGAAATTGAACTGACGCCGATCGCCCGACGACGTCTTGCCGCTCTCAAGGAATTTTCTGATCTGGGCGCCGGGTTCAAGATCGCGGCACTCGATCTGGAATTGCGCGGCGCGGGCAACATGCTCGGTGGCGAGCAGAGCGGGCACATCGAAGCCATCGGATTCGAGCTCTACACGCAAATGCTCGACCGCGCCGTCCGCGAGATGAAGGGCGAGATGCCGGAAGAAGAGATCGCCACCCAGCTCAACCTCGGCCTCAACATTCGCATCCCTGCAGGGTACATCCCCGAAGAGAACCAGCGCCTTCGAATGTACAAGCGCGTGGCCGGCGTCGAGCGCGAAGCGCAGCTGCACGACGTGCGCGCCGAACTAATCGAC
This sequence comes from uncultured Acidobacteriota bacterium, assembly GCA_963698805.1. Taxonomy (GTDB): domain Bacteria; phylum Acidobacteriota; class Terriglobia; order Terriglobales; family Acidobacteriaceae; genus Gp1-AA133. Next base: position 75,533 of record CAVOSN010000010.1, on the reverse strand, counting down.
CGTTACGGCGAGCCACCGCGGGCCGTGCGCAATCTTCTGGAATACGCGGAATTGAAGCTAGTCGCGGTCCGTGTGGGAGTGAACTCCATCGAGCGCAAGCGCGAGCAGGTCAGCATCAAGTTTCGTCAGACGGCCACCGTCGATCCCGAGCGCCTGGCACGTTTCGTAGCCTCGCAGCGTGGCACGCAATTCACGCCCGACGGCACGCTGAAGTTTCTGCAGAAGGCCACGGCACCGGAAGAAGTCCTCGGCCACCTCAAAACGCTATTGGAAGAACTCACAGGCACTCCAAGCGCGGCTGCCTGAAGCGTCGGCCACGTTGCCGACATCAAAAACCGTATCATCGAATCAGTTGGAGGCATTTATGACTGTGAGCCAAGCTTCTGCGGATACAGAAACTATCGTCGCTGCATCAGGTGGAAGAACCCGCGGGTACGCTGCTGCGACGGCCAAGGCGACTCTTGCTCCCTTTACGTTCGAGCGCCGCGAGCCGCGCGAGCACGACGTTCTCATCGATATCAAGTACTGCGGCATCTGCCACTCCGATATTCACCAGGCTCGCGACGAATGGGGAGATGCGATTTTTCCCATGGTGCCGGGTCATGAAATCACCGGAATCGTAACCGCTGTTGGCGGCAAGGTCAGCAAGTTCAAGGTGGGGGACCGGGTAGGCGTCGGCTGCTTCGTCGATTCGTGCAGGACGTGCCCTGAGTGTCGTCAGGGTCTGGAACAATACTGCTCCGTCCGAGCTTCGTGGACGTACAACGGCCGCGAGAAGGATGAGACGCCGACTTATGGCGGGTACTCCGAGAGAATCGTCGTTGATGAGAATTACGTTCTCCGCATACCGGATGGCGTGGCGTTAGACGCCGGTGCTCCTCTACTGTGTGCAGGCATAACGCTTTACTCGCCCTTGAAGCACTGGAAGGCCGGTCCCGGAAAGAAAGTTGCCATCGTTGGCATGGGCGGCTTGGGGCACATGGGCGTCAAACTGGCGCATGCGCTCGGCGCTGATGTGACGGTACTGAGCCAGTCGCTCAGCAAGCAGCAGGACGGCAAGCGCCTGGGCGCCGATCACTATTACGCGACTTCCGACCCTGAAACCTTTATCAAACTCGAGCGCCATTTCGATCTCATCATCAACACCGTGTCGGCCGACATCAACTGGAATGACTACCTGAAGCTGCTAAAGGTAGACGGGACCATGGTCGTGGTAGGCATTCCAGAGAAAGAGAACTCCGTGAAAGCGGGATCGCTTGTCATGGGTCGCCGCAGCCTGGCTGGTTCGGCCATCGGCGGCATTCGCGAAACGCAGGAGATGCTCGACTTCTGCGGCAAGCACAAAATCGTGAGCGATATCGAGATGATCCCGATTCAGAAGGTGAACGAAGCCTACGAGCGCGTTTTGAAAAGCGACGTGCGCTATCGCTTCGTGATCGACATGACGTCTCTGAAGGGCCGCTGAAACGAGTATTCTGGTGGAGGAGCGAAGGGGCATCCAGCCGACTTCAATGGCTTTGGGCCCCTTCGATTTATTTGTTGCCCGCCGTCTTCGTCGGCAGCCTACGGCTGGTCATGAACCTCGTGCTGTGCCCGACGACATCGGCGCTATTCGACTAAGGCCCGTATAAAGTGCGCCCTGAAACCTTTCGACTTATCCCGGTACAGGAAATCCCAGCAACAAACCCGGTAGATTGGTACTTCGCCGAAATCCAATTCTCCTGCTATTGTGTTCAGTGCATTTACGCGCCATCATGCCCCGCGCTTGATCCGGACGCCTCCCGTTGCGTCCAGGTACCCCGCAGGTCGAGAGAACAAACACTATGCCAATGAAGGTTCGTAAGGCAGTTTTCCCCGCAGCCGGATTGGGCACGCGCTTCCTGCCCGCCACCAAGGCTCAACCCAAGGAAATGCTGCCCATCGTTGACAAGCCGATCATCCAGTATGGCGTGGAAGAGGCGCTGTCAGCGGGATGCGACCAGATCATCATCGTGACCGGCCGCGGCAAGCAGTCCATCGAAGATCATTTCGATGTGAGTTACGAACTCGAGAAGATGCTCGAAGAACGCCACAAGACCGATCTATTGAAGATCGTCCGTTCGATTTCCGACATGATCCACATCGCCTACGTTCGCCAGAAGGAGGCCCTGGGGCTAGGCCACGCCGTCCTCATGGCGCGGGAATTGGTAGGACAAGAGGCATTCGCAGTGTTGCTGGCTGACGACGTCATCGATGCGGAGGTCTCCTGCCTCAAACAGATGATGCAGGTTTTCGAAGAGACGCAATGTTCGGTGATTGCGACGCAGGTGGTGGAAGGGCCCAGCATCTCGGCGTACGGCGTACTCGATGTGAAAGAGGCGGACGGCCGGTTCGACGGGCGGCTCTTTGAAGTGAACAACATGGTCGAAAAACCGAAGCCGGAGGATGCTCCCTCGAATCTTGCCATTATCGGGCGCTACATTCTGACGCCGCGCGTCTTCGAGATTCTCGCCGACACACCGCACGGAACAGGCGGAGAGTTGCAACTCACCGACGCCCTGAAGGCTCTCCTCAAGGAGCAGCGCATCTATGCTTACGTGTACGAAGGCCGGCGCTATGATGCGGGCGACAAACTGGGCTTCCTGAAGGCCACCGTGGAGATGGCCCTGAAGCGTCCGGAACTCGGGGAGAAGTTCCGCGAGTATCTCCGTTCATTGCAATTGTGAGTGGGCGCTAGTCCATCACCTTGCTGGCCAGAATGTCGTGGATCCAGTCCTGCTTGAATCCCTGCTGACGAAGGAAAGTCGCCAGTTGCCCGCGATGATTGATGCTGTGCCAGATGGCCTGCGCGAGCATCTTGCGCTTGCTGGCTTTGAAGTCGCGAAAGCCCAACGACACGGGTGTCGACCATTCTTCGGGCGTCGCTTTCGCAAGAAATTCCTGAAATTTGGAGTGCGCCTCGGTGTGGAGGGCGAAAAGTTCGTCGAGCGTTGCGTGGGGCAGATTGTCGTGGTCGGCCTTCGGCAAGTCGAGTACGCGGTTCGCGAAGAATAGCTCGGTCGCGAAAATGTGCAGAAGGAGGTTCCTCACCGAGCCGGCGCCAGCCACGTCGCACGGGAGGTCGAGGGCCGCAGCATTTTCGCCAAACCAGCGCTTCCAGTGGTCGGTTTCGTTGGCGTTGTAGGCAAGCAGATCTGCGAATGGCAGGCCCGGATCCATCTTCGTCTCCGCCTTCAGGCGCCTCGCGAAGTTTTCAGCTTTTTTGATTTTTCTTCCACACCACGCGCCAGCTTCTCTTTGTGGGCGTCGAGCTTCTTTGCGACAGCAGAGTCGGAGAGCCCAATCATCTGCGCCGCGAGAATGCCGGCATTAGTTGCACCCGGCTTGCCGATGGCCACGGTAGCGACCGGAATGCCCGCAGGCATCTGGACGGTCGCGAGAAGCGAGTCCATGCCCTGAAGCGACGTTGAGGGAATTGGAACGCCGATGACGGGCAACGTGGTGTGCGCGGCGATCACTCCAGCCAGGTGCGCGGCCCCGCCTGCACCCGCAATGATCACGCGAATTCCCTGGCTTGCGGCTTTACGCGCGAAGTCCGCGGTGCGATCGGGCGACCGGTGCGCGGAGGTGACGTCCATTTCGTACGCGATGCCGAACTCCTCGAGCGCCTTGCCTGCCTCGCGCATGATTTCGAGATCCGAATCACTGCCCATGACGATGGATACCTGCGGTTTGCTCATCTTTTCATGATCCTTATGAATATTCAGGCGAACCTGGAATGACTGCGAATTACTTTCTCAAGGCGTGTGCGGCGATGTCTTTCCGGTAGTGCATGCCCTCGAAGCCAATGTTGGAAACGGCCGCATAGGCATTCTGCGCTGCCGTCGCAAGATCGGCTGCCCGAGCCGTTACCCCGAGCACACGTCCACCCGAGGTGAAGTACACGTCGTCGCGCTTGCTGGTGGCGGCGTGAAACACCTTGACCCCAGGGATCTCTTCTGCCTGATCAAGCCCGGCGATCTTTTTCCCCGCCTCGAATGTCCCGGGATATCCGCTGGACGCGATGACCACGCACACTGAGGCATCGGACGACCACCGGAAATCGCCGTCGCTGACGCGGCCCTGCACCGAAGCCTCCAGCGCTTCCACAAGGTCGCTTTCGAGGCGCATCAGTATGGGTTGCGTTTCCGGGTCGCCGAAGCGGCAATTGAATTCGAGCACCATCGGGCCGCGCGCCGTCATCATCAACCCGCAATAGAGCACGCCGCGGTATTCCGCGCCTTCGGCTTTCATTCCCGCAACGACTGGCTCGGCGACGTGATGAACGAGCCAGTCGCGCATTTTATCGTCGACGATAGTCTGGGTTGAGTACGCGCCCATGCCGCCGGTGTTCGGCCCGGTGTCGCCATCGCCTACGCGCTTGTGATCCTGCGCGGCGACCATCGGAACCACGCGCTCCCCGTCACTAAAAACCAGGAATGACAGTTCGTCCCCTTTGAGGCATTCTTCGAGGACGACCAGCGTGCCGGCCGCACCGAGCATTTTGCCGCTCAGCATCTCGGAGGCGGTCGAGGCAGCTTCCTCGCGGCTTTTCGCGATCACAACGCCTTTGCCCGCAGCCAGGCCATCCGCTTTGACGACGATAGGCGGGTGGAAGTGCGACAGCGCCGCGCGAACTTCATCCACGGATTTGCAGATCGCATAGTGCGCCGTCGGAATGCGATGGCGCTGCATGAATTCTTTTGCGAAGCTTTTGCTCGATTCGAGCCTGGCCGCCCCCTGCGTGGGGCCGAAAACCGGCCAGCCACGGCGCCGAAATTCGTCGACGACGCCTAGTGTAAGCGGAAGTTCTGGCCCGACGACGGTCAAATCGGGTCGGATTTTGCTGGCGACCTCAACCATGGAATCGAGGCTGCGCGTATCGGCGGGCAAGCACTCGGCATCTCGCGCGATGCCTCCGTTGCCGGGGGCGCAATACAACTGCGTCACACGAGGAGACTGCGCCAGCTTCCAAACGAGCGCGTGCTCGCGTCCACCGCCGCCTAGGACTAGAACTTTCATAGATGCGAAACAGTCAAGGTTAGGGGTAGCGAAGTGCGATGTCAAACGAAGGGGCGCGGCGAAGCACAGTGGCGAGCTGACTAGGGAGATGAAAACAGTTCAGCGCTGATCTCTCGAGGAAAATATCCAAGGGCTGCCAGCCAGCGAATTCTTTCAAAGTGGAAATGGACGTTAACCATACTTAACTTCGCCGTATAATCCTGACAAATGATCACTGTTTCCAAGGAAGACTATCTGAAGGCCATCCTGGAAGCCGAAAGCGAGGGCGAGCCGGTCATTTCTGCGACCCTGGCGCATTGGCTGAAGGTCTCACCACCGGCGGTAACGATGGCGCTTCGCCGATTGAAGCGAGACGGGTTCGTGCGAGTTCAGCCCGATGGGCATGTACGCCTGACGGCCGCCGGACGCAAGATCGCTCAGCGCCTGTCACTCCGGCATCACCTCATCGAACGGATGCTCGCCGAGATCTTCGGGATGGAGTGGTACAAGGTGCATGATGAGGCGGAGCGTTTGGAGCACGCGGTTTCCCCGGATTTCGAGGCGAAATTGCTGACCAGGCTGGGCGGCAGCAAGCCATGTCCTCACGGTAACCTCAGCGAGCGAGAGAGCCCCGGGAGTCGGCGGCGTCGCGGACTTTTGCTTATGTCGGAAGCCGAGGCCGGTAAACACTACGTGGTCAGCGGCATTTACGAGCGCGATCGACAAATGCTGGAGTTTTTGGAAGCCCGCGGTATCCGGCCGGGCGTGAAAGTGGATCTCGTCGAACGCAACTATGACCAGACGCTTTCGATCCGCACGGCCGCCGGCCGGGCTGTGCTAGGCAGATTGCCTGCCGAGAAAATCTGGCTATCGCCTGCGAGATAGTACTTCGCCTTCCTCGATTAATTAACTATAGCTAATTGCCAGTGGTGTACACTGGTTTCCCCGTTTGGGGCTTTTGTCACATCACGGAAGGCCATCGTTGAACTTTCAGCCATGAGTACGAACCCGGGAAAACTCGACCAGCCGACTGACCCTGCGGCCGCCGATCTAAAAATCGGCCGTCCCCGCTCGCTGGAGGGTGTACACAGTTCGGTCCACGTTCCTCACCCGGAGTCCGGTTTCTGGCCTCAGTGGCGTGCGTTCGTGGGTCCCGCGATCCTGATTAGCGTGGGCTACATGGATCCGGGCAACTGGGGCACCGATCTGCAAGCGGGCGCTCAATACAAATACGGATTGCTTTGGGTCGTCGGTCTGTCGAGCCTGATGGCGGTTTTCATGCAGGTCATCTCTGCGCGCTTGGGGGTGGTAACGGGAAAAGACCTGGCGCAATGCTGCCGCGACTGGTATCCGGCATGGACACGCTGGCCCAACTGGCTGCTCAGCGAAGTAGCAATCGGCGCCTGCGACCTGGCAGAAGTGCTGGGGAGCGCCGTTGCCCTCAATTTGCTATTCCACATCCCGCTGTTCTGGGCAGTCATCATCACCGGCTTGGACGTGCTTCTCCTGTTGGCTTTGCAAGGTTTCGGGATGCGCACCATTGAGGCTGTGGTGGTCTTGCTAGTCGCCACCATCGCAGTGTGTTACTTCATCGAGATTTTTGTCCTTCCCGAGACCCAGCCCAGTTTTCTGGAGATGGGGCGCGCGCTGGTGACAGCCGCATTTCCGCCAGGCCGGCATGCTGTATGTCGCGATTGGAATCATCGGCGCGACCGTGATGCCGCACAATCTCTATCTCCATTCTGCTCTTGTGCAGAGCCGCAGGTTTCAGAAAGACACTTCGTCCATCCGCAGCGCGATTCGCTTCAACACAATCGACTCGGTGGTGGCCTTGTCGGTCGCGTTTTGCGTGAACGCGGCGATCCTCGTGCTGGCCGCTACGGTCTTCTTTGGCAAACAGAGCGTGATCGTTCCGGGCAGCCAACTCGTGCACTTTTCTCCGGAGAGCGATTGGATTCGAGTCGCTTACCTCACGCTGGCTCCTCTATTAGGAACCGCAGCTGCCAGTACTCTGTTTGCGGTCGCCCTGCTCGCAGCCGGCCAAAGCAGCACGATCACCGGAACGCTGGCCGGCCAGGTGGTAATGGAAGGCTTCATGCACTGGCGGATCCGGCCCTGGTTGCGTCGCTTGATCACGCGCACGCTGGCGATCTTGCCGGCGGTTTTCATTATTGGATTCCGCGGCGAAGGCAGCGTCACGGATCTGCTGACGCTGAGCCAGGTCGTACTGGCGCTGCAGTTGCCCTTTGCAATGTTTCCCCTTTTGCATTTCACCAGCTCCGAAACGCGCATGGGGGAGTGGAAAAATGGCTGGGCCCTGCTCATCGCAGGATGGGCAAGCGCTATTCTGATTACATCAATGGACATCTACGGCCTGCCCGACTCGATTAAGACTGCGTGGCATGTGATTCATGGGGGATAAAGGCAGTGAGGTGAAAGGTCCGAAAGCCATGTACGAAACCATCCTTGTGACGCTGGACGGTACTCCGAGTGACCGGGCCATCATCGAGCACGTCAAGGGACTCGCAAAGCTGGCGCACAGCCGTCTGGTCCTGCTTCATGTCGCGGACGGATGGGCGGCTCGGACCTACGGTCCGGAAGCAGTGAGCCCCGAGATCACTGCCGACACGGCATACCTCGAAAAAATTCGAGTAGAGTTTGAATCCGCGGGGATCTCCACACAGGCTGAGCTCGCCTACGGGGATCCGGCGAACGAGATTGTGAAGTGGATTGAAAAGAAGGGATGCGATCTGGTTGCCATGAGCACGCACGGGCACAGATTTCTGGCCGATATTTTTCTGGGCACGACCGCGAGTCGCGTACAACATCGTATTTCCATTCCCGTCCTGCTGTTGCGCGCTCGGTAATAGCGATTTGTCATAGCTTGCGACGTCTGTTGAACCCGATGTTTCCTGCGGATTCGTGCGGCTGCCACTACGAAATCCCCGCCAGAACGACTAAACTAAAGAGATATGAATAGCTTCAGTAGCCGCTCCAGCCTTCGCGTCGGCAATAAAGAATACGAAATCTACCGCATCGACGCGCTCGACAAGCGGGGTATTTCGACCAAGCATCTGCCTTATTCTCTGCGCATTTTGCTTGAGAATCTGCTGCGCACCGAAGACGGCCGCAACGTCACCAAGGAAGAAGTGCGCGCCCTGGCGGCATGGAACAGCCAGTCTAAGCCCGAGAAAGAAATTGCCTTCACGCCAAGCCGCGTGCTGCTGCAGGATTTTACCGGCGTTCCCGCCGTAGTCGATCTGGCCGCCATGCGTGATGCCATGAAGCGACTGGGCGGCGATCCGAAGCTGATCAATCCCCTGCAGCCCGCCGAGTTGGTGATTGATCACTCGGTGCAGGTGGATGAGTTCGGCTCCGCGCAAGCCTTCGGTTTAAACGCTGAGTTGGAGTTTCTGCGCAACAAGGAGCGCTATGCCTTCCTGCGTTGGGGACAGAAGGCATTTCACAATCTAGCCATCGTTCCGCCCGACACCGGAATCGTTCACCAGGTAAATCTGGAATTCCTGGCGCGTGTGGTCTTCGTACAGGAGGCAGACGGCAAGCGCATCGCGTATCCCGACACGCTGGTAGGCACCGATTCGCATACGACCATGATCAACGGCCTGGGAGTGCTGGGCTGGGGCGTCGGCGGAATCGAAGCCGAGGCTGCCATGCTCGGCCAGCCGGTCTCGATGCTGATCCCGCTGGTCGTCGGCGTGAAGCTGACGGGGCGCCTGCGCGAAGGCGCCACCGCCACCGACCTCGTGCTGACCATCACCGAGATGCTGCGCAAGCACGGCGTGGTCGGAAAGTTCGTGGAGTACTTCGGACCGGGCTTGCAGGATCTGCCGCTCGCCGACCGCGCGACCATCGCGAACATGTCGCCCGAGTACGGCGCCACTTGCGGCATCTTCCCCATCGACAAGGAAAGCCTGCGCTACCTGCGACTCACCGGACGCTCGGAAGAGCAGATCGCGTTGGTCGAGGCCTACGCGAAGGAGCAGGGGCTGTTCCACGACGAGAAGACCCCCGAGGCGCAGTACTCGGAGCTGCTGGCGCTCGATCTGGCGACGGTGGAGCCAAGTCTTGCGGGCCCGAAGCGTCCGCAGGATCGCGTGGTACTGTCGAACGCTGGCGATTCCTTTCGGCAGGCTCTGCCTTCGCTGATGAAACCGAAAGCAAAACCTGCGGTCTCTGTAAACGCGTCGTCCGACAGTGCCGCAAAACAGGAGAACCGGTGGGAGCAGGAGGGCGGCAACCCAACGGCGGTTGGAGTCGAAGATCCGCGCGTCGAAGAACACGTTTCCGCAAACGTAAAAAGCGCTTTGAAGCACGGCAGTGTCGTGATCGCCGCCATCACCAGTTGCACCAACACGTCGAATCCTTCTGTGTTGATGGCTGCTGGACTGCTCGCCAAGAAAGCCGTGGAACGTGGCCTGCAAACTCCGGCCTGGGTGAAGACGTCGCTTGCCCCGGGCTCGAAAGTCGTAACAGACTATCTCTCAAAGGCTGGCCTGCTGACTTATCTCGAGAAGCTCAAGTTCAATCTGGTGGGATACGGTTGCACGACCTGCATCGGAAACTCCGGCCCTCTGCCAGCGGAAGTCTCGCAGGCGATCGACGAGAACGACCTCGTGGTTGCGTCGGTCCTCTCCGGCAATCGCAATTTTGAAGGCCGCATCAATTCCGAAGTCCGCGCCAATTACCTGATGTCGCCGCCCCTGGTGGTGGCCTTTGCGCTGGCGGGGCGTATTGATGTCGACCTCAAGAAAGATCCCATCGGCCTCGGCAAAGACGGCAAGCCCGTGCATCTCGCCGATATCTGGCCGACGCAGAGGGAAGTGGACGAAGCGGTCCAGCAGATTTCGTCGGACATGTTCCGCAAGAGCTATGGCGAAGTCTACGACGGCGACTCGCATTGGCGCTCCCTGCCTGTTCCGCAAGGGCAGACTTATGTTTGGGAAGGCGGATCGACCTACATCCGCCAGGCTCCTTATTTTGATGATATGCAGTTGCGGCCGTCGGCAGTCGAGGACATCAAGGCAGCGCGCGTGCTCGCGGTGCTCGGCGACAGCGTCACCACCGATCACATTTCCCCGGCCGGTTCGATCAAGAAAGACAGCCCGGCCGGCAGATATCTCGTCGAGCACGGCGTGAAGCCGGCCGACTTCAACTCCTACGGCTCGCGACGCGGTAATCACGAAGTGATGGTGCGAGGCACATTCGCGAACGTGCGCTTACGCAACAAGATGGTGAACACCGAGGGAGGGTTTACCCGCCACCTACCGGGTGGCACGGAGATGTCGATCTACGACGCATCGGCGAAGTACATTGCTGACGGCGTGCCGCTGGTGATCCTGGCCGGCAAAGAGTACGGTTCGGGCTCGTCGCGCGACTGGGCAGCGAAAGGACCGCTCCTGCTCGGAGTGCAGGCCGTGATCGCAGAAAGCTACGAGCGCATTCACCGCTCAAATCTGGTAGGGATGGGAATTCTCCCTCTGCAGTTCCTACCTGGGCAGAACGCCGAGTCGCTCAAACTGACCGGCGAGGAAGTCTTCGAAATCGCCGGAATCCGCGGCCTAATCGAGCGCTTTGCAGCCGGGAGCAAAATCAAGGTGAAGGCCTCGAAAGACGGCAAGACGACTGAGTTCGACGCGATCGTTCGCATCGACACGCCGCAGGAAGCGCAGTACTACGGCAACGGCGGCATTCTGCAGTACGTGCTGCGCCAGTTGCTGGCAGCGAAGCCAGAGACCGTGCACGCGTAAGGGTAGGCGAGGGTTCGAACTGCGCGAGGAAGAGTAACAATTGGGAGATTCACAAGCAGAGCGACGGTACATTCGCAATCTTTCAACACCGCGAACTACTAGAGGATTCTATCCCAGACAAGTGGCTCGAGGCCGAGTTGGGGCGGTACGGTTTCTGCGGCCAGGAGTACACCGAGATCCGGCGCCAACTGGACTTGCGCGGAAGGGCGGAAGTCGCGCTGTAAGATCCACCATACCTTCTCTTCCATGTCATCAAGGCTTGCTGTTCACACTGCTATAATCAAGAATTGCGCTCATGACAAAAAAGAGACTGATACGTTCGACCACGGTCTTGTCGGTACGCCGTGACGGCAAGGTGGTTCTGGCCGGGGATGGCCAGGTAACTCTTGGCGATTCTGTGATTAAGCACACCGCCAAGAAGATCCGCCGACTCTATCAAGACAAGATTCTGGCAGGTTTTGCCGGGTCGACGGCCGATGCTTTCACGCTTTTCAGCCGATTTGAGTCTAAGCTGGAGCAGTATCATGGCAATGTGGGCCGTTCGGCCGTCGAACTGGCTAAGGACTGGCGCACCGACAAGTTCCTGCGCCATCTGGAAGCACTACTGCTGGTTTGCGACAAAGAGCAGACCTTCCTGCTCAGCGGACAGGGGGACGTCATCGAGCCTGATGGCGGGATCGCGGCGATCGGCTCCGGCGGACCTTTCGCTCAGGCGGCGGCCGACGCGCTCGCCGCGCACACTCAGCTTTCCGCCCGCGAAATCGCGGAGCAAGCCATGAAGATTGCCGGCAAGATGTGCATCTATACGAACGATAATTTTACGATTGAGGAACTGTAGAAAAGGAAGTTCTCAGTTCCCGGTTCTCAATTCTCAGTGAGAACTTACGACGGGGACAGTAACCCTGACACTGAGAACTGAGAACCGAGAACTGCTTTATGGCTATTTATTTCCCTCCGACCGCCGAAGAAGAACAGCTCGCGCTGGATGATCTGACTCCGCGCGAGATCGTGGCTGAGCTCGACAAGTACGTTGTCGGGCAGAAAGACGCGAAGCGCGCCGTCGCCATCGCTCTGCGCAACCGCATGCGCCGCCAGAAGCTGACGCCCGAACTGGCGGAAGAGATCATTCCCAAGAACATCATCATGATCGGGCCCACGGGTGTGGGTAAAACCGAGATCGCCCGGCGTCTGGCCAAGCTGACGAACTCGCCTTTCCTGAAAGTCGAAGCCTCGAAGTTCACCGAGGTTGGGTACGTGGGTCGTGACGTCGAGTCGATGATCCGCGATCTGGTCGAGATTGCCATCGACATGATCCGCGAGGAGAAACTGGAAGACGTCGCCGACAAGGCCGAGCTGAACGCGGAAGAGCGGTTGCTCGACCTGCTGCTGCCGCCGACAATACCGCGACCGCAGGATGCGCCAACTGGAGGAGTCGTCATCGAAGGCTCGACGACCCACGATCACGGCGACTCGCAGTCGCGCACGCGTGAGAAACTGCGTCAGCAGTTGCGCGAAGGCAAGCTCGACGAGCGCATGGTCGAACTCGACGTCCGCGAGCGAAATTTTCCGTCGTTCGAGATCATCTCGAACCAGGGTGTCGAAGAGATGGACGTCAACATCAAGGACATGTTGCCGAACATCTTCGGCCAGCGCAGCAAAAAGCGAAAGATGAAGGTCAACGAAGCGTTCGAGTACCTGATCCAGGAAGAGGAGCAGCGCCTCATCGACATGGATCACGTGACTCGGACCGCGATCGACCGAGTGGAGAATTCCGGAATCGTGTTCCTCGACGAAATCGACAAGATCGCAGGGCGCGAAAGCGGCCACGGGCCGGACGTTTCACGCGAAGGCGTACAGCGCGACATCCTGCCCATCGTCGAAGGGACCACGGTCAACACGCGTTACGGCATGGTGCGGACCGATCACATTCTGTTCGTTGCCGCCGGGGCGTTCCATGTTTCCAAGCCGAGCGACCTGATCCCGGAATTGCAGGGCCGGTTCCCGATCCGCGTGGAACTGCAGTCGCTCACCATGGAAGACTTCATCCGCATTCTGACGGAGCCCAAGTCGTCGCTGGTAAAGCAGTACACGGCGCTACTCGAGACTGAGGGCGTAAAACTTGAGTTCACTCCTGATTCCCTGGAAGAAGTCGCTCGCTTCGCGTTTCGCGTGAACGAAGGCACGGAGAACATCGGCGCACGCCGCCTGCATACCATCATGGAGCGGGTGCTCGATCAGATCAGCTTCGAAGCCCCTGAGAAAAAGGGCCAGCAGATTACGATCGATGCGGATTATGTGGGCAAGATGCTGTCCGACATCGTGAAGGATCAGGATCTCTCGCGCTACATCCTGTAAATGCTCATGGGAAGGGCACGACTTCAGTCGTGCCGAAACGCCCTCAGGGCAACTGCGGCTTCAGCCGCTGAGGTTTGCTGTTGAGAGGCGTGGCGTTTCTCGCCACTACTAGAGAGGCGCACCGCAAGCGCTGAAGCGCCCCAAAAATCAAAGGGGGCCTTCTGGGCACGACTGAGTCGTGCCCTTCCCGGTTGGTTAACACGGGCAGCCGAACGGATGGCGGCCGATTTAGAACAGCCGGATGGCTTTGGCCTGCTCAATAGCAGAAATCTTTCGCAAAGCCTTCAGCACGTCGTCGGTGACTTTGCCGTCGATATGGACCACGGCGATGGCCTTCCGCGGTTCGCCCTTCTTCTCAGAGCCTCCGTTGGCAGACTGCCGGCCGAGTGAGAAGTCCGCGATATTAATCTTGTGTTCCCCAAGAATCGTGCCGACTTTGCCGATCACCCCGGGCACGTCGCGGTTGCGGAGGTAGATCAGGTTTCGTTCCAGCGGAGCTTCCACGTCGATGTCATCCACCGAGAGCAGACGCGGAGCGTGCCCGTGCAGCACAGCGCCCTTCACGCGGTGCTCCTGCCCCGAAGTCTTCAGAAGAACCGACAGCACGCTGCCCGACCCTCCGGTGGAACTCTTTGCCTTGTGCTGTTCGTGTACCCGCAAGCCGCGCGATGAGGCGATGGTCGCGGCGTTTACAAGGTTGGCTTTTTCGTCGAGCATCTGGTTCAGAATGCCCTTGATCGCCGCGTTGCGAATCAATTCGGTCTTCCACTCGGCAATGTGGCCGCTGTACCGCAGAGAAATTTCTTCCAGCATGCCATCGCTGACCTGCGCGAGAAACGAGCCGAGCCGTTCGGCAAGCAGAACGTAGGGCTGCATCTCGACGTATTCTTCGTGCGAGACGGAGGGCACGTTCACGGCATTCTGGATCACCCCGCTCTTCAAGTACTCTTTCACCTGGTGCGCGACCTGCACGCCCACAGCCTCTTGCGCCTCATGCGTCGACCCGCCGATGTGCGGCGTCAGAATGACGTTCTCCATGGCTGTGAGCGGCGAATTCTTCAGAGGCTCTTCCTGAAACACGTCGAGGGCAGCGCCGCCCACCTGACCCTGTTTGAGCCCTTGGGCCAGAGCGCCTTCATCGATCAGTTCGCCGCGGGCGCAGTTCACGATGCGAACGCCTTTCTTCATGGTCTTGATGGATTCCGCGTTGATCATTCCGGTGGTTTGTGGGGTCAGGCCGACGTGCAGCGTAAGGTAATCGGCCGCGGCATAGACGTCTTCCAGTTTGCCCATGCGGATGCCGTTCTCTTTCGCGATGCTTGCCGACACGAACGGATCGTGGCCGACGATCTCCATGCCGAACGCGCGGGCCCGCCGCGCAACCTCCATGCCAATCTTGCCCAGTCCGATTACACCCAGAGTCTTGCCGCGCAACTCCGTTCCTTGCAGAGATTTCTTTTCCCATTTCCCCGCGTGCATCAGTCCATCGGCGCGCGGAATAAACCGTGCCATGCCAAGCATCATGCCGAGCGTCAGTTCGGCGACTGCGACGGCATTGGCGCCCGGAGTATTCATGACCGCAATCCCCTTGCGGGTAGCGGCATCGATGTCAACATTGTCCACTCCCACGCCGGCCCGGCCGATCACGCGCAACTTGGGGGCGTGCTCAAGCAGTGCTTCATCGACCTGCACAGCCGAACGCACAATTAGCGCGTCGGCCGTTTCGAGGTGCGAGGTGAGTTTGCCTTCGATCTGATCGGGCGTAATGAGAGTCCAGCGCGGCTCCTGCAACAGGGCAATGGCGGAGGGTGAGATTTTTTCGGCGACAACAATTTTCATGTGTTTCTGTGTTCCTGGAGAAGTTGAAATCGTAGCAGAGTCGTAAGCTCGGCAAGAAAATCGGGCGCTGTTTCCGCGAAATAAAAATCAGCCACGAACCGAATTGGGAGGCTCCTGAAGTCGGAGGAGGCTCCATTCATCGATTCGGGGCCACAGTCTGCTACTTCTGCGTGCCTCCGCCCAGCACATCATCCGCGCTCTTCTGCGTTTGTGTGTATCCGGCTGGAGGGCCGAACAACCCTGCATCAAGGCTGTCGCTGGAGTAGTTCGTCACTTCCGTCTGCATGTCCATCAGCGAGCCGGGAGTCGATGCGGGAGTGGGCGCACCTGACGCCGGCTGCTCCTGTTGTTGCGGCGGCTGTTCTTTTTTCTTCTTGAACATGCCGCCTATCCCCTTCATGACCGCCGCGCTGGGCGTCGTAGGGATGGAATCGTCGTCGTGCTTCTGCGGGGGCGGCGGAGGCGGTGCCTGCTGTGCGGCGGGCTGTCCGGCGGCAGCGTTCCCCCCCAGCGTCATGCTCGTATAGGAAACCATAGGCATCCCCGTAATGTGGGCGACGTTGCTCTTGCGCAGCTCTGCAAGGCTAACCTGCACGTTGCTGTTGGCCATGCCTTGCATCACCTGTCCCGGCACCCAGTCCATCTCCTTGGCCATCTTAAGATAGAACTGGCGGACCTCGCTGTAGCCGGGCACGTCTTCGGCGATCCACTGATCGGTGTTCACAACCGTAGAGACTTGCTGGCCTTGCGTCTTGGGATCGTCCGATTCCATCAGCATCTCGACCTTTGCCTTCACTTCCTTGGTCGGCAGTCCAAGGATGGTGCGCGTGGCCCCCGTCTCGCTGCTTTCGAATTTGGGAGTGATCTTGACGTTCGTCTTCTGCGCATGGTCGGGATGCTTGGCCTGCTCCTCTTTCATTTTGGCCTGCATCTCTTGCTGCTTGCGCTGCATGGCCTGCTTCATTTCTTCGAAGGTCATGATGCCGTAGGTTTTGCTTTGGGGATCGATTTCGATGAAGCGGCGGTTATCGAGATCGATGATCTGGATTTTGCCGTCGGAGTTTTCCTCGCGCAGCTTGTTTCCCTTGATGGCCACGGTGCGCGTGGTCGGGGCCATGGCTTGCTTGGCGTTCTTGCTGAAAACGGAGACGAACTTCACGGCGCCCATCATGGCGCCGCCGGTCACCTTGGTGGTTTCCGAGTACTTGAAGTCCGCGCGGCAGGTGCCACACAACATCCCAATCGCGGTGAACAGGGCCGTACTACCTTGCAGTCGCATACACACTCCAGTTCGAGGTATGGGGGGAATTGAGGTGAGGGAGCGGGGACGAGTCCGCTCCCGGATTGATCGTTGTGGTCTGACGGCGGCGGCGACAGTAGCTATCGAGCCGCGCCGGCCGTCTCGGTCTGGCGAGCAAAGACTTCCTGCGCCGCCCGAACCGCCGATCCAAATTCCACCGACTTGCTGCTCACGCGAGCCAGCACGTGCTCGAGCGCGGCTAGCGCGCCGATGGTGTCGAGATAGTCGTAGTACCCAATGTGTGCCATACGGAACAGCTGGCCTTTCATTTCGCCCTGCCCGTTGGCCACCACCGCATTGAACGACTCGCGGAACTCCTTTACGATCGCGCCGGAGTCGACACCCGCAGGCGCCTCGATGGCAGTGACGGCCGCGGCGGGCGATGCTGCTGCGAACAGTTTCAACCCCAGTGCCTTCGCCCCGCCCCTGGTCATCTCCGCGGCGAGTTCGGCATTATTGACCAGATCCTCGCGTCCGGCGGCAAGGTCGCCGCCGCCGAGTTGTCGGATGTAGTCGAGCGCAGCGCCCAGAGCGGCAAAGAGTGAGGTTGCCGGAGTGTAAGCGGACTCGCCCTGGGCAGCAGATTTCCGTTCTTTGCGCAGATCAAAATAAAAGCGGGGAGACTTCGTCGTCTCCATGCGCTGCCATGCCCGTTCGCTGACCCCGCAATAGGCAAGGCCGGGCGGAATCATAAGCGCTTTCTGCGACCCGCCCACGATGATGTCCACTCCCCAAGCATCCACGTCCAGATGAGTCGTGCCCAGGCCGGTGATGGCATCCGCGACCAGCAAAGTCTCATCGCCCATGCCGCGGACGAGCTTGGCGATCCCTTTCACATCGTGGCGGGCGCCGGTGGAAGTCTCGGTCGCCTGCATGTACACCACGCGCACGTCGGGCGTCAGCTTCGCACGCACTTCGTCGAGCGCGAATGTTTCGCCGTACGGCTTGCTCAGCACATCCACGTTGCAGCCGAATGCCTTGCCCAGCGACGTCCAGCGCTCGCCAAACTTCCCGGCCGTGAGCACGAGAATTTTGTCGCCCGGCGACGTCAGGTTTGAGACGCTGGCTTCCATCACGCCTGAACCAGAGCAGGCCAGCACCAGCACATCGTTCTTGGTGCCGATGAATTCCTTCATGTCAGAGAGTACCCGGGTAAACAGGTCGCGGAAGTCGGCTGTGCGGTGGTGGGCCGTGAAAGACGCTTCCGCGAATTGAGCAGCAGGCAAAAGAGGCGTCGGACCAGGAGTAAAAAGACGATTTTTGCGCAGCATGGCTTATGAGTCCTTGGGGAAACAGGGTGATAGATAGTTTATCGGAAGGTGCGGGATCAGCGCACGTGGGGAGGGCCAATCCAGCCTCGAAGCCGCCCGTTTGCGGCTCTTCGCGATTCTCTCAATTCGCCTGATTCTTGGCAGCCGCTATAATTGCGGCACTATGAGCCTGATCGATCAGATTCAAAAAGATCTTGTTGCCGCCATGAAGGCGAAGGATGAGTTGCGCCTTTCCTGCCTTCGGATGGTGAAGACAGCGCTGACCCTGAAGCAAACCGAAAAGATGGGTCCGCTCGACGACAAGGAATCGCAGCAGGTGTTGGCCACTCTCATTAAGCAGCGCAAGGACTCGGTCGAGCAGTTCACCAAGGGCGGCCGCCAGGAAATGGCCGATAAGGAAGCCGCCGAGATCAAGGTCATCGAGGGCTATTTGCCGAAGGCCGCCGGAGAAGAAGAAATCGTTGCAGGCGTGAAGGCAACCATCGCCGAGATGGGCTCTCCCACCATGAAGGACATGGGCACGGTCATGAAGAACGCGATGGCACGGTTCGGAGCTGCCGGCTTACGCGTGGACGGGAAAGTCGTGAGTGATGCTGTGAAGAAGGAGTTGGCCGGGAAATAAGATCCTCTGAGAGGATTTGATCCGTCCGCTTCTCAGCGGACAGTCATACTCTATTCATTCGCTCACTTCCCTCCGTGAGTACCGTCTGTTGAACAAGGCTCAACCTAAAATCTCCGCACGAGGAATTCAAAGATGATCCGTTCTATTGGTGTGGTCGCTATCATGGTCGCGCTCTTATGCCCGGTCTTTGCCCAAACCTCCAAGGTCGAGTCCGTCCTCGACATGCAGGAATTCGTCCACGACTGGACGATTTCAAAACAGTTCACGCTCGAAGTGGCAAACGCGATGCCGGCCGAACTCTATTCCTTCAAGCCGAATCCGGACGAGATGACGTTCGGCGAGCAGATCATTCACATCGCGGGAGCCAACGTCTTCCGGTTTCACGAGATCACTGGCATCAAGCCGCCGTTTGAATTCGATCCCGCTCACCTGCCACCAACCGACAAGGCCTCGGCGGTCAAGATGCTCGAGCAATCATTCGACTACGTGATCAGCGTGCTGCCTGGGGTCACGAACGAACAACTGAAGCGCACCTGGCACATCCCGTCGTGGAAGGGACGCACTGATCCCGACGGACGGGCGATGATCCTGAACATGTTCGTGCATACGGCACACCACCGTGCGCAATGCGAGGTCTACATGCGGGTGAAAGGGATCAAGCCACCGACCTACACGTTCTGATCGACGACAAGCAAGCGGATGGTTATGCAACGCTCCGCTACTTTGTGCGTTGCAATTCGCGGTAAGCCTCGCTTTTCGAGACGCCAAGTTCCTTCGCGACTTTCTTCAGGGCAGCTTTCTCGTCGAGCTGCTCTTCGCTTATGAGTTGTTGTACTCGATCGCGCACCGAGACCC
This sequence comes from uncultured Acidobacteriota bacterium, assembly GCA_963698805.1. GTDB lineage: Bacteria > Acidobacteriota > Terriglobia > Terriglobales > Acidobacteriaceae > Gp1-AA133. Next base: position 56,504 of record CAVOSN010000010.1, on the reverse strand, counting down.
GTGCAGGCGCGGCGCTCTGGGCGGATTCCTCGGGCTTGGCGACCAGCAGGGTGATCTCACCCTTCACGTCGGCTCTCGACTTGAGCGTCGTCAGGATGTCTTCCGCCCTGCCGCGCAGGAACTCCTCGTGAATCTTGGTGATCTCACGGCCAACGACGATGTGCCGTGCCGGGCCGAGCACTTCGACAACGTCTCCCAGAGTTTCCAGCAATCGATGCGGAGCTTCGTAGAAGGCCTCGGTTCGCGTCGAATCGCGCAGGCCTTCGAGCAGCGTGCGGCGCTCACCGCGCTTAGAAGGAAGGAAGCCCGAGAAGCGAAACGAGTCGGTGGGCAGGCCGCTGGCCACCAGCGCCGCCAGGAATGCCGACGGACCCGGAATCGGCACGACGGGCACACCATGTCGAATCGCGAGCGTGATCAGCCGGAAGCCGGGATCGGAGATGCCCGGCATCCCAGCGTCGGTCACCAATGCGATCCTCGCGCCACCCTCAAGGTCGACAACCAGCTCCGCAGCCTTGGTCATCTCGTTATGTTCGTGATAGCTGACCGTCTTGGTAGTGATTCCGTAATGATTCAGCAGCTTTTGCGTCTGGCGGGTGTCCTCGCATGCGATCAGATCGACGCCCTTCAATACCCGCAAGGCGCGCAGCGTGATGTCCTCGAGGTTGCCGATCGGCGTGGCCACCAGGTACAGCGTTGGCCCGGGATCGAGCGGCGCGGGTTTCGACGAGTGCTCGGCGGTCATGGCGGGAAGGATAGCATTTCGAGCTTTCAGCTCTCAGCCGTCAGCCATCAGTTAAGATCGTGCTTTCAGAATCCCGACGAACGGGAGAGATTACTGATAGCTGAAGGCTGACAGCTGACAGCTTCTACCAAATTGACGCGACCCGCGCGCTGCCCCTAGAATCTAAATCAATCGATAGGGCCACCATGCAAGTCCCGCGCGTGGCCCGTGAGTACCTCGAAACATTGGAGTTGCATGCCCCTTTACGAATACGAGTGCAAGAAGTGCCACCATCGTTTTGAGCGGATCCAGAAATTCTCGGACCCGCACGTGAAGAAGTGTCCTGATTGCAAGGGCCCCGTCGAACAGGTGGTGTCGGCGCCCGCCGTGCAATTCAAAGGATCGGGGTGGTACGTCACCGACTACCCGAAGAAGTCCTCGGGCGGCTCGTCTTCATCGAATGGCGAGTCGGGGAGCAAGAAAGAGGACAAGAAAGAAACGAAGTCCGAGAGCAAGACCGATAGTTCCGCCAAGAAGACCGAGAAAAAATCCTGACTGGCTGATGCACCTCTAGAAGCACTGATTCCCTCAACATCTTGTGCAGACAGGACAGCCGGAGCGGCTGTCCCCTATCCCGGTTCACGGGCCTTGAATCCTTTTTGGGCGCAATCTCATCAAATCACTTGACTAGTCAAGCATTTGGCAAAGCGCAATTTCTGGAGGGAGATATGATTAGGTTACGGCGCGGCAACGAGCGCGGCGGGGGAGACTTCGGTTGGCTGAACACCAAGCACACGTTCAGCTTCAGCGACTATTACGACCCGAGCTGGATGGGCTTCCGGTCCCTGCGGGTGATCAATGAGGACTATGTCGCCCCGTCCTCAGGCTTTCCAACCCATCCGCACAGCGATATGGAGATCATCACGTACGTGCTCGAAGGCAAGCTCGAGCACAAGGACAGTCTGGGCACGGGATCAGTGATCTTGCCCGGCGATGGCCAGCGCATGACGGCGGGGCGCGGCATCCGGCACAGCGAGTACAACCCCTCGAAGAACGAGCGGGTTCACCTGTACCAGATCTGGATTCTGCCCGAGAAGAAATCACTAGCACCGAGTTACGAGCAGAAGTCGTTCCCGACGGACGAGAAGCAAGGCAAGCTTCGCCTGATTGCTTCACCCGACGCAAGAGACGGATCGGTCAAGATCAACCAGGACGCGCGGCTGTATGTGACTTTGCTGAAGCCGGGCGAGGAAGTGGCGCATGACTTCGGGAAGAATCGGCACGGGTGGCTGCAGGTTGCCAAGGGCAGCGTTCAGGTGAATGGTCAGACGCTCGAACAAGGTGATGGAGCGGCGATCAGCGACGAGCCGAACTTGAATATCAAGGGCGCGAAGGACAGTGAAGTGTTGTTGTTCGATCTGGCGTGATGAGGGGAGATTACTCGCTTGAATCGGGGCCCCGCTGGCGATGCATGATGGAGCAGGCTCTTGCCCGGCACGGGGGCTTTGGGTGCAACGCTGCGCTTTTCGCTCACTGACCGGATTTTGCCGAACAGGGGGCGCGAGCTTGTGTCAACGCCTGTTAACGTCATTTGGGACTAACACTCAGCGTAAAATTAACGATTGCTTTGGGGGATTCTCTGGATCGGACTGGCTGTTAGAAAGGGTAAAACAATGGCGGACCTCATACTGGTTACCGGTGCCGCAGGCCGCGTCGGCGGGACAGGGCGTACCGTCACCGAACTGCTCTTGCAGCAAGGCAAAGCGGTGCGGGCGATGGTGCGAACTGAGGATGAGCGCTCGCAAGCATTGCGCGACATGGGTGCGCAGGTTGTGGTCGGCAATCTACTCGACCTCGATTCGCTGCATCAGGCGATCGACGGCTGCGACACAATGTATTTCGGCATGTCGGTTTCGGATGCCTATCTGGCCGCGACGGTTAATACGGCGGCGGTGGCGAAGCATCATGGCGTGAAGGCGTTCATCAATATGTCGCAGATGACGGTCTCTCAGATGAGCATTACCGAAACTACTCCGAGCCCACAGCACAAGTTGCACTGGCTCGCCGAACAGGCGCTGAACTGGTCCGGTCTGCCGGTTGTGCACGTTCGGCCGACAGTGTTTCTCGAAGGCTTCTTTCTGACTTTGACTCCGGATTCAGTCAGGGAATCCGATCAGATCAGGCTCCCGTTCGGGGAGGGTAAGACTTCGCCGGTGGCAGTGGAAGACGTTGCACGTGCGATTGCCGCGTTGCTCGCCAATCCGCAGCCGCACATCGGCAAGATCTATCACCTGACCGGTCCGCAGTCCGAAAACATGCATTTCTATGCGCAGGAGTATTCGAAGGCGCTGGGTCGCACGATTACTTATCAGGACATCCCGGTCGAGCCATGGCGGGACGAACTATTCAAGCGCGGCTGGCCGGTTCACCTAGTGAACCACCTGGCGGCGTTGGGCGATCTGCATCGCGCGAGGCGCTTCGACCGGATGTCGGACGACGTGCGCACACTGACGGGGCAAGAGCCGCAGAGTGTGCAGGATTTCGTCCGAAAAAATGCGGCGGCATTTACCGCATCGGCAAAAGCGGCCTGAAATGGCTGTGCATTCGAGTGAATTAACGTAACAATCCCCATTCCACCAACGATGTCGATACTAGATCGACCACACGTAGCTGAGGGGGCTGCGAATCCATAGCGCCGTCACGCAGCGTCGAGCTCTGTGCTGCTCCCGCTCACTTGCGGGGAGGGACTGCTTCCATCAGCAGCGCAAGTGACCTTTTGAAGCTCTTCATGCCCTCATCCAACCCTTTGTAGTGCCCGAGCCGCACCACGACGAGGTCGTGAGACGGAATCATCATCGTCTTCTGCCCGCCGGCACCCGACATGAAGTAAGCGTTCCTCGGCACCGGGTAGGAGCCGTCGCCGTTGATCCAGAAGAAACCGCCGTACACCGGGTTGTGGTCGGCCACCCAGGCCGGCGCGAGCGTGCTGACGAACTTCACAAAGCCCTCGGGAAGAATTCTCTCTCCGTTCCAGACGCCATTCTGCAAATAGAGATTGCCTAGCCGCGTCCAGTCCCGCGCTGATGCGAACTCATAGCCCTGGTTCAGGAAGTTGCCGAACGGGTCCGTTTCCAGGACCATGGTGCGCATGCCGAGCTTGTCAAACAACGCGCGCCGCGGAAAGGAAAGGTATTCCTCGCCGCGCTTCTCCACGGCGAGCCGGATCAGGTAGTTCGTCAAGACCGGGTCGGTATTGCGATATCGCCCGACCTTACCCGGAAGCCATTGTAGCGGCCGGGTGGCTGCATAGTGGAACGAGTCCACCCCGCCGGTGTACAGGTACAAGTGGTCCGGATACGTGCCGTTAGGATCGTAATCGGGATCCTCAAGCGCTTTGATGCGGAGCCCACTCGACATGTGCAGCAAGTCGGCGATTCGGATCTCCGAGCGCAGGTCCTTCCCGTCCTGCCACTCCGGGATCGGCGCGGGCTGCCATAGCTCGTAGGCGCCCTGCTGGATCAGAACACCCATCAGGGTAGCGGCCACGCTCTTGCCCATCGACCAACTCTCGAGCGGCGTCTGCGCTGTGATCCCCGGCGCGTATCGCTCGGCGATGAGGCGTCCCTTCCAGGTCACCACGAAAGCGGCAGTCTTCCCCTCCGGCGGATCGAAGGCGGCATCCACCGCCTGTTTCACTTTCGCCATGTCGAGTGCGGAAGGAGGCGGATCATTTGGCAGCATGTCGCCCATCGGCCATGCCTGCTTCGAGGCATCGGGCAAGCTGGTCTTCAGCTGGATGGGCTGGAAGTTGACAGAGTCCTTGCCGCCGGGAAGAGTCACGCATCCCTGATCGCCGAGATAAACCGCTGTACGCGTCACCCCGCCGGGCACTGTAACGTGCACCTGCTTGTGCTCACGGTCTACGACCGGCTTGGTGAGCTTTGCGCGCATTTCGTACGGAGCAGTGAAGTAACCGACGTTCTCTGCGGCGAAGTCAGGATCGAGCCCGGTGATGAATACTGCGGAACACATGACTTTGGCGAAGCCGGCCGCGTGGTGCGACAGCGGGTCGCCGGCGGGAGCGACATACGGTGTATCCAACTCAAGCGCCTTCGCACGCGAGATGAGTGCCGCTGGACTCGGCGGCGGGTCCGGCGCAGATAGCGTGGATTTAGCGGCGATGGTCTGCTGTGTCCGGGCGCCAGTGACTGCGAATGCCAACAAGAGTGCCGTTACCAATGCTCGCATGAGATACGTTCTCCTCGAGTAATTTAGCGACATTGCAGCGGGTAAGCCCCTGCATAATTCTCAGCGGTTTTCGGCACGCTTGAAGGCGAGCCCCTCCCGAACACCAACTACGCCCACTAGCCCTCTCACGCCAGCTGAAATCGTTCGTGTAGCACGCAGACGCTCACCATAGTCATCAGCACCTGATCGTTGGCAACGCGGGCGCCGTCGTCCATGGTATGCAGGCTATCCAGCAGTCCAACGACTTTTTTTCGATCGAAGAACGGAATCGATGCCAGAACTGGCCCGCGCAACGTATCTTGCACAAAAGCGTTGAGCCGCTGGTCGGGATTCAACGTGGCCGGCGGACTCAGGAACGGATGCTTCTGCCTGCGATACACCGTGTCAGTGATCACGTTCCGCGCAGCTTCTCTTAAAACGTATTTCTCCGTCATGCCGCGGACCTTCTGATTCACCGGCTGGGACCGAATGACTTCGACCACATGATGATCCAGAAAGGGCACACGCCCTTCCACCGAGTGCGCCATTTCCATGCGATCGCCGAGAGTGGTCAGGATGTACCCGGGCAGCGCGGTTTTCGACCACATGTAGAGCGACTGGTGCAGAGGGTCGCGTCCGGTCAATTGTCCGCGGACATCCACGTCGCCCAGGAACGGTTGAAAGCCCTCGCGATCCCCAAACGCCCCAAGAAAGCTTTCCGAAAACAACGCCCGCATCTTACGCGCCCGGGCCGAGAAAGCTTCGATCCACGAGGGGACAAAGCCCAGCAGATTCTTCACACGCTGGAGCGGCCCGGGTTCGCCGTCGGGCAAGAGCAATCCGCGCGACACAGGGTTGCGTTCGTCCAGTTCGCGAAGAAGAGCGGCAATCACTGCAGAGTCCTGTCCCTGGTTGTTGTAAAGCAGCATGTCACGGCGGAAGTGCGGATAGCCTCCAAGAATTTCATCGGAGCCCTCGCCGGTGAGAACAACCTTGTACCCCGCATCGCGGACCGCGCGGCTCAAGAGATACTTGGCGACCCCGTGGGCGTTGAAGCAAAGCGTCTCAGATTGCGAGATCGCGTCGGCAAAGTGATCGGCCAAGTCGTCTTGCCGGATGGGAATGGGGAAGAAATTAGCGCCTGCCTTGGCTGCCATCTCCCGGGCGATTTCTCCCTCGTCATATTCGGCGCGATCGAAGGTCAAGGTAAACGCCCGAATCGACCCGCGATGATGTTTTGCCGCCAAGCCGAGGACGGCACATGAGTCCAGCCCCCCGCTCAAGTAACAACCGACGGGAACGTCCGCTCGCAAACGGATACGAACCGCTTCCTCCAGCGCGTGGCGGAATTCGGCGGCGTAGTCGGCATCCGAACGCCCGGATGTAGCCCCGTTGAGCTTGGGGTAATTGAAGTCCCAATACTGATGCAACTGGATATGCTTGTCGGTCGCGATCAGGTAGTTGCCGGGTGGAACCTGAAATACTCCATCGAAGAGCGTGCGCGTCTGATGGTTACCATACTCGATGCAATGATAGATCGACTCGGCGTCCCACCTGGCCGGCACGCCAGCCGCAAACAGGGCCTTGACTTCGGAAGCCAGGTAGAGCGTGTCATTATGAAACGCATAAAACAGCGGCTTGATGCCAAAGCGATCGCGAGCCGCGAACATCGTGCGGTGAGTCTCGTCCCAAACCACAAAAGCGAATTCCCCGCGCAGCCGATGCAGGCATTGCGCGCCGAGATCTTCGTAAAGGTGGAGCGCGATTTCGCTGTCGGAGCGCGTGCGCAGGTGGTGTCCCGCTTGTTCGAGTTCTCGCTGGATCGCTTCAAAGCCATAGAATTCGCCATTCACCACGATCCTAGTGCGGCCGTCTTCGCTGGCAATGGGCTGGTCGCCAGTCGTCAGATCGATGATGCTGAGGCGTGCGTGCCCGAGCGCGACTCGTTCGTCCGGCGACCTCCAGTGGCGCTGTCCATCCGGGCCGCGATGATACAGGCTCTGCGTGGCTCGCTGTAACGCTGCCTCTGAGACTGGGTGGTTACGAGAGAAGAACGCGACAATTCCGCACATGGGTTTCTCCTTGGTTACTGCTGATCTGTAGGATTGCCTGGGTCTGGCGTTGCGCTGTCTACGCGGGTTGCCACTGAAAAAACCCGAGCCGTGATGGCAGTACGCGCAGAAGATGTGCGCGATACTCCTGGCCAGGTGGTTCTCTTCGCAGAGCGCTCGGTAAGAATCCCATTCCAAATGCGCTCGCGTGTTTCCTATGTATTCGCGGTGAGTTGAGGATAACGACAGATCGACATGAAGGCGTAACGCTGCTGTCACTTTGATGTAATGGTTTTGTAAATGCAGCTGGCGGACGAGGCTGAGTAAGGCAAACCCCATCGGCTGAAGCCGCGATCACTTTTCGGCGGATACGGCGCGCCTGAAGGCACGCCCTGATACAAACCCGGATCAATCAAGTTGGGCGGACAAGGGCATCCGCCCTCCGCGAACTAAAACTTATGCTTTTGTCTTGGTGCGCTTCTTCTCCCCCACCCGCTCGCTCACTTCGAACTTCAGCTTGCCGGCCTTCTTGTCCACGTCCACGATGACGTGGTCGCCGTGCAGCACTTCGCCATCGAGGATCTTCAGGGCCAGCGGGTCCTGGATCGCGCGTTGGATCGCCCGCTTCAGCGGCCGCGCTCCGAAGTTCGGATCGTAGCCTTCGTTCAGCACGAATTCTTTGGCGGCATCCGTCAACTCGAGCGAGATCTTGCGCTCGGCCAGTTGGCGTCGCAAATCCTCGAGCCGCAGATCGACGATTTTGACCAGTTGCTCTTTGGCCAGCGGACGGAACACAATGATGTCGTCCACGCGGTTCAGGAACTCCGGCTTGAAGTAGCCTGCCAACGAACTGGTTACCTCCTTTGCTGCTTTCTCGAAGTCCTCGTGGGTACGGATGTTCTCCGCCACCAGGAATGGCGAGCCGATATTCGAGGTCATGATGATGATCGTGTTGCGGAAGCTCACCTCGCGGCCCTGGCCGTCTGTCAGACGGCCGTCGTCCATAATCTGCAGCATGATGTTGAAGACGTCCGGGTGCGCTTTCTCGATTTCGTCGAACAGCACCACCGCGTACGGCCGCCGGCGAATCGCTTCGGTAAGCTGCCCGCCTTCTTCATAGCCCACGTATCCCGGGGGCGCGCCAATCAACCGCGAGACCGCATGCTTCTCCATGTATTCCGACATGTCGATGCGAACCAGGGCATGCTCGTCGTCGAATAGGAACTCCGCCAAAGCCCGTGCCAGTTCCGTTTTCCCAACGCCCGTGGGCCCGAGAAAAATAAATGAGCCGATCGGGCGGTTGGGATCGCTCAACCCGGCCCGCGAACGGCGAATGGCGTTAGCCACACGCTGGAGCGGTTCGTCCTGGCCGATGACGCGCAGGCGCAGACGGTCTTCCATGGTGACTAGCTTCTTGACCTCGCTCTCGAGCATCTTGGAGACCGGAATGCCGGTCCATTTCGAGACGATGCGGGCCACATCTTCCTCGTCGACTTCTTCTTTCAGCATGCGGCGCGCGCTGGTCTTCTCCAACTGCGTGGTGAGCTTCTTGAGTTCCTCTTCAGTTTGGCGGATAAGGCCGTAGCGGATTTCGGCGACACGCTGGAGGTTGCCCTTGCGCTCTTCGGTCTGCTCCTCGATACGCAACTGCTCGAGCTTCTCTTTCAGTCCGCGTTGGCGAGCGATCAGATCCTTCTCCTGCTTCCACGCAGCTTTCAGAGCATTCGACTTTTCGCGAATCTCCGCTAGTTCCTTGTCGATGACGGCCAGGCGCTCGCGCGAGTTCGCATCATCTTCCTTCTTCAGCGCCTGCTTCTCGATTTCGAGTTGCATGGCGCGACGCTCCAGCTGATCGATCTCGGTCGGCATTGAGTCGATCTGGATGCGGAGCGAAGCCGCTGCCTCGTCGATCAGGTCGATGGCCTTGTCGGGTAGGAAACGGTCGCTGATGTAACGGTGCGAAAGCGTGGCGGCGGCCACGATGGCCGAATCTTTGATGCGTACGCCGTGGTGCACCTCGTAGCGCTCTTTCAGGCCGCGCAGGATCGCGATCGTATCCTCGACCGTAGGTTCACCTACGTAAACAGGCTGGAAGCGGCGTTCAAGCGCGGCATCCTTCTCAATGTATTTGCGGTATTCGTTCAGCGTGGTCGCGCCGATGGCGCGCAACTGGCCACGAGCCAACGCGGGCTTGAGCATGTTGGCGGCATCGACTGCCCCTTCCGCTGCTCCTGCTCCGACCAGGGTATGCAACTCGTCAATGAACAGAATGATCTCGCCTTCAGACTCTTCGATTTCCTTGAGCACGGCCTTCAGGCGATCTTCGAACTCGCCCCGATACTTTGCGCCAGCCAACATCGACCCCAGATCGAGCGCGACCACCCGCTTGTTCTTCAGAACTTCAGGAACGTCGCCCGAGATAATCCTCTGCGCGAGGCCTTCGACGATGGCGGTCTTGCCGACGCCGGGCTCGCCAATGAGTACGGGATTGTTCTTTGTGCGCCGCGAAAGCACCTGTACCAGGCGGCGGATTTCCTCATCGCGCCCGATCACCGGGTCGAGTTTGCCGCGCCGCGCTTGTTCGGTCAGGTCGCGGGCATAACGCTCCAGTGCCTGATATTTCGCCTCGGGATTCTGGTCTGTCACTTTCTGCGTGCCACGAACGGAGGTTAGCGCTTTCAGAATGGCGTCATAGGTCGCGCCATGACGGGCCAGAATAGCCTGCGCTGCGTCGCGCTTGGTCTGGGTTGCGGCCAGCAGCAAGTGCTCGGTGGAAACGTACTCGTCTTTGAAATTGGAGGCTTCTTTGAAGGCGCGATCGATGAGCTGGGTAAGCGCTGGCGACATGCTGGCCTGGGTCGCTCCCTCGCCCGACACCTGGGGAAGATTGTCGATCTCGCGATAGGCCTCGTTCAGAACGACCTGCGGGCCGATGCCCAGCTTCTCAAGAACAGGCAGGACAATGCCTTCTTTGTCTTCGAGCAGCGCCGCGAGCAGGTGCACTGGCAACAACTCCGGGTTGCCGTGTTCGCTCGCGATATCGTTGGCGTGTTGAACCGCTTCCTGCGCCTTGACTGTAAATTTGTCCCAACGAATTGCCATGGAAACTCCTCAACTTGTTTCTGCTACGTAAAGATGATTTCTGATAGCAGTTGGCACTTGGCAATTAGCATTTGGCCGGCATGGCTCTGGAAATGCAGCCGGCAATATACCCCAAGGGCTAAATGCCAAGTGCTAGGTGCTGACGGCTAAAAAGGAAAAGGGAGGCGGTCACCTCTGCCGCCTCCCGCAAACTGCCCCTTGGCTGATGCCTCAGGCAACTTTGCTGGGGCCTTTGGCTTCCAGCGTCTTTTCGCTGCCGACGCTGACCTTGATCTGCTTCGGCTTCGCTTCGGCCTTCTTGGGCAGGGCGATCTTCAGGATGCCCTTGTCGTAGCTGGCCGCGACCTTCTCCGCGTCCACGGTGGTGGGCAGAGTGAAGGTGCGGGTGAAGCTGCCGTACTGGCGTTCCAGGCGGCGGAAGTTCTCCTGCTTCTCTTCTTTTTCGAACTTGCGCTCGCCGTGCACGGTCAGGACATTGTTCTCGATGCGAACGTCGATATCCTTCTCGTCGACGCCTGGGACTTCGATCTTCACGTTGACGCTGTGCTCGTCTTCATAGACATCCACGGGCGGCGCAAAGCTGGTGTTATTCAGGGTCTCTTCCCGGCCTTCTGGTCCGTAGGAATCGCGGAACAAGCGGTTCATGCGGTCCTGCAAAGTCGAAAACTCACGGAAAGGATCCCAACGCGTAATCACTGTCATAGCTCGAAACCCTCCAAAAAACTAATGGTCAAATTGTTGGCTTACTACGGTACCCACTGACTTGGATGAGCGGTTAGCACAAAAGAATCATAAAAGTTGAGTGTATTGTTGTCAATAATGCAAATTTCTAAATATTATCAATGGCTTACTGACAATAAGAGGCACTTCAAATAACTGGATTCCGGCACATTTACCAGTACGGGATGATCTTTGGCTTGGCCTCGTCGCTCCAGGACACGGAGGGTCCGGTGGACGTCGCGGCCGGCGTCAGCGACCACTTCCAGGAACTCTGCTTCACTCACGTGGTAGGAACAGGAGCAGGTCACCAGCACTCCGCCCGGCCGCAGCATCTTCAGGGCGCGGAGATTGAGTTCCTTGTAGCCCCGCAACGCCGTTTCGAGGTTCTTACGGCTCTTCGCGAACGCCGGAGGATCAAGAACGATGGTGTCGTACTGCCGTCCGGCAGCCGAGTAGTCCTTCAAAAGGTCGAAAGCGTTCGCCTCTATCCACTCGATCTCGCGCTGGTTCAGCAGCGCGTTCTTGTCGGCTACTTCCAACGCAGGCCGCGAGCTGTCGACGGCGACAACCCGTGAACAGGTCTTGGCAAGATGCAGAGCGAAAGCGCCCTGGTAGCAGAAGACGTCGAGCGCCTCGCCATGGGCATAGGCTGAGGCGGCTGCATAGTTTTCCCGCTGGTCGAGGAATGCACCGGTCTTCTGGCCCTCGCGAACGTCGAAGTGAAAGCGCACGCCGTTCATCAAGAAGATCGTGTTGGTTTTCTCGCCCATCGAAAGACCCGAAGCCCGAGGAGGCAATTGCTCAAGCTCGCGAATATGCGGCTCGACCCGCTCTGCAATCGTGCTCGATCGAAAGCTCTCCGAGAGTTCCGCCAGCAGCGCATCCCGGACGTCTTGGCGGTCCATAGCCTGGGTCAGGATCTGGACAGAGAGAATGTCGTTGTAGCGGTCGACAATCAGGCCGGGCAGGAAGTCGGCTTCGCTGAAGACGACGCGATACGCGTCGGTATCCCGCACTAAAGGCTGGCGGTAGGCGATCGCCTGCCGCACACGGTCTCGAATCAGCGCGGCCAGATCGGCGACGGGGCGATCCGAAAGCATGCGCAGTGCGATCTGCGACGACGTGGAGTAAAGGGCTGACCCGAAGAATCGCCCCCGCTCGTCCTGAACGGATACGACCGCTCCCACTCCGGCGTCCGTAGAGGAGATGACATCGGAGCGGTAGATCCACACGTGACCCGCCTTAAGGCGATTGACTCCGCGTAAAGAGATGACAGTTCTGGGACCGGAGGGAAGAGTCGCGGGCTCGCGCTGCCCAGAACGCGCGGCCAGTGGCGAACGGCGGGGAGGCATGCGTCCATCTTAAACGTTGCGGCGGAAACCGGAGTCCGAAGCTCTGCAGGCTACAGGTCAGCGGAGGTCAGGGGTTTGCCAGAAGCACCGCTAACCGAACGGATAGCTCAGTGCATACACACTGTCAATGCAGGGATTGCAGGCTCAGCTTGCTGCGGGATGCTCGCTGGCTGAGCCTGCGGTCGCAGCGTGTGAGGTGTGACTAGACTCGGCACGGGCGGCCGCCAGGTCAGAGAGCAGTGCGTCGAGCACGACCATGGGCAATTCGCTGCCCCAGCTGTCGATTTCCTCTTCGTCCCAATGGCCGTTGAGCCGGATGACTCCGTTCAGATCTTCAGGAAAAGCCAGCCGGAAGCTGCCTTCGCGATTGAGCGTGTCGCCCGCCTGGCGACCGGTGTGCAGTTCGTACACGCGGCGCGAGGAACTGGTCGACGCGTTCACAAACGCAATGAAAGCCTCGCCAATCTCGCCGTACCCGGGGTGATAGAACCAGGCTTGCTGAGAATCGACTTTGGGCCGCGCGCGCCGCTTGGTGGTGAAGTTGGTGCGCTCGATCTTGGCTTCGTTTTCAGGATTGAAGTAGAGCAGGCGCTGGCAGGATTCGCACTCGATGACTTTCTGCCCGGCCCGGACCTCGTTGTAGGTCTGCGGCCGCAGCATGACCTGGCACGCAGTGCACTTCTGGTCTTTGACTTCCGAGATGCCCGAGCCGCGGAACTTCATGACCCGCTCGTAATGCCGCAGGATGTCGGCGCCCACGCTGCTGCGCAGCTTGTCGCGCTTGCCATTCCATTCGGCCAGGAGTTTCTCGTCTTCCGCGGTTCGCTGGCGGGCCTGCTCTTTTTCCTTCTCGATCTCGGCAGTTTCGGCTTTCAGTTCGGCCTCGGCGGCTTTTACGTCTTTGTCGCGCGCTTCGGCATTCAGCATCAGTTCCAGGATCTTGTCTTCGTTCGAGCGGATCTCCTGCTCGGCGAACTGGATTTCCTGCATCAGGGCCTTGTATTGGTCATTGGTCTTTACGGCCAGCGACTGGTCGCGGTACTTGGAGATTTTGCTCTGCACATCGACGATGGCGGCTTCGTACTTCTTCTTGGCAGCTTCGTCGGCCTTGGCGGTGGCTTTCGCCTTTTCGAGCTTGGCCTTGGTGGCGGCAAGCTTTTGTTCGATGACTGCGACGCGCTTGGGGAGCGCGGCAACTTCTTCTTTCAAGCGCAGGATTTCCTTATCGGCAACCTGGACTTCCATCAGGTTTTGCAGGTCCTGCAGCATGGAATGACGCTATTCTAGCATGCGCAGATTTGGGTCCCGGAGCGCCGCGCAAGGTGGAATCGGCCGCTCTCCGCACCTGCGTCCGTTTGTGGTGGAGTTGATGCCGCAGGCTCTATCACTTGCCGTTTGGCGCGAGAGTTCGGCTGCTATCGATCCGTGTCGCCAAATGCATATCTCCCCAGCAGGAAAGGGTGCGACGTGGGCGTGCCACCATTAACCAGGTCAATCGGGTACGGTACGTCCTGCGCCGTCGTCGGAAATCCCCACACCTTGCCGTTGCGCAGGTCGACGACCACCTTGCCGTAGACCTGGCGGCTGCCGTCTGGCGCGCGCAACATCGTAACCCCGGGCTCGATGTAGAACGGGTAGGCTTCTCCGCCCTGGGCACGGACTGCCGGGGGCGACACCAGTGGCCGAACGGCATTCACGCCCAGTAGCACCGCAACCACCGCCAGCAGGGTCTTCCCCAGCCAGTCCATCTTCATGAAAGGCTCCTTTGCGAGGGATGATTTTGCGGGAAGCACGCCGCGCTTGCAAGTAGGTCTTGTATGCCCGTTGCCCACAGTCACCGCGCAGAGTGTCGCGCACGGTGTAAACTTTCTCGCTCCACGCTTCGCATCTGAATCCGTAATTTCGGGAGAAACTCCTTGCATCGTTTTTATGCATTCTTGATCTGGACTTGCCTCGCCCCGCTCGCGTATGCGCAAACTTCCGACAACCAGCCCAAGCAGCCGCTGACCATCGAGGCTATCTTCGCCGACGGTGGCATCACCGGCCGCGCTCCGGAAGCCGTGCAGTGGAGTCCCGACGGGAAGAAGCTCACATTCGTGAAGCGCGACGATTCGGGCGAGCACGGCGAGTTGTGGTACGTCGACACCGCAACCGGCGAAAAGAAGGTGTTGGTCTCAGAAGCCAAGCTCGCCAGCCTGGCGCCCGACGCTACCAAGATCAAGGACGAGCGCGAGAAGGAACGTGTGCTGCGCTATCACGTCGCGGCGTACGTGTGGAGTCCGGATTCGAAGTCCCTGCTCTTCGATGCGAACGGACAGCTTTGGATCTACAGCCTGGAAAATGGCGTGGCCGTCCAGTTCACATCGTCGCCCGACCCCAGCGAAGATCCGAAATTCTCTCCCGACGGCAATCACATCGCCTATCTGCGCAAGCACAACCTTTACGTCCAGCCACTGGCGGGTCAGAGCGGTAAGCAATTGACGGACGATACCGACGAGAACCTGCTGAACGGTGAAGTGGATTGGGTTTACGCCGAGGAACTCGAGGTGCGCAGCAACTACTTCTGGTCGCCCGACAGCAAAGACATCGTGTTCCTGCAGATGAACGAAAAGCAGGTGCCGACCTATCCCATTACCGACTGGCTCCCCACGCATCCGAAGGTTGAGCAGGAAAAATATCCGAAGGTCGGAGATCCGAATCCTGAAGTCAGGCTGGGCGTGATTTCTGCCAAGGGCGGCCATCCCAAGTGGATCTCGCTCACGAATGACACTGACATCTACATACCCCGCTTCGGCTGGGTGCGCGATGGCATCTTGTGGGCGGAAGTGCTGAATCGCGCACAGGACACGATGGATCTGTACTTCATCGATGCCAAGTCCGGGCGCTCGCGGAAAGTTCTCACCGAGTCGAGTCCGGGGAACTGGGTCAATGTGAATGATGTGTTCCGCGTTTTGAAGTCCGGCGATCGTTTCTTGTGGTCAAGCTGGCGCGATGGGCACACCCATCTCTATCTCTACAGCTTCGACAAGCAGAATCCGCTCAACGCCGACGCCAAGCTGGAACGGCAACTTGACAAGGGAGATTACGAAGTTCTTACGGTGGAAGCCGCGGACGGGAACGCGGTGTACTTCACGTCGAACCAGGACGATCCGCGCAAGCGCGGGGTCTTCTCCGTGCGACTGGACGGCGGTGACGTTCGCCGGCTTTCGCAACCAGACGGCTGGCACACAGCTTCGTTCTCCGATGACGGAAAGCACTGGCTTGACCGCTTCTCCAACGCGTCGACTCCACCGAAGTGGTCACTGTGTGGCGGAGACGGCGGCGCGTGCAGCGTGGTGTGGGAGTCGCGCGGCGTCGCAGATTACGGTCTAGTGCCAGAGAAATTCCTCGAATTCAAGGCAGAGGACGGTACCACCCTTTACGGACAACTGTTGCTTCCGCCAAATGCTCCCAGCGGGAAACTGCCAGTTGTCATGTACGTCTATTCCGGCCCGGCAGCGCAGGTCGTCACCGACGAATGGGATGGTACGACGTTTCTGTTCCATGAGTGTCTTCTGCAAAAAGGGTTTGCCGTCTTCTCCGTCGACAACCGGGGCACTCCCAACCGCGGGCGTACGTTCAGCGCCAGCATCTATCACCAGTACGGCGTGATCGAATTGAAAGATCAGCTAGCGGCGTTGAACCAGTTGCTGGCGCAATATCCGCAACTGGACAAAGATCGCGTCGCATTCTGGGGATGGTCGGGCGGGGGAACGATGACGCTCTACGGCCTTACGCATGCAGAGGCATTCAAGGCGGGCGTCGCGGTCGCGCCCGTGACTGATCCGCGCAATTACGACAGCATCTATACCGAGCGCTATCTGGGTCTGCTCAAAGACAGCCCAAAAGCGTACGAACAGGGCAATCTCCCGAAGGTCGCGGGGCAATTGCACGGCTCATTGTTCCTGGTGCATGGAACGAGCGACGACAACGTCCACTTCCAGAACAGCGTGCAGATGATCGACGCCCTCATCAAGGCCGACAAGCCGTTCCGGCTGATGATTTATCCGAACAAGACCCACGGGATTGCAGGCAAGGCAGCGCGCACGCATCTGTTCCAGCTAATCGAGCATCATTTCGAGACGGAATTGAAATAGGTGACGCGTGAGAAAGCTGACCCTGGGCGATTTCGAATTGACCATCATCTCCGACGGCACCTATCCGCTCGACGGCGGAGCGTTTTTCGGCGTGGTCCCGAAGGTGATGTGGTCCCGCAAGGCCCCGCCCGACGCAAGGAACTTCATCACGGCCGGCCTCAACTCTCTGCTGATTCGCACGGGCAAGCAGAACATTCTGGTTGAGACCGGCATGGGCAGTAAGCTTCCCGACAAAATGGTAAAAGTCTACGGGCAGCCGGCGAAGTTGCTAGAGAATTTGCAGGCGGCCCGAGTCGCGCCCGACGAGATCGACATCGTCATCAACACCCACCTGCATTTCGATCATTGCGGCTGGAACACGATACGGCAGGGCGATCGCGTCACGCCGACCTTCCCGAGGGCGAAGTACTGTGTGCAGGAAGGCGAATGGCAGCACGCACAGGAACAGCACATACGCGACGCGATCAGCTACATCAGCGATAACTACAATCCGCTGATTAAATCAGGCCAGATGCAGTTGCTGCGAGGCGATCAGGAGATTGTTCCGGGAATTTCCGTGCGCGTCTTTCCGGGCCACACGATGCATATGCAGGCGGTCGTCGTGACCAGCGGCGGCAAGACGGCTTGCTACATCTCCGATCTCATTCCCACCAGCGCACACATCGATCTCACCTGGGTGATGGCTTTCGACCTGTCGCCCATCGACACCATCGACAGCAAGAAGCGGTATTACGAGCAGGCGTTGCCGGAGGGGTGGCTGACGGTGTTTACGCACGACGATGCGGTGCCGTGGGCATATGTCGAGAACGACGATGCGGGGAAATTAAAAGTATCGCCTCCGGTCCAGAGGTAAGGGATGTTCACTAGAGCCGCAATCCTCGAGCTACACACTACAACGCACGAGCGAATAGATCTCTTGCTGCGCCATGTCGCAACTGTGCCCGATGCGCTGTGTCGCAAGCCGATTGAGGGATTCGGTCATCCGACAGTCTGGAAGCAGCTTGTGCACATCCTGACCTGTGAAGAAGGCTGGGTACACGATTTGCAGAACAAAGCTTTCGACGGCTGGTATGAAGAAGATTGCCCAACGATGGCGTCGCTACAATCTGCCAAGGACCGGATACAAAAAGAGACTCAAGCTTACGCGGGCAGCCTCACCGAAGTGGAACTGAACACAACTCTCGCCCAGCGTCCGGTGGATTGGGGCGGCGAGCTGCGCAGTCCGGCTTTTATCCTGCTACATGTCATAACCCACGCGTTCCACCACAAAGGCCAGGTGGTCGCGATGCTGCGCATTCTCGGATATCCGGCTCCGGATACAGATCTGCAGCCAGTGTAGGCTCGTTGTTTGGGATTTCGGCAAGGGCGCGCAGAGCAATGAACCACCGCTAGCGCCACGAAGGTGGGAACAACCGCTCTCGGCGAGACTCTCCTACTTCGCACTATCCAGCCACGCGACCGCATCATCAGACCAGCTATGAGCAGACCTCAAGCAACCGTCTTTGCCCGGATGTGAGAAATTGGGGAAGTTCGTGCGGCAGTACCCTCGCTTCGCCACAAAATCAAAAGCTGCCTGAGGGTACCCATTGATCAGGAGCGCACATTTGTCTGCCTCTGCGGACCACACGATACACAGCATTGACGGCCTATCTCGGTCAACGATGTTTTTGACGTTATAGATATGAACGGCATCGAGAATCATGTCGTCTGGTCGGCTGAGATCGAGGGCGTAAAAATATCCAGCTTCACAATCATCTTCGAAGAACGCGCTATATCGGACATCGGGAGAGTCTTGTGCAACAAGAACTTCGCTCCCGACTTGAAACGTTTGCCCGCTCACGTAGCTAATCTGCCTGTGAAGCCTGGAATGCAATGGTCTGTTCGCTGACGACGGCTTCTGTGCGTACCCGTGCTCTGGCAGAAGACTGGGGATCACCAAGAGCCGCGGCCTGTAGTCGGGCCTCGAAAAAATCCTCGACTCGCTGCAGAATCTCGCGGTCTTCTCGCGCTTCGTAAATCGCTTTCCTAAGCCCCGCACCGCCAGGAACTCCGTGCGTGAACCACGACGCGAACTGCTTCATCTTGCCGGGCGCATCCGGGAACTTCTCTTCGATCAACATGCTGAAATAGGTCCGGATCATGGCGTAGCGGTCCGACTCTGCGGGCTGGTCGTAACTTCCGGTCGCAGTGTACTGCTCAATCTGGCGGAAGATCCACGGATTCGATGCGGCGGTACGGCCGATCATGACCGCGTCGCACTCCGTCTGCGCGATCATCGCGCTCGCATCTTCCGGCGTGCGGATGTCGCCGTTGCCGATCACTGGAATCTTGACCGCATCTTTCACGGCGGCGATCCATTCCCACCGCGCATTGCCGCTATATCCCTGTTCGCGGGTGCGCGCGTGCAGCGCCACGGCGCACAGCCCGCAATTCTCGGCGAGCTTCGCCAATTCCACGCACACGATTTCCTGGTCGTTCCATCCCGCACGGAATTTCACGGTGAACGGAATCTTCACCGCCGCGCGGACTGCTTCAAAGATCTTCCCGATCGCCGGCAGATCGCGCAGCAGGCCAGAGCCGCCATTGCACTTCACGACCTTCTTGGCGGGACAGCCAAGATTCAAATCCACCAGATCGAATCCCAGCCCCTCCACCATGCGAGCGGCTTCGGCCATCACTTCCGGATTGCTTCCGAAGAGCTGCGCCGAGATGGGGTGCTCGTCTTCGTAGAAGTGCAGGTACCGCTTGGCCTTCTTGTCTTTGTGACGCAGTACGCCGTCGGCCGAGGTGAACTCGGTCATGATCAGGCCGCAGCCAGAAAGATTGCGGATGAACCGGCGGAAAACTGTATCAGTGACGCCGGCCATCGGCGCAAGGACAGTCGCCGGCGCGATCTCGACCGTCCCAAGTCGCAACCTTGCAGGCACCGGAGGAAGTCCGGTCAGAAGTCTTTCGTTCGCCGGCTTGTCCCAATACTTGCGCACGTCAGTATTCTAGCTTGAGGCTGCAAGAGAAAGCCCCCGCTTGTGCGAGGGCTTGGATCTTCCGTAAATGAACGAAAATGTTACTTCTTCGCGGTTTCGGTCTTCGCGGCTTCTGCTTTGGCGGCGTCGCTCTTCGCGTACTTGCGGCGGAAGCGCTCCACGCGGCCGGCGGTATCCAGCAATTTCTGCTTACCGGTGAAAAACGGGTGACAGGCCGAGCAGATTTCGACGTGCAGATCGCCCTTGTGGGTCGATCGCGTCGTGAAGCTGTTGCCGCATGCGCACAAAACTCGGATTTCTTTGTATGTAGGATGAATAGCTGCCTTCATGTCGGTTAGGTCCTCGATTCCGAATCTTTGATTCTACAGGAATGCCCCAGGATTCAGCAACGGTCCAAGCTGCTGATTGTAAGAGCCTTGGGCAGCAGCGTAAGCTTTTGCGAAGGGCTCGTCCTAGCCCGAGGAGCTTGACCTTGGCCGAATTCGTCTCCTGGCAGGCTGTAACCACCCTCTGGATGGTCTGGCTGCTCTACTGGATTGCCAGCGCTTGGGGCGTGCGGCGGAATGAACGTGGCGAGACGGCGGGCCAGCGCCTGCAGACCGCGCTCGTTCTCGCGTTCGGCGCGTTTCTGATCTTTGGCCGCGCCACACCTCTCGGACCTCTCAACAACCGCTTTGTAGCCAACAGCTTCGATCTTCGGGCGGTGGCGCTGATCTTGGTGATCGCCGGACTTGGCTTTTCGGTATGGGCGCGCGTCCATCTGGGGAAGTTCTGGAGTTCCCGGGTCACACTCAAGGAAGGACATCAGTTGATCCAGTCCGGCCCGTACGCGCGGGTGCGCCACCCGATCTACAGCGGCATCGCGCTCGCCATGGTTGGCACGGCCTTGTTCTCAGGCCAGTGGCGAGCGCTCATTGGGGCGTCGATCTTTATCGTGGGTCATTGGCTGAAGTCGCGAAGAGAAGAAGCCTTGCTGACCAGCCAGTTCGGGGCCGAGTATGAGGACTATCGCAGTCGAACCGGGTCGTTGCTTCCGCGCCTTCGCTAAAAAGAAAAACGGCAGGACCGACCTCCTGCCGCTGACGAAGTTAAGCTTTACGAAGCCTACTTTTTATTGACCGCTTTCTTCAGTTCTGCACCTGGGGTGAACTTCGCGACTCTGCGAGCAGCAATTTTGATGGTGGCCCCGGTTTGCGGATTGCGCCCGTTGCGGGCCTTGCGTTGAGAAACCGAGAAAGTGCCAAATCCAATCAATGCCACCCGGTCTCCCTTTTTGAGGGCAGCGGTAATGCTGTCCACGGCGGTGTCGATCGCGGTTGTGGCCTGCGTCTTGCTCATGTCACAGGCTCCCGCGATACGGTCCACGAGATCAGCTTTGTTCATCTTCTCTCCTAGGCAGAATTCCAGTCTGCCCCAGCAAATTCTGGGGGAGGTGAAGCACACTAGCCGAGGCGGAATCCTGATGGCTGCTATTCTGCCGCTAGTTTTCTGGTTGTCAACTGTGAATAACTCGGAAGACCCGCATGATTCGTGCATTCGAACGTTACGAGGCGTACAACGGCCGCGAAAACGCTGCTTCGCACGATGTTTTGTACATGCAGGTGATGATGTTGATTCCGCGAATACACAGAAGTACATCTCGCCGGTGGATTCTCCCGTAGGAGAGCAACTGCCCGGGTGCCCCAGCTTCGCGTCCGCCCTTTGGACGCTAACCTGGGCCCGCGTTACCGCTGCAAACTTCGGTGCAAACTCATGAGACATTGAGAATCTCCTGAGGGAATGCTTTTCTGCACTCTCTGCGCTCTGCGTTTTTAAGATTTTGAAGTTGGCTGAGCCCAAAGATTTCCACCCTTATCCACAACGACGTGGTCCCCTCCACAGTTTGTACACAGCAGAAGTTCCCTTTGCACTTGCACGATTCCGGCTGCCTGGCGCACAGTCAGTAGAAGACAATGCATTCATCCACAAAGGTATCTGCCGAAGTTTGCCCCCTGTGCAATGACACGGGCTGGAAAGCCATGATCCAGCACGGCGACCGGCGCGTCACCCGCTGCGATTGCCGCCTGAAGGCGCGCACGCAGTCTCTGCTGGAGTCGGCCCGCATTCCGAAGCGCTACGAGCATTGCGAACTGCCCAGTTTCACCACCGATTTTCCAGGTGCCCACCCCTCGCTGGCCCTGGCGCACATCGCAGCCTCGAAATTCGCTCAGGAATACGACCCGACCGACGGCACGGGCCTGCTACTGATCGGAGCGATCGGGACTGGAAAGACACATCTCGGCGTCGGCATCCTGAAGGAACTCGTCCTCAACCGCGGAGTCGCCTGCCTTTTCTACGACTACCGCGAACTTCTCAAGCAGATTCAGAATTCCTACAATGCTTCCGTCCAGGCCACCGAACTCGATGTACTGCGCCCGGTTTTCGATGTCGAGGTCCTCTTCCTCGACGAACTGGGGGCCGTGAAACCCACCGAGTGGGTATGGGACACCGTCAGTCTGATTCTGAACACGCGCTACAACAACAACCGCACGACCATCATCACCACCAACTTCGAGGATCGTCCGGCGGCCGGCGTGGGGGGGGCAATGTCCTCCGTGCGCGCCGCGGCACGCGACGAGAATCTCGGAGACCGCATCGGCGAGCGGATGCGTTCCCGCCTGCATGAAATGTGCCGAATCATCAAGCTCGACGGCCTCGATTTTCGCCAGAAGTTCCGCAGCGCAAATTTCCGCTGAGGCCAGGTCGTTCCGTCAGAAGCGAAACAGGTACGACACCTTCACGAAGAAGAGCCTTCCATCGTTAATCAGGTGGTCGCGCGTGCGCACAAGTCCTCCGCTGGGCGCGGTCTGCAGCGCGGGGTCGATATTTTGCAGGTCGCTGTTGTACCCCACGTAGATCGCCGTTCCCGGATGAATCAAGTAAGTCAGCAGAAAGTCCGCGTTGAATTGCTTGGTAGTGGGCAGCGACGTGAAGGCGGAATTCGCCAGCGTCGTGGTGTACTGCAGAATCATGCGAAACGATAGCTCGCGGTTGAACTGCCAATTCCACTTGGTGCGAATGATGTGATTGTTGAAGATGGCCGCCTCGCTGGCGCGGTCCCGTAGTCGAGAAAACAGATACGTATTGTCGATGCGCAAAGACGAAACGGGTCTGACAGAGACGGTCACGTGGCCATTATCGGCTCGTGCCAGATACGGTGGGCAGGCAACAAAGACGATTCCGCCTGCACCCGGACACTCGCTCAGGGTTTGCGCTGATGGCGGTACGAAATTAATCCCAGGTCCCCAATCGTAGTATCCCTGCAGCAAGAGCCACTTCAGGTAGCTGGTTCCGAAGACAATCGAGCTGTTGTGCTCGTGGTAGTCGTGATTCGCTGCAAGGGCGGGAAAGTCAATGGGTCGAAGCCGCTCGTGAAAATCTGTATACGGATACAGTGAAAGAATGGTTTGCCCTTTGAACCTGACATTAAGACTGGGGTCCGTGAGCAAGTCGAGCCGCGTCCCATCGTGTGACCATACCCAGTCGGTATGCATGGACGGACCCCAAGCAACCAGCGGCCCCGCTTCGGGGCGAAACCGATAGTCGAACTGGTTGGAGAAGTCACGAATGTCAACCCGATTCACGAATCCCGGCAAACTCAAAAATCCCGGACTGATGTCCTTGTAGGTCGCTGCATACGTCGTATGCACACCCGAGTACGTCGTATCGACATACGAGGCCGGCCCCGCGCGATACAGATTTCCCGGAAGCTGCGTGGAACTGACCACCGACTGCAAGGTCGCCGTCCAACTGGGTGTGATCTTGATGCGCCCGTCGAGTCCCCCGATCCTGTTGAACATGTTCGCGGCTGGATACTCTTCGTCCGTATAGATCGCGCCCACGCTCGACTGGTTGAAAATGTCCCGGCTCACGCGCGCGATCGTGAAGTATTGCCGCGAGCCGGCCAGCGGGTCCGAAGGCGATACCGTAAGCCCGGGAGCGCGATCATCAGCCGTCAGCAGGCCCAGCGAGTAAGGTCCGATCTTCCCGGTAAGTCGCGCGCCATAACTCGGATTCGCGATCTGGCGTGTGAAGAACAGATCGATTGGGGTGCGGAAGTAATCGGCGTTCTCGATGAAAAAGGGCCGTTTTTCAGGAAAGTAAACGGCGAAGCGCTGGTTCACTGTAACCTGCGGCTCGTCGGATTCGACTTGGCTGAAATCCGGATTCGCCGTCAGGTCCAGCACCAGGCTGTCGTTTAAGACAATCTTCGAGTCCAACCCAAACGTGCCGCCGATGGCGCGGTTTTCAAAGTGCGGGTCAGCAGGATTGCGTGCATCCAGGTCGCGAAACGAATTCAGCAAGCCATACGGGATCAACTGAATATTTCGTCCCGGCGAAATACCCTCCAGTCCCGTCAGCGTCGCGGCCTGCGCGAGTCTCCCCTCGAAGCGTTGGGAAACAGCGGGCCAGAAGGCGTTCTCGTTCTCGCGCACAATGCCACGGTACAGAATGATGCCCCACGACTGCTCTGCAACCGGCGGAAAGCGGAGGCTCTTGAAGGGGATCGCCATCCATGCGACGTAGCCTTCGGGCGTGGTTTTACCGTCCGAGTACCAGAGCGTGTCGAATGACGTGTCGAAGTTCCCGCTGATTTCCTCGTGAGGAGCCTCGCTCCAGATGGCGTCCCACTGCACGCCGAGTGGATTGATCTGAAATGCGTAAGCGCGGCGGCGGTCGTGGAACGTATCCAGCATGACCTCGACCGTGTCGTCGTCGCCAACATCCTCCCGGCGCGCTTCGTGCGCGCGCACCTGTCCCGGCCAGTCGAAGCACACAAAGACCACATAGAGATTTTTCTCGTCGTAACCAAGGTAGGCATCGGTTCGTTGGGAAACCGGCGCGCCGTCGTGCGGGTCGCGTTGCACAAATCCGGAAACCCTGGTCATCTGCGAGGCGACCTCGCCGGCTGCCTTCATGGTGAGGAAGTCGCTGATGTCCGGTGGTCGCGAGAGCCGGGGAATCACGATGGCGGGTGGTCCTAGAGCGCTGGGCGCGTTGGGTGCTTGGGCAGGCTGTTGCCATGGGATGGCACCGCTCGGCGAAGCAATCTGCGCGGCGGCTAGGGCAGAGACGACAAGCGCACACCAAAGCCCCGCGACAATATGTCTTGCGGTCAGTCCGTGTGTCCGAAACGCTCGTACGAAAAGCAAGGGGAGGTCCGCCGTATATCCGACTTACGGGATGAACCCAGCACGATACACCATCGCGACGTGCTTCCAAAAGTTTCGCGTAAGACGAAAGTACAAGGCGGGAGTGGAAGTTAGAACAGTGAAGATTGGCGGCGCGTGGGCGTAATTCCGAAATGCTCGTAGGCCAGCATGGTGGCTACGCGGCCCCGCGGAGTCCGGTTCAGAAACCCGATCTGGATGAGGAACGGTTCGTAGATCTCTTCGATAGCATCTGGTTCTTCGGCGAGGGCCGCGGCCAGTGTATTCACCCCGACCGGCCCGCCCTGGTATTTTTCAATGATCGTAAGCAATAGTTTCCGGTCGACCTCGTCGAAGCCGTGACGATCGACTTCCAGCATCTGCAGCGCCGCCTCGGCGGTACGCTTATCGATCTTTCCACCGCCCCGGACCTGCGCATAATCGCGTACCCGACGGAGCAGGCGGTTGGCGATACGCGGCGTGCCCCGCGACCGACTGGCGATCTCATTGGCCCCCTCATCATCGACGGCGACGCCCAGGATTTCCGCCGACCGTTCCACAATGATCCGCAGATCCTTGTGTGTATAAAACTCCAGCCGCAGCATGATCCCGAAGCGCGACCGCAACGGCGCGGACAGCAGCCCCGCCCTTGTCGTGGCCCCGACAAAAGTGAAGGGCTGGACGTCCATGGTGTGCGTGCGCGCCGATGGGCCCTGCCCAATGATGATGTCGAGCTTGTAGTCCTCGAGCGCCGAGTAGAGGATTTCTTCGAGCGCCGGCTGCAGGCGGTGGACTTCGTCGATGAACAGCACCTGCTTCGCCTGTAGATTGGTCAGGATGGCCGTCAGGTCGCCCTTGATCTGCAACGTCGGCCCCGAGGTCTGCTGAAAAGCCACGCCCAGTTCGTTGGCGATGATGTTCGCCAGCGTCGTTTTGCCCAGGCCGGGCGGACCGTAGAGCAGAACATGATCCATGGCTTCGCCGCGCGAGCGGGCTGCTTCGATGGCGATGGACAGGTTTTCCTTGAGCTTGTCCTGCCCGATAAATTCCGAGAGCTTTTGCGGTCGGAGCTTCAGCTCAAACGACGAATCGTCCTCGACCGGAGCCGCCGAGACCAGCCGATCCTTGAGCTGAGGAGTGTTTTTCAGGGTCGCCACGTTAAGGCGATGGTAAAGCGAAAGCCGCGACGACGCAATGGAGTTCAGATACTCTCGGGAACGCCGGGTCGTAGCGCCGGCATCTTACCGGAAGTCGCGAGGGCATCTTGCTCTTGCCAGGCGAGCGGGACGGCGCGGTGGATGGCGGCACTACCTTAATTCCACTTTCAGGGATTGGTCTTGGTGAGAACGTACTTGTCCACATACTGATAAAGCTTGTCGCGATGCACCGCGCGATAAGCAGGATAATCTTTAGCAATTTCCGGATCCGCCCGGTTCAACAGCGCGAACGGCTCAAGCAGCCCTTCATGATCGATCTGGATCAGAGCTAGCAACGCCGGGTCAAGCTTCTCGGCCTTCTTCAGAGAAGCCGCATCTGGAGCAAGCACTGCGACCATCGCATCCAGCGCCTCGGTTTCTTCCTTCAAAGTGCGCCGGTAGGCCGTCTCATTCGGAAACTGCTGCTTGAATTTCGAATCCTTCCACTCCTGACGAACTCTCTCGTACGCATTCCAGCCGGCCTGCTCCCCATTGGCCTCTTTCAAGGGCTGGTCCTCGAGCTTGACGGCTTTGTCGGCGGCGCTTTTCACGCTCGACTTGTTCTGCAGCAGAATCGCATTGAATTGCTGGTTGGTGCGGTCTGTCCAGCGGCGCAGGGCGGTCCACGGCGGACGCGTATAGGGCTCGGCGATCACCGCATTGATGTACTTCTCGCGCGCTTCGCCGTTCTTTCCCGCCTCACCCAGGGCATCTCCCCAATAACGATAAGCAGTTTCCTTATCGGGATCGAGCTTGATGGCCTTGTCGAACCACTCACCGGCGCGGTTGAAGGCGCGCTCGGAAAAATAGACGTCCCCAACGTAGACGGTGGCGTCGTAGTTCTTGGGGTCAAGCTCAAGCACGTGCAGGTACCCTCTCTTGGCATCGTCCAGGTTGCCCTTGGCGCGGCTGGCTTCGGCCGCCTTCATCGCCTCGTCAACATCCGCCCGCTCGGAAAACTTCAAATCCGATCCATCTTCCGGGATCGACAACAGCACCTGCAGCAGTTCGCCTTCGTCCCCGAGCTTTTTTGCTTCCAAGCCCAGAGTGCGCGCCTGGCGACGGGCTGCTTTTCGTTCCTGCGGGTTCGTGATCGTCTTCGAATATTCCAGAATGCAATACGCCCAGTGCTCCTTCACCACGAAGTCCGACGGATTGATGTTGGAAAGCTTCTCGAGCAAAGGCATGGCGTCGACGAACTTGCTTTCCCGGTAGAGCTGCAAGGCCTGCTTCCGCAAGGCGGCGGTCTGCGGATCGTCCGTCGACTGGGCTTGCGGGAAGGCCACGCTGGATGCGGCCACCAGGCAGGCGAGCAGCAGGAACTTCACGATCGTGGCACTTCGATGGCTGTGCTTGCTCCCAATCATGCTGGGGTGATCTCCTCGGCGACAGCTAGCGGTCTCAGCGGCAAAATATCGCAGGCTCACAGG
The DNA here is from genome assembly GCA_963698805.1 of uncultured Acidobacteriota bacterium. GTDB lineage: Bacteria > Acidobacteriota > Terriglobia > Terriglobales > Acidobacteriaceae > Gp1-AA133. The sequence continues at coordinate 29,393 of CAVOSN010000010.1, read as the reverse complement.
CTAATACGGATGAAGCCGAGTGCAAATGGCACTTCTGGGTCGCGGTGTTATCGCCGAAAAATCCTGTCATACTGCTCAAAAATAAACGGGTCGGTCATGCCCGCAATATAGTCGCAGATCACGCGCGGTAGCGGTTCCTCCTGCGCTTTCTCCTGATACTGGTGCGGTAGATCAGACGGCCTCTCCATCCAGTGGCCGAACAGCGACGCCACGACCAATTCCGCATCATTCTTTTCGTTTGAGAGCGACGGGCTGAAATATAAGTTCTCGTAGAGAAAACTCTTGGTGGCGCGCCGCTCTTCTTCCACTTCGGGGCTGAGCCCCACCAGGCGTTCGGGGAAGCGGCGTACGTCTTCCAGAGTGTAGACGCGATTCTCTTCGATTCGCCGCGCAGTGTTCAGAATCAGATCGCCCACCATTCGATCGAGAATGCGTTTGATCGTTTCATTGAACTTCAGCTTGCCGGCAGCCTGCGGGTAGATCGCCTCAACCTCCGCCAGGTAGCGCGCAAATACCGGCACACCCGCGCGAATCTGCTCCAACGACAGCAGGTGGGCTTCGAAACCATCATCCAGGTCCGCCGAGTTGTATGCAATTTCGTCGGCCAGATCGATGAGCTGCGCCTCAATTGGAGGCCGCTGATCGAGCGCATATTCCGCCAACTGCGGAAATTTCTGCGGATCGTAATCGTGCGAATGCTTGATGATGCCCTCGCGAACCTCGTAAGTCAGGTTCAGTCCACGAAAGGCCGCATATCGGATCTCGAAATCCTCCACGATCCGCAAGGCGTGCAGATTGTGATCGAAGAAAAACCCGTGCTGGCGCATAAGCGTGTCGAGAGCTTTTTCCCCGGCATGCCCAAAGGGTGGATGCCCGAGGTCGTGCACCAGGGCCAGCGCCTCCACCAGATCGACATTCACATGCAAGGCCGCTGCCAGCGTGCGCGCAATCTGCGAAACCTCAAGGGTGTGGGTCAGGCGGTTGCGGAAATGATCGGAGTAGCGCCGCGTGAAGACCTGCGTCTTTGCTTCCAGCCGACGGAATGCTCGGGCGTGGATAACGCGGTCGCGATCGCGCTGAAAGTCGTTGCGGTAGGGATGCTGAGGCTGGGGAAAACGCCGACCGCGCGATTGTTCGACACGAACCGCGTAATCAGCGAGCATGTGAGAAGTCTAGTTTCAAAAGTTAAGGGTTTCAAGGTTTCCAAGACCGAAGCCTTTGAATCCCTGAAACCCCGATACTTTTGAAACTCTGAAACTTCAAACTTTGAAACTTGCCTTTACGGCTTCTCCGACTGTTCCCTCGCCAGCCGCACCTTGGCCGACTCCAGCTTCTTCTGAACGCTGGCGAAATTGTCGGTGTCGACTTCCGGAGCGACCGTCTTGTTCCACTCGGCCACGGCGCGTTCCCAGTGAGCGACCGCGAGCTTCAGGCGTCCCATTTTCTGATAGACGTCGCCCAGGTGATCATGCACGGTGGGGTCGGTGCCGATGCGCTGTGAGGCTTTCACCAATTCCTCTTCCGCCAGTTCGTACTTGCCTTGCCGGAAGTAGGCCCAGCCCAGCGAGTCCATGTAGGCGCCGTTGGAGGGCTCAAGCTCAACCGCTTTCTTGATGAGGCCCACCGCTTCCTCGAGCTTCATGCCGCGGTCCGCCAGCATGTAACCCAGGTAGTTCAGGGTCATGGCGTTCTGCGGATCGCTGGACAGCACCTTGCGGAACATGTCTTCGGCCTGGTCATACTTCTTCTGCCGCTCGAAGCTCGAGCCGCGCAGAAAATAGACATATTCTTTGTCGTCGGGCTTGGTCGAAAGCTGCTCGGCCTTGTCGAGCGCTTTCTGCGCGTCGTCCCAGCGCTTCAGGCGGGTATTCATCTGCGCGAGCGTGATGTACACGTCGCGATCGTCGCCCTTTCCCTTCAGCATCGACTGCACTTCAGCCAGCGCTTTATCGGGGGCGCCGGTGTCGGCCAGCTGGGCCGCATACACCATCTGCAGACCGCGGTCGTTAGGCAGTTTCTGCGTAGCTTCCTTGGCCACTACGGTGGCCTGTTGCCACTGCTTGGCTTCGCGGTAAGTGTCGATGATCTGCTGATATCCGCGGACGGCATTGTCGTCGCCCAGCGCGATCATCTTGCGGAAAGCTTCAATCGCTTCGTTGTATTTATCCTGATCGCGATAGACCGTGCCCAGCCGCTCCAGGAACACGGCGCGATTGTTGCGCTCGCCCTGCGTGTAGCTGTTGTCAGCCTTCTCAGTTTTCTTGAGCAGGTCGCTTAAAGTCTGCGCGGCTTCGTCGAACCGTCCCTGGGCCTGGTACACGGCGGCCACGTTGTACGGGACTTCGATCGAGTCCTGCACCATGCTCTCGGCTTTTTTCAGGTTCTCAAGGGCGAGATCGAACTTGCCGCTCTTGCGGTAAATCTCAGCCATGTGCAGATAGGTCTGCGCATCTTCCGGATTTGCGTCTGCGATGATCTTGTACTGCTCGAGCGCCGCATCGGTCTGGCCATCGTTCATCAGGTTCTCAGCCAGGCCGCGGATCGCGTCCAGATTGTCGCGGTCGAGTTCAATCGCTCGCCGATACGCGTCGATCGCTTCCTTGTACTGCTTCTGCTGCTCGTAGGTGTAGCCGAGCGCGGAGTACATTTTCGCCGAGCGTCCGGCGTCGGGAACGGAACTCAGCACCTGCACCGCGCGGGTAGCATCGCCCTCTTCGTTGTAGAGGTAAGCGAGAGTCGTGACGGCTTCTTCCGAGTCCGGCTGCAGCTTCACGGCCAGCTTGAACTCGCGCTCCGCCTTCTGCAGATCGTTGTTCATCCGGTAGAGCCGGCCCAGAAGCAGGTGATCGTCAACATTGTCGGGCTCGATCTTGATGATCTGTTCGTACTGCTCGATGGCAAGCTTCAGCACGCTGCCCGAGCCGTTGTTTCCCGACTGCATATCGCCCAGCGACCGCAAGTAAATCCGGCCCAGCAGCTTGTGGGCTTCCAGATTGTTGGGATCGCGCTTCAGAATGTCTTGCGCTTCGAGCACCGCGTCGCGAATGCGTCCGGTCTTGGCATACAGTTCGGCCAAAGCCGAGGTCAGATATTCGGAGCCGGGATCGGCCTCGATAGCGGCGCGGTATTCCTCGATCGCCTTGGTAGCCAAGTCGCTGCGTCCATACACCGCAACCTGCTCTTCATACATGTGCGCGAGCGTGTAGTGGTAGTAGGCGGCGGCCTTGTCCGGCTTCTGCGCGGCTGACGGATTGGGCTGTTTCGTGTTCTCGGGAGCGCTGGTCGACTGACCAAAACTGAAAGCGGTGGCTACCAAAAGCACGGAAAAGGCAAAAGAAAGTCTCTTCATGAAATACCTTAGATCCCAAAGTCTCAGCGATTTAGATGCTGAACCGCCGCGCGTGGGTGTATTTGAATTGTACTCCGCAGAATAGCGGATTCCCAAGGAAACCAAGTCCCTGAAACGATCAGGCGTAACCACCAAAAGGACAGGTACTGGTGAGTCGTTTGTTAAGTTTTTCCGGGGTTGCGCTCTTTTTCAGCGTTAAGGTCGAAGGACGCTGCCTGGCTGCGAAAGTGATACTCAAATACGAAACAAGGGGGATTCGTTTCGTGTTTTTGGGCTGCGAGCGCAAGCCCTGCGCCACGAGCCATCAGCTACCAGCCATTAGCCACCAGCGATTTCTAGTGCCGGAAGTGCCTGACTCCAGTGAAGATCATCGCCATCCCATGCCTGTCAGCTGCCTCGATGACCTCTTGATCCCGCACCGACCCGCCGGGTTGGATGATTGCCGTGGATCCCGCCTTTGCGATCTCCTCCACTCCGTCAGGAAAAGGGAAGAACGCATCGGACGCCGCCACCGTTCCCTTGAGTGGGAGTTGCGCCTTCATCGCGCCGATCTTGCAGGAGTCCACGCGGCTCATCTGGCCGGCTCCCACACCCACTGTCTGTCCATCCCGGACATAAAGAATCGCGTTTGATTTCACGTGCTTGCAGACCTTCCAGCCAAACAGCAAGGCCCGCGTTTCTTCCGGAGTCGGCGGGCGTTTGGTCACCACTTTCAAATCGGCGGGCGTGAGCGGTCGGATATCGGCGTCCTGCACCAGCATGCCTCCTGACACGTTTTTCAGCGTCCATTTCTGGTCGGAGGGCACAACCTGAACCAGGCGTAGATTCTTTTTTGCCGCGAACTTGGCCTGCGCTTCCTGATCGAATCCTGGCGCCGCAATTACTTCCAGAAACAACTTGGCCATCTCCTCGGCTGCCGCGCCGTCGATCACGCGATTCACGCCGATCACGCCGCCGAATGCGGAAACGGGGTCGCACTCCAGCGCCTTTTTGTAGGCCTCGAGCAAAGTCTTGCCGGTTGCCGTCCCGCAGGGATTGGTGTGCTTGATGATCGCGACCACGGGCTCATCGAATTCCTGCGCGAGATCCCATGCCGCCTGCAGGTCCACGATGTTGTTGTAGGAGAGTTCCTTGCCCTGCAGTTGCTTGCCATTTGCAACTCCGGATCCGGAACCGTCGGAGTACATCGCCGCCTTCTGGTGCGGATTTTCTCCGTAGCGCAGATCCATGACTTTCTGAAACGACATGCGCAGGTTTGCCGGGAATCCGCTGGCTGGTTTCAACTCGAAGTGTCCGTTCGAACTGACTCGTTCGAGCGTAGAAGCGATCGCCGTGTCATAGGCGGCGGTCGTGGCGAAGGCTTTCTGCGCCAGTTGCCACTTTGTTGTCGACGAAAGCTCACCGCCCGACTTCGCCATCTCGTCGGCGAGCGCGTCGTAGTCGGCGGGCGAAGTCACGACCGCAACATCCTGGAAATTCTTGGCGGCGGACCGAATCATTGATGGCCCGCCGATGTCGATGTTCTCTACCAGGTCCTCGAAGGGCACGCCCGGCTTGGCAGCCGTCTTTTCGAACGCGTACAGGTTCACGACCACCATGTCGATGGGCTGAATTCCATGTTCGGCCACCGCCGAGCGGTGCACCGGATTCTCGCGCCGATGCAGGATGCCGCCGTGCACCTTGGGGTGCAGTGTTTTCACGCGCCCATCGAGCATCTCGGGGAAGCCCGTGAGATCGGCGATGTCCTTCACCGGGACGCCGGAATCGCGCAGCAGTTTGGCCGTTCCCCCGGTCGAGATCAGTTCCACCCCCATCCCGGAAAGCTTGTGGGCAAAGTCGACCAGTCCGGTCTTGTCGGTCACACTCAGAATCGCGCGCTGAATTTTCGCCATGGGAACGCCTCACTGGAAGAAGGCATGCATGCTGCAGAATAAGAAATTCTACATCAGACGTCAGTCGTCAGTCGCCAGTCATCAGTCGTCAGCAATGCTGCGAACGAGACGGATATTCAAGACGTCAAGGAGATGGGGATGCGCAAGATTACGCTGCCGGTGACGATCTAGGGGCTTGCAAAGATGTTCGGAGAATCCGGAGAATTTCCTGAGAACTGAGAACTGAGAACTGAGAACTGAGAACTGAGAACTGAGAACTGACAGCTGATAGCTGACAGCTCTCCGCCTTTACACTTTCGCCTTGGCCTTCAACTTGACGTGTCCGTTCTGCAACTCGACCGAGTATTCAACTTTTTCGCAAGAGTACTGCTTGCGAATCTCGTCGGTCTTCTTCTTCACGAAGGTTGAAAACGATTTGAGATCGCCGCTAACCGCCTCGCCCGATTTCTTTTTCGCGGCGACCAAAGCGTTGTAGAGCCGTTCGACATCGTCCTTGGGACAGGCTGCGGAACATTCCAGCGTGAATCCATTACTTTCTGCGACTGCCGCTGCGCCGCGTGCTTTGTGTGCCGGCGTCGGCTCATCCATGGTGCGCACGCCCTGCACCGACAGCAACGCATCCTGCGGACGCCGGTAGCCTTCTTCGCGAATCCGCATCTTCTTACGCCATAGGTCGCTGTAGATCGCGTAGCGTTGCGCCATCTCGTTATAGCGAAAACGCTGCGTGAAGTTCATGCGCCCGCCATCGGAATGCTTGCGGATGAGGGCGACGGCTTTCCATTCCAGGTCAGCAGGAGGGCGTTTGGTCGGATTGTTGAAGTACACCTCGTACTCGATCTTTAGCCGCCGCAGCAGCGAGTCGAGGTGGGTCAATTCCTCATCAATGGTCAAAACGAGCGCCCCTCGAGGACCAGTGTAGGCAGACTCAAAAGATTGTGGGAGATACCCAGCGGACACGAAAGGCGAGGTACAAAAGTAATCGTGAAGCCACGAGCTTCGATCTACGAGCTACGTGCTTCGAGCACGCAACTGCATTGGGTGCCCGCCGCTGCCAGGACGACACGAAAGTCGAGTCCTAACTCCAGCCTATTCACTATTTGGGGTGGTCGGCTCGAAGCTCGTAGCTCGAGTCTCGAAGCTTATCTGGCCGCGCTCGACGCCATCTTCTTCACCATTGCCAGCACCAGTTTGCGATCGCTGTCGTTCAGGCTGGTGGAGTAGCGGCGAATCTGGCTGAGGAAGCGCACTTCGTCTTCAGAAAGCTGCGGCAGGCCTTTCGATCCGTTGGTGTGGCCCGAGTCGGAGAAGAATTGCGAGAGCGGAAGTTCCATCGCGGTGGCAATTTTCGCCAGCGTATCGAGCGACGGAATCGTATGCCCGTTTTCCACCCGTGATAAGTAGCAGCGAAGCAGTCCAGTGCGCTTTTCGATATCGCCCTGCGACATACCTCTCTGCAGCCGGTAATTTCGGATGGTCTCGCCGATGTTCATAGAGCGGTAAAAACAACATCAAACAGCGTGACTGAGTTGGACTGCATAGTAACCAGAGTAGTACGGTCTGGCAAGTAGAAAGTAGTTAGGAGTGAAAACCATTCGCGGTGATTAGTTTGTCGGCCTCGCGCACGCGGTCTACCGAAATTTTCCACGGACTCGCTTTTGTGGGCGCAGGTTTGCAGTGTGGCGCACTTCGCTTTGTCGCCGGTTGCATTATGATAGTAGTTAATCGAATTCGCTCCGGGCCTCTACCCCTGGAACAGCCGCTCCACTTCGTCGGACCGCTCGCCATACTTGAACTCAAGAAGGAGTCACTCTCATGTCTGACACGGTGCAAGTTGCGCTCTGGGTTCGGCTCGAAGCCAAGCCTGGAAAAGAAAAAGCAGTCGCCGATTTCCTCCGTAGCGGCCTTCCCCTGGTGCAGCAAGAACCGGCCACCGTCGCCTGGTTCGGAATTCAGATGGGGCCCTCGACTTTTGGGATCTTCGATGCATTTCCCAACGAAGCCGGCAGGCAGGCTCATCTCGCGGGAGCTGTAGCTTCTGCGCTGATGGCGAACGCGCAGGAACTGTTGTCGCAGCCGCCTGAGATCAAACGGGTCGACGTGATCGCTTCGAAGTTGCCTTCGCAAACCGTCGGAAAAGCGGCGTAGTCGCTGCGAAAAAGGCCAGCCGTCGTGTGACGGCTGGCCTGAATTGCGCGTCCTCTCTTACTGCCCTTCACTTCTTCAAGGTTTCATTCAGAAACTTCACGGTACGCTGCCATGCATCCGCCGCATCTTCGGCCCGGTAGCCGCCCTTGTTGTTCGGATTTTCGAACGCGTGTCCCGCGTCCGGGTAAATCTTGATATCCGCCTGCTTGCCATCTTTTTTCAGCGCTTCTTCGAATTTCTTGACGTCTTCCGGCGGAATTCCCTGATCCTTCCCGCCGAAATTGCCCAGAATTGCGGCGTTGATCTTGTGCAAGGCCGCGGGATCCGTTGCCAGATGCCCATAGTTGATGACGGCTGCCGCAAGAGTCGGCTCGGCTAGCGCCACATTCAGCGAGTAGCCGCCGCCCATGCACCAGCCGATCGAGCCGATGCGGTCTTTCTTTACGTTGGACTGCGCTTTCAAATACTCCACGGCCGCATGCAAATCGCGCGCGGCCCGATCCTCGGGCACGCCGCGCATCAGTTCATGAGCGGTGTTCGGATTGTCCGCCACCTTGCCGCGATATAAGTCGACGGCGAGTGCCACGTAGCCTTGGTCCGCCAGCTTGGACGCCTGTTCTTTGACCCAATCGTTCAGCCCCCACCACTCGTGAATGACGACGATGCCGGGAAAGGGTCCGCTGCCCGAAGGTGTGTACAGCAAGCCCGTCACGGTTTCGTCGCCGCTTTTGTAGGAGACCTCTTTGCCGGTCGCAGCGAACGAAGCCGCAGCCAGCGCAAACACACAGAGGGAAAGAATCAAAACCTTGCTCATAGTAAATTTCATCGTTTTTTCCTGTCGTGGAATTGCGAACTCATTTTTCGACGCGCTCCCAGATGATCTGGTAGTCGCTTGCTTCGTCGCCCGGCGCAGTTTCGTGCCCCGAGAGAATCAACCGGTTCCCCTCGAGCCGGTATGGCCGTACTTGGTCGGTCCCCACATAGTCGGGCCACGAGGCCATCTCCGGACGATGGATCACGCGATGTTCTTTTTCTTGGATTTCGTACGTCCCGCAATACGCAAACATCACGCGAAAGGATTCGATCTTCTCGGCGTCGGTGGGCTTGTCGGCGTTGGCCCAGCGCGGATGATTCGGGTTGGCGAGTGACACGCACATATGTCCCGTGACGTCGTACATCAGGTAGCCAATCGGATGCGGTCCATACTCCGCGAACGGTTCGAATCGTCCGTCCTTGTGAATGTTGCCCGCGGAAACCAGACGCCAAGTTCCGATGAGCGGACCGGCGGCGCCGGTTGCATGAGGCATCGAGGGCGATGTCTGCGCGGAAGTCACAACCGAAGCCAGCACAAGAGACAGGCTGAGAAGAATTCTCGTCATGAACCTAGCCTTTATTTCGGAGATGAAGACCCGTAGTCGGCCGACGAACGCGCAGCGCCACCAACAGACTGCGGATAGCGAGGAGCCGAGAAATATAAAATCTCGTGAACTACTTGTGCGGCAAGCTGTATTCGAAGTCGTAAGAGTGCTTGCCGTTGTCGATCTTGATATTCATTGTGCCCGTGAGTCCCTGCAATTCTTCGGTGCCGGAATCCGGGACCACCGTGATCTTCAGTTCCGGCTTGCCTCGATTCATCACGCCGCTGTGATACATCGCGAAACTTCCGCGTTTGCCGTTCAGGGTACCCGTCACCCTCTCGACTGCGACGTATACACCGGAGTCTTTGATCTCGCTCTGTGCGGTTAGCATTTCGCCCTTCGCCGCCGCCTCCAGATCGCCATGATATTGCTTTTCGATCGCCATCCGTCCCAGCTTTGGATCGGCGCTCTGTTCCGAGAGCGTTAACGGCGAAATCTTCACATCGAAAGCTCCGGTTGCGTGCGCGGACAAGGTCTTCTCCTTCGGATTGTCGCTGCTTTGCGGGAATAACAACAACGAAGAGCATAGGAAAGCCAGTCCTATGCTCAGCCACCGCATCCCCGGACTAATCAAGATCCAATTCCATGTAAAGCGCACCCTCAACTGGATTCGCGCAGTACGGGGCGATCTCACGGAACCCCATGCGGCGATACATCGCGACTGCGTTCTTCATCAGCGGCTCGATCGTGTCGAGCCGCAAACGGCGATATCCAATCGCACGCGCCTGGGCGACGATCGCGTCCACCATCACCTGCCCAAGGCCTTTGCCCCGGAACGCTGGGCGCAGGTACAGGCGCTTCATTTCGCCGATCGCCGGCTCAAGAGCATGAAGGGCCACACAACCCGCGATTGCTCCTTCGTACATGCCAAGCAGCAGCCGTCCAGAAGGCGGCGCGTACCCACCCGGCAAGCCGGCCAACTCCTGCTCGAATCCCTGAAAGCACAGACTGATGCCGAGAGCTTTCTCGTACTCAAGAAACAGCTCGCGAGCCTGCGCGATTTGGGATGGCGATTCGGCCTGCGACAGAACGAAACCATCGACGGCAGACGACACAGGCGGCACTGGAGTTAAATCAGCATGCCTTTCGATCGATTTTTCCATTGCTCTGTGCCCTCAGCGCCCTCTGTTGTGGTTAAAGGCCGTTACCCCATCAGCATGCCGCCGTTGATATTGAGCACATGCCCGGTGATGTACGAAGCTTCATCCGAAGCCAGAAAGCGCACGGCACCTGCCACATCCTCCGGCGTGCCGATCCTGCCGAGCGGGACCATCTTCAACCCAGCCTCTTTCAACTCTGCTGGCAGCACGTCCGTCATAGCTGTAGCGATGAAACCAGGTGCCACGGCGTTGCAAGTAATGTTGCGCGAACCAACTTCGCGCGCGATGGCCATCGTCAGCCCGATCAGCCCCGCCTTCGACGCAGAGTAGTTTGCCTGCCCGGCCTGTCCGCTCTGCCCGAAGATACTCGTCACATTGATGATCCGGCCCCAGCGCTGCTTCAGCATCGAGCTGATGACCTGCTGAATGCACAGATAGGCGGAGGTGAGATTGGTATTGATCACCGCATCCCAGTCAGCGCGCTTCATGCGCATCACCAGTTGATCGCGCGTGATGCCGGCATTGTTGACCAGGATGTCGATCTTCCCGAACTGCGCGATGGCCGCCTTGAATGTGGACTTGATCTGCTCCTCGTCGGCGACATCGAGCGCAAAGGCGGCAGCCTTCCCGCCGGCCGCCGTAATCTGGGCAACCAGTTCATCCAGCTTGGCCTGATTGCGCGCGGCCACGGCCACCGCAGCGCCCGCCTCGGCCAATTTGAGCGCACAGGCATGGCCAATACCTTGCGAAGCGCCTGTAACCAGCGCCACGCGTCCGGAAAGGGTCATTTTCATCAGCTCCCAGATCAGAAAAAGTGCGTGAACAGAATCAGAAATTATACCTGCCGCGCCAGAACGAGTGCTTTGCGCACCTTAGGCAAGTCGATCCTGGTATCTGAAGGGGAACTGCCTGCTAGTGGGAACCGATGCTCGGGCGAAGAATCAGAACCCGGAACGGATTCCCAGATGCACCGGCGCTCCTACGCGTGCCCTGATGGCAGGAACGGCCTGATAGTCGCGGTGAACGATGTCGACGATCGTGCGCCCCACGATGCGCGCCTTGGCCACGGTGTGGATATGTGCGGGCAACGTAAACGATTGCACGTCGGTGTAGTCCTGCCAGAACTCGATATGCTTCACAAAAAATGACGGCGACTTCACCACGCTACCTTCAACCCGCACCAGCGACCCGTTATGCGCGTCGAGATAGACGCGGCCCTTGAACAGTCCGGGGCGCTTCTTGTGGGGTTTCACCTGGTAGACATGCACCGTACGGTCGTTCACTCGGCTCAATCCGCGATAGCTGAACTTGTAGTTCGTTAGGCTGATCGCCGTCTGCGACGGGTCGTCCTTTTGTACGTGGTCGACTTCCGTCTGCAGGACCCGGGTAATGACATTGTTCTTCACGAACCCATCGCCTGTGTAATGCACGGGGGTGAATTGCAGCGAATGCGGGGCCTCGAACTTGCGTTGCAGTTCGAACTCCCCTTGCTGCGCGCTGTCAGGCAATTCGGCACGAACGATCGTTACCGCCGAATACGACGCCAAGGCCGCTGCCTGTTGCGCGGCACGATTTTGGTAAGTAGCGAGCGCCAACTCCGGCGCCATCAGCGGCAACTCCGCCGTAGGTCCTAGCGTTGGAACGGGTTGCGAGTCCGTCAGGATGAGCGGGAAGGGCGGCAACACTCCCTTGCCAGACGGCAACACTGCCGCCTCGCCCGCGGGAAACATTGCCTGTGCAAAAACTCCTCCCGGAGCCCAAAGCCCACAAAGGAGGACTATGAGAAAAATGCGCTTCATCAATAATAGTAGGGACTACTCGGTTATATATGATTCATCGGCCCACTGAAAAGACACAAAAGCTTCCCCGGACCACAAGCGCCACGCCCGCCTACCCTGTGCCGAGTTCTCCGAATCTCCACAGGAAGTCGCATTGCGCATCCTCACCCGTACAGATAACATTCGAGCACTCCCATGTCTGAAGTGATGACGAAACCAGAGCCAACTCACCAAACTCCTTCTGCCACAAACACTCCCGCCGTCGAAGTCTTCGCCGTGTACGGTGTCGAACCTGAAGTGCAGGCGTACGCGATGGCGAAGTATTCGCGCTCGGCGCTCTCCATGAAAGAGTCGCTGAAGGAGATCACTGCGCAGAAGGCAGAAAAGTTTCTCAACACCTTCTACTTTCAGTACGGACACCGTTCGATTGCGGATTTGGCCCACATCGCTCTTGCCATCGAAAAGCTTTCGATCCTCGCGGCCATCGCGGTCGCCGACGAGCAGCGCTGGGATGGGCAGGAGCGCTCGACGCGTTATCAGGATTTCAAGAAGAGCGGCTACTACGTTCCCGACTTCGGCGGCGACGATCAGGCGCAGTCTTTGTATCGCAATACCATGGACGGCCTGTTTGAAGTGTATGAAGCTCTCTCGCAACGCACCTACGAATATCTCGCCGAAATCACTCCGCGCCCTGAGGACATGAAGCCCGACGCCTACGAGCGTACTTTGCGGGCTCGGGCGTTCGACATCTCGCGCTATCTCTTGCCGCTCGGCACTAATACTTCGCTGGGAGAAATCGTAAACGCGCGCACGTTGGAAACGCAGGTCGCACATCTGTTATCGCAGCCGCATGCGGAGATCCGTAACCTCGGTGAGTTGCTCAAGAAGGCCGCGCTCTCTCCTGCCTACAACGTAAATCAGGAGGCTCTCGAAGATCTCGTCAGCGAAATTCGCGAGGTCTCTCCTGAGTTGGCATTGAAAGCGGAAGAGCAGTTGCTGAAAGAAGTTCGCGTAGCTCCCACTCTAGTCAAATACGCCAATCCGAATCCCTACGAGATTGAAACGCGACGCGCCCTGCAGCAAGCAGCCATCGAGATGATCGGAAGAACCCAGATCGCGCCGTCGAAGCTGGTAGACCTGCTCGACGAAGAGCCGCTGGAAGTAGAGTTGGCATCAACTTTGTTGTATGAACATTGCCACTATTGCTATCGCCAGGTTCGTCAGGCAGTACAGGCTGCAGGGGAAAAACTCAGGCGCGAGATCATCGATCTCGGACTGCGCGGTCGCGGCTCGCACGACGAGCTACTGCGCCCCTTCTGCGCCGGACAGCAGTTCCGCTTCGACATCCTGATGGACATCGGCGGCTTCCGCGACATGCACCGCCATCGCCGTTGCGTCCAGATCGGCCAGGGCTTCACCACCCGCCACGGCTACGACACGCCGCAAGAAATCGACGCCGCCGGTGCCCGCGGCGGCTACGATGCCGCGATGAAAAACGCGGCGCTTGCCGCCGATCAGATCGCGCGGCGTCCTGGCGAAGAAACCGTGGAGAACGCGCAGTATGTCATCCCACTCGGCTACCGCAAGCGCACGCTCTTCAAAATGGACTTCGCCGAGGTCGTGTACATCTCCGAACTGAGAACCGGGCCCGCAGGACACATGTCCTACCGCAGCGTGGCGTACGCGATGTATGAGGCCGTCGCAAGAAAGTATCCGACACTGGCGAAGTACTTCCGGGTCCACGACGTAAAAGAACCGGTTGATCTGTTGAAGAGGTGAAGCGAGTCGAATCTTAAATGCTTGCGAGCGGCATTTTCGGTGATTCGAGCGGCCCAAAGCCAAGATTGAGCCAGTCGCGGAGCGGCGAAATTCATTAGCCCAGCGCGTAAGCGCTGGGTAAGCGTTCCAAATCTCGATGAAGCCCGGTAGAGTCGACATCAACCGAATACGTACTTCTCCTCAAATGCAATTCCCGACTTCCTCAACAAATCCAGAAATTCCTGTTCGAAATTCCTCTTCTTGTGATGTTCGGCTTGCTTGCGGATATAACGTTGTACGTCTGCAATGCGTGACGGGCTCACACTGAACGCTCCGTATCCCTCCTGCCAGGCGAACGGAACTCCGGATTCGTTCATCCACTTGGAAGAATTGGCCTTCAAATCACAAACAACCTTCGACAGATTCTTTTTCGGAGGCAGCGAAATGAGCAAATGCAAGTGATCACAAACGCCACCGATCGCCAGAATCTTCACTTTTTCGTTCCGGGCAATTCCGAGCAAGTAGGCCCACAGCTCTTCCAGTCGTCCGTGTGGGATCAGTAGCGCCCGTTCCTTGGTGCTGAAAACGCAATGCACGAAGTTCGCAGAGTAGGTGTGACTCATTTGCTTGCGCCCCTCCGGGGCTTATCTTGTTGGCGCAATTCTTCCCAGCGCTCACGCGCTGGGCTAATGAATTTCGCCCTTCCGGGCTTGTGATTGCCCGCATCAACAACTAGGCGGAACTCAGCTATGTCTCTTCTGGGATTGTTCCCCAACAAAGGAATTGAAGTCCATGAGCAACCGTCACAGGGCGAAAGGGCCAGCCATCACACGATGCCAACCGTGGTTCCCCACATGTTTTGATTCGCTTTTTCTTCGCTATATGGTATAGTGGCCGAAATCGTTGGTAAATTGACCAAAATTGCTGTGACGATCAGCACTTACGACCCGCCCGCCCGTGGGTATACCCTACGAGGGTCTCTAATAAAGCCTACTTTTTGAGGAGCCATCATGGCCGACGAACGTACCAAAGCAATTGATCTCGCGCTCTCCCAGATTGAAAAGCAGTTTGGCAAGGGCTCGATTATGCGGCTGGGATCGAAAGAAGCCATCGTGCCGATTTCCGTGATCCCGACCGGCGCTATTTCTTTCGACGCGGCATTGGGAGTAGGTGGCTTCCCGCGCGGACGCGTGGTTGAAATCTTCGGGCCAGAATCGTCGGGCAAAACGACGATCGCCCTGCAGGTGATCGCCGAGGCACAAAAGACCGGTGGCATGGCCGCATTCGTCGACGCTGAGCACGCGCTCGACCCGCAATACGCGAAAAAACTGGGCGTGGATGTCGAGAACCTGCTGGTCTCGCAGCCCGACTACGGCGAACAGGCGCTCGAAATCGCTGAGGCGCTGGTGCGCTCGAATGCGATTGACGTCCTGGTAGTGGACTCTGTCGCCGCCTTGGTTCCCAAGGCCGAACTCGATGGCGAAATGGGCGACAGCCACATGGGATTGCAGGCGCGCCTGATGTCGCAGGCGCTGCGCAAACTGACCGGCATTGTCTCCAAATCGCGCACCTGCCTGATTTTCATCAACCAGATCCGCGAAAAGATCGGCGTCATGTTCGGCAATCCGGAAACAACCACCGGCGGACGCGCCTTGAAGTTCTACTCCTCGGTGCGCATCGATATCCGCCGCATCGCCGCCATCAAGGAAGGCGACGTGGTGACGGGCTCCCGTACGCGCGTGAAAGTTGTGAAGAACAAGGTCGCCGCGCCGTTCCGTGAGGCCGAGTTCGACATCCTCTACGGCGAAGGCATCTCGCGCGAAGGCGATCTGCTCGACCTGGCGGTCAACAACAACATCCTGGAGAAGTCCGGTTCCTGGTTTAGCTACAAGAACGAGCGCATTGGTCAGGGTCGCGAAAATGCTCGCCAGTTCCTCAAGGACAACAAAGACACGCTGGCCAAGCTGGAACTCGAGGTACGTAAAGCGCTGGGCTTGATTCCGGCGGGCTCCGCGGCAGCAGCAGCACCGACCAACGGCGCAACGCCGGCGGCGCAGCAGACGGCCAAAGTGGCGACCATGCCCACGGGAACGGATGCGAAGGTTCCGGCAGGTGCGAGACGATAGAAGGACGGGAACCCAAGGGTCCCAGAAAACCGAGCTACTTGGTGGCTGGCGAGCTAATGCTTTCCAGCCTTTTTCTTGCCTCGGCCAACTGCTCTTCCGTCATCCGCGACGCCAGTTCGCTGATCTTCGCCTCGCTGGCCGCGTAGTCGCCACGTTGTGAGCGCGCATACCAGACGTAAGCCTCGACGTAGTTCGCGGAAGTGGTTCCATCGCCATAGATGCGCTCGGCCAACTCGAACTGCGCTTGCGGAAGCCCACCTTCCGCGGCTCGCTCCAGAAGAGCCTGTCCCTGGTTTTCGTCCTTGGGGATGTCGCGCCCGGCAAAAAACGCATTTGCGAGCTCCAGTTCGGCCGCGGGATCGCCTTGCTTGGCTTTCTCTGATAATTTGATGAACTTGTCGTTCTCAGTGCCATACAGGCTGAAACTCACATTGAGCATCAGCCGACTCGGAATCGGCCGCCCGTTTCGTCGTGCAGGCTCGAACGTCCACTGGCGCACGGCGTCAATCGCTTTCTGGTCGAGGCCCATTCCCAGCTTCTTGATCACTACGATGTTGGAAGGTTTGCCGTCGGTACCGACCACCAGCGAAAGTCCACAAATCCCCTGACGCTTGGCATTCCGCGCTTCTTCGGTGTACTCCACCGGAACAGTGTGAATCGCGCGCGGCATCGTGACTCCTGGCGCCTTCGACGGGCCGCCCCCCGGCGCGATCGGTACCGAAGCCAACTTCTTCTGCAGTTTTGCTCGCTCAACTTCGAAGCGCTTTGACGACTGCAAAAGGTTCTCGACCGCGGCGACTTCCTCGGGCGTGTGAGCGAGCTTTAGTGCGAACTCGAGTTTTTCAATCGCTTCGCGATCGCGATTCATCCGCACCAGCAGATTTGCCTGGTTAATCCGGGCCGCAATGTCTCCGGGTTCCAGGGACACCGCCTTTTCCATGTACGTCTCGGCTTCGCTGAAGTTCTTGCCGCGCATGCCCATCACGGTTGCCAGGGCATCGTACCCGGGAGAGAAGTTTGGGTTCAGCCGAATCACAGTGCGAAGATCGCTCTCCATCTGAGCCTGCACCGCTGGGGCTTGCGTGGCTTTTCTCAACAGGCTGACAGCGGAGCAGAAGTGTGCGGTGAAGTCGTTGGGGTCAAGCTCACTCGCCTGCTGGCACCACTTGTGTGACTCGTCGTATTTTTCTTCGTGATAGGCAACATAACCCATCGTCACGTGGGCGCGGACATTGCCCGGTTCCTCGCGCAGCACGGGTTCGAGTAAGCTGCGAGCATCGCCGCCCCGCCCGACATAAGCTAGGAACTCCGCGCGCAAAGTGTCACTCTGTGTCTTCGATAGCCTCTCGACGCTAAATGCGGACTCGTCTACTTGGTTTGAAGCTGACAAGCTGGCGAAGCCGTAATCACTATTCACCAGGTACTTTTGCAGGTCCGTCTGAACCTGTTCGAGGTCGCCGAAAACTCTCGTTGCCGCCGTAATGTTGTCCACTCCCTTGTGCAGCAACTCGAGGTAGTCATCCACGCGATGCGTATTTGCCTCGTTGTCTTTCGTCTTGAGGTAATGCGCGAGAGCCCATGACTCGGAATAAAACATCGAACCCTTGTCTTCTTCGTGGTAATACGGAGAATGCGTGTCGACGGTAAGCAGCGTGGTCAGCGGGAGGAGTGGTTTCTTTTGGAGAACGTCCACGGTATACGCATCAACCTTGCCGATCCGGATTTCGTCGTCATAAATCTCTGTGTTCTGGTAGTACTCCGCCAGGCCTTCGTTGAGCCATAGCGGCATCCACTCTCCCGTTCGGTTCATCACAAAATGCGTGTACTCGTGGTATACGGCGGCGTAAGGATGCAGGCCGGGCGAATTGTTGTGGATCAGGATGAACGTCTTTTCGGGCGCGCGAACGAAGAGTCCGGCGAGCGTAATCTTCCCGCTGCCAATGTAGGCCGGCGGCTCAAGCGCCCCAAGATTTTCGCGGTCCTCAACTGCAAGCACAGTCATAGGCGTGGGCGTCTCAAGATTCGCCTCAGGAAAGATCTTCTGGAAGGCCGCCCGCATGCGTTCGAACTGCCGCGCCGTGCGACGAGCGTCCGGCTCGGCGGAATTACTGATCACCAGAAAATGCGGGCTGGTAACTTGAAGCCATTCGTCGGTGCGCTCAGCCGCGGGCGCGGCCAGTGAGACCAGCAAAGCCAGGCAAAAAGGAAGTCGTCGAGACATCGGGCGCGCTACACAGATACACCCGTCGCCCGTTGCCGTCAATATGGCCCCCCTTAAACGTTTGCCATCCCTGTTCCCACCCCACTAAAATCAAGGGTCGCCAGTTTGCACCGGCTTTTCTGTGAGGACCGTTGCACAAAACCATCGCCATTTATCCCGGTTCGTTTGATCCCCCCACGAATGGTCACTTGGACCTGATCGAGCGGGGCAGCAAAATTTTTGACGAGCTGATCGTGGCAATCCTCAGGAATCCGGATAAGGACCCCCTGTTCAACGTGAGCGAGCGCGTGTCCATGCTGGATGCGCTCACCGGCCAGTACGGCAATGTGCGCGTCGATACGTTCGACGGGCTCACCGTGGACTACGCCGACAAGGTAGGCGCCAGTTCAGTTTTACGCGGTATCCGCGCCCTGAGCGACTACGAATACGAACTGCAGATGGCGTTGATGAATCGCAAGCTGCGGCCGGAACTCGAGACCGTGTTCATGATGCCGGCCGAAAAGTATTCGTACCTGAGCTCGCGTCTGGTGCGTGAGGTAGGCAAGCTGGGCGGATCGGTCAAAGGGCTGGTGCCCGAACTGGTCGAGCAGCACCTGCGCGGCAAACTCGACCCCGCTTTCAAGCTGGAAGAATTTCGCGCGCAAGACGCAAGATCGGAAAGCCGTAAATCCAGGGCAAGGAAAAAAGCATGACACCCACGACCACGGAATCGACCCACTCCGTTAAGTTGACCGACCGCATCAACCGCATCGAGCCCTCTGCCACCATGGCAGTGGTTGCGGAAGCTGACAAGCTGCGCACGCAGGGCGTGGACGTGGTCGATTTCGGCGCGGGCGAGCCCCACTTCGCGACGCCGCAACACATAAAGGACGCGGCTATCGCAGCCATTCAGGGCAACTTCACGAAGTACACCGCCGTAGCCGGAACGGCAGAACTGCGCGATGCGATCGTGCAACGTCACGCCGCGGATTTTGGCTCCGGCTACAAGCGTGAAGAAGTCATCGCCTCCACAGGCGGCAAGCACGCGCTCTTCAATGCACTGCAAGTGCTGGTCGATCACGGCGACGAAGTCATTCTTCCCGTGCCTTACTGGGTGTCATTTAAAGACATCATTCGCTACGCCGGCGGCAAGCCGGTGCTGGTCGAGACCGATGAGTCGCGCAACTTCGCGCTGACCGCCGAGATGGTGCTGAAGAACGTCACCGACCGCACGAAAATGATCATCCTCAACTCGCCGTCGAACCCATCGGGCGCGGTGATGAAGCCCGAGCATATGACGGAGATCATCCAGATGGCGCACGAACGCGGCATCTGGGTCGTGTCGGACGAGTGCTACGTCTATCTCAACTACACTGACCGCAATTACTCGGCGGGATCGCTGCAGGAATATCACGAGCGCCTGGTGATCCTTGGCTCGCTCTCGAAAACGTATGCTATGACCGGATGGCGGTTGGGTTACGCGCTTGCGCCGGCTGCTGCTGTCAGCGCGATGGCCAAGCTACAAAGCCAATCCACCTCCAACCCTACGTCAATCGTGCAGAAGGCCGCAGTGGCCGCGCTGAAGGGACCCCAGGAGTGTGTCGAAGAAATGCGCCGCGAGTACATCAAGCTGCGCGATCACGTTGTGAGCGGTCTGCGTGCGATTCCCGGCATCAAGTGCACGCTGCCCGAGGGCGCTTTCTACGCGTACCCGAACATCTCCTCGTTCTTCGGAAAGGGGGGCGTAAAGTCCGCTTCCGACGTGGCAGGACGCCTGCTGCGCGAAGCGCATGTGGCCGCAGTGCCCGGCGAAGGTTTCGGCACCACCGATCACATTCGCGTTTCCTATGCGACCTCGGTCGGAGAATTGGATCGCGGTCTCGAGCGGATGCGCAAGTTTTTTGCCGCGCTCTGAAACGCGTGGGCAAGGAAGCATTTCCGCACAGATAAAGCTGATCCCCGACCTGCCGAGGAAGTCACGTTTGTGTGCGTGGAGGTTCTGGTTGAAAACTGTTGCCTGGCGTTGGCTGCTCTGTGCAGCCGCTCTGGTCGCACAGCTGTTCGCTCAAACCAAAGCGCCCGCACCCTCCAGCGATCAACTGATCGGAGCCTGGCGGCTCGTGAGCATCGAAACCATCCGCCCCAACGGAGAGGTCGTCTATCCTTACTACGGCAAGCATCCCCAGGGATTGATCATGTACGACCGTGGCGGCTGGATGAGTGTGCAAATCGTTTCGGATCCGGCTCCGACAGTGCCGTCCGCGAGTTCACGGGAAAGCGTATTGAGCGCGACTCCAGCCGAAAAAACCAAAGCCTTTGACGGCTACTACGCTTACTACGGCACTTGGACATTTGATGCGGCTGCTTCGACAGTCACCCATCACATCCAGCAATCGCTCACGCCGGGTGAACGCGGTGAGGATGCCGTTCGGCATTTCGTGCTCGACGGTGACCGCCTGATTCTGACTGCAAAAACCCACGAAATGGGCGAGGACCACGAGCGAAAGCTAGTCTGGCAACGGGTTGCGAGCCCGCAGCCTTGATCAAAAAACGTCCAGAACATCCGACAATTGCATCTGATCTTCGGAGAATGACTGACCTTTACCCACTGAGAATGGTTCCCGCCTTCGACCCGCGACCCTGGGGAACGACCGATCTTTCTCCCATCTATCCCGATCACAAATTTGACGAGAAGATCGGCGAAGCCTGGCTGACCGGCGATCAATGCAAAGTGGGCAATGGCCCGCTGGCCGGGCGAACCCTCGCCGACCTTAGCGAGACTTGCGGGCGACTTCTGGTCGGCGAAGCCGCTCGCGACGAGAAGCGTTTTCCCTTGCTCTTGAAGTTCCTGTTTCCTCACGAAAAGCTCTCAGTACAAGTGCATCCCGACGATGCACAGGCGCAGCGCACCGGGCAGCCTTGGGGCAAAACCGAGTGCTGGTATGTCGCTTCTGCGAAGCCCGGCGCGCAAATCGCCTTGGGACTGAAACCCGGCGTGAGCAGTTCTTCTCTGCGACCGGCCATCGAAGAAAATCGAGCCGAAGCGCTTCTCAACTGGATCAACGTCTATCCCGGCGAGATGATCTACGTGGCGGGTGGCACGGTGCACACGCTGGGCCCGGGATCCATCATCGTGGAGACGCAGCAGCAGTCCGACACAACCTACCGGCTCTACGATTACGGACGCCCGCGCGAGTTGCATTTGAAGGAAGGCCTTGCAGCCGTGAAAGAAAAAGTCGCGTCAGGCAAGGTGGTGAGGCCCGCGCCGTCGCCGATCGGGCACACGAAGAATACAATCGCGCCCATGATCCGCGCGCCCTATTTTGTTGTCGATCAGTATGACTTGAAGGAACCTCAGTCGTTCGGAACTAGCGACGATTCCGGCAAAGCTTCGGTGCAGATTCTGGTTGCGGTCGAAGGCTGCGGCGTAGTCGAGGCCCCAGGCATGGAACCGGTCACGTTGGCAAAAGGCGATGCCGCCGTGATTCCCGCGTCACTCGAGGCATTCGGCGTGCGGCCGCAGTGGGGTGTCACGTTTTTGAAAGCGTACGTACCGGGGACGACTTTGCCCGAACCCGAGACCCGGCTCTGAATCTGAAACGTAAGCACAAATGAATCAGCGTGGCTAAACCATCGAACTTCTATCCCGTGATCCTTGCCGGCGGTCGCGGCACGCGTTTCTGGCCCTTGAGCCGCAAACGCTGCGCGAAGCAGTTGCTCCCGCTAGACGGCAAAAAAACCATGATCCAGCAGACGTTCGAGCGCCTGCTGCCGCTTGCTCCAGCGAAGCGGGTCTGGATCATTACCAACGACGACTCGCGCGCTGCCATCGTTCGCCAGCTCCCGAAGCTCGACAAACGCCAGATCGTCGCCGAGCCGATCGGACGCAACACGGCTCCGGCGGTCGGCCTCGCTGCCTTCCTGCTTTTGCCAAGCGATCCGAAGGCCGTCATAGGACTGTTCCCGTCTGATCACGTGATCGGCGACGACGAGGCCTATCGCAAGAACGTCGAACGCGCCGTCGAGACCGCGGCTAGCGGAGAGAACATCGTAGTTCTCGGGATCAAGCCGACGCGCCCCGAGACGGGCTACGGCTACATCGAAGCGGGCGCTTCGGCCGACGGAGGAGCGCTGCGCGTCCGCCGTTTCACCGAGAAGCCCGACGCTGCGCGCGCCACGGAATTCGTTGCCGCCGGGAACTATTACTGGAACAGCGGCATGTTCCTGTGGAGTGCGCAAACTCTTGCCAACGCCTTGCGCGAGCACTTGCCCAACACCGCAACAATTCTCGAGAAAATTGCCGCCACCTATGGCACGCGGAAATTCGAGGCCACCTTCCGCAAGCTCTATGCCAAGTGCGACAACATCAGCGTAGACTACGCTCTGCTCGAACCGCGCTCGGCAAAAGGCGAAGGCGCGTCGAACATCTACTGCATTCCGTCCGAATTCGGCTGGAACGATCTTGGCTCATGGACAGCGCTCCATGAGCATCGCACCGCGAAAGAGAAGACACCGAACGCGAATGTGCTGGTCAATGATGGTTCGTTCACGCTCGACGCCTCGGGCAACTACGTGCACGCGCCAGGAAAATTTGTAGCCGCTGTGGGCGTCAGAGATCTGGTGATTGTCGATACCGGTGATGCACTGCTCATCACCACCCGCGATAGAGCGCAGGATGTGGGCAAAATAGTGAAGTACCTGGACGAAAAAAAGCTTTCGAAATTGACGTGACAGCCGCGAGCTTCGAGCCACGAGCTCTGAGCAATCATTCGCGTCGTGCACAGCACGGCGACTTTGCTCGCTCGCAGCTCACAGCTCGAAGCTCGCAGCGCTTTTATGACTGAAATCAAATTCGGTACCGACGGTTGGCGTGGAATCATTGCTGACGACTACACCTACGAAAATGTCCGCCGCGTGGCGGGCGCGATCGCGGCGTACGTCTTGAAGCACGAAGACGCTTCCCGTGGTGTCATGATCGGCTACGACACGCGCTTCGGATCGGCCCGCTTTGCGCGCCTGATCGCCGAAGTCATCGCTAGTGCTGGCATACCCGTTCAACTGGCCAACGACTACACCCCCACTCCCGCCGTCTCTCTCGCCGTAAAGCAGCAGGGTGCCGCGGGCGGTGTCATGGTCACCTCCAGCCACAATCCGTGGAACTGGAACGGGGTGAAATTCAAAGGCAAGTTCGGAGGCTCAGCCACTCCCGCCATCATGAGCAAGATCGAGGAAGAACTGGCCGCCAACGCGATGCCCACTGGCAAGAAAGCCGACATCAAGGAAGTCGACTTCAAGCCCGCGCACATCGCCGCCATGTGCAAGTTCGCCGATCTAGACCTGATCGCGAAAGCCAATCTCAAGTTCGCGATCGATGCCATGTACGGTTCCGGCCGCGGCGTTATGTCTGGAATCTTCTCTGAACGCGGCATCAATCACGTCGCCATCCGTCAGGAGGTCAACCCGCTGTTCCCGGGAATCAATCCCGAGCCGATCGAGCCGCACATCAATCAACTCCAGCAGACCGTCGCCAAGGAAAAATGCCACGCGGGCCTCGCCACTGACGGAGACGCCGACCGCATCGGCGCCGTCGCCGAGGATGGCAGCTTCGTCGATTCGCACAAATGTTTCGCGGTCCTCCTCCGCTGGTTGCTTGAGCGCAAGAAATGGACGGGCGACGTAGTCCGCGCCTTCAACACGACGAGCATGGTCGACCGCATCGCCGGCAAATACGGCCGCAAGCTGCACGAGTGTCCCATCGGTTTCAAGTACATTGCCGACATCATGATGGATCACGAAGTCGTCATCGGGGGGGAGGAGTCGGGCGGCATCGGCTACTCGCGCTACCTGCCCGAACGTGACGGCCTGCTGAATTCGCTGCTACTGGCGAACGTGATGGCCGAAGAGAAAAAGCCGCTGGGAGTTCTGGTGGCCGATCTGCAGCGCGAATTCGGAGCGCACTTTTACGGACGCCGCGACCTGCACCTCCCCGAGAACGTGAAGCAAGCTGCCATCCAGCGCGCGCGTGCTGACCAAACCACAACCCTCGGCAAGTACAAGGTCGTCAAAAAAGAACACATGGATGGCGTCAAATTCTTTCTCGACGCTCCAGCCGACAACAACGGCGCCACGCCCTGGATCCTGTTCCGTGCCTCCGGTACGGAGCCCCTGTTGCGACTCTATTCCGAGGCCGCAAAGCCCGAACTGGTCTCGGAGATACTCGATCTGGCGAAGACTTTCGTTTCGGCCAGCGGGTAAGTTGTTCTTTCGACAAGCGGCTCCACTGTCCGGTAGACACTGAACTTTTGGGCACGGGCGACCATACCGCGATGCGTCCGGATTAGTGGATAATTATCGAGCGCAGCCACTCATGAGATTTGCCGAAGACAGCCCAGCCATCGCCACCGACACGCCCGAGGCGCGGCGCTATAACCGCATTCATCGCTGGTTGGAATTCAGCGATTTTGCGTTGGGCCTCGCCTTCCTGTTGATCCTTCTGCTTTCCGGATGGAACGCCGTGTTGCGCGATTGGGCCTACCGGTTCGCGTTTCAGAACTACACCCTCTCGGTCTTCATCTACGTCTTCATGCTCTTGCTGGGCGGAAAACTTCTCGGGCATTGGGCTCGACTACTACGGCCTTCGTCTGGAACGCCGCTTTCAACTCACCACCCAGAAGACGCGCGCGTGGATCTGGGATGAGACCAAGGGCTTCCTGGTCGGGCTTCTGTTTGCCGGCATTATCGCCGAGTTGCTCTATTTCACCATCCGCCAATCGCCCCAGCACTGGTGGATCATTTCATGGGCGATGTTCATGGGGCTCTTCGTCGTGCTGGCGCAGATCGCGCCCCTCATTCTCTTTCCGATCTTCTATAAGTTTGAGCCCCTTGAGAACGACGACCTGAAGCAGAGACTTGTTAGGCTGAGCGAGAGCGCCGGCACAAAAGTTCGTGGCATCTACAAGTGGCATCTTTCCGAAAAGAGCCGCAAGGCGAATGCAGCCCTGACGGGGTTGGGCGCCACGCGCCGCATCATTCTGGCCGACACGCTCCTCGATCACTATTCTCCCGAAGAAATCGAAGCCGTGCTTGCGCACGAACTGGGGCATCACGTGCACAAGCACATCCTGAAAAGCATTTTCGTGCAGGCGGGCGTCACACTGCTAGGCTTTTGGGCGGCGAACTACGTGCTGCACCTGTCCATCGAACAGTGGTCCATGTTCGACACGATGTCGGATTTCTCAAATTTGCCGCTGCTGGTATTGATTTCGACCGTGCTGTCGGTCGTGTTGATGCCGGCCATGAACGCGTACTCGCGCTTCAACGAGCGCCAGGCCGACCGCTACGCCTTCAAGACGATCCGCAGCGTCCAGCCCTTCATTACGTCGATGAACAAACTGGCCGCGCAAAACCTGGCGGAGCGCACGCCGTCCCGCTGGGTGGAGTGGCTCTTCCATTCGCATCCGGCAATCTCGCGCCGCGTAGCCGCCGCCGAAGCCTGGAAGATGCGCCTGGCCGCCGACTCCCGCTCTTAGATTCTTGTCACCACCCGCGCCCTTGGACCGTCATCCCCAGCCGCTCTTCGACTGGCACCGCTCGGGAAGGGCCCGACTTCAGTCGGGCCGAACAATGGCGAATCTTCGGGCGGCTTTAGCCGGTGAGGTTTGCTGTTTCGAGTGTTCAGCGCAACGAAGACACTCATCACAGGCGCTGAAACGCGAAATCGTTTCAAGTCGATGCACCACGGCTGAAGTCGGCCCTTCCCATGGCTTTCAGCGGCTGCTCTTCGCCAACAACTCCGTCACACGCCGCAAATCCTCGGCCGTATCCACCCCAACGGTGTCAAACGGCGTCTCTCCCACATGAATCGAAATGCCATTTTCAAGAAAGCGCAACTGCTCCAACCGCTCCGCCTTCTCTAGCAACGACTCAGGCAGCTTCACAAAACGATCCAACGCAGCTTTCCGGTACGCATAAAATCCAAGATGCTTAAAATACGCCGGCCCAATCTTGTCACGATCGTAAGGAATCGTGGCCCGCGAAAAATAAAGCGCGCGTCCGCCGCCGTCCGTCACCACCTTCACCGCATTCGGGTTGGCTATGTCCTCCGCCCCACAGGGAGTCTTTAATGTCCCGACCTGCACATCGGGATCCTCCACCACCCGTAGCAGGGACGCGATATGTTCCGGCCGCGTGAGCGGCTCGTCCCCCTGCACATTCAAATACACGTCGGCTGCCGCGAAGTTCGATACCTCGTGAACGCGCTCCGTTCCGCTGCGATGCTGCGCCGAGGTCATCCGCGCATGCCAGCCCTGCCGGTTGCAGACGTCGACAATCTCCTGCGAGTCGGTCGCGATGATCACGCCGTCCAGCAGTGGCGAGGCGCAGACGCCTCGGTAAACGTGGCCAATCATGGGTATCCCGGCAATATCGCAGAGAGCTTTCCGCTCCAGCCGGGTAGACGCAAGGCGCGCAGGGATCACCGCAATGGCTTTCATGGGTCTGAGTAGTTTCTTAGGAAGTTGCACGACTTGCAACTCGGGCGTGTGACGGCGCGCTCCACCACGGCCCGAAATCCTCGCGAGCCTGCGAGTCCGCAGGTTTGACACCCCGCGAGAATGCCTCTTAGAATCGAAAAGCTGACCGTAGCGGGCCGAGCCACTCCGGTGCCGCACCCGTCAGCATCAGCCGATCATCTCTCCTGATTTGTTTCCAGCAATGGCGGTGTAGCTCAGGTGGCTAGAGCGAGGGTCTCATAATCCCTAGGTCGTTGGTTCGAGTCCAACCGCCGCCACCAATCTTTTCAAGGACTTCCGTGGGTATGCCCATGTCTCTCTCCACCGCTTGTTGCGCGGGCGGTGCGGATTGGTGCGGACCTGTTTTTTCGTCCCTCTCGGGAACCACATCCAACGTATCCACGAAAGACACGTTGGCCCCAGGGATCAGGTGCCCGTAGGTGTCGACCGTGACTTGGATGGAGCTGTGTCCCATTTGTTCCTTCACGTACACGATCGAGGCCCCGTTCTGGATTAGCAATGACCCAAACGTGTGCCTCAGGTCGTGGAGCCGGATCTTGCGGATGCCGACCTTGGTCAGGACCGGCAGGAAATAGCGGTGATACAGGTCTTCCGCTCCCCTGAGGGCTCAATTCTGGACCCCGATAACCGCGAAAAGGCGAACGGACAGCGCAAGCTTGTGAGTGAAATGGGGATTTTTCACTTACGCTCAGCCCCCTGTGCAACAAATTTGTACCCCGCCCCCTTGACGGTGACGATAAATTCAGGTCGCTTGGCATCCTGCTCGAGTTTCCGTCGAAGGCCGTGTATATGCATATCCACAGTTCGCGTGAATGTCCCGCCGTTATAACCCCAGACTGAACGCAACAGCTCATCACGAGAAACCAGGCATCCAGCCCTTTCAATGAGGTAACGGAGAAGGCGCAACTCCAGGCTTGTAAGGCAAACAACCTTGCCGTTTCGTTTCACCATGGCGTGCCCGAAATCGACCCAGAGCGGGCCAAAATCATGACGATCCGTCCGGAGGAGATGTCCAAGTTTTTCGAGGATCGCCATCCTGCGATCTGGCTCCGCTTCACACATTGCTTGGAGGCAGATTTTTTGCCACTGACTCGTCTGCGTCTCTGACATGGCCATTCTCCTAGTCCCCTGCAAACAACGAACCGGAGTTTTTGGTCACCCACGGATCGGAAGTTTGGCGCACGATTTGTGGACTTGCAATCCCAGCGAACTGCCTTCAGCAATCGCCAAGTCGCAAGGTGTCATCCACTCGTTACAGTCTCAACGTGTAACCGCGAGATTCCAGAACCGCTTTGCGAAGCTCCCTAAAATATGGACGGTCATCGATGCACAGCAACATTGGGGCATAGCCGCACTCAAGATTGGCTTACCGTTAGACCAGATTCGTAGTAGAACAGAGATGATACGGGGGCTGCTGCGGGCAGTGGAACTAGCAGTTCTTATAGGGGAAACCCCAAAAAGCTCGGCGAGCTGTTGTAACCAGGCGTTCACACTCACAACCCCGGTTTGGCGCGTAGTTGGTGTAATGATTCCATACAATGTCGGCTCCCCGGCCCGAGTAAGCTTTGTGGCGCATTGCGGTAATCGAAAAGGGATACATATGGCAGACAAACAATGGACGGTAAAAGACCTGATCGAAGCCCTGAAGCAGTTCCCGTCAGAAGCGAAGGTTTATTACGAGATGGGGCCCAACGGCCCTGGGGTGATTGGAAAGGCGCAATACGTCAAGGCTTGGGGAGAGGACGATGAACTGGGAGTCCTGCTAGATCGGTAGGGTCGATCAACAAGACCGATTTGCCGATCGTCGCCGCGGAGTGGCGTCTGAAACTGCTGTTTTTCCCAGCGGGCGAAGCAAAATCCAGCGCTTTAAACTCGTGTCGCCGGTTGTAGTAGTAGAAGGCGTACAGTACCCAGACGAAGACACCGAAAACGAAGACTGGAGTCGCTTCATCGTTTCTAACGAAACCCAGTCCGATGTTGAGTATGAGAAGCACAACGGCAATGACCATCAAGGGCAGGATAAGACGGTTTTTGCGAAGGATGCAAAAGCCAAGGACGATATTGAGTGCGGCAGCATATGGATCGGATTCGAGCCCTGATGGACTTGCCTGTCTTGAAAACTGACCCAGACCTCCCATAATCAGCAGTACACCTTAGGATGTTGCCCCAACCATACGGCAGAGTACCCGGTTGGGAGGGGCTGGTCATCGGCGGATGGTCTGGAGCGCGCGCGACGGCGAGTGCGCAGGCATAACAGAGTGTGGCGTCATCCGGGCATTCCAACCCGCAGCGAGTGCAAGCACTCATCTCAACCTTCCGAAGTGTCTCAGAGTACTTCGGAAATGAGGAAATTGGTAGTTGCTGAAATCAGGCGATTACAGTGCGCCGTGAAAAGGCACTGGTCCACAGCGGGAGACAAACCCGCCCGGGAACTGGATCGCTCCACCCGGTAGCAATCGGAGCGGCGGTGGAGGCAACAAAGCCGCCGGAGCCTCCGGTGTAGAGGGTCGCATAAGGCGACTCGGCGAGTCTGCAGGTTGTAACGCGAGTGAACGCTGAGCAGGCCTCGAAACTGATAATGCAGGAGCCGACCCAACTGTAATCTGGGGAAGGACGACGACGATGGAGCAGTACTGAGCGAATCGGCTCCATCGGACCTGCCGGGGTAGTGGCGACGGCATGCAGACATAGTGGATCAGGTGCAACACGGGAAGCCCCAGCGGTGATCGCAGTTTCGATCAACCGGCAACTCGCGAGAGCCAGGCCGGGCCGAATGGGGTGGCGGAGAGGTCCGTAGTACCGAGGAAGCTGGGTAATTCCGGTGGAGGGAAGGGGCCTCAGTTAAAGACGGATGCAAGAAGCGACGAAGGACATGGGGATTGACGATGAGTCTAGCCACCCCGAGTTGTGTTCAGAAGTTGCAGGCGGCATCACACGTAACATCGTGTGTCTTTTCCGAGAGCCGGATGCGGTAACTCCGCCTGTCCGGTTCGATAAGCGGGGGTGTGGAAACGAGGCATGGGAAGCTATTGAGGCACCGGCAAACGAAAGGGCCGGTCTCGGCTAGGCTTCACCTAAACTGTCGCGCCACCCCTC